>PKUK01000007.1 GCA_002869535.1 Arcobacter sp.
CCACTATTAATCGTCTGTTTAAAAGATAATAGTAGACAAAAAAGGTTATGGGCAAAAAGACAAATATAAATTCATAGCTATTGAAAAGCATTTAGTTTATATTCTTTTCAATTTTTTCAAAATAAGCTATCTTCATAAAAACTGAAGAGAATAGAACAAAAAAAACGAGAGATGTATTTAAATGAAAAGTCAAACCTATCATTGACCATAAAATATATACTCCTATAAATAATAATTTTAAATTAAAATAAACCCATGATTGAATTTTTATTTTTATAAAAAAATAAAAAATACTTAAAAAAAGAAGAAATCCTACTATACCCAACTGAACTAAATATTGTACAAAGGCATTATGATAATCAACATAATGAAATACTCCATTGGTACTCATAAAGGATTCTAACTGATATCTTTTTATATCTTCTTTTGAGTTCTGTGCTTCATCTCCAATCCCAGTCCCCATTAAAGGAGATGATAAAAAATTCTCACTTCCTATTTTCCACAATGCAATTCTTGCAGGCAGTGAACCACGATAATTATTTTCATAAACCATTTTTTTCATATCAAGAAGTGCAGTATCCATTCTACTTTTAAATACTGGACTTATATTATATGCAGCAATAAAAAAAAGTAGTGCCCCTAAAAGTGAAACAAATATTGCTCTAAATTTACATTTAATATTAAAAAAACCAATTATTATAATTCCAATAAAAAAAATTACTTGACCAGTTCGACCACCATTAATAAATAAATTTGAAACTGCTGTAAAAAAGTAAATTAAATAAAAAATACGCCATTTAATATTTGTTATTAACATAATTTTATACATTAGAATAAATATGGTGAATGCAAGTAATGCACTATAGCTGGTATGATCTAAAAAGGGGCTAGGGTCATTTGGACTTACCCCTTCCTTTGTCCAAAATTCAAAGAAAATTCCATATGATATAATTTCACTAATAAACATACCTGCTAAAAAGCTAGAAAAGATATATTTAATATACTTTTTATCCAAAGAAGTATAAATAACAATAATAAGAAATAAATGCCAATATTTTTTTAAATAACTTAAAGCAAAAAAAGTATCAGAGCTCCAAAAAACAGATAAAACACTAAAACTAATAAAAGCTATTAAAGATAGAATTAATGTATTGTTTTTTATTGCATAATACTTTTCTTTATAATTAGCATCAAGTAGCCAAAATAAGATAAGAAGACCACCAAAAAGTGAAATTCCAGCTTTTGAAATAGGTAAGCAAAAAGCATATGCAACAATAAAATAGTTTAATATAAATTTATAATTTATTTTTCTTAATGTCAATGTTAAACTCAACTATTCACCTTCCTTATTAATACCATTTTTACAATAGAAAAAATTTTCTTTTTTATTCTTTTCCATAATAGCTCTGTTTATTGCACCCTCATCATTACCAAATCTTTTTTTATGATAAATATGTGCAATATTAGCAACATTTCTACACGACTTTAATTCAACTCCAACTTCTCTAAATCTCCAACTTGGGTCTACATCTTCCCCCTCACAAGGCAAAACAAATGTTTCATCAAAACCATTGATTTTTAAGAAGTCCTCTTTAAAACAAGAGAAGTTACACCCTACTATGTGTCTTACATATCTTTTATGGATTAATTTACTTATCCAGCTATTAGGAGAAAAAGTTAATCCATCTTCAGGATGCCGTACATCATCTTTTAATAATGTAGGTAAATACCATAAAAAGTTTTTTCCAATTTTAGATACCTTTAATTCTCTCTGTTTTACTCTCTCACTTATCTTTTCACCCATTTCAAACCGTTTACCACATAAAACCATGTTTTGCTGTGCACTTTTTAAATGTCCTTCAATAAATGTAGAGTAAGGAACACAATCACCATCAATAAAAATTAAATACTCATTTGACGCAGCAACAATCGCTCTGTTGAGAGCTCTGTTTTTTCTCCATCCTATATCTTCTTGAAATAAATGTTGTATATTTAAGTTTTCATATCTTTGTTGAGCAATAGGAATATACTCGGACATCTCTTTACTGTCACCATCTTCTGATACAATAACTTCATTAGGAACAATTGTTTGTTCAGATAAACTCTCTAAAATTATATCTAGACTTTTGGTATCTTTGTATACTGAAATTATTATGCTACATTTAGGTAAATTATTTTTCATCAATTCTCTTTTATTTAACTTTTGCAGTAATACCAAATTGCCAGATATTAATAGATCTGAAAACTTTAGGTGTAATAAGATACCTTATTTTCTTCAAAACCCTTTTTAATGGTTTGTTTTTATAATCAACAGTATTTTCGATTTTTAAAACTTCATAACCACAATCAGCTAAAAGCTTTTTCATCGTTGTTTCTGTAAAAAATCGAATATGTGTAACATCTAAAATTCCTTGATCTTTATATTCAAATTTATCTTTAAAAATCAAATCAATTAATACACTTCTATGTCTGATGTTAGGTAGTGAAACTACAATAATACCATTTTCAGTTAATAACTCTTTAGTCATAATTAATACTTCCCAAGGATCATACATATGTTCTAATACATCATTAAAAACTATTAAGTCAAAATATTTTTTTGATAAGCCTGGCGTATCTGTAGTAAGATAATCATTAATAAAATAATCTAAATTAGTTTCTGCTTGTTTTATTAAGATTTCATTATTATCTGGTTCAATTCCCCATGTCTCTTTTAAAGAAGGAAATGTTTCTTTCAATAACTTCGAATGTTTAGCTTCTCTACAACCAACTTCAAGTGAAGTCTTTGGAGAATTAGTTATAAATCTAATCATTTCATTACGATCTGCACCCTCGGAATATTGAGCTTTAATTAACATAGTTTTCCTTTATATTTCTCCAAATACCACTCAATGGTTTTGACAATTCCACTGTCAAAATTCTCATCTGCTTTCCAAGCAAGTTCATTTTCTAACTTCGTTGCATCAATTGCATAGCGTCTATCATGACCTGCTCTATCTTCTACGAATGTAATAAGCTTTTTATATGACTTCTCTGAAGGAACCTTTTCATCCAGTATTTCACAAATTTTATTTACAATTTGCAGATTTGTTCGCTCATTTCTTCCACCAATATTATAGGTTTCACTGTTTTTACCTGTATGATAAACCATATCAATCCCTTTACAATGATCAAGCACATACAACCAATCCCGTATATTTTTTCCATCACCATAAATTGGTATAGGTTCATTTGCCAATGCTTTTCTTATAATTGTAGGGATGAGTTTTTCATCATGTTGTTTTGGACCATAGTTATTTGAGCAATTTGTAATAACGGTATTTAACCCATACGTTTCATTATAGGCACGAATAATCATATCACTACTTGCTTTACTGGCACTGTAAGGGGAATTTGGAGCATACGGTGTAGTTTCTGTAAATAACTCTTTTGGGTTTTCAGAAAGTGTCCCATACACTTCATCGGTTGAAATATGATGAAATCGACAATTTTTATATTGCTCGTTATAAATAAATGGCTTTTCCATCCAATATTTATATGCAACATCAATCAGGGTAAAAGTACCATTAACATTGGTTTGTACAAATATGCCTGGATTTTTAATAGAGTTATCAACATGAGATTCTGCTGCAAAGTGAATGACTCCTTGAATATTATATTCACTGAATATAAACTCCACGAGTTCACGGTTACAAATATCCCCTTTGATAAACTTATAACGTGCATTATCTTCACACTCTTTTAAATTTTCTAAGTCTCCTGCATAGGTGAGTAAATCTAAATTGATGATATTATAGTTTTTATATCTGTCTAAAAAGTATGGGACAAAGTTACTGCCAATAAAACCCGCACATCCTGTTACTAAAATTGATTTATTATTATCAAACATTATTTGCTATACTCCTACTTTCTCTCATTTAATCTTTTAAGGCAATCATCTAAACCATCTTTCCAAAAGGGAATTTCAATATCAAAAGTAGATTTTATCTTTGCTTTATTTAATACAGAATAATGAGGTCTTACAGCTTTAGTAGGATATTGATAAGTTTCAAGTGGTTTAATACCACATTTTATTTTGGCCATTTTCATAATCTCTTTAGCAAAATCATACCACGATAAGACACCTTCATTTGAATAATGGTATACCTCTACATTCTTATTTTTAATTTGGGGAAGAATATCTAAAATAGTTTTTGCCAAATCTTTGGCATATGTTGGTGTTCCAACTTGATCAAATATTACACCTAAACCATCTCTCTGTTTTCCAAGTCTCAACATTGTTTTAACAAAATTATTCCCATAAAAAGAGTAGACCCACGATGTTATTATAATAATAGAGTCTGAGGGATTCACTTCTTGCATTGCTTGTTCACCATCAAGTTTTGTTTTACCATACACTCCATTAGGATTAGTAGTATCACTCTCTTTATAAGGAGTGCAATTTGTTCCATCAAAGACATAGTCCGTTGAAATATGTATCAGGACAATACTCTTTTCTTTTGCAAGAGAAGCTAAGTTTTTAACAGCAAAATGATTTATTTCATCTGCTATTTCAAAATCATCTTCTGCATTATCAACTGCAGTATATGCGGCACAATTGATAATAACTTCAATATTTTTTGCCTCTAAAAGTGCCTTCACATCTTCTTTATTTGATATGTCTAAGTCATCTTTAGAAGTAAAAAAGAAATTATATTTATATTGAGGTGCAAGTTCTTTAATTTCACTGCCAAGCTGTCCATTAGAACCTGTAACTAAAATATTTAAAACATCAGACATAGTAATTAACTCCAAAGTCAAATAAGTCATTGGTTTGACTTAACTTAGGTTGTACTCTATCTTTAGGAGACAACTGTAGCTCTTCATGTGGGATTCTCCAATCGATATTTAAATCACTGTCATCAAAAGCAATTCCTCTGTCACACTCAGGACTGTAGTAGTTATCCACCTTATAAGCAAAGGTACACGTTTCACTTAAAACCACAAACCCATGAGCAAAGCCTCTTGGAATAAGAAGTTGTCGTTTATTTTCACCGCTTAACTCCACAGCCACATGTTGGCCGAAGGTTGAACTCTCTTTTCGTATATCCACAGCCACATCTAAAACTTTTCCCTCAATTACTCGTACAAGTTTTGTTTGTGCATGAGGAGCCAATTGATAGTGTAAACCTCGTAAAACACCTCGTGAACTTTTAGATTCATTGTCTTGAGAAAAGTTGATTGTATATCCTAAAAACTCTTCTAACTTATCTGATCGAAATGTTTCTACAAAGTATCCTCTCTCATCACCATGAACAATAGGTTCACAAATCACTACATCTGAAATTTCTGTTCGTATAAACTGCACTACTTAATTCCTCGTCCTTGATTCGCCCGTGTAATTAAATACTGCCCATACTGATTCTTTCTTAGTGGTTCTGCTAGTTCTAAAAGCTTCTCTTTTGTAATATATCCCATCTCATAAGCAATCTCTTCTAAACATGCCACTTTAAGGCTCTGTCTGTTTTCAATGGTTTGAATAAATGATGAGGCTTCAAGTAAGCTCTCATGAGTTCCTGTGTCCAACCATGCATACCCTCTTCCCATCAACTCTACTTTTAATCGCTCTTCATTTAAATAGTCTTGATTCAAAGTTGTGATTTCTAACTCACCTCGTGCAGATGGCTTGACGTTTTTTGCTTTTTTAACCACATCATTAGGATAAAAATATAGTCCTACAACTGCATAGTTTGATTTTGGTTCCTCAGGTTTTTCTTCAATAGAGATAACATCTCCATTTTCATTAAACTCTGCAACTCCATATCGTTCAGGGTCTTTAACGTAGTACCCAAACACAGTTGCTTTGTTTTCATCTTTTACGTTTTGTACAGATTGTGCTAAAAGTTTTGTCATGCCATGACCATAGAAAATATTATCACCTAGTACCAAGCAGGCATCATCACCATTTAAAAACTCTTCTCCTAAGATAAAGGCTTGTGCTAATCCATCAGGACTTGGCTGCTCTACATAAGAAAATTTCATTCCTAAGTTAGTTCCATTTCCTAAAAGGTCTTCAAATCGTGGTAAATCATGAGGTGTAGAGATGATAAGAATCTCTTTAATTCCTGCAAGCATTAAAACTGAAAGTGGATAATATATCATAGGTTTATCATAAATAGGAACAAGTTGTTTTGATACACCTTTTGTAATTGGATACAATCGTGTACCGCTTCCACCTGCTAATATAATTCCCTTCATATCTCTCTTCTTTCTTTTATATAGTTATTTATTTTATAATATGTTTGCTAAAGATAACCTATTAATGACTTTTTCAGGTGTAATTTTTTCCATACATTCATTAAATTGACACTCTTTCATTACTTCAGTTTTATAACATGGACTGCAAGGAAGATTTGCCTTAATAACTTCAACTTGATTGAAGGGTGTTTTATATGGACCGGTTTCTTCACTTGGTGTAGGACCAATAAGACAAAAAACGGGTGTATTAACAGCTGATGCAATATGAGCTGTCCCTGTATCTGTAACTACCAAAGCCTTTGCATGTTCTACCACGCTTATCATCATGGGAATACTCATTTTACTTACTAAATCTATCACATTCTTACTATATGGTTTTAAAGGTTCAAAAAAAGCCTCTTCTCCTTTAGCTCCAATTAATACAACTGGCATGTTATTGGGAACCAGCGACAAAAGTTTTTTCCAATGTTTATGAGGCCAGGCTCTATAGTTTAAGCCTTTTTTTCTGTTATGTGAATTACTAGGACTAAATACAAGATATTTATCAGGTAAATTAAACCTATTTTTAACCTCTTCAAAATTAGCACCAAAAAGTTTTGGAAATGATTTATTCATATTTTCTTGGGAAATTGAACTTTTATAAAACTCTTTACAAATTTCAACCATATGTGTTTTTGTAATATGGATTTCTTCAGAAAACCATCCTGATTTTTTTTTAGCTTCTACTTTTTCTACCAAAGACTTAAACTGTTTTCCCATCTCAAAATTAATCAAAAGATCATAAGGATAATTTCTAGAGTGCTTAATAAGTGCCTGTTTTTGAGGACTTAATAAAATAGGAAACTTTTTATGCTTTAAAAAAAATAATTGATTAACCCGTGGATCGTTTTTAAATAATTGCGCATTTATAGGTGTTGTCAAAAAATCAATCTGTGTATTTTCTCCATACTCATAACGTAAAGCATCGATGACTGAAGTAGAATAAACTAAATCACCTAAAGCTCCACATCTTATAATTAATACTTTTTTAATTTTTTGTTCCATTTTAACTCTTTTATAATGATTTTAAAATTTTTAGAAGTTTGGAAAATCCTTTTACATCACTGCCCAATACTTTTTTTATAAACTTTAGTTCACTTAAATAGATTAAAAAAGAGGTTTTATTAGCTATATTTTTCAATTTTTTAAGAACCTCTTTATTTCCACTTAACTCAACATACTTTCGAATAACATAATTATAATCCAAATCAAAGTTAACCCGTATTTTTACAAAAGAGAGTAGTAAAAGTGTAAAGTCACGAAACTGTAAAACCTTTATGTCAATATTAGGATTAAAACTCTCTTCCAAGTCAATTGCATACACTTTAGCCTCTTTATATGTAAAATTTCGAGTTTGTGCCCCTCCATGATACAGCCCTACTTTATGTATTTTTGCCAATTCAAAAAGTAGTTTATCCATATAATAGTACATCTTCTCTTCACTAATAGATTTATCTCGTGTAAGTGTATTAAGTGTCTCGCCACAATCTTCTAAAATAAAAAACTCATCATTTTTATAAATAACTGCAGGGGTATTGATGCCGTGTGCACGAAAGATATCAAGTTTTGAAGTTTCATGTTCAATACATTGAACTCCTGTTTTACTCTCTGAGGGTATCAAGGCATCAAATGGAAATAGAAAATAAAAAAAGCGATGATTCCATTTTGATTGAGTAGCTCGTGCTTTTTTGACCCAATATTTCTCATTTTTATAAGTTATACTGAAAATTTCATGGGGATTTGTGATAACCTCTTCTTTTGCAACTTCAATCAATGACTTATGCATTTTGATTCTTTTTATACATATATTCATGATATTTCTTAAAACGTTTATGTTGCCAAAACCAAAAATCTGGCACTTCAAGAATTTGTTTACTTATTATATCTGTTTGCATTTGAGTAAGTTCATCTACATGATTATCTGTTTTAAACTCTAAAGTTCTTATATCAATAGGTTCGCATACCTTGATTGTATAGTTTCTAAAATCATTACACAATGTAAAAATAGGAATAATAATCGCATCAAACTTCAATGCCAATCGTGAGGTTACGTCCGTTGCTATATCTTTATGTCCCAAAAATTCAACTTCTGAACCACGACCAATGTGTTGATCAATTACTACTGTGACTGCTTTATTTTCTTTAAATGCTTTTATCATTCCTTTTGCAGCCTCTTTTTTTTCAAGCATAGTAATATTGTTTCGACCTCTAACTTCTTCATAGAGTTTGTGAATATTTGGATTATCCATTTTACGATTAACTACGGCTAGTTTTCCAAACTTCAAGGCAACATAAGGCAAAGACAATTCCCATCCCCCATAGTGTGCTGTCATATATATGATTTTTCTTTTATCTTTAATTGCTTTTTCAATAATTTCAGCATTGATAACATCTGCTTTCTCAAGTATCTTATCTTTTTTCAATGTTTGATTTTCCATATACTCATACATATTAAAAATTAATGATTTATAAGAGTTGTAAAGAATCTCATGCTTTCTATTTATGTCTAAACTATCACCATAAACTAAATCTAAATTAGCCATTGCTATTTGGTTGTGTTTTTTATTAAATTTAAAGACTAATGAAACTAATATTTCAAGAAGTTTTTTCATTACACATCTAGGCATAATTAAAAATATAAATTGAAATAATCGGTAAAGAAAATACCGAAAATAGTCCTTAATCTTACGCTTCATTCAATAATCTCTTAACCATATTTATAATCTTTTGTTCATCAATATCAATAATAGAAAAATCTTCCCTATTTAGTTTTAAAGGATTTACATCACTACTTGATTCAATAACTTTATTTATGTTTGTTTGATATGTATTTCTATACCCTGGTGTATTTCCAAAAAGTGTTATAGAGGGTATATTTAATGCCCAAGCCATATGCGTAGGACCAGTATCGTTTCCTACAATTAAATCACACCTACTAACCAAAGCTTTTAAACTATTTAAATCCAATTTGGGAAGAACCTTTCCTTTTGAAATATTTGATATAAAACTTGCATTATTTTTTTCAGAATCACTTCCCCAAACAATTAAACAATTTTCATCTAAATTATCTATTATTTTAGCAAACTTTTCTTTAGGGTATATCTTACTTTGCCAACTTGCGCCAATAACAAATAATATATTCTTCTTTTTATCATCTAAAAAATCATAAATAATAGGATCTTCATCTTTATAAAATAAAAAAGGCTCTTTTTCTAAAATCATTTTTGATCTTATATCAAAACCTAAAGGGTCAGATAACACTTTTACATTTCTATCAATTGTATTTTCATCATAAGCTATTGATACTTTTTTATTATAAAAAGTTGAGGCACATTTTTCTCTAATAGAGTTTTTATCAAAGCCTGCTACATTTTTACCTAGTAGTTTTGATACTATTGCTGATTTTATTAAACCTTGTGCATCTATTACTAAGTCATAACTATTTTTTGAATAGTTTTTTATTAATTTTATTTGATTAAAAATTTCAAGTTTATTCTTTTTTATTGATTTTAGATTTACTTTATATATATTATTGATGTGAGGATTATTTTCTAAAACTTGTGCAAAGCTCTCTTCTACAAACCAATCTATCAAAATATCTGGATAGTTGTTTTTAATAAATTGTAAGGCAACCATAGAGTGAATAATATCACCCATTGCTGAGAGTTTTACAATTGCTAATCTTTTTATTTGATTCATAAACTACTTTATTTTGATTTTTACACCCTTAGGCATTTGCAATCTATCTAGTTCACTTTTAACTAAATAAATATCTTCTTGCATTTCAATATGTAGTTTACTATTTTTTAATTTATACTCTACTTTTGGAGAAGATAGGTCTTGATTTATTAGAAGATTTAAAGAGATCATAAAAGATAACCATTGCATTACTTCAAGGGAAGGAAGAAGTAACTCATATTTATGAATATCTGCTTGTAATGGCAATGATTTTTTTGAAAACTTTATAATATGTGCAACTATTATTCTAGAGCTATGTGAAATATCATAATTCAATCCATTTAAGATAAAATCTGCTGTATTATCATTTCCCTTATAATAGTTTAAACTATTTCCAATTGAGTGTAATTTAGATGCAATTACAAGTAAAGTTCTATACTTATCATCTAAATCATGAAGGGGCTTTAAGGCATCAAATATTTTTGAGGCATTAGAACCATTGTATGAACTTATTTTGCCATCAACTTCAAATCTATCTAACAGACTTCTAACACTTACATTAAAATTACTTGGAAACTTACAATTTGAGTTTCTTAATAAATCAGTTAAATAAACACCTTCTCTTACCCCTGCACCAGAAGTAATTACTTGTTGGGTATTTAACTCATTTAAAATAGTACTAAATATGAAAGTTCCCTCTTTGATAGTATCAAATCTCTCTTTTTTTACACCAATTATTTTTAATGTATTAGTATTCTTTGCATTAAGTATAGAGTCAAATATATAGTTATTTATAGCAACATTATAAGTAAAGCCATGTATAACATCTAGTGGATAGCTACTTTTTTTCATTACTACTTTACTTAAAGCTCTTATACTACCTCCAATACCTATTACTGTGCTTGGTATTTCATAACCACAAGCTTTTAGCTCTTCTAGTTTATTTAGTATATACTTTTGTGCACCAGTAATATCATTTTTATTAAAGAATAATTCACTTAATCTTACTGTTCCTATATCCAAAGATATTACATGCTCAATATTTCTATTTTTTACTATTGCAAACTCTGTTGAACCACCACCAATATCAACTGTTACAAAATCATTGCAATCTATAAGGTTTAAAGCTGCCACTCCACCATAATAAGCCTCTTTAGCACCTTCAATTACTTTAATATCAAGACCTAATTCATTTTTTACTTTATTTACAAAAATTTTAGAGTTGGGGGCATCTCTCATAGCAGAGGTTGCTACGCAGAATATTTTTCTAGATTTTAAAGATTTTGAAATACTTAAAAATGATTTCAAAGCATTATATGCTCTTTGCATGGGAACTTCTTGTAGGTTCCCACCATTTTCATAAGAGCCTTCTGAAATCTTTACTCTAGCTTTTGTTTCATTTACAAGGTGAAAGGAGAATCGGCTGCTTTTTTCCATTACAACCATACGCATTGAGTTAGACCCAATGTCTATAACAGTTGTAACTTTAGCCATTTGTTATACCTCTTCTTCCTCTAACTGTTTAAATTTGAATCTTAATTCTTCAATTGTTTCTTGATTGTCTGGGTCAACTATAATACAATCTACTGGACAAACTTCAACACATGCTGGTTCTTCATAATGACCAACACACTCTGTACATCTATCTGAGTCTATTATATAAATTGGATCCCCTTCTTCGATTGCAGTATTAGGACACTCTTCTCTACAAGCATCACACGCAATACACTCATCCGTAATTATTAAAGACATATTAACTTCCCCATTTTTTAAATTAAATTATGGAGTTATAACCTAATATTTATTAATAATTTCTTTAATTACAACAATATTTTATATAGTTTCAATAATAATAAGAAATTTAAAGAGTTTTAAAGGTTGGGAACTATTTATTTTAGTATATGAGAGTATTAAATACTCTCATATTTTATGCAAGATTTGAAACAATAACTTTTGCAGCTTCTCTACCATCAAGTGATGCTGTTACAGCTAAATGGGCACCTCTTTGACAATCACCACCTGCAAATACTTTTTTATTTGAGGTTACGTAATTACTTGTATCTACGCCACCCCAAGAGTTTGTATTTACACCTAATTCATTAAAAAATGCAGGAACTTCTGGTTTAAAACCTAATGCAAGAATAATTACATCAGCCTCTTCAAAATATTCACTACCTTCATTAATAACTACTTTTTGTCTTCCTGATTCATCAGGTTCACTCATTGATGTAGTTAATAATTCAATTTTAACGGCTTTTCCATCTTCAACCACAAAAGATTTAGGTGATACATTAAATAGATATTCTACACCCTCTTCTTTTGCATTTACAACCTCTTTTTTAGACCCAGGCATATTTGCTTCATCTCTTCGGTAAAGACATTTAACAGTTCTAGCACCTTCCCTAACAGATGTTCTCACACAGTCCATAGCAGTATCACCACCACCAATAACTATAACATTCTTATCAGTTACATCAATAAACTTTTCAGTTGTATTACCAAAGTTTCTTTTTTGAATACCTGTTAAAAAATCCATAGCCAAATGAACATTAGAAGACTTTTCACCCTCTATTCCTATATAATTACCTAAAGTTGCTCCAACTCCTAAATAAATTGCATCAAACTCTTTTTCTAAATCTTTTGCAGCTTTATCTTTTCCAATTTCACAATTCAAGTGTAGTTTCATACCAGCACTAATTAGCCAGTCAACTCTTCTTTGAACTGCATTTTTGTCAAGTTTAAAACCTGGAATTCCATAAGTTAAAAGACCACCTGCTCTATCAGATCTTTCAAATAACTCTACACCAATACCACGTCTTAAAAGAAATGTTGCTGCAGATAATCCACTAGGTCCTGAACCTATTATTGCTACTTTTTTATCACTTGTAACACCTGGATATTTTGGTTCCATTCCATTTTCAAAAGCTTTTTCACTAATATAAGTTTCAATAGCTCCAATAGATATTGCACCATGTCCAGTATTTAAAGAACAGGCACCTTCACATAAAACATCTTGTGGACAAATTTTTCCTAAAATTTCAGGAAAAGGAGATGTCTCATTAGATAAGGCAAATGCCAAGTCTAGATTTTTAGTTGCAGTTTGTTTTAGCCATGCAGGAATATAGTTTCCTAATGGACATCCTGTATGACAATATGGATCTCCACACTGCATACATCTGTCAGCTTGCTCTCTTGCTTTAGTTTTTTCAAAAACTTCGTATATCTCACCAAAATCTTTTAATCTTTGTAAAACATCTCTTTTTTCAGGATTAATTCTTTCAAATTTTGTAAAGTTTAACATCTTAATCTCCCTTATCCGGATCTAATGGTAGCACTGTCATATTTTTTGGTTTTACAAGCCAAAAGTTTCTTATCTCTGCTCTATAGTTCTCTAAAATAAATTGAGTTCTCTCAGATTCAGTCTCGTTTTCATAATCCATTAATAATCTTTTTAAATATAATCTTTCTCTCTCTGTATCATCAGTATCAATTCTAACAGCTTCAATTAACTCTTGATTCATTTTATCTACAAAAGCTTTTTGTGGGTCATATACAAATGCTAATCCACCTGTCATACCAGCACCAAAGTTGATACCTGTATCACCTAATATAACAACAATACCACCTGTCATATATTCACAGGCATTATCTCCTGTTCCTTCTACAACTGCAATACATCCTGAGTTTCTAACTGCAAATCTTTCACCAGCAGCTGCTCTTACATAAAGCTTTCCACCAGTTGCACCATATAAACATGTATTACCTGCACCTGCAAACTCTGGACCTTGGTGCGGAGTATTTACAATAATTTTCCCACCATTCATACCTTTACCAACATAATCATTTGCTGCACCATAAAGATTTAAGTTCATACCTTTTGATAATAAAGCTCCAAATGATTGTCCAGCAATTCCTGTAAGTTCAAAATTAATAGAGTTTTCAGGTAAACCTTTATCTCCATAATATTTTGCGATTTCACCAGAAATCAAAGTACCAAATGATCTATTTAAGTTACAAATAGTCTCTTTAATTTTTATTGGCATTTTAGGATTTTCTATTGTTCTATGTACTTTTTTAAGTAGCTCTTTTTCAAACTCATTTTTATCATATGGTTCATTTTTTTCTTTTTGACAAGTATCAATTCCATCAATTCTTCTTAAAACATTTTGGAAGTCAAATTTTTGTGCAAACTCATCATCAATAATTTTTAATAAATCACTTCTACCAACAATCTCTTCAACAGATTTATAACCCAATGTAGCAAGTATATTTCTTACATCTTCAGCTATAAATGTAAAATAAGAGATAAGTCTTTCAACTGTACCTGTAAAGTGAGCTCTTAAATCTTCATCTTGAGTAGCAACACCAACAGAACATTTATTTGTATGACATATTCTTAAAATCTTACAACCAAGAAGAGTAAGAGCCGCTGTACCAAAACCATATGACTCAGCACCTAACATCGCAGCTTTTACAACATCAAGACCAGTTTTTAAACCACCATCAGTTTGAAGATGCACAGACTCTCTTAAGCTGTTAGCTTTTAAAGCATTGTGAGCTTCAGAAAGTCCCATTTCCCAAGGATTACCCGTATGCTTAATAGATGTAAGAGGAGCAGCTCCTGTTCCACCATCAGCACCAGAGATTACAATTCTATCTGCATATGCTTTTGCAACACCCGCAGCAATTGTTCCAACACCTATAGTTGATACTAATTTAACTGTGATTTTTGCTTCTGTATTAATTTGTTTTAAATCAAATATTAACTGAGCTAAATCCTCAATAGAGTAAATATCATGGTGAGGAGGAGGTGAAATAAGAGTAACACCTGCAACAGTATGTCTCAATGATGCAATTAATGGAGTTACCTTATGACCTGGAAGTTGTCCACCCTCACCTGGTTTTGCACCCTGTGCAACTTTAATTTGAATCTCTTCAGCACTTCTTAAATAACCTGGTGTTACACCAAATCTACCAGAAGCAACTTGTTTGATTTTAGAGTTTTTAATTGTTCCAAATCTTTTTTGGTCTTCACCACCCTCACCTGAGTTACTCATACCACCAATTGTATTCATGGCAGTTGCCATTGCTTCATGAGCTTCAGGAGAGATAGAACCTAAAGACATTGCAGCAGTTGCAAATCTCTTAAATACATCTGCTAAAGGCTCAACTTCACTAATATCAATTGACTTTTTATCTGAATTGAATTCAAAGAAATCTCTAATAAATTTTTTATCTCTTTTATTTACCAATTCTCTTAATTTATCAAAATCGGTAATCTCTTCTTTTTCACTTGCTTGTTTATTGTGCATTGCAAGAGTAGTAGCAGGACCATAATCATGATATTCACCACCATTGATATATTTATAAAAACCACCTAAATTTAGAGGGAACATATAAGTATCATCATAATATGCATTAAAATGAATTTTTTCAATTCTCTCTTCTATATCATCATATGTAAGACCACATAAGTCCGAATGGCTTCCATGGAAACAATCATTGATAATTTCATCACTTAAACCAATTACATCAAATAGTGTAGAGTTTCTGTATGATGCAATCGTACATATACCCATTTTAGACATAATTTTTAATAATCCAGAATTTACAGATTTCTGAGTATTTTTAAGTAATCTTTGCATCTCATATTTTGTAATTTCTTTTCTACCAAAAAGTGAAACAACAGAAGCATACATCATGTATGGATAAATAGCAGTAACACCATATGCAATAAGAACTGCAGCCATATGAGCATCATAAACTTCACCAGTTACAGCTACTATTGATACTTGATGTCTAATTCCTACTTCTAAAAGTCTTTTATTTAAATATCCAACTGCCATAGCTGCTGGAATTATTTTATTATCTTTAGTACCTTTTCTATCATCCAATATTACAACAGATGTATTATCTTCATTTACAGATTTAATAACTTTTAATGCTAAAACTTCCAATGAAGCTTTTAAATCTTTTTTAAATACTGTTGAGAAAACCTTATTTTTATAATAAGAGTTATATCTTGGGTTTGTATTATCCCCAAAAGATCTCAATACATCATATTTTTCTTTCATTAAAATAGGACTTGCTACTTTTAATCTTTTTGCATATTCTGGTTTCTCATCCAAAATATTATGAATAGGTCCAAATCCTGTCTCTAAAGACATCACAACTTTTTCTCTATAAGGGTCAATTGGAGGATTTGTTACTTGTGCAAATTTTTGTCTAAAATAATCAGTAAAATTTCTATTTACTTTTGAAAAACATGCCATTGGAGTATCATCACCCATAGATCCAACTGGTTCTTTACCATCATTTGCCATTGGCTCAATTACTTGGTCTAATACTTCATATGTAATATTAAAATATTTTTGTTTTGTTTCAAGCTCTTTGACTTTATAATCTGTTGTATCTAAGAAAGATTCATCGATATACTCTTGCAAATATTCCATATCTTTAGTTAACCATTGAACATAGTTTTGAGAAGATTTTAGATAATCATTAATATCATCCTCTTTTAAAACTTTTCCATGATTTAAATCTAAACCAATCATTTGACCTGATTGTAATCTACCTCTCTCTAAGATATTATTTTCATCAATTTCTAATGTACCATACTCAGAAGTAATATACATCTTGTGACTTTTTGTAATCACATATTTTGCTGGTCTTAATCCATTTCTATCAATTAAACATCCAATATGTCTACCATCTGTTAAAGATACTGCTGCTGGTCCATCCCAAGCTTCCATTGCAGTAGATACATATTCATAAAATGCTCTTAAATCTGAATCCATTTGTGGTGCATTTTGCCAAGGTGCAGTAACTAACGAACGTGCAGCTTTGAAAAAGTCAACACCATTTGCAATTAAAAATTCAAACATATTATCTAAAGAAGCAGAATCAGATGAACCTATTTGTAAAATAGGTAATATTCTTTGAATCTCTTCATCACTAAATACTTCAGATTTTATTAGTTCTGATTTAACTTCTACATTAAATCTATTTGCTTCAACTGAGTTAATTTCACCATTGTGAGCAATAGATCTAAATGGCTGCGCTAATTTCCATTTTGGAAGAGTATTTGTTGAAAATCTTTGATGAAATAGTGCAAATGAAATTTGAAAGTCTTCATCTCTTAAATCAATATAAAAATGCTTGATATGAGTAGGCATAATCAGCCCTTTATAAGCAATCACTTTTGATGAAAAAGTTGGAATATAAAAATCTTTTTTATCTCTTAATTTATGTTCACACTCTTTTCGTGTAAGATATAGCATAGCATCAAATCTTTTTGATGACATTAAGCTATTTGGTCGCACAAATACTTGTATTATATTTGGTAAACTCTCTAATGCTTGTTCTCCAAGAGCTTCTGTATCAACAGGAACTTTTCTAGTTAATAATACTTTTAAATCATTTTTTTCACAAAAATCTATAAATACATCTAACTCAGAATCTTCTTGCGAAAATATCATAGCTACAGCATAAGATTCTGGTAAATCGATTCCTTCATTAAAAGCAATCTTTCTCATAAATTTATCAGGCATAGATAATAATAAACCAGACCCATCTCCAGTTTTACCATCAGCTGCCACTGCACCTCTGTGCATCATTCGTTCTAGCGAATGGATAGCATCTTCTAAGTTACCATGACTTGGTCTATTTTTTAAATCAGCCATTAAACCAAAACCACAGTTGTCTTTAAAAGATGTTAGTAAATCTAAATTACAACCCATTATTGTCCTTTTAAAATTTTTCCATTTATATTCCATAAAAAGTGGGCTATTGTATAAAATAAATGTTTAAAAAATGGTTAAAATAGACTTTAGAGGGCTAGTATAAAGATGTGTAGAAGTTTTTACTTAATATGTATATAAACAAAATATTCATTTTTTACAAATGCTATTTTATTGCTACGCTAACTTAAAATTTGTTGAATTTATAGGATTAATTACATAACTTTTACATAACTTTTAATTATACTTTTTCTAACTACAAAAACCAAGGAGAATAAATGAAAAAATTAGTAATGAGTGCAGTTGCAACTGCAGTACTAGCAACTTCGGGATTAGCAGCTGAATATACACTTAAGTTTTCACATGTTGTAAGCCCAAATACACCAAAAGGAAAAGCAGCAGACTTTTTTGAAAAAAGATTAGAAGAGCTTTCAGGTGGTAAAATTGATGTTCAAGTTTATCCATCTTCTCAACTTTATAAAGATAATGCTGTTTTAAAAGCTTTAACTTTAAACTCTGTTCAAATGGCAGCTCCATCTTTTTCTAAATTTGGTAAAATTGTTCCTCAATTAGCTCTATTTGATTTACCTTTTCTTTTTAATGATATAGATCATTTACATAGAGTACAAGATAGTCAAGTTGGTAAAAAACTAAAAGGTCTAGTTACAGCAAAAGGATATGTTGCACTATCATTTTGGGATAATGGATTTAAACAATTATCATCTTCTGAAAAACCTTTAATTAAACCTGCTGATGCAGAAGGACAAAAATTTAGAATTATGTCTTCAAAAGTACTTGAAGCTCAATTCCATGCAGTTGGTGCAAACCCTCAAATGATGCCTTTCTCTGAAGTTTATTCTGGTTTACAACAAGGTGTTATTGATGGTCAAGAAAACACTATTTCTAATATCTATACTAAAAAATTCCATGAAGTTCAAAAATATCTAACTATTTCTAACCATTGTTATTTAGGTTATTTAGTTGTTGTTTCTAAAAAATTCTGGGAATCATTACCTTCAGAGTTAAGAAAAGATGTTGCACAAGCTATGATTGAAGCAACTAAAAAAGAAAGAGAATATGCTCAAGAGTTAAATGATTCACAATTTGACAAAATTAAAGAGTATGCAAAAACTACTGGAAAACTTGAAATTTTTGAGTTAACTACAGAACAAAGAAATGATTGGAAAAAAGCAGTTAGTAAAATTTACCCTGAATTTTACGACGAAGATTTAATTGGTAAAGACTTAATTGAAGGTGCTCTTAGCACTAAATAAGAACTTCCTCTTATATCTTCATGTATCATCGGTATAACCGATGATACATCTACTTAAAAAACTCTACAATTATTACAAAATATTATAAATTTCTATCCCAGAATACATAACATCTACACAACTTTTTATTATAATTTATATATACTATATAAGGAGATAAAATGAAAATTGCTATGAAAAGTTTTGTAAGTATTGCAACTGTTACTTCTTTACTTTTACTCACAGGGTGTGGAGATAGTAAAGTAAATGATTCTAAAGATACGTCTAAAGTAGAATCAAGTACATCTCAATACGTGCTTAAATTTTCACACGTTGTAAGCCCAAATACACCAAAAGGGAAAGCTGCAAACTTTTTTGAAAAAAGGTTAGAAGAGCTTTCAGAGGGGAAGATTGATGTTCAAGTTTATCCATCTTCTCAACTTTATAAAGATAATGCTGTTTTAAAAGCTTTAACTTTAAATTCTGTTCAAATGGCAGCTCCATCTTTTTCTAAGTTTGGTAAAATTGTTCCTCAATTAGCTCTATTTGACTTACCTTTTCTTTTCAATGATATGGGGCACTTACATAGAGTTCAGGATAGTCAAGTAGGAGATAAATTAAAAGATATGATTAATGCAAAAGGTTATGTAGCACTTAACTTTTGGGATAATCACTTTAAACAATTATCATCTTCAAAAAAACCTTTAATTAATCCAGAAGATGCTGCTGGTCAAAAATTTAGAATTATGTCTTCAAAAGTACTTGAAGAACAATTCCATGCTCTTGATGCAAATCCTCAGATGATGCCTTTTTCTGAAGTTTATTCTGGTTTACAACAAGGTGTTATAGATGCAGCTGAAAATCCAATTTCTAACATCTATACAAAAAAATTCCACGAAGTTCAAAAATATCTAACTATTTCAAATCATGGTTATTTAGGTTACCTTGTAGTGATGTCTAAAAAATTCTGGGAAACATTACCTGAAGATTTACAAAAAGATGTTGTTCAAGCAATGAATGAAGCAACACAACAAGAGAGAATCTGGGCTCAAGAATTAAATGATGAGCAATTTGCCTTAATCAAAGATTATGCAAAAAGTACTGGTAAACTTGAAATTTTCAAGTTAACACCTGAACAAAGAGCTGCTTGGAAAAAGGCTGTTAGTAAAATCTATCCTAAATTTTATGATGATAATTTAATTGGAGAAGATTTAATTAACGGTGCTCTTAACACAAAATAAGGGGGAGATACAATGATAAAACTTTTAAGCAAAATCATAGGTCATATTAACCAAAAGATTGCTGCTTTTGGTATAGCAGCAGGAGTTGTTATTGCATTTACTAATGTTATAGCGAGATATGTTTTTGATGCATCATTAACGTGGGCAACAGAACTAACTATTTATCTATTTTTATGGAGTGTTTTTTTTGCAGCAGCATATTGTTTCAAAAAAGATGCACACATTGCAGTTACAATAGTATTAGATAACGTGCCTTCTAGAGTTGCTAAGGGGATGTTGATACTTTCACATACAGCAACATTTATATTTTTAGTAGCGGTTTCATATTATGGAATTCTATATATTACTGAAGTAATTATTCCTTTAGATGAAAGATCTATTGATTTATGGAATATGCCTATGTGGATAATATATCTTGTTATTCCTATTTCATTTGCTTTTGGTGCATTTAGAGTTGCAGAAAGAATTCATGCAATACTTTCTACAAATCATGAAAGAATCCTAAAAGAGAGTGAAGCGGAACAAGTTTTAGCTGGTATGGGAATGGGTGCTAAAGAGAATAAAGACAATGAAAACGTTAAACATCTAAATGAGATGGTTAAAGAAGTAGAAAAGAAAACAGGAGGAATGCTATGAGTGTAGCTGTATTATTTGGATTATTTTTCTTTTTAGTAATAATTGGAGCTCCAATTGCTATTTGTTTAGGAGCTGCAACATTTACTACTATGATGCTATTTACTCCTATTTCTCCTATTGAAATCTCTTCAATGATATTTGAAAAAGTTGAGCATTATTCACTAATGGCTATTCCAATGTTTATTTTAGCTGGTAACTTGCTAAGTAAAGGAAGTGCCGCACAAAGAATTATTGAATTTGCTAAATCAATTGTTGGACACTTACCTGGTGGATTACCAATTTCTGCAATTTTTGCATCTATTATATTTGCTGCAGTTTCAGGAAGTTCTCCTGCAACAGTTGTTGCTATTGGTTCTATTATGTTTGGTGCAATTATGCAAGCTGGTTATCCTAAAAAATATGCTGTTGGTACAATTGCAACTGCTGGTTCGTTAGGGATTTTAATTCCACCTTCTATTGTATTAATCGTATATGGAGTTACTGCTGAAGTTTCTATTGGAAGATTGTTTATGGCAGGTGTTGTTCCTGGTATCATGTTAGGTATTATGATGATGGTTGTAACATATATTGGAGCTGTAAGATTAGGATTTAAAAGAAGTGAGCCAGCACCATTCAAAGAAAGATTACAAAAAATGAAAGACGCTTCATGGGGTCTTATGACAATTGTAATTGTTATTGGTGGTATCTATGGTGGTATATTTACTCCTACTGAAGCTGCTGCAGTTGCTGCTATTTGGGCATTTTTCATCTCTGTATTTGTTTACAAAGATATAAAACTAACTGAGTTTTATACAACTGCTTTAGAATCAGCAAAAACAACTGCAATGATTATGTTTATTATTGCAAATGCTATGTTATTTGCTCACTTCTTAACAATTGAAAATATTCCACAAGGAATCACAGAAGCATTAATTGAAGCAAATGTTGATAAATATATGTTCCTACTTATGGTAAATATTCTGTTAATCATTGCAGGGTCATTTATGGAGCCATCAGCAATTATTATGATTATGGTACCTCTTTTACTTCCTGTTGCTGTTGCTTTAGGAATCGACCCTATTCACTTTGGTATTGTAATTACTATCAATATGGAGTTAGGAATGGTTTCGCCACCTGTTGGACTAAACCTATTTGTAACCTCTGGACTTACAGGGATGTCCATAAAAGATGTTATTGTAGCAACATTGCCTTGGACATTGACAATCTTAGTGGGACTATTATTAGTTACTTATATTCCACAAATAGCTCTATTCTTACCAGACTTAATGTTTGCAGGATAATTGAACTATTGAAAATAAAAAAGGGTGATAAGATATTTCTTATCACCCTTTTTTTATATCTATGCAGGAACACTAATTACGAACTTAGCTCCATCTTTTGTATTACGAACTCTTAATTTACCTTTCATGTTTTTATCAATAATTATTTTTGACATATATAATCCAATACCAGTTCCATCACTATCACCTTTTGTTGTAAAATAAGGTTCAAATATTTTACTTTTTGGATTTACTTCAACCCCACCTGCGTTATCTTCTATATATAAGATGATATTATTTTCCTGTTTTTCTGCAAATATTTTTATTAAAGGATTTTCAATATTATTTTGAATCAAAATATCTTTTGCGTTTGAGATTATATTTAATAGTACTTGTTCATACTCATTTATATAAGTATTTAATTTTAATTTCTCATCAACTGTTACCACTACTTTTATGTTATTAAACTCCAAGGCTGAAGATATAATTGTCATTACAGATTTAATTGCATCAATTATATAAAACTCTTCTTTGTCTTTTTTGGGTAAAAAAAAGTTTCTAAAATAATCTATTGTATGAGACATGTAGTCTATTACTACTTCTGCTTCTTTTGATTTTTTATCCATAGACTCTTTATCTAGTTTTTCCATGCTATGTTTAAATTTTATGTTCATCAAAATCGATGAGAGTTCAGAAAGGGGTTGTCTCCATTGGTGAGCAATATTAGATATCATTTCACCCAAAGCTATAAGTCTTGATTTTTGTACTAGTAACTGTTCTTGTTCTCTATTTCTTTCAATCTCTTCTGAAACTCTTTTTTCTAATGTCTCATTTAATTCAATTAGGGCATCTGATTTTGCTTTTACCGCTAATCGGTACTCTTTAAAAAACTCATCTATTCTTTCACTTAAAAGTATAGTCAAAACTATCCCAATAGATAAAAATAGTATAAATAAAAATATGGTTTGAATAGTTTGTGTTTTTACTTTTCTTTTTAAATCTTCTTTTTTTATAGCAATATCATTTTCAATATCGTCAATATAAACCCCTACTGCAATAACCCAGTTCCAATTTTCATAAAGTTTAAAGTATGAGAGTTTCTGATTTATTTGAGGGGATAAATATTTTTTATATGCATATTGGGTAAAAGACTCACCTTTTGTTCTTATATCATTTAAAAAATCTTCTCTAAATTTTTTTCCATTTGCATCTTCATAATTTGTAGAAATTACAGTACCTACCAAATCTAGTCTGTTAGGGTTAACTAATAATTTAGCAAACTTATCGCCACCATTCATATCTAAAATTTCATAAACAAAAATATAGTTACCCCTTGAAGTTTCAAAGGATATATTATTTAAAAGTCGTATTGTTTCATTTTTTAACTCTTGCTCCGTACTACCACTTTTTGTAGCATTATATTTTATGATATCATTTACAACATCTATTTGTTTTTTCAGAAGTGCTTTTTGATTAGAATAGTAGTCATTTACGAACTTATTAAGCTCTATTTCAAAATCTGAATAAGTGTTTTTTACGTAAAAATATGATATAAGTGATATCATAGTTATCATAATTACTATGAAAACATATATGATTATTTTGGATATATTTTTTTCGGTTACTAAAGGCAAGTTAACTCCATTTATAATAATTATATATTTTAACATATCTTTTATTACAAGGTATCCAATGGATTATACTCTAGTAAATCAACTAAGAAGTTTTACCCTGCTTTATGCAGAAGATGAAGCTGGTATTCAAAATAATATTTTTGAAATTCTTGATTGTATGTTTAAAGACATATACTTAGCTAAAGATGGCGAAGAAGCTTATAAATTATATTTAGAAAAGAAACCTGATTTAATTATTACAGATATAAAAATGCCAAAAATGAATGGACTTGAACTAGTTAAAAAAATAAGAGAAACAAATCCAAAGGTTCGAGTTATAATAACTTCTGCACATACTGATTTAGATTATTTATTAGATGCTACAGAACTTCACTTAGTAAAATATATAGTAAAACCAATCACAGAAGAGAAATTAACCCTTGCATTTAAAGCATTTATTGATAGTTTTGAAAATAGCACTATTTTTAATCTTATTCCATCATGGATTTATGACGAAAGTAAAGCTTTAATAAAAGGCCCAAATGAAGAATTTATTCTTACAAAAAAAGAGAATGTATTTTTAAAAATGCTTATTGTAAAAGGGCGAATAATAACATACCATGAAATAGAAAATATCCTTTGGGAAGAGACCTCTGTCATGACACAAAATGCCCTAAGACTCTTTATTAAAAACTTACGAAAGAAGCTTCCAAAAGATATATTAAAAAATATTCAAGGCACAGGATATCGCTTAAATATCTAGCCTATTTTGTCTTATCTTTTCTAACTCTACAAAATATGCATTTGTTAAATAAACAACATAAAATACCGTAGAAAAAAGTGTTATAAAAGGTATCATAGAGATTAAATATAATGCTAAAGTTCTAGTTCTAAATAGATTCTTTTTATTTCTATATATCTCTTTATATTCAGCAGAACTAAGCATCGTAGAAGTTATATCAAAATTCAAAAGCTTATGAAAAAAGTAATATATTGGTAAATTAAAAGCAACTATATTTACTAAAGGTATAAAATAAAAAGGTATAAAAAGTATAAATAAAAATAGCATAACAACTATACTTTTAACTGCCACCCAAATAGGTGAAATGATTGAGCCATGAGCTTTTAAATCCATATTTGGATAGTTTCTTTTTCTCAAAGTTTCTATTATCATTGGAGTTAAAAATCCAATAATAATCAAAGTTGTAAAAATAGAAAAGAATAATATAAATAGTGTACCAATAGTAAAAAGTAAAAAACCTGCTAACCAAGCTGTAATTGAATATTGTAAAAGAAAGGTCAAAACATTAACTGCCCAAACATAATAAAATGGTGCATTGGGATCAACTGTAAACTCTTCTCCATTTTGTACTTGAATTATAACTTGATCAAGTGAAGATAGACTATAATCCGCAAGTCCCATAAAAAATACAATCATTACAAAGACAGTAATAAGAAGTGGAATAATAGCAATCTTTAATATTGCAGGTGTAAAAAAATCACCTAAACTCTTTTTTACTAACTCTATTTCACCCAACATAAGTCCTTATTTATCAAATCTTGTTCTATATGAACACTTTTGGCAAAGTTCTTCAATTACCTCGCCATTTTTAAAACCATCTTTTATATCTATTACTCTTTTTGATTTCAAAATATTTTCCAATCCATCTTCAAATACATTGCCTAAGTTTATGCAAGCATCTTTGTCCAAACAACAAGGAACAACATCACCATTAGCTAATATTCCAAAGTGAGAATCTAAACCATAACAAAAACCTTTGTTTGATACAAACTCATTTTCTAAGCTTGGCCATTCAAAATAATCATCAAAATTAAAAAATATTTTTCTTGCAACTCTTATATTTTTAGGTTTTGCCACATAAAATTGGTCAATATCTAAACTTATATCAAAATACTCAAAGGCTTTTTTAAAAACCTCACGATTAAACTCTTTTGCGCTTTTTGCATCATCAAAATTCCAAACTCTAAGATTTATGAAAAAATCAACTTCTTTTTCTAAAGCATATTTACAAAAGTCAAAAATAGGAGTTAAATACTCATCTAAACTATTTTTATGACTATTTCCATTGTATGAATTTACAGAAAAATTTATTTGTCTAATTGCATCATTTGTTAAAGTTTCATATTGTTCTTCTTTTAGGTTATATCCTGTGGTTGTAAGATTTACTTTAAGGGCATATTTTTTACTAATATCTAAATAATCATTTAAATTTGAAAGTACTAGTGGATCCCCTACTACATGATATGCTAGCTCTTTTGTAACATTTACTAACTCTTTATTTAGTAAGTCAAACTTATCTAAAGGCATTGTAACATTTGGTAGGGTTTTTGGAGGACAAAATGAACATTTTAGATTACAAATATTTGTTATTTCTACGTGAACTTTCTTAAACTTTTTGATACTTTACCTTTTCTTGATAGTTAAAATTGAGATATTATACACTATTTGATATAATCACTCTTTTAAAATATAAAACTAAAAGGAATTGTTATCAAAACATTCAACACTATGAACCTTTGTGCACAAATACAAAAAGCTCTTGAAGAAGAAGGATATGAAAATCCAACTGATATTCAAGAAAAAGCAATACCTGTTTTACTTAAAAACAGTGATGTAATTGCAACTGCACAAAGTGGTACAGGAAAAACTGCTGCCTTTGTACTTCCTATTTTACAAAAACTTTTTGAGACAAAAGATGCAGACCCTAGTAAAAAAAGAGTTTTAAGAAGTCTGATTTTAGTTCCAACAAGAGAATTAGCAAAACAAATAGAAAAAAGTATCTCATATTATGGAAGACATTTAGATATTAAACAAACTATTGTTGTGGGAGGATTAAGTCATAAAGAACAGATAAGAAAAATAGAGTCTGGGATTGATGTACTTGTTGCAACACCTGGAAGACTAATTGACCATATAAATACAAAATCTGTAGACTTGTCAAGTATAAACAATCTAGTTCTTGATGAAGCAGATACTATGCTTGAAATGGGATTTTTAAAAGAGATTGAACTAATATTCTCTAACTGTGCAAAAACAAGACAAATATCTATGTTCTCTGCAACTATAAACCAAAACATAAAAAAACTTGCAAAAGAGTTTTTACATAAACCTGTAGTAATAGAAGTTTCATCTCAACGTTCAAGCGTAGATATAATTGACCAACAAATATATTTAATGGATGAAGATAAAAAAGTAGAATTTTTATCATATTTAATTGGCTCAGAGAATTGGGAACAAGTGCTAGTATTTGTAAATACAAAAGCAAAAGCCGATGAAATAACTGAACAATTTAATCTAGATGGATTAAAGACTGCTTGTATTCATGGAGATATAAAACAGCCAGTTCGTGCAAGAGCTCTTGAAGGATTTAAAACTAAAACATTAAGAGTTCTAGTTGCTACAGATATTGCAGCACGTTGTATTGATATAGAGCTACTTCCAAATGTTGTAAACTTTGAACTACCAGAAACAGTAGTTGATTATACACACAGAATAGGAAGAACAGGAAGAGCAGGAAACCCAGGCGTTGCTACAACACTTTTATGTGTAAAAGAGTACAAACAGATGGCTGAAATCGAAAAAGAGCTAATCATAAATATACCAAGACTTACCCACGATGAATATGAACTAACAGAAAAACAACCTAGAGTTGCAAGGTTTAAAGCTAAACCTCTTAGTCAGAAGAAAGGTTTAAGAGATAAATTTAAAAAGCCTAAAGATAAGGCTCAACTGCCAAAAAAAGCAGCAAAAAAGAAAAAAACAACAAAAAGAGATACTAATAGAAGCTTCGGGAGATAAGATATGATGGAAATGATTTTAAACAAAAATGATTTAGTAGTAGGTGCAAGTTTTGAAAATGGAACTATTCAAGACTATGTTGATGAATCAAACACTTATGGACTAATTAGAATCGAAGATACAACAGTAAATTGGTTCTTGTTTAATAAAGATGATTCTACAGAAGATATGCAAGAACTTTATGAGAAAGTTACAAAAGATGAAAATCATTTTATCAAAAATGATTTTGGAGAAGAAGTTGTACTTTTTGATAAAAAAGGAACTGTTTCATTTGAAGACTTTATTGAAAAAGTAGATGAGTATTTTGATGTTGAATTAGTAAATGCTTTATAGTCATTTACTAATTTTTCTTTTCATTCTTTTTAAAATCTCATAGGTTTTAGTTACATCATATGTGGCACTATGATGTTTATCTTCATCAAAATCAATTCCATAATAAAAACAGACCTCATCCAATGTAGGGTTTTTAATCTGTCCATTTTTATTTAAGGCTTTTACAAATTGTTTATTCTCTTTCATAGTACAAATATGATTTTGAAACTTTACAATATCTCTTAAATGACGAAGCTCAAAACTTATATTATGGGCCACCAAAGTCTTAACTCCAGAGCAAAACTCAACAAAATCTTCATCTTCTTTAAAATAAGAAGCATAATTTGACTTTTTACGTATATTTAAAATAGCTTCAGGAGTAAGCTTATGCACTTCATAGGAGTATTGGTTTACAGGATAACGAGAAAGGTAATATCTATGAAACTTATCCTTTAGTACATATTCTCCATCAATTAGCTCTAAGCGTACAGCTGCTGCTTCTATTACATCATGTTCATTATGGGAGTTTGTTTCAAAGTCTAAAATTATCATGCTTATTAACTTTTTTCATAGGCAGTTGGCTTAGAGAAATGATATCCTTGAGAGTACTCAATTCCTAAAGATTCAACTTTCTCAAAAATCTCTTTACTACATACATACTCTGCTACAAGTTTTATTTTCGCTTCTTTTGCAAAAGCAACAATACTTTTTACCAATAAAAATGAAACTTCATCTTCAAGTATCTTTTTTATAATAGTGCCATCTATTTTAATATAGTCAGTTTTTATTTCAGTAAGATAAATAAAGTTTGAATATCCACTTCCAAAGTCATCAATAAAGATCTTATATTCTAAGTTTTTAAGCATAAGAAGGTTTTCTTTGGCATCTTCACAAAGCATTATATCTTCACTCTCAACAACTTCTAAACCTAATCTATTAGCAATATTTTTGTCGTTTGCATAATTTTTTAAAATAGTTAAAATAGAGTCATTTATAATATCTTGTGGATTGATATTTACATTAATTTTTATTTTATCATCTTCTAAAAGTCTTTTATAACAAATATCTAGAACATATTTTGTAATATTTCTTAAAATAAATGTTCCTTTTATCACTGGTAAAATTTTATCAGGTGTTATTATCGTCCCATCATTTGCTACTATTCGTAAAAGTGCTTCATAATGTGAGACCTCTTTTGTTTTTGTATCAACAATTGCTTGATAAAAACAAACTACCCTATCCTCTTCCATAGCCTCTTTTATCTCATTTATAGAAAGACAAGCATTATTAATATTTTCTTTCTCGTCATAGATTTCAATAGTATTTCTACCCTTATTTTTTGCATTATATAGTGCAATGTCTGCCAACTTAAAAGCATCAGAAAAGTTTTTTGATTTTTGTGGTACGAGATTAACTCCAATTGAAACAGTAACATCAATGTAGTCTTTTTTGCTTATATAAAACTTTTTATTTTGAATATTTGTAAAAACTCTCTCAATTACATTAAGTGCACTCAGGTGTTCATCCCTTGATACTTTTGCTAAAATTACAAACTCTTCTCCACCATACCTAATGGTAATATCATCTTTACTTCTAATAGTAAGTAAAATTGTATTTGCAACTTCTCTTAATATTTTATCCCCTATATCATGACCATAGGTATCATTAACTTTTTTAAAATAGTCAATATCTAAAGTTGCCAAGATATAATCATCTAGATTAATGAAGTCTTCCAACTCTTGTAAATAGTTTCTATTGTATACATTAGTTAGTTTATCTATATATGCTGTTTTTTTAACTGCTGCATATTTTATTGTTTGAATAATAAGAATAATTAAAAATATTGAAGCAATAAATATTATTCCTAATATACCATTTTTCATTAGTCGAATTATATTATTAATATCTTCAACTTTTTTAATTGAAAAATCAATTGATAAAATCATTTTCACTTCATTTTTATAAAAAACTGGAACTAAATAGGTAATAGATAACTCATGTAAAACATCATGTTCTATAACTTGAGGCTCTTTTTTATCAAATATCTCAAGCCATTTTTTATCATCAACATCAAACTTTTGATTAAAAAATGCTTTTTCTTCAGGCTTTGAACCATCTGCTAAAAATCTAAATATTCCTTTATCATCCCTATATAATAAATATGCATATTTTATATTTTTTGTTAGTAGCGTTCTTAAGTTTGTTTCAATTCTTTTTTGTAAAGATTCATTTTCTTTTATATCTTTTACATAATCATTACTATTTTTAAAATACTCTTCGATTTCGTGGGCATTGTTTTTAGCGATTGAGATGACATCAAAAGTAGAAATATTTAGCATCTTTTTTTCTATTTTTTCTTCTAATTTTATAGTTCCATATAATAACAAGGCAAGGACACAAGATACTAAAATAGTCAGGAGTATTATTTGTAAAGGATTCTTTATAAAAGAGTTATCTTTCATCAAAGTCCTCAACAAACTGCTTATAATCACTTGGTAATTTTATATTTCTTTGTTTAAGTCTTGTTTTTATAAAAACAATATTAGGTCTACTCTTATTCCAAAAGAATGCTCCGTAAAATCTCTTATCAGATAACAATCTTCTGTAATTATTTGTAAAAAATAGTTTATTATTTTCAGAACATAAACTATCAGTACTAATTACTTTTTTAACAAATACAAAGTTTTAACTTTCACAACTTTCACTTAGTGTAAAATATTTTGAATAAATATTTTTTTCCATATCTGAAATATTTGGAATAAAAAGTTTTATTTCATCTTTTATAGAGTTTTTTGCAATCTTAACTATTATCTTAGCTTCAAGGTCTATTTCTTTATCATACTCTTTTACTAAAAAAGTATATTGGGAAGAAAAAGCCAATGATATAAATGCAAGTGTTAATATTATAATTCTCATTAGAATACCCACTTCATTGTTAAGCTAACACTTCTACCATAATCTTTTGTAGCAAAAGTCTCACTTGTTGTTCCATCTACATTTAGGGATTGAGTAGATTTATCAAGAAGGTTTTCACCTTTTAAACTCAAAGTTAAATCTTTTGTTATGTTATAAGTTGACCCAACACTTAAATCAAAGGCACTACTAACATGAACATTTTTATAATCAAAAGCACTTTTATAATTTAAAGATGTAAAGTATTGAAACTTGTTATATTCACCCATGTACTTTGCATATCCACCTCTTTGTGAATTGTTTGGTATTTCACTCAAATTAGTTAGATAATAGTTTAGTTTAAGTTTGTTTTCTTCAGAAAATTTGTACTCATAATCAAAAATCACACCTTCTGTTTTTATTGTATGATCTACATTTACATATCCCACAGAAGCTAAATATATAAAATCATCTATATTTACATGGTCATAAGTAATCCCAAATTTTGAATTTTCTGTAGTAAAGACTCCTTCAACAGTATAAATTTCATATTTTTGATCTTTTAAATTTTTATTTGTGGGTAATGCAAAATCCACATTAGAAAAGAGTTGAGGCACTGTAGTTTTTGTATAAAAACTTTTTAATCCAAAGTTTTCAAATGGAGTATAAATTGTCCCTACTCTGTAAAGATTATAGGTATTATCACTTACAAGACCACTTCTTTTATACTGATCAACTTTAACATTTCCAATTAGTATCAAGTCATCTTTTACTTTGTAATCATCTTGTAGTAAAAAGGAACGAACACTTTCTTTATCAAAATCATTTAATTGTCCAATGTCAACAAAAGTCCCTGCATTAACTATTGTTCTATTTTTTACTTCATATTTTTTATTTTCCACACTAATTGCTGCTAAAATATTATTTTTTTTGTATTCAAAAGATTTAGAAAGGTATGCATTTGTTTTTGTAAACTCTAGCTTCTCATTAACCTTTGTTATATTTGGGTAAAGATTAGGAGGCATATTAAATGGAATTAGTGATATTTTTTCATCATTTATTTCACTATATTCTCTTGTTTGTTTTCCTATAGAAACGCTAGCTTTTATTGACTTATCATCAAGAAAATATTTTGTCACTCCTAAAAAATAATCCTTAGATAAAAGTTCACCACTATTTGGAACTACATCTTTTGATTGTCCCATATAATTATCTTTTTTCACATCTGAATATCCAAAGTTAACAGTTGTAGTATCATTTTGAACATCTAAGTATAGATATCTTCTATGGGTATCATTATAAAGCTTTCTATTTTTATAGGTTGAATCATCTTTTAATTTTGTATTATTAGCATATAACAAATATGACCAATCATTTCCAAGTTGTGAGGAGTATGTAAAACCATTGGAATGAGAGCTACTGTTAGATACGGTAGATGTTAGTTCAGCACCGTTTTCTTTTAAAGGTGATTTTGTATAAAGCCTTATAAAATATATCCCACTATCATTACCTAAAGCAAATGAGCTTTCACCATAATATATCTCAATATGGTCTATGAAATCTAAAGGTAAATCACCCCAAGAAAGAAATGGTGATTTGCTATACGCAGAGCTAATTTCATGGTCGTCAATAAAAAATCTAAAAAAACCACTAGTTGTAGTCTTACTTCCAGCAAGTGAGGGATTATATACTCCATAACGATTTTTATTTAGAGTAAAAAGAGGAAGTTCTTTTAAGATATCACTTAACTTATTATATTGCATTAGCTGAATATCTTTTTGTGAGTAGATGTAAACATGTCCCATCTTCTCATCTACTGTTTTCAAAGATTTTTCGGTAGTTGTTTCATAATCATGAAGTAGTGATTCTAGAGTATCAGATAACAAAGTTGCAAAAAGTAAACAAAATAGTATTATCAGTCTCATTTATATCCAATATATTAATTAAAGGTTATATTTTATCAAAGATAACTTTAATTTAGCTCATATAATAATTGTAATAATTTTGTACTTATCTAGCATCAAAAGCTGATAAAACCTTATATTCATTATAAGCAAAATCATCTGTCATGCCTGTAACATAATCAATAATAAGTCTTGTTCTATAATACCACTCTTCTAACTTATACTTTTCAATATCCTCTTTTGATAGTTTTGCTGTTGCACTTTTATATGCAACAATATGTTTTGAAGACAACCTTTTAATAAGTCGTTGAGACATAAAACAAGATATTCTTTTGTCATCCACTAAATCTTCAAATTCACTAAAGTCAAGTTTTAATAAGGCAGAATAAGTATCTAAAAGTGTAGTTAGTATTTTATGTCCCTTTAACTCTAAAGTCTGAACATCTTTATTATTGTAAATATATTTCACAGAGATATTTTGTAAAACTGTTATTGCTTTTGTATATTTGCTTTGTTTATCAAACTCCAATAAAGCACTATCAAATCTACCTGCAAAAATATCCTCATGGTTATTTAGATATACACTTGAAACATGTTCCACTAAAGCATGGGTTAGTTTAGCTCTTGTTAAAGTCCAAAAAAGATTGAATTGATAAGGTTCATCCTCTTTGTCTTTTGCTTTTTTATAAAAAACATCTACAAGGTCTAACAAATAAGTTTCATCTAATTCTTCACACTCTTTTTTTATGAGATTGTATATTTGTTCAAAGTCTAATATCCCCTTATCAACAGCATCCTCTAAATCTGCATTTAAGTAGCTTATATAATCAGCAGCTTCCATAATATAAGTTATAGGAAAACGATGCCCTATATTAGTATCTAATGCTTCATAAATATTTTCCACAAGCTCTTTTTCACTGTAATAAAAGCCTGGTTTCTTTTTTATATAATATAACTCTTCATCTTTTGTAGGTTTTGGTTCAAATGCACCTCTTGTATACTTTATCACTGATGCCATTTGAGAATAAGATAGATTTAGTCTTTGAAGTTTTGATATTACTCTTATAGCTTGTGCATTTCCATCATAGTTGCAAATATCTCTTACTAACATCTCTTTAAAAGACCTATTTTTATCCCCTACTTCAATCAAATTATCTAAAATCTTAACTCCACTATTTTGCATCCAAGAGTTTATTGCAACTTCGGCAAAGTGTCCAAAGGGAGGATTGCCAATATCATGTAGTAAACTTGTCATTTCAGCAGTGGATATAAAAACATCTTTTAACTCATCTAATCCATACTTCCCTTCACACTTTTTTATAATTGTTTTCGCAATAAATCTAGCAGATTGGGATACTTCTAAAGAGTGTGTTAGCCTACTTCGTACAGCTGCATTTAACTCTAATGGAAAAACTTGTGTTTTCTTTTGCAATCTTCTAAGAGCGGGGGCTGATAGTATTCGTCCTCTGTCACTTTCAGTTGAAATATCAATATCACTCATGGGATAGAGTTCTCTGTGTAAAGTTAATTTTTTATTATAATCTATCATCTATATTTATCTTTTAATTTTATTTTTTTTATTATATCTTTTTTAAGATTTTATGCAAAATAGTATTGTAGTTGCACAATATGCAACTAGAAAAAACTAATCCAAAAATAAATTAATTATTAAAATTTAATGCTATAAAATTAAAAAATTAACAAAAAGGAGATTTTATGTCAAAAAAAATACTTATTATTGCTGGGGATTTTGTTGAAGATTATGAAATGATGGTTCCATTTCAATGTCTTTTAATGTTAGGTCATAGTGTTGATGTTGTTTGTCCTAATAAAAAAGAAGGGGAACAAATCAAAACTGCAATTCATGATTTTGAAGGTGATCAAACCTATAGTGAAAAACCTGGTCATAATTTTACATTAAATGCTACTTTTGATGAGATTGATGAAAATAGCTATGATGCACTTTTGATTCCTGGTGGACGAGCTCCTGAATACATAAGATTAACCCCAAGAGTTTTAGAGATAGTTCAAAACTTCAACTCAAAAAATAAACCTATAGCTTCTGTTTGTCATGGAGTTCAAGTATTAGTTGCAGCGGGAATTGTTAAAGATAGAACTTGTTCTTGTTATCCAGCTTGTGCACCTGATCTTACTACAAATGGTGGAAAATGGGCAGATATTGGCTTTGAAGATGCATATGTGGATGGAAACTTAGTAACAGCTGCTGCTTGGCCAGCACATCCAAAATGGCTTGCAAAATTCAACGAACTTCTTGTTTAAAACTTTATAACAGAACTGCAAAAGTAGTTCTGTTATTTGATATAATAAATTAAAAAGAGTTATTATGTCAACTAACAAATCTTTTACAAAAGGTTTACACGTTTACAAGACAATAGTAAATCATGGTAAACCTATCTTAGCAAAACAGTTATGTGAAAAATTAAACATAGAAAAAAGCACCATGTCAAGACTTCTAAAAACTCTCTATGAAGAAGGCTTTATAACATATTTAGAAAAATCAAATGAAATCATAGCTACAGATATAAATAGCTCTACAAACAATAAAACAAGAATAGAACTTATGGTAAAAAAAACAAAAGCTTTACTAGAATAGATCTACTCCATCACAAATGAGTGCTCATATTTAGGTATCTTTGATAATTACAAGATTTTATATCTAAATCAATTTGATAACTCAGATAGGAAAATAAAAACAAGAAATAAAATAGGACTACAAGCTCCTCTACACACCAACGCCTTAGGAAAATCCATCCTAGCTTTTGGAAACTATGATTTACAAAAAATAAAACTAAACTCATACACACATAACACCATCACAAATATTGCAAGTCTAGAAAACATCTTAAATGATGTGAGAGAAAAAGGTTACTCAATAGATGACAAAGAGTATCAAGATGGGATGAGATGTGTTGCTGTTCCCCTATTCAATCATCAAAATATACTTATAGGTGCAGTTGGAATATCTGGCACAAAAGATAGATTGACTCTTGAAAAGTCCCATGAGTCTGGGGAGATGCTTTTGGATATTGTTAATAAGTATTCTATTGTTTTGTGAAACATTCTCTTGAAAAGCAAAGCTTTCCGCTTTCTCACTTTTTAGTTGTAAAAAGTAAGACAAAAAGCAACCAGACGAGTTGATGAAGGCAAAGTCTGTAAAGAATTAAAGTTTGAACTATCGTATGTAAATTTAGCAAATAGAAATTACAAATCTAGACAAATCAAAAATGCAAATGTCATTATCCCACCTTTGATTTCCAACATTTGCAAAAGCCGAGCGTTTATTTTTCTCTTTTCTAAACAAGATTGGAAACTGTTTGAGTGTTTAAAAGTTGCTAAGTGCAAGTTTTAATAAATGAGTTTTGCCAAGCAGAAAAGATAAAAATAATAAGTGAGGGAACCCAAAGGGCTTTGAAACTCTGTTGGTGGCTTTCTTGTTTCTTCTTTGCCATCAAAGAAGAAAAGTGCCAAAACCTTTAATTATGAGTACTTCTTCTTAAACGGTTTGGCAAAATTAAAAATAAGAAAGCCTACAAGAGACAATACAATAGCGATTTCATAACGACTATAGGCTACTGATATTCCAATAGCCCCAGTAATCCATAAACCTGCTGCTGTTGCAGTACCCTGTGTGCCTTCTTTACTTTTAAAGATAGCTCCACCACCAATAAAGCCCATACCAGTGATGATACCATACATTACTCTTGCCTCAGCATCAGAACCTTCATACACACTCATACCAACAAGCATAAAGGCACATGATGAAATAGCTACCAGAGGAAAAGTTCTCAACCCTGCACCTCGATCATTTAATTCTCGATTGAGAGCTATGGGAAGTGCTAGTAAAAATGTAGCTCCCAACTGAAATAAATGAAATATGATTAAATCTAGCTCTAATTGCATATTAAACATAATTAGGCTCCTTTTTCATAACTGTCATTAATAATATATTTTATATAAAACAGCCTTAAATTAGTAATACAATATACAAAAAAAGAGTTTTAAAGGAAAATGAGATTTGTTAAGAGTATATTTTTTCTGCTTTTGATAAATGATTTTTCTTACAGGTTTTACATATTAGATGAAATACTGCTTCATTTTCTTCACAACTAACACAAGGATTAGAAAGGGATGGCGAGTCTTTAAATGATATTTTCTTTTTTGCATTTTTATTTGCCATAAATGCTACATTTAAGATGGGGTCTAATTGTAGTTTTTTTAAAACTTTTTGAGAAGTATACAAGTTCCTAGATACTGCTCTTCTTACCTTATAGTGCGATGACTTTGAGAGTTTTTTCAACTCTTTTGAATCTACACTTTTATTAGCTAATTCAATATCTTTAATAAGTTTTTTCATTTTATTTTTTCCTCTTTTATCAACTAGTGCCATTTTAAATTAAAATGGTATCAATATAGTGACAAGAGAAAAATTTATACAAAGATGATAAAAGGAGCTAATACTCCTTTTATCTAAATAATATGGTCTTCTTTTCGTGGCTGTGGAAGAATAAGATTTAAAAATATACCAGTGATTGCTCCAAGCCCAATTCCTGAAAATGAAACACCCCAGAAATTAAATGTCATACCACCTATTGAGAAAACTAAAATCATAGAAACAATAACTAAGTTTCTAGGACAGTTGAAGTCGATATTTGCTCGCACTAGCGTAGATATACCTACACTTGCAATAATTCCAAAAAGTAATAACATAATCCCACCCATAACTGGAACTGGAATAGTTGCTAATACACCACCTAGTTTTCCAACAAAGGCTAAAATAATTGCTGCAATTGCTGCCCAAGTCATAATTGCAGGATTAAATGCTTTTGTAACTGTAACAGCCCCTGTTACTTCTGAGTATGTTGTATTTGGTGGACCACCAAAAAGTGAAGCAACTGATGTTGCTAAACCATCACCTAAAAGAGTGTTTTTTAGTCCTGGTTTTTTAAGATAATCAACTTTTGTAACATTTGAGATAGCTAACATATCTCCGATGTGTTCAATTGCAGGTGCAATTGCTATTGGAAGTATGAAAATAATAGCTTGCCAGTTAAACTCTGGTGCTGTAAAGTTTGGTATTGCAAACCAAGAGGCTTTTGCAACTATTGAAAAATCAACTATACCAAAAAATACTGAGACAATATATCCTACTATTATGGCACCTAAAATAGGAATTAATCTAAACACACCTTTTCCTAAAAGTGAAATAAATACCATAGTAAAAAGTGAAATCATAGAGATAATAATTGCTGTGTCAAAAGGAACTAATGCAATAGCTCCATCACCAGTTTTCCCCATGGCCATATTTACAGCAACAGGAGATAAAATAAGTCCAATAGAGATAATTACAGGACCAACCACCACTGCTGGTAAAAGTTTATGAATAAAACCATCACCTTTTAATCTAATTATAAAACTAAGAATCAGATAAAATAAACCAGCAACAACAAGACCTGACATAGTTGCAGCGATTCCCCATGTTTTTACACCATATGAAATAGGAGCGATAAAAGCAAAAGATGAAGCTAAAAATATAGGAGGTACAGCACCTCTGTTTACCAATTGAAATACTAAAGTACCAATTCCAGCAGTAAAAAGTGCAACATTGGCATCAAGTCCTGTTAAAATTGGTACAAGAACAAGTGCACCAAAAGCAACAAATAAAAACTGTATACCTAAAATAGAATCTTTTATCCTAAAATTATAATCTGTGGGTTTCATTCATCCTCTTTTTTGTTAAAATTACTGAGTATAATAACCAAACATTGGTTAATACTTTGTGAACAATTGTCTATATTATAAGTAGTTTTTAGATAAAATCCTACCTATATAATAAAATAAATTAGGATAAAAAATGTACCAAGAAAGTACCAATATACTTGTAAAACACCTTATAAATAGACTTAGAGATGTAAGAACTGCATCAAATGAATTTAGACTTACAATTGAAGAAATTTCAAGAATAATAGTAGCAGAAGCCTTAGCTGATTTTAAAACTGTAACACAAAATATCAATACATGGCAAGGTCCTTTAGATGTACAAATGATAGAAGTTCAAAAATTAGTATTAGTTCCTATTTTAAGAGCTGGGGAACCTATGTTAACAGGTATTTTAAGAACTCTACCATATGCAAGAAGTGGTTTTTTGGCTATGAAAAGAGATGAAGAGACAGCCCTATCAAAACTATTTTATGAAAATATCCCAGAACTTGATGATAAAACAGTATTACTACTTGACCCAATGATAGCAACGGGCGGATCTTTAATAGATGGAATTACTTATTTAAAAAGTAAAGGTGCAAAAAGAATTATCTCTTTAAATATCCTAGGAGCACCAGAAGGTATAAAAGCAGTTCAAGAAGCACATCCTGATGTTGATATCTATATTGCTCAAATTGATGAAAGATTAGATGATAATAAATATATCAGACCAGGTCTTGGTGATGCTGGTGATAGAGCATTTTATACACATGAGTAAAATAAAACAATGATAAAAACACCCCATTTAACAGTTGATGGCATTATCAAACTCTATGATGAAAAAGATAACTTTAGAGGTATCATTTTAATTGAGAGATTAAACAAACCTTTAGGGATTGCTTTACCTGGAGGTTTTGTTGATATTGGGGAAACAGTTGAAACTGCACTTATACGAGAGATGAAAGAGGAAACATCTTTGGATGTTACTATTGAATTACTACTTGGTGTTTATTCTGACCCAAAAAGAGATGAAAGATTTCATACTGTATCTCTTGTATATATTTGCAAAGCTTATGGAGAGCCACTTGCCCAAGATGATGCAAAAGATGTTTTTATTTATAAAAAAGATGAAATACCACTTGATAAACTAGTCTTTGACCATAAGAAAATAATCAAAGATTTTTTAAAGGCACAATAATTGTAAGTAAATTACAATATACAATTTATCAAAGGCTAATTACTTATGCACTCTCTAGATAACTGGACACATTCTCACAAATACAACTTAGATAATAACAAAGCAAAAAAAAGAACATACTATGTACTAATATTAACAGCCATTACTATGGTTATAGAAATAGTGGCAGGAACAATTTATGGCTCTATGGCATTGCTTGCAGATGGCTGGCATATGGGTACTCATGTCACAGCCTTTATGATAACTATTTTTGCATACTCTTATGCAAAAAAGTATGAAAATGATGATAGATACTCTTTTGGTACGGGTAAGGTTAATGTACTTGCGGGATTTACAAGTGCTATTGCACTTGGAATTGTTGCCCTTCTTATTATAATAGAGTCAATTTTTCGTTTATATGAACCCCAATCTATTCATTTCAATGAAGCTATTCTTGTAGCCGTAATTGGATTAGTTGTAAATGTTGCTAGTATGTTTATACTACATGACCATGAGCACCACCATCATGGAGAAGAACATCATGAGCATCACCATTAACACCACCATGACCACAATATAAAAGCAGCATATTTTCATGTTTTGGCAGATGCATTAACTTCACTTTTTGCTATTTTTGCTCTTTTACTTGGAAAATATTATGGATGGAACTGGCTAGATCCTGTTATGGGTATAGTAGGTGGAATTATTATTACTAAATGGTCAATAGGATTAGTAAAAGAGACAAGTCCTATTTTATTGGATGAAAATATTAATAAAAAGTATCAAGAAAAAATAAAAGAAAAAATCGAAAATGATTCAGACAATCTTATTAGTGATATTCATATTTGGAAAGTAAGTGCAAATCATTATGCAGCAATAATCTCAATTGTTACACACTCTGCTAAACCAACTGATTATTACAAAGAGTTACTTCAAGACTTTCATAAATTATCCCATATAACTATTGAAGTAAATGAGTGTCAAAATGAAGAATGTAAGTAATTAAACTCCACCACTAAAATAATTTAATAGCTAATTTATTTCATATAATTGCATTTTTAATACAACTTTTATTTATTATATAATACTATTTATTACTTTTACACTTAAACTAAATAGGTATTATTATGAGCATGTCTGAATATAAAATGAATACAAATACATATTATCTTGTAAATAAGGTAATAATAGATGAAAATGTTGAATTCTTTTTCAATTTATATGGAAAAAAATCTAAAGAAGAGGATCTCTCTTTACTCTCAATAAAAGGCAGAAAACTCGTAAAATATGATATTGAAAATCTATTGGATTACAATTATTTATATGTACACGAAGATGAAAAAGAGTTTTATGAAAATCATTATAATGATTTTATGAGATTAAAGCTTATACCAGAAAATATGAAAAGTTTTTACTCAACTGTAGGGAATACAGTAAATAAAATGTTTGAAAATCCTCAATCTTTGAAAAATGTAACAGAAGTTGAAACTATTGTAAATGATATGGTATCTACAATTTTACATGATAATTTTTCAGTTAGCTCTTTTATAACTATTCTTGCAAGTGATTATTATACACATACTCACTCTTTAAATGTAACTGTTTATGCCTTATGCCTTGGAAAACATATGGGAATGAGCAAAAAAGATTTGGAAGATCTTGGAGTATCTGCTTTATTACATGATTTAGGAAAAAGCAAAATCAGTGATAGTATCATCAATAAAAATGGTTTATTGTCAGAACATGAATTTAATGAAGTTAAAAAACATCCTATGTATGGTTGGGCATTAGCAAGACAATTAGGAATAACAAACAAAAGTATATTGGCAGGAATAAAAAATCATCATGAACGAGTAGATGGTACAGGATATCCTGACAAGTTAATAGATGAACAAATAGATATATTCGCAAAAATTATTGGAATATGTGACGTATTTGATGCTTTAACAACAAATAAAAGTTATAAAAACTCAACAGGTACCTTTAACACATTGGTTATGATGAAAAAGGATATGTCAAAACATTTAGATGGAAAGATTGTAAATCATTTCATTGGTGTATTTAAAGAAGAGATGAATAAAGTACAACAAAACAACTAAATATACATACTACTTTCTATACTAAACCTTTTAAAGCATTTGTTAATATTGAAGAAGAATCTACCCCACCTACACTTTTAGCATAATCTATAATTAAAGGCACAAATTGTGAGATTAGACTTGGGTCAAGTCCTAATGTTTTAAAAGCAGTTTGAACTGATTCAAGAGAAGTTATACTTCCTAATAAACTATCAGTTAAAGATGAACTATTTAAGTTAGATAAAGCAGGAACCTCTTTTAATACAGTTTCATAATCAGTATTTGGCATTTGAGTTTTTGCATACTGTAAAATAGTTGCAACACCACTTGTTGCTTGTGTTGGAGTTATATCAATGTTTTTTGTTATTGAAGTCATTAAATTATTTTCACTTACTGTTTTTGAAGTTTCCTTTGAAACTATATCTGTAAGTTGGTCAAACATACCAGCTTGAGAATAAGTTATTGATAAAAATATTGCTGATACTAAAAGTTTTTTCATTTTAAGTCCTTAAAAAATTTGTGAATTATATCATAATATAGAAGTTAAGAAGAAGAAGAAAAAAAGGTTTAAGCACAAAATGACGGAGAATCAAAAAACTTAAAACCTTTTTTAATGAATAAATGAAATTACATAAAATAATTATATCAATATATAAAACTCTTTGATTAAACTTATTGTATAAAAAATAAACAATTTGTATTATAAGGGCAAGGTTATAATAAACTTCGCTCCAGTGTAATTTTTATCATTATATTTATAGGTTTCATTTATGGCTCTTATTTCGCCTTTTAAGTGCTTGGTTATGATTTGATTTGACATATATAGTCCAATACCTGTACCTACAGACTTATGTTTGGTAGTAAAATATGGCTCAAATATTTTCTCAATATTATCTTTATCAATTCCTCCTGCACTATCTTTAAAGGTTACAATTACATGGTCTTTATCTTTTTTTATACTTGAAAAGAAGTATCTGTCATCTGTACTTACATTTTTTTCTATAAAAGCATCTTTTGAGTTATTATATATATTTATAAAAGCTTGAATTAAAATATTTTCATTTAATTGAATATTTATATCCTCATCTATTTGATTGATAATTTTAATAAAGTTATTAGCATATGTAACTTTTATTAAATCGTCTAGCTTGAAAAAGATATCTTTTAAATTATAAACTTGCTTTGAACTAGAATCAGATGTAAAAAAATTTCTAAAATCATCTATAGTTTTAGATAAATAATTTGCTTGTTGCATAATACTAGAACTATATTCAAGTAACTCTTCATCAGATATTCTTTTACCAACATCTAATAATAATCCTATAGAAGAGGCTTGCGTAGTTATTACAGACAGAGGTTGTCTCCATTGGTGTGAAATATTACCCAACATCTCTCCCATAGCTGCTATTTTTGATTGATTTAATAACAGTTGTTGTTGTTTTAGTTGTTCATTTTCTAACTTCTTAATTGTAGATATATCATGAGCAATAATTAAAATTAACTTTTCACCCTTTTCATTTGTAAAAGGTTTTTTTGTAGTAATATAATGCTGTGTTTTATTAAAATCTTCATATGAAATCTCTGTCTTATTTTTATCAATTATTTGTTTGATATTTTTATTAAAAAAGTCTGACATTCGTTTAGCATATTTAAAATCACTATCATATTTACCAATCATATCATCTACCGTTGTATGATATAATTTTGCAACTGCTTTATTTACTAATAAAAACTTTCCTTCATAATCTTTTATAATAATTAAATCTGGACTCTCATCTAAAACAGACTCTAAGAAGTTTTTAGCATCATTTACTTCTATATTTTTATGCTCCAATTTACCTTGAGCATCTTGCAATTGGTTTAAAGCATCTTTTGTTCTATCTTTTTCTGTAGCTATTTTTCTATTCCACCACAAAATCCATAAGATAATAAAAGCAGCTACCGCCACTACTTTCCAAATAAGTGAATAGTTTACCCTATCTACAGTTTGAAGAGAGAACCATCTTTGCTGTATACCAGTATGTTCAATTGGAGTTATTTGATTAAAGCCTTTTGATAAGATGGAAGCTAGTTCTGGCCACTCTTTTGGTGCAATAAAACTAAACTCAATGTTTCCATAACCTGATGGTGCTGCAACTTTTAGATTATTTAAATCACCAAATACACTTAAATAATTAGCAACTGCAAGATTACCTACATATGCATCTACTTTATTATTATCTAAGTTGGTTAAAGCATCTTTTGTATTGTTATAATTGATAATCTTGATTTCAGGATAATCTCTTTTTATCCATTTATTAGTCAAATAATTCTTTTCAATAGCCACTTTTTTACCTGACAAATCTTTCATTGAGCCAATATATGGAGAATCTTTATGTTTTATAATCATCATGGGATAAGATAGATATGCGGTTCCATAAGAAAACTTTTCTGCTCTATCATTATTTTTGACACTAAATAAAATAGTGTCAAATTTATCTCTTGAAGTTTCAATTGTATTATATGCATTTGCCATTGGCATTTTACTATTTATAAACTCAACAGCAAGGCCCACATTTTTTGCACTCTTTTTTATATATTCAACTGCAATACCCGATGCTTTGCCATTTTGTATAAACTCAAAAGGTGGTCTATTAGAAGCAACACCAAATCTAATCTTTTGATGTTTAATAATAAACTCTTTTTCATTATCACTAAGTAAACTTTGATTTTCTTTATCACTGTTATAGGGTTCACGTACCCACTTGAGAAGTATGTTATTCATCTCTTCTCTTGATATACTGTCTAAACCTTTTTGTAAAATTCTTTGAAGTGTAGGTTTTCTTTTATTGGAGAGAAAATGAATTGATACAGCTTTTAAATCATTTTGAGCAATATCTTTTAATCCTACAATTGAATTATCACGAATGTAATTTTCAACAACTAAATGGTAGTCAACCAAAGCATCAACTTCCCCATTTAAAACTTTACTTGTAGATTCACCTAATCCCGAAGTTTTAATAATATCAATTTTTGGAAATTTTGTTCTAATTTTATCTATGGTTGCATACCCTTTTGTAATAGCAACTTTTTTCCCTTCCAAGTCCTTAAAGTTTCCTATCTTTTCATTTTTATTTGAAACATAAATATATTCTCTAACTTTATAGAATTCATAACTAAAAAGTCCAAATTTTTCCCGCTCTTTAGAATAAAAAGTTGCAGGAAGTAAATCAATTTTTTCATTCTTAAACTCATCTAATAGTTTTGCCCAAGAAGAATGCACATAATCAACTTTTAATCCAGTTTTTTCTAAAACCTTTTGTAATATATCATAGTACAAACCATTATTTGAACTTTTTTTACTATCATAATATATATATGGTTTTGCGGGTTCAATCCCAACAGATACTCTATTTTTATCAATACATTTTTTCTCTTCTTTAGTTAAGGAAATATTTGATTTATTTAAATTAAAAATCCAATCTCTTTTAAGATTACTCATTGTTGAATAAGGTATTGAATCAAGTGTTTTATTTATTATGGAATCTAGTATTGGATTTTCTTTTTGTATCCCAAACCTTAAGTCTTCACTTTTTGCATCGGAATGAACAAATCTACCTGCAAGTTTTAGTTTTGGCAAAACTAAATCTTCAAGCTTATAAATACTTAAAATATTTGTAATGATTGCATCTATTTTCTTTTCATCAAGTGCCAAAAATCTTTCATCTGAATCATCAAATTCAACTACATCAATATTTTCTTTTTGTAAAATATCGATTATAAATGTATTTTTAACAACTCCAACTTTTTTATTTCTTAAACTCTCTATTCCATTATAATTTCCAAAGTCTTTTCTAGTGAAAACTCCAATTGGTATGACATAATATGGTGATGAAAAAAGTGTAAAAGGAAGCCTCTCTTGTCTATATGAAACCTCTGAAATCATATCTATTTGTTTATTATAAAATAAATCATATATTTCAGGCCAAGAACCGCTAACTATTTTAAATTTTAAACCACTTTTTTGAGCTAGTATATCTATGAGGTCTTGTGTGAATCCAACTATTTTTCCATCTTTAGTAAAACTAAAGGGAGTGAAACTATTCATAGTACCTATAGTGATATCTGGAGAATTTTTTATATATTCTTTTTCTTCTTGAGTAAAATTCAAATTTGAAGCAAATAGTGAATTAAGAGAATATAAAAATAATATATAAATAATAATCTTTTTCATGATTATATAATACAATTAATTTCCTTACAAATATATCTCTGAAAAAGTTAGTTTTTTCTTTATAAATTATTAGATAAGTTATTTAATTTTTGCTATTTATCTAAAATTTAGATAAGATGACATTATACTAAAAAATTATTAGCTTTTAAAATAGTTGAATTATTTATTCTCTACTTTATAAGTAAAAATAATATTTCAAAAGTGAAACAATGAACAAAAATGATTTTATATTTAAAAATAGAGTATATATTTTCTCTTTCCTACTATTCATACTACTTAATATATCTTTTTTTTATTTGACAAGATACTACTCTTTTCACAAAGCAGAAGAGAAGGTTGAAGATTTCTTGCTCAATGTAAAAGCATTAAGAAACTTTGTAAGTCATGGACAAAAAAATGAAATTTACTCTTTAAAAGAGCAAAATATTTTAGAGAAAGGTTTTTTTAGTCCAGTATTAATGTCTTCAACTTATATATCAGCTAGAGTAAATGAAGAGTATAATGAGCTTTTAAAAAATATAAATCGTCCACCTATTAAGATAAGATTTTCTAGTATAAACCCAAGAAATCCCAACAATAAAGCAAGTGATTTAGAAGCAGATTTATTAAAAAAGTTTAATAAAAAAGAGTTATCAGTTTATAAAGAAGTTGTTAAAACAGAGTATGGTGATGCTCTTTATTATGCAGTACCAACAAAAATCACAACTGATGCTTGTATGAGATGTCACTCTGACCCAAAAATTGCTCCAACGGGGCTAATAGAAATATATGGAAACAAAGCTGGCTTTTATGAGCACAAAGGAGATATCAGAGCAATGTTATCAACTCTTTATCCAATGGAAGCAGAATATAAAGACTCTGCAATGTTATTTTTGATTTTACTTTGTTCTTCTTTTATTATATTTTCACTCATAATTATATTCTTTAATAAATATACTAAAATCTTACACAAAAACAATAGTTTACTTAAAGAAAGAATTGACCTTGAAGTTTCTAATAATAAAGAAAAAGATTTACTAATATTACAACAATCAAAAATGGCTTCTATGGGCGAAATGATTGAAAATATAACGCACCAATGGAAACAGCCACTGTCAGCAATGATGACTCAATCAACAGGTACACTACTTCAAAAAGAGCTAGGAATAGTAGATGAAAAAGCATATGTTAAAACACTGGAAAATGTAGTTTCAAATGTCAATTATCTATCTACTACAATTTATTTTTTTAAAGAGTTTTTCACAGGAGAAAGAGAAAAAAAAGTATTACAGCCAAAAATACTTATAGAAAAAGTATGTAATGTTATTATTTCAAGTATAAAAAGACATAGTATACAAATAGAAAATAATATTGATGCTTCAATAAAAATCAAATCATATGAAAATGAACTAATACAAGTATTTCTAAATATTATTAATAATGCAAAAGATGCCCTTGTAGAACAAGATAATGCAAAAACTAGATACATAATAATTGATGCTACTGATACTGAAGATTATCTTGAAATCTCTATAAAAGACAATGCAGGTGGAATAAAAGAAGAGTATTTAAAAAAAATATTCTGACAATATTTTACAACAAAAGAAAAAAATGAGGGAACAGGGATTGGATTGTATATGTCTAAAGAGATAGTTGAAAAACATCTTAAAGGAACACTAGCAGTAGATAACACTCACTATGAATACAAACAAATGCAACATTTTGGAGCGAAGTTTATCATCACTCTTTATAAAAAAGAATCACCTTCTCTTTAATAGCTGGAGCGGGAGACGAGACTCGAACTCGCGACAATCTGCTTGGAAGGCAGAAGCTCTAGCCAACTGAGCTACTCCCGCAACAAAAAAATTCTACCAAAAAAAACTTTTTTTTACAATAAAGCAATAATATCCTATTTAAGTTTTTTATTAATATCCATTCAACACGTTCTGTATCAATGTTTTATTTGTATATATTAACAATAATTTGAAAATATACAAATAAAATATTATAATATACATATTACTATTTTAATCAAAAGGAACTATTATGAATAATATAGAACTATACCTACAAACAAAACAAGCTCAATTAAAAGAGTATGAATTAAAGTTAAAAGCCTTAAAAGAGAAAATATCTTCATCAAATGAAGAGGCTAAGAGTGAAATAGACAAACGAATTCAAGCTGTAGAAATGAAGATTAAAGATGGAAAAGAGAAGTTAGATGCAGCTAGTAAAGCTAGCAAGGATGAGATTGAGTCTCACAAAAAAGCAATTGATGATGTTTTTATGGCAATAAATACTCATTTGGCAATGAGTTAAGATTATCTTAGAAACAAAACTCTTTCATATAAAGAAAATAGAGTCATTATTAGTAATAAACTACAAAAATGGCTCTTTTGTATTTAGCATATTAGATACCACAAAACTTATATAACTCTGTAATAGTGAAAGGATAAAGATGAAAATAAAATCAAAAGATTTTCGTATTCCTGAAGGCAAAAAAGTTGAACTTGATAAATGGCCCACTAAAATTAAACCCGCATATAAATCTAAGAAAAAATATAAAAAATATTTAAAAAAAAATATTAAGAAATTAAGTAATCAACAGCAATTACTTTATGCATCAAATAGCTACTCTGTATTATTAATATTTCAAGCTATGGATGCAGCAGGGAAAGATGGTGCCATAAGGCATGTACTCTCTGGTATAAACCCTCAAGGATGTCAAGTATTCAGCTTCAAGCATCCAAGTGCAAAAGAGTTAGAGCATGATTTTCTATGGCGTACTACACAGGCTCTACCTGAGCGTGGTCGAATTGGTATTTTCAACCGCTCTTATTATGAAGAGGTATTAATTGTACGTGTACATCCTAAAATTTTAGAAAGCGAAGATATCCCAGAAGCCCTATTAAACAAAAAAACTATCTGGCAAGAACGTTTTCAATCTATTCAAAATATGGAAAAACATCTACATAGAAATGGTACGCGGATAATTAAGTTCTTTTTACATCTATCAAAAGAGGAACAGTGCAAAAGATTTTTAAAACGAATTGATAATACCAAAAAAAATTGGAAGTTAAGCCTTGCAGATATAGAGGAGCGTAAATTCTGGGAACAATATACATATGCCTACGAAGAGTGTTTAAGTGCTACGAGCACAGAAAAATCACCTTGGTACGTGGTGCCAGCTGATGACAAAAAAAATGCTAGACTTATTATTTCAAAAATTGTTCTAAATACTCTCAAGTCACTACAACTTAGCTATCCAAAATCTAGTGAAGAACATCGTCAAGAGTTACGCTCCATACGAGAACAACTAACAAGAGAAAATAGCAATAGATAAACTTTTTTAATATTGATGTAAAAAATATAGAAATAAAAAAAGCCCTATGAAAAAGAATCAAATTCTCATTCATAGGGCTTTTTTATTGGAGCGGGAGACGAGACTCGAACTCGCGACAATCTGCTTGGAAGGCAGAAGCTCTAGCCAACTGAGCTACTCCCGCAATAAAAGTGTTACCCAAGGTGTTACCTATGTAAACCTTAAAATAGTAACTTAAAATATTAAATACCTATAAGTACCATCAAATGGTGCTTAGAAGTGGTGGGTCTACTGTGACTCGAACACAGGACCACTCGGTTATGAGCCGAGTGCTCTAACCAACTGAGCTATAGACCCGACTAATTCAATAGTGGCGGACAGTGAGAGATTCGAACTCTCGGTACCGTTGCCAGTACGCATCCTTAGCAGGGATGTGGTTTCAGCCAGCTCACCCAACTGTCCTCTTTGAATTAGGACTGTGATTTTAGACAAATAAAGTTAAAAAATCGCTTAATTTTTACTATTTTTTTACTTTATTTATAAATTTTTTTTCATTGAAAAGATTTAAATATTTTCTAAAATTTTTTTAACTACATCTTTAGGGTTAGTATCTTTATATATTGGTCTTCCAACTACTATAAAATCAACTGAGTTTTCTTTTGCAAATGGAATATCTGCTACTCTTTTTTGATCTCCTACTTCTTCTCCAAAAGGTCTAATTCCAGGACAAAGGGTAATAAAGTTATCAGAAGTATTCTTTTTAATATCTAAACTTTCAAAGACAGAACAAACAACACCATCAACACCTGAATTGAAAGTATCTTTTGCAAACTTAATCGCTTTTGTTGATATTGTTTCATTATAAATAGCCATGAAACTTGCATTGTCAAAAGAAGTAAGAGCTGTAACGGCCAAAACTAAAGGTCTATTTGGGATATCTTTAATTCTTTGCATTACTGTATGCATTGCATCTACTCCAGCACTTGCATGGACATTAAACATATCTACAAGTCCAAAGTTTGATATCTCTTCTGCTGCATCTGCCATAGTATTTGGTATATCATAAAGTTTCAAATCCAAAAAAATCTTGAAATTGGGATTTAAAGCTTTTAAATCTTCTAAAAACTCTTTACCATCTCTTATATATGACCTAAACCCTACTTTTAACCATACATCAAAATCTTTTACTTCTTTTGCTAAAGCAAGGTTTTCATGTGAACTTGGCAAATCCAGAGAAATACAAAGTTTCATTAGGCTTCCTTAGTAACTTTATCAAGTACACCATTTATAAATTTTGGTGCACCATCACTTGCTAATCTTTTTGATAATTCAATTGCTTCATTTATTATAATAGCTCTATCAAGTGATTCATATAGTATTTCATAAATAGCAAGTCTTAAAATAGATTTTTCAACAGAACCAATATCTTTAATAGTCCCTTGATTAAGGTGGGAAATAATATGTTCATTAATAACTGTATAGTTATTTACTACACCATTAAATAAATTTAGTGCAAACTCTTTTTGCTTATTTCTTATTTTTTTATCTTCAAGAATCTCATCAACGAATTTTACAATACCTTCATTTCCTAAATCATATGCATATAAAAGGCCTATTACAGACTCTCTTGCTTGTGTTCTTGTTGCCAATCTATTTTCCCATCTCTTTATATAAATCTAACATCTCAATGATAGTAATCATAGCTTCAGCACCTTTGTTTCCAGCTTTACTTCCAGCTCGCTCTATTGCTTGCTCGATAGTATCAGTTGTTAAAACACCATTTGCAACAGGTTTACCTGATTTGATACCAACAGTTGCGATACCTTTTGTAGCCTCAGCAGAGATATAATCAAAATGAGGAGTTGCCCCTCTTATAACTGCACCTACACAACAAACAGCATCATATTTGTCAGAAGCCAGTGCTTTTTCAAGAGCAAAAGGAATCTCAAATGCACCAGGAACTAAAACTAAATCAAGGTTTGATTCGTTTCCACCATGTCTAACAAAGGCATCTTTTGCACCTTCAACTAATCTATCAGTAATAATATGATTAAATCTTCCATTTATAATAAGAACTTTTTCGCTACCGTCAAGTCTTAATTTACCTTCAATAATATTCATTTAAATTTCTCCGAAAATTTTATATAAGGGGCTAATTATATCCTAAAGCCTCTTGGATTGCAAAAATCTCATTTATAGTTTTATATAAATCTTCGACTTTTAACATATTTGGACCATCACTTTTTGCAACACTTGGGTCAGTATGCGTTTCAAAAAAGAAGCCATCCACTCCAACAGCAGCTGCTGCTTTTGCCATAGAAGGAACAAAAGCAGAGTTTCCACCAGTAGTTCCTCCCGTACTTGGTATTTGCACAGAATGTGTTGCATCAAAAATCACTGGTGCATACTCTTTCATAAGAAGTAAGTTTCTCATATCAACTACTAGTGCTCCATATCCAAAGGTATTTCCTCTTTAACAAAGCCATACATTTTTGTCTAGTGAGTTTTGATAATTAACCTCATCAACTCCTCTAGTTTTTAGAATCTTTTCAATTGGATGTTTCATTGCATCAGCGGCTAGAAACTGACCTTTTTTTACATTGATTATACATGATGTTTTTGCAGCAGCTACAAGTAAATCAGTCTGTCTACATAAAAATGCAGGTATTTGTAGGATATCCATAACTTCCGCAGCAGGAGCAGCTTGATGTTACTCATGAATATCTGTTATTAACTTATATCCAAACTCTTTTTTAATCTCTTCAAAAAGCTTCAATCCGTCATCAAGTCCAGGTCCTCTATATGACTCCAAACTTGTTCTATTTGCTTTATCAAATGAAGCTTTAAAATAAAAGTCAACTCTTTTATCTTCACTTAAAGGCTTCAATTTCTCAGCTATTCTAAATACTGTATCTCTATCTTCTAAAACACAAGGCCCAGCTAAAACTTTCACTTAAATATCCTTTTCAAAATTGTTCTTTTCTCTTTTCCACTATGGGCATAATAAAACTCATAAATATTTTGTGCGATATATTGCATATCATATCTTGCATATTCATCACAAGCAAAAAGGACTTTATCCTTTTTCTGTAAGTTCATATCCCATTCAGGAATTAGGTACTTTTCATCACCTCTTATTAAGACTAAGGGTACTACATTATTGTTTAATTCTCGGTTATGCAAAGAGGTTCTAAATATCTCTAATTTCAACTCTTCTCCACTATCTAGGTGCTTGTAAATTTCTGGTGAATCATAAATATTTATATCTACTTCTTCTAATAAAGGAGCTTCATCTATGGTTTGTGTAAGTCTTGCCACTAGATTGGAAGCCCAAGTTTCATCTTTGTTTATCATCTCTTGTATAAAAATATTTGAGAGTGGATTTATTAGAGCATTTGTAGTTTTGTTTATTAAAATATTTGCAGGTAAAAATACATGATCAATTTTAGAATTTTCAAACATAGAGACATGCCCAAGGTCATTCTCCCTTGCTATTGTCATGATTTTTGGATTTAATCTTTTAGCACTACTTAAAATAGATAAGTTTGTTGTATCATCATTTGTTGCAGCAATTATCGCAACACTTTCACTAATACCTGCTCTTGTTAACATCTCTTTATCATCAGCATCACCAATGATTATTTTAGAGACACTGTCTGCTTTATAGTTTATTAGTTTATTTTCATCTAACTCTATAAAAACAAGTTCTATGCCATTGTCACTTAGTCTTCTATGAAGATAACTTCCCATACGACCAAAACCACAAATTATATACTTACCAACTGGAAATCTAGGTGTATGTCCATTTAAAGTATCTATTTTATAAATCCATTTTTCTAGTTTAAGTATATTTGGTGCTTTAAATGCAACATCTATCTCTTTTGAGATAATTGAAAATGGATTTGCAATAATATCAACTCCAAGATCGGTTAAGTTTTCAGCTTGATTTACTGTTGTTGCTTTTACTACAAGCTTTAGATTTTTGTTTAATAGTTTTGCCATAACAGCTATTTTTAGATTTAACTTATCATCACTAAAAAGAGATACTAAACCTCTACAATGACTTTTTGTTATTCCTGCATTTTCTAAAACTTTTGGTGAGTTTGCTTCAGAGAGTAAAATTGGAACATAGGGGGTATAATTTTCTAAAAGTAGTTCATTTACCCTACTTTCATCTGATTCAATAACTACTGTTCTTATATCAAATTCTAAGGCTTTTTTTATTATTGCAGAAGTAATAGAGTTATAACCCAAAACAATAATAAAACCTTGTCTTAAAGTTTTAACATTTCTTTTAAATTTAGCTCTTCTTAACTCCTCCAAAAGAAGCTTATCTTGTACTAAAGATACAAGGGTTCCAATACCATAAAACCACCCAAGAACAGTAAGATAAATAGAAAAACTAACCCAAAGTTTTTGAGGATAAGTAAAAGCATAGGGACTTTCGCCAAAGCCAATTGTAGTTGCGGTATAAGTAATAAAATAAAAAGCATCAAAAATAGTCATATGATAAATATTACCTTTATCATCCATCCCATCTATTAATAAAAGACCTAATATAGCAATAGTATATGTAACTATTATTACTATAAAAGGCATTCTCATTCTAAGAAGAACTATCCACAATGTACTATTTGACAAAACTCAACCTAACCTATTTTTAAAAACGCTTTTACTAACGTCTTGATTTTAATGTATCTCCAACATATAACAAAACAGAAACAACATTTGCTAACAATGCCCCAGCTGAAAGTGAAATTACAGTTGTTATAATTTCAGAATCAACAACACTTGCATAAGTTGCTATTGTCCAAACTGTTGCGGCTGCTATTAACTGAATATCAGCTACAAGAGAAGTTGCTAAAAGAACAGAACCAACCTGTGTTCTATCTCCAAGTTTAAGTACTGTTGCAATTACATTTATTACAATAGCAGCAAAAAGTTCATATTTACTATGATGGGCTAATGTATCCAAATCACCATAAACAAAACCAAAGTTTACTGTCATCGCTAAAATTATAAAAAATCCGGAAATAACTTTATCTAGATTCATGATACTCATCCTCCATATCTCTTCCAATTTTTAGTTTTCTTTTAAATACGTCATCAATATTATCATAAACTTTTGCATCTTTATCAACAAATATAAGTCTATGTATATTTAGTTGTTCAATACTCTTAAGTCCCATAATTGCTAACATACCCTTTACACTTTTTAATAAGTTTTTATGGTAGTTACTTACTTTCTTAGCTTGTTTATGCACAAAATATTTTTTTCTTTTTGATTTATTTTGAGTAGCAAGTCCAACTGGACAATCATGCCCTGTAGTACCAGAACAATATCTAGCTCTTATACATCCTGCACTCATCATAAATCCACGTGCTATTTGAATAAAATCAGCCCCTATTGACATAAGAATAATAATATCGTCAGGTGTTAATACTTTTCCACTAGCAATAAGTTTAACCTCATCTCTAACTCCAAACTCTTTTAAAACCTTATCAACTAAATAGATTGAATCTCTTATATCAAGACCAACCCTTTCCATCATCTCAATTGGAGCAGTTGCACTTCCACCACTACCTCCATCAATTGATATGAAATCAGGAACGGCATCATTTCCTGCATCTACTCTTTTTTTAATCTCTTTTGCATATGGCTCTATATTTTCTAAATCTGAAATTACAATTTTAATACCAACTGGTTTATCAGATAATTTATGAAGTTCTCCTATAAAATCAAAAAGTTCTTCAATTGTGTTTGCATATGGAAATCTATTAGGTGAAAAAACATCATTGTATGCTTGAACATTTCTATAATAAGCAATTGCAGGAGTTACTTTATGACCAGCTAACTTTCCACCAGTTTGTTTAGCTCCTTGCGCCATCTTTATCTCTGTCATACGACAAAACTTCATAACTTTTGAGAATCTTACAGGATCAAACTTACCATCTTTATCTCTAGCTCCATATAGACCTGAACTTATTTGAAATGTAATATCAGGCATATCTTCAGGAACATCTTCTGGAAAACTCTCAATTGGTGCATCCCAATTTACCCTATGAAAAAGTTTTGACTTTAAATCAAATACATAAGTTTCGGCTTCCAAATCTTTCCCAAAAACCAACTTTCTATAAACATCAGCAGCCATGGCTCCATTAAAAAAGAACTGTACAATATCTTTTATCTTTTTTTCAAAATTTGTACCATGTATTACTTTCATATAGTCAGCTTTATAGTCTTGATGGGTAACAAAAAAGTTTGATGTTATTCCACCCTCACCTGAGTTTATTGGAAAACCACCATCATATGCACCTTTTACAAAGGCTCTTGTTCCCTCAGGAGAGATAGAACCATCACTCATAGCAGACCTACCAATTATTGTCTTTGCTGTATATGGTTTTTTTCTTTTTGCTCCAAAAGTAACTTCGAATTTTCCATCTACTTCATCATCATTTAAAACAATATTCGCATGTCTTATCATAAATTTTGGATTTGGTAGTGGTTGACTTGGAGAAAATGAAGCATAATTTGGCAAGTCTCTACAAGCTTTATTAAGCCAATCTAACTTATCTTTTGATTCATAAAACTTTTCATCACCAAAATATTGTCTAAATGGTTCTCTTGCCTCTTCAAATACATATCTTAAACGTCCAATTATTGGATAATTAACTAATAACTGATGATCTCTTTGTACATATCTATCATGTACATACCAAGCAATTATTACTATCCAAAATATACTCCACTCTATTATCGTAAGCTCTAAATCCCAATCCACATCTATTCCTTATTTTTACTTGAAGCTAAAACTCCACTAATAACAATTAAAATTATACCTAATATTATCCAAATATCTGGGAATTTATCCCCTAGTATCATTCCAAGTGCAATTGCAAAAATTAAAGTACTATAAGAAATAGTTCCAACAATCCCAGCTTTTGCACTTGCATAGGCTTTTGTCATAAAAATCTGTGCAAAAGTTGCAGTAGTTCCCATAAGTATTATAAAGAGCCAATTACTTAAACTAGGAACAGTAAACTCTCCAAATAAAAAATCAAAAGTATAGTTTGTATAAAAACTTCCTATAAACATCAAAATAGCAGGACCAATTGAGCCAATGGTCATAAAAGATAATACAATTACCCTAGTATCATAGTATGTTCTTAACTCTCGAACTGATGTATAAGCAAGTCCTGCTCCAACTCCTGTCAAAATACCAAGCCAATCTGTTTTTTCTAGTGTTCCACCATCAAACTTTGTAATAAAAACTATTCCTATAAAACCTATAAAAATCCCAATCCATCCCTTTAAGCCTAGTTTTTCTTTTATAAAAATATATGCAAATAGTGCAGTAAAGATTGTAGAAGTTTTTGAGAATGTCATTGCTTGTGCTAAAGAGATATTTGAAATATTGTAAAAAAACATTAATAGTGCAGCAAATCCTACAAAACCTCTAAAAAATAGTAGCCATGGCTTACAACCTTTTTGCATTATAGGTTTTTTGTATAAAGAGAAAGTTATTAGTACTACACCAAATATGTTTCTAAAAAAAACCACTTCCACAGAACTCATAGAAGAGCTTAACTCTTTTGCAAAAGCTCCCATAAAAGCAAATAAAAGTGATGCAAGAAGCATAAACTTTATGCCCTGTGAAGTTTCTGTGTCCATTTTGCTCCTAAGGTGTAAAAACCGAATTTTAATCAATCTTTTGTTAAAATCCGGTTATTTTCAATAAGTAACAAATAGTTTTAATAACTTAAACCATGAAATAAGCCAATAGGAACAAAATGAAATATTTAAAATTACAAACTTCTAAAAATCTACAAGGAGAAATAAGAATTTCAGGTGCTAAAAATGCTACTTTACCACTACTTGCTTCAACAATACTTGCAAGCAATGAAATAAATATTGGAAACCTTCCTGATGTTGTAGATATTAATACCATGTTAAAACTTCTAGAAATGCTAGGAGCTAACTATTCAAAAGAAAAAAACCAAATCAAAATCTCTACACAAAACCTAAAAGAGACAAAAGCAACTTACGATATTGTAAAGACAATGAGAGCTTCAATTTTGGTATTAGGACCACTATTATCTAGATTTGGACATTGTGAAGTTTCTCTTCCTGGTGGTTGTGCTATTGGACAAAGACCTGTTGACTTACACTTAAAAGCTATGGAAGCTATGGGTGCAGTTATTGAAATAAAAGCTGGATATATAAAAGCAACTGCTCCAAATGGCTTAAAGGGTGCAAAAATAGTTTTTGATAAAGTTACTGTGGGTGGAACAGAAAATGCAATAATGGCAGCAGCACTAGCACAAGGAAAAACACAAATTATAAATAGTGCAAAAGAGCCAGAGATAGTACAACTGTGTGAAGTTCTAAAAAATGCTGGTTTAAAAATAGAAGGAATTGGTAGTTCTGATATAACTATTGAGGGTACAGATGGAAAACTTTTGGAATTTAAAGATTTTGACATAATCCCAGATAGAATTGAAGCTGGTACATATATGTGTGCAGCAGCTATTACAAACTCTAAATTAACAATTACTCATGTTGAGCCATTACATTTAGAAGCTGTAATTTCAAAACTTGAAGAGATGAACTTTAAAGTTGAAACAAAAAAAAGTGAACTTACTATATTTCCAAGTAGTAACATAAAACCTGTAAATATAATCACAACAGAGTATCCAGGTTTTCCAACTGATATGCAAGCTCAGTTTATGGCACTAGCAACCCAAGCAAATGGGACAAGTACTATTGATGAGAGACTGTTTGAAAACAGATATATGCACGTAAGTGAGCTTCTTAGAATGGGTGCGGATATTCATTTAAATGGAAATATTGCTTCAATAACTGGAACGCCTAACAAATTGAATGGTACAGATGTTATGGCTACAGATTTACGAGCTAGTTCTGCGTTGGTTCTTGCAGCTTTGGTTGCTGTAGGAGAGACTAATATTCATAGAATTTATCATTTAGATAGGGGATATGAAGATTTAGAAGGAAAGTTGTCAAATATAGGTGTTAATATAAAAAGCTTCAATGAGTAGTAATTGTCTAAAAATTATACATCATTAAGAAATATTTAACTAAAATAAATTAAAACAAATTTAAGGTACAAATATGAAACTTGATATCTCTTTATTTAGATTTGATTGTAAATCTGATTATTTACCATATTACACTAAACACTTTGTAAATGTGGAAGAGAACAATACTATTTTAACTATTTTAAACAGACTTAATAGTGAAAATGAATTTTCTTTTGAAAATGATCAAAAAACTTACGTTGTTGTAAACGGAGTTTACATGAATGTAATGACTACTTGCAAACAAATCAAAACAACTTTTGGTACAGATATAAAAATTGAGCCATTAAGCATAAGAAGAGTAAACAAAGATTTTATTATGAATGAAGATGACTTCAATTCTAAACTTTCAATTTTAGCTGAGTTTATTAGTTCAGATATTTTAAGTACTCAAATAGATAAAGAGTTTAAAGAACTTTATCTCTCATACAAACCTTATTTTTATGCTTCAAACACTCTAAATGTAGAATATGATTATATTGGAGATGCAATACTATTATTGGCATCACAGTTAATAGAAAAATTTCCTAATAAAGAAAAAGCTATTTTAAATAGAATCAAAGAGTGTGAATATGGAATAGAGTACCATACAAGCTTGAGTAATAGAATTTTAAATTTTGATCAAACTCTTGAGGATAAAATTGTTAGTTTAAAAAACAAATTAAATATCTCAAAACCAATAGACAAGCAAAAGTTTAATACATCTAAGTCAATTGATTTTGGTAGTTTTAAAAACTCATCTGAAATCAAACATTCATTTGAAGATTTTAACTTTGCCTATTTAAAATCAGATGATTCACAAGAAAAATCAAATTTAATCTCTAGCTTAAAAGCAAAAGTATTAAATCTTCAAACATTAGATCAAGATTTAGCAAAAGATACTTTTCACATAAATCCAGAATTAACATATAAAATAACTTCAAACTTAATGCTTGATGCTTATGATAGTGGAGCTGATTTTATAGTTGTTGATAATGACCAAGATTTTTATTTACTTGACTCAAATAGAAAAAACATGGAAAGAGTAATTGGAAGAGAGATAAATATCCCAGTACTTCATATCAATGAGTTAGAAAACCTAGCCATTGGTGAACATGAAATAGCAAGAAATACTTTAAAAAAACATATCGTCGACCCCGAAATAATATAAAGGAGCTAATATGATTCTTGGCTTGGATTATACGATTCTTTCATTAATCATAGTTTCCTTTTTATTACCTTTTTATATCTATAGAAAAAGAGTATTTAAATTCTATTATAATAAAAATAATGGTGCCTATTTCCTAAAAGATTTACAAATATACTTAAAAAACAACCATCCTAAAATAAACTTTGATTTTTCAAAAATAGATAAAATTAATAAATCAAACCCAGCCAATCTTTCAACTCTATTGGTTTTAGAAAATGTTGCTGAACAATTTATAAACTTCGAATATATAAAAAGAACTCAAAAAGCTGTATCAAAAGATATTTTATGGGGAAGTTATGAAAAAGAATCTAATCCAAAAAATAGTACTGCAAATAATCTTCTACGAAGAAAAGAGATTGTTCTAAGAAGAGATAGCTACAAATGTAATAGATGTGGAAAACCAATAAAACTAGATACCTCTATGTTACTTCTCATAAAAGATATAGAAGATGGTGGAACATATCATTTTGAAAACTTAACTGTTCTTTGTATTGACTGCAATAAAGTAATACATAGTCAAAACCCTGAAAGATTAATCAAAGATCTAAATATATTTTATACTCTAAAGAAAAAATATCTAAAATAATTAGTAATTAATAGATACATAAAAGCTCAAATCAAACTCATTGTCTTCATCTAAAAAGTTGTTTTTTCTGTATATTACATATGAGGGTTTTGTTGTTGTTTCATATTCACTTTTTGGTAACCACTCATGATAAACCCAGTGAATAAACTTCAAAATATCTCCTTGCCTACCTACTAAATCAAACTTTGCATAAACACCCTTTGATATCTTAAAGTTTGGCAACCTATCACTTTTAATATCTTTATCATCAGTTACAATACAAGCAATATATTGACACTCATTAAGTGGTGTGATTGTAGGGTTATCATGAAAAAGTGCAATTTCTTGATACTCTTTTATATCATTTGATAAAATCCAAGTTTGGAGTTTCTGCCAAGCCTCTTTTATATTTGCATTGTAACCATTATTTCTAATATAAAAACTTTCAAAAGTTGGCATTTTTACTATTGTTGGTTTCATATTGGAAAAGTCAGCAGTTGACTGCATGGCCTTTTGTGATTGTTGTAATATTTTTGAAGAGTAGGCTTTATAACCTGTATTTCTCCACTCTTTTGGCGTCATTTCAAATCTCTGTTTAAAACTCTTTATAAAAGAGGATTGGGAAGAGTAACCACATTGATTTACAATATTTGAAATTGTCGAATATTTATTTGTTAAAAGCAGATTTGATGCTTTTTGAAGACGAATAGATTTGATGCTTTCATAAATATTTTTTCCAAAGGCATCTTTGAAGATTCTATGCATATGAAACTTGCTTACTTTTAAATCTATACTCAACTCTTCTATATCAATATGAGTATCAATATGAGTATAAATATAATACATAATATCATTTGCAATTTTTGTTCTTTTTTGTAGTGTCTCTTTTTTCATAAAGTATTATAGCAAAAATAAACTATAAAATTAGCACTATTTGATAATATACTTAGCACATAAAAAGAAGAATTATTCTTATTTTTCTCCTAAAATTGAGTCATATAAAAATTAGGGTATTTATGGACAAGAATGAACAGCTAAAATTAGTTTTACAGCACTGTAACTCTTTTAATTTAAAGAAGCTAAAAGTTGATACACTTTTATTAATAATTCACTCTTTATTATGTGATTATGAAAAAATTGATATAAAAGATGAATCTAAAAAAAATATCTTACCAATAAACTCTTATGAAATAGAGTTTATAAATAGAAGTGTACATAATCTTAAAAACTATTTAGAAAATAATATAGTAGTAAATGAAACATTTTTATATATATTCAAAAATAAAAATCAATCACCCCTATTTTTAAAGATTGCAAAAAACTTAGAGCCAATGCGAGTATATTACCAATACCTGACGTCACTCTTTTCAAATAAAATTACAAAAGGTTCTTTTTGGATTCCAGAATTATTAGCATTTTCATTAATTCATTATTTTAAAAAAGAGTACCAAAAATCCTTTATCAATCATCCTTTAATAGAGGACTTCCCCACAGAAAAGCTTTTAAATATATACAATAAAAACAATATAGAGATAAAAAAACATATCTCTAAAAGTGAAGATATCAACTCTTGGAAAGTAAAAACAAATCTAGATGAAATGTATGATTTATCAGAGTTTATGATAAAAAAGTATTTAGAGTTTAATTACAAAATCAATGAAAAAAGAGTATCAAAAGTAAGAACAAAAAGGAAAAAATAAATTCTAATTTTGAGGTCGTTTAGAGTTTTGTGTCAGGAACCAATAGCCATTAACATTATATTATAGTTCAACAATTTAATTTGAAACTTAGAGAAAGTTCCAAAACCACTTTATCTGAATCTTTTAGACTATCAGGTATCACATTTCATTTATGGAGATAGGAAGAGTTGTCTTAAATTCAGCCCCGTTATATTCTTCATCATTATATTTATATTTAACATTACGTACTATAACAGTTCCATGCATAGATGTAATAAGATCATGTGTAATATGAAGTCCCAAACCTGTACCCTGAGATTGATGTTTAGTTGTAAAGTATGGTTCAAATACTTTAGTTATTATCTGTTTTGGGATACCATTTGCATTATCTCTTATTATAATTTCTACGTTATTATCTATAATATTAGTTGAAATAAAAATATATTTTTTCTCTATATTATTATCTCGTAATGCATCCTTAGCATTATTAACAATATTAATTAGACACTGAACTAATTGATTTTGGTAGCCATTAACTGTAATATCTACTTCATTATTTAAAATAATCTTAATATCATACTTTTTAAGAGAGCCTTCTAGTAAATGTAAAAAATTTACAATACAGTCTTTTAAGTTAAAAGCTAAAGGAGCATCCTGATTTTTAATAAAGTTTGTAAAATCATTAATAGTTTTTGAAAGATATTGAGCATTATCATTTATACAATCACAGAAAGATACTAAATCTTTTTGTTCAAATAGTCCACATTCAAATTGTAGTTTCATACCTGTACTTGCAGATGAAATAACTGAAAGTGGTTGCCTCCACTGATGTGCAATATTCCCAATCATCTGACCCATTGAAGCTAGTTTTGCTTGCTCATTAATAATATTTTCGTGTTCTTTATGCTCTGTTATATCATGAATTATTGAGTAAAGTAGTTGTTTTTTTCCAAGAGTAATAGGGCCACTAAGAACTTCAACAGATTTTATTGTATTATTTTTTAATCTATGTTCAAAATAAAAATGATTTCTTTTTTCTTGATTTGCCATTTCTATCTCATTTTGAATTTCATTATTAGATAAGATATTAATATCATTAATCTTCATAGATAATAACTCTTTACGTGAAAATCCATAAAAATCAATAGCTGCCTTATTGACATCAACAATTTTACCGTTCTTAGGATCTATTAATAACATCACAGCTCTATTTTGTTCAAATAGGTACTTATATTGTGTAATATCTTCATATGCATTTTCAAGTAATATAGTTCTTTCTTTTACTTTTTCTTCAAGTTGGTTATTTACATTATTTAATTCATTTTTTGATTTTAAAAGTTCTTTTTCTACTTTTTTCTTCTGTTTTATTGTATAAAGTAAAAATAGGATAATCATTAAAAGTACCAAAATAACAATACTAGTAACTTGTATTATCATTTTATGTTTTTCATAAAATGTAACAGGACGATTAATAATCAATGAATTTTCAGGAAGTAAATCTAGACTAATGTCTTTTTTCTTTAAACTCTTGTAATCAAATATAAAACTAGTGATTCCTTTCTTTTTTATAGGAATATCTGATGCAGATACTCCATCCAGAATCATTTTTCCAATTTCAGATTGAAGCTTACCTTGCTGATATCCACTAATTAGATCTCCGCCAAGAACATCTCCCTTTAGATTGAATTTTAAAAGACAAAATGTAGGAGCATTTGAACTTTTAGTAATAAGGTTACCTATCTTTTCATATGTTACGTATGTCCCATCTTTATCTTTAAAGTATACTCCTAAAAGTACAAGTGTATTTTTAGATAATTTCTTTAAATCTTCTTGTAACTCACTTAGACTACTATTTGGTGCAAATTGAAGATTTACTTTAAAATCTTTTAATTGCCTTTTCATAGTTTGTGTCCAGGCTTTTCCTGTAGTAAGATAGTCATTAATAATATAAATCGTTTCTGTTTTAGGGAAGATTTTAAGGGCAGCTTTAATTGTTAATTTTGCATCAATAATCTCTACAGCTCCAGTAAAGTTTGTTAGTCCATTTAATGAAAAGTCTTTAAAATTATTAACTCCACTAAAAGACACAGGAACATCTCCAAAAATATCATCTCTATTCTTACGAAGAAAATCAAAAGCATTATTATCACTAGATAAAATTAAATCAAATTTTATATCTTTGTATTTAAGATAATATGTTTTTTTGAGAGTATTTAAATAGCTTTGTGAGAATATTCTTTTTGTATCCATATATTCTGTATGTATTAGATAGTTGTTTTCAATGGGCTTTAACGTATCATAAATTGCTTGTTCAATATTATTTACCCAATTCATCGATTTGTGGTACGAATGTAAGATAAGAATACGCTTTGGATTATTTAAACTATTAGAATATAAAAAAGATGTTATTAATAAAAGGTAAATAATTATTTTATGCATTCATTTGTTACTTTGTTTTTTATATATTGTTATACTAATAATATAACATATTAACACTTTATGAGACATAAGTCACTGAACAATCTTAATCTAACGTTCAACAAGTTCTTACTTTTGGTGCAGTTTTTGTAATATAAAGCTTTTCCCAAAAAGACTTGAATTTTTGAACATATGAAGTAGTCAGGTTGACTACTTCTTTTTGGATACATCTTTAATTGCTCTATAAATCGTATTTCGAGCTACATGAAAAAGCTTAGATAACCACGCAACAGACTTTCCTTTTTTGTGCTGCTTATATATAACATTCTTCTCTTTAGTATCAAGAATAGCTTTTCTACCAAACTGAACACCTTTTTTCTTTGCAGCTTCAATTCCTTCTTTGACACGTTCATTTATTAAATCACGTTCAAATTCTGCAATAGCACCTAACATTGTAAATAACAGTCTACTTGCTGGAGATGTTGTATCAATGTTTTGATGTAAGACTTTGCAATATTATGAAGATCTATTACAGACCTTGATAATCTATCAAGTTTTGTAATGTAAAGGACATCACCATCTCTTATAAAATCCATCATAATCTTAAACTGTTCACGATTCGATTCATTCTTTCCTGACTTTTTTTCTGAAAAAATCTTTTTACAGCCAGCACTTTTGAGTTGGTCAATTTGATTCTCAAGATTTTGACTAGAAGTTGAAACTCTTGCATAACCTACATTCATAATAAATCCTTTGTGTTGAACTTACTGTTTATCTCATATATTTTAAGGATTGTAAAGTAATGTCTATTCTCCTAAAAGAACAAGTAGTGTAACACTTATTTAAAAATTATGTAGGTTTACTTATATTAATGCTATAAAATCTTATAATATAAATGCTAAAATTTGAAGCATTATCTAAATGAAAGAGATTATACTATGAAGCACCTATCTTATTCAGTTAAAAACATAAATGAGCTAGAAGAGATTCTTTACTCTTCAGAAATAAAAGCTCAAGCTAACTTCTCCTCAATATTAGTACAAGTTTTTTCAGCTGATACAGATGGAAAGTGGATAGAAAAAGTAACTACAAGCATTTCTAAACAACTACCACAAGCTGTTATTGTCGGAGCTACAACAGTAGGTGAAGTGATTTTTGGAAAGACGTATACGAGTAGTACTGTAATAGGGTTCAGCTTTTTTGATACTACTACTTTGCATGTTATTTCTAAAGAGTTTGATAATACTAAAGAGTTTGATACGGGTAAAGTTATTGCTAGTGAGATATCTACTATTGATGAACATATAGCAGGTGTTTTACTTTTAAGTACGCCACTAAGTATAGATGTAGCTAGTTTTCTTGAAGGAATAAAAACTTCTGAGTCATCATATCCAATATTTGGAGGAGGTGCTGGGGATTATGCTTCTATGAATAATTCATTAGTATTCTCTAAGCAGTGGATTAAATCAAAAGGAGCTGTTGCAGTTGTATTCTTAGGTAAAGAACTTCAAATAGATTACAGAACATATCTAGGATGGAAACCATTAAGTCAGGAGATGACTATTACAAAAGCAGATGGTATGTTAGTTAAAACTATCGACAATCGTCCTGCATTTGAAGTATATGATAAATATCTAGGTCTTCCCAATGATGAGAACTTTTTCCTCAATGTTTTAGAGTTTCCTATACTTTTACAGCGTGATGGTAAGGAGCTAGCTAGAGTTCCAGTTTTTGTTGATGAAGAGGGAGGGATACAGTTTGTTGCAGATATTAATGAGGGTGAAAAAATCAGAATTGGTTATGGAGATCCAGATTTAATCATTAATGATTCTGCTCAAATACATCAGTTGGTACAAACATTCCAACCAGAAGCAATCTTTCTCTATACATGTGGATGTAGACGCTTTTTAATGCAAGAACTTGTGGAACTTGAAACTGCACCATTTCAAGAGGTAGCACCTACATTTGGATTCTATACATATGGGGAGTTTTTTGGAACACCATCTAATCTACAGCTACTAAATTCAACAATGCTTATAGTTAGTTTTAGAGAGGGAGAAGTTAAAGCCTCTAACAACACTCTTTCTAAAATTGAGAAAGAAGTACCTGAAGACACAAGTGATCCTTATCTAAATAAACATGGACGAATAATATCTCGTTTGGTGCATTTTGTAGAAGCTGTGACAAGTGAGCTTGCAGAGAAAAATGTAGAATTAAATCAACTTTATGTAACAGACCAGCTTACTGGACTCTACAATAGACATAAACTAGATGAAGTGTTACTATACGAGTTTGATAGAGTGCAAAGGTATAAAGCTTCATTAGGTGTAATAATACTTGACATTGACCACTTTAAACAAGTTAATGATACACACGGACACCAAGTAGGAGATTATGTTTTATCTAATATTTCTAACATACTTCAAAACAATGCTAGAAAGTCTGATACGGTTGGACGTTGGGGAGGTGAAGAGTTCTTAATTATTTGTCCTGAGTCAGATTTAAAAGGACTAATTCAATATGCAGAGAAGCTGAGAAAGCTTATAGAGGGATTTCCTTTTGATAAAGTTGGACATAAAACTTCATGCTTCGGATTGGCAATGTATCAAGAAGGGGATACAATTGAAACAATAATTTCTAAAGCTGATAAAGCACTGTACAAAGCGAAAAATAATGGAAGAAACCGTGTTGAAAGTGTATACTAAAACCTCTAAGTTTTTGAATACGAAGCACTCATATTAGTTTACCGTGTTCCTCAATATGTTCAAAAAGTAAAAACTGCAATGTTCCACAAACCTTAAGGAATTATAGAACAAAAAAAGTGAGTTTTTAAATCTATTAGAATTTGATATTTATCGGTTTGACACAAAGTTTTGTACACTTGCTAATTTTCTATATTAAAATACTTTTTTAGGACTTGCTTGTGATTATTTTTTAAATTATTAGGTGTCTGCTTTTTTTCACTTTTTTCTTAAATACTTTTAAGTAAATTATTTACATAAATCTCCTCAAGTCTAGCTAAATAGTCAACTTTACTTTTTATAACACTTAGTGTTGTATTTTTAGGAATAATAAAGGGAGTGATAACCACCACTAAATTTATCTTATCATTTACATCTTTTTGATTTTTGAATAGATTTCCTAAAATAGGTATATCTTTTAAAACAGGAAGTCCCGAATCCATTTGAAATTTTCTACTTTTAATTAATCCACCTATTATTACACTTTCGCCATTATTCAATATAGCAGAAGTTTTTACTTCTTTTTTTGAAGTATCTAAGTTTTCACTTGTTGTTGACTCTTTTGCATCTTCTAAAATAGTATTAATCTCTAAAATGATTTTATTTTCCGTAATTCTTGGTTTTACTTTTAGTCTTAGCCCTATCTCTTCTCTTTTAAAAGATTGTGTTGTTCCTGAAGTATTTGTTGTCTGCCCAGTTTTAAAGGACTTTGTTTCGCCTACATAAATTGATGACTCTTTATTGTTTATACATAAAATAGATGGTTCTGATATGACATCTACTCCTTGATTTTGTTTTAGAAAATTTATAGTTGCACCTAATGTTAAGCCCTTTGACAAAGAACTTATGTCAAATCCAAAACTACTAAACTCACTAAAATCCACTGAACTATTATTTAAACTGTTAAAAGAGCTAGAAAAAGTACTTAAGGTACTTGAACTATATTTGTTAAATCCTGCCAATCCATACTCCAATCCAATCTCTTTTGTTTTTGTTTGGCTTATCTCAATAATCTTTGCTTTTATATATATTTGTGCACTTTGTTTATCTATATCACTAATAAACTTTTTTGCTTTATAAATATCATTTTGCATTCCTGTAATTATTATGGAGTTTGTATCTTTTTCTATAGTTATAAGAGGAGCTGTTTTTGATTGTTTGTTTGAAAAAATTGTATTTAAAACTTCTAAAATATTTTCTGCTTCTAGGTTTTTTATTTTTATTACTTCAATAGTTCTTTTATGGGAGCTTAAATTGCTATTTAGGTTTTCTATTTTTAAGATATCATCATCTTTTTTTAGAACATAACCTTTTTTTACCAAGGCATACTCTAAGATTTCTAGAAGTCTTTTTTTTCGTATAGGTTTATTTGTAATTAAATCAACACTACCTTCAATCTTTCCAAGATAGAAGATATTTTTGTTTAACTGTTTTGAAGTGATTTTTATCAACTCTTCAAGACTCATATTTCTAAAATTTATATTAATAAATTCATTACTATTAGCATATAAACTTGCAAAAAAAACCAATATATATAATAAAATCTTCAAATTACTTCCTTATAAATAATTTAAAATATTATTATACTTATTAATTTCTTAATAATTACATATTAGTTATATATTTATTGTAATTTTACTCCAAGGGGCAACTCTGTATTAAAAAGCTCAAAATCCTCTTTTGTAGATTCCAAGGTTAAGTTTACACTTGAATCAAACTCTTTATTGATTATATTTATGTTTGAATTTTTTATTATGTATTCAAGTTTTGATAACTCTGAATATTCACATCGCAGATTTTGTATCTGTAGTTTTTGATAAGTTTCTAGTTGGGAAATATTTATCACAGAATTAACAGCATCACTGTATGCGCGTACTAATCCACCAGTTCCTAGTTTTACTCCACCAAAGTATCGTACTACTATTACAAAACTGTTTATTAGCTCATTTCCTGCTATTACGTTTAAGCAGGGTTTTCCACTTGTACCTTTGGGTTATCCATCATCACTACTATTTTCAATAACTTGGTCAAACTCATTTAAATATCTATAAGCATAAACAAAGTGTCTAGCCTTTGGATGTTCACTTTTAAGTCTTTGCATAACATCGTTAAACTCTGAATATGGAGCTAAAAAAGCAAGAAATTTTGATTTTTTTTCTTCGAAGGTTGAACTAAACTCTTTTTGAACAAATTTCAACTATAATTCCACCTATGAGATTAGATTTATTTTTAACAAAAGCTTTTAATATTCAAAGTAGAAACAAAGCCCATGAGCTTATAAAAGCAAATAAAATAAAAATAGATGGTGTTATTATAACAAAACCATCTTTTAATGTAGAAGAGACTCAAAAAGTAGAGATTTTAGAAGATACTTTTTATGTTTCAAGAGCTGCTTATAAATTAAAATATTTTTTAGATGAGATAGATTTAAACCTAGAAGGTTTAACTGCCTTAGATATAGGTTCTAGTACAGGAGGCTTTACGCAAGTTCTCCTTGAAAATGAAGTTGAAAGTGTAACTTGTGTTGATGTGGGAAGTAATCAACTCCACGAAAAGATAAAGCACCATGAAAAAATAGAGTTTTTTGAAAATTGTGATATTAGAGATTTTTCCTCAGATAAAATTTTTGATATAGTTACTTGTGATGTTTCATTTATAAGTTTACACAATATTATAGATGACATAAATAGATTAGCAGCAAAAAATATAATAGTGCTTTTTAAACCCCAATTTGAAGTTGGAACAAATGTCAAAAGAGACAAAAAAGGTATGGTAAAAGATAAAAATGCCATAGAGTTATCTAGAAGAAATTTTTTAGGGGTAACGATACTTTTAAACTGGAAATTAATAGAACACTCTAAAAGTAAACTAGAGGGTAAAGATGGAAATATCGAAGAACTTTTTTACTTTCAAAAAGATATAGGGAAGAAATGAAAAAAAGCAAAAAAGACATAACGTCTATAGCAATTGGTGGTTTTGATGGTATGCATATCGCTCACCAGTCATTATTTACAAACTTAAGTAAAAATGGTGCAGTAGTAGTGATCGAATCAGGTTATGCAAATATGACACCTGGAAATACAAGAGAAGAGTATAGTAAGTTTCCTATTTTTTATTATGAATTAAACTCTATAAAACACTTGGAAGGAAAAGAGTTCATAGACCAACTCAAAATTGAGTTTCCAAGTCTAAAAAAAATAGTAGTTGGTTTTGATTTTTGTTTTGGTAAAAATAGAACTTATTGCGTTGATAAATTAAAATCAATATTTGATGGTGATGTAGTAGTAATAAATGAAATAAGTGTAAATGATATCCCTGTTCATTCAAGAGTAATTAGAGAGTATATTAAAACAGGTGATTTTAAAACTGTAAATACCCTACTTGGAAGAAAATACAAAATAACTGGTCTTCAAATAAGAGGTCAAGGTTTAGGTAAAAAAGAGTTTGTCCCAACGATAAATCTAAACGTAACAAAATACATCTTGCCAAAAGAAGGTGTTTATATTACTAAAACTATAGTTGATGGCAAAAGTCACCCTTCTATTACTTTTATAGGTCATAGAACAACCACAGATGGAAGCTTCGCCATTGAAACCCACATAATAAACAATGATATTCAAGTGCATGAAAAAGATGTAAGTATAAAGTTTTATGAGAAAACAAGAGATAATAAAAAGTTTGATTCATTTGAAAAATTAAAAGAACAAATCCTAAATGATATAAATGATTGTAAAAACTATTTTAATCTTAGTTTATAAAATATATATTAATAATCATTTTGATAGAATATCTACATGGTAGATAAAGTATTTAATAAATCAATTAAAAAACAATTTGAATTTGACGAAGAGGTTGCATCTGTATTTGATGATATGCTAAATCGTTCAGTTCCATACTATAAAGAGATGCAAAGATTGACTATAAATTTTGCACTAAACTTTTTAGAAGATGATTACAAGGTTTTTGATTTAGGTTGTTCAACAGCTTCAACACTAATAGAACTAAGTAAACATTGTGATAAAAAACTAAACTTAATAGGAATTGATAATTCACAAGCCATGTTAAATAGAGCTTCAAATAAAGCTAAAGCTTTTGGAGTTGATATTGAATTTATATGTGGGGATATCCACGATGTAGATTTATTGGATGCAAACTTAATAGTATCTAACTATACACTTCAATTTATACGACCTTTACAAAGAGAAAAGCTCATAAAAAAAATCTATGACTCTTTAGATACTAAGGGTGTATTTATTTTTAGTGAAAAGGTAATATCATCAAACAAAGTTTTAAACAAACAGTGTATAGATGAATATTATGAGTTTAAAAAAACTCAAGGCTACTCAGAGTTTGAGATTTCTCAAAAAAGAGAAGCCTTGGAAAATGTTTTGATACCATATACAGAAGATGAAAATAAAAAAATGATTAAAGATGCAGGTTTTAGCCACTGTGAAACACTTTTTAAGTGGGTTAATTTTGCAACATTTATAGCAATAAAGAATTAAAAGTCTCTTCTGAGACTCTTTAGTTTTTGCTTCTTTTAATAGGAATTTATTTCCTATGCTAAAAAGAAGAAAAAAATCATAAGGTCCCTTTTTATTAGGGACTAATAAAAAGGAATTATATTATGTTAGAAGTAGGAACAATTGCACCAGATTTTTGTGCTCCAAATCAAGATGATGTGGAAATTTGTCTTAGAGATATAAAAGGTAACTGGATAGTTTTATATTTTTATCCAAGGGATAATACACCAGGATGTACAACTGAAGCTTGTGACTTTACTGCTTCAATGCCTGAATTTGATGATTTGGATGCAACTATTTTAGGTGTTAGTCCAGATACACCTGCAAAACATAGAAACTTTATAGAAAAACAAAATTTAAGCATAACACTACTTGCAGATACAGAAAAAAAGATGTGTGAAGATTATGGGGTTTGGCAACTAAAAAAATTCATGGGTAGAGAATCTATGGGAGTAGTAAGAACTACATTCATTATAAACCCAGAAGGTGAAATAGCTGCTATTTGGGAAAAAGTGAGTGTGAGAAAAAAGAAGAAATCAAAAGGTGAAACTACTGAGATCTTACATGTAAATGTAGTGAAAGAAAAATTAAAAGAGTTACAAGCTAAATAAGGAAAAACAATGATAAACAAAAGATTATTACTACTAGGTGCTGCATTTTTAGTTGCAAATACATTAAATGCAAAAACTACAATTTGTTATAAAAAAGGTTGGGAAACTCCATCAAGTATCGAAACCACAAAATTAGATGGTGGTGAATGTAAGGGTGAGAAATCTTTAAAAGAGATGAAAAGAGCTGGTTGGTATATCAAAGATATAGATATCAAATCAGCAGACAAAGGATTAGATTATAACTATATATTAAGTGATATCAATCCTATAATCATTGACAAAGAGCTAACTTCAACTAATGACCTTACAAAAGAAGTAGATATGCAAATACAAATTAGCAGACTTTCTAATGTAACTAGTGAAAATGCCACGATAAACATAGGAAACCTAAAAATTGGACAAAGTGGTATTATTCAACATAGATATGAAAATGGAAATACCATAATTATATCAAGTGCATATGTAGTAAGTTCAAATGCAAACTCTTCTGTTGTAAAATTTATTCCATTTTTAGACCTAACTCAAAATGCTATTCCAACATCAAATAGAGTTGTTGCAAATGATGATATATTTACATTAAACTATATGTATGACCAAAGTTTATTAATAGCTCCAAACATAGATACATTTAGAACTGTAAGAGGAAAATTCACTTACAATAACTTCGTGCACTCAGATATTTTTGGGGCATATTTAAAAAGTGAATATAGACCTCTTCCTTCACAAAAAATCCTTCAAGAGTTTGCACTTTCACAAAATATGGGAACTATATTTATAGTGGTTAAGTCAGATTTATACGTATTGGATAGTAGAACTTTTACAGTTTTAAATAAACAAAAAATAGCAAATATCTCAAGTAAAACACAAATGCCATTTTATACAAGAATTGAAAACATAGAATCAAATCTATTTACATCTGATATTTGGAGTTGGTTAGACTTCTCAGTTATTACAGATTTTTTAGATGATAATAGAACAGAAGAAGAGATTTTATATGGTGATTTAGCACAAAATAAAAGCAAAGGTGACCAAATAGACTATAACACTTACTATTCAAATTTACTAGGGCTAAATAATGATAAATAAAGAGCATGTTAATCATTTCATCTCTATTGTTGGAGAAGAGAATGTAAAAAGCGATAAAGCTCATCTAATAGCATACTGTTATGATGCTACAAAAGAGAGATTTGAGCCAGATGCAGTTGTTTTTCCAATAGATGAACAAGATGTATCAGATGTACTTAAATACTGTAATGATAAAAAGATAGTAATTGTTCCAAGAGGTGCAGGAAGTGGATTTACAGGTGGAGCACTTCCTTCAGAAGGGGGTATTATTCTTAGCCTTGAAAGACATATGAATAAACTACTTGAAATAGATATGGAAAATATGTTAGGTATCGTACAACCTGGTCTTATTAATATGGATTTTCAAAAAGCAGCTGAAGAAGTAGGATTATTTTATCCTCCAGACCCAGCAAGTGAGCACTACTCTACTTTAGGTGGAAATGTAAGTGAAAATGCAGGTGGAATGAGAGCTGCAAAATATGGTATAACAAAAGATTATGTAGTAGCCCTTAGAGCTGTTTTACCAAATGGTGAGATTATAAGAGCTGGTAAAAAAACTATCAAAGATGTTGCAGGATATAACACCGCAGGTATTTTAATAGCAAGTGAAGGAACACTAGCAATTATCACAGAAATCACACTTAAGCTAATCCCAAAACCAAAATTCAAACAGACTTACATGGGTGTTTTTCCAGATGTAAATAAAGCTATGAATGCAGTATTTAAATCACTAGCCTCTGGTGCAAATCCAGTTGCAATGGAATTTTTAGATGCTCTTGTAATAAAAGCATTAAGAGAAAAATTTCCACAAGTAAGTCTACCTGAAAATGCAGGTGGTATTTTAGTAGGTGATGTTGATGGAAGTAGTCAAGCAGAAGTTGATGAACAGTTAAACACTTTAAAAGAGTCATTTGCTCAATATGGTTCTACTGAGTTTATTGTTGCAAAAGATGATGAAGAAGCATCTAAGTTATGGTTTGCAAGAAGAAATGCAAGTCCTGCAACAGCAATCTATGGTACTAAAAAACTTAATGAAGATATTTCAGTTCCTAGAAGTAAATTGCCAGAGGCCCTAGAAGAGATATATAAGATAGGTGACAAATATGGCTTCAATGTTCCTTGTTTTGGCCATGCAGGTGATGGAAATATTCATGTTAATGTAATGGTGAAAGATAAAAACAATGAAAAAGAGATGCATGATGGACATAAAGCCATAGAAGAGATTTTTCAACTTGTAGTTGATATGGGTGGAACTTTAAGTGGAGAACATGGGATTGGCTTGTCAAAAGCACCCTTTATGGATATTGCCTTTAACCAAGCAGAAATTGAACTATTTAAAAGTATCAAAAAAGCCTTTGATCCAAACAATATTCTAAATCCACATAAAATGGGATTATAAAGTGAAATAATGGAAAATAAAAATGGTAAAAAACTATTTGCAAAAGTTATAGATGCCCTTGATTCGTTTTTTAATGATGATACAACTTATTACGCAGCAAGCCTTAGCTTTTTTACTATTTTTTCTATTCTTCCAATTTTTGCCTTAATCATTGCAATAATTTCAAATCTAGAACAGTTTAATGAGTATGTTGAGCTATTTATAAACTATATATTAAACCTAATCAATCCATCCCACTCACAAAACTTTGCACAACAAATAAAAAACTTCATCTCAAACTCTGATAAACTTGGGAATATTGGGATTGTTTATATGCTATTTGTTTTTACAATGTTTTTTAAAGATTACGAATATATTGTAAATAAAATCCATAAAACAAAAAGAAAGTCAATCTATGCCTCTTTTTTCTTTTATCTTTTCTTTATTACCCTACTTCCATTAGTATTTGCAGGATATATTATAATAACAACTTTTTATAATAATACAATTTTTGATTTTTTACTAACACTAATACTTGGTTGGAGTATATTTTTTGTACTATTTAAGCTAACTGTGAATACATACATTAGTGTAAAAGCGGCACTTTTATCTTCATTTATTACTTTAGTAGTTATTTCAATAACAAAAAACCTTTTTGTATACTACGTCTTATATAATCAAACCTACACTACACTATATGGTTCAATGGCAACACTTCTTTTTACTTTTCTATGGATTTATACCTCATGGATAATCTTTTTGTATGGTGTTAAGCTTTGCCATAATTTAAACCTAAAAGAGTTGAGTAAAATAGAAGCAAACTAAAATTATTTTTATACTAATAATTAATTTATTAATTATATTATAATAATGACAATTATATAATCTTAAAATTTTAAGGAGACAAAATGAAAAACATATTAAAAGTATCTAGTGTACTATTTTTAGCATTATTTATTTTAGCAGGTTGTAGAACAGCTGCTGTATACAATGTTAATAATGATCCAATAGAAGTGAATGCATCTATGGAAAAAGTTTATAAAGCAATCAAAATAGCTGGTGCTTCAAAAGGTTGGATTATAACACAAGTTAAACCTGGATTGGCAATGGGTAAAATAATGCTTAGACAACATCAAGCAGTTGTAGAGATTCCATATAATGAAAAAAGTTTCTCAATTAAATATAAAAGTAGTTTAAATTTAAAATACAGCTCTCAAACAAATCAAATCCACCAAAACTATAATGGTTGGGTTCAAAACTTAGAAAATGCGATTAATCTTCAATTATCTATGTATGCAAAATAAAAAATTAATGTAATATAGTATTTATATACTATATTGCATTAATAATCATGAAATAATAACTTCTCTTATTCATTTTTAATAAAAAAAATGATATTTTACTACATTAAAATTAATCTTTCAGACATCTAATTTGAATCAAAAAAAAGTTTTAGTAGTTTCTTATTCTCAAACTGGACAACTAAACAATCTAGTTAAAAACTTCACTAAACCCCTTTACGAAAATGAAGACATTGAACTTTTTTACAAAAATATTAAACCAAAAAAACCTTATCCTTTTCCTTGGTCTCTTATGACTTTTATGGATAGTTTTCCAGAGTCTGTATATCTTGACACCTGTGAAATAGAAGAGTTTGAAGATGACTCAAATGATTATGACTTGATTATTCTTTCTTATCAAGTTTGGTTTCTTTCTCCTTCTATTCCTATCTCATCATTTTTAAAATCTTCTTGGGCAAAAAGTAAATTTAAAAATAAACCTGTTATTACACTTATTGGCTGTAGAAATATGTGGATAATGGCACAAGAAAAAATGAAACAGATGTTATCTGACTTAGAAGCAAACTTAATAGATAATGTAGTTTTGATAGATAAAGGAAACTCTTTAGAAACATTTATAACAACTCCAAGATGGATGTTAACTGGTAAAAAGAATTCTATTTTTGGATTGAGTAGTGCTGGTATAAGTGAAGATGAAATAATAAAATCACAAAGATTTGGTAAAGCTTTAGTTGATGCCCTAAAAAGTGATAAAGAAAAAGAGAATAAAAGTTTGCTTTATGGATTAAAAGCAGTTGTTGTGAATACTAAACTTATCAGAAGTGAACAAATAGGAACAAAAAGTTTCACTATTTGGGGTGGACTTATAAGAAAAATAGGTAAACCAGGAAACATAAAAAGAAAACCAGTTGTAATGTTATACTTAATATTTTTATTATTAATGATAGTTACAGTAGTACCTATAAATATGATAATACAATCGGTTTTAAGAAAAATAAATAAAAATGCAGTTATAAAACAAAAAGAATTATATGAATTGCCATCAGGTAGTGGTGAGGAAAGAATAAAGGAATATCAATAAATGTCAGATGTTTATATAAATAATATTCAAAAGTTTATGCCAAATGAACCTGTGGATAATAAAGATATTGAAGAATATCTTGGATATATTGGCGGAAAAAAATCAAAAGCTAAAAATATAGTTTTAAGAAGTAATGGAATTAAAAGAAGATTTTATGTTTTAGAAAAAGGGACTCAAAAACCTTTATTTACAAATGCACAACTTTGTTCAAATGCTATAGAAAAATTGATAGATGAAGATTTTACCTTAGAAAATATAGAATGCCTTGCTTGTGGAACTACCTCTCCTGATCAATTGATGCCTGGTCATACCTTGATGGTGCAAGGTGAGTTAGGTATCAATGGAATTGAAACTATATCAGCTTCTGGAATATGTCTAAGTGGAATAAATGCTTTAAAATATATCTATTATGGAATAAAAGCAGGCGAAATCACAAAAGCTGTATCATGTGGATCAGAGGCTTCATCTCCCATTTTATGTGCTAGAAACTTTACAGAAGAATCAAATCACAAACTAGCTGAATTGGAAAAAAATGCTGGAATAGCATTTGAAAAAGATTTTCTAAGATGGATGCTTTCAGATGGTGCAGGAGCTATGAGAGTTGAAAATAGTCCAAATAAAAATAAAATTTCTTTAAAAATAGACTTTATAGATGTATTATCATATGCGGGAGAAATGCCTGTTTGTATGTATAGCGGACTAGAAATACTTGAGAACAATTCAATTCAATCTTGGAGAGCATACGAACAAGAAGAAGTGATGAAAAAATCATTACTAAGTGTAAGACAAGATGTAAAACTTCTAAATGAAAATATCGTTGAATATACAGTAATTAAACCATTAATTGAAATAATTAAAAAAAGAGATATAAAAGCAGAAGAATATAATTACTTTTTACCACACTACTCTTCAACATATTTTAGAGATAAACTATATGAAGGCTTAAAAAAAGCTAACTTTGAAATTCCATATGACAAATGGTTTACAAATCTAGTCACTCATGGAAATACAGGAAGTGCATCTATATATATAATGCTTGAAGAGTTATTTAACAGTGGCAATTTAAAAAAAGGACAAAAAATTCTTTGCTATATCCCAGAAAGTGGAAGATTTTCAACTGCCTTCATGTCTTTAAAAGTTGTGTAATGAAAAAAATTGAAATTCCCCAAGAGAATAACTCTACATTAAATGGACAAAAAAAAGTAATGTATGGAACAGATGAGCATGGGGATTTTCAAAGAATAAATTATGCAAGTAGTGTTGAAGAGTTTGCAACTATTACAGCAGTTGAAGAGTATAAAGAGTTAGAAAAAGAGTGTTTAGAAGATATAAATAATAACATTGCTTCACCAATTAAATATTTTATGTATAAAAATAGAATGGATTTACCAACGCTAGCAAGTGCAGTTGGTATGTTTTCATTTAGAGTAAAAAGACACTTAAGAATGGAAATCTTTAAAAAGCTGAATAATAAAACTATTCAAAAATATGCAGATGCTTTTTCAATTGAAATTGAAGAACTAAAGGATTTTAAAATATGATAGATAACTTTAAACATTCCCAATTTGCCCACTGTGAAAGTGGAGTTGTATCAACACTACTAACTCACTATGGCTTAGAAATAAGTGAACCTATGGCTTTTGGAATAACAAGCACTCTGTCTTTTGCATATTTGCCTTTTATAAAAATAAATAATTTACCACTAATAGCCTATAGGGACTTACCTAAAAATATTGTAAAAAAGATTGAAAAAACTTTGGGTGTTACTATTTTAAAAAAACAGTATAAAAATCTTTTGGAAGCAAATCTTGAACTAACAAAAATAGTAGAAGATGAAAAAAAACTAGTAGGTTTACAAACTTCAGTTTTTTACCTTCCTTATATGCCTGAGAATATGAGATTTCATTTCAATGCACACAATCTTTTAGTTTATGGCAAAACTGGGAAAAAGTACAAAATCTCTGATCCTGTTTTTGAAGATGTTGTTGAGTGTAGCGAAAAGGATTTAACAAAAGCAAGATTTGCAAAAGGAGCATTTGCCCCAAAAGGATTTTTATACTACCCAACAAATATTCCTGAAAATATTAATTTTACACCAATAATAAAAAAAGCCATTAGAAAAAATGCAAAATCAATGTTAACACCCTTTCCTTTTGCAGGAGTAAAAGGTATGAGAAGATTAGCAAAATCAATAGAAAAACTTCAAAAGAACAAGGATAATAGATATATAAAGAACTATTTAACACATATTGTTAGAATGCAAGAAGAGATTGGAACAGGTGGTGGTGGATTTAGATTTTTATATGCTGCATTTTTACAAGAATCAAAAAAATATAATTTAGATAATGAAAAGATTCAAAAAGCCAGTGAATTAATTACCCAATCAGGAGATACGCTAAGATATTTTGCTTTAAAATGTGTGGAGTCCGCAAAAAAAATAGAAAGATTTGATGCAAAAGAAATCTCAAATATATTGATAAAAGCTTCAACTTTAGAAGAAGAAGCTTTTAGAATATTAAAAACTATTTAATATTTTCAAAATAAAACAGATAAGCTCTTTTTTTAGAATCTAAACTAATGTAAATAGCTGATTCTTTTTTTTCATTTAATATATCAATAATATCAGCAACACTGTATGTTCCATAAAAGTTATCTTGATTTTTATATACTAACTCTTTATTAACCTCTAATTCACTTACATATTTTTTTGCAAATTGATTTAATCCTACTACTTTATAATCAATTGTCTTTAAATAACTATTTAATTCATTTACATTTACAAAAAAATCAAAATGTTTTACTTTAGCCAAAGAATTAATTTTCTCATCGTTTATATATATCCACGAAGAGCCATCTTTTGAAACTAAATTTTCTAAATTATTAATATTAGAGTTGGCACTTAGTACCTTATCCAAAGATTCATCTACTCCACCTATTAAGATATCACTTACTTTTTTATAATGAAAATCAAAATATGCCAACTCAAATGCTTTTTCAAAAGATAAATCTTCAGATGTTATATTTATGTTATTTCCAAAAACTTCTAAAGCCTGAGATATTACAAATCCTGTATTATTTGTATTTACATTTAAAAAATCAAATGGCATAACAAAAGAATCATCACTATTTATTTGATTTAAAACCTTTAATAGGTCTTCAATACAGCCATATTCACTTGAAATATATGTTGATAAGGTATCTTTATACTTTATATTACTTAATGCCTTTATGGCTCCATAAACAGCCATTACATTGAACTTTGAATTTCTTCTTAGATTTAAACTTGAAATTTCTTTTAAATCTTTTCTATACTCTTTTGCCGTTCTATTCTCATTTAGTAGTTTATAAACACTTTTTATATACATATTAACTCTCATTACTTAATATTATAGAGGTATTGCTTCCACCAAATCCTATATAATGAAAAAGTATGGTTGCCTTATCTATTTTTCTAGTTTCTTGTAAGGGAGAGAAATCTATATCGTTGTATTTGTCATAAAAATTAATTGTTTTTGGTAAAAAATTATTCTTAATACTTTCACATAATAAAACGATTTCATTTGTTCCACAAGCACCTAATGTATGACCAATGTATGGTTTTAAAATCACTACATCAGTTTTTTTATTATACTTTTTAAATAGTTTATCAATAGCAATAGCTTCAGATAAGTTTGAATTCTCACTTCCTGTTGCATGTGCCTTTAGGCAAGTAATTTTATCAATAGTTAAATTAGCTTTATTTAAAGCCTCTTCCATACATGAAAGAGTCACTTCTCCATTTGGATTAGAACTAGTAACAGAATAGTTATCAAAGCTATTATTTGTAGATAATATTTCAAAGTTATTTGCTTCTTTTTTTTGAGATTCTAAAATAACTGCGGAACAAGCCTCTCCTAAAATCAAACCATCACTATTTATATCAAATGGCTTATATTCACCTGTTTGACTTAAAAGCATCAAAGATTGAAATCCCCTATAAGTAGTCTCATTAAAAAATTCAAAACCTAAGACCAAAGCTCTTTTTATCTTTTTACTTTTAATTAAATCATTTGCATAACAAATGGCATTTGCACTTGAGGTACAGGCTGTTTGAATTATTGTTGTATTATATTTTGAATTAATCAAATTTTCAACAAAATGTCCGATTTCACCATATCCTATATTTTTAATTTCTTCAGTTGAATCACCATTTTTATATTTTAAATGTTGCTCTTCTTCAATTGATATTGACATTGAGGTTGAGCCCAAGAAAATATGCAAATCTTCTGCTTCTTCTTTTGATAACTTTGCATCTTCAATTGCTTTTAATGCTACTTCTTTCAAAATAGAATAAAACTTTTCTTCTTTTGATACAAAGTTTTTCTTAATACGATAATATTTTAACTCTTCAAAATTATTTACTAAATATTCAGAATAATTATTATCATTAATCTCTTGAATTTTTTTTACAGAATCATTTTTATTATTTCCTAGTGCAGAAATAATTGATGAACCTGTAATATAGACTTTATTCATCAATTCTCTTCTATATGTTTTGCCAAGGTATTAATTGAAACCATTATTTTTCTAAGTTCTTTACTATCTGTTGTCTTCATTCCATACTTTTTATGTAAAGCCATAGATATTTGAAGGGCATCCATTGAATCTAGTTCCAAAAGAGATTCAGGGTCAAATAAAATATCATCATCTTTTATATCTTCAATTTCACACTCTTTTTCACACTCTTCAATTATTAACTTTTTTAATTCGTATTTCAAATCTTCCATTAATTATTTCCTTTTTTTAATTTCATATATGCTAACAATAAAAATACAATAGCAAATGAACATAAATATAATAAATAAATTTTTATATCGCTAAAACTTCCACCCCTAACAAAAATCTCCAACAAACCTTCCAATCCCCAAGACATAGGAGAGTAAGATGAGATGTCTTGCATAAATTGAGGCATAACAAATTTTGGAACCATTATTCCCCCAAGAGCTGCCAAAACTATATTTGTTACTCCTCCAATAGAAGTTGCTTCCTCTGTTGTTTTGCTAATATTTGCTATAAATAATGCAAAACATATTGCTGCAATAGAAATAGCACTACTCATACAAAATATAAGTAAATAGTTCCCACTAATAACTAAAGAGTCTCCTCCTAATAAAGGAACAATAAATATTCCTACTAAAATCATAATTACAACTTGAATTTGGTTAACAATAAAATATGGAATGATTTTCCCAAGCAATATTGGAAATAATGATACATCTATACTTCTAATTCTAGAAATAGTACCAAAATTCTTTTCATTTATAAAAGTATTTGAAATAGGTATCAAAATAAAAAACATGGAAAATACAAGCCATGCAGGGACACTTTGTTGCACTGAACTTGGTTTTGATTTTACTTTTTCATTTTTATAAATATATGTGTTGTTTATCTTTTCACTTAACACAGAAAGTGTTCTTGCATCTATTTTTGATTTAATAAAAAAATCTTTCATTATGCTTTTTGAAATAATCTCAGTTATGCTATTTTTTAATATATAAAAATACTCTTTTTTTATCCCTGACTTACTAAAAGTTTTTATCTCAAAATCTTTGACATTTTTATTTATTTTTGTTTTAAAATTTTCATCAAGCGATACTACAAAATCATAATTATCTTTGTAAATAAATATCTTAAGTGCTTCATTTTTCACAAGATTTGCAGAAAAATAGTTGCTTTTATTTAAATCATCAACAAAACCTTTTATATCCTCATTTGTAGAACTTATTACTGCAACTTTTAATTTTGTTTCTAAAGTATCTGAATAGGTATTTTTCAAAGCTAAAGACATGATTAATATAAAAAGAGCTGGCATGATAAATAATACCATCAAAGCATGTATATCTCTAAATATTAATAATAACTCTTTTTTTAAAATATATTTAAACATTACTCTCTTAAATCCTCTTTAGTAAGAGATAAAAATAGCTTCTCTAAATTTTTATCTGCAAAGTTAATATTTATAATCTTTTCATTTTTACTTTTTAATTCAGCCATTAAAGTTAAGAACTCATCGTATGAGTTTGAAATATCTACTTTGATTTTTTGATTTTCTAACTCAACTTCAATAATAGATTTTTTTTGAATCAAAATATCTTTTTTATTTTGTAATATAATTTTACTATTATCTAATACTGCAATTTCATCACACAAATATTCAACCTCATCCATATAGTGTGACGTATAAATAATAGTCGTATCTTGTGTTTTATTTAGGTTTTTTATTACCTCTAAAATATATTTTCTAGATTGGGGGTCTATTCCAACTGTTGGCTCATCAAAATATATTATCTTTGGAGAATTAAGTAATCCAATAGCAATATTTAACCTTCTTTTTACCCCTCCTGAATATGTCGAGGCTCTTTTATTTATGAACTTTTCTAAAGATGTAGCTTCAATACAATATGAAATTTGTTTTTTTAAATTATCACCACTCAAGCCATATAAAGCACCAAAAAATTCCAGGTTTTCATAACTTGTTAAATTAGGATAAAAAGCATATGTTTGAGGGATATATGATGATATTTTTTTGACTTCATCTTTTTGTTTTTCAAAATCTAATCCATAAACTTCAATACTACCTGAGTCTTTTGTAATAAGATGATTTAAAATAGAGACAAGGGTAGTTTTTCCTGCACCATTTGGACCTAATAGCCCAAAAACACAACCTGTGTCAATTTGCAATGAGAGGTCTTTTAATACTGGTACATTATCATATGACATATTTAAATTATTAATTATAATTGACATTAATCTACTTTATTTTGATTATATCTAATTGATAATAAATTATTGAATCGCAAGTTTTTTACCAACTACTGATGTTTTTATTTTATCAACTATTTTTAAATTGATAGAAAATTTAATATTTGATAATTCATTTTTCAGTATCTTTTTTATATCTTTAACTAAAAACTCTTTTTTACTCTCTATTGTAATATCTAGAATTTCATCTTTTAGTCTGTTTTTATCATTTGAATTTACAAATACAACTGCTTTTTCTATTCCATCAACATTTTCTAAAATATTTTCTATTTGAATTGTAGAATAACGTTTCCCAGCAATTTTTAGTATTTGAGAACTTCTACCTATTACTTTAAACTTATTCTCTTCAAACTCTACATAATCAAAGGTTTGCACTTGATTATTTGTTTGTTTAAACTCATTTTCATAGACAATATTTGAGATAAAAGGAGATTTGACGTTTAACTCATTGTCATCATTTGTTGCAACTGTTACTTTCTCTAATGGTGTCCACAAAGACTCATCATTAAACTTATAGGCAATTCCTCCTGTTTCTGTAGAACCAAATATTTGTAGTATATTTGAAGAGTATTTATTATTAAACTCTTTTGCATCATCTAATAATAAAGGTGCAGTTGAACTTACAAATAATGATTTAGAAAGATTTTTTGATTCATTTAGTCTATTTAAGGATTTTATATATAATGGTGTTGTCACAACTAATGAGTTATCATCTATTATATTTAGTAGGTCATGGGGCAAAAAATGCTCTTTTAAAATGATATCAATATCATTCATCAACGGGAAAAAGAGTCCAAATAAAGAGCCATAAAGATGAATAAAAGGAACAGTTACAATAACTCTTTTTATTTTATACTCTTTTAATAATCTTGATAACACCTCTATTTCTGAAAATATATTCTCTTTTGTTTTTAATGCTCCAATGGGAAATCCAGTACTCCCTGAAGTAAAATATAAATAAGAGAAATCTTTGTCAGAAAAAATATTATCCTGTATAGATGGCATATCAAAATCACTAATATTTAACTCTTCTAGTTGTTTATTAATTCCTTTGTTTGTATTGTCAAAAAGAATTGATTTTGCATTTGAATAGTAGGATTTAAATATCTTTAAGGCATTCATCTCCTTGCTAGCTGAAGATATATATGAAACTTTATTAAAATATTTTTTATCAATAAATAGTTCTTTTTTTATTTCATGTTCATTTACTGAACCATTATCATTAAATACTTTTAGAGTAATAAAAAGGCCTTTTCAAAATTATAATTAAAATTGCAATTGCAACTATTCCTATAGAGGCAATAAGCCCTATTGAATAAAGTGCATTTGTTTTAGAAAAAATCAATATACCAAATCCAGCAAAGGTAGATAACAAAGAGTATAAGACAGCTGTATAAGTGTTCTTATCTAAACTACTTGACCCCAAATAAATACCAAAATCTATGCTTATTGATAAAATAACAAAAATAATAAAAAAATGTAATATATTAAAAGCCATAAAAAAAGATACTAATGCCATTAATGATATTTGAAATATTAAATAAGTAAGTGAAATAAGAAAATTACCTTTTGTAGAGAAAAATAACATCAATAAAATAAAAATGACACTTATTCCTCCATATATAAACAACTCACTATAAATAGAGACTAAGTTTTGTTCAAACATTGTTTTTATACTTAAATTCTCTACAAAATCATATTTACTAAATTCAGCAACTTTGTCTTTAGGTAAATTGGCATATGACAAATAAAAATCTTTATATTTTATAAGCTCTATTCCTAAATCACTTAATATATCTTTTGTATAAATTGGTTTATCTACCTTATAAACATATGCATCTTTAAAATAGTTAACCTTAAATCCCAACTCACTAGACTTCTCATCCAACTTATTCTTAATTTTCTCAAAATTTATATTCTCCAATAAAACCTTTTTATTTAAAAAATCTTTTTCACCTACTAATATAGAAATTGGGATATAAGAGTTTGGATACTCATTTTTTAATACCCTATCCTTTTCAATCAATTTATCTATAGATTTTGCTTTTATCAAAACAGGCATATTCTTTTGAAGATTTAATTTTTTATTAAAATAGTCCTCTTTTTCTTTTAAGTGGACATTATTTATATCAAGATTTTTCAAATCTAAATCAAAATAAAACTTATCTATTGAAATAAGTAATAAGACTATCGCAAGCAATATCATATAAATAGGTTTGACTTTTGAATAAAAATTATAAGTATTGGTACTAAATCTTTTTTGATAAAAGTTAATTTTTGGATATAAAAATGCAAATTGAATATATGAAAAAAGAAGTGAAACTATGGAGAAGTAACAAAGTTGTTTAATTAAATCAAATGAAACAAAAGACAAAATAGCAAAAGCCCCAACAGTGGTAATCATCCCTAAAAATACATCCTTGTTGAATCCTTTTTTCTCTTCATAATAATTATGCATATAATGGTGAAACATATAATCAATAGCAACAGTAGAAATTGATATTCCAAATACAACAACAAAAATAGATAATTTATCAAATATAAATGAACAGACAAGTAATGAGAGTAAAATAGATGAACTAAGTGTAATCAATGTATTTACAAGCAATTTTAGATTTTTTAAAATCACTAAATAAAGTAAAAGTAATATTGTTGTTGAAAAGATAACTATTTTGTTTACATCATCTTTTATAATTCTTGAATTCTCTACAAAATAAAAAATAGGTGAAAATACTTTTATGTTTTTATCACTTGAACTAAGCTTTTCAATTGCATCATAAATACTCTCATATTGAGAAATTGAATTTACTCTACCCTCTAAGTTAAATATTGATATATACGCACTATCTTTTATACTTAAGTGATTATTTTTTAAAGACAAAGCTTTTAAAGAGGTTTTTTCCTTGAAGATATCTAAAGGATCCTTCTTATCTATAAAAAAAGAGAAGCTAGAATTTATCAAATTAGATTTTAGTTCTTCTAGTTTTTTACTTATATTTAACTTTTCTAAAGCATCTTTATCTATACTTTCTATAAAAAACTTATACTCTTGTTTATATCTTTTAAGATTTTTGTTTGTGTAAGATTTTTCAAGAGTTAATCCATCTATTTTTAAAAACTCATCTTCTAATTCTTTAATTTTTTTTAAAGAGTTATTGTCTAATCCCTCAACACTAAGAAATACTTTTTTTGTGTTTTGGAACTTATTAAACTCTTTTAGTAACTCTTTTTTTTCACTATTTGGCAATATAGTTTGAAGCTCTGTTGAAATACTACTAAAAGAGTTAAAATATACTACTAATAAGGCTAAAACTATAAGTAATGAAATATTAATATAATTGCTAATTTTCAACAATATTTATCCAATCATCATTAGTAAAAAATATCTTTAAAAAAATCAACTTATCATCTTTTTTTTTGTACTCAATTTTGCTTATTACATTTGATATATAATCATTTGGAATTAGTCTATTTACAGAATCATCTTTTATAATTTGAAAATACTCTTTTAAATTTTCTGGTTTATTTTTATATATACTATCTATGATTTTTGAAAAAATTGTTAACTCAAAATTTTCTTCATAATTTAAAACCTTCTTTTTATCACCATTTTTTTCTATAATATTCTCTTTAGTAAAAATAAATGATTTATCCTCATTTAAATATCTAATTTCCAAAGTGTCATTATCTATTTTTAAAATACCATTTCTATATACACTTGTACTTAATGCACTGATATATTTTTCCTCTTTAAATTTAATTGGTTTTGAAAATAGTATCATCGTAGAAACAAAAATTAAAAATAAAACCTTATACATGGACTTTACCCTTAAAGTAGATTTTTTTATGAACAAATTGAATTAATCCTGCAAGTATAAACAAAAAATACCAACCAACAGATGAATAAAAAGTCCAATAAACCATATCTTTTGTATATAGAACAAAAGAGTGAATCAAAACATTTAACAAAGAGATAAGAAACCAAAATAGTGTTGACTTTTGAATATACTCTTTTTCTTCTTTTTCAACTTTTTTATTGAATTTTTCTAAAAAAATAAAAATAAATGAGTTCTTTGAAATGTAACTATATAATATATAAATTGAAATTAATCCCGAGATTAATAATGGCAAGATTTTTAAAAATAAAAAGTTCTCTAAGTAATATGCCAAAATAGAAACACCCAAATAAAAAAGAGGAAAAATATACTCTTTTATATTTTTCTTTATACTAAGCAGTAGCCAAAGAAGAGAAAAAATAAATATTATTAATGAAACCGTTTTTAATTCAAAGTTTCTTAGTGAATAAAAAACAACTGGGGCATAAAATAAAGATATGATTAAATTCATAAACTTTATCTAACCATTGCCCCACTAATATTTAAAACCTCTCCACTTACATAAGTGGCATCTACACCTATAAAATAAGCACATTTTGCCACTTCATCAGCTTTTCCAAATCTCTTAAGAGGTATAGCTTTTTTTAGCTCTTTTACATTTGGTATATTTTCTATCATTTCTGATTCTATTATTCCAGGGGCAAGAGCATTTACCCTGATATTATATCTTCCAAGTTCTATAGACAGAGTTTTAGTAAAAGCGATAACTCCTCCTTTACTAGCACTATAATTTGCTTGTCCTGAGTTTCCACTTATTCCTGAAATTGATGCCACGTTTACAATACTTCCTCGTTTATTCATCATCATATTTTTAGAAATAACTTTTGTAACATAAAAAAGTCCAGTTAGATTTGTATTTATTACATCTTCCCATTCATCATCATCCATAAAGAAAAACAGATTATCTTTTATAATACCAGCATTATTTACTAAAACATTAACATCAAGATTTTCTAAGGCTTCTTTAATAGAGTTTTTATCTTGCATATTAAAAGTAATTAGTTCTCCATTTTGATTTATTTCATTCAAAATCTCTTCTGCTTTTTCTTTATTACTGTTATAGTGAATATATACAAAATATCCATTTTGAGCATACTCTTTAACTATTGCTTTGCCAATAGAACCTGTAGCTCCTGTAACTAATACTTTTTTTGCTTCCATCTTCAACTCTTTATATAAACTTCGCTTCTTGTAAAATTTTATTGATATTTTGTATATCAATATCCATTCTTCTATCTTCATACAATGGTTTTACTATTTTTCTTATCTCTTTATAGATATTTCTAAGATGTGGTGAAACTTCACTCTCTCCTCTTATATCAACAGCTTGCGCCATACCTATAAATGCAATAGAAAGCATATTATGAAGATCGGGCATCATCTTAGCAAAATCATTTGCAGCAGTTGTTCCCATAGATACTTTATCTTGATTAAGTGATTCTGTTGGTCTTGAGTGAATAGAAGCTGCTGTTGTATTTTTGATAACATCAGCACTTAAAGAACTAAGACTTATTTGCATAGCTTTAAATCCATGAAAAAATGGCTCTTTTGAAAGCTTAAGATTTTCTCCTAAACCACGGTTAAATTTATGATCAACTAAAAGAGCAAACTCTTTATCTAATAAGTCTGCTAAATTTGCAGCACAAATCTTAAGTGTATCCATAGCATGAGCTACATATCCACCATAAAAGTTCCCAGAGGTATAGATTTTTTGATTTTCACCATCTATAAGGGGATTATCATTTACACTGTTTATCTCAGTTTCTACCCAGTTTTTTGATATCTCTAAATTGTCTCTTATTACCCCTAAAACTTGAGGTGCACATCTCATAGAGTATGTATCTTGAATATTCAGGTCATTATCAGCAAAAAATTTATCATATCTATCATCTCTTCCGTGAGTCAGTTTTGAACCTTCTATTTTTCTTTTGATATTTTTAGCTGCGTTTATTTGACCACTAAATGGCTTTGAATCATGAACAAAATCCGCCACAGGGGTATCATCTCCTAAAAGAACTTCAAACATCCCTGCCACGTATGATTCCATAGAGTCTAAAATAACCTCAAACTCTTCAATCGCTTTTAAAGCTATAGCACTCATTATCGTTGTACCATTCATAATAGCTAATGCCTCTTTAGGCTCAAACTTATAAGGTGTAATATTTAGTTCATTGTAAACTTCCATCACATCTTTTATTTCACCCTTATAATAAACTTCTCTCTCACCAGCAATTACAGCTGCTATATAAGAAAGTGGTGTTAAATCTCCACTTGCACCAACTGAGCCTTGTGATGGAATTACAGGAATAATATCTTTTTCAACAAGCATTTCAAGTCTATGCAAAAGATTCATAGAGACACCTGAACGAGCTTTACTTAAAGAGATAGTTCTACAAATAACAGCATATCTACATACTTCATAACTTAGGTTTTTTCCTATACCACACCCGTGAAAACGAAATAGATTTGTTTGTAACGTTGCTGCATCATCATAACTAACATAGTTTTTGCCACTTGCTCCATATCCTGTAGTGATCCCATAAATAGGTTTACCAGCTTTAATTGTATTCATCATAAAATCATGAGTATGATTTATAAATGTTATAAACTTTTCATCTTTAGATATCTCTATATCTGTTGCATTTATTATCTCTTCTAAAGATATTGTTCTTTTATCTATTGTTAATTTCATCTATTATTTATTCTCCCAAAAATTATAAAAATTAAACCATTGGTTTGGATATTTTTTTAGAATATCTTCAAATAGTTTAACATATTCTTTTATAGCTATATCAATAGCTTCTTTCTCTTTTAAATTTAAATCTAAATTTAATTTTATCGTTTCTACTTTGTATCTTTGTAATCCAATATTTATTACAAAACAACATAAAATTGGTGTTTTAGTTTTATAAGAAATTTTAAATGGATTCTTATTAAAAAATGCATCTTTTCCAAAAAACTTTGTTTTATATTTATATTTATTACTTGTTGGTCTATCTGCCATTATAGCGATAATCTCATCATTTGAAATTGCATTTGCAATTTCAATAGAAACAGGAATCTGTCCCATTGATTGATCTATAATATTAATATTTGAGATTTTATTTTCAATATTACTTTCAATCTCTTTTATACTATCTAAAATTACTTCCTGCATGACAATATTGATTCTATTTTTAGTTACAGGATTACTAGAACTTGAAGCCCAGCCACCAAAATGAGAAAATAATAAAATAGTCTTACTATCCATAATCTTTAAAACTGTTTCTTTTTCCTCATATATAAAATCATAAGAACTTGGGTCATATTTAGATATAAATCTATCAACAAGACAAATTGCAAACATTCTTAAGTGTTCAAAATAAATCCAATTATTAAACTCTAAACCTAAAATTTTATAATATTCTTTTAAAGATTCTTTCACATTTGATGCAAAAATAAAATAAAAAAAACTTACTGGATACATAATATAATAGACAAACTTGTAACCAAAAAGTTTATATAAATTAAAAGCAAGTTTTATACTCCACCCGCTTCCTCTTTGCTTAACATTCATCTATTTATATCTTTTTTTAAGAAAAAACTTAAGAGGTAATAATCTAATATGTACCATTACAATAGCAGCTGTATCCCAAAACTTTTTAAAATGACTAACTCTCTCTTCAGGTGATGGATAATAACAGTCAATTGTCACTTCTTTTATCAATCTTTTTTTCCAAGAGTGTTTTACTAAAACTTCCATCTCCCAATCAAATCGTGAAGTTTTAATATCTAAGTCTAAAATTGAGGTTGGATATAATCTAAATCCAGACAATGAATCTTCAATCTCTTGTTCTGTATCCCAAGTAGCCCAAAAATTACTAAACCAACGTCCAAACTTAGAGCCATTTGGCACATTTTCTATATCAAAATTTCTTGCACCAATTATAATTTGATTATCACCATCACAAGCACCTATTATTTTTTCAATCTGACTTGCAAGATGTTGTCCATCTCCATCTAAGCTGATAAAATACTTGTATCCTAACTCTTTTGCTTTTCTAGCACCACTTAAAATTGCTTCACCTTTTCCTTTATTAAAAGGGTGTCTTAAAACAATTAAATTAGAGTTTTTATTTAATATCTCTTCTACTGGATTATCATATCCATCATCAACTACTATTATTTTAATATTATAAGATAATACATCATCAACAACTTTTTGTATAGTAGAATCATTATTATAAGTAGGTATTACAACTATAATTTCACTAAATTTCATATATTATTTCACTTATTTTTTTATTTTCTTTTTTTATTATTATTTTATATCTTGATTCATTTATACACGTGATATGATATTCAATTATATCTTCAGGTTTTATAATTGATAGGAACTTTGCTTTAGAAATAGTATTTATATTATGATTTAGGATATTTGAAATAATATCTATTTGAATAAATCCGGGTAGTATTTCATTTTCTGGGAAATGGGCTTTAAAAACAGGATGGTCTTTTTTTGCCAGTTTAACTTTATAATAGTTTTCTGATTTTTCTAAAACTTCAAATAAATTCTTAAGTAACTTCACTATGATTTTCTTTCTATCTGTATTCGTTATTGTACAAAATAATTTATTAAAAGATAATTTATAAGATGATTAAAAGATGAAAAACAGTAATATTTCACAAGATTATTTAGAAGGTAAAATAGAGCATGGTTACTATTAATGAGTTTAAAGAAACACTAATTGAAGGTCTAAATTTAGAAGACTTTACAGTCGATGATATTGAAGACAATGCACCTTTATTTGGGGAAGATGGAATAGGTTTAGACTCTGTTGACTCTATTGAACTAGTTTTAATTATTGAAAAAGAGTATGGTGTAAAAATTTCCAATACTGAACAATATAAAGATATTTTTGCCTCAGTAAATAGCTTACTTAATTATATCAATGAAAATAAATAAAAAAGTTTACATAAATTATTTTGATTCAATTTCATGTGCAGGAAATAATTCAGAAGAGTTATTTGATTCAATTTGTTCAAAAAAAGACACTATAACTGTTGACTCATCGTATGTTGACAATAGAAGTGTAGCTATTGGTAAAATAAAAAGAGACAAAGACTTAAATGAAATTTTAACTGAAAGATGTGAAAATTTATTAACAAATTCTAAATTAAAAGACTTTTCAAAAACACTCCTGATTATAGGTTCTTCTGTCGGTGGAATGGATGAAACTGAAAAACTATTTTTTAAAAATAAAAACTACAAAGAGATAAACCCTAAAAAACACCCTGTGGATGCAATTTCTTATTTTTTAAAAGAAAAATATAAATTTTATGATGATGTATCATTTTCTACAGCCTGTACTTCTAGTGCAAATGCATTAGGTTATGCAAAAGAGGTACTTTCAAAAGGGCTATATGAAAATGTATTAGTAGTAGGAATAGATGCTCTATCACACACTACAGTTTGTGGCTTTTCAGCACTTAGTGTTCTATCATAAAAAACATGTACACCTTTTGATAAAAATAGAGAAGGTATGAATGTATCTGAAGGTTTTGGAATTTTATTATTAGAAACTATAAAAAAAGAAAATTCTATTGAGTTATGTGGAGTAGGATATAGTTCCGATGCACATCATATGACACAGCCACATCCAGAAGGGCTAGGAGCTCAAAAAGCCATGCAGAATGCATTAGAAAATAGTTGTTTAAATATAAATGATATTTCATATATAAATGCACATGGCACAGGAACTTATGCAAATGATTTTGCAGAATTAAATGCAATTAAATCTTTATTCACTGAAAAAAAACCAAAAGTTAGTTCAACAAAATCAATTACTGGACATACTTTAGGAGCTGCAGGAGCAATAGAAGCAATTATTTCATGTATGGTCTTACAAAAACAAATTATTCCTTCTAACAAAGGTTTAAAAGAGATTGAGATAGAAGGTATAAATTATTCTATTGAAACTATTACATCAAAAATTGATTATGTGATTAGTAATTCTTTTGCTTTTGGTAGAAATAACACTTCTTTAATTTTTGGACTTGCTAAATGAAAATTAATTTAGAAATATTAAATGCATCATGTATCTTTGATGAAAAAGAAGTTATCGATTTAAATACAAAAGAATTAGTTCCTAAAATGATAGTAAGAAGAAGGCTTACAAGAGCTTCAAAACTTGTAATCGAACTTCTTTCTAAGGTAGATTTTAAAGATGGCAGAATAATCTATGGCTCTGCATATGGTGAGTTATTATCCACATCAAAGATATTAAATGCAATATCTAATAATGAAATCATATCTCCTACTGATTTCCAAAACTCTGTTTATAATACAGCAGTATCATATGCTTCTATATTATCAAAAAACACAAGTGAAATTTTAACTGTTTCATCTGGAGAAGAGACTTCATTAAAAGTATTAAAAGTTGGAGCAGTAAAAGCTTTAGATAATGACGAAATTTTATTAGTTTGTGCAGAATCATTAAATATAAATAATATTGAAGAAGTAAACAACTGCATAAAATACATAGAGTGTGCTGTTGCTTTAAAAGTCAAACTTACCCTTGAAAAACCAACAATAGATTTTAAAAATGTTCAAAATAAAGAGTATCCAAAATCAATTGAACATATAATGTATATTGCTGAGAACTTTGACATCAATAAAAAAAATATAATAGAAATAGATATCTAATGAATTTACCACACAAAGCTCCTATCAGATTTGCACAAAAAGTAATAGAAAAAAAAGAGGATATTTGTATTGTTAGTTGTACCTTCCCTTTTATTCCTACTCTAGCAATGATTAGTGAAGCAGCAGCTCAAAGTAGTGCTGCTTTTGCACAAACGCAAGAGGTAGTAATTGGTTTCCTTATCTCATTAAAAAAAATAGAAAAGATAAGTGAATTTACAAAGCAAAATTATCAAATTAAAATAAAGAAGTCTTTTACTTTTGACACAATGACTGAATACAAATTCGAAGTATTTGATGAAAAAGATATTTGTGCAAAAGGTGAATTAACAATTGCCCTTAAAAATTAAAAGAAATAGGTAATATGAAAGAATTTTTCAAAGATAATCACAAAATAAGTGCCTTAGAAGCACAGTATGAAGCACAAAAAATTGCATTTGCTCCAGTTGTATTTCAAGTTGTAAGAACAATGAGAGATTTAAAGTTATTAGAAATTTTATCTAATAATAAAGATGGTTTAACATATGATGAATTAGCAAAAAAAAGTGATTTATCTAAATATGCAGTACAATTATTATGCGAAACTGCATTAAGTGCAAATGTCATTTCAATTGATGAAGAAAAAGTATATTTAACAAAAGTTGGATTTTTTATTCATAGTGATAAAATGACAAATACTAATATGAATTACAATCACCATGTTAACTACTTAGGATTATTTTATTTAGAAGAATCAATAAAAAAAGAAAAAGCAGAAGGATTAAAAGTATTTAGCCAAGAAGATACAATTTATCCAGCACTTTCAACATTACCGCAAAAAGCCAAAGAGTCTTGGTTTGAGTTTGATCATTTATATTCTGATTCAGGATTTAAGGAAGCAATAAATATTTTAAAAAATTTAAATCCAAAATCTATACTAGATATTGGTGGTAATACTGGAAAATTTGCAATTCTATTTGCAGAAAAAAATCCTGACATACAAATAACAATAATGGACTTACCACAGCAAATAAAACTTGCAAAACAAAATATCTATGAAAAAAACATATTAAATATTTCAACTTATGAAGCCAATATATTAATAGAAGAGATAAACATAGCAAAAAATTTCGATATTATTTGGATGAGTCAATTTTTGGATTGTTTCAAAGATGAACAAATCATAGCTATCTTGAAAAAAATTGTAAATTCAATTAATACAGAGACTGAAATATGTATCATGGAACCATTTTGGGATAGACAAAACAACGAAACAGCTGCATACTGTATAATCAACACTTCACCTTATTTTACAGCAATGGCAAATGGATACAGTAAAATGTTTAAATATAGTGACTTTAAAAAGCTATTATTACTTGCTGGCTTAGAAATAATAGAAACAATAGATAACATTGGCTTATGTCAAACACTTATAAGATGTAAAAAAGCATAAATATAAGAGTGGTGCTCACAGCGGGAATCGAACCTGCAACCTCTTGCTTACCATGCAATTGCTCTACCGTTGGAGCTATGCGAGCTTATATAATGAATAACTAATAGTGATGCCTGACCGTAGGGAATAATCCTGATACAGGTAATATTGAATAATATTGACACCTGAGAAAAAAGAATAAAAGAAAAATTCTGTAAAAAAAAGGCTAAAAAAAAGCTTAGCACTGAATAGAAATAAATCTATAAAGAACTAAGCTTTAAAAATACTCAAGAGTTGGCGACGACTTACGTTTCCACAAGGGG
>PKUK01000010.1 GCA_002869535.1 Arcobacter sp.
CTTCTTTTACAGATGCTGAATCTGCCATTGCAACAGAACTTCCTAATAGCAATAATGATGCTACCATACTTATTTTTTTCATTTATATTCTCCTAAATTTAGTTTACGCAAGTACTTCGCTTGCAATTTTATGTGCCTTGTTTGTATCTATATTTTTATGTTTCATGTTTAAAACTTTTAATATAGAACATACCATTTTTGAATTTTTCTCAAATCCAGACTCTCTAACCATTTTTCTAATTTCTCTTTTTAAAAGTAAATCAGACATAAATTAATCCTTTATGATAATAATTCTCAGAATCTTACAGGAAGAAAACTTAAATATTAATAAATATGATAATTATTATCATTAATATTGAAAAAATTAACTTATTTTTTTAATTTTAAAGGATATTAGATATTTTAATGCTCTTTTTTGTCTGTAACTAAAGAGATATTAAAAAGACTATTTTTTTGTAAAATATCTAAGATCTTTACTACTTTTTCATATTTTACATCTTTATCAATTCTAAAAATAATATTTCTTTTTTTATCAGTTACTTTACTTATCTCTTCTTCTAACTTCTCTAAAGTTGTCTCTTTCCCATATATTGCAAGTTTAGTATTATCTATTTCAATAATTATTTCTTTTTGTTTTAGCTCTATCTCTTTAGCACTAGATGTTGGCAGATTTAATGCTAAAGCTAATTCATCTTTTTTAAATACAGAAGATACAATGAAAAATATCAGAAGAATAAAAACAACATCAATAAGTTGTGTAATATCAGGAGTTAAAATCTCTCTTTTTTTCATATTCTTTTTAGAACCTCTTTTTGAATTTTCAGTTCAATATCATCTAAAATACCAACAATATAGTTGTATCCTATATAGTGTGGAATAGCTACAATAAGTCCAGCAACAGTTGTAATAAGAGCTATTGATATACCATTTGAAAAAATAGATGGGTCACCTAAACCACTTTTTGTAATAGAATCAAAAGAGTTTAATACCCCAATTACTGTTCCTAAAAGCCCTAAAAGTGGAGCAATGGAAGCTATTATTTTTACTGTATTTAATCCAAATTCTAGTTTTCGCACCTTTCTGTCAATTATATTTTGAACTGATTCTTTTTCAAATGTGTTATTTGTGGTTTTTACGAATGCCAATATATCCTGTACGACTTTTTCTTTTCCTGCTCTTGAAGAAAGAATAACAACCAATTTCCATAACATTATTGTAAATCCAATAACATTTAAAAAAATTAGAATATAAACTATAACTCCACCTCTGTTTATGTAACTCATTAAATCTATTTCCATCAACCTTAACTCCTTATAATTTGATATAAAATCGGAACCGTAATATTCCATGAATTTTTATGTAGTTCTTCTGGGATTGGTTCAAATTGTTTTATTTTATTTATAATTTCAACTGCTGCTTTATTTAGTCTTCTATATTTTGATTTTTCCATAATGATAATATTTTCTATGTAACCATTTTTTGCAATAGTAAAGTTTAAATATACTTTTCCTGTTTGATTTAGTTTTTTTGCACTATTAGGATAGACTTTATTTTTTTCAATTAATTTTTTCAATTTCAATAAATATTCATTTTCTATTGCTTCTAATTTAGTTAAGTCTATTTCTTTTGTTTTATTTTTTGTTTTTTGCTGAACTTTATGTTCAACAACTTTTTTCTCAAAAATTTTCTCAGGTTCTTTTTTATGAACTATTTTTTTTATTGTTTTTTCTTTTTTTATAAATTTCTTTTTCTTTGTGTGTTTAATAATATTTTTACTTTTGGTTTTATGAAGTTTTTTTCTTATAATCTCTTTTTTCTTAATTTCTTTCTTAACTTCAACTTTTTTGACTTCTTGTTTTTTTAGTATTACATTATTTAATTTTATTTGTATATTTGAATTTGTAGGTTTAGGGGCTATAATCCTTTTCTTCTCCTCAATATTTAGTTGTGCAAATAAGTAAATGTGAGTACAAATAACAAGTATAAAGATGATTAATAAACTTTTTTTCTTTTCCATAATGGAAGTTTAATAAAATATTTCTGATTATTAACTTAATATCAATACCGATTATCATTTTTATTTTAAATTAAGATTTTTTAAGTTAATATTCGACCGAAATTTAGTTAGAGATTAGAAGGTACAAATTATGAATAAAGAAGAGAATAATAAAATTGACTCAATAGTTCTTTTTAAAAATAAAAAAAGTATAAAAATTTTTCATAATGGACAGTTATATTATTTGAAAATAACAAAAGCGAATAAATTAATCCTAACAAAATAAATTAAATAAAGCCAGCAAAGTTTTTAACAAGTAGCCAGCGATAATTAAAGGAAACTTATGAAAATAAAGATTGCAAAATCTCTTGCACTTCTTTTGCTGGCAAATACACTTAATGCAGAAGAATTAAATACAGTAGTAGTACAAGGTGCTCAGGAATCATATTTTGAAGATACTTCATCTTCAAGTATGAAAGGTGAAACAAGTGATAAAAAAACACCATACACAGTTTCTGTTACAAAAGGGACATTAATTGAAGATTTACAAGCCCAAAGAATAGAAGATACTTTTGATTATACAACTGGAGTTACTAAAGTTGGTAAAAATGCAGATGCTATTATGATTCGTGGTTTTGAGCTAGATTTGGAAAATATCAAAGTAAATGGTATGTCTGGATTGATAAGTAGAATGGGCTCTCCTTCAACTGCAAATGTTGAAAGAATGGAAGTGGTAAAAGGTCCTACCTCTGTACTGTATGGGGTAATGGAGCCAGGAGGATTAGTAAATATTGTAACTAAACGTCCACAAGCCAAACAAAGAACAACTTTAGAAACCTCACTTCAAACATATATGTCTAATGGTGTTTCAGGATTTGGAGAAGATAATGGGATTACTACTACATTAGATACTACAGGACCAATTACAGAAAATCTATTTTATAGATTTATAGCAGTTGGTGAGAAGTTAAACTCATATAGAAAAAATGTAGATTTCGAAAATTTTTATATATATCCAAGCTTACTTTGGAATGCAAGTGATAATACATCTTTATTAGTTGCCATGGAATATGGTCATGAAGATTGTAGTGCTGATGATGGATTATTTGTTGCAAATCATGATATTTCTACAGTAGCTAGTCTCGATACTGTTTATCAAGAAGAGGGTGATTATGATAATGATGAGGGAACTGCATTTGATATTAATTTAGACCATTATATAAACGACAATCTTTCTTTAAATTTTGATTGGAGAAGTGTATTTCATACAGATGATAGAAAACTATTTGAAAGTAGAGGTGTTAATCAAGGGGCAAGCGTTTCAGATACAACACTTACAAGAAGAAATAGACATCAATATAATGAAAGAGATTGGCATAGCTTTGATACAAATCTAAACCTTGATACTATTATTGCAAATATGAAACATAGTTTGACATTTGGTTTGGCGGGGACTTACAGAAAAACTGATTTTGATAGAATTATTATGGGTGGCAATGTAACACCAAATATAAATATTTATAATCCAATTCATGGTGGAACTGCTGTTAGTACTCAATTAAATAGAAGAAAAACAGAGTATTTTAGTTCAGGAGTATATTTACAAGATAAGATAAGTATTACAGATAAACTTACATTTGTAGGTTCAACAAGAGTGGATAAAACAAAAATTGATTTTGAATGTTTGAGAGGTTCTTGTGTAGAAAATACAACAAAAAAATCAACAGACTTTGTTGGTTCACTTGGGGCAATTTATAATATAAATGATTTGGTTTCTATATATGGTAGTTTTGGGCAGAGTTATGACCCTAGTAGTGCTGAAAGAGTTGATGATTTAGGTAATCCTTTAGATACTGAAAAATCTAAACAATATGAAATAGGTACTAAAATTAATTTTAGTAAAGAGTTTAATACTGGATTGTCTTTTTATAAAATAAATAAAGAGAATGTAGCTGAAAGTACTAACTCAGGTAATTATGCACTTTCTGGAGAAGTTGAAAGTAAAGGTGTAGAATTAGAAGTTCAATGGCTACCTACAGCTAATTGGCAATTTAAATCAGGGTACGCCTATAACAAAGCAGAATATGTATCTGGGAAATCTGTGGGAAACACACAAGCTCTTACTCCTGAAGTTACTGCATATATTTTCACACGATATAATATTCCCCAAAAAATATATGATGGAAGATTTGGATTATCTACTGGATTAACATATAGAGATAAAATTTATACTAGCTCATCTAAATCAACTAGAGTAGAACTGCCATCATATGCAAGAGTTGATGTGGGTGCATATTATTCAATAAATGATTGGGATTTTTCATTGAATATCGAAAATATCACAGATAAAAAGTATTATGAATCTGGTACAAATGATTATAGAATTTATTCTGGTGAGCCTAGAAAATTTACTATTAATATAAAAAGAACATTTTAAAATATGTCAAAAAACAAATCCTTAAGTAATATATCAAGGTCTCTTCATAGAGATCTTGGTTATTTTTTTATAGGTATCACTCTTATATACGCAATTACAGGTTTTATATTATCTGCCCGTGGTTTGGGCTGGTTTAAATATGATTATAATTTTCAAACAAATATTTCAAAAAATATTTCAAGTGAACATTTTAAAGAAAATCTAATAAGTGAAGCAAAGAGTGGAAAACTTGATTATATTTACAAGCTTGGTACAAAAAGTGTTGTTGAGAAAAATATAAAAAGATTAACTTTTTCTAAAGAAGAAAATAACACTTTATATTTTGATTATAAATATATGCATGTAATTTACAATAAAAATTCAGGTGAAACAAATATAGATTATAAATCTTATCCTGCATTTTTACAGATATTTATTAGTTCTCACTTATCTACAAATAATAGAGCTTGGTACTATTTAGCTATGGTTTATAGTGTTGTTTTAGCTTTTTTTGCATTATCAGCTATGGTAATGATAAAAGGTAAGTATGGCTTTAAAAAAAGAGGGTTATCTATTATGTTAGCAGGAATTATTACTGTTATAATTTTCTTATTTTTCTCATTTTCTTAATATATTTTTTGATTGTATACTAGAAAAAATATTAAAACAAATTTTGATTATAAAGGAAACTTTATAATCAAATGGGTGCCTTTATTTTTTATAATTCCAAAATTTCCATTTAATTGAGTTTCTGAGATTGATTTAATTAAGTTTAATCCCAAACTTTCAGATTTATCTATATTAAAATCTTTTTTTAGACCTATCCCATTATCTATTATTTGTAATAGATATTCTTGATTGGTTTTTTTAAAATCAATTTTTAAATAATTCTCATCACTTTTTCCAATAAAAGCATATTTAAAAGCATTTACTATGGCTTCATTTATAATTAGTCCACAAGACATTGCTTGGTCTATATTTAAATAAATATTGTCAATATTTATAATTATAGAAACGTTAATATTTTCTTCAAATGTTGATTTTATATCTTCACTTAATTGGCTTGTATAAATTTTAAAATCAATAGAATCTAAATTTTTAGATTCATACATTTTTGTATGTAATAGTGCCATAGTATAGACTCTATTTTCTATACTTGTAAGTGCAGATTTTATCTTTTTATCATCAATTTTATATTTCTGAAGTTTTATAAAGTTTATTGTTAAAGAGAGATTATTTTTTACTCTATGGTGAATTTCTTTTAAAAGTAATTCTTTTATTTTCAAGGAATTGGTTAATTCTATGGTTCTATTTTCTACATCTTTATCTAAGGTTTTGATATTATTTTCAAGTTTATCTAGCATAGAATCAAATGCAACTCCAAGTATTCCAATATCATCATCTCCTTTTATGTAACTTCTAAAATTTAATTTTCCTGAACAAATTTGTCTAGCTGTAACTGAGAGCTTTTCAATATTATTAAACCATCTTCTAAACAAAAAATAACCAAATAATATTGACAAAATTAATGCAAAAATAGAGATATATAAAATCTTTATAATAGGATTATTTATATCATTTCTGAAATCACTTTCAAAAGCACTTAATACAAAAAGAAAGTTTGTGTCATCTTTTTCATATATTTTACTAACCCATGTGAGGGTGTTTTTTTCTTCTATTTTATGTTCAAATCTTTGTGTGCTTTTTACTTGTAGTAAGTCATGTATGGTAAGTTCACCAGTCTTTGGGAATCTATAGTTTGATATTTTACTTATACAATAGTTTTCATTGTTTCTATTTTCTATGGAATCTAGTGATTTAGAAAGATTTTTATCTTTTAATTTATTATTGAGCCATACAAGATAAATTTTACCTAAATGAATATTTTCACTTAATGTAAAACCTTTTTGAATAATCTCTTTTACATTACTTTCAAGATTATTATTAGTATTACTTTTTTTGAAATAGGAATTACAAGTAAGTTTTAGCTCATCATTTTTGATAAGTGTCTTATAAATTTGATAGTTTGGTTGTGGGCAAAAACTTTTTTTCTTAAATCTTTTTTCCCATTTATTATAGGAAATATATGAAAAATCAAATGTTTTATCTGTAAAGGTATTATTAAAAGAAAATGTATTATTTTGAGTTATAAATTCAACATTACAAATGTAGTTTTTCGTAATATTTCCTATATCATTGACTAAATCTTTATGGAGATAATTTTTATTTAGCTTAGATTTTAGTTTAATTTGTTCTATCATATTAACTATCTCAATTTTTGATTCATTCTGTTTTAAATTATTATATTCTTTAAAATAATCAACAACTAAATTTATTTGATATTTTGATAATAATACTTTTTTTTCAGTTTCAAGAAGAGCATTATCATACTGTTTTTTTTCAATTCTAGGTATTAATAATATAAAAAGTAATGATAATAAAATTAGTGCGAATAATAAAAAAAAGAATCCTAGTTTAAAACTAATAGGTATGTTTTTAATATTTGCCAAATTAATTCACTTTTAATTTATAGCCAGATTCAAAGACACTTTCAATTATATCAACACCAATTTTTAGTTTTAATCTATAAACTAATGTTCTTAATTTTCCTAAGTCATATATAGATTCTCTCCAAATATAATTACTTATTCTTTCAAAACTGACAGGTTCTTTTAAATAATCACTTAAGAGTTCAAGTAGCTTTGTTTCATTATTTGTAAGTTTTAATGGTTCATCATTTTTAAATAAAATTGATTTTCCTTTGTGGAATTTTAGGCTTTCTCCTAAGTCAATGTAATGTGTATTATCGTTTAACGCATCTTTATTTTTAAAAAAGTAGTTGTGTTTGTTGATAGCTGTTTGTATGGTCGTATGTAGCTCTTTATCTTTACAAGGTTTTATTAAATATCCATATGGTTCACAAGATAATGTTTTTTCAATTGTTTTTTCATCACAATACGAAGTTAAAAATATAATAGGTATTTTTTTTGTTTGCCATAAATATTTTGCAATAGTTATTCCATTATTTATTCCTTGAAGTTTTATATCAACAATTGCTAAAGTTGGGGTAAGGGTTGTTAAGTGTTTTATACTTCCCTCTAGGGTAGTTTCTATTCCAGAAATACTATATCCAAAACTTTTTAAAGTACTTTTCAATCCAAGCGATAATACAACTTCATCTTCAATAATTAATATAGAGATTTCATTTAAAGAATTTTTACACATTTCTAACCTTTGTGATTTAATTGTGATTTCAATTAGTTATGATACTCAATATCAATTTATAAAGAGGTTAAACAATGAATAAGAAAAAAATATTTTTAAGTGCAATAACAGCAATTGGCTTAATAAGTAGTAATTTAGTTGCGGAAGAAACTACTCAACTAGATAATGTAAATGTATGGGAAACAGAAGTTACAAGTTCTTCTCTTAATTTAGGTGAGAAAACAATTGAGACAAAACAAGCTGATCATTTAAGTGATTTATTAAGAGATTTACCGGGAGTTGATGTGGGAGGTACTCATTCAATTAATAATAGGATTAATATAAGAGGATTACAAGATGAAAATTTAGAAATTACCTTAGATGGTGCAAAAGTTCAAAATGCAAATATGTTTCATCATATAGGTAATTTACTCATAAATCCAGATATATTAAAAAAAGCAGATATTCAAGTTGGAACTAATTCAGTTGTGAATGGAAGTTTAGGAGGATCAGTCTCTTTTGAAACAAAAGATGGAAAAGATATGTTAGAAAAAGGAAAAGACTTTGGTGCAAGAATATCTACAACTTACAATTCTAATGATAGTATTGGTGGCTCAGTAGCTACATATGGAAAAATATTAGAGAATGCAGATTTTTTAATTTATCATAATTATTTAAATAAAAATAATTGGAAAGATGGAAATGGAGTTGAAACCTTTGGTTCTGATGGAAAAGTAAATAATACTTTGATAAAACTAGGTTATGATATTTCTGATTCACAAAAAATATCTCTATCTTATGATACTTTAAAAGATGAGGGAGACTATGCCCCTAGACCAGATTTCGGAAGAGCTTACAATGAAGCAAGAACAGGACTTTATACTTTTCCTACTGAATATACAAGGGAAACGATTACTTTAAAACATGAATTAGATTTAGGCGATAATTTATTATTAAATACATCAATTTATTCAAATGAAAATGAACTTGAAAGATATGAAAAACTAAATGGTGTTACAGCAGTAAGACCTGGCGGATTAACTCAAGGTTTATTAAATGGAAAAGTTACAACAGAAGGTATCAATAGTAAAGTACAAACAAATATTCAAACTGGGAATATTTTCCATACTTTTACTTATGGTGGATTGTATGATATTCAAACTAGTAAAGTAACTTGGGAAGGAGCAAAATATGGAGATGATGAAAAAGCCAAGTCATCTGCTTTATATATAGAAGATACGATAGATTTTGATAATGGTTTACTTTTAACACCTGGAATTAGATATAACAAATATGACTTAGATGGTTCATATGGGAAGATAAATGATAATAAATTTACATATGGTTTAGCAAGTGAATATTCTATAAATAAGAATCTTACATTGCTTGGAAGTGTAACTACTTTGTACAAAGGTGCTGAAATGGTTGATGTTTTGGCAACAAATAGAATCTATGCTCCGGATACTCCAAATCTAAAATCTGAGACAGGAATTAATAAAGAGATTGGATTTACATATAATCAAGAAAATGTACTAGGTGCTGATAATATTGGGTTTTCATTCAAATATTTTAATACTGATATTGATGATTACATTACAACAGTAAATAATTATACAATGACAAATTCTGGAACATTAAATTTAAAAGGATTTGAGACAAGTTTTATGTATAGATTGGATAACTTTAATGCCTTAGTTACTTATGCTCATTCTCAAACAAAATTTCAAGATACAGGTTTATCAGATCCAAAAGAACCAGGGGATAGCCTATCTGTAGGCTTAGATTATAAGTTATTACCTAATCTATCTCTTGAGTGGAGTTCATTATTTGGGTTTAAACAAAATGATGTTCCAGGAAGTGAATATAACATCAAAGATGCATACAATGTACATGATATAGCTGTAAATTGGAAACCAAGTAAAGTAAAAAACTTAACACTTATTGCAGGAATTGATAATATTTTTGATGAAAAATATGTTTCTCATATTTCTGAAAATAGAAGTTTTACAGTTAGTGGAAATCTTGTTAGTACAGCAGATTATGAACCAGGAAGAAATTTTAAGCTTACTTTATCATATAAGTTTTAAAGAGTATAAATGTTAAAAAAAATATATTTATATTTAGGTGAACCCAAGTCAAAAATTGGCTGGGTTCATGGTTTTATAGCCTGTATCGGGAGTTTTATAAGTAGTTTTGTAATAGTGTCTTCGTTTCCCATTATTACAAAAGGAGATTTTGCTTATAAAATAATTCCTTGGATGATAATAACTCCAATAATAATTGTAGTAATTGGAACATGGCTTTTGTTTAGTAAGTCATATCTTGAAATCACAAAAAAGTTTTTTTATTTAGTTTTTTTATATTTAATTTTTATGCTTATAAAAGAAGGAGTATTATAATGGAAAAGTTGAATATAAAATATCTTATCCGTGGACATACTATCATAGGTTTATTTTGTATTTCTTTATTTTATATCAGTGCTTATTTTGGAAGTTTGATATTTTTCTTACCTTATATTAGTTATTGGGAACTACCTTCAAAACATATCCAGAAATCAGTAGATTATGGATTTAATATTGATGATAAATTGGATGAAATTGTATCTAGCTATCACTTGAGTGATAAAAATATTGAGATTGTTCCTCCAAGTTTCAAAGATCCACGAATAAAGATTTCTACAAAAAATCAATCTTCTATTTATTTAAATCCAAATAATAATGAGGTATTAGATACCTTTTATGAAAGGGATAATGTAAGTGAATTTTTTAATGAACTTCATTTTGGAGAAAATATACCAAAAGTTGGACGATTTTTGATGGGAGTAGCTTCAATAGGAGTTTTATTTTTAATACTTAGTGCTATCTTGCTTTTTGTATTTAATAAAAAAAGAACAAAAAAAGAAAAAAAATCACATAGAAGATTTTGGATAAAGTGGCATAAGAATTTAGGTTTACTTATAATTCCTTTTTTATTTATATTTGTAATAACTGGGGCTTTTATTGGTGTTATGCTTTTTACTTCAAAACCATATGTTTTAAATGCAACACAGAACAAAGAGACAAACCTTCGAAAAGTTGTAGCTCCAATTATATTTAAACAAAAAGAGTTATTAAAAAACAGTGAAAATATAGTTGAACCTTTAAAGCTTTCCCAATTATATCGTTTGGCAAAAGTAAATTATGAAAATTTGGTAGTCAAAAATATAAATATCTATAACTATAAAAAAGATAATTCACAAGTTTTGTTTAGTGGATACTTAAGTGACAATCGAGCAATAACAGGAGAAGTCAATAGAATAAGTATTGTATTAAACAGTTATGATGGAACGGTATTTTCTAAAACAAATTTAGATGATACACATGGCATCAAAAAAAGTTTGTCTCTTTTTTATTTTTTACACTTTTTACCTGATGAAACAATATTGATTAGGATTATATTTTTTGTCTTTGGTATTGCTCTTTGCGTATCATTAGCATTTGGATACTTAATCTGGGCACAAAAAAAACTAAATGATAATAATAGTTTTATTTGGTCAAATTTTTTAAATAGAGTAGTTTTAACTATAATTATAGGCTCAATTACTTGTAGTAGTATATTATTTTTTACGCATTATTTAATTCCAAATGAATTTATCCATAAGGATTTATTTATGAAAGGAATTTTTTACATTATGTTTTTTTCTTTATTAATGTATAGTTTTTATGAAAATATGATTTCAAAAGTAATAAAAATAAATTTGTATATGAGTAGTTTGTTATTATTTACAGCAGTTTTTTTACATGGGATTAAAACGGACATATTTATTTGGGATAGTTTTATAAATAAGATGGATGTAGTTTTTTATGTGGATTTAATACTTCTTATAATCTCAGGAACAATTTTTTATTTTGCTAAAAAGATAAAACCAACTTTTTTATATAAGTTTGATTATGAAAAGGAGTTGAAATGTTGAAGAAAATATTTATAATAAATTTGTTTTTTTTAGTTAGTTTTTGTTTTGCACATGAAAAACAAAATGCAGACTTATATTTAAGTTTACAAGGTAATAATAAAATAAAAATAGAAATAAAAGAGTTTAGGACAAATAATGAAATATTTTTTAATCAAATTAAAATAATTTCAATGAAAAGTAATCAAATATTAGATGAATTTTTTTTAGATAAATCAAATCAAATTTTGGAAATACCAAATGAAGAGTATTATGTACTTGTACAAATAGGTAATAGTCTAGTTTCTAAACAAGGTATTTATTACAAAGAGAGTTTGAAAAATAGTGTTGATTATTTAAATTTTTTTATGCTAATTAATATATTATTGTTCTTTATTTCATTAGTCTTATTTAATTTTAGAATTAAGAAATATAAGATAAAAAGTATAAACCTACAAAATTAAACTATTAAAAGAGTATTTTTCCTAGTAAGATAAATAAAAAACTAGGAAAGATATTGAAACAAATACTTTGGTTTAGAAGAGATTTAAGAGTAAGAGATAACAAAATCTTAGAAAAAGCATCTAATGAAGTAATGCCTATATTTATTTTTGACAAAAATATTTTGGAAAAACTAGATAGGGATGATAAAAGGGTTACATTTATTTATGATGCAGTATTAGCATTAAAAAAATCTCTTGAAACTCTTGGTTTAGATTTGTACATATTTTATGATACACCTAAAAATGTCTTTATGAATCTTAAAAAAGATGGCTTTGATGAAGTTTTATGTTCAGGTGATTTTGACTCTTACTCACAAAAAAGAGATAAAGAGATAAATGAAATACTACCTTTAAAAAGATATCTAGACTCATTTTTAATCAATCCAAAAAGAAATCTAAAAAAAGATGAAACACCTTACAAAGTATTTACTCCTTTTTATAAGTCTCTGTCTTGGTTAAGTTCTTCAGATAAGATAGGTGAATCAAATGTAAATCCAGATTTAAAACTATATAAATATAAAAGTAAAAACCCCACTTTAGAAGAGATTGGATTTAAAAGAGTTGAGCTGCCAGGGTTTTTAAACCAAACACCACAAAATAGACTAGATAATTTTAAAGAAAAAGTTGAAGAGTATGAAAAAAATAGAGATATATTTTATAAAGATGGAACTTCTAACTTAGGAATTGACTTAAGATTTGGGACAATATCACCTAGAATGATTTTTAATGAAATTAAAAAACTAGATGGAAAGAATAGTGAAGTTTTTATAATACAACTTTTTTGGAGAGAGTTTTACAACTATATTTTGTTTCATTTTCCAAAAAGTGAAAGTGAAAATTGGAATGGCATAGAGATAACTTGGCGTGAAAATGAAGAGGATTTTCAAAAGTGGTGTGAAGGTAAAACAGGAGTTCCAATAATAGATGCAGCTATGAGACACTTCAATAAAACTGGAATGATGCACAACAGACTCAGAATGATAGTATCATCTTTTTTATGCAAAAACTTACTTATCCATTGGAAAAAAGGTGAGCAATATTTTGCAAAAAAAGTTACTTGATTATGATGCTTGTTCAAATATTGGTTCATGGCAATGGGCCGCTAGTACAGGGGCAGATAGCGTACCATATTTTAGGATTTTTAATCCATATTTACAATCAGGTAAATTTGATAAAGAGGCTATTTTTATAAAAAGTATAATACCAGAGTTAAAAGAAGTAGACTCAAAACTTATACATATAGAAGGTGCTTTAAAAGATAAATATATAAGTCCAATAGTAGATATAAAGTACTCAAGAGAGAAAGCTATAAGAGCTTTTAAAGAGGCAAAAAATGCAAAAGTATGATTTAGCAATAGTAGGTTCTGGAATTGGTGGGGCACTGATTGGAGCATTAAACAAAGATAAAAAGCATATTCTGTTTGAAAAAGATAGCAACCTTGGGGGATGTGCTAGTACTTTTAAAAGATATGGAAACTATTATAATACAGGAGCAACAACTTTTGTGGGCTATGAAGATAATCATATTATAAAAGATATATTTGATAAGATGGGGTACAGTCCAGATATAGAAGAATCAAAAGTAGCAATAAGAACAATACAAAATAAAAAAGTAGTAGATAGGGTAAGAGATTTTGAGCACTTTTTATCTCAAATGCAAGAGTACTATCCAAATAAAAATAATAGAATTTTTTGGGAAAAGATAAAAAATATTGATGAAAGATTTTGGCAGGTAAAGAATATACATTTTGCAAAATATAGTTTAAAATCTTATATAAAATCTTTGCTTACTTTTAAAGATATGATTAGAACTTTTGAGATGGATTTATTTAAAAGTGCAGATTCTTTTATCAAAGAGACTTTAGGAGATATTTCGCAAGAGTACAAAAACTTTATAGATGCACAACTTCTTATTACTGTTCAAAGTAGGTCAAAAGATGTTTCCTTATTATCTATGGCTTTAGGTTTATCTTATCCTTTTCATAAAGTATTTTATGTAAATAATGGAATGGGAACAATTATAGAAGATATACTAAAAGATGTAAATGTTCATAAAAATGAAGAGATATTTAAAATAAAAAGAAAGGAAGATTACTATTTGATTGATTCATCTAAAGGTGAATATCAAGCAAAAAATATTGTATTAAATACAACTATTTATGATAGTAAGAATCTTTTTGATGAAAAAATAAAATCTTATTATGAAAAGTTTGAGTTTAGTGATCAAAGTGCCTTTACACTTTATCTTAGCATTGATAGTAAAAAAGAGTTTTTAGAACACTATCAAATTATCTTAAAAGATGAAATTCCAAACTGTATTTCAAACTCTTTTTTTATCTCTTTTTCAAAACTAAGTGATGATAAGCTGAGTCAAAATGGATATAGTGTTACCATCTCAACTCACACCAAAGTGAGTACTTGGAAACTATTATCAAAAGATAGATATAAAAAACAAAAAGAGCTAACTGAAAACTTTATATTAGGCCATTTTTTAGATTATTTTGATAGTATAAACAAAGAGCAAATAACAAAAACATTTTCTGCCACAAGTGCAACTTTTCAAAGATTTATTGGAAGGCAAAATTGTGGTGGGAAAGCTATAAATATTAAATCAATTTTAAAAACTCCAACTTGTACAACACCCTTCAAAGGTCTATATAATGTGGGAGATACAATTTTTGCGGGTCAAGGTTGGCCAGGAGTTGCACTAGGTGCAAGTATATTAAATAAGGAACTAAATGAAGAGTTTTGAACTACAAATTTCCTATAAAGATTGGCTTTATATAGTCATAATAGGGATGTTTTTTGGTTTTTTGATTTCTTTGGTTTTTTATTATATAAATGAAGAAATTAGGTATATCTCAACTATAGTTTTTAGTACAGTTTGTGCTTTTTTTATCTCATTTTTTTCTTTTTTCTTTATTACTATTTCAAACTTTTATATTTTGCCAAATACCCAAAAAAAGTATTGGTATATTATTAGTTTTATTTTCTCTTTTTTAGCTGGCTGGTGTGGTTTTTCTTTGACTTATATTTTATTTGATGGTAGTTATCCAATCGTAAAACTATTATCTGTACATTGGCTAGCAATTGGCATTACAATTGGGCTTTTAACTTTTTTGATTGGTTTGATTTTACATCAATTTATATCTATGAAATATAAAAATGAGTTAGTACATAGCGAAGTTTTACAGACTAAACTGGAAGTTTTGGAGAGTGAGTTAAACCCACACTTTTTATTTAATGCATTAAATTCTATCTCAGAACTTATATATCAAGACCAAAAAAAAGCAGAAGAATCAGTTTTGAAATTATCAAAATTTTTACGAAATGCTATTACCAAAAAAGGTTTGATTGATTTAAAAAGTGAAATTGATATGTTAAATACTTATTTACATATAGAAAATATAAGATTTGATGAAAAAATAGTATTTAATCTTAAATGTGATGAAAAGTATTATGATATGCTTTTACCAAAATTTTCTATACAACTTTTAGTAGAAAATGCCATAAAGCATGGATTTACAGGAGAACTTTTAGTTATAGATGTAATTGTTGATGAAAAAAAGGTTGAAGTGATAAATAATGGAAAGATTACTTCAAAAGTAGTTTTTGGAGTAGGATTAAATAACTTACAAAAAAGGTTACATATACTTAAAATTGGCTATTTAAAAAGTACTATTGAAGATGATAAAATGAAGTTTATAATACATAGGAGTAATAGATGAAAGTGATGATAGTAGATGATGAAAAGCTTGCTCTTAGTAGACTTACAAGGCTTTTAAATGAAGAAGGAATAGAAGATATTAAAAGTTTTACTTCGCCAAGTCTTGCTTTAGTAGAAGCTACAAAAACAAAATTTGATGTGATATTTCTAGATATATCTATGCCAGAAATTACAGGCTTAGAACTTGCAAATACTATATTAAGTCTTGAGCCAAAGACTTTTATTGTCTTTCAAACAGCATATAGTGAACACGCCATAGAGGCATTTAAAATTGGTGGAATAGATTACTTGATGAAACCAATAGAGAGTGCTGACATAAAAAGAGTACTAGAAAAAATAAAAAGTTTCAAACAGTCAAGCCAAGTAAATGATGAAAAACTTTTAGGAAAAAGAGGAAACAAAATATATCTAATCAAGTTAGATGACATATATTTTATAAAAGCAGATCTTGATGAAGTGCTTGTTCGTATAAAAGATGCAGATGTGTATGTAAAAAGAAAAATTGGTGATTTGGAAAAACTTTTAGATAAAAAGAAGTTTTTTAGAATACACCGTTCAATCATAGTAAATGTGGACAAAATAAAGTCAATGGAGAGTGTTGAACAATCAAAATTAACCATAAGTTTTGAAGATATTGATTCTATTGTAACAAGCTCAAAAGATGGCGCTAAAGAGTTTAGAGAGTATTTGGATAGAAGAAGCCTCTAAACTTACAAAAAACTACTATTAAAACTTCTATTTTGATGATAAAATTTTCAAAATAGGAGGACTAAATGAATAAATTATTAACAATTTTACTTTTTTTTATTCCATTACTTGGAGTATCCCAAACATCAATTTATGATATTAAAGTTAAAACAATAGATAACGAAGAAATCTCTTTATCAAAGTACAAAAACAAAGTCATGCTAATAGTAAATGTAGCAAGTAAGTGTGGATTTACTTATCAGTATGAAGGTTTAGAAAAATTACATGAAAAATACTCTGCTAAAGGCTTGAGTGTTTTAGGTTTTCCCTGTAATCAGTTTTTAAATCAAGAACAAGGAACTAACAAAGATATAAAAGAGTTTTGCTCCTTAACTTATGACGTGAAGTTTGATATGTTCTCTAAAATAGATGTTAACGGCGATGATACACATCCTTTGTATACTTATCTAAAATCGTCTCAATCAGGTCTATTTGGAACAGAATCTATAAAATGGAATTTTACTAAGTTTTTAGTTGATAAAAAAGGTAGGGTAATTAAAAGATATGCTCCATCAACAAACCCTAGTGAAATCGAAAATGATATAAAAGAGTTATTATGAAAAAGTATGAAAAAACATCACTTGTTTCATGCAGTATTGAAGAGTTATTTGAGTTTCATTTAGATTCAAATAATATAAAAAAAATAACTCCAAAAGATACAAAAGTAGAACTATTAAGTAAAGATTTTGTGCCTGCAGAGGGTGAAATTTTAGAGATAAAAACAACAAAATTTTGTGTACCTACTTTTTGGGCTGTGGAGATAAGTTTGATAAAAAAACCAAATATGTTAGTTGATACGGCACTTAGCTCTCCTTTTGAATTTTGGAGACATTCGCATATATTTACAAAAAAAGGCAATGTTTGTGAACTAAAAGATGTAGTTGAATATGAGATACCTTTTGGTTTTATTGGCAATCTTTTTTCTAGTTTTGTGGAAAATCAACTTAATAATATGTTCTCATATAGACATAAACAAACAAAAATGATATTGGAAAAAAAGGATAAGGCTTGAAAAAAGCGGTAGTATTGATGAATATGGGTGGACCAAATAATTTAGATGAAGTAAAAGTTTTTTTAACAAATATGTTTAATGACAAATATATAATAGGTGCTCCCCAACCAATAAGAGCCATGATTGGATTTTTGATTACAAGCTTAAGAACAAAAGAGTCACAAAAAAACTATGCTTTACTTGGTGGTATATCTCCAATAGTTGGACATACAAAAAGACTTGTTAGAAGATTAAATGCTAGTATTGAAGATAGTGATGTTTTTTATTCTATGAGATACACTCCACCTTTTTCAAGCGAAGTTGTACAAGAACTAAAAAATTATGATGAGATAATTGCCTTTCCAATGTATCCACACTACTCTAGTACAACCACCAAGTCCTCAATTGAAGACTTTGAAAAAGCTATAAAAAAAGCAGGAATAAAAGCTAAAGTAAAAACAATACATAGCTACTATGACAATGAAAAATACAACAAAGCAATAGTTGAGCGAATAAAAGAGAGACTAAATGGTGATGCTTCAGAAGAGTTTGAATTAGTCTTTTCAGCCCATGGACTTACAAAAAAAGTTATTGACAAAGGGGATTTATATCAAAAGCATATTTTAGCAAATGTAGAGTGCGCAAAAAAAGAGTTAGAAAAACAAGGAATAAAATTCAAAGATATCCACGTGGCTTATCAATCAAGACTTGGACCTATGGAGTGGCTTAGACCTTATATGGATGACAAGTTAAGAGAGCTTGGTGATAAGGTGTTAGTTTATCCTATCTCTTTTACAGTTGATAACTCAGAAACAGAATTTGAACTTGTGATGGAGTATAAAGAAATAGCCAATGAGGTGGGAATAAAAGATTATAGAGTCGCACGTGCTCCAAATCACCATCCCTTATTTATGGAAGCATTAAGTGAGCTTTTTGAGCAGGCAGTATAAACTACTTATAAAAAAGTTTTATAATACCTGCTAGGAAAAGAACTAATGCAAAGCTTTTTAAGTCTTTATCATACAAAAGAATAAAAAAGCTAGATAGCACAAGGATTAAAGAGTTTGTGATAACTTTTAGATAACTTTTTAATTCTTTGGTTATATATTCCAATTGATTATTTGAAATTTCAATTTCAAGACTTCCTTCACTGGCTTTTTTGACTACATTTTTTAAATCCTTTACAAAAAATGGTAAATCTTTTACTTCCTCAATAATTGTCTCTGTAAGTGTATCTTTTGCTCCAAGGGCTTTGGGAAGATTTTTCTGAAGTACTGGCAAAATATCTTTTATACCATTGAAATTTTCTATATAAGTAGTTCCCAATCCTTCAATAATAGCACTAACTCTTAAGATATAAATAGCATCACTTGGAAGTTTAAAGGGCATATTTCTTGTAGTTTCTAAAACTTCAAAAGCAAGTTTTTGCATAGATTCACTACTTAAATTATCATTTGAAAATATATCAAACATATTTGAAGTAAACTCCGCAAGTTCAGAAGTAGGTGCCTCATAAGAGATAGTCCCTAACTTTTTGCTGGCAGTAATATAGAGTTCATAGTTTTGCTCATTGGCTGCTTTTATTAACTCAATTATTGCTACTCTTTTTTCATTTGGAACGGTTTTTACCATTCCAAAATCTAGTAAAATAAGCTCACCTTTTTTATTTACAAGTAGATTTCCAGGATGTGGATCTGCATGAAAATAGCCGTTTATAAGCATTTGAGTAGTATAAAAATCAACTAAATTTGTAATGATATTTTTAAAATCAATTTTATGTTTAAAGATATTTTCTTTATCATCAAATCTAAATCCCTCTTCATAACTCATAACAAGAGCATCATCACTACAATACTCTTCATAAGGTTTTGGAAATCTTATACCACTATTTTCATATACATGGGAAAACTTTTTAAGATTTGCCAATTCTTTGTTTAGTGAAACTTCTTCTTTAATCATTTTTGAAAACTCGACAATAACAGCTTCAATAGAGTTTTTTGTGTAGTGAGAAAATAGAGGTTTAAATAATAAGTTAAAAAAGCTGATGATTTTTATATCAGCTAAAATTTGATTTTTTATGCCATCTCTTCTTAATTTTACAGCTACTTTTTCGCCGCTATTTAAATATGCAAGATGAACTTGTCCAATAGAAGCTGAAGCTACAGCTTTTTTGTCAAATCTTTTGAAACTAAGATTTTTAAAAGCTCTATTATAAATTTTTTCATAACTTCTTTCATCCATTGCAGGGATTTGGTCATGAAGATTTTTTAACTCATCAAGATAATCTTGTGAAAAAAAATCAGATCTTGTAGCCAATACTTGAGTAAGCTTAATAAAACTAGCTCCCAAGTTAACAATACTATTTTTTAACCCTTTGGGTTTAAGTGGTTTTAGAAATAAAAAGCTATCTTTTCTTTTTATAACCAAATAAATAGTTAATAAAAAGAAAAATACACTTAATATTCTTTTTGGTGAATAATAGTTTATTTTAAATCCTCTTTTAGTTTTTCTAAGTCCTCTTTAGTAGCAAGTCCTAGTTCATTGATTACTTCTTTTAAAACTTTTTTAATCTCATCTTTTGCTTTTTGTTCTTCATCTTTACCTTTTTTTTCAAGGGATTCTAAAAAGCTTTTTGCATCATCTTTTTTTAACTTCCCTTTTTCTTCTAAGATTTTGATTTCTTCTTCAACTCTTTCTTTAATAATAGCAGCTGCCCCAAAACCTGTATTTAGTAACTCTTTTAGCATGTAAAATCCTTTTATATTATTATTTATTAGTTTAAACGAAAAGTACATACATTGGTAGTAAAAAAATGTTAATTGGTAAATTTTAAAAATAATTTTTTTATGCAGAGAAATGTAACAAGAACTCGTAGTATTGGTTATTTTTTATACAAAAATAAGAGGATCTAAATATTATTTATGCTATATTAATGCTACGAAGTAAACTAAAAAAAGAGGAATTTATGTTAAAGTCATTATCAATCAAAGCAAAACTGTTGCTTATAGTTATAAGTTCTATTATTGTGGTATCAGTTGCGATGCTTTTACAATCTGTAATTTCGTTGCAAGAAACATCTGCAACAGTAATTGAGAAATTTAAACAAAATGCATATGATACAAAAGAAGAAGAGTTAAAAAACTATGTATCTTTAGCTATGAAAACAATAGAGTCTTATCATGCAAGAACAGCACCTGAAAAGATAAAAGAAGAGGTTCAAAAGTACCTTAAAGACCAAACACAGTTTGTACTTTCAATCATGGAAGGTGAGTATAAAAAGTATAAGGGAAAAGTTTCTGATGCAGAACTAAAAGAGATAATTAAAACTGTAGTAGAGAGTTCTAAATATGGAGAAAGTGGCTATTTTTGGATAAATGATTTTGATGCGACTATTGTTATGCACCCAATAAAACCAGCTTTAAATGGGAAAAATATGTCAGACTATACTGATAAAAATGGGAAAAGAATTTTTGATGAATTTGCAAAAGTTGGAAAAAATTCTGGATCTGGATTTATTGATTATGTTTGGCCAAAGCCAGGTTTTGAAAAACCGCAAGCAAAAGTATCTTATGTAAAAGTTTTTGAACCATTTAATTGGGTTATTGGAACAGGTGAGTATGTTGATAATGTAACTGAAAAACTAAAAGAAGAAGCTTTACATGCTATTGGTGAGATGAAATATGGCAAAAATGGTTATTATTGGATAAACGATTCTAATGCAAAAATGATTATGCATCCAATAAATGCATCTTTAAATGGTAAAGATTTATCACAAACTAAAGATACAAATGGAAAGTTATTATTTTCAGAAATGGCAAAAGTTGCAAATGCAAAAGTTGAGGGTGGATTAGTTAAATATTCTTGGGCAAAACCTGGTAAGAAAACTCCTCAACCAAAGTTTTCTTATGTTCAAAAATTTGAAGCTTGGGATTGGATTGTAGGAACTGGTGTATATGTAGATGATATTGAAGATAAAATTATGCAAATGCATGATGAAACTGAAGCCCAAATTGAAAGTGTAATTATAAGAAATTGTATAATTATTTTTGTAATAATGGTTTTATTAGCACTACTTATGGGATATTTATCAAATAAGACTATATTTACTCCTTTAAATAAATTCCAAGATGGACTGCTTGGTTTCTTTAAATATTTAAATAAAGAACAAGCAGATGTAGATAACCTTGATGATTCAGCCAATGATGAAATAGGGACTATGGCTAAAATTATAAATCAAAATTTAGTCAAAACAAAATCTTTAATCAAACAAGATGATGAGTTAATTCAAGATGTTACCCGAGTTGTGGAAGAGATAGAAAAAGGGTATTTATATAATAGAGTTGAAAAAAGAACTGATAATGAATCTTTACAAAAACTTCAAAATAAACTTAATGAAATGCTAGATAATCTTGAAACAAATATTGGTAAAGATACAAATGTTATTCTTGATACATTAGCTAAATATGGTCAGTTAGACTTTAGAGATAATATAAAAGAAGCAAATGGAAAAGTAGAAATAGCTGTAAATGAGTTAGCAACAATTATCAATTATATGTTAAGAGACAATAAACAAAATGGTTTAACATTAGATGCAAGTTCTGATATTCTACTTAAAAACGTTGATATATTAAATAGAAACTCAACATCAACAGCAGCATCTTTAGAAGAGACGGCAGCAGCGTTGGAAGAGATAACATCAGCAATTGTTAACAATACTAATAGTATATCAACAATGGCTTCATATTCAGAAGAGTTAGTTCAATCAATTAGCGTGGGTAAATCACTTGCTGAATCAACTGTTACTGCAATGGATGAGATTAATGACCAAACTGAAGCAATTGCAGATGCTATAGTTTTAATTGACCAAATAGCTTTCCAAACAAATATTCTTTCACTTAATGCAGCTGTTGAAGCTGCAACTGCTGGAGAAGCTGGAAAAGGATTTGCTGTTGTTGCACAAGAGGTTAGAAATCTAGCTTCAAGATCTGCAGATGCTGCAAAAGAGATAAAAGCCTTAGTTGAAAATGCAACTCAAAAAACCAATGCTGGTAAAGAGGGTACTGACAAGATGATTAAAGGTTATGAAGCCTTAAATGAAAGTATCAATAAAACAACTGAAACTATTCAATCAATTGCAGAATCATCAAAAGAACAAAGAGCAGGAATTGAACAAATCAATGATGCTGTAAATAAACTAGACCAACAAACACAAGAGAATGTTGCTATTTCTAATACAACACATTCAATTGCAGTTGAAACAGATGAGTTAGCTAAACTTATAGTATCATCAGCAAACGAAAAAGAGTTTAGAGGTAAAGATAGTTTAACGGCAAAGATAACAGATTATGATGCAATGAGTAAGACAAAAGATACAGAAAAGTTTGAAGTTAAAAAATTAACAAAAAGAACAGGGAGTACTCCTGCAAAAAAAGAGGTAAGTGCTCCAAGTAAACCTTCTGCAAAAGTTCAAGAAATTAAAAGTAATTCTAAAAGTGATGATGAGTGGGAAAGCTTTTAATAGAGTTAAACTAGAAGAGATGTAAATTTAAAGTTTATATCTCTTCAGATATGATTGAAGCTATTCTTTTAGATAAGCCAAAATGTTGAAGTATTTTAAAATCTATATCAGGGTAAGTATTTTTTAGAGTAGTAACAATATTAGGTATATCGACACTTACATGTTTTCCTGAGTTTAAAAAATATGGATAAAAAGTTATACTTTTAATATTTTGAGTAGCTAAGTTTTTTACTATATCTTCTATTGAAGGTTCAACAAACTCTAAAAAAGAAGTCTCTATTTTTTCATATTTTTTTGAATTTAACTCTCTTATTTCATCAACCAAATCTCTAAACTCTTGATTTGATTTCTCTTTCTTACTACCATGTGCTATTAGAACTAACGCTTTCATTATTAACCTTAAAATAAATTTGTATTATGATTGAAGTGTTTTTCTTTTAAACTCTTTAATAATATCAACTTCTCTTTGATAAATATATTTTTCTAAAACTTTTTTATCTGCCAAACTTAAATCAAAGCTCATAACTATTTTAGTAAAGTCATCAGCTTTTTCTATTTTTAGAACACTTGCTTTTGTATCAATTCTCTCTTTATGGGTAACTGTATTGTGGTATGCAGTTGTATAAAAAGTATTAAATCCCAATGATAAGTTAACTTTATCTTCTAGTTTGATTTTTTCATCAAATTGCTTTATTTTAAAAGAGATAGCTTTTGTAGATAAAGAGCTTATATTAAAATTATATCTTTCATTATGATGAAAAATAGTTGCAACAAACTCTTTTTCTGGCACTATTCTTAAAGCTTCTCTATTTTTAGGAGAGCGGTCAAGCTTTTCTAAATCAGTAAAAATTAACTCATTTGTTGATTTGTCATAATCTTTTAATGTAACATTTATAATAGATTTATCAGTTTCAATTGTAGTACTTTTCTGTTCTAATATAGCTTTTGTTTGTACATTTTGTGTCTGTATTTTAATGCTATCATTTTCTATTGATGTGATAATTCCATCATGAACAAGAGGTAGACCCTTGTAGTGATTTATTAAGGTAATAGGTGCTTTACTATTTTTTATTATCTTCAAGTCTTTTAGTAGTTCATTTGTAAACTCTCCATTATCAGAATCTTTCATTAAAACTACTTTTAATAAAGTAGTTGTTAACTGTTGAAAATTAACAGGTTTTTGAATAAAGTCGCATACTCCCATTCTTAAGAATTTCATAACATTTTCAGAGTGTCCATATGCAGAAAAGACTATTATTTTAGATTTAGAATCAAGCTTATTAAGACTCTCTATTAGCTCACCACCATCCATATTTGGCATTTGTATATCAGTTAAGATAATATCTTGTTGGAACTCTTTATATACTTCTAAAGCTTCAAGCCCATCGTTTGCAATATATACTTTTTTAAATAGTTTTTCTAAAAATAGTTTCATCTGCTTTTGGATAGTTAAACTATCCTCGACAATAAGTACAGATAAATCTTTTGCAGACTCTTTTAATTGAATTAAATCTGACATCTACATATCCTTTATAGAAAATTGTATTTCAAAACACGCGCCATATTCTGTGTTTGATACAAGTAACTTTCCATTTAAATGTTTTTCTATAATTGTTTTTGACATATATAATCCCAATCCTGTTCCAACTTGTTCTTTTGTAGTAAAGTATGGATCAAAAATATTATCAATATTTTTAATATCAATACCTCCTGCATTATCACTTATCTGTATTATTACATGGTCATTTTTTATGAACTCATTGATTTTAATAACTCTATTACTCTCTCTTTTTTCAACTAAAATTTCTTTTGCATTTTTAATAATATTTATAAAAACTTGTAAAAGTTCTTGGGTATAAGTATAGACTTGTGTACCTGATTTATAGTTTTGAATAACTTTAATATCACTATTTTCTAACATCTTACCCATTACTTTAAATGTTTCAGCGAAGATAGATTCAACTGTTACTAAATCTTTTTGTTTATTTGGTTTAAAAAAGTTTTTAAAATCATCAATAGTTTGAGATAAATACTCTGTTTGGGAAATGATTTCATCTAGGTTTTCTTTTAAGGACTCACTATTGACCATGTCAAGCTCAATGTCAGCCATAATATTATTTGCACCCATAGCAACGATTGCAATTGGCTGTCTCCACTGATGAGCTATCATGCTAATCATCTCACCCATAGCAGCATGTCTTGATTGGGCAATCATAAGCTCTTCTTTATCTTGTAACTCTTGTTTTAAAAATAACTCTTTAGTTATCTCTTGCTTTATTGCAAGATAGTTAATTATTTCACCCTCTTTATTTGAAAAAATTGGTGAGATAAATGCAAGTTCCCAAAACTCTTCTCCATCTTTGTTTGTATCTTTTAAGGTTCCACTCCAAGTTTTACCACTTGAAATTGTTTCCCAAAGATTTTCATACTCTTCAATTTTTATAAAATCAGATTTGAAAATTCTTGATTTTTGTTTTAATGCTTCTTCTAAAGTATAACCTGTAGTTTTAGTAAAACATGGATTAACATACTCAATCATCCCATTTTTATCTGTTATTATAAATGATATTGGGGCATGCTCAATGGCAACTCTTAGTATATTTAATTCTTCTTGTATTAGATTAATACTAGTTACATCTTGTATGGTTCCTACTGTTTTAACAACTTTATCATCAATAACTTCATGTTCAATATTACAGTTTATGTATCTTATTTCATCCTCATTTAATCTTTTAAAACGATACTCTATATTGTATGGCTTTTTTTCACTTACATTTTGAGTGAGTTTATTAGATACCAAGTCTCTATCTTCTTCATAAACAAAGGTTTTAAATAACTCTTTCATGCCAAATGGGGCATCATTTTCAAGTCCAAATATTCTTCTAATATTATCTGATACTGTTAACTCCATACTTTTTATATCTAAACTCCAATGGGCAAGGTGAGCCATTTTCTCTGCATTTAATAAACTTTCTTGTGAATTATTTAATGATATTTCTAACTCTCTTTGTTCTGTAATATCTGTATGAAAACCTAACATTCTAATTGGGTTTCCACTTTTATCATAAAAAGTTTTACCCCTATCTAATATCCAAACCCAGTGCCCATCTTTATGTTTTAGTCTGTGGATATTGTTATACTGTTCAGTTATACCTTTATGATTATTTGTGATATCTAATTTAGCTTTTTCTAAATCTTCTGGATTAACTAACATTTCCCAAGTATCAAGTTCATTCTTTAGTTCATCAACTTCATATCCAAGCATCTCTTTCCATCGTTTTGAAAAATATACTTCATTTGTAACTAGATTCCAGTCCCATAAACCATCATTTGAGCCTTCAATTGCTAACTTATATCTTTCAGACAACTCTTTTTGTTTTTTTGCCATTTGATTAATAAGTTCTTGTCTACTATATATACTATTTATAAACCACATTAATATTAGTAGAAAAAAGATAGAGATTATTACTAAAATTAGTTTTGTTATATAGGTTTTATCTTGTAGAGACTCATAAAAGATTTTATAATCTTTTGTTGGAATTGTGACTCTAATCACACCAATATAGTCCCCTACATTGTAATTTTGTATATAGTGACACTCCATACAACTTGATTTTACTTTTAGAGCACCTACATAATTAAATCTTTTTAAATTTTCACTAAATTCAAAATATTCTTGTGTGTTTTCATTCTCAAGTTTATTAAGGGCAAATTTTTCAAATTTATCAGGACTATTTTCTGGATTTATTGGTTTTAGGCTAGTTAATTTATAATAGTAATCTCCACTTTTATTTGATATTTCGGAGATTTGTTTAGTCATCCAGGCATGATTTATTTTTACAAGTTTCTTATTGTCTTTTGTAAAAATGTGATTATTGACTAAGTATTTATTTGGTTTTAATGTATCACTTTGGACATATACTCCATTAAATTGTGCATTCCATTCTCTTGTGTGAATGGTATCCTTAAATTGAGTTCTTGCTTCATTTAGAATCATTTTATTTGAAATATCTATTTGTGATTTTGTACTTATATCAATAAACCTAAAAGCTATTACATTTGCTAATATAACGGAAAAAATTGTAAGTAGTACTGCTTTTGTTTTGCTCATTTGTATTAACCTTATAATTTTGATATCTATTATAGTACATATTATATTTAAGTTATTTAAACCATTGAAATAGCAAGTATTATTTGTTATAATCTCACCTTTAAATGCTTCCTTAGCTCAGCTGGATAGAGCAACGCCCTTCTAAGGCGTAGGTCAATGGTTCGAATCCATTAGGGAGTACCACTTTATATAAAAATTCCCAAAATTTATAAAATATGTTGTTATTGATTTGATTAAAGATTGTATTTATTTGTAGGTTAAACTAGTGGTGGCGCGGGGCAGAATCGAACTGCCGACACAAGGATTTTCAGTCCTTTGCTCTACCGACTGAGCTACCGAGCCACTAGTGGTGGTGAGGGAAGGATTTGAACCTTCGAAGCCGTAGGCGGCGGATTTACAATCCGCAGGATTTGACCACTCTCCAACCTCACCGTTTGTTTGAAGAGTGCAATAATATTCAAACAAAGTTTAAAGTTGTATGAATTTATATAGAAAAGTTATAAAAATTTTGTATATTTTTGCCATTGTTCTAAAAAAGCATCTCTTTTTAAGATAATTGCACCTAAATCAAGTTTATATTGTAAACAGGCATGACCCAAATTCCAAAATCTATAATTGTTATTTTGAAGGTATTTACTTAAAAGTACTAACTGTAGTTTGCCATAATTGTTATACTCTTTTTCTCTATTTGAAAAACCTGTTAAACTTGTGTAAATACTACCTATTTTATATCCAATTTCTGCTGCAATTAAAGTTGAATAGTCTTTGCTATATAGTTCAAAACTTAATAATTCAAAATTATCTTGTTTATTTGAAAAGATATCTAAGAGCATATCTTTATACTCTTTATTTATCCAAGAATCTTTGTGAAAATCATTTATACTCTCAATGACAAGATTGAGATTTTTATTTTTTACAAAAACAAAATCATCTTTTTGCATAAGTTTTTTTACTTTTTTACTTATGTGAAGATCTTCAAAATACAAAACTGCATACTCAAACTGGATTTCAGGTAGTAAGTATGTTTTTTTGTTAGCAAGTGTTGCTGTTGTACTTATAAAACCAGCTTTTGCAAGTTTTATATACATGGTTGGAGAAAAATATTCATAGGCATAATAGTTCTCTTGCATATTTGGATATATATGCTCTTGTAATATTTTAGGATTAGATATTATCTCTTCATCTATTAAATAAATAATAAAATCCTATAGGAAAAAAAATGGTGTTTTTTGAATGTAGTAGCATTAGCTAAGACTTCTTATGTAAGAAGTCTTAGTACTGCTTGTTGATTTATATTATTAGCTTGTGCTTGTCCAAAAGAACCAATTTGAGCCAAAATATTTTGTTTTGAGAAACTAGATACTTCTTTTGCAAAATCAACATTTGAAATGCCTGAAAGTGCTGAACTAGTGTTTACAACTTGTGAAGATAAAGATGTATATGAAGATTCTAGTTGTTGTGCAGTAGAACCTATCTCACTTCTAATATCTTGTAATTGATTAGATGCATTATCAATTGTATCTAAAAATGCTCTTGCATCTTGTGCTGAAAAACTACCATTGTTTAAAAATTGATCTAAACCTAAGCCTTGAGTATTTGATTGTAGTGAATTCAGAGTTGTTGAGTCTCCTGAATCTGTCCCAATTTGTACATTAAAAGGGTTACTTCCACTTTGATCTTCACGACCATTTTGTAAAATAGATTCATTTCCATAACTTGTACTTGAAGCGATATTATCAAACTGTTCTAAAAGTTTATCTATTTCATTTTTAATAATATTTCTTTGATCATCACTTGTTGTATCAGTTGCGGCTTGTAAAGTTTTTTCTCTAATAGTGTTTAGAATATCTGATTGTTCTTTAAGGGCACCATCTCCTATTTGTAAATAAGATAAGGCACTATTTATATTTTCAACACCTTGAGTTAAACAACTTTGTTCATATTTTAGTGATTCAGAAATAACCAAAAGTGCTGGATCTTCAGCAGCTTTTGTTATGTTCTCATTTTGTGCAATCCGATCTAGCGGACTGGTATTTCTAACTCCCTGAAGCTCTTCTGGTATATATAAATAATTGCTGTAATCATTACCTATAGTCATGAGAGGCTCCTTTCTTTGAGATTTTATTTTATTTTACAATTTATAATATTAAACTAACTTTAAGTAATGTTATTAGTTTTAGTGAGCTTTTATACATAGTGTTAACTTTTTGTTAACTATTCATTGTTTCATAGTTAACCCATACATAGTATAATTTTCTTATAAATAAATAGAATGCGAACTATTTAAGAATACATTTTTATTAAGATTAAAGTCTCCTAGAAAAAATTTAAATCAGAGAAAAAAGGCACTATCAAGGGTTAGGTGCCTTTTTTTATGTCTATACTTTTTTTAAATCAACTATTTTTGGGTATTATGTCAAAATTAATTAAAAGGTTAGAGATGAAAAGAGTATTTTTACAAAATTATAAACCACTAAAATTTAAGTTTTATCAAAATATAGATGATTTTATAGTTACAGAAGAGCCTATAAGATTTACCAATAAAGGTAATTTTATAATTTTAAAGATAGAAAAAGAGAGATTAGGGACTTGGGATTTAATAGACTCACTTGCAAGAAATCTAAATATATATGATAATGAGATAGGATATGCTGGTTTAAAAGATAAAAATGCAACTACCACACAATATATTTCAATCCCAAGAAAATATGCAAAAGATATAAAAAAATTTAGACATCCTAAAATAAAAATCTTAGATACTTTTTTACATAGTACGAAATTAAATATTGGAGATTTATTAGGGAACTCATTTGAAATAAATCTACACGAAGTTGAAGCCTGTGATGTTGGTGTTATTGAAAAAAGACTACGTGAATTTGGGAAAGTGGGAGTACCAAACTTTTTTGGCTATCAAAGATTTGGAAAAGATGTAAAAGAGAACCTTGAAAAAGCAAATAAGATTATTTATGGGGATTTGAAAATTAGAGATAGAAAGTTAGAAAAAATGTTAATCTCTATTTACCAAAGTGATTTATTTAATAAATGGCTTGCAAAAAGAGTAAAAATGTCTGAGGACAAATTTAAATTACTTGATGGTGAAGTGATGAAGTCACTTGATGACCTGAAGTTTTTTACACCAAATAAGATAAATGAAAAAATAATAAGAGATTTTGAAGATAAAAAAATAGTGCCAACAGGACTTTTATGTGGTAGAGAAGTTTATAGAGCTAGAAATGAAGCCCAAGTTATAGAACAAGAGTTTGACGATACATATATTCAAGAGAAGGGTTTACGAAGAGATGCTATTATTTTCCCAGAAAATATTTTTGTAAATTATGATGTAGAGAATAAAAAATGTAAATTAAAATTTAGACTTCCAAAAGCATCTTATGCAACAGTACTTATTGAAAATATTGCAAATGAGAATTTAAGAGTTTAAGTTTCTTGGGATTTTTATTTGTATATTTACTCCAAAGTAATCTTTATCTTGTATTTTGAAGTTTACGTTTTGAGCACTTATCTCTCCACCAAAATGTTTATCTATAATTTGCTCACTCATATATAAGCCAATACCAGTACCTTGCGATTGATGTTTTGTAGTAAAATATGGTTCAAAAATCTTATCAATTTTTTCTTCATCTATTCCCCCACCATTATCTAAAATAGAAAAGATTACATTATCACCTATCTCTTTGACATCAATTTTTATTAACTTTTTTGGATCTTTTATATTAGTCAAGGCATCTTTTGAATTATTTAAGATATTTAGAAATACTTGTATTAGTTCATTTTTAAATCCAGTTATCTCTATATGCGCACAATCTATTATTAACTCTATACCTTTATTATTTACATTTGATAGTTTAAGTGCATTGTTTAATATGGTTAAGGCATTAAATTTTTCTTTTAATTTACTTTGTTTAAAAAAATCTCTAAAATCATCAATTGTATGAGAAAGATAATTTGCAGCTCTTACAATCAAATCAATAGAATCAAAAAAGAATTCATCATCAAGTTCTCCAAACTCTTTTTTAATCTTTGTACCACTTGCAGCTGTTGTAATTGTTGAAAGAGGTTGCCTCCATTGATGAGCAATATTTTCAATCATCTCTCCCATTGATGCCATTTTTGCTTGTTGGTAAAAAAGTTTTTGTTTTTTATCTAACTCTTCTTTTGCTTTTAGACTATCAGTGATATCTCTGATAATTGCATATATATAAGTTTTATTTGATATTTGAATAGCTGATGCATATATCTCTACATCTTTTATCTTTTCATTTGATAGTTTATGTTTTATTGTAAATATATTTTGTTTATTTTCTAATATTCTTTTTAGTATTAGTTTGAATTCTTTTTCTTCTTGATTATTTAAATCTTTTGCTTTAAGTTTTAAAAAGTACTCTCTTTTATATCCATAAAATTCAATGGCAGCATTATTTACATCAACGATATCTTGTGTTTTAGGGTCAAGAATTAGTTTTATAGCTTTAGAACCTTGAAAAATCTGATGATATCTTTTAGTTAAATCATTTAGCTCTTGGGTTCTTTCTTTTACATCTTTTTCTAAAATAACTGTATATTTTGATCTATTATAAAAATAAATAGTGGCAAAAATAGCTATTATAAAAAAAGCCAATAAGATACCAATTAATTTAATGAAATATTCAAACTCAAGAATATCTGTCAAGCTTATCTCTGTGATATTTTTAAAAATAATAAAATAGCCCATATCAGAATTAGTGATATCTTTTAAGGTATATGTTGTCACAAAATAATTATTTAATATTTTGTACTCTTTTATGTTTATAAACTCTTTAATATCTGTTTGTATAATCTCTTTTAACTCTTTTTTTGCATTTAAATTTGCAACATAATAGTTATCCAAAAAATCTTTTGTAAAAGGCTTTTTGATCTGTTCTTTATATTTTTCATCTACAAGGATTACTAAGTCTAATCCTCTTTTCTCAAAATCTTTTGCTATGGAATTTGTTTTTGTAATAATTTCAATTAAGCCTAAAAATTCATTTCCATTAAAGACAGGAACAATACTTTTGAAAGTCATATCAAAAATTCCTACACTTATAACAGATGATATTTTAGGGTTTTTTAGTAATAAGGGGATTTCTTTTCTAAAAGGTGTAATATCATCATCTTTTTTTGGTGACCAACTTCTATATCTGCTTATTCCATCTTTATCAACTAGATGAATCCATACATTTTTAAAGTTACTATTCTCTTTTATTTTTGAAGATACATTTTTTAAATCTATTTTTAAATCTTTTTTATTTTTTAAAAACTCTTTATATCCCATATTCTCAGATAATGATATGGCAATATTTAAAGTTGAGTTACTCTTGTTTTTAATGGCTCTACTTATTTGTTCTTTTAAGTTATTTGATGTTTGAATATATTTGTTCTGAGTCAATAAATTTATTTCATTTGATAAAAAATAGTCAACAATAATAAATGTAAAAAGTAAACCAAAACCTAAGATAAATAAATATATAGGTTTAAATGTTGAGTACATACAAGATCCTAACTTAAGACGAATGTATATATTATACTCTATATATACTAAAATATAAAATAAGTAAATTAATATTAAATTTTAATGTAAATTAAATTATCCTTTAATTTTGTTTCATAAGTTGTTGAACAATTACACTCTTCCCCCTTTGCCTCTCCACTTACTAAATCAATATCCCAATTATGTAAAGGGCAAGTCACCATAGTCTCATGAACTAACCCTTCACTTAATTTTCCTTTTTTATGTGGACAAAGATTATTTATAGCATGAACTTCACCATTTTTTGTTTTAAAAATTGCTATCTCTTCATCTTTGTAGTATAAAACTCTTGATCCCATACTTGGTATTTCATTTATATTTAATGCAGCTATCCATGTACTCATTTTAATTCTCCTTTGCTTCAAAGCTATGTGATTGTTCTGGGTCTAATACTATTGGTGAAAACTCTTTTGTAAATCCATCTTCAATTGCTTTTGCCCAAGGGTCAACTTGTGCATGTTTTTGTGACTCTTCAAATCTTCTTGCATAAAAATTTACTTTTTCTTTATCTAGCATCACATCTTTTACGTGTTGTAATCCCATTCTCTCAACCCAATGAGCAGTTCTCTCTAAATAATAAGCATCTTCTCTATAAAACTGCATAAAGGCTTTTACATATTCAAGTAGCTCTTCATCTGTTTCTACTTTACATAAAAGGTCTGTTACTCTAACTTTTATACCACCATTTCCAGCAATATGTATCTCCCAACCAGAATCAACTCCAATTACACCTAAATCTTTTATGGTAGCTTCTGCACAGTTTCTAGGACATCCTGAAACTGCTATTTTAAACTTATGTGGAGTCCATGAACCCCAAGTTAGTTTTTCAATTATTACACCCATGCCCATAGAGTCTTGTGTACCAAATCTACACCAAGTATTACCCACACATGTTTTAACAGTACGTAATCCCTTTGCATAAGCTTGACCAGATACAAAGCCACAGTCATTTAAATCTTTCCACATAGGCTCTAACTGCTCTTTTTTAATTCCAAGCATATCTAGACGTTGTCCACCTGTAAATTTTACAGTTGGAACATCATATTTAACAGCAATATCAGCTATATCTTTTAACTCTTGAGGTGAAGTTAATCCTCCCCAAATTCTAGGTACCACTGAATAAGTTCCATCTTTTTGAATATTTGCAAAAACTCTATCGTTTACTAAGGCACTTCGCTTGTCATTTTTGTATTTATCATCATTGTATTTTACAAGTAAATAGTAGTTGATAGCTGGTCTACATTTAACACATCCATCATCCGTTCTCCAATCTAGGGCTTTAAATACATCATAAACAGTTTTAAATTCACCATTATCAATAGCACTTTTTATCTCTTTGTGGCCCAATGTTGTACAAGCACAAATTCCCTCTTCAACGGCATCATATTCATCACCTAAGGTATTAACTAAAATTTGTTCAACTAAACCAATACAAGAACCACAAGATGCTCCCGCTTTTGTACATGATTTTACATCACTTAATGATTTTAAGTCTTTTTCTTTTATAGCAGATACTATATCACCTTTACAAACTCCATTACATCCACATACCTCTTCATCATCACTCATAGAGTTTACATCATTCCCACCATGTCCACTATCTCCAAGGGCTGATTTACCAAAAAGTATTTTTGTTCTTAAATCAGAGATATCAGTCTCTTCTTTTAAAAGTTTTAAATACCAAGAAGCATCGGCTGTCTCTCCATATAAAACCATTCCAATGATTTTATTATTATAAATTACAAGTTTTTTATAAATCCCAACTTTTTCATCAAGTAAGATTAGAGTTTCTGTTGTTTCATCTCCCAAATAATCTCCAGCACTAAATAGGTCAACACCAGAAATTTTTAGTCTTGTTGATAAAGTAGAACCAGCATAAGCATCTGTTTTTTTATCTGCTAAACTCTTTGCTAAAACTTTTGCTTGTTCATATAAAGGTGCTACTAATCCATAAGTATTCCCACTATGCTCAACGCACTCTCCAATTGCATAAATAGAATCATCACTTGTTTTTAAAAAATCATCTACAACAATTCCTTTATTACAATCAAGTCCTGCCTCTTTTGCTAAGGAAGTATTAGGCACTATTCCTGTTGCAAAAACCACAATATTAGAATCAACTAATGTACCATCAGAAAAATTTACTTTTTCAACTATACCATTTCCAAAGATTTCTGTAACAGTAGTATTAAGTTTAAACTCTATTCCATATTTTTCTAAGTTTTGTTGAAGAAGTTTTCCTCCTGTTGTGTCTAATTGTTGAGAAAGAATTGAACCACTTCTATGTACTAAAATAGTTTTAATGCCATGCATAGCAATACCGTAAGCTGCTTCAAGTCCAAGAAGTCCACCACCAACAACTACAGCTGTTTTTTCTTTATCTATTAGTTTTAAGATAGTATCACTATCTTCTTTTGTTCTAAAAGCAATTACATTTTTTAAATTACTTCCAAAGGTATCAGGAATAAAAGGTTTTGACCCAGTAGCAATAAGAAGTTTGTCGTATGATTCAGTGTTGCCATTTTGGCTAGTGATAGTTTTAGAATTTTTATCTATAGATATAACTTTATCACCTTTATGAAGAGATATATTATTTTCCTCATACCAAGTTTGATGGTTGATAATTGTATCTTCAAAACTTTTTTCACCACTAAGTAAATATGAAAGCATAATTCTATTGTAGTTTACATATGGTTCTTCTCCATAAACTGTAATATCATATCTCTCTTTTTCCAATTCTAGTAAATCTTCTATGGTTCTAAGACCACTCATTCCATTTCCAATTACTACTAATTTCTCTTTCACTTTCAGTCCTTTTATTCTTATTGTTTAATTATTACAAAAAATGTATCTTTTTTATTTTATTAGCTGTATATTTTTTATACATTTACCTTAAAATAACATTATATTTTCTAAAATATAGAAAATAAACATGTAAAAACTTCTAATTAAGCTTAAATTTTAATTAAATTTGCTAATAATAAGATTATTATTAACAATAGAATTAAACTTATACTCTGCCAAAAAACTACTGGATTTTTTTCTATAATAGGTGGTGTTTTATTACTTAAAAACTTTTTATTTGGAGTTTTTAAATAAAATAAAAACTCACTAAGTTCTGAATATCTTTCATTGGGATTTACATTTAGAGCTTTTTTTATTGCCCCATCAATCCATAAAGGAAATTCTGGATATAAAGTTGTATATTTCAGTTTGTTTTGTGCGCTTTTTGTTTTTGCCCTTGCAACTTGAACCCCATATGGAAGTTTGTTTGATAGCATCTGATATGCTATTGCGCCAAGAGAAAATATATCAGACTTTACGGTTCCTTCTTCTCCTAAAAAGTATTCAGGTGCAGAATATAAAGCAGTCCCAAGTAAGTTTTCTTGTTCCATAAAAGTATTTATTTCTAAAATACCTTCAATTTTAGTAGAACCAAAATCTATGATTTTTAATGAGCCTGTTTTATCTATTAGTATATTTTCTGGGCGTATATCTTGGTGAATCATCTCTAATCTATGAAATGCCATAAGTCCTTTTGCTATTTGTTCAAGTATATTTCTAACAGTTTCAATTTTTGGTTTAGGATTATCAATCATCCATTGTGTAAGTGTAGTAGAATCAATATATTCAAAAATAGTATATATATAGTTTTGTTTTCTATTTGCAATATAAGCTTTTGCCACATGGGGGTTATTAACTCTTTTTGCAATCCACTCTTCTAGTAAAAAACGCTCTAAATAAGCTTTGTCATTTTGTAAGTCTATTGAGGGAGTTTTTATTACAACTGTTTTATCGTTATCATTATCTTTTGCTAGATAGACATGACTTCTGCTTGTAGCACTTAATTCTCTTATAATAGTATAACCATCAAACTCTTCTCGTGATTCTAAAAGTGGAGGTATTGGTTTAGTTGAAATTTGTCGTTGAATTTCATTAGAATCCTTATCTGGTAAAGAGTTTATTTTTACTATTTGAAGTGTTAAATTATCATCACTATTATTTTCTATAGCTTTTTGAATAATATCTTTTGCAGTTTGATTATAATCTTCACAATTTTCTAAACTTTTATTAATAAATTCTGCATCAACAAACTCATAAACACCATCTGTCATAAGTAAAAAAATATCATCTTTTTCAACCGATACAGTTTCATAATCAATGGCAACTTGAGAATCAATACCTAACGCTCGGCTAAGATAACTTTTCTCATTTGAAATCCATGTTCGATGGTCAGTTGTAAGTTGTTCTAGATTATTGTTTTTTAGCCTATATACTCTTGTATCTCCCACATGGAAGATATGTGCTGTATTTGATTTGATAATTAAAGTACTAAAGGTACATACAAATCCCTTATCTTTATCAAGATGATATTGACTTTGTCTATTTTGAGAATAAAGCCATGAGTTTGTGGCTTTTAATACTTTGTTTGCAGAGTTTTTTACACTCCACGCTTCAGATGTAGAGTAATAATCTTGTAAAAAAGTTACAACTGATAGTTTACTGGCTTCTTGGCTTACCTTACTACTGCTTATTCCATCAGCAATAGCAACAGCTATACCCTTACTTGTAAGATGAGGTTCATTAGGAATATGAACATCATGAAAGTCTTGATTGATTTGTTTAATACCTTTTGTTGAGTATTGACCAATAGATACTTTTAATTGATTATTCATATTATTCCTAATAAATATTTAGAGTTTTACCAAGATTTATAAGGTAAGAACTTACCATTCATCGTGATTTTTACTCTATCTCCTGCTGGATTTTCTTCTTTATCTATATCCATTGAAAAATCAATGGCACTCATAATTCCATCACCAAATTTTTCACCAATAAGCTCTTTGATAGTTTCTCCATAAACACCAACTATCTCATATAGTCTATAAACTACTGGATCTTGAGGTATTGTAAAATCCCAAGTTTTATTTGGAAACTCTTGTAGTACTATAGATACTTCATCACTTAAACCTAATACTTCACAAAGTTTTTTTACATACTCTTCTTTTAAACTGTTCATTCCAAAACAAGCAGATGTAAGAAAAACAGGGGCCAAACCAACTTTTGAAGCAATCTCTTCCCATGATAAGTTAGAACTTTTCTTAGCTAAAATTATCTCTTCAGTCATTTCTAATTTGTTCATTATATATTCCTTTTAAAAGAACTTTATAGGCTTTATGCCTATAAAGTTAATTATGCAGCTTTATTTGTAGATCTATCTAAAGTTCTTTTGGCACCTGTTTTTACATGTGTTGCATAAAGAGTAAGTCCTGTAAATGCTAAACCACCAACTAAGTTACCTAAAGCAACTGGTAATTCATTCCATAATAAATAATCAGCAATAGTAAAGTTACCACCCATGATTAAAGAGAATGGGAATAAAAACATATTAACAATAGAGTGCTCAAATCCCATAAAGAAGAAAAGCATAATTGGCATCCACATAGCTAAAGCTTTACCTGTAACTGAAGTTGAAACCATAGCTCCAACAACACCCATAGATACCATCCAGTTACATAACATACCTCTAATAAATACAGTAAGCCACCCATCTAATCCATAAGCAGAATAACCAACTGTTCTAGCTTCTCCAATACCTGCAACTTTTGCAGCTATTGCTCCACCATCAGTATTAAAGCCATATGTAAAAATAAAAGCCATCATAAATGCAACAGTTAAAGCACCTAAAAGGTTACCCAATGCAACTAGTCCCCAGTTTCTTAGAACCTGATTTACAGTTACTCCTGGTCTTTTGTCTAAAAGTGCTAAAGGCACAAGCATAAATACACCAGTTAAAAGGTCAAACTTCATTAAATAAAGCATAATAAATCCAACAGGGAATAAACAAGCTCCTAAAATAGGAGAACCAGATTTCATAGCAACTGTGATTGCAAATACTGCAGCAAGTGCAAGTATTGCTCCTGCCATATATGCTCTAATTAATGTGTCTTTTGTAGACATATATACTTTTGACTCACCAGAGTCAACCATTTTCGTAACAAATTCAGAGGGGTCTAAATAAGCCATAATGTTCCTTTTTTTTAATTGATTTTTTAAGATAAAGAATTAAAACAAAGAAAGTGAGGAAAAAAATGTGAAAATGATTTTTTTTTGTATATTTTTTATACATTTAAATAAAAGTAGATCAAAATATAATGTTTATAATAATAAAAAGGATTGTTTATCAAAAAATCTATTATTTATCTATTTATATTTTTTCTATTGTCACTATTTTTTATAATTGGTATTACAATTAAAAACTCCTATCAAATTCAAGAGAACTTATTAACAGAGAGTCTAAAAAATAAAGCACTTGCAATATTTAATTTAATTGTTGATATGAGACATTGGAATGCTCAGTATGATGGAGTATATGTAAAATCAGAAAAATTACAACCAAACCCATATTTAGATCCAAACTTTATAAAATCAGAACATGGGGAAACTTTAGTTTGGGTAAATCCAGCTTTTATGACAAGACAAATATCTGATATAGCAAGCAAAAGAGATGGATTTAAACTAAAAATTACAAGTAATAAACTTATAAATAAAAATAATGCACCCGATGAAGATGAGAAAAAAATACTTGATTATTTTGATAAAAATCCAGAAACCCCTTACTCATGGGAGATAAAAGATAATCAATTTAAGTTCATGGGAGCACTTAAAACTGAAAAAGCATGTCTGACATGTCATTCTAAACAAGGTTATAAAGTAGGAGACATTAGAGGTGGAATAAGTGTCACTTTTGATGTTGCAAATGAGTTTGAGCAATTAAGTGAGATAAATAAAGAAAAAACACAAACTATTATTTTCTTAATTATTGCAGCAATTGGAGCTTTAATTACTTTACTTATACATGAAAGTATGAAAAGAAAAGATGAGATTAAAATATCAAAGTTAAATGAATCCCTGGAAGTAAAAGTAAATGAGCTAGATGAGTTTAATAAAACCTTACATAAAAAAGTACAAGAAGAGGTGAAAAAACAAAGGGAAAAAGAGAATTTATTAATACAACAATCAAAAATGGCAGCACTTGGTGAAATGATAGGAAATATTGCACACCAATGGAGACAACCAATAAGTGCAGTAAGTGCCATAATGATGAATATAAAATGGACAGCAATTTCAGAAGGCATGAATAAAGAGTTTATAGATGAGAGAATGAAAGAGGCAAATGAACAGTTAAGTTATATGTCTCAAACAATAGATGATTTTAGAAACTTTTTCAAACCAAACAAAGAAAAAGAGTTTTTTGATTTGGATTTAGAAGTTAGAAAAACCTATAAAATACTAAAAGATACCTTGCAACACAACAACATAAATTTTCAGATTTTTTCAAATAAGGAGATTATGGTTTATGGATATCCAAGTGAGTTTTCTCAAGTGATATTAAATATCATCTCAAATGCAAAAGATGTTTTAATAGAACGAAATACAGATAAACCCAAAATAGAAGTACATATCTTAAAAGATGAAGAAAATATATATTGTAAGATTTGTGATAATGGTGGGGGAATAGAAGAAAAAAATATAAATAAAATCTTTGAACCATACTTTACAACTAAAGAGTTGAGAGGAACAGGCATAGGACTATATATTTCAAAAGAGATAATAGAAAAACATATGCAAGGTTTATTGGTAGTGAAAAATAATGAGCTTGGGGCAGAGTTTATAATCTCAATACCCATAAAAGAGGAAGAAGCATGATGGATATAATACCAAGATTAAAAAGTAAAACAATTCTTTTAGTAGAAGATGAAAAAGTTATAAGAGAAAATATCGCTTCAATGTTAAAATTCTTTTTTAAAGAAGTTTACATCGCAATTGATGGCTATGATGGTATTGATAAATATGAAAACAATCTTCCAGATATAGTAATGACTGATTTAAAGATGCCAAATATGGGTGGTTTTGAATTAATCTCTGAACTTAAAAATCGTAAATCAACTGCCTTTACTATTATAGTGTCTGCTCACACAGATACTGATTTACTTATAAATGCCATACACAATGGAGTAGATAGATATATAGTCAAACCAGTATTAGAAGATGATTTATTTGATACCTTTAAAGCCTTTTTAGAAAAACTTGATAATGTTATGCCCCAAGTTATAAAGTTGAGTGACAACTTATCAATAGATATTGATAAAAGAGAAGTAATCTCAAATGGAGAGTCTATTCACTTAAATAAAAAAGAGAATATGCTTTTAAAACTTTTATGTAAAGATTTTAATAAAACTATTTCCTATGAATAAATAGAGTATCAAGTTTGGGGAAGTGAGTCTATGAGCCTATCTGCAATAAGAAGTGTTGTTAGAGATTTGAGAAAGAAGACAGGGCAAAATTATATTATAAATGTTTCGGGGGTTGGATATAGATTGAAATAATTTTCAATCTATATTTATATTCTAGTAATACTCTTAACTCTAACTGCACTATGATTATAATCTGGTTCAAATGATTCTTTATCTACCAAGTCAAGTGTAAGATAGTTGATTTTTTTTACACTTACTGGGATAAAGATAGTTTTTTCTCTTACATCAGGTGTTACTTTTGCTTCTAAAGTAATTTCCCCTCTTGCAGAAGTTACATCTACCATATCTCCATTTTTTATCTCTAAGTCTTTTGCATCATTTGGATTTATTTCTACATATTCTAGAGGTTTATATTTTTTCAGCTTATCTACATGTGCTGTTTTTGTACCACTATGCCATTGATCTCTTGTTCTTCCTGTTAGAAGAATAAAAGGAAACTCTTTTGATGTTTTCTCCGATAAGTTTTCATTTTTTACGAAATGTATATTTGCTTTTTGATTTGTAGTTAAGTATTTATTATCTTTAAATAGATTTTTTCCCCATATAAAAGTATCCTCTTTCATTTTATGTATATCTAGATGTTGATTTGTACTTATTTTTGTAATCTCTTGAAATTCTTGGAAAATTTCTTCTACATTTTCATAATTAAATGAGTCCTTTAATCCAAGCTCCCAAGCTATGAGTTTGAAAACCTCCCAGTCAGGTTTACAATCGATTGATGTTCTTGTTACTTTCTTTTGTTTGGTTATTGTTCTATCCATATTTGTTTGTGTTCCATCTTTTTCTCCCCAAGGAGCAGCTGGAAGTTTTATGTGTGCAAAGGGTGAAGTTTCTGAATTCTCATAAGCATTTACTTCAACTATTAATGGAATATTTTTAAAGGCTTCTTCTACTTTAGTTCTATTTGGAAGATGGTATATTGGATCTGTATGTGAAATTATGAGGATTTCAATATTTCCTTTTAAAGCTTCATCAACAATCTCACATGAAGTTAGCCCTCTTTGATTTTTTATTCCTGATGTTTTCCAAAACTCTTCAACCTTTTTTATTGACTCTGGTTCAAAATCCAAATGAACGGCAAGTGTTGTAGACAAACCTCCTACTTCTCTTCCACCCATAGCATTTGGCTGACCTGTTAGTGAAAAAGGTCCATTTCCTGCTTTGTTTATTTTTCCAGTGATTAGATGCATATTTATAAGACTTAAGTTTTTATCCACACCTTGAACACTTTGATTTAGTCCCATTGTCCATGCACTTATTATGTTTTCATTTTCATAAAATAGTTGTATAAACTCTTCAAACTGCTCTTTTGACAAACCAGTTCTTTTTAGCATTTTTGTTTTTGCTTCCCTTGAGAGTTTATTTTTATATATATCAAAGTTGTTCGTATACTTTTCTATATAATCCATATTGATTTTTTCATCATTAATCAATCTTTGGCAAACAAGATTAAAAAAGTCTATATCACTTCCCACTTTTATTTGTAAGTGCAAATGGGCAGCATTTGTAGTTAGAGTAACTCTAGGATCTATTACTACAAGTTTTAATCCTCTTTTTAACTCTTTTTTGATTTTATTAAAAAATACAACATGTGCTTCTGCAGCATTTGAACCTACAAGAATTAGTAAGTTTGCTTTTTTAATATCTTTCATAGAGACTGGTACATAATCAACGCCAAATGCTTTTTTATGAGCTACTACTGCACTTGCCATACATGTTCTACTATTGGTATCAACATTATTTGTATTTATAAAACCTTTTGCCAATTTATTAGCAATATAGTAATCTTCTGTTAAAAGTTGTCCAGAAAGATAGAATGCTATTTTTTCAGGATTGGTTTTTTTTATTTTTGATGCTATATATTTAATTGATGTATCCCAATCTATTGTTGTAAATTTACCATCTTGTTTTATTTGAGGTCTTAATAACCTCGATGATGTTTGTATCGTGTGAAGTTCAGAAACTCCTTTTGCACATAATAACCCTTCATTAGTAGGATATGATATGTCGCCAACAAGTTTAGATGTATCAAACTCTATTCCACAACCAACACCACAATAACCACATACAGACTTAATCATTTTAAACCTTTTTATTATATATGATGTAATTATACAATAAAATTCATTAAAAATTAAGAATAACTGTATATAAAATATACAAATAAGTTGAAATTTACATTAATAAATAGTATATAATTTCTCCATCGATTATTTAAAATGAATAAATTCAAGGAGAAAAGATGTTAAAACAAGTGTTAAAAATAGGTCTTGGGATTTAAGTTGTAGCTTCTACATTGATGGCAACTCCCGAAAAAACTAAATTAAAAATAGGTTTTATTGCATTGACTGATTGTGCTCCATTAGTAATAGCAAAAGAAAAAGGTTTTTTTAAAGAAGAAGGCTTAGATGTACATGTTTCAAAAGAAGGTGGTGGTTGGCCTGGAATTCAACAAAAAGTTATAAGTGGAGAGTATGATTTTTCACATGCACTTGCTGGTATGCCTATTGCTGCAACTTTAGGAATAAATGGAAATGCACACTTACAAGCACTTTTATCACTTGATTTAAATGGTAATGCAATTACTTATGGTAATAACATTATAAAAGAGATGGAAAAATACGGATTAGATAAAACAAAAAGACCAGTAAGTGCTGAGAGTTTAAAAAAGTATATTGATGCAAAACATAAAGCAGAAGGTTCAAACTATTCTCCACTAAACTTTGGAATGGTACATCCAGTTTCAACACATAATTATGAGTTAAGATATTGGATGGCATCTAGTGGAATTAAGCCTGATGAAGATTGTACAATCAAACCTTTCCCACCACCTACTATGCCATCAAACCTAATTGCTGGAAATATAGAAGGATATTGTGTTGGTGAGCCTTGGAATTCTCGAATTGTTCTTAAAGGAGCAGGAAGTGCGTTAGTTACAAATTATGATATTTGGAACAATAATCCAGAAAAAGTTTTACAAGCAAGAGCAGATTTTGTTAAGAAAAATCCAGAAACTACAAAAGCAGTTATGAGAGCAGTTATAAAAGCTCAAATGTGGTTAGATGCTTCTTGGGAAAATAGAGAAGAGGCTATTAAGTACTTGGCTAAAAACAATTATGTAAAGGCACCAGTTAATGTTTTAAGAAAATCAATGAGTGGAACTTTCCTTTATAACAAAGGTGTAGATTCTGCAAATCCTATGTTTAATGTATTTGCAAATGATTATGCTGCATATCCCTTTTATTCACATGGTATGTGGTTTATCACTCAAATGTATAGATGGGGACAACTTGACCATGCAGTTAATATGAAAGAAGTTATAGAAAAAGTTTATAGACCTGACTTATTTGCAGTTGTAGCAAAAGAGGTTGGATACTCTTTACCAGAATCTCCTTGGAAAAAAGATGGTGTTGATGAATATAACAAATTCTTAGATGGAAAAGTATGGGATCCAAATAAAGCAGTTGATTATATTTATGACTTTAAAGTTCAAAACTCTTTAGTATCAAAAGAAGAGTTAGCTAAAGCAAACAAATGGATAGTTGAAACAAAACAACCAGCATATGTTTGTCCTTATGGACCAGCAGGATGTGCAGATCCGAAGTTTGTAACAAAAAAATAACTAAAAGAGGAAATTTTCCTCTTTTATGATTACTGATATTAATGCTTGATTTACTCTCCTTTTTTCAAGCATTAATATGAGTAATTACTTTTAAAGTAAGAACGAAAGGTAAAAAATGAATAAAAATAGGTTAAAAAATATTGTGCTTCCAGCTATTGTTTTTTTTATAATAGTAGCTATATGGTCAACGATTGCACAAAATGTCCACAATTTTCCAACACCAGCTGATACTTTTGTACATGCATTTGGTGGAACAGATAGTAATGGCGATGAGGTAATCGGAGTTTTGTCTGATCCCTTTTATGTGGAAAATCAAGATGACAAAGGTATTTTTTGGCAAGTAGTAAGTTCACTTGAGAGAGTTTTTGCTGGATTTATTTTGGCAATTATTATAGGTGTTCCTGTGGGATTATCAATTGGAATGAGCAAAAATTTTCAAATTGCGTTAGAACCATATATTCAGATTTTTAAACCGGTATCTCCATTGGCTTGGTTACCTCTTTTACTTTTCGTATTTCAAGATATAAATGCGACAGCTATTTCAACAATTTTTGTTACCTCAATATGGCCAATTATTATAAATACTTCACTTGGAGTTAAAAGTGTAAGTGAAGATTATATGAATGTGGCAAAGGTTTTACAATTTACTCCACTAGAAAAAATTAGAAAGATAATTTTACCAGTTGCCGTTCCATATATTTTTACGGGTATGCGATTAAGTCTTGGTATTGCATGGCTTGTAATTGTAGCAGCTGAGATGTTAACGGGTGGTATTGGTATTGGATTTTGGATTTGGGATGAATATAACAATCTTAACTACTATAATATCATTATTGGTATCATCATTGTTGGGTTGGTTGGATTTTTATTGGACATTATTATGGGAAAAATTGCAGATTTTTTTGATTATAGAAAGAGAGTTTAAAGATGGAAAAGAAATTTTTGAGTTTAGAGTTTGTAGATAAAGTTTTCCCTTTACCAAATGGAAAAGAGTATGTGGCAGTTAAAGATGTAAATTTACAAATCAAAAAAGATGAAATAGTATCAATAATTGGACATAGTGGTTGTGGTAAAAGTACTTTATTAAATATGATTGCTGGACTTGATACAGTAAGTTCTGGAGGAATATTTTTAAATAATAAAGAAGTAAATGGACCAGGACCAGATAGAGCAGTTGTTTTTCAAAACCATTCATTATTACCTTGGCTAACAGTTTTTCAAAATATTTAATTAGCAGTTAAAAAAGTAATGCCAGAATTAAGTAAAAGTGATCTTGAAGAGAGAGTTGATAAATTTGTTGACATGGTTAATTTAACACATGCTAGAGATAAGTTTCCAGGAGAGATATCTGGTGGTATGAAACAAAGAGTTGGAATAGCAAGAGCTTTATCTATAAGACCAGAAGTTTTACTTATGGATGAGCCTTTTGGAGCACTAGATTCTTTAACAAGAGCAAATCTACAAGAGCACTTAATGAGAATACAACAAAGTGTAAAAAATACAGTTATTATTATCACACATGATATTGATGAAGCTGTTTTATTAAGTGATAGAGTTGTAATGATGACAAATGGTCCAAGCGCAACTATTGGTGAAGTTTTAGAAGTAAACTTACCACATCCAAGAAACAGAGTTGAGCTTCAAAAAGATTCAGAATATATTAGATGTAGAGAAGCAATTTTGAGCTTTCTTTATGAAAAATTTGCAAAAGAAGATGAGTAAAATTAAAGTAAGTAAACTTACTTTAATTTTATATATTCATCGTGGATATAAATTGTATCATCAAAAACTATAACTTTATCCTCTTCATCAAAAGAGTAATCATAAATTTTATCAGTTTTAAAATCTTCAGAGATATTTACTATATAACCTTGTGATTCTAAAGCATATATTGAACTTCCAAAAGCTAATGCATAAAATTTAGCAAATTTATATTTTTTTCTATTCATTATATTTAATGAAATATCTGTTTTAATTATTTGACCATCAATTGTTGCTAAATATATATCAGTTCCATGAGAGATGATATCTCTTAAGTCATACTCTTTTATATTTAAAACGCCATCCCCTACAGAGATGATTTTTTTTGAACTTGCTGCTATTAAAGTATTATTTACCACAGTTAAATAGATGATATTGTTAAACTTATTATCTGCATCAACAATGATATTTCTAACTACTTTATAGTTTTGAGCAGATACAACTAATATTTTTCCATCAAGTGTTGGAAATAGTATTAAGTTTGACATGAAAAATGGAGCTGCAATTCTATTATCATTTGCTAGGGATTTTGTTAGGTACTCTTTAAATAAAATTTTACCATCTCTTAAATCATAAGCCATAATTGAATTATCACTATTAACTAAAGCTAAAATATCATCTTTCATACTTGCTGCAACAACTGCAGTATTTGTTACTATTTCTTTATCTGCAACAAAAATCTTATCTTTTATATTTGTAGAGATAACTTTTCCCTCATTTAAGTTTAAAAACTCAAAGCCTTCAGGAAGTTTTATATTTGAAACACCCCTAGAACTAATAAATTGTCCATTATCTAACGTTGCACCATCTCTATTAAATGATTTTATACTAGAGCTTATAGACTTACTATCTTGATTAAAAGATGAAGTATCTTCAGGTTCAAAATACTGTTTTTTAGAACAAGCAGTAAATAGTACGATTGCTGAAATTAAAATTAGTAAATGTTTCATTATATACCTTTATTTTGTTATTAAATAGTGCTCTAAAAGTGCAACTAAATCTGTAACTTGTGATGTCTCAGTAATCATTTTAAGAGCATCTCTTGCCTCTTGATATTTTCCTGTTTGAGCTAAAATAAGTGCTCTATTAAATATTGCAAACTCTTTTAATAAAAAGTTCTTTTCCATAGAAACATCATTTAGTTTTTTTACATTTTGCTCTTTTATAGCTTTTTCATATGCTAAGAGTTCTTTAAAAAATTCTGTATTTATTGAAATATCTTTTTTCTGTGAGTTAAATAATACTATTTCATATAGTCTAGTATTTAAGCCTTTTAAAGTCTCTAAAGCTTTTTCATCATTAGGATTTTTTAATAACTCTTGAAAAACTATATTTGCTTTTATTTTGTTTTGTTCTTTTAGATATGAAGTTACATTTATAGCTATTACTGCTACAACAATTATTACAACAGCAGATATAATTAATAGCTTGTATTTTTTGAAAAATCTTTCTAGTCTTACAAAGCCTTCTAAAAATTTTTCTTCACTATTAAGCTCTTCTTTTACGAAATCCATATTCTCTTTTAAACTCATTGATTAACCTTCTAAAAAATTAGCTATAAGTGTACAAAAATTTTCATAAAATCTTACTTTTATAAAAAATTATATATAATACAAACCTATTAAAGTATTGGGGTTAAGATGAATAAAATTATATTATCAATTATTGTTTTAGTATTTTCATTAAATTTTTTATATGCAGAAGATAATACGGATAAGAAAGATGCACAAAGCAGATTTGAATCTTTATCAAAATTAACAAATGTAATTGTAACTGTTGAAAAATATTATGTAGATGAATTAAAGTTACAAGAGATAGTGGATAAAGCCTTAAAAGGTTTGATGCAAGAGTTAGATGCACATTCAACTTTTATGGATAAAAAATATTTCAAAGAGATGCAAATTCAGACAAATGGTTAATTTGGAGGATTGGGTATAACTGTTGGTATGAGAGATGGCGCTTTAACTGTTATTTCACCAATTGATGGTACTCCTGCATATGAAGCTGGTGTTAAATCAGAAGATATTATTTTAAAAATTGATGATAAGTCAACTTTAAATATGACTTTAGATGAAGCTGTTGGACTTATGCGTGGAAAACCAAAAACACCTATTTCCTTAACAGTTGTTAGAAAACTTGAATCAAAACCTATAACTATAGAGATTATTAGAGATATTATTAAAATTGAATCTGTAAAATCAAAAACAATAGGAAAAGATATTTTATACCTAAGAGTTACAAGTTTTGATAAAAATGTTACAGATAGCTTAACAGAAATAATTAAAAAAAGTAAAGATACAAAAGGTATTGTTTTAGACTTAAGAAATAATCCAGGTGGACTATTAACACAAGCAATTGGAGTAGTTGACCTGTTTGTTGATAAGGGAATTATAGTTTCTCAAAAGGGTAGAGATAGTGAAAATGAAGAGGTATTTAATGCAAGTTACTCAAATACACTTTCAAGAATGCCTTTAGTTGTATTGGTAAATGGTGGTAGTGCTTCAGCTTCAGAAATTGTAAGTGGAGCATTGCAAGACCATAAAAGAGCAATTTTAGTTGGACAAAAAACATTTGGAAAAGGTTCAGTTCAAGTTGTATTACCAATTACTTCTGACAAAAGTGAAGGTATAAAATTAACTATTGCTAAATATTACTTACCAAGTGGAAGAACTATTCAAGCAACCGGTATTAGTCCTGATATCATTTCATACCCAGGGGCTGCTGTTCAAGCTCCAGATATGGATTTTGCTATAAAAGAAGCGGATTTGAAAAAACACTTAGAGAGTGAATTAGAAAAAGTTGATGGTAAGGTAAAAAAAGTAGAAAAAGTTAAAGATAAAAAAGGTGATGATAAGGTTATCACAGAAGCTGATGCTTTAAAAGATAATCAATTAAAAACTGGGATTGATATATTAAAAAGTTTAATAATTACAAATAAATAAAACGATGACAATCTATAAATTAGATGTAAAAGAATAATCGGAGGAAAATAAATGAAAATAAGTGATATTGTAGCACTTGGTCTTTGGCCTCAATCAAAGAAAACTACAACGCAAAAAGGTATTTCACAATTAGAAGAGTTAGGATATAACTTATTTTATATTGGTAAAAATGCAGATCTTTATACATGTCCAGGAGAAGAACAGAAGGTACTTTTAGTTAGAAGCGACAGATGTTCAGTTTTTGATATTCCTTTAAATCTAGAAATTGAGGGAAAAGGTATTTGGCAAACTGCTATATCAAATAGCGGAGCAAGATTTGCAGAAGAATCAGGTATCAAAACAGCAATTTTATCTGAAACTGTTGACCAATCTTTAAGTGTTGCTCCAAGATGTCAGCTTATGGAACTATGCAAAGCATTAGAAGCAGAGATTGATGGAGAAGTTGTACAGTTTGAATTTATTTTTAGAAACTATTTAACAGGTTCATTATTTGATGCAACTCAAAAAGGCAATGACCCTTATGGTTTACAGTTAGATTCAACTTTACAAGAGTGGTATAAATTTGATACTCCAATCTTTACTCCAACTACAAAAGGTGTTAAAGATATTCCATTAAATTCTGCAAAGGTGCGAGAAAAATTTCCTGAAATTATTTCAAGTTTAGAAAAACTTTTTAAAGATTTTACACAGTATGCATATGAGAATGGTATTATTGTTGTAGATACCAAACTAGAAGTATTTGTAAATGCAAAAGGGGAATGGATTTTAGGTGATGAGATTTTAACACCTGAGAGTTCAAGATTTATTTCAAAAGAAAAATTTGATGCTAAAAACTATATTTCAATGGATAAACAAATCCTTCGAAACTTTGCAAAAGAAAATTCTTGGAAAGAGAAAGCAAAAAGTTTAAAAGCTGGCGAAAAATTAGATGTTGAAGTTCCAGCTTCTATAAAAAATGAGGTTTTAAGTGGATATAAAACTATCCATGAAAGATTAAGTAAATAGTTTTAAATGAAGTACTAGGTACTTTACAAATCTAAATTGCTAAAGGTATGTTTAGATATAATCGCAAAAATATAAATTGAAGGTAATAAATGAAAGCAATCGTAAATGTAGCATTGAAACAAGGTGTATTAGATGACCAAGGAAAAGCAACGCATCATGCATTGGATACTTTAGGATTTAAAGAAGTTGTAAAAGATGTAAGAATTGGGAAACAAATTATTTTAGAATTAAACTCTTCAACAAAAGAAGAAGCCCAAACAGAAGTTACAAAAATGTGTGAAAAATTACTTGCAAATACTGTAATTGAAGATTACAATATTCAAATTATAGAGTAGAATTATGAATGTAGCAGTATTACAATTTCCAGGTACAAATTGTGAGTATGACACGAAATATGCATTTGAAAAATTAGGTGCAAATGTTCAAATCATATGGCACAAAGATACAAAACTACCTGAAAACATAGATTTAATCGTTATTCCAGGTGGATTTTCATATGGAGATTATTTAAGAAGTGGAGCAATTGCAAGATTTGCAAATATTATGGAATCAGTAAAAGAGTTTGCCTCAAAAGGTGGAAAAGTTTTAGGGATTTGTAATGGATTTCAAATCTTACTTGAAGCTGGTCTTCTTCCTGGTGCGATGAAGAGAAATGATTCATTGCATTTTATTTCAAAATATAATCATTTAAAAGTTATAGAAAATGAAAATAGTTTTTTAAATAAACTTAAAAAAGATGATGTAGTAAATATTCCAATTGCACATCATGATGGAAACTACTTCATTGATGCGGAAGGTTTAAAAGAGCTTGAATCAAATGAACAAATACTTTTAAAGTATTGTGATGAAAAAGGAAATCTTTTAAATATAAATGGTTCTGTTTCAAATATCGCAGGTATTTGTAATAAAGAAAAAAATGTTTATGGACTTATGCCTCACCCTGAACGTGCAATAGAAACACTTCTTGGATGTGATGACGGTGTTAAGATGCTAGAAGGTTTCTTCAAATAATAAGAGGTAGTTTTACTACTTCTTAAAATAGGAAAAATATGAAAAGTATTTTTTATTTACTGCTTATTTCAGTTTTATTATTTGCTAATGAAAGTGAACCTCAAAACTCTTCTGAATTTATAAAAAAAGAGAGTTCAGTTTTTGATACTAGCAATAGTATACAAGCTGAAGAATTAAAAACAAGCTATTTTGAAGAGATTATTAATTATGAGTCAAAAAATGATTTAAAAGAAAAAAATATATACCTAAGCTACAAATCATTTCCCCAAAATATCTTTAAAAATCAAAGATTTGAAATTATTTTAAAAGCCATAATTACAGCAGATGATTATGACAAAATTGAGACAAGATTTATCAATTCAAAAAATATGAATGTCTTAAATCCCGAATCTTCTTGGGAAGAGATAGAAGATAAAACCTTTGAAAATAAGTTTTATTTTAAAGCATATGAAGATAGTTTTGTAATGCCAACATTTCAAGTTGCTATTTATAAAAACTTAGAATTAATTGAAGTTCAAAATATAGCACCTCAAGAGGTTGCTTTTAGTGAGATAGGTAAAAATATCAATAACTTTTCATCTGTAATTGCAAAAGATTTGGTAATTAATGCCCATAAAACAAAACAGTATAATAATGATGAACTAATAACAATTATGGATATTAATGCCGTAGAATCAAACTTAGAAGATTTTGCAATAAAAGGGGTAGAAGAGCAGGGAATCTCAAAAATTGATGATAACTATCCTGAACAAAATTTATTATACTATTTAGTCTTACCAGTTCACACTAAAAAACTTGATTTCTCTTATTATAATAGTTTTGAAAAGAAATTTATAACAATCAAAATCCCAATAGTATTGGAAAATGAATTAGTTAGTACTCAAACAGATTTAAATCCAAATAAAAGTAATATTTTATTGTATAAAAGAGTTGCACTAGGTGGATTATTTGCACTATTTTTAATAATTTATATTTGGAAAAGAAAAAAGATTTATCTTATATTAACACTTATAGCCTGTGTTGGATTATTGATTTATTCAATACCTAATAAAACTAGTACCTTAAAAAAAGATAGTTATATCTATATCCTTCCAACAAAAAAGTCAACAATATTTCAAAAAACAAATAAAGATTATCTAGTTGAAGTATCGATAAAAAGAGGTGATTTTGTTAAAATTATTGTAGAACAAGGTGATAAAAGTATGATTGGATGGGTTAAAGAAGATGATCTTAACAAGAATTAGAGGAATAATAGTATTAATACAGTTTACTATAACTGTAGCAATTGTTGTAGTCTCTATGTATACTTTTAAAAATCATGTGCATAAGATTATAAAATTATGGATGAAATTACAAATTTTCTTTTTAGGTATTAAGATTGAAGAAGTTGGTAAAATGGATGAATCATGTGATATGGTTATTATGAATCATCAAAGTCTTCTTGATATTATAGTAATAGAACATATTCACAACAGACATTTAGCATGGGTTGGAAAAAAAGAGATTACTGATCTGTTTTTCTTTGGGCATATTATGAAAGCTCCCCAAATGATTACAATTGATAGAGAGAATAAAACAGGTTTAATAAAGCTTATCAAAGAAGCAAAAGATAGATTATCTAAAAATAGACCAATAGCAATATTTCCAGAAGGTACTAGAAGTCAGGGCGACAATATGCTAAGTTTTAAAGCAGGTGCTGCAATGGTAGCAAATAAATTGAACTTAAAAGTACAACCATTAATTATCATAAATACAAAAAAAATATTAGATTCTCAAAAACTTCAAGCAAATCCAGGAGTTGTGAAGGTTATTTATTTAGATCCTGTTCAAGCTAATAAAGATACAAATTGGTACAAAGAAACTGAAGAGAAAATGAAAGAAGTACTAGCCACTCATATGCGAAAAGAGCTGTGATGACACTCTCTTGGCAGACAATTTTAGCAGTAGGTTGTGGGGGATTTTTAGGGGCAGTTGCAAGGGTATATGTAACTCACAGCATGAATTTATCTATGAAATCAGATTTTCCCTGGGGAGTTTTAACTGTAAATATTATTGGAAGTTTTTTAATAGGAATTCTATTTGCAATATTTGTACACTATACCGTTTCTGATACTTTAAAAGCTTTTTTAACAAGTGGGTTTTTAGGAGCATTGACTACATATTCAACATTTGCAATGGAGAGCTTCTTTTTACTTAATAGTTCACTTATTTTAGGTGCTACAAATATGTTTTTAAATCTTTTTGGAACAATCGTTGCTGCAGGTAGTGGATACAAACTTTTAAGCTTTTTACTTAAGTGAAATAATCCAATTTATTTAAGGATTAAGAAGATATAATATTCCTTAAATTTAGAAAAAAGTCAATATAGGAGAATAATATGGGTATGCCAGGTGGTATGGAATGGATTTTAATTGCGTTGGTAGTGTTATTACTTTTTGGTGGTAAGAAAATCCCTGAGTTAGCAAAAGGTTTAGGTTCTGGAATTAAGAACTTTAAAAATGCTGTTAAAGAAGATGAAAAAGAAGAAGAAGTTGCAAAAGCAGATAAAGCTGATGAAATAGAAGATAAGAAAACAAAAACTGCTTCAGTAGATACAGAAGATAGTAAAAAAGCTTAGGAATTAATAGTTGCAAATTCAAGTAAAAGAATATATAGAAAAGATATTAGAAACACAAAATTTAGTTTTAGAAAAACCTAAAGATATCTCTTTAGGTCATTATGCAACACCAGTTGCTTTTTCATTGGCTAAAGAGTTAAGAAAAAATCCAATGCTAATTGCACAAGAATTAGCCGATAAGTTTAAAGATTCGCAAATCTTTGATAGTGTAACAGCTGTAAAAGGTTTTGTGAATTTTAAACTTTCAAACAGTTTTTTAGAAGAGCTTACTTCAAAACTTTTTGAAGATGAAGAAGCTTTTGCAAAGGGTGAAAATAAAAATCAAACAGTTCTTTTGGAGTATGTTAGTGCAAATCCAACAGGACCACTACATATTGGACATGCAAGAGGTGCGATTTTTGGTGATACTTTAGCTCGTGTTGGTAAACACTTAGGTTATGATATTACTACAGAGTATTATATAAATGATGCTGGTGCACAAATGGATATGTTAGGACTTTCTGTATCTTTAGCTGGAAGAGAGTTTTTGCTAAATGAAACAGTTGACTACCCTGAATCATATTATAGAGGCGAATATTTAATAGATATTGCAAAAGAGATTCAAAAAAACTTTGGTGATGATATTTTTAATGATGAAACAAGATTTAGAGAGATGGCTTTATTTGCAAAAGATGAAGTTCTTAAAATCATAGAAAAAGATTTAAAAGATATTGGAATTAGTTTTGATAATTATATTTCAGAAAATTCACTATACTCTTCATGGGAAGATACAAAAACTGTTTTAGAAAAAAATGGTTCTTTATATGAAAAAGATGAAAAAGTATTTTTAAAATCAACTGCCCATGGGGATGATAGTGATAGAGTTGTTGTAAGAGATAATGGTATTCCAACATATTTAGCAGGGGATATTATCTATCATAAACATAAATATGATAGAAACTTTGATAGATATATAAATATCTGGGGTGCTGATCATCATGGGTATATTACAAGGGTAAAAGCTGCAATTGAATTTTTAGGAAATGACTCTTCTAAATTAGAGATTATACTTTCTCAAATGGTACAACTTTTAAAAGGTGGTGAGCCTTATAAAATGAGTAAGAGAAAAGGTAACTTTATTCTTATGAGTGATATTTCAGAAGAGATTGGAGCAGATGCACTTAGATTTGTATTTTTAACTAGAAAAAGTGATACTCACTTGGAGTTTGATTTGGAAATGTTAAAAAATCAAGACTCATCAAATCCAGTGTTTTATATAAATTATGCCCATGCAAGAATTAATCAAGTATTTAAAAAAGCAAATTTAACAACAAATGATGTAAAAGATGAGAAGTTTGAAAATTTAAATGAAGATGCTATAAATTTAGTGTATGAATCACTACTTTTACCAGCAATTATAAATGAAGCTTTTGAAAAAAGAGATATGCAAAAAATCACTGATTATTTATACTCTCTTGCATCTTCAGTTCATAAGTTCTATAATGAACATAAAGTATTAGATTCAGATGAGCAAAATAGTTATTTGAAAGTTTTAAGTGTAGTCTCTTTATCAATAAGAACTGGTTTAAAATTATTAGGAATAAAAGCTAAGGAGGTAATGTAATGAAATGGATTATTATTATTTTTGCAGCAGTAATTGCTATTGCCGTTATCACTGGATATACAGGTGGGGCAAAGGATGCTACAAGTAATTATGGTAAGGTTATGAGAGGAGGGTGAATCAACCCTCTTTGTTAGTTTCTAGTTCACTTAAGAACTCTTCTATTGAGTATTTGTCTCTTGTTTTTTCATTCATTAGGTGTATAAAAGCATCACCTAAATCAATTACTGTCCAATCCTCATTTTCATCAACTCTTAAAAACTCTTCACCTGAAGGTTTTAATTCATCTTTTAGATGGTTTAATAAAGCAAAACCATGTTTAGCATTTAATGTTGTTGCAATAACAACAAAATCTACAATATAATCTTTATTTTGAAGATCAATTACTTCAACATTTACTGCTTTTTTATCTTCTAATACTTTTACAATTGTTTCTTCTCTAGTCAATATGTGTACCTTTTTAGTGCCAAAACTTTTTGACATCATCTTTTATTTTATCTGGAACAAAATTTAAGTCCAAATTATCTCTTAACTGTGTAGAACTTATATTTATATCTACGTTTAAAGTTTGTATATTATCATAAATATCATTACAAAAGCCATTTCTTGTTACAACCACCAATTCTACCTCTTTTAAAATATCTTCAACATGATACCAAGTATCTAATTTTTCATAATTATCAGCACCAATTATAAAATATATTTTTTCTGGTCTGTAATACTCTTTTAAATAATTGATTGTTTCAATAGAGTAAACAGGTCTATTTTGTTTAATCTCATAATCGCTAATCAAAATTTTTTCATCATCTTGAAAGTTTTCACTTAGTAAAAAAAGTCTCTCATTGGGTGTTAGATGTGATTTTATCTTTTGTGGATTTAAAAAAGTAGGAACTAAAATAATAAGGTCTAAATCTAAGGTTTTGAGCGCCTCATTTACGATAGTTTCATGGGCAATGTGTATTGGGTCAAAACTACCACCAAAAATTGCAATTTGCACTTAATATAATCCTTTATATTATACTTAAATTATATTATAGCAACTTTTAGATAAAATGCCTTAAATATATAAAAACAAGAGGGACAAAATGGCTATAAAAGTTGCTATAAATGGTTTTGGAAGAATTGGTAGATGTGTTGCTAGAATTATTGAACAAAGAGATGATGTAGAATTAGTTGCGATTAATGATACGGCTTCTATTGAAATGCTAGAGTATATCACGAAATATGACACTGTTCATGGAACTTTTGATGGTGATGTAAAAGTTGAAAATGGTTTTTTAAAGATGGGAAAAGTTAATGCAAAACTTTATTCAACAAGAGATGCAAAAGAGTTAACTTTTACTAAAGAGTGTGGGGCTGAAGTAATTTTAGAGTGTACAGGGGCCTACTTAACACAAGAAAAATGTCAAGTACATATTGATAATGGTGCAAAAAAAGTAGTTATGTCAGCACCTGCAAAAGATAATACACCAACTTTTGTATTGGGTGTAAATGAAAAAGAATACAAAGGTCAAACAATAGTTTCAAATGCTTCTTGTACAACAAACTGTTTAGGACCAATTGCAAAAATTATTGATGATGCTTATGGGATTGAAAAAGGTTTAATGACAACTATTCACTCATATACAAATGACCAAAATATCTTAGATGTAAAACACAAATCAGATAAAAGAAGAGCAAGAGCAGGGGCACAGAATATGATTCCTACATCAACTGGTGCTGCAAAAGCCATGAGATTAATTATGCCTCAACTTGATGGAAAATTACATGGTCAAAGTGTAAGAGTTCCTACACCAAATGTTTCTATGGTAGATGTAAACTTTATGATTAGTAAAGATACAACAAAAGAAGAGATAAATGCTCTATTTGAAGCCAAATCAAAAGAACTTGCTGGAATAGTTGCAGTTGATAATGAAATGATGGTTTCAAGTGATTTAATAGGAAATACAAACTCGACAATTATAGCTTCAGATTTAACACAAGTAATTGGTGGAAATATGATAAAAGTTATGAGTTGGTATGATAATGAGTGGGGATACTCTTCAAGACTAATTGATATGGCTGTTTACGTAGCTAAGAACTAAGGATATAGATGAAACTACAAGAGATTAAGAATATAGATATAGCTGGTAAAAAGATATTTATAAGATGTGATTTTAATGTTCCAATGGATGAGTATCATAATATTACTGATGATAGAAGAATTAGAAGTGCCCTTAATACAATTAGATATTGTATAGATAATGATTGTTCTGTTATTTTAGCATCTCATTTTGGAAGACCAAAAGAGGCTTTTGAAGAGAAATACTCTTTAAAACCTATTGCAAAAAGATTACATACTCTTTTAAAGCAAGAGATAAAAATGGCTAAAAATATTGTTGAACCAGATACTTTAGAAATAGCAAAAAATCTGCAAGCTGGAGAAATTTTACTTTTAGAAAACCTAAGATATAACGAAGGTGAAACTAAAAATGATGAAGAGTTTGCATCAAAATTAGCATCTATGGCTGATGTTTATATCAATGATGCTTTTGGTGTTTCACATAGAGCTCATGCTTCTGTTGAAGGTATTACAAAATATTTTGATATGAAACATAAAGCGGCTGGATTTTTACTTGCAAAAGAGATTAAATTTTTCCATCATATTGTTCATAATCCTAAAAGACCTTTTGTATCTATAGTTGGAGGTTCAAAAGTTTCTGGAAAACTAGAAGCTTTACACAATCTTGTACCAAAAGTTGACAAAATACTTATTGGTGGAGGTATGGCATTTACATTTTTAAAAGCTTTAGGATTAGAAGTTGGAAAATCTTTAGTTGAAGAACACTTGATTCCAGAAGCTACAAAAATCATGGAAGAAGCAAAAGCTTTAGGTGTAAAACTATATTTACCAGTTGATGTTGTTGCTGCTGAAGCTTTTGATGCAGAAGCAATAGCAAAACTTGTAACTACCCAAGAGATTCCAAAAAACTGGATGGGACTAGACATAGGACCTGCAACGGCACAAATGTTTAAACTAGCACTAAATGATGCAAATACGATTCTTTGGAATGGACCAATGGGCGTTTATGAAATGGATAAATTCGCAAAAGGAAGTACAAGAGTTTCTCACGCAGTTGCACAATCATTTGCTACAACTGTTGTTGGTGGTGGAGATACTGCTGACTTAGTTAGAATTACTGGTGATGAAGATGAAATGACATTTATCTCAACTGGTGGTGGAGCTTCTTTAGAGTTAATTGAAGGGAAAGTACTGCCAGGTGTAAAAGCTTTAGTATTAGAGGATTAATATGATTATTGCCTCTAATTTTAAAACAAACCACACAAGAGCTAGTTCAAAAGAGTATATTTCCTTTGTAAATGAGTATTTAAATGGTGATAAAGATGTTGAAGTGATAGTTTTTCCAACAGCTACCTCTTTAGATAATTATGAAACAAACTCTAATTTAACTATAGGTGCACAAAATGCATATGGTGTAAATTCAGGCTCTTTTACAGGGGAAATTGGAACTCAACAACTTGATGAGTTTGCAATTAAAACTATTTTAATAGGTCATAGTGAAAGAAGACATGTTTTAGGTGAATCTCAAGAAGAGATTGCTAAAAAGTATGCTTTTTATAAAGAGTTAGGATACAAGATAGTTTATTGTATCGGTGAGCCTTTAGAAGTAAAAGAGCAAGGATTAGAAAAAAAATTAGAGTATATTTATGAACAATTTGTAGGAATAGATACAAATTATGAAAATCTTATTTTAGCGTATGAACCAGTTTGGGCAATAGGTACAGGAGTTACTGCTACAAATGAAGATATAAAGTCAGTTCATAGTGTGATAAAAAGTAAAATAGATAAACCATTACTTTATGGGGGAAGTGTAAAAGTAGAAAACGTTGCACAAATTTGTTCTCTTGATGGAGTTGATGGAGCATTAATAGGAACAGCTTCTTGGATAAAAGAGGATTTTGTTCAAATTCTAAAAAATATAAAAGGATTATAATATGATAATGAATGGTAAAAAAGGTGTAATTTTAGGCGTTGCAAATAACAAGTCTATAGCTTATGGTATCGCAAAAGCGTGTGCTGCACAAGGGGCACAAATTGCTTTTACCTATTTAAATGATTCTTTGAAAAAAAGAGTTGAGCCAATAGCTGCTGAATTTGGAAGCGAAAATTTAGTTTACCCTTGTGATGTTTCAAATCCTGATGAAATCAAAGCACTAAAAGTTGCTTTAGAAAAAGATTTAGGTCAAATCGATTTTATCGTTCACTCTATTGCTTTTGCTCCAAAAGAGGGATTATCAGGAAGATTTTATGATATCTCTAAAGAGGCATTTGATATTGCTATGGATGTATCTGTTTATTCATTGATTGAAATTACAAGAGAGTTAAAACCACTATTAAGTGAGAACTCTTCTATTCTTACTCTTTCATATTATGGTGGGGCAAAATATATTCCTAATTATAATCTTATGGGTATAGCAAAAGCAGCCTTAGAGATGACTACAAAATATCTTGCAGAAGATTTAGGAAAAGATGGTTGTAGAGTAAATGCAATCTCAGCAGGACCTATTAAAACTTTAGCAGCAGCAGGTATAAGTGACTTTAGATTTATGCTTAAATGGAATGAAGCTCACTCTCCTCTTAAAAAGAATGTAACAACTGATGAAGTTGGAAACTCAGGAATGTATCTATTATCTGATTTATCTAGTGCAGTTACTGGGGAGATTCATTATGTGGATTGTGGATATAACATTATGGGGATGCCTGCGGTTGAGTTCAATGAAGAAGGACGTCCAACGATAGCTTGGAACGGTACAGATAAATAGGTTATAAGCGTCAGCTTTTAACCGATACCTGCGTTGTCAAGTAAATTTTAGATACTCACTTACACTAGTAAGCTCCTATCTAAAATTTACTTTCCGCCTTGGTCTAGGATAAAATCTAACACTTCTAGCCAATTTAGTAAGAATAAAAGTTTTAAATTTAAATTCTTGGAATTTAAATTTAAGATTTTAGGAAAATAGGAAAGAGATGAATATTAATTTTAAAGAATTAGCAAATAAATATAAAACACCATATTATGTATACGATTTTGATCATATTACAGAACAATATACTCAATTAAAAGAGTCATTTAAAGCAAGAAAATCACTTGTGGCATATGCTGTAAAAGCAAACTCAAATTTGAGTGTAGTTCAACACTTAGGAAACTTAGGAGCTGGGGCTGATTGTGTTTCTATTGGGGAAGTAAAACGTGCTTTAAAAGTAGGGATTAAACCATATAAGATTATCTTTTCTGGTGTGGGAAAAATTGATGATGAGATTAGAGAAGCTTTAGAGTTAAATATTTTGATGATAAATGTTGAGAGTGAAGCAGAGCTTCATAGAGTTGAGATTATAGCAAAAGAGTTAAATAAAGAGGCTAGAATTTCTGTAAGAGTTAATCCAAATATTGACCCACAAACACACCCTTATATTTCAACTGGACTTCATGAAAACAAATTTGGTGTAGATATCGATACAGCAAAAAGAATGTATATCAAATGTAAAAACTCTGAGCATCTTGATGCTGTGGGGATTCACTGTCATATAGGTTCTCAACTTACACAATTAGAGCCAATAAAAGAGTCTATTAAAATAGTTGCTGATTTAGTAAGAAACTTAAAAGCTATCAATATGGAGATATCATTTTTTGATATTGGTGGAGGTCTTGGTATTGTTTATGACAATGAAATACTTATTGATACTAAAGAGTATGCTCAATCTGTTTTAGAGAACTTGTTTGGATTAGACATAACTGTTGTTTGTGAACCAGGAAGATTTTTAGTAGGAAACTGTGGAACTTTTGTAACAAAAGTTTTATATGAAAAAATCAACGGAAGCAAAAGATTTGTAATCGTTGATGGGGCTATGAATGATTTAATTAGACCATCTTTATATGATGCTTACCATAAAATTGAAGTTTTAGGAAAAAGTGAAAATCCAAGCGAATGTAATATAGTAGGTCCTGTTTGTGAAAGTGGAGACTTTTTTGCAAAAAATAGAGAACTTCCAGCCACTGAACATAATGATTTAATTGCAATTTATAGTGCTGGTGCTTATGGATTTACAATGGCATCAAACTATAATACAAGAGGAAAAGTTGCTGAAATTGCTTTTGAAAACGGACAAGATAGATTGATAAGAAAAAGAGAAGTATTTGAAGACTTGATTGCCCTTGAAGAGGAATTTATAAAATAGATGAGTAGGGCTTATTTCATAGATGTACAAGGTACATTAATTGATGATGTTAATAAAGAGCCAATAAATGGGGCAATAGAGTTTATTGATACCCTAAATGAAAAAAACATACCATATGTAGTAATTACAAACAATACAAAATTTAAAAGTGAAGATTTTAAAAAGTTTTTAAATGATAAGGGATTTAATATAAAAAACTATATTGACCCTTTTTATATTTTAAATAGTGTTGCTACAGAAAAAAGAGTTGCTGCTTTTGGAGCAGATGAGTTTTTAAAAACTATGAAAGAGCTTGGCTTTGAATTAGATTTTGAAAATCCTAAGGGCTTGATAGTATCTATAAAAAAAGAGTATACAAATGAAGACTATGCTTCTATGATAGAAATAGCTTTAAAGGTTGATAGCATAATTGGTATGCATGATACTTCAATTTACTCAAAAGATGGAAGAAGATATCCAGGAGTTGGTGCTATTATGAACATGATAAAATTTGCTACAAACAAAGATTATAAAGTAGTAGGAAAACCCTCTCTTGGCTTTTTTGAAAGTGCAAAAAATATTATAAATATAGATTTTAAAGATATAATGATTATCTCAGATGATATGATAGGTGATTTAATAGGGGCTCAAAAACTTGGCATGAGTTCATGTTTAGTTTTAAGTGGTAAAATAAAAAGTAAAGAGGAAATATTCTCTACTTTAGATGATAATGAAAAACCAAACTTCGTGTGTAAAGATATGAGTGAAGTTTTGAATCTTTTAAATAAAGGTGAAATATGAGTGAAGCTGGGTTACAAGAAATAAGAGATAAGTTAGACGCTATTGATAATGAACTTCTAAAACTTATCAATGATAGAATGGAGTTAGTTCATCAAGTGGGTGCTCTAAAGGCAAAAAGCGGTGGAGCAATTTATAGACCAGAGCGTGAAAAAGCTATCATAGATAGACTTGAAAAACAAAATAACGGAAAACTAAATCGTGCTGCAATTGAAGCGTTATTTTTAGAGATATTTGCCATAAGTAGAAACCTTGAACTACCTGAAAATATAGCATACTTAGGACCTGAAGGAAGCTTTACACACCAAGCAGCAGAAGTTAGATTTGGAGCTATGAGCTCATATATTTCTATAGGCTCAATTAAAGGTGTATTTAGAGAAGTAAGTACAAAAAAAGCAAAATATGGAGTTATTCCTATTGAGAACTCATCAAATGGAATAGTATCAGATACAATAAACTGTTTAAGTAATTACAATCTAAAAATTATTGCAGAAGTTGTTTTAGATATTCACCATACACTTGCAAGTAATTGTGATAAAGTAAGTGAGATAAAAAAGATATATTCAAAAGATATAGCCTTTGAACAGTGTAGAAAATTTTTAGAAAATTTTGGTCTTGATGAGGTTGAGTTAATTCCAGTAGAATCAACAACAAAAGCTGCAAAATTAGCTTTAAATGAGCCAAATTCAGCTGCTATTTGCCCACATGTTGGAGCAAAACTACATAATTTGCCAATACTCTTTGAAAATATTGAAGATAAAGACAACAATAAAACTAGATTTTTTATTGTAAGTGATTTTGACAATGCTCAAAGTGGAAATGATAAAACATCGATTTTAGCAAAACTGCCAAATACTCCTGGTGCTTTGGTTGAGTTTTTAACTTATTTTGATAAGGCTAAAATCAATTTAACTAAGATAAAATCGCATATTGTAGAAGGTGTTTCTATATTTTTTATAGATTTTAGTGGTCATAGAGATGATGAAAATGTAAAAGAGATATTTAAAAAGCATAGTGAGTCTATTAAATTTTTAGGTTCATATGTTAAAGAAATAGATGATATTTAGTTTTAGGAAAATTAATGAAATTTAATGAAGTTTTAGAAAATGTTACAACTTATGAAGCTGGTAAGCCTATTGAATTAGTTGTAAGAGAGTATGGTGTTGATCCTAAAGATGTTATTAAATTAGCTTCAAATGAGAATCCATATGGGACTAGTCCAAAAGTTACTGCAAAGATTCAAGAGTTAGCAAAAAATATGTTTGTCTATCCAGATGACTCTATGTATGAATTAAAAGAGGCTTTAGCAAATAAATTTGATGTAGAATCAACAAATGTAATTATAGGTTCTGGAAGTGATCAGATCTTAGAGTTTTGTGTACATGCCAAATGTGATAAAAACTCAAAAATACTTATGTCAAAAACAACTTTTGCTATGTATGAGATATATGGAAAACAAACAGGTTCTCAGATAATAAAAACCCAGTCTCACACTCACAATTTAGCACAATTTTCTGCTTTATATAAAGAGCATGGGGCTGATGTTATATTTTTATGTTTACCAAACAATCCATTAGGTGAATGTTTAGATAAAGATGAAGTTTATAAGTTTTTAGAAGAGATAGACAAAGAGACTTTAGTAGTAGTTGATGGTGCTTATCAAGAGTATGCTTCTTTTAAAGATGAAAAGAAAAGAATTGTACCAAAAGATTTAATTACAAAATTTCCAAATGCTATTTATCTTGGAACTTTTTCAAAAGCTTATGCCTTAGGTGGGATGAGAGTTGGATATGGCATTGGAAATCCTGATATTATAAAAACTCTTTATAAACTAAGAGCTCCTTTTAATATCACAACTTTAACTTTAGCTGCTGCAATTGAAGCACTAAAAGATGAAGAGTTTGTAAACTCTTGTATAGCTAAAAACTTTGAAGAGATGAAAAGATATGAAGAGTATGTTGATGCAAAAGGTTTTAAATATATTCCTTCATACACAAACTTTATCACTATTTTATTTGCAGATAAATTTGTATCAAAAGAGGTTGCTCAGAGACTTCTAGAAGTAGGAGTGATAGTAAGAGATTTGACAGGATACGGTCAAAATGCTATAAGAATAACTATAGGTACAAAAGAACAAAATACAAAAGTATTTAAAATGTTGGATGAAGTGTTAGAAAAATTAAAATAGATTAAGAAGAGATATGAAAATAAAAAACAAATCGCCAAAAGAGTTAAAAGAAGTAAGTCAAAATATTAGAGATAGAATAATAGATGTTGTATCTAGAAAAGGTGGACATTTTTCTTCAACTCTTGGTGCAGTTGAACTTACTGTTGGTATGCATTATGTTTTTGATTCCCAAAAAGATCCTTTTATTTTTGATGTATCTCATCAGTGTTATCCCCATAAATTAATAACTGGAAGATGGGAAAAGTTTGAAACTATTAGACAGTTTGATGGTCTTAGTGGTTTTACAAAACCAAATGAGAGTGACTGTGATTATTTTATAGCTGGACACAGTTCTACTTCTCTTTCACTTGCTGTTGGTGCGGCAAAGGCAATCAAACTTAAAAATGAAGATAGAATACCAGTTGTTATGATTGGTGATGGTTCTATGACAGCTGGGATGGTTTATGAGGCCTTAAATGAGATTGGTGATTTAAAACTTCCTATGGTAATAATCTTAAATGACAATGAGATGTCAATTGCAAAGCCAATAGGGGCTATTTCAAAATATCTTTCAAAACTTCTTGCTGGAAAATATTATCAAGGTTTTAAAACTAAAGTTGATAAGTTTATTAAAAATAATATGCCAGAAGGAACTACATACATAGCTAAAAGAATGGAAGAAGCCTTGAAGTTAATCACTCCTGGAATCTTATTTGAAGAGATGGGTGTTGATTATATAGGTCCAATTGATGGGCATGATATTGAAGAGATTATAGAGACTTTAGATATAGCAAAAGCTATGAAAAAGCCAGTTATTGTACATGCAAGAACTGTAAAAGGAAAAGGTTATAAAATAGCTGAAGGTCAACATGAGTGTTGGCATGGAGTAGGACCTTTTAATGTTGATGATGGAAAGTTTGTAAAAAAAACAGCACCTAAATCAGCAACTGCAGTTTTTGCAGATGCATTACTTGAATTAGCCGAAACTCATGACAATGTAGTGGGCGTAACTGCGGCAATGCCAAGTGGTACTGGAATAGATAAACTTATGGATAAGTTCCCTGATAGATTTTGGGATGTAGCAATTGCTGAACAGCATGCCATAACTTCAATGGCAGCTATGGCAAAAGAGGGATTTAAACCCTTTATTACTATTTATTCTACTTTTTTACAAAGGGGATTTGACCAAATTATACATGATGTTTGTTTGATGAATCTTCCTGTTGTATTTGCAATAGATAGAGCTGGAATAGTTGGAAATGACGGAGAGACACATCAAGGGGCATTTGATATCTCATTTTTAAGATTTATTCCAAATATGATTTTGTTTGCCCCAAGATGTGATGAAACATTAAAACTTGGACTTGACTTTGCCTATACTTTAAGTAGCCCAAGTGCTATAAGATATCCTAGAGGTGCCTTTAAAGATGTTTGTGCAGAAGCTTCACCATTTGTATTAGGTAAAGCAGAACTTCTAAAAGAGGGAACTTCAAATAAACTTTTTGTTGCTTATGGAGCAGGAGTTGGAAGAGCTTGTGAAACAGAAGAACTTCATAGTGAAGATATTGCAATCTTGGATTTAAGATTTGTAAAACAATTAGATAAAAAGATTTTAAAAGAGTTAGCAAAAAAATATGATGACTGGTATATTTTCTCAGACTCACAAAAACAAGGTGGAGTGGGAAGTGCTATTTTAGAGTTTTTAAATGAAGAGAAAATTAGTGTAAATGTGACGAGTTTTGAGTATGAAGATGATTTTATACCACATGGGGATACGAAAGTAGTGGAAGAGTCGTTAGGATTACTACCACAACAATTAGCTGATAAGGTAAAATAAAACAGCATATTTTACCTCTCTCTGCGTTGTCGAAATTTTTTACTCAGTCACTTACTTTGATGTAAGCTCCTTCCCAAAAAACTTCTCCGCCTTGATATAGAAAAAATCTACTATTTTCTTTTACCCTATCTTTGATATAATTTAATAAATATTTTTGAGGTGAAAAATGGATGAAAATATTCCAAGACATTTACAAGAAATAGGAGATGGGAAATATCAATATTTAAAATGGTGTGAATTGCCTTTTGATTACTTAATAAAATATTATGAAGAAGATGAAGACCAATTAGCTTATTTAGAAATTAAAAGACGTAAATATGCAACAATTGATGAACAATATTTAGATTTTGGAGAGCATAAAGGTAAAAAATGGATTGAGGTAGATAGTAGCTATTTGAATTGGATAGCTAAAAATATTGAAGATAAAAAAGAACTTGTGCAAAAAGCTATAAAGTACAAAGAAAATAAATATAAAACAACGGATATTCAAGAGAGGCTAATTTCATTCGGAAAATTTAAAGATAAAAAGTGGATAGAACTTAAAGATAGTTATTTAAAATGGCTCATGTTAGAGTATCCATTAGATAGTGCTAAGTACAAAATGGCAAAAGAAGTTTATGAATATAAAAAAAATAATCTTAAAACTTATAATTTTGATATAGAAATATTTGATGAAAAAAGAGGTTTTGGACAATATAAAAATAAAAAATGGATGGAACTTGAAGAAAGTTATTTAAAATGGATTGTATCAGAATTCGGTTCTGAACAGATAGAGTATGTTTATGCCAAGAAAGTATTAGAATGTAAAATTAGAAAATAAAAAAGTAATATATTCTATAATTAAATCAATTTCAAACCAAAAACACCTTCAATTTCTCCACACATAAACCCATAGCCGTACTCTCATATCCTATCACTTCTTTAATATATGGTTTACAAAATCCTTCTACCATAATCGCACCTGCTTTTCCCATCCACTCATTTGAGTCTAGGTAGTTTATCATATCTTTTTCATCGAACTTTTCGAAGATGTAGGTTGTGATGGATATGTCTATTAGTTCTAGGGTTTTGCTTTTGTATTTCATACAGCTTATTACTGAGGTTTGATTTCCACTTTGTAGTTCTAACATTCTTTTGGCATCGTCTTTATCTTTTGCTTTTCGTAGCAACAAGTTATTTGCTGTAACTACTGAATCAGATACTAAGAGGGGGTATTCTTCTACTCCATATTTTTTATATAGTTCATCAAACTTTCCTAAGGTTGCTTGGTAGGCAAAGCTTTTTGGATTTGTGGTACTTATTGTATCTTCATCAAACTCTCCTCCACTTTGTATAAACTCTATATTATGAGCTTTAAGTATCTTAGCTCTTGTGGGTGATTTTGAACCTAATCTTATCAATAAATTTCCTTTTTATTTCAATTATGATATTTTACGCAAATGAATCAAAAAACAAAATATAATCTTCCTAAAGGTTTTATATTTATACTTGCAATGTTAGGTTCAATTACCCCACTTGCAGTTGATGTATATCTTCCTGCTTTTAAAAATATAGCAAACTATTTTTATACTTCTATTGATGAAGTTGAAATAACACTTAGCCTTTATCTTTTAGGTTTTTCTGTAGGACAATTAGTTGGAGGTCCCTTATCTGATAGGTATGGAAGAAAGATTTTTATATTTTTAGGTTTATGTATATATATTGTTTTTTCATTTCTTATCTCACAAGCATCTTCTATAGAACAAGTTTGGCTATTTCGTTTCTTTCAAGCTATAGGTGGTGGATTTGCAGTAGTTAATACAAATGCAATAGTAAGAGATGTTTACCATGGAAAAGAGGCTGCAAGAGTATTTTCTATAATATCAATGATTATGATGGTAGCTCCTATGATAGCTCCTGCAATTGGAGCTACAATTCTAAATTTCTACTCTTGGGAGTATATATTTATATTTTTAGCTATTTATACAATTTGTATAATTTATTTTATTAAAAAGTTACCTGAAACTTCACCAAAAAGTAAAAATACAAATGTTTTACATAACTATAAAAGAATCTTTTTAAATAAAAAAGCGATACTTCTTATACTTTCGGGAGGGTTTGGGTTTTCTGGAATGTTTATCTTTATCACAAAATCTTCATATATATACATGGACTTTTTTGCAGTTGAGGCAAAATATTTTACAATATTATTTGGCTTGAATGTTTTGACTTTAATCTCTTTTAGTAGATTAAATATACTCTTTTTAAAAACCCGCACAACCTTTTCTTTACTTCGTTTAGGAGTAACTATACAACTACTTAGTGCAATATGTTTGTATTTGCTTAGTGATTATCACACTGTATATTCTGTGGCTTTTTTTGTAATGTTATATGTTGGAGCTTTGGGATTTATTTTTGCAAATGCTATAGCTTTGGTTTTGGAAGACTTTGGAGATATTAGTGCTACAACAAATTCACTTTATGGAGTGATTGGTTTTATTATTGCATCCTTTGTTGGATTTTTAGCAAGCTATTTTCATAACAATACTTTAGAGCCAATTTTTATTTTGATGATGTGTACTTCTTCTTTATCATTTATGATATTACTTTACATAAAAATAGCAAAAGTTTAAGCTATGAAATACTACTTTTATCTAGTTTTAGCCGTACTTTTTTGGTCTGGAAATTTTGTATTAGGTAGATTTGTTTCTGCAGATATTTCAGCTATGGAGTTATCCTTTTTTAGATGGTTTTTTGTACTTATGATTTTGTCTCCATATATATTTTTAAATAGAAAAAATATAATATTTATTTTTAAACAAAGACCACTTTTGTATATTTTATTTGGAACCTTGGGTATTAGTGCATATAATACCTTTATATATTTTGGACTAGATTATATAAGTGCTACAAATGCTCTTTTGATAAACTCTTCAACACCTATTTTTATTATCATACTATCTTCATTTATTTTAAAAACTAAAATTACGAAAATACAGATTTTAGGAGTACTTTTATCAACCATTGGAGTTGTTTATTTGATTATAAAAGGTGATTTTGAAAGCTTGTTAAATCTTGAGTTTTCACGATATGATTTATGGATAATTTTAGCTTGTATTTCCTGGGCTTTATACTCTATAAATTTAAAATTTAAACCAATAGAAATAAGACCTTTAGACTTTTTATCTATCATTGTTTTTATTGGGGTGATTATACTGTTTTTGGTGCATATACTTTTTGATTTTAGATTTGAGTATATCTTTTTAAATGATGAAAAAATCTTTTACACCTTAACTTATATGGCAGTTTTTCCCTCTATACTCTCCTTTTATTTTTGGAATTTGGCAACTGTAGAAGTGGGAGCAAATAAGGCTGGTCAATTTGCACATCTTATGCCTGTATTTGGCTCAATACTTGCCTATATATTTTTAAATGAGTCTTTAGAACCATATCATACAGTTGGTATTATATTTATAGCTTTGGGCATATATTTATCAATATTTTTAAAAAGAGTATCCCATGATAATAAATAGTATTTCTGGAGTTTTAATATTTTTATCTTTTTTATTTACAAATATAGCATACTTTTTTGATGACAAAATTTTAATTTTCGCAGCTATTTTTGCTTGGATTTCTTTTTTATTACTTTTTATAAGTTTGGGTAAAAAGAAGATAATAGTTTTGCTTTTAGTTTTATCAATTTTGAATTTCTTATTTTCATATATAAAAGGTTTTGATATAGATTTTACAAAAGCTTTAATCATAAACCAATATCTTCTAACCTTACTTATAGGGGTTACATTTTTAAAGCTTATAGCCACTCCAAAATTTGAAAAAGAGGCAAAAAAAGAGTCAGGTAAAAGCTCTTTTTTTAAAACCTATTTTGGTGTGCATCTTTTTGGTTCAGTTATAAATCTCTCTTCTTTGATTTTAATAGCAGACAAAATGTATAAAAAAGGTCCTTTGACAAAGTTACAGTTAGTTGTACTTACTAGAGCTTTCTCTTCAGATGCTTACTGGTCTCCATTTTTTGTGGCTTTTGCTGCTGCTTTGACATATTTGCCAGGTTTTCATAAGCCTACAATTTTCTTTTGTGGAGTTATACTTGCTCTTATTACTCTTTTAATAACTTATCTTGAAGTTGGCAAGAAGTTTGAATTGGAAGGCTTCAAAGGCTATCCTATCTCTTTAGAAACACTTTATATTCCTGTGTTATTAGTAATATTTATTTTGATAACAAAATATTATGAGGAGAATCTTAAGGTTATTATTTTAGTAAGTATTTATTCTTTATTGTTGACTATTTTTATTTCAATTATAAAAGTAAATTTTACAAAAACATTTTCTTTATTGAAAGAGCATATTACAAATGACTTACCAAAAATGAAAATGGAGATATCACTATTTTTAGTTGCAGGTTTGTTCGGAGTATCAATTAGTACAATTTTAAATGGATATCACCTTACTGTACCTTTTAGTGAGTTTACTTATATGGAAGCTTCAATTACTCTATTTGGGTTTATATTTTTAGCTTTCATAGGAATTCATCCTATTATTACTATTGCAGTAATTGCTGATTTCTTACTTGAGTTCAACCATACTTTACTTGCGATTACTTTTTTAATGGCTTGGGCAATTACAGTTTCAACCTCTCCTTTTAGTGGCTTAAACTTGACTATGCAAGCTAGATATAATATTGAGGCAAAAGAGATATTTACATTAAACATATTTTTTGCTATAAAGATGTATATAGTTTGTGCTACATTACTTTATCTTTTAGATACTTTTATTGTATGATTAAAATATCATAAAAATTTCATATCAAGAAATTATACTTACAAATAAGGAATAACATTGAAAACATCAACTTTCCCCTTTACATTAAAACTCTTTGACCCCTTAAAGAAGTTTAATATTAAAATGATTATTCCTTGTTGGTACTAAAAATATGAGCCTATTTTTTATTATATTATTAAAAGTATTTCCAATATATATCAATGTTGTTCTTGGCTATTTATCATCTAAGCTTCTTAATGTTCAAAGAGAATCAATCGCTACCTTGCTTATTTATATCTTAGGTCCAATTGTTGTATTTTCTGCAACATTGAGTGTAAAAATTGATTTTGCAGTTGCTTTTTTACCTATATTCTTATTTGTTTTTTCTTCGATTTTAGCTTTTGGAACATTGGCTTTATTTAAAAACTCTTGGAGTGATCCCACAGGAAATATACTAGCCTTTTCAGCAGGAACAGGAAATACAGGATATTTTGGTATTCCACTAGCTATTATATTTTTCCCTCCCAATTTAGCTGATATTTATATTTTTACTGTTTTAGCTTCACTATTATATGAGAGTACTTCTGGATTTTATGTTACAGCAAAGGGTAACTTTACAGTTGGACAATCCCTAAAAAAAATGGCAAGACTTCCAATTCTTTATGCTTTTATATTAGGAATTATTTTAAATATTGCAGGCTTTGAAATACCAGAAGTTATTAGTTCATATACTGCACAGTTTAAAGGTGCATATGGAATCTTAGGTATGATGATGCTTGGGATGGGATTAATTGGTTTAAAAAATAGTGAAGGTAATTTTGATATGAAATTTATCTCAATAGCCTATTTTATGAAGTTTATTTTTTGGCCTTTAGCAATATTAGGATTTATATATTTGGATAAAACAGTTTTTATGTTTTTAAATGAAGATTTATATAAAGTACTATTTTTATTTGCCATAGTTCCACTTGCAGGAAATACAGTAACTCTTGCCGTATTATTAAATGCAAAACCAGAGAAAGCTAGTTTAGCTGTATTTTTAAGTACAGTTGTTTCGGTTTTAACTATACCACTTTATATATTTTTATATGGGGGATTTTAATTAGAACTTAGAATTCTTCTTGCTTTCCAATAATGAGTTCTCCAATAAGGGTTTGATAGACTAGATATCATCACTCCCCTTGAAGTTGATACATGCATAAAGTCTCCATCTTTTAAATAGATTCCCACATGACGTGAGCCTTTTTTGCTTGTAATAAAAAATACTAAATCACCAGTTGTTAAATCTTTTTTTTGAATACTTTGCCCAGTTTTTGACTGATAAAGAGTAGTTCTTGGTATTTGTTTTGTTAAAGTCTTTCTAAAAGCATCATAAACAAAATAAGAACAATCTATGCCATCTCTATTTTCTCCACCATATTTATAACCAACACCTTGCCATTGTTTATAGTGAAAAAGTAGGGCATCTGAGATGTTTATATTTTTATAAGTGTCATTTGTTTTATATGAAGATAGAGGTTTAGTAGGTGTATATGGATTTCTTGTTGAACAACCTGTTAATAAAAGTATAATAAAAATAGTGAAAAAAATAGTTGTTTTCATGATATATCCTAAAAGCTTCTTTGTAATATATCAAAAAAACAATAAAGAGTAAAGAGGATTAAAATCCTCTAAGTGTTACTCCAAGAAAAATTGCAATAATACCTAATACAATATTTGTAGGTATAAATATTTTTGCTATTGGCTCTAAAGTTGCTTTTGCAAGCGGTAATTCACCATTATCAAAATATTTTTGCGCCTTTGCTCTTCTTATATAAATATATATAAAAATTAGAGTCATAACAGTCCAAATAATCTCTTTGATTAAAGCAATTTTATATAAAGGAGTTGCTTTTAATTCTAAACCTAAAATCATCATTATCGCAGTTATTAATAAAAGCAAAATAGCAGGAATAACCAGATTAAAAAATCTTTTTAGATTTTCTAAAGTTCTTGCTAGTTTTATTTTAGGCTCTTCAATATTTTGCATAGAGTAGTGGACTGCAAATCTAATTGCTATCATTCCACCTACCCATAAAACAGCTGAGATTACATGTAAAAATATAATAATGCTAGGTATTGATAAGAATAACTCTTTCATACTTTAACCTTATAAATTATCTTTTGCATAAGATAGGGCTTTTGCTTTTGCTTCATCTATTTTTGATGCATCTTTTCCACAAGCTTGTGCGAAGTCAGGTCTTCCCCCACCTCCTCCACCTACGATTGGAGCAATCTCTTTTATCCAGTTACCAGCTTTGATATTTGTATTTTTACTTCCAGCTACTAACATAACTTTGTCATCTTTTGCTTGGATTAAAAGTATTGCTACTTTTTCATTTCCATTTTTAGCATCATCAACTATTTTTTTGATATCACCATTTTTAACAATATCAACGATTACTTTTGTATCGCCAATCATCTCTTCAGCTATTGGAGCAGTTGAGGCACTTTGAGCTTCTGCAACTTCTTGTTTTAAAGTTTTTATTTGCTCTTTTAGTTTTTTAATACCAGAAATTACATCTGCATTTTTGATTTCATTTTCTATCTCATTCATTTTTGAAATGATAGAGTTCGTATATTTTATAGCAGCAGCTCCACAAACAGCTTCTATTCTTCGCACACCTGCACTAACACCTGATTCTTTTACTATATAAAAGCTTCCAATATCTAAGGCATTTCTTACATGTGTTCCACCACAAAACTCTACAGAGATATCTCCAAAGTTTACAACTCTAACAGTATCCCCATATTTTTCACCAAACATAGCAATAGCACCTCTTTGTTTAGCCTCTTCAATTGGTAACTCTTCAACACTACCTTTTAAAGCTCTTGTAATCATAGAGTTTACTAAATCTTGTACTTCTTCTATTTGTTCGTTTGTCATAGCTTTTGGATAAGTAAAGTCAAATCTTAATCTTGAAGAATCATTTAGTGAACCAGCTTGTGAAACTGTATCACCAAGTACCATTTTAAGTGCACTTTGTAAAAGGTGCGTAGCACTGTGATGTTTAGCAATCTCATATCTGTTTACTACAACAGCATTTACAGTTTCGCCTTTTTTTAGGTTTGAAGTTTCAACTTTTATTTTAGATAGGTTGATTCCATGAAACTTTGAAGTCTCTTCAATAATTGCAACATGCTCTTTATCTTCTAGCGCACCAATATCTCCAGTTTGTCCACCACTTGTTGCATAAAATGGAGTTTTATCAAGCATTATCCAGCCAGTTTGCCCTTTTTCTAAAGCATCAACTTCATTGAATTTTTCATCAAGGAGTGTAACTATTTTACTTTTATATGAAATATTGTCATAGCCAACAAATTCATTTACTCCATATTTTTCAAGTAGAACTTTAAAGTCACCCTCACTAGCTTCATCTCCACTACCTTTCCAAGCAGCTTTAGCTTTAGCTTTTTGTTCATCCATTAATTTATCAAATGTATCAATATCTACTTTTAAATCTTTTTCTCTCAACATATCTTCTGTTAAGTCTAATGGAAAACCATATGTATCATATAGTTTAAATGCAATTTCACCTGAAAAAGACTTTTTTGTATTTGCTAGTTCATCATTAAATAGTGTCATTCCTGAAGCGATAGTTTTAAAGAATCTCTCTTCTTCTAAACTTATTTGCTCTTTTATAAATGAAGCTTGCTCTTTTAAGTCACTATAATGTCCACCCATGATATTTATTAAAACATCAACAAGTTTTGACATAAATGCTTCTCTTAGACCCAGTAAGTAACCATGTCTAACTGCACGTCTTAAGATTCTTCTATTTACATAAGGTCGTCCTTCATTGCCAAAAAGAATTCCTTGAGAAAGCATAAAAGACACAGCTCTTAAGTGGTCAGCAATAACTCTGTATGAACCAATAGTCTCTTTCGTTGGCTGTTTTTTTGCTAATTGCGCTACTTTATTTACTAGTGGTTGGAAGTTTGAAGAATCAAAGTTATTTAAAACACCTTCTTTTATAGCAATAACTCTTTCAAGTCCCATACCTGTATCTATTGAAGGTTTAGGAAGTGGAGTTTTTACACCATTTTTTTGCTCATATTGCATAAATACAAGATTCCATATTTCTAAAAATCTATCTCCATCTCCACCTAAATAATCCTCATCGCTTCCAAAGTTTTCGGCACCTTGGTCATAAAAGATTTCACTACATGGACCACATGGACCTGTATCACCCATAGCCCAAAAATTATCTTTATCGCCAAATCTTTTGATTCTAGAAGGGTCAATATATTTTTTCCAAATATCAAAGGCTTCATCATCTGTGTCATGGATTGTTACCCATAGTTTATCAATTGGTAAAGCTAAATTAACAGTAATAAACTCCCAAGCATAAGCTATGGCATCTTCTTTAAAATAATCACCAAATGAAAAATTACCTAACATCTCAAATAGTGTATGATGACGTGCTGTATATCCTACATTTTCAAGGTCATTATGTTTTCCACCCGCTCTTATACATAACTGACATGATGTTGCCGTTTTGTTTTGAGGAGCTGGAATAGCACCTGTGAATATATCTTTAAACTGAACCATACCTGCATTTGTAAAAAGTAGGGTTGGATCATCTGGGACTAGTGGCATAGATGATATAACATCATGCCCCTTACTTTTAAAAAACTCTAAATACTCTTTTCTAATATCCATATAAAATTCCAATTATAATTTAAGAACAAATATTTTACCTAAAATATAATTTATTAAAGATTATGTATACAAAATCACAAGTTTATTTAAAGTTTAAGTCTGTATAATTTTTTAAACAATACATATAAAAGGAAACTTGATGGGTAAGTATATAGAATTAACACAAGACAATTTTGATGCAACAGTTAAAGCTGGAATTTCAATGGTAGATTTCTGGGCACCATGGTGTGGGCCTTGTAGAATGTTAGCTCCAGTAATTGATGAATTAGCTGAAGAGTTCGAAGGTAAAGCAAACATTTGTAAAGTAAATACAGATGAAGAGCAAGATTTAGCAGTTAAATTTGGAGTAAGATCTATTCCAACAATTGTTTTTGTAAAAGATGGAGAAGTTGTTGACCAAATGGTTGGTGCTGCTTCAAAACAAGCTTTCGCTGATAAAATTAATTCTTTATTATAATAATAAATAATAAGTTTTGTAAAAAAGGTAAGAGATTTTTCTCTTGCCTTTTTTTATTTCTAAAATTAAAATATCTTTAAAAATAAATTATAGAAAATTATTCATTCATTAGTTTTATGAATATTACTGTTTAATACGATAAATAATATCAAAGGATAAAAATTATCCAATATGATATGCTACTTAATTAACCTTGTACTTAATGTTTTTTAAGTAGCATATTGTATTAATTAAATTTTTAACTTGTATTAGCAAATTACTTTGATAGAAAAAATAAAAAGAGGAATATATTTATGTTAGATTTAGCAATTATTGGTGGAGGACCAGCTGGACTTACGGCAGGTTTGTATGCAACTCGTGGTGGACTTAAAAATGTAACTATGTTTGAAATGGGTATGCCTGGTGGTCAAATCACAGGAAGTAGTGAAATAGAAAACTACCCAGGACAAGTTGAAATAGTAAGTGGAATGGATTTAATGGAATCTTGGCCAAAACAAGCTATGAGATTTGGATTAAAACATGAGATGAATCAAGTATCAAAAGTAACAAAATCTGGGGATATTTTTACAGTTGAACTAGTAGATGGTACAAAACAAGAAGCAAAATCAGTACTTTTAGCAACTGGTTCTGTTCCTAAAAAAGGTGGATTTAAAGGTGAGGAAGAACTTTTTGGAAAAGGAGTATCTACTTGTGCCACTTGTGATGGATTCTTTTATAAAAATAAAGAAGTAGCAGTTATTGGTGGAGGAGATACAGCTTTAGAAGAAGCAGTATACCTTGCTAAAATGTGTTCAAAAGTATATTTAGTGCACAGAAGAGATACTTATAGAGCAGCACCAAGTACAATCGAGCATATGAAAGCTTGTGAAAATATTGAAGAAGTTACAAATGTAACAGTTGAAGAAGTTTATGGTGATAATACTGGTGTTTTAGGCTTAAAAGTAAAAAGTAAAGAATCAGGTGAAATTAGAGATTTACCAGTTCCAGGTGTATTTACTTTTGTAGGAAGAGATGTATTAAGTGATAGCTTAAAACAAGAAGATGGAACATATCTTTGTGAAGTAAATGAAGCAACAGAAGTTGTTGTTGACCTTAAAATGAGAACAAATGTTCCTGGGCTTTATGCAGCAGGTGATGTTAGAATTGATGCAGCTAAACAAGTAGTTTGTGCAGCAGGTGATGGCGCAACAGCAGCTGTTAACATAATAGAATATTTAGGATAAAAGGATAAATAATGGGAAAATATATAGAATTTACACAAGATAACTTTGAAGCAACAGTTAAAGAGGGAATTTCAATGGTAGATTTCTGGGCACCATGGTGTGGACCTTGTAGAATGTTAGCTCCAGTTATAGATGAATTAGCTGAAGAGTTTGAAGGAAAAGCAAATATTTGTAAAGTAAACTCTGATGAAGAGCAAGACTTAGCAGTTAAATTTGGAGTAAGATCAATTCCAACAATACTTTTTATGAAAGATGGAGAAGTTGTTGACCAAATGGTTGGTGCAGCTTCTAAACAAGCTTTTGCAGATAAAATTAATAATCTACTTTAAAAACTCACTTTAAAAAATAAAAAAGATAGGGATTCTTCTCTATCTTTTTTTTTACTTAAAAAATTAATCTACATTAAATGACATACTTATGCCATACCAAACTTATATAATTAGATAAATAAAAATGAAAGGTTTATTATGAGCAATAATATGAAAATGGCACTTCCAATTTTGGTAGCGATTATTATAGCACTTCTTCCAACCCCTGAAGGGTTAGCAGTAAATGCACAGTATTTCTTTGCTGTATTTTTAGGAGTAATAGTAGGTTTAATCTTAGAACCAATTCCACCTGCGCTAATTGGTCTAATAGGTGTTGCTTTTTCTGCAACTTTTGGATTAGTTGGAGAGAGTGCTAAAGCTTCAGCTAAATGGGCTTTAAGTGGTTTCTCTAATGGAGTTATTTGGTTGATTTTTGCAGCATTTATGTTTGCTCTTGGTTATAAAAAATCAGGTTTGGGTAAACGTATTGCACTATTGTTGGTGAAAAAACTTGGTAAAACAACACTTGGTTTAGGGTATGCTGTAGCATTTGCTGACGGTATTCTTGCTCCTTTTATGCCATCAAACACTGCAAGAAGTGCAGGAACTATTTTCCCAATTGCGATTAATATTCCTCAAATGTTTAACTCAACTCCAGATAATGACCCTAGAAAAATAGGTTCATATATCTCTTGGGTTGCTATTGCTGCAACTTGTGTGACAAGTTCTATGTTTTTAACAGCACTTGCACCAAATTTACTTGCAGTTTCACTTGTTGAAAAAAATATAGGTGTAGTTATTGATTGGGGTACTTGGTTTAGTACATTGGCAATTATAATGGTACCACTATTTTTAATGGTTCCATACCTTGCATATATTGTATATCCACCAGAACAAAAAGTTTCTCCTGAAGCACCAGCTTGGGCAGCAAAACAACTTGTTGAAATGGGTTCTATTACAAAAAAAGAGATTACAATGTTATGTTTGGGGCTATTAGCACTTGCAATGTGGATTTTTGGAAAACAAATTGGTGTAAATAGTACAGTTGCTGCTATCTCGGTTCTTTGTTTGCTAGTCTTATTTGATGTAATTAATTGGGATGATGTAATTAGTAATAAAGCAGCAATCAATGTATTTATTTGGTTTGCAACACTTGTAGCTATGGCATCTGGACTAAAAGAAGTTGGATATTTAGAATGGGCATCTGGATTGATATCTAGTTGGTTAGTAGGAATGGATGCTGTTATGATAGGAATAGTTCTTCTTGTACTGTTCTTCTTATTCCACTACTTATTTGCAAGTGTAACTGCACATACAGTTGCTTTATTACCACTATTTTTAGGAATAGCTGCAAATTTAGTTTCACCAGATATGCTTCAACCAATAGCTATGCTTCTTGTTGGATCATTAGGTCTTATTGGTATTATAACTCCGTATGCTACTGGACCATCACCAATTTGGTATGGAGCTGGATATATTTCTCAAGCTACTTGGTGGAAACTAGGGTTAGTTTTTGGAGCTATATATTTAGGTGCTCTTGTTGCACTAGGTTTTGTAATTCTATAAATAGTAATTAAAAAATGGTGTCAAATTTTTTGGCACCATTCTTCTTTGAAAATTTAACTCAAATTTTTCTTATAAAAAAACTCCTAATTTTTTAAACTTATAAAAGTAATGGTGAACTTGTTTTGATTAACCTTATACTTAATATTTTTTAAGTAATATAACGACTTTACATAACTCTTTTGGCATACATTACTATTTCTTTATCTTGGAGAAATTATAATGTAATACTAAAGAAATTTATGACAACAAAATTATTGATATTAAAGAACATTTAGGATAATAAAATATGATTAATGTAGGTGTAGTAGGTAGTACAGGTAGAGTTGGGTCATTGTTGATTGATGATTTACAAAATGATGAACAAGCCAAACTAGGTGCTTGTCATGTTTTTGATGAATTAAAAAAGAGTGTGCCAGAAGGTACGGTTGTAACAAATGATATGAAAATACTTTTAGAAAGTGTTGATGTTGTTGTAGATTTTTCTGCACCAGTTGCAACTGAGAGTCTTCTTACAGAAGTTATTGAAGGTAAAAATAAAAAACCTTTAGTAATTGCAACTACTGGATTTAATAAACATCAACAAAACTTACTTGTAGAAGCTAGTAAATTAGTTCCTATTCTTTATTCTACAAATATGAGTTTAGGTGTTGCAGTTTTAAATAAACTTGTAGCCCTTGCTTCAAAAACGTTAAGAGATTTTGATATAGAGATTGTTGAACAACATCACAAACACAAAGTTGACTCTCCTTCTGGAACAGCTTTAACACTTGCAGAACATGCTGCAAATGCTAGAGATTTAAACTTAGATGACGTTAGAGTTTCTGGAAGAGATGGACTTATTGGTGCAAGAACAAAAGATGAAATTGCAGTTATGAGTTTAAGAGGTGGAGATATTGTAGGTCGTCACACAGTTGGATTGTATAATGATGGTGAATTTATTGAATTAAATCACACAGCAACAGCTAGAAATACTTTTTCAAAAGGTGCAATTAAAGCTGCAAAATGGCTTGTAAATAAAGAACCTGGCCTATATTCAATAAATGACTGTTTAGGTTTATAAGGAAATAATATGTGTGCAATAGTTGGAATATTTGGTAATGAAAAGGCTTCAAGACTAGCATCTTTGGCTTTGTTTTCTATGCAACATAGAGGACAAGAAGCAACAGGAATATCTTCATCATGTGATGGTAAAATTCATACTATTAAGAATAGAGGATTAGTTTCAGATGTTTTTACAAATGAAGCATTGGATTATCTAAAAGGTAATATGGCTATTGGACATAATAGATATTCAACAGCAGGTGGAGACTCTATTCTGGATGCTCAACCTGTATTTGCAAAATATAAACTTGGTGAAATCTCTATTGTACACAATGGTAATTTAATTAATAAAGATGAAATAAGAGAAGAGTTAATAGACAAAGGTGCAATTTTCCAAACGGGAATGGATACTGAAAACTTAATTCATCTAATTGCCAAAAATTCAAAAAATAGATTAAGAGATAGAATAAAAGAAGCCTTAGATAAAACTATTGGAGCATATTGTTTTATTATTCAATCACGTTCTAAACAGTTTGTTATTAGAGATAGATATGGTATTAGACCTCTATCATTGGGAAAAATAAAATCTGGTGGATATATAGTTGCTAGTGAAACTTGTGCTTTTGATTTAGTTGATGCTGAATATATTAGAGATGTTAAACCTGGTGAAATGTTGGTTTTTGATGAAAAAAATGAAGAACCAGAATCAATCCAGTTATATGAACCAGAATTTAGACCATGTGCTTTTGAATATGTATATTTTGCAAGACCAGATTCAGTAATAGATGGTAAAAATGTATATAGAACAAGAGAAAATATGGGAAGAGCTTTAGCAAAAAATGATAAAGGTAGCACTATTAGTTATGATATGGTAGTTCCAGTTCCTGATTCAGGAGTTCCTGCAGCACTTGGATATGCAGCAGAAAGTGGAATACCTTTTGAGTATGGAATTATCAGAAATCATTATGTAGGAAGAACGTTTATTGAACCTACACAAGAGATGAGAAACTTAAAAGTAAGAATGAAACTTTCACCTATGAAATCATTAATTGCTGGAAAATCATTACTTGTAATTGATGACTCAATTGTAAGAGGAACAACATCTAAAAGAATTGTAAAGATGTTAAAAGAAGCAGGTGCTAAAGAAGTTCACTTTAGAGTGGCAAGCCCAGAGATAAAGTTTCCATGTTTTTATGGGATAGATACTCCTACAAAAGAAGAATTAATCTCTCATAGAATGACTAAAGAAGAGATTGAAAAGTATATAGAAGCTGATTCCTTAGAGTATTTATCAATTGAAGATTTAACAGACTCTATTGGAAACGATAGAGATTATGCATTAGAGAGTTTCAACGGTGACTATTTCGTTAAAAAATAGTAAAATCACAAAAAAAAACAGCTTAGAAAACCTACTTACTATAGGAAGATATTTCCGAAGTAAGTTTGGTGAAACCATCTATAAAGTTCCTGTATCTATTTCTGGATTTACTTGTCCAAATATTGATGGTACAGTAGCAAAGGGTGGTTGTAGTTTTTGTGAAAATGACTCTTTTTCTCCTAATTTACAAGAAAAAAAGCCTAAATTTAAACTTCACCCTTCAAATCCTTTAAACCCTTATTTACAAGAGCAATTAAAGCAGCTTGAATTGCAGTTTAATGCTACAAGACAAAGACTTGAAAATAAGTTTGGAACTAAAAAATATATAGTCTATTTTCAATCATTTACAAATACATATGCTCCAATTGAAACACTAAAAGCACTTTACACAAAAGCTTTATCTTTTGAAAATGTCATAGGCTTAAGTATTGGGACAAGAACTGATTGTATGAGTGATGAGATTTTAGATTTTATAGAAAGCTTATCAAAAGACAAAGAGATTTGGGTTGAGTATGGAATACAGAGTTTTTATGATGAAACACTTGAAGAGATAAATAGAGGTGATAGTGCTTCTAATATGAGAGAGTGGATTAGTAAAACTAAACAAAGAGGTCTAAATGTTTGTGGACATTTAATCTATGGACTTCCAAATGAAACTCAAGAAATGATGTTAGAAACACTAAAGCAGACAATTGAATTAAATGTGGATTCAATCAAATTTCATCCTTTGTATGTGGTAAAAAATACACTTTTAACAGCAAAATATTTAAATGGAAAGTTTGAGCCTATAAGTGAAGAGCTGTATATTGATACAGTTGTAAAATCTATAAAAATACTTCCAAGAAATATCTCAATTCAGAGAATAACAGCTGGAATAGATGACAATACACTTCTTGCACCCCTATGGTGTAAAAATAAACATCAACAAATACAAAAAATAAAAAAAGCTTTAGTAAAAGAGGGATTAAGATATTAATTTGTATCTAAAAAGATACAAATTAAGTTTTGATTTTTAGAAGATAATCAACTACATTTTCAATAAATGCATCATGTTTTCTATCTTTTCTATAAGCAATATATAGTTTTCTAGTCATTCTATTATTACCTATTCTTGATTCAAATAATGCATTTGATTTAAGAAGTGAATCAATGGCATTTCTTGATACAATTGAAACAGTTGGAGCAGTAGTTGTATCTGAGTGAAGAACTGTTTGTACAATAGTTGTAGCACTTGTAACTTCACTTGTAACATCAAACTGATCACAGTCTGGGAAATTTGCTTTGTCAAGGTTTTCTTTAAATATCATTCTTGTATTTGAATCTGGATTTCTACAAACCCATTTATAAGATAATAAATCTTCAGGTTTTGCCCTTGCTGGAAGTTTTTGATTAGAGAATATTACAATCTCATCTTCCATCCACTCTCTATATATGATATTTTCTTCAGGAATATAGTTTTCAACTAAAGCAATATCAATCTTTTTGTCAAGTAAGTCTTCTATTGTTTTGTGAGAAACAGAGACATTTATTGATACATCATTATGAATATTCTCTTTTAGATGATTTAAAAATCTTGGTAAAATATAGTTACCTATGATAAATGAAGCACCAAACATGAAAGTAACATTTTTATTCATAATCTTTAGTAACTCTTTTTCTCCATTACTAACACATCTCTCAATTTTTTGGGCGATGTTATAAAGCATCTGTCCTTCTTTTGTGAGTCTAATACCATTTTTCTTTCTGTCCACAACTTGAACTTCTAGATACTCTTCTATAAATTTCATTTGTTGGGTAACAGCAGGTTGAGAAATACCAAGTTTAGCGGAAGCCTTTGAAAAAGATTTTTCTCTAACTACTGTTAAAAAAGTATTTACTTTTGCAAAATCATTAAGCATTTATTCAAAACCTTTTATTCTTTAGTTATGAGAATGATAACATTTATTTATATATAAAAATATTAATTTAAATAGTTTTATTTTATTTTTGATATAATAGTTAATTAATTGGAGTTAAAATGTCAGAAAATTTTTTATCAAGTTTGAATGAATCTCAACAAAAAGCTGCAAAACATATTGATGGCTCACTATTGATTTTAGCAGGTGCAGGTTCAGGTAAAACTAAAACTATTACCACAAGATTAGCATACCTTATATCAATAGGAATTGACCCTACCTCAATTTTAACGCTTACATTTACAAATAAAGCAGCAACTGAAATGAGAGAAAGAGCTTATACAATGATTGGTTCTAATATGACTACTCCTCCAATCCTTTGTACTTTCCATAAATTTGGTTTGCTTTTTTTGAAGTTTTATATGAGTGAATTAAATAGAAAAAACAATTTTATAATCATAGACACAGATGACAAAAAAAGAATACTAAGAAGTATAGAAAAAGATATCCCTGTTGCAATGTTAGTATCAGAAATATCAAAATACAAAAATACCTTATTGACTCCTTTAGAGGTAAAAACAGGAGCTGAACTTAAGATTTATCAACAAGTTGCAAATGTATATGAAAAATATGAGAACTATCTGTTAAAAAATAATTTAGTTGATTTTGATGATTTACTACTACTTCCTTACAGAATAATGTCAAATAACGCTAGCCTTGCAAAAGAGACAAGTAGTAAGTATCAATATATCATGGTAGATGAGTATCAAGATACAAATGAATTACAATATAAGTTATTAAGACTATTATGTACAACACACAATAACTTATGTGTTGTTGGTGATGATGACCAGTCTATTTATGGCTGGAGAGGTGCTACTATTAAAAATATTTTAAATTTTTCTGAGCATTTTGAAAATACATTAGTAGTAAAACTTGAAGAAAACTATAGATCAACAGATACTATTCTTGACCATGCAAACCAATTAATAGAGCACAATAGGGATAGATTGGGTAAAAAATTAATTGGAACAAGAGCAAAAGGTGATAGCATAAAAGTTTATGAATCACATGATGAAAATGAAGAGACAAGAAAATTAATTGAAGATATTAATAAGTTACTTGATAGTGGTGTAAGAGGTCGTGATATAGCGATATTATTTAGAGTAAATGCACTTTCAAGGTCTTTAGAAGAAGGTTTTAATAAGGCCGGACTTAACTATAAACTCGTTGGTGGAATGAAGTTTTATGAAAGAGCTGAAATAAAAGATTTGATTGCTTTTTTTAGAGTTATTACAAACTCATATGATAACTTCTCATTTAAAAGAATTGTAAATAAGCCAAAAAGAGGTATTGGTAAAACTACAATAGACAAACTTGAAGCAAAATCTATTGAGATGAAAAAGCCTATTTTTGAAATAGTTGATGAATTTTCACCAGATGAATTAAGTGCAATAGTAGGAAAGAAAAATTCAAGAACCCTAAAAGTATTTTTAGCCTCAATTTGGGACTTAAAAGATACTTTACAAGAGTCAAAGATGAGATTTCTAGATACTTTTGAAGATACTTTTGATTTTAGAGCTTCATTTGAAAATATACCAGATGGTTTTGAAAGACAAGCAAATATTGATGAGTTTTATGGGTATGTTAGGGACTATTTTATTCAAAATCCTCTTTTAGAACTAGATAACTTTTTAAATGAAATAGCTTTAGGAAGTGAAGATACTGAGTTAGAAAATGAAGCAATCTCAATGATGAGTATTCACGCTTCAAAAGGTTTGGAGTATAAGCATCTATTTATTATAGGTATGGAAGAGGGATTTTTCCCTATAATTGGCGATGGAAGTGATTCTGAAGAAGAGAGACGATTGGGTTATGTTGCCTTTACAAGAGCTATGGATAATTTAACTTGTAGTTTTGTTCACTCTAGATTTTATAAAGGCAAAAGAACAACTCTGTTAAAAAGTAGATTTTTAACTGAATCAGGACTAATAAAAGGGTGTTTAACAATCCAACAACAATCATCATCATTTAAAAAAGGTGATTTAGTAAAACACAAAATTTTTGGTATGGGAAGAGTTCAAAAAGCTGCAAAAGCTGGAAAAGACTTCAAACTTACAATCAATTTTGGTGGTACAAAAAGAGATATACTTTCATCATTTGTAGAAAAAGCTTAAGAGTTTTATGCAAAAAAGAATTTATAATAAAGAACCATTAAATAAGTTAATTGTTGTAAATAAACCAATGTTTATGAGTTCAAACTCTTATTTAAACAGAATAAAAAGAAAATATAAAAATAAAAAAGCTGGATTTTCAGGTACCTTAGACCCTTTTGCGAAAGGGTGTTTGATAGTTGCTTTTGGACAGTATTCTAAACTTTTTCAGTTTTTTCAAAAAACTCCAAAGACTTATAGGGCTGTTATTTGGTTGGGTGTAGTTTCTGATTCCCTTGATATTGAAAATGTAGTTTCTGTAAATGAAGAAAATAGATTAAATATAGAAGATATAAAAAAAGAGTTAAAAAGTTTAGAAAAAGAAATAGAGTATTATCCTCCAAAGTTTTCTGCCAAAAAAATTGATGGAGAGCGAGCATATAATTTAGCCCGTGAAGGCAAAGATGTTGAGATGAAAAAAAGTGTTATGAAAATTTTTGATACAAATTTTATCTCTTATAATCATCCCTTTATAACATTTGAGGCAAGTGTTAGTGAAGGAAGCTATATAAGAAGTTTGGCTCAAATTTTACTTGAAAGATTAAATAGAGTTGGTACTTTATCTTATCTAAACCGGTTAAATGAAGGAAAGTTTTTTTATGAAAATGAAAAAGATTTAAACCCCTTAGATTATTTAGATATGGAAGAGATAAGCTATAGTGGCGATAAGTCCTATTTTGAACAAGGTAAAAAAATCTTAATTGAATATTTAGATAAAAATGAAGATGGTAAATATTTGGTAAAATTTGATGATTTTTTTTCTATAATTGAAATAGAAAAAAAAGAAGTGAAATATATATTAAACAGGATAATGATATAAATGAATATAAGTGCTAAATCATATGCAAAAGTTAATATCTTTTTAAAAATTGCGGGTAAAAGAGATAATTATCATGAATTAGTTTCTAGGTTTGTAAGGGTTAAAAATCTATATGATACAATAACTTTTATTCCTGAAAATCCAAATAATGAGTTTAATCTTATTGGAGATTTTGGCTGTGATACAAAAAAGAATACAATATATAAAGCCTTTTTGGCATTAAGAGATAATTGTCCTAAAATAGATGCTTATTTTAGAATATATAGTATAAAAGTAGATAAAAAAATCCCTGAGTTTGCAGGACTTGGTGGTGGAAGTTCAAATGCTGCAACATTTTTAATTATGGCAAATAAGTTATTTGATTTATACTACTCAAAAGAGAAGTTAGCAAAAATAGGTGCAAAAATAGGTGCCGATGTTCCTTTTTTTATATATGAATATGATAGTGCAAATGTAACTGGCATTGGTGAGATTGTAGAAAAGTATGAGGAAGATATATTAGATATAGAAGTAATGACACCTAAAATTGAGTGTGATACAGGTAAAATATTTACATCTTTTAGAAATAAGTTTTATAAAGAGGTTTCTCAAGAAGAAAGAGACCTTCTTTTAAGTCTGAGTTCAAAAGATATATTAAATAAACTTGATATATCAAATGCAAATGATTTGTATAAACCTGCTCTTGATACCTATCCACAGTTAAAAGAGTATGAAAAGAAAGATTGGTTTTTTAGTGGAAGTGGAAGTAGTTTTTTTAAGGTAAATAATAATGGCTAAGAAAGAAAAAAATATTAATTTAACATTTAAGAATAAAAAGGCATTTCATGACTATTTTATACTTGAAAGTTTTGAAGCAGGTATAGAACTGCTTGGAAGTGAAGTAAAATATATAAGAGAAGGAAGAGTAAATCTCAAAGACTCTTATGTAAGAATTATAAAAAATGAGGTCTTTATATTAAACCTTCATATCTCATATTTAGAGACTACAAATGCTGTTTTTAGACCTGAAGAAACAAGACCTAGAAAGTTACTTCTTCATAGGAAACAAATCAATAAATTATTTGAAAAAGTAACTAAAGATGGTATGACAATTGTTCCCTTAAAACTGTACTTCAATGCTAAAAATTTTGCAAAATTACAAATTGCAACTGCACAAGGTAAAAAGCTTTATGACAAAAGAGCAGACTTAAAAGAGAAGAGTTTAAAAAGAGAATCTGAACAAGCAATAAAAAATTGGTAAAAAAAGTCAATTTTTTATTATATATAGTCATAAAAAATAGAATAATTTAATTTGTTACTTATTGTAGTTTTAAATTAAACTTAAAAAAAAATACTAAAAAAAAAACTAATAATTAAGCTTATATTTATTCCTAATTCGTTAACATCTTTTCATAAGTGACAAATCTGTGACTTGTATAAAAAAATTAGTAGGAGGAGATTGATGCAAAACGGTGCACAAATCGAGTATGATTACTCAATTGCAAAAGCCTTTACATTTGCAACAATTCTGTTTGGTATCATTGGTATGTTAGTTGGTGTTATTCTAGCATTTCAAATGGCATTTCCTGAGTTAAATAATTTAGCTGGGGAATATGGTACTTTTAGTAGATTAAGACCTTTACACACAAATGGTGTTGCGTTTGGTTTTACTCTTAGTGGTATTTTTGCTTCATGGTATTACATCTCTCAAAGAGTATTAAAAGTCTCTTTGAAAGAATCACAATTTTTAATGGCCATTGGTAAATTACATTTTTTACTTTATTTCATCACTATTCTTTTAGCAGTTGTTACACTATTAGCTGGTATTACAACTTCAAAAGAGTATGCTGAATTAGAGTGGCCTTTAGATATTCTTATCACATTGTGGTGGGTTTTATGGGGTATAAGTATTTTTGGATTGATAGGTATTAGAAGAGAGAGAACATTATATATCTCTATTTGGTACTTTATTGCATCTTTCTTAGCAGTTGCTATGTTACACCTTTTTAACTCTATGGAAGTTCCAACAGCGTTAGTTTCAGGTTATGGTAACTGGTATCACTCTGTTTCTATGTATTCAGGTTCAAATGATGCTCTAGTACAATGGTGGTATGGACACAATGCAGTTGGTTTTGTATTTACAGTTCCAATTATTGCGATGATCTATTACTTTTTACCAAAAGAGTCTGGACAAAATGTTTACTCATATAAGTTATCTATTTTAGCTTTCTGGGGATTAATGTTTGTTTATCTTTGGGCTGGAGGACATCACCTAATTTATTCAACTGTTCCAGATTGGATGCAAACTATGGGTTCTGTTATGTCAGTTGTTTTAATTTTACCATCATGGGGATCAGCAATTAATATGCTTTTAACAATGAAGGGTGAGTGGCAACAGTTACAATCTAATACTTTAATTAAATTTATGGTTTTAGCTTCAACTTTCTATATGTTATCAACAATTGAAGGTCCAATTCAATCAATTAAATCAGTTAATGCAATTGCGCACTTTACTGACTGGATTCCAGGACACGTACATGATGGTACATTAGGTTGGTTAGTATTTATGATTATGGCTGCTTTATATCATATGGCACCTAGAATGTATGGAAGAGAAATATATTCTAAATCATTAATGGATACACAATTTTGGTTACAAACTACAGGTATCGTTTTATACTTTACATCTATGTGGATTGCAGGAATTACTCAAGGTATGATGTGGAGAGCATATGATGAATATGGTTCATTAGTTTACTCTTTTATTTATACAGTAACTGTATTACAACCATACTATACAATTAGAGCAGTTGGTGGATTAATGTACTTAATTGGTTTCTTTATGTTTGCATATAATATGTATAAAACGGCAACTGCAGGTAGAGTTCTTGATAAAGAACCAACTAACGCAACGCCAGTAGCTGCATAAGAAGGAGGGATTATTATGTTTCATTGGTTCGAACAAAGACCGTTTTTCTTTGCGGTATTAGTATTTATATTTATTGCATTTGCAGGTATTATTGAAATTATTCCTGATTTTGCAAAACAATCAAGACCTACAGTAGGTACAAAACCTTACAGTGTGTTAGAGTTAACAGGAAGACATGTATATATTAAAGATTCATGTAATGCTTGTCACTCTCAATTAGTTAGACCATTTAAATCAGAAACTGATAGATATGGTATGTATTCATTATCTGGTGAATATGCTTATGATAGACCATTTTTATGGGGATCAAAAAGAACAGGTCCAGATTTAATGAGAGTTGGAAATTATAGAACTACAGATTGGCATGAAACTCATATGATGGATGCTGCTTCTGTTGTTCCAGGTTCAATTATGCCTTCTTATGCACATCAATTTTTAAATATTGCTGATGTAGAGACTGCATATGGAGAAGCTGTTACAGTTAAAAAGGTATTTAATACTCCATATGATGTAGATTTAAATGGAGATGGAAAGATAGATGTTCCATTAGGAACATTTGAAGAAGCAAAAGCTGAAGCTTTAAAAGAAGCAGAAGCAATTGCTGCAAATATGAAAAGTAAAGCTGTAAAAGATGCCGTAGCGAACGGTCAGATTCCTGAGATTGTTGCGATTATCGCGTACATGAATTCTTTAAAATAAGAGGTTAGATATGAGTCATCAAGAGATAGTTGATTTGCAAGGATATTTGAAGTTTTTTCTTATTCTTGCTGTATTTGTCATTTTTTATGCTTACGCTTACTCAATATACAAAAGAGATAAAAAGGGTGAGAGAGATTTTGAAAAATATTCAGACTTGGTACATGATGACTCAGTAGAGTCTAAACCTCTTGAAGATAGAAATAACAATTTAGACGAAAATAAGAAGGAGAAATAGTATGAAATCTATGGTAATAGGTGGAATTATTCTTATCGTCGCTTTATTAGCAGGAACTTACTTCGTTGCAGGTGATGCTTTTAATAGTGATGATTATATTAATAGTTTAACAATGCTTGGAGCAGTTGCAATTATTACAATTACAGTATTTGTTACTCTTAAGTATATTAATCAAATGAAAAATGATACTGCTGGTGGTGAATTAGCAGATGAAAAATGGGATGGTATTGGTGAATATAAAAATCCAATTCCTACAGGTTGGGGATTAGCATTTATTGGAACTATTGTTTGGTTATTTTGGTACTGGACAGTTGGTTATCCAACAAATGGGTTCTCTCAAATTGGTCAATGGAATGAAGAGACTATTGAATTCAATAAAAAATTTGAGTCAAAATGGCAAAATCCATCACAAGAAACTTTAACTGCAATGGGTGAATCTATATTTTTAGTACAATGTTCACCTTGTCATGGTGTTGACGCAGAAGGTATCAATGGTAAATCACAAAATTTAACATTAAGAATTACAAAAGATCATGTTGAACATGCCATTAAGACAGGTTTAAATAACTTAAAAACTTCATATCCAAGTGGAATGCCTCCTATGATGTTAACAGATGAAGGTGACATTGATGCAGTTTCAACTTATGTTGCAGGTGGATTCAAAGGTGAACAACCTGATGCATATGGTGTTTGTGCTGGTTGTCATGGTCCTGATGGTACAGGTATTGAAGCAGTTGGTCCAAATATTAAAACATATGACGATGCTCTAGTTTCTGCTGTATTAGAGAATGGTAAAACACATGGAATAATTGGTACAATGCCAAGTTTCAAAGGTAGATTAAACCCTACTCAAGAAAAAGCAGTTGCTGCTTATATTCAAAGTTTAGGAGAGTAAAATGGCTGGAAATTCTCAAATGAATGAAAGTGAAAGAGGTATATTTGCTCTTAGTGGTATCACTGGGATGTTAATTGCTACTGTATTATTACTATCAATACTTGGTGGTTTAACATATTTTGGTATTATGACACAGGCAAATGAAGCTCAAAATTTTTATAAAATCAATCAAGATCTAAATGGTCTTGAAGCTAACAGTTCAGATAATGCTAGTCATTACGAACTTGTTGGTAAAAAGTAAGGAGTAGACTATGGATAAAATTATTTGGCTACTATTATTGGCATCAGCTGTATTATCAGTTTACTTAGCATTCTTTGATTCTTCAAGAGTATTTGTAGGATAAATGAAAGCTTTTGCAATCTTAAAAATAGCAGTGTTTTCACTGCTATTTTTTTTAATCCCCTTAAATGCAAGTATAAATAAATTTGTCATATCAGATGACGTTGTTATTGATGCAAGAACTGCAGCAAAAATATTGGAAATAGGCTCTGAAGTAAAGAGTAAAACAAATGTAAATATATATGTCTATGCTAGAACAAATCTTGGACTAGGTAAAGATATCCCCACAAAAGAAAAAATAGAATTTATTAAAAAACATGAACATAAAATAAGTTCACAATTAGAAAAACCTTATGTTTTAATGAGTATTGCTTTAGAGCAAACACATGTAAATATACTTATGTCTGAAAAATTAGAAAAAATAATAGATAAAAATGATATTTTAAATGGTTATGTAGTACCATTACTTGCTTCAAAAGATAAGAATACATTATTCACAAAAGTTAGTGCTGCTGTATTAAATGGTTATGATGAAATAGCTGATCAAATAGCCCATGCAAATGGCATAGAAAAACTTGAAACAGGTATTCCAGATTCTGGTAAAACAGCTGGAACTATATGGAAAGTTTTTATGTATACAATAGTTTTAGGTGGTATTCTTCTTTATACTTTTGAAGTATTAAGATCAAAAAAGAAATAGGTAATAAATGAAAAAAAGAAATTATTGGCCACTGCTTTTTATTGGTATATTCTCATTTACATTTGCAATGATAGTTTGGACTATCGTATCAGCTGTAAATACACCAGTACATGAAGATAAATCATTTTTAAGTACATATCATAATGTTGATGGCGATTATAACGATATTGTTGCTTCAAATGAAAAGTTTAGTAAAAAATATAATGTTAAAATTAAAATCAATGAAAAAGAGTTTGATAAATTGGATATAAGTGACGTCTTTTTATCTCAACGAGTAATTGATAATAAATCAATGCACAAAGATATTTTTAATAAAGGTTCAAACAATATCACTTTTGAATTAAGTGATAAGACTGGATTAAAAATAGATAATGCAAAAATTAATTTTAAAGTTACACGAGCAACAAATAGTTATTCCGATATAGATATTTCAAACAATGAAGATAATAACTACTCTTTTTCTTTTGAATTAGCAAAAGAGGGTAACTGGAATATTACAGGAACAATTGATACAACTGATGGAGAAAAAGGCTACTTTTACATAAAGTCAAATGCTATTAATAGATAATAAGCTTATAGTCTATCCCACCTCAAGAGCTATAAGAGAAGCCACAAAAAAAAGAAGCAGTGAGAATTTATTGCTTCCTTCTTGTATAACTATTGACGAACTATTTAAAAAATCAATCTCAATTTCAAACAAAAAATATATAGACGAAGAACAAAGATTTTTATATCTTAAATCTGCATCTAATGTAAAAAGATTAGAAAAATTAGGTATTTCAAATAATTTCACTTCTTTTTTAAAACAATCAGATTATCTGTTTAGATTTTTTGGTGAATTATCTGCAGAAAAGGTATCAATTGATAGCTTAGAATTAGTAGACACTTATGAGTATTACAAAGAACATATTGAGATATTAAAAGAGATTTATAATAACTATACAAATATATTAAATGAAAACAATGCTATAGATAAAATTAATTTACCCACCAATTATGAGATTAATAGCAACTTCTTAGATAGATATGAAAGTATAGAGATATATTTTGAAGGGTATTTTACTAACTTTGAATTAGAAATAATATTAAAAATATCAAAACAAATCAAAACAATAATAAATTTGTCATTCAATAAATATAATGAAAAATCAATACAAAGTTTTATTGAACTTGGTTTTGATTTAAAGTGTGGTTTTAATTACAAAATTGATTTGACAAATAAAGAGATATTGGAAAAAGAAGAGGAAATAAGTTATTTAGAAAATATAAAAACCTCTGCATTTACAAGTAGAATAAATCAAATTGCTTTTATAAAAGAATCAATAACAAATGCAGTTAATTCTGGAATTGAAGCACAAAATATAGTCTTAGTAGTTCCCGATGAAAAGTTTATAAGTATAATAGAGCAGTTTGATGATGAGGGTTATTTTAACTATGCCATGGGGAAAAGTATAAATAATAGCAAAATTTATAAATCTCTTACTTCCATATATAACTATCTTAACGAAGATGAAAGAAAAACAAAAGAGACAGTAGAGTTTTATAAGATAGATATTGCTTTATTAGAGAGTTTAAAAACTGTTTGGAATAAGAGCCTACAAAAAGATGATTTTAATTTAGTTGTTGAATATATAACATCAATTGAACACAATAAAGAGTTAATAGAAAAGTTTGATGAATTAATATATAAACTAAATCATCTATTTTTTAATAGTATTCAAAAAATAGTTTTTAAAGAGGCTATTAAAATACTTATTCAAAAAATATCAAAAATATCTTTAGATGATATAAATTCTGGCATGATAACAGTAATGGGTCTTCTAGAAACCAGAGCTGTAGATTATGAAGCTGTGATAATTTGTGATTTTAATGAAAACTTTATTCCCAAATCTAGCATAAAAGACAAATTCTTATCTTCTATTATTAAAAAAAGAGCAAAATTACCAACTCAAAAAGATAGAGAAAATCTACAAAAGTATTATTACTACAAGCTAATAAATAGTGCAAAAAATCTATATATCTCATACACACAAAATGAAACAATGCAAATAAGTAGGTTTGCAGATGAACTTTTTAAAGATAAAATGGATACTCAAACAAAAGATAAAGAGTATAAAGAGATACTGTATAAAAATAAAAACATAAATCATTTTGATGAAGAGATTATTTTTGATATAGATTTATCAAAGCAAGAGTGGTCAGCAACATCACTTAAAAAGTATTTAGAGTGTAAAAGAAAATATTACTTAGAGTATATCCATAAAATAAAAGAGCATAGCACTAGTTTAAAGCCAAAAGGATATGAATTAGGAAGTATGGTTCATAAAACACTAGAAAGCGCTTATAGAAGCTTTGATGTTGATAATATAAATTTTGAACTTATCAAATCACTTTTTGAAAAGCAGGTTAATCATAATCCATTTTTATTACTTGATAAAGAGGTATTTTTAAAAAAATTAAATACCTTTGTAGAGTTTGAAAATAAAAGATTTGAAAATAGAGATTTAAAAGTTCTTGATATAGAAAAAGATTTTAAATTTAATTTTAATGGAATAGTTTTAAAAGGTAGCATTGATAGAATTGATAAGTTAAATGATGAGTACTTGCTAATTGACTATAAAACTTCTTCAAGTCTAAAAGTTGATAGTTTAAAAACATATGATAGTAGTGTTGATTTTCAATTAGAATTCTATTATTTAGCCTGTAGAGAGCTTTTTGGATATGAGAATATAAAAGCTTATTATTATGATTTAAATAGTTCTAGACTCTTAGAAGAGACTGTATTATTAGAAAAGCTAGAACTATTAAAAGATATATTTATAGAACTAGAAACAAAAAAAGTAAATTTTGAGAAGTGTGATAAAACAACTATATGTCAGTACTGTGAGTTTAAAACTATTTGTGATAGATAATAAAGAGCCAAGCAATAAGCTTGGCTCTTCCGCGCGCTTTTAATTTAAATAACCCTTATAAATATTAAAATGCGTAAGTAACACTAGCAAATAGTTTGTCATAATCATTAGCAGTAGCAGTATCATCATAATCAACATAAGTAATGTTTGCAGATAATTCA
>PKUK01000006.1 GCA_002869535.1 Arcobacter sp.
ACATATACACCAGATGCAGATTATAATGGAACAGATACAATCACAGTAACAACAAAAGATGATGATGGAGCAACAACAACACAAACAAGTGCAATAACAATCTCAGATGTAAATGATGCGCCAACATTAGAAGTACAAAGTACAGCAACAGTAGCAGAAGATGGAAGTACAACAATAACATTTAATGCGTCAGATGTAGATGGAACAATAGTAGAAACAACAGCAACTGCAGAGCATGGAACAGTAGTAGTAAATAGTGATGGAACAATCACATATACACCAGATGCAGATTATAATGGAACAGATACAATCACAGTAACAACAAAAGATGATGATGGAGCAACAACAACACAAACAAGTGCAATAACAGTGACTCCTGATGGTCTTACTTTAACTCCAACTGCAGATATCGTTGATGAAAGTGATACAGGTGTTAGCAACACTGACAATATCACAAATGATAATACTCCAACAATTTCAGGAGTGACAGAAAATGGTGCAACTGTTACAATAACTGATAAAGATGGCAATATTGTTGGTACTACAACTGCAGATGAAAATGGAAACTATTCAATCACTACAAGTGAACTTCCAGATGGAACACAAAATCTTACAATAACTGCAAGAGATAGTGAAGGTAATACTGGTGTTGAAACACAAACAATAACAGTTGATACAACAGCTTCAATAACAGTTGATACAGAATTTATTTCAAATGATGAAACATCAGCATTTGTATATGATTCTGAGGGTGCAAGAAATGTAAATAATGAGAACTTTAATTCATTAGAAGAAGCATTATCTGGTCAAAATGGTGAGAATCATGATAACGGAAACCTTGTATATGATGAAATAAATGGAGCTAGCTGGAATATTAATGGTGACAGCGATGACACTTTTGTTGTTGTAGGAAATTCAAATAATGCAAATATTAATCTTGGAGATGGAGATAATAAAGTTGTATTTGAAACAAATCCAGGACAAAATATAAATTTAAATGTAGGAAATGGTAGTGATATTCTTGTATTACCAGGTAATATGAGTGATTATAACTTTAGTGCTTTAAATAATAATAATGATGTATTTAGCGGTCAAATTACAGGTCCAAATAATATGTCTATGACTATAAATAATTTTGAGACTATATCATTTGGTGATAATAATTACATGGGTGATGAAAGCTTGATTCCTCAATCTCCTGCAGATACAATTGAAATCACAGGTACAACTTCAAATGTTGAAGCTGGACAAACTATAAGTATAACAGTTACAGATAGCCAAGGAAATGAAGCTACGACTACTGCAACTGTTCAAGAAGATGGAACATACATAACAACAGTAGATGCAAGTTCTTTTGTTGATGGTAATATTACAACAAATGTAAGTGTTTCTGATTTGGCAGGAAATCTTGCTACTGATTCAGATGATTTAGGTATTGATACAACAGCAAGTGTTACAGCTGATATAGAAGATGCAAGTGATACAGGGGTATCTTCAACAGATAATATTACAAGTGATAATACTCCAACAATTGCAGGTTCAACAGAACCAGGAGCAACAGTAGTAATAACAACAGCAGCAGGAATAGCAATTGGAACAGCAATAGCAGATGAAAATGGCGAATATTCAATTACTACAAGTCAATTACCTGATGGTACTCAAAATCTTACAATAACTACAACGGATCTTGCTGGAAATACTGCTTCAACTACGCAAGCAATTACTGTAGATACAACGGCAAGTGATATGGAAAATCTTGCTATTACAGATATAGTAGATAATACAGGTGACTATTCATCAGTTACTATGAAAGGTACAGGGGCAGAAGCTGGCAATACAATTACTGTTTTTGATGAAGATGGTGCAGAAGTAGGTACTGCAACAGTTCAAGAAGATGGTTCTTGGAGTGCAGATATTTCAAATCTAGCAGCAACTGGTATAAATGATAATGAGTTCTTTAAAGTAAGTGAAACAGATATAGCAGGAAATGAGACAGGACAAACTGATAGTACACACTACTGGCATGGTGATTGGGCAAATGGAAATACAGAATCAACAGATGATTTTGTAATGGCTGGAAGTGGTGATGATGTTATTAATACTGATGCAACACTATCTGGGACAAATGAAAATGGTACTGTTACAAGTGACAACAACGATGCAAATGATAAAGTTGTGATTGATGGTGGAGCTGGAGATGATACTGTAACATTTGGAAAAGATATTTCAGAATATACAATCACTACAGATGCAAATGGAAATACAATAGTAACAGAATCTGCTGCAAGTGATAGTGATGGAGATGGAACTGGTGATGTAACAGAACTTAGAAATGTAGAAACTATAACTTTTGCAGATGGTTCATATGATGTTGCAAATGGAGTATTTACACCAGATAATACTGCACCAGAAGCAAGTAATGACACAGTATCAACAAATGAAGATGTTGCATTGGCTTTATCTATCAATGACTTTGGGTATAGCGATTCAGATGGGGATTCTATGAGTGCTATTCAAATTGTATCTTTACCAGTTACAGGGGCAATAACATTAAATGGAGTAGAAGTAACCGCAGGTGATGAGATTAGTGCTAGTGATATAAACTCTGGTAACTTAGTATTTACACCTGATGCAAATAGCGATGCTGATGTAAGTTTTGACTTCAAAGTAAGTGATGGTACAGTTTGGAGTGATACAGCAACTACAACAATAAATGTTGATGCAGTTGCAGATGCACCTATGAATGTATCTATTGATGTTGGAGAAGGTACAGATTCTGTAGAGCTTTCAGAAGTAGTAAGTGAAAGTGCAAATCAAGCTGTAGGTATATATGAAAGAGATGGTAATTACTACCAAATGCAGTCTCAAGATGTAGAAACACAAGTTTTAGATTTAGCTGCCTTAAAAGAAAAAGGTTACACAATAGATAATGATGGAAACTATTTTAAGATAAATGATGATGGGGCTAAAGTATTAGTTGAACAAGAATTTTCAAGAGAAGTTACAAAAGTTGTAGATGCTGAACCTATTATGAAAACTGTATCTGAGGCTACAACTTATGAAACTCTTGGACAAGCACATGTAGATAACGGTGCAGTTGTAAATACAAGATCTACACTTAATTTAGATTTTGCAGAGCCAACATCAAATATAGAGCTAGATTTTAGTAACTTTAATACAGGAACTGCAAAAATAAGTTTTTATGATGCAAATGGAGATCAAGTTGGAAGTACTATAAATCAATCACATGTTAATGACTCTAGGGGGTATACAGTACCTGATGGAGCTGTTGGAGTATCTGTTTATAATATAGATAGTAGTAATGATTTTAAAGTAGATAGCATTTCATATAGAGGAGAATCAGAAGAAGTTACTGTTGAAGCTGGTGGGCTGATTCCAGATTACGCAGCAATGGAAGCAGCAGGTATTACATGGACAGATACACAAAGTGAAACAATAACTCAAAGTGCTGATATTAACAATATTGGTAATATCGGAGATAGTAATGTTAGAGGATTTAATCCTGAAGACCATGAGACAAGTCAAGTATTTGATTTTGGAGCAGACTTAGCATATAGAGAAGTTACAATTACTGTTAACATGGATGTAAAAGGTTCTTGGGATAATAACTCATCTAGTACAAATGATTATTTTAAAGTTAGTGCAAATGGACAAGAACTGGATGTAAATTATTACTCTAATCAATCATGGGGACATGAGTCAGATGATGTTTCAACTATAGGTTGGGATAACTTTGAAAACTTTACTTATGAATATAAAGTATATCTTGATGAAAATGGACAAGCACAGTTAGATTTTATGGTAGCTTCAACTGCAGATGATGAAACTGTTGATGTTAAAAATATTGATGTTGCTTATGAAGGACAAACAGGTTGGGTGAAAGAAGTAACAGAGACAGAAACATATACAGAAAATGTATTGGTAGATGCACCTGCAGAGCAAGTTCAACCTGAAGATATTCCTGGTGGCGTACCTATGAAAACTTTAGTTCAATCACACCAAGTAGAAGTTGAAGTTGATCCAAAAATGACTACAGTATCTGAAGTGATTGCTACAATCTATCCTGTAGATATAACTGCAGCATTGGCCGATGTTGATGGTAGTGAAGCTCTTAGTGTGACTATTACAGGAGTTCCAACAGGTGCAACACTAAGTCAAGGGACAGACAACGGTGATGGAACATGGAGTATAAATGTTGAAGAAGATGTAACATCAATTGCTGAGCACTTGACTATAAGTGTACCTGCTGGAACTGAAAGTTTTGATTTAGGTGTTACAGCAACAGCAACAGAAGCAAGCACAAATGAAGAAACAGTTCAAAGTGATACTGATAGTGTAGTAGTTGATTCATCTGATGAAGCTAATGAAGATGCTAATACAATCAATGCAAACAATAATGAAGTTACAACAGGAACAGATGCAGATGATATCTTTAATATAAGTATTGAAGGAGAAGATGCGCTATCAAATAATCTTACAACAGTAGATGGCGGAGAAGGTAGTGATACTTTATCAATAGAAGATGCCGGAGTTTTAGATTTTGATACATTGATTGCAAAAAATATTGAAGAAATCAATTTAGATAATAATCAAATAAATAACCTTGAAATTGATTCTTCAGATGTTATAAATATGACAGATGATGACAATATCTTAAAAATCATTGGTGATAGTGGTGATGAGATAGGATTAACTAGCGAAGATAACGATAGCTCTTGGGTTAAAACAGACGAGAGTGTTACAACTGATGATGGTGAAACATTTGATGTGTGGAGAGACGATAACGTAACTGTATTTATTGATACTGATATTACTGTTACAGATATATAAGAGAGGTTTTCCTCTTTTATATAAGATATCTTAATCCTTATATACTATAAAATACTTCTAAAATATCCCCATAAAATAGTTCTCTTGTTTTAAATCAATAAAGATAATTACATATAAAGCTAAAATTTTAAAAGATGAATAAAATTTAAGCATAATTAAACAGAGGCTAAACTATAATTTCACTCTTCGACCCCGTCGTCTAGTGGCCAAGGACGACAGGATTTCCTCCTGTAGACTCAAGTTCGAATCTTGATGGGGTCGCCAAGTATAACTACCATAACTACGTGCTTCAAAAGAAAAATAACTATATTAATTATCTTAAAAAAATATTAATGGTGATACTTTTGGTGATATTTCTTAAAGATAGCTTATAAGTTCTTTGAAATTTGTATTTTAGGACGCAATATCTAACATATATTTTATGCTGTAGATGAAGAAATAGAAAAGTATTTATTTAATAAGTTAATAATGTTATTATAGATATTATTATTAACAAAAAAGTTTTATATTATAGTATTTAAATTATACATTTTATTTTAAAACATTGCAGATAAGTGAATGAGATTTTGGTAATTTTTTTGATAAAAGTAGAGAGCAAAAGTATAAGACTTTTTTATTTTAGTTTTTGCCATTATCAAAGAGAAGAAGATATTTATTTTACCTGTATGGAGTGATATACAGATTCTTCTAAACTATGCACTAAAATTTTATTATAATCTATAAATTAATAGTTGTTTTATTTGAAATATAATAATAAATTGAATTGAGGGAAAGGTGTATATTAATGATTATTTTAAAAAAAGATATTGACACTTATGATAATATTTATAAGACAATTTTACGAATAAAAGAAGAGTTTAGAATTAATCAGGTTATTTCAATTATATTTCATAATAATATTAAATTTATTGACCCGTTATTTTTAATTTTAATTTTAAACTTACATGATAAGTATAGAAATAAAAAAGTTTTAGTTATTGATATTTTAGATTTAGACTACTCCTCAGAAACTATTAAAGACTACGAAAATAAAAATAAGATTCAAGAAGAAAAAAATAAGAATTTTAATAGTAAAACTATTTCTATTGAAAAAAAAATTGATGAAAAAACAAACTTTAACTTCCCTCAAAAAGACAATAGACAACATCATGTGTATAGGATGTTATTAGAATTTTTAGACACAGGTTATTTTGTTAAGGAAAAATTAAGCGATTTCAAATGGAATAAGTACATAAATGATTATGAAAATAAATACTATAAAGATATTGAAAAACGGAATAAAGACTATCCTAAAATTCTTGCAAATAAAATTAATAAAAATGCAATTGTTGATAGTGATACTGAGGAAGTAATCTATAAAAATATATTTTTTTATTTTTCTAAAGAACATAATGATTCATTATTCCAAAATAATGATGAAACTAGACATTTATTACCTATATTTAAAATTAATAATTTTTCTAAAGTATTATTTAATGATTCAATCCATTATAATGATATTTATACAAAAAAAGATGATAGAAAAGAGATTTTTGAAGGACTAATAAAAAATGTAAATGATGATTTTTCCAGGAAAGAGTTTGAAGATTATTTGGAAAAGATATTTAAAATAGTTAAACCAAATAATCAATCAAATAATTTAACTAATCTTATTCCTCCACTAAAAAACTTACTTTTTGAATGTATTGATAATATAAAAAAACACACAAATAAACATACGAATGGTTATTTCTGTTTTTACTATGATTCCGTAAATAAGCAATTTAAAATAATTATATATGATGATTTTACTGAAGGTTTTTTAAATACTTATAAGAAGACGCTAGAAGATGAATTGGTAGATTTAGAAAAAAGATTTGATATTACTAATGTGGATGAAAAAATAAAGAAACCTTTTTTAGATTCTATATTTGAATTAAATAAAGTTAAAAATCAAAATGATACTGAAATAGATCATTTAATATTAAAGAAAATTTTTAATAAGAAAGGTGTTTTTGAAGCACATCAAATTCCCAGAATTATTATGCATTTTGGAATACCAACATTAGTTAAAATAATAAATGAAGTTGGAGGAGAATTTTTTATTAGGTTACATAGAAAAATAGATGAGAAAAAATCATTATATTATTGTTTAGATAATAAAAATAATATTAAAGATACTTCTATTAATGGATTAGATGGAACACATATATATATTACAATTCCAGAGAATGCAATATATAAGATGCGTAAGGCTCAGCCTTTAAATTTAAAAGATTCTGACTTAATTAATATTTCTGAAAAAAAAGAAATTATAGAAGAAAAAATAAAGAAGTTTATATCTATTAATGATACTAAAAATGAAAGTAAATATCGTATACTTGATTATAATAATTATTTTGAGAAAAATCCAAATAATACAATAAGTGATTTTTTAAGAGATTTATATTATTTTTCCTATAAATTAAATATTCTAGATGTATTAGTGATTAATTTTCCAATAAAGGAATTTGAATTATATTTGCAAAACTTAGTTTATATACTATTTTTTAACAAAGAATATAATGAAGAATCAATTATTCCACTTAATGTTGTATTTTTCAATAAAACATCACTTGATATTGTATTTATTGGGGGGCGTAATTATTCTGAGTTTTATAATTCTAATAAATTAATAAGCGAGCATTATGGTAAGTATTATAATAAAATTACGGATGTATTAATTGACACAAGTAATACTTTAAAAAACAATTACGCTACAACAGAGTTTTTTTATAAAACTAATAATGATATTGTAGTCCTTCCATTTGAGTTATATGAGAAATGTGAAGTATCAATTCAACATCTCATTATGAATAATTTAAATGATAATAAACAATGCTTACATGTTGATGTAAAAAAAGGTATACATGTATCTGAATTTTATAAGTTTGATATTATCTTTCAAAGTTCACGTTTTATAGATAGAATTGTACATAAAATTTTAGAAAGAATTAAGTTAACTATAGAAGATTTGGATAAAAAGAATATAAAATTTATTGGAGTTGGTAAATATTCAAATTTACTTTTAGCTACTCTTTACAGAAGTTTAAATAAAAATATAGATGAATATTATCTTGTTTTAGATGATTTAATAGATCAAAATGAACAAAACTGTCTTAATGAATATATGGAAAATAATAAAGAAGCAGATGCTTTTTTTATTTTTACACCTGTAACATTTGATGGCACACATATTAAAAAAGAGATAATTAATAAATATAATAATCAATTTATCTTTTGGATAAATACAATAGAAATCACACTAGAAACAGAAAATAAAGTAAATATCAATAATTACTACACTCTTTTGGAACTTCAATTAAAAAGTGAAAAATATTTTAAAGTAAATGAGAAGGAGGGATGTAAACTTTGTAATAGTGAGAATGAATTACCTTTATATAATATAAGTAAAAGAGATAATTTTTCAATAGAAAATTGTTATTTTGACGATTATAAAAAGAAGAAATTAAAACCATATTTAGATATTAAAGATGTGAAATGGGCAGATTCAATATACTTCGGCCATATAAAAAGAGATAACAATCATTATTTATACTATACAAAAACTATTCAGTTTTTTAATAGGAACAATGCTGAAATAGTCAATTTTCTGAAGTCAATTAAAATTAAAGTAAATGGACAATACAATATTTCTGAGAATGAAATAATAATTATAACACCAATGCATTCAACACATAATAAGTTTTTAACAGTAGTAAATACAATTGTCTTTGATGGAAGAGCTACAATACTACAAATTGATTTAAAAAAAGATGGTAATATCTTTTATAACGAAAATGATATTGAAGAAAATACACTGTTTTTTTATGTTGATGATGAAATAAGCTCTGGAACAACAATTCAGCATATTTATACTTTATTTAAGAGTAATAATCAAATTAGACGTTTTAATGGAATTATAATATTAATTGATAGGATGTTAGAACAAGATGAAAATAGTATTGAACACCTTATTGATTCCAAAATAACAAAAGCACATGAAGCTATTCATTTATTTGCAAAATTAGAAATAAAGCCTATAAAAACTACAAAATATGAAGAATGTTTTTTATGCAAAAGAAAAGAAGAATATAAAAAGCTTTTAGAATATACTGTATTGGATATAAATAGATTTCAAATTGCAAAGAGAATTAGTAAGTTAAATATAATAAATCACACAACTATTGATTTTGAAGATGGACTGAATCAAAATAGTAGTAATAAGATTGATATTAATAGGAAAATTAAAGATTATATAAAAATGATTGCTGTTGATTATATTCACCGTAATTTTGACTTATTTAATAGAATATCAAATGGGAATTATGATGAAATATTTAGAGAGTATATTACTCTTGAGAAAAAGTTTACTGATCTTATATACCCTAATATTATTAAATATTTTTATGTTATAAATAAATATGAAAAGATATTTATTCAAATTTGTGCTTTTGAAGCAAGCATTGCCTTAATTAAAGCATTATCTTTTCCAAAAATAGTTTATTTTAAAGAAATACGCTATTTGGCAACAGTTGTTTTGATAAAAAAAATAGAAGAATATATCAAGAAAGAACCATTAGCAAATGTATTTGATAAAAAAATGATATCTCAACTAAGTAATGAACAAGAAAAAGAATCTAATAAGTTTTTTATACAAGAGTATAGTAATAAATTAAATATTAATTATATGAATGTTTTATATGTTACTGCAGGATATTTAAATATTCAAAATATACTAAATATTAAAAATTTAGAATATTATTTTAATGTTTCTATAGAAACCAAAGAAAAACAATATGAACACATTTTATTACAACCTTACCAATTTGCAGTAAAAATGGTCTCAATGCAAAGTATTGATAAATCAAAGTACCTTGATAAACAAATTGAACTATTTTTTCAATGTAGAGAAAATGTAGAAAAAGTAGACTGTACAGATTACACTTTAATAGAAGCATTAACTATTGAAAATAATTATAGTATATCTAAAGATATATCTAGCGGAGTTAATTTCAGTGATAGGTTACAGTATCTTTTAAAAGATAGTGATAAAAGTCTTACTGAAAAAACCAGTAAATGTAAACTTTATATAGAAAAAGTTATTTATAATAACTTTAATGATAAAAGAAATGATATTAAAGTTGAAAGTATATTTATTAATGAGAATATATATACAAAGTATGACAAGTACGAATCTTACCTTGATAATTTAAAGTTCATAGATATATTGGATAATTTTAATGAAATTGATGATGAAAATCCAAACTTAAAGTATATTAATAGAATTGTAAAAGGTGCATTATCTAAAAAGCCCGAAAAAGCAATGGAACTTAAAGAAGATAGTATAACTAAAGAGATAGAAGATATTGATAATACATGGTCAAATATATATGTTCAAGACTTTCTTATTAATAGTGAAAATAAAAATTCTTTATTGATAAGATTAGTTGATATTGATATTGAGAAATTGGATAACATAAAATATACTAAATCGATTGAAAACTTATGGTATAAACCTATAGGATGTATGGCAATATCCTGTAGTGAAAATAAAATAGAATTATTAAATATTGCAAAAATTATTTTATCAATCCAAAATGATTTAGTAAAGTTTATTAAAGAAGAATTTAGTCATGAAACATTTAGAGAAATTTTAAAGAGAAAAGATGAAGAAAAAAGAAATGACGATATAGCAAAAGATTATGCGATGCAAATATCAGCTATAAATCATTCTTTTAAAGATCAAATTGATTTAAGATCAAAAATTGATAGTTATTTGAATGGCACGATAAATAATGAACTTGAGAGAGATGAATATTTAAAATTATTAGGTTACTTCTCATATGGATTACATCATTTATCATCATTAACTAGTGTTAAACCTAACAAAATGAAGAAGAGATTAACGTCAATAGATATAACTGATTCTTTAAATACATATATTCAAGATGGATTTTTTGACGGAATAACGAAATTTATTTCATCTACAAGATACTTCATGGATAACATAAATCAATATTTCTCAGAAGATTCACTAGATATTACAAGTTTAAATAGTGATTCTTTTAAATTGAATTTAGAACAGGTAGCTCACATGAGTCATATTTGTTTTGAACTTATTTTTAACGCTATCAAATATTATAACATTGATGAAAAAAAACCAGTAATTAAAATTTCTTCTTTAACTGATGGTGAAGGAATAATGGTAGAAAATATGGTGAAAGAAGATTTTACTCTTGATGCCATGAATTTAAAATTAGAGAAAAAAAGTAGGATTGGAGTTAAGTTTATTGAAGAGATTTTAAATGACCAAGATTATATTATAGAATATGAATTTATTGAAAGATATTTAAGTGTAATTATAAAAAAGGATAAAAATAATGACAAGTAAACAAATTAATATTTTAATTATAGATGACAAACCTAAAAATATTAGAACAGTTAGAAAGGTACTGAATAAAAATTTTGGTTTTTTAGATGAAAATTTATTTCCTAAAGATAAAGATATTCAGGGCTTTGTAGATGAAATATCATCGTTTGTAAGTAGTAAAAGTAAAGCAGCACTTAAGAGATTTATAAAACAATATATTTATGATAATGATATAGACTTATTAATTTTAGACTTTGCATTATCTGATGATGAAGCATTAGATGGCAATGATATAACCTCAACTAGTGGTTACAGTTTACTAGATGAATTCTTAGAAGATGAAAATTTATGGAAATTACCAATAGTAGCATTTACTTTTTTACCATTAGAGGATATAAAGACAAAACATAAGGCTAGATATATTGCCACAATAAAAAAACAAGCATCAAATGAAAATGATTTAATTACAGAACTAATAGCAGATCTAAAAAATTATGACAACTCAGTGTTGTATTCAATTCTATACCATGGTAACTTATATAAACAGCAAAAGGTAATGAATTATGACTTAGCTATTTTATGTGCTTTGAAAGAAGAATTTGATGAAGTATTAAAATTACCTAATGAATGGAAAGGAAAAGAAATTAAAGATGTTGATGATAATGGATGGAAAAAAGTTAAAGTAGAAAATGATACATATTTTGAGACAGTTTTCTTATCTTCTAAGAATCAACAAATTAGAGTTATTGGTAAAGCTATGAATGATATGGGAATGGTTGAATCAGCAACTTACTCAACTAAAATGATTGATAACTTTAATCCTAAATATATCACAATGACAGGAATTGCAGCAGGTATAAAGGATGACGATGTTGAAGTTGGAGATATTATTATCCCACAATATAATTGGAATTGGCAAGCAGGAAAATTTAAAACAATTTTAAGTGATGAGTTTGATAAAGAAAAAAACAAGTTTAGAAAAAAAATTGTAACTTTTTTTGATAAAGATATGAGACAAAAAGAATTGGATACTGAAATTTACGATTTGGTTACACAAGAACTACAATCTAATAATGATTTCTTCAAAAACTTATTTGAGAATTTTTGTTCAGAATATACAGATTTCACTATACCAATTATTAGAGATAATAAAAAAAGAAATAGATATCCGCAAGTCATTACAGAAAAAATGGTTTCTGGCTCTGCAGTTGTTGCAGATAGTAAAGTAATTAATGAAATAAAACAAAGAAAAGTTGTTGGACTTGAAATGGAAGCATATGGTGTATTTTATGCAGCAAGTAAATCAAAAACTAAGGCTGTAGTTTTAAAAGCAATTTGTGATTTTGCTGATGAAGCTAAAGATGATGAATACCATACTTTTGCAGCTTATTCAAGTGCAAGAACTATGTATAAACTTTTTACAGAATATATATTTTGATTTTTAATTAAAGTATGTATATATTGTAAGTAATATATAAAGATATTTATCTATATCCTTTATAACATAAGTATCCTATCCCTCTAAAGTTATTTGGTTTAAAAAATATAAACCAAGTGCTTTAACATCATCTGATGAATTTTTACACATGGTATTTGTTTTCTTATCAACTTTTTTCTAGTGAAAGTAAACTATCTTTCTAAATTAGAATTACAACTAATGCATAATTTAGTGTGGAGGGGAAGAAGGTAATTATTATAAAGCTGCTTTTAATTATGATAATATATTTTAGTTTTAGTGAATTAATTACAATTGATGGCAGAATTGTTTTAATTTATTGTAATAATATAAGGTGATACTTTTGGTGATACTTTTGATTGTAAATTAATGTAAATTTATACTATCTATTCAATATTAAAAACTTAAAAACTACCTATAAAATGGCATTTTACTGCCTATTTGTAAATTCATGTAATTATAAATCTTAAAGATTTCCTCCTGTAGACTCAAGTTCGAATCTTGATGGGGTCGCCAATCTACAAGCTCCATAAATAGGTATATTTAGCTGAAAAAAATATTATTCATATTCTTTAAGGTTTACAAGGGTAACACTTTGGGTAACACTTTTATAATTTAGTTTCAAATATTAATAATTTGAAACTAATATTTATACATACATTTTAAGTTAATAGTCAGGTGAATCAATATACTATTATATAAGTTGAAAATACAATAATATATCATTATGTAAAGTAATGATAATCCAAAAGATATCTCTAACTAATAAATAGCAAAGAGATATAAAATTCATTTATTTGAATTAAAAAAATTATATAAATATCTTAGATATTTCTTTATTAAATTTATATAGTAAACCTAAACAAAAAGTCTGTAGTTGAAATACTATGAGATTTTAAAAGGAAGATATAAACTTATAATATCTTCAATAAAATGTTATTTTTTTAGATAGCAAAACAAGAAAGTTTGAAGTTAAAAATGACTGAGAGATTTTCAAATTCATAAATTTGAATTAACTAAAATAATCATCTATAAATGATGAAAACTAAAATGAATCTCAATTCGAGATACTAAAAAAAGATTATGTAAAGATAGTAATTTTTTAAATACTAAAATCATACATCAAAAAATAAAAAAAATCCATTTTCAACTAATAAAACATTATAAAATATTAGAAGGAATACTATGTTAAATACTGAAGTGCAAAATAGATGGCTAAGTCCAAAAGATTTTGAAAATATTTTCAAAATAAAACAGTCTACACAAGCAAAAATGAGAATGAATAAAACGATACCATTTTCAAAAATTGGTAAGTTTATTCGCTATGATATTTTTGAAATTAATAAGTGGTTTGAGAAGCACAAAGTTATAGGAATAAATTAAGGAAAAAGTTAAAAAATTTAATTAACTTTTTTAAAAAATACCTACTGTACAGTAAAATTATTTTTTAATTTTACTGTACAATTTTATTCAATACTTTTTCTAAATAAAAGAAGGAAAAATGTATTTTTAATTGTAAAAAGAATAAAAATTAATCTATAAAAAAATATGTTAATATCTTGAAAATTTATAAAATCTAAAATTATAAAATCAAAAAAATTTCAAACTTAGAATTATAAAATCAGTAGAGGGTTTTTGTAAAAAAATTCAGTTTTTTCATTATGTAGAAATTGATGTCGCAGTGAAAAAAAAATTGCGATTTTGATGTCCTAACTTCATAGTAGATTTACATTTTAAAAAAATAGCATGTAGATTTTGATGTCCCTTGTGGATTTCCTCAAAAGCCCGTTTTGTAGATTTTGATGTCCTAACTTCGTAGTATAGTATGTTAAAGTTAAGCATTTACGCTTTAATGTGAAGTAGAGAGATTAAGAATTTTTTCAATACACATTTTTAAGATTTAGATTATAGGCATTTAAACAAACATAAAGGCATCAAATCATTGAAATTATTTGTTTTTTGATATTTATGTTGAGTTAAAGATAAAATGCTTTCTTGTGCAAATATGAGAGTTTTAATCAATTAGAATAATCAATATAAATATTCTACTATTTTGATGAAAAGAAAAATTATTTTAAAATTATAAAACAATCTCATAACTAATATTTCTACCAGCAGTTCCTTTTTTCTGTTTTATACAATTCTTTTCTAAAAGTTCAGCTAGATCTCTTGATGCAGTTGTTGAAGTTGTATCTGCAATACTCATATATTTCTTTTTGCTAAGATTTCCTATAAAACTTTCTATTCCAATATCTAAAATAAAGTTAAGTACTTTTATTTGTCTAAGATTTAATTTCTTGTTTTTATTTCTATCCCAAAATTTTGTCTTTTGAACAATATGATTTAATCTATTTTTTGTATCAAGTAAAGCTTTGTATAACGTATTTAAAAACCACTCACACCAAATAGTTATATCAAGATGATTATCTATTTTTTTGATGTATCCTGTTGTACTTTCTAAAGCTTTATAATAATTTTTTCTATCATCATTTATTGCACTTGACATGGAGTAAAGTCTTGATATTTTTGAGTTCTCGATTTTTGATAAAACAAGGTCAGTAATAGCTCTTGAAATTCTTCCATTTCCATCATCAAATGGATGAATAATTACAAACCAAAGATGAGCAATACAAGCTTTTATTAAACTCTCTTTTGTACTATTAAACCAAGTTAAAAATTCATTCATTTCTTTCTCAAGTTTTTCTTTTGGAGGTGCTTCATAATAAACTATCTCTTTTCCTACAAATCCACTAACTATCTGCATAGTTTCATTTCCTCTAAAGTTTGCAGTATTGATTTTAGTTAATCCACTATAACCTTTTGGAAAAAGTGCATTGTGCCAACCAAATAATCTATCAAGTGTTAAACCATCATTATAATTTGTATTTGCATCAATAAGAATTTCAACAAGATTATCAGTGCTTTCATCTGTTTTTTTATAATGCATCTCATCAAGTGCAAATTTTTTAGCAATAGAAGCTTTTACACTATCTCGATTTAATACTTCTCCTTCAATTGCTGCTGTACTTATAGTTTCATTTAGTAAGGTATCAAATTGTCTTTGAATAATATTGTCTTTATTCATAGTTTCGGTAAGTGCTTTTAAGTACCCTTGTTCTAAAGATATTTTTTGTATTAAATCTTCTAATTTTTTAGAATCATAAGTAAAATTTGGATAGTTATCTTGTTGCCAAATCCATCTTTTCATGATATTTTTCCTTTATGGTGCGATTAGTTTATATAATCATACCATAAATGGTGTGAATAAGTTAATTATTTATTTCATTTATAAAAAAACTCACTAATCAACACTTCCCACAAACTTCTTTTTTAATATAATCAAATTTTTTAGCTTTCTCATAATAATTCAAATAAGATTCAACCCAAGAAGCAACTGGTAGTGTTTTATTATCTGATCTAGTTGTACCCCAGTTATTAATTGTTGAGTATGGAATATCTGTCATCTCTGAAAACTCTTTTTTTGAAATGTTTAACTCTTTTAATCTATTTATAAATTCTTCTTTATTCATTCTTTTACCTTGAAATATGTAATTGGAACAATTATATCATAAAATATACTAATTTAGTATGTTTACTATTGACATAGTTCTATAATTAGTATATAATTTGATAAATAAATACTATTATAGTATAAAATATAAAAGGATAGAAGATGAAAAAGAGTGTGATTGAATTTTTATTAGCACCAATAGTTCCAATATTTTTATTGGTATTCTTTATTGTAATTAATATCTTTGAATTAAAATTAATCTATTTAGTTCTAATTGGATTAGTTTTATTTCTTGCATATAAAATAATTAACAAATTGAAAGAAAATTGGAAGTGGTTATATTCTAGTAGTATAATTTGTACTGATTGGTTTTTACTTGATGTAATTAATCTATTCTCAAATGAAAACCTGTCATTTTTAAAGCCATCAATTTTAGAAACTGTAATTAGAACTACATTAGTTATCTAGGAGTGTAAAATGTCAAACGTAAAAACAATAATAGAGCTAGAAAATAACTTAACAAAAGAGGAACAGGAAAAGCTTCAAAACTTTATAGAAAGAGAGTTTGGATGTAGTAAGGAGTATACAAAAATATTTGATAGCTCTAATTATGTCTCACAAAGTGAATTTGCAAATGAAATATACGAAAAGATGAATAAAATAATGATAGAAGATTTTAGTGAATATTAAATTTATGTTTTAAAAAATTAAGATTCTTTCTTATTTGATTCTAGATTGATTGAAAGGTATAGCATATAAACCGCAATAACTGTCATGATAGATAGTTTTGTAAATTCTAAAGTATCCATTGTTATCCTTTTGATATTTAGAATTGTATCTATTATGGATTTTAATGTCAATAAATTAAAGTAGGGTTTTTTATTTAAAGAACTCTTCAATCTCCACTTCAAAAACTTTGCTAAGTTTATATAGGTGAACAATAGAATAGTGATGAGTTGGAATCTTTGGATTTTCTACATGGGATATAAAGCTTGAATTTCTAAGACCCAATTCAATTGATAAATCAAGTTGGGTCATTTTTTTATTAAGTCTTAATTGTTTTATATTATTTGAAATCTTATCTTGAAATTCTAATATTTCATCATCAGAAAAATTAAGCACATAGAACCTTTACATATATGTATAAATATAAAAGATTCTATATGAATTATGAAATATACAATAATACATATATGTATAATTATATATTAATAACTAATTTACTAAAATACTAACAATTAAATAAAAGGAGAAAATATGGGAATGCCTGGAGGTTTAGAATTCTTAATAGTAAGTGTTATACCACTATTGTTATTAGGAATATACATTTATATCTTGATTGATATATTAAAAAGTGAGTTTGATGGTGCTAACAAATTGATATGGCTTATAGTTGTTTTTGTATTGCCATTTGTTGGTGCGATACTATATTACTTTATTGGTAGAAAACAAAAGATACAGAAAAGTAATTAAGATGAAGATATCTATAAAAAATTCTTTAATCCTTATATTGGCTATCTTTGTATTGGTAGGATGTGGAACTACTGAGCTACAAACAAGAGCAAAACTAACAAGAACTATTACACTTGATAAGAGTGAAAAAGATAATAGAAAAATGTACTTGCAAGTTTCTAATACTGCTGGAAGTGGTGGAAAAAATCTTAATTTGCTAAATGATTTGAAAACTAAATTAGAGTCTAAAGGCTATACAATAGTTGGAAATTCAAAAGAGGCTTCTTATGGATTGTTTGTTAACGTACTTTTCGCAAATAATTTAAAGGAAGCAAACGCAATTAAAGGTGCAACACAAGCTGGTGCATTATTTGGTCTTGGTGCAGTTGGTGCTGGTCAAAGTGGTTCAAATTCACTATTAATTGGTGCTGTTGCTGCTCTTGGTGGTGGTATTATTTCTTCTGCTATGGAAGATGATGTTTTTCGTGCTGTAATTGATGTTGAAATTAGAGATTACAAAGGAAAAGAGATTCAAACCGCTAGAAGTACAATAGATGCTGGTGCATCTTTGTCTAATACTCAAAGAGCTGGTAATGCAAATACTCTTGCTGGTTCTCTTGGAAATAAAGACGGAGTAACAGATATGGATAGTGGTATATCTGAACAAACTACCGAATACGACACTGTTAGTTATAATAAATATTTAACTAGAGCATTTGTTGAAGCGATTAGAATGGATTTAAAGCTAGATGAAGCTCTTCCAATTTTAAGTTCTAAAGCATCAACTAGAATTTCAAATTTATTTTAGGAGTATATTTTGAAGAAAACACTTTTTTTAACATTATTAATGGCATCAACATTATTTTTATTTACAGGTTGCGTTAATCACAAAACATATGCCGTGAAAGTACCTTATGAAAGTAATTATTGTAAATCAAAATACAAATTAATTAACCAAAGTACTTGTGCTTATATCTCTTCAAAAGAGGGTAAGGATATTTATTTGATTGATGCTATTTCTAGCTTTAGTGATTATGGCTTTGTCCATATGGGCATAAATAATGCTGTTACTGCAGCATTACAAGCTGCTGCTGAAACTACATTATTGACGGGTAAATCATATTTTGCAATTATATCTCCAACGGCTATTTCTAATATGAACAATGTTCTTATAAATACTCCAGAAGATTATCTAAAGAACTGTACTACATCAATGGGTACAGTTTTAAGTCTTGGTTCTAGAAATTGTGGCGTTAAGGGTGTAAGAAAAAATGGTGTAATAACATTTAAAGTGTACGATGAACGTCCTCACGATATTTTAGTATATGATGCAAATGAAGTTATACAGTATTATAAAGATAATGATTTATATGATGATGAAGAGCGTGTTAAAGATATCATAACTTTTAAAGAAGGTGCTTTTAAATAATCTAAATTATACAGCCAAAACAAAAAGCCAGGTTCTCGTAATCTGGCTTTTTTAGTTTAAAGAGGGTGATTTTAAGAAAAAAGTACTCTATAGATATAATTATAGTGAAGTACTAATCTTTGGTTAATTGTTTTAATTTAATAAGTTTTTATAGATAATGCTTTTTGTGACACAATATGTGACGTTATTTTGATAGACTGAATAATGACATAAAAGAGTATTTATTTAATAAGTTAATAATATTATTATAGATACTATTAATAACAAAAAAGTTTTATATAAAAATATTTACATTATGGATTTTATTTGAAAATATTACATACATCAGATTGGCACTTAGGTCAAAATTTTATGGGTAAAAGTAGGGAGGGGGAGCATAAGGCTTTTCTATCTTGGCTTTTAGAGGTTATTAAAGATAAGAAGATTAGAATATTACTTGTATCAGGAGATATTTTTGATACAGGAACTCCTCCCAACTATGCACTTGAACTTTACTATAACTTTTTAAAACAATTATCCGCAGTCAAAACTTTAAAAACCACAATCATAACAGCTGGAAATCATGACTCAGTATCAACATTAAAAGCATCAAAACAACTCCTAGAAACATTTAATGTACATGTAGTAGTGAATGGTGATGAAGATGAAAATATTATCATTCCAATAAAAGAAGATGAAGGTACCATAGCAATAGTTTGTGCAGTTCCATTTTTAAGAGATAATGTCATAAGACAATCTCTTGCTGGGGAAACTGTAAGTGACAAAGAGAAACTTGCAAACAATGGCATCAAAGCTTTTTATGAAACTGCACACACAAAAGCACTTGAACTAAAACAAGATAAAAATATACCTCTCATAGCTATGGGACATCTTACAACTGTAGGAAGTCGGACTAGTGAGAGTGAAAGAGATATCTATATAGGCGGTACACTTGATATTGGTGGAGATTATTTAGGAAGTCTTTTTGATTATGTGGCTTTAGGACATCTTCATATAAATCAAACAGTAGGCTGTGAGCATGTTAGATATTCCGGCAGTCCAATTCCACTTAGTTTCTCAGAATCAAAAAACACACAAAAAGTAAATCTAGTAACTTTTAATGAAAGTAAAGTAGAAGTAGAAGAGTTAGCTGTTCCACTTACTAGAAAGCTTATTGTTATTAAAGGTAACAGTGAGACTATAAAAAAAGAGCTTAAAAATATAGAAGATAAAAACTCTTGGATAGAAGTACATATAAAAGATGATAACCCAATGTATGCAAACACAGAGATAAGAGAACTGGCTTCAAAGTTAGAGCTTATATTATTAGCTGTAAAGATAGATAAAAGTGAAAAACAACTTCAAGCCAAAGAGCTAAAAGCCATAAGCTTAGATGAACTCTCTATTGATGAAGTATTTCAAAAAAGATTAGAGCAAGAAGAACTTGAAGATAAAGTGCTTGAAGTTGAGCTTGTAACTAACTTTAAACAAATAGTTTCAAAGGTACAAAGCCAATGAAAATATTAAAAGTAAAATCACTGAACATAAACTCACTAAAAGGTGAGTTTGAAATAGACTTTCAAGCATTTTTAAAAGATGAATCTCTTTTTGCTATAACTGGACCGACAGGGTCTGGAAAAAGTACAATTCTTGATATTATAACCTGTGCATTGTATGGTAAAACTACTAGATTAACTAGTCCTCCAAATGAGCTTATGAGTCGGCATACTTGGGAATCATTTTGTTAAGTAGAGTTTGAAGTTAAGGGTAATATTTATCGAAGTTCTTGGAGTCAGAAAAGAGCAAGAAAGAGTGCAGATGGGAACTTTCAAACTGCAAAGATGGAAATAGTAGATTTAGCTACAAATAAAATACTTGAGTCAAAAGTAAGAGAAGTTCCAAAAGTCATAGAAGAGATATCTGGACTTGATTTTGATAGGTTTTCTAGGTCAATGATGTTAGCACAAGGTTCTTTTGATGCTTTTCTTAAATCAGATGTAAATGAGCGATCAACTCTTCTGGAAAAAATAACAGGGACACAAATATACAAACAAATTTCACAACAAGTTTTTGAAACATATTCAACAAAGAAAAAAGATATCGAGTTGGATGAAAATTCTTTAGGAAGTATTGAATTACTTGAAAAAGAAGTAGTAGAAGAGAAAACAAAACTTCTAGAAGCTTCAAAAAAACAAAAAATTCAATTAGATACAAAAGAAGTAGCACTCAAAAAACTAGCATCATGGCTTGAAGTGTTATCTAAATTAAAAGCTGATGATATTAGGTATACACAAGAATTTGAGCAAATCACAAAAGAGAAAGAGGATAAAAAAGAAGATTTTTTAAATCTTAAATTGGCAAACAAAGCACTAAATGTACAATCAATTTATCAAGAAAAAAACTCATTAACTAAAATAATAGATATAGATAAACAAAAACTTGAGATACAACAAAAAGATTTAGAAGAGCTAAAAAAAATAATAGAGTCAAAAACAAATGAATCTAAAATATTAAAAGAAAATTTTGATAAAGAAAAAATATCTTATGAGCAAAACTCTAAAAAGCTACAAGAAGTAAGAACTCTACAAACAAAGATACAATCAAAACTTCAAAACATAAATGAGCTTGAATCTAAAATCAAATCAAATCAAGAAGAAAAAACTAAAATAAATGATGAGTTAGTAAAAGTAAAATCAACGCAGCAAAATATCCAAAAAGAGTTAGAGACTATAAATAGTTATTTAGATACCAATAAAAATGATTCATTTTTAAAAGAAGATATCTCTTTGATATCAAAAAACATAAATGATTATAAAGATGGAACTAGATCTTTAGCTGAGTGTGAAGCAAAATTACAAAAAACAATATTAGATAAAAAGAGTTTAGAAGAACAATACAATAAAACAAAAAAAGAGTTTGAAGAAGCTAAAACTGCATTTGAATTAAAAGATAAAGAGTACAAAGAATTAGAAATTAAATCATCAGCTAACAATAAAAAAGAGCAAGAAAATCGAGATAGATTAAAGACTATAGATAAGTTGATAGTCTCTATAGATGATTATGAAAAACTCATACAAAATATCTCGAAAGAAGAGGGTGTAATTTCTTCATCAAATGAAGAACTAAAAAGTTTACAATCAAAAATAGAAGAAAAAACAAAACTCATAACTGAACTTCAAACGCATATTCAAACACTAAATGAAAAAAGAGAAGCACAACTTCTAATTGCAAAATATGAAAACGATAGAGAAAAACTAAAAGAGGGTGATTAATGCTATCTTTGTGGTTCAACTGAACATCCCTATGTAGATCATAGGATAAGTGTTAATGTAGATGATACAAGATTTAAAATCAATGAAAAAAAACAAAACTTAGAAGATGAAAGCAAGACATTAAGAACACATGAATTATCTCTTTCAAAACTTGAATCAAAAATAGAAACATCTACTTTAGAAAGAGATAAATTATTAAAAAATAAAGAAACTATTGAGAGTATCTTTAACTCATATAATTTTATATTAGTAGAAGATTCAAAGATAAATTTAGAAGAAGAAAAGTTAGTAAAAGAAAATGAGCTTAGTAAAATAGTAGAACAAAGAACTAAAAAAGAGCTATTACTAACACAAAGAGATAATTTACAAACAGAGTTAAACACAAAACAAACTTTAGCTTCTGAAAAAGAGAAAGAATTTTATAAACTAAAGACTTCAAAAGAACAATTTGAAACTGAACAGAAACAAAACATATCTAAAAAGCAAATATTAGCTGAAGAACTTACAAAGGTATATAGTAAATACAATATTTCATTTGATGAAACATACGAAGAGAAGTTTAATACAATAGTAAATAGAAAAGATGAATATATTAAAAATGAATTATCAAAAAAAGAGTACGACACCAAACTACAAACTATCCTAGTGGAGCAAAAAGAGTTCGATACGAAAATTTCATCGATAGATGCAACACTAAAAAAAGATAGTGAAGACTTATCAAAACAATCAGAAGAACTAAAAGAGTTACAAACACAAAGTAAATCTATACTTGATATAGATGATTTAGAAAAGTATGAAAAAGATATAAGTGATAGTTTTAACGCTATTACTACAAAATATAATACTTTACAAAACGAAATGATAAATCTAAATTCAAAAATTGAATCACTGAATACTCAAATAAAAGAATTAACTCAAAAACAAAACACTGACAATACAAAACTAGAAGAGTTAAAACAAAGTTTTGAAAAGGCTTTAGAAGAAAATAGTTTTGGCTCAACCCAAGAGTTTGAAAAAGCACTTTTAAGTAAAGAAAAAAGAGAAGAATTATCTCAAACTTGTAAACTAATAGAAGAAAAATATACACAAATCAAGACACTTAAAAATGATACAACTAAAAAATTAAAAGAACAAAAAGAGTTAAATCTAACAGACAGAGAACTCGAAAGTATAAATGATGAACTAAAAGAGTTCCAAGCAACTATAGATGAACTTCAAAAGTCTATAGGAAGTGCAGAAAAGGAGCTTGAGATAAATGCATCAAATATCAAAAAACATGAAGATAAAATTAAAGAGTTAGAAAAGAAAAAACAATCTTTCAAAGTATGGGTAAAACTAAATGACATGATAGGTTCAGCTACTGGTGATAAGTTTGCTAAATTTGCCCAAGGTATAACACTAGACCAACTAATCTACCTAGCAAACAAACATCTAAATATTTTAAGCCCTAGATATGAACTTCAAAGAAGTATAGACTCAAATAAACTATTAGAGATAGAGATAATAGATGGCTTTCAAGGTGATGTGGTAAGACCTGTAAGTACTCTCTCAGGTGGAGAGAGTTTTATAGTAAGTCTATCTTTAGCCTTAGGACTATCGAGCCTAGCTAGTCAAAAGATAAGTATAGACTCACTTTTCTTGGATGAAGGATTTGGAACATTGGATAGTGATAGTTTAGAGCTAGCATTAAATGCGCTAAATCAATTACAAAGTTCAGGAAAAATGGTAGGTGTGATTTCCCATGTGGAAGCACTAAAAGAGCGAATTCCATTGCAGATTAGGGTTATACCCAAAGGAGATGGAACAAGTTTTCTAAGCACCAGTTTTTAGTCTTACTCTTCGTTTGATTGCGAAAATTAAATACTCATGTACTTTGTGTACATTCCGTTTAAATTTTTTATCCGCCTTGATTACGACTAAAACCTGATACTTAGTTTAGTATCAAAATAAAAAAGGAAAAGAAATGGAAAATATAATTAAAAAGGCAATAGAAAATCAACAGTTGTTATCGTTTGTTTATAATGGTAAAAATAGAACTGTAGAACCATATACTTTTGGTGAATCTACAAAAGGCAATGATACCTTAAGTGCTTTTCAAATTGAAGGTGGAAGTAATTCTTCTAAAGATTTAGGTTGGAGACAGTCGCCACCTTAAAAAAACTTTAAATTTTAAAATTTCTAATTAATATCATAACATAATAAATCTCCATAAAAAAGAGTAGTTTAATGACTCTTTTTATACACTACCACAAGCTTTTTTATAAAATTCTTTATCATATTGGGTGTCATTTTTATATAAAGAATAAGCAATAATTATCATCTTTCTCATAACTGCTATTTGTGCTAAAGTTGTATGTTTTCCATTTGATTTTAATCTCTCAAAAAAGTTTTTAAAGTTTTCATCGTATCTAATGGCAGTCATTACTCCCATAAATAAACTTCCTCTATATACTCTTGAACCTGCTTTTGAGATTTTTGATTTCTTATGAACAGATGTTCCAGATGTTTTTTCTATTGGGTCAAGTCCAGAGAGTGAAACTATTTGTCTTTGATTTGCTTTTGGATATTTAATAAATAGATAAAGCAATACTATAGCTCCTACTTCTCCTATGCCATATACTGATTTAATATTATTATACCCTTTTAATAATTTATTATCTGAGTTAATAATATCCTTTATTTTATTGAGTATTTCAATCTCTTTGTTTTTTGATATTTTAAGAGATTTTTTTAAATCATTAATCATATACTTACTGCCATCTTTTACTGTTACAGCTTCTAGTTGATTAATTAGTTTAGAGCTACTTTTAGTAGTGAATTTATAATATGATATTAACTCTTTTAGCTCTTCAACTATAGTATCAATATAAGGTACTTTAATCTCATCATCTTTTGCTAAAGGAATAGCTTGTGATAATACTTGTGCATCTATCAAATCTGTTTTATTTCTTTGTCCTAAAGCCTTTGAGAAGTTAGAAAATTGTTTAGGGTTAATAAGGAAACATTTAATATTTTTTTCATTACAAAATTTTGTTAAAGCAAAAGAATAGTTACCTGTTGGTTCAAAAATAAAAACCAAATTATCAATATCTTTTTTATAAAGTTTATTTAACTTTGAATATAAACCTTTTAAACCTTTTACATTATTCTCAATTTCAATATTTGCTTTGTTAATAGGTATATGTACTGCAATTAATTTTTTACTAATATCTAATCCGATACAATTAATCATCGTGAACCTCCAATATTTATATTTGAGAGTTCGTTAGGCTAGGAGTTAACTCCTAGCTGATTAATTCTTTACACATAACTTAACCTCGTGTAATACGATCTAGTAAAACTTACCGATCTTGTCGCCACTCAAGTTTAAAGTGTAATTATCTGACTGTCCCTCAAGCTAGTTAATTTATTTAAGTTTATTTAACCGCTTTGGATACTTTACCAATATATTAACTTTAATGAACTCTAGATTTATTATATCATGCAGATACGAGTTTATCATTGATGAGATACAAAATCTTACTTTATTAGATATTAAATTTGAAGAAATAAGAGATGGATATAATCCAAATGACTCAAGAATGAGTCGTATTTATATAACTATATAGCAATGGACAATAAAAATGGCAATTATAAATATTAAAAACTGTAATAGTATAGACGAAGCAAGTGTAACTATAGAAAGTGGTAGATTAAATATAAAATATGGAATTAATGGAACGGGAAAGAGTACAATTGCAAAAGCTATTAAGTTTCATAATGAGCCAGAATTTTTAAATGAATTATTGCCATTTAAGTATTTTGAAGAAAATCTTGATAATAAGCAACCTTTAGTTACAAGTGTGGAAAATTATCAAAATATAATGATGTTTAATGAAGATTATATTAATCAATTTGTATTTAAAAAAGATGAATTACTTGAAAATAGTTTTGAAATCTTTATTAAAGATGAAAAATTTGATGAAAATCTATCTAAAGTAGAATTATTATTTTCTCATGTGAAAAATACATTTCAATCAAATGAAAATTTGACTAAGATTTTAACTGATTTAAACGAATTAAGTAATTCTTTTAGTAAGACAAAAGGTGGAGTTGCACAAAATAGCATAATAATGAAAGCATTAGGTGAAGGTAATAAAATTGATAATATCCCTGAAGGCTTAGAAGAATATTAAGATTATTTAAAAAGTGATAAAAATACGGCTTGGATAAAATGGCAATCTTCAGGAAAAGGATTTTTGGAAATTGCAGATAAATGTCCTTATTGTACTTCTTTAATTAAGACAAAAAAAGAGACAATAGAAAGAATATCAACTGAATATAATGATAAATCAATAGGACATTTATTAAAAATAATTGAAGTAATGGCAAGCTTAAAAGAATACTTTACTGATGAATCTCAGAAAACAATAGAAAAAGTTACAAAAAATAAGATTGGCTTAAATGATGCAGAAATCGAGTTTTTAAAGGGTATTTATAATCAGATTAATGTATTAATTAAACAATTGTCACAATTACAATACCTTGCTATATTTACCTTTAAAAATGTTGACGATATGTCTGAAAAAATAAATGAACTTAAAATAGATTTAGATTTAGTTCCTGCATTAAAGTCATCTGCAACAGAACTTATAATTAGTCCCTTAAATGAATCCTTAGAAGAGTTACTTAGTAAAGTTGATGAACTTAAAGGAAAAATGAAAAAGCAAAAACAATCAGTAGTTAAAAAAATAGAGAATTACAAAAATGAAATAAATGAATTTCTTAAATATGCTGGGTATAAATATGTTATAGATATAGAAGAAGTAAATGAAGAGTACAAACTAAGATTACAGCATTCAGATATATCATCTTTTGTAGAAAATGGAAATCAACATTTAAGTTATGGTGAAAAGAATGCATTTGCATTGATGTTATTTATGTATGATTGCCTATCCAAGAATCCAGATTTAATTATTCTTGATGATCCAATATCATCATTTGATAAAAATAAAAAATTTGCAATAATAGATAGACTTTTCAGGGGTGAAAAATCTTTTAAAGGTAAAACAGTACTCTTGTTAACACATGATATAGACCCTATAATTGACATGTTTAAAGTGTTATATGGAAAGATAGAACCTGTTCCTGTCGCATCCTTTATAAAATCAAGAAATGGTATGATAGAAGAAATACCAATATTAAAAGACGATTTACAAACTTTTGCGCAAGTATGTGATGAAAATATTTCAACTTCTAGTGATGATATTAATAAATTAATTTATCTTAGAAGATATTTTGAAGTTTTAGATGATAAAGGTGTATCTTATCAACTTCTAGCAAGTCTTTTTCATAAAAGAGATACTCCTACCAAGTTTACAGATAATGGTGAAGAGGATATGACTTTAGATGAAATAACAGATGCTACAAATAAAATCAATGAAAAAATAGAGAACTTTGTATATAGTGAACAATTATTAAAAATGAAGGACTTAAACAATTTAAAATCAATATATGGTTGTGCTGATAATGATTATGAAAAACTTCAATTATTTAGATTAATATATGAAGGTAGACATCCTAGTGATGTAGTTCAGAAGTTTATTAATGAAACATTTCATATTGAAAATGAATATGTTAGTCAATTAAATCCTAAAAAATATGAAATTATCCCTGAATTTATTATTCAAGAATGTGATAGATGTATTTTAAGTAATTAAAAGGAAAAATAATGACAACTTATAAAGATATAAATGGTGATTCGGGTGTTTTAAGATATAAAATTAACAATGATAAGATAATAGTTGAGTTTAAAGGAGGCTCTCAGTACTTGTATACATATGCAAGTGCCGGACAAACACATATTGAAAAAATGAAAGTTTTAGCACAAAATGGAGATGGATTAAATAGTTATATTAATAAATATGTAAAAAAACAATATGAATCAAAATTAAGATAGTTTTATGAATAGTTTTGAAGTATATGGTAAAGAAGCAGAAAATATTTTAATAACACAAGTTAATCAACAACAACAAATAATAAGTGAAAAACTAGAATATTATAGTTCAGGTAACTTTTTTTTTAAATTACATAGACTTGTTAAAACTATAGAAGAATTTATAAATATTTTTACCTTTGGTTTAGAAAAAGATGATACTTTTGACAGTTTTGTATCCATGGAATTAAATATTTATAATAAATTTTTTTTAGGGTTAAATCCAATTTGGAAAAGAATTGAATATAAATATGGACAAGGTACTTGCAATAGATTAATTAATTTAGTTAAATATTCAATAGATATTAATAATTCTTTTAAAATGCTTGGATGGAATAACTTTGAAAATCAAAATAATTTAGAGTCAGTGATTGGAATGATTAATTATTTTCAGTCTCGAAGAAGATATTTTATTAGTTTATTATATTCAATTGATACCTTAAAAAAAGGTTTAATTAGTATTCCAGAAAATGAACTAGTATTGGAACTTATTCCTATAATTGAATGTCATTGTTTACCATTAACTTCAATTCAAAATAAACAGGTTTTTCAAAAATTAAATAAGAATTTTAAATTAATTGTTGATGGTATAAGGTGTACTAGTAATTACCATTATAATATATTAGATGAAAGTTATTTAGAACCTGAACGTATTTCACTATCTGAACATTTAGAACATAGAGAAACTAATTATGAAGAAGATCCTTTTTATGTTGATGATTCAAAAATATTTTCAGTTAATGAGTTTAAAAATTCAATTATAAAAATGGAAAAATTTCATCAGTTCTATGTAACAGATATTTCAGAGTTTTTAATATTTAAAAGAATAATTTTTGAATTATTAGAACATATATATGATGAATATTTTATTTTTGTTGATGAAGATATTTTTATAAATATTGTTAAAAAAAATTCAGATAAAAACAGTTCAAAAATTTTAGAATCATTAATTTCTAATTCTAATGATTATAATATAAGTATTAATTCATATCAACCTGTAATTAAAATCGAATCAGGATATACTACAAATATAAATTTATTAATGAGATTTATGTATTTTTATAAAAATAAAATATTAAATAAAAAGAGAAGATTTCAAATACATTCTGGATTTATTTTTGAAGATGAAGTGAAAAATAAACTTAAAGAAAATGGTTTTTTTGTAACTGAAAATACAAAGAGAATTGAAAGAAAAGAGTTTGATATTGTTGCAATAAGGAATAATACAATTTATAATTTTCAGTGTAAGAATAGTTTTATAGATATATCTTTGATTTATGCATCTCCTGAAAAATTTATAAGAAAAAGTAAACATTTACAAAATTATTTTAATAGAGCTTTGAGAAAAGAAGTTGAAAGGGAAAGTCTTCTTAAAGTAAAATTGAAAATTGAGGATATAAAACATTATGTTATTAGTCGTTATCCTATTGTAAGTGAGAATGAAAATATAATATCTTTTTTTGATTTACATGATTGGATTAAGAAAAATTTTAAAGATGAAATATGAACCTATCTAAATCCCTCTACACAAAAGGCATCCAATGTCCCAAAGCACTTTGGCTTAAAAAATATAATCCAAATGTTTTAACCCCACCTGACGAGCAAGCGCAGGCTATATTTGATACAGGAAATATAGTAGGGGACTTTGCTTGTCAACTTTTCCCTGATGGTAAAGAAGTACCTTTTACAAGGGAATATGATGAGATGATTGCTACAACTAAAAAGTGGCTTGATGAGGGATTGTCTAATATCTATGAAGCTACTTTTAATTATGAGGGTATTTTAGTCATGGTGGATATTTTGACTATAAGTGAGGGTGAAGTATCTATCTATGAAGTGAAAAGTTCAACTGAAGTAAAAGATATATATCTTCATGATGTATCTATTCAGTATTATGTTCTTAAGAGTTTGGGTTATAAAATAAAAAGTGCTCATGTGGTACATATAAATAATGAATATGTAAGAGATGATGAGCTAGATATTTATGAGCTTTTTAAAATAGTAGATGTCACAAGTGAAGTCAAGACAATGCAAACAAATATTCCAAATATCTTAAAAGAGTTTGAAACATATCTAAGTGATAAAGAAAATGAACCAAATATTGATATAGGAAAACATTGTAATAAACCATATGAATGTGATGCTAAAAACTATTGTTGGAAAGTACAAAGAGAAATTCCAGATTATTCTATATTTAATATCTTCAATCTTGGAAGTAAAAAACAAATCGAACTTTATAATCAAGGCATCATAAATATAGCTGATATTCCGCAAGATTTTGACATGACTGCAAATCAAAAACAAGCAGTAGAAAACTACAAATCAAAAGTAAGCTATATAGATAAAAATAGTATCGAAACCTTTTTACAAAACCTAACTTATCCAATCTATCACTTAGACTTTGAAACCTACCAACAAGCCATACCACAATACAAAGGACTAAAACCCTTTGAACAAATCCCTTTCCAATATTCACTTCATATTGAGCACGAAGATGGAACGCTAATTCATAAAGAGTATTTGAGTGAGGATAGTATAGATAGTAGATATGAGTTAGCACAAAAGCTATGTGAAGATATCCCAAGTGATGTTACAGTATTGGCTTACAATATGAGCTTTGAAAAAGGTGTGATAAAAAGACTAGCAAACTCTTTTGCTGACCTTGAAGCGCACTTATTGGCTATAAATGAAAACATACAAGACCTAATGATACCTTTTCAAAAGAAATGGTATGTAACTCCAAGTATGAATGGAAGTTATTCTATAAAGTATGTATTGCCTGCTCTTGTACCAGAGTTTGAAAAAGCATATAAAGAATTAGAAGGTGTACAAAATGGAAGCCAAGCTATGAATGCCTTTGCAAGTATGAGTAAGCTAGAAGAGGGTGAGAAGATGAAACTTAGAACTGCACTTTTAGAGTACTGTAAACTTGATACTTTGGCTATGGTGAAAGTATTAGAAAAACTAGGCAAATTAAATGAATAATTATTATGCAGAAAAACATCAAAAGCTATTAAATATTGGATATAGAAAAGAAGAATCATTTATTGAGCTATATCACATATACTTAGATAAAAAAAATAAAAATATATTAACAAATGAAAACAACAAACAGTTTTGGAATGGATTTGTAGAAATACATATTAATCTCTTACCTATGAATGAACTCTTTATACAATGTTTATCTACAGCATTAAAAGAAAATCACATTTATACAAGAGATTTTATTCAAAATATAATTGAATCAAATCAAGAATTATTGTTAAAGGCTATAAAAAGGTCAAAAATATTTTTAGATATAAATAATAAAAATTTTCAAATCATTAAGGAGTGTTATTCAAAGAGAGAGTTAGATGATTTATTTTTTAAGTCATGTGATATTTTATATAAGCAAAAACTATTATTAGAAAAAGAGAGAGATGATAAATTCTGTTTATTAAAAGAATTTGGTTATTTAGATTTAGTGTGTGCAATATCACTTTTTATGATGAAAAATGTTAATGAAAATATAAATACGATTATTTATCAAATGAATGGAAATATATTAACAAAAATATTACACGATAGATTAAAAATAAAAGATAAAAGAAAAAAACCACATGATGATGAAAGTATAAAAAGATTTTATAAAATAATCATGCCTCAACAGAATTATGAAGTTTTAGATAGACTTGAAAGAATATTTGAATCATATAAAGGAATCTATTATTTTGAAGAAAATATATTGTCAACTTTTTGTTATGATGATAATTTTAAGTATGAGATAAAGGATAATGTATTTGAATTAAATGTTATATGTCATTCAAAATATAAAGACTGGTTTAATAATGGAGAAAAAATAAATCTCCTTTTTGAATATTTTTCAGAAAAAGCATTAATAAGTTCTATAGAATTTATGTCAAAAAATATATTTGGATATCCAGAAAATGATGATATTAATAAACTTGTGAATATTAATACATTAGAAACTTATCTTTTATTACAAAACTTATATGGAATTTCAGATGATATTTCTATTTCAAAAAATACTACACTACCCTTATTTGAATCTATACATTCAATAAATAATTTAAGAGGATTATATCTAAAATATTTTTTACCTGTTTATTCAAATTTTTTAAAAGAAAAAGGTACTTGGAGTGAAGCATGGAAATCATTTCATTTTCATGGTATGAAAATTGGAAAAATGAGATTTCCTTTGATTTGTCAAAAAGAATTTCAGTTCACTGAGAATATGATAGGTTACGATAGCTCTATAACTGAAACAGATAAAAAAAATATTTAATCATTTTTTACATTTGATTTACGTAAAGTACATACTAACAATGAAGAAAAAATACCAAATATATTTGAAAAACCGTTATTAAAATTGGATAATTTCGTTTTAATTATGCCTTTTGTACTAGGCGCACAAAATTCTTCGACATCATTTATTAATAATTTATTTAATGTTCATTTTAAAAGAACAGAATATAGAAAAAAAGAAGTTCATGACAGTGAGGAAAATCTTTCTGAAGTTTTTAGAACTAATGGTTTTAATGTAAAAACTGGTTACATGTTACCTTCTTCTGAAAAATATAATATTGGAGATATTGATTTGATTTGTGAAAAAGATGGATACCTCTTTGTATTAGAATTAAAATCTACATATATTCGAACAAGTTTAGAAAATATTTGGAATTATAAAAATAGAACTTTAAGAAAAGCGTCAAATCAATTACATAAAAGAAAAAGACTAATCAATGAATTATTGAAAAGTAAAGAAGAAAACTTTATGTCTTTAGCTGGTGAAGCTAAAGCTATTTATTATTGGATTATTGATACATCATTTGAATATGACCATGAACTAATTGATGATAATTTAAAAGTATCTATGTTTGAACTTATATATGTATTAAATAGTAAAAATAAAGATTTCTACCCCAATGGTTTTGATGTATGTAAGTTTATTGAATTAATAGAATCAGGCTCAATGTGGAATAAACTATTAAAAGAAGATATTCATATGACTGAAATAAATTATAAAATTCAAATTAATTAATAGAAAAAGATTTCATAATAAGGATAAGTAATGGGAAAGCCAAATGTAAATGCGATTGATGCCCTTCCAAAAATACTACAGCGATTATCAAATGGTGAAAGTTTGTGTTTAATAAATTTGTCAAAACAATATGATGCACCAATCACAACATTACACGATAACATAAAAAATATATCGTTAATTCTTTTCCAAATAAAACTAAGTAAAAAACTTGTTGAGAGAATGAAAAAAATATCTAATGATATTACTGATAAACTGATTGAAAAAGAAGAAATGGAATAGTTTATGGATAAAGACAAATATTTAATATTTATAGATAATAAGAATAAGACTGAAGAAATTGAAAAAGTTTCATCTCCTAATGAATCAAAAGTTAAAATAAAATTTTATAGTAATAGCACAAATTATACCTATGGTAAAGAAAAAGTAACTATTTTTAAAAATCCAAAAGAAATTGATGCAACATCATGTTTGGTTTATTTAGATGGTTCATATTTATCTAATATTGTGAAGCTTCTTGATTTTAAAGATTATATAAGAATTTACTATAAAAATGGTAAAGAAAATGTATATGAAAAAAGCCGTATAGTTATTGAAAAGAATGTGTTGGCGGATGGCAATTCAAAGCAAGTATTAGGCTATTTAAAGGAGTTGGCAGAAAATATTGATACTGAAAATGATTTTTTATTTAAACAATATAAAAAAATAGTACAACTTAGTGAAAAGAGTATTTTATCTAAATACTTAAATCCATCCAAAATAGATTCATTTAAAAATAGTTCTTCAAATATATTTCCTTTTGGCTTTAATTTAAGTCAAGAAACTGCAGTATCAAAAGCTTTAACTAATCAAGTAAGTATCATAGAAGGACCTCCTGGCACTGGAAAAACACAGACTATATTGAATATCTTAGCTAATATTATTATGGAAGAAAAAACAGTTGCCATTGTATCAAATAATAATGCAGCAACAATGAATGTTTTTGATAAACTTAAAAAGTATGATTTGTCTTTTATATCTGCTTTTTTAGGAAATAATGATAACAAAGAAGATTTTTTCAATAATCAAAACCTTATATACCCTAACTTTGCAGATATTATTAACAATGATTCAGACATAAATAAATCTCGTGCAGATATTGAAAATGATACAAACTTATTAAAAGAAATGTTATCAGCACAAAATCAAATTGCAATATTAAATCAAGTGCTTGAAGAATTACTACTTGAAAAAAAATATTTTTTAGAATTATATGAAAAAAGAAATATCAAAGCTAAAAAATATATGAGTTTTTTTAAAGATACTTCTAAAAAAACTTTATCTTTATGGGCAGATTTTGAGTATATCCAGACTACTAATAAAAGTATGTCTCTTTTTTTTAAAATAAAGAATCTATTTAAATATGGAATATTCTCATTTTCTTTTTATAAATATTCAATTGATACAATAATTTTATCATTACAAAATACTTTTTATTTACTCAAAGAAAAAGAGTTGAAAAATGAAATATCAACTCTAAAAAAATCACTAACAGAGTTTGATTTTGAAAATGCTATGATACTTCATAGTAAAAAATCTATGATACTTTTTAAAACATTTTTATCTAATAAATATCAATTATTAAATAAACGAAAAGATTTTAAAAGTGATTCATTATGGAAGGACTTTAAGACTTTTATAGATGAGTATCCAGTGGTTTTAAGTACAACACATTCTTTGATAAATTGTACAGGAAAGAATTTTTTATACGATTATTTAATTATTGATGAATCTTCACAAGTTGATATTGTATCTGGATCATTGGCTTTGTCTTGTGCAAAAAATGTTATTGTAGTAGGTGACTTAAAGCAATTACCTCATATTGTAAATGAGAAATCAGCAGAAATTGTAGAAACTATTTTTAATAAATATAAAATAAACCCATTTTATCATTACCAAAACAATCTATTGTTATCAATTTCCAATATCTTTAAAGATGCACCCAAAATTTTATTAAAAGAGCATTATCGTTGTCATCCAAAAATCATAGGATTTTGTAATAAAAAATTCTATAATAATGAGTTGGTGATATTAACAAAAACTATAAATGAAAATGAGGTGCCACTTGTTTTATATAAAACTGTTGATGGAAACCATTCAAGGGGAAAATATAATCAACGTCAAATTGATGTAATCAGAAATGAAATTTTACCAACAATTATTAGTGATAATATAGGGATAATATCTCCTTTTAGAATGCAAGTAAATAAATTAAATAAAGAAATTGAAACAAATTCCAGTATAGAGGTTGATACTGTCCATAAATATCAAGGTCGTGAAAAGAATATCATTATTATTACAACTGTAGTTGATGATCAAAATGAATTTGCAGACAATTTAAATTTATTAAATGTTGCTATTTCTAGAGCAGTTGATAAACTATATGTAGTAGTTTCGGATGATGAGAAAAATAAAAATATGAAAGATTTAGTTAACTATATAAGGTATAATAATTATGATATAAAAGAAAGTAAAATATATTCAATATTTGATTTACTGTATCAAAATTATGCCCCATATTTAAATACATATTTGAATAAACTCAAAAAAGTGTCCCAATACAAATCAGAAAATTTAATGAATATTGTAATTGAAAATGTTTTAAGCAATGATGAATTCCACTATTTAGGTGTTTTTCTAAATTATTCATTAAATAAAATAATAAAAGATACTAATTTACTAAATGATGAAGAGAAAACTTTTGTGGAGAATCCATGGTCTCATATTGATTTTATAATATATAGTAAGATTAATAAACAAATTGTATTGGCTATAGAGGTTGATGGTTGGGCATTTCATGAAAATAATCCTAAGCAATTAAAAAGAGACAAGATTAAAGATGGTATTTTAAATAAATATGATATTCCATTGATTAGATTTGCTACTAATGGTAGTGGGGAAGAAGAAAAATTATTTAAAATGTTAAAAAATATACTGTAGTATGGTCTCTATATATATTAGCCAATTCTAAAATAGGGGAATGAAATAATTCCCCTATTTTATTCTCAATTAAAAATATCACATCTTGCAATGACTCTATTTGCTCTAGCTAGCAACTGTTTGCATTCTAGTTTAGAAAAGTAAAAATAATTTTCTTGGTTAAATAAAGTAATAGTTAATCTTAAATAGTGTACATTTTCTTTTTTTAGAACTGAAAAACTTAGACTATTAGTCATTTCATACTTTGTGTTGACAGATAAAATATTCAAACAAAAACAATTGAAATATTCTAAAAAATGGAATAATCCCAATAAACTAGACATAATTTAATTCAGTAAATTAATATATAATTATAATTATAATTATAATTTCTTTGAATTAATAATATTCTTTACAAATACATCACCCATTTCAGAAGTAGTAACCACTTCTTTAGCATCATAAGCAGCTAAATCTTTTGTTCTAAAACCATCTTTTAATGCTTTTTTAATAGCTGAATCAATTAAATCAGCAGCTTCTGTTTCTCCTAAAGAGTATCTAAGCATCATACCAGCACTCTCAATTGTTGCAATTGGATTTGCTATTCCTTGTCCTGCAATATCAGGAGCTGAGCCATGAATTGGTTCATAAATAGCTGTTTTATCTCCAGTAGAAGCACTTGGTAATAATCCAATAGAACCTACTACCATAGAGGCTGTATCTGATAGGATATCTCCAAAAATATTTCCAGTTACTATTACATCAAATTGTCTAGGATTTCGTACTAATTGCATAGCTGCATTATAAACATACATATGAGTTAATTCAACTTCTGGATAATCAGCTGAAAGTTCAATCATAGTATCTCTCCACAATTGAGAAACTTCAAGAACATTTGCTTTATCAACAGAACAAACTCTTTTATCTCTTTTCATTGCTAATTCAAATGCTTTTTTACCTATTCTTTCAATCTCTGGTTTTGTATAAACCATAGTATTAAATGCTTTAAAACCATCATTTGCTCTTGGTTGTCCAAAATAAATACCGCCAATAAGCTCTCGAACTACCATAATATCAACACCTTCAATAACTTCAGGTTTTAAAGTTGATGCATTTACAAGTTCATCATAAATAATCGCAGGTCTTAAGTTTGCATAAACACCCATTGCTTCTCTAAATTTTAAAAGTCCAGTTTCAGGTCTAAGCTCTCTTGGCAATGTGTCCCATTTTTCTCCACCAATTGATCCAAATAAACAAGCATCAGAGTTTAAAACACCTTGTACTGTTTCATCTGGAAGTGGAACACCTGTCATATCAATAGCAATACCACCCATTAAGTACTCTTTATACTCTAATTGAAATCCACAATTATAAGATACTGCATCCAATACTTTTATAGCTTCATCAACTATTTCTGGTCCAATTCCGTCACCTTTTATTACTGAAATATTATATGTCTTCATTATT
>PKUK01000009.1 GCA_002869535.1 Arcobacter sp.
TAAAAATTACTTACTTTTTTAAACCGTAGTTTGTTAAAGAACTTCAACTCTTCGTGACTTCCATCACTCAAATTGGACGGGAATTATAATAGGTTTTTTTACCTTTGTCAAGTGCTTTTCTTTAATTCTGGCTTAAATTTTTAAAGTTCTACGATTTGCTGTTTATTGTTTTTCTATAAAGCCTGTTTTTGCGTATATTTTAATATTTTTTGTTTCATTATTTTTTGACTTAAATTCTATTAAACAATCATTTTCTAGTAAATATGCATTGCTATCATTATCTATATTACTAAGTCTTGTATAAATATTGCCATCATTACCAAAAGATATTTGTCCTAATGAACTTGTATCATTACATGATATATTAATATTTTCTATTCCAAATTTTTTAGTTAAAAGTACATATTCACTATTTGAACTATTCTCTTGACATGAGTTTGAGGAGTAAATATTTTTTTTACTTAAGGGATCTTTTAAACTTTCGTCAGCATTTGGATGTCCTGTCATATTTGTATCACTATATATAGTGTAATAAATACCTCCAACACTTTTTCTACAATTAAAAAACTTCAAAGTCCATCTTTGCTTATGCCATAAAGAATCTGATGAGGAAAATTTATCATCTATTAAAGCTTGTAATTTTGTTTGATTTAAATATATAACTAATCTATCAATTGCTGTGTCAAACTCTGGTTCTATTTTTTTGGGAAGTATAATATATGAGAAAAAAGAGATAAGTAAAATTATAAAAATAAGCTCAATAAGGAAAAAAGCTTTTTTATTTTTCGATTTTATACACATAAATATCTAATAACTCTTTTTCAAAATAGTTAATTGTAAATTTATAGTCATAGTTGGCTGGATTATATAAAGAGACTAAATAATCTTCTCCTTTTTTAATTCCGTAAAACTCTAATCTTTTTTGAAGTTTTTTATCATAAATTTTTACATTATTTATATTATTCTTTTTTATAATATCTGCAACCTCTTTTGCAAAGTGATAATCATAAGCAAAATGTTTTTGAGGATTGTTTAAAAACAAATAGATAGGCTTATTATATATAAGTAAAAAAGTATTTACAAATAGCAAAAATAGAGTTACCTTAACTATGTTGTAATGTGTTTTCCTAAATTCTGGTAATCTTACTCTTAATGAATGCATAAATAACTTTAACATGATAGGAATTGCTATTACTACATAAGGTGCAAAATCTTCAATATATACTTTTTGTCTAAATGATAAAAGAAGAGAAAACACCATCGCCGTAGTTGAAATATACCAATATATTGAACGAGTTCCTTTTATCCCTACTCTATATAAGGAATAAAAGAAGTATAAAAATATCAAAGGAGAAAATATTGAAGCATATATTCCAAAAGTATCTAATAGATAACTTCTTGGCTTTCCAGTTGAATCAAAGCCATAAATATACATTTATAATCCAAATAAAGCTAATGAGATAATTAATAATCTATTCTCTTTTTTATTAAGTGAATAAAAAAATAGAGCTAAAAATAAAATAGCAAAAGAGTTATCTACAAATAAAAAAAATCCCAGTAAATAGTAATTATGTTTTGAATAGAGTTTATAATAATAAAGATAAGACAAGGTACAGAAGATTACAACTATAGAACTATTTATAAGTAGTGAGGCACTTACAACACCTGGTAAAAACATAAATATAAGTACACTTATTAATCTATCTATCTCTTTTTTAAAATAATCTTTTGTTAGTAAATAGATTAAAATTACACTAAATACATAAAGAAGTATAAAAGGAAGTCTAATAGAGATATCATTATTACCAAATATATAGGTGGTAGTTTTTGTAATATAAGAAAGTACAGACTTATTTACTAAAACATTTAGGGCTTCATCATATGAAATACTTAAAGTATTGGCAACAAAAATAAGTACAACAAAAAATATTGCTAGGATAGCTCCAAAGATACAGTTGTACAGTTTTTGTTTAGTAATCATATTTTTAAAAAGTTATTAATCATTTCATATCCATACTCACTCATAATTGACTCTGGATGAAACTGTACTCCATAGATTTTTTTGCCTTCTATTTCCAGCGACATTATTTCGTCATCATCTAAACTTCTAGATGTAACTTTTATACAAGAAGGAAGATTTTCTTTCTCTACGATAAGTGAATGATATCTTGTTTGTGTAAATTCTTTTGGTAAACCATTAAATAAAACAGTATCTTCAGATATTTTTATTTTTGATGTTTTACCATGCATCATATTGTTGGCTCTAACTACCTTAGCACCAAATACTTGTGCAATACTTTGGTGACCTAAACAAATACCAAAAATAGGTTTTTTATCAGCAAAGTATTTGATAACATCTAAACAAACACCTGCATCATCTGGTGTTGCAGGACCTGGAGAGATTATGATTTTTTCTGGGTTTAACTTCTCTATCTCTTCTACACTTAACTCATCATTTCTTATTACTTTTAAATCAGCTCCCAATTCTAAACAATATTGCACAATATTGTATGTAAAGGAATCATAATTATCAATCATTAGTATCATTTAAGATTTATCCTCAACTATTCACTTAGAATAGATTATTTTATTGGCAAATATTATAACCACTATTAAATTGTTTTTAAATTAATTTATTTTTAATTGGCAAGTTCCAATTTTTAGTCTTTATTATCAAATAAAAAATGTTACAAAATTATACAGTAAAATTATTTTATTATCAACAAACAAGACATAATGATAATCATTCTTACAATTAAGTAGCTATTAAGTTTTATTTCTTTAGTATATCAATATTAATTATCAATATAGAAAGGTAAAAAATGTTAAAAAAGTTATTATTAGGAATGTTAGTTCTTGCAAGTTCAATCTTTTCAAGTGCAGAAGTAAATGTCTATTCACATAGACACTATGATACAGACAAACAACTGTTTAAAATGTTTGAAGAAAAGACAGGAATAAAAGTAAATGTTGTAAAAGCTGATGCAAATGCATTGGTTAAAAGATTAGAAACTGAGGGAAGTAAATCTCCTGCTGATGTTTTAATCACAGTTGATGCTGCAGGTCTTTATAAAGCTAAAAGTAAAGATTTATTACAGTCAATCAATTCAGAATATTTAGAAAAAAATATTCCTGCAAAACTAAAAGATAAAGATAACCAATGGTTTGCTCTTACAAAAAGATCAAGAGTTACTGTTTATAAAATAGGTTATGGAATAGAAAATGAATTATCAACATATGAAGATTTAGCAAGTCCAAAATTTAAAGGTCGAATTATGATTAGATCTTCAAATAATGCTTACAATCAATCTTTGTTAGCAGCCGTTATTGCACACCATGGAGAAGAATATGCTCTAAAATGGGCGAAAGGTATAGTTGCTAATATGGCAAAAGACCCAAAAGGGAATGATAGATATCAAGTAAAAGCAATAGCAAATGGTATTGGAGAAATTGCAATTGTTAATACTTACTATGTAGGGAAAATGGTTGATAATAAAGATTTATCACAAGCAGATGCTGTAAAAAAAGTTAAAATCTTTTTTCCAAAATTTGAAAATGGTGGAACACATGTAAATGTAAGTGGTGCTGGTGTTGCAAAATATTCTCCTAATAAAGAAAATGCTATTAAATTTATAGAATTCTTAGCGAGTCCAGATGCTCAAAAACTTTTTGCAGAAGGAAATTTTGAATACCCAGTATTAAAAGATGTAAAAGCTTCAGGATTGGTTCAATCATGGGGAACTTTTTAAGATGATACTATTTCAATTAACACTTTAGGTGAAAACAATGCAAAAGCTGTTAAAATCTTCGACTTAGCCGGATGGAAATAATAGAAAGGTTTTTTAAGTAATTGAACTATTTTAATAAACTAACAATAAGTAGTGTTTTATTAACACTACTTATTTCAATGCCAGCTTTATTGCTCTTATCAAATATATTTTCAAGTAGTGATAATTGGTCTCATCTTGTAGATACTGTACTATTTGAATATGTTTTTAATTCATTATATATTATGTTTGGAGTTGCACTACTAACTTCAGTTATAGGCTTTTCAACAGCTTATATAACTTCACTTTTTACTTTTACGGGCTCTAAGTTTTTTCATTATGCCCTAATACTACCCTTTGCCATTCCTACATATATAGTCTCGTATGTTTATGGGGGAATGTTTGATATAACAGGAAGTGTAACTACTTTTATCTTAGATTTAATGGGAAAAGATTTAAGTGAAGTATATTTCTTTGATATTATGTCAATAGAAGGTGCAATTATAGTAATGTCACTGGTTTTATATCCATATGTTTATTTGATTTCAAAAACATATTTAAAATCTGAATCATCATCTATTATTGATGCTTCCAAGACTTTTGGCTTTACAAACTTTCAAATATTTTACAAAGTGATTATTCCCATATCAAGACCGGCCATTGTTGCAGGTGTAATCTTAGCAGTTATGGAAGCAGTTGCTGATTTTGGTGTTATGGATTATTATGGAGTTTCAACCTTTGTTACAGGTATATTTAGAACTTGGTTTGGACTAGGAAGTGTCGAGGATGCTTCAAAACTTGCATCCATGCTTATGCTTTTTATATTTATTTTAATCTTTTTAGAAAAGTATCAAAGAAGAAACATAAGATACCGAAGTGCTGGAAAAGATTTTAAACCAATTACAAAAGAAAAATTAAAAGGCTACAAAAATGTCTTAGCATTTACAATATGCTTTATTCCTTTTTTCTTAGGTTTTTTACTTCCCTTTACACAAATGAGTTATTGGTTCTATCTTTCATATGAATCAACAATAAGTGAAGAGTTTTTAACTGTCTTTTACCAAACACTTTTTTTAGGAGTTACAACATCTGTTTTGATTACTTTTTTAGCATTTGTTTTTACTTTTAATATAAGAGTTCACAAAAGTAAATTAGCTGATTATTTAACACAAATTTCTAAACTAGGGTATTCAATTCCAGGGGCTGTAGTTGCAGTTGGGATTCTGTCATTCTTTTTACTTATCAACCAAACTCTTGACATACTCTTAGTAGGAAGTGTTGTGGCTGTTATCTTTGGTTATGTAGTTAGGTTTTTAGCTATTTCCATAAATAATTATGAATCGGGGTTTTCAAAAATACCTCAAACCTATGATGATGCGTGTAAAACGATGAATCTTGGCTCTTTTAGAACTTTTTATAAAGTGATACTTCCCCTAATAAAAAACTCTATTATGGCAAGTTTGATTATTGTATTTATTGAAGTAATAAAAGAGTTACCTTTAACTATGATATTAAGACCATTTAATTTTGATACTTTAGCTGTATTATCCCATGAATTAGTAGGTCAAGCACAAGTTGTGGAATCTAGTGTTCCGGCTATGTTTATTGTAGTTCTTGGAATAATATCAGTTTTGATATTAGCAAATAAAATGAAAGATTAAGAAGGAATTTAATGATTGGAATTAGTATAAAAGACTTTTCAATATCTTTTGGAAATAATGAAATATTAAAAAATATCTCATTTGATGTACAAGCAGGAGAAATTGTCACAATCTTAGGACCTAGTGGTTGTGGGAAAAGTACAATATTAAGAAGTATTGCCTCACTTGAAAATGGATATGAAGGCTCTATTTATCTAAATGAAACATGTTTAATAAATAGTTCAACCACTTGCAATAAAGATATTGGTTATATCTTCCAAGATTATGCGCTATTTCCACATTTGAATGTAAGAGAAAATATTGAGTTTGCTCTATTTAAATTAAGTACAAATGAAAAACAAAGAAGAGTTGATACTCTACTAAAACAGTTTGATTTAGTTGAACATAAAAATAAACAAATTCATGAATTAAGTGGTGGTCAACAACAGCGTGTATCAATCGCAAGAGTTATTGCCTATGAACCAAAGGTTTTACTTCTTGATGAGCCTTTTTCTAACCTTGACTCCATATTAAGAGCTAAAACAAAATTATGGCTAAAAAATCTAATTAAAGAGCTAGGACTATCTGCTATTTTGGTAACACATGACCAAAAAGAAGCCCTTTCAATGTCTGATAAAATTGGAATAATTCATAATAAAACAATTGAACAATTTGACACACCTAAAAACATATACAAAAATCCAGAAAGTTTTTATATAGCAAACTTTTTAGGAGAGGTTAATACCTTACCAAAATTTATTGTAGATGATTTAAACAAAGATTTAAATAAAACTCATATTCTTAGGATTTATGATACAAAAATCACAAACAATATTAATAATTACAAGTTAACTATTATAGATACTCTTTATTGTGGTGAGTATGAAGAGTTAATATTATCTTTTGAAAAAGATTCAAAATGTCTAATTAAAATAAGACTCAATTTAGATGAAGAAATATCTAAAAATAAAGAGCTGTTTTTAGATATAAATGAAGCAAAAATAATAAGTGTAAATTAAAAAGTTTCAACTTTATAACTTTTCTACATATTTAATGAATAATAACTTTTAAATATGTTATTATTTTAAATGAAACACTTGTTATTAAAACTAATATTAATTAATCTATTTATTTTTACACTAAATGCTAAAGAAAATGAAAAAATCACATTAAGACTTGATTGGCTAAATCAATTCCAATTTGCGGGATACTATATTGCAAAAGAGAAGGGTTTTTTCAATGAAGTTGGCCTTGATGTAGATATAAAAGAGTTTGAATATGGTATTGACCAAATAGATGAAGTCTTGGAACAAAAAGCAAACTATGCCGTTGGAAAGTCCTCTTTAATTATTGATAAACTAAATGGAAAAGGTATTGTTGCCTTAGCTGCGATTTTTCAAAGCTCTCCTATGATTTTATTAACAACTAATTTATCAATAAAAAAACCTGAGGATTTATTACATAAAAAAGTAATGCTTACCCCAGATGCAAGAACAGCAATAGCAATTAATTCAATGATAACCTCAAGGGGTGTAAACCTTGAACATATTGATTTTCAACAACATAGCTTTAATTTAAATAATTTAATTAATGGAAAAACAGACGCCATGGGTTCATATATCTCAAATGAGCCTTTTTTACTAAAAAATAGAAATATAAAATTTAATATTTTAAACCCTAAAGATTATGGTTTTGATTTTTATGGTGGTATTTTATTTACCTCAAATATTGAACTAGAGAACAATCCAAAAAGAGTGCAAGACTTTCAAAAGGCTGTTTTAAAGGGCTGGGAATATGATTTTTTAAATATTGAAGAGAGTATTGAAATCATAATGAATAAGTACAATACTCAAAATAAGACTTACTCTGCGCTTTTTTACGAAGCAAACTCTTTAAAAAAGTTATCTGGAATAGATGAAAATAAGTTAGGTCTTATAGAAAAGAGTAAACTTGAAGAGATTCAATACATATATACTATGCAAAAATATGTTCAAGCAAATCAAAAATTATCTAACTTTATTGTTTATCCTTCGGATGTAATATTAAGCTCCATTGAAAAGAATTATTTAAAAAGAAATACTCTCACATATTTATCTAAAATTAATGCACCATTTAACAATGGATTAGGAATTTCTAGTATCGAACTTGACTATATTGATGCTCTTAAAAGCAAAGCAAATATGGATATAAAAATTAAAAATGACTCAAATATTGAAGAATCATTAGATTTATTAAATAAAAATCAAGCATATTTTAAAGCTGACTTCTCAAATACTCCAAAATCAAGTGATTATTTATACACTCAAGCAATTGCTACTTTTGACTTAGCAATAGCAACTAATTTATCAAAAACATATATATCTTCAACAAGTATATTAGAAAATAAAAAAGTTGCTATTAGAAAAGATTGTTTACTATTAAAAGAACTTGAAAAAAAATATCCAAATATTAAGCTAATTAAAACAGAATCCACAAGTGATGCTTTAAAATTACTCTCTGATGATAAGGTTTATGCCGTAATAGACTTATTACCACTATTAAATTTAAATATTTTAGAAAATAATAATACCTCAACAAGAATATCAGGTGTTACAGGTTTGAAATTTGAATTAAAATATATTTTAAATAAAGAAGATAAAGTATTACAAACTATTTTAAATAAAATTATTCAAAGAATAGATGAAAAAGTAAAAAATGAAATCAATGAAAAATATAATATACTCAATTATGAAACAACTGAAAATATCTCTTTATTTTACAAAATATTAATTGTATTAGTTCTTCTATTATTTATTTTTGTTCTTTATAATATAAAATTAATAAATGAAATGAAAAGAAGAAAAGAGTTAGAAAAAGAGCTGCATAAAATAGCAGATACGGATGAACTAACGAACTTAAATAATAGAAGAAAAATGATTAAGATATTAATAAATTCTATCACTATTTCAAGACAATATAAAACACCCTTATCTATCATATTTATAGATATTGATGATTTTAAAATAATAAATGATACAAAAGGTCATGCCATAGGTGATAATATATTAAAAGAGTTTTCTAAACTAATAAATAAAAATATTAGATCAACAGATACCTTTGGAAGATGGGGAGGAGAAGAGTTTTTATTAATCCTTCCAGATACTTCTACAGAAAATGCAAAAAGAACTGCTGAAAATCTAAAAGAGATAATTTCTTCACATAAATTTAAATCAAAAGACAGTATTACAAGTAGTTTTGGAGTAACAACTTTAAAAGAGGATGATGATAAAAAGAGTTTTATAAAAAGAGCTGATGAAGCTATGTATTTTGTAAAAGAAAATGGAAAAAATGCAGTTAAAGTAGATTGACTACTTTAACTTATATTTGAAACTTAGAGATAAGTTCATCAGAACACTCTAATATTCCACGTTCTCTTAAATCATCAATTACACTTTTTGTACAATCAACATCATCAGGCCATCTTCTTTGAAAATTATCATATGAGTTCTTATTTGTAGCATCAACACCTAAAGTATCATTTGCTATAAAAATATCTCTATTTGAATCTATATTATTACAAACTCTCCAAATAAGCATGTAAGGGTTGCTCACATCATTTTTAGCCTCATCTACTATGATTAAGATTCTTAAGTGCTCATAGAGAGGTTTAAGCTCTTCAAATAGATATTTTTGACTCCTAGTTTTATTTACAGTTATTATCGTAACTGGATTTTTTGTATATTTGAAATATTGTTTTAAATTAATAATATCACTTGAAATCTCTTTCATTTTAGTTAATAACTCAACATCACCTAAAACTTTTACTCCACTATCACTAATTTCATCACTAGTACAATCAAGACCTAGTTTTCCACCAACTGCAAATTTGGGACTTGAATGGTCAAGTGCATCAACTACACCCCTTGAGATAAACAGGTCATTTATATCTATTCTATTTAGAATATGTTTTGTTATCTCTTCATGGTTTGTAAGTTCTGGTGCATCATGGTTTACAAAAATCGCATGTTTTACAAAACTCATTTGCCCTACTCCCCAAAACGCATGCATCATTTGACTTGCATGTCCAGGATATAGTGTTTTGATTTTGGCAATTATAAGATTATGAAAAACTCCATTTTCAGGCATATAATAATCAATCAAATCAGGAGCTGTAGTTTTAAGTAAAGGTAAAAATATTCTTTCAGTTGCATGCCCCATATATTTATCTTCTAATGGTGGTTTACCAACAACTGTTGCTAAAAATGTTGGTTTTGCTTTACTTGTAATTGCTGTAACTTCCATAAAAGGATACTCTTCTTCAAGGGTATAATAACCAGTATGATCTCCAAATGGTCCCTCTATTCTCATCTTAGATGGGTCTACAAAACCTTCTATAATAAAGTCATTATCCCTTGGAACATAAATATCATTTGTAATTGATTTTACAAGTTGAGCATTTTTATTTTTTACAAAACCATAAAGCATAAGTTCAAATATACCTATTGGCAAAGGTGCTTGTCCACACCAAATATACATAGGATCACCGCCAACTCCAATAGATACTGGCATTTTTTTACCTGCAGCTTTATATTCATGGAAAAAATGATTACTATCTTTGTGTATTTGCCAATGCATTCCTAAAGTATGATCATCATAAACTTGAAGTCTATACATTCCTAAGTTTTTAAGTTCACCATTCAGACTTGTCGTATAAACTTGCCCCATAGTAATAAAAGGCCCACCGTCTTGCTCCCAAGTTGTTAATACTGGCAAGTCAGATAGTTTGGCATCACTTCCTAGTTTTATAACTTGTTGGCACTCACCTTTTCCTTTACTTTTTTTAGGAATAGTATTTTTTAGTGCAAATAGTTTTCCAAAAGTTGAAAGTTTTTCACTAAATGTTGTTGGTGGTTTCATTTTTAGTAAGCTTTCTATCTCACTTCCTATCTTATCTCCATCACCAATAAACAGTTTTACTGCTTTTTCATTACAAAATACATTCATCAAAACTGGAATATCAAATTTCTTTCCAGATTTTTTATCAATAGGATTTGTAAATAAAATCGCTTTTGAATCCTCTTTTTTAACCTCTACATATGCGATGTGTGGTATTTCTAAGTATATATCCAACTCATCATCAATAACTTTTAATAAATCATTCTTTTTAAGTAGCTCTATTGCTTTTTCCATATTTCCCTCTAAAGTAAACAAATAATTAGTATAAATCTTATATCATTTTATCAATAAATAATAGTTTATAATAGAGGTTTTATATATGTTTGATAAAATAATTGATAGAAAAAATAGCTCATGCACTAAGTATGATGATTTAGAACACTATTTTGGCAATGCCAACTTGGATCCATTTTGGGTGGCAGACATGGATTTTGAAATACCTCCTTTTATTCAAGAAGCTATTCAAAAAAGAGCTTCACATAATGTATATGGATATGGGAAACAAAATAAAGAGATTTTTGAAGCAATAAAAAACTGGATGAAATCTCAACACTCATGGGATATTGATACGTCATGGATATCATTATGTAATGGAGTTGTTCCAGCATATGCAGCTTGTGTTGAGGCTTTTAGCAATATTGATGATGAAATCATTGTACAAACTCCCGTATACTTTCCTCTATTTCAATGCATTAAATCTAATAATAGAAAAGTTTTATACAATCCATTAAAACAAATAGATGGTTATTACACTATGGATTTAGAACATTTAAAATCAATCATTACACCAAAAACAAAAATATTAACACTTTGTTCACCTCACAATCCAGTTGGAAGAGTTTGGAGTAAAGAAGAGTTAGAAGAGTTGGCTAATATATGTATTAAAAATAATATTACTATAATAAGTGATGAGATACATGCCGACTTAGTATTTAAAAAGTTTACACCACTTGCTTCAATAAATGACAAAATATCAAATTGTACAATTACTCTAAACTCTTCAGGAAAAACATTTAATATAGCAGGGTTAAATGCTTCATATTGTATCACTTCAAACAATGAATTAAAAGATAAATTGGATAAAGTCATAAAACAAAGAGTTATAAACTCAGTAAATGTATTTGGGCTAATTGCGATGCAAAGTGCCTATGAAAATGGCACTGTATGGCTAAACGACTTAAAAGACTACATCTCATCAAATATAGATTTCACAATAGAGTATTTACATAAAAATAGTAAAATAAAAGTGCATAGACCAGAAGCGACATACCTATTATGGCTTGATTTTAGTGAATATAACTTAGCTCATAATAAAATAAAAGAGATGCTATTACAGGAGTGTAAAATTGCACTTAATGATGGATTAACATTTGGAAAAAATGGAAAAAACTACTTTAGATTTAATAGTGCCACATCAAAAATACAACTTAAAAATGGATTAAATAAAATTATTAGTATTTTTAAGTAAATAAATTCATAGAATAAAGTATTACCTTTTTTCTCACTTTTTTCTCTTTGGTTTTATTTTGTAACAAATGCTTAAGAAATTGCCACAAAGTTAGTGTACAATCATTCTACATATTATTATGAAATGGATTAAGCATGTCAAATGAACTATTATTGTCAGCAACAATTTTTATTGTAATAGGTATTGTAGTTGTATCAATATTTATACTTTCAAAATTTGTTGGACCTCAAAACAAAGAGGATAAATCAAAAAATACCGTTTATGAATCTGGGGTAAGTAACCCAGTTGGTGGAACTAAACTTAGGTTTAGTATCAAATTCTATTTAGTAGCAATTTTATTTGTACTATTTGATGTCGAAATAATTTTCATGTTTCCATGGGCTGTAAATATTAGAGAGTTAGGGTTCTTAGGACTATTTGAAATGTTTATGTTTATGGGATTATTATTTGCAGGTTTAATTTACATCTATAAGAAAAAGGCATTATCATGGGACTAGGAGCAGAATCAATATTAGGTGATTCAATAATCACAACAAGACTTGACAAAGCAGTAAACTGGGCAAGATCATATTCCTTATGGCCTATGGTATTTGGTACAGCATGTTGTGGGATTGAGTTTATGTCAGTTGCAGCAGCAAAATATGATATATCAAGATTTGGGGCAGAGGTTGTAAGATTTTCTCCAAGACAAGCTGACTTGCTTATTGTTGCAGGTACTATTACATATAAACAAGCACCTGTATTAAAAAAGATTTATGATCAAATGTGTGAGCCTAAATGGGTTATATCAATGGGAGCATGTGCAAGTTCTGGTGGTTTTTATGATAACTACACAACTTTACAAGGGATTGATGCAGTTATTCCAGTTGATGAATATGTTTCAGGTTGTCCACCAAGACCTGAAGCTGTACTAGATGCAATTATGAATATACAGAAAAAAGCTCAAAATGAATCTATTATTGTAGATAGAGTAAAAGAGTTCAAAGGAATCCTTGATGCTTAAACCAGATATGTTAATTTCACAAAATGAGATTAAGTCAACTATCAAAAAACTAAAAGATGAAGAAGGTTATAACTTACTTCTTGATATTACAGCAATTGATTACTTGAAATATCCAGATGTAACTCCTTCAAGATTTGCACTTATCTATATATTAAGAGATAAGACTTTCAAAAAACAAATTGTTATAAAAGCATATGTTGCTGATAACAACTTAAATGTTGATACTATTAGTGATTTATATGAAGCTGCAAACTGGGCAGAGCGAGAAACTTTTGACCAATATGGTATTAACTTCATTGGTCATCCAAATATGAAAAGACTTCTAAACCACCATCAGTTTGTTGGATATCCATTAAGAAAAGATTACAATATTACTGATGGACAAATTTGTACTGAAACTGAAGATTTAATGGATGAAATGATTCCTTTACTAAAATCAAAAGGTCATAGTGAGACAAGTTTAGAAGAACTTATGTTATTAAATGTTGGTCCTTCACACCCTGCTTCTCATGGTACAATTAGAAACTTCGTTGCAATGGAAGGTGAAACAATCACTGCCTGTGTTACAGAAATTGGTTATTTACACAGAGGTTTTGAAAAAGCATGTGAAACACATAACTATTCACAAGTTATTCCATATACGGATAGACTTAATTACTGTTCAGCAATATTAAACAATGTTGGATATGCAAAAGCTGTTGAAGATATGTTAGGTATAGATATCACACCAAGAGCAAAAATGATAAGAATTGTTATTGGAGAATTAAGTAGAATAACTGACCACCTTGTTTGTAATGCAGCAAATATGGTTGATATGGGTGGTTTAACAAACTACTGGTATCTTTTTGCTCCAAGAGATAAAGCTTATGATATTTTATCAAAACTAACAGGTGCTAGATTAACTAACTCTTATACAAGAATTGGTGGTTTAGAGTTTGATTTATATGATGGTTTTGAAGCTGACTTAAATGAAGTTTTAAGAGATGTAGAAAAAGCAATTGATGATGCTTTATCATTAGTTGAAAGAAATAGAATCTTCCAAGATAGAACACAAGATGTTGGTGTTATAAATGCAGATTTTGCTTTAAGTGCTGGAATTACAGGTCCAAACTTAAGAGCTGCTGGAGTTGCATTTGACTTAAGAAAAGATAAGCCTTACTATGGTTATGAAAACTTCGATTTTGATGTTGTAGTTGGTTCTCATGGTGATGTTTATGATAGATTTATGTGTAGATTTGAAGAGATGAAACAATCTATTAGAATCATTGAACAAGCGATGAAAGAGATGCCAGATGGTCCTATTAATGTAGGAGCTCCAGGAATATTCTTACCAGCTAAAAAAGATGTTTATGGAAACATTGAAGGTTTAATGAATAAATTTAAACTTACATTTGAAGGTATTAAAGTTCCAAAAGGTGAATATTATGGATTTACTGAAGGTGGAAATGGTGAGTTAGGTTTCCACATTACAAGTGATGGAACAGGAACACCTTATAAAGTAAAATGTAGACCACCTAGTTTCTATTCACTTGCAGCATATGCAAAAATTGTAGAAAATTCAATGTTAGCTGATGCAGTTATTACAATGGCATCAATGAACTTTATTGCAGGGGAGTTTGATAGATAATGGCAAAATTTCAATATACAAAAGAAAATGAAGAAAAATTCCAAGTTACAGCTAAAAAATACCCAAAAATAGATGCAATGATGCTACCAGCATTATGGCTAGTTCAAGAACAAGAGGGATGGGTAAGCCCTGAAGCTATGATATTTGTAGCTGATAAAGTAGGTAAACAACCTATTGAAGTTTATGAATTTGCAACATTTTATACAATGTTTAATCTAAAACCAATTGGAACATACCACATAGAGTTATGTAAAACATTATCATGTATGGTAATGGGAGCAAATAATCTTAAAAAATTCATAAAAGATACACTAGGAATCGAACCAGGGCAAACAAGTGCTGATGGTAAATTTCACCTTAGTGAAGTTGAGTGTCAAGGAGCTTGTGGAGGTGCACCAATGATTGCACTAAATCACACTTATCACGAAAACTTAACTGTTGACAAACTTAAAAAAATCATTGAGGAGTGTAAGTAATGGCTGCGAATGATATGATTGTAAAAATAGTAAGTAAGAACTTTGATATTCCAAATTCACATAAATTAGAAGTTGCGTTAAAAAATGGAAGATACTCTTCTATTGACAAACTTTTTACTATGGCTCCTGATGATGTAACAGAAGAAGTTTGTAAAAGTGGATTAAGAGGAAAAGGTGGTGGTGGAGCTGCTTGTGGACCTAAGTGGAAACTTATGCCTCCTGTTGATGAAAGACCAAGATATTTAATCTGTAATGGTGATGAGTCAGAACCTGGAACTTTTAAAGATAGACAAATTTTCCAATATGACCCACATCTTTTAATAGAGGGAATTATCTGTTCATGTTATGCAATTGGTGCACATGATGCATATATTTATATTAGAGGTGAGTATAAGTTTTTTATTGACCAACTAAACAATGCTATTGATGAAGCTTATGAAGCTGTAATTATTGGTGATAAAGTTATGAACAAATATGACTTTAGAGTTAATATTACAGTTCATAGAGGTGGTGGAGCATATATTTGTGGAGAAAAATCTGCACTTATTGAATCAATTGAAGGTAAAAGAGGACACCCAAGACTTAAACCACATGGTAAAGAGTGTGAGTGGTTCTATGATATGCCTGCAACTGTAAACAATGTTGAAACTATTGCTTCTGTTCCTAATATTGTTGAAAATGGTTATGAATCATATACAAAATATGGAACTGAAAAGGCTCCAGGAACTATGCTATTTGCAATGAGTGGTCCTGTTAAAAATCCAGGTGTTTATGAATTACAATATGGTTGTAAAATGACTGATGTAATAGAACAAATTGGTGGAGGAATGCAAGATGGGCTTAAATTAAAAGCTGTAATCCCTGGAGGAGCATCTTGTCCAATTTTGACAGCTGAAGAAGTTGAAAAAGCATATTTAGATTATGAATCTATGTGGGATATTGGTTCAACGCTAGGGACAGGTGGAATGATGATTATTCCAGAAGGTACTTCTATGGTTGATGTGGCAAAAAATTTAATAGAATTTTACCATCACGAATCTTGTGGACAATGTACACCGTGTAGAGAGGGTACAGGTTGGATTGATAAAATTTTAAGAGATTTATTAGAAGGTCTTGGAAAAGAAGAAGATTTAAATACTATTTTAGATGTTTGTGAAACTATGAACGGTAAAACTGTTTGTGTTTTTGCACCAGCTGTAAAAGATATTATTAAAAGTATTGTTCAAAAATATAGACATGAATTCGTTGAATTAATCGAAAAAACAAAAATAAACTAGAAATATAAGGAGAGAATATGGGAAAGAATACATTTACATTGACAGATAATAGAAATGGTAATACTTACGAGTATAATGTTATTGATGGAACAAGAGGACCTAGTGTAGTTGATATTAGATCATTTTATAAAGATACAGGAATGTTTACGTATGACCCTGGGTATACATCTACTGCATCTTGTGATTCTAAAATTACATTTATTGATGGTGAAAACTCTGAGTTAAGATATAGAGGTTATGATATTGCTGACTTAGCTGGTAAACACTCTTTTATGGATGTATCTTATCTTCTTATGAGAGGTCAACTACCAACTGAACAAGCTTCAAAAAACTTTGATTTAGAGATTAGACATAGATCATTTTTAAATGAAGGTATTATAAGACTTTTTGATGCTTTACCAGATGGTGCTCATCCAATGGCAACAATGGGAGCTGCAACAATGGCTCTAGCTGCATTTTATAAAGATCACTTACATTTAGAAGATGAAGAACAATTCAAAATGATGAGAAGAAGAATCTTAGCAAAAATGCCAACAATTGCTGCTATGGCATATAGAAACTCAATTGGTACGCCACTTATTTATCCAGATGTAGATAAATATTTCACTGAAAACTTCTTATATATGCTTAGAGCATATCCAGGTGGTAAAATGAAAAACCTTGGAAATGGAAAAAGTGATGAGATTAGACAAGTTGAAGTTGATGCACTAGATGCAATCTTTACTTTACATGCTGATCATGAGCAAAATGCTTCTACAACAACTGTTAGAAATGTTGGTTCTACTGAAGCTCACCCATATGTTGCAATTGCTTCTGGTATTTCTGCCTTATGGGGAAGTGCACACGGTGGTGCAAATGAAAAAGTTATGGATCAATTAAAAATGATTGGTGATGTTAAAAATGTACCTTCATATATTGCTAAAGCAAAAGATAAAAATGATCCATTTAGATTAATGGGATTTGGACATAGAGTTTATAAAAATAGAGATCCAAGAGCTGAAGCATTAAAAGGATTACAAGATAAATTAAGAGAAGAGTTAAACCTTGATTCTAAATTACTTGATATCGCAGCAGCAGTTGAAGAAGCAGCATTAAGTGATGATTACTTTAAACAAAGAGGTTTATATCCAAATATTGACTTCTATTCAGGGGTAATTTTAACAGCTCTTAGAATTCCAATTGCAATGTTTACACCAATCTTTGTTATTGGTAGAACACCAGGTTGGTTAGCACAATGGTCTGAATTAAAACAAGATCCAACAGCTAAAATTGCTAGACCTAGACAGTTATATACTGGAAAATAATTAATACAATAAACTATGAAGAGGATTTATTAAAATGAGCGAAATGGTAAAACTGATAATCAATGATCAGGAGATGGAGGCAGAAAAGGGAAGTCTCTTAATTGATAAATTATTAGATGAAGAAATTCATATTCCTCATTTTTGCTATCACAAAGCATTGGGGAAAGATGGAAACTGTAGAATGTGTATGGTTGAAATCGCTGGACAAAAGAGACCTCAAATTGCCTGTGATACTCCTGTAAAAGACGGAATGGTAGTTAGTACAACAAGCGATAACATAATGGCTGTAAGAAGAGATATCTTAGAATTACAGCTTATTAATCACCCAATTGACTGTCCTACCTGTGACCAAGCTGGTGAATGTAAGCTACAAGATTTTTATATGTAATCAGGTTTCTATGAATCTAGAGTAAATGTTGAAGAAAAAAACAATGCTAGAAAAAGAGAAGATTTAGGTGCTAATGTAATGTTAGACCAAGAGAGATGTGTTCTTTGTACTAGATGTGTTAGATTTTGCTCAGATATCGTGGGAACAAACGAACTAGGAGTTATAAGTAGAGCTGACCATTCAGTTATTGGTACTTTTCCTGGACGTCCTTTAAGTAACCCATATGCAATGAATGTAGTTGACTTATGTCCTGTTGGTGCTTTAACTTCAAAAGACTTTAGATTTAAACAAAGAGTTTGGTTTATGGAATCATTCAATGCTATTTGTAATGGTTGTTCAAAGGGTTGTAATATCTTTGTTGACCATAGAAAAGAGAAGTATGAAGATGATAAAATATTTAGATTTAGACCAAGAAATAATGCAGAAGTAAATGGTTATTTCATGTGTGATTATGGTAGATTATCTTATAAAAATGAAGAAGAAAATAGATTTGAAACAGCTTTAGTTAACAAAAAAGAAGATACTACAAGTAATGCAATAGCTTCTTTATATACAGAAGTTGCAAAAAACAATAATGCACTATTTCTAATAGGACCAAACTTATGTTTAGAAGAGATGCAAAATATAAAAGCTTTTGCAGATGCTACAAAAGCAAATATCTCTGGATACTCTCCTCAATATATAGATGAAACATTTGGTGATGATTATCTAAAGAAAAATGATAAAAGTGCGAATAGAGCCTCTTTTAAAGAAGCAAATATAGATGAAGATGAAGCTTCATTTAAAAACTATTTTGATGCAGCATCACTAGTAGTAGTTTTTGATAATAACTACTTTGATAATAACTTAGATTTATTATCAGGTAAAAAAGTTATCTCTTGTTTTTCAAATCATGCAAAAACTATTGAAAAATCTGATGTTGCAATTCCAATTGCATCATTTTATGAAAAAAGTGGAACTTATATAAATGTTGATGGAATAAAACAAAAAGTTGCCTCAGGAATAAATAGAGATAAACAAGCAAAAACAATATCATCAATAGTTGAAACTATAAAAAGTATGATTGAAAAAGGAAATATATGAATACAGCATCAATAGTTGTTATTATAGTAAATATTCTTTTAGCTGTAGTACTAGCAGTTGGTCTAACACCAGTTTTTGTATGGTGGGAAAGAAGAATAGCTGGATTTATTCAAGATAGATCAGGGCCAAATAGATGTCATATTGGACCAATGAGATTAGGTGGTTTAATCCAAAGTTTAGCAGATATGTTAAAACTTGTATTTAAAGAAGACTTTACTCCAGGGCATATTAAATATAAATTTATGTTTACTATTGCTCCTTCAATAGTATTTGTTTGTTACTTTCTAACATTTGCAGTTATTCCTTTTGCGGACAATGTTGTAATAGATGGTCAATCACATGCAATGCAAGCCTTGCCAATGCAACTAGGGATTATGTGGTTCTTAGCATATGCTGGATTATCTGTATATGGGATTATCTTAGGTGGTTATGCTTCAGGAAGTAAATATGGACTTTTAGGTGCTATTAGAGCTTCAGCACAAGTTATATCTTATGAAGCATCAATGGCATTAGCACTTATATCTATGTTATTAACTTATGGTTCAATTCACTTAAATGAGATTGTACATTTTCAAGGTGGAACTTTCTTTGGAATAATTCCTTCATGGGGTCTACTTATGCAACCTCTTGCAGCTGTAATTTTTATTGTTTGTGCTTTTGCAGAGACAAATAGAACTCCTTTTGATATTGCAGAGGGTGAGTAAGAAATTGTTGCAGGTTATCATACGGAATATAGTGCGATGAGATTTGGACTTTTTCAAGTATCAGAATTCGCAGCTATGGCTGGTGCATCAGCTATTATTGTTACACTATTCTTTGGTGGATATCAAATCCCTTGGTTAGATACACAAACATTAAAAGCAAATATTGATATTGTAATTATTGTACTTATGGCTTTATTACCTATCAAGATTTATATATTTACTAAATGGATTAAAAAGAATAATGACTGGGCTGATAAAAGTGACTCAAGATCAAAAGAGACAGGAATCTTAGTAAAAGCATTTTGGACTATTGGTATAGTTTCATTTTTAGCTTTAGGTGCCTTGTTAGCTACAGGTTTAGGAGAAAATGGCTCAAGTATTGCAGTTGCTGTAATCCAAGTAGTAACTTTCTTAGTAAAATTTCTTATGATGGTATTTGTATTTATGTGGGTTAGATGGACTTTATTAAGATTTAGATATGACCAACTACAAATGTTAGGATGGAAAATTTTACTACCACTATCACTATTAAATATTGTTATAACTGCTTCAGTTATAGTATTGACAGGAATGTAAAATGGGTATTAAAATAATAAAAAGACAAGGTCAAACTTTTAAAGATAAGCTTTTTATACCAGCTATTATGGGTGGTATGAAAACAACTTTTGGGCACTTTACAAAAAACTTAAAAGATGTATCAAATCTGAAAACAATTCAGTACCCAGAAGAAAATCCAACTGATGTTGCAACAAATGAGAGATACAGAGGAGTTCATAGACTTACTAAGTGGGAAGATGAATCAGAAAAATGTGTTGCATGTTATATGTGTGCAACTGCATGTCCTGCTGAGTGTATCTTTATTGACGCAGAAGAGAGATTTGATGGAAAAGCAGAAAAGAGACCTAAAGAGTTTAAAATAGACCTTTTAGAGTGTGTATATTGTGGATACTGTGTTGAAGCTTGCCCATGTGATGCAATTAGAATGGATACAGGTATTTTTAGTTTTACGGGAAGTTCAAGAGAAGAGTTCTTAGTAGATAAAAAATATTTAATGAATAACGAAAGAGCAAAGGATTTATCAGATGATTGATATTTTATTTATTGGTTTAAGTTTTATGGCAATAGCAGGTGGTGTAACTATGCTAATACATAAACAACCTATGTATGCAGCACTTGGATTATTAATTTCAATTTTAGCAGTATCTGGTCTATTTGCACTATTAAGTGCAACTTTCCTTTTCATGGTACAAATAATAGTTTATGCAGGTGCAATTATGACACTTCTACTATTTATCCTTATGTTTCTTAATATCGATGAACATGATATGCCACATGAGCCTAAAAAGTATAAAAATATTATTATTGGTGCAATAGTTATGTTACCTCTTAATATAGTAATCTTAAAAGCTGTTTCTGCTCTACCGCAAAAAGACTTGAGTATTATAGAGACTAATTTTGGTGGCATAAAAGAAGTGGGTATGCTTTTATACCAAAACTGGTTAATCTCATTTGAGTTAATTTCAATACTACTTTTAGTTGCATTAGTTGGTGCAGTTGTGTTAGCTAAAAAGAAAAAACCTAGAGGAACCCAATCATGATATCACTAACATCTTATGCATTTGTTTCAATGATGCTTTTTTCAATTGGTGCAATTGGAGTAGTTGCAAGAAGAAATATTTTTGTAATTTATATGTCAATTGAATTAATGTTAAATGGAATAAATCTATTTTTAGTTACTTTTGCAAGATACCATTTCAATATGGATCCTCAAGTAATTACAGTAATGGTTATAGCAATTGCTGCAGCAGAGGCTGCTATTTTCTTATCAGTAATAATTTTATTATTTAGAACAAAAAAATCATTAGATACTGATTTATTTACAGCACTAAAACAAGGAGAAAAATAATGCATACAGATCTTTTAGTATGGATAATATTAGCTCCATTATTAGGTGCTATATTAAATGGTGGATTTTATTTCTACAATATTAAAAAAAGAGCTTTACCACAAAGACTATTTTCTTTAACTGGGACAATCGCTCCTATTATTGGTTTTATCTTTACCTTAATTATCTTTTTAGATATGGTTAAACATGGAACTATTTACCATCAAAATATATTTACTTGGTTAGAAGTTGACCAATTAACAATTGAGATGAAACTTTTAGGTGATAACTTATCTATTTTTATGGCTATGTTTGTAACTTTTGTTGGTTCTTTAATTCATATTTATGCTGTTGGTTATATGCATAAGGATGAAGGTTTTGGTAAATTTTTTGCTTACTTCAATCTATTCTTAGCATCAATGTTAATATTAGTTTTAGCAGACAACCCAATTATATTATTTATAGGATGGGAAGGTGTTGGAGTTTGTTCATACCTTTTAATTAAATTTTATTATGGTGATAAAGAAAATGTTCTTGCAGCAAATAAAGCATTTATTGTAAATAGAGTTGGTGATTTTGGTTTTATATTAGGTGTTATTACACTATTTTTTGCAATTGGACAAGGTAACTTATCATTTGGTTCAATTGAAGCAAACTTAGATAATGCCTCAACTGAACTGCTTATTCTTTCTGGTTTCTTACTATTTGTTGGAGCTATGGGTAAATCAGCACAAATTCCATTATATACATGGCTTCCAGATGCGATGGCAGGTCCTACGCCAATTTCAGCACTTATTCACGCAGCTACTATGGTAACAGCTGGGGTTTATATGGTTGCTAGATTTCATTTTCTTTATGAGGGAATAGAAGGTATTGGTACATTTATTGCTTATATTGGTGCATTTTCAGCACTTCTAGCTGCAATTATTGCAACACAACAACAAGATATTAAAAAGATTCTTGCATATTCAACTATGTCACAATTAGGATATATGTTTATAGGTGTTGGTTTAGGTTTTTATTCAACTGGACTATTCCACGTATTTACTCATGCATTCTTTAAGGCAATGCTATTCATGGCAGCTGGTGGTATGATTATGGCTCAACACCATGAGCAAAACATTTTCAAAATGGCACAGCACAGAGTTAGTACTCCTATAATTGGATTTTGTATGTTAGTTGGTGTTATTGCAATCTCTGGTATTCCTCCATTTTCTGGATTCTTTTCAAAAGATGCAATATTAGGTGCAGCTTTTCATGAAGGTCAATATATTATTTGGGGAATTGGGATGTTCACAGCATTTTTAACAGCATTTTATATGTTTAGAATGTATTTTATTCTATTTGTTGCTCCAAACAACCATGCCAAAACAGACTATGTTTACACATCAAAAACAATTACACTACCACTTTTGATTTTATCAATTGGTGCAATTGGCGCTGGTTTCTTAAACTTACCAGGAGCATTAGGTGGTCATCATATGGTTGATACTTGGTTGGCTCAACTTAACTCAAAAGAGTTACATATGAGTCATACAACAGAGTATGTGTTAATGGCACTGTCAGTTATTATTGCAGCATCAGGAATTGGAGCTGCATATAACAAATATGCACACTTTGATGTTTCAAAACCTGAAAGTGAAGAAGGACTTATTGCTAATAAATTCTATGTTGATGAATTTTATAACAAAGTTTTTGTTCAGTCAACTAAAAAATTATCAACTTTTATTGATAAAGTTGTAGATGAAAAAATCATTGATAGCTTCATCATGGGAAGTTGTAACCAATTTATTAACTTTGGTAAAGTAGTTGGAAGACTTCAAAATGCAAATGTAAGATTTTATGGTCTATTCATGCTTGTAGGTATGAGTGCAATCTTCATTTATTTATTTATTTCGTTAGGATTGTAGTATGAGTGCAGAAAGTTTATCATTTATTATATTTTTACCAGCAGTTGTTGCCTTTGGTTTGATGATTACATCATCAAATGTTGAGTCAGTTAGAAATATAGCATTTTTAACTACTACAGTTATTTTAGCTTTAGTATTAAAAATCTATATCAATTTTGAACCAAGTTCAGGTATGCAGTTCTTTACTAACGTTCCTTGGATTGAAACTTATGGTATTAATTACTATATTGGTGTTGATGGTTTCTCTTTAACTATTTTGATGCTTATTGCTATTTTGATTCCTACTTCTTACCTTTTATTATGGGAAGGTAGAACAAAAGGTTATTGGATAAATATGCTACTTGTACAAACAGGTGTTACAGGTGCATTATTATCTTTAGATGTAATCCTTTTCTACTTCTTCTGGGAAGTTATGTTATTGCCAGTATTCTTGATGATTGGTATTAATGGGTTTGGAGATAAAGTATTTACAACTATTAAAGTTACTATTTATACAATGGCTGGGTCATTATTGATGTTCTTAGGTATTTTATATCTTGGTGTTACATTTTTTAATGAGTTTGGTTTTTGGTCTTTTCAATATACAGACTTTACAAAAATCACAACTTTATCATATAACGAGCAAGTATATCTGTTCTTATCATTTGTTATTGCCTTTGGTATTAAGATTCCAATTTTCCCACTACATACGTGGATCATGGATACATATAAAAATGCCCCTACTGGTGCCGTTTTCTTATTATCTTCTATCATGGCAAAACTTGGAGTTTATGCAATCGTTAGATTTATGATTCCAATTTTCCCTGAAATTTATATTGAGTATTCAACTTGGTTTGTATTTATTGGATTATTTGGTTTAATCTATTTTGGTATTGCTGCACTTATGCAAGATGATATTAAAAGAATGTTTGCTTACTCATCAGCATCTCACTTAAGTTTTATAGCTGCTGGTATCTTTTCATTAAATTCATATGGTATCAATGGTGCACTATATTTAATTATTGCACATGCAATAGCAACAGGTGCTCTATTTTTACTTGTTGGTGTTTTACATGATGAATCAAAATTTAAAACAATTAGTGACCTTGGTGGAATAGCGAAAGTTGCTCCTGTATTTACTTTTATTTTTGCAATTATGTTATTTGCAAATGTAGGGTTACCAGGAACAAATGGATTCGTTTCTGAATTATTAATTATTTTTGGAATTTATCAATTTAATCATACTTTAGGTTATATCTCTGCACTTACTGTAATCATTGGTGCTTCATATATGTTATGGATGTTCCAAAGAGCTATTTTACAAGATAGACAAGGTGAACAAAGAACTATGAGACATCTTAAAATCAAAGAAATTATTGGTTTAACTCCATGGGTTATCCTAGTATTTTTAATGGGTATTTACCCAGAACCATTAATTGATAAGTTTGAGCCAACAGTAACTCACTTTTTAAATGATATATTAAAGATTGGAGCGATGAAATAATGACTGAATTCTTATATCTAGTACCACATATAATAGTACTTGTAGGTGCTCTTGTATTAATGTTTATGAGTATGTATGAGAAGTTTACAATTAAACATTTCATTACTACTACGTCTATATTTTTAATTATAGCATTAGGTTTTGCTATTACTGACTTTAGTGATTTACACTCAGCTAAACCTTTTAATGATATATTTAACAATGCCTTAGTATTTGATACTTATTCAAACTTTTTTGGTGTACTATTAATTTTTGGTACACTGTTAACTGTTTTAATTGGTGAACATTACTTTTATGAACACTCATACTTTAAAGGTGAATTCTTTTCAGTATTAATGTTTGCTCTATTTGGGATGATGTTACTTGCAAATGCAAATGAACTAATCACTGCATATATTGCCTTAGAGATTGCATCATTTTCTGTATATATCCTAGTTGGGTTTCACAGTGAAGATGGTAAAAGAGTTGAAGCGATTTTTAAATATTTAGTTTTAGGTTCATTTATTGGTGCATTTTTCCTACTAGGTGCTGTATTAATTTATGGTGTAAGTGGAACAACAAACTTAAATGATATAGCTACATATATTACAACTCATAGCGGAAGTGATTTAAATCTAATCTATATTGGTTTAACTCTATTATTATTTACATTCCTATTTAAAATTGCAGCATTCCCATTCCAGTCTTGGGTTTTAGATGTATATAGAGGTGCTCCAATGTTAGTTACTGCATATATGGCATCTACATTTAAAATAGCGATTTTCTCACTATTTTTAAGAGCATTTTTACAAACATTCTCAACAATCCAAAATTTCTGGGATCCAATTTTATATGTACTTATTATCTTTACACTTGCTTATGGAACATGGATTGCTATTACTCAAAAAATCATAAAAAGAATGCTTGCAGCATCTTCAATTGTTCATACAGGATATATCTTATTAGCATTTATAGCTTTAGGACAAAATATTGATAGTGCTTATGCAATTATGTTTTACCTGCTTTCGTACCTTTTAACTGCAATTGGAGCATTTGGACTTATATCTCATATTATCTCTGAAACAAAAGTTAGAGTTACATATGAAGACTTTAAAGGTTTAGCACATGAAAGACCTTTCTTGGCAGCTGCTATGACAATATTTTTATTCTCACTTGCAGGTATTCCTTCAACAATTGGATTTATAGGTAAATTTTATGTGTTCACTGAAGCAATCAATGCAGGGTATGCGACTTTAACAATTATTGCAATTATTGCAACAATCATTTCAGTTTATTACTACTTTAGATTAATAGCAATGATGTACTTCTATCCAACAAATGCTGCTTGTGCAACTGAAGGCTTTAATGATAAAAGAATTTCAACATATGTTGTAGCACTTTTAGCTGCTTTAGTTGTATGGGGTGGTATTGGTTCAGCAGTAGTATTCTTCTTTCCTGCACCAAATATTGATGCAATTATTGATGTTTCTAAACTAGCAATAGAATCATTGTTTCTAAAGTAAACACTACTAAAATATTTGTTACTATCTAGTTTAACAAATATTTTACACTACTATTTTTTTAAAAGCCCACATGGTGGGCTTTTTTTATTGACATGTACATTTTTTGTACAATGTAAAGACATTATTTATACATCAATTTTATATACAATTCAAGATTATCTTAGATATAATATTACGATGTTTTCAAGAGAATATTTAGTTCTAAATATTAACCAATTAAATCAAACAGAAAGGATGTCAAATGAGTGACCTAATAGAAGGTTATTTAGGAAAGACTGTAGAGGGGAAAAAAAGTAGAGTTCCAGCAAAGCTTGATTATATTCAAAGTGCAACTGGATTATTTCTAGCACTTTTTATGTGGGGGCATATGTTTATGGTCTCTTCAATTTTAGTTAGTAAAGATTTTATGTATTCAGTTACAAAATTCTTTGAAGCTAGTTTTATTTTTGATGGAGGAAATCCATTATTAGTTTCTATTTTAGCATTAGTAATTTTTATAATTTTTATTGTACATGCTGCTATGGGTATGAGAAAATTACCTGGTAACTTTAAACAATATCAAGTAATGAAAGCACATGCTGACAATATGGGGCATGAAGATACTAAGTTATGGTTTATACAAGCATTTACTGGTTTTGCAATGTTCTTCTTAGGTTCAGTACATATCTATATTATTATGACACATTCAGATGCAATTGGTCCATATGCAAGTTCAGATAGAGTTTGGTCTGAATGGATGTGGCCACTATATATTCTTTTGTTATTAGCTGTTGAATTCCATGGAACAATTGGATTATACAGACTAGCTGTAAAATGGGGTTGGTTTGACGGTAAAGACCCTAAAGCTTCAAGAAAAAGATTAAAAACTTATAAAAAAGCTTTAACTTATTTCTTTTTAATTTTAGGTTTTGCAACTTTAGCTGCTTATATGAAAATTGGTATGGAACATGCTGATAAAGCAGGTGAAAGATATGTACCAAGTGCAAAAGTAATGGAATATAAAATAAATAATGGGAGAGTGGCATAATGAAAATTAATTATTGTGATGCATTAGTTATTGGTGGAGGATTAGCAGGTCTAAGAGCTGCAGTTGCTGCACAGAAAAAAGGCTTAAGTACAGTAGTTTTATCACTTGTTCCAGTTAAAAGATCTCATAGTGCTGCTGCACAAGGTGGTATGCAAGCAAGTTTAGGTAACTCTAAAATGAGTGATGGAGATAACGAAGATTTACACTTTGCAGATACTGTAAAAGGTTCGGATTGGGGATGTGACCAAGAAGTTGCAAGAATGTTCGTAAATACTGCACCAAAAGCTATTAGAGAATTAGCTGGTTGGGGTGTGCCTTGGACAAGAGTTCGAGAAGGTGCAAGAGAAGCAGTTATTAATGCTAAAAAAACAACTATCACAGAAGATGCAGATAGACATGGTTTAATTACATCAAGAGATTTTGGTGGAACTAAAAAATGGAGAACTTGTTATACAGCGGATGCAACAGGACATACAATGTTATTTGGTGTTGCAAATGAAGCATTAAAACATGAAGTTGATATTAGAGATAGAAAAGAAGCTGTATCAATTATCCATGAAGATGGAAGATGTTATGGAGCAATCGTTAGAGATTTAATTTCTGGAGAATTAGAAGCTTATGTTGCAAAAGGTACATGTATCGCAACAGGTGGATATGGTAGAGTATTTAAACAAACAACAAATGCAGTTATTTGTGAAGGTATTGGAGCAGCTATTGCTTTAGAAACAGGTATTGCAACTTTAGGAAATATGGAAGCTGTACAATTTCACCCCACTCCAATCGTACCATCAGGTATTTTATTAACTGAAGGTTGTAGAGGTGATGGTGGAATCTTAAGAGATGTTGATGGACATAGATTTATGCCAGATTATGAACCTGAGAAAAAAGAACTTGCTTCAAGAGACGTTGTTTCAAGAAGAATGATAGAACACATTAGAAATGGTAAAGGTGTTCCTTCTCCATATGGTGATCACATTTGGTTAGATATCTCTATTCTTGGTCGTGAGCATATTGAGAAAAACTTAAGAGATGTACAAGAAATCTGTCAAATCTTTAATGGAATTGACCCTGCTGATGAAGGTCCAAAAGGTTGGGCTCCAGTTTTACCAATGCAACATTACTCTATGGGTGGAATTAGAACAAAACCAACTGGTGAATCTCAAAACCTAAAAGGTCTGTTTGCGTGTGGTGAAGCTTCATGTTGGGATATGCATGGATTTAATAGACTTGGAGGAAACTCTGTTTCTGAAACAGTTGTTGCTGGTATGATTATTGGTAACTATTTTGCAGATTTCTGTTTAGAAAATGACGTAACAATTGGTACAAAAACAGTTCAAAAATTCCTTGATGAAGAAGATGCATATTTAGATGAAATCTTAGCATATAATGGAACAGAAGATATATTTAGAATCAAAAATAGAATGCAAAATCTAATGGATCAAAAAGTAGGTATCTTTAGAGATGGTCCACATTTAGAAGAAGCAGTTGAAGAGTTAAAAGATTTATTAGCTAAAACAAAACAAATCAATGTTAAATCTAAAGAGAGAGTTGGAAATCCTGAACTTGAAGAAGCTTATAGAGTTCCAAAAATGTTAAAAGTTGCATTATGTGTTGCAAAAGGTGCAAGAGACAGAACTGAATCAAGAGGTGCTCACTATAGAGAAGACTTCTTAAAAAGAGATGATGCAAACTGGTTAAATAGAACATTAACTTCATGGCCAGATAAAGATGCCTTAGAGCCTGAAATCACATACGAAGAATTAGATATTATGACTATGGAAATGCCTCCAGCATTTAGAGGTTATGGTGCTAAGGGTATGATTATTGAGCATGAATTATCTGCAAAAAGACAAGCAGAAGTTGATGAAATAACTGAAAAAATGCAAGCAGAAGGTAAAGATAGACATGAGCTACAGCATGCACTTATGCCATTTGATTTACCTATGAATTATAAAGAAAAAAATGAAAGAGTAGGAGATAAATAATGAGTGACCACAAAGGTAGAGAAGTTACTATAAAAGTACTTAAATTTAATCCAAGAAGCAAAATTTCTAAGCCTCATTATGTAGAGTACAAGTTAGAAGAGACACCAGGTATGACTCTTTTTATTGCACTTATGAAAATTAGAGAAGAGCATGACCCAGACTTATCTTTTGATTTCGTATGTAGAGCTGGTATTTGTGGAAGTTGTGGAATGGTTGTTAATGGTAAACCTGCACTTGCTTGTAGAACATTAATTGCTAACTATCCAGAAGGAACTATAACTTTACTTCCAATGCCTGCATTTGAACTAATCAAAGATTTATCAGTAAATACTGGTAAGTGGATGGATGCTATGTCTAATAGAGTTGAATCATGGATTCATACTAATCATAAACCAGACATTACAAAAATCGAAGAGAAAATTGATCCAGATATTGCAGATCAAACATTTGAATTAGATAGATGTATTGAGTGTGGAATTTGTGTTGCTTCTTGTGGAACAATGCTTATGAGACCAGACTTCGTAGGTCCTGTTGGATTAAACAGAATTGCAAGATTTGAAGTAGATCCACATGATAATAGAACTGCTGAAGATTTTTATGAATTAGTTGGTGATGATAACGGTATCTTTGGTTGTATGTCATTATTGGCATGTGAAGACCATTGTCCAAAACATTTACCACTACAAAATAAAATTGCATACTTAAGAAGAAGACTAGTAGCATTAAAATAAATATACAAGAGATTTTTTCTCTTGTATAAATAAAAGATATAAAAAGTTAATTACCCAATGGGTAATTAACTTTTTGTATTTTAGGGATATTTTAAATTAGTTTAATATTTTAAATTAACTTTTAGGTGTACAAAAAAACCTTTGTAGGAGAATAGATGTCACTAGTCAACGATTACTTTTTACTATATCATGGAAAACATTGTGAGCAAAAAACCACATTTGGAACAGAACACTATAAAAATAGAGATGAATTCTTTGAAATAGCAGCTTTAGTTCTTGCACCAACAAGAAAAAACTATGAAAAATATATATCTTTAGATAGCTTTAAAAAGTTAATTACAAATATCACAAACAAAGAAGTAAAAAGTTTAGATGATCTAAACCAACTCCAATTTTGTCTAATTGATTCCATAGAAAAAGATACTACAAACTGTCAAATTGAAAAACTACATGAAAGCCTAGAATACCTTAAAAATGAACAAATCTTAGAGACATCAAATTTCAATAAATTGATTTCTCTTTTTGACCCAAATGAACTAGGTCTTTGTGATGAAGAGTCAAAAGAAGAGATAATCCAAATAGATGAATCAAAATCATTTAAAGAGTTAAAAGTTGATTTTGAAGAGTTACTTCAAGAGTTACAAACTATTTTTAAATCTCAAGAGTACAAAGAAGAGCTAACTAGTACAAAAGAGTACCTAGAAAACCAGAAATTCTCCATTGGAATTACAGGTGTTATGAATGCTGGTAAATCCACAATGTTAAATGCTCTTATGGGAGAAGAAATCCTTGGAAGTGCAGTTGTTCCAGAGACTGCAAATCTGACAATAGTAAAGCATGGTATTCCAGAAGCAAAAGTATTTTACTGGAACAAACAAGAGTGGGATAGAATAGAACAAGCCTCTAATCAATTGGATTCAATAAAAGAGTTTATAAAAGAGACTAAAAAAATCTTTGGAGATGATTTAGAAAAGTATATTAAAGAAGAATCATATAATGAGAAAGTTGATATTAAAAATCTTGCAGCTTATACTTCAGCAGAAGCTAGTGGTAAAAAGTGTAATTTAGTTAAATATGTAGAATTGAAATCTGATTTAAAGTTTTTAGAAGATGGAATAGAGATAGTTGATACTCCAGGACTAGATGACCCCGTTATTCAAAGGGAAGAGATAACAAAAGAGTACTTAAGTCAATGTGATTTAATGATTCATTTAATGAATGTATCTCAAAGTGCTACTTTAAAAGATGTAGAGTTCATCATAGATGCCTTGCTTTATCAAAATGTAACTAAACTACTAATAGTAATTACAAGAGCAGATACGGTTTCAAAAGAGCAGTTAGAAGAGGTAATTAACTACACAAAATCTTCAATTGAAGCTCAACTAAAAGCTCAAAACAAAGATAGTCAACTTGATTTTATACTTAGAAATATAAAGTTTATACCAATCTCTGGAAAAATGGCACTGTTACATAGAACAGGAAGAGAAAAAGAAGCCCTTGATGCAGGATTTAAAATAGAAGATACTGGTATTTTAGAGATTGAAGACTATTTAAGTGAGACATTGTTTGGAAAAAACTCTTCAAAAACTGACTTAATAATAAAAGGTGTAAAAACACAACTTAGAAAAACAGTAGAAAAAGAGATTAAATCTTTCAACTATGACTTGATTTTATTAAGTAAATCAAAAGAGGAACTACAAGCTGACTTAAAAGAGTTTGCTAAGAAAAAATCCACAAATGAATCTATCTTTGAAGCTATGGAAGAAGATATAGCTGTTTATAAAAATGATGCAAAAAGTTATATTCTTACCCTAGAAACATTTTTAGAAAATGAACTATTAGACCTACAAGGAATAATCAGACAAAGAGTTTTTTCAGATGTAAAATACTCTTTTGAGAAGACAAAAAAACGTCCAGAATCAAAAAGAATAAAAGCTATTGTTGAAACTGCAATAAAAGATGGAATCGTTGATGTAATTAGAGATTATAGATATAAATTTATCAAAAAGTCTCAAAGTATTGGTGAAGTTTTTGGACAAAAGTACCAAGAAATGGGATTTTCTATAGGACATAAAAATGAGAGTTTTGATGCAAGAGGATTTTTTCAAAATGACTTTAAAAAAGGGTTTTTAACCTCCTCAAATGAAGTTTTAATAAACAAAATAATAAATGAAGTTGCAAAAAGTAAAGAGAGTAAACTATCAGAACTAGATAGAGCTATTCAAACATATATAAAAGATGAGTTTGATCCAATAGAAAAAAACATAAAACAAAAAGCAGAGAATGTTTCTAAAATATTAATAGATAACTTCTTTAAACAAATTTCAGAACCATTAAAAGTTTTTGAGAAAAAACTCATAAAAGATGAAAAAACCTTAGAAGATAGAATCTCTTCTTTTGAAGAAAATGATTCAAAAAAAGATGAATTAACAATTGAAATTCACAAAAAAGTTAAAAAACTTGAATCTATAAACAAGGAACTTAAATCATGAGTATCTTAAATAGTTTTGTAAAAGAGTATGCTGACAAATTCTTTGAAAAAGAGGAAGTTTTTGAAACTGGTTTAGTAGGTGATATCAAGAAAGTAAGAGCAAGACTTTTAGATGACAAGTTTTTACCATCTTTTCAACTAAGGTCAATATTAGATAAACAACTAAGACGGGCAAGATACCCTATGGAAGTAGCAATTACAGGGCAGTTTTCTTCAGGAAAATCAACATTTTTAAATGCCCTACTCTCTAAAAATATTTTACCAACGGGAATCACTCCCGTAACTTCAAAAGTAAACTTTTTAAATTATGGAGAAGAGTATAAACTTAAAATCACTTATTATTCAGGTGCTCAAGAGTTTGCTCCTATTGATGCAATCTCTGATTTTACAGATCAGCGTAAAGATGATATGAAAGATATCAAATATCTTACACTCTATGCTCCAATGGACATACTAAAAGATATCTCTTTTGTAGATACTCCAGGTCTTAATTCCCAAAGCCAAAGTGATACAGATACTACAAGAAAAGTTCTAAGGGATGTTGGTGGTATTATTTGGCTAACACTTATAGATAATGCTGGTAAACAATCAGAAGCAGAAGTTCTTGAAGAGTATATGGAGCAATTTAAAAATAAATCTCTTTGTGTACTTAATCAAAAAGATAAATTTACCCAAGAACAAATTGAAACAACTACTAATTATGTAAGAAAAAAGTTCTCAAAGTATTTTTCTCAAGTAACTCCAATCTCTGCAAAAATGGCACTTGAATCAAGAGCTCATCATAAAGATGTTCTTATTCAAGATGAGTATGAAAAATTTATATCTGAGTTTAAAAGTGATTTAAAAAATAATGATGTTGAATCATTAGAATTCTTTGAAAACAAATTTAAAGAGTACAAAAATACATTATCAAAAATAAATTTGGAAGATTCAAAAGATAATGCAAAACTTCTTGATGAATCAAATATTCAATTAGTAATTGATTTTATAAACAATACCATTAGACCACAAGCCCTTGAATCAAAAGAGTTCGCAATTAAAAGGGACCTTTTGGGTATTTGTGACATTTTAGTAAGTGAATATCAAAATATACTTAGTGTATATGATAGCCTTATAGAGATACTAAGCTCATCAGAGAATGAAATCTTAAATGCCTTAGATGCAATACACAAAAAATACTCAAAAGAGTTATTTAATATCTATAATTCACTTGAAACTATTATGGAAAAAATGGCACATGAAACATATAAAAATATAAAAACAGTAAAAACCCATAGATATGAAAATAAAACTGGCTTTTTAAATAAAGAAAACTATGCAAAAATAGAATATAACACCTATTGGATAGATAGTGACAATGTCTACAAAAATCTATTCTATGATGACCAAACTATAGATAAGATGTTTAAAAAGTCTATTAAAAACCTAAAACAAATAGAACTAAATGCAGATGAATCTTTTAGAGATGTTTATAGAATCATAAAAAGCAATGTTCACAGATGGCAAGAACCATATGAACTAATCAAGAAAAATAGAGATGTAGCATCTGATGCTGAGTTTTCTACAACAAGACACTTTGCTGCAAAAGTTTATGAAAATGTATTAATATCTTACCATAGAGCAATCTTAGAAAATATATCAGCCTTACGAAAAAAGTTTGCTTACTTTAATGGTGCGCTTTCATATAGTTATATTCAAACAACACAAGCAACTATTGCTCACTTTGAACAACAAATTGCAGAATCAGTACTTTTATACGAAAAAGAACCAACAAAATTTTCAGTGTATCATCCAAGAGAAGATGAGATTCTTACAAAATTAAAAGCAAACTTTGGATTTGAAAAAATCGAAGACTTTTTAACCTCAAAAAGAAACTACTTATTTAAGATTATCAAATACTCAAAAGAGCAATATTTGGAAATAAATAAACAAAGAATCGAATTTGTTGAGTCAAAAAAAGGTGAATATATAAGCAAAATAGAAGATTTGAAAGAGATAAAAGAGGAAATTTAATAGATTTAGACTTAAATTTCAGAATTTAGATAAGTTTAAGCAAAATACTATTGACAATATAGAGTTTTTTTTATATTATTTCAGTCCATTTTGATTGGGGTATCGCCAAGCGGTAAGGCCTCGGCTTTTGGTGCCGATATTCGCAGGTTCGAATCCTGCTACCCCATCCATTATGTTTTTTTTATGTGCGAGTGTGGCGGAATAGGTAGACGCGTGGGACTTAAAATCCCATTCCGGTTTCGGAGTGTGAGTTCGATTCTCACCATTCGCACCATAAAAGAGCGGGAGTAGCTCAGTTGGCTAGAGCTTCTGCCTTCCAAGCAGATTGTCGCGAGTTCGAGTCTCGTCTCCCGCTCCACTTTATATGTAATGACCCGTTAGCTCAGCTGGTAGAGCATCTCCCTTTTAAGGAGGTGGCCAATGGTTCGAATCCATTACGGGTCACCATTACAATTATTTTATACCGCGGAATAGAGCAGTCCGGTAGCTCGTCGGGCTCATAACCCGAAGGTCGTAGGTTCAAATCCTGCTTCCGCAACCAAAATTTAGCCATAGTGTCAAGGTAGCTCAGCTGGCTAGAGCGCTGGTCTCATAAGCCGGAGGTCGGGAGTTCAAGTCTCCCTCTTGACACCATTTCTAACACACGCTGGTGTAGCTCAGTTGGCTAGAGCAGCTGATTTGTAATCAGCAGGTCGGGGGTTCAACTCCCTTCACCAGCTCCATTAATACAAATTACACACCTAATAACAAAAATAGAGAGTTGCCAGAGTTGGTCGAATGGACCGGTTTTGAAAACCGGCGAGGTTCACGCCTCCGAGGGTTCGAATCCCTTGCTCTCTGCCACTATTTTCTATATACAAATAGAACTTAACTTAATAATAAAAATTAACTTAATAAAAATAAATAGTAATATAAATTAATTTATGCTATATTTCCATAAAAATTTCATATTAAGGATAAATGTTGAATTGTTTTTTAAGAATATTTTTAATAACAATAACTTTTTCTACTATATTATTTGCAAATATTCAAAAAGACAAAATTTATAATGTTGCTGTATTTAAAAACTGGATGCCATATTATTCTGTTAATAACAAACAAAAACCAAGTGGATTTGCAGTTGATATTTTTGAAGAAATAGCAAAAGATATAGGTATAAAATATACGTATATAATTGTTGAAAATTGGAATGATTTTTGGCCCTTAGTTGATAGTGGTAAAGTTGATATAATACCGGATATAAGTGCTACAAAAAATAGAAAAAAATCTTTACTCTTTTCTGATCCTACAAATACTTTTGAGATAACTATATACAAAAGAGCTACTGCTAAAAAGTTAAAACAAATTAATGATTTTTATAATAAAACTGTAGCTGTTGTTAATAAAAATGTTGGGGTAAGTGTAATGAAAAGATACCCTCAAATTAAAACAAAAGTATTTGACAATAGATTTGATGCATTTTATGCACTACTTTCAGGTGAAGTTGATGGGATTTGTTATCCAAGACCTTTAACTAATTATTCATTAAGAAAACTAAACTTAGATGACAAAATTATACCATTGAGTGAAAATCTTTTTGAGATAAAAAGGTCTATGGGGGTTATATCTCATAATATTGAATTAGTAGATAAAATTAATCAATCAATATCAAAGATAAAAGAGAATAGAAGATATGCCGTAATATATAAAAAATGGTTTGAAAAAGAGAAAAATTTTGAGTTCTCTTATGAACAAATTTTTTATTTGGTAGTTATTGTAACCCTTATTATAATGGGAATTATGTCATTAATTATATTTTATGGTATTAGAAAAAAATGGCTAATTACCGAAAAAGGACTAAAACAAGAGTTAGATATACGTACTACAAAATTAGAAGAAGCCAATGAAGAATTAAAAAAATTAGCAAGAATAGATTATTTGACAAATATATTTAATAGAAGACATTTTTTTGATATAAGTAAAAAGTACTTTGAAATATCAAAACGTAATAATACAAAGTTGTGTATTATTTCACTAGATTTAGATAAATTTAAAGCTATCAATGATACCTATGGACATAAAGTGGGAGATATGGTCTTAATAGAGTTTACTAAAATAGTAGATTTATTTATGAGAAAAAGTGATCTTTTTGGGCGTATAGGAGGAGAAGAGTTTTCAATACTTCTTCAAAATACCACTATTGAAGATACTTTGATAGTATCTGAAAAAATAAGAAAAAAAGTTGAAAGTACAAGCCTTAAATATGAAGATAAAACTGTACAATTTACTGTAAGTATGGGTATTGTTCAACTAATAAGTGAAAATACAGTAGACGAACTCCTAGAAAAATCTGATTTAGCTTTATATCAAGCAAAAGAGAATGGAAGAAATACAATTGTAAAATATGATTCAAAAATTGCAGATAATTACAAAAACAAGAAATCATAATGATAGAGTTAGAATATAGTGATGTATTTAATAAAACAATAGAAAAATTACAATTTTCAAAGAATCTAATAAAACACCCATATAATGAGAAATCACTTTTTGCCATTTTAGTAGATGGCAAATCAATGGAACCTCTTATAAATGATAGGGCAATTGTAGTTGCTGACTTATCAAATAAAACTTTAAAAAATGATGGGATATATTTAGTTTATTACAATAATAAAATGTGGATTAAAAGATATAATATAGAAAAGGATACCTTCTTTTCCATCAATCCCGCTTTTTCCCATCTTATTTATAAAAAAGAAGAGATTCATATAGTAGCAAAAGTCTTACTTACTTTTACAAATTTATAATCTAATATTTCTTTGTAAATAAATTATCATATCTTTATTTATAAATGCCAATCCTTGAAGTGACTTTTCACTTGCTTTAATTTTGATTATTGAATTAATATAATGTTCTAACTTATCTGTTAACTTTTTATCCTTGACTAAAAGAATAATTTTTGCTGATGTTTTATTTATCTCTCTTATTTGTTTATCTATATTTGATGATTCAAGCGATAATATATCTTCAGTTAATTTTGAAAACAGTTCTAATTTTGTATTTCTTATCCACCTATTTTGTTCCATTTTATTGTTAATTTTTGTAGAAATAAGTGTATCTACTACTTTAGAAGCCACAGCTCCTACAAGAGCACTTTTTGCAAGTGAAGTAAATAATGTCAAATTTAACATGCAAATCCTTTCATTTTTTTGATTATATGAATTAAAAACTTAATACTTTATTATAATGATAATAAGTATCATTAATATATACTTAAGTTTTTAAAATGTATAATTTTGATAATCATAATTAAGGTTAATATATGAAAAATATATCTTGTAATCAAAATGATGAAAAGAAATCTCTTCATCAAAAAAGTGTAAAGATTCATAACAATCTATGGATAGTCTATTGGTCTACACTTCTACTTACTGTTTGTATGCTCTTTATAAAAGATTTTATTAATGCATAAAAAAGAAGTTACTAGCTTTGATATTGCATTAAAAAATTTTAGACAACATATTACAAATTTGAATTTAAAAAATACTATTCAAAAAGATTACATTTTAAAAGTACTATATTATTCAAAAAAACATCTGACAGCTGATGAAATTGAGGCTGAACTACTACTAAAATACAATATAAACATATCAACAACAACTGTTTACAAAGCTTTAAAACTTTTAGAAAAACTCAATATTATTTCTTCTCTTGAAGTTTTAGAGAGTGCAAAGTGTTATGAATTGAACTCAAACTTACCCCACGGACATTTAATATGTACAGTTTGTCATTCAATAATTGAGTTTAAAGACAACTCAATAGATAATATACAATTAAAAATAGCAAATACTCATGCTTTTACTTTAACTAATCAGGTTATGACAATATATGGATACTGTCAAAAATGTCAAACATAATATTATTTATTGATAATGATTACAAATTTATAATAAGTAATTATTAAGACAAAATCTATAAAATATAAACAAAGGAAATAATTTGATTACTACACAAGATATTGTTAATATAGCTAGTTTTTTTACAATAATTGCACATACTCCTGGAAGACTTAGAGTAAGAGTAAATCCAGAAATTAAAAATATAGAAGGAAACTTATCCTTAGAAGATATTGAAAATTTACCAAAAAAAATAGATGGAATAACAAATATCAAGATTAATAAAATAATTGCATCTGTAACAATTACATATGATCCAAATGTGTTTAGTCCAACTATTTGGGAAGATTTAGTTAATAATAGAAATATTGATGAAATATCTATTTTAATAAATAAATTAGCAAAGGAGGTTATATAATTGGAAACAAACCTTGATCAAGAACTATTAACATCTGCAAGAGTAGATATTAATAGTGAAATTCCCATAACTACACAAATTCTTAGAATTGCTGTTTATGATGAGTTTAAAGCTTATGAAACATATACTAAGATAATTGAGTATTTTGGATTAGTACAACCTTTTGTAAATATTAAAGAGGCAGAAGCCATCCATTATGGAGTACTTATAAAACTAATGGAAAAATATGGGGTTGAAATACCTACAAATGATTGGTATTCTAAAATTGAAATTCCAAATACCTTAATAGAGTGCTGTGAAATGGGAGTTGCCGCAGAAATTAATAATATCGCTATGTATAATAATTTGTTAAGTCATGTGACACAAGATGATATTAAAAATGTGCTTTATCAACTTCAAGCTGCATCTTACAATAATCATCTTCCAGCATTTAGAAACTGTGTACTTATGCATTATAATAGCAGTGAAAACCAGACTTTTAATCAAGAAGATATGATGGAAAAGTTAGGTGAATACCAAGGTATATTAGATGATATTATGTCAGGAAATATAGATGAAGACTCTATTACAAAAATATTTTCTAAATTGAATTTATCAATGACAAGTGGAGCCGTTTTTGGTGGTGCAATTATAGCACTTATGAATAGTTATATTTCAAACAAACAAAACAAGGAGTAGAAAATGCCTTTACCATTTATAGCAGGATTAGTAATTGGAGCTGGTGCAGTAATTGCTTATAATAAATCAGAAAAAATAAAAAGCAACACAGATAAATTTGTTGATAAATCAAAAGAATTTGCAAATGAAACTTTTGAAAAAACAAAAAAGAACATGGATGAAATAAAAGAAAATATATGTTCAAAAAAAGAGACTAAAACAAAAACAGCAAAAAGCAAGGAAGAAAAATGCGAGGAATAAATGACCTTACAATAGATACAGGAACTCCTAGAAATGTATTAGGACATGTAATAAGTGGAGCAATTGCCTCTGCTGTAGTTTCAGGAGCTATAAACTATAAAAAAGTAAAAACCCAAGAAATAGAAAAAAAAGCAGCTATTAAAGATACTATTAAAAAAACTTCTCAAGGTGCAATTGCAACAGGTGCAGCAATTGCAACTGCTAATTACTTAGGAGAAAAAGGTGGTTTACTAAAAGCTGTTACTGCTCTTTCAATTGGAGCTATGGGGATTTATGCTGTTGAAATGATTGAAGAAAAACTTGATCAAAAATATCTAACAAATGAAAACTATCTTTTAGAAGAGGAAACAAATGAATAATCAATACGATATAAATATTGAAAATACACGACCAAATAATGCAAAAGTAAATGCAAATATTAATCAAAACCCATATATAAATCAAAACTTTAATCCCGCAGCAAATACTTCACAACAAAACAACTCTGCAGGTGGTTTTAATACGGGTGACTTTGTAAAAGGTGCACTTATTGGTGCAGCAGTTACCTACTTACTTACAAATAAAACTGCACAAGAAAATGCATTTAAGGCATTTGGAAAAGGAAGTGAACTTTTCCAAGCTGGTATAGAAGAGTTAAAAGAGCGATATGAAGATGTAAAAGCTCAAATACAAGCAAATAAAGAATAGCATTAATGAAAAATAACTTTATTAAAGTACATCAAACATCTACAAGAGTTAGATATAAATATTTTTTACTTAAAGAAAAATTCATAGATGAAAATATTTTAAAAAATCATCTTAAAAGAATTGATTATGTAATTGATGTACGAATAAATAAAAAAGCCTTTTCAATCATATTTGAAATACAAAAAGATATTACAGAAAAACTAGAAGAAATCTTAACTAAGCTAACCCTAGATGAGTTACTAAGTAATTGTGAAAATGAAGCAGTTTGTGTTTCTTGCGTCAGTGAGGAAGAACCTTCAATAAAAGGAATGCTTAATGCCTCAAGTGCTTTAATCTCTGAAAGACTTGTTAGAAATAATATGTTAAAGGCTGGTATAACAACTGCTGCTTCAATACCTTTATTAATTGATGGGTCTAAAGAACTTTTATCCCAAGGCTTAACTTCAAAAGTTTTAGAGAGTGCTGCCGTTGCTATTTCTATTTATAGAAAAGATTATCTTGCTGCAAACTCTACAAATGTAATGCTTGAACTTGGCGAATATATTGAAGAGACGACTGTTCATAAAAGTGATGATTTATTAAAAGAGTTAGCCAAACCAAATGTGGAAGAAGCTTGGGTTGAAAAAGTAGTAGATGGAAAAACAACTGAAATCTTAATCAAAAGTTCTGAGGTTGAAGTTGGAGATATCGTGGTAGTTGGTATTGGAAATACAATACCAGTTGATGGACATATCTTAGAAGGTACAGGTAGTGTAAATCAAGTATCTATGACAGGAGAAGCAGAACCAATTGTAAAGTATAGAGGAGATAGAGTTATCTCTGGAACTATCATAGAAGAAGGAAGATTTAGGATTTGGGCTGAACATGTGGGCTCAAATACGGCTACTCAAAGAATCCGTCACTACATAGAAAATTCACTAAATGAAAAATAATCTGTTCAACTAAAAGCAAATAAACTAGCAAACAAGCTAGTACCTGTAACACTAGGACTAGCAGGAGTTTCATATATCTTCGCAAAAGATTTTGAAAGAGTAGCTTCTATTTTACAAGCTGACTACTCTTGTGCCTTAAAACTGGCAACCCCAGTTGCCTTTAAATCAACTATTTCAAAAGCTGGGCATAATGGAATTATGATAAAAGGTGCAAAATCTATTGAAGCACTTAGCAATGCAGATACCTTTGTATTTGACAAAACTGGAACTTTAACTTGTGGAGAGCTTGAAGTAATCTCAGTAGAATCGTATAGTGATGATTGGACAGAAGAAGAAGTCCTTAATCTAACTGCTTCAACAGAAGAGCACTATTTCCACCCTGTTGCAGAAGCCGTTGTAAAAGCAGCAAAAGAGAGAGGTTTTGTACATATGCACCATGAAGAAGTTGAGTTCATAGTTGCACATGGAGTTAAAACAGAAGTAAAAGGAAAATCAGTAGTAATAGGAAGTAGACACTTTGTGGAAGATGATGAAAAAATTGATTTTTCTGAACACAAAGATAAAATTAACAATTCACTTAAAAATGGTAAAACCCTACTTTATATTGGATACGATGGGAAACTTTTAGGAACTATTGGACTATCCGATGAATTAAGAGAAAATACAAAAGAATCAATTGCAAAACTTAAAAATCTTGGTGTAAAAAACATCATTATGCTAACAGGTGATACAAAAGAAAAAGCAAAACTAATTGCCGATGAGATTGGTATTGATGAAGTAAGAGCTGAATTACTTCCTCAAGACAAAGCAAAAATAGTAAAAGAGCTTATGAGTGAAGGTAAAAAAGTGGCATTTATAGGTGATGGAATAAATGATGCACCTGCACTTATATCTGCACATGTTGGAATATCTATGAGTAGAGGTGCCGATATTGCAAAAGCAACTGCTGACATTAGTCTTTTAAAAGATGATATTGCCTGCGTTGTAGAAGCAAAAGAGTATGCTAATAAAACAATGAATTTGATTAATAACAATTTCAATGCAACAGTTGGAATCAACTCTTGTATACTTGCAGGTGCTACATTTGGTCTATTTTCTCCAATTGTAACAGCTGTTTTACATAATGGAACAACCATTGGATTATTGCTTAATTCAATAAGGGGTGTTAAGTAGTAGTAATTGATAATAGTTATTATTTTTATTTAAGTTTTTTTAGATAAAATATTGATAATTATTATCAAAAGGATTAATATGCCATTTTTATTACCACTTGCAACAGCTTTAACAGCAGTTTTAACAGTAAAAACTGTACACAAAACTGCTAAAGTAATAGATAAAAGGAAAAAAAGAAATGAAAGAACTACCAATTGATTTAGAGATTCAAAAAGAAGCAGCCAAAATTGGAATGACAGCAACTTTAGGGGCTACTGTTGTAACTTCTATGTTTATGAAAAATAAAGTTGCCAAAAAAGTTCATGTAGTAGCTGGTGTTGCCTTTTGTGGATTTGCATTGTGGCATCATATGTTATATCAACCAAAAAACAAACCAAAAAAACCTATATCTTTGCAAAAAGCTTAAGGATTTACTCCTTAGGCTTTCTTAAAACTCTACCTTTTTTTATCTTTTTGTGAGTTAGTCCCACCTCTTCTTTTAATATTTTAATTTTTCTTAATAACCTTTCTATATCTATCTCTTTATTTTCCATTATTTTCTCCTAATTAAAATTTTTCTTTAATAAAGTGGTCCACTCTTTTACTCTTTTGTTTGTTAGAGTATCTTGTGTATCCTCATCTAAGGCTAAGCCAACAAATCTATTGTCAATAAGAGCTTTTGATTCATCAAAACTGTATGACTCATCAATCTCCCACTCACCAATAATTTTTGCACCCATACTTTTTATTTGTTCGTAAAGTATGCCCATTGCATCTAAATATGTATCAGGATACCCATCTTGATCTCCTAAGCCAAAAAAAGCAACTGTTTTAGATGAAAAATCTACTTTTTTTAACTCTTCAAAATTATCATCCCAGTCATCTTGCAAATCACCATCTCCCCAAGTTGAAACTCCAAGTATTACATTGCTATACTCATTTATTTTTTCTAAACTTATATCTGCGATGTCATATATTTCATCTATGGCTAGTTCACCTGCAATAATATTTGCTATGTTAGAAGTATTTCCCGTACTACTTGCATAAAATATTGCTGTTGTCACTGCAACTCCTTTTTTTTAAAATATCATTTAATGAATATGGGATTAGTTTTATCACATAATCATTACAGGTATCTTCCAATATTGGAATTTTTACCTGAATGTGTTTATTGAACTCTTTATTCTTAGGATAAACAAAATATACATATTTAAATTCACTATTAAGAACCACATCACAAGCAATTTTAACTTCATTGTCAATTGATAATTTATTCTTATTCATATTTGTAAACACAGGAACTACTTTTATTGAAGGGTGATTTGATAATATAATATCAATGCTCTGTTCATTTTTTTCTACAAATCTATTTTTAGTATTTCTTGATATTTTTTTATATACGTACTCAAAAAAGTTTTCTTCTACACTTCTTGTATTTAAAATAGTACTTACTAAATTTTCACATTCATTGAAACTCATATCTAAACCTTTATATTGATAATCAGTATCATATATAAACAACTCTTAAAAGAGGCTTATTTTGATAATAGATATCAATATAATTCTTAAAGTTTGCTATACTTATAAAATTAATAATAATTTGGGTAAAATCTTTTAGCTTTAAAGAAGAGAATGAATGATATTTGAAAATGAAAAAAAAATCTTAAAGATTATAAAATATACGCCATCAGTTTTTATTATAATTGTCTCAATGATTGTATTAACTATACAATTCATAGAAAAAAATAATACTTTTCAAAAAGAAAAAGTAAAAATACAAAATGAATATTTAGATAGAAATAAAGAGTTAATCAAAGATCGTGTAAATGAAGTCTATACTTATATTCAAAATGAGAGAAAATCCACTGAAGAAAATTTAAAAGACTCTTTAAGTCTTGCAATTCAAAATGCCCATGCAATTGCACAATCAATCTACAGAAATAACAAAGATAAAGATCCCAAATTTGTGAAAAAATTAATCATAGAAGCTCTTAGAGATATTAGGTTCAATGAAGGTAGAGGCTATTATTTTATCTATGATAAAAAAGGTATCAATCATCTTTTACCATATAACAAAGAACTTGAAGGAAAAAGTTTTTGGAATCATGAAGATGCAAAAGGCGTACCAATTGTTAGACAAATGATTGAGGTTTTAAAAACAAAAGATGAAAGTTTTTGTCAGTGGCATTGGTATAATCCCCTAAATCCTGATGTTCAAAAAAGAAAAATAGGACTTGTGAAAAACTTTGAACCCTTTGATTGGTTTATAGGAACAGGAGAGTATGTAGAAGATTTTGAAGAAGATGTGCAAAATAGAATTTTAAAACATATCCGAGATATAAGATTTGGTAAAAGTGGTTATATTTTTATTATAAATTATGATTCAATCTACTTAAGTCACATAAGAAAAGAGTTTATTGGTCAAAATGCAGTAACAAACAATGATACAAAAGAGATTAAAAAAGTAATCGCAGATTTAATAAACATATCAAAAAATGGGCAAGGATACTATACCTACACTCAAAATAAAAAACCAGGAATCGAAAAACCTATCAATAAAACTAGTTATGTGAAAGGTTTAAATGATTGGTCATGGATGATAGGAACAGGTTTTTACCAAGATGATATGGAAAAGTCTATCCAAGATAGAAAAGAATATCTTGACCAAGATTTCAAAGAACGTCTAGTTCAAACAATCCAAATAGAGGTATTACTTGTTTTTATCTTACTTCTTTTTTCAATCTATTTTTCTAAAGTTTTACAAAATATATTTGAGAAATACACAAAAGATATAGAACATCATATAAAAACTAATAACAAACAACAAAACATGTTGGCATATCAATCAAAAATGGCTGCAATGGGTGAAATGATTGGAAATATTGCCCACCAATGGAGACAGCCACTATCAGCTATTTCTACAACCTCTACTGGACTAAAACTTCAAAAAGAGCTAAATATGCTTGATGATAAATTCTTAGTAAAAAGTCTTGAGGATATAAATGCTGCAGCTCAGTTTTTATCTTCAACTATAGATGATTTTAGAAATTTCTTCAAAGTCAATAAGGAAAAAGCAACCTTTAGTATCAAAGATGTTCTTAAAAAGTCTATTTCTTTAGTAAGTGCACAATTTAAAAATCATGATATAGAAATCATAGAAGATATAGAAGATGTAAAAATAACTAATTTTCAAAATGAACTTATCCAAGTGCTAATAAATATATTAAATAATTCAAGGGATGAACTTGTAAAAAAAGATAAAAATTCTAAAAAACTAATTCTTATAAATACACAAATATTAAAAGAGAATGTAATTATTGAAATAAAAGATAATGCACAAGGAGTACCGCCTGATATACTAGATAGAATTTTTTAACCATACTTTACAACTAAACACAAAAAGCAAGGTACGGGTATTGGTTTATTTATGAGTAGAGAGATTATTAATAAAAATATGAAAGGTGACATTAAAGCATATAATAGTACATTTTCACACCAAAACTGTGAGTACTACGGAGCTGTATTTAGAATTTCACTCCCACTAGATAATATAAACTTGCATAAGGAACATTAATATGAAGAGATTTTTAGGGAGTATTTTTGTATTACTTACACTTGTAAGTAGTATGCATGGGGACAAACTTGAAACAATAATGAAAGAAAATAGACTTAAAGTTTGCATTTGGCCAGGATATTATGGAATATCATATTTAGACCCAAGAACTCAAGAACTTGCAGGAATAGATAGTGATTTAGCAAAAGAGCTAGCAAAAGATTTAAAAGTTGATTTAGAGTATGTACAAAGCTCTTTTGCAACACTAATCAAAGATATAGATGAAAATAAGTGTGATATAGCTATGTTTGCTATTGGAAACACCCCATCAAGAAGAGAAAAAATAAGATTTACTACACCTCACTTATCTAGTGATATATATGCAATTACTACAAAATCAAATAATAAAATTCAAACTTGGGATGATCTAGATAAAAAAGGAAATATCCTTGCCGTTGCAAAAGGCACATATCATGAACCAATTATGAAAGAGAAGTTAGAAAATGCAGAACTTTTAGTAGTAAATGGCTTTAAAGCAAGAGAACAAGAAGTTTTATCAGGAAGAGCTGATGCATTTATGACAGATTATCCTTTTGGAAAAAGAATGTTAGCAAAAACTGATTGGGCTAAACTTATTATTCCACAAAAGGAATATTACAAAACTCCTTATGCTTGGGCAATGGCATATGGAAATGACAAATTTTATGAAAGAGTTGAAAAATTTATCAGCGATATTAAAAAAGATGGTAGATTATTAAAACTATCAAAAAATAATGGACTGGAAGCAATAGCTAAATTAAATTAAAAGTATGAATAAACAGAATATAAAAGGCTTTACCAAAATACTTATTATTGCTATTTCAATGATTGGGATTGTTATTTGGAGTATAGTTTCATCCTTATCTATATTAAAAGATGAGGCTATAAAGACCCACCTTAAAATTGCACAAATTGAAGCAAATACCTTATCAGCTCAAGTTTCACAAACCTTTGACAGTGTAGAGTTCATAATATCAAACTTAAAAGACTCTTTGAAAATAAATAATGATGAAACCCGTCTAAAAATGCAATTTAACAATATATTAAAAAGTACTCCATATATTCGTTCTATTAATATTTTAAACAAAGATAAAAATGTTATCTATAGTTCAAACTATTTAAATACAAACCTTACTTTAAATGATAATGATTTTTACCCAAAACCTCTATTCAATAAATCTATATTAAGATTTGGAAATCCATGGCTAGGAAGAGACTTAATTAATGCAACAGATGTAACAAAATCTCAATCTTTAAAAGGAAATGAATCATCTTTTTTACCCATATTAAAAATGATAGATATAAAAGAGAAGAGCTATTTTGTATTGATAAATATAAACACCTCATATTTTCTAAATAAAAATCAACAAATTCTTAAAAACCATGCCTTAAATTTCAATCTATACAGACTAGATGGTATTTTACTTTTTTCATCAAAAACCCCTAATAAAATAGGAAGTAAAATAAAAAGTACTCTACTCTTTGATGAATCAATCAAAAAAGATAAAGCCTCAGGTATTGAAATAGTAGATAATATAAAATATATGAGTGCTTACCATCCTACAAATATTTATCCACTAAACATTGATATACAATTGGATTTTAAAAAAACACTTGTTGAATGGGAGAAAAAAAGAAAAAATATAATACTTATCATCTCAACATTAATCTCTCTATGTGTAATACTTGTGCTTGCCTTGATATATAAAAATAATTTAGAAAAAGAGCGTGAAATTGCATTTCAAAAAAATCAGTTAGCAGACAAAAGAAGATTTCAAATTCTATTTGAACAAGATATATTTTTAGCAATAACACTAAAATCTGATGGAAGAATAAGTGAGATAAATAATCTAGTACTACACTTTTTAAATATGAATAAAGATGAGATATTCAATAAAAAAATCTGGGAACTGCCTTGTTGGAATATAGAAGATAAGAAGTGGCTTGAAAAAGAGATTTTGTCATATGAAAAAAACAAAAAACTAGAAAAAATCTTATATCCAAAAAATAATAAGAATCAAATCAAGGTTTTTGACTTTAAATTAACTTCAATAGAATTATCAGAAACTATAGAACTTGTTGCCTTAGCTATTGATGTAACTCAAAAAATAGAAAAAGAAGAAAAGCTACAACACGCATATATAGTTTTTCAAAATGCCCATGATGGAATTGTAATCACGGACAAAAGTGGAAAAATAATAACTGTAAATAAATCCTTTGCAAACTCTACTGGATATAATCTTGAAGAAATAGTAGAACAAAACCCAAAAATTCTTAACTCTGGAATTCATGATAAAAAATTCTATACAAATATGTGGAATTCAATTTTAACAAAAGGTTTTTGGGAAGGAGAATTAATCAATAAAAGAAAAGATAATTCCCTATATAATGAAAGATTGACTATCAATACTGTTTATGATGAAAATCAAGAAATCAAAAACTTCATAGGTATATTTTCTGATATAACAAAACAAAAACAACAAGAAAAAGCACTAAAAGAACAAGAACAAATACTTTACCAACAATCAAAACTAGCTGCAATGGGTGAAATGATAGAGAATATCGCCCACCAATGGAGACAACCTCTATCTATAATATCTTCAGCAGTTACAGGTATGCAACTTCAAAAAGAGTTAAATATAAATAATAACCCAGAAGATGAAATCAAAAATTTAGTTTTAATAAATAAATCTGCCCAATATCTATCTAAAACAATTGATGATTTTAGAAATTTCCTAAAAACTGATAATATAAAAGCAAATATACAAATAGAAAGCACTATCAAAAAAGCTTTAGATTTATTAAGCTCAAAACTTAAAAATAGAGATATTGATATCATAGAAAATTTAGAAAACATTGAAGTTTTAGGTATTGAGAATGAGTTACTTCAAGTTATTATGAATATTATTAGTAATTCAAAAGATGCTTTAGAAGATAAAAATATTGAAAAGAAGATGATTTTTATTGATGCTTTTGTAGAAAATGCAGATGCGATTATTTTAATAAAAGATAATGCAGGTGGAATAAATGAAGAGATTATAAATAGAGTATTTGAACCATATTTTACTACAAAACATAAAAGTCAAGGTACTGGTATTGGACTTTATATGAGTGAAGAAATTATAAAAAACCACATGGAAGGTACAATTTCTTGTACAAACACTAACTATACTTATCAATCAAAAGAATATAGCGGTGCAATGTTTAAAATCACTATTCCTTTAAGTAAATAAAACTTACATTTTTATATCCCTTACAGTTTTATTATTAAGCGACTTTCTATGTCTATTTAGATATAAATGTGCAATTAGAAGTAAGAAAATTTACTGTGAATAAAATCCGGAGAAATTATGAATCTACATGAATATCAAGCTAAAAACTTGTATAGAAAATATGATATTCCTACTACAAAAGGAAAACTTTTAACACATCCTTCACAACTTGACGATATTTTGAGAAACGTTGGAAAAGATAGATGGGTTATAAAAGCACAAGTTCATGCTGGGGGAAGAGGAAAAGTTGGAGGAGTTGTTTTAGTTAATTCAAAACAAGAAGCCAACGAAGAGGTTAGAAGATTACTTGGAAGTACTCTAATAACTCACCAAACAACTGCGCAAGGTCAACCTGTAAACTCTATATATATTGAAGAGCCTTGTGATATAAAAGATGAAATATATTTAGCTTTTATAGTTGATAGAACAAGTCAAAGAATTATGATAATTACATCTAGTGAAGGTGGAATGGATATTGAGGAAGTTGCAGATAAATTTCCTGAAAAAATACTAAGAAATCCTATTAATCCAATTGTTGGAATTATGCCAGCCCAATCTAGACAGATTTGTGAAGACTTAGGTTTTGACAAAGAGCTAAGTATCCAAATGATAGACTTGATGAAAAATATGTATAAAATGTTTGAGCAAAAAGATTTATCATTGGTTGAAATAAATCCTTTAGTTGTAACAAAAGACAATAAACTAATCTGCTTAGATGGTAAAGTTGTAGTTGATAACTCAGCCTTATATAGACAAGCTAAAATGAATGAAATCAGAGATGATTCACAAGAAGATGAGAGAGAATTAAAAGCTGAAAAACTAGACTTAAATTATGTAAGTTTAGATGGAAATATTGCTTGTATGGTAAATGGTGCAGGTTTAGCAATGGCAACTATGGATTTGATTAAAACCCATGGAGGAGAACCTGCAAACTTCCTTGATGTTGGCGGAAGTGTCAATGAAAAAAGAGTGGTAGAAGCCTTTGAAATTATTCTTTCAGATACAAAAGTAACTGGTATATTAGTCAATATTTTTGGTGGAATTGTAAGATGTGATGTTATAGCATCAGGTATCATTGGAGCAGTTAAAAAGATGGAAATTAGTATTCCAATCGTAGTAAGACTTGAAGGTACAAATGCAAAAGAAGGACTTGAATTGATAAAAAATTCAAATGTTACAGTTTATGAAGAGGCAGACTTGGATAAGGCTACTCAAAAAATCATTGAACTATCAAATAAAGGAGCTAAATAATGGCTATTTTAATTGATAAAAACACAAAAGTATTAGTTCAAGGTTTAACAGGTGCACAAGCTAGCTTTCATACACAAAGAGCTCTTGCATACGGTACAAATGTAGTTTCAGGTGTAGTTCCTGGAAAACGTGGACAAAGACATCTTGATATTCCTATTTACAATACAGTTGAGTGTGCTAAAAGATTAACAGGAGCAAATGCTTCAATTATCTATGTTCCTGCACCTTTTTGTAAAGATGCTATTATTGAAGCTAGTGAAAATGGTATAGAAACAATCGTATGTATAACAGAAGGTATTCCTACAATTGATATGCTAGATATAAAAGCTGTTGTTGATTTAAATGGTTCAAGACTTATTGGTCCAAATTGTCCAGGAATAATAACACCAGACCAATGTAAGATGGGAATTATGCCTGAAAGCATTCATATGGCAGGAAGTGTTGGTATTGTATCTCGTTCTGGAACATTGACTTATGAAGCAGTAAATCAATCAACTCTTGCAGGTTTTGGTCAAAGTACTTGTGTAGGTATTGGTGGAGATCCAGTTCCAGGAAGTGATTTTATAGATATTTTAAAGATGTTTGAAGAAGACCCTCATACAAAAGCCATCGTAATGATTGGTGAAATTGGTGGGGCAAAAGAAGAAGCTGCTGCTGAATATATAAAATCAAATATCACTAAACCTGTAGTTTGTTATATTGCAGGAGTTACAGCTCCAAAGGGCAAAAGAATGGGTCATGCAGGTGCTATTATTGATGGAGGTAAAGGAACAGCTGAAGAGAAATACTTAGCTTTAGAAAAAGCAGGTGTTAGAACAGTTAGAACTATTACAGCTATTGGTGCTGCTTTAAAAGAAGTCCATCCTAAATAAGAAGAATAAATGAAATTATCACAAGAACAAATTTAACAATTTAATCAAGATGGCTTTTTACTTATCAAAGATTTTGCACCACATGATTTATGTGAAAAAATCTTAGAAAAAGCACAATACCATCTTGATAGAAAAATCACTCCACTAGAAACAGAATCTGAGTACTTAGAAGCTAATGATGAAACAAATACAGTAAGACGGCTAAGACAGGTTTATCAAAGGGAAGATGTATTTAAAGAGTGGATGACTTATGAAGAGACTCTTCCAATGCTAAAACAACTATTTAATGAAGAAGTTGTTTTAACTTTAGCTCATCACAACTCTATCATGACAAAGATGCCAAAAGACTCTTCTAGAACTTCATGGCACCAAGATAGAAGATATTGGCACTTTGAAAACAATGATTTAATCTCTATTTGGCTTAGTCTTGATGATGAGTTTATAGAAAATGGTCTTTTAGAATTTATTCCAGGAAGTCATAAACTAAGTCTTGAAAAAGAGCAATTTGATGAAAAATCTAACTTCTTAGATGAGCACCCTAAAAATGTAGAGATAATCAAAAATAGAGTTCATACAAATCTTAAAAGAGGAGATATAGTTCTGTTTCATTGTAAAACTTTGCACCATGCAGGAAAAAACATAACAGACAAAGCAAAAATCTCTTTTGTATATACAACAAGAGCTAGTAGTAACAAACCTCTAAAAAACACAAGAAGTGATGTAGAAGAAGTACTTCTTGGATAAACTAATAATACTTTTAGAAGAGAAAACCTCTTTTTCTAAAAGCGTTATCAAAAATATTTTACAACTTCTTGATGAGGGTTGTACTATTCCTTTTATTGCAAGATATAGAAAAGAGCAAACCTCAAATGCAAGTGATGAAGAGCTAAGAGTATTTGAAGAGATTTATAACTACTCACTAAAACTCTTAAAAAGAAAAGAAGAGATTTTAAATCTTCTACAAGAGAAAAACTTCTTAGATGAAAAAATCAAAGCAAATATAAATAGTGCCACAACACTTCAAGGCTTAGAAGATATATACACACCCTTTAAAGACAAAAAATCATCAAGAACTACAATTGCTATAGAAAATGGCTTAGAGCCCTTAGCGAACTTCATACAGTGTTTAAAATATAGTAAAAAAGAGTGTGAAGAAAAAGCAAAGAGTTTTTTAAATAAAGAATTTACAAGTGTAAATGATGCACTAAAAGGTGCAAGTGATATCATTGCCCAAAGATATGCAGATGATTTTAAATCAAAAGAAGTAGTTAGAAACAATATTTTAAATCATGGGACACTACAAACAAAGCCCACAAAAACATTTGATAAAAATGGTCTATATAAAAACTTATCAGAAGTAAATGAAAAAATAAAATATATAAAATCATATAGATTTTTAGCTATAAATAGAGCTACAAATGAAAAAGAGCTAACTTTTAAAATAGAAGTTGATGAAGACTTTATTTGTGAAAATATAAAAAAATACAAAATCCCAACATGGGCAAATAGTTCAAGTGAACTCGTATTTGAAGCCTATAAAGATGGACTTAAAAGACTTCTTCTTCCTAGTTTAAAAAGGGAAGCCATAACTATTTTAAAAGAAAAAGCTTCATATGAAGCCATAAATCTTTTTGGTAAAAATCTAAAAGAGTTACTTTTAACTCCTCCACTTGTAAATCAAACTATTTTAGGACTAGACCCTGGATTTAGAACTGGTTGTAAAGTAGCTGTTATAAGTGATGATGGACTTTTTTTAGATAGCGCAGTTATATATCCCACAAAACCAAAAGAGGATTTTGTAAACTCTGCTAAAACATTATTATCTTTAATAAAAAAACATAATGTAAACTCTATAGCCATAGGAAATGGAACAGCTTCAAATGAAACTGCAACCTTTGTATCAAACTTTATAAAAGAGAACTCTTTAGATGTGAAGTTTGCAGTTGTAAGTGAAATAGGTGCAAGTGTTTATTCTGCTTCTAAAATAGCCAATGAAGAGTATCCCCAACTTGATGTTACAATCAGAGGTGCTATTTCAATAGCAAGTAGGCTTCGAGACCCAATGGCAGCCTTAGTTAAAATAGACCCAAAGTCACTTGGTATTGGACAATATCAACACGATGTAAACCAAAAAGACTTAGCTTCAAAACTAGAAAATGTAACAATAGACTTAGTAAATAAAGTAGGAGTTGATATAAACTCTGCTTCATATAAGCTTCTATCTTTTGTCTCAGGTTTTAGTGAAACTATGGCAAAAAACATCATAGCTCACAGAGAAAAAATCAAAAAATTTAAATCAAAAAAAGAACTACTTGATGTAAAAGGAATAGGAGCAAAAGCCTATGAACAAGGGGTGGGATTTTTAAGAATAAAAAATGGAAGCTCTATTTTGGATAACACTGCAATTCATCCAGAAAACTACGCACTTGTAAACACTTTAGAGAAAAAATACAAAGTAGAAGATATAAAAACAAGTGATATAGAGACTATCTCAAAAGAACTAAACACCTCAAAACTTCTTTTAGAAGATATTATAAATGAGTTACAAAAACCAGGCTATGATGTAAGAAGTGAATTTGATGAAATAGAGTTTTCAGATGATATAAAAACAATCGAAGATTTAAAAGAAGGTTTTTTTGTCTCAGGAATAGTACGAAATATCACGGATTTTGGAGCTTTTGTAGATATTGGGCTTAAAAATGATGGCATGATACACATCTCACAAATGAGTGAAAAAAGAGTTTCACACCCAAGTGAAATACTAAGTATAAACCAACAACTTAAAAAGATAAAAATCATATCTATTGATTTAGAGAAAAACAAAGTAGGACTTAGTTTAAAACAGTAAAAATCTCAAACAACTTGACCACAATCAATGATAAATACCTTAATATTGATTACAATTATCAAAAATTAACTCAAGGTATTTATTATGGAATATACATTAGTTCAAATTATTCATCTATTATGCGCAATCATATTCATTGGTTTTATTTTTGCAGATGTTGTTATTTTCCCTGTCATAAAAAATAAATTAGGCGAAGAGACATACACAAATACTATAAATGCAATAGTAAGTCGTGGTCTTAAAATATATCCTCCAATTGTTTTAATCCTAATAGCAAGTGGTGGATATATGTTTACAAAATATATCAATAGCGAGTTAGGGGTATTTAACACTTCTTTACAATGGATACTTTTACTTAAATTACTACTTGTACTTTTAATCGTTCTTGGTGTTATATATACTATGTATTGTAAACTTACAAAAAAAGAATCCGTAGCTTTTATGCAAAGATTTCATCTATATGCACTGATCCTTTCAATTGCAATTGTTATATTGGCTAAATTGATGTTTGTAGTATAAGCACAGCTATTGAGCTGTGCTTTGTTTATAAAGTTTATGTGGAGTTGGTTTTTTATTAAAATCAATTGTCACTAAAACTACCTCTTCAACTTGAACAATTACTTTGTTTGTAGTTTTGTTTCTTAGTTCACATTTTACAGTTATTGAAGTTTTACCAACACGTACTAATTCTACGCCAGTAATAAGAATATCACCAATATTTGCTGCACTATTAAACACAACTTCTGATACTTTTGCAGTTGCGATTCTACTAGTATCAAGCAAATTTGCAGCAAAAACAGTAGCATCCGCGTCAATCCATGAAAGAGCCATTCCTCCACTTAAGATTCCTGCAGAACTTAAGTGTGGGTACATTACCATACGTTGAGTAGTATATTCCAATTCAAAACCTTTTTTCTTATTTTTAACTATTTTTTATAAAATCTTGATTAAACAAAGAGTAAAACCCCTACATATTTCAAAATGCTTTTTAAATGATATACAAAAAAAGTATACTCCAAAATAAAAAGGAGTTATTCATGCAGAAATTTTTATATATAACTGACCAGAATGAGTATAGCGATAATAGTTTTATTGGCCATTTATTTGAAAAATATTTAACCAAACATTATGATATAGATATCATCTACTTCTCTAAGTTTAAAGGAACTCTTGAAAAAAAAGATGAAAATAAAATCATCATTCCACTAGCTGATAAACTAAATGTTTTAGAAGTTTTAGAAAGCAATGGCATTAATCTAAAAGACTACGAATATGTAGCAGTTAGAAATGATACAAAAATCTTAAAAGAGGTAATCAAAAGAAAAAATATCTATGGCTTTAAAGTGGCATTTAGATTATCTTTTCCAAAAAGAATTGCCAAACTTCAAATTGATGAAGCAAACAACAAAAAAAGCTATTTTGATATAATATCAAACAAAATCCAACTCCACCAAGAAACCTCTTTAATAAATGAATGTGATATTTTTCTTCCAACAACTAGAAAAATGAGAGACAACTATTTAAAAGATGTAAAAACAAGAACATTTGTTATTCCATCGGCTATTGACCCAGAAGTTTTACATGATAATATTCAACATGAAGGTGAAGAAAAAAGATTTTTTTATGCTGGAACGTTAGATAAACTAAGAGAGTTTGAAACAGTTTTAGATGCTTTTGCTCTTCTTTCAAGTGGAAGCTTTAAGATTATGATTTCTACAAAAGATCCTGAGTATGCACAAGATTTATTGGCTAAATATCCTAACTTAAGAGAAAACATTGAACTATACAATGCAACAACAAAAGAGGAGTTATTAAAGCTTATTGCAAAAGCTGATATTGGTTTATCAATCCTACCTGATATTACCCTATTTAACACTTCTACTCCTGTTAAAATTATGGATTATTATGCCTCTGCAGTTCCTTGTCTAATGTCAAAAAATGACAACAATCAATCAATCTTTGATGATAACAAAACAGCTTGGCTTTGTGATTTTGACAAAGATTCTATTAAAGAAAAACTTGATGAGATAATCAAACTTTCAAAAGATGAAGTAGCACTTGTAGGTGATAATGGACAACATAGGCTTTTAGATATAAGAAATTATAAAAGAATAGCTGATGATTTAGCACACCAACTAAATGTCTTATAAAAATATGCATTTTGCATATTTTTATAACTTCACACTTTTTAAATAAGAGGCAATCTTAGGAATATAATCTTTTCTACATACTAAACAAGTGGGCATATTTGCTATCTCATTTGGCAAATTAGTAATCTTAAGTTCATCTTCATATCTTAGTCTTTTTACAATACTAATTGGCAGTATTGATTTTCCCATTCCAGCTTTTACACAGCCAAGTATAGTTTCATAACTTCCAAACTCTAATTTTTTGTGTTCAATTCCTGTAGTTTCAAACAGATAATTCTGTCCAAATTCATTGTATGCACAGCCCTTTTTAAAGCTCAAAAACACCTCTGGTACAAAGCTATCTTTAGGTTCAACTATAACTAATTTTTCATCAACTTTATTAAGAACTAAAAGTTCATCATGTTTTGGTACTCCACTTATAAAGGCAATATCAACTTGATAATCTAAAAGCATCTTTGTTACATCTTTTGTAGTGTTTGTTATAAGTTCTAACTGCATATTTGAGTAGTCTTTATGGAGTTTTAGTAAAAAATCAACTATTCGTGTAACTGCATTTGATTCAGTTGAAGCAACTATTAGTTGCTCTTGATTTACCATATTTTTCATATCCAAAGTTGCCAATTCAACTTTATTTACTATTTCAAGGGCATGGGGTAATAATCTATCCCCTTCATTTGTCAAAATAACACCTTTAGGTACCCTATGAAAGAGTTTATAACCCAAATCCTTTTCAAGTTGTTTTATTCTTGAGGTTACATTTGATTGAGCAAACTTTAAAGTGTTTGCAGCCTTTGATATACTTTTTTGTTTACTTACTTCCAAGAATATTTTTAAAAGATTAAAATCCATATCACTATTCCTTATATCACTAATCATGATTAGATATTTGACATAATATCATTTATAGTGATATTATGTCAAAAAACAATTGGATTAACTTTGAAAAATATAAACTTACTAGACAAAGATTCAAATGCCTCTATTATATTAGCTGGAATTCTTGCACTTATTATTGGAGTAGGAGTTGCTAGGTTTGTATTTACTTCACTTCTTCCTCCTATGCTTGAAGATTATTTAACTGTTAGTTTTGCAGGTATTTTAGCCTCTGTTAATTATGTGGGATATCTTGCTGGGTCTATTTTTAGTGTGTTTATTAAAGATGTGTATACAAAAGTAAAGTTTTTTAGACTGGGAATGATTCTATCTATTTTGACAACTTTAGTTTTAGGAACTACCCAAAATGAAACCCTATGGCTTATATCAAGAGTAGTTGCAGGGTTTGGTGCAGCTATGGCTTTAATTGTTGGTTCTGCTATTGTAATGAGCAAACTAAAAATTGATAATAAAACAAAAGCCATGGGAATACATTTTTCTGGTATTGGTTTTTCTATTTTAGTTACAGATTTGATTGCAAGAGCAGTTTTTTATTTTGAGGGAACATGGAGCGATGCTTGGATTGTTTTAACTATATTTGCTTTTTTTGTATCTTTTTATCCCATGTATATTTTATCTTTTGGCAAAAAAGTAAATACAAATATAACCAAGCATCACTTTGATATAAAACTATTTACACCCTTTGTGATACTTCTTATCATGGCATATTTTTGTGAAGGTGTTGGGATGGTTGTGCAGTCAACTTTTATACCTGATATTATTAACTCCCTTGAAGGGTTAGAAGGTTATGGAAACCTTACTTGGACACTTGTAGGACTTGCTGGAATCCCTTCTTGTATTATCTGGATGAACTTGGCACATAAATATGGAAGTGTAAATATAATCATCATTGCCATGTCACTTCAAGTAATAGGTATACTTATCTCTGCACTTACAAATAATATGTACCTAAACTTATTATCTGGTATTTTATATGGTGGTACGTTTATAGGTCTTGTAGCACTATTTATGAGTTTGGGAGGAAAACTAGCAGGTGCAAACCCAGTTATTCTTATGGGAGCACTTACTACTTCTTATGGTATTGGTCAAGTTTTAGCACCACTTTATAGTGTTGCCTTAATAGAAAAGTTTGGAAACTATGATTATGCACTTTATCTTACTGCATTTATAGTTTCAAGTGGAGTAGTTTTACTGCTCATTTCAAAAATGTTAAAAATAGTAAAAGATTAAGACAAGAAAGGATTAAACGTGCCATTTATAAATATAAAAATGACCCATGAAGATGGAGGAGCAACAAAAGAACAAAAAGAGAAATTAGCCAAAGGTATAACTGAACTTTTCTCTGATATCTTTGGTAGAGGAGCCTCTAGTGCTGTTGTTCTTATAGAGGAAGTTTCAACTGATAACTATGCAATTGGAGGAAAAACTATTACAAATATAAGAGAAGAGCAAAACTCTAATTGATTTAAATCATACTCTTTATTTATACTTTTTGATACTATAAATTTATCAAAAAAAAGTGATTTATATATGAAAAAGTTTTTTAAACAGTTTAAAAAAGTAAATACAGAACCTATTGAAAGATCAAATATTATTTGGTCTTGGATAGGTTCATTTCTTGGAATATTAGCCATCTCATTTTTTCATATGGATATTTTAAATGACAATGATTTAACCCTTGTCATAGGCTCATTTGGAGCAAGTGCAGTATTAGTTTATGGAGCTGTTAACTCTCCTTTGGCACAACCTAGAAACCTTATAGGTGGACATATTTTATCAGCTCTTGTGGGAGTTGTCTCTTTTAAATTGTTCCATGGCAATATACTATTTTGTTCTGCTTTTGCAGTTGCTACATCTATTTTAATCATGCAATTAACCCTAACCCTTCATCCTCCAGGAGGAGCGACTGCACTTATAGCTGTAATTGGAAGTAATCAAATACATGATTTAGGATTTTTATATGTCTTATATCCTGTAGCTTCAGGGGCGTTTATTCTTTTAATAATTGCAATAGTAGTAAACAATATCCCTTCTCACAGACACTACCCTCAGTCATCTAAGATTTTTAATCCTAAATGGCTAGCAGAAGATTAAACAGAAAACATAATTTGTGATAAAAATATAATAATTATTACTAAAATAAAAGGGAAAATGTGGCTTTTAAAGACTAAAGGCTGTATTGAAAAAAATACTTGTAAAATACCTCGAATACCTAGCCAAAGTCCAAGTACTGCTTTTATACCAAGCAGTATTTGAAAATTACTCAAGCCCTCATCTGCAATATCACCAAAATTTACAAAAAAGAGATAAATTCCAGAAGCAACAGCTACTAGTAAAGCTTTGGGAACTACTTTTCTAACATATTGCATAAAGTATTCTCGCACTTTTGAATGCTCTTTTTCACTTAGGTCTTTTTTTATTTTAGATAAAAATAGATTATCCGTAAATAAAAAACCACCATATATAAATACTGAAAAAATATGTATTAATTTTATTATGAGATATGTCATTTGTTTATTCCTGAAGATTTTTTAGGTTTTATATATAATGAAATCCAATCTTTAAGTATAAGAATTATTGAGATTACTCCTAAAATATGCATTACAATATTTTGAGGAAAATTTAAATAAAAGTAAGAGACTGTAAGATATATCACAATTGGATATTTTACAAAATAAAAAAAGAATATAAAACTACCATAAATTTTATTCAAAACAACTCCAAAGTCTTAATCTAAAAATTTATTATAAAATAGTTCTAGCTTCTTTCCAATGATTCAAATCAATCTTTTTTCACCCAAACTTTAAATTTCCAAGCTGGACTTTTTAGTTCATCATCTTCTACTATTTCATCATAATCTTTCTGTTGTGCTAAATCCCATGTAGAAAAATCTATTGGCTCTAAAAAGGCATCTGCTACACCTGAAAAATCAACTTCAGTTAGATACATTTTATCAACGTATGGGAAAAGTGTTTTATAGATATTTGCTCCACCTATGATAAAAAGCTCTTCTTCTCCATTTTCTCGTGCAAAATTAAAAGCATCTTGAACCTCATCAAAAGTATGAACACCTTCATGTTCAAATCCACTCTTTGATAAAACAAGCGATGTTCTATTTGGAAGGGGCTTACCTATTGATTCAAAGGTTTTTCTACCCATCAAAAGATGGTGTCCAGAAGTTATATTTTTAAAGTTTTTAAAATCCTCAGAGATATGCCATAACATCTGATTATTTAGACCTATTTCCCAATTATTTCCATATGCTACAATCATTGATACTATCATACTGTATTCCTTTTAATTGGTTCCCAATAAAAAGGAACCATATTTTATATATCTACTTTTTAACAAAGGAAATAAATTCCTTTTAAAAGTAGCAAAATTCTAAAGAAGGCAATGAGTTGCCTTTTGGCTATACAGCCATTACTGCTTTTATTCCTTCGTGACACTCATAATTTTCTAACTCAAAGTCTTCCATTTTGAAATCATTGATATCTTTTACACTTGGATTTATTTTCATTGTTGGTTTATGAAAAGGTTTTCTTGTTAATTGTAAATTTACTTGATCTATATGATTTGAATAGATATGTGCATCTCCAAAAGTATGTACAAAATCCCCAAGTTCTAAGTCACAAACTTGTGCCATCATCATAGTAAGTAGTGCATAAGAAGCTATGTTGAAAGGAACTCCCAAAAATACATCTGCACTTCTTTGATATAGTTGACAAGATAGTTTTCCATTTGCCACATAAAACTGAAAAAAAGTATGACAAGGAGGCAGTGCCATTTTTTCTATTTCACCCACATTCCAAGCTGATAAAATCAGTCTTCTTGAATCAGGATTAGTTTTGATTTGATTTATCAAATCAGATAATTGATCAATAGCTTTTCCATCATGACCAATCCAAGAACGCCATTGAGCTCCATATACAGGTCCTAACTCTTTTACGGTATCTGTATTTGTATATCCTAAGGCTTTTCCTTGGGCATCTGCATTTGCAGTCCATACAGTTTTTTTACCCACTAAATTAGCAGCTACATCACCAAAATTAATCTCAGCCAATCTTCGCTCATCTGTGCTACCCTCGATAAACCATAAAAGCTCAGAAATGATAGCTTTAAGATGTGTTTTTTTAGTAGTTACAAGAGGAAAACCTTCACTCAAATCAAATCTCATTTGATATCCAAAAACAGATGTAGTTCCTGTTCCTGTTCTATCCTCTTTTTTAACACCATTGTCTAAAATATGTTGTAATAAATCTAGATATTGTTTCAATGATATTCCTTATATTTTTTTAATATTGTATTCTAGCAGATTCATATTTAATCATTAGAATTTTTATTCTAAACTCAAGGGAACGAAACTTGTATTAGCTATATTAACAAACATCTAAAAGGATTTAAAATGTTCGCTTACCTCAGAAAGTTTTTATCAAAAGCCTTTGTTCCAAAATCTAGAAGTATTTACTCTTTTCATAGATACGATTCTACTTTTTAATCAAGAGTAATTAATTACTCTGTTTTTTCATATACTCATACAAGTACAAGTATTGTCTTAGCTCTTTTAGCGTTTCATACTTTAGTCCTTGTTCAATCCATTGTTTAATCTCATCTGGGATTTCAAGTGGCTTTAGAAGTGCTTCTTTTTTCTCTTGTGATATTTTTTCATGCTCACTTAAAACAGAAATATGAGATAAAACAGAGCTCAAACCCAAATCTCGTATTTGTGCTATCTCTTCAACTGTCTTATTCTCTTGGATTAAATCAAAAGTCTCCAAATAAGTTTTTGTGAGTTTTTTTAGTGGTACTTTTTCTTCTAACTTTTCACTAAACTCTTCTTTGATACTTTTACATAAAGTTAAAAAGGCTTCTCCATATTTTTCATATTTTACAAGACCTACGCCATTTATATCTAGCATCTCTTCTTTTGTAAGGGGAAGTTTTGAAGCTAACTCTTTTAAAGTCTTATCACCAAATATCACATAAGCTGGTACTTCATGTTCCAAAGCTATCTCTCTTCGCAAGGTTCTAAACTTCTCATACAACTCTTCATCAAAACTAAGCTCAGTCACTTCCTCTTCAATCTTTTGAGCAATACCTAGCTTATCACTATCTATTAAAAGTTTTTCTTCACCTTTTAATATTTGCATTCCTAGATTTGTTATTTTTAAAGCTCTAAACTCACCTAAATCTAGAGCTTTTAGGTCTATTAGTTTATCAGAAATTGCTATCCATTCATTTTTGCTTTTATCTGCTCCCAAGCCATAAACATTGAGCTTGTCATGTCCAAACTCTAGTAGCTTTTGATTTTTTGAGCCCCTTAATATATCGATAATATGATTTACTCCAAATCTCTGTCCACTTCTATAAATAGCACTTAAAAACTTTTGGGCATCTACACTTACATCTACAAGTTCTACTTCACCCTTTGTACAATTATCACACAAGGTTTTACAATCATCTATCTCATCTTCAAAATAGTTTGCGATGATTTTATGCCGACAATTATTAGAGACACAGTATCGATACATAGCTTCAAGTTTATCAAGACCAGTTTGCTTATATCCAGTATCTATAGCATCTTCTATTTGTATTTTTCTTTTTACCTCATCAGATTTTGAGTAAAGTAAGTACACATAAGACATATCACCATCACGCCCAGCACGACCAATCTCTTGATAATAGTTTTCAAGTGTTTTAGGCAAGCTTGTATGTATGACAAAACGAATATTTGACTTATCAATTCCCATACCAAAAGCAATAGTAGCTACAACTATATCAATCTTCTCATAAACAAAAGCATCATAAACTTCATCTTTAACAGCAGGCGATAATCCCGCATGATAAGCTTTTGAGGCATAGCCATTTTCACACAAAAACTGAGCTGTACCTTCTGCTTCTTTTCGAGTAAAGGTATAGATGATTACACATAAGCCTTTATGTGATTTTAGGAAACTTAATATCTGTTTCTTACCATTTGATATTCGTGGTTCTACTTTTATATCAAGATTATCCCTATGTGTTTTAGCACGAAAATGCCTAGCATTTTGCAAGTTTAAATTTGAAGCAATATCTGCTTCTACTTTTTTAGTAGCAGTTGCAGTAAATGCAGCAATAGGAGTACTAGGAAATAGTCTTTTAAGTTTATCAAGGTTCCTATACTCAGCTCTAAATTCATGTCCCCAAGCAGATACACAGTGTGCTTCATCTATTACAAAATAGTTTATATCAATTCGCTGTAACACTCCAACAAACTCATTAGAAGTAAATCTCTCAGGTGCCACATAAATAAACTTCAACTCACCTTTCAAAAGCTTCTGCATAGTAAAACCATTCTCTTCACCACTTTGAGAAGAACTTATCATTTCAGCTTTTATATCTAAGTCATTGAGTGCTTTTATTTGGTCTTGCATAAGGGCGATTAGTGGAGAGATTACGACTGTTATTCCATTCATAAGGAGGGTTGGGAGTTGATAACAAAGTGATTTACCACCACCAGTTGGTAAGATGGTCAATACATCTTGTTTATTGATAATGCTATCTACAACTTCTTCTTGGAAGCTTCTAAAGTGTTCATGTCCGAAAATATCTTTTAGTATTTTGTGTTTATTATTCATTTTAGGATGGTAGCATAGTTTGAGTTAAGGGTTTATGTAAATAAACTTAATAACATCTCAGTTAATTTTATTTTTAAATAAGAATAGACAATTCTTTTTAAACCTTTTATTGAAACATTTAAACATATTTTTATATCCAACTTTTGTATTTTTTCTCTTTCCATTTTAATTCCTTATTAATTTTAAATTAATAATTAGCTAATTATCAGGAAACATATACTTACGAATAAGTTTCCTTGTTTGTACAAATGGTATTATAGATTATATTTTTTGTTAAAAAAAGACATTTATAAACTAGCTATAAATAAAAGGTATTGTGAAAAAGTAAATCAATAACGGTAGTTATTAAATAAATTTGTTTTTACTCCATGTAAAAAACATCTATATTGTTCTTCGTCAATTAATTCTTTTGCTTGTTTATAATATGCATCAAAAGAATAAAACTCTTCAGTAGAAATTTTTTTTGTTTCCTTCCAATACTTTGTAATTTCATCAGTAATATATTTTTCAGATAGTCCTACAACTTTACAATCATAAATAAATAGTAAATCAACCATCTTCCCCTCTAAAGTTTTTGGGCTTTTATGTTTAAAAATTTCGCATTCTTCTATACTACACATAAATGCTGTTATATTCTCATCTAATTCCTCAAATGGTGATTTAATATAAGAAGGATCGCTATCAAATTTATCTTTAATAGCTTTTATTGTTTCCTCTATATCGCCTAAAGGCTTTGTAAAATCTATTTCTACTAATACTTTTTTTGATATTTCACCTTGTTTAATATAAGGTTGTACTAAATTGTATTTACGAGGTTGAATTATAGTTTTAATATCAAAAGTGTGGTCTTCAGTAGAATGATATATTATTTCTTCTAATTCGTCTTTTGTTAATTTTTCTTTCAGGCTTTCAAAACGCATAAATCCAATAGTAAACTCACAATCATTTACTATTTCATTATATCTTTCTTCTTCAAGGGATTCCCATACTGTTGATAAAGGAACTAATGATATAGGGGGAAAATCATCATCAAGTAAATGTGATACCCAAGCAAGATATTTTCGTTTATTAATTTTCTCTAAATATTCAGAATCTTTTTCAACCCTTCTAATTTCACATGCTAAACAAAAAATATATGGTTTTTCATATTTACTTGATTTGCTAAGTTCATTTTCAAAGGAAATATATATTTCACTATCTCTATTAACTAAACCTGTAGAGATAATTTCTTGTAGTTTTAATTGTTGCTTTTTTGATGGTCTTGCCATTTTAACCTCTTAATTAAAATTTTAATTTATTATTTATTCTAACAAAACTTTTTGATAATTTTACAATTTATTTTATTTTCGATTTTTATAATATCATAAACACCTAAAGGTCTTCGCTTTATCTTACTTTGTGTGGACAAAGTAAGCAAAACCACCAACGGTTTCAAAGCCCTTGGGGTTCCCTCACTTATTATTTTTATCTTTTCTGCTTGGCAAAACTCGTTTATTAAAACTTGCATTTAGCAACTTTTAAACACTCAAACAGTTGCCAATCTTGTTTAGAAAAGAGAAAAATAAACATTCGGCTTTTGCAAATGTTGGAATCAAAGGTGGGATAAGGACATTTACATTTTTGATTTGTTTAGATTCCTAACTTTTACTTACTCTAATTAATTGTCTGATAATACAGAGGAAATAGCAACCGTAGGAATTTCTTTCTGCCTTTGATGAAGCTAAAATTTTAGGCTTTTTTTTCGGGGAACAGTGAGGACTGTTTGAGTAAATAATGACCTAAATGGTCATTATTTAGGAGTTCCGCAACGCAGAAAAAAAAGACTGAAATTTTAGGAAGCTTCGCCTTCATCAACTCGGCAGTCTTTTTTGCTTACTTTTTCGAGACCAAAAAGTAAGAAAGCGGAGAGGTTTACCTCTTCAAGAGAGTATTATAAAAAAATAATACCTTTAAACATACTAATTGATTTTCCCCTCTTCTTCTTTCGCCCAAATACCAGCAAGAATAGAACCTGAAATATTATGCCAAATACTAAATATAGCTCCAGGAAGTGCACTTAAGGCACTAAAGTATTTCATAGCTAAAACAACAGCTAAGCCGGAGTTTTGCATCCCTACTTCTATGGCAACTGTTTTACATACAGTTTTATCATATCCAAACATTTTGGCAAAATAATAACCACTAAGTAGTCCTAAGAGATTATGACAAGCTATTGCTAGCATCAATGATAATGCGATAGTAGAAATTCTACTTTCATTAAGCCCTATAATAATACCTATTATAAATACAATAGAAATAATAGACAATAAAGCAAAAATATCATGTCTTTTTTCGATATATTTATTAAAAAAATGATTTATTATAAGTCCTACAACAACAGGTATAAATACTATTTTTAAAATACTAAACAACATACTTAAAGCAGGAACTGGTACAGTTTGACCCACATAAAGAAGTGTTAGGTATGGAGTTATAATTATTGATAAAAGAGTTGATACAATAGTCATAGTAATAGAAAGTGCCACATCAGCTTTTGCTAAAAATGCTATTACATTTGAAGCTGTTCCACCTGAAACTGCCCCTACTAAAACCATACCCACAAGTAATTCATCTGATAAATTAAACAACTTAGATACTAAAAAAGCAAATAAAGGCATAAATAAAAACTGTAATATCACTGTCAAAGCTATGATTTTGGGTCTTTTAAAAACTCTTTTAAAATCATCAAGTTTTAGTGTTATTCCCATACAAAACATAATAAGAATCAAAAGAGGAATAATCCAAGACTTAAAACCAATTACCAAATTCGGTTGTAGATAGGCAAGAAGAGAAAATAGTATTGCCCATAAAGGAAATAAAATAGAAATCTTTTTTATCATAATCTATCCTATATTTTTTCTTTATTCTACAAAAATAGATTTAAAGTTACTTATTTATTTCTACTAAATCTTAACTCTTTACGATTTCCTCTGCACATACAAGCTTATCAAATACACTTCCAATTGCAGCCATAAAAGAGTTATGTACTTCACTAGCTTTTAGCTCTTTACCTTCAAATTCCAAATCTTTAGTTGTACAAGCATCATGTACAAGAGTGCAATCATAACCCAAATCAAAAGCTGCTCTTGTAGTGGAGTCTACACACATATGACTCATCATGCCACAAATTACTAGCTCTTTTATATTTTGTTTTTCTAGTTCTGCTTCTAGATTTGTTTGTAAAAAACTATTTGGGAAGTTTTTTTCTATGATAATTTCATCTTCAAGGGGTTTTACATTTTCATGTATTTGTACACCTTTAGTATTTGCTAAGAAAAAACTTGCACCTTCTCTTATATTTATATGTTGTACATGAAATACTGGTATTTTGTTTTTTCTAAAGTATTCTAAAAGTTCTTTTGCTCTTAGGCTTGCTTTTATAGGGTTTACCAACTCACTAGCTCCACCTTCAAAATAATCATTTTGGATATCTATTATAATCAATGCTTTACTCATTATTTTTCCTTTTATTTATCTAAAAAATCTTTTATATTCTGTGCTACTTTTTTCATAAGTCTATTTCTAGCTTCACTTGATCCCCAACCTATATGTGGAGTTAAAAGTAACCTATCTTTGTTTTTTACTTTTAGTAGTGCATTTGTGCTCTCAACTGGCTCTTTTGCAAACACATCAATCCCGCAATAAATCTCTTTTTCATCTATAATTTTGGCTAAATCATCTTCATTTATAATTCCACCACGTCCTAGATTTAATAAAATAGCACCCTCTTTTATCTTTTTCATATTCTCATATTTTAATAGATTTCTTGTATTGTCATTTAAAGGAGAGTGTATAGAGATAATATCTGATGTTTCTAACAACTCATCAAGCTCAACTCTTTTGTAAGTTGAGTTATTATTTTTCCCACTTGTAGAGTAATAGACTACTTCACAATCAAAAGCCTCCGCTTTTTTTGCTAAGTTTGCGCCAATATCTCCTAAACCAATAACCCCTACTCTTTTATTATCTAGTTCAAAAAAGATTTCATGCAAATTTGTAAAAGCTGGTGCTTTTTCCCATTTTCCAGCTTCTATAAAGGTTTTATAATAGTTTAGCTTTTGAACAAAATAAAATATCATCGCAAAGGCAACTTGAACCACACTAGAAGTAGAATAATCAGCCACATTTTTTACTTCAATATTGTTGCTTTTTGCATACTCTAAATCAACATTATCAGTTCCTGTTGCAGTTATACATATAAGTTTTATAGCTGAATCATCTATTTGCTCTTTTCGTAAAACTACTTTATTGGTAATTACTATATCTGCATCTTTTACTCTTTGTTTTGTCTCATTTGCATTTGTTTTATCATAAGATACTAGCTCTCCAAACTCTTTAAAAATATCTATGTTTATATCTGCACCTAATGTTGCTCTATCTAATATCACTATTTTCATCTAGTACCTTTCTTTTTATTAATTAGTCTTATTACATTATTATAGTAATAATTCCTATAATTTCTTTTAAACATTTTGAACAAAGCTCATAACAATCAATGCAACAAACGATGAACATAATATAATTACTCCAATAACTTGTGACATTTGCTATCCTTTCTATCTTAAATTTTACTCTTGACTATATGGTCAAGTAAAAGTATAGCAAAGTCTTGACTGATTAGTCAAGACTTTTTTAGATTTATTTTTTTAGGGAGTTTAAAAAGAGTTCAAGCTGAGAGATACAAGTTTGAAAATAGCTTCCATCTTGTGATTTTTTTGCTGTACCTAAACACCCTTCAATAGAGGCTACTATGTACATAGAGAGTGCTTTTGTATCATCGTGTTTGATTTCATTTTTCAAAACTGCTTTATCTAAAATCTGTTCAATAATATTTTCAAATCTTGTATAAACTACTTCTAAAGCTTGTTTAAAGTCCTTGTCTATTGGAGATCACTCTTGCATAAGATTGTTAAGTTTACAGCCACAAGTAAAATCAAAGCTATTTCTATTTTTAATTAGTTTTATTAATTCATCACAAATATTTTTTTCGTGTTTTAACAAAATACTATATTTATCTACAATATAAGAGTTTACTCTTTCATTAACTACTGCTAGTCCCAACTCTTTTTTTGATTTAAAGAAGTGATACATACTCCCTTTATTCATGTTGGCTTTTTTTAAAATCTTATCAACTGAAGTTGCGCTATAACCATTTTGATAAATCTCTTCAAAGGCTACATCTAAAAGTTTTTCTCTACTACTCATCTTAGTTTCTTCTTTGTCCTAATTTTGGTTCACTTACCTCTTTTTGTAAGTCCACACTTAAGTTATTATAAAATAGTTCACCATAATCTGTCATTCTATTTATTGTTTCATATGCTTGTTTTATATCATTACCATACTTCAATGCATCTTGAAGAATTTTTATAATTTTTACAGACTCCAAAAAGTTAACATGACTTGGAGCTTCAATAGGTGAAGAGTAATACTTATGCATTCGCTCAACTAAATTCTTATTTCTTATTTCTATAAAAACTGATTCAATAGGTGATTTAAAAAATAGTACCTTTTGTTTTACATTGATTGAGATATAGGTTGTCTCCATCCCATATATTTTTCTTGAAAAGGAGTCAAATAAAAAAAGCTTTTTATTATAGTTGTTGTTAAACAACTCATAAATAAGCTCCAATATTTTTATCTTTTCCTCTTTTGTATAAAAGTTCCCAATACTAGCAAAACAAAATGAGAGTATAGATTTAATGGAGTACCACTCTGTAGTATCATAATCATATCTAAGCATTTGGGTAATTCTACTTTGTTTTAACTCTTCTATATCAGAACTTGTCAGTGTTCTATATATTCTTTTTACTGCTGTATCCCTATACATTGGACCTGGAAATTGTGCTTGTATTACAAATCTTCTATTTGCTTCCATCTCCATAATGTACTTTAATCTTCCATAATAATCTTCATCTATGATTCTTACTTCTTTTTGGGGAATTTGAGTTATTGATTTTATAAACTCTTCGTCATTGCAAGCCTCTTCCCAAATATAATCTGGATATCTAAAGAGTGCACAAATTTTATCTTTGACATTTATTGAAGGTTCAACATCAGTTATTCTATCTACCCATGAAGTTACTGTTCTTCTATCTTTTTGGATTAATGAGGCAAATTTTGATATACTTAAATTTGATCTTTTATATATTTCTATTATTTTATCTATGCTTGTTTTATAAGACATCTCTCTTCCTATTCATTTTCTAAGTTCAAATTGTACCATTATTATACATAAAAACAAATATTGTACATAAATCTAAATAAAGTCTAAAAATTGTATTTTTCAATTCAACTATTATACAATACATAATCAACACTATAATGTATACTATCTTTACTAAAAATTTAAAGGATATACATGAGCGCAGGAAAAAAATTTAGAGAAGCACTTAAGGAAGAGACTCCTTTACAAATTGTAGGAACAATTAATGCTTACCAAGCATTACAAGCTACAAAAGTAGGATATAAAGCTATTTACCTTTCAGGTGGTGGTATTGCAAACGCATCTTATGGTTTACCAGATTTAGGTATGACTATGATTGAAGATGTTTGTATTGATATTAGAAGAGTTACTTCTATTTGTGATACTCCATTAATCGTAGATGCTGATACTGGTTGGGGACATGCATTTAACGTAGCTAGAACTGTTAAAGAATTTATCAGATCTGGTGCTGCTGGATTACATATTGAAGATCAAGTTGCTGCAAAAAGATGTGGACACAGACCAAACAAAGAGTTAGTTACAACTGAAGAGATGTGTGACAGAATTAGAGCTGCTGTTGATGCTAAAATGCAATTAGACCCAGACTTCTATATCATTGCAAGAACTGATGCACATGCGTCTGAAGGTCAAGAATCTGCAGTTGCTAGAGCAAAAGCTTATGTTGAAGCTGGAGCAGATGCAATTTTCGCAGAAGCTGTTCATACATTAAAAGAATACAAAGAGTTTTGTGATCAAATGTCTGTACCTGTATTAGCAAACATTACTGAGTTTGGGGCAACTCCAATGTTTACTACTGAAGAACTAGGAAGTGTAGGTATTGAAATGGTACTTTATCCATTATCTGCATTTAGAGCAATGAACAAAGCTGCTTTACATGTATACCAAGAATTAAGAGATAAAGGTACTCAAGAAAGTACACTAGATACTATGCAAACAAGAATGGAACTTTACGATATGTTAGGTTACCACGATTATGAGCAAAAAATGGATGCATTATTTTCAAAAGGTAAAGCTAAATAATTTTAGCTTTACAAAAAACATAAATATTTATTAATTACAAAAGGAGACAATATGAGCACTACAACTACAGGATTTAAACCAAAAAAATCAGTTGCATTATCGGGGCAATCTGCAGGAAATACAGCTATTTGTACAGTTGGGAAAAGTGGAAATGACTTACACTATAGAGGATATGATATTTTAGAATTCGCTAACACAGCAGAGTTTGAAGAGATTGCACATTTAATCGTTCATGAAAAATTACCAAATAAAGCTGAGCTTGCAGCTTATAAAACTAAATTACAAGGTTTAAGAGATATTCCAGCTGGAGTAAAAATTGCATTAGAGCAATTACCAAAAACTGCTCATCCAATGGGTGTTATGAGAACAGGTTGTTCAGTTCTTGGAGCAATTATGTCTGAAGATGAATCTCATCCAAAAGATGAAGCTCAAGCAATTGTAGATAAATTAATGGCTTGTTTTGGTTCTATGTTATGTTACTGGTACCACTATGCATACAATGGAAAAAGAATTGATGTTGTAACTGATGATGATACAGTTGGTGGTCACTTCTTACACCTATTACATGGTGAAAAACCAAGAGAATCTTGGGTTAGAGCTATGCATACATCATTAATCCTTTATGCTGAGCATGAATTTAATGCATCTACATTTACTTCAAGAGTTATCTCTGGAACAAACTCTGACATGTTCTCTTGTATCACTGGTGCAATTGGAGCATTAAGAGGTCCAAAACATGGTGGAGCTAATGAAGTTGCATTTTATATCCAAGAAAGATACTCTTCACCTGATGAAGCCCAAAAAGATATCTTAGAAAGAATGGCTAGAAAAGAGATTATTATCGGATTTGGACACCCAGTTTACTCTTCTTGTGACCCAAGAAACGTAGTAATCAAAAAAGTTGCTGAAGATTTATCTAAAGAAAACAACAATACATTAATGTATGACGTTGCTGAAAGAATTGAAACAATCATGTGGGATAACAAAAAAATGTTCCCTAACTTAGACTGGTTCTCTGCAGTTTCTTACAACCAAATGGGAATTCCAACAGATATGTTTACTCCAATCTTTATCATCTCAAGAGTTACTGGATGGGGTGCACATGCAATTGAGCAAAGAGAAGATGGAAAAATCATTAGACCTTCTGCTACATATACTGGACCTGAAGACTTAAAATACGTTCCTATAGAAGAAAGATAAGAACTTAAAATACTCTAGTGCCACCTTTGGCAAACACTAAAAGGATGAGTCTTTGCACTCATCCTTTTAAATACAAACTAAATGGATATAAAAATGACAAATGATAAATATCTTAAAAAACTAGAAGGTTTCGATACTAGCTACTATGATGTAAAAGCAGCAGTTGAAGATATCACTCCTGGTTCTTTTGAAAAACTTAACTATACATCAAGAGTATTAGCAGAAAACTTAATTAGAAAATGTCCAAGTGAAGATTTAAAAGACTCTTTAATTCAATTAATTGAAAAAAGAACTGACAAAGATTTCCCTTGGTATCCTTCAAGAGTTATCTGTCACGATATTCTTGGTCTTACAGCTTTTGTTGACCTTGCAGGTTTAAGAGAAGCAGTTGCTTCTAAAGGTGGAAACCCTGATAAAGTTAACCCTGTTGTTCCTACACAACTTATTGTTGACCACTCATTAGCAGTAGAGTGTGGTGGATTTGATCCAGATGCATTCCAAAAAAATAGAGATATCGAAGATAGAAGAAATGCAGATAGATTCCACTTTATCAACTGGACAAAAGAAGCATTTAATAACGTTGATGTTATTCCTCCAGGTAATGGAATTATGCACCAAATCAACCTTGAAAAAATGTCTCCTGTTGTTCACAATATTGATGGAATTGCATCTCCTGATACATTAGTTGGTACAGATTCACATACTCCTCATGTTGATGCACTTGGTGTTATCGCTGTTGGTGTTGGTGGATTAGAAGCTGAAAATGTTATGCTTGGAAACCCTTCTTATATGAGAGTTCCTGAAATCATTGGTGTTGAAATTACTGGGGTAAGATCAGAAGGTATTACTGCTACTGATATTGCACTTGCTATGACATCATTTTTAAGAGAAAACAATGTTATCTCTGCATACTTAGAGTTCTTTGGTGCTGGTACAAAATACCTTAACTTAGGAGATAGAGCAACTATTGCAAATATGACTCCTGAATATGGTGCAAGTGCTGGTATGTTTGCTATTGATTCTCAAACAATTGATTACTTAACAGTAACAGGTAGAGATGCACAGCAAGTTAAATTAGTAGAAGCTTATGCAAAAGCAAATGGATTATGGGCTGACCAATTTGACAATGCTACATATGCAAGAACTATTGAATTTGATTTATCAAAAGTTACAAGATCTTTAGCAGGTCCATCTAAACCTCATAAATTAGTGCCAACTTCAACGTTAAAAGCTGAAGGTATAGTAAAAGAATGGACACAAGAAGGTGATTTCATCCCTGATGGTGGCATCTTAATTGCAGCAATTACTTCTTGTACTAATACTTCAAATCCAAGAAACGTTATCGCAGCTGGATTACTAGCTAAAAAAGCAAATGAACTAGGACTTTCAAGAAAACCTTGGGTTAAATCTTCATTAGCACCAGGATCTAAAGTAATCGAAGTTTATTTAAAAGAAGCTGGATTATTACCTGAAATGGAAAAATTAGGATTTGGTGTTGTTGGATTTGCATGTACTACTTGTAATGGTATGTCAGGTGCCCTAGACCCTAAAATCCAAGAAGAAGTTGTAAATAGAGATGTTTATACAACTGCTGTATTATCTGGAAATAGAAACTTTGATGGAAGAATCCACCCATATGTAAAAGAAGCATTTTTGGCTTCACCTGCACTTGTTATTGCTTATGCATTAGCTGGTACTATTAGATTTGATATTGAAAATGATGTATTAGGAAAAGATAAAGATGGTAATGACATTAAATTAAAAGATTTATGGCCATCAGATGAAGAGATTAATGCTGTTGAAAAATCATGTGTTAGACCTGAAATGTACAACAACATTTATGAGCCAATGTTCAAAAGAGAATTATTAGATAGCGTTAAAATTGACCCATTCTATAAATGGAATACTGCGTCAACATATATCAATAAACCTCCTTATTGGGAAGATGAATATATGCAAATGCCTGCACTTAAAGGTATGAGACCATTAGTTGTATTCCCTGATAATATAACAACAGACCACTTATCTCCATCAAATGCTATTTTACCAAGCTCTGCTTCTGGTGAATATTGTTTAAAAATGGGATTACCTGTTGAAGATTTAAACTCTTATGCAACACATAGAGGGGATCATCATACAGCTTCAAGAGCAACTTTAGCAAATCCAAAACTATTTAACGAAATGGTTAAAGATGAAAATGGGGAAACTAAACAAGGTTCTTTAACTAAGATTATGCCTGAGGGTACAGAATCTAGAATGTGGGAAGCTATTGAGACTTATACTCAAAGAAAACAACCACTAATCATCATCGCTGGTACAAATTATGGTCAAGGGTCTTCAAGAGACTGGGCTGCAAAAGGTGTTAGATTAGCTGGTGTTGAAGTACTTATTGCTGAATCAATTGAAAGAATTCACAGAACTAACTTAGTTGGAATGGGTGTATTACCATTACAATTCAAAGAAGGTGATACTAGAAATACTTATGCTATTGATGGAAGTGAAACTTTTGATATCGAAGGTGAGATTACTCCTAGATGTGACTTAACTGTAGTTATGACTAGAGAAAATGGTGAAGTTGTTAAATTCCCTGTTTTATGTAGACTTGATACTTCTGCTGAAGTTGATGTTTATACAAATGGTGGTATTTTACAAAAATTCGCTAAAGATGTTATTGCTGAAGGTAAATAATATCTAAGTTAAAAGAAGAGAAAACTCTTCTTTTAACTATTTATTAGAGAAATCATTGGATTTTTTTAATAAGTTTTAATCAAATATTTTAAGGAAACAGAATGTCTTATAAACCACAATTTAAAGTAAAAGCAACATATATGAGAGGTGGAACTTCTAAAGGAACATTTTTTAATATAGCAGATTTACCAAAAGAGGCTCAAGAAGATTCAAGAAAAAGAGATAAATTACTTCAAAGAATTGTTGGAAGTCCTGATATTTATAAACAACAAATGGATGGTATGGGAGGAGCGACTTCTTCTACTTCAAAAGCTATTTTAGTAGGTAAATCAGATGTTCCTGGGCATGATGTAGACTACTATTTCTGTCAAGTTGCTATTGATAAAGATTTTGTGGATATGAGTGGAAACTGTGGAAATTTATCTAGTGCAGTTGGTCCTTTTGCTATTAAAGAAGGTTTAGTTGATAATGTGCCTGAAAATGGTGTTTGTTGTGTAAAAATTTGGCAAGCAAATATCAAAAAAACTATTCTTTGTTATGTAACTATGGAAAATGGAATAGTTAAAGAAATGGGAGATTATTACATTGATGGTGTTGCATTTCCTGCTGAAGAAATCGTATTAGAGTTTGCAGAACCTGTTGATCCTAGTGAAGAGTTATTTCCTACTGGAAACTTAGTAGATGATTTAGAGGTTCCAGGAATTGGTACATTTAAAGCTACTATGATAACTGCTGGTATTCCTACATGTTTTGTAAATGCTTGCGATATTGGATACAAAGGAACTGAACTTCAAGCTGATATTAACTCTGATGCTGATGCACTAGCAAGATTTGAAATAATTAGATCTTATGCTGCATTAAAAATGGGTCTAATTTCAGACTTGAAAGAAGCAGAAACAAGACAACATACTCCAAAAATCGCTTTTGTTGCACCACCAAGTGATTTTACTACATCAAGTGGAAAAGAAGTTAAAGCAGATGAAATTGATTTGCACGTGCGAGCTTTATCTATGCAAAAATTACACCATGCTATGATGGGAACAGCTTCAGTTGCTATTGGAGTTGCTGCTTGTATTGAAGGAACATTAGTAAATATTGCTGCTGGTGGGGGAGAAAAAACTGCAGTTGAGTTTGGACATCCATCAGGTACACTTAAAGTTGGTGCAATTATTCAAAATAATGATGGTCAATATATAGTTGATAAAGCAACAATGAGTAGAAGTGCTAGAATAATCATGGAAGGTTATGTTCATGTTCCAGAAGGAACTATGGACTAATAGTCAAAGACTTTAAACAACAAAAAGGGAAGAGATTAGTCTCTTCCCTTTTTTTATTTTACTTTCGTCATAATACGGCTTTATTTTAAAGGAGTTGTATGAAAACTTGGAATGAGATTATAAATAAAGAACAAAAGCAAGAGTATTATAAAAACTTAAAAAATGAGATTGATAAAAGATATGAAACATCAACTGTTTTTCCTCCTCAAGATAAAATATTTAATGCCTTTGCGAAAACTGCTTTTGATGAACTAAAAGTTGTAATACTAGGACAAGACCCATACCATGGAAAAGGACAAGCACAAGGCTTATCATTTTCAACTCCAAAAGAGATAAAAAATCCACCCTCTATGCAAAATATATTAAAAGAGATAAAAGAGGATTTAGGAAAAGATTCATCTTGTCTTGATGGGGATTTAACTCCTTGGGCAGAAGAAGGAGTTCTTCTTTTAAATACTATTTTAACAGTAGAAGAATCAAAACCAAAATCGCATCATAAACTAGGCTGGGAGATATTTACAGATAATATTATCAAACATATCTCAGCAAACTGTGAAGATATAATCTTTTTACTTTGGGGAAGCCCTGCCATATCAAAAACAAAACTAATAGATAATAAAAGACATCATATATTAACAGCCCCACATCCTAGTCCATTATCTTCTTATAGAGGATTTTTTGGATGTAAACACTTTAGTAAAACAAATGAGATATTGGATTCTTTAGGAAAGAAAGGAATAAATTGGTAAAACACCCAAAGGTGCTTTACTATTTAACTAAGGCAGATATACCTTTAAATTGTGGGTGTTTAGCATTAACAGTTAGTTCAAATAATAGTGACTCATAAGTTGTAGGTATTACCCCTGATTGAATCAATCTAGCAATTGCCATTTCTGTATCATTTTGTTTTCTTGAAGTAACACAATCAGTTACTAAAACTACTTGATATCCAGCTTCTAATAAATCAATACAAGTTTGAAGTACGCAAACATGAGTCTCAATTCCTGCAACTATGATTTGCTTTTTATCTAAAGAGTTAATTGCAATCATTGTTTCTTCATTTTTACAACAAGAAAATGTTGTCTTTTCAAAGTGTGGATACTCATCAACAAGTTCTCTAAGACTTGGAATTGTTTCCCCAATACCTTTTTTGTACTGTTCATTTACTATAAAAGGAACCTCATGAAGCTGTAAACCTTTTACCAATGTTAGTAAATTTTTCTCTATCTCATCTTTGTTTGTCATATGCGGATAAAGTCTTTCTTGTACATCAACTAAACAAAATGCCACATTATTTACATCTATTCTCATCATCACTCCTTATAAATATTACTTTTAATAAAATAGTCAACAATACTACTTAAAATTCGTAACAAAAGTCTAGCATTTTATTGAAAAGCTACTTTTTCTGCACGTGCTAACAGCTCTTTTGCTCCTTGGTCAATAAATGTTTGTGCAACAGTTTGACCAATAGTTTCAAAATCATCAATATCAGCAGTAATATCTTCTTCAACATACTCACTACCATCAGGCATACCTACAATTGCTTGAACTCTAATAGAGTTTTCATCTAAAATTGTAGCTTTTACACCTATTGGAACTTGACAACCACCCTCTAAAGTTCTTACAAAATCTCTTTCGATAGTTGATTCAATATGTGCATTCTTATCATGTAAAACAGATAGTAGCTCTACAAGTTCAGGATTATCAAGAGTCTCTATTCCTAAAGTTGCTTGTCCCATTGATGGAATCATATCATCAATAGAAATTGGAGTAAAATATTTAACTTCACCTTCTATTTGAAGTTTTTGAACACCAGTTGCCGCTAAAATAATAGCATCATATTCGCCAGCTTTTAACTTAGCAATTCTAGTATTTATGTTTCCTCTTAAATCTTTAAGATTTATATCTGGTCTTAAAAGTTTTAACTCCATTCTTCTTCTTAGGCTTGTAGTTCCTATAACTGCTCCCTTTGGAAGCTCATGTATACTTGCATACTTTTCACTTAAAAAAGCATCTCTTGGGTCAAATCTTTTTGTAAGAGCAGCTAATACAAAACCCTCTTCAAACTCAACAGGAACATCTTTTAAAGAGTGAACAGCAATATCAGCCTCTTTACTTTGTAAGGCTACTTCTAACTCTTTTGTAAAAAGTCCTTTTCCACCTATTTTAGCTAATGGAACATCTAAAATCTTATCTGCTTTTGTTGAAAACTCTTGTAACTCTATTTGCATATCAGGATAGTGTTTTAAAAGTTCAGCTTTTATATATTCACTTTGCCAAAGTGCCAATTTACTCTTTCTTGTTGCAATTACTATTTTCTTCATTATCTATCCCCTAACGTCTCATATTTTAATTTTGTATTATCTTTTTCACCATTTACAAAAATTGTTGGTGTTCCTCTTACCATAAGCTCTTCACCTATTTTTACATCTTCTAAAATAGAATTCATAATAGTAGGATTGTTTAACTCTTCTTTTGTAATTTCTATATTAAACTCTTTATTAAAAGCCTTTAATATCTCTTCTTCATCTTTTGAATCAACTTTAAAGTATCTGTCCCAATCGATTTGATAAACTTTACTCTCTACATCTTTTATATTCATACTTTTTGCTATATTCATAGCTTTTACTAAAGTTGCAGAGGCAGGATGAACTCTTAATAGTGGAAAATGATAATAATAAAGAGCAATTGAATCTTCATTTTTATTAACATGCTCTATTACATCAGGAACATAATCCATACAAAATGGACATAAAGGGTCTGAAAATACTACTACTTTATCTTTTGCTTTATGATTACCTGCTATTAAATGTTTTTCACTATAATATTTTGTATCAAATTTTGGTTCTAATAAATCTTTTAAAGATTTTCCAGTTTTTAAATCCAATAAATCAGCTGCAACAACTACTCCATTTGAAAAAACTATATCTTTAGCATTTATCTCTTTATCTTTTACCTTTGCTTTTACATCTATTATATATCCATACCAATTATTTATTGGCATTTTCATTCTTAGTTTTGTATTTATTTTAACATCTTGAATCTCTACTCTAGCATTGTTTGAAAGTCTCTTTTTTTCAAAATTTATAATATCTTTATCAAGATCATTTGCATATAAACCTATAGCAAATATAGAAAAAATCATTAATACTTTTTTTAAATTTCTCATCTATTTCTCCTTACTTTTATACTTTTGTTTTAACTGTTATTTTTTTAATATCAAATAACTCTTTTGCTTTATTTAACATAGTTGAGTTTAATATATCTTCCATTTGAAGCTCTTTTTGGGAAGGTTTTGCTTGTGAAGAATCATGCATACTAGCTACACAACCTGCCCCCATCTCTATATCTTCTATCATAGAACCTACTTCCTCTTGAGTCTCATCTTCTTCTTGTAGTTCTAAGTTTATATCATCAATATTTGCTTCTGGCTCATCTATTGACGGATTTACATCATTTTTTTTTTGCTCTTGTATTTCGCCTTTTTTAAACTCTAATTCAATGTTTAAGCCAAATACATCTTTAGCAAAGGTTTTTATAATACCAAAATGTTTATATAAAAACTTTCTATCCTCATCTTGGTCATAAGATACTATATTTAAAATATTATTTTCAAAACTTTGGAAAATAAAGTTTTTCTCAAAACATACACCTAAGTCATGACTTCTCTCATAAACTTTTTTTGTAAGTTCACTATATAATTCAACACTTGGGTCAACTATTTTTTCAATTTTCTCTTCTACTTTTGGTTCTTGTACAGGTATATCTTCAATAACTTTTGGCTCTTCAACAACACTTGCTACAACTTGTTGCTCAAGCTTTTCTTCTACTTTTGGCTTTTCGACATGAGCGTGCTCTAATACAACATCTTGATTTACTGCACTTGTCATTTTATTTGAATGACTTTGATGACTTACTTCTTTTACAGGAGAAGATTGCACCTCATCAATTAGCTCATCTAGAGTCTTTAGATTTGTAGCTTCACTCATTTTTGAGAGTGTCAAAATCAATACAAATGTTGGATCAGAGTTTAAAGATAATAGATGTTTGGCATCCCCTAGGATTCTAAAGAATCTATCATATAAAAAGATATTAAATTTTGGGTCTTTTCCATAAAGCATTTTATTTTTAAGATATATAGTCATCTCATCACAAACAGAACCAGCTTCATACTCTTCAAGTGTTTCAATGATAGGAGTTATATCTCCACAAGATAAAACTACATCAAAAAGGTTATCTAAAAACTCTGGGTCAATAAGTCCTAACATATCCACAACAGCACTTGTTGTAACTTTTCCTTTGGCGAAAATAATTGCTTGGTCAAGTAAAGTTAATGTATCCCTTAAACTTCCTTGTCCACTTATTGAAATTATGGCTAAAGCATCATCTTCAAACTCTATTTTTTCTTCATTTAAAATATGAGTTAAGTGATGCATTACATCTTTATGAGAGATTTTTTTAAATCTAAAGTGTTGTGTTCTACTTAAAATTGTAGCTGGAAGTTTTAGTGGGTCAGTAGTTGCTAAGATAAACTTTACAAACCCAGGAGGCTCTTCTAGTGTTTTTAGAAGTGCATTAAATGCTTGTGTTGTAAGCATATGAACCTCATCGATTATAAATACTTTAAATCTAGCACTGCTTGGTTTGTATTTTGTATGTTCTATTAAATCTTTTATATCATCGATACCTCTATTACTAGCTGCATCCATCTCTATAATATCTAAGTGACGATTTGTATTTGCACTTACACAGTTTTCGCAAACCTCACAAGGCTTTGAAGTAGGACCACTTGAACATAATAAAGCTTTTGCCATAATTCTAGCAGTTGAAGTTTTTCCACTTCCTCTAAGTCCTGAGAAGAGATAAGCATGGGATAATCTATTTGAATCTAAAGCTAAAGATAGTGTTTGAGAGACAGTTCCTTGACCAACTAAATCTTCAAATCTTTTTGGTCTATATTTTAGGGCTAAAACTTTCTTTTGTGAATTTTGATTCTCACTCATTTATATTCCTTACCACTATTTCCCCACCGTTATTCCATGAATTTAATATTTTACTTATCATTTCTAAATTAATATATGAAGTGAAGTATACATTTACTTTCAACTCACCATTATTAAAATTACCACAATCTTTTGATAAATCTTTTAATCTGTTTGCTATTGCATAACCTGTTTCGATTAGATTTATATTTTTACCCATAATTTTTTTTATTGTATCTTCTACCAAAGGATAATGTGTACAACCTAAAACTACTGTATCTACCCCATTTTCTTTCATAGGCTTTAACCAATTTTGTAAAAGTAAAAATGTCTTTTCATCATCTATTTTACCATTTTCAATTTGCTGAACTAGACCTGGACAAGCTTGTTCATACAAAGTGATATGCGAACTAGAAGTTGACAAAACATCAACTAACAGTTGATACTTTTCACCCTTTAAAGTGGCAGGTGTTGCTAAAATCCCAATTTTTCCATTTTTACTTAACTGTATAGCTGGTTTTATACCAGGTTCTGTTCCTATTACTATAAGTTGTGGAAAATGTTCTCTTAACTCTTTTATTGCAGCTGAAGTTGCTGTATTACAAGCAACTACTAAAGCATCAATATTATGAGTTTTAATCAAATAGTTAGCAATATCAAAACTATGTTTTAATATCTGTTCTTTTGATTTTTCCCCATATGGTGCAAACTTTGTATCTGCAATATAAAAAATCTCAGCACCTTTTAAAACTTCTGTTATGGCTTTAACAACTGTTAAACCACCAATGCCAGAATCAAATACGCCTACTCTCAATTTATACCTTTTTCATAATAAGCAAATATTCTATCATAAGTTTTTATATAAATTCATTAGTACAAAGAAATTAAATTTGAGACTAAATTGTATAGTTAATATTCAAAGGAAGTTTTATAAAAAACTTAGCTCCATGTTCACTATTTTCAACATCTAAAGTACCACCTAAATGATTAACTACAATATCGTAACTACTATATAGTCCAATACCAGTACCATGGGACTGATGTTTTGTTGTAAAGTATGGATTAAAGATTTTATCTATTATCTCTTCTTTAATTCCACCTGCATTATCTTCTATCGTAATAACTACACTATGTTCATCTTTATATGCAGAGTATTTAACCCAATTATCAGAACTTTTTTTACTAGATAAAGCCTCTCTAGCATTATTTAAAATGGCAATAATTACTTGAAGAAGTTCTCCTAAAATAAGTTTGAATTTTATGGGCTCTTTTTCCATAGTATCTTCGATGATTTTTATATTTTCAATAGAAAAACTTGTTTCTACCATCTTGAAAGCCATCTTTACTCTATCTTGAACAATTATCTCTTTTTCTTTATGACTCTCTTTTATATAGTCTCTAAATTCATCAATAGTATCCGATAAAAAAGTTACATTATTTAATATACTATCAGCATAATGAAAAAAGTCTTCATCACTTAAAACTTCAAGCTCTTTTTTTATTTTCATGCCACTTGCAGCTGTGGAAATAACACTTAAAGGCTGTCTCCATTGGTGAGCAATATTTCCTATTAATTCACCCATTTGTGCCATCTTTAATTGCTCAAAAAACTGTTTTTCTTTCTCTTTTGTAAGTTCTATTGCTGTTTTTACTTTAGCTTTTAAATTTAAAGTCAAGTCTTCTAACTCAAGGTTTTTCTCTTCTAGTTTTTGTACATTTAAACAAGAGTTTATGCTTATATTTAATTTTTGTCTAAAGCTTTCATAAGTAGAAGTGATAAATTCTAAATCAATCTCTTTATCATAAAAAAATATTATCAAACCATTTTCAAGTTTGTATAATAAGGCATTTATTGTCTCTGAAAGAGAGGTGACTATTATTTTTTCATCTTTACTTTTTTTGAGTAAATCATTTATATCAAAGTCTAGTTTTTTTCCATGGGAAACAATAGGTTCTATATTTTCTTTTGTTAGATAAAAACTTCCATAAATAGCATCAGTTTCCATAATAAAGGTTTTTATTACTTCATTTATCATATCTTTTAACTTTAGGCTGTTACCTATTGAACTATGACATTTGTACGAGATTGAGAGTTGACTTAAAAGCATATACCACCTATTACACAAGTTTTATTTAAAAAATTAATATATTTATTACCTTCATTGGCTATCTCACCAATAGATATGGCTCCTATAAAAGTAGAAGCATTTGTTTGTTGATAGATTGTACCTAACTCATCATCAAACTTATCTTCTAAAAAGCTTTTTCTTGTAGTACAATCAAAAACAAGTATAAATTCGCAACTATTTTTCAAAGCATCACTTATGGCTTCCCTTGATGCCTTCAATAAACTTTCGTTTTTACCTTTTAAAATATTTAAGACACTGTTATTTGAAACTTTTCCTACTAAAATTAAATTATCACCATCAAAAGCAATAGGATCCCTTACTACTTCTTCGCCTTTGTATTTTACAATACCAAAGGGATAATTTTTTGAGATTTCTAAAAAGTTCTCTTTTGTTAAGGCTACTTGATAATCTTTTTCAACTATCTCTTTATAGACTTCAAAAGCACTTCGGTGGTCAATAGTTTTTACAATATTACCTTCTGCTGAAGTTACAACATATGGTCCATCTAAATATTCCCAGCCATGTTTTACACCTAAATCAATACTATTTTTTAGGCTAATCAAAATCGCTGCATCTTTATAAAATCCACTATTATCAAAAATAAAAGCTTCGCTTTTATCCTCAAAAGAACCAGCGCCTGCTCCTAGTATATTTGTATGGATGTCTACATTTTCAAAAAGCTCTTGGATAAATGGTTCTGTGTAATTTGATAAACCTTCCAAAATAGTAATAACAGATTTTATATTCTTAAAATCATTTTTATCCAAGCAAGCATTACTTATATCTTTTATAAAGTTTGATTTCATATTATTGCTTATCTCTATAGCTATTACTCCATAGTCATATACTTTGTCTTTAAAAATTATTTGAGGTAATATTCCACCATAGATTTTAATATCAGAGTTTTTTAAAAGATTTAAATCTACATCTGTTTTAGAAGCAACAAGCAATAAGTATTGGTGGTGATTATTTTTCTCTATCAACTCTTCAAGTGTTTCAAAATAACTTGCTATTATTTTCATGTTAAACCTTTTAATTTGGTTTTCTAACTTATAAATAATTTACTTAAAGTATGTAATCTTTGATTTTAGCACTTGTAGTTTTAAACGTGTTATATAAAATAATGTTAATAATTTAATTCAGCAAGAATTAATAATGAATATAAAAATTAGAAAATAAAAATTATTTTTTATATTCTAATTTTAATTTCTTTTTTGTAATAATTAAACTACACTATTAAAAAAGGGGTCTATTTTGTTTTTTCATTTCCATCCATATAAACAGTTCTTAAATGACAAAACAAAAAAGATTTTAGTAGGAACTTTACCACCTCCAAGGTTTTGTAATAAACAGTTCAAAGAAAGCGATGTGGATTTTTGTTATGGTTCAAAAGATAACCTACTTTGGCAAGTCTTAAACAAAATCCATAATCTAAATCTACCCTTTGATAAGAGTATTGAATCTACAAATTTAAGAAAAGAGTTCCTAATAAAAAATCAAATAGGCGTCTGTGATATTGTCCAATCGTGTAAAAGAGAAAAAATAGATGCTAGTGATATAGGTATGAGTGAAGTAGTTTTAAGGGATATACTTGGTTTTATAAAAAAATACAAAAATATCCAAACTATAATCTTCACAGGCGGATTATGTAAAAACTCCCCAGAATACTTCTTTAGACAAGTCCTAAAAAAAGAGAATATAGCCTTAAAACTCATCTGTGAGAACATCCCAAAAAAACATAAATTTACCTATGATAATAGAGAAATCCAAACCATAAGTTTAACCTCCCCATCAAATGCAGCAAACAGAAGTATAGGAGCAAATGAGTACTACAAAAAGATGAAAAAAGAGAATCCAAACTACACAACCTTTGACTTTAGAGTTGAGCAGTATGAAAAAGTTTTTAAATAACTATTGCAATAACTCTTTTCGAATACTTGCATAACTCTTTAAAGCCAAACCCACATGCCATCTAAAAACCTTATCAAAGATTTTCCTAGGTACATTAGCTATTCTCAACACCTCTTCCATATCATAGTCACCATCATTTTTTTCAACCAATTCAATTATTCGCATAACACCAAACTGAGATTTACTAGGCTTAAATCGATTTTGAAAATAAACATCTAGTTCTACTTCAAAATTATCAAAACCTTTCAAAATATCTTTTTGTAAATAAATAGGCTCAGTAGGATGATGCATAAGCTCATCCATAAACTCTTCATAAAAAAAAGAAGCCCCAGCCCCTTTAAATCTAACAGCTACTAAAGTAATCTCTTCGGCTGATTGTATACTTACAGATTCTTCATAAGCATTGATTAACATAGCTTGAAAACTATCCAAAATAAAAAGTTCCTCCTGAATAAGAACTTCACATTTATCATTTTGATTGATTAAAACTATCATTCCACCATTTGGTTTTAGTTCGTAAGTATTTGTATTTTGTATTAAATCATATGATTCTATATATTTTTGTAATTTTTTGTGCATGGGGGGATTATAGCAAATTATTTATTTAATGAATTTTTCATTTACATTGTAATAGCTTCAGAAAGCTGAATATTTTTGTAAAGTTCAAGGAAGTGGGGTAATTTTGTGTTGGAGTGTACAATTAGTACATGACGAGCAAAATTTCCGCAACTGACGCGGAAATTTGCAAAAAGAGGCAGTTTTATGAAGCTATTCGTTCATTCCTGAGAAAAAATCATCATTATTCTTAGTCTTTAACATCTTAGAATAAAGAAATTTCAACGCTTCTACTTCATCCATAGATGCGATTGCATTTCTTAGTATCCATGTTTTTTGTAAGATATCTGGAGTAAGAAGTAGTTCTTCTTTTCTTGTACCTGATTTGATAATATCAACAGCTGGATAAACTCTTTTGTTTGAAGCATCACGACTAAGTACAACTTCTGAGTTTCCTGTACCTTTGAACTCTTCGAAAATAACTTCGTCCATTTTTGAACCTGTATCTATAAGTGCAGTTGAGATGATAGTTAAACTTCCACCCTCTTCTATATTTCTAGCAGCCCCAAAAAATCTTTTTGGTTTGTGTAGTGCATTTGCATCAACCCCACCTGAAAGTACTTTTCCACTACTTGGTGTTACTGTATTATATGCACGTGCAAGTCTTGTGATTGAGTCAAGTAAGATAACAACATCTTTTTTCATCTCAACCATTCTTTTTGCTTTTTCAATAACAATTTCAGCAACTCTAACATGATTTTGAGCAGGTAAATCAAATGTAGAAGAGTAAACATCACCCTTTACACTTCTTTGCATATCTGTAACTTCTTCTGGTCTTTCATCTATTAGTAAAACCATTAAGTGAGCTTCTGGATGATTTCTTGAAATACCGTGAGCTAGTTCTTTTAAAAGTTCTGTTTTACCAGTTTTTGGAGGAGCAACGATAAGTCCCCTTTGACCTTTACCCATAGGAGAAAATAAGTCTAATATTCTTCCTGTCATTTTAGTTGATTCATACTCAAATTTAAATCTTTCTGTTGAATATAAAGGTGTTAGGTTATCAAAAAGTGGTCTGTTTTTTGATTCATGTATTGGTAGATAGTTTATTGCTTCAATTTTAAGTAAAGCATAATATTTTTCACTATCTTTGTTTGGAGGTCTAACTTGTCCTGTAACAATATCCCCAGTTCTAAGTGCAAACTTTTTGATTTGTGTTGCACTTACATAAGAATCATTAGAAGTATCAGAAAAATTTCCATCCATTGCTCTTAAAAAACCAAATCCACCATCTTTTACCTCTAAAATACCTGTAAAAAGAATAAATCCACCTTGGTCGATTTGTGTTTTTAAAATAGAGAACATAAGTTCTTGTCGTTTAAGTTCCTGAGGGTTTTCAACATCGAGTTTTTTAGCTATTTGAAGTAGTTCTTCTAAAGGATATTCTCTTAGTTTTTCAATTGTATGCCCTTCTACAGGGATATGTGTCCTAGTTTTTCTGCCATTAGAATTTCCTTTTGAGGGAGTATTCTTCTTAGTTTGAGTTGTTGTCTCTTCCATTTATATTTAGACCTTTGTCATTTTCAGTAAAGTGATTTTTTGTAGTTAATTCTGTGTATAGAATTTTAAGTGGTGTAATTTTAGTCTTTATTTTAGAATTTGTCAAATATTATTTATATAAAACAAAAAAGGTGCCAATTACTTGACACCTTTTTATTCAATATTTAAAAATGATTATTATAAATCAGCCTCATGTTTTCCTAAGTATTCTGCAACACCTTCAGTTGAAGCTTTCATACCTTCGTCACCTTTTGCCCAACCTGCAGGACAAACTTCACCATTTTCGTTTGTAAATATCATAGTATCTACCATTCTAATCATTTCGTCAATGTTTCTTCCTAGTGGTAAGTCATTGATTACTGCATGTCTTACAGTTCCATCTTTGTCAATTAAAAAAGATCCTCTTAGTGCTACAGCATCACCGAATAATACATCATAATCTTTTGAAATTTGTTTGCTTAAATCTGCAACTAATGGGTATTTAACTCTTCCAATTCCACCGTTTTCAACAGCAGTTTCTCTCCATGCAAAGTGAGAAAATTGTGAATCAACTGAAACACCAATAACATTTACACCTCTTGAAGAGAACTCTTCAATTCTTTTTGAAAATGCAATAATTTCTGATGGACATACAAATGTAAAGTCTAATGGGTAGAAAAATAAAACCGCACCTTTTTCACCAATGTTTTCATATAAATTAAAATCCTCAACAATTTGACCATCTGCAAGTACAGCTGTTGCTGTGAAATCTGGAGCTTTTTTTGTAACTAACATATTTATTTCCTTTTTTTAAGTTTTAAGTAATGTAAGTATAATACAATATTCTAAAATAAAACATCAACTATTTTGTTTAATTTTATATTTAAGAAAAATTTTACTTTAGGATAAAAATTATCCTTAAAGTCATATATTATGAATATTTTCTCTCTTATATATAAAGAGTATTAAAATGTGTGTAAAAAAGATATCTCTATTACTCTGCTTAAAAATAAAATTTATTTTAAAATATTTATAAAAAACTACACTTTAGTGGCTACTTTACACATGAAGAAAAAAAAATTCTAAAAAATAGCTAAATTTCTTCAAATATAATTGCTTTTTGTTTAATAAATTTTAAAGATATATTTATATTTGATGTGATAAAGTTATTCAAAAGTATAACAAAGGAGTTAGAATGGCAGTAGTAATTACTGATACATGTATCAGCTGTGATGCCTGTTTAGATGAGTGTCCAGTTGAAGCAATTGTGGATAATGACGAAAATCCTACAGGTGAAGATATTTATTATGTATATGAAGACAAATGTGTTGAATGTATAGGTCACCATGACGAACCAGCTTGTGCTGAAGCTTGTCCTACTGAAGGATGTATTGTATGGGGAGAAAATCCTGATACAGAAGGTAAAGTAGCCGGAGAGCCTTGCGTAGAAGACTAATATTATAATATTTTTAATATAGTAGAAAAGGTAAGTAGTTTTAAACTACTTGCCTTTTTTTATTTTTTTAGATATAATCCGCGACTTGAAATTTAAAATAGGAAAATATCATATGGAACAAACGTTATCTATCATCAAACCTGATGCTGTTGCTAAAAATGTTGTAGGGAAAATCTTAGACAGATTTGAATCTGCTGGACTAAGAATTGCTGCTACTAGAAAAATGCAACTAAGCAAAGCTGACGCTGAAGCTTTTTATGCTGTACATGCCCAAAGACCATTTTTTGGTGAACTAGTAGAATTTATGATTTCTGGACCTGTTGTAGTTTCAGTTTTAGAAGGTGACAATGCAATGTCAATCAACAGAGATTTAATGGGTGCTACTAATCCTAAAGAAGCTGCTGCTGGTACAATTAGAGCTGATTTTGCTGATTCAATTGATGCAAATGCAGTTCATGGTTCTGATTCTTTAGAGAATGCAGCTAATGAAATTAAATTTTTCTTTTCAGATAGAGAAATCTGTTAATAATTATTTATGCAAATAGAATTTAGAAAAGTCCCTTTTACTGCAAAAGAGTTCTCAGTTGAACTTGCTTCAGTTAAATTAGAGGGTACTTTTTGTAAAATATCGCCTACGTTAGCTAAAGTTGAAGCAGCTTTAGTAGGTTCTGCATCTGTAGATTGTTGTAGATGCGGGGTTGAATACACTATTGAACTTAATGAAAATTTATAATTTTTATTATCTGATAGAGTGTATAAAGATGAATCTGAGTTGGAAAACTTAGTAATTGAAATAGAAAACGATATGATTGACTTTGATGAAATAATCTAAAGTGAAATTTCATCTATAAGAAGTGACTATCACATTTGTACTCTTTGTTTAGAAAATAAAGATAGTATAGAAAAAGAATATTAAAAGGAGAATAACATGGCAGTACCAAAGAGAAGAGTATCACACTCAAGAGCAGCTAAAAGAAGAACTCACTATAAAATTACATTAAAAAGACCTGTAAAAGATAGTGACGGAACTTGGAAGATGCCTCATACAGTTAACCCAAACACTGGCGAATATAAAAACTAATGCTTAAAATAGCAATTGATGCGATGGGCGGGTATTTCGGTCCCGAGCCTATCATTGATGGCCTTATAGCTGCACTACGAATTAACACAGCATTTTCTGCAATTGCTGTAGGTAAAAAAGACGAACTACTTAAACTTATTCCAAATGAATACTTAAAAAGAATAGAAATCCATGATTGTAATGATGTAATATCAATGCAAGATCATGCAACAGATGCACTTAAAAGAAAAGACAGCTCAATTTACCAAGCTATTGAATTAGTAAAAACCGGTCTTGCAGATGCTGTTGTTTCAGCGGGTCACTCTGGGGCTTCTATGTCTTTAGCAACATTAAGAATTGGAAGAATTAAAGGTGTTACAAGACCTGCAATAGCTACACTTATGCCAACAAGTGAAAACCAAAATACTTTGGTTTTAGATGTTGGTGCAAATGTTGATTGTGATGAAAAAAATCTTTTTGAATTTGCAGTTATGGGACAAATCTATGCTCAAGATGTTTTGAAACTTGATGAACCAATTATTGGATTACTAAGTAATGGGGAAGAAGAATCAAAAGGTAACGAAGTTACAAGAGCAGCTTATGAATTACTAACTAATTCACAAATAAAAAACTTTGCTGGAAATGTTGAAGGTAGTGATATCTTCAAAGGAACAGTTGATGTTGTAGTTTGTGATGGATTTATTGGAAATATATTATTAAAAACTGCCGAAGGTGTAGCAGACACAATTGGTCAAATATTGAAAAAAAATCTAAAAAGATCTCTAATCTCTATTGCAGGTGCTGTATTGATGAGAAAAGTTTTTAAATCTTTAAAAGTTAGAGTTGATTATGCAGAGTATGGTGGAGCTCCTTTATTAGGTGTTAAAGCTCCAGTTATTATAGCCCATGGAAAATCAAATCCTAAAGCTATTAAAAATGCAATAAATCAAGCTATAAGTGCAGCAAGTTCTAGACTAGAACAAGATATAGAAGATAAACTTGCAAAATATAGAAATTTTTAAGGACTAAGAATGGCTTACGCAGCTTTTAGATCAATTGGTGCTTACATACCAGAAAAAATCATGACAAATGCAGATTTTGAAAAAATCATGGATACGTCAGATGAATGGATAACAAAAAGAACTGGTATCAAAGAAAGAAGAATAGCAGCTGAAGATGAATATCCATCTGATATGGGAGCTAAAGCTGCCACTCTTGCTATTCAAAGAGCAGGAATAGAAGTAAGCGATGTGGATTTAATCGTATTTGCAACTGTTACTCCTGATTATCTTTGTATGCCTTCTACTGCTTGTGTAACAGCATCAAAATTAGGTCTAAGAGATGTACAAGCTTTCGATATAAGTGCAGCTTGTACTGGATTTGTATATGCTTTATCTGTTGCTAAAGCTTTTATTGAATCTGGAATGAAAAAAAATGTACTTATAATCGGTGCTGAAAAATATACTTCTATTTTAAATTATGAAGATAGAGGAACTGCTTTTATTTTTGGAGATGGTGCAGGAGCAGCTATTATATCTGCAACTGAAAACAAAGATGAAGCAATAGTAGATGTAAAATGTTCTAGTGATGGGGATTATGACCATCTAATTATGACTCCTGGTGGAGGAAGTAAAAATCCATGTTCACCAGAAGTTTTGGAGCAAAAACTAGCTTGTATCCAAATGAAAGGGAATGAGACTTTCAAACTAGCTGTTAAAACGCTAACTTCTGATGTACAAGTTATGTTAGAAAAACATAATTTAAAACCAGAAGATATTAAACACTTTATTCCTCACCAAGCAAACTTTAGAATAATCAAAGCTGTTGGTGAAGCTCTAAAATTAACTGAAGAACAAACTGTTGTAACTGTTGATAAATACGGAAACACATCAGCTGCTTCAATTCCTATGGCTATGAACTACGCATATGAACAAGGAAGAATCAAAGCTGGTGAGAATGTACTTTTTGATGCATTTGGAGCTGGCCTTACATGGGGAAGCGCTCTGTTCCCATTTTCACCAAACAAATAAAACTCTACAATTAAGATAGAGATATCTTGATTGTAAATTTTGCACCCATATAATCTTCACCTTCATAATTATAACTATAATTTTCAACTACTATTTTTCCATTTAACTGTTTTTCTATTATCTCTTGACTCATATACAGACCTATTCCTGTACCTTGAGACTTATATTTTGTAGTAAAATAGGGTTCAAATATTCTATTTATTATCTTCTCATCTATTCCATTTCCATTGTCATAGATTTCTATAACTAAATCTTTACTCTTTTTAAAACTATTTATAAAGATATATTTCTTCTGTTTATTTTGTTCTGCTAATACATCTCTGGAGTTATTTAAAATATTGATTAATACTTGAATTAAGCCATTTTTAGATGTCTTAAAACTTATATCTTCTATATTCTTGATAATAGATATACCTTTTGATACATATTGTGTATGAACTAAATTAAAAGTACTCTCAATAATATCTTCAATACTTACCATAGTAAAATTTTGTTGTGCTGGATTGAAGAAGTTTCTAAAGTCATCAATTGTTTGAGATAGATATTGAGTCGAATTATTTATATTATCCATTGTGTTAAGTAAATCTTCATCACTTAACTCTCCCATCTCTTTTTTTAGTTTAATACCTGTTGATGCTGTAGATATTACAGAAAGAGGTTGTCTCCATTGATGGGCGATATTCCCTATCATTTCACCCATTGCAGCCATTTTACTTTGATACTGTATTAGTTTTTCTTTTTCTTGTTTATCTATTTCAAACTGCATTCTTTCTGTAATATTTTGAATAGTACCTAGAATTTTCTTTGTTGAGGAATCATATAAACCTTTGCATTCAACCCAAACAATTGAGCCATCTGGCTTGATAATTCTATAAGTACATCTATGTTCTTTATGCTCTTTAATTGCAGTATAAATGGAACTTTCAAAACACTTCCAATCATCTTTATGCATAATTGTTTTTAAAAACTCTGGACCTACTTTTTTAGGTACTTTTTCTATACCAAAGATTTTTATTATGGAATCAGACCAAATAGCAGTCATACTATTCGTATCCATTTCCCAATTCCCAAAACCTCCTATTTCATGAGCTTTTAAAAGTAAATTTTGCTTTTCTTCAAGATTACGCGTATAATTTAAAAAACTTTTTTCTATATATTTTGATATAAAAGAAGAGAATATTAGAATAAAAAAGACAAAAGTAAAGCCTAATAAAAATATACTATTTAAATAATTTTTATATTTCTCTTCCAAATAGTTTTGTTTATCTTCTATAGTACTCTTTATAGAACTTAATTCAAATCCAGTTCCTAATACCCAATCCCAATTTTCAAAATATAAAAGATAAGATATTTTTTTGATAGGATCCACATATTCATCAACTTTTAAGCCATACTCTACATAAAATCCATCTGTTTTGTTTTTTTTCTTTATTAGGTCATCAATACTATTTTCCCAAAAATCACCATCTGTATTTTCCTGAATATTTTTATATAAAATACTTTTATATTTATTAACTATTAAATTTCTGTATTCATCTATTACAAAGATATATCTATTATCTTTATATCTTAGTTTTGAAATATAGTTTGCAACCTCTTCTTTTAAACTATATTCATAATCTTTATAATAAAAACCTGTTCCTATATAAATACCATAGGGTTCAAACTTTTTGAAGTATCCTATTTTTAAGCGTTCATTTCCCTCTTTTTTTAAAGGATCTTTCCAATACCAATCATAATAAACTTCATTATTGTTTTTTAACAGCTTCTTCATATCTTGAAATATAAAAGTACCTTTTGCATCTTGATGATTCCAAAAACTCATTCCATTAAACTTTGGAAAAGCAGAGTTTAGTATTGTATTTGCATCCATCGTATAAACAAAGAAATAACCTTTGCCATTACTAAACCGTATATCTTTTAGTGCATATTTAATCTGCTCAATAATCTCTTTTTTTGTTTTTTTATCTTTATTATTTTCATAAATTTAATTTAGTATTGAATATGCATTATTTACTCTATTTCTTAAATCAATTTGCAAATTCTCTTTTGTTTTTTTCTCTTTATTATCTATATATTTATAAACTCTATTTAAATCTGCTTTTATTACCTCTTTTTGGTCGATTATATACTGATTTTCTATATACTCTTTTTCTGATTGAATATTATTTTTATGTTCATATGTAACTAAAATAGATGCTAATATTGTAATAAAGATAATAAAAATAGGTAGAGAGTATCTAATAATTAATACTAGTCTCTTCTCTTCTTTGCTTATATCCAAGTTTTACCTTTTATTGAAATTTTTGATTGTTAGGGTTATTTTTAAATACATTTATAGATTTATGTAATGATGCTTTTGAACTATCGTTAAACTTCTCTACAGTTGCAACTGGATTAATCAATAAAATAGAATCTTCTATTACTATTTGAAAAATTGATTCCAAAGGAATAGTAACAGTTGAACCAAAATTTTCTGTTCCAAAACCAGCTTCAAAAGAGATAACTTTTTCATCTATTTTTATAGTTGAATATGTATAATTACTCAAAACAAAAAGTGAAAACTTTGATAACTTCTTTTCTATGCTTGTAGGTAAAGTAGGCGAGAAAGTTGCCCCTTCTACATTTACAGTAATTGCAAACTCACTATCTTTTTCTAACATAAAATTTATCATTTCATAAATCTGTTTAATCATTATATTTTTAAAATCATTATTCTCAATTATGTCACTTATCATATTTAATCCCTTTTTTTAAAAATCCATGTTATTATATTTTTCCATGAAAAATTTTATAACTATTCTACTGCTTTCAACATTAATTTATGGCAAAAGTATTGAGTTTACTAGAGCTGACATAGAAAAAATTAAAGCTAGTCCAAATAAAAATGCAATCATTATTAGAATCAAAAACTATCAAAAATTAAAAAAGAAAATTAAAAATTATTCTGTGATTAGAAAACTCTCACATATAAATAGTTTTTTTAATAATATACTTCCCCAGCAAGACCAACAAAAATATGGTATAAGCGATCATTGGAGTACAAGAAAAGAGTTTATTATTGAAGGAAGAGGTGATTGTGAAGATTATACCATTGCCAAATATTTTTCACTTATTGAAAATGGATTTTCAAAAGACAATCTTTTTTTAGCTGTTGTAAAAGTTGAGGGAAGAGATACAGAGCACATGGTTTTGTTTTATTTTAAATCAAGAGATGAAATACCATATGTTCTAGATAATCTTAGCTTTAAAGTTATCCCCTTAAACAAAAGACCAAAACTCAATGTAAGGTTTATATTTAATGAAGAAGAATCTTTTTTAATGAATGGTTATAAAATAGGTAAAAAAGTAAATGTAAATTGGGGAGAGGATGACAAATGGCAGAATTTACTAAAAAGAGTTTATATAAATAAGGAGTAAAATTACTCCATTATTTACTTACTTTTCTTTTTTGGAACAAACACTTGGGCTACTTCTTTTGCATACTGTAATTCTGTTGTTATTCCCACACAAGAACAGTTTATCTCTGATAAAACATATTTATCACTGCCATCTTCATTATAATCCAAAATATAATCCATAGTCCATAGAAGTGGATAATTTTGACCATTTAGATAGGGTTTTAAATCTTTTAGTCCATTCATTGTTAGCTCAACTACATCTTTCCATTTAGGCTCACTTGGTGATTCATAATTATATTTTGCCCCTGAGAAAAGTGTCGCAGAGAACTGTCCCTCTTGAGGTTTTTTATGAACAACAGAAATTGCTTTATCGTTTACAAGTAAAACTCTAATCTCACCTTCTGCAATTCTTTCTAAATATCTACATCCCACAAATCCTGTTTTTCCAGTAAAATATGCAGCATATTCTGATATGGTATCTTCAAAATTTGGTTCAAATTTATGTAAAAATTCATTTATGTCATCGTAATAAAACTTTTGATTATTTACAGCTTCCACAGAAAATATTGAACCATCTTCTTTTTTTGATACTAAATAAACACCCTCACCTGTTGAGCCATAATTTGTTTTTAAAACTCTAATGCCATGTTTATCTAAATCAGCTGGAAATCTTGTAGCAAAATCAGTAAAAGTGTGATAAAAATAGCTCTCATCATCTCCCAACTTGGTCCCTTTTAGTTTGGCTAGGATATCTTTAAAATCAAGGTTAATCATAACATCTGGATGAGTATGCACTACTATTCCAGCATTTCCAAGTGCTTTTAAAAATTGGAAATATTCATCCGCTTCTTTTAGGTTTCCTGGATTGATTCTACTTATAATCGAAACTGCTTTTTCTTTTAAATAATCCAATAAATCATATTTTCTATTTGGTCTATAAAAAACTATTTCTGTTTTATAATTAGTTAGCTCTTCTATAGCATCCAAGATTGGTTTTGTATCAGGTCTAAAACCATCAAAGCCTTTATCACTTCCCTTTGCATATTCAATTATGAATATTGTATTTCTCATTTTTTCTCCTTTTGTAGTCACACAAAAGGATTTTATATTAGAAAAAAAACTTTTTGATTACAATAGGATGTGCTTATGTAAAATATCAAAATCAATCATGGCATTCATAAGGGCAATTTTTTTTGCAGATTTTAAGTCAGCAACACTTAGGTTTTTTTCAATTATATTTTGAAGTTTCAAATGTCTTTGTCTTGAAGTCCCATTTAATAAGGGTTTTTTAGGAGTATACCAATTGGTACCATCATATATTGCTATATTTGCAATAGATGTATCACTAACTAATCCATTCTTTATAATTATGATTTCATCGGCTTTTTGTTTTTTTTCGTAGAGTCTATCTAACTCTTCTCTATTTAAATATTTTTTTGAATACTCTATTTTATCATCATATATAATTTTGAAACTTTTTATCTCTTTCTTTTTATACTCAGTATATGATACATCCAATATCTCATCATCATTATATATAACTTTACACTTTAAAAGTTTGCTATTGATTGGGTAAATGTACTCATTTAAATCAATATTTTTGCCAATAGTTGCTGCAACTCTTGAGTTATGAAAATCTAAGTTAAAAATCTCTTTGTCATCACACTTAATAGTTTCAAAGTATTTCATTTATCTCACCTAAAATTTTTTAATATGATATCAAAAAAAGTGTTTTTACTCTCTTTTTTGATAAAATGAGAGAAATATTATTAGGTTATATATGAAATTTATATTTTTTATTCTCATTTTTTTAGGCACATTATTTGCAAATCCTCAAAAAGAAATCTTACTTCTACACTCTTATAATAATGGTTTAAAGTGGAGTGATACCATAACAGAAGGTATTAAAAGTGTACTTTCAAGATATCCAAACTATGAACTCACCATTGAATATATGGATAGCAAAAAGATAACTAATGAAGAGTATTTTAATATCTTACATCAACTTTACAAAAAGAAATTTTCAAATAGAAACTACGATGTAATAATTACTGCTGATAATTTTGCTTTTAATTTTGCCCTATCCAATCATAAAGAGATATTTAATAACTCACAAATCGTTTTTTGTGGTGTGGAAAATTTTGAAAGTATCAAAATTCCAAATAAACTTAAAAATACAATACCTGGGGTTATAGAGTACAAAGAGATAAAAGAGAATATTGCATTAATCAAAGATGTTATAAAAGATCTAAATACCATATATATAATAAGTGATGATACCCTATCTTCAAAAGCTATAAAAAAGCAGATAGTAAAAGCAATGTCAGAGTTTAAAAATGATATTAATATAATTTTTGATAATAATATAGATATACATACTTTAGACAAAAAAGTAAAAAATCTCCCTGAAAATAGTGCTATTTTATTTACAAGCTTATACAAAGATATAAATAAAGAATATGTTCCCTATAGCCATCTAAGAGAGTTTTTTAATAACTCCGCATATCCTGTTTTTGCTTTAAATTCTATCCACTTAGGTCAGGGAGTTATTGGTGGGATTATGGTGGAGCCATTTGAACAGGGACGATTGGCAGCTTTAAAAACTGTAGATATTTTGCAAGATATACCTGTACATGATATTAATATTTCAACTCCTCCATCAAAATATTATTTTGATCATGAGGTATTAAAAAAATTTAATTTATTAAATTCAGATATACCACTTTTTTCAAACATAATAAATAAACCAAAAGGATTTTTTGAAAAAAATAGAAAGTTTATTGATAGTGCTTTTATTCTTATGCCATTACTTATTCTTTTAATTATTGGGCTTATTGTTAATATTATAAAAAAATTTAATTTAGAGATAAAACTACTAGAACAAAATAAATTGGATAATGTTTTATTAAACAACATAAAAAGTATAATTTTTTGGAAAAGTAATGAAGGTATTATTCTAGGTTGCAATGACTATTTATGTGATTTTTTAAACCTTTCAAAAGATGAAATAATTGGAAGAAAACTAAGAGATATATCTCCTAATCTTTGTCTAAAAGTTGATGATAGTATAAGTTTTGTTGGTGAATTAGAGACTACTTTAGAAAAAGATGGAAAAACTATTAATGTCCTAATAAGAAGAAAAAAATATCTAAATAAAAAAAATATTGAAGCTGGGATTGTTACAATTATAAATGATATAACCCAAATCAAAAAACTAGAAAACCGAAGAAAAAAAGATGAACAGTTTACAATACAGCGTTCAAAACTTTCTGAAATAGGAGAGATGATGACTTCTATTGCACACCAATGGAAGGCACCATTAATAGAGATATCTACTATTGCACAAGAGCTACTTTATAAAAAAGAGAAAAAAAACTTCTCCTTAAATGATAGTAAAGAGTTTGTGGATGAGATTATGACACAAGTTAAATATATGACAAATACAATTGATGATTTTAGGGATTTTATAAAACCATCTTTAAGAAAAAGTGAGTTTGAAATAAACTCCTCTTTAGAACAACTTTTAAGAGTAATTGAGCATAATATTAAATATAACTATATAAATATTGATATAACATATGAAAACGATAAAAAATACCTTTTATATGGCTATGTAAATGAGTTTAAACAAGCAATTTTAAATATTATAAATAACTCAAAAGATAGTATCTTAAAAAGAAGACAGAGTGAAGATTTTGAAGGTAAGATATCTATAAAAGTCAATTCAATTAATGGGTTTACTTCTATTTATATACAAGATAATGGTATAGGGATAAAAGAAGAAAATCAAGATAAAATATTTGAACCATTTTATACAACTAAAAAAAATGGCGATGGTTTTGGACTTTATATGGTAAAACTAATGATTGAAGAAAAAATGGGTGGGACAATAAGAGCACAAAAGAGTGATGTGGGTGCTTGCATCTTTTTATCCATAAAAAATCGGTTAGAAAATGAAAATATTACTACTTGAAGATAATAAAAGATTATCAAATTTAATTATTGAGGCACTATCTCAAAAAAACTATAAAGTTGACTGGTTTGAAAATGGTAGAGATGCTTTAGATGCTATATATAATGGCTACGACTGTTTTATATTGGATATAAATGTACCTGGGATTGACGGTATTAGTTTATTAAAAGAACTAAGAGTTATGGATGAAAAAACACCAGCTATTATAATCAGTGCAAATGTTGAATTAGAGACAATAAAAGATGCCTACAATAAAGGCTGTGATGAGTATATAAAAAAACCCTTTTATATTTATGAACTAGAGTTAAAATTAGACAAGTTTTGTAAAAAGTGCAACGATAGTATAGTTTTACCAAAAGGTTATATTTATAATACAGATTGTGAGATTTTATATAATGAAAATAAAGAAGAGGTGAAGTTAGCAAAAAAAGAGATTTTACTTTTAAATCTACTAATTAAAAATTGTGAGAAAATAGTGACTTTTGAACAAATTGAACAATATGTTTGGGAGGGTGATTTAACAACAAATGAAAATATAAGAACCTTGGTTAAAAGATTAATAAAAAAACTACCAAAAGAGGCTATCACTTCTCAAGTGGTGATTGGATATAAATTAGATATTCATTAAGATGGTATATAAATTTTATCAAGAAGCTCTTGATACTCTAATTTTGCACTACTATCACAAGTAATTCCTCCACCACTTTTATAAAAAAACTCTCCATCTTTATCTTTTTGAATAAATCTAATCATGACAGAACTATCCAAATTTTTACCATCAAAAACTCCAAAAATACCAGTATAATACTCTCTTTCATACCCTTCTATATCTTTTAGTATCTCAACAGTTTTTTTCTTTGTTGTTCCTGTAATTGAGCCTGCTGGAAGTAGTGATATAAGAATATCTCCAAGTTTCTCATTCCAATTATCTTCCAACTCTCCTGATATTTTAGAGCTTACTTGTAGAAGTTTTTTATCGCCTGCATCTATTTGATCGATATACCTAAACTTTTCTACTCTTACTTTATTTGAAACAATTCCTAAATCATTTCTAAGCAAATCCACTACCATTGTATGCTCAGCCATCTCCTTCATATCTCCCAATATTTTAACACTAGCATTGGGGATTGAAGCATCAATTGTACCTTTCATAGGATAGGTAAATATTTTGTTTTTTTTGATTTTTATAAATCGCTCAGGGGAAAAACAGACAAATTCATCTTTGAATTTTACTTTAAATTTTGCATTTGCTTTTTCATATATTTCATCAAGACTTAAGGTCGTTTCTATTTTAGTTTTTGCCGTTAAATTTAGTAAATAACTATTACCACAGGCAATCTGTTCTTGAATATAATCAAACTTTTTTTTGTATTTTTCAAAACTAATTGGATATTTTTTTATACTTTTATTTTTTGTAGTATAGTTTTTATCTTTAGATGAGATTTCATATTTTATATCTTCATCTAAATCTTTTAGAGCTTTTACATAATAGTTACTTAAATCATAACTTATCATAAAAAAAAATGGCTCTTTTAAAGAGCCATAATTATTAAGTTTATCGATTAGTTCTTTATTATTCAAAGATATTCTATTGATTGAGTATTAGTTTTTTTAGTATTGCCATTCTAACTGCAACACCATTTGTAACTTGTTTTAAAACTTTATTTCTAGGGTCAACTAACATCTCATCACTTATATCCACATTTCTGTTCACTGGACCTGGGTGTAAAAGTAAAATATCCCTATCACCAAAAGTATCTTTTGTAATACAATAATCTTTTGCATAATCATTTAATGATTGAAAAAATATCTCATTATGTCTTTCAAGTTGCGTTCTTAAACTCATTACAACATCAACCTCATCAATAATCTCTGATATATTATCATACTGTTTATACTCATCATCCTCTGCTTTAAAACAATCAGGAGCCACAAAGCAAACATCTATACCAAATCGAGGAAGAAGTCTTTTATTTGAACCTGCTACTCTTGAACTTTTTACATCACCTACAATAGCAATCTTTTTTCCCTCTACATCATCATTAAAATGTTCCATAATAGTAAAAAGATCAAGTAATGCTTGAGTTGGGTGAGCATGTTTTCCATCACCTGCATTTATAATAGGACAATCAACATAATCAACTAAACTTCCAGGTAATCCACACTCTGAATGTCTTATAATAATAGCATCAGGTTTAGTTGCATTGATATTTGCAACTGTGTCAAATACTGTTTCACCTTTACTTCTAGAACTAGTACCTACATCTAAAGCTATAATGTCTGCACCCAATCTTTTTGCTGCTGTTTCAAATGCACTTCTTGTTCTTGTAGAATTTTCAAAAAATAAAATAACTATTATTTTACCCTTTAAAATATCCCGTGATTTCATATCTAAAAATACTTTCGCATCATCAAATAATGAAATAATCTCCTCTTTAGAAAAGTCTGAAGTTTTTATAAGATTTTGCATCTATTATCCTTGCCTTTTTAAAAACAGATTTTATCAAAAAAAAGATTAAATTGGTTATAATATTTTCTTATTCTCCATAAGGAACTCAATGAAATTTTCTCTTTTTATCCTATTTGTTACCACTTTAATCCTTTCAAATGCAAAAGCAGAGTTTATTCAAAAAATCACCTTTGAAAAAATAAAAAAAGAAATTTCATACGAAAATGATACAAAACCAATTTTAGATAATAGATGTGTAGTATGTCACTCTTGTTATAATTCACCTTGTCAATTAAAAATGAGTTCACTAGAAGGACTTTTAAGAGGGGCAACAAAAGAGCCTATTTATAAAAATAGAATAGAAGCTGCTGAAATGACAAGACTCTTTGTAGATGCCCATACAACAGAACAATGGAGAGAAAAAGGCTTTTTTGCAATAAATGAAAAAGTACCAAATCTAAATGCCTCTATTATGGCTTATTTATTAAACCAAAAAGAAGTTTTTTCCCAAGTAAAAGGTGACTATGCTCCTGAAGAGGATGAACTAACTTGTATAAAAGATAAAAATGAACTTGAAAAATATTTAGATAAAAAGCCTTATCACGGCATGCCTTATGGTTTTCCGTCTCTTAAAAAAGAGGAGTTCAACCTTCTTATGACTTGGCTTGATAATGGAATCAAAAAACCAAATATAAAAAAAGCAAACAAACCAAAAGAGATAAAAATATTTGAATATTTTTTAAATCAAGAAGATATAAAACATAAAGTAACAGCTAGATATATTTATGAACACCTTTTTTTAGCCCACATAAAATTTCCCAATAGTAAAGACTTTTATAAACTTGTTAGGTCTTACACAAAACCCAATACCCCTATAGAAGTAATAGCAACAAGACTTCCATATGATGAAGCAAAAGAACCCTTTTATTATAGATTTCAAAAAATCACATCATCTATTGTGCATAAAACACATATGGTATATGAACTTGATACAAATAAACTAAAAAGATATCAAGACCTTTTTATAAATATAGAGTGGAAAAATAAACCAATACTTGTAAGTTATGACTCAAAAATAGCTGCAAATCCTTTAACTGCGTATGAACAAATACCTGCAACATCAAGATATAACTTTTTGCTTGATAATATACATTACTTTATAATGACTTTTATTAGAGGTCCTGTTTGTAAAGGACAAATTGCTTTAAACGTTATAAATGACCATTTTTGGGTTGCCTTTAAAGACCCCAAATATGATATAACTATTCATGATAGAAACTTCATACAAAATAATTCACAAAATCTAAGCATCCCTAATGAATACGGAGCAAACACCGCTATTTTAGATACTTTTGACTTTTATAATTATGATAAAGATACTATTACTTATTATAAAAATAAGAATGAGCTATATGAAAAACATAATGAAAAAGCACTAGATATAAATAGTATTTGGAAAGGAAATCAAAGTAACAATAACGATGATGCCATGCTAACTATTTATAGGCATTTCAACTCTTCATCAGTTCATAAAGGAGCATTGGGAAATATTCCCAAGACCATGTGGATTATTGATTATCCTTTATTAGAAAGACTTTATTATTCACTTGTAGCTGGATTTGATGTATTTGGTAACACTCCCCACAAGTTGCTTGTGAGAAAATATATGGATAGATTAAGAATAGAGGGTGAAAGCAACTTTTTAGAGTATCTTCCAAAAGATATTAGAAAAAATCAATTTGATAAGTGGTATTTAGGATATAAAGCAAGATGGCTAACAACATATACTCCTTCCCGAAATAAGACGCATATAAACTACACAACAAAAGAGTACAAAAAAGAGTTTATGCTAAAAATATTAGACCACACAAATACAAAAAAAGATAGTATCAATTTTGTAGATAATGACCATAAAGAAACACCAATATTAGGAAGATATTCCACAAAAGAAAAAATAGAAAACAGTTTTAAAAATCTAACTTCAAGAAAGAACATATCACTTTTTAAAAAATATACAAGTGATAATTTCAATCTTTCATATTTAAGAATACAGATGAATAATGGTCAGAATTATGTATATTCTATTGTTATAAATAAATGGCATGACAATGTTGCATTTATGTTTGATGAAAAACAAAGATTAAATCCAAAAAAAGATGACATAAATATAATAGAAGGATTTGTAGGTTCATATCCAAACCTATTTATTGTAGTTAAGGAAGATGACTTAAGCGCATTTTTTAATCTTTTGATAAATTATAAAAACGACGATGATGTAAAACTATCAAAATACTTTATTCTAAGGGATAATAAAAACTTTTGGGAAGTATATGATTGGTTTCAAAATGAGTTTAATAAACAACAACCAATCAACTCAGGAATTTTTGATTTAAATAGATATTTTAAAAAAACCTTCAATCCTGTGACAAATTAAAAATATTTTTTCGATATAATAAAAATATTTATTTAGGAAGTTTATAAAATGTTAGAAGAATTAGATAAAAATTATGTATTAAATACCTATGCAAGAAATTATGTTAACTTTAAAAGTGGAAAAAATGCTACACTTTTTGATGATAAAGATAATAGTTATATAGATTTTACTTCAGGTATAGGTGTTGTTAGTGTTGGTCATGGCAATAAGCAAGTTGCTGATGCTATTTATGAGCAAGCAAGTAAAATTACTCATATCTCAAACCTTTATGCAATCGAACCCCAAGCACTTTTAGCCCAAAAAATTGCTCAACTTAGTGGGCTTGATATTGCAACATTCTTTGCAAATAGTGGAGCAGAAGCAAATGAAGGTGCCATAAAAATTGCAAGAAAATATGGACAAACAAAATTTGCAAATAAAAAATATAAAGTTATAACTTTAGAGCACTCTTTTCATGGAAGAACTATCACAACAGTAAGAGCAACTGGACAAGATAAGTTTCACTCTGTAAACTTTTCTCCATATCCTGATGGATTCTCATACAATAAGCAAATCAATGATATCTATAACTCAATAGATGAAGAGACAGTTGCTGTTATGTTAGAACTTGTGCAAGGAGAAGGTGGAGTTCAACCTTTTGAAAAAGAAGAGATTCAAAAACTAGCAAAATTTTTAAAAGAAAAAGAGATCTTACTTATAGTTGACGAAGTTCAAACAGGAGTATATAGAACAGGTGAATTTTTAGCCTCAAATCTATATGAAATAGAACCAGATATCATAACACTTGCAAAAGGTTTAGGTGGTGGAGTTCCTATTGGTGCAGTTTTAACTACACACAAAGATATTTTCTCTCCAGGAGACCATGGTTCGACGTTTGGAGGTAACTTTTTAGTAACAAGAGCCTCTTTAGAAGTTTTAGATATTTTGGATAAATATAAAGATACAGGTGCCCTAGATGAAGCAATTATCTATTTTGAATCAAAAATAAGTGCTATTTTTGAAAAATACCCTAATATCTTTAGCTCAAAAGTTGGTCTTGGACTTATGAGAGGACTTAGAGTAAAAGATGAAGAGACTTTAGCTGCTATTATTAAAAATAGTTTTGAAAATGGTGTACTTGTTTTAAAATCTGGAAGAAGTACTTTAAGACTTTTGCCAGTACTTACTATTACAAAAGAAGAAATTGATGAAGGATTTAAAAGGTTAGATGATGCTATCTCTAAGATTTAAACTATCACTAGCAACTATTTTTTTTCTTGCTAGTTCTTCATTTGCAGCTCAAACGACAGATAAACTTGATGACTCAATTCTTTCAAAAAAGAGATTAGAGATTTTTGATTTATCAAAAGAGCAAATTGAAGAAGATAGTTCAAAACTCAAAAAAGATTGGATAAATACAATCATGTATACTTACTCAAAAGTATATGGAGAGACTTATGATACTGAAAAATCTTTAGTATCAATAGATCAGCCTATTTTTAAAGCTGGTGGAATTTATAAAGCTATAAAATATGCAAATGCCACTAGACTTTATTCACATTTGGATTTAGATTTACAGAAAAAAGCTCTTATAAAAGATACTACTACACTGCTTTTTAATATACATAAATTAATATTAGAGATAAAAAAACAAGAGCTTTTAGTAAAAAATGGACAAATAGATATTCAAAGAAAAAAAGAGCAAGTATTTAATGGCTTTGCAGATACATCAGTCCTTGATACTGCAATTTTAGATACAAATACAAGTAAAAATGCTTTGGCTGAATTAGTTTATCAAAAAGAGGAATTAATAAATCAATTTAACACTTATGCAGAGGGTGATTATACAAGTTTTGAATTACCAAAATTTAAGCTTTTAGAAAAAGAATCTTTTATAAAAAACAATCTAAACATCCTAAAGTCAAAAGCAGATATATCTAGTAAAAATGACTATACATGGATGACCATATCAAAATATCTTCCAACAGTTAGTGCAACTTTTGATTATACAAAATATCACGATAGTAATAACCCTACTATCAATATAGATCAAAGTGTTCAAAACTACGGTATAAAAGTTACAATGCCCCTTGATACAAGAACATATAACGATATACAAAGTACAAGAATAGATTATCTAAAAGCAAAACTTGATTTTGATAATGTAATTTTAGAACAAGAGAATTTCTTCAAAAGTAAACTATCAAAAATAAAAATGATAGATTCAAAAATAACTATTGCAAAAGATGATTATGAGTTATATAACTCTTTATTGGATGTAATTGTAGAAGAAAAAGAGGCAGAATTAAAAACTCAAAGTGATGTTGATACCTTGCTTAACTCTAAAAAAATAAGAGAATTAGAGCTTAAAATTCTGAGCATTGAAAAGCAAATTGAGTTACTTGAAATATATTCAAAAATAAGTTAATAATTATAAACTTTATCAGACGTTTTTTTATGATATAATTTTAAATGAATAAAAATGAAGCAAATATAATCAGATGGATGTTACTTCTTCCAATTATTGGTGTAGTGTTAACATCTTTTCTACTTACAAATATTTTTATATCTTCAAAATATACTTCCCATGAAAAAGATATTGAATACCTAGAAAATACCCATAAAGAAAATTTAAAAGTTAAAATAAAAGAGAGAATTGAAGACCTTTCTCTATTTTTATCAAATAACAGTACAAGCAAGGATAAAATACTAACTTTTATAGATAAACTTAACTTTTCTGATGAAAGTTATATTTTTGTAGTAGATGCAAATAAGACTACCCTTGTACATAAAAATAAACAAATATTAAATATCCCCTTTGAATTAATAGAAGATGAAAAAATAAAACAGACTATTACAAAAGTTGTTGATACTGCTTTAAATGAGGGCAGTAGCTTTCTTGAATATACTCAATCAAATAAAATTTTTAAAAATTTTAAACAATCAAAAAAAATCTCTTTTATAAAATATATCCCAAATTATGATTTCATAATAGGAACTGGTTTGTATACTGATGATTTAGAAGAAGAGATAAATAGATTTGATGAAAATTTACAAACCAAACTAAGTGAAGATATTAAAAGCATACTTTTAATATCATTTTTAATTACGGGAAGCGTAATATTTCTACTTCTATATTTATCAAAGAAATTAAAGAATATCTTTGATTTTTACTCAAAAAAACTAGCCCAAAGTAATCAGGAGCTGGTACATTTAAATAATAGTTTAGAAGAAAAAGTTGAGAACCAACTCTCTGTTATTAGAGAAAAAGATATTGCTCTTAATCAGCAATCAAAAATGGCTGCTATGGGTGAAATGCTTGGAAATATTGCCCACCAATGGAGACAACCTCTATCTGCAATTAGTACACTAGCAAGTGGTCTAAAACTAAAAAGAGAACTTGGTGATTTAAATGAATCTAACTTAGAAGATGATTTAGAAAACATTGTGCAAACAACAATTATATTATCAAATACAATAGATGATTTTAGAAACTTTTATTCAAGAGATAAAAAAGAGACAGAATTTTTCATAAGCAAAACTATACAAAGAGTACTAAATTTAGTTTCTGCTAATTTAAAAAATAATGATATTGAAATAGTCTTAGATATAAAAGAGGTAAAACTATATACTTTTGAAAATGAACTCATCCAAGTTTTATTAAATATTATAAATAATGCAAAAGATGCACTGCATAATATAAAAAATAAAAGATATATTTTTATAAGTTCTTATGAAAATAATGGAGTATTAATAATAAAAATTTATGACAATGCAGGTGGAATAGATGAAAAAATTTTACCTCGTATCTATGAACCATATTTTACAACAAAATTCAAATCTCAAGGTACAGGAATAGGTCTATATATGAGTAAAAATATTGTTGAAAGTAACCTAGGTGGTAAAATCTTAACTAGTAATATTAATTTTAATTATAAAGACAAAGATTTTTTTGGAGCTTCATTTGAGATAAAATTACCACTCAAATAAGAAGATTATTTCTTCTTACTTGGTAGATTTAAATAGTACTCAATCTCACCTTCTGTTAGGATTTTGATAGTATTTGTACTTCCAGGAATACCAGCTGGATATCCAATAGTTGCTATATATGGTCCAGATTTGTCAAGTAAATTTCTTGATTCTAAATTTTTCAGCATCTTTTGAATCATCTTAGATGCCTGTCCTTCTTTTATTACACTAATAGGATAAACACCCCAAATAGCACATAAAGAGTTTAGAGTTTTTACTTCATGAGAAAATGCTAAGATTTTTGTTTTTGGTCTATATCTTGATATCTTCATAGCTGATTTTCCTGAACTTGTAAGTGCTAAAATACCTTTTGCATTTAAATCATCAGCAAGTTTTGTAACTGTTCCTTGAATAACATCAAATTCATCTGTATACTCAAGTTTATCATGCTTATCAAAGTTATAAATCTCTTCTGTTTTTGCAATAATATTACTCATAGTTTCAACTACATTGATAGGGTCTGTTCCCACAGCACTCTCTTCAGAAAGCATTACAACATCAGTTCCATCTAAAACTGCATTTGCAACATCAGAGATTTCTGCTCTTGTTGCTCTTTCATTTTCAGTCATTGATAGAAGCATTTGAGTTGCTGTAATTACAGGCATACAAGCTGCATTTGCTTTTTTGATAAGTCTTTTTTGTATAGTTGGAACTTCATAATAAGGAACTTCTATACCTAAATCACCCCTTGCAACCATAAGCCCATCACTAGCTTCTATAATTTCATCAATATTTTCAACAGCATCAAACTTTTCAATTTTTGCAATTAACTTTCCATTGTATCCATTTAAAAGCTCTCTTGCATGTTCCATATCTTTTTTGTTTTGTACAAATGAAATAGCAAAATAATCAACTCTGTTTTCTACTCCCCATGCAATATCTATCTTATCTTTTTGGGTAATAACATCAATATCAATTACAGTATTTGGAAAGTTTACACCTTTTCGTGAACCTAATTTTCCATGATTTTCAATTTCTGCTTTTACTTGAACTCCAGTTTCTATAACCTTTGCTCTTATAGTTCCATCATATAAATAAATATATTCATTTATTTTTACTTTATCAAGTAATTCTGGGTAGTTTAGTGAAGCTACATAAGTATTTTCTGTTTCTTGATAACCCACTATATCTTCTTTTACAAATCTAATAGTGTCACCTTTTCTTAATTCAAAAGGCTCTTTTAAATCCCCAATTCTTACCTTTGGTCCAGATATATCTTGTAGAATAGCTACTGTTGTATTTAAGTTTTCCATTGCTGTTCTAATATTATTTAACGTGTTTAAATGATACTCATGACTTCCATGTGAAAAATTAAGTCTAAACATATTTGCACCAGCTTTAATTAAACCTTCAATTATTTCTAATGTATCACTTGCTGGGCCTAATGTTGCTAATATTTTTGTTCTTTTATCCATAATATAATCCTTTCATATTTATTTTGTCATTATAGCACAATAGCAGTTACACTCTAGTAACATTTTATAAACAGATTTTAGATAAACTACGCCCATGAAAAAAAAATTTAGTGATTATTTTAACAATTGGCTTTATGGACAAGATGGTTATTATACAAAATATAAGGCTATTGGAAAAGACGGAGACTTTTTACTGCTGTTTCAACTTCAATGTTTTTTGGTGGAAGCATAGCTAAAAAAATCGTTGATACTATATCTAAAAATGAATTACCAGCCAATACTACTATTTTAGAAATTGGTGCCCATCACGGCTATTTATTGGCTGATATTATACAATTTATCTATACCCTAAATCCAAAACTTCTTGAAACTCTAAACTTCGCTATAGTTGAAAGGTTTGAACATCTTCAACTTGAGCAAAAAGAGTATTTACAAAACTCTTTTGGAAATACTATAAAGGTTGATTTTTATTCTGATATTAGTGAAGTAAAACTTGACAATGCTTTTATTGTAGCAAATGAGATTTATGATGCTTTTGCTTGTGAATTAGTTTATACAAAAGATGAAAAACTCCAAACTGCAAGTGTAATAGATGATAAGATTATATTTGAAGATTGTTTTGATGAAGATATAAAAACTAAATGTAAAAAATACAAAATCACAAAAGGTGAATTAGCCTTAGGATATGAAGAGTTTGCAAAAAATATTTGTACAAATATCAAAAACTTTCACTTTCTTACCTTTGATTATGGGGAAAAATATCCAAGAAATGATTTCTCATGTAGTGTTTATTCTAATCATGAAGTTTTCCCGATATTTGATGAAAATATTGAATTAACTAAACTTTATAAAAACTCAGATATTACCTATGATGTAAACTTTTCTCAAGTAATTGATAGTTTTTCTGATATTTGTAAATGCGAGGTTGAATATCAAACCCAATTGAAAGCTTTAGTAGAGTTTGGGATTTTATATTTACTTGAAATTTTACAAAAAAATGTAAGTGAAGAGAACTATTTAAAAGAGGTTCAAAAAGTAAAAACTTTACTTGACCCAACAGGTATGGGAGATAGGTTTAAAATGCTACTTATTAAAAAGTAGCATTTTAATTTAAATCTTCTATTTCTTTATACTCTTCATCTGTAAAAATTCTAGATCTTGTAATAAATTGATAACCTAAATCTATTTCCAATGAAAAAGAGTTTCCAAAAGCAGCTTTTTCTTTTTTTACGTCAATAGTTATATGTGAATGCTTAAAATATTCAAATTGATCTTTATCTATAAAAAATTCACAGCCACAAATTTCACCCATTTTTATATTACGACTTGGAACATAAAAATCACTTTTAGCATAACACATAGGAGCTGTTCCATCACAGCATCCACCACTTTGGTTAAATACCAACTCACCTGTTTCTTCTTTTAATCTCTCTATTACCTCAGCAGCAGCCGGGGTTACAGATAATCTTTCAGTTGCCATATTTTTCCTTTTCCTATTTTTATTCTTCTAGCAAAAAAAAATGCATAGAAGAGATTCTTCTATGCATTTTAAAATTATTTACTTTAAAGTAAAGGCCTAGAAAAAACCTAACGCATTTTTGCTGTAAGAAGTTAAGATATTTTTTGTGTGTCTATAAGAGTTTAACATCATCATATGAGTTTCTCTTCCGATTCCTGATTTTTTATATCCACCAAATGATGCATGAGATGGATACATATGATAACAGTTAACCCATACACGACCTGCTTCAATCCCTCTTGAGAATTTATGTAATTGATGTGCATCTCTTGACCAAACACCAGAACCCAATCCATAAATAGTATCATTTGCAATAGCTAATGCTTCATCTTCATCTTTAAAAGTAGTAACAGCAAGAACTGGTCCAAAAATCTCTTCTTGGAAGATTCTCATTTTATTGTGACCTTTAAATAGTGTTGGTTGAATATAGTTTCCATTTGGATATTTTTCACTTTTATATTCATCACCACCGATTAATAGTTCAGCACCCTCTTCTTTACCAATTCTGATGTAATCCATAATTTTCTCTTTTTGAGAAGTTGAACATTGAGCACCCATCATACACGTAGGATCTAAAGGATCTCCTAATTTGATAGCTTTAACTCTCTCTAATACTCTTGCCATAAATGGCTCATAGATTGACTCTTGGATTAATGCTCTTGAAGGACAAGTACAAACTTCCCCTGAGTTAAATGCAAACAGTACAAGACCTTCAATAGCTTTATCAAAGAACTCATCATCAGCATCAATTATTGATTCTAAGAAGATATTTGGTGATTTTCCACCAAGTTCTAATGTAGATGGGATAATGTTTTCTGTAGCATATTGCATAATAAGTTGTCCAGTTGTAGTTTCACCTGTAAAACCAACTTTTTTGATATCTGGATGAGTTGATAAATGTTTACCAATTTTTCCACCAGCACCATTAATGATATTTACTAAACCTTTTGGAAGAACACCTTGAATTGTTTCCATTAACATCAAAATTGACATTGGAGTTGCAGATGCAGGTTTTAGTACTACTGCATTTCCAGCTGCTAATGCAGGAGCTATTTTCCATGCTGCCATTAATAAAGGGAAGTTCCAAGGAATAATTTGAGCAACAACACCTAAAGGCTCATATACTTCTTGAGAAATTGTATTTTCATCTAAATCAGCAACAGAACCAGCTTCTCCTCTAATAACAGAAGCAAAATATCTAAAGTGATCAACTACTAAAGGTACATCTGCTGCAAGTGTCTCACGTACTGCTTTACCATTATCTAAAGTTTCAGCAATTGCCAACGCTTCAGAGTTAGCTTCAATTGCATCTGCAATTTTATTTAACATAGTAGATCTTTCAATAACAGAAGAGTGTTTATAAGAATCAAAAGCTACCATTGCTGCTGCAACTGCTGCATCTACATCTGCTTCATTTGATCTTGGAATTTTAGTTAAAACTTCACCATCAACAGGAGAAAGATTTTCAAAATATTCACCACTTTTTGGAGCTATCCATTCTCCACCAATGAAGTTCTCATATTGAGATTTATATGTTGGTTTTACGTATGCCATTTTTTTTCCTTTTGTATTTAAATTAATGTCAAAATATGAAAAATTTTGATTACCAGAATTTTTCTGTATCGAAATCTTACATGAATTTTATAGCCTGAATATAGCGAAAAGTATAGCATGAATATAGCGTTGATATTTTTCTTATAAAAGCCCATTTTAAAGTATTTACAGCATTTAAAGTCTATTGAAAATTAGCCTATTTTTTTATAAAAAAATTAATATTTTATGCTACAATATTTTTATGAATACTTATAACTATACATATCAAAATAATTCATTTAAAAAAGAGATAGATTATTCTTTATTTAAAGATGAAAAAAATATTCTAATACAAATTTTTTGTGGACAAAATGAAAATACTTTACAATATCTGACTAATCTATTAGTCAATAATTTACCAAATGCAATTATTCTAGGAACCACAACAGATGGAGAGATAAAAGATAAAAAAGTCTCTACTTTTAAAACAGTTATTTCGATATCTATATTTGAAAACACTTCTATAAAAGTCTCTATGAAAGAGGGTACTAACTCTTTTAATAGTGGATATGAAATAGCAAAAGAGTTAGTAACTGAAAAGACTAAACTTATCATTACATTTACAGATGGAACAAGTACCAATGGAGAAGATTACCTAAAAGGAATTACTGCTTTTAATGAAGATATCATGGTTTGTGGCGGAATGGCTGGAGATAATGGACACTTTAAACAAACCTTTGTATCTTGTGGAAAAAAGATTATAAGCTGTGGAGCAGTTGCTGTATCACTTAATTCAGATACTCTTCAAGTATTCAATGACCACAAGTATGATTGGTCACCTATTGGAATTGAGCATACTATTGATAAGGTAAAAGGAAATAGAATCTATGAAATTGCAGGAATGGATGCAATAGCCTTTTATGAAAAGTATCTTGGTAGTTCTGATTCATATACAGAGTTTCCACTAATAGTTCAAAGAAATGGCATCTCTGTTGCACGTGCTGTTCTTACAAGATACCCAGATGGAAGTTTTGGATGTGGAGGTAACTTATATAAAGGTGATAAAATAAGACTTGGATTTGCAAATGCAGAGATGATTATGAAAAATCCCGTAAAATATTTAAAAAATATAAATAACTATCAAGCAGAGACATTTTTCATATACTCTTGTATGGCAAGACGAAGATATATGCAAAGTCTAATCAAAGTTGAAATTGAACCTTTTGCATCCATTGCTCCAACTTCTGGTTTTTTTACCTATGCAGAGTTTTTCCATACAAATAAGAAAAATGAACTTATGAATCAAACTATTACCCTAGTAGGATTAACTGAAAATACTCAACATACAAGAGATAATTTAATAAAACCAAATAAACTAGTAAATGAAACAGAAAGCTCTTATGCAAAAACTATTCAAGCACTAACAAACTTGATACAACAAAGTGCAAAAGACCACAATGAACAATCAAAAATATTAGAAGAGCAGATGAAATATTCACAAAATATTCTAAAAAATCAAAAACTTTTTTTAAGACACGCAGTTCATGAAACCAACACTCCCTTATCTGTTATTATGAGTAATATTGAATTATATGAAATGCAGTATGGCAAAGATGAATATCTTTCAAATATAGAAGTTGCAATGAAGAGTATTTTTTCTATTTATGATGATTTGAGTTATCTTGTAAAAAAAGACCAAGTAGATTACAAGGTTTATTCACTGGATTTAGTTGATTTTGTACGAAGTAGAGTCTATTTTTTCAAGAGTGTAGCAACTCAAGTCTCATCAAAATTTAACTTAGAGTGTAATTGTGATGAGATGAAGATTAATTTTAGTGAAACAAAACTCCAAAGAATAGTTGATAACACCCTATCAAATGCCATAAAGTATACAAACAATGGTGAAGATATAAATGTAAAGGTAGAAAAAATCAATACCTTTTTTAAATTTACAGTTTCAAGTCATTCAAAAAAAATACAAGAGCCAGAAAAAATATTTGATGAATACTATAGGGAAGAAAAATCAAAAAATGGTTTTGGATTAGGATTAAATTTAGTTAAAAGAATTTGTGATGAAGAGGGAGTTATTATAAATGTTACTTCTGATTTGGATAATACAAGTTTTACATATATATTTAAGGCAAATAAATGAAAATACTACTACTAGAAGATGATATTATGCTAAATAATGCCATTACCCAATATCTTAAATCAACAGGACATGTTGTAATTTCAGTTATGGATGGTAATCAATGTGTGGAAACTCTAAAAAATGAGAAATTTGATTTACTTGTTTTTGATATAAATGTTCCAGATACTGATGGACTTACTATTTTAGAAGATTTGCATAAACAAAAAAGGATGGTTCCTACTATATTTATATCTGCACTTATTGACATAGAAGATATCACTAGAGCTTTTGATATAGGATGCCATGATTATTTGAAAAAACCCTTTCATTTAAAAGAGTTGACTCTTAGAATTAATAAAATCTTACAAACAAGACAAGTTCCCCAAGAGCATAAAAGATTATCAAAATCATATAGCTATGACTCTAAAAATATGGTTTTATTATTTGATAATGAGCCACAAATACTACCAAAAAGACAAATACAAATCATAGATTTACTCTCAGCAAATAGAAGTTTAGTTTGCAATTATGATATGTTTAGAGATTATGTTTGGAATGATGATTACATAGACAATGCTACTATTAGAGCTGAAGTAAATCGAGTAAAAAAAGTACTAAAAGAAGACTTTATTATAAATATTAGAGGAATTGGTTATATGATTGAAAGACCAAATTAACCAATTTCTATATATATTACTCCCAATCTAGTAATCTTTTATCACCTTCTAGTTTTCTTATATCTGTCACATCTTGGGACATTTCAATTACACCTTTGTAAACTTTATCTTCATCTCTTACTGCAAAATATCTAATATGTATAAATTTGCCTTTAAATTGAATCCAAAACTCAGCAGTATCTTGACGACCTGCTTTGAACTCTTCAAGTATTTTCAAAACTTGGTCAACACTCTTTGGTGGATGACAAAACTTTACTTCTCTACCTATAATTCCAGCACTTCTAGGAAAAACTCTATCTTCTCCCCTATTATAAAATACAACTCTGTCATTTTCATCTACATAAGTAATATCAACAGGTAAAAATTTAAATATAAAGTTAACTTGTTCTGGTGTTAAATATCCTTCATCATAGTGAGTTCTATCTTCTAATGAAAAGGGTAATTCTCTTTTTTTCTTATCCAAACTTGGGTGGATATAATCCTCTTGCTCAGGCTCTGCATATCTAACAGGAGTCTTTGACAGCATCCAACCTATCTCTTTGTCTCCCTCATACATCTCTTTCCAATCATCCTCTTTTAATAAATTCATAGCATTTGGTAAAAGACGTTGTTCTTCTACAAGAATAAGTTGAGATAAACTGTTATATATAGTGATTACATCATTTAAGATATTTTCTAAATCTTTGTTTTCTATACTTTTTCTAGCAATCTTTATTTCATCTCTAATTTGATCATGGAAAGCCCACATACCTGTACTTGGATTTGTCCAACCATATTTTTCCAAATAAGGAAAAAGCTGATTTTCTTTTCTTGCAAAATGTTTTTCAACTTCACTTATTTGATTAAAAATATTATAGAATTTTTGGAAATCAACTTTTATATCAGTTTTAAATAGTTCTTCAAAGAGCTCTTTTATAAGATTATTTTCTTCAACATAAACTTTTACAGGGTGTCCATCAGGAAACTCATCAATATAATTTGTTAAATTTTGCATATATAAAATACCTTTTATTTTTTGATAATATAACTTAATAAAAAAAGTATTCAATGATATTAATCAATGGCTTGTCTATTTTCAACTGTACATTTAGATTATATTTTCTATTTTCATATTTTAGAAACAATTGTTATTTTAAGTAATATATAAACGTAAAATAAAAGATTAAATTTATATTTTCACTCCTCTTCCTAGTATCTCAGAAGCTTCAGTTATAACTAAAAATGCTTCTGGGTCATGCTTTGAGATAATATCCCTTAATAGTTGTATTTTATTGGCTTCAACTGTTATAAATATTACATTTTTTTCTTGACCTTTATGTAAACCTACACCACTTACAATTGTGCCATGTTCTTCAATTTTTTCTCTAATATGTGGAATTAAATCTTCAATCTTATTTGATACAATATTAACTATTTTTTTAGAAGGGCGTCCTGTTAAAACCATATCTATAACTTTTGAAGTTATGTAAACTCCCAACATACTATATAGAGACTTTTTTATATCTCCATATACAAATATTGAACTAATTAAAATAAGTGCATCTATAGCAAGTAAAACCTCAGCTACCTTAAACTTGGTTTTTGAAGCTAAAATCTCACCTAAAACAGATGTACTACCTGTGGAAGATTTGCCTTTTATAATAAGTCCTACTCCTAAACCTATAAAAATACCTCCAAATATAGCTCCAAGAAGAATATCATCAACTAAAGGTTTTAACTCTAACACTTCTTTAAAAAAGTCCGTAAAAAAGGAGAGTAAAATCATTGTTATAAAAGTTTTTAGAGTATATTTCTTGCCATAATAAATAAATCCCAAGGCAATAAATGGAACACTTACCAATGCAATATACATACCTAAAGTTAGTGAAGGAAAAATAAAATGAAAAAGTAAAGCTATACCAATACCACCACCTGTAATAATCTCATTGGGAGATAAGAGAGTTACTGCTCCAAAAGATAAACAAAGTGCTCCTATTAAAATATAAAGATATTCTATTAAATATTTTTTTTTCACAATAATCCTATAATAAATGAATTTTTGGGATTATACCAATATTAAATTAACAACTATTTATACATGTGTAATTGGCAAATAATAATCCAAAATAAATTTTTCATCATCTTCTAAAAAATGATTCTTTTCATATATTGTATAAGAGGGGGTTGTTTTAGTTTCATATCCACTATTTAATAGCCAAGTGTGATATAACCAACGCATAAACTTCAGCATATCTCCATAAACACCTTCAAGATGAAACTTTGCATAAACTCCTTCTGGTATTAAAAAAGTAGGAAGGGATGAGTCTAAAATTTTATCTTGCTCTTCTAATACAACACAAGCTATATATTGGCATTTGTCAAGTGGTGTAATTACTGGATTGTCATGAAGTAGCCCTATTTGTTTATAGTTTTTAATATCTTTTATTAAAGTCCAAGCATAAAGTTTTTGCCATGTCTTTCTTATATTTCTATCATAGCCATCATGTCTTATATAATATGCCTTTAACCTTGGCATTTTTACAATTTTTGGCTCAAGATTAAAATCATATATATCTAAAGAGTCAATTGTCTTTCCTAGAATCTCTTTTGAATACTCTTTATAACCATCTTTTTTCCACTTTTTAGGAGTACAATTAAATCTTTGTTTAAAAGCTCTTATAAAAGAGGTTTGGGAACTATACCCACATAGAGAAGCTACTTGTGTTATAGTTGAGTATCTATTTGTTATAAGTAAATTAGAAGCTTTTTGCAATCTTATAGCTTTTATTGATTCATAAATATTTTTTCCAAACTCTTCTTTAAAGATGCGGTGCATATGAAACTTGCTAATATTTAAATCCATACTCAATGTATCTAAGTTTATATCAGTATCAATATATTGATAAATATAATACATAACATTGTTTGCTATCTTTACTCTTTTTTCTAATGTCTCTTTTTTCATTAAATATTATATTATATTTTTAGCAAGAATAGATAGTTTTTACAGCAAATAGTGTAAAGAACTAATTCTTTAATTCATATATTATTATATAAAAAAAGAGGATTAAATGAAACGTTCATTTATAAGAGAAATACTAGAAGCAATAGATGAAGAGACAATATCATTTGCAGGAGGATTACCAAACAGCTTATTATTTCCAGTTGATGATTTAAAGTCATCTGCAAATAATATTTTAAAAAAAAGAGATGTTTGGCAATATAGTTTAAGTAATGGAATAAAAAGTTTAAGAAAAAAAATTGCAAAAGAGTACTGTAAGGAAGGCTTTGAAACCACAAGTGATAATATACTTATCACAACAGGAAGTCAGCAGGCTTTATATATCTTAGCAAGATATTTTGAAAAAAGATCTATAGTTTTAGAGGCTCCATCTTATCTTGGAGCAATCAATACCTTTAAACTAAATAATTTAAAAATGAAAATTGCTTTATTAAAAACAGATGGGATAGAAATAAAAACTTTTGAAAAAGCTTTTGAAAAAGCTAAATTAGCCTATTTGATTCCAGATTTTCAAAACCCCACAGGTACCACTTACTCTAAGAGCAAAAGAGAAGAAGTAGCAAAAATAGTTAAAAAAAATAATGGTTTAATAATAGAAGATAGTCCTTATAGTGAACTTTTTTTTGAAGAAAAAAACAGAAGTATAAGTTCTCTTATTCCAAACAATAGTTTTCATTTGGGCTCATTTTCAAAAACACTCTCTCCATCACTGCGAATTGGCTGGATAAGAGCAAGTAAAAAGTTGATACAAGAACTTTTAGTAATAAAAGAGAGTATTGATTTGCATAGTTGTGGTTTATCTCAACACCTTTTAAATGAGTATCTAAAAGATGATAAAAAATATCAAATGCATTTAGAAATTTTGAGAAAATTTTATAAAGAAAAATCAGAATACTTTTGTAAACAGTTAGATACCTATCTTCCAGAATTTTCCTATATAAAACCAAAAGGCGGGATGTTTGTATATGGAGAGTTTAAAGGAATAGATAGTTTTGAACTTTTAAATAAGTGTATGAAAAAGAAAGTTGTATTTGTACCTGGCTGTGAGTTTTATTTAAATAATAAAAACTTCTATGAAATAAGATTTAATTTTACAAACTCTAGTCTTGATGATATTACAAAAGGAATAAAAATTATTGCAGAAGAGATAAGAATTTAATTTCTTCATTTGATTTAACATAAAGATATTTTTGATAAAATCTTTATTTAAATAAACCTAATGGGATAATTATAATGAACCTTATAATAAATGGGGAAGAGAAAACATTTCAAGAGGGAATCTCTCTACAAGAAATCATCACTTCACTTCAAATAGAAGATAAAGTAATGGCAGCCGCTATTAATATGGAAATTGTTAAAAAAGATGACTGGAACAACTGTAGACCTGCCAATGACGATAAGTTAGAACTACTACAATTTGTTGGAGGTGGTTGATGAGTATGGTTGCTGATATAAACTCTGTTTGTACATATTGTGGTACTGGTTGTGATATTACAGCTCAAGTTCAAGATAACAAAATACTAAAAATATATGCACAAAATGATGGATATGTATCTCAAGGTAAACTTTGTATTAAAGGTTCTAAGGGATATGGATTTGTTGATTCACCAGATAGAATTAGAAACTGTAGAGTTAAAAAGTCATTTTTAGAAGATAATTTAGAAAAACTACCTCGTGATTTAAAAGCTAGAGCTAAGACTTTAAAAGAGTTTGATGAAGAGTATTATGAAACTCCTTATGAGTTTACAACTTCACTTGCTGCGTGGAAACTTCTACAAATAAAAGAGAAGTATGGAAGACATGCCTTTTGTGGAATGGGAGGAGCTAGAACATCATGTGAAAGCTCTTATATGTTCCAAAAATTTGTAAGAGAGGGTATGGATTCTCCCCATGTGGATAACTGTGCTAGAGTTTGTCATAGCCCCAGTCTTAAGGGTATGAAGATGCTCATTGGAGAAGGAGCTGCTACTAATCCTTTTGATGATATTTATAAAACTGAAAATATTATTGTAATGGGTTCAAATACAACAGAAGCTCACCCTATAGTTGCCAATAGAATTTTAAAAGCAGCAAAAACAAAAACTGCCTCATTGTCTATTATTGATGTTAGACAAATCCAACTTGGAAAGTATGGAGAAGAGTTAGTTATTCCATATGAAGCTAATCTTTTAGTTTTAAATATGATGGCATATGTAATTCTTTCAGAAAAGCTTTATAACAATGACTTTATTGACTCAAGATGCAAAGGTTTTGAAGAGTATAAAAACTCTATTTTAAATGATAAATTTGCAAATCCAGAGTTTATGAAAGAAGTAAAAGGTTATGAAGTTTTAGCTGAGCAAATTCCAGTTATCGCTAGACAATATGCTACAAAAAAATCTATGTTTTTCTGGGGCTTAGGAATAACTGAGCACCTTGATGGTTCTTATGCTGTTATGGCTATAGTTCATCTTGCAATGCTTACTGGAAATATTGGTAAAGAGGGTGTTGGACTTATGCCACTACGTGGTCAAAATAATGTTCAAGGTGCCTGTGATACAGGATGTTTACCATACTTTGACCCAGATTATAAAACTCCAAAAGAAATAGGTCTTATGACTCCACAACTTATGGATGAGATGATTGATGGAAAAGTAAAAGCTATGTATGTTATGGGAGAAGATATTGCTCATATTCACCCAAACCAAAACAAAGTTCATAAAGCAATTGCAGAACTTGAACTAATTATTTCAAATGAACTTTTTGTAAATGAGATTACTAAATTTGCAGATATTATTTTTGGTGTAAAATCTGCCTATGAAAAAACTGGTGTTTATGTAAATGCCATGAGAAGACTTCACTTATCTCAACCTCTTGTTCAAGCTTCCATGCCAGATGATTGGGAAGTATTAAGAGATATTGAAAATAAAATCAATGGCGACTTTGATTATGCAACAAGTGAAGATGTGTGGAATGAAGCAAAAGAAGCAGTTGGAACTAGATACAGTGGTGCAACATATCACAAACTATCAAAAAATAGAAATAGAGGAATGCAGTGGCCAATAACTAAAGATGACACACCTATTTTGCACCTTGATAAGTTTAGAACTGAAGATGGAAAGGGTAATTTTAAATATCACCAATACCAATTAAGAGAGCAAGTTGAGAAACTAGTAAAAGGAATAAAAACTCCTAAAAATGAGTTTTATTTAACTACGGGAAGAACAATAGTTCACTATAACAATGGTGCTCAAACAATCCAATCTGAAGCTTTAAATTCAAGATATGATAAAGATATAGTTTTAGCTTCAAAAGAGGATGAAGAGAGAATTGGTTCAAAAGAAATCATCATGAAAAATGAGTATGGTGAGACAGCTATTATGCCAGTAAAGTTTGTAAAAACGATCAAGCCTGGAACTTTGTTTACAACTTTCCACCATGCAAGTTCAAAAGTTAATTATATTTTTGGTGATGAAGCTGATGAGTTAATCATGACTGCCAGATTTAAATCAGTAAAAGTAAATGTCTACCCAGTATAAAGGTAAATATGCAGAAAAAAAAGCTTGTGAGTATCTAAGCTCACAGGGCTTTAAAATAATTGAACAAAACTTTTTTGCCAAAAAAATAGGTGAGATAGATATTATCGCTTCAAAAAATAAAACATATCATTTTATAGAGGTTAAATCAGGTCTTGAATATGAAACTGCTATAAACAATATAACTCCTTCAAAACTATCTAAAATCAAAAGAAGTATTGACTACTATTTACAAACCAAAAAACTTGATGTTGATTTTTGCATAGACGCAATTATAGTTGTTGACGAAGAGTTAGAGTTTTTAGAAAATATAACTCTATAAATCCTCATCTTTATTTCTAGCTCTTTGCTCTTTTAATTTTGTATAAATTAACTTGACTATTTTAGCCATATTCCCAAAAAACTTAGTTGTATATGTGGCACTTGTATTATGTATCTCTTCTCCTAAGTTCACATCTAAAGCTTCTGATTTTTTCATAGCTAAAAGTTGAGAAGGGAAAACACTTCTATGTCCAGTCATTAAAAAGGCAATAATTATTGATAAAGAGGCATAATGTGCCACATTCATACCAAAAAGTTCAACTGCCATAATCATAGCAGCAATTGGAGCACTTGTTGCACCTGCTAAAACACTTACAAATCCTAAAGCTGCAAAAAGAGGAATATAGCCATCAACTAGCCAGCCAAAGAAGTTTCCACTAGTTGCTCCCACATAAAATATAGGAGTAATAACTCCCCCACTTCCTCCAAAACCTAAGGTGAGTGCTGTGAAAATTGTTTTAAATATAAAAGCATACCAAGGTATATTTTCATGGTATTCAAAACTTGAAGATAAGGAACTTTTGATTGTTTCAAAACCAAGTCCTAAATAATCTGTTCCAAATATTAATGTAAGTATTACAATTACAACCCCACCTAAAAATGCCTTTAAGATATAGTTCATTTTTAAATTACTTGCAAAACTATGAATTACTTTTAAAGCTGTAATAATAAAATCAGCAACAAGACCAAAAAATATTCCACCAAGTAAAATTTTTGCTATTAGAACATAATTAAAATCAAAAACAGTATAGAATGAAATATCAAAATATGTATAACTTATCCCAAACATTTTAGCTACAAAAAAAGCAGAAAATCCAGCCACAATAGAAGGAAGTAAGATATCATACATTAAAGCGCCAACAATTAGTATCTCAACACCAAAAATTGCCCCTGCTAGTGGTGTTCCAAAAACAGAAGCAAACCCTGCACTAATACCACAGATTACCATCTTCTTTTTATCTCTTTTAGAAAACTTAAATAGTGTTGCAATATATGAAGCTGCTGCTGCACCTATTTGAGCACCAGGTCCTTCTTTACCAACTGAACCACCAGAAAAAATTGTTATAACCGTAGCTATAAGTTTCACAGGAATTATTGCTAAATTTATCTCTCCAGATTTTTTGTGAACAGCTTCAATAACTTTTTCTGTTCCATGACCTTCTGCTGAAGGTGCAAACTTTTTTACAATTATTACAGTAATAACCATAGCAAAGGGAAGAGTATAATAATAATCAAAGGGAAGTAAATCTCTTGAGTTTTCACAATACTCTAAAAGTTTTAAAAACAAAGATACGATTACGCCAATTACGGCACCTATTAGTGATGAAATTAAAATCCATTTTGTGATACTTGCAAACATTACAGTTTGCTCAGCGAGATGTTTATGTACGTTTTTATTTGTCATGATAGCTACTTTAAAACAGGTGGTTAAAGAAATCAATTATATCAGAAGAAAAATAATAAAAAGTTTGTATAAATCCTAAAAATCAAAGATTTTTAGGATTCTTGAGTTTTAAGATACTCTTCAATAGTTTTATATTTATCTATACTTTTTGGTTCTGTTTTTAATATATCTGCCATAGATTTTACACCCATTGATAAAAGATATTGCAAATTACTATCAAAAGTGGCCTCTTCAATTACGAAGATTTTACTTTTATGCACTTCAAACATAAAGCCACCATTTGGTATTGGAGTCATTGATAAAGTTACAGTATAGTGATCTTTTATCACACTTTGTTTTGTTGAATACATAAGACCAATATTATAATCCTCTTTTGAAAATCCATGTATAAATACAACTAAAACCTTTTTTTCACCTGATTTTGAAGTATTGAAAATATTTATTAGCTCTTTTATTGTCCCATAACCTGGTATTTTAGAGTATAATTTTTGAACAAAACTCCCCAAACTAGTCTCAACAAAAATTCCAACAACATAAGCAATAAAAATAAGTAAACAAACCCCAACTATAGTCCAAAGAAAAGGAAATTTTTCAGGATTTAAACCAATAATCTCAAACAAGTACCCAGTAACTGCATTTACTTTTCCATATAACCAAAGAATAATAGCTGTAATTGCAACAATTGGAGCTAACCAAAAAAGGCCCTTTAGTATAATTTCTAAAATATGACTTTTCCCATGACTTAAAAACTTTTTAATCCTATTCAACATATTTATCCTTTAGGAAAAATTATAACACTTTTTGTTTACTTTTTATACAAAAAAATAGCTTTTTAGCCTTCTTTTTTGATAATATAAAATTATGGAATCAATACTATTTATTTTATTTATATCACTTGCAATTGCAACCGTTTTAAACATCATCTTTAAAAGATTTAATATATCTCATATACTAGGTTACATCATAACTGGAACCATAATTAGTACTTTATTTAATTTTAATGGTGAAAATGATTTAGATGCTTTAGAGTTAATTGCAGAGTTTGGAATAGTTTTCTTAATGTTTAGTATAGGATTAGAGATGCCTATTGAAAAACTAAAAAGAATGAAAGATGCTCTAATATTTGATGGATTAGCACAAGTAGTTATAAGTGCTATTATAATATTTCTTGTCTCTAAATTTATTTTTTCTATAGATACCAATTCATCTTTGATTATTGCACTTGCTTTTTCTCTATCTTCAACAGCTATTGTTTTAACATATTTAAAACAATCAAAAGATATATATACCCCTTATGGGCAAAGGGCAACTGCAATATTGATATTTCAAGATTTGGCAGTTATTCCTATACTTTTACTTATTAGTTTTTTATCAAATGACACTTTGAGTTTAGAAGAAGTACTTATCAAAACTGCCATCTCAGCTGTTGCTATTATTGTGTTTATGTTCATAATTGGTAAAAAATTAATAGAGTGGCTCTTAAAATTTTCAACACAAACAAAACTTGAAGAGCTATTTTTAGCCTCAGTTTTATCAATAGTAATTGGTACTTCAATTTTAGCTCACTCATTAGGGTTTACTTACTCTTTAGGGGCTTTTATAGCTGGGATGATTATTGCAGATAGTTCATTTCATGTAAAAGTAGAATCAGATATTTCTTCTTATAAAGATTTGCTTTTAGGTACTTTTTTCTTCTCAGTTGGGACAAAAATAGATGTGGCTTTTCTACTTTCAAATATTCACTATGTTCTATTAATTTTTGTTGCTATTATGGCTATAAAAGCGTTTGTGATTTATTTTATAATAAAATTTAAAGAAAATAAAAGTGATTCAATAAAATCTGCCATTGCACTTTGTCAAGTTGGAGAGTTTTCATTTGCAGTTTTTGCCTTAGCTTCTAGTAATAATTTATTATCAGAAGAGTTAAGTAAATTTCTTATTTTAGTAACTGTCTTATCTATGATAATAACTCCTTTTATAATAAATAATATCTACAAACTAGCATCATATTTTGTAGTTGAATTTTATGAATCAGATAAAATTACTCCCATCAACCAAAAGAACCATACCATAGTTTGTGGATACTCAATGCTTGGAAGAATGATTGCAAATAACTTAGAAGAGAAAAAAATACCTTTTGTAATTATTTCAGATGATTTAAGACATGTATTACTAGCAAGAAAAAGAGGCTTTAATGCATATTTTGGACACTTAGATAAGCTACCCGTTTTAGAATCACTTAAAGCAGATGAGACTTCAAGTATCATAATTACTTTAGATAATATAAATAAAATAAGCCTTATTTGTAGTGCTGTATTAGCATACTACAAAGATGCAAATTTAATTGTAAAAGTTGATACGGTTGAAGAAAAGAAGAGTTTAAGGGATTTAAATATAAGCAAGTTTGTATATGCAAATCATGAAGTTGCAGATTTACTTGTAAAAGAGAGTTTAAAAATAAAAGATTAAGACCAAAGTTGAAGTTTTGGAATAGTTGCAACGGCTCTTATAATATCAGCTTTAGAAACAATACCAACTAAAGCATGCATTTCATCCACTACAGGAATTGCATCAAGCCTAAAATCTATCATAACCTTTGCAACTCTTCTAATATCTGTAATTGGATCAGTAGTAATTAGTTCTTTAAAATATATTTCATCAAGTTTTTTCATTAAAACAATATTAGCATCTTGTCCATCTTCAATTATGTGATTTAATATAATCTTTTTATTAATCAATCCTAAAATTTTTCTCTCTCTTGTTAATACAGGAATTTGATTAATATTATTATCTCGTAATTTATAATAAGCATCTTTTAAAGTCTCTTCATTACTTATCTCAATACATTGTCTTGTCATAATTTCACTTACGTGATATACACGTTCACTTGTATCAATGTTTGCTATTTTTTTGTAGGCATTTACAACTTGATGTTTTTTGTCATTTTTCTCATTCATATAGTCTTGAAATGAACTATCATCAGGCTCTAAAGTAGGCTTAGGAGGACCTTCTACCCTTTTTAAATCATATAAGTTATCAACTGTACTTCTAAATCCAACACTTCCATTATCATATATAGCAAACATATCACTTCCTTTTAGTGTTTTGTTAATAGTATCAAAATTTGTTGTAAAATTAATAAAAAAGAAAGAGTATAAGCAATAATTACAACTATCTTAATACTTCCAAAGGAAGTATTAATGTATATTAAATACAGTGATAGTTGAATTTAATCTGAATGATTATATAAAAAATTAGTTTTGTATGCTAACTTAAAAGTGTAGCAAAACCATAGCTATTTAGATTAAATCATATTTTAATATACATTTAAATATAATAAATGACTAAATTTACGGAGATTCTTTTGTACGAAAAAGAACTTAATGCTATTAAAAAATCCAATTTATATAGACATAGAAAAATATTTGATGAGAATTTAATTGATTTGGCATCAAATGACTATTTAGGCTTTTCATCAAATGAGACACTTTTTAAAAATGCCTATGAAAAAGTTCTAAAACAAAAATATAAATCACCAAAAGCCTCTATTCTTGTCAATGGGTATAGCCCTATTCATAAAAACTTTGAAGATGACTTAAAAAAAGCAAATAATTTTGAAGAGGCGTTAGTAGTTGGTAGTGGATTTTTAGCAAATATCTCTTTAATAGAAGCCTTGGTACGAAAAGGTGATACACTTTTTATAGATGAAGAGTATCATGCAAGTGGAATACTTGCAACTAAGCTTTTAAAAAAAGAGCAAGTTGTTCTTTTTTCACATAATGATTACCATGATTTAGAAAATAAAATAAAAAATAGAAGTTCAACGAATAGATTTATAATTGCCATCGAGGGTGTTTATTCTATGAGTGGAAATATTGCTCATAAAGAATTTTTTGATATAGCTAATAAATATGATGCTTTACTTATCGTTGATGAAGCACATAGTTCTGGTGTTATTGGAGATAATCTTTTAGGAATATTTGATTATTATAATATTAAACCACAAAAAAATCATATAAAAATGGGAACACTAGGAAAAGCATATGGAAGTTATGGAGCATATATTTTAGCTTCAAGTAATATAATTGATTTTTTGATAAATAGAGCAAAAGCTGTTATTTATACAACAGCCCCTTCTTTATTTGATATTGCTTTAGCAAATGAATCATTAAAATATATTTTATCAAATACAAATGAACTAAAAAGAAAAATAATAAATCGTCAAAAAATTGTAAAAGATTTATTAGATATAGATTTAAAATCTTTAATTGTTGCTTATGAAATAGGTAATAATAAAAAGGTTTTAGAAATACAAAAAAAGGTTTTAGAAAAAGGTTATATTGTTGGTGCAATAAGACAACCAACAGTTAAAAGTGCTATTATTAGACTTATTACGAAAATAGACGTTTCAACAAATGATTTACAAAATGTTTGTAATATTATAAAAAAGTAATGTAAGAGGATATCATGCATACTATAAAAAGATTAATTGAGGGAAATGAAAAGTTTAGAAAAGAATATTTCCCATATTTTGAAAAAGAGTTAAGAAAAAGTGTTAAAGAAGGGCAAAAGCCAGAAGTCCTTTTTATAGGATGTTCAGATAGTAGAGTTACTCCTGATTTGATGCTAGATTCACAACCTGGTGATATGTTTATTATGAGAAATGTTGGTAACTTCGTACCTCCATATAAACTTGATGAAGACTTTCATGGAACTGCTGCAGCAATTGAGTTTGCCGTTTCTGTACTTCACGTAAAAAACATTATAGTTTGTGGTCATTCTCACTGTGGAGCATGTAAAGCTTTGTATGATGATATTGTGGATGATCCAACAATGATTCATGTAAAAGTATGGCTAAAACTTGGAGAAAAAGCTAAAGAGCGAACTCTAAAAAATCAAAAATTTACAACCAAAGAAGGTATGTATAGAGCAACAGAGAGAAACTCTATACGACATCAACTTGATAATTTATTAACATATCCAGAAGTTAAAAAAAGAGTTGAAACTAATTAACTTATGATTCATGGTTGGTATTACGACATAGAGACTGGAAATATCGATTATTATGATAAAAGTCAAGATAATTTTAAACCATTGAAGGAGTTTTTAAAATGAGCCAACCAGAAGTAAGGAAACTACCTAAAAAAACCATAATTATTATAGTAATATTAACAATCTCATGTATTATTGGATATTTATTAATAACACTTTCAAGGGATGCTAAGATATCAGAAGTTTTAAATTCACTTGGATATAAAAATATTAGCAGTATAAAAGTTTATAGTGTTTCACAAGTTGAAGATGAAAAAACTAAACTACGAAGTAAGTTGTTTAAAGTAAGTTTTACTAATGATGAGACTAATCAAGAGTGTTATGGTTTAATAAATGAATATAATGGAAATTTTAAAAAAGAAATAGAGTGTAAGTAAATATGAATATTATAGATAAATTAGAAAGAAATGAAAGACTAAATTACGAAGAAGCAATAGGTCTATATGATTTAGACCTATTTGTTTTAGGTAAATATGCAAATAAAATTAGAGAAGAAAAACATGGTAGAAAAAGCTACTTTAATATAAATAGACATATAAATCCCACAAATATTTGTAAAGATGTATGTCAGTTTTGTGCATATAGTGCAAGTAGAAAAAACCCAAAACCTTATACTCTAAAACACGAAGAGATTTTAGACGTAGTTAAAAACTCATCATTAAATGGTATAAAAGAGGTTCATATAGTCTCTGCTCATAATCCCCAAACTGGATTAGAGTGGTACTTAGAAATTTTCAAAAAGATTAAAACTGCCTATCCACAAATTCATGTAAAAGCATTAACAGCAGCAGAAATTCATTTTTTAAGCGAAGAGTATAATAAAAGCTATGAAGAGATTATTGATCTTATGATTGAGTATGGTGTTGATTCTATGCAAGGTGGTGGAGCTGAAATCTTTGATGAAAAAGTTCGAAAGAAAATCTGTGGAGGAAAGGTTACTTAACAACAATGGCTTGATATCCATGAACTTTGGCACAAAAAAGGTAAACAGAGTAATGCAACAATGTTATTTGGACATGTGGAGTCAAGAGAAAATAGAATAGACCATATTTTAAGACTTAGAGACTTACAAGACAAAACTAGTGGATTTAACGCATTTATTCCATTAGTTTACCAAAAAGAGAATAACTTTTTAAAAGTAAAAGATTTTCTTACAGGACAAGAGATACTAAAAACAATGGCAATCTCAAGAATTTTGCTTGATAATATTTCTCATATAAAAGCATATTGGGTAACTTCAACTGTAAAACTAGCTCTTGTAGCTCAAGAGTTTGGAGCAAATGATTTAGATGGAACTATAGAAAAAGAGTCTATTCAAAGTGCAGCGGGAGCAGCAAGTGCAAATGGTCTTCCTATTGGTTCATTTGTTGATTTGATTAAAAACTCTGGATTTACTCCCGTTGAGAGAGATTCAGTTTATAACGAATTAAAAGTTTGGTAAACTAGAGATTTTAAAAGAAACCTAAAAGTTTTCGAAGAAATCTAAAGATTTTCGAGGAAACTTATAAGTTTTGATTAAATTGAAGTGTAAAACTCACTTCAATACTTGAATCTTGATTTTTCAAAAATATTATTGGATAAGATATATTTATTGAGTACAACTCTTTATTTAAACTTTCCAATAATCTAAAGAACTCAATTGGTGAACTTATCACCATATTAACTTTAAAATTATATGTAGAAATATTCAAATTAAATGTAGATTCGTAAACCAAAACTGCACTCTTTGGCAAAATAATTTTCAACTGATCACTTACTCTTTTTACTGGCATAAATCCATCAGCTAAATATTTTGGAAGAGGTTTATTATAAAGACTTTTAGAATCTTTAAAAATAGGGTCACTATTATATATCATCACATCCAAGGCAATATTTTTTGAATCTTTTATTTGAATATTCGAATATTTATAAAAATGTAAAAGCTTAGGCTGAATATCTTTAATATAATAATCAGGAGCTAGCATTTTACCAGTAATTGTTGAGTTATCTTTTTTTATTTCTAAGCTATCAATCACCATATCATACGGTATTGACTCCAATAAAATCAATAAATCATCTTTTATTTCATTATTTATATTTATATGATTTGGTAAAGCAATTCTCTTTTCTAAAACACTATTCTTAGGTTCTTCTTTTTTCATCTGTTTTATTTTTTGAACGAAGTCTATTACTTTTTCTTTATAATAAATTCCTGAACCAGTAATTCCAAATAAAAATACCAATAATAGTAAAATCCATTTCGTTGAGGACTTTCCTTTTTTAGGTCTTGGTTTTACATAACTTTGTAATAGTCTATTGGGACCACGTGAAAGCTCATAAATAGAGTCTTTTAATGAAATATAGTGATAGTGTACACTTATCATCAAATCATCTTCTATATCTTGTAGTTGTTCATCACTTAACTGTTTAATAGTATATAAAATATCAACTTTTTCAACAAAATTATCGCTTTTATTTTTATAATACTCTTTTAATGTTTTTGAAATAAAGTTCTGTAATTCTAGGGAATAAACTTCATCATAAAGTTTTTGACCTAAAACATCAGATGAATAAAATCTTGACTCTTTTATATCTTTAAACTCTGGTACTTTATGTATTTTATTAAAAACAATTTTATTTAACTCATTTACTATTACAATATAAATATAATCGCTTACTGTTAAAACAACTAAGGTATTTGAAGTTGGGTTTTGTTCCAAGTGCTGATTTAAAATCTGAAAAGGAGAAAAAACATAGTCTAAACCTGTAAATTCAAAATAGTGCTCTACTTCAAAGAGTTTCTCTTTTTTTACAACCACATCAAAACTATTGTTTAATTGAACTTTTGTGTAATCTGTTAATCTTTTATTTGTTTTATTGATTATTTTTTCATCTGCACATAAACAAAGTGTTGAGATAAAAGTTTTTGGGATAGATTCTTGCCATTGATTTATTTTTGTAGCAATATCACGAGGAAGTATTTCATCATGAATTATAAATGTTGATTCTTCAGTTTTATCAAGATTTTCATTTTTAAGTTTTTTAAAGTCAACCTTTAACTGTGTGTTATATTTTAAAATACTTATAAATTGAGAATCTTTACCAAACATCACAACCTCTTTATTTCATAGCATTTATCAAAAGCTTTTCTTTTATAAACTCTTTAGCTTCAGCCATATCCAAATGGGATACACTAAAAGGTTCACTAACATAAAAATCTATCACACCAAAGGGTTTTGGAATAATAAACTTATCCCAAGAGTTAAATTGCCAATATTTACTAGGACGACAATTAAATGCTAAAATTTTAGCATCAGTTTTCTTATGAATTGCTACTATTCCATCCGCAACTGAAAATCTAGGACCTTTTGGGCCATCAGGAGTAATTGCAATGTCATTACCACCCTTTAGTTCTTTTATAGCACCAATTAAAGCTTTTGTTCCACCTCTAGTACTTGACCCACTAATAGAATGAATTCCTAAATATTCAACAGTTTTAGTAATTGCTTCTCCATCTTTGTGTTCACTAATCATTGCACTTACTTTACCTTTTGGTTTAAGCTTTTGATAATTGAAAGGTTGCATTAAAAGTTCACCATGCCAAAAAGAGACAATATAAATATCATCTTTTAACTCTTTTGGATGGTGAAAATTCTTTTTATTTGTTAGATATACAAATCTTACAAATAATTGCAAAAAAAATGGCACAATTCGTGTTACTAAAAAAAGCTTCATTCGCTTATTACTTCACCTTTTAAGGCTGTTCTACTTGCAGCTGTAACTTTTACTTTTACAAACTTACCAAGAAGTTCATCACTTCCTTTTACAAATACTTGACACCAATTATCTGTAAATCCACAAACTTCACCATCAGATTTTAGATTTTCAACTAAAATTTCCACTGTTTTACCAACATATGAATTCATATGTTCTACAAGATGTTTTTTATGAAGTTCAATAACCTCTATTAATCTAGCACTTCCAATCTCATCTGAAACCTCTTGCTCTTTTAACTCTAAAGCTGCTGTATTTGGACGAGGAGAATATTTAAAATTAAATATTTGGTCAAATTTTACTTTTTCTATTACATCCATTGTATCTTGAAAATCTTCATCGCTTTCACCAGGAAATGCAACAATAATATCTGTTGTGATTCTTACATCAGGCACTAGCTTTTTAATTTTCTCTGCTCTATTTAAAAACCACTCTTTTGTATATCCTCTTTTCATGGCTTTTAAAATAGATGTTGAACCACTTTGTAGTGGCATATGAATACATTTACTTATTTTTGGATTTTTAGAAAACTCTTCAATAAACTCATCATCCATATGTAAAGGATGTGGTGAAGTAAATCGTATTCTTTTAAGACCTTCTATTTTAGAAATATCTTGTAAAAGTTTTGTAAATGTAGTTTTAGCTCTTTTATCTGAAAATCTTCTTCCATAAGAGTTTACATTTTGCCCTAAAAGCATAACTTCAACAGCACCTTTATCTACATCTTTTTTTATTTGGTCAATTATCATTTCAGGAGGAATTGATATCTCATCACCTCTTGTTGCAGGAACAATACAATAAGTACACTCCTTATCACAACAAATAGAGATATTAACAGATGTTTTGTACATAGATGTCTCAGTTCTTGCAAACTCATAAGTACTATCATCATGCTCAATTGAAATTTCAACAGCACCTTTTGTATCTATTATATCTTTGATTTTTGAAATATTTCGTGCACCAACTACAAAATCAACATAAGGAGCTCTTTTAATAATATCTTTTCCTAAATGTGAGGCAGTACAACCGCAAACACCAATTTTGGCACCATCTTTTTTCTTAGCATTAAACTGCCCTATTTCTGAAAAAAGTTTTTGCACGGGTTTTTCTCTTACTGAACAGGTATTGATAATAATTAGATCTGCATCTTCCATATTATCAGTTGTTTTATAATCTTTATACTTTTCTAGCTCAGCAATTATGTGTTGGCTGTCAGTATCATTCATCTGACAACCAAGAGTTTGTATAAATAGTTTTTTAGATTCTTCTTTACTCATTATTATTTCACTTTAATACTAAAGTGCATGTACCTCATACATATATTCATCATCAGCTAATCCATATCTAACTTCTCTAAAATATACATTATAACCTTCACCTTCTAAGGCATCAACCAATGCCATCATATCTTTGTGTGAATTATCTTTATCAAAATAGAATATTTTTTCTCCAAGTTCTTTTAACTCTTCAATTATTTTTTCAATTTTTACTTTTTTTGGTTTTTCATTTAATTCGTTTCTTGCGAACAATAATTCCATCTCTATAAGCCTTTTATGTTTAAATTTAACTATATATTTTATCTTAAAGTTACTTTTATTTTTATAAAAGAAGTTTTAGATATAATATTGCTCTACATTCACATTGAAAATCAAAAAAAAATCATAGTTCAATGTTAAAAAAAGGTTATAAATGGATAAGATTATTGATATATTAGATTCTATTGCTTATGAAAAAGGAATCAAATCTGAACATGTTGAGACTGCACTAAAAGAGGCGCTAATTAAAACTGGTGAAAAAATGGTTGACCATACTCTAATTTTTGATGCGGAAATTGATATAAAAAATAAAAGATTAAAACTTTTTCAAAAGATTGAAGTTGTTAATGATGATGATAAAAGGCTTCTAGGTGAGGAAGTTGATCAATATGACAATATTATAAATCCTGAAAATTTTATTCCTTTAAGTGAAGCAAAAGAAATTGATGCTGATTTAGATATTGGTGATTTTTTAGATTATGATTTAGAATTCGAAAATATGGGAAGAAATGCTGCAACAATTCTTCATAACAATTTTGAGTACAGACTTCAAAGATATATAGAAGAGAATCTTGTATCAAAATATAAATCAAAAATTGGAAAAATCATCAATGGTTCTGTTACAAGAGTTGATAGAGCTGAAAATACTTTTGTTGAAATTGGTGAAGTAAAAGGTATGCTTACTAGAAAAAGTAGAATAAAAGGTGAAACTTTTAAAGTTGGAGATAATTTAAAAGCAGTTGTAAAGGCTGTTAATATTGATAAAACAAATGGATTAATTATTGAATTATCAAGAACAAGCCCAAAATTCTTAGAAGCTCTTTTAGCACTTGAAGTTCCTGAACTAAAAGATGAAAGAATTACAATAGAAGCCAGTGCTAGAATCCCAGGTAGTCGTGCTAAAATCGCCCTATCTACAATGGAAGCACAAATTGATCCTATTGGTTCAGTAGTTGGTGTTAAGGGAGTTAGAATTACCTCTGTTAGCCAACAATTACATGGAGAAAATATTGATTGTGTTGAGTACTCAACAATCCCTGAGATGTTTGTTGCACGAGCTTTAAGCCCTGCAATAATTAAAAGTGTTCAAATACAAAAATCTAATAATCCAGAAGTTAAAGATAAAGCAATTGTAACAATTTCAAGTGACCAAAAATCTAAAGCAATTGGAAAATCTGGTTTAAATATCAGACTAGCATCTATGCTTACAAGATGTGAAATAGAACTTGTAGAAGTTGGTGATAATACACAGGCTACAGAAGGTTCAACAGCAATTCCAAATGATGAAAAAACAAAAGATACTTCAGAGTTAGAGGCTTTATTTAAATAATGGACAAAATATTCATTTATGACTCTGTCAAAAAAGAGAAAGTTTTATTTGAACCAATAGTTAAAAACCAAGCTAAAATATATGTATGTGGTCCAACAGTTTATGATGACTCACATTTGGGTCATGCTAGAAGTGCAATAGCTTTTGATATGTTACACAGAGTCCTTAAAATAAATGGACTTGATGTAACTATGACAAAAAACTTTACAGATATTGATGATAAAATCATTAAAAAAATGAATGAATCATCAAGATCTTTGGAAGATATAACAACTCAATATATCTTAGCATACAAAAAAGATATGCACTCGCTTAATATCTTAGATAACACCCTAGAACCAAAAGCTACACAAAATCTTGAAGCCATGATAGAGATGATAAACGATTTAGTCTCTAAAGATATAGCTTACAAAATAGATGATGGAGTCTATTTTGATGTATCGAAAGATAAGTCTTATGGAAATATCTCAAAAAGAGCGAGTGATGAAAACTCAATTGCAAGGGTTGAAGTAAACACTCAAAAAAGAAATTCCTCTGATTTTGCCCTATGGAAATTTGAAAAAGCAAATGATGTGTCATATGAAGCTAGCTTTGGAAAAGGACGACCTGGTTGGCATATAGAGTGTAGTGCTATGATAGAAAAACATTTAGCATACAAAGATGAAGCTTATCAAATAGATATTCATGGAGGAGGAGCTGATTTACTTTTTCCTCACCATGAGAATGAAGCTGCACAAACTAGATGTTCATCAAATAATGAACTTGCAAAATACTGGATGCACAATGGTTTTGTAACTATTGATGGTGAAAAGATGAGTAAATCATTAGGAAACTCTTTTTTTCTAAAAGATATTTTAAAATCTTATAGTGGAGAAGTTGTTAGGTTTTATTTATTAACAGCTAATTACAGAACAGATTTTAACTTTAATGAAGAGGATTTAATCTCTTCTAAAAAAAGACTTGATAAATATTATAGAGTGAAAAAAAGAGTTTATGGAAGTGCTTCATCATCTGTAAATAGTGAATTTAAAAGAAAAGTTTTAGAAGCACTAAATGATGATATAAATAGTTCAAAAGCAATTTCAATTGTTGATGAAATGATAAATAGTGCAAACGATAAACTTGACACTAATCCAAAAGATAAGAATCTAAAAAAAGAACTAATAGCAAACTTTGAGTTTATAAATGAAGTTTTAGGAATCTGTTTTAATGATGCCTATGAATATTTTCACTTTGGTATAAATGAAGATACAAAAGAAAAAATAGAAGAGCTAATAAACAAAAGAAGCCAAGAAAAAAAACAAAAAGATTTTCAAACAGCAGACATGGTTAGAGATGAACTAACTGCCTTAGGAATATCTGTAATGGATACTCCAAACGGTGTAGTTTGGGAGAAGTTATAAACTTCTTCTAAACCTTGTAATCTACACTTCCAATAACTCCAGCATCCCCATTTTCTTTAAGAAATATTGAACTTTGGCCTCCATTTACAGAGCCTACATTTGCCAAGTAAATTGCCCCTATTCCTGAGTCTGCTAAAGATACTAATGAATTCTCTCCATTTGCTTTTTTCTCCCATACTCTTAAGTCATTGAAAACTGAATCATTTTCATCAATCCAATTATTTCCATCCTCATCATAAGCACTTAATTCTTTAAAACCATCTCCAGAATTAACTCCAAATAGTTCATTTCCATTATCAATTTTGTCGTTACCATTTTTATCCAAAGCTAAATAACTTACATTATTTTGTAAAGATGAGATATCGCTATTATTTTTATCTTTGTTTACATCAAACTCAAAACCCATATCTCTAGAAACATTGTCAAAATCACCTTTTTGATTTTGCATGTCAACTGAAAATGGATTTTCGCCACCTCTTCCATATGCATTTATACTAGTTTCGTTTCGTTGATAAAACTCATTTGAGTATGAAAGACTAAGATTAATTTTAAACTCTCCATTTGCAGTCTTTATTGTAGCTTCTGCACTAAAATCCATAGTAGTTTTTTCATAGTACTCTTCTTTACTTTCATATGAAAACCCCCATTCACTATTTTTTTGCGCATAGGGATTATTTGAAGATTGTGCACTATTTTGACTCTCATTTGGAAATAGTCTTATTTTTTGGTCACTATGTAAAAGTCTAGAAAGAAGTTCTTCAATTATTCTTTTTTTTACTTTATCTTCTACTGATAAATCTGCTTCACTATTAAATACTAACTTTTTTGGCTCTATATTTATGTCAGTTTCAAGAGCTTTTTGTTCATCTAAATTTTCTGTTTTGCTAAAAGAAGTTGCACTTACATTTTTTTCATACTTTTGTATAAAACTACTACTTGCTTGTAAATTTACTTCTGAAGAATCAATTCTCATATGCAACTCCTTAATTTATCTATATTTAAGAATTGTATAGTAAAAACTATTAATTTACTATTAAAAAAATATTTTAGTTGTATATGAAAATTTGGCATAAAAAAAGGGGGAAGATTTTACTCTTCCCCCTTTTTTTTATAAAAACTAAAACTTATCTTGCGTATGCTGCATCTGTAAGGTTTTTAGTATCTACAATATATGGAACCAATGCCATATGTCTTGCTCTTTTGATTGCATTTTCAACCATTTCTTGAGCACTTTTAGAATTTCCTGTAAGTCTTCTAGGCATAATTTTACCTCTTTCACTCATTGAAATTCTTAATAAATCAGTATTTTTGTAATCTATGAAATCAACTTTCATTTCAGTATATTTACAATATTTCTTTCCGTATTTTCTTCTTTCAGCCATTTTCTTATCCTCTTTCTAGAACGGTATTTCGTCTTCGTCTATATCGATTTCTGGTATTTTATAACTACTATTTTCTGTAGTAGTTTTTACACCACCTTGTGCGTAGCTGTTTTGACCTGACTGCGGTTTATTGTACTGATTACTGCTTGGTTCTTGAGCTTGTGGTTGAGAATACTCACCTTCATACCCAGTGTTTCCATTTTGTGAATCAGCTTTTGAATCTAACATTTTCATATTATCAACTCTTAATGAGTGTCTATTTCTGTTAGTTCCATCTTGAGCAGTCCATTGTTCAAAAACAAGTCTTCCTTCTAATAATACTTTAGAGCCTTTACGCAAATATTGATTAGCAACCTCAGCACTTCTATTGAAAATGTTGAAATCTAAAAAACAAACTTCATCTTTCTTTTCACCAGTACTAGTCTTATAATTATAAGACGTTGCAATTGCACTTTTAGCAACTGCTGCACCACTTGGTAAATATCTCAATTCAATATCCCGTGTTAAATTTCCAACCATAATTACTTTATTATACATATCAGGCCCCTTTTATAAAATTATGCCTTAAGCAGACTTTTTAGCTGCTTCATCACTTAGTTTTGTCCAAGCAGTAACTTCTTTTTTACTCTCATATTTAATGAAAATAAATCTAATAATATTTTCATTGATTCTATAATTTCTTTCTAATTCTAAAATAGATTTAGTTGGTGCTCTAAAATAAATCACGTAGTAGTGACCTCTTTTATGCTTTTCAATTTCGTATGCTAGTTGTCTAGTTCCCATATCGTCACAAGTAACGATTTCTCCACCATTTTTTTCGATATTAGCTTTCACTAAATCAATCTGTGCTACAGTTTCTTCTTCAGTCATCGTAGGCTTTACAATAAACATTGTTTCATAATGTTTTATTCTTGACATTCATTCTCCTTTTAGTTTTCGCCGGTATTCTTAAAAATATCAGCAAGGTTTTTGTAAAGTCAGAGATTTTATCTAAGTTTATCTGAAAATTTTCTTAGACTAGCTTGTATATACGCATTATGGTCTGGAATTTTTGAACTTTTTAAATCCAACTCTAAATCATTTAAAAAATTAAACAACTCTAAAAACAGCTCTGGTTTTATTTTTATTGCCAATTGGGTTTTTTTCTCCCAAATATTTTGAGGAGGTACATAACCTAAAATCTCTCTGGCATTTGGAGTTCCAATTGTCCTTGAATACGAACTTATCATAAAAAGTTGATGAACAAAAGCAGCTATTTGGGTAAGTAAATTTATCTCATTCATCCCCTCTTCAAGTAAAAAATGCAAATCTCTTTTTACTAATTGTCCATTCATTAGATTAAATAAAAAGTCCTCTAATGATACACTTCCTATTCCAAAACAGTGTATTTCCACAAGTTTTGAAGAGATTGATTCTTCGTTTAATATTGCTAACTTTTTTAAGTCATTTACACTCAGGTTTAAATCATTTCTATGCATAAAAAATAGATGATTTAATGCCGAAACTTCATATCTCAAACCTAAACTTTTAGCTTCACTTTCCAATATTTGAATAGCTTCACTTGGATATGGTGTAAACATTCTCACGCTTACACTATTGTTTTTATTACTAAAGTATGAGCCCATAGTTTTAAAATCCCCATCTCCCATACAAGCAAATATTACTGTTGAGTCTGGGTTTGTATTACAAGCTTCAATTAATTGTGTTGTCTCGTTTTTATTTAGTTTTTTAGCAAGTTTTATAAGTAAAACATTTTTACTTGCAAAAAGTGATGATTGTAAAAGCTTATCTTTTGCATATTTAAAATCAAAATCATCAAAATATATCTTCTCAATATCTTCTCCAGCAGCTACACTGTTTGCAACTAAGTTTGCATATTTTTCTATTAAATAATCACTTTGCCCAAAAAACATATATGCGCAAAACTCTTTTTTTGCTCTTAATAATCCGTCAAACTCTTTTTTATACATTTTTTATTGACCCAACTATATTTTTACTAATCATATCAACAGATTTGATTATTACTTTTATTTTTAAAAAGAGTTTCTCTCCCCTATAATTATCCAAATGAACTCTAAGTCCTGGCATATCTTTATAAAACTTTGCAAAACCTCTTTCAATATCAACTATTTGTGCTTTAAACTCTTTTCCAACTTGATCTTTTGCCCATCTTGCATATTTTCTATCTTCATAATCCCACACAAGTTGATCAACTTTTCTCTCATTTACAGAGATATGCTCACATATTTCTTCAATACTAGCAGGTGTTTTTTTACTTTTTAACATCCTATGAAGAACTAAATCAGAGTATCTTCTAATTGGGCTTGTAAAGTGTGAATAAGAATCAAAACCTAAACCAAAGTGACCTAAGTTTTTTGACGAATATTTTGCTTGAGATTGTGATTTTATTATCAAATCATTTATCTCTTCAACCAAAAGGCTATTTTTCGCTTTTGCTTGTATGTGTGTAATTGTCTCATGAACAGAAGCTTTAATCTCTGCTTTTATTCCAAGTAAATTTACCTCATCTACAAGTTTAGAAAGTGATTGAAAAGATGGCTCTTCATGTATTCTAAAAATACCTACATTTCCTAGTTTTTTACTAGCTTCAATATTTGCTAACAGCATACACTCTTCAATAAGTTGATGGGAAGCAGTTGACTCTTCTATTGAAATACCCTCTAACTCTAAGTTATGATTTAACTTTTGTCTATACTCTTTACTTATAAAATCATAACCTTTCTGTAATCTTTTTGCCCTAATTTTTTTTGTAATTTCATACAAGGGAATTAGGTAATCAAAAATCTCTTTTTCAGTTTGACTATACTTATCTAAATGTCCTTCAATTACTCTATCAATTCTTCCATAAGAGAATTTTTTATGAGATTTTATTATGGCCTCAAAAAGTTCTGATTTTTCTATCTCATAATCTTTTGTTAAATATATTTTAAATACATATGAATATCTATCAACATTCTCTTTTAAAGAACACATCTCTTCACTCAAACTTGGAGGAAGCATAGGTAAAACTTTGTTTGGAAGATATATAGAAGTTGATTTTAATAAAGCTTGTTTATCTAAGGGGCTATCTTCTTTTACAAAATAAGAGACATCTGCAATTGCCACATAAAGTATATTTTCTTTTACATCAAAATAGATAGCATCATCATGATCTTTTGCACTAGCTGGGTCAATAGTAGTAAAAGCAAGATTTGTTAAATCAACTCTTTTATTTACATCATCCATTTTTGCCTCAACCTCAAGATACATTTCTAATCTTATGAGTTCATCATATAAAAATAGAGAAATAAATTGATCAACCTTTGGATCTTGAATATTTCCAACATCTTTTTCTATCTCAAAAGTTTTACTGTTTACTACATAGATATTTCCATTTGTTGAGGAAGAGAAATCTTTTTTTGTCTCTAGCTTAATCGACTCTTTTACGCTAAATAATTCACCCTCATTGACATAAACTAAAAGTGAAGTTGCATTTGTATATAAAATCTTTTCAACTTTTGCTTTAAAAGAAGACCTTGGATTAAATATTCTTTTTACTAAAACCAAATCATTGTTATATGCACCCTTTAATTCATTCATATCAAGTTTTAAAGTTTTGTGCTCATTATCCAAATCACTTAATGTCACACTCTTATTTTTTATTTTAATAATTCCTACTCTATATTTTGAATTCAGTTTATAAATACCATTTTCAAGACTTACAATATCATCTTTTATAAATGGTTCTAAATACTCTTTATCATTTTGTGTAAAATTTTCATGTGCAGATATAACTTTTCTAAAAATAGTTTGAATCAAAACTTATCCTAATCTCTCATTAATTTAAGTATTCATTATATAACTCTTTTATTTACATTTAGGTTACTTTTGGTATAATCCTCAAAAATTATTAAGAGGATTATTGAATGGCATTAAATGTTTACTATGATAAAGATTGTAATATCGATTTAATCAAATCAAAAAAAGTAGCTATGATTGGTTTTGGATCACAAGGTCACGCACATGCAGAAAACTTAAGAGATTCTGGAGTTGAAGTTGTTGTTGGATTAAGAAAAGGTGGTTCTTCATGGGCAAAAGCTGAAGCTAAAGGTTTCGCTGTAAAAACTGTAGCAGAAGCTACTGTTAGTGCTGATGTAGTTATGATTTTATTACCTGATGAAAATCAGTCTGAGATTTACTATTCTGAAATCAAACCAAACTTAAAAGATGGTGCTTACTTAGCATTTGGACATGGGTTTAATATCCATTATGGAAGAATTACTCCTGAAGCAAACACAAATGTAATGATGATTGCTCCTAAAGCTCCAGGCCATACTGTTAGAAATGAGTTCACTAAAGGTGGAGGAATTCCTGACCTTATTGCTGTTGAAACTAACCCAAGTGGAGACACAAAAGAAGTAGCTCTTGCTTATGCATCTGCTATTGGTGGTGGTAGAACTGGTATTATTGAAACAACTTTCAAAGATGAAACAGAAACTGACCTTTTTGGAGAGCAAGCTGTATTATGTGGTGGAGCTGTATCTTTAGTTCAAGCTGGATTTGAAACATTAACTGAAGCTGGATATGCTCCTGAAATGGCATATTTTGAGTGTTTACATGAGTTAAAACTAATCGTTGACTTAATGTATGAGGGTGGAATTTCTGATATGAGATATTCTATTTCAAATACTGCTGAGTATGGTGATTATGTATCTGGGAAAAGAGTTATCAATGCTGAGTCTAAAGCAGCAATGAAAGAGATCTTAAAAGAGATTCAAGATGGTAGATTTGCAAAAGATTTCATCTTAGAAGGTCAATCAGGATACCCAAGAATGAACGCTGAAAGAGCTAATGCAAAAGCAAGCTTAATTGAGCAAACTGGTAATAAATTAAGAGAAATGATGCCTTGGATTTCTTCAAGCAAAATCGTAGACACAAATAAAAACTAATTTTAAAGTAAGGTTTAAAACCTTACTTTAATTTTCCAACTTTATGACGAAAAGAAAGCCTCAAAGAAGAAGAAAAAGTAGTAAAAAAAATTATAAGATTTCTACAATAAATAAATTTTTAGCTCTATTGCTATTTTCTTTACTAATAACCTTAGCAACATATTTTATTCTTTTAAAAAATCACAATGAAAAAATAGATGATTTAGAAAAATCCAAAAAAGAAAATACTGAATATTCAAAAGAAAGCAACCTTGATAAAATACTTGCAGAGTATGAAAAAAATCTAAAAACAACAGTTGTAGATAAATACGAAGAGTATAATAAAGACCTAGAAAAAGAGTATATTCATCAAAAAGATTTTGAAAAAGTTGAAGAAGTTTTAAAAGAGAAAAATACAAAGATTCAAAGTGTTGAGAAGAAAGTTTTCCCCAACATAGATAAATTTATAACAAAAGAAAAGATAGAAGAATATATTCCCCTTCCTCCATTAGAAAAAAATGAAAAAACAGAAATAATTAAAAATGAAAAAACTATTATTAAGTCACCTATAATTAAATCAAATAGACAAAAACTTGCCATTGTAATTGATGATGTAACTTTACAATCACAAATCAATCATATAAAAAAGATAGGATATGTAGTAAATATTTCACTAATGCCTCCCACAAATGGACATAAATATTCAGCAGTAATTGCTCAAAACCTTCCCTTTGCGTTAGTTCATTTCCCACTACAAGCAACTGTTAGTAACTTTGAAGAGGATTATACTTTAAAAGTAGGAGACTCATATGAAAAAATCGAAAAAAGAGTTGCACAAATAAGAAAATGGTATCCAAAACTAAACTATACAAACAATCATACAGGAAGTGTTTTTACAGCAGATAAAACATCTATGGAGTACTTAATAAAAGCTCTTAAAAAATATAACTTCACCTTTATAGATAGTAGAACAACTTCCAAAAGTGTAGTAAAAGAAGTAACAAAAGAGTTTGGTATGCCATATATTGCTAGAAATATTTTTTTAGACAATAAAAAAGATTTTAACTACATACAAAATCAACTAAAAAAAGCAATTAGAATAGCTAAAAAAACTGGCTCATCAATTGCCATTGGACACCCTTATCCTATTACTATGAAAGTGTTAAGAAAATCAAAACACCTATTAAAAGATGTTGATTTAGTTTATGTAAACGAACTACCTATTAATTAAACTTAGATATAATTATTTATATTATTTTTTTTTGAGTAGTATGAATTCTATAGTTGATTATGAAATAGACGAGCTAAAAGCGTTAAAAAACAAACCAGCAAACTTATACTATAAAGGCAATTTAGAACTACTAAAAAAGCCTAAAATATCCATCGTAGGCACTAGAAAGCCCTTTAATTATACACAATTGTTAACCCACCAATTAGCACAAAAACTCTCCCTTGCTGGAAATTGTATTGTAAGTGGTGGGGCTATGGGAGTAGATGCAATTTCCCATAAAGCAGCGGGAGTTGATAATACAATTTTAGTAAGTCCTTGTGGAATAAACTACAAATATCCTGCAATCAATAAAAAACTAATTACTCAAATAGAACAAGAGGGCTTACTTTTAAGTCCTTTTGATGAAGATTTTAAAGCAACTTATTATAGCTTTGTCCAAAGAAATGAAATAGTTGTTGCCCTTGGAGATATTCTTATTGTAACTCAAGCTGATTTAAATAGTGGAAGTTTACGAAGTGTAGAGTATGCAAAAAAGATGGAAAAAGATATTTATGTATTACCACATAGGATAAATGAAAGTCTAGGAACAAATGAGTTAATAAAAGAAGGTTCTGCAAAAGTTATATACGATATTGAAGAGTTTATAAATGAGTTTACTAAAACACCTATTCAAAAAGAGAATAGTGATGATTTTTTAGAATTTTGTAAAACAAATCCAACTTTTGATGAGGCTTTATTAAAATACAACTCTTTAGTGTACGAGTATGAATTAGATGGAAAAATACAAATTAAAAATGGTTTTATAAATCTTTGTTAATTTAAATATTACAAGCTTTTTGTGATTTGGCAAATCTCAAAATTAAATAACCCAAAATACCAGAAAAAAGAGAACCTATTAAAATAGCCAATCTATCAGTATAAAAGTATCTTGTATCATCCATAAAAGCAAGAGAATCAATAAATAGACTCATTGTAAATCCTATACCTGTTAAAGCTGCTATTCCATATATTTGTGTCCAGTTTGTACATTTTGGTATTTTTGCTAATTTTAATTTTACAGCTAAATAAGTAAAAATAAATACTCCAAACTGTTTTCCAAAGAAAAGTCCTAACATAATACCAAGAGGTACCCCTTCAGTCATCTTTGTAAAATCAATATCTCTTAAATCAACTCCAGCATTAGCAAAAGCAAACAAAGGCAGAATAAAAAAAGAAACCCAATAATGTAAATTATTTTCCAAATGTCTTATTGGAGAATTAACTTTGTCATCTTTTTTAGTTTTAAGAGGAATTGCAAAGGCCAAAATTATACCAGCTAAAGTAGCATGAACACCTGATTTTAAAACAGTAATCCACAGCAGAATACCAACAATACTATATAAAGAGATAGTAGATACACCCATACGATTCATAAAAAATAAGATCCCAATTATAAATAATGAGATATATAAGGCATCAATAGATAGGTTTGAAGTATAAAATACAGCAATAATTAATATAGCTCCAATATCATCGATTATTGCTAATGCCATTAAAAATATTTTTAAGGATACGGGTACTCTTTTACCTAACAAAGACAATATTCCAAGTGAAAAAGCAATATCAGTTGCTGTTGGGATTGCCCAACCATTTAAGGCATTAGAATCACCTTGATTAAAAAAATAGTAAATTAAAGCTGGGCAAAGCATCCCACCAATGGCAGCAAATGTGGGTAGGGAAATCTTTTCCCAGGAAGATAAATGCCCTGCAATTAACTCTCTTTTTATCTCAAGTCCTACAACTAGAAAAAATAGTGTCATTAGTCCATCATTTATCCATAAATAAAGCGGTTTACTTATTTCTAGATTATTAGCCGAAAAATGAATAGGGATATGCAAAAACTCATAATAATACTCAGATAAAGCAGAGTTTCTTAAAATTAAAGCAAAGATAGTTACGAAAATAAGAATAATTCCAGATGATGATTCATTTTTGATAAAATTATTTACTAAAATCTTCATACCTATCCTTTAAATGGTTATTTTGAGATATCCCTTAATTGATAAGTAATATCTCCTGCACCAACACCTACAACTATACCTTCATTATATGTTTTTATAACTTTATTATCTTTTATAATATCTATTTCACAATTTTTTGCAAGCAATTTATCAGCAAAAATTGGATTATACTGTTTGAACTCTTTTTTGAAATCTATATCTAAAACATGTTCACCTGGTATTGTCCAAATAGGCAAGATAACTAGTTCATCACACCCTTTGAAACATTTTTTAAAACCTTCTAGATTGTCATAAGTTCTACTATATTTGTGTGGTTGCCAAATAATAACTCTTTTATTGAGGTTTTTCAAGTTGTCATATAACTCTACAGACTTGATTGTAGCTTCTATTTCCGTTGGATGGTGTGCATAGTCATCTATTAAAACAAATTTCTCACACTTTTGTAAGATATCAAATCTTTTTTTAATACCCTTATAACTCTTAAGATTTTCTCTTATATCCTCAACATCAAGCTCATTTAGAGCTGCTAATATTGCCAATGAAGTATTAACTGCAATATGATAACCAAATCCCCAAACTTCAAAATAACCCAAGTCTTTTAACTCAAACTTTGTAAAAGGCTCATCATCTTGTAAGATATATGAGATATTTTTTATATCAACACTTGGATAAAGTTTTGTAGCCTCTTCTATTCCAAGTTTTTTTATATACTTATCTTCTGCATTTATAACTCTATGAACACCCAAATTGATAAACTTTTTGTAAGTATCAAAAAACTTTTCATAATCATAGTTATAATACTCCATATGCTCAGGTTCTGCATTTGTTACAATAGAACAATATGGATTTGAAAGTATAAAGCTAGCATCACTCTCATCAGCTTCAAAAGCTACTATTCCATTTTTATATCTAAAGTTTGAGCCAAAATCTTTTGAAATCGCTCCAATAATTGCAGTTGAGTCTAAAATAGAAGCTAAAATAGAAGTTGTGGTAGATTTGCCATGGGCACCGGCTACACAATAGTTCTTTCTATCACCCAATATTATAGGTAAAGCTTCTTTTCTTGATATGGTTCTTATTTGTCTAATTCTAGACTCTATTAATTCTGGATTTTCATCTGTTACTGCTGCAGAATAAATTACAACTTCTGGGTCTTTTATATTTGATGCACTTTGAGGAGAATAAACAGTTATTCCCTCTGCCTTTAACTCATTTGTTATAGGAGTCTCTTTCATATCAGAACCACTAACTTCATGACCACTATGTTTTAAAAATCTAGCTAGTGCAGAAAGACCTATTCCACCTATTCCTATAAAGTGTACTTTCATCTTAATCCAATAAATATTTTAAATTTGTATATTCAGTTTTTAGAAGTTCACTATTCTTTTCTAAAAAGTCTTTTGTTTCAAAATTAAATGAAGTAATAAAATAACCATATTTTTCATCTACTGGCATATTGTTAGTATTTACTTTTTCATCATAAAATTTATCTAAATCAAACTCTTTTGAACAAGCAACTAAATGAACATGTAAAGCATCACCTAAAATCTCATCATCAATCACATTTGCTAAGACAAAAAATAACTCTTTTGCACCTTTTAGGTCATTATAACTCCATTTTTCTATGGCATGTTCATAAAATGATCTAGTGTAATAAAGTTCATCATTTTCTAAAACTATTTTTTTACCGCTATTTACGATTTTTTCTACATTTTCAAAATATATTTTTAAAATATTTTCATAAACTGTATTTATTTTTTCTTGTTCCAAATCTAAAATTAATAAAGAGTCTAAGACTTCATAAAGTGCAGAGATATTTTTAGTCTTTATTGCATCATCTTTTGTTTTTTCCAAATAATTTATAAAATCTGGATTTGTTCTAGCTTCATTTAGCTCTTCGTTAGTCATTCATAAAGTCCTTCAATCTATTTAATACCTCTTTTGTTTTTTGAGCATTTTCAACTAATGCAATTCTTACATACCCTTTTCCAATACCTTCTCTTCCTAAAAAGCTTCCAGGTAATACTTTAATATTCTTCTGTTTATATAAGTTTTTTGTAAATTCTAATTCATCATCAACTTTTAGCCAAATATAAAAAGTCGCTTGAGGAATATCTATGCCTAAAATTTCCCGTGCCAATTCAAAGTTCTTTTTATATGTATCTCTAAAAACTTGCACATGATTTTCATCTTTCCATGCAGTAGCAGCTGCGTGTTGCAATGGAATTGGAGCAGCACAACCAACATAAGTTCTATATTTCATATAACTTTTTAAAATATCTGCATCACCAGCTATAAAACCACTTCTTAATCCTGGAGCAGAACTTCTTTTAGAAATAGAGTTAAGTACTAATACATTTTTAAACTCGCTATTTCCGGCATGTATACTAGCTTCTAAAAGCGAACAAGGTTTATTTTTTTCATCAAAATAAACTTCTGAATAACACTCATCATTTATCAAAACAAAATCAAATTCTAAAGCCTTTTTAACCCAAATAGCCAACTCTTCTTTACTCATATTTGCAGAGGTTGGATTGTTTGGATAGTTTAATACTACTAAATCACATTTCTTAAGGGTTTCATCATCTAAAAGTGCTTTATAGTCGTTTTCTTTAGTTAAATTTATATGAACAACTTCTGCCCTACTAGCAATTGCTGCACCTTCATATATCTGATAAAAAGGGTTTGTAAAAGCAATTGTTGGTTTAACTTTATCAAACAAATAAAACTGTGGAAAGTTAAATAAAACCTCCCTAGTACCAAAACAAGGGATAATCTGATTTTGTTCTAATTTAACGTTAAATCTTTTTTCTACAAAACCAATCATAGATTCACTTAAGAAATTCTCCCCTGCAGTTTTTGGGTAGTTTCTTAAGTACTTTGCACTTTCAGCCAAACTATCTTGAATAAATTGTGGCGTATCAAACTGTGGTTCACCTATTGTTAATGCACTTGCTTCATATGAACTATTTGGCACAATTTCATCCAATAATTCATTTAATTTTTCAAAAGGATATTTTTCAAATACCATCTCTTACCTTTATTTAATTTTCTACTACAGGGATTAAAAGTTGATTGTTTTGTTTTATATCAAAAGATAACAAATCAGAGTTTGTATAAAAAAATCTACTTAAATTTCTTTTTATAAACATATCTTTTTTTAGTGGTAAAATTTGCAATATGTTTTTTTTGTTTTTCAACTCTCTTATTGGGTTTTTCTCTTTTGAGACTATCTCTACTTTTTGTCCAAATATTTTTGCTAAGTTTTCAAAGTGATCCAAAATATTTGACTTATCTTCTTGTCCTGTGGGGTCCATATCGAATATTTTTGTTTTAAGTTTTAACTGACTTGAAACATCAAAAACTATTGGAGAGATTTGTTCATAAGATTTTGTATCATTTAATAAAATTACACTATTTTTTATTTTTGTGATATCTCCATAACCTGATTTAAAAATAGGAATTCTTAAATCTACTAGTTTAGAGATCCCCTCTTTGTTTTTAAATAGTTCATAAGAAATCATCATTAAGCCTATATCAAAGCTCTTTAAATCTTTTTTTAATAGGGCATCAAAGCCTATATTTCCATAATCAATTTCAAAGATAAGATTATCTTCATCTTTTAATTCTTCATTTATAAATTTCATTAAACCAACAGTAGTTGGTCTTGTAACTCTTACAATTAATTTTTGGTTTTTTATTAATTGATTTAGATACTTTACTTCTAAAACACATTTTTTTACAGTATCAACAGTTTGTAAATAGAGATCTAAATATAGATATAAATTGTGTCCAAAAGGCATAGGAAACTGCCCTTGTGTTTTTCCAACTGCATTATATACTTGCATCAAAACTTCAGGTTTTCCAATTATCAAAATAACATCATTTGGTTTTAAGATAAGTGATGGTTTGATTTTTATTAATTGTTGTTTTCGATAAAGTCCAAAAATTTTCCATTCTCGCTGTTCTATTGAACCTATATATCTATAGGCATAAGAGCTACCAAATGGAATTCTTATTTCCATTATTTCACCTTGTTTTAAACCTATATTTTGGGCTACAACAGGGATATTTGGAAGTCTTTCAACCATACCATTTGCAAGGACATCAATTCCTTTATAAATATTTATGTACTGATCAGAAAGGTCAATCCCCCAATAGTCCAAAATACTCATTTGCATTTTTGGTTTTTCTTCTTTTATATTCTCAATCACACTTAACATCTCATCTTTTGAATTAAGGGCAATAAGAGCTTGGGCATGAAGATCTTTATCTAATACCATAGCTAGCTTTGATTTTGATGTGGGATCAAATTTAAAAAATGTAAAATTTGAGGGTCTTTTATCAGTTAAGATAGCATCATTCATGTAAATAACATCGTATGAGTTATCACCAGTATTTGTCTCAATAATTATTTGAAGCAATTTTTTAGCAACAATACCATCTAATATAATTAATATCTTTTTCATTAAGATATTATATCTTTTTCTTACTGATAGTGTGTTTTATCAAATTGCTTTTAATTTATTAATACAAATTTAAATGGTATAATCCCCACTTTTAAAGGAAAATTATTAATGCAATTTAACATAGATGGAAAATCTTTTCACAAAACAAGAGCCTGTACAATTAAAACAGCTCACAGTACTATTCAAACACCTGTATTTATGCCAGTGGGAACTCAAGCTACAGTAAAGGCACTCGATGCTAACGATATGCTGAGTCTTGGTGCACAAATTATTCTAGGAAATACTTATCATTTATATTTACGTCCAGGAAGCAAAATAATCAAAAAATTTGGGGGACTTCATGGTTTTTCAAGATTCCCAAACTCTTTTTTAACTGATTCTGGTGGCTTTCAAGCTTTTTCACTAGGAACTAATTCAAAACCAGATGAAAATGGAATTATGTTTAAATCACACATTGATGGAAGTAAACACTACTTTACACCTGAAAGTGTACTTGATACCCAATATGAACTTGGAAGCGATATTATGATGATTTTAGATGATTTAGTAGCCTTGCCAAATACAAAAGAGAGAATCAAAACTTCAATTGAGAGAACAACTGCATGGGCTCAAAAAGCAATAACTTATCATAAGAGCCAACAAGAAAAAGGCATAGGAGTAGATCAAAATATCTTTGCCATAATTCAAGGTGGAACAGATAAAGAGTTTAGAAAGCTAAGTGCCCAACAACTTTGTGCACTTACTGATTATGATGGCTTTGCCATAGGAGGTTTAAGTGTTGGTGAACCAAATGCAGATATGTATGAAACTGTAGAGTGGACAACAGATTTTATGCCCGAAGATAAACCAAGATACCTGATGGGTGTGGGAACACCTGAAGATTTGATAGAAAATATTGAACGTGGTGTTGATATGTTTGACTGTGTAATGCCCACAAGAAATGCAAGAAATGGGTCACTTTTTACAACTTATGGAAAAATAGCTATTAAAAATGCAAAATTTAAAGATGATGGAGAGCCTATTGACCCTGCATGTGAATGTTACACTTGCCAAAACTTTACAAAGGCATATTTAAATCATCTTTTTAGAGCAGGTGAAATTACCTATTATAGACTTGCAACTCTACACAACATTCACTACTATTTAACGCTTATGAGAGAAGCTAGGCAAGCAATTTTAGCCGATAACTGGGTAGAGTTTAAAAAAGAGTTTTATAGAAAAAGAGGCGTTGAGATTTAAGTGTCTTAACCACAGACAAAACTCTTTTTAGATAAAATGCAAAAAGTTGAAGAGCAACTCGTTGCTCTGTTTAGAATTTTCTCAAAGAGAGTGCAAGCACAAAACTACTTTTAAGGATTTTAATAAAGCCTAATAAAAAGTAGACAAATATTTCAGGTCCCTTTTAAAGGGCACCTTTTAAAGGAAAAAAATGACTATTGATGATAGTACAATTGATAAATTAGCAAAACTTTCTAGCTTGGAAATTGATGAGAGTAAAAGAGAATCACTAAAAAAAGAACTAGGTGATATTATTAATTTCGTTGAAAATTTAAATGAAATTGATGTTAGCCACATAGATGCAACATTTACAACAGTTGAAGGTGGAACACCTCTTAGAGAAGATGTTTCTAGCCAAGATTTAGAGATGTCAAAACATATACTTTCAAATGCTCCTAAAAGTGAAGATGGATACTTTATAGTTCCAAAAATCATAGAATAAGGCTTTTTTAATGATAACTGTTTATGGAATAAAAACCTGTGGAAGTGTACAAAAAGCCCTGAAATTTTTTAAAGAAAATAATATAGAAGTAGATTTTTTTGATTTTAAAAAAGATACTCCAAGTGCCCAAAAAGTAAAATCTTGGACCCAAAAATCAGATATAAATATACTTTTTAATTCAAAAGGTACTAAATATAAAACCCTCCAATTAAAAGAGTTAAACTTAGATGAAAATGGTAAATTTGAATGGCTATGTAAAGAGCCAATGCTTTTCAAAAGACCAGTTATTGAGTTTGATGATAAAGTTCTTGTAGCTTTTAATGAAGATATGTATAAAGAGACTTTTTTATAAGCCCCTTTATATAAAAAAAGATTATTTTACTTTCTATATCTAAGAACTCAAGCTAAATAATCATGGGAAACCCCAGGTTCTGAAGAGATAATCTCTTCATAAGTGATTTTTTGTAAATTTAAGTCTTTAAACTCTTTTGAGATTATATCAATGGCATCTTTATCTGCTGAATATAGCAAGGACCTACCATTATCATTACTTACATAAACAACATTTTTAGTTTGTTTAAAAATATTATCTACATGTTTTTGCCAATATTCTAAAAGTTCTTCATTATCACTAAGTTCATCATATCTGATATCCCATTGAAAGCATAAATCAGGTAATAATCCACAAGTTCTTTTATCAAAAAAATCTAATGTTATGCCAGTTAGTTCCATAATGTACCCCTTTTTCTTTTATTTTAATCCATTAAAACTTAAATAAAAGAAAATCTTAAAAGTACTTATTTACTTTCAGTTTTTATTTTATTAAAAACACAAATCAATCTAAACTCAAAATAGGTTTCTCTTTTACATTAAAAGTTTCCACTTTAAACTCATCATTCATGTGACTTACTGAAATATATGCTTCTTGATTATCTTTGTTTTTCAACATAAAAGAGGTCTCTTTATCAACTACAATTTCATTAAAACCTAAACCTTCATACTGATTTAATAAATCCTCTTTAATCTGTTCAAAGCTAATATCATATCTCTCATCAATAACCATTTTAAAATTATTCTCATCTTGAAAAAACTCTATTTCATTTAATTTTTCTTCTACTTCAATAACTTCTTGCTTGCTAATTATATATTCATAAGTTACAGATAAAAAACCAATGGTAAAAACTGTAATAAAAACATTAAGTAAAGAGTATAAAATACTTAACTTTTCAGAGATTAAAGCCATAAGAAATTCAATTGCCAAACCATAAACAAACCCAACAACTACTGCAAAAAAAACAGGTATTACAAGTACAGTTATAAAAACTAAAAATTTATGATTTTTTGTTAATTCAAAGGCATCAGAAAAATCAATTGGCTTATCTATTGAAATAGCAGGGAAAATTAGAGATATTCTTGAAAAAACAATTCCAATAAAGACTACAATTACAATAGAAATACCAACACTATAAATAGATGCAAGGCTAGAACCCAACAGACTTTGAATAGCTTTACCTAAAAACATAGCAATAAAATACAATATAAAAAAAGTGAGTCCTAAAAGGATTCCTAATCCAATTCCTTTTAAAATAAAAGTGAGTTCTCTTGTTCCAAATGTGTAAACTCCCCAAGTTGGAGTTTCTTCTTTACTTAAAAGTAATATTCTATGTACATTGATAGACATAACAATTGTAATAAGAAAAGATAGGGCTACTAAAGCATACAAATAAAAAGAGCTTGTAGTTTCGCCAATACCATGTGTACTATAAAACTCAATTACAATTAATAAAAAAAAAGGAATAAGTAAAGCTTTGGTCAAAATATACTTTTTTTCAAAAAGTAAGTCTAAAGTTCTTTTTATAATCTCTTTATACATATATTTTCCTTAGCTATCTTTGCAGATTAATTTGGGGAAAAGAGAAGAGATAAAACCCTTCTCTTATAAATATTTTATTTTCTTGCCTCTTTTAAAGTATCAGCAATCATAAATGACAATTCTAAAGCTTGGTCAGCATTTAGTCTTGGGTCACATTGGGTATGGTATCTACTTGCAAGTCCCTCTTGCGTAATAGCAGAACTAGCACTTCCAGTACACTCAGTTACATTTTGTCCTGTCATCTCAAGATGAATTCCACCGGCAACTGTACCTTCAGCATTGTGAATTTGGAAGAATTGTTTAACTTCCCCTAATACTGATTCAAAATCTCTTGTTTTGTATCCATTATCAGTTTTGATTGTATTTCCATGCATAGGGTCACTTGACCATAATACATTTTTACCTTCAGCTTTTACTCTTTTTAGTAAATTTGGATAGATATCCCCAATCTTTTGGGCACCCATTCTAACAATAAGATTTAATCTTCCTGCTTCATTTTCAGGATTTAGGGCATCAATTAATTTGATTAATTCATCCTCTTTCATAGAAGGACCAACTTTGCATCCTATTGGATTTTTAATACCTCTAAAGTACTCTAAATGTGCACCATCAAGCTCTCTTGTTCTATCACCTATCCATAACATATGAGCAGAACAATCATACCAATCACCTGTTAGTGAATCTCTTCTTGTAAGTGCTTCTTCATAGTTAAGTAAAAGTGCTTCATGGGAAGTATAAAGTGTAGTTTGATTTAGCTGTTGTGTATTTTCTGAAGTTATTCCACAAGCTTTCATAAAAGCTAAAGTTTCAGAAATCTTATTTGCTAACTCATCATATTTTACACCCAAAGTATGGTCTTTAATAAAACCTAAATTCCACTCATGAACTTGATGTAAATCTGCCATTCCACCTCTTGAAAATGCTCTTAAAAGGTTTAGCGTAGCTGCACTTTGATTATATGCTTTTAAAAGTTTTTTAGGTTTTGGCAATCTTGATTTTTCATCAAACTTAACAGAGTTTACAATATCACCTCTATATGAAGGTAGTGCTATTCCATTTATATTTTCAAAATCATCACTTCTTGGTTTTGCAAATTGACCTGCGATTCTTCCAACTTTAACAACTGGACATCCACCTGAAAAAGTCAATACAACTGCCATTTGCATCATCACTTTAAATAAGTCTTTTATATTATTTGCATTAAATGCATCAAATGATTCAGCACAATCTCCACCTTGAAGTAAAAAAGCTTTTCCTTCTACAACATCTGCCAATTGACTTTTTAAGTTTCTAGCTTCCCCTGCAAATATTAGTGGAGGATAAGAAGCTAACTCCTTTTCCACTTTTGTAAGTTTTTCTATATCATTATAAGTTGGTTGTTGTTTTATAGGCAAATTTCTCCAAGAACTTGGATTCCAATTATTCATAGTATACCTTTTATTTTAAATTATTTTATGCTTTTATTTTTGCTAAAAGCTCTTCAAATGAGACTTTAAATGCATCTAAACCTTCTGTTAATAAAGTATCATATATTTCATTTATATCAATATCATGACTTGAAAGCATTTTAAAGAATTCATCACATTCATTTTCACTAATTATCTCGCTAGGTTCTTTACTACCACTTGTTATATAATCTTCAATCGTAGCTAAAGGTGCAGTGTTTACACTATTTGGATAGAGTAAGTTATCTACGTAATAAGTTGATTCTAACTCATCCCCTTTTACCCCTGTACTTGCAAAAAGTGCTCTTATATTTTTATTTTTAAATTTATTTATTTCATGGTAACACTTTACAGCATTTATAATACCAAGTTTAGAAGTCTCAATGCCTTTTGCTTTAAATTCAGTATCACATAATCTATCAAATCTTGAAACAAAAATAGAGACAACAGCTTTACATTCTGTAATTGATTTTTCCATTCCAGCATTTAGTGCTTTTGAACAATTAATTGCTTGTTGGGGAGAGAATATTAAAGTTGCATTTACATTTATACCTTGTGAAGTCAGCTCTTCCATTGCAAGATATCCAGCTTGCGTAGCTGGAACTTTTATCATAACATTGTCATGACCTATTGTTTTAAAAAGTCTAATTCCCTCTTCAATAGTTCCATTAGCATCATCACACAATGTAGGGTCAACTTCTAAAGAAATAAAACCATCATCATAATCATCTTTGTGCATTGGCTCTAGTACTTCAGCTGCTCTTTTAATATCTGTCATTGCTAATTCTTCATATATTGTTTTAGCATTATTTGCTTGTAAAATCTCAAGTTGTTGCTTATATGCAACAGAGTTTGCAATAGATGAAGCAAAAATTGCAGGGTTTGAAGTAGCACCTTGAATAACCTCATCTTTTATTAAATCTTGAAATTGTTTCTCTAAAAAATCTCTTTCAATAAAATCACACCACAATGAAAAATTTATATCTTCTTTTAAACTCATTTTAACTCCTTTTAATAGTCCCTATTAAAAGGGACCTTTCATTTTTTTATTTCTTTTAACGATAAAAATAAATTCCATCTAAAGAAACAAATCCTAAAGTGCGTCCAAAGACGCTGTTACCTAGATATGTTGTAAGATTTGTGTCAAATCTTTTGTATCAACAATAATATTTGCCTCTTTTTTCAAAATCTCTTTTGCACAAAAAGCTACTCTTTTAGCGGCATATGGAAACATTGAAACATCATTTGCACCATCACCTGCTACTAAAGTGTTCTCTTTAGAAACACCAAGCATGGCTTGAACTCTTTGTATCATATCACCTTTGGAAAACCCAAACATCATATCTCCACCAACTAGACCTGTTAAAATCCCATCTTTATGGTGTAAAATATTTGAAAAATCAGCATCAAGTCCTAGTTTCTGTTTTGCAGGTGTTGTTCCTATTCTAAATCCACCAGAAAAACATACTACTTTGTAACCTTGTTCTTTTAGTTTTGCAATAGTCTCTTGGGCACCTGGCATAAGCGGTAGATTTTTACATATTTCTACTGCTAAGCTATTTTCTAAACCTTTTAATAAAGCCACTCTTTCAATAAGTGACTCAAAAAAGTCCAATCTTCCAGCCATCGCTTCTTCTGTGATTTTTGCAACTTTTTCTTCAAGACCTAATGGTTTTGCTAAAAAATCAATAGTCTCTCCATCCATCAAAGTTGAATCAAAATCAAATACAGCTAATTTCATCGTTTATCCTACCCATATATCATTGTATATATTTTTAAAAAAGATATATATTACCAAAATTATACTAAAATGATTACTTTACGGTTTCAAAGCAAAGATAAGGATATAGATTGAAATTAGCCTCTATTGATATAGGATTAAAAAGAATTGGCGTAGCACTGAGCCTTACAAAGACTATAGTTACCCCACAAACAGCCATATTAAGAAAGAATAGAAATCAAGCTTCAAATGATGTTGATAGCTTTTTAAAAGAGTGGGAAATAGAGAAACTAATTGTGGGATTTCCAAGTTCTAGTGATGATATGCAAAAAAGAGTAAAACACTTTGTCAATCTTCTAAAATTTGAAGGTGAAATAGCTTTTCAAGAAGAGAACATGAGTTCAATCGAAGCAGAAGAGTTAATGAAGGGTGATATAAAATATAAAAGAGATGGTAGAGTTGATTCACTAGCAGCTAAAATAATACTTGAGAGATATTTAGCAAAAAATTAATTATAGGGATTTCCCTATAATTAAACTATTTACCAAGTCACAGTATCGTTTGAGCCAATTTTTCCTATAACTACCTCATCTTCCCAAGTTACAAGTCCAGTTTTTATATCTGTCATTGAAAGTTGAAAATAGTATTCAACTATTTGGTCATCTTTATTTGCTTTTGCTGTTCTTTGTAAGATATTACCTGATAGTGATAATTCAGGGGCATAGAGTGTATTTTTTTTAATAACTGTACTTTTCTTGAACTCATCATTATCTCTTAGTGTTCTAGAATCTTGGGCTAAATCATCCCTTTGTGTTCCCACAGCTGATGTCATTATTGCTTTTCCAGAATTTAGTATTGCAATTCTCATTTTTTTAGTCAAAAATTTCACATCAATTCTTTGGGTAGTATCATTTACAATATCACTCATCATAACTACATATTTCCCACCAGCACTTTTATTTAAAGCCCCACTTTCTAATAAAGAAGCTACCATATCACTAGCTGCTTTTTCAAAATCTTGTCTATCAATTCCCATAGTTACAACTGATGATTTTGGAGAGTTTTCTGGTAAATACTCAGGTTTTTGGCTACAAGCCGTAAATAGTATTGTTGTTATAAATAGTGTTGAAATTATTAATTCTTTACTTTTCATTGTTTTCCTTAATTTTGGTATTCATAGTTGTAACTATCTTTTCTTCTCATATCATCTTCTGTTGGTTCTTGTAGTCTAATTTCAAAACCTTCTGCTCTTATTGAAGGAGAGATGGCACGAATCATAAATCCTCTTTTTGCTTCAACTTCAGCAATCTTCCATTGTGATAATATTGTTCTTTCACTAAAGCCATTTCTATCTAACCACTCTATTTTATAAACTACTTTTTTATTTGTTGATGAAGTATTTTTAAATTTTGCTTCAAGAAGTATAAAACCATCATGTCTTTTAACATGGTTTACTCTTTCTAATTTTAACCACTCTTCTAGTGATGAGTCTTCAATGATTATATGGGAATCACTTACTTCAAGCTCTTTTTGAGCACAACCTGAAAAAAATAGAAAACTTAATATACCAATTAATAAATAAACTTTTTTCATACTTTCATCTCCTTAAAATAAAATTTCATGAATTATCTCATTTCCTACATTTTGGGATTTTACATATATCAGTGCATTTTTCCCTTTAGGAATCAGAATTTCTTTTATAATTTTACCTTGATTATTTTTAATATCTATTACTTTTTCATTTAATTTCAATCTTAAACTTTGAAAGTTTTTAGGTAAATCACTCCATGACCTAATATCAGCCCTATTTGTGAGGTTTTGATATAAGAAGCTTAAAAATCCACCTAATGGGCTTTTATCATTTAATTGTTTTTGGGCTACTGTTTTTGAAATAGTATTAGCTATAGCTTCACTTAAAACTTTTGGAAACTTTTTTTTAAATTCTGTTTTAATTACTCTGTCCATATTACTTATCTCAGTGGTTTTTTTATTATTAACTTCTAAATAAGCATAGGAAGTACTTCTTTCAATGATTTTTGGTAAAGCAATACCTGTATATATTACATTATTTGTAAATATAAACAAAGGAATATTGATTCTTATTTCATCTTTTATAATGCCTTCTCCATTTTCATAGATAATCCAAGCATAATTTTCTTTTGAATTTTTAAATGAACTTAAATATTTTTGACTTAATTCAAAATCACTTTTTATCTGCTCATTTAAAGGGTTCATCTCATACGATTCTTTCAATAAGTCTCTAGCTTTTATCCCATCACCTTCTAGTAAAAAATAAATGCCTGCAATATAATTAACAAAAGGATTTACAAAATTAGGATATGCCTTAAAATCATTTAGTAAAGAGTCATACTCTTTATAAACAAAATCTTTTGCTTCAGTTTCTTGATTTTTACTAGATAACTCTTCTTTTTTATCTTTTATTTCATCAATAAAATACTCTTTTGCTCTTCTTTGTCTATCTAATGCTCTATTAAATTCTACCCTTGCATTTTGAGGGTCATTTAAACTTGCAAAATTTAGTGCTTTGTAGGTATTAAGCATAACCTTTTCATAGGTATTACCTTCATATTCATTGGCATTATTATTTACTAAAATACTTACTGAACTTTCTAAGATATTTTTTACTGTTGAATCTTTATCAACCGTTTCTTTATACGAAATTTCTGCTTTATCAAAAAAATCATTACTTTTTTGATAATCTAGGCAATTCCTAGCTTTTGAGCCACCTTTTATAGCCCAAAGAATAGTATCATTGTCATCTTTTATTTTTTCATCTATTTTTTTATAGTCACAGCTATTTGATTCAATATTAGAATCATTTGGTCCTATTATGCTAGTACATCCAGCTAAAACTAAAAGAAGAGAAGAAAATAATAAAAACTTTATATTTAAATAAACTTTTTTTTTCATATAAAGTAATTACTTCTCTAAAGCAACAACAGCTATTGCAAAGCCATTGTCATGTGTTATTGATACATGAGCTTTTTTTATAGAAAAGTGCTCTATTACTTCTTGTGAGAAAGTTATAAGAGGTGCATTTTTAGCAGACTTTGAAAGTAAAATATCATGAAAACCACACTCTTCTCCAATGCCACAACCCAAAGCTTTACTTGCTGCCTCTTTTGCTGCCCAAAAGCCTGCTGCTGTTTCTATTTTTTTGATTAACTTTATTTCATCTTCATTTAAATATTTTTGATAAGCTTTTATTCCAAACTTTTTATACATCTTTTCAATTCTATTTATACTTACGACATCAATACCAATCATTTTTAACCTATGTAGATGTATAATACACCCATGAATATTCTATTTAAAAAATTATTATACCTTATCATTATGCTTTTTATTATTAGCTTGATATCATTTTTAGCAATTAATCTGGCTCCCAACTCATTTTTTGCAAGTGGAGAACTAAATCCAAATATTACCCAAGAATCAATAGAGCACTTAAAATCTATCTATGGTTTGGACAAACCTCTTTATGTACAATTCTTTTCATGGATTTTTGCAATAGTTCAACTTGATTTTGGGATTTCCTTTAGTTCAGGAGAGATGGTAAAAAATGAAATCCTAGATAGAATACCAATAACACTAACCATAAATATAATTTCTATGGTTCTTATATTTATAATTTCATTATATTTAGGGATTAAATCAGCTCTAAAAAAATCATCTTTTTTTGATAAGTTTACAGGGCAACTCTCTCTTTTAAGTTTTTCTATGCCTTCGTTTTATTTGGCACTACTAGCAGTTTTAATATTTGCTATGAATTTAGAAGTTTTACCAATAGCAGGATTACATAGTGTAAAAGATGATGGAAGTTTAAATTATTATTTGGATTTTGCATGGCATTTGATTTTACCAATTTTTATAATTGTTTTTGGAGGAATTGGAAGTTTAACGTTATATATAAGGTCACTTACAATAGAGATATTAAAAAGTGATTATATCTTTTTTGCAAAAGCTAGAGGACTAAATAAAAATCAAATATTAAAATACTATATTTTGCCAAATCTCTATCCTCCAGTTATAACCATACTTGGATTGTCACTTCCAGGTATAATTGGAGGATCTGTTATACTTGAAACTATATTTTCAATAGATGGAATGGGCTTACTTTTTTTCCATAGTGCCCTAGCACATGATTATCCAGTTATTATGGGGATATTAATTATTGGTGCATTTTTAACTCTGCTTGGAAATATATTAGCTGATTTGGTTTTATTAAAACTAAATCCAAATTACAATGAAAAATAAAAAGAGTAACTCGTTACTCTTTTTAGGGTTTGCTTCTTTAGATGGAATTTATTTCCATCCATAAAAGAAGTCATTAAAAATAGGAACTAATTTTAAGGAGTTTTATTGCAAATAATTAATACGATAGAAGAGTTACAAACTATAAGAAAAGAGTTAAATGGAACAATAGGATTTGTTCCAACTATGGGTGCGTTACATGAAGGGCATATCTCCCTAATAAAAAATGCACGGGCAGACAATGATATTGTTGTTGTTTCAATTTTTGTTAATCCAACTCAATTTTCTATAAACGAAGACTTGGATAAATATCCAAGACGTGATGCTGCTGATAAAAAAATCTGTGAGCTTTGCAAAGTTGATTACCTTTTTATGCCAGAAGTTGCTATGATGTATCAAAGCAATGATGAAGTTTTAATAAAAGCTCCAAAAATACCTAGCTTTATTCTAGAAGGTGAAAAGAGACCTGGACATTTTGATGGAGTTTTACAAGTTGTATTAAAACTGTTTAATTTAGTTCAACCAACAAATGCTTATTTTGGTAAAAAAGATGCTAAACAACTCTCACTAATATCTCAAATGGTCAAAAATCTTTTTTTACCTATAAACATAGTTGAATGTGAAATTATAAGAGAGCAAGATGGACTTGCTATGAGCTCTAGAAATGTTTATTTAACACCAGATGAAAGAAAAGAAGCATTAGCCATTTCAAAATCTTTAAATGTAACAATAGTATCAATTACAAAAGGGCAAAGAGATAGCAAAATCATAAAAGATAAAATGCATGAAGTTATGTCAAATCTTGATGTTGAATATATTGCCGTAGTAAATAGAAATTTTGAAGAGATTCAAACAATAGAGGCAAAAAATACAATTATACTAATTGCTTGTAAAGTAGGTACTACAAGACTTATAGATAATATTTGGATATAGACTTTAAAAAGAAGTCTATATCGTACACTTTTTTGTAATCTTACATAAAGGACAAAAGTTAGTAAGTCCTGCAATCAAAGGTATAACACCTAAATAAAACCACGCAATACCTGTAAAAATCCCAACCAATATTAAGATAATCCCTATAGCTATTCTAAACTTTCTACAAAAAAGTTTTATTTTATCAAATTTGTTCATTTTTATTCCTATTTAAAATAAGTTTTTATTATATGTTATTATATATTTTTAAATCATTTTTGTCAAATTTTATATAATTAATTATAATAATAAATTATATAAAATAAAATAGAATTATTCTATTTTTGATAAATTCAAACTATTATGCTAAAATTCCAAAAAAATTAATAGGTTATATATGAAATTTTCAACACAAAATCCTGAGAAATCATTGCATCTAGTTAGTCTTGGTTGTACAAAAAACCTTGTTGACTCAGAAATTATGCTTGGGAAATTAAGAGATTATAAAATATCAAATGAGGTAGAGACTTCTGATGTAATTATTGTAAATACTTGCGGGTTTATTGATAGTGCAAAAGAATAGAGTATTAATACAATTTTAAACCTGCATGATCTTAGAAAAAAAGATTCAGTTTTAGTAATGGCTGGGTGTTTAAGTGAAAGATATAAAGAACAACTTCAAAAAGAGTTACCTGAGATTGATATTTTTACAGGAGTTGGAGATTATGATAAGATAGATACACTTGTAAATGAAAAAAGAAGTGGTTTTTCAGATGAAGTATTTTTATTAAATGAGACAAATGATAGAGTAATCACTGGTTCAAATTATCATGCTTATATAAAACTATCAGAAGGGTGTAATCAAGTTTGTTCTTTTTGTGCTATTCCATCTTTTAAAGGAAAACTTCACTCAAGAACTTTAGAGTCTTTAGTAAAAGAAGTTAAAAACTTGGTGGCACAAGGTTTTTATGATTTTTCTTTTGTTTCACAAGATAGTTCATCATTTTTAAGGGATTTAGATATTAATAATGGATTAGAACAATTAATTAGTGAAGTTGAAAAAATAGATGGAATCAAAAGTGCTAGAATATTATATCTTTATCCATCAACTACAACTCTGTCACTTATAAAAAAAATCGAAAACTCAAAAGTATTTGAAAACTATTTTGATATGCCACTACAACACGTAAGCTCTAACATGCTTAAAATCATGAAAAGAGGTAAAGGTATAGAAAAACTCAATGAGCTTATGAGAGCCATGAGAGATACTCCTAAATCCTTTGTAAGAACTACATTTATCGTAGGACATCCAGGTGAAACAGAAAATGACTTTAACGAACTATGCTCTTATGTTGAAGAGTATGGATTTGAAAGAGCAAATGTATTTTCATATTCTGATGAAGAGGGAACAACTGCCTATGATAATACAAATAAGATAGAGCAAAAGACAATTGATGCTAGAGCTGATATTTTAGGTGAAATAATCCAAAGAAAAACTTTAGAATCCCTAGAAAATGAAGTTGGAAAAATAGTAGATGTTTATATTGATGGACAAAGTGATGAGCATGAATATTTACTAAGTGCTAGAAAGACTATTTGGGCACCTGAGATTGACGGAGAAATTTATATCAATGATAAAGAGATAAACACAGAATTAACTGTTGGAAAGACTTATCAAGTAAGAATCACTGAATTAGTTGGAGATAAACTCATTGGAACGGCAATTAAAGAGCTTTAATGATTGAATTTAATATCAATACTCAAAAAAATCTTTTAGCATTTTCTGCTGGTATTGATTCAACTGCGCTATTTTTTTTACTTCTTGAAAAAAATATTCCTTTTGATATTGCAATTGTTGATTATAATTTAAGAGCACAATCAAAAGATGAAGTTGCATATGCAAAAGAGTTAGCTTCTAAATATGATAAAAAATGTTTCACTAAAGAGATAAAACTTGCAAATACATCAAATTTTGAAAAGCACGCAAGGGATATAAGATATGAGTTTTTTGAAGATATTATAAAAAACGAAAACTACCAATCACTCATTACTGCACATCAACTAAATGATAAACTAGAGTGGTTTTTAATGCAACTAACAAAAGGTGCTGGCTTAGTTGAATTAATTGGATTAGAAGATAAGACAAGCAAAGAAACATATACTATATATAGACCTCTTCTTGAAGTATCAAAAGATGAACTTCAAAATTTTTTAGAAAAAAACAAATTAAAATACTTTATTGATAGTTCCAATAGCGATGAAAAATATAAACGAAACTATTTTAGAAAAAACTTTAGTAATGATTTAATAAAAACTTATAAAAATGGAATTAAAAATAGCTTTAAATATTTAGAAAGTGATATCCAATCTCTGAGTTTAAAAGGAAAACCTATTTATAAAAAAGAGTCTTTAGAAATCTTTACTAATCAAAATGATAAAAATTTAAATATTAAAATAATAGATAAATCTTTAAAAAAAAGAGGTATTTTAATATCAAAAGCTCAAAGGGATGAAATACTTAAACAAAAAGAGATAAGCATCTCAGATAAAATAAATATTTCAATTACAGATAAATTTATTTATATAGCACCAAAATCAGCTCATGTTATGGATAAGGTTTTTAAAGAGAGTTGTAGAATCAATAAAATTCCAAAAAATATAAGAGCTTATATTTTTGAAATAAAGATTGAGCCAAAAGATCTATTTATCTAAAAACTTTTTTACGTTAGAGATTGTTTTTAACTCTGTTAAAATATCTTCTCTATAATTAAATAAAAAGTTTGCATTTTTAAAAAATAGTTCTCTTAATTTTAAAAGTTCTTCATGTGTTAGGTCAAAGTCAGTTATTTCTGTAGTTTCTAAATAAGTTAAAGCCCAAGACTTTAACCCCTCTGCTCTTAGTTCATCTTCTAAAGAATCAACATAAGTTAATCTCTTTAGTGCTTCTAAAGACCAGTCTCGTCTTTCCATGCTTCTATAAGACCCTGAGATACTTTTTTAACTTGGTGTATTAAATTAACATTGTCATTAATACCAGCAGTAAAAAGAGTCTCTATTTGATATAGGTATAAACCATCAAGATAGTGTGCAATATCTCCACCATCAAAGTCTAATACATTTCTTAATTCATCAAAAATTGCAATTGATTTATTTATATATATAAATTTTTCTTCAACGTCGCCATTTTCCATTGCCTCTTCAGCAAAAGAAAGATATCTAAGTAAACCCTCATATAATTTAAGGATTAATACATATGGGTCGTTACTTACTGCATTTTGTTGATTATAAACATCTAATCCCACCATCATCTCCATCTTTTTCTTGACTCAGAGTATATTATATTAAACCTTAAACTAATTAGAAACAGATTGATTTATCATCATCTCTAAACCTGCAAATTGCGAATTAAATCTACTAATAATTGTTCCATAGTCTGCAAATTGCTGTGCTAACTGTGCATATTTTGAATCTAAATCTTCCGTTGCTTTTTCTAAATCACTTTCAAGGGCTGTCTTTCTAGAATCCATATTATTTTCATAAGAAGTAATTATCCCATCAAATCCATCCATATCATCAAGTAAAGTCTTTAATTGTGTACCAAACCCTTCATTTTCTGCTGTTCCAATAAAAAGATTCTTTAGATTGTCAAAATCATCACTAATTGCTGTATTAAATTCTGTATCATTTAATGACAAGGTACCGGTTTTATCAAGTGACAATCCGTAGTTAAATAAATTTAAATCAGAATCTGCCCCATAATTTCCAAAAATCTGATCTTTAACTTGTGAAAGAATAGTTCTTAAAGTACTTCTATCATCTATATTAGAATCAGCTGAGTAAAGTTCAGTATCAATAGAATCAACTAAAGTATTATATTTATCAATAAAATCTTTAAAAAGTGTTGAAATACTTGTAGTATCTTTTTCAATTGAAATTGAAGATTCTCCTATTTTTACTGCTGTAATTTTTAATCCACCATCTACTGTTACAAGATTTGAGGAGACATCATAATCAACCCCATCAATTTTTGCTTGTAAATTTTGTGCAGTTAAAGTATGGTTGTTATTAGTTAAATTTAATCCCAAATCATCATTTGTAACCTCAAGTGGGCTTCCATCACTTCTTCTAATAGATACAGTTCCATCAACTCCAATAGAGGCATCAAAATCAGGATCTGCATCTATACTTGCGATGAATTGACTATAGTTATCAACTCCATCAGTTGTAAAATCTGTACCATTTAAAGATAATGTTAGTCCAGCTGCAGGAACTGTTCCAGAAGCAATTGTAGTATCAGATAAGAATTCATTAAGCCCTAAGTCAATTCCAGTTTCTGTTATACTTAAAGCATTGTCAGTTCCTGACTTCTCACTTTTTATTACTAATCTAAAAGAATCTGTTCCTACTGATTCAACTGATGCATTAAAATTAGAGTTTATATTAATCTCTTCTGCTAACTTTTCATAAGTTTTGTTAAGTGTTGAAAACTCTACACCATTGATAACTAGCATTGATCCTGAAGTTGAAGATACAATAGCATCTTTATCAGCAAATGAAGAAGATTGATATACATCTCTTTGTGCTAATTGTGATACATCTACAGTTGTTGTACCTGTATTCAAACCTCCAGCATCAACTGCATCAAAATTTACAGACTCACCAGTTGTTGTTGCACTTTTAGTTTCAAAAGCATTTACTCCACCTGATACAAATAGGTCAAATGGTTTTATGGAATTAAGTAAATCTTGCGTTTGAAGTTTTATTTCTGCTACTTTTACTCTCTCTAATTCCCAATTTGAAAGACTTGTTTCAATTGGTTCAATAGAACCTTTTCTTTCGGCAGATTTTAACTTATCAATTAATTCTTGATTTAAAGTAGAAGCTTGCCCTGTTCCTAATCCTAATACACCTTCAGCCATAATTTACTCCTTAACTTTTAAGTCCAAGTAGCGTCTGCAACATTTGATCAACTGTTGTTATCATTTTTGCATTTGCAGAATACGCTGCTTGAAATTTCATTAGATTTATCATCTCTTCATCATTATCAACTTTTGTTTTCAAATCATATGAGTTCTTCAATGATTCAACAACCGCAGTTTGTGTTTCAAGAATAAAATCACTACTCTCTTTATCCCTTGATATATTTGTTCTTATACCTTGTAAAAATTGAGAAAGAGATGCTGTATCTTTATCGTTTGCTACCATATCATTATTTGAATCTTGTCCAAATCCTAAAAATGAAATATCCTCTTTCCATTGGTGTGTTGCCAAGTAATCATAATCTTTTTGTTCTAATCTTCCAACAGCTACTTTATTAAACTGCATTGTTCTCACGCTTGAACCACTAAACAAATCAATATCATCTGCTATTTCAATGTTATTATCTGTTGCAATTTCACCGTTAATATAAGTCCCATCATCATTTTTAATATAACTAGAAGTCATATCAACAAATGTTTTAGCAAAATCATCTAAAGATTTTTTATACTCATCAAATATATTATTTCCAGAATCTGTGACTAAATTTTCTACTATAGCTTTTAACTTACCATTTGTAATATTTAAAGCCTCATCACGTGTATTTATAGTAATTGCATTACTTGAAGCCAAACTTCTATCTGCTTCTTTATAAATATAACGAGATGTAACTCCCTCTTTATTATTTATAAGCAATGTTGATGTCATAGTAACAGCTTGAGAACCACTTGCAGCTGCATTATCTGTAATGGAAAAACTATATGTATGGTCTGTATTTACATCAGCTAACTCATTAGTAGGAGTTGTAAAACTAAAACTTTTAGTTCCTGCTGGAATTGTAATTTGTCCAGTTTCAATATCATAGGTTATATTATTAGGACTAAATACAGGAGCCTGATCAAAATAATCCCCCGTATCATCAGTAAATGATATTTTCATTACTTGTTCAGTACTGCCTGAAGCTTTTAAATCAACTGTATGGGTAATTGAACTTCCATCAACAGCTGCTAAACTTTTTATTGACTCAACTTGCAATGTCCCACTTGCTTGTGAATCACCGGTAATCTCATTTACACTAGGTATTGCACTTACTATATTGTTTGTGTTTGTAGTAGATGTAGATATCTCATAATCTTGTGTTACATCTTTCCCATCATTTACAACACTTAGAACCGAAGTAATTGTATTACTAGTTCCTGTCAATGAGAGTGTATACTCTTGAGTTTTACCAAATAGTGCAAGAGAAGACTCAGCTGTCCCTGTTCCATATGGTAAAGTTCCAGTCGCTTGTTCAACTGAATCAACAGTTATAGTAAAAGATTCAACCCCTGAAGGCACTGTTAATTGATTTGTTGTTGCATTATATGTTACACCATTGGTTAAAGTAACAGTTCCTGAAGTTCCATAGTTATCAGATAAATCTATATCAAAAGTCTCACCTGCACTTGCAGCTCCTAAATCTACAGCATGTGTCACACTTAAGCCATCATCTGCAAATTTACTTTGAATAGTTACTTCATTGCTGTTTATTGAAGGGCTTACTGAGTATGTAGCTTCGTTAATAGAGTATGCTTCTTCAGTAAATGTAACTCTACTATCAAATTTCCCATCTGTTCCTGTAACTTTTGCTTCAATAAGTAAAAACATATCCTGACTATCAACTGTAAATTTATTTCCTTTTTCATCAATTCCATAGTTTCCATTATAGGCTTTTACTTTTGTAGCCATATCTGCATTACTATTTATTTTTTCGATTAAGGCTCTTACATAGTTATCTTTATCTACTTTTACAGTTTCATCAACTCCATCGCCATCTAAGTCAAATACCATTGTTTCACCGTATTCAACACTAACAGATGTTGTATTATCTAATTCAAAAGTAATTACATCTTCTTCATCAAAAGTATCTGTATCTTTTAATATATTACTTTTACTTCCAGTTTCAGTAACATATCTATCTATTTGAGCCGTATACTCTTGCCCTAAAGAGAGTTCACCAACAGTTGCATTTGAAATGATAATTTCACCACCGATTTTCAACTCATATAAATCAGTTCCTCTATCAACACTTACATCAACATAATCAGATAATTGTTTTTCTAGTAAATCTCTTTTGTCCAATAAGTCATTAGAAGCAAATCCTTGCTCATTTATTTTTTTATTTATTTTTCCAATATCATTAAGCATTCGATTTACATCATCAATATTTGTTTCCAAGGCTTGTTGAAAAACTTTTTCTTGATCTTCAATTCCTTCATAAAGACGATTTAAATCATCAACAATTAATTGTCCACTAATTTTCAATTCATTTTTATAAACTTCATTATTAGGGTTTGCTCTTAGACTCTCAATTGTCTGAAAATATCTATCTAAATCAAAAGATAAACCAGCCTCATCTGTTTCTTGGAAAATTGATTCAACATTTTCTAGCATAAAAGATAGTTCGGATTGATAGTTTTCTTTACTGTTTTGTTTAATGATGTTGTCATATAAGTATTGACTAGTGATTCTGATTGTATCATCAACTGAAACACCTCTTCCCCAAAGACGGTCATCAGAGATATTCATTTCACTTGTTTCTACAACTCTTTTTTTATATCCCTCAGTATTCATGTTAGAGACATTATTCATTGTATTCTCAACAGCAATTCTAGCTGCAGATAGACCAGTTTGTGCAACATTTAACGAATTAAGCATTTGAACCTTCCTTTGGGATAATATCCCTAATTATTACATTACAATTCTTAATGTTAGATTAAATTAGAAGGGCCAAAGCATTTTTAGTAGTTTTGTTCCCCAAGGTTGATGCATAACGTCCTGTTCTTCACCATCTTTTTTATACAAAACTTTCAAATTTGCAACTTGAGATGATTTTATAGAGTTGTCTGGACTTATATCATAAGGCCGAATAACCCCCGAAATTATTATCTCTTGCTTCTGTTCATCAATCAACATCTCTTTAGAACCTTTAATGTAATAGTTTCCATTTTGATATGTTTCTTCTATTATAACAGAAAGTGTCGTAGAAAAAGATTCATCCGCTGCAGCTTTGACATCTCCTTTGAAAGAGCTATCACTACTTGAGTTAAATTCAACACCGCCATAGCTATTAATTTTGTCTGCTACTTTTTGAACTCTATCATTTAAAGGTAGCAAATTGTTTGCTGAAGGAGTTATAAGTCCTCCACCTAAAGATTCTGAGCTTGTGTTTGTAAGTTCTCTTTTATTACTAGTGTTTGAGGATAGAGCTTCATCAATAACTACTTGAATTATATCACCAACTTGTAGGTCTTTTTTATCTGCAAATAAAGAAGGTCCTTTTCGAGAATATAAAGAACCTTTATTATATTGAACAACAGGCTGTGGTTTTACTACTTGTATAGGAGGTTTTTCAAATTCAATCTCAGGAGTAGTGCCTGAACAAGAGTTTAAAAAAAAAGCAAATAAAACAACTGCAAAATATTTAGTTTTCATTATATTTACTCTCTATTATATATTTTATATCTATTACTATTTTAATATTGTTTAAATCATTCTTTATTAATGCTAAAGTTCCATATCTAACCTTTAGGGCATCTAGATTTGCACTTGTATCACATACTAATAATATCTTGTTTTTTACAATTTTAACATCTTGTATATACTCTTGACCAATCAAATCGACTGCTGTTTCAACTTCTTTGAATATCAGTCTCTCTACTTTTTTAGAGTCTTCTCTTTTCATCTCTTCAATATTTTGTGGAGATATTTTATCTCTATCTTGGCTTGAAGAAAACTCATCACTCATATGAAAATAGTATGCAGTAAACATAGTAACTAATGCAAGAACTGAAATTATTTTCATTACATAATTTTTAGGTCCACTATTTTTTACTGTAACTATCATTTATCCTACTTTATTACAAAAGTTGTAAACAAAATATCTTTAATACTACTCTTTTGAATATCAGAGTTTCCAGTAGTTGCATCATTTAAAACTTTATTAATTTCATCAATCATCTCATCTTTTAATAAGGCTTTCCCACCTACAGTTAAAAGTTCTTCTGAACTTCTTGCACTTATTTGAGATATAACAACATCAATAATTTCTGCTTTATAAGCTTCTACAATTGCTTCAATAGCTGGATCACTACTTTTTAATGTAAAAGATAGCTTCATCAACTTTTCTCTACCTTTTGCATTAGTAATATTTAATACTAAATCATTAACTGCAGCTTTAAATCTATCACTTGAATTACTCTCTTCTTTTTTTGCTGTTTCTGCTTGATTGCTATTTTCTTGAGGACTAAAAACCCCTTGAGAATAGAGAAAAAATCCACCACCAACTACTGCTAGTAATAAAAATAAGATTAGTGCAATAAGCACCATCATTAAACCTTTTCCCCCACTCTTTGCAGGTTGTTCTACAACTACTTCTTCAGCCATTGTTATCCTTTCTTGCTTTCATCTTTAACTCTAAAATTTTTAAGCTTTTCAGTAAGCTTAGAGGCATTTCTTATACTTAAAAATCTCATGATTTGAGTTACTTTTTTCTCTTTTAATTTCAAGATTATATCAAAAACATCTTCAATTTTTCCATCATCTATCATTTTGTTAAAAATTTGACCGGCAATTTTTGGTTTCATTGCATTATATATTTTTGAAGTTTTACTAACAACTTCTCCTTGTATATCTTTTAAAATTGTTTGATTTCTATCATATATATTTTGTATTTTTTGTTTTTCAGATTTTATTTTAGCCATTAATGCTTCTAGCTCTTGTTTTCTTTTTTTGTACTCTTCTTCTTTTAATGTATAAAACTTATTTAAATCTTGTTTTAAAACCATAATCTCTTTTTTCTCTTTAATAAAATAACCAGCTGTCTCTTGTGAAAATAGATATGTTCCAAAAACCAAAATTATTAAAAATATTTTATTCAATTAAAATCTCCTTATCCTGTTATATATTTACTTTGTACAAATTCACTTGACTCTGCTTCTTCTGCAACTAGCATCTTTTTATATAACTCTTTTTTCTGTTCTTTAAGTAAATAATCATATTGTTCAGCCTCTTTTTGAAGTTGTACAATTTCTAAATTTAACTTATCTATTTTTGTTAATAAAAAGTTTCTTTGAGACTCTAGTTTTTTACGTTCCATTCTTAGTGTCTCTTTATGAATTTCTAAAATCTTAAAGTCTGAAATTGCTCCATGTCTATCAACACTTGCTGTATTTATATTAACACTTAAATCGTTTATTTGTTCATCAAATAGTGAAATTGAATTCATAATTTCAGCTTTATACATCAATTTTTGATCAGTTTGAGATTTTTTTAGCTTATATAATTTTTGTATCATCCGTTATTACCAAACATTAAAATCATATTCCATAACTCTATTGTATAAGTACTTACATTATCGCCAATCCATGGTAAAGAGATTAATATAAAAACAGATACAAAAATAACTTTAGGTACAAAAGCCAATGCCGCATCAGAGATTTGAGTTACTGCTTGAAATACAGAAATCAAAAGCCCTATTACCATACTTACAAGTAGTGAGGGTAAGGCTAACAAAAGAATTATCTTAACTGTACTTTGGGCAATAGCCATTAGATCCATGTTCATTCTTTTATCTTTACCGTAATTTCTAATGCTTTACTCTCTAATAATTTAGTTAAAAACTCTTTTATATCATTTGGATTATCAAGTTTTAAACTCATCTCTTTTGCTTTATTTTCTATTTTTTTTGCTACTCTTGGCTTTATATCTTTTCCACTTAAAGCAGATAAAATATCATCTTCTGTTAAATCATCTAAAGATGTGATATCTTCAAAACTCATTAGTTCATCCATCTCTTCAAGAGAAGTGATTGATTCAAATGTTTTATCAGTTTCATCATTAGTATTAATTTTAGACTCCTCATCTAGCAACTGCTCAGATTCATTTGTTTCAAAAGATTCTTCTTCATTTTCTTGAAGTTCTTCTTCACCTATTTCAATTTTTTCACTATCTTCATCTATAGCGTCATCATAATCAGTTTCTTCATCTTGAGATAATAAATCTTTTAAATCATCACTGAGTTCATAATCATCATCTATAATTTTATCTTCATTTTCTACAGTATCTTTATCTTCACTATTATAAGCATCATTAACAATATTTGTAATAGAATCTTGTATTTGTCTATCATCAAAATCATCGTCATCATCTAGACCTAAGTCTTTCATTTTCTTAAGAATATATTTTGATATATCAGCAATAGAATCAACACTTAAATCATCAATTCCTTTTTGTTTTAAATACTCTTGTTCTATTCCATCTTTTGGTTTTAAAAACTTTATTTTAGAATTTATTAAATTCTCTTTTATAATCTTTGCATCATCAATTAAAAAGACATCATCATCATTATCTTCAATTAGCTCTTTTAAGGTATTCAAGGATTGAACATCTTGAATTAAACCATTATCACCTAATTTAAAATCGATGTGAGTTCTATTTAATTCATCTTTAATATCTTTTTTAAAGTTTTGACCGCCATAAATATAAATATTCAAAGATAACCCTAATTTATTTTTCATTTATGATATCTAAAATTTATATAAATTTAGATAAAATAAATCAATAATCATACGAGGTAAACTATTGAAATACATTTTTTTATTTTTTTTCTTATTTACATCTATATATGCACAAACAATAAAAGATATAACAAATATTGTTGGTATTAGAGAAAATCAACTTTTAGGTTATGGGCTTGTAGTTGGACTTGCAGGTACTGGTGATAAATCAACTTTTACTATGCAAAGTTTACAAAATCTACTTAGAAATTCATATATAAAAATTCCTACATCATCAATTAAGTCTAAAAATATAGCAGCAGTAATGGTAACTTCATCACTTCCTGCCTTTGCTAGACAAGGTGATAAAATAAAAGTTAAGATTTCTGCTATTGGTGATGCCAAATCAATCAATAATGGTGAACTTTTATTAACTCAATTAAAAGGTGTAGATGGCAATGTTTATGGACTTGCACAAGGAACAATAATAGCTACTAAAGATAATGAAACCACTGGAATGATTTATGAGGGTGCTATTATAGAAAATGAAATACCATATACCCTAAAAAATGAAAAAAATTTAACACTTAGTTTAATAAAAGCATCTGCCTCTGATGCTGATATGATTCAAAGAAAAATAAATGAAAAGTTTGGCTCAAAAATTGCTTTTGCATATGATACAAGAACTATTGAAGTTAACAAACCCCAAGATGATATGTCAATGGTAAGATTTATCTCAATGATCGAAGATATACCACTAGACTCCTCTTTTAAAAAAAGAATTATCATAGATAAAAATAGAGAGATGATTATCTCTGGAAATGAGATTGAGATAGGTCCAGTTACTGTTACAAAAGAGAATTTTATTTTAAGAATTAAACAAACAGATTTAAATAGTGAAGAATGGGATAACATAGAAGTAAATAAGGGAATGAATATTGGTGATGATATTGTTATTGCTGATAAACCAATAGTAGATTTAGATAATACCATGATAAATACAAAAGGTTTACCAAAAGTTTCTGATTTAGTAAGAGCAATGAAAGTAATGAAATTGCCAATGGTAGATATAATTGAAACCCTTAAATTAATTAAAGAGCTAGGGGCTCTTGATGTTGAACTTGAAATTAGAGGATAAGAGATGGCAGAATTTTTAAGTCAAGATGAAATTGATGCTCTTTTAGATATAGCTGAGCAGGGTGAAGATATTGATAAAACTGCCGATGAACCAATAATATCAAAAGAAAAAAACTACTCTATTTATGACTTTAAAAAACCAAATCGTATTTCAAATGAACAGTTTAAAGCTTTTTCAACACTCCATGATAAAATGCTTAGAGATCTTATTACTGACCTTTCTGCTATGCTTAGAAAGATTGTTGATATAAAACTATACTCTATTGAGCAAATGACTTATGGTGAATTTATTTTATCTATTCCACAATTAACATCTTTAAATACTTTATCTATCAAACCACTAGATGGAAGAATAGTAATTGAGTGTAATCCAGGTATTTCACATAAAATTATTGCAGAATTATTAGGAAGTGGTTCAGTTGCTGCTAGTGATAACCTAGATAGAGAGTTAACAGAAATTGAAGTTGAGATATTTGACCATTTTTATAAACTTATTGTTTCACATTTATATAAAGCTTGGGATGAAATTACAACACTTAACTTTAAAATAGAATCAAGAGATACAAATGCAAATGCTATTCAAATTATCTCAGATCATGAAATTGTTCTGCTTGTTGTTTTAGAATTTACAATTGATGAAGAATCAGGATTTTTATCTATTTGTTATCCTATTTCATACATAGAGACTCTATTAAATAAAATTGTTACAAAGATTTTCGCAGAAGGTAGAAATAAAAAAGCAAGTAGAAAAAGAGATATTACAACTTTGATCTCTGGTGCAAAAATGAATATTGAAGCAATTATGGCTGAAACTGTTCTAAAAGCCTCTGAAGTTTTAGATTTAAAAGAGGGAGATGTTATAGTCTTTAACAAAAACTCAACTTCATCAACTTCAAAAGTATATATCAATAATAAAGAAAAATTCTTAGCAATAAGTGGCTTATCAAATAATAGAAAAGCTATCCAGATAAAAGCAAATATAGATCATGAGAAAATGGAAACATTAGAAACTTTAAGAAGTATGAGAGAAGAGCGAATTCAAAAAGCTAAAGAGAGTCAAGAAAAAATTACTCAACTCTTATCAGAAAGAGACACTTAAGTCTCTTATTTTATAGACCACTTCAGTTTTTGATTATTGTACATTGGAACAACATTTTCACCAAAACCTTCATAAATATTAGGAACAGTAAATTCCTCTTTTACTAAAGTAATATCTTTACTTAGTGGTTTAAAATTATAAATCTTTTGAGCATTTAAACTTAGAAAAGCATTTAAATTATCTAATTTATCATGTTCTTCAAAAAGCTCCACTAAAACTTGAAGAGCTATAGGAGAAGTAAAAACTCCTGCTGCACAACCACAAGACTCTTTTTTATGTTTAGGATGCGGTGCAGAATCTGAACCAAACATAATTTTTGCATTTCCATCTAATGCAGCTTTTAGTAAGGCATCTCTATCTTCATATCTTTTTGCTATAGGTTTACAAAAAAGATGTGGTTGAAGCATTCCACCTGCAACATCATCTAATGTAATAAGTAAATGATGTAAAGTGATTGTTGCATACAAGTTATCATATCTTTCAACTAACTCTACAGCATCTTTAGTAGTAATATGCTCCATAATAATTTTAAGTTTAGGAAAGGCTTTAGCTAAACCTTCATAAATAGGCATAAACTCTTTTTCTCTATCCATTACAAAGCCATTTGTTTCACCATGAACACATAAAGGGATATCCAAATCACTCATAGCTTCAAGAGTTGGTCGTAAACTCTCAGCATCTATTGCTGCAACTCCATTTTCTGAATTTGTAGTAATTCCTGCAGGATAGAGTTTTATACCTATAATTTCATCTTTAACATCTTCTAAAAATTCTCTTGAGTACTCTTGAAAAAATAGAGTAATAAAAGGCTCAAAGTTATCTTCTTGGCAAGCCTCTTTTATTCTATTTTTATAAGCTATTAAAGCCTCTTTTGTAGTAACAGGTGGCACTAAGTTTGGCATTACCAATGCACCAGCAAAAGTTTTAGAAGTTAGTGGCCCCACTAGTTTTAACATTTCACCATCTCTTAGGTGAAGATGCATATCTAGTGGAGAATTAAGAACAATTTGCTTACTCACTAAATTGCTTCCTCGTCTTCTTCGCCTGTTCTAATTCTTACTATTCTTTCAATTGGAGAAACAAATATTTTTCCATCACCAATTTTTCCTGTTTTTGAAGATTCAGTGATTAAATTAATTGTTGAATCAACATCTTTGTTTGCAACAATAAGTTCAATTTTAATTTTTGGTAAAAAATCAACTACATACTCAGCACCTCTATAAAGCTCAGAGTGACCTTGCTGTCTTCCATAACCTTTTACATCAGAAACTGTCATACCAGTTATTCCAGCCTCTGTTAATGCCTCTTTTACATCTTCTAATTTAAATGGTTTAATTATTGCTTCAATTTTTTTCAATTTTAATCCTTTTTTTGATTCTTATATTCTAACAAAATAAATTTAAATAAATCTAATCATTCTATAACTAATAATTAGATTAAAATGCTCGTTTGAATTCTGGATATGCTTCAAGTCCACACTCTTCAACATCCAATCCTTGCATCTCTTCGTCTTTTTCTGCTCTTAGTGGTACTATTTTATTAATTATAAATAATACTACAAATGATGTAACAAAAGCAAAAGTTCCAACAACAAGTACACCTTTTAATTGTCCAAGTAAGGTAATATCATCTCCATTTGATGCAAAAATACCAACAGCAATTGTTCCCCAAATACCATTTAATAAGTGAACAGATAGAGCCCCTACTGGATCATCAAGTTTTAATTTATCAAAAAAGCTTACACCAAAGATAACTAAAACACCACCAATTGCACCTATTAAGATTGGAGTATAAATATCATAAAGATCAGGACCTGCAGTAATTGCAACCAATCCACCTAATGCTCCATTTAATACCATAGTAATATCAAGTCTGTTATATCTAAAATGCATATATAAACCAACTAAAATAGCTCCTGCTAAACCTGCTGTATTAGTATTCATAATAGTTAAAGCTACCGCATCTGCACTCTCTTTTGAAGCAATTGAACCTACACTTCCACCATTGAATCCAAACCAACCAATCCATAAAAGAAATGCCCCTAAAGTTACAAGAGGGATATTTGAAGCTGGAATAACCCGAACCCCACCCTCTTTTGGATATCTTCCTCGTCTAGCTCCTATAATAATTATAGCTGCAAGTAGTGCCCAACCACCAGTACTATGAATAACAGTAGATCCTGCTAAATCATACATAGTTAAATCTAAAACAGTGCCTTCTAGCATATCGCTTCCCCAAGACCAATTTACAACTATAGGATAAATTAATGCACCCATTATTATAGTAAATAGTCCAAGTGGTAACACCTTTGCTCTTTCACTAACTCCTCCAGACATTATATTAATTACCTTACCAACAAATGCCATTTGGAATAAAAATGCAGCCCATTTACTCATACTATCACTTCCAAAATCACCAAAAGCAATAGAGTACCCAACTAATAAAAATGCCAAAGAGGCTACTGCATAAATCATAGTATTAACCATTAGCACTGCACTTACATTTTTAGTACGTACTAATCCCGCTTCCAACATAGCAAAACCTGGAACCATAAAAATGATTAAAGTCATTGCAAAAATTGCAAAAAATGTATCAATTACATAAGAGATGTTTGCATCCATACTTATCCTTATTATTTAATTTGGATTATTATATATTATCTCTATAATTTTTGATTTATTTTGATGGTTGTTTTTTATACATAATTTTTGGGTGTTTTTTAGACTGATAGAATATCTTGTATAATTAATATACAAAAACTAAAGAGTGCTTAAGAGGCGCACTCTTTGTTTTAATAAAAAAAGACAAATAAAAGTATTGTCTTTTTTATATAAAATAAGAACTAAACTGCTTCGCTTCCAGTTTCACTAGTTCTAATTCTAACTACATTTTCAATAGGTGTAACGAAAATTTTACCGTCACCAATTTTTCCTGTTTTTGCAGATTCTGTAATTGTTGCAATTGTTTTATCAACATCTTCATCATTTACAATTAACTCTATTTTTATTTTAGCTAAGAAATCAACAATATACTCAGCCCCTCTGTATAACTCAGAGTGACCTTGTTGTCTACCATAACCTTTTACATCAGTTACAGTCATACCTGTAACACCAGTTTCAACTAAAGCCTCTTTAACATCTTCAAGTTTAAAAGGCTTGATGATTGCTTCGATTTTTTTCATTCTTTATTCCTTTTAGTAATATTTCAAAAAAATATATCTTTTTAAAAGGTAAGTCTCCTTACCTTTTATCACCATTTACGCTCTTTTAAACTCAGGATAAGCTTCAAGTCCAGTTTCATGGATATCTAAACCTTGTACTTCAACTTCTTCGCTTACTCTTAATCCAACAATTAAGTCTAAGATTTTCCATACGATAAATGAAGATATGAAAACAAATGCACCAATAACAACGATACCTTTAACTTGTGCCATAATTGTAACATCTGGATTGAAGATACCAACAGCTAATGTTCCCCAGATACCTGCAACTAAGTGAACTGATAATGCACCAACTGGATCATCAATTTTCATTTTATCAAACATAGGTACAGCAAATACTACTAAAGCACCACCAACAATACCTTCAATAAATGCAACCATCATTCCTAAATCTGGTCCTGCAGTACAAGATACAAGTCCTGCTAAAGCACCATTTAAAACCATAGTTAAATCAACTTTTTTATAGATAAGTTGAGTTAAAATTGCAGCCATAATAGCCCCAGCTGCTGCTGCCATATTTGTATCAGCAATAACCATTGCAATGCCATCAATATCACCTTTTGAACCTAGTGCTAATTGAGAACCACCATTAAATCCAAACCATCACATCCATAAAATGAATGTACCAAGTGTAGCTAATGTTAAGTTTGAACCAGGGATTGGTCTAACTCCACCATCTTTACCATATTTACCTTTTCTAGCTCCTAAGATAAGAACACCAGCTAAAGCAGCCCATCCACCAACAGAGTGAACAATAGTTGAACCAGCAAAATCAGAGAAACCAGCAATAATTCCACCTAATTCACTTCCACCCCATGTCCAGTGACCTTGTAGTGGATAAATAACACCACTTAAAACAACAACAAATATTAAAAATGGCCATAATTTCATTCTTTCAGCAATTGATCCTGAGATAACAGAAGCAGCAGTTGCAACGAATACAACTTGGAAGAAGAAATCAGCAGCAGCAGGATATGCAGCATCAGCAGCTGTTTCCATACTAATTGTTGAGAAGCTTCCCATGATAGATCCACCATCTCTATACATTAAGTTATAACCTACAAAGTAATACATAATACAAGATATTGCAAATAAAGCAATATTTTTTGTTAATACAGTAGCATTATTCTTACTTCTTGTTAAACCAGATTCTAACATAGCGAACCCAGCTGCCATCCACATAACTAAGATTCCCATCATGATAAATAAGAACCCATCAAGAACATATTTTACATCAGCAAAATTTTCCATTTTTTTCCTTTTCAAAATTGATATGAGAAATTATAAAATAAAAAATAAACTTCTACTAGACATACTCTGTATAAATAATATAAAATTATTATTTTTTTTACTTTTCATTAAAATGTTATAATGTATCTAGTTACATAAAAGGAATAAACATGGAAGAATTTTTAACCATATATGAGGTTAATAAAGAGAAGATAGAAGATTTTATAATTAATAGTATTCACAACCTAGGAAGCTTAAAAGATAACGAAGAGAATAACTTTTCTAATATTTTTTCAGTATTTCCTTCTTTAGAATTAGTTTATACAGTCAACAAAGATACAAAAATACAAAACTCACCTAACTACTACAGAAATAAACTTGATGCTAGTGCAAGTAATCAAAGTCGTTCTTATATAATAGATAAGCTTCATTTTAAAGATAAATCTACAGCATTTTCATCTCCTTATATAAGTAGTGCCACAAGAAGTAACTGTATTACTCTTACTATAAAAGAAGGCGATATAATAATTTTTTTAGATTTTAAAATAGAGACCCTATTAGAAAGGTTAGAACTAATTGAGTTAAATAAACCTTTCCATACTTTAACAAAAATATTCTATGCAATAGCTGGTTTTTCTATGGTTTTATTAGCTTTATTTATTATACTTTATTCACTAGGAGGATTTTTTATAAGTTTAATAATACATTATGATTTTACTCTTGATGCTATTTTTAAACCTATAATTGCCTTAACTTTAGGTATTGCTATATTTGACTTGGCAAAAACAATATTAGAACAAGAGGTCTTTTTTAAATCCTACTCTAGAAACTCTAAAGTTGATACTAGAATGGTCATAAAATTCTTGATTACTATTATTATAGCCTTGTCAATTGAGGGCTTAATGGTTGTATTTAAAATAGCAATAGAAAATTATACTGAAATGTTAAATGCACTTTATCTTATAACAGGTATCTCTTTTATTATTATTGCCCTATCTATTTTTATTTATTTAACTTCAAAAAAATATAAATAATTGTATACTATATATACTAAATAGTAGAGGGTAAGTATGCAAGAATTTATAGCTGTTTCAGAGATATCAAAAGAGATAAAAAACTCAGCAGAACTTCTTAAGTCATTAGATATTAATGCATTAATAACAGGTCAAAGAGGCGTTGGTAAGAAAAGTTTAGCGAAATATATTACACAAGATTCAAATATTTATAGTGCAAAATCACTACAAGATGATATAACAGATAATGTAATCTCAATTTCTAATTGTACGGTTATTATAGAGAATATTGATGAGATAACAAATATTGATTTATTTATAAATTGGGTTGAGAATAACTCTATAAAAGTCATAGCAACATCAAAAAAAGATGATTTAAATGAGAAACTATCAGATTTATTTTCAATAACTATAGATATTCCACCATTAGATACTAGAAAAGAAGATATAAAACCCTTAGCAAATAAATTTGCAAAAGAGGCTAGTGATATTTTAGGAATAGAAGATAAACCCTCTAAACTTATAGTAAATACAAGCCAAAATGCTTATAGTTTGAGAAAATCTATATTCTTTTCATACCTTTTTGAATCAATTGGTGAAAATGAGATTATGATGCTTTTAGAAAACTATATACTTGATAATATGGAAGGTGAAAATACTTACAGAGATTTTGTATATCTATTTGAAGCACCACTTCTTAGAGCTTCACAAAAGAAGTTTAAGTCCCAAGTTCAAATGGCTAAAAACCTAGGATTAAATAGAATAACCTTAAGAAAAAAGTTAGAGTTACATAAAGAATTAATATGATAACTGAGATGAATATTGAAGTTGAAGAACTTATTGAAAAAAATGCAAATGATTTTCAAATAGCAAAAGTATTTAAAAAATATATAAAAGAGTATGTTGACTCAATTGATACAAGTATTGATACAAATGGGGGAAAAGATTTTTTTGTAAAACATACAAAAAATACAGATATGTTTTTAATATCTCTTTATAAATATATCTTGCGAAAAAACTTTGGCTCTTACCAACCAATGAGTACTGCGATTCCCATTTCACTAATTGCTTTGGGCTCTTATGGAAGAGAACAATTATGTATTTATTCTGATATTGACCTAATGATACTTTATGAAGATATCAAGGGTTACAATACAAAAGATATGATACAAGAGTTTATTACTTTAGCTTGGGATTGTGGTCTAAAGTTAGGTTCTAGAGTACATGAACTAAAAGATGTAGCGGATAGTGTAAAAGAGGATGTTACAATTAAAACAGCTCTTATTGAATAAAGATTAATTTATGGTTCAAAATATTTATGGTTTGGTTTTGAAAATGTCTTAAATAGAATTAGAAAAACAGACCAACTGCAATTTGTACTAGAAAAAAAACAAGAACATAAAGATAGACTGTTAAAATATCCATTGAAAATGGAACCAAACATAAAAGATGGTTATGGTGGAATGAGAGAGGCTAATATGGTCTTTTGGATTGCTAATATTGTCTTTGGTGTAACAAAACTAAAATATCTTATGGATAAAGAGTTTACAGAAGAAGAGTACAAAAAATATAGAACTTCTTTAGAATATATCTTTCAAGTAAGAAATCACTTACATAATATTGCAAAGAAAAAACTAGATACAGTAAACTTTGATATATTGCCAGAGTTAAGTAGCAAACTTGGATTTAAACATACTCCAAGAAAAACAAAAGAGACTCAAGCAATGAATAAAATCTTTGAGTCTTTACATAATATTCATTTTTTTACAAATATTTTAACTAAAAAGTTTACAAGGGCAATCGAATTTAAAAATGAAAATTATGATTTAGTTAGAAAACATAGGTTTAAAAAAAATCTTTTTATCTATGAAGGAAAACTTTATACCTCATACTTTAACAAACCAAAAACGCTAACTGCATTTTTAAAAGAACTTATATCTTTGCCAATAGAAGTTGAAAGGTATGACCAGTCATACGTTTATTATGCAAGTAAAACTATCTTGCCACATAAGCAAACAAAAGAGCACAAACAACTATTAAAAAGATTGCTTTACAAAGAGTCTTTATACGCGATTATGAAGTTACTTTATAATGCAAGAATATTTCAAACAATATTCCCTATTACTAAAAAAATGATAAATCAACCACAGTTTGATGGATACCATGAACTTCCTGTTGATGTTCATTCAATAAAAACACTAAAACATCTAGCAGATATAAAAGATGACTTTGTAAAAGAGTTATATGATAAGTTTGACAAAACAGAACAATCTTTAGTAAAAATAGCAACTTTCTTTCATGATGTAGGTAAAGGAAGACATAATGATCACCATGTTTCAGGGGAAAAACTATTTAGAAATATGGCAAATGGTCTTGACTTTAAATCTGAACATGTTCAAATTATTGCAAAACTTATAAGATATCACAATATGATGAGTAAGGTAGCAACTAGTGAAGATATCTACTCAGAAAAAATCATTAGAAATTTTGCAGGATTGGTTTTAAATAAGAAATTCCTAGATATGCTATTTGTTTTAACATATGCAGATATATCAGCTGTTGGTAAAAATGTTTATAAGAGTTCAACTTCTGCATTATTAAAAGAGTTATATAACCAAACTATGTATGCCTTTGAAGATGTAACACTTTTAACAGAGAGTTCAAGAAGAGTTAGAAAAATCAATAGTATTAAAAAACTAAAACAGTATATTGAACTTCCTTCATTAATTAAGAAAAAAATATCTTACATCTCTTCAAATCAGATATTTTTACAACTTAAGGCTGCTGATATTTTAGACTTGGTAATAAAAGCAAAAGATGTAGAAACATACACTTATAAAATATTAAATGATAGCCAGTTAACAATAAGAATTATTAGAAAAATCCCTCTTAACTTAGGTTATTTACTGGGAAGACTAGAGTTTTTAGATATCTCTACAATGAATATTTTTAAGCTATTTGATGATAAAAAATGTTTTGAAATTACATTTACAGAAAAAGTCACAGAGGGTGATATTTTACATATTGAAGATATTATAAAATCCTCTTTTGATATGAGTAAGAAACTAAATATTAAAAAACCAAATATTCTAAAAAATGAAGTAGAAATAGATTGTAATCACACCTCTTATTTGGCAAGTATGAAAATCAACTCTACCAACCAAAAAGGTTTATTAGCATATATTACTAAAATTTTTGATGATTTTAATGTGGAAATTGAGAGTGCAAAACTATCTTCAACTAAAAGAAAAGTTAGAGATTTATTCTTGATTGAAAAGAATGGAAACTTTTGTATAAATACAGATAAAATCGTAGATATAATTAGTAGTGGCGAATAGTGCCACTACTAAAAATATTTATTAACTATTTCTAAAAACTCTTTTGGGTTTTTATATCCAACAATTTTTGAGGCATTTATCTCTTTTTTATTCTTATCCCAAAAAATCAATCCTGGGGGTCCAACTATATCAAATCTTTTTTGTAACTCTTTATCATCTTGATTGTTTGCCGTTACATCAGCTCTAAGTAAAGTAAAACCTTTTAGTTTCTGAATAACTTTCTCATCTTTAAATGTTATCTCTTCAAGCTCTTTACAAGAGACACACCAATCAGCATAAAAATCTAACATAACTGGCTTATCAGAACTTTTTATTGCCTCTTCTAGCTCAGCAATATTTTTAACACTTTTAAATACTAATTCATTTTGTTGCATTGAAATAGTTTTACCTGAAGTAAATTTTTCTAGAGGATTTAAGACATTTGTTGCACCACTTATGGCACCAACAAAAACTACAATACCATATATCAAAATCACTAAAGTAGTAAGTTTTATTAAAATATGTTCATATACTTTTAAATATATTGCACTTCCTAAAAGTAATAAAGCCCATAAATACATAACAATAGTTGGCTCAAGAACTCTATCTAACATCCAGATAGCAATTGCTAACATCACTATTCCAAATATTTTTGTAATAGTTTCCATCCAACCACCTGGTTTTGGCATAAATTTTCCTGCACCAAGACCAATTAAAAGTAGTGGTAAACCCATACCTAAACTCATCACAAATAAGGCAGCTCCACCTAAGATAGCATCACCTGTTTGACCTATATAAACTAAAGCTCCAGCTAATGGTGGGGCAAAACAAGGACCAACTATAAGTGCTGATAGGAACCCCATAATTGCAATACCTACAATTCCTTGTTTCTCTTTTCCTTCTGTTGTTTTATTTATTCTATTTTGTAAACTTTGAGGTAGTTCTAATTTAAAATATCCAAACATTGAAAAAGCTAAAGCCACAAAAATAGCAGCAAAAATAGTTAATACATATGGATTTTGAAGTGCAACTTGTAAGTTTGCACCAAAAATTCCAGCTATTACCCCAGCTATTGTATATGCCAAAGACATTGCAAGTACATAAACCAAAGATAAAAAGAAACCTTTTCTTGCAGTTAATATCTCATTTTGCCCTGCTTTTACAATAATTGAAGATAAAATTGGAATCATTGTAAAAACACAAGGAGTTAATGATAATAAAAGCCCAAATCCAAAAAATGTAATTAATACAATAAAAAAGTTTCCATCTTTTAAACTACTAGCAATGGTATCAGTCTCATTTAAATCTGTATTGGTCACAGTTGTAGTTGTAGTTTTAGCTACTATATTTTCAGGTATATTTACAATTGTTGTTTTACTCATAGGAGCATAACAAAGCCCTGCTTTTGAACAACCTTGAAAGTTAAACTCTATTTCATACTCTTTTGCATCAACTTTTGATTTTAACAAAGAAAAGGGAACTTCAATTTTTAAATTGTAAAAATGTACTATAAACTCTTCATAGGGTACAGGTTCTTTTATATCTAACTCTTTTGTTAAATCAAATTGTTCTGGCTTTTTTATTTTTACGCTTACTTTATCAGCATATAGATAAATATCTTTACCTAACTCTAGGTTTATTATTAAACTATTGTTATTAGCTTCAAAACTCTCTTTAAATGCCTCATTAGGAGGTAAAAAAGTTCTTTCAATCCCAAAGGCAAAAGCAAAAGTAAGAAGTAAAAATATAAGTTTTTTCATTTAGTTTCCTATTATTTTAATAAATGTGAATTAACATTATCATTTATTTCATCTAGTGATTGAACACCTACTTTTAATTTTACTACTTTTCCATCATATACATATACCAGTGTTGGAATACTAACCACTCCAAACTTACTTACTAATTCTCTTTGGTCATCAATATCAACTTTATATATTGTTATCTCTTCTGGTTTTGTTGAATCATATGTTGTTAAATTTTTTGCAATCACTTTACAAGGAGGACACCATGTGGCATAAAAATCTATAATAACTTTTTTACCTTTGATTTTCTCATCAATATTATCAACAGTTAAATGCTCAAAAGCAAACAAGCTTGAAGCAAATAAACAAAATATAATTAAAAGCTTTTTCATAAATAATTCCTTTGATATAAGTATAGTAAAAAAGTGTGTAAATATTGTTTAGTCTTATTAACTTTTTTTATATACTTTAGTATAAGAATTATTTATGTAAGATTTTTAAAAACTATTAGGATTTTTAATGAATAAAACTTTAAAGAATGTACTTCCACAAGATATACAACCCTTCATAGATGAAAATGTACCACTTATAGATATTAGAAGAGATGATGAGTTTAAAGCAACTGGTATCATAAAAGGAGCATACAAATTAACTTTTTTTGATGAATATGGTCGACATGATTTGGAAAAATGGCTAAATGATTTCAAAAAAATTGTAAAAAATAAAGAGGATAAGTTTATTTTAGTTTGTGCCCATGCAAATAGAACAAAAACAGTAGGAGACTATTTAGCAAATAAATTAGAGTATACAAATGCCTATCACTTAGAAGGTGGCATGGCATTATGGTTAGATCAAAATAAAGAAGTTGTTTACTAAAAAAAGACCAAATCTCTTTGGTCTTTTTTTACTATTTTTTTGCTTTTTGTAATACTTCTATTACTTCATCTAAATTTGCATAAGGAATATGAGATTTCCACTCAACTGTTTCTCCATTTAATGAAATACCAATACTAACAACATCATCAGTTCCAGCACCATAAGGCTCTGTTATATTAGAAATAAAGATTTTTCCTTTTTTTGTCCCTGATAAAGAGATTTCTGCTAATTGTGTAGTTGTTGACATATCTTATCCTTTTGTTGATTTATAACATTTTACAAAAATAAACTTTTATAATGTTAAACTTATTTATTATAACTTACTTTTTTACTTTTCGTTAATAACTGTACCAAATAAAACTTTTTTATTTGTAAGTTTTTTTAGTTTGATGCTATCTTTTTCCCAAATCATTGCAATTGTTGAACCCATTTTAAAATAACCTAAACATTCAGCTTTTTTAATATTTAAATTATCATACTCATAAACTTTTATCTCTTTTGTATCAACATTTGTTTCAACTGCACTTTCAAACTCAAATACCATTTGCCCAACATTTAAAGCTCCAACAAATACCATATAAAATAGATTTGAATCTTTATCATAACACTCTAATATAACTCTCTCATTTTGACAAAATAGGTCTATCTCTTTATTTAGATATTTTAAATTTACGGGATAGAGTTTTCCTGGTACATGGATAAGTTTTGTTACCTTGAAATCACAAGGTGCATGATATCGGTGATAATCTTTTGGTGATAAATAGAAGTTCATAAAACTTCCATCAATAACTTTTGCAAGATTTTCTTTACTAACATGATAAGTCAATAACTCTTCTACGTTATATTCCATACCTTTTATTTGTAATAATTTATCTTTATCTAAATTTCCACACTCTGTAATCAAAGAGTCTGTTGGCGAAACTATAGAGTCTTCATTTGTATCTATTTCTCGCTGTATTGCTAATTCTCTTGTGAAAAGATCATTTAAAGATTTATAGTATTTTGGATTTCTAAACTCACTCATATCTAAGCCTAAACTTTTTACGTATGTATTATTTATAGCTGTTTGAATAAAAGATGGGAACTCTTTTTTTTCAAACTTTCCAAAATATTGTGAAATCAAATTTGTAATATGCATTTTAATCCTTATAAAAAATGTATTCTATCTAATTATCACTTGATTTTTAAACTTAATATTTAACTTAAGTTCCTAAGAATAAAAAAATATTAATTTGCTAATCTTCCATTATTAATAAATAAAAAGGATAATAATAAAATGCATACAATTAAAGTAGAACACGTTTGTGGTTGTTTTAAAAGAAGTGATTTAGAAAATAACGTACAATTGGAAAATAAAGATGATGCATTGGCAAAAGCAATGTCAATGGCAACAACTATGAATGAAGATTTCTGTGGTAAACATGATTTTCAACTTGTTGAAGATAACAATAACTTTGTAATCTCATTTAAACAAGAAGCTCCAACAAATACTACAAGCGGATGCTGTGGTGGTGGATGTGGAACACACTAAAGCTTAAGCTTTAGTTGGGAACTAAAATATATAGTTCCCCCACTTCCTTCATTCTTCCTGCATAATGTGCAGCTTCCTTTGCAAAACCCCAGAAAAAATCAGCTCTAATTTCACCTTTAATAGCCCCACCTGTATCAGCTGCTACCATTAATTGGTTTATCTCTTCATTTGTTACTGGATTTTTTGTATTTATAAATACAGGCATCCCAAGTTGAATATATCTAGTATCTACTGCTAAGTTTCTTTGGGGAATTAATTCAACTCCTAAACTTCCCGTTGCTCCTTGGGATCTTTTCTCAAAGAAAATATAACTAGGATTTATGTTTAATACTTCATCTACTTTTTTTGGATTATCAATAAACCACTTTTTCATACCTTGCATAGAGGCGCTATAGCTCGTATTACTTCCAATATAACCTCTGTTTATCATGTATTTACCAACAGAGTTATATTTTTGGCCATTTTGATTGGCATATCCAACATTTACAATATCACCATTTGATAATTGAACTTTTCCTGAACCTTGAATATGTAAGAAATACAGGTCTATTTTATTATCAACATATAATAAGATATCATCTTTTTGATTTTTATCAATTGTTTTTCTTGGTTCATAAGGTACAACTCTATTACCTTCAAGTTTACCTCTTAAAGTATACTTTCTTAAGGTAGGGTAAATACTTCTCAAGTCAATCGTTATCAAATCATCTGGAACTTTATAAACTGGATATTTAAACCTTTCAGTTTTTGTTAAACTCCCGTATAATAAAGGCTCATAATATCCTGTAATAGTTCCCTTATCACTTCCATCTTTATTATATAACTTATATGGGGTGAAATTATTTTCAAAAAAGGCTTTTGGATTTGTAGCATCTTTTGCTTTTAAACAAACCTCTTCAAAAGTCTCTCGTCTTGCACTTTTTGTACAAGCTTTTTTAAAAACATCTAAAGCAAAAGTTAAATCGTCTTTTTCAAAGTCTTTTATATCATTAAAACTCACCTTTAATAGGTTTGCTTTTGAGTTATCTATCTTTTCAAATTTTGGAGAACAGCCAGTAAATATTGCGATTATTATTGTAGTAAAAATAAAAAATTTCATAGTATTAATTCCTTTGATGAGATTCTAACACTTTTTAGTTAACACAAATTTAATTATAAAATCTAATTTGAAGAGTGAACTTCTTTTAGACCACAAGACTTACAACTGTATTCAATCTCTTTTAATCCTGAACAGCCATGATCTTTTAATAATCTTGCACTTATAATTTCATGTTTGAATCTAGTATTTGTATTTGTATCAAAAAACTCTTTTGCTTTTTCATGGCAAGAGGGACATTCTCCACTATTTAGTTTTTTTAATCTTGAGCTTTTATTGTTTATGTAAAGTAGAATTGAGAATACTACACCTAAAAAGAGTAGTAGTAAAAAAATAATTGTTTGCATGAAGTAGAGATTTACTCTACTTCAGCATCAATAACGTCATCGTCATCTTTTTTAGCTTTTGCATCAGGTTTTGCACCAGCTTGGTCGCCACCCTCTTTTTTATACATAGCTTCTGCTAACTTATGAGAAACTTCAGTTAAAGCTTTTACTTTTTCTTCAATTTGCTCTTTTGTAGCATTTTCATCTTTTAATAACTCTTCTAAAGCAGCAGCTGCATCAACAATTGCTTTGTTCTCTTCTTCAGAAACAGCATCACCATTTTCTTCTAAAGTTTTCTTAGTAGAGTGTAAAAGTGCATCAGCTTGGTTTCTGATTTCAATTACCTCTTTTTTCTTAGCATCAGTCTCTTTGTTTGCTTCTGCTTCTTGTACCATTTTTTCGATTTCTTCATCAGATAATCCAGATGAACCAGAAATAGTAATTTTATTTTCTTTACCAGTTCCTTTATCTTTTGCACTTACATTTAAAACACCATTTGCATCAATATCAAATGTTACTTCAATTTGAGGTACACCTCTTGGAGCTGCTGGGATGTCAGATAATTCAAACATACCTAAAGATTTATTATCTTTTGCAAACTCTCTTTCACCTTGTCCTACATGAATAGAAACAGCAGGTTGATTATCATCAGCTGTTGAGAAAACTTGTGATTTCTTAACAGGGATTGTTGTACCTTTTTCAATAAGTTTAGTCATAACTCCACCTAAAGTTTCAATACCAAGTGATAAAGGAGTAACGTCTAGTAATAATACATCTTTAACATCACCTTTTAATACACCAGCTTGAACAGCAGCACCAGCAGCAACTACTTCATCAGGGTTAACACCTTTATTTAAATCTTTTCCAAAGAACTCTTTAACAACTGCATTTGCTTTTGGTAATCTAGTAGATCCACCAACCATGATAATCTCTTGGATTTCACTTTTTTCTAAACCAGCATCTTTAAGTGCAGTTTTAATATGGTCTAATGTTTCAGTGATTAAATCTTCTGTCATAGACTCAAATTTTGCTCTTGTAAGAGATTTAACTAAGTGAACAGGACCTGCATTTCCCATAGAGATAAATGGTAAGTTGATTTCTGTTGACTCAGCAGATGATAACTCTTTTTTAGCATTTTCAGCTGCATCTTTTAATCTTTGTAATGCCATTTTATCAGTTTTGATATCAAATCCGTTTTCGTCTTTGAACTCTTTTGCTAACCAATCAATGATTCTGTTATCAAAGTCATCTCCACCTAAGAATGCATTTCCATCAGTTGAAAGTACTTCAAATGTACCATCACCAATCTCTAAAACAGTAACATCAAATGTACCACCACCTAAATCGTATACAAGAACTTTTTCTTCACCTTTTTTATCAAGTCCATAAGCTAATGATGCAGCTGTTGGCTCATTGATAATTCTAAGCACATTTAGTCCTGCGATTGTTCCAGCTTCTTGAGTTGCTTTTCTTTGTGCGTCATTGAAGTATGCAGGCACTGTAATAACTGCATCAGTTACAGCAGTTCCAAGATACTCTTCTGCATCAGTTTTTAATTTACCAAGAATTTTAGCTGAGATTTCTTGAGGAGTATAAACTTTTCCACCAATTTCAACAGCTGCTGCTCCACTTCTATCTACGATTTTATATCCAACTTTTTCTTGTGCTTCTTTAGCATTTTCTTCATCCATCATAAGACCCATAATTCTTTTAATAGAATATATAGTTTTTTCTGGATTTGTAATAGCTTGTCTTTTAGCTGAATCACCAACTAAAACTTCACCTTTATCTGTGAAAGCTACGATTGATGGAGTTGTGTTTTTACCTTCTTTATTAGAGATAATTTTCGCTTCACCATTTTCGTAAACTGCCATACAAGAGTTTGTTGTTCCTAAATCTATTCCAATTACTTTACTCATTTTCTTTCCTTATCATTTTTTTATTAATTTTTAATTTTACCAAATAGTTTTTCGACATTGCGGTCAAAACTTTAGTTAGCTATACTAACCATCGCAGGTCTTAAAAGTCTATCTTTTAACATATAACCTTTTTGCATAACTTGCACTATTTCACCACTATCTTTTTCTTCACTATCTATTTTCATAATTGCATTATGAAAGTTCGGGTCAAATTCACCATCAGTTTCTACAACAGTAATATTGTGTTTTTCAAAAGCTGTATAGAAGTTCTTAATTGTAAGTTCTACACCCTCTTTTAATTTTGCAAGTAACTCTTCACTACTAAGATTAGAAGCTGCTTCTTCAGCTGCTAATGCCATCTCTAATGTATCAATTGGAGATAATAAATCTTTTGCAAATTTTTCACTTGCATAATCAATTGCATTGTACTTTTCTTTTTCTAGTCTTTTTTTGATATTTTCAAAATCAGCATGAACTCTTAAATACTTCTCTTCTGCCTCTTTTAATTTAGCTTCTAATTCAACAACTTTATCTTCTGCACTTAACTCTTTTACTTCTTCTGTAGTAGCTTGTTCTTCTTCATTACAACATGAAGACTCATCTTTACAACACTCTTCTTCAGTTTGTAATTCTTGTTCTATTTCTTCATTATTTGTATTTTCTGTATCTTTACTCAAAATAACTCTCCTAATTCATACTTATTTTATTATAAAAGAATTCATAATCTTTTGATAATTCTCCAACTACCAAAAGCTTAGATTCCTTGCTATTTATTACACAATCATGACAAATCCCAATGTATCCTTCTGGAACAATGGTGTCAAAATATATACTATTTTCGATGTTGTCAAAAATAGTTCCTTTTAAAAACTTTTCAATGGTCTCTTCATCATAATTAAATCTCAACACCAATGAAAAAAACTCTTTAGTATTGTAAATTCTCAAATCTCTATTTTTCAAAAATTGATTTACTGATTCATATACTTCTAAAGCACCAACTTGCTTAGAAATATTTACAATATGTATCAGTTCTAAACCTATCATATCACTTAAAAATCTATAAAGAGCATCTGAAAACCTTACAGTAACTGTAAAAGTTGAAAACTCTAAAATCATATATCGATTTTCTACATTAAGTATATTTTTTAAAACATCGCTAGTCTGTTCCAATACAAATGCTGTCAATCCAACTTGAGAAGAATAATAATCAACTGCTTTTTCATCTACAAAATTAAGTTTAAAGTTTAACTTTGAACTCCAATATTGTCTCAATGCTTCAGTTGTAGGAGTTCTACCGCTACTAACATGTTCTTGAGCCAAATAGCCCTCATCACCTAACTTTTTAAAGTATCCTCTAATAGTCGCTGGTGAATATGTGATATCATACATACTTTTAAGCTGTGAAGAACCAATAGGTTCTAAATGCTCAATATATGCTTTGATAATAGATTGTAGTAAAAACTCTTTTTTGTCAATCATTTTCAACCAATTTTGTTTATTTAGCACTCATAATCTTAAACTGCTAAATAATTATACTCAATTGAGTGTTTATTTGTCAAGTACTTTTTAGCAATTCATTAATAAAAGTGCCAATTTGTTGTTTAGGGTTGAGTTAGTGGGCTTTGTTTGAGTTTATTTTTGTAACATATTTAAAATATAACTTTTGATTTTCCTCTCATGAACACCTGACGGTCTTCGCTTTTCTTACTTTTTGGTCTCGAAAAAGTAAGCAAAAAAGACTGCCAAGTTGATGAAGGCAAAGCTCCCCTACAGTTTTAAAAGTATAAACTATCTAGTGTAAAGAAGCGTAGATAAAAGTAAAGAATCTAAACAAATCAAAAATGCAAATGTCCTTATCCAACCTTTGTTACCAACATTTGCAAAAGCCGAACGTTTATTTTTCTCTTTTCTAAACAAGATTGGCAACTGTTTGAGTGTTTAAAAGTTCCTAAACGGAAGTTTTAATAAACGAGTTTTGCCAAGCAGAAAAGATAAAAATAATAAGTGAGGGAACCCAAAGGGCTTTGAAACCGTTGGTGATTTTGCTTACTTTGTTCACACAAAGTAAGAGAAAGCGAAGACCTTTAGGTGTTTATGAAACTGTTTCAAAATTAAATTTATCTGCAAATTCAATTTTTTTGATAACGGTTTCAATTAAATTATTTAATTTGTAATCTCCCCAATCATCATAAGTATGTTCTAGTCTCTTGATTAAATAATCTAATCTAGTAGCTTCTTCTCGTTTTTTTCCAAACTTTTGCCTTATCGTCTGTTCTTTTCCATCCTTATTATCTGTCTCATTATTTAAGTCTCTAATTTCTATTGGTTCCATGCTATTAATGGAACTCATATTTCTTATATATTCTTCTTTTCTTTTTTGTATCAATTGATAATACTCTGTATCGTTTTTTCCCGTACTATCAATTAAATTTTCAAGAAAGATACTTACATCTCTGTAAGTATTATCATCTTTAAATATTGGCAACACTAACTTTTTTATTGCCCTTCCATCAACTACTTTTTTGATTAAATTATAATACAACTTATTATCATATGCTTTTAACATTTCAAAAAATACAAATACTTTTAAATGCTCTCCAAATAATCGAGGTTCAATAATATTAAATAATATATGTATTTTTGTAAATATTTGTTCTATGTCTCTTAACTGCAATTGAAAAATATTTGCTAGCTTTTTCATAATAGTTAAATGATGAAAGAATTCACTATCTTTAATAATAATACCTTTAGATAGTAAAAGCTTATCTATTTCAAACTCTCCATATAAATAATCACAAAAATCATTAATATTAGGATTACTTAGCCAATACTCTAAATCAATAAACCTTTTCAAATAACTATTTGTATTTATATTTCCATATTGTGATTTAATTGATTCTGATAATTGGACTTTATCTATTGATAAAACAAAAATCAACCTTTTTATTCCAAATACATGTTTTATTCTTTCTAATAATTCTATTGAATATAAAGGTCTACATCTATCTAATTCATCAATAAATATTATAAAAGGTTTATCTTCATCCATTTTACTTAATACATTTTCAAGTGCATTTTTAAATTCTTTTAATACATCTTTGTCTCTAGAATAATTTTCTATTAACTCTTTTGTAGATTCTTCACTCATTGAAGATATAGCCTCTTCAATCCCCGAATCATAATCAAGTACTCCTGCTGTTGAACCTTTTATAAAAGCTGGTAATCCTCTTTTTAATACTTTTCCAGTCATTTTAATAGCTTTATTAAAACCTTGTGGTATAGGTGTATTTACTGGATAATTTTTTTCAATGTAATTATTTAATTCACCCAATATTGATATTAAAGGCTCCTTAGAAAAGTCATCTTCCCATGCACTAAAATATATGCTATTAATATTACATTCATTTTTTATATATGCTTGCCAAAGTTTAACAAAAGTTGTTTTTCCTGAACCCCAACTTGCATTTATACTAAGTACTAATGGCTCTAAATTTGACTTAATCAATTGAGATAAATCTATTATAGAGTCTTTTCTTTTTAATTTATCATTTTTAAAAATATCATCTTCATTTATTTCAATTGGATTATTCTTTTTGATTCTACTCATTTACAACTCTTTAAATAAAATATTTATAAGTATGTTACATGAATGTTATTTAAAAATTAGCATTTCGACACTTTAACTCAAATACAAAAAAGCCATATTTTTAGTAAGGTCAAGGAAGAGGAATCAATTTGGGAAGGAGCATACAAGTAGTATGTGACTGAGTAAATTTATTGTTCTGACGCAGAAATTGCTAAAAAGATGGCTTTTTTATTCGATGTCGATGTCCCAGATGACAGATACTCCGTATTCTTGATTCAGCGTTATATACTTCTGATAAGTAACCTTCTCTTTATACTTCTTCGAATGAAAAGTAACAACAACATCCTCTCCCAAAAGCAAAGCTCTCACTTCTCGCTGTTTCAAATACTTCCCATACTTTCGCAAAGAATTTTGCCAAATCTTAAAATCACAAGTTGCATCAGGGGTAAGTTCAAAGAGTTCTCCATCTTCGCTGTACCATTTGGCATTGGAGCAAGCATAAAGCTCTACTTTCTTGCCATTAACCTCTTTTTTTCTTACCTCTATTTGTCCATCTTTACAATAGGGACATTTTCCTAGTATCAATTATATGCCTTAAATATTTTTCTGTTTAAATATACAAAAATAAAGATTATAAAAAGTAAAAACATGCACAAATATATAGTTTCATCCCAACCATATAATTGATAAAACATTGGAGGAATTATTGAACCAACCGTTCCTCCTATGTAATAAAAGCTTAGGTACATCCCTGAAGTTAGTGATTTTTGTGACTCTTTTAGAGAATTTGCAATTCTAGTACTAACCGTATGAACTATAAACATACCTAAACAAAAAAGAAATACGTTTAAAAATATAATAAGAGGATTTTCTACTATATATAGTGTTGTTGAGATTAAGAAAATTGCTATACCAAATAAAATAGCTCTCATCTCTTTATTGAAAAAGTTTATTATTCTATGAATATAAAGAGATACCACAATACCAATCCCATATCCTAAATATAATAGTCCTATTTGACTCTCACTTGTAGTTGGGTCTAACTCTTTTAATCTAAATGGTAGGATATTTAAAACTCCAACAAATACAAAAAATATGGAAAACATCAATAAATATATAACTGTAAATCTTTTATCTCTTAATATATGTGTGATATCTTTTATGGTAGCTTTTGTTAAGTGTGCTTGGGCATCAAATCTTAATCTTGTAATTAAAAACAAGCCTATAATTGAAGCAAAAGATAAAGACAAGAAAACCATCTGCCAACCAAAAGTTGAGGCAATATACCCAGAAAATACTCTTCCAACCAATCCACCAAATACTGTAGATGCTACATAAATAGACATGTTTAGTTTCACATTTATTTTATCGATATTTGCCAAAATACTCATGGATGATGTTAATATTGCTGGAATTACCATAGCTTCTATTGTTCTTATTGTTAAAAACATCTCATATGAGCTTGAAAAAGCTAAACAAGTATTTGTTATAGCTAAAATAACAGAAGCTATAAGAAGAACTCTTTTTGCATTTACTCTCTCTAAAATATATCCATAAATAATAGGAGCTATTGCTAAAAATAACATGATTACAGCAGTAAACTGTAAAGATTTTACAATAGATACATCAAACTCTTTTGCAAGTAGAGGTTGAAGGGGTTGAGTTGCATACATTACAGATAATATCACTACAATATTATATATGATTATAGAGAGTTCTTTTGTTTTCAATTTTATACGATTTTAATAGAAATAAAAAAAGGTGAGAAATAATTCTCACCTTTTTAAAAGTTTTATAAATATAGATTACATATAAGGTAATTCTATAATATAACCGTAACCTTTTTGAGAGATGATAAAGTCATCATCAATAATTTTATCTTTTAATCTTTTCATTACTGTTCTAAATGCAGAATCATTTGTTGATAAGTCTCCCCAAACATCTTCTTTAAATTTCTCAACAGAAACAACTTCTCCTAAGTTTTTAATTAAAACTTCTAAAATATGAGACTCTTTTTTAGATAGTTTTACACTTAGTCCATCTTTGTATAATAGACTTCTAGATCTATTATATGTATATGTATTATTTAAAGCTAGTGGTGAATCATCTTCTGTACTATCTTTTTTTGCATTTAATAACTCTTCGTTTGCTTTTTGAAGCATATCCATCATATTGTCAACATTTAATGGTTTTACAAAGTATCCTAGGACTTTTAAGTTAATAAGTTTTAATAAATCTTCTTCATTTTTATGTGCAGAAACTATAATAAACTTTTGTTCTGGAACCAATTCCAAAATTTCATCAATCATTTCAATACCATCTTTATTTGGCATCTTAATATCTGTTAAGACTAAATCAAAACATCTATTATCATTGAAACTCTCTTTATAAAAATCAATTCCCTCTTGTCCATCACTTGCTACAACAACTTCATCAAAAATTGTATTTAAATAAAAAGATAGTGTTTTTCTAGCAACTTCTTCGTCTTCTACGAGTAAGACTCTAGTTGTATATGTACTCATTTAGAGCTCCTATATTTAATTCTTTTATCTTATAATTATTATTATAGCATTTTTTTGCTTTTTTTTATTAAACAAAAAAACTACATAAAATTATTTAATATTTATTAAAAAAAATATTTAACTTTTGCTAAATATAATCCATTGGCAGGGGCTGGTATTTTATTTGTTATTTTTTTCTTTTCAAGTTGATTTTTTAAATCATCTTTTGATAATTTTCCATCAGAGATTTTAAGTAAAAATCCTACCATAAGCCTGATTTGTGACCTTAAGTATGAGTTTGCTTCAAACTTAAAAATATAAAAATCTTTATATTTATAAAATTTAGTATCATAAACTTCTCTAACTAGATTCTCCTTATCACTACCAAGCTTATGAAAATATTCAAAATCATGCAAACCATTAAATAATTGTATGGCTTCTTTAATCTTCTGTTCATTTATACTTTTTACAAAGGTGACATAGTTTGCTAAAAAGTGTGTTATCTCTTTTGTACTTACTACATATCTGTAAACTCTTTTTTTTGCATGAAATCTTGAGTGAAACTCATCACTTACTTTTTTGATATTTTTAATTCTAATGGAAGTTGGTAATTTGTGATTCAAAACTTTTTTTAGTTTTTTTAAATCTGACCAAAAAATAGGGATATTGATATTAAAAACTTGCCCTGTAGCATGAACTTGTTTATCTGTTCTTCCACTTAAAATTATTTTAGGTTCTATATTTAAAAGATTGAAAACTTCTATAAGTTTGTTTTCTACACTTTTTTTATTGGGTTGTCTTTGGGAACCTTGATAAGAAAAGCCATCATAAGAGATGGTAATTTTTACGTTCATTAATATACTTTTTGAACATTTGACTTATATATATAGTATGATAAGATTGCCCAAAAAACTGCAACTACAATAATTGAAGCAAAACCTATTGCTTTTGTTAGTGGGTCTGAGATTAAATAAAAGCCAACAACACTAACAATTGCATAAGCAACTGACCTATTCTTCTCATATCTGGGATTAAAGTATCCAAAAGCAACTACTAAATAAATAGAAATAAAAGGGAAAATAGAAGTTAAAACATAAAAAGAGAGTTTTGCAACATGACTTTTACTATTACTTCTTATATTCCAATAATCAAAGGCATCTGTAAAAGGTGTAATTGAAGACTCACTTAAAGTATCATTTATATGCATTACTTTATAATCAATTTGATTGATTTTATCTTTTTCAAAAAAGAAAGTTTTACCATCTTTTAAAACAAAACTTAAATTTCCTGAGTCATTATTTAATCTAGCATTTTTAGCAATTATAAATTGGTCTGCATCTTTTTTTTGTGCTTTAAATAACTTTACCTCTTCATATAATTTATCATCTTTTTTACTAATATATATAAGCCAGTCACCAAACTTTTGCCCAAATTCAGATGCTTTAATATTAAAATTAGCCTCTTTTGTTTTTTGATTAATCATCTCTTGGGAAAGGTATTTTGTCTTTGGGATCAATCCAATAGAGATAATTAAAAGAGAAATAGACATTATAAAAGTGATTGGTAAAAATATCTTTAAAATATTTGTTGGGTTTAACCCAAATGAAGTAATTACTATCAATTCATACTCACTAGACAACTTTGATAAGGTGATTACCAATGAAACAAAAAAAGATATAGGCATAGTATAAAATATAATACTTGGAAGGTTATACGCATAGAGTGTAAGTAATTCAAATAAATAAATCGTAATAACTGATGTCACCGAAGCAATTCTTACTAAAAATATTATTGATGTAATAAAATAGAGTACTAAAAAAATAGGAAAAAATGTATTAGAAAATTGAGATAGTAAATACTGTTTTAGCTTCACAAAATAACCTTTGAAATTTGAAATATATACTCAATAAAAAAACCTAAAGACAAATAAGGTATAAAAGCTGTCTGTCTTTCATTTTTTTTAGCGTTGTTATATATTGAGGGAATTATAGCAAAAAGTGCTGCTAAAAATATAGCAATGAGCCCAGAACTTAATCCTAACACTGCACCAATTACTGCAATTACTGGTAAATCACCCTCACCTAGTGCTTTTTGAGTTTTTAGAGTCTCATCTTTTAATATCTTTGATTTTATATTTTGAATATAAAAAGTAATAATAAAATCAAGTATTACAAAAGCCCCTGCAAAAATAAACCCGTATTTTATAGAGTTTAAAAAGTCATTATGAATATAAGAAAAACCAAAAATAAGTACAAGTAATAAAATCCAATCAGGAACTGCTTTATATTCTAAATCAATAAAAGATAATACAAGTAGAGTATAAAATAGTGCCAAAATCAAAAAATACTCTAAAGAAACCCCTATTTTTAAAAATAAAGCTAAAGCAACAAGGGCAGATAAAACTTCTATAAAAAAATACTGCATAGAGTACTTTTCATCACAATACTTACATCTTCCTGCAAGAATTATAAATGAAACAATAGGAATATTATGATACCACACTATAGTTTTTTGACAATTAGTACAATGACTTCTTGGGGTAATAATAGATTCACATTTTGGTACTCTATAAATAACTACATTTAAAAATGAGCCAATAATTGCACCAAAAATAAATACAGAAATACTATACAGCTCCAAATCTTCTCTCTCTATTGGTATAATCACTTAATAAATCATCAAATTCATTTTTAGAAAACTCAGGCCAATAGGTCTTTGTAAAAAACATCTCTGCATAGGCACATTGCCATAAAAGATAATTTGAAAGTCTAATCTCTCCACTTGTTCGTATAAGCATATCCACATCTGGAATACCTGCTGTATCTAGGCAAGATTCAATATTATCTTGGTTAACTTCAAGTTTTTTATCAACTAGCTTTTTTACTGCCCTTGTTATTTCATCTCTTGAACCATAATTTAAAGCTAATACTTGAGTAAGACCTTGTCCATTTTTTGTTTTTTCTTGGGTATCATTTATAACTTTTTGTAAAGATTTTGAAAACTTTGACAAATCACCTATTGCTTTAAACTTCACACTATTTTCTAAATATATTGATAGCTCATTTTTTAAATATCTTTCCAATAGTTTCATCAAAAATTCTACTTCAAGTTTTGGACGTGACCAATTTTCTGTTGAAAATGCATAAAGAGTCAAATATTTGATTCCCAAATTATTTGCATGGGTTGTAATCTCTCTTACAGTTTTAGCCCCCTCTTCATGACCAGCAGTTCTATTTAACCCCTGCTCTTTTGCCCATCTACCATTGCCATCCATGATAATAGCAACATGTTCTGGCATATTATTCATAAAACTCCAAAGATAAAGTATTTAAAAGATTTAAAGAGACATCTAATTTATCCCCCTCAAAACTTATTGTTTTATCATTTGTTATCAAATCAATCTTATTTGAACTAGAACCAAAAGAGTTATTCTCATCAATTATATTTAGACAAACTCCATCGATGTTTTTTTCACTTCTCATATTTTTTGCATTTTCATAGGCAAGTTTTTTATCCATCTCAGCTTTAAAGCCAATAGTGTAAATATCGCTTTTTTCTAAATTTGATAGCAGGTCAATATTTTGTCTTAACTCTAAATTCCACTTTTGTCCAAGTGCAGCTTTTTTTAGTTTTCCACTTTGTGGAAACGAAGGAAGATAATCACTCACTGCTGCTACCATAAAAAGATATGGTTTTTTTTGTATTAGACTTGGATTTGATTTATCCATTAAAGTGGTAGAACTCATTATTCCTTTTTTGGCAACTCTAATAGAATCTTCTAGATATTTATACATCTCTTGAGAGCTTTGTGCTTCTATTATATGTATCTCTTTTGGTAAATTTTCATGTCCTCTTGAACTAATCAAACAAACATCTGCACCTTTTAAATAAAGTGCTAAAGCTAAAGAAGCAGCCATTTTTCCTGAAGAAAAATTAGAGATATATCTAACATCATCAATTTTTTCTACACTTCCTCCACCACTTAAAACTACTTTCCTATTTTCCCAATACTCATCTTTTAATAACTCTTTTAAAGTAGTATAATAGATATCATCAACTTCACTTAAAGCACCATTTCCTATATCTCTACAAGCTAACTCTTTTGATACTGAGTCTATGATTTTATAATTACAAAGTTTTAGCATCTTCATACTTGCTTTTGTAATGGGATTTTGTATCATATTTGTATTTGCAGCAGGACAAAGAAGTTTTACTCTTGGGTAGGCTAACGCTGTTTGAGTTAATATATTATCTGCAATACCATTGCTTAGTTTATTGATTGTATTTGCGCTAGCAGGAGCTATGACAAAAATATCAGCCCACTTTCCAATTGCTATGTGATTATAGTGGGAGTCTTTATTCCAAGACTCATTTGTATCATCTAAAATTTGTGCTTGTGAAATAGTTTCAAAAGTTAAAGGTGTGATAAATTTTTTAGCAGAAGATGTCATAATAACTTTTACATTTGCCTCAGCTTTTATATATAATCTTATTAGTTCTAAGGTTTTATATATAGCAATTGAGCCTGTAACTCCTACTAAAATGTTTTTATCTTTAAGCATCTTTTTTTCCAAAAAATTTGTAAAAATATCCTTTTACAACTTTTGTAGCTGCTCTTGTTAAGACTAAGTCACCCTTTTTCACATTTTTTGTAACTGTGCTTCCAGCTCCTATTAAAACATCATCTTCAATAGTTACAGGAGCTACAAGTTGTGTATCACTTCCTATAAATACATTTTTGCCTATTTTTGTTTGATATTTTTTAATACCATCATAATTACAAGTAATTGTTCCACAGCCTATATTTGTACCCTCATCAATTTCACAATCGCCAAGATATGAGAGATGTCCAGCTTTGACACCTGTTAAAATTGCTTTTTTAGTCTCAACAAAATTTCCTATATGTGTATCTTTTATAATTGAACCTGGTCTTATTCTTGCCATTGGTCCCGCATCACTATTTGTTAGTATCGCATCTTCTATTACTGTATTTGTTTTTATATGGGAATTTTCTATTTTACTATTTCCTAAAATAGTAACTCCATTTTCAATAATACTCTCTCCACTGATTTCAACACCTGATTCTATATAAATAGTCTCAGGTAACTTCATGATAACTCCAGCTTTCATAAAAGATTCTTTTATTCTATTTTGCTGAATAACCTCAGCAAGGGCAAGTTCATATTTTGAATTAACACCTTTAAAGTTTTCTTCATTTACTACTATTGGTTTTAACGTTTCTTTATTATTAATAGCTATTTCTATTAAATCTGTGATGTAGTACTCTTCTTGTGCATTATCATTTGATAAAAGAGGTAATGAATTTAATAAAAATTCTGTACAAAATTGATAAATACCTGCATTTGCACTTGTGATTTTTAACTCTTCATCTCTTGCATCTTTTTGTTCAACTATTTTTTTTACTTCACCATTTTTTATAACTACTCTTCCATATCCATCTGCATTTTTCAACTCTAAAACAGACATTACAATAGTAGCATCAAGGTCAAATTTTTTAAGCTCTTTTGCTTGAATTAATGGCATATCGCCATTTAATACTAAAGTTTTTTCATACTTTGGTTTTATCCCCATAACAGCGCCACCAGTTCCTGGAAAGTTTATATGGTCTTGTATTACAAAATTAACTTTATCTTGAAAATACTCTTGCATAGTTTCTTTTACTAAATCAGCTTTATGATATAAAACTACAGTAATGTCATCACTTAACTCCAAAGCCTCTTTAATTGAGTAATACAACATAGGCTTACCAGAAATTTTATGTAATACTTTTGGTGTGTCAGATTTCATTCTAGTACCAGCCCCTGCTGCTAGAATAATAATAGATTTATTAAACATTTTTACCCTTATTTTAATGCTTCTGCTACTTCTTTTCGCAAGTTATCTGCAACTTGTTGAAGTGCATTTTTCATTTTTTCATCTGTTATATTATTTTCAACTAATTTTGTCAAATTAGCCTCTTTTTCTTTAAAGAAAGCTGCCACTGCTTTGCTTTTTCTAGCTCTGTTATACATAAGTACTCCAGAAGCAATAAGTACCATAACAAGTTTTGCATGACCTAAAATTGCAGCATAATTTAATATAGAAAATCCTGCATTATCTACTTCATTGATATCAGCACCTGCTGATATTAAAAGTCTTGCAATTTTAAAATTACCCTTCCATTGAGTATGATGTAAAACTGTTCTTCCTTGTTTATCTTTAATATTCAAATCTGTTTTTTTAGATAAAAGTTTTTCCACAAGTTCATAATCATCTGCCATAACAGCTTTATGAAAAATTGTTCTTCCATCTTTGTCAGTTATATTTACATCAACTCTAAATTTAAGCATAAAAACAACTCTCTCTAAGAACTCTTGTCTCTCTTTTTTTGTTTTTGCTTTTAAGCCCTCATCTATCATACAAGATAGTGGAGTATTTCCATCATTATCAAGTTTATTTATATCAGCACCATTATTTAAAAAAACTTTTGTAAGTTCTATATTGTTGTAATGTATCGTATCAAAAATTATTGTTTTACCATCGCTTCTTGATTGATTAAGCTTAGGTCTTTTTATAATCAATCTTTTTAATAGTTTAAAATAATCTCCATTTTCAACAATATCTAAAAATCTTCTAGAGCTTGGTTTTTTACCATTATTTTGGATCAGTATCATCTCAGCTAAATCATCAATTACAGATTTTTCATCAAAATCTCTATGGTCAATATCTATACCTTTTTCAAAAAGGTAATCAAGCATTTCATAATTTTGATATCCTTTTAAACACTCTTGAAAAAGAACAGTTTTTCCATCTTTATCTTGAGTATTTATATCAGCACCTGCATTTAATAAAAACTCTATTGCTTCAAAATCTTTATTGTCAATAGCATAAAAAAGAATACTTTTTCCATGTTCATCTTTTCTATCAATATCCAAGCCATATTCTATTAGTATTGTTAATAGTTTTTGATAGTTATTTTCTTTTTTTACATATTTATAATCAGTCTGTCTATATTTATCCAAATTATTTTCACGTAAAATGTTAAATATTTTTATTATTTCATCTAAAACTGTTTTATTTTCGATATCTTTTTGATTTACATTAATATCTCTTTGCAATAAAGCATCAACTGTATCTAGGTGAGTAGATCCTTTTAATACAACTTTAAACAAAACATTTCTTTTTTTATTATCCAAATGATTTATATCTAAGCCATAATCAATCAAGTACTTCATAATCATTTGGTCATCTTTTAATGCAGCACTAAATAAGACTGTTTCACCTTCATTGTCAGCAATATTAACATCTTCAATGTTATTTAAAACCTCTTTTACAATTCTGATGTTTCCACCCTCAACTGCATCAAAAAGTACTGTTCTTCCATATCCATCTTTAAAGTTTAACTCAGCTCCTTGGGCAAGTAAAAGTTGAAAAACTTTTAAGTTTCCTTCTAAAGCTATATCTTGTATAAGCGTTCTTCCATAAGAATTTATATAATTTAATGAGGCTTTTTTTTCAAGTAAGAATCTTATCATCATGCCATCTGCACTTGATGCAGCAATAGAAAGAGGAGTTTTACCTAACTTATCTTCATGGTCAATATTTGCACCATTTTTAAGTAAAATTTTCACACCCTCAATTCGTCTTTTATGTACTAGTTCAAAGAGTAGTGTTTTACCTTTTTCATCAGTTTCATTAATATCTAATCCACTATCAATAAGTTTTTGTATTTTATCTTCATTTACATAGTCTTTCATCAACTCTTTTTGTAAAGTTGTACTATCATCTGATTTAAATAGATTAAACATCAACGCTTCCCTCTAATACTTTTAATAATGCCTGATTATATCTAAAGAAAATTAAAATCTTCTCCTTCTCCTAAACTCTCGTGAATCTTTGGGAGGAAAATTTCTTCTGCTTGATTCTTGCTCTAATTTAATATCTTTTTTTAATGAATTCTCAATAAATTGATTAAATGAAGTTCTAGCAATTGTGGCTTTTATGGTATCAGGAAACTGTTCTGGTAACTTATATGATAACCATAAATACAAAGAAATCTTTTTTATCTCATCTTCTACAAGAAGCAAATCTTTTTGTGTTCTAGCAACTTTAGGCAGAGTTATAGATGGTCTATATCTTATAACTTTGTTTTTTAATACTGCTGATATATAAATATCATATGCTTGTAAAATAATTTTTGATTTTATTGAAATAGGTGCTTGGGAGAGCATATACTTATCTTCAAGTTTTAAATTAAACTTTTGATCAACAATAGTAGATGCACTAATCATAGAACCAATATTTGCAGCGACAAAGGGTCCTTCAAACTCCATGTTAGAAGAGAAGAACTTTAGTACCTTTGTTAAAGATGTTGTTTTTAAATGCATTGCTAAATTAGAGAGTTGCTCATTATTGATTTTTACTCTAAAGGGAGGTTTTATTGTTTTTATAGGTTGTGCATACTCTTCTTTAATATATTTCAAACTATCTTTTGTAGTAGCTCCTATAAATCCTTTTTCATGGTGTCCATATCGTCCTGCTCGACCTGCTATTTGAACTATCTCATTTACACTTATACCTCGTCTTGAAATTCCATCAAACTTCATGTGAGTAGTAAAAAGGATTGTTTTAATAGGAAGGTTTAATCCCATAGCAATAGCATCTGTTGCTATTAAAATATCTGTCTCTTTTTCTCTAAATCTCCTTGCTTCATCCCGTCTAACTTCAGGTGAGAGATTTACATATATAACTGAGACTTTATGTTTCTTTTGGAGTTTTTGTTTAAATTTTAGTACATCACTTCTTGAAAAAGCGATTAATGCTGTTCCACTCTCTAAGTCACCTAAAGCTATATGTTTATCTAAAAGTTGTAATTCATTTTTTCTTTTGAATTTTTCTATTATTAAATCTTCTTCTAAATATGCTGCTAATTTTTTAATGGCATCAAGGGCATTTACACTTCCTGTCATAATTATCTTTTTTGCAGGACAGCCAATAATTGCATTTACCCAAGCCCAACCTCTGTCATCATAATCTAACATTTGAACTTCATCAATAATTGCAACATCAACATCCATATTAAAATCAATCATCTCTATAGTTGAGCAAACATGCGCTGCATCTTCATTTAGATTTTGTTCTTCCCCTGTGATTAGTGAAGCGGGTATTTTTTCTTTTGTTAAGTCTTCATAACCTTCTAGTGCCAATAGTCTTAAAGGTGCTAAATACAAACCACAATCTGCTTTTTTAAGCTCTTGCATTGCTTTGTAAGTTTTACCTGAATTTGTAGGTCCTACATAAAAGTGTAGCTCTCTTTTCATACTTCTAGCTAAGGGGTACAATGATTTTATATCACAATTTAAAAGCTCTTTTAGTTGTTCTTGCCAATTTGTTTTCATATTATTCTTTTTAATTTTATAAGTATTAAATCGATTTTATCATAAAATATTAATATTATAATAAAGATTTTAAGGGATTTTGATGACTTGTGATTATTTTGGGAAATGTGGTAGTTGTACTTTGTATAATATGGATTATTATGAGCAACTTGAATTTAAAATACAAAGAGAAAAAGAGAGATTCAACGATATAACATCAATGGAATTTGAGATAATCAAAAGTGAAGAAGCGCATTTTAGAAATAGAGCTGAGTTTAGATTTTGGAAAAACTATGATGATGAAGATAATCCAACACTTTCATATGCAATGACAAGCTTTGATAAAGATATTGTAGAAGTTGATAACTGCTCAATTGTTTCTAAACAAATTAGTGAGTTAATGCCAAAACTTTTAAAAAAAATTTCTGAAGATGAAATACTGCACCATAAAATTTATTCTGTAGAGTTTTTAGGCTCTACTACTAATGATATGTTAGTAACTTTAATTTATCACAAAAAATTAGATAGTACATGGGAAATAAAAGCTAAAGAGATACAAAAAGAGTTAAATATAAAAATAATTGGGAGAAGTCGTAAACAAAAAATTGTTTTAGAAGAAGAGTTTATAAAAGAAGAACTGAACATCAATAATGACAATTTTAAATTTCACTATAAAGAGGGAGGTTTCACTCAACCAAATACTAAAGTAAATATAAAAATGATTGAGTGGGTTTTAAATAATATAGAGACAAAAGATGATTTATGTGAACTTTATTGTGGTGGAGGAAATTTTACCATTGCTTTATCAACTAAGTTTAATAAAGTATTAGCAACAGAGATTTCAAAAACTTCAATTAACTCAGCACTAAAAAACTGTGAACTTAATAATAGAACTAATATTGACTTTATAAGAATGAGTTCAGAGGAATTTGTTGAAGCTTTAAATGGTGTTAGAGAGTTTACAAGACTAAAAGATATTAATTTAAAAGATTATACCTTTTCCACAATATTTGTAGACCCTCCAAGATCAGGGCTTGATGAAACTACGAGAGAACTAGTTAAAGACTTTGAACAAATCATTTATATCTCATGTAATCCAGAGACATTACATAGGGATTTAAAAGAGTTAACTAAAACGCACCAAATCTTAAATTTAGCTTTATTTGACCAATTTTCCTATTCTAAGCATGTTGAAACAGGAGTAATTCTTAAAAAATCTTGTTAGAATTTAGCATATAAGCTGTTACAAGGTTGGAAAAATGAAAATAAACACAAACATAGCTTCGCTTAATGCACAAGAAGCAGCAACAAAGACTAATAGTAAGATTGCTAGTTCATTAGAAAAACTTTCTACTGGATTGAAAGTAAACAAAGCTAGTGATGATGCATCTGGGTTAGCAATTGCTGATAAACTTAGAACTCAAGCTACATCTATTGGTCAAGGTATTGACAATGGTAACTCTGCAGTTGCACTAATACAAATTGCAGATAAATCAATGGCAGAACAATCAAATATTCTTGATATTGTTAAATCTAAATTAATTCAAGCAAATACAGATACTACATCTCCTGATGGTAGAGAAGCTATTAGAAAAGATATAGTAAAACTGTTAGAACAACTAGATAATATCGCTCAACAAACGAGCTACAATGGTATTACACTATTACAAGATAGTTATGACAGTATGCAAAGTTCAAGAGAACTAAGTTTTCAAATTGGTGGAAACAAAGATGATATTATGCAAAGTTCGTATATCCAATCAAATACTATTGGACTAGGTGGAGGAACTGAAGCCATAGATCAAGTTTCTGGATCAAGCACTAGAGGTAACCTTATTTCACAAGGTTTATCAACAATTGTTAGCGCTGATGGAACAAATGCAATAACCCTTGATGGTTATGCTACAGGAACTGCAATAGACGTAAATATTTATGGAATTACAAGTGAAATTACTTTTAATACATCATCAGGAACAATTAGTAACGTTGACACAAATACTCAATTAATTTTGGAAAGTTTAGCAAATATAAGCACAACAACAGCTGTTTCAGGTGGAAAGGTTAAGTTTACTCGAGTTGCAGCAGATGGAACAGAGACTAATTTAACAGTTGCACAAGCAAAAGTATTTACAGCAGCTTCTGGTACACTAAAAGCAACAGTAAAAGTTAGTGATATAAATGGAAATGTTTTAGGTGATTTTTCTATTAGTACATCGGGAGGAGCAGCGGGTATCTCTTCTGCTATTACAATTAATGCAGGAACAATTGTAAATGGTATTCAAGAGAATCCATCATTTAGTGTTTCAACAGGTACAACAATAGATTTAGGTGGTAATGCTATAAACACCTTAGCAATTGGCAGTACTATTGATACATATAGTGTAGGAGCCATGACCATAGAACAAAGTTCCGCATCTGGAAGTATAACCTTTGGGGCAAATGCACAAAACCTAATGATACAAAATAATAATGACCAAGTTGGAGAAGAACTAAAACTGACAACTGGTGTTAATAATGATGGAGCAACTGGTACAATTTATGGTGGTGGTTCACTTTCAGGATTAAAAGCATTAGCAACTGGACAATTAACAAAAGTTCAAGCAGATAAATATCAAAGTATAGTTGATGCAGCACTAAGTCAAATGAATATTTACAGATCTGACTTGGGTTCTACTCAAAATCAAATAGAATCAGCAGTTAGAAACTTAATGACACAAGAGACAAATGTAAAAGCTGCTGAGTCAGTTATTAGAGATGTTGATTATGCTGAAGAGTCTGCAAACTTTAATAAAAACAATATCATCTCACAAGCAGGGTCATATGCTATGAGTCAAGCTAACTCTGTACAACAAAACGTATTGAGACTTTTACAATAGTAAATAGTCGTTAAAGTAGTAGTTTTACTACTACGATATACGTTTCCTCGAAAACGTTCTTAGATTACTTCAATAAGAAGCAAATTTAACATTAAAATTTAAAAGAGAGCTTTTTAGCTCTCTTTTTTTATTGCCAACTTATATTTTAAACTACTTTTAAGAATTGGTATGTAATAATTCTATTTACAAAGTAGGGATCAATTGATTCCAAAGAGTTTTACTCTATGCTCACTAACCTGAGAATGTTTCCGTCGTGATTTATCACAATGTGTCATAATTAAAAAGGATTTATTATGAGAATTAATACTAACATTGCTTCATTAAATGCAAGAGAAGCAGCTACAAATACGCAAAATAAAATTGCAAGTTCATTAGAAAAACTTTCTACTGGATTAAAAATTAATAAAGCATCTGATGATGCATCTGGTTTAGCAATTGCTGATAAATTAAGAACACAAGCAAGTTCTATTGGTCAAGGTATTGACAACGGTAACTCTGCTGTTTCATTAATACAAATTGCTGATAAATCTATGTCTGAACAATCAAATATTCTTGATGTTGTTAAAGCTAAATTAATTCAAGCAAATACTGATACTACTTCTGATGCAGGTAGAGAAGCTATTAGAAAAGATATCAATAAACTACTTGAACAATTAGATAATATTGCACAGCAAACGAACTATAATGGTACAACACTATTACAAGGTGGTTATGATGAAACTCAAGGGTCTAATCAATTATCATTCCAAATTGGTGGAAATAAAGATGATATTATTCAAGCAGAGTCTATTCAATCTAATACACTAGGTCTTGGTGGAGGAACTGAAGAGTTGGTTCAAACATCAGGTGCTAGTGATAGAAATAATATCGTTTCACAAGGTACATCTATCGTTGTTACTGGTGATGGTACAAATGATATTACAATTGATGGTTTCTCTTCAGGAACTTCACTAGATGTAAACTTGTCAGGTATCTCAGGAGCTATTACATTTAGTGGTTAAGGAACAATTAGTAATACTGATGCAGTTACACAATTAGTTTTAGAAAAACTAGCTGCTGCATCTGGTGGTAAATCAGTAGAAGTAAGTGATATTAATGGGAACGTTATTGGTACATTCTCAATATCTTCAGGTGGTTCAATCACAAAAGTTCAAGCAAGTTCAATTAATGGTATTGCAGGAGCTATTACATTTACAGTAACATCTGGTACTACTATCAATCTTGGTGGTAATACTATTGATACAGTAAATAACTCATCTACTACTACAAGTGGAGCAAGTCCAGCATTATTAAGTACATTTAGTATTGGTTCTATGCAAATCACTCAAAGTTCTGCATCTGGAAGTTTAACAGTTAGTGGAAATGCACAAAACTTAAATATTACAAACTTAAATAGTGCAAATGGTGAAGAAATCACAGTTTCAACTGCTGCTTCTGGTGGTAAAATTACAGGGGGAGGAACACTTTCTGGATTAAAATCTTTAGCGGCTAATCAATTGACACGTGCTCAAGCCGATAAATTCCAAGGTGTAGTTGATGCTGCAATTTCTCAACTTAATACATATAGAGCGGACTTAGGTTCTACTCAAAATCAAATTGAATCTGGGGTTAGAAACTTAATGACCCAAGAGACAAATGTAAAAGCTGCTGAGTCTATTATTAGAGATGTTGATTATGCTGAAGAATCTTCAAACTTCAACAAACAAAATATTATCTCACAAGCTGGATCGTATGCTATGAGTCAAGCTAACTCTATCAAACAAAATGTTTTAAGATTATTACAATAGTATTTGATCTTTTCACTTTTAAAAGTAGTATCCTTTTGGATGCTACTTTTTTTATTTCTATTTAAATCAGAAAAAATCTCTTTTTTTAAATTTTAATATATTGTCAGAAAACATCAAACTCTTATAAGCTAAAATATCTAACAACATAAAGAATAGGAAGTGACATAATGACTAACATAATACTATGTGGAGGAAATGGAACAAGACTGTGGCCAATAAGTCGAACACTCATGCCAAAACAGTTTGTAAAACTATTTAATAAGCAGTCATTATTCCAATTAACAGTGCAAAGAAACTCAAAATTATGTGAAAGTCAATTTATAGTTTCAAACACTGAACAGTATTTTTTAGCATTAGACCAATTAGAAGAGATTCAAAACACTATTCCCTATCTACTATCATCTAACAACTATTTACTAGAACCAATAGGAAGAAATACAGCTCCTGCTATTGCCTTAGCTTGTATGGCATTACCAAAAGATGAAATAGTATTAGTAACACCAAGTGATCATCTAATAAAAAATGAAAAAGAGTATGAAAAAGTAATAATTCAAGCAAAAGAGTTTGCCCTTGACAATAAATTAGTAACCTTCGGCATTACTCCAACCTTCGCAGAAACAGGATATGGATATATAGAATCAATAAATACCTTTGATGTAAAAGCATTCCATGAAAAACCTGATTTTAAAACCGCAACTAAATATTTAGAAGAAGGTAATTATTCTTGGAACTCAGGAATGTTCTGTTTTAAAGCAGGAGTTTTTCTTGATGAACTAAAAACTCATTCACCTGAAATTTATAATGATTCTTTAATAGCATTTAATAATGCTTCTGTTGAAAATTCATTAATTAGAATAAAACATGATGACATGTTAAATATCAAAGAAAATTCAATAGATTATGCAGTCATGGAAAAAAGTAATAGTGTAAAAGTAATTCCTTCAAATATAGAATGGAGTGATGTGGGAAGCTTTGATTCACTTTATGATGAACTTCCAAAAGATAAAAATAATAATACAATAAATGAAAATCATATTTCAATAGATTCAAAAAATAATTTAATCTATGGTAATGATAGAAAAATAGCAACAGTAGATATGGAAGATTGTATTATAGTAGATACTGGAGATGCACTTTTAATATCTAAAAAAGGTTCAAGTCAAAAAGTAAAACAAGTTGTACAAAAACTAAAAGAGCAAAAAAGTGAACTTCATAATATTCACCTAACAGGTCATAGACCATGGGGAACATACACCGTCCTAGAAGATTCAAATGGTTATAAAATAAAAAAAATAGTAGTAAAACCAAAGTCAAGATTATCTTTACAAAAACATTTCCATAGAAATGAACATTGGATAGTAGTATCAGGCTGTGCAACAGTTACAATAGATGATAAAACTTTTATACTAAACCCAAATGAATCAACATACATAAAAGCAGGACAATTACATAGACTTGAGAATCAAGGTAGATTACCCTTAGTTATCATAGAAGCTCAAGTAGGTGAATATACAGGTGAAGATGATATTATTAGAATTGATGATGATTTTAGTAGAAATAAAATATAATACAAATAATTAAGTAATAGGATAAAATAAAATATGACTCAAAAGAAAGTAGCACTAATAACAGGAATAACAGGACAAGATGGATCTTATCTTGCAGAATTTTTACTGAAAAAGGGATATGAAGTTCATGGTATAAAAAGAAGAAGTTCACTTTTTAATACAGATAGAATAGACCATCTTTATGAAGATCCCCATGTGGAAAATAGAAACTTAATACTTCACTTTGGTGATATGACAGATTCTATGAACCTTACGAGAATTATCCAAGAAGTACAACCAGATGAAATCTATAATATTGCTGCTATGAGTCATGTTGCAGTTTCATTTGAAACACCAGAATATGTAGCAAATGCAGATGGTACTGGAACACTTAGAATCCTTGAAGCTGTAAAACTTTTAGGACTTACAAATAAAACAAAAATCTATCAAGCATCAACTAGTGAACTATATGGAAAAGTACAAGAAACACCACAAAGTGAAACAACACCTTTTTATCCAAGAAGTCCATATGCAGTTGCTAAAATGTATGCATATTGGATAACTGTAAACTATAGGGAAGCCTATGGAATGTTTGCTTGTAATGGTATTTTATTTAATCATGAAAGTCCAGTAAGAGGTGAAACCTTTGTAACAAGAAAAATCACAAGAGCAACATCTAAAATAGCCTTAGGACTTCAAGATAAACTATATCTAGGAAATCTTGATGCAAAAAGAGATTGGGGACATGCAAAAGATTATGTACGAATGATGTGGATGATTTTACAAGCAGATGAACCAGAAGATTGGGTAATTGCAACAGGACAAACTACAACAGTAAGAGAATTTGTAAAACTAAGTTTTACTTATGCAGGTATTACTTTAGAATTTAAAGGTGAGGGTGTAAATGAAAAAGCTTATGTTGCCTCTTGTTCAAACCCAGATTATAAAATAGAAATAGGTAAAGAAGTAGTTGCTGTAGATCCTAGATATTTTAGACCAACAGAGGTTGATTTACTTTTAGGAGATCCTACCAAAGCAGAAACAAAACTTGGATGGAATAGAGAGTATAAACTACAAGATCTTGTAAATGACATGATGAAATCAGATTTAAAACTAATGACAAAAGATGTTTATCTTAAAGATGGCGGATATAAAACTTTGAGTTATTATGAATAAGAAAGAATTGTAAGTATATGTCAATGAATAAAAACTCTAAAATATATATAGCAGGACATAGAGGCTTAGTAGGTTCTGCAATAGTTAAAAACCTTCAAGAAAAAGATTATACAAACTTAATATATAAAACACATAAAGAATTAGACCTTCTAAATCAACAAGATGTAGAAAACTTTTTCCAAAATGAAAAACCAGAATATGTAATTCTTGCTGCCGCAAAAGTGGGTGGCATTGTTGCTAATAATACTTATAGAGCAGACTTCATTTATGAAAATTTACAAATTCAAAATAATGTAATTCATCAAAGTTATGTTCATAAAGTAAAAAAACTTTTGTTTCTAGGAAGTACTTGTATTTATCCTAAAAATGCACCACAACCTATGAGTGAAAATAGTTTATTAACATCTCCCTTGGAATATACAAACGAACCATACGCTATTGCAAAAATAGCAGGTATAAAGATGTGTGAAAGCTATAACTTACAATACGGGACGAATTTTATAAGTGTAATGCCAACAAATCTTTATGGACCAAATGATAACTTTGATTTAGAGAAATCACATGTACTACCTGCACTTATTCGAAAAATACATTTAGCAAAACTTTTAAGTGAAGGTAAAACTAGAGAAGTTTTAGAAGATTTAAATCTATCAACTATTGAAGAATTGGAAATTTATTTAGCTAAATTTGGAATTCGAGAGAATCATGTAGAGATTTGGGGATCAGGAGAACCAAGAAGAGAATTCTTATATTCGAAAGATATGGCAGATGCATGTGTTTTTTTACTTGAAAATAGAGATTTTAAAGATACATATAATTTAAATAACAAAGAAATAAGAAATACACATATTAATATAGGGACTGGAATTGATATTTCAATAAAAGAACTTGCAGAGCTTATTAAAAGTATAATAGGGTTTAATGGTGAGCTTTACTTTAACTCTGATAAACCGGATGGAACAATGTTTAAGCTTACTGATTCTAGTAAGTTACATGATTTAGGATGGAAACATAAAATTAATCTTGAAAATGGTATTAAAAATATGTACAATTGGTATTTAAAAAATAAATAAAAACTATTATTCACTTATTAATTTTTAAAAAATCCACTTCAAATTCAGCTATCTTTAGAGCAAACATGCTAAAATAAATACCAAAATAATATTCTCTATTTACTGCGTAAAGGGATTTATCCAAGGTATAAAATGTCATTAGATCAAGTTCAGCAAAAAGCACTACAAACTTACAATGAAAACCTAGAATTTTTTAAACAAAATCATCCTGATATTTATAAAAATCTAGAACTTTATGCCACTGCAATTGATTTAGGGCAAGTAAAACCTCAATTTGAACTTCAATACTTAAATACACACTTTGATATAGTTAATCCAAATACAAAACAATTTTTATACACACAAAACTCAAATGAAGTTTCTCAAAAAATTGCTGATGATATAAACTTTGATGCGACTGTAAATAGTTTTAAGACATACTATGAATTTAAGTACAATGATGCTGTTGCAAAAAAAGCACTAGAACAAGATATCTTAGCACCTCATACAATTGGAAATGCTCCGGTAATAAATTTTGTTGATAAAAATTTACCAAGTCCTCAAAATCTAAAAGAAATTCACAAATTCATCATATTTGGAGTTTTATTAGGTATTCATATCCCATTAATTCATCAGAAATTAAATTCTAAGGTTTATTTAATAGTCGAACCAAATTTATAATTTTTTAGATTGTCTTTATTCGTTACAAATTATGCAAACCTATCAAAACAAACAAAACTTTTTTTCTCTGTTGCACAAAATGATTTTGAATTTAAAAAGACTTTTGAAGCTTTTTATGGAGAACTTTTTATTTTCAACCATTATTTAAAGTTTGTAAATTTATCAGCTGGATCTGATATATATATGAAAACTATTCAAAACTTCTTAGTATCACAAGGTCATTTATTATACTCATACGATAGGACATTTTTAAGTTTAAGTAGAACTAACTCTTATATTAGTCAAAACTTTAGATTATTAAACATAAAACAAAAACAAAATCTTAAGCCTTTTGAAAAACCAGTACTTTATCTCTCAGCTGGTCCATCATTACAACATAATATTGACTTTGTAAAGAAAAACCAAAACTATTTTACAATAGTAGCAATATACGCGACTATGCCAATTTTGGAGAGAAATGGAATAAAACCTGACATTATTACTCAATATGATGAGCAAGATGTACAAGTTTTAAATACGCTTGCTAAATTAAAAGATATAAACTATTTCAAGGACACTATATTTATTTTTGCATCTCATGTAAATGCAAAACTAATGAACTCTTTTCCAAAAGAAAATATTTTTATTTTTCAAGCGATGTTTGAATTAAAAGAAAATTTTGGGACTTTAACGAGTCCAAGTATTGGTGAGTTAACTTATGCCTTACTTCTTTTATTTCAAGCAAAAGAAGTTTATCTTTTAGGTCTTGATTTTGCTATGGACGTAGAGTCTGGTGATACACATATTGAAGGACACTCAGGGTCTGGAGCATTTAATAAACTAAAAGACTTAGAAGAATCTGATGATAAAAACTACTCATACAGAAAAAACACTATACTTGTAAAAGGTAACTTTTTAGCAGAAGTTAAGTCCGTACCAGTATTTAAAACTAATATTGATACATTTGCTCAGTTTTCAGAAATGTTTAAAGATTCAACTCAAAATATTTACAATCTGTCAAATGGCGCTTATTTAAATGGTACAACACCATTAAAAATTGAAGATATTAATCTATCTAGTTTTTCTGTAAATGAAAAAGAAGCATTAAAAAACGAACTTTCCAATGCTTTTATAACTATAAGTGAAGCTGGTTATAATCAAAAAGATTTAGAGAAACTAAACCTTAAACTAAGTAGTGTAAAAAAAATCAAGAAAAATTTAGACCAATTTCAAAAAATGAAAAAATACAAAGATTTTGAAGAGTATAAAGGGCATTTAATTAACCTTATTCAAAATATTTTATTTGAGAAACATCAATGTGAAGATTTACAATCAATCTTAATCAACTACTCTTCACATAACCTTCATCATATTTTTTATCTTTTTGATTTAGAAAGTAAAAATGATAATAAAAAATATATCTATGAAATAAATAAAAATTTACTTACTCAGCTAAATAAAATAGTTGATACTTATGTAATATCAATTTCATATTCACAAGATGAAAATAGTATTGCATTAAAGAAATTAAATAAATACTTAAAAGAGTATTCAATAAAAAATAGTATTTATTCAGAACCATTTTTCAAAGAGTTAGTAGAAACTTCAAAACAAGGTTATCAATACGAATTTGGAATGAATTCAATCGGATTTTTTGCAATTGAAGATAACCTTTCTAATAAAAATTTTATTTGTTATGTAAAAGAGTTACTTAATAAATTCCCAGAAATTAAACTTAAACTTTTTTACTTTTTTGATTTTCAAAAAGTTCAAGCTCAATATATTTTTAAACAAGAATTATCTAGAATTGAATTAATAATCCCACACAATATTAATACAATAACAAGCACTGTAGAACTATGGCTTGAAACATATAATAATACAATAAATGTGAAAAAGATAGATGACATTATATTAAATAACTATGAGAATATTTACTCTTCTATGTTTACTCAGATTGAATATCAATCTGCCCTTAATAATATTGATGAAGAGAAAGAAGAATTTAATACTGATAAGTTCACATTAACAAAAAAGATTAAGCACAATTTTGTCTTACCAAATACCAAATATTTTGAATTTGCAAATAGTTTAAAATTTGATATTGATAAAGATTTATTAAATGAAAAATATCTAAAAGAGTATATAGGTTTTTTTGCAATTAAAGAGAATCTTCAACAAGAATTTGTAAATAAAATTGTAGAAATTTGTAATAAATTTCAAAATGTAAAATTTTCAGTATTTTATTTTGACGAAGTGGATGTAAAAGAGTTTATAAAAATTTTTGGAAGGGTTATCAATAGATTTAACTTTATTACACCAAAAAATATTTTTGATATTACAGATAATATAGAAGTTTGGGTACAAGCCTCAATTAAAAATCAAAGTTTTTTACATACTAAGATTTATGGATTAATCAATAATACAGTTAATATTCATCCTATTGTTTTAAAAGAGGAGTATGCTATAAAAGATACTTCAACTAACTATTTAGAGTGTTTAATTGAAAACTACAATGAGACAATTTTTACTAAGGCTCTAAATGATAATCTAGATGAAGAAAGATTACAAAATACAGACCCAGAAGACAACATTGGATTTTTAGCTACAGAAGATAATCTAGAAGATAAAGAATTTATAAAACTCATGTCCATACTTTTTGAAAAAAATTATAACATAAGATATAAAGCATTTTATTTTAATGAAGAACAAAAAGATTTAACTTCGATAATTTTCGCAGACTATATTCAACAAATTGATTTTATCATCCCTATAACTATTTATGATATTGTTGAAAACATATCTACATATATTTACTCTTTTATAAATTTTAAAAAACCTAAAACGTCTAATTATCATAAAATATGGCAAATTTTGAATGACACAAAAGTAAATTTATTTAAAATTCATTTATTTGAAGAAATAAAAGATGAAAATATTTTTAATTATTCTCTTAAGTTAATAGATAAATCTAAAAGAAGCTTCACTAAATCTATTGTTTCTAATATATATAAAGATTCTTCAAGTTATGACATATTATTTTTTAAAAATATTTTTAATCAAAAAATTAAATTAGATAATTCAGCTAAAAATACTTTAGCATTTTTAGCTACTAATGACAATATTAATGATGATGAATTTATTAAATACTTGTTAAATTTAAAAAAAGTACACCCTTCTATAACTATTAATGCCTATTATTTTAATGATTCTGACAGTAAGCTAGTAAAAGAAAAGCTTCATAATACAAATTTTTCAATATTTAAATTTACTAAAGACAATTTTTTTAACAATTTAAAAATTTTTATAAATAATAAGAACTCTATTTTTTATACAGATATCGAACAAAAAATGTTACCATTTAATAAGAATGTTTTTTACTTAGCATATAATAGAGAGTTATCTAGAATAAACTTATCTGAATGTGCAGTTAATAAAGATGATTTTTATCTAAATTCATTAAAAGAAATTGGTATTGATCCAAGTATTTTTGAAAAATTCAATTATAATTATCAAATAATTCTTGCCAATAATTTCTTAGAAAAGAATTCAAATGATATACAAGTTAATAATACAACCCTAGAATATATTATCCATTATATGCACATTGAGTTTGCACTATATAACAATTCTTTTATAGAAAAGATTTATCAACTAAGAAAACTTCATTTACCAAATCTTTTTAAGTCTAATGAGGAATAATGCTATATTTAATTGGAAGAAATCAAGAGTTGTTTGAAAATGATATCCATAATAAAAAAGAGTGTTTAAAAGAAATTGTTACTTCATCTTCTTTTTTGGTACTTGGTGCAGCAGGGAGTATTGGGCAAGCTGTTACAAAAGAAATATTTAAACGAAATCCTAAAAAACTTCATGTTGTTGATATTAGTGAAAATAATATGGTTGAGTTGGTTCGAGATATTAGAAGTTCTTTTGGTTATATAGAAGGTGAATTTGCAACTTTTGCCTTAGATATTGGAAGTTATGAATATGACGCTTTTATAAAAGCTGATGGCAAGTATGATTATGTATTAAATTTATCTGCATTAAAGCATGTAAGAAGTGAAAAAGATCCTTTTACTTTAATGAGAATGATTGAAACTAATATATTTAATACAGATAAAACACTTAGACAATCTATTGAAAATAATACAAAAAAATACTTCTGCGTATCCACAGATAAAGCTACTAATCCAGTAAATATGATGGGTGCAAGTAAAAAAATCATGGAAATGTTTGTTATGAGAAAATCAAAACAAATAAATGTTTCAATGGCAAGATTTGCAAATGTTGCTTTTAGCGATGGAAGTCTACTTCATGGATTTAATCAAAGAATTCAAAAAAATCAACCAATCGTTGCGCCTAACGATATTAGAAGATATTTTGTTACACCTCAAGAAAGTGGTGAATTATGTTTGATGTCTTGTATATTTGGAGAAAATAGAGATATATTTTTTCCCAAATTAAATGAAAACTTGCATCTAATTAGTTTTGCTGAAATTGCTACCAAATATCTTAAGAATTTAGGTTATGAACCTTATTTATGTAAAGATGAAGATGAAGCAAGAGAATTAGCAAAAACTTTACCATCTCAGGGGAAATGGCCATGTTTATTTAAAGCAAGTAATACAACGGGAGAAAAGGATTTCGAAGAATTTTTTACTGATAAAGAAGTTTTGGATATGGAAAGATTTGAAAATCTTGGAATTATTAAAAATGAAGTGCTCTTTAATGAAAATAAACTGAATCATTTTGAAACTAAAATTAGAAGTTTTAAACAAAATTTATCATGGACAAAAGATGATATTTTAAAAGAATTTTTTATGATGATTCCAAATTTTGGACACAAAGAGATAGGCAGGTATCTTGATGGGAAAATGTAACATGCAAAATATTGTTGAATTTATACAAAAAACTTTTGATACAAAAAAATTTGTCCCACTTCATGAACCTAGGTTTATAGGAAATGAAAAAAAATATCTAAATGACTGTATTGATTCTTCATTTGTATCAAGTGTAGGAGAATATGTAGACGCATTTGAAAAAAAATTTGCAAAATTTGTACACTCTAAGTATGCAATTGCTGTAGTAAATGGCACAGCCGCGCTTCATATAGCACTTATTTTAGCAGGTGTAAAAAAAGATGATGAAGTTATTACTCAACCACTTACATTTATAGCAACATGTAATGCAATTAGTTATATTGGTGCAAAACCAATATTTATAGATGTTGATTTAAATACAATGGGTTTAAGTCCCAATTCTTTACAATCTTTTTTAGAAACTAACTGTGAAATAAAAAATAATGAATGCATAAATAAAGTAACTGGGAAAATTATAAAATCCTGTATACCAATGCATACTTTTGGTCATCCTTGTAGAATTGATGAGATAAAACAAATTTGTGATAAATGGAAAATAACTTTAGTTGAAGATGCTGCAGAATCTTTAGGTAGCTATTATAAAAACAAGCATACGGGAACTTTTGGAAAGATTGGTATATTTTCTTTTAATGGAAATAAAATAATAACTTCAGGTGGTGGGGGAGTAATTATAACTGATGATGAAATTTTGGCAAAAAAAGCAAAACATATTACAACTACAGCAAAAATTCCTCATCCATATGAATATACACATGACGAAATAGGATTTAACTACCGGCTTCCAAATTTAAATGCAGCACTACTTCTTGCCCAACTTGAGCAACTAGATAATTTTTTAACATCTAAAAGAGACTTAGCAAATATATACAAAGACTTTTTTTCAAACTATGACATAAAGTTTATAGAAGAACCAAAAGAATCTAAATCAAATTATTGGTTACAAGCAGTTTTATTAAATAATGAAAAAGAGAAAAATAATTTTTTAAAATATACAAATGAAAATGGTGTCATGACAAGACCTATCTGGAAGCCTTTGAATACACTCAAGATGTTCAAAGAATGTCAAAAAACTACTCTAAAAAATGTAAAATACTTGGAGAAAAGAGTTGTAAATATCCCAAGTAGTGTAAGAATATGAAAAAAGAAAACATTATATTAGTAGGAGCGGGAGGGCATTGCCACAGTGTCATTGATGTAATTGAACAAGAAAATAAATATAACATAATTGGAATAGTTGATAAAAAGGGAAGCAATTGTAAAGAGATTTTCAATTACAAAACTATTGGATTTGATGATGACTTAGAAAATATTTACAAAACTTGTAAAAATGCAGTAATTACGGTAGGACATATAACTTCAAACCATGCAAGAGTAAATTTATTTACAAAATTAAAAAAAATAGGTTTTAATTTACCTATAGTAATTTCTCCTCTTGCTTATGTTTCAAAACACTCTTTCATCGAGGAAGGAACTATAATTATGCATCATTGTTTAATAAATGCAAATGTGAAAATTGGCAAAAATTGTATTATTAATACAAAAGCGCTTATTGAACATGATGCAATTATTGAAGACCATTGTCACATTTCAACTGCAAGCGTTATAAATGGAGCGGTAATAGTCAAAACAAATTCATTTTTTGGAAGTAATGCCACTTCAAAACAAAATATAACAATTAGTGGCTTTATAAAAGCAGGAGGTATTAGTAAATGAGTGTTTTTATTATTGCAGAAGCAGGTGTCAATCATAATGGTTCAATTAAACTTGCAAAACAATTAATTGATGTAGCTGTAGAAGCTGGAGCAGATGCAGTTAAATTTCAAACATTTAAGACTGAAAATTTAGTTTCCAAAAATGCACAAAAAGCAGAATATCAAAAAGAGACTACCAATAAAGATGAATCTCAATTTGATATGATTAAAAAACTAGAACTAGATATAGATAGTCATTACGAATTACTCAAATACTGTAAAATAAAAAATATTATATTCTTATCTACACCATTTGATCATGCCAGTATAGAATTATTAAATAAACTTGAATTAGATATTTTTAAAATCCCAAGTGGTGAAATTACAAATCTTCCGTACCTTGAACATATTGGTTCTCTCAATAAAAAAATTATTCTTTCAACAGGTATGGCAACTATAGGTGAAATTGAATCTGCATTAGAAATACTTATTCAAGCAGGTACATCTAAAGATAATATTAGTGTGCTACATGCAAATACTCAATATCCTACACCAATGCAAGATGTAAATTTAAAAGCTATGGTAACAATTGGAAATACCTTTAATATAAACTACGGCTATAGTGATCATACGTTAGGAATTGAAGTCGATATTGCAGCAGTTGCATTAGGTGCTACAATTATTGAAAAACATTTTACTTTAAATAAAATGATGGATGGACCAGACCATAAAGCTTCCTTAGAACCTCATGAATTAAAAAACATGGTTAATTCAATTAGAAATATTGAAAAAGCCTTAGGTAGTACTATTAAACAAATTACACAAAGTGAAGCACCAAATAAACTTTGTAGTAGAAAAAGTATTGTTGCAAAAACATTCATAAAAAAAGGTGATATTTTAACAAAAGATAATATCACAATTAAAAGACCAGGGAATGGGATTAGTCCAATGAGATGGTATGAAATACTAAATACAAAAGCAATATGTGATTATAATGAAGATGATTTAATAAAATGGAAATAGCATCTATTCATCAACCACCCTACTTAAGTTGGTTTGGACTACTTGACAAAATTATTAAGTCAGATATCTTTATTATAATGGATGATGTACAATTTAATAGGCGTGCTTTTCAACATAGAACTTTATATTCAAATCCCTCAGGAAAGCCTTCTTATTTAACTCTTTCTGTAGATGCAAAAAATCATCAACTCGATAATTTACTAATTAATGAAGTTAAAGTAAATAATATTGAAATAATAAAAAAACACTACGAAATAATCTTAAATCGGTATGGAAAATTCAAAAGCTTTCAAAAATATAAAGAAGAAGTAGAATATATATTCAATCAAAAGTATACTCATCTTTTAGAAATTAATCTTAAAATTTTAAATTTCATGTTAAAAGTGTTCAGTATAAATACTCAAATAATATATGCATCTGAATTTAATACTCAATTAATTAAGTCAGACCGAATACTTGATTTAGTTAAAGCTTCAGGTTGTACCACTTATTTATCTGGAGTAGGAGCAAAAAATTATATGAATGAAGAGGATTTCAAAAATAATAATATTCAATTAAATTATCAAGATTTTTATCATATTCAATTTGATCAAAAAACAAAAAAAGACTTTCAAGATGGATGTTTTGCATTGGAGTTGCCATTTATTCATGAAGACTATATGGAACAACTATATACACATTATGAAAATATTAATCAACTTAATCAACTTAAAAGTATCAAATTTTAAAGGTAACTAATGAAAATACTAGCTTTCAGTTCAATTAGATCAGATTATGACTTACTTTCTCCACTATATAAACTTTTAAACAATGATTCTTCCATAAATTTTAAACTATTATTATCAGGATCACATTTATCGACTGCTTGTGGATATACAAAAAAATACATTATTGATGATGGTTTTAAAATATTAGCCTCAATTGAAACTCTTATAAATTCTGATAGCAATAAATCACGTTTAAAAACTACTAGCTTACTTTTACAAAATAGTATTGATATAATAGATGAATTTAGTCCAGATTTACTACTTTATGCTGGAGATAGAGAAGACGTAATCATTTATTCTTTAATAAGCCAGTTTTTACATATTCCAAGTATACATTTTTATGGTGGTGATCATGAAGAAGATGGTCACCAAGACACATATATAAGACATGCAACCTCTAAACTATCCACATATCATTTTGTTTCAACGAAAGAGCATAGAAATAGGCTATTAGCTTTAGGTGAGCCGTCATATAGAATACAAAATATTGGAAGTATTAGCTTAGACAAGTTCTTTGACTTTAATCTTTTGGATATTAAAAGTAGTTTTAATCTTTCTTTCCTGTCAAATTTTGCTCTAGTAATTTTTCATCCCATAGAAGGTGAAAATTCGGGTGAGATATTTAACAATATTCTTAAAGTTTTAGAATCAAAAAATATATTTTCTTTTATCAGTTATCCAAATACAGATCCTGGATATGAAAAAATTATTCAAATCATTGAAAATAATAAAGAAAACAAACAGTTTATTTTTTACAAAAATCTACCTAGAAACCTATTCTTAACTTTATTTAAAAAATGTGATTTTATTATTGGTAATTCCTCTGCAGGTATATATGAAGCAGCAACTATAAAAAAAGCAGCTATAAATGTTGGGAAACGACAAAAAAATAGACTTACTGTTAAAAATGTAATTTTTTCTGATATAAATATAGATAATATTTCAAACTCTATTGAGACCATTTTTTCTGAAAAGTTTCAAGATAGCCTAAAAACAGTACAAAATCCATATGGTGATGGTAAGAGTGCACAAAAAGCATATAAGTTAATCAAAACGTTAGATTTTAAAAAAAATCTTATTAAATTTGAAGACCCACTAAAGGTAGCCCATGAATAAAGTTCTTGTAATAGCTGTTCACCCCGATGATGAAACATTAGGTTGTGGAGGTACACTTTTAAAATATAAAGCAAATGGAGATGAAATACATTGGCTTATATGTACAACTATTGATAATAAAGATGCATATTATGATAAAAGAGAAAATGAAATAAAAACTGTAAGTAAATTATATAATTTTAATAGTGTTCATAATTTAAGATTTAAAACAATGAAAGTTGATGGATATAGTACCAGTGAACTGATTGAGCAAATATCAAAAATTATAAATAAAGTCAAACCAAATATTATTTATTTACCTTTTCAGAATGATGTTCACAGTGACCATAGAATAATTTTTAACGCTGCATTCAGCTGTACTAAAACATTTAGGTATCCATTTATCAAAAAAGTTTATATGATGGAAACATTAAGTGAGACAGAGTTTGCAAATGGAGATGCTTCTCAATCATTTAAAGCAAATGTTTTTGTTGATATTAGTGATTATTTTAAAAAGAAATGTGAAATTATAAAAGTTTTTCAAACAGAATTGGCTGAGCACCCTTTTCCCAGAAGTATAAAAACAATTGAAGCTCTTGCAATACTTAGGGGCTCTAGTGCAAACTGTACTTATGCTGAAAGTTTTGTTCTTTTAAAAGAAATTAATTAATAATAATTAATTAATTTCTTTTAAGTACTATAAGATAGAGTTCAATTTAATAAAGATAAGAAGAAAGGTCATTATGAAAGATATTATAACAAAAGAAGAAATGAAAGAGTACATGAATACATTTGAGGGTATGCCAGATAGATTAATGAAATATATGGAGATACTATCATATGGAAAAGATGCTAGTCCATATTGTTATCAAGATACAATGTCTTTTAGACGAGTAGCTATAGCCATTACCACTTTTTGTAACTTAACTTGTACTTGGTGTTATCGATTTGATTCAAAATATAAGAAAATTTTAGATAAACATATGAAAATAGAGACTCTACAAAAAATCATTGATAATACAAAAGGAAATTTTAGACTTACTCACCTAGCAGGTTTAGGTGAGCCTCTTATGTATCCTCACTTAGAAGAAGCGATTAAAATAGTAAAAAGAAAATCTAAACATGTTAAAATTACAACTAATGGCTCTTTAATTACAAAAGATGATGTTAATAGACTAAGTAAAGCAGGATTGACCCATATTGAATTTAGTATTGATGGATTTACTTTTGAAGATCAATTAAAATTTAGAGGGGCCGATTTAAATAAAATGGTTGAAATGATAGAATATATTTCTAATCACACAAATTTACATTTACAAATTAATTCTGTAGTAAATAAACAAAATTATAATTCTTTATTTAATTTAGTAAATATATTGAAAAATGCAAAAAATATTAAAATTATTCATACCATACCACTCTTTGTAACAGAACAAATGATAAAAGACGGAGAGAATAATGTAGTTGATAATGAGGAATATCAAAAATTATTAGTTAAAATAGAAACTGACATTCAAACCCTAGACTTAAAATGGGAACTTTCACCTACAAGTATTGGTGTAGGTATGGATCCAATAATTGAAATAAAAAAAAGACAAAAAATATGCTTTACTTGTTTTGAAGATCCATATATTGACGTTGAAGGAAGGTTAACTGTTTGTGGAAGAAGGGAATTTCATCCTATTGCTGATGCTACAAAAGGATTAGAAGTAGCTATGAATGAAAAAAAAGCAATAGGCTTTAGGAAAAATATGTTGGCAGGGAAATATGATAGTTTTTGTTCAAGATTATGTTATCTTCCTGATAAAAATATTGAATATAATCCTGATGAATTATAATAATAACTTAAATATTTTACGATATAATTTAATACTAAAAATGTAGGAGAGTTATGACAATAAAAGAAGCAGACATAAGACCTACAATATTAATTAATTACAATAGAGAAGTTTTATTTTATGAAGATATTGAAATTTTCCATAAAAAATTTCACAATAAACTTAAATATATTGATAACTGTATTGCTTGTGATTCAAACTTAGTCTATAATAGTTTTACAAAAGATGGCTTTACTTTTCAAAAGTGTCCTCAGTGCAATACACTTTTTGTTAATCCTAGACCAGATGAATCACAACTTAAATGGTGGTATTCAAACTCAAAACATGCACAACATTCTAATGAAATTCTTCAAAACACAGAAAGTAAACGTATTGAATTATATGAAACACGAATTAAAAACTTTTTAAATAGAGTCCCAACGCATATAAATAAAATTCTAGAATTTGGATGTGGTAATGGCATTTCCTTACAGCTTTTAAAAAAAATAAATCCAAAATTAAATCTTTTAGGGATAGATTTAACTCCTGCATCTGTTGAATCTTGTAAAGAAAAAGGTATACCTTGTAAACTAGCAGATATTAATGACTTTGCTCTCGATAACAACCTTTCTTATGATGCCGTTGTTTCATTTGAAGTAATTGAACATCTAGTTAATCCTGAATTTGTTTTAAATAGTATAAATACTATTTTAAAAAAAGATGGTTTTGTCTATATGTCAATGCCTAACTATCACTCCTATGACTTTTTGGAAATTGGAGAAGGATATAGAAATTTATTTGCACCTGGACATTTAAATTATTTTAATCCAGATTCAATAAAATTACTTTTGAAACGTTGTGGATTTGAAGATATTCAAGTTTTTTGTGATGGTGTTTTAGATACATCTATTGTTAAAAATTACAATTATATGAAAAAAATAAAATTATCACCTTTTTGGGAAAATATCTACAATAATGAAAATGAATCCTTTTTAAATGAATTTCAAAAGCTTCTCTCTAAATATAATTTGTCTGGAAATATGACTGTTATTGCTAGGAAGAAGTGATATGATTGCAATTATACCTGCCAGATCAGGTTCAAAAGGTCTAGCAAACAAAAACATTAAAAATTTACTTGGTAAACCATTAATTGCTTATACAATTGAAGAGGCTTTAAAATCGAATTATATTACAGAAGTAATTATCTCTACAGATTGCAAAGAAATTGAAGATATTGCATTACAATATGGAGCAAAAAGCTACTTTTTAAGACCTAAAAATCTTGCAACAGACAGTGCTAAAGTAATTGATACATATACATATACTATCGATAGGCTAAAAAAAGAATATAACTTTGAAATTAATGCATTTGTAGTACTTCAAGTAACCTCACCTTTAAAAACGTCAAAAAACATTGATGAGGCGATTGAACTATTTAAAAATAAAAATGCTGATTCTGTAGTAAGTTTTACCGAAGAAAGCCACCCAATTCAATGGAATAAGTATATTACTCTTGATAATAAGATTGAAGAAATTTTTCCAGAAAAAATCCAAAATAGACAAGATTTCAAGCCTTCATACTATCCAAATGGTTCAATTTATATTTATAAATATAGTATAATTCTAAATAAAACATATTATACAGAAAATTATTATGCATACATTATGCCAAGGAAACAGTCAATTGACATTGATACAATAGATGATTTTGAATATGTGGAATTCCTTATAAAAAAGGAAAATAACCATGAATAAACTAGTACTACAGGATAATACTAATATTCAAGATGCCATTTCTCTTTTAGATAAAAATGGAAAAGGGGCTTTAGCTGTTGTAGATTTAGACAATCAATTAATTGGCTTAATTACAGATGGTGATATAAGAAAAGCATTTTTAAATAATAACTTTAATTTAAATTCAATCATAAACAACAATCCACATAAAATGTCTATTTCGTCTTCAAAATCACAAATTGTAGCACAACTAAAAAAAATTCATAGACGACATATGCCACTTGTAAATAACAATAATGAATTTGAAAAACTTTATTCATTAGATGAAGAAGAATTTAATTTAAAATCAAATTGGGTTGTTATTATGGCAGGAGGATTAGGTAAAAGATTAAAAGAGCTAACTAAAGATACACCTAAACCTATGCTTAAAATTGGTAAAAAACCTATTTTAGAACATATTGTTGAACAATTTATTTCTTTTGGTTTTACAAAATTTATTTTATGTGTAAACTATAAATCTGAACTTATAAAAAATCATTTTAAAAATGGCGAAGAATTTGGTGTTGAAATAGTTTACATTGAAGAAAAAACAAAATTAGGTACAGGTGGGGCACTTAGTTTGTTAAATATGCAGATAAAAGACCCATTTTTTATTATCAATGGAGATATTTTAACAAATATTAATTTTAATGATTTATTAAATTATCATAATAAAAATAATTCTGATGCAACTATGTGCATAAAAAAAGACTTATTCCAAATCCCATATGGAGTCGTTGAAAAGAGCTCAGATAATATATTTCTAAATTTAGTAGAAAAGCCACAATATACTATCTTTTTTAATGCAGGAGTATATATATTAAACCCAGAAACAATATCTTTTATACCTCATAATGTTTATTTTGATTTGCCTAATTTATTTCAAATTTTAAATAAAAATCAAAAAAAATGTATTACATATGAAATTGAAGATTATTGGATAGATATTGGGAAAAAAGAAGATTATTTAAAAGCTAATGAATTTATTTCAAGTTTATAATTATTAGGAAGAAAATGAAAATTGATGAATTATTCAAAAATATAAAGTTAAAAAACCAAAAAGATAAAAAGAAAGTTTTATTTGCCCATACTTTTGGAATATACGAACCTTGTTACATACATGATAGACTTCTCGCCTACTCTTTATATAAAAAAGGTTTTAATATTTTTGGAACTTTTTGCGATGGATTACAAACAATAGAGTGTAATATATATGGAGGAATATGGGGAGGTAAAGAGAATTTTAATAATAACTGTCAGAATTGTCAAAAAAAATCTTTTAACTTGTGGAATTTTTTAGATGAAAATAATATTCTCACTTATTCAAAATATATATCTGAAAAAGAAGTTTCAGATATAAATGAAACTATTACAAATATTAAAAATGAACAGGAATGGACTAGCTATACTTTTGATAATGCCCCTTTAGGTAAATGGGCTACAGATATTCTTAAAAATATGAATATGGCTAGCGATTATACTCAAATTGAGAATTATAATAAGTTAGGTATTATTCATTTAAAGAATTTATTATTATCATATAAAGCTTCTAGTAATATAATTCATGCACTTAAACCAGATCGAATTATATCAAATGATAGTTTTTATGGGATGTGGGCTATGTGGGAACATTTGGCAAAAAAGAAAAAAATTCCATTTTACTCATCTTGGACAGCTACAACTAAAGGTAGGTGGAGCTATTCATACAATCAGTCATGTTGTAGTTTAGATTTTTCAAAACCTTGGAAGGAATACAGTAAAATACCATTATCAATAAATGAAACAAAAAGAATACATAAATGGCTAGAAGATAGAATAAAGGGGGGAAACTTAATAATTGACACCGCATCATTATCTTCCTTTAAAGAAAAACATTTCGATTTATCAAAAATAGACCCAAAAAAACCAATTGCCCTTTTATGTTCAAATGTATCATGGGATTTAGCTGCATTAAATAAAGAGATTTTTACAAATGGCATGATGGACTGGGTATTAAAAACTATTGAATGGTTTAAAAACAATCCTCAATTTCAATTAATAATTAAACCTCACCCTGGAGAAGTACATCCTCAAATACCTAGAACAGAGGAGTCAGTAGAATATGTAATACAAAAGCATTATAAAGATCTTCCTAAAAATGTATTTATTTTACCCGCTGATGTTTCTCTAACAGTATATGATTTATTCAAAACTATAAAGGTTGGATTAATATATACTACATCTGTTGGTTTGGAAATGGCTGCTTCAAATATACCTGTAATTACAGCAGCAAAATCTCATTATAGAGGCTTTGGTTTCACAAAAGATCCTTCTTCTATTAATGACTATTATTTATTGCTAGAAAAAAACTTAACAAATAAAAATAATTATGATGAAAGAGCACTTGATTTAGCCTATAAATTTATTAAATTTAACTTTTTTCACTATTATACAAATATTGAAATCTTTACTTTCAATTATAGACAAACTCCAGAAATTAAAATTAATAACTTAAAAGAACTAGAAAAGAAATTTGAAAACTTCAACTATATTGTTAATTGTATTAGTAATGCAAAACCAATATTAGATGAGACTACTTGGCCAAAGGAAAGTTAATGAACTATTTATTTACAACTAAAGACAAAAATCTTTATAAAATAGAACAATCATTAAAAATGCAAGAAAAAATCGTAAAACAACACTCTAAAACTTTAAATACAGTGAAAATTACAACAAATGAAGTTTTTTGGCCTTCTAATATCTCAGATACTGCTCTACCCTGGCTTCATCATGAAATATTTGATTCCTTTGAAGATAATCCCTCTTCCTATAATCATCCACGTATGGAAATTGATAAAGTAGATTGGATTATAGATGCTGGTTGTTGTGAAGGATATTTTTCATTATTTACATTTCAAAAGAATTCAAATTGTAAAGTTATTGCTTTTGAGCCATTAAAAGAAATGGAAGAAGCATTATTGTATACATTTTCAAAAGAATTAAAATCTAAAAATATGATTTTAATTAATAAAGCATTAGGTAAGGAGACTGGAAAACTAAAATTTTTTAGTGGAGATACACATTTATGTGACTCAAAAATTTGTTTAGATACTCAAAAAGATGATCATTCATATGATGTAGAGATTACAACAATTGATCTTGTAAGTAAACAACATAATATCAATAAAAATGGAATGATAAAAATGGATATAGAAGGAGCAGAGATGGATGCATTATTAGGAGCAACAGAACTCTTGAAAACATATAAACCTAAATTAGCAATTGCAGTCTATCATGAATATGAAAATGCCATGCTTTGTAAAGAAATTATATTAAAAGCTAATCCAACATATAATGTTGAGTTCAGAGGTGAATATAAATACTTTACTCCATCAAGACCATATATGATATTTGCTTATTAATATAATTTCATCTATTCAAAAAATAAATGCATACTTGTAATAAACCCTATTAATACTTTTACAAATTTATCAAATAAAATTTCAGATGATTTTTATATCCAAAAGATTTTCTAGATCAGTAATTTAACTTGTTTGAAATGTTACCAAGAACTCTAGATCTATAAACAGGAATTTTCAATTCTTTTTTAATAATTTCTTTATACTATTGAGTATTAACCCTGTATTTTTTATCCGTTCCTCTACTTTATTATTAGTTAAATGTAAATGTGGAGTTTTTGGTTGATCATAATCTAATGTAACTCCAACTACATTATCTTCTGTCCCACATAATGCTTTTGAATACAATTGTTTTTTGTCCCTTTTGACAAGTTCATCCATATCTACATCTAAAAAAACTTCAATATAATTTGAGAATTTATTTCGATTTAATTCATGAATTTCATAAAACAAACTCATTGTTGCGCAAATTACAATCATACCTTCTTTATCTAGCATATTGCACAAACCGTGAATTTGTCTAGCACCAACTCTTCTTTCTTCAATAGTGTAACCATATGAGTGATTTAAGGCTTCTCTAATAATATCTCCATCTAATAAAACTGTATTAGGATAATCTTCTTTAAGACTATTATACACCTCTCTACTTATTGTTGTTTTACCACTACCACTTAGACCTGTTATCCATATTACCATTGTATTACATTTACCTAATTAAGATATTTCATTTTAAAAATAATTATATCTAAGAAGACTTAAAAATATTATCATATTATCGATATTTTCTATACTACATAAATAATCTATTCTTTTCTTTAAATTGAAAAGTTCTAAGTCTATTTACTATTTTTATATTATTCAATATTTTTAGGAAAATAATTGTTTTTCATAAGATATAGACTATCTTTTTTAAAATATAGTTCCAGAGAGTTAGTATAATTGAAATTAATTCTACTAGCCTTTAAACATTGTAAAGAAAGTTCCTTAAATGATGTTATATCTTTATTGAGAATATCATTTAAAGTATCTTGATCAATAAAATGTTCTATTTTAATAATATTGAACCAAAATAAAATTATTTGATAATAGTCAGCAAATATTGTTTCAATTTCATTATTAATTTCTTGATTTTCATATAGTAAAATTATATTGCTATATTGATCTCTTAATTCATTATAAATTTCTTGCTCATACTTTTTACTTGAAATAATTATATAATCAGTACTCTTTATATCTAACTTTGAAATAATATTTATTCCGTCTTTTTCTTTTCCCCATAATTCTTTATTAGAATCAGTAAAACAAATATTTAAATTTCTAAAGTTATATAGTTTTTGCAGTACATTATCAAAATGTTCTCCTGCCCCATAAATAATAAGCTTATTATTTTTAATTAAATCAAAATATGTTTTTATTTTAGCCTTAGATAATTTTACTAACTTATCCTGATAAAATGATGTTAATTTATTTTTTGAAACCAAATGAGAGTAATTATTCAAAAATTTTATTAGTGCATTTTTTGAATCACCAATATTTGAAATATTTTTGTTCCTAAATAATTCTATATCACGCGATTTTTTTTTCATATATTCAATGTCATTTAAATGTTTATTAATTAGTGAAAACAACTCATTTCTAGTCTCTGCAATGTCACCAATAACAGTTAAATTTTTTCCATAAAATCCTTCCATTCGATTCAGATAATCTTTATTTGGTAAATAAAATATAACTGGTTTTAAAGTGGCTGTAGCATACATATAAACAGATGAACCAAATCCTTCGGAAATCAATACTTGATTTTTAGATAATACATCAAAATATGATGATGAATCATCTAAGTAGAAATTATTGTAATTATTCAATCTATGAATCCTACCTTTTACAATAGTATTACTTAAGGAAAAAGGGTGTGGTCGATATATTACTTTTTGATTGTAATATTTTTTGACAATGTCATCTAAAAAAAATTCATCAGTTTCAGTTGCACTGTATTCCAATGTTATATCACTATAAACACTAGCCATAAACACTATATTTGAAGTCTTTTGTTTATTAGTCTGATAATATTTTATAAAATTATCTAATTTAGGATAGCCCAATGAGATACTTTGCCTATTTACATTAATTGCCTGTATTTTAAACCAAATGCAAGTACTAAATCTTTCAATAAACTTATTAATAAAAATATTTTTCTTAACATGTTGATTAGCTTTAATGTGAAATTCTTCATGAATAAAAGAGTATTCTAACAAAAATCCATATTTACTACGAGAAGCATATAAAGGACTTGCTAAGACACAGCAGTTATTAAACTTACGAATTAATTCTTCTCCATAAAATACCTTTTCATTTTCTTTGTTCAAAGATGTTTTAATACCAGCAAAGGTCAACGAGTTATCGACTAATTATAGCAAATAATCAAAATCACTTCTATATTGAAATATTAAAGTATTACTATTTAAATAACCTGCTTTATTTAATAGCTCATGAAACAGCTGAAAATAGGTGCTATATGATTTTCCTAATATATCTTTAGCTTGATTAACTGGTATAACTTTTACCAATTTTTCTATGTTATACCAAAGTTTATGCTTAAATTCATTATTTGTTAGGAATATGCTTAAAGATAAATCATACATTAAATCTACAATAACACAATTATTTTCATAATGAGTTACTAATGAATCTAGAAACATGGGATAGCCAAAATATATAATAACAATTGTCACTTTTTTCTTTGTATATTTACAGTGATGAGAAAAATCAATAAAGCTACCATCATCAAAATTGTAAATATCTAGTATTTGTACATCATCCAATTCAGATATACTTTTCAATAAATTATTACAGTTAAATCCAATTGAATAAATTACAAGGTCTTTAACCTCTAAATTATTAAAATATTCTTTTATATTTTGCTTCGAATTATACTCAAGTTTTTTTCTTAATGTATCTTCTATAACATTCATTAAGATTCCCTTTAAATTTATTTTTGTTAGTTGTTATTTTAAATAAGAAATAGAGTTAAATAATAGTACACTTGTATTACTTTGAAAGCACTTATTGTTTAGTTAGAGATACCTATATAAATTTTGGAATATCCTAGTTAGAAAGTAAAAATAACAATATAATATGTTCAGAAGTATTAAGCATTAGAGAGATAAGCTATTATATTCTATAGAAATAAATCTTAGTAAAAACAAAATCATCCTAAATAAAAACCTTTTTATACCCAATTAAATCAAAGATATTTATCAAAACAAAAAAAAATTAAACTGAGGATACAATATTTCTTTTTTTGACACTGTAGATTTATTATTAGAAGAAGAACGTAAAATAGATGAATTAAAATTTGAGTAAAAAAAATTTGTATTATTCATTAATTATAAAGTTTTTTTATGGATAAATAACATTATCAATAAAAAAGGTTTATAGTACAATGAAAATATTGTTTACATCACCAGTATTTGGTTTTCCATCAATAGGAGGACCCGAGTTAAGAATTGAAACATCAATTAAAGCATTATCTAAAATCAGTAACCTTGTATGCTATATTAGACTGCCCAAATTAAGGCTAACTAATGAATCTAATAATTTTTTAAATAATTTATCTGAAAAAGTTTATTATTTAGATCCTCATATTCCTAAAGATGTCTTTTGGCCACAAATTTTAGAAAATGAAAAACCTGATTTAATTTGGTTTGGCTATGGTAATATATCATATGTTCTAATGAAATACTTAAAGTCAATAACAAATATACCTTTAGTCTGTGATACTGATAGCGTTTGGTCTAAATTCATTCTTAGAGAACTAGATGTAGAAAACAATCAAGAAAGAAGATTAGAAGTTGCAGAAGAAGGTAAAATTAAGGAACATGAAGAAAAAGATTGGGTTAATTTTTGTAATGTAACAACTGCAGTTTCTGAAATTGATATGGAATATTATAAGTCACTAACAAAAAATAAAAATAAAATCCATCTTTTCTCTAATGTAATTGATTTATCATCATATCAAACTACTATAGAAAATATTTATAATATAACATCTCCTTCTTTATATTTAGCAGGAACTTTTTGGAAAAATTCTCCAATGGAAGATGCTACTCGTTGGTTTGTAGATAAAGTATTTTCAAACTTAATAATTAAATATCCAAATTTAAAATTATATATCTTGGGAAAAAAATCCACTGAAATAGTTGGTGATTTAAGTAATCAAAATATACATGTGGTAGGCAAAGTTGAAAGTGTATTACCATATTTAAAACATGTTGATGTAGTATTGGTTCCTTTACGTTTTGAATCTGGAACAAGGTTTAAGATTTTAGAGGCAATGGCTTGTAAAAAGGCAATAGTATCTACGACATTAGGTGCAGAAGGAATACCTATAACAGATGGTGAAAATATATTAATAGCTGATGAACCTAATATTTTTTATCAAAAAATTGTTGATTTAATTGAAAATAAACTAACAAAAAATAATCTTGCTCAAAATGGATATAATTTAGTTAAAGAACAATATAATATTGAAAATCTTGCACTACAAGGAAAAATAATTTGCAAATATGTAGGTCTAATAAATGATTAAAACAATCATTCATGATAATCAACAAATAGCCATTATTATTAAAAACAATTACAAAAAAGAAGGTGTAGAGTTTTTTACGCCAAATGATTATTATCAACAACTTGCTTATATGTCACATAAAAAAGGCAAAAAAATTGATGCACATATTCATAATAAAGTAACTAGAGATGTTCATATGACTCAAGAAGTTTTAGTAATAAGAGAAGGCAAGCTTCGTATAGATTTTTACACACAAGAAAAAGAATACTTAGAAAGTAGAATTCTTGAAAAAGGGGATGTAATACTACTTGCTAGTGGAGGACATGGATTTGAAGTATTGGAAGATATTGAAATGATTGAAATAAAGCAAGGTCCATACCTAGGAGATGAAGATAAAACAAGATTTGTCCATATTTCAAAAGAAAAGTTAGAAATAAAATAATGATACCAGTAAATACTCCAATCTTTAATGGTAATGAAAAAAAATATCTAAATGAATGTATAGATACAGGCTGGATAAGTAGTGAAGGTCCATTTATCCAAAGATTTGAAAAAGAAATGGCATCTTATATAGGACGAAAACATGCTACTGCTTGTGCAAATGGAAGTGCAGCACTTGATATAGCAGTAAAAGCCTTAAATTTAAAAAAAAATGATGAAGTAATAATACCCTCATTTACGATTATTTCTTGCGCACAATCTTTAGTTACACAAGGCATTAAGCCCGTACTTGTAGATAGTCATTTTGATACATTTAATATGATAGTTGAAGATATTGAATCAAAAATAACAAAAAAAACAAAAGCTATTATGATAGTCCATATATTTGGACTTGCCGTAGATATTGATCCAATATTAGAACTTGCAAAAAAGTATAACCTTAAAATTATAGAAGATGCAGCAGAAGTACATGGACAAGAATACAAAGGTAAAAAGTGCGGTAGTTTTGGAGACATAAGTATATTTAGTTTTTATCCAAATAAACAGATAACTACTGGTGAAGGTGGTATGATTCTAACAAATAATGAAAATATTGATAAAAGAGCCAAGAGTTTAAGAAATCTTTGTTTTACTCCTGATAGATTTATTCATGAAGAACTTGGATGGAATTATCGAATGACAAATATGCAGGCAGCACTTGGTGTTGCACAACTTGAACAAATCGATACAGTAATTGAGAAGAAAAGATGGATAGGAAATACATATCATGATTTATTAAAAGATATTGAGACAATTAATTTACCAATACAAAAAACAGATTATTGTAAAAATATTTATTGGGTATATGCGATTACATTAAAAGATACATGCTCAAAAAATGCAAAAGATATTATATCAGAACTTGGAGAATATAAAATAGGTAGCAGACCATTTTTTTATCCTATGCATAAACAACCAGTATTTAATAAAATGGGATTATTTTTAGAGGATAACTTACCGTATAGTGAAAAACTTTATGAAAAAGGTTTTTATATACCAAGTGGTTTAGCTTTAACTATAGAACAAATAGAAAAAGTGTCAGAAGTATTACATAAGGTTTTAAAATGAGTCAATTTGGAGATTTATATTCACAATACTACGATTTACTTTATAGTGACAAAGATTATGAAAAAGAAGTTGATTATGTAGAAGATTTAATTAAATCAAATTTTCCTCAAGCAAAAACTATTCTTGATATGGGTTGTGGAACTGGAAAACATGCAGAACTTTTTTGTAACAAAGGGTATACCATTCATGGTATTGATTTAAGTGAAGATATGCTTAAAGTTGCAAAGAAAAGAGCACAAGGGAAAAGGGACAGATTAACTTTCAGTCAATCAAAAATTCAAGATTTGAATTTGAATAAAAAATTTGATGTTATTATTTCCTTATTTCATGTAATGAGTTATCAAAACTCTAATGAAGAAGTTACAAAGGCTTTTGAGGTTGCGAAAAATCATTTAAATACAAACGGTATTTTTATATTTGATTTTTGGTATGGACCAGCGGTATTAACTGATTTACCAACAACTAGAATAAAAAGATTAGAGAATGAAAATATTAATGTTACAAGAATTGCAGAACCAACATTAGAATGCCAAAAAAATTTAGTTAACGTTAGCTACAATATATTTATTGAAAACAAATTATCTAAAAATATTATACAAAAAAATGAATTACATAAAATTAGATATTTTTTTGACACTGAACTTGAACTTGTTATTGAGAAAACTGGTTTTAAAGTTCTAAATAGATATGAATGGCTAAGTAAAAATAAAATAAATTTTAAAAGTTGGAATGGTGTATGGATATTAAAATAGATGATAATTATTTACATGAAGCAAGTCATTTAAGGTTACAAGCTCACTATGGTAAAGTATACATTTACAAAAATAAAAGAGTTTTTAGAGGTATAAATGATGATAAAATAGAAGAAATTCTACAATTGATGAATTCTGGCCTTATTGAAGAATTAGTAAATAAAAAACTGTTTCCTAAAACAAACATTGCAAATGTTCAATTAAAAGAATATAAACTTGTTATAGAACATGAAAAGATACCATTAAGAAATATGTTTTTACAATGGTCTTTTGAGATGCTTAAAGATTCTGCAAAAACAACACTTTTAGTTAATGAGATAGCTAATAAATATGGATATGAAATTAGAGATGCACATTTTTTAAATACAATGTTTTTTTATGGAAAAAGTATTTTTATTGATTTAGATAGTTTTGTAGTCACACGTAGTAGTAAATGGGTAGCGTATGAAGAGTTTATAAATAGTTATATGAAACTACTCCAACTTATGTCATTGGATGATAAGTATGAGTATCAGGAATCAATTAAAGGAATGGCATATTATATTCCTAATGAAATTTATCAAAAAGTTATCCCACTTGACAAACAATATAACTTGAAACAAAGATTATCAATAAAAGAACTAAAAGAAGATATTGAGATAATCAATTTAAAAAATCAAATTACTACATGGAGTAACTATCATGACAATTTTGAATCTGATTATGATTTAAATAGTGAAAATAGAGTTACAAAAATTATTCAACAAATTAAACAATATAACCCAAAGAATATAATAGATTTAGCATCTAATGCAGGTATGTTTGCTAATATTATATTAAATGAAATATCTTCTGTAAAACATGTAGTTTGTATAGATAAAGACCATAGTGCCATTAATAAACTTTTTCATAATATTGGAGATAAAAAAATTACTCCTTTATATAATGATATAGTTGATGACTACTATTTAGTTTTATCAGACCGCCCTAAAGCGGACATGGTATTAGCCCTAGCACTTACTCACCATTTATTATTAAGTTCATCTTATGATATTGATTTTATTTTTGAACTTATAGGTAGCTTTGGTAAAAAAAATGTACTTATTGAATTTATGCCATTAGGACTCTACGGTGGAGATTTAGAGAAAACTCCACCAGTGCCTTCATGGTATACGGAAGAATGGTTTCAAACAAAATTTTGTAGCCACTTTAAATTATTATATAAAGAAAAAATAGAAATAAATAGAATTTTATTTGTTGGAGAGATCTTATCAAAATGAAATCAGTAGCTATAGTAACTAATTATGGTTGGCTGGGGATATCTTCACCCTTAATTAATACAATATTATTACTTTTAAAAAAAGATTATAACATTGACTTATATTTAAAACAAGACACTTTTTGTGACAATTTAAAAATATCAAATACATTTATAAAACACAAAAACTTAAACTCTATTTATTACAATCAAAATATAAATTCCACAAACTTACTTAAAAAGCATATTTTAGAAATCAAAAATATGAAAAAAAAAATTTATAAATTTATAATAGCATTTGATATAGAAGGACTTATAAAAGCAGGGATTCTTTTTAGAAAAATGCAAAATTTAAAACTTGTTTACTTTTCATTAGAGATTTATGATATAAAAGATAAACTGAAAGACCTAGAAATTTATTTTAACAAATATGCAACAGTAACTATTACACAAGATAAATATAGGATTAGGATTCTTTCAATTCTTAATAAAATAGATAAAAAATCTTGCTCGCATGTATGGAATAGTTCATATGAAGAAACTCTAATAAAAAATAAGAATACCTATTTAAGAAAAAAATTTAATATTCCAAAAAGTAAAAAAATTATTCTAGCAACAGGAACATTACTTGAAACTACTGGAATAGATGAACTAATTGAATCAAATTTATTCCAAGATGAAAGATATGTAGTTATTTTACATGGCTGGATACCTAATGATAAATTTAGAAAGTATATATTATCAAAAGTTGATGACAAAAATATTTTTTTATCAGAAGATATCATACCATTCAGTGAAAAATATAAAATATTTTCATCTGCTGATTTTGGATATATTTCATATAATCCCCTTGATTTAAACTTAAAATATGCAGCAGGTTCATCTGGTAAATTATTTGATTTTATGCGATGTGGAGTTCCAGTAATAGGGAATAACATACCTTTCATGAAAAAATATATAGAGAACAATAATGTGGGAAAAGTTTTTAATAAAAAAGAAAATATTTTAAATTCAATAAATATTATAGACACAAACTATTCATATTTTGTAGAAAATTGTTTTAAAACTTTTAAAAATTATTCATTTAAAAAAAGCTTTCAAAATGCACTAAAGGATATTTTATAAGATGACTGAAAAAAGATTTATTGATAGTGAATATAAAGAGTTAAGAAAAATGGCTAGATTTAAAGAAGTTTCTTTAAATTTTTTTAATAAAAAAATTAAAGTACCAGATTCTGGATCCTTGATTTTTTTAAATAGAGAATTATTTGGTCAAGAAATATATAAATTTGAATCTTCAAGTAAAACTCCATTTATTATTGACTGTGGAGCAAATATTGGATTAAGCTTAATTTATTTTAAAAAAATATATCCAAATGCAAAAATTATAGCATTTGAACCAGACAAAAGAATTTTTAATTATTTAAAATACAATATTAATTCTTTTGAATTTAACAATATAGAACTTATAAATAAAGGTTTATGGAAAGAAGAAACTACTTTAAAGTTTTTTTCTGAAGGTTCCGATGGTGGAAGAATTGCCATTAAGGATGAAATGGATAATCTCATACAAATAGAAACCGTAACATTAAGTACTTATTTAAGAAATAATAAAGTTGATTTTCTAAAAATTGACATTGAAGGTGCTGAAACAGAAGTATTATTAGAATGCCAAAATGAGCTTAAAAATGTAAAGAATTTATTTATAGAGTATCACTCTTTTAAAAATGAAAAACAATCATTGTCAGTTATACTTAATATATTAGAAGATAATGGGTTTAGATATTATATAGAACATGTAGGAGTAAAATCGGATCATCCATTTTGTAATATTTTAACTTCTGCAGGATTTGATAATCAATTAAATATTTTTGGATACAAAAATGAAAAATAATAAGCTAATTCCTATTTCAAATGTATTTGGATTAGACAGAGGAACTGCAATTGACAGAGTATATATAGAAGATTTTTTAAAAAACAACTCAAGTGAAATAAAAGGTGTCACACTTGAAATTGCAGAAGATACATATAGTAAAGAATTTGGTTCAGAAATTGTAAGATATGAAATACTTCATAATAATAATGAAAATCCCAATGCTACTATTGTTGGAGACTTAACAAATATTTCTTCTTTGCCAAAAGATGACATTGACTGTTTTATATGTACTCAAACACTAAATTTTATTTATGACTTTCAAAAAGCCATTCTAGGAATCCACCATATACTTAAACCAAAAGGTATTGTGTTAGCTACAGTTGCTGGATTAAGCCAAATATCAAGATACGATATGGATAGATGGGGTGATTATTGGAGATTTACTGATTTATCCATAAAACTTGCTTTTGAAAATGTGTTTGGAAAAGGAAATGTTGAAGTAAATTATTATGGAAATGTTTTTGCTGCAAAATCTTTTTTAGATGGTCTAAGTGCAGAAGAGTTAACAAAAGAAGAATTATTCTACAAAGACAAAGACTACCAGATTCTTATTACAATAAAAGCTACTAAAAATGCATAATTTAAATATTTGTAAAATTTATATGCTTCATAGAGTCTTTCCCTTTGAAAATAATAAACTTTTTCCAAATGAAAATATGAAAATTACACCTGAATTTCTAGAAAAATTCATAATTGATGCTAAAGAAAAGGGTTATGAATTTATATCTATGGATGAATTAAGTCAAATCTTAAAATATAAAACTACTGTTTCAAAAAAAATAGTAATGACACTTGATGATGGATACAAAGATAATTATACCCATGCATATCCTATTTTTAAAAAATATAATGTACCATTTTTAATATATATTACAACAAAGTTTCCTGATAAAAAAGCTATTTTATGGTGGTATAATTTAGAGGAATTAGTTATTTGTAATAATGAAATTTCACTTAATAATTCCTCTTATTTTAAGTGTTTTTCAGAAGAAGAAAAAATAAATACTTTTATGAAAATAAGAGAGATAATAATGAACTTGGACCAAAAAAATCTATATGATGAGTTAAATAATCTTTTTAACTTATATTCTATAGACTGGTATAAATATTCAAAATTATTAACATTGGATTGGAATGAAATACTAGAATTATCGAATGACTCACTTTGTACTATAGGTGGACATACAGTAAATCATTTTGTGTTAAGTAAATTAAATAAAGATGAAATAATAAATGAAATTAATCTAGCAAATAAGACTATTACTAACTTTATTAAAAAAGATGTAAAGCATTTTGCATATCCTTTTGGTGATAAAAATTCATGTGGAAAAAAAGAATTTGACGTTGTTAAAGAATTAAAACTTTTGACTGCTACAACTACGATATCTGGACATGCAAGACATGGAGAAAATATTTATGAATTAAGACGACTTATGTTGTGTGAAGGTAATTATATTGAAAATACTAATAGTTAACTCTTTTGATTCTAAAGGTGGTGCAGCAAGAGCAGCATATAGACTTTACAGTGGCTTATTAAAATTTAATATAGAGGCTGAACTCCTTGTACAAAAAAGTACTTCTAATGATAATTCTGTATTAACATTTGATAACTCAGAGATGTTAACCTTTGATACTATACTTTTAACTAATTATATAAATATAAAAACTTACTTTTCAAATTCAATAATTTCAAATTCTAATTTAATTAACTATATAAATGAAAGTGATGCAGATATTGTACACCTACATTGGATAACCAATTCTTTTCTTTCAATTGAAGATATTGGAAAAATAACTAAACCAATTGTCTTTACTATGCATGATAATTGGCTTTTTACAGGTGGTTGTCACATTATGGGAGAATGTATTAACTACAAAAATGAATGTGGTAATTGCCACATATTAAATAGTAATGAAATCAATGATATTAGTAATATTAATTGGAATAGAAAGAAAAAAGTATTTAATAACCTAAATAAAAATACATATGTTATTGGTTTAAGTAAATGGGTAACAAATAAAGCAAAAAAAAGTTCCTTAATAAATAAATTTAATATAATTAACTTACCAAATCCTATCAATTCAGAATATTATGTAAATATAAATAAAGATTCACTAAGAAAAAAATATAAAATTTATAAAAATAAGAAAATTGTTATTTTTGGTGCAATGTCTTCAACATCTGATTTGAATAAAGGCTATCATTTATTACTAGATTCATTATCAAAACTAAAATCTAAAAATATTGAACTTTTAATTTTTGGAAATGATGACAATATTGAAAATTTTAATAATTTTCATATCAACTCTTTTGGTAAAATTGAAGATGATCAAGTCTTAATTGAATTATATAATCTATCTGATGTCATGATAGTACCAAGTCTTCAAGAAAACTTACCAAATGTTATTATTGAAGCCTTTTCTTCTTCTCTACCTGTAGTAGCCTTTAATATAGGTGGTATTCCTGATATAATTGACCATAAGATAAATGGATATCTTGCAAATGCATTTAATACTCAGGACCTTGCAGATGGAATTGAATGGATACTACATCACCCAAATTATGATGAACTTTGCAAAAATGCAAGAAAAAAGGTTCTAAGTAATTTCAGTGAAGAGATAGTTATTCCTAAGTATATTAAACTTTATAAAAAAATATTAAAAGAGCTTAAATATTATAAAAATAATTTTAAAGAATCGACAGACATAAAACTATCTAATCTCTATATAGAGACATTTAACAAATACGTACAAAAAGAAAATTCAGAAAAAGAAATATACTTTTCTAAAAACTTTAATAAATTCTTTGAACAAATAAGTTTAATAGATGAAAATATTATACTTTATGGATATGGAACTATTGGGAAAACCATTCAAAAACTAATTCCAGAAAAAATTATTGGATATATAGATATGAATGATAATAATAACCATCCTTCAACTTTAAGAAATATGAAATATGATAAAATCCTCATTAGTGTATTAGGAAGAGAAAAAGAAATTAAAAGATATCTTGTAAAAGAGCTCTCTGTTCCAAAAAATAAAATTATTACAATTGAATTATAACAAAATTTAAATCATTAAAAGACACAAAACAATTTAAATAATATTTACTAAAATCAAAATATCATTAAAACATCAAAGGAACTAAAGTATGAAACCGCCTCTAGTATCTATAATTACTGTAACATACAATGCCGAACAATTTCTTGAAAGAACTATAAAAAATATTATTGAACAAAATTATAAAAATATTGAATATATAATTATTGATGGTAATAGTACAGATGGAACTATCGATATAATCAAAAAATATGAAAAATATATAAGCTATTGGATTAGTGAACCAGATAATGGCTTGTATGATGCTATGAATAAAGGGATAGATATTGCAACTGGCTCATGGATTAACTTCATGAATGCAGGTGACATGTTTTCCGAAACAAATACGATTTCAAATGTTTCGAAAAATTTTAATGAAGACTATCAAATAATATGTGGAGATATTTTAAGGGGAGAAAACTACTCCGTATATCAAAAAACATTAGGTTTAGATTATGCCTATGATTCAGTATTCGTAAATCATCAAGCCTCTTTTACAGAAATGTCACTTATGAAAAAATTTATGTTTGATAGCAGTATGAAAATTTCTTCCGATTATGGTTTTTTCTTTCGTTGTTTTATTGAAGGATGTAAATTCAAGTTTATTAATATGCCCATTGCAAAATGTCTTGAAGGTGGTATATCACAACAAAATAATGTATTAGCATGGGCAGAAGCAATGCATTTACAAGCTAAATATTTAAAGGATCCTATGGATATATTTTCAAATAAATTTTATAAAAATCTTATTTCTACACCAAATAATAATCAATTATTAATAAAATTCTTAAATAATCTTAATGTTCAACTATCAAATACTTTACAGAACAAACGATTTGTTTTATATGGATTTGGCAATATTGGTCAAATTATTTATCATAAATATAAAAAAAATATAGTTTGTATTGTAGATAAAAATTATAAGGTTTTAAAGGAATAACACAATATTGATATTGTTAACCCAGATACACTAAAAGATATAGAAATTGGCTATGTTCTTATCTCTACTTTAGGAAAAGAAGCAGAAATAGAAAATTACTTAATAAGTAAATGTCACATGAATAAAAAAAATATATTAAAACTATCAATTTCAAAGATTAAATAATGAAAAATATACAAATTATTGCAACCCTTACAACACATAGCACAAGAATAAAAACAGTCCATTTAGCTATAGAGACAATTTTAGGCCAAACAGTTAAAGCTGATAAAGTTATATTGTGGTTAACTAAAGGTGAATACTTAGAAAGTGAAATTCCTAATGAATTAAAACTTCTTCAAAAAAAAGGTTTAGAAATAGAATATTGTGATGATATAAAAGTATTTCAAAAACTCATTCCAACGTTAAAAAAATTCCCTAATGATTTAATAATTACTTTTGATGACGATATTTTTTATAAAAATACTATTATTGAAGAACTTTTAGATGCCTATGAAAAAGAACCAAATATTATACACTGTATGAGGGGACATAAAATTAAGTATACTGAAAATGGAGAATTAGAATCATATAATAAATGGGACTATTGTACAAACGATTTTCAAGCAGGCTTTGATATTTTTCCAACAGGAGTTGGAGGTGTTTTATATTTCCCTGGTTGTTTTTATGAAGATGTTTTAAAATCAGATTTTTTTTTAAGTTTAACTCCTAATAATGACGACGTATGGTTAAAAGCTATGAGTTTAAAAAAAGATGTAAAATGTAAAATTGTTAAACAAGAAAATAATAAATATATGAATCTTGACTTTATTGATGGTACGCAAGAGATAGGCCTTTGTACAATAAATATTGATGAAGAAACAGGAAATAATTTACAAATAAAAAATGTGTTTACTAAATATAATATATATAATAAAAAATTAATTAATAAGCGTTAAATAAGGATAGATAATGAAAAGATACTGCCCAATTTGTGAAACTAGCGCAGAAGAATTTAAACCTTATGGAGTAGCTATGAGAAAAGATGCTATGTGTCCTACTTGTAGATCAGTTGAAAGAGATAGATTAGTTTGGCTATATCTAACAAAACAGACAGCCATTTTAAATAATACACATATAAAAATGCTCCATATTGCACCAGAACAAATATTTCAAAAAATATTTAAAAACTTACTAAAAGATAGTTATATCTCAGCAGACTTACATGATGAAAATGCCATGGTAAAAATGGATATAACAAATATAAAATTTGAAGATAATAGTTTTGATGCAGTATATTGTAGTCATGTTCTAGAACATATTGTTGATGATAAAAAAGCTATGAGAGAGTTAAATAGAGTATTAAAAAAAGATGGCTGGGCTATTTTAAATGTTCCTATAGTTAATATAGACAAACCAACATTTGAAGATTTTTCTATTGTTGATCCTATTGAGAGAACAAAAGTTTTTGGACAAGCAGATCATGTTAGAAACTATGGTATAGATTATAAAGACCGATTAGAAGAATCTAATTTTAAAGTTAATGCAATATATCCGGATGATTTTCTATCTCCTCAAGAAAGAGAAAAAATGGGTATTGGGGATTGTGGTGAAATATATTTTTGTACTAAAGATAAGTAATGAAAGTTCTTCATTTAAATACATTTGATTATAGTGGTGGTGCAGCTCAAGGTATGTTTATATTACATAAAAAGCTTATAAATCTAGGTATTGATTCAATTTTATTAGTCCAAGATAAAGTTTTAAGAGATAATACAATTATTAAGATTTATGATGATAATGAGGTAATGATTAGAAATAATTTAGACACATTTCCAACAAGATTTTATAAAAGTGGTCTAAGAATAATGTCTAATGCATTAATAGATTCACCTACATTAATAGATAAAATTAAAGATATAAACCCAGATATTGTTCACTTACATTGGATATGCAGAGCTTTATTATCAGTAGAAGATATTGCTAAAATAAACAAGCCAATCATATGGACACTAAGAGATTGGTGGCCAATGAGTGGAGGTTGTCATCATCCACTTGATTGTAATAATTATCAAAATGAGTGTGGTAATTGTCATTTAATTAAAAGTGCTGATGAAAAAGATATTACATATCAAAATTTATTAAGAAAAAAAATATATATTAAACAAAAAAATATCACTATCATTGGAATAAGTCAACAAATGGTAAATGACGCAAAGAAAAGTTCTTTATTTAAAGATTTTGATATAAGATTAATTTACAATAATGTTGATGACACTATTTTTCATAAAATTTCTCCACAGGAAGCGAAAAATAATTTATCTATAAAAAGTAACAAAAGAATAATTTCTATTGGATCAAATAACTTAGAAGATCCACATAAAGGTTTAGACTATTTTATAAAAGCACTAGAATTAATATCTAATGAAAAATTTTTAATTTTAATTTTTGGACAAACTAATAATGAATTTTTAAAAAAAATAAATTATGATTTTTTATATTTTGGATATGTAGGTAAAACTACATTAAGAAACATTTATTGTGCTTCAGAACTATTTGTAGCCCCATCTTTATTTGAACCATTTGGCAAAACAATTGCTGAAGCAATGCTATGTGGAACACCAGCCATTTGTTTTAAAGATGCCGGAGGTCCAAGTGAAATAATTAGCCATAAAAAAGATGGTTATTTAGCTAATAAATATGATATTCAAGATTTAGCACATGGAATAAAATGGATTTTATATAATAAGAAATATAAAAACTTATCTGAAAATGCCATAAAAAAAATTGTATCTAATTTTTCAGCTACAAAGATAGCACAGGAATATATACATTTATATAAACAAAAAAGTTTAGAGAATTTAAATAAAATTACCAATAATGAATTTTGTAAAGGAATTGAATGCTTATCTAAAGTAGATAATCTAAATTTATTAGGAAATAAGCTAAATGAATTATTGTCTCCTAATAAATCTTATGTTATTTATGGCTATGGATATTTTGGTCAATATCTTCAATATATTTTAAAAAAGAGAAAAATTATATTTATAGATAAAGATTATTCAAAAATTAATAATACTAATATTTTTCATCCATCTAATATCAATAACATCAATTATGATAAACTAATTATTGCCGTGTTAAATAAATCACAAGAAATAAAAGATTATTTACAAGAGATTAAAGTACAAAGTAGTAAAATTATAGATATTAATGATTTAATTACTAATGAATTAAAAATAATTTAGGATATAGATGAAGAAAACTGCATTAATAACAGGAATAACTGGTCAAGATGGTTCATATTTAGCTGAATTATTATTATCAAAGAATTATGATGTACATGGTATCATCAGAAGAGAAAGCCTTGAAAATAGTGAAAAGATTAAAAATATATCTCAAATTGGAGATAAAATTACTTTGCATGTAGGAAGTTTAAGCGACCATCTCTCAATTTATAAGATAGTATCAAAAGTTATGCCAGATGAATGTTATCATTTAGCAGGTTCTACTTTTGTTGATTACTCTTTTGATGAAGAATTTCAAACTATAAATAATAATTTTAGTTCTACTCATTATATATTATCAACAATAAAAGAAATTAATCCAAAGTGTAAACTCTTTTTTGCAGGAACAAGTGAAATGTTTGGAGAACCAAACGAATCACCTCAAAATGAGAATACACCATTTAATCCTAAAAGTATCTATGGTATTTCAAAAGTATCTAGTCATTATTTAATTAAAAACTATAGAGAAAAAGAAAATATTTTTGCATGTACTGGGATTATGTACAATCATGAAAGTCCTCGAAGAGGAAATCAGTTTGTTACGAAAAAAATTATCACTTCTGCAGTAAAGATAAAGAAAGGATTTATAAAAGATTTGTATTTAGGTAATTTGGATGCACTTAGAGACTGGGGTTATGCTCCTGACTATATCGTAATGATGTGGAAAATATTACAACATGATTGTGCAGATGATTATATAATGGCAACAGGTAAACTTCATAGTGTTAGAGAATTTTTAGATATAGCTTTTTCATATTTAGAGTTAGATTATAAAGATTATGTAAAAGTGGATGATAGATTTTTTAGAGCAAGCGAAAAAACACCACTTAGTGGTAATACATCAAAAATTAAAGCAATTTTAGGTTTTGAGCATTCAAAAGAATTTAAAGAAATAATAATTGAGATGATAAAAAAAGAACAAGAGTTATACAAATGAAAAATATTTTATATTTAGGACATAGTTTTCACCAAAAAACTAAGTCTACACAATTTTTTATTGATATTCTTGAGAAAAATTATAATGTAGATTTTTTTTGGACATTACCTAGAGTAGCATCTATGGAAATTAAAAATAGTTATATTTGGCAAAAAGACTATGATTGCATTGTAATGTTTCAGATTCTTTTAGATGTGAATGATTTAAAACAGTTTAAATGTCAAAATATTACATTAATTCCAATGTATGATAATGAACTTAACAAAACATATTCTCAATGGAGTAAATATTATGAATATAAATTTATTAATTTCTCAAAATCCCTGTATAACAAATTGAAGATTTTAGGAATTAGACATAATATATATTTACAATATGCTCCAAATATAGTGACAGATTGTCAGAAAAAAGAATATAAAACAAAAGTAGACATCTTTTTTTGGCAAAGAAGTAAAAGTTTAAATTGGGAATTAATAAAAAAACTTATTAATAAAAGTCAAGTAAACTCAGTACACATTCATAGAATTGAAGCTAAAGAGACTAATGATTTATGGTTTCAAAAACCAAAGGAAAGTGATATTACAGAATTTAATATCACTTTTTCTAGTTGGTTTAATGATAAAGATGAATTAATTGATAAAATAAAAAACTGTGATATCTTTATTCAGCCTAGATATAATGAAGGGATAGGACAAGCATTTTTAGAAGCTATGGCTTATGGAAAATGTATAATTTCACCAGACTTACCAACAATGAATGAATATATTACTCACGGGGTTAATGGATTACTTTACAATCCAAAGGATTTAATTCCTTTGGATTTATCTAATCACAAAATTATAGGAGAAAGAGCTAGAAACACTATTTCACAAATAAAAAATATTTGGGATACTAAAGAAGAAAAAATAATTAACTTTATTGAGACATCTACCAGCAAACACAAGCATGACTTTTCTAATATAAAGAAATTAGAGACAAATCTAAAAAATGAAGAATTAAATTTTTTTTTAGATGATCTTAAATTAATAAGTGGAGTATCCTCAAAAAGTATGATATTTTCTTTACAATTAAATCAATTAGAAAAAACATTAAATTCATTAAAAAAAGAAAATGATACTATCATTTTATATGGATCAGGAACAGGTGCAAAACTTATATTAGGATTTATTCCAGAGATAATAAGTTATCTAGTTGATATTGATGATAAAAAACATGGAAATAAATTATTTGGAAAAGAGATTTTTCCCATAAAGAAATTATTTGAAAATAACAATAAAATTTTATTAAGTGTTTTTGGACGATCTATTGAAGTTATTCAATCATTAGAAGAAATTGGTATCACCCCTAATAGAATTATTTGTTTAGATTTGAGTTGATATTTTGACAAATATTAAAGTATCTGTCGTTACAGTAACTTATAATGCTGAAAGATATTTAAATAAGACCATAAAAAGTATAATTGAACAAGATTATCCAAATATAGAATATATAATAATTGATGGAGCAAGTTCAGATAATAGTGTTGATACTATAAAAGAATATAAAGAAAATATATCTTATTGGATTAGTGAACCTGACTTTGGTATTTATGATTCAATGAATAAAGGTATTGAAAAAGCTACAGGAGAGTGGATACTATTTATGAATGCAGGAGATACATTTTTCAATAGTTCAACAATAACTGACTTTATAAATAATGTAAATATTGATACTGAACTTTATAATGGTGCTATAAACTTTGTAGATGAAAATAAGATTACATACAAACCTCCTCATGGATTAGAAAAAGTTTGGGTTACTGTTCCTTGTTGGCATCAAGCAAGTTTTATAAAAACTTCACTTATGAAAAAATGTAAGTATAGTCTAGAATATAAAATTGCAGGAGATCATGATTTTTATTTAAAATGCTTTATAAATAATAACAAGTTTCAATTTACAAATAAGATAATAGCAAATATGCTAGCCGGTGGACTCCATAAACAACAAGCAAAATTAGCACAAATAGAATCTATAAAAATTATTGCTAATTATGCACCAAATATTGATTTAGTTTATGATAGTACATTTTACAAGAACTTTTCCATCAAACAACCTATTGATAATAAACTTTTATTTTCAAGACAATTTAGTCAACTTTTTAATCAATTAGAAAATATTAAAAATAACTATAAAAATATAATTTTATATGGTTATGGAACTCTAGGTAAAAACATTGAACTGCTACTAAAAGAAAAAATAGTTTATATTACAGACAGAAACACTAATATTTCACAAGAAACCAAAAAATTCATATCTATCTCTAAAATAAAGAATATCAATTTTGATATTCTTTTAATATCCGTATTAGGTAGAGAAAAAGAGATTTTAAAAAACTTAGAAAAAGAAAATGTAGACTTAAAAAAAATTAAAATATTTGAGATATAAATGCCAAAAATAAGTGTAATTGTACCAGTTTACAATGTAGAAAATTATTTAAAAGAATGTATAGATTCAATTATTGCTCAATCTTTTAAAGATATTGAAATAATATTGATAAATGATGGTTCTACAGATAATTCTTTTAATATACTAAAAGAATATGAAAAAAAAGACTCTAGAATTATCATAATAAATCAAGATAATAAAGGACAGGGTGCAGCTAGGAATATTGGGATAGATTATTCAACATCAAAATACTTATCCTTTATTGATTCTGATGATTTTATTGAAGATACTATGCTCGAAGAACTTTATTCAATTGCAGAAAAGAATAACTCAGACATTGTCAAATGCAGATATAAGAGAATAAAAGAGGATGGTACTCAAACAAGTCAATATTCAAAAATAATAACTTCAACATTTGATACAACATATTTTAAGAGCATATTGTCTTTAAAATATACATCAGTAGTATGGGATTCAATATATAAAAAAGAGTTGTTTTCTAAGAATAACTTAAAGTTCCATGATATGTATTATGAAGATATAGCTTTTATTTTTAAATTATATTTTTTTGCTGAATCTGTAACATTTTCAAACAATGTTTTATATAATTGGAGAATAAGGGAAGGTTCGATTACTAGAAGCATTGATAATAAACAAATTGATGATATATTTTCTATTTTTGATATTACATTTGACTTCTTGAATGAGTACAATTGCTATAAACAATACAAAAAAGAGTTTATTATAAGATGTTTTAAAAGAATCAATCTCTTAGTAAAAAGAACAAAAGAGTTTTCTAATAAAAGTTCTTTACCCAAATACTATAAATATATTCATAATAAAATAAAAACCTCTCCTTATTTACAAAAAGAGAATTTAGAATTTATTAAAAATAATGACCTTACTTCTTATTTAAAATATTTAGAAAATATCTCTATTATTAATTCTTATCAAAAACAATCTCCTAGTAAATTGTATAAAAAAGATATCTTAGGAATAAAACAGAATCTACTAATTGATACCTTACTTAAAGATAAACTTAAAGATACTGTTATAAAAAGAAATATAGAATTAAAAGATAGATTCAAAGATAAAACTTGTTTTATACTAGGACAAGGTTCTTCATTTCATGAATTTGACAAATCTTTATTAAAAGACCAGTTTACAATCATTTTTGGGAATCATTTCGAGTCTATTAATTCAAATGATTTTGAGCCAACTTTTTTTATAGAAAGTGATAAACTATTTCTAAATGAAAATATTTCAACCATTAAAAATATCCATACAAAATATCTTTTTCTACCAAAAAGTTATAAAAAGAGGATAAAAGAGAAAAATTCTTCTTACTATTTTTACAGTGAAGATTTTACATACTTTAACTATTTTGATAAAAATTATAGAAAAACTAAGTTCTCAAAAGATATAAGTAAAAAACTTTATATTTCAAGTTCAACTTTGCATTTATGCTTACAACTTGCATACTACTTAGGTTTTAGAAAAATATATTTATTGGGTATTGATTTAAATTATGCAAGTGAAAACCTAACTATTGATAGAGATACAACAAAATATGGTTTAAACCTGATTGTTAAAGACTTTAAAAAAGCGAAAAAAGTATTTGAAAAAGATAAAAGAGAAATTATTAATCTTTCTAAGAATAGTATTCTAAAGATGTTTAAATATGAAAAATTTTCTACATAGAAACTAAACTATTTCCAGCTCTTTGATTATTTTGTAAAGAAAACAATAAACTTTCAATTTCTTCTTTATCTATATTATAATCACTAAACTTTGTTGATATATTTAACACTTGATATATATCTCTTAATTTATTTGAACTTAACTCTCCAAATATATCAAATAATGCATTATCAATAAAATCGTATTTTCCAATAACTTTATCAATAAGCATTGGAAGAGTAAAACTACAAGCTATTCCATGAGGAATACCTTTATTAGCTGTAATATAATAACTCATAGCATGAGCAACTGCTGTTTGAGTATTAGAAAATGCTAAACCTGCATACATACAAGCTTTCATAATATTATTTCTATATTCTAAATTATCTAAGTCATTTGATAATTTTACTAAATTTTCAATTATTAATTTTGCAGATTTTATAGCATATCCTACCGTTATTGGATTCGCATTTTTATTCCAAATAGATTCAAGTGCATGAGAAAGAGTATCTAAACCTGTTTGAATAGTGATATTTTTAGGAACACTCAAAGTTAAAGTTGCATCGTAAAGTGCAACTTCACTAAAAAGTTCAGATAAATATAAAGAATATTTTTTCTTCTCTTCCATATCCCAGATTGTTGCCCATGGAGTTATCTCACTTCCCGTACCTGCTGTTGTAGGTATAGATATAGTAGGAGTTATTATATATTCTTTTTTCTCTCTTTTCCCTTTTATTATATCTTCTACAAATTGGTAATCTTTTTCTTGGTTTTGAACTGAGAAAAACTTAGAAGCATCTAGTACACTTCCTCCTCCCATAGCCAAAATCAATTCATAATCAATATTCTTTATAAAATTGTATACTTTTTTTAAATCTGTAAACTCTGGATGAGACTTTATATCACTTATAACTTCGACTATATTTGAAGTTATAGATTTAACTTTATCAACTAAACCCCTTTTAACAAAACCTTCAGAAGTAACCAATAATGTTTTTCTACCATTTATATATTTATCTAAATCTTTTAAAGATTCATTCCCATACACAATTTTTGTTGGCATATAATAAGTGAAATCCTCTTTCATTTATAATTTATTCACTTTCACTATCTTTAATGGAGGCCGTGGAGTTTCTTCATCAACTCCACATTTTACACATAAAAATTTTAAACCTGATTTAGAATCAAACTTATCTATTATCTTAGTAAAATCTTCTACTGTAACTATAAGCTCAGTAAAAACATCTAATCCAGAGCTTTTTGCGATATTTATATAATCTAAATGTTTTTGATAAGTATTTTGCCCACCTGTAGATTTATTAGACTCATTATCGAACAATATGTATGTTAAATCTATTTCATGGTTGTATCTCCCTGCCGTTGTTAATCCACCCATGTGCATCACAAATTCAGCATCACCACCACAAACAAATACTTTTTTACCTGCCATTGAAGAACCTAAGCCTAGACTTAATGCTCCCCCCATGTTTCCTGCCATATAAAAGTTGTTCGTATCTGGCATAAAACTATACATTTCTCGGGCAGTATTTCCAGTTGTCCCTATAAAAAGAGTTTGGGTATCTTTAAACTTTTCATTAAGATTGATTAAATATTTACTTCTTGGTATATACTTTGATAAATCTATAATATGTTTTTCATCTAAAGCAACTTTTGTGAAGCTATCTTTTTTAAGTATACAAATAGTATTTGTATTATCACAACTGTTTACTTGTGAAATTGCATTATTAAGATTTTCATTATCTAAGATAGTATGTTCATATCCATAGGCTTCTATTAAACTTGGCAGTTGTGTTGCTAAATGTTGATGTTGTATCTCACTATCCCCTTCTTTGTATGTTCTCCAACTTGTTAGTATAGGAAAAGTCACACCATAAGGTTTAAGTAAACTCGTAATACATGAGCCCATATTTGTAACACCTGAAGACTGCACAATAACTATAGGTTTTTTATCTGACATTTTAAGTCCAGCTGCGATGGAACAAGCTACAGCTTCACTTGCACAGGGTACATACTCTATATTTGGATTATTAATAGCTTCATTTATTACATATTTTGCAAAACTACAAGGTACTACACACAAATGAGTATAATGTTCTTTTATTAAACGATTAACAAAAACCTTTGTGTCTAATGGCATTATTTAGTTCCTGGAATCAAATCTAAAATCTCTTTAATTGAAAGGAGCTCTTTTTCTGCTTCAAAACTTCTGTCATTATCTAAAATTGATTTTGCAACATTTTTCATACCTGGGTATGCAGCTCTTAACATGTGGTTTGCGTATATTACTACATTAACTCCTGCTTTTGATAAATCTTTTGCTGTAATTTGATTATATGAAGTAGGAACAGCAATAATTGGAATATTTTCATTATATTCTCTTAGTTGTCTACAAAACTCAATTACTTCATCTGGCTCTTTTTGTCTTGAATGAATCATTATACCATCAGCTCCAGCTTCAATATAGGATTTTGCACGAGTTATCGCATCATCAATTCCCTTTTCCAATATAAGGCTCTCAATTCTTGCAATAATCATAAAATCATCAGTAATTTGAGCTTTTTTACCAGTTTGAATTTTTTGGCAAAAATTTTCTATTGTGTCTTGAGTTTGTGCTACATCGTTACCAAATAAAGAGTTCTTCTTTAATCCTGTTTTATCTTCAATTATTACAGCACTTATTCCTGTTCTCTCTAATGTTCTAACTGTAAAAGCAAAATGTTCAGCTATTCCACCTGTATCTGCATCATAAATCATAGGTTTTGTTGTTACTTCAAATATTTCATTAATTGTATTTATTCTTGTAGTTACATCGACTGCTTCAATATCAGGTTTACCTTTTGAAGTTGAATCAGTAAGTGAACTTGACCACATACCATCGTATTCTGTTCCATTTTCTGCTTTTATATTTTCAGTAATTAAACCACTTAATGCATTATGTGATTCCATAACTCGCACTATTTCTTTTGAATCAATAAGTCTTCTTAGTCTAGATCTTCTAATATCTGGAGTTGTACCTAACTCTTTTAATGACTTATTTAAAGCCGTTGATGATATACCATCAGTATAAGAAGGTTCAACTAATTTTCCACCCCATTGAGATAGCGTTTCAATAACTTGCTGTCTAGTTTTACTTTGCACCCCCTCTTTCCAGTCATCTCCATGGACAACGATATCTGGTTTTACAAGTTCAAGGTTTGGTCTATAATCAAGTGTATTTTGAGGTATAACTTCCTTTACCCCTTTAATATTCTCTATTACAACTTTTCGTTGTTCATATGTCATGTAAGGAAGTCTTTTATAACTTGCTATTGCTTTATCTGTTAAAAGTCCTACTGTTACTTCACCCAATTCAGAAGCTACTTTTAATATATTCATATGACCAGGGTGTACTAAATCTGCACTCATTCCTACATAGATTTTTTTCACATTATTTCCTTATATCCATCACCAGATTTTATAAAGTCCTCATATTTGACTTCACCTAAATTTGCATAGTCTGTCATTGTTATATCCTTTTTAGGTTTTTTCCAATCACCATATAAAAATTCCAAATACTCTTTATAACAAAAAGGAACCATTACTTTATGTTTATCCCATTCTATTATTTCATATTTATCAAAAAACTTTTGTGGAGAATACCACATTCCGCCACTAGGTAGATGAATATACCTATCATCTTTTAATTCTCTTAAACTAATTGAAATGCTAAATGTTTTGTATGATTCATGTTTAAAAAATAGTATAAAACTAACTTGTTTATTATCAACTATTTTAGATTTAATATTAAGATTAACTGGTAAGTTAATTTTTCCAATTGCATTTAGCAACCACGTTTCAAATTCAACATCTAAGGGTAGATTAACAATTGAGAAATCAACATCATCATCCCATAAAATAACATCATTATCTCTTACTATTCCAAGTAATGTCCCAAAGTCAACTAACAAAGGAATATTATCTTCAATAGCATAATAAGATAATTTTTTTATTATTTCTCTTGCCAATTCCCTTGTATTAGGATCTTCAAATGGTCTTTGTACATCTTTTATATCTTTTTTAGGAGGAATGTAAATTTTTGAAATATCAACATTTAACTCTTTTTCAAGTTGACTAGAAATCTCTTTTGCCCATTGTGAAACAATAATTATTTCATCATAATCAAAACTAGCTATTGAAGATGGAGAAGATATTATTAAATTGTCTTGATATATAGTACCCTCTTTTTCTTTATCATTATCAACTATTGCTACTACATCTAATTCACTTCCATATTTTAACAAATATTCTTTAGATCCATTGCCTGTACCAAATAATATTACTTTTTTCACTATTTCTCTTTCTTTCTTATTTTTTTAAATCTATCAGAAAAGTTTGTTTTCTCAACCAAATTTATCTTTGTAGGTATTTTATAGTTATTTAGCTTTTGTTTACAAAAACTTCTTATAAGTTTCTTTAACTCTTTTTTATCAAGCGCTTGTGAACAAACCACATCACAAACAACTGTTTGTCCTGTAATTGCATTTTGCTCGCCATAAACCATACAATCTTCTATCTCATCCATAGATAAAACAACTGATTCAACCTCAGCAGGTAGGACTTTTTCTCCACCTACGTTGATTACTTCTTTTCCTCGACCTATGATTTTTAGATAACCATCTTCTATCTCTTCAACTAAATAGCCAGTTTTAAACCAACCATCGCTTGTAAAAGAGTCCATGCTCGCATTTAAGTATCCTAAAACTTGGGTTTTACTTCTAAGCCAAAGTTCCCCTTCTACTATCTTATACTCTTGGTTTTCATCTTCTATTTTCATATACAAAGAATCAGATGATTTAGAACTTGTAGTGCTAATTCCTGTCTCACTTGTACCAAAGGTTTGTAGAAATTTTACCCTTGGAAATATCTCTTTTAGTTTTATCAAAAGTGATTCTGGCATAGCTTCAGTTCCATAAGTTATCATTCGAAGAGTTCGCAAGTTATAGTTTAAATACTCCCCTGAGATTAAAATAAGATTCAAAAATGTAGGACTAGAGGGTAATACCATGATTTTATAATCTTGGATAAGCTCACAAATTGTTTTAGCATCTCTATTTTTGGGGATGATTAGACAAGCTCCCATTGAAAAGGCATTAAATAGTGTATTTAATCCACCTATATGGTCAAACATCAAAAATACAAGCATATTCATAGCTTTTGCTCTTTTGTCTTTATATGTGCTTATTAAGTTGTCTAGATTGTGTATCATAGCTTTTGGTTTACCTGTGCTTCCACTTGAAAAAAGTACTAACCCTGAGTTATTATTCTTCTTTAGAGTTTTTATCATCTCATTGGAACTATTTACAGGTAAATTATCTATTTTTATTTCACCATCAATTTTTATACTATATTCACAAAATGATTCTTGCATATATTCGTTTTGCAAGTTTTCTAAACTTGTAGTTATGGGTACTATTATATTTTTATTATCATATAAAGCAAAAAACAAAGCTATATTTTCAAAATAATAATCACCTAAAATAGCAACTACACTTGATGTTTCTATTTTATTTTCTAATATCTTTTTATACTCAAGGATTTTTTCTAATAAATTCTCATAAGAGTAACTCTTACCTTCAATTATAATGGCATCTAACTCCTTAAATATAGAAAATTTATCAAATAAATAATTCATCAGTTAGAAACCCCACCAAGATATATTATCTGCCCTGTTATAAAATCACTCTTTTTGCTAATAAAAAAATCAATCACATTTTTTATATCATTAAACTGTCCAAATCTTTTTATGGCTTGTTTTGCCAAAAGCTCATCTATTTTATCTTTTGGAACTGCTTTTATTAGGTCTGTTTGAACAGGTGTTGGGCCTATGGCATTTACTGTTATATTAAAAGGTGCTAGCTCTTTTGCAGAGGTTTGTGTAAAGTTTTCTATTGCTGCTTTACTTGCAGCGTATATTGCTTCCCCTTCAAGTCTAAGAGCACTTGCAACTGTTGTATAGTTTACAATTCTTCCATACTTTTGTTTCATCATCACTTTTGATACTTCTCTTGTAAAGATAAATGTACCTAAAAAGTTTGTAGCAAATATTTTTTCTACACTTGATACAGATGTTGTAAGGATATGATTCATAGATGCCATTCCAGCATTGTTTAATAAGATATCGATTTTACCAAACTCTTTTTTTACTTCTCTAATCATCTTTATAACTGCTTTTTCGTCATTTACTTCTAAAGAAAAGTGTCTATAGTTATCATGCTTTATAGAACTCTCACCCCTTGAGCAACCTATTACTATCTCACCATTTTTTAAATAGTAGTTTGCTAAAGCTTGCCCTATTCCTTTTGATGTTCCAGTTATAACTATAATTTGACTCATTACTCTTCCAAAAGTGATTTAATATAAATTGTTAGACTTTCAACACTTCGAAATGGAGAAGTTTTAGCGCTCATAGCCTTTTCATCTGCTAAAACAATATCTTTATCAAACTCATCACTAATTCGCTCTTCTAAGTCAGTTATAAAAGATACTAAAGCTAGTGAATCCATGCCATTAGTTCCATAAAGTTTTGTTTTACTTGTAGGATTCTCAAAGTTTTCATTTCCTAACTCTTCATTTAGTTCAACTAGAGTCTCACATATTATATTTTCTATTTTTTCTGTCATCTTTTCTCCTACTCTACCCTATCGCCCAAAGTATAATCTTTTGTTGCCTTTGTTCCTATTATATCTTTTTTATATTTAGGATGTTTACCATATCCTGGTCTTACACTTTTTATATTCTCTTGTGAAAAGATTTCACCTTTTTTTATATCTTTACATACGTATAAACTTCTACAAAATCTTCTTTGAGATTCTCTTTTTTCATCAAGTCGATAATCAACTCTTCCAAGAAGTTTTTCTGTATCTCTTATATCTTTTACCATCTTCGTAAATTCAACTTTATCCATTGAGAACTCACTATCCGGCCCCCCAATAGATTTATCCAAGATAAAATGTTTTTCTATAACTCTAGCTCCAAGGGTTACAGCGGCTATGGGAGCAGTACTTCCAATAGTATGATCTGAAAATCCACTTATTACTTCAAATGTTTCAGCCATATCTGGTATCATTTTCAAATTTGCCAACTCCATTGGTGCTGGATAAGCACTTGTACATTTTAAAAGTATTATCTCTTTATTTCCAACTCTTTTACAAATATTTACCACATCTTCTATCTCTTCATATGTAGCTATTCCTGTACTTATGATTATGGGTTTCATTTTAGAAGCTACATACTCTACAAGCTCATAATCAGTGATTTCAAAAGAGGCTATTTTGTAAGCACTTGGGTTAAACTGCTCTAAAAAATCAACAGAGCTTTTATCAAAAGGAGTTGAAAAAATATCCATATCAAGGCTTCTAGCATAAGAAAAAAGCTCTTCATGCCACTCCCAAGGTGTATAAGCCTCTTCATAAAGTTCGTAAAGACTCTTCCCATCCCACAATGTTCCACCATCTATCATAAAATCATCTTTTTTACAATCTAAGGTTATGGTATCGGCTCTATAAGTTTGGATTTTGATGGCATCAGCCCCGGTTTCTTTTGCCGCTTTTATTGTATCAAGGGCAGTTTTTAAAGAGCCATTATGATTTGCGCTAAGTTCTGCTACTATATATGTTTTATCTGTAGTAAAATTAAACTTTCCTATTTTCAAACGTCAACTCCCTCATAAGAAATTATCTCAAAATCAAACTTTTTAAACTGTTTCATCACTCTTTTTAAAAATGCCTTCTCTTTTGCATTTTCAAACTCATCTTTGCTCATCTTCATAGATATTATTTTATCATCTTCTTTGAAAATATTAAAGCCTAAGTTTTTGTCATAAGATATTGTATTGATATTCTCTTTTTTAACATCTAAAAATATCTCTTCTTTTTGATAAGTTTTAAAAATATATTCTAAAAAATAGAGTGGCACTAGGGATTTAATCATAATATTTGCTTCTTCTAAAAAGAAAACTCCCCATTTAATATCTTCTTTTATATTAAAAATATTTACTCCACCTATGATTTTATCTTCAAAAATTATGGCAAAAAACTTTTTATCACTATTTTTTAAGCCCTTTACAAAACTAATATGATTTACAAACTCGATAACATCTGTATCTAAAGAGACTTCTCTTATGTACTCTTTATTTCTTATGTCCAAAAGTTCTTTATGCTCTTCATTTGATAAGAGAAGATAATCTTTTAGTACTATTTTATTCATATCTTTGCCTCAAATTTTTTCAAAAAATCTTTTTTAGAAAACCTTTTCATACAAGCATATCTGTTCTTTTTTAGATACTTCATCATAAACTTTTGATTTGTAGCTGTTTGTATGGCGATAAACTCTTTATTTAAATATATTATTTCATGTAGTATTGTACTTGGACTTACTATTGCTAGGTCTATTTTATGGATTAGTTTGGCTACATTTTTACTATTTATTATTAATTTTATATTTTCAAAATCTTTTATAAACTCTTTTAGAGTCTTTATATTTTTATTTGCATTAGTTGTTAAAAGATAGATTTTTATATCTTTTTTCTTTTTTAAACTTTTTAATACTTTTAATGAAATATTATCAAAATCACTTCCCCCAAAAGCTATTAATATTTTTTTCTTTTTTGATTTATTTCTTCTTAGGTGCTCATAGTACTTAAACTCTTCTCGTATTAAAGTATATTTTTCACCACATCTTAACTCACAAGAAGGTGACACTAAATCTTTATAGTTTTTTTCTTGGGCATAAATGTTGTGATTTAACAAAATATCACAATGATGTTTTTCATAAGTATCATCAAAAACTAAAACTCTCAAGGTAGGATTTTGATTTTTAATTTCTTCCTCAACATTATAATCTATCTCATAATGGTCAATGATTAAGAAATCTATATTTAAACTCTTGATTAAAGCATCTAACTCTTCTACATCATTTGAGTTTAATATTTTTAAATCATAACCTGCTTCTAAGATTTTGCTATTTATATTTCCCTCTAAGTCTTGGCAAGCAAAAGTTATATTTGAGTTAAAATATTGCTGTACTAAAACCAAATCCCTCATGATATGCCCAATGCCAATTTTAGAAGAAGAATCAGCTCTAATTAAAATATTTTTCATGAAATTTTCTTTTGTATTTTTAAAACTTCATATAAAACTTCAGCTCTCTCCCAATCTTCTAAAGTATCAATATCTTGAACTAAAAACCTAGGAAGAACAATAGGAATTGAATCTTTACCAAACATCACATCACTAGATTGTTTATATAAGTTTTTCCAATAAAACTGCCCTGCATCTTGATAGGCTTCTTCCAAGTCTTGACTTCTTTTGGAAAAGTTTTCAGGCCAAAACATCTCACATCTGTCATCGTTGATTTTAAAAGTTCTCTGAATAGGAAAGGGCATAGAAGTTGCACTAAAAGAGTTAACAGCATCACTATTTTGAAGTCTCTCTAAGCCCTTTTGTATATACTTCACTTGTAGTAGTGGTGCTGTTGCATAGATACTACAAAGAAAATCATACTTTTCACCTTGCTTTTGCAAAAAAGACAGAGCATGTCCAATTACTGCACCTGTTCCTGTAAAATCATCACTTAATTCAACTGGTCTTAAAAAAGGAACTTCAGCCCCATACTCTTTAGCAACCTTAGCAATAGTTTCATCATCTGTAGAAACTACTACTTTATCAAATAATTTTGATTTTAATGCTGTTTCAATTGTATATGCAATAAGAGGTTTTCCAAAAAAATCTTTTATGTTTTTTTTTGGAATTCTTTTACTTCCACCTCGAGCAGGTATTATACAAATACACTTAGACATCCAACACCTCTAACATTGAAGCAATTACATAATCTTGTTCTTCAATAGACAAATTTGGATAAAGAGGAAAAGAAATAGCTTCTTTATAATACTTATCCATCATAGGGGTATTTTCAGTTCCATATCCTAAATCTTTATAATATGGTTGTTTATTAATAGGGATATAATGAAATTGTAAACCAATATTCTTTTCTCTCATTTTAGTCACAAAATCTTTTTTATCAATACCAAACTTATCAAAGTCAATATTTACAACAAAAAGATGATAAGCAGATTCATTAGTAAAATCATATATAGGTTTTACAAAATCATATTTTTCTAAAATCTCACAATACCTTTTAGCTAATACTCGTCTTTTATCTAAAAACCCATCTAATCTATTTAGTTGAGAGATTCCCAAAGCACAAGCTATATCTGTAAGCCTATAATTAAATCCCAATTCTGTCATGTCATAATGCCAAGGTCCAATTTCAGGTTTTGCTTTCATTCCATGATTTCTCAAAAGCAAAAGCTTTTCATAAAGCTCTTTTGAGTTTGTAGTAATAGCTCCACCCTCACCTGTAGTAAAACCTTTTACCGGATGAAAAGAAAAAGTTGAAATATCACTATTTAAACAAGATCCCGCTTTTACACCATCATTAATTGCCCCAATAGAGTGTGCACAATCTTCAAGAATCTTTACCTTATATTTATCTCTTAACTCTTTTAATTTCTTTTGATTTACACTAAGTCCTGAAAAATGAACCACATAAATTGCTTTTATCGAAGAGTCTTTTTTTAACTCTTCTTCACAAAGATCTAAATCTATATTTCCATCTTCACAAATATCCACAAAATTTGGTTTTGCCTTTACGTAAAGAATTGAATTTGAGGTTGCTAAAAAAGAGTTTACAGTTGTAAGGACTTTATCATTTTCCTTTAAAAGTACAAGAGAAGCCAAATGTAAAGCAGCTGTTCCATTTGAAACAGCCACACAATATTCAGCTCTAGTATATTTACAAAGAGCCTCTTCAAACTCTTTTATTTTTGGCCCAGTAGTTAAATAATCACTTTTTAAAGTTTTTACTACTGCTTCTATGTCATCATCTAAAATATTTTGTTTGCTATAGGGAATAAAATTCATCATTTTATATAATTACTCTTTATATATTTGATAATGACTTCTACAGATTCATCTATGCTTAGTTTGTCTGTATCTATTATAATTTCTGCATGCTGTGGTTCTTCATATACATCATTAACACCCGTAAAATTTTCATACTCACCCCTTAAGGCTTTTTCATATTTACCATTAATATCTCTTTTTTTACAAGTTTCAAGTTCTGCTTTAACATATACTACAATATTGTTCTTAACCATTTCTCTTATAGCTTTTCTTGACTCTGTATATGGACTTACGAATGAAGCAACAGTTGATACTGAGTTATTTTGTAAAGTTTTAATCAAATGTCCAATTCTATGCATGTGCCTATTTCTATCTTCCCTCGTATACCCAATACCAGGAATTAAATCTCTAATATCTTTAGAATCAATTCGCTCCAAAGGAATTTCAAAGTTAGATAACTCTTCATAAACTCTATTTGCCAATGTTGTTTTACCTGAAAGTGGTAATCCAGTAAACCAAAGATTAAAAGGTTCTATTTTTTTTCTTCCCCATTTTATTTTAAACCATGCTCTTTCATGTGCCCAATACAGTCCTACTTTTAAAACAGTTTCAATTACACCAGCTGCAATTGCTAAATCAAGTCTTCCAAAAAATATATAAACAATAATAATAGTTGTAGTAGTTGCAACAAATCTCCAACTAATACCTTTAGTTACTGATCTTAAATTAGTATCTCTATACATTAAAACCTCTAAATTGCATATTCAAGATTACCCTCTATATAACCAAACTTAATTAAGTAGTTTATAATTATATCTACACACTCTTGAATAGAATGTTTGTCTGTTCTTATATGAATTTGAGGATTTTCTGGCTCTTCATATGGGGAATCAATTCCTGTGAAATTTTTAAGTCCACCCTCTCTAGCTTTTTTATATAAACCTTTGGGATCTCGTTGTTCACAAATACTAATAGGGGTATCAATAAATATTTCAATAAATTCATCATATTTAACTAATGAGCTTGCAATTTGTCGATCTGATTTAAAAGGACTTATAAAAGCTGTTAACACTATAAGTCCAGCATCTACAAATAATTTACTAACTTCTCCTACTCTTCTTATATTTTCAACTCTATTCATTTCAGAAAAACCAAGATCTTTATTTAAGCCATGTCTTACATTATCACCATCCAACAAATAAGTTTTTCTTTGCATTCTAAAAAGTTCTGCTTCAACAGCATTTGCAATAGTTGATTTCCCACTAGCACTTAATCCTGTAAACCACAATATTGATGGTTTTTGAGATAATAATCGTACTCTATCTTCTTTTTCTACTGTTTGTTTATGCCAAACTATATTTTCATCTGTTTTATTATTCATAATTTAACTAAAGGCCTTTTATTAAATTTAAAAACTCTTTTTCATCTAGCCATTCATCATTTTTAGTTGAGTTATATTCAAAACCTTGTTCAACTTGCATACCAATTTCTCTTAAATTATTCTCAAGATAATTTCGTACTGAATGAAATTTTATTGTTGGACCTATTACAAAATGATCTTCAAACTCTATTGTTAAATGTGAATCATCTGAGGGACACATTATTTCATGAAGTTTCTCACCAGGTCTAATTCCTACAATATCAAGGGGTAAACTTGGAGCCATTGCCTTTGCTAAATCTACTATTTTCATAGATGGAATTTTTGGTACAAATATTTCTCCACCTTTCATTCGCTCAAAGTTTTTAAGAACAAAATCGACACCTTGCTCAAGTGTTATCATAAATCTTGTCATTTTTTCATCTGTAATTGGTAAAGCTTTGGCACCATTTCTAATTAGCTTCTCAAAATAAGGAACTACTGAACCCCGACTTCCTAAAACATTTCCATACCTTACAACTGAAAAAGAGATATCTCTTTTCCCTACTAAGTTATTTGCTGCAACAAAAAGTTTATCAGATACTAATTTTGTCGCTCCATAAAGATTTACTGGGTTTGCGGCTTTATCAGTTGACAAGGCAATTACTTTTTTAACTCTATTATCAATGGCAGCATCAATTACATTTTGTGCACCATCAATATTTGTTTTTATACACTCCATTGGATTGTATTCTGCAATTGGAACATGTTTTAAAGCTGCAGCATGGATAACATAATCCACATCATTCATAGCTTTTTTAAGTCTATTGGCATCCCTTACATCTCCAATAAAGTATCTCATACACTTGTCATTGTAATCTTGGGACATTTCATACTGTTTAAGTTCATCTCTTGAAAAAATTATAATTTTATTTGGTTTATACCTTTTAAGTATCATTTGTGTAAATTTCTTACCAAAACTTCAAGTCCCACCAGTAATTAAAATATTTTTCTCATTAAACATTTACGGCCCTTTATTATAATTGTTTTATTTTACCTAATATATTATTTAACTTTTATTTTAAGAGCGAATATGTAATAATTTAATAAATTAAAAATTAGGTATTTTATGTCAGAAAATTTTATTTCAGAAGATATTATCAAAATCCAGAAAAAACTTGCTACCTTTGAGAAGGGTTCAAGAAATTATAAGAAATATACAAAAATACTTGCCAAACATATAAAAAAGTTTACTATGAAAAAAAGAGTAAACTCCCACATAAAGACAATTGAGACTGTTCAAAAAATAGATGAAGAGACAAAAAAAGAAAATCAAGAATAAATTTTATTACAATTTGTAATAATTTTTCCCAATTAAAACTATTTCTGATAAAATACACAAAATTAATAAGATGCAGGAAAAAAACATGGATGAAAATCAAAAGAAATCACTAGATTTAGCTATTAAACAAATTGACAAGGCTTTTGGAAAAGGCTCACTTGTAAGACTTGGAGATAAGGAGACTGTTCCAGTAGAAGCTATTAGTACAGGTTCATTAGGACTTGACTTAGCATTAGGTGTTGGAGGATTACCAAAGGGAAGAGTCATAGAGATATATGGACCTGAATCTTCAGGTAAAACTACACTAACTTTACATGCAATTGCTGAGTGCCAAAGACAAGGTGGAGTTTGTGCTTTTATTGATGCAGAACATGCACTTGATGTTATTTATGCTAAAAATTTAGGAGTAGATACAGATAACTTACTTGTTTCTCAACCAGACTTTGGAGAGCAAGCTTTAGAGATACTTGAAACTGTTATTAGAAGTGGAGCTGTAGACTTAATCGTAATTGATTCAGTTGCCGCACTTACTCCAAAAGTAGAAATTGATGGGGATATGGATGACCAACAAGTTGGTGTTCAAGCTAGACTTATGAGTAAAGCTTTAAGAAAAATCACTGGTATTTTACATAAAATGAACTGTACAGTAATTTTCATCAACCAAATTAGAATGAAAATCGGTATGACAGGATATGGGAGTCCAGAAACAACAACTGGTGGAAATGCACTTAAATTTTACTCTTCTGTTAGACTTGATATTAGAAGAATTGCAACACTTAAACAAGCTGAAAACTCAATAGGAAATAGAGTAAAAGTAAAAGTTGTAAAAAATAAAGTTGCACCTCCATTCAAACAAGCAGAATTTGACATCATGTTTGGAGAAGGTATTTCTAAAATGGGTGAACTTGTTGATTATGGTGTAAAATTAGACATCGTTGATAAAGCAGGAGCTTGGTTCTCTTATAACGACAGTAAAATAGGTCAAGGTAAAGAGAACTCAAAAGTATTCTTAAGAGAAAATCCAGAAATAGCCAAAGAGATTGAAGAAAAAATCCTTGAAGCAATGGGTGTAAATGATGCAGTACCATTTGAAGGTGATGAAAGCTCAGAAGAAGGTGAAGATTAATATCTAAGATATTTTTCTCTTAGATTTAACTATTTACAAAACTACACTTACCTCCACTACACAAAATAATTAAAAATCCCTAAAACCATAAAAGAACTTTAAAATGATTTTTTAGATAAAATCTAAGAAATTTAAATATTTATAGGAGACCTACGTGGTATATATTGATAACATTTATGCTGATGAAGTATTAGATTCAAGAGGAAATCCAACAGTTAGAGCAACAGTTATTTTAAGTGATGGTACAAAACAAAGTGCAATCGTTCCAAGTGGTGCAAGTACTGGTAAAAGAGAAGCTTTAGAATTAAGAGATGGCGATAAAAGATTTTTAGGAAAGGGTGTTTTAAAAGCAGTTGAAAATGTAAATTCAACAATTGCAAATGAATTAATTGGTTTAAGCCCTTATAATCAAGCAGAAGTTGATGCAACTATGAAAGATATTGATGGAACAGACAACTATTCAAATCTTGGTGCAAATGCAGTTCTTGGTGTTTCTATGGCAGTAGCACGAGCTGCTGCTGCTTCTTTACAAATTCCATTATATAGATACTTAGGTGGAGCAAATGCAATGACTATGCCTGTGCCTATGTTCAATATTATAAACGGTGGAGAACACGCAAATAACTCAGTTGATTTTCAAGAGTATATGATTATGCCAGTTGGTTTTGAAAACTTCAATGAAGGTTTAAGAGCAACAGCAGAGATTTACCAAAACTTAAAAAAAGTAATTGATGAGATGGGTGAGAGTACAGCAGTTGGTGATGAGGGTGGATTTGCTCCAAACTTAAAATCAAACGAAGAACCAATCCAAGTTATTATGACTGCAATTGAAAAAGCTGGATATAAAGCTGGTGAACAAATTGCAATCGCACTTGATGTTGCTGCATCTGAAATCATTAATGACAAAGGTCTTTATGTACTAAAATCAGAAAATAGAGAATTGACTTCAAAAGAGTTAGTTGCTTATTATGCTGACCTTTGTGCAAAATATCCAATTGTATCTATCGAAGATGGATTAAGTGAAGACGATTGGGATGGTTGGAAAATATTAACTGAAGAACTAGGTTCAAAAGTTCAATTAGTAGGTGATGATTTATTTGTAACAAATGCAAATATTCTTGCAGAAGGTATTCAAAAAGGAATTGCAAACTCAATTTTAATTAAGCCTAATCAAATAGGGTCAGTTAGTGAAACAATGCAAACAATCAGATTGGCACAAAGAAACAATTATAATTGTGTTATGTCACATAGATCTGGAGAATCAGAAGATGCGTTTATTGCTGATTTTGCAGTTGCATTAAATTGTGGACAAATCAAAACAGGAAGTACAGCAAGAAGTGATAGAATCGCTAAATATAACAGACTTTTAGAAATTGGTGCTGAAATTGCTTATGCTGAATATTTAGGGAAACAACCTTTTTCTAAAAAATAGTATTATAATATGCAAAAGAAAAGTAAACGTTATGTAAATAAAGAGATAAAACGATTTACTGTAATAGCAATAATTTCTATTGCTATTACGCTTTTTCTAAGCTATCATGTGGCAAACTTACTCTTTGGAGTAAATTCTTTTGAGGTTTATAAATCACTTAAAAATAAGAAGTCTTATTTAACTAGTGAAATAAATAGACTTCAAGAGAGTAATGCGAGATTACAAAAAGAGTATTTTGAATTAAAAAATTTGGAGCCAGAAGAATGAAATCTTTACCTTTAATTGTTACATCACTACTTATTGTTGCTTCTTTGCAAGCAAGGGAAAATCCGTTTATGCCAACAAAAGCATATGATGATGAAGTTGCAAGACTTATGGAAATAGACCAAAACTACCCAGCTGAGTTTATGGAAAAAAACCAAGATATTGAACTAGAAGATATGACCCCTATTTTGCATGAGGGCGATGTAAATAAACCTTTACCATCTGCTGTTGCAAAAAGTGAAGAAGAGATGAAAAAAGAGCAAATGGAAAAAGAGGCTCAAATAAAAAAAGAACAGATGCTTCAAGAAGCACTAAAAAAAGTTGAAGCTGCAAAAAAAGAAGCTGCAAAAGCAAAAATGGAAAAAGCTAAAGCTGTTGCTAAAGCCAAAGAGCTTGAAGAGAGAGGTCCTGTTATTTATGTAAAACCAAGACCAGAAGAAATGACAGCTCAAGATGAACCAAAAATGCAAGATGATATGCAAATGGAAGTTAAAAGTTTAAAGGTTTTACCATTTTTAACTGTTGAGTATTCAGATGATAAAATGACTTTAAATACAAAATATAAAATTATGAAAAAGTTTTATTTAGAAGATGAGAAAAAATTAATTGTTGACTTCAAAGGAAATGTTTCATTTTTTACTAAAAAGTTAGATTTAGACTCTACAAATTTTAAACAACTTGTAGCTGGAAATCACAAAGAAGATCAATTTTTTAGAGTGGTTATTTTAGTAGAAGATATGCCTTCTAACTATGATATATCATTTGATGATAGCTTGGTTTACATTGTTTCTAAATAAGAAATAAGTTAGCAGTTTTATTATTATCATTACAATTAAAACTTCTAAAATAGAAGCTAGAATAAATGCATAATAATAAAACTGAGTGATACTATGATTATGATAAGCCAATGTCGTTACTGCAATCAAAAGAGTAAGCGGCATTGAATGAGAAAGCCCTATTAAAAGAAACTTCCCACCCTTTAACTCTTTCATAAATAAAAATGATGCTACGAACCTAATAAAAATCATAGCCCCTACTATTGTTAAGGCTTTAAGAAAAAGTCCATCATGAAATAGTGCTTCAAGCTCAAAAGAAGAACCTACAGATATAAAAAATATTGGAACTAGCCAACCAAAACCAAAGTGCTCTAGTTTTGTGGGAAGAGCTTTATTATGCTCAAAAAATGTCTTTATAAAAGTACCTGCAATAAATGCTCCAAATGCCACTTCTAGTTTTAAATAAATCATAATAGTAATCAATAAAAAGAAAATAGCCATAGAGACTCTTATATCTTGTTCTTGATGATCATCATCTGGCATAAGATATCTTTTTATTTCAGGATACCACCATAATAAGTTATGAAAGACTTTGTATACTACTAATAAACTAAATAAGAACACCATAAACAACATCATTGTTTTAGCAAATTCCCAACCTAATCCAAGCTCTAATCCTGCAGAAACTGTTGTTAAAACTATAATAGAAACAATCTCTCCTACAAGACCTACAAGTATTGCCATAGAGACCCAGTCTTCATCTCCATACTCTTTTCTTAATGCTGCTAGCATACCAATAGAGATTAAAGGAAGAGTAACTACAAATACATTACTTAGTTCGAAATACAATGCTATTAAAAAAGAAAGGGAGAATAATACCCCATTATAAACTAACGACTTTTTAAGAATTAAGGGGTCCGAATTGATTATCTTTTTTAAATCAACTTCAAGACCTGCTAAAAACATCAAATATAAGAATCCAAGTTCTGCAACTAGCTCTAAAATAGTGTGCTCAACAATCAAAGAAAAATAAACAGCAAGTGCTCCCAATATAATCTCAACAGGAACCGTTGGTATCTTTGTAAATTTCGATACCAAAGGAGAGATAAAAATTATTATCGAAATTGAGATTATTATTAGGATTTCTTCTGCCATTTGTTTTTATTAATCTCTTTCTCTTTTGATTTTAAATCCTAGTTTTTCAAGCTCTTTCATATCTTCTACTGGAGACTTCCCTGAAGTAGTTAAATAGTCTCCTATTACGAAGGCATTTGCGCCTTTTTCAAAAATCTTATATTGCTCTTCCCCAAACATAAGTTCTCTTCCACCAGCAACCATTATTTTCATTGCATTTGGAACCAAATTTCGGGCTAAACTGATTAATTCAAATGCCTCTTCTCTTGAAACACTATTACTTACTATTGGTAAAGCTTCATTTGGATGAAAAAAGTTTAAAGGTACATTCATAGGCTCTAAAGATGCGATTGATTCAAGCATTGATACTCTTTGTTCTTGGGTTTCTCCAAGACCAAAAATTCCACCACATACAAGTCTTAATCCTACTTCTTTTACATTTTTACAAGTTTGATATCTCTCTTGCCAAGTATGAGTTGTAACAATCTCAGGATAAAAGTCTTCTGCTGTTTCAAGGTTATGATTATAAGCATCAACCCCAGCCTCTTTAAGCGTTTGCAGTTGTTCAACACTAGCAGTTCCATTACAAGCAATTAAAATAAGTCCTAAATTCTCTTTTTTTACAGCTTTAGCTGCTTCAACAACAAACTTTAATCTTTTGTCATCTAAGCCTTTTCCTGCTGTTACAAGGCAAAATCCATTAGCATTATTTGCCTTTGCTCTTTTTGCTTCTTCTACAACTTGTTCTATCTCTTTTCTTTTATATCTTAATATATCTGCTTTATATTTTACACTTTGTGTACAAAATTTACAGTCTTCATTACAAGTACCACTTTCAATATTACAAATGGCACATAAAAATATCTCTTTATTATCGCTCATATTTTATCTCTTTTTTTAAAAATTCTTTTTCATTTATATTTTTTGAGTAATAGTTAATTATATACTCATTTGGGTTAATTTCCAACAATACGCACTCACTAAGAGGTTTTTCTCTCGCACATATTTCACCAGGATTTAAAAATAAAGTATTCCCTTTATATTCACTTTCAAAGATATGAGTATGTCCAAAAATGACAACATCACAATCGCCAGTCATATAAAAAGGAAGATGCATAAGTTTAAACTTTATATCCTCTATTTTAAAATAATATGGCTCATTCTCTATTTTAAATTCATTTGAAAGATGAACTAAAGAGTTGTCATTATTGCCATATACACACACATAAGGTAAAGATGAACTTTTTAGAAGTTCTAAATTCTCACGTAAGCACAAGTCACCTGCATGAATCAAGTATTGTGCGCCCTTTGCTTTTAAAAAGTCAATAGCCTCTTTTGTTAAATCAACTTTTTTATGACTATCAGAAAGAACTGCTATTTTCAAGATTATTTCTCTTTTTTAGCAGTCGTTTTCTTAGTCGTGGTTTTTTTTGCAGGTGCTTTCTTTGCTGGTGTTTTTTTAGCTGGTGCTTTTTTTGCAGGAGCTCTTTTTGTAGTTTTTGAATCATTTTCTATGATACTTAAACAATCTTCCAACTCTAAAGAAGTAGCATCTTTACCTTTTGGAATTTTATAGTTTTTTCTACCTTGTTTAATATATGGACCATATCGTCCTTCAAGAACAATAATTTTCTCTTTTTCAAAGTTCTTTATAGTTGCCTTTGCTTTCTCTTCATCAAGGTGTTTGATAAGCTCTAAAGCTCGTGGTAGTTCTATAGTATAAGGATCATCTTCTTTTAGTGAATAATATTTAGTTTTTACTTGTAAATATGGACCAAATCTTCCTATATTTGCTTTTATATCTTCACCTTCTGTTGTTTGTCCAACAACTCTAGGAAGAGTAAATAAATACAAAGCCTCATCCATAGTAATAGTATCCATATTTAAATGCTCTGGAATAGCTGCAAAAAGAGGTTTTTCTTCATCATCTTTTGTTCCAATTTGAACAAAAGGTCCAAACCTACCAACTCTTGCACTTACAGGCTTTCCTAATTTTGGATGCATCCCTATTTCTCTTATTTGTAAATAATCTTCTTTATTTACACTCTCTTCTTTTTCGTCTATTGTTTTTTTAAAATCACCATAAAAGTCTTGCATAACTTGCTGCCAAGCAATCTTTCCATCAGCAATATCATCAAACTCTTCTTCAACTTTTGCTGTAAATCCTAAGTCCAAGATATGAGGAAAATGGTCAGTTAAAAACGAGTTTACTATTTCACCTGTTGGAGTAGGTATTAACTTTTTGTCCTCAGATTTTGTAATATATTCCCTTGCTTGAATAGTTGAGATTGTGGGAGCATAAGTAGATGGTCTTCCAATTCCTTCACTCTCTAACTTTTTAACTAACGAAGCTTCAGTATAACGTGCTGGTGGTTTTGTAAAGTTTTGTTCTAAATCAAGATTTTCTAAATCTAATTTTGTACCAACTTTTATAGTAGGAAGTATCTTTTCACTGCTATCAAGTGCAGATTCAGGATTATCACTACCTTCTGTATAAACTTTCATAAAACCAGGGAAAATAATTCTTTGACCCTTTACTTGAAACTCGTACTCTTTATCTTTTCCTGCACTTATTTTATATGTAGTGTTTGCTATTTTTGCTGTTTGCATTTGAGTAGCAAGTGTTCTTTTCCAAATAAGACTGTAAAGTCTATACTGTGCATTATCAACATAAGCTTTTATCATGCTAGGTTTCAAACTTAAATCAACAGGTCTAATAGCTTCGTGAGCCTCTTGTGCCCCTTTTGCTTTTGATTTGTACACTCTTGGACTTTTTAAGCTGTATTCAGTTCCATACTCTTTTTCAATCACTTCTTTAGCAGCACTTGTTGCAACTGCTGAAAGATTTAAGGAGTCAGTTCTCATATATGTAATCAAACCACCTGTATGATTTGGGATATTTTGAATATTTCCCTCATAAAGTTGTTGTGCTATTACCATAGTCTGTTTTACAGAATATCCAAGTTTTCTACTTGCTTCTTGTTGAAGTGTTGAAGTTGTAAAAGGAGCTGCTGGGTTTCTTTTACTTTCACTCTCTTCAATATCAAAAAGGTCAAAATCACCTTGATTGATAGAAGCCTCGATTACTTTAGCTTCTTGCTCATTTTTGATTTTTTTTACTTTTCCATTGATTTTTGCAAGTTCTGTTTTTAATTCAGGATTTATAAAGTCTGCTTTTACTTTCCAAAACTCTTCTGGAACAAAAGCTCTAATCTCATTTTCTCTATCAACTATGATTCTAACAGCAACACTTTGAACTCTTCCAGCACTAAGTCCATATCTTACTTTTTTCCATAATAGTGGAGAAAGCTCATATCCAACTGCTCTATCAAGGATTCTTCTTGCTTGTTGTGCATCAACTAGATGTTGATTTACTTCTCTTGGATTTTCTAAGGCTTTTAAAATTGCGCCCTTTGTAATCTCATGAAATACTATTCTTTTTAGTGGGTTTTTTTCAACTTTAAGTGCTGGGATAAGATGCCATGCAATAGCTTCTCCCTCCCTATCCTCATCGGCCGCGAGGTAGATAGTTGTATCTTTTGTTATCTCTTTTTTCAAATCAGCAATTACTTTTCTTTTATCTGTGGAAATAAGATATTGAGGTTTAAAATTATCCGCTGGATCAAAGCCTAATTTTGACTTTGGTAAATCTCTTACATGGCCCATTGATGCCATAACCTTATAATCCGGTCCAAGGAATTTTGAAATTGTTTTTGCTTTTGCTGGTGACTCTACGATAACTAAATTTTTCACTATAAAAATAACCCCACTAATTTTTTTCGAACACGAATTCTAACATAATTAGATTAAAAGCACTTAAGCTTTAAAATTAACATTTTTAGCTAAAAAATTATAACTTCCGTTTGTAAATCGATATTAAACTCTGATTTTACCTTCTGCTTTGCAAGATTTATTAAAAATATTGCATCTTCAAAAGTTCCACCACCATCATTTACTAAAAAATTTGCATGTACTTTTGAAAAGGACATGCCATTTTTATTAAACCCTTTTAATCCAACTTGCTCTATCAATCTTCCTGCACTATCTCCAAGTGGATTTTTAAAACAGCTTCCTGCACTAGGAGTTTGTGGTTGATTGTTTCGCATTTTAGAAAATAGTTCATTCATCTCTTTACTATATCCACTAGATATATTAAATACAAGTTCATAAACTATAGTATCTATATTTGTATATCGGTATCCGTATTGTACATCTTCTTTTTTAATATAGCCATCTTTTGTTTTGATTGAGTCTATATAATTAAATATCTCCCACTCTTTTAAGCCTGCATTCATCTTAATCAAACCACCAAGATTTCCAGTAAGTTTACCAAGAAATTCAAAATTTGCTAGATTATTTCTTTTTGCATAAGATAAAAGCTTTCCAGATTTTGTAGCACACCCTACATGTAGTTTATCTTCTTTTTGTTCTATATAATCAAAAGCTTTGCCAAGTTTTGCAAACTTTGGAGGAGTAGCTGATACAAGTATATTATTAGCTTGTCCTATTATTTGGTACTCACTATAATCACCTATCTCATTTATAACTAAAACATCAACAAGAGGACCAATCTTAATGGAACTATATTTTTTAAAATCTATTTGCTCAAAATAGTTTTCCATCAATTATTTTGCTCTTAGTTCTTCATATTCACTAGGTATTAAAAATTCTCGTGACTTAATAAGGTTTTCGTAAAAACCATGTTTAAACCCTAGTTCATAAAGTTTATCTAAAGCCTCATATTGAAGTTCACTTAACTCAATAGAATCATCATTTGCATAAAGGTCTAAATACTTATCAAGGGTTGGTGCATCAACTCTTATAAGTCCTCTTTCTATTAACATATCAGAAAGTATATGTTTATTTTTATTTGCTACTTTTACTGCTTTTATTAAAGTATTTTCATAATCAATTGCATGAGTTAAAGGAATTGATCTTCTTAAACACATACCACCAAGAGGAAGAGGCAACTCTTTACCAGCTAACTCTTGCCAGATATCCCAAAGCTCACGTTCAACTTCCAAACTATCATCAAAGGTAAGTATTGACTCATGTATTAAAACACCTGCATCAACAACACCATCCAATACAGCTTGTTCTATTTCTAAAAAGTTCATATATGTAACTCTTGCATCTGGATATGCAATTTTAAATAACAGAGCATTTGTCGTAAACTCGCCACTAAGTGCTACTTTAAAGTTTTTCTTTAATCTTACATCTTTTTTCTTTACTAACTTTGGTCCATAGCCATTTCCAAACGAAACTGCTGTTTTCAAAAGAGCATAATCATCTTTTACAAAAGGATACAGCGCAAATGAGATTGCACAGATGTCATACACACCATTTATTGTAGCTTGGTTTAAACTCTCAATATCATCAGCAATATTTTCAAAAACTGCATCTTTTGGAGTAACCCAACCAAATTTTATAGCATAATACATAAAAATATCATCAGCATCCGGAGAGTGTGCAACACTAATTTTTCTCAAATTCTATCCTTCTTTTTTAATCAAAAGATTGTAGCAAGTTATGGTTTTATCTTTGGTTATGCAAATATTTTTATTTTTCCATATTGTTAACATAATGTTAAGTTAAAATAGTATAATTAGTTATGTTAATTAAGGAGAATGTTATGAAAGCATATAAATTAGTCATTATGACTTTGGTTTCTGGTTCACTTGTTGCAGCACTAGGTGCTACAGATTTTACAAAAAAAGGTCCTATGAGTTTTGAAGCTTATGATAGTGACAAAAATGGTTCTATTTCGCAAACTGAATTTTATGATTTAAGAGAAAAAAGAATGAATGCAAAAGCAGAACAAGGTATGAGAATGAAAAATGCAGGGAATGCTCCAACTTTTGAACAGTTTGATACTAACTCAGATAAACAACTAAGTAAAATGGAACTGCTAGAAGGGCAAATGAAAAATATGAGTGAGAAAAAAAGCCAAAAAGGTATGAATAAAGGTCAAGGCATGGGTCAAGGCCAAGGTATGGGAAAAGGAATGAAAAATTCTAACTAAATTTTTGCAAGGTCAGTTTATGACCTTGCAATTTTTCTAATAACCAGAAATCTGAATATAATAAGAAATCACTTCTAAAATATTTTCAATAAAGAATATTGAAACTATAGTAAATATTGCACAAGCTCCAACTACTACTTTACTCGTAGTTGTTGCATTTTCCATATATTTTATACCATCAACAACTGGTTCTTTTAAGAACATATATACAATTGGTCTTAGGTAATAGTAAGCTGCAATTGCAGAGTTTAAAGCCATGATTACTGCTAATACTACATATCCAGCATTTACAGCAGCACCTAATAGATACATTTTACCCCAAAACAGTGCAAAGGGAGGAATACCTGCAAGGGAGAGTAAAAATAGTCCCATAATAACTGCTGTCATTGGAGATATTTTTATAAGTCCCGCATATTTTTCCATATCATGGTCTGATTTAAATGTTTTATAATCTTTATTTCTATTTAGCCATAACATTGCAAATCCACCAAGATTTGTAACTAAAAACAAAATCCAATATAAAAACATAGCAGTTGTGGCTTGTGTTGTTCCTATTAAAATAGCAGATAAGGCAAACCCAGCATTTGAAATAGATGAGTAAGCAAGCATTCTATTTATATCTTTTTGTAATAGGGCTATGATATTTGGTATAGTCATAGTCAAAATTACCACACCATATAAAATCGCTTCTACAAATAGATTTCCTGAAGAAACAAATATTTCAAAAAATCTAAGAGCTACTACAAAACCTGCCATTTTTGGAACAATAGACATAAACCCTGCAAGTGAAGCAGTTGAGCCTTCATATACATCAGCAACCCAAACATGAAATGGTACAAGTGAAAGTTTAAATCCTAAAGCTGAAAGTATAAATACAACACCTAATAAAACAAATGGATAGTTTTCAAAATCAGATGCCACTAATACTTCAGATATTTTACCAAGTTCTACAGTTCCTGTTAGAGCATAAAAGATAAGTGAACCAAAAGCAAATAGTCCAGCTGCTAAGGCACCCATTGTAAAGTATTTGATTGCTGCTTCAATTGCGTTTATTCTATTATGCATAGCAATCATTGTATAAAGTGCCATTGATGCAGTTTCTAATCCAACAAATATCAAAATAAGTGAATCATAACTTACCATAAACTGAAAACCTGCAATCATAAACAAATATAATGCATAATACTCAGGATATCGTTGTTCATTAAATCTTTGTTTTGTAAATGACAATAAAATAAACAAAATTGAAGCAATGATAATAATTGATTGTGAAAGTATTGAAATACCATCAACCAACATCAAATCAAACATACCTCTTACATCGCCGTTGTATCCTACTAGCGTTCCTAAATCTACAATCAAAAATAGAACTGCCAAAATAATATATAGAGATTTATCAAGTTTTTTATTTGCTAAATCAACACATAAAATAACCAAGGCTCCAACAATAGCAACTAACATAGGAACTATAGTTCCAAAGTTTAAACTTGCAAAATCAATTGAAATAGCTGGTATCATTATTTTGCCTCCCCAATTGTATTTGACGATAAGATTTGTGCTGTAGAAGCTGGCTGTTGAGCTTTTATCTTCATAACTTCCACTAAATGTTTTACCGAAGTATTAACAGGCTCTAATATTGGTTTTGGATAAATCCCTAAAATAATAACTAATGCAACCAAAGGAATTAAAGCAACAAGTTCTCTTCCTTTTGCATCTTCAAGATTCTCATTTTTTGGATTTGTTATTGGTCCAAAGAAAGTCTTTTTATATAAAACTAACATATAAACTGCACCTAAAATAATAGTAAGTCCTGCTATTAAAGTCATCACTGGTGATACTTTAAAGAATCCTAATAGAGATAAAAACTCTCCTACAAAACCAATAGTTAAAGGCAATCCAACTGAAGCCATAAGCATGATTGCAAATATAGTTGCATATTTTGGCATCACTCTTGCCAATCCACCAAATTCACTCATCATTTTCGTATGCCTTCTATCATAAATCACACCCACAAGCATGAACAGTGCACCTGAAACAATACCATGGGAAATCATTAAGAAAATTGACCCACCAATACCTTCAACATTTAGTGCAAATGTTCCTAAAATAATTACACCCATATGAGAAACAGAAGAGTAAGCAATTACTTGTTTTATATCCTCTTGTCCATAAGCTACCATTGCAGTGTATACTATAGCTATAAGAGCTAATATTGCCATTGGTATCATAAAATAGACTGTTCCATCAGGAAAAAGAGGAAGAGAGAATCTAATAAATCCATAAGTTCCCATTTTTAGTAACACTGCAGCTAGTATTACAGAACCAATTGTTGGTGCTTGACCGTGGGCATAAGGAAGCCAAGTATGAAATGGTACCATTGGAACTTTGATAGCAAATCCTAAGAAAAATGCTACAAATAGCCAAAGTTGCATGTCAAATGGAAGTAAAAGCATATTCCAATCTAAGATATTAAAACTCCATGTTCCTGTTGTCACATAATAAACATACCCTAAATAAAGCATACCAATAAGCATTACAAGTGAACCTGTAAAGGTATAAATAAAGAATTTAATTGAAGCATAAATTCTTAAGTTTCCACCCCATGCACCTATGATATACAGCATAGGTATAAGTGAAAGTTCCCAAAATAGATAAAAGACAATGGCATCTAAAGCTAAAAATACTCCCACCATAGTCATCTCTAAAAACAACACAGTGATTAGCATATTTTTTAAAGACCTAGTCTCTGTTAATCCAATAATTGAAATCATTGTCATAAATGTAGTCATAAGAACTAAAAATAGTGAAATACCATCTATTCCTACAACATAATTAATCCCATAAGAGCTAATTAATGGAATTGATTCCATGAACTGCATATCTGGTGTTGAACTATCAAAGCCATACCATAAGATAAGTGAAATCAAAAACTCAAGTGCTGTGACAATAATTGCATAAGTTCTAATAGAATCACTCTTTACTAAAAACCCTATAAATGCAGCAAATGCCGGAAAAAATATTAAAATTGATAAAATATGTTCCATACCTTCTAACCCTTTACTTTAAAAACCCAAGCGCTACACTTAGAACTAATAGTATTACAAGACCGTAAACCATCACTTTTAATAGTGACGATAAGTTACCTGATTGAATAGGTCTTGCCTCTTTACCTGATGCATAAACAATTTTTCCAATACCATCAACAATAGAGTCAATTACTTTAAGATCAATCTCTTTCCATGCAAACTTACTCATTGCTAAATAAGGTCTGTTTATTACATACTCTAAAAAGTGTGGCATAAAATATTGGTTTGCCAATAGTTTATAACAAGCTCTATTTTTCAGCTTTTCACTAAAGTATGTACCACTTTTTTTATGTTTGAATACTGCAAATAAAATACCTGCTATTGCAATGGCACTTGTTACTGCTATTAAAATATTTAGTGTTGAGTGGTCAACATGAATTTCAAGTTTTGGTAAAACTTTTGTAATCATTCCCACAAAAGCATCTTGGAACCATCCTGCGATAATTGCTAAAATAGCAAGTGGTGTCATAGCTGCAATTACAAATGGATAAGTTTCATGTGGGTGATAACCAAACTTTTTAAAGTTCTCTTCTCCATGAAATACATACATAATAAGTCTAAATTAATAAAATGCTGTAAGCCCAGCTGTTATCCATAAAATTGCCCATAAAATATAAGCATGATGTCCAAATGCTACCTCTAAGATTAAATCTTTTGAGAAGAAACCTGCAAGTGGGAAGATACCAGCTAATGCAGTTGAAGCAATTGTCATAATAATAGATGTTGCTTTCATATGCTTATGAAGTCCACCCATATTTTTGATATTTATCTCATCATTTGTAGCATGCATAACATTTCCAGCCCCTAAGAAGAGAACTGATTTAAAAAATGCATGAGTTGCTAGATGAAATAGTGCTACCCAATAAGCTCCAAGTCCAGCAGCTACAAACATATATCCAAGCTGACTTAGTGTTGAGAAGGCGATGATTTTTTTAATATTAGTTGCCACTAGTGCTTGAGAAGCTGCAAATATTGCAACAAAAGCACCAAGACAAGCTATAAAATATCCAACTTCAGGAACAACAGTAAAAATCTCATTTGCTCTTACAACCAAATAAACCCCAGCTGTTACCATAGTAGCTGCGTGAATAAGTGCAGATACTGGTGTTGGACCTTCCATTGCATTTGCAAGCCATTGATTAAAAGGAAATTGTGCTGATTTACCCATAGCTCCAATAAATAAAAATGCTGCTATTGCCACAACTAAACCATGAGAAAGTGTTCCAATTTCAGCAAATACCACATCATATTGTAGTGAGCCTAAGTTCCAATAAATCAAGAATAGTCCAATCAACATACCAAGGTCTGCTACTCTATTCATGATAAAGGCTTCATTTGCAGCATACCCAGGAGAGATTGATGAGTATGGAGATAGTGTTGAATATGGTGAGTTATAGATATCACTTGTAAGTGCTTTATCCTCTTTGTGATACCAAAACCCAATTAGTCCCCAAGAACATAAACCAACTCCTTCCCAACCTATAAATAGCCCTGCAAAGTTATCACTCATAACAAGAATCATCATAGAAAAAACGAAAGCTGATAACCATGCAAAAAATCTATTAAATGATTTGTCGTGGTCCATATATCCAATAGAGTGAATATGTACCATAGTAGATACCATAGTTACAACACACATCATAGTAACACTAACTGCATCTGCTACAAATCCAAATGGAATACTAAGGTTTCCTATAACAATCCAGTCCATAAGTTTTACACTTATACTCTCTCCTGTTGAATATATATGAAAAAGTAAGACTAAAGAAGCAAGCAATGAAACAGCTAACATAAAACTTGTGAAAATACCAGTAAACAAAGTTTTTGGTTTCATTGAAAATAGTGCCGCAACAAGTGATCCTACAAGGGGTGCAAATAGTGCTATGTATATAAACTTTTCCATCTACCCCTCCATACTTTGTAAAGTGTCTAAGTTGATTGAATTTTTTCTTTTATATAATAAAATAAGTAATCCCAATCCAATAGCAACTTCACTTGCAGCAATTGCGATTATAAAAAATGCAAACATCTGACCTGTAAGGTCTTGATGAAAATGAGAAACAGCAGCAAGTCCTATGTTTACAGCATTTAGCATTATTTCTGTTGCAAAAAATAGCATTAAAAGATTTTTTCTTCTAATAACCCCAATCAATCCTATACAAAATAGAAGTGCTGAAAGTATTAAATATGCATTTAAACTCATTTGCTATCCTTTTCATTTGATGATTCTAGTGCATCTATTTCATCTTCACTTAGTTCTGAATATGATACATCCATCTTTTTCCCTGCTAATATAATTCCACCTATCATTGCAACTAATAACATTACAGCTGCAACTTCAAATGGAACTAAAAATTTAGTAAATAAAACAACACCCACATCTTGAGTATTTCCATACTCTGGATGAACTGCATATTCGGCAATAATATTATCAGATACAATTGGAGAGACAAAAACAATCACAATAATTACAGCTGCCATTCCACTTAGTAAAAAAACTAATCTAGGGTTTTGGATTCTCTCTTTTACTTCACTCATAGAATCAAAGAACATCATCCCAAAGGCATAAAGTGCCATAACTGCACCTGTATAAACTACAATTTGAACAACACCTAAAAAGTCAGCATTTAACAAAAAGAAAAAAGCAGAGATAAATATCATACCAGCTGCAAGGGCACTAAGTGCATAAAGTGCGTTATTTGTAAATACAGTTATTGAGAACATCACTATTGTCAATATTGCAAATAGGTAAAAAGCTACTATTTCAAACATCATCTCTCCTAATACTCTAATGGAGTTTTTTTGATTTTTTCGTCAGCATCTGGAGATACTGCACCAAAACCTGGATACTCTTGTTGAGAAGCCAATTTATCAAGTGGAGTCAATAAATCGTCTTTAACCACAAAGTGAGCTCGTTGTTCACTTGCATTTTCATATCTTCCACCATGAACAATGGCAAGCTCAGGACAAACCTCAGCACAATATCCACAAAAGATACATCTACCAAAGTTTATTGTGTATTCTAAAACCTCTTTTCTAGAGTTTTCATCAATTCTTGTATCCATTCTAATACAATCAGAGATACAAATCTTTTCACAAAGTCCACAACCAATACATCTATTTTCTCCCGATTCTAAAAGTCCTAGAAGTTTATGTACAGCTCTATATCTTGGTCCTATTGGAAGTTTTTCAATTGGATATTGAACTGTGTGCATATTGTTATTAAACAATGCTTCTTTCATCATGATAAAAGTAACTTTTAGTCCTGTAAAAAGTTCACCTTTTATTGATCTTTTAAATATCTGTTTAAACTCTTGCCATGGAGTTTCAGGGAAACTATTCTTTTGAATATTGATATAATCATGTTCGCTTATATTTCTATTTTTTAATTCATCTAATTTCATCACTGCTCCTAAAACATCATCACAAAGCCAGTAATTAAAATATTAACTACTGCAAGTGGCATTAAGATTTTCCAACATAACCACATCAATTGATCTGGTCTTACATGTGGCCAAGAAGCTCTTGTCCATAAGAAGAAAAATATTAAAAATGATACTTTTAAAATAATCGCTAATCCACCAGGGATAAACCATAAATCATTGTATCCACCAAGAAAAATTAGTGAAATCAAAAATGAGACTGTAAATAGATTCGCATACTCACCTATAAAAAACATCCCCCATCTCATACCTGAATACTCTGTTGCATACCCTGCAACAATTTCAGCTTCATGCTCAAGTAAATCAAAAGGTGTTCTATTTGTCTCTGCAAACCCAGCCATTACAAAAAGAACAAATGCTAAAGGCTGTGTCCATACTATCCAAGAAGTGAAGCCTTCACTTTGATAAGCATTTATATCAATCAAAGATAAAGAACCAACCAGCATAAGTGGAGCTAAAAGTGCAAGTCCAGATACAACTTCATACGATAGTAGTTGAATGGCAGTTCTCGCACCTCCTAAAAGTGCCCACTTATTTCCAGAACTCATCCCAGCTAAAAGTGGTCCATAAAGTCCAACTGAAGCAACACCCATTACAAATAATACACCCACATTAATATCTGCAATAATTGGTCTTATTGTATAACCAAAAATCTCAAACTCAGGGAAAAATGGAACTGCTGTCATAGCAATAAAAGCAGTTGCTGCTGTGATAATTGGTGCAACCATAAATATAGGTTTTACAGAGTTTTGAGGTATAAAGTCCTCTTTTGTAAATAGTTTTATACCATCACAAACAAGTTGCAAGATTCCATAGGGTCCAACATTTGTAGGCCCCAATCTTCTTTGCATAAAAGCCAATATTTTTCGCTCAATATAAGTTGTAAAACCGGCAATTGCAGAAAATACTGCTAATATAACAATAGCTTTTACAACTGTTTCTATTAAAATACTTGTCTCCATATTACACCTTTTTCACATTTGCACTTGTAAATCTATATCCAGTAAAAAGTGCTTTTGTATTTAACTCTTTCTCAAAAGTTGATACATAAGCAATTTTTCCTGATACTTGATTATCAGCATAAACATTTACTTGGATTTCACATCCATTTGCACTTAATAAGACTTTATCTCCAACACTTAGTTCTAACTCAGCCAATAATGTCTCATTTGCAAACATTCCACTTTCTAAATCATCTTTAAACTCATGGGCAATTGCTGTGAATTCATTGAATTGATTGATTGGGTTTGCTTTGTAAATAGTGATTTGTTCATCTGTTATTTCAAAAGTTTGGTTTTGTTTTTCACCTAGTTCATCATTTGTCTCTATGTCTAAAGAATCTAATACATAACCTCTATTTTCACTCCAGTCATTTGAGAAGTAGTTAGTTAAACTATCAAACTCAACTGCTTTAAAGCCTTTCGCTACTGGTAAAGATTTTGTATATTCTATTGTGTGTTCAACTTCTGCTTCTAATAAAACATTTGCAATGTCATTTAAAACATAACCGTTATAAGGTAAGGCTACATTTGTAGGAACAACTCTTTTATCTATATTTGTAAAAGTTCCTTCTTGCTGATTAAGAGCTGGCATATCTAAATCACCATCTCCTAGGGCTGATAATTGGAAATCTGCTTTTACGTTATATCCTACGCAATAAGACCCTTCTTCTTCATCTAAATCACAAATCAAGCTCACACCTAAAGTGTTTGTAGAAGTTGGGATAATCACTACTTTAAATTGTGTATGTTTTTCTATCAAGGCAGCTAGTTTTGCAAGATTTTGTGAGTTTGCATGAGTTATTAAATCTTCACCTAAAATCAAAGTGTATCTATCTTTTTTATCTTTCATAGCTTCAATTGTATCAATTAGTGTTGCATCACAATTTATCTCATCTAAAAGTCTTGTATATTCAAACTCAACTTCTTTAGTAACTTTTTTAGGAACCATTTTAGTTACTTCTTTTTCTTCACCTGTTTCTTCATCTTTTACTACAGATACAACTTTTTCTTTTATCATCTCTGTAATAGATTTTAATCTTGTCTCTTTATATGAATCAAGTGTTGCTTGAATAGATTCTGGTAAATCAGCTCCAAATTTATCTAAAATAAAATATAAAACAGACTCTTCAGCAAGTGGGTTGTGATAGATAAACTCTGTTGTTTTTCCTCTTTTACCACACTGTTCCATTACTGGATCACCTATTGGATGAAAATATAGTCCAGCTCCTTTATTCATAACAACTGAGTTATTAAAGGCATATTTTGTATTTGGAGAATCAGATTTTAAATAAGACCCAACAGAAATTACAAAGTTTGAGCTGTGGATATCTTTTAAGTCTGCACTATAAAGAGTTTTTCCACTAACGCTTGAATATGCTTCAAGGAACTTTTTGTAAGCTAAGGCATCACTATTTATAAGTTTATATCCAAACTTCTCTTTTAGCTTTTGTAAAATATGAGCCTCTTCATTTGTAATAAATGAGTTAAACTTAATAGTATCAGCTTTTTTAAATGCCTCAATTGCTTTATCAAAAGCTATTTCATCTTGACTTTCAACTCTGTTTTCAAAATCATAAGCAAATCTAGCAGCACCATTTAGTGATGCATAGTGGTGTTCATTTGTTACTCTATAGATTTTTTTAACATCATGGTTTACTATTGATTCATGTTTTACTTCATAATAGATAAGTGAACAATCACTTGAGTGAGAGTTTGATGCAGGTATTCGTGTTAGTTCCCATGAGTTTGTTTTATATTGGAAATCATTTGATACAAGCGCTCCAACAGGACAAACAGAGATACATTCACCACAATCAACACACTTATCTTCTTCAAAGCCAATAAGTGATTTGTTTAGTTTATTCCACATAGAGTAAGCATCTTTTGGCATAGTAGTTTTAAACTTACCTTCAATAGCCTCTGCCCCTCTTTTTACAGTTGAAAGAGCATTTGAACCAATCATATCTTTACATACTGTTACACACTTTTCACAAACAATACAAAGTCCTGGGTCATAGTTCATAACTCCCCAGTGTTCAGTTGGTCTATTTACATCTTTTATGGCATAACTTTGAGAATCAACTTTTTGATAAAGAGTATAGTTTTGAAGTTCACAATCACCACTTTGGTCACAAACTCCACATTGTAATGGATGGTTTACATCATAAACCTCAATTATTGCACGTCTTTCTTTTTCTATATTTTCAGTTGTAGTTGTAACTTCCATGCCATCTTTTACTTTGGCATTACAGGCATAGATTTGTTTTCCAGCAGATTCTACAAGACATAATCTACAGGCAAGTGTAGGTGAACATCTAGTTAAATAACAAAGTGCTGGTATAAATATTCCATTTGCACGGGCAACATTTAATACTGTTTCTCCCTCTTTAGCTTTTAGCTCTTTTCCATCAATTGTTAAAGTAATCATTTCACTCATAATGCATCAACCTTTTCAATTTTTACTTGCTTATATCTATACCCTTGTGATAAAAAACTCTCATCATCATTTTTTACACCACATAAAGCAATAGTTCCTTGTAAGTTTTTATCTAGTTTAAAAGTTCTTTGAAGAGTCTCATTTTTATAATTTATAGAAACATTATCCTTATTTGACACCTTAGCAACTCTTGAAAATGATTCACTTCCATATATAAACTCATCTTCACTGCTAACATATTTATAAGCCACTGTTCCATTATAAGATTTGAGTTCTGCCACATCTTCTAACTTGGCACTTGCTTGTAAAATAATATCTGATAATAACATAATATTAAATCCACTAAACTCTTCAAGAACTTTTATCATAGAAGAGATATTGGCAACTCTTTCGTGAGTAAATAAATCTTCTCCCAAAATAATAGTTTTAGTAGTTTTATTTGAAGAACGCTTTACCATCTCTTCAAACTCTTCTTCTCCCGCACTACTCTCAGCTGAAATATATCCAATATCTAAATCAGATAAATACTCTTCTAAATCATTATTTCTATCTTTAGTAAAATACTCTAGAAGCAATGCTAAAATACCCTCTTCACTTCCAACTTCATATTTTACAAACTGTGTACAGTAAAGTTTTAAATCAATATCATCAATTGGATGCATATAGATAAACTCTGCCTCATTTTTTGCAATTGCCTCTATAATCAAATCATTCATTTTTGGTGAATCTTTTGAAATCATTGCCCCTAGGCAGACAATATAATCACTTTTTGAAACTAATTCTAAATTCATATTTTACTCTTCATCATCATCGTCATCATCTTCATCTGACTCTTCTTGAACTTCTTCAACTAATCTTGGCTCTGGTTTTACTTTTTTAACAACTATTGTCCAATCTACTTCATTGAACTTAATTGAGTTCATAAGTGTATATCCAGCTTCATAAATCTCATCTGCTGATTTTTGGATATGTGTAAAATCTCCTATTTCAAAAAGAAATATTGCATTTTCACCATCTTTTATATCTTTATCCATTAGTTCTAACATTCTAGAGTAGAAATTATCTTTTAATGGTCTTAAATCATATCTTTTCATAAACCTACTCCCTTATCTGTCAATCTCACCAAAAACTACGTTTAAGTTACCAATAATAGTAACAACGTCAGCTAATTGGTGACCAACTAATAATTCTTCTAAAAGTCCTGTATGCCAAAAAGATGGAGCTCTAAGTTTCAACTTATAAGCATATGGGCTTCCATCACTTACAATCATAAAACCTAACTCACCCTTTGGTGATTCTGTTGCCACATAAACTTCACCCTTTGGTGGTCTCATACCTTGTGTTACTAAAACAAAGTGTTGCATCAAGGCATAATTTTGAGTCATAATATCTTCTTTTGAAGCTGAGATATATTGAGGCTCATGCGCCATAAGTTCACATTTTGACTCTTTATACATAGGTATTAATTGTCTTAAGATTTTAGAACTTTCCCTTAGTTCTTGCATATGTAATTCATATCTTGCAAAACTATCTCCAGCAGTTGCAACTGGTACATCAAAGTCAAGCTCTTGATATATTCCATAAGGCATCTCTTTTCTTAAATCCCACTTTTGACCAGTTGCTCTAAGTATTGGTCCTGAACATCCCCAAGATTTTGCCATCTCATTACTTATTACACCAACATTTTCAAGTCTCATTCTCCAGATTCTATTATCTGTTAATAGGGCTTCATATTTTGTAACTTCTGCCTCTAGGATACCTATATACTTCTCTAAATCTTCACACCAATTATCTGGTAAATCTAAAGGTACTCCTCCAATTCTAACTGCACTGTGAGTTAGTCTAGCTCCACAATAATCTTCGATTAAATCTATTGCAAACTCTCTTTCTCTAAAGGCATAAAGGAAAACTGACATAGCACCAACATCTAAGGCGTGAGTTGCAAGCCAAAAAAGGTGAGACATGATTCTGTTTATCTCTAAAAGCATAGTTCTAATTATCTCTGCACGTCTTGGAGCCTCTATTCCCAGAAGTTTTTCAACAGCAAGGGCAAAACCGTAGTTGTTAGAAGTTGCAGCAATATAATCCATTCTGTCCGTTGTTGGCAAGAATTCATTATAAATCATATTCTCAGCCATCTTCTCCATTCCTCTATGAAGATATCCAACATGAGGTCTTGATTTTATTATCTCTTCACCTTGAAGTTCTAGGATTAGTCTCATTTGTCCATGAGCAGATGGATGTTGTGGTCCAAAGTTAACCACCATAGTGTTATCAGCTCTTTCAAAATTTATATTTTCAAAGAAAGGTTTTAGTCTATTGGTTTGTTGCATGATTTACCTTCTCTTATCTAATATTTTAGATTTTTTTTCATCTAAATCTTTAATGATTCGTTTTCCAAATAGTTTCACTCCACCCTCTTCTGTATATCCAAGTGGTGTTTGTGTCTCATTACCTTCTGTAATTTCTGTTCCAAAAGGAACTTCATGTCCAAGTCTTGAGAATCTTGTAGTATCATATCTATCAACGGCTGCATCATCTCTCTCTTCTGGACCTATCTCATCTCTAGCTTCTTTTCCAAAGATATGGTCTACTTCGTACCATTGTGCAACTTCATCACCGTGAAGTGGATATGTTTTTTTCAAGGGATGGTCATACCAATCATCTGGCATAAGTATTCTTTTCATATTTGGGTGGTTTAGGATTTTTACTCCATACATGTCAAACATTTCTCGCTCAGACAAGTTTGCCATTTTAAACACACCATAAACTGACTCTATTGTTTGTTTTTCTTCAATGAAACACTTAACTCTCATTCTTTTATGTTTACTCATAGAAAGCATTTCATAAAAAATCTCAAAACCTTTTCTAGTAGCGATATAATCTATAGCTGAAAGCTCCATAAGCATGTCATATTCTAGCTCATCTCTTAAAAGTGTTAGTGTTTTTACATTGTCTTGTGGATTTATATATATAACTAACTCACCATTTTCTATATAACTATCGTGTATAGTTACTTTTGATTTTAATGATTCAATATCTTTTGCATATATTTCATCACTTGAAGGGTCAAGTCTAGGAATTGTTGGTGTTACATAAAATCTATCATTATAATATGATTTTTTTTGAACATCATCTTTAGGAGTATATTTTCTCATTATACTAACCTCTTTTTCTTTTTAGATAAAAATGCAGACTCTCTTCTTATTTTCTTTTGAAGCATCATAAGAGCATATTGTAGTGTTTCAGGTCTTGGTGCACAACCTGGAAGATAAATATCTACAGGTATTACTCTGTCTACCCCTTGAACTGTGGCATAAGTGTTAAACATACCACCAGTATTTGCACAACTTCCCATAGAGATAACCCATTTAGGATCTGGCATTTGGTCATATAGTCTTCTCATATATTCAGCATGTTTTTTTGTAAGTGTTCCAGCTACAACGATAACATCAGCTTGTCTTGGACTAGCTCTAAATATTGTTCCAAATCTATCGAAGTCAAATCTTGAAGCCCCTGTTGCCATCATCTCAATTGCACAGCAAGCCAAACCATAAGTTAAAGGCCATAAGGAGTTACTTCTTCCAAAGTTTACAATTTTGTCAACAGTTGTAAGAGCAATAGGTGCTCCCCCATCTTGAAAATATTTTATTTTATGCTGTGCCATTCAAGCGCTCCTTTTTTCCATGCATAAATAAAGCCAATAGTTAGTAGTACGATAAATAGAATCATCTCTATAAATCCAAACCAACCTAAGACTTTAAAGTCAACAGCCCATGGAAACATAAATATTATCTCTATATCAAATAAGATAAATAGCAGTGCCATAAGATAAAACTGCACAGAGATAGTGTTTGGTTGCTTTGTAACTTCTGGTCCACATTCATAATATGTAGTTTTAAGTTTTTCTGTATCAAGTCTTGCCATTTTTCGACTTACAAGTCTTGCTAACCAAATTGTTGCAAAAAATGCCCCAAAGGTTAAAACAAACATCATAAAAACACCAAAATACGGATGAGCGAAATCCATATGAGTCATATTTATATCCTTAATTTCTTTGTATTTAAAGAATTTAGTTTTTTCATTTTAATTTATATTCAGCTAGATACTAGCAAAAATATTTTAAATCTAGACTTAATAAATCTACCGCAAAACTGCGTTAGTTTAAAAATAGCTTAGCCTAAAATCAGTCATTCTTAACATTGTTATTTAAAAAATTTATATTTATAGGTAAAAAACAATAATTAATGGATTTATATTAATCTAGGCTTAGATTAATATAAATTTATTATACTAATATTATAATTTTATATAGAGATTTAGAAACAGTTTTAGAAAAATCCAACTTTATTTTCAGTGTCAAATTGAGACCGTTGTTCTTTAGAAATTTGTTCTTTGAAATCTTCCATTCTAAAGATTGGTTCATCCATAACTGCTACTTTATATGCAGTGTTCTTTATAACTAGCTCTATCTGACCACCTGTTAGTTCAACTTCAGATATTTTTTCCATATCAAAATCACTATCCAATGGGATGTTTTCAGGTAATAACTTTTTCCACAGTTCTAGTCTTTGAACTTTGTTTGGCTTAACAAATTCTATTTTATAGTTGAATCTTCTTGAAAATGCTTTATCTAAGCTCTCCAAAAGATTTGTAGTTGCAATAAGTATTCCGTCGAAACGCTCTATTTGCTCTAAAAAGATATTTTGCATTTGATTGTGCATTTTATCACTACCACTTGTAGACTCTGTCACCCTAGAACTTAAAAACTGATCAGCTTCATTTAGTAATAAAATTGGCTCTGATTTTGTTTTATCTCTTATATCTACGTATGTTTCAAAGATTTTTCTAACATTTTTTTCACTCTCACCCACATACATAGAGAGTATTTTAGAACAATCAAAAGCTAAAACTTGTCTTTTAAGTGATTTTGCAAGGGCAAGGGCAGTCAAAGTTTTACCAGTACCTGCAACCCCATAAAAGATAATTCTGGCATCAATACCTTTTTTTCTATCTTTTATTCCCCACTCTTTTAGTCTATTTATTACCTTTTTGTCAACTTGTTGCAAAAGTGCATCTAGCGTCTCTCTTGTTTTTGGATTTAATACAACATCCTCCATAGTCTTATCAGTTGATATTAACTCAAACATATCTTGCTCTTTTATCACGTTGTCGATTTTGATTTTAGATGTTCTTGTTTTCTTTTTTGTTGGGTGTGAAATCTTATATAAAACCTCATCAGGAATATAAAAGTTTCTATTTATCCCACCAAAAGGTGTTAGCATCTCATCATAATCAACAAGTCCTGTTGAAACCAACTTTGAACTCTCTTCTAGCAGACTTCTGTTTTTGATTTTCTCATAATCATCATGTGAGATTAGCTCAATAAGTGAATTCATATCTCTTATTGATTCATCTCCACCTGAATACTCCTCTTTAAGAAGTGCTATAAATATCATCTGCTCATGTTCGTTTAGGTCATTTTCTTTAAAAAAGCCCACAAGCATGATTTCATTTGGAGTAGCTTGTACTCTCTCTTTGATTCTATTTTCTAAAAGTGTAAGTTTTGATTTTAGTCTTTTTATATTTGGTGACTTTTCGTCAAAGTTGTGTTTTACTACATTTAACTTTTGAGCTAAATCTATTTTGAAAAACTGATCTTGCAAATACTCCAAGTGATCACTGTATTTTGTAATCTCAGGTAGAGACATATCCATAGAACAATCTTCCATAAGTCTTAAAAATGATGGTGTTAAAGATACACTAGAGTTCAGTAACTCCAATTTTGATAACTCACTTAGTTTTATTGGTGTAAATGAGTTTTGAACTAACCAACCAAGCTCAAGTAATGATTTTATCACTTCAAGTTTTTCTAAGTGCTCATATTTTTTTACATCATAAAATTCTGATAAAATATCTATCACCATCAAAGCATCTCTGCCATTTATATACTCTTTTGTAAGATGCTGAAGTATTTTCCCCTCTTCTAAATTACACTTCAACTGTACAAATAGTTCTTCTTTTTCTAAATCTATACTCTTTATAAATTTAATCAATTCATTCATTAATTGTTATTCCTATTTTTAATTATCTATTTAAAATTTCTTAGCTAAATATCAATAATACATCAACAAATCTTAAAATAAGATACTCTATTTTAATCTTTTGTTTAACTGTTCATAAAATATATCACTATGGACTTTTTCTTTAAAGTATAATTTTTCTTCACCTTTAGAATTTTGTATTAAAATATCTTTATTTACCCGCGTAATATTTCTAATATCATCATATTTTATATAAACATTTTTTGAAAAATCAATACTAAACTTGTTGTTTATTATTGTAATATTATCGTTACACAAACCTTTATATCTTGATTTATAATTATAAATCGTATTGCAAGATTCGTTTTTATAAAACTTTTCAATCATATCTATATTTGAGGAGTCTACATATAAAACCCATCCTAAAGCTATTAAAAAAGGAGAAAGTAAAACTAGTATTATCATAAAAAAATTTCCTTGGTATTTTTCCTATTTTACATAAGTTATTATTAAAATTAATTATGAATTTTCAATTAATTAATATTTTATATTGATAATCATTATTATTTAATACTAATTATGTTATATTCCTAAAAAATTTATTTTTAGGGAATACCAATGAAAATAAGCAAAAAAATGGCATTATTATTTACTCTAATTAGTCTTATTATAATAACCTTTATTTCGGGTCTTGTACAAAATAGAATTCAAAAGTCTCAAATACTTGAAGATAAAATAATACAAAGAAATATTCTAAAACTACACAATATAATAGACTTCAATAGTGAGTATCTAAAAAAAATCGCATACGAATTTCAAGAAAATGAAAGACTCCGAGATATAATCAATAAATCAGATCATGCACAACTTAAAACATATTTTAGTGATAGTAATTTAATGGAAGAACTAAATATCAGTAATTTTTTGATTTTTGATAAAGATAAAAAATTTCTTTTTGGTAAAAGTTATGATATTAGTTCAAATGAGATGTTGAGTGTCTCAACTGAATTAATTAATTTCATTAAAACTAAAGATATAAAAAAATATATAAATAAGAAAAAAGAGATCTTTTATATGACTACCGATTATGAAAAATCTATTTTTGATATAAAAGAGATAAAAAACAGGAACACTCAAACTATAGGATATATATACTTTTCAAGGGCGATTGATTCTCACTTTTTATCCAATATATCTGATGTACTACAAGAGTATGTCTCACTTATAAATAGTGTGGATTTTGATAAGTTTAACACTATCAAAAATAAAAAACTAAATATAAAATACAAAACTGTAAATGTGGATGAAAACTACCTTTTTACATATGTAAGATATTTTGATGAATTTGAGAATAAAAACTTTTATTTTAGTATAAAAAGTAAAAGATATATATATCAAGAACTAAAATCAAATATGAATTTTATATTATATTGCGTATCTATTTGTTTTTTACTTATCATCATGATATTTTATATTTTTATAAAAATATTTTTTTCAGATAGGATTATCAAAATCTCAAACAAAGTAAAAAAGATCTCTGAAAATAATAACCTAGAGATAATAATAAAAGACAACTATGACGATGAGATTTCATTTTTAGCAAAAAAATTAAATGAAATGCTTCTTTCAATAGATATAAAACAACATGAAAAACTAAAAAAAGAGAGAGATTTTTTAAAATCTGTCCTAGATACACAACAAAATATCATCATGATAACCCAAGGGGATAAGATACAAAGTGTAAATAAAAAGTTTGTAGATACATTCACCTCAGAAGATAATTTCTTATCAAATATTGTTTTAGTAGATAATAATACTCAAAAAAATCTTCTAAATATTGCACAATACTACTCTTCAAAAAACATCCCTGCAAAATTTCAGATTATGGGAGATGACAACTTTTATTTTACTTTTGATGTATCTAAACTTGATATGGGCAAATATCTAATTTGTATGAATGATGTCTCTACTTTAAATAAAAAGATATCACACCTAGAAGTAAAAGCTTCAATTGATGGACTAACAAAAATATTCAATAAAGTTGCTATAAAAGATATGTGTGAAGTCTGGATTGATACAAAAGAGTTTCATCTCTTAGTGTTAGATATTGATTTTTTTAAAAAGATAAATGATACTTATGGACACTTATGTGGAGACTATATTTTAAAAGATGCCATCAACAATATAAGAAAGATTATCTCAAAAAAAGATTATATAGGAAGAATAGGTGGAGAAGAGTTTATGATACTTCTAGATGAAAAAAACAAAGAAAATGCTATAAACATCGCCCAAAGAATAAGACAAAATATTGAAAATACTATTTTTGACTATGGGAATAATTTACTTAAAATAACAATCAGCATCGGAGTTGCTAAAAATATTTTAAATAAAGATACTTACGAAACTATTTATGAAAGAGCAGACAAAGCTTTATATAAAGCAAAAGATGAGGGAAGAAATAGAGTGATTTATGAAAAAGAGGAGTAACTCCTCTTTTGGAAAATCTAGAAAGCTTTTATAAGCATATTTTTTACTTTATCTTGTAGTTCAGGGTTTAGATTAAGCACACTTAATCCATGATAGATATCTATAAGTTCCGCTTCATCAAATATAGTATTTCTTTCATCAATACTATAAATAATATCTATTTTCCCATAGTCATATGTATCTACATTAGTTACTTTTACAGTAAATTCACTATTTGCATAAGTATTATTTTTGATATTTTGAGTCATATCTTCAATAAAACTTTCTGGAATACTTGAACTAACTATGAAATTGATTAAAATCTTATTGCTATTTATCTTAATAGAATCAATATCAACGCAGTCATATTGCTCATAAATGATTTTGGTACTCTTACCAAACAAATCATATATAGGACACTTATCAAGTACATTTTTCTTTTTTAAGTGAGGTAAAGCATCCATCATAGGAAAATAGCTATTAAAAAGTTTAATTTCACTTGGAACAGCTTTTGTTTTAAACTGCTCATAGTTACTAAAAAATAGTTTAGCAGAACTGCTCATATTTGCTATATTGTCATTATTTTGTTGATTTTTGTCTATCATTATCTATACCTTTATTATATTAGCTTTATTATATATCTGTGAAGTATAGATTAAAATGAAATTTTTGATGAATATAAGTAAATAAGGGCTTAAAAATAGTGTTTTAAACTATTTTTAAGAATAGTGAGATTTTATTTTTCTACTAAATTATACAAGTCTTGAATTTCTTGAGCCCAAATCTCTTCATTGATAGTTTCAAGAACCAACGGAATATCATCCATCCTCTCATCATTCATAATAAACCCAAAAGCATCCCAACCAATCTTTCCTTGACCCAAACTATCATGTCTATCTACTCTACTTCCTAAATCTGGTTTTGAGTCGTTTATATGCATACCCATTAGGTATTCTCTTCCTACTACCTCATCAAACTCTTTCCATGTTTTATCATAGGCTTCTCTTGTTCTTATATCATATCCTGCTGTAAACATGTGACAGGTGTCTATACATACTCCAACTCTACTTTTATCTTCTATTTTATCTATGATGTAAGCTAAGTGTTCGAACTTGTATCCTAGGTTACTTCCTTGTCCTGCTGTGTTTTCTATTACTAGTTTTATGTCATTTGTTGCATCTATTGCTTTGTTCATAGAAAGGGCTATATTGTCTAGGCACTCTTCTTCACTTATCTTTCGCAAGTGACTTCCTGGGTGAAAGTTTAGTCTGTCTAGTTTTAGGATTTCACATCGCTCAATTTCGTGTATAAATCCATCTAAAGATTTTTGTCTATTTTCCTCTACAGGATGACCTAAGTTTATAAGGTAACTGTCATGTGGTAAAATATGTTTTGGTAGTATTCCACATTTGTCCATCTCTTCAAACCACTTATCAAGAACATCATTTTCTAAAGGTTTTGCTGCCCATTGTCTTTGGTTTTTTGTAAAAAGTGCAAAGGCTTTTGCCCCTATTGCTGTTGCATTTATGGGTGCATTGTATACTCCACCACTTGCGCTTACGTGTGCTCCTACGTATTTCATTATCAATTCCTAATATCTTTTTGTGAGGATTTTACTTAATCTTGGGTTTTATGTCGCTTATTGTTTCAGTTTAGTTCTTTTATTAAAAATGCTATGTTAATGCTACTTTTATCATACAAATATCATTTTCTTTAATTAATATTTAATTCTAATTATTAAGGAGATTTTATGGAAATAAGCACACAAGCCCTTTTTGCGGCTCTTCCTATTTTTGTGGCAGCTATCTTGTTGGTGGGATTTAGACTTCCAGCAAAAAAAGCGATGCCTGTTGTTTATATAGTAACAACAGTTGTGGCCTTTTATATATGGCAAGTTAGTTTTAATAGAATACTTGCATCTACTGTTCAAGGTTTACTTATCACTATTGCAGTTTTATGGATAATCTTTGGGGCAATATTATTGCTCAATACTCTTAAACACTCAGGTGCAATAAAAGTTATCAGAGAAGGATTCAATAATGTAAGTCCTGATAGAAGAGTACAAGTTATTATTATCGCTTGGTTATTTGGTTCTTTTATTGAAGGTGCTTCAGGATTTGGAACACCAGCTGCTATTGCAGCACCACTTATGGTTGCTATTGGATTCCCAGCCATGGCAGCTGTTATGATAGGTATGATGATACAAAGTACTCCGGTATCATTTGGTGCAGTTGGAACACCTATTTTAATAGGTGTTAACAAAGGTTTAGATGCACAAACTATTGGTGCATCTTTAGAAGCTGTAGGTTCAAACTGGGAAACTTACTTACAACTAATCACTAGCGAAGTTGCAGTTATTCATGCTATAACTGGTACTTTGATTCCACTATTTATGATTATTATGATGACTAGGTTTTTTGGTCAAAACAGATCATGGACAGAAGGCTTATCTATCTTACCTTTTGCTATTTTTGGTGGATTAGCATTTACAATTCCTTACGCACTAACTGGTATATTTTTAGGTGCTGAGTTCCCTTCTCTTATTGGGGCTTTAGTTGGACTTCCAATTGTAATATTTGCAGCTAAAAAAGGGTTTTTAATCCCTAAAGATACTTGGGATTTTGCTCCAAAAGAGATGTGGCCTGTTCATTGGGTATCAAAACTTGAGATGAACCTTGATGCTATGAATACTAAAGTTGATATGTCTTTAGCAAAAGCTTGGGTTCCATATGTTCTTGTGGCACTTATTTTAGTAATTACTAGGGTTTCAGATGAAGCAAAAGCTTTTGTTAAATCTTGGGTTATTCCTTTTAAAGATATTTTAGGTGAAGGCTTAGGTTACTCTATTGTTCCTCTTTATTTACCAGGTGGTATCTTAGTACTTGTAGTTTTAATCACTTATTTTCTACACAAAATGGAATTTAAAGAGATGAAAGAAGCACTAGGTGAGTCTTCAAAAGTAATGTTAGGTGCTGGTTTTGTACTTATATTTACTATTCCATTAGTAAGAATACTTATCAACTCAGGAGTAAATGGTGCGGGGTTTGATTCTATGCCAGTTGCTATGGCAAACTTTGTGGCAACTTCAGTTGGTGATATTTATCCATTATTTGCTCCACTAATTGGTGCCCTAGGAGCTTTTATTGCAGGAAGTAATACTGTTTCAAATATGATGTTAAGTCAATTTCAATTTGGAGTTGCAGATGCACTTGGACTTTCAACGGCTCTTATGATAGCACTTCAAGCTGTTGGAGCTGCTGCTGGTAATATGATAGCAATACACAATGTTGTTGCAGCTTCTGCTACAGTTGGATTACTTGATCAAGAAGGTGAAACCTTAAGAAAAACAATAATACCTACTATTTATTATTGTTTAATTGCGGGAATTATTGGTCTTATTGGTATGTATTATCTAGGACTTACAGATCCTTTAATCAAATAAACAAAAAAGAGGGTATTCCCTCTTTTTTTTACCTACACATCTTTTGATTACCTCTTCTACTATAAATCCCATAAAGTGCCTTTTGTAAAATATGGATTTCATAACACTCTTTTTTATTTGTATCTTTTTTATTTAATTTTTTAACTATTTCATAGATATCAATAGCTTTTTAATTTAAAAACTCTCCATTAAAAGGTTTATGCTTAGATACAAAAATTTTATCTGCATCTAGAACATAATAACTTTTGTGTTCTTCTCCATGATATTTTACAATATAGTTTTCCATAAACTTTATATCAAAAGGTTCATTATAACTATTGTATAAACCAAAAGAGATATTTGCTCTTTTTTCACTTAAGTTACTCATTTCCCATGTTCCTAATAAATCTTTAGGTGATATTGCAAAAATTGAAGAAATTGTAAATATAAGTATAAAAATTATTTTCACCTATAACCCTTTTATATTAGCTCTTTATTTGATTATTTTATGATTTAATTGATTAATCAGCACTTAAAGGTTTCAAATGGCATTAACCAAAAACTAAATATAATAAATAAAAACAAAGGTACTTTTATGATTCTTTATTATGAAGAGATAAGTGATTTAAATAGATATAAAATTATGTCAGATACAGTAGTTCCAAGACCAATTGCGTGGATAGTAACAGATAATGATGGAGTATTAAATGCAGCCCCTTTTTCATATTTTATACCAATATCAAGTAACCCAGCAGCTTTAATAGTTGCAATTGGAATAAAAGAGGATGGAAGCCCAAAAGATAGCTTAGCAAATATTCTAAAAACTAAAAAAGCAACAATCTGTTTTGTAAACAAAGACAATGTAGAAAAAGTAAAACTCTCTTCAACAATGTTGCCAAAAGAACAAAGTGAAATAGAAGAGTATGAAATAGAAGTTCAAAAGATACTTGAAGGTTTTCCACCTATGATTTCTTCTTCTCAAAGTGCACTTTTTTGTGAGTATTATGACACTGTTAAAATCCCGGGAAAAACTACACCTCTTATTTTAGAGATAAAAAAACAGTTTATAGAAGATGAAAGAATCAATGAAAAGATGCATATCAATGTAGAAAATATAGGAAGATGTGGTGTAAGATTTAAAGCGATGGTTGACCTTTAAGCTTTAGGTCTTACCATCTCTTGAGGTTTTACATACTCATCAAATTGTTCTGCTGTTAATAGGCCTAAACTAAGAGCCTCTTCTTTTAGAGTTGTTCCATTTTTGTGAGCTGTTTTTGCTATAAGGGCAGCTTTTTCATATCCAATATATGGATTTAGAGCTGTTACTAACATCAAAGAGTCATTTAGATATTTTTCTATATTCTTTTTGTTTGCACTTATTCCAACTGCGCAGTTATCATTAAATGCTTTCATGGTATCACTTAGAAGTCTAATTGACTGCAAGATGTTATAAGCAATGACTGGCTTAAATACATTTAACTCAAAGTTTCCTTGGCTAGCACTTACACTTACTGTTGTATGATTTCCCATAACTTGCACTGCAACCATTGTCATAGCTTCACTTTGGGTTGGATTTACTTTTCCAGGCATGATTGAACTTCCCGGTTCATTTTCAGGGATATTTAACTCCCCTATTCCACATCGTGGCCCTGAAGCTAACCATCTTATATCATTTGCTATTTTCATAAGGTTTGAAGCAAGGGCATTTAAGGCTCCACTTAAAAACACTTCCCCATCGTGTGATGTTAAAGAGTGAAATTTATTTGGATGAGATACAAATTTATACTTTGTTTTTGTATTAATATTCAAATTCTCACAAACAAGATGTGAAAAATCTGGGTGAGCATTTAGTCCAGTACCAACTGCTGTTCCACCAATGGCAAGCTCACATATATATTTCATACTATCATCTATTTGATTAAGTGCTTTTTCTAACATATCAACATAGGCTGAAAACTCTTGACCTAGAGTAAGTGGCGTGGCATCTTGTAGATGTGTTCTTCCTATTTTGATAATATCTTCAAACTCTTTACACTTACTTTCTAGTGTAGTTTTTAATTGATTTATTGCAGGGATTAGTTGAGATTGTATCTCTAAGACAAAGGCTATTCTCATGGCACTAGGATATGTGTCATTTGAACTTTGAGCTTTATTTACATCATCATTTGGATGGATTAGTTTTTCTATTCTAAAATCTTTTCCTAAAAGTTCAGTTGCTCTTGAAGCTATCACTTCATTTAGATTCATATTTGATTGGGTTCCACTTCCTGTTTGCCATACGGCTAAAGGAAAGTTATCATCTAATTTACCTTCAATAATCTCATCACATACTTTGATTATGGCATCTTTTTTTTCTAGGGGAAGTTTTTGTAAGTCATAGTTTACCACTGCACATGATTTTTTCAAATAAGCAAAGGCTTTGATTATCTCTTGGGGCATTTTTTCAATACCTATGGGAAAATTCTCCAAACTTCTTTGGGTTTGAGCTGCCCAATATTTGTCATTTGGAACTTTTATTTCGCCCATAGTATCTTTTTCTATTCTATACTTCATAATAATTGCTCCCTTTTTTTGTTAATTATATAACAAAAAACAAAGAGATTATTGAAAAAGTTTATTTAACTATTTGATGAAGTTTAGAACACTGTGATAAAAAAACATCAGAGCCTGCCATATCTTGCATAATATCTTCAAATGAGTGGAAGTGAGCATTATAAACATATATAAAAATCTCATCTCCTCTTTCTAAAAAATGATGTTTCCCAAACTCAGTATACGCTGTAGCTCCTGCTGCTATTAAAAGACCTTTGTGTTTATTTATATCTTTTATAAAAGGTGGCAACTCTTCCAATGGTCCCAAATCTTCTTGGGTATTAAACTTATCTATCATCCAAGTTTTAAGTTGATTGAAAAAGTAAGAGTATGATCGTACAGCACTAACTGTTCCATAATCCCTTAAAATCCCATCACGTCTAATAAACGAAGCAATATGAAACTTGTTTAATATACCATCTTCTTCAAAACTATCTATTTCTATAAAGTCATGGGCAATACCTTTTGAACCTTTTCCCCAGTTCTTTTTGGTACTTAGTTTGTTTCCATCTTGGATTCTGTTTGAGCAGTCATTAAATGCACCAAAATATTTTGGTTTTAAATCTACTAATTTATCATTTTCATATACAAAATCACAGATTAATCCAACCTCAGCTTCAACTTGTAAGTGTTCTATATCGTTGTGAGTTATCTCATCTGTACAAATGGGAAACTGTGATAAAAAGCTGTCATGATTTGGAATATAAAAAGGAAACAATCCCTTTGGTGCATCTTTTTCATCTGTTTTTATTACTGAAAATTCATCAGCTTCTCCAGCTTCTCCTAAGTGGTTTGCAAAGTTTCCTGCAACACCAAATCCTAAATAATCTTTTAATTCATCTAATTTTATATTGTGTCTATTCATTTTTTTGCCTTCAATTTTTTAAATTTGTGACAATGTGTTTTTTTGTTTTTTGGATGATTATTTATTTGAGTGAGAATTTTTTCGTGAAGTTTATGTGGGTAGTTAAATTATATTGTCTAAAAATCTACCTGGGGTTTAAACTCTTCTCACCATAGTTGGCGACCTTGACGAGCTTTTTCATCATATATCCTTTCATATTAAATTACAGATAAAAGGTTACCCTCTTATCTATAAATTTAGCTTAAGAATTTTAATTAAGCAAAAAATCTTTTTGTAACTTCATCTAACATTTTAGCCCCTGAGAAATGTGCTCTTTGAACTAATTCCCAGAAATATCTATATGTTGCTCTATCATGTAACTCACCTTCATATTGAATAGGTCCCCACTCAGCATCTTGTGCAGCTAATAAAATATTTTGTGCAGCTTCAAGTTCTGTAAAGTCTGGTTTCATAGCATCAACGATTGCTTGTACTTGTGTTGGGTAAATTGACCACATTCTCATAAATCCGAACTCATTTCTAGCTCTTTCTGCATCTTTAAATGTTTGGTATGGATTTTTTAAATCTAATGTAACATTGTGACAAGGAATAACATGATTTTGGATAGCTGCTTGACATACTTTAGCTTTTGCAGCTCCAATTAATCTATGCTCAAATTGACCTGGGCTTCTCATATTAATAGCTGGGATTGCACCTTTGTAACCTGATACAAAGTCCATAAGACCGAAATCTAAAACTTGTAACCAAGGTAAAGTTGCAGTTTTCTCTACATCTTGTAATGCTCCATGAGTCTCAATTAAGATATGAATTGGAATCTCTCTTGTAATTCCAGCTTTTTTAGCTACCTCTTGAATATACTCAATTTGCATTTTTGCATCTTCATAAGAAGTTGATTTTGGTAAAGTTATATATGCTAACTTTTCACCAGCACCAGGAACTAAGATATCAACATCTTGTCTCCAATCAGGATGTGCAGCATCATGGATTCTTGTTCCTGCCATTGCATATGGGTTAGCATCAGAGTTTACAACTCTAACAATCATCTCTGCATGTTCAACTTCTTTACCAGTCTCAGCTCCATCTTCACAATCACAAGTGATATCAAAAACAGGTCCAAGTTTCTTTTGCATCTCGAAACCTTTTAAAATAAGTTTCTCGCTACCTGCAAAGTGCTCACAAGTTGGGATGATTGGTAAAGATTTACCAGATTCAAATAGTGCTTCATTAGGGTGTGTCATATTATTTTCCTTTTTTAAAATTTAATTTTTTACTTTTGTTTTCTTGGGATTACAACTGTGTAATCTAAATCTAAAACTACATTTTTAATATACTTTCCATTTTCATCGAAAGTAGATTCAACATCTTGGGCTTTCATATTTTTAAGACCAACCGTTCTTAATCTTAAAAGTCCAATATCATCTCTATTATCAAGTTCAATAGTCTCAATAATTTCAGTAAATGCATAAATAGTATCACCTGCAAATGTTGGGTTTGCATGAGCTCCACTATTTATTGAGTAAAGCCATTGTGCATTTTGCAAACCATTAAAAGAGTTACTTCTTGCTATTGAGATAACATGACCTCCATACATAAGTCGCTGTTTCATAGGGCTACTTTGCATCATAAAATCATCAAAATGAACTTTTGCATTATTTTGATAAAGTTTAGTTGCTAGTGTATGGTCACTATTATCAACAGTGATTCCCTCTGGATGGTTTAATCTTTCACCTGCTTCATAATCTTCAAAAAAGTATTTTCCACCAGTTGCATCTGTGTCAATATCTTTTTGAACTGGGATATTAATACTACTTCCTATTGGTAAAGTTTTTTCAAAAGTAGGAACATCATTTGTACCTAAGATTGTCTCTTTATCTTTTTTGTGAGCCATAACCCATCTTTTAAGATTTAAAACCTCTTTTTCATCTTGGTTATATCCAATAGAGTGAACATAAACTACTCCACTTTTACCATTTGAGTTCTCTTTTAAGCCAATTACTTCAGTTTCTAGTCTTACAGTATCACCTACAAATACAGGATTAGGAAAAGATACTTCTGCATAACCTAAGTTTGCAATTGCATTTAAAGAGATATCTTGAACTGATTTTCCAAATGTTAAATGGAACATCAATAAATCATCAAGAGGTTTTTTCTCATAACCCATCTTTTGTGCTAACAAATCAGATGAATGTAAAGCAAATCTACTTCCAGTTAAGGCGATGTAAAAAGATACATCACCATCTGTTATTGTTCTAGGAAGTGGATGAATTATTTTTTGACCGATAGTAAAATCTTAAAAAAAGTTTCCAAAATTGATTTTAGTGCTTATTTTAGACATATTTCTCCCTTATTTACCAAATAGATTTTGACCCAATGATTTATATGTTTCATATAATGTTATCATCTTTTTAGCCCACTTGATTCTACTTGTATCCACTAATTTATCTTTGTATTGAATTACTTCTTTACCCTCTTTTGCAGCTTCATCAAACTTAGCAATCATCTCTTCATACTCTTGAACTTCTTTTCTTTTTGGAGTAAAGATATCATTGATATACTCAGCTTGTACTGGATGAATTAAAGCTTTTCCATCAAAACCTAAATCATAGGCATCTTTAGTTGAAGCTTCACAAGCAAACTCATCATGAACATCATAATGAGGTCCATCAATAACTGTTTTACCATATGCTTTTGCAGATAAGGCAATACGAGCTAGATAATTAAACATCGCTTTTGAACCTCTTTTAATATCTATTTGAAGTCTATTTGATAAGTTATTAGAACCCACAACTACAACTTCTAATTTAGTACTAGATGCACAAATATCAGGCGAGTTTAAAATCGCAAGTGGAGTTTCAATCATAACCATCATAGTTAGGTTTGGATTAACTTCCATCAAGGCTTTTTCAGCTTGGGCTACTTGTTCAACTGTTTCAATTAATGAGAATAATATCCCATCTATATCAAGTTCACCTGCAAGTGCCATATCTTTTTTGAACTCTTCACTTCCAACTGCATTTACTCTTAGTATTCTCTCAGATTCTCCAAATTTTGAACCCTCTTCTTTGTATACTTCTCTTATTACATTTCTTGCAGTCTCTTTTTGCTCATGTAAAATTGCTTCTAAATCAAATACTACACTATCTGCTAGTATTGATTTTGCTTTTTTAACAAACTTTTTATTATATGCAGGAACAAAAATCATTGATCTTCTTGCTTTATATTCAATAACTTCTTCACCACTCTCTTTAGCGTGATGTTGTTCATGCAGTTGTTTTACAAGTTGTTTTCTAAGAACTTTTCCATTTTTTGTTCTTGGATAATCTTTAAGTGCAAAAATCTCTTTTGGTGCTTTATATTTTGCTAAATTAGCTTGAGAGAATGCTAATATTTCAGCCTCTTTTTCAGCACTTAAATCTTCATGTCCAATTACAGCAATAGCAACTATTGTTTTATCTTTACCAATATCTAAACCAAAAGCAACACAATCAGCAACTGCATCATGAGTTTTTACAACTCTTTCGATTTCATGTGGAGATACTCTAAACCCAAAAGTATTGATAATATCATCTTTTCTACCTATGAACCATATATATCCATCTTTATCTCTTTTTGCATAATCACCTGTAAAGAAGTAACCATCATGTCTAGCTTTTGATGTCTCTTCTTCAAGTTGCCAGTACTCTAAAAACAGTCCTGGATCATCAACTCCTATACAAATCATCCCTTCTTCTTCTAAGGCTACCTCTTCTAAAGTTTCAGGGTCTAGAAGTTTTACAATATGTCCTGGTTGAACAAATCCTGCACTTCCAGGTCTAATTGGGTTGTTTTTAGAGTGTGAAATATAATAAGAACATTCACTCATCCCGATTGCTTCAAAGATATCTTGGTTGAATTTTTCTCTCCAAAGTCCTAACATCTCATCAGATAAATGCTCACCAGCACTCATACAATATCTTAGACTTGGACAATCTTTAATTGTAAAATCTGTTTTTTGAATAATTTGTCTATAAATAGTTGGAACTCCAATGAATATAGTACATTGATGTTTTTTAATCAAATTAATCCAAGTAGATGCATCATTTGCACCTTCATAAGCAATAACCGTATGACCATTAAACAATGGATCCATAAGAGCTGAACCTAATACATATGTCCAGTTGAATTTACCAGAGTGCATGATTCTATCATTCTCTTTAAAATCAAACCAATACTCAGTTGCAGGAGTTCTTCCTACTAATGATCTATGTGAATGTAAAACACCCTTTGGATAACCAGTTGTTCCTGATGTATATACTAAATATGCAGGCTCTCCTGATTTTGATTTATAGTGATTTGGTGTTGCATCACCATTTTTTAAAATCTCACTTAAAGAGTAAACTTTAATACCTTTTGGTTTTTCAAGTTCATCTACACTATCTATTCCTGCAACTATAATTGTTTTTAAGTTATCCACATTTTCTAAATATGGCAGTAAGTTTTTATACATAGATGCTGATAATACAATAGCACTAGCTTGTGAATCTTCTGCTAGGTACTTAACTTCTGAACCACTCAAAAGTGTAGAAGTAGGAACTGCAATGATTCCCGCTTTTATAGCACCAAAGAAAGAGATTGGATAAGCTAAAGAGTTTTTTAAACAAACTAAAACCCTATCTCTTGCACCAATTCCAATACTTGTAAGGAAATTAGCAACTTGATCTGATCTTGTAGCTAAATCTTTATAAGTTATCTCATCAGTTCCTAATTTATCATCTTCTATTATCATAGCTGTACTGTTCTCTTTAGGTGTTCCTACGTGAGCAGATGTACAAGCTACACCAATATTTAAAAATTCAGGTACGTCGATTTTTATTGTTGAACTCATATTATATTCCTTACTATATTTGACCGTATGGCCAGTTTTCTTTAAATGTATGTAACGGCATTTTGTTTAGTACTGTTAATGCGAAAGCTTGATCTTCTTTACTTAAACTTCTTAAGGCATAACCTCTTAAAAGATTTTGTAATGATTTACCAAACATTGGTGGATCTAACATCTCACCTTTATATCTAATAGCTCCACTTAAAAGTGCATCTGCTTCAAGAGCAGCTTTTAAGATTTCAATATCTTTTGCTGTCTCTTTTGGAGATGGTGTAAAAGCAACTTTACAAACATTGATATGATTTGGAGTAATAACTTGTTTACCTGTTAATCCCATAGCCGTTTCTCTTTGTGCATGAGCATAAACATGTCTTGATGCATCATCACCATGTAAATCTAACCATCTTCTAATATCTTTTTTCTCAACACAAGAATCAGGTAAAGAGTTTGGAGTAAGTAATACTTCAACACCACCAATTACACCTTTACCTTTAATTCTAGCTTCCATTGTAAGCATATTAAAGAAAGTCTCTAACTCATCAATCCAACCCTCAGGTGTGATTTTGTAAGCCATTGCTTTTGAGAAGTCATGGATACCAAATACAACGTGTTGTACTGTTGAGTGACTCATAAGCTTATCAGCTATTTGAAGTGACTTTGGATGCTCAATAATTGGTTGAATTTGTAAATTACTACCAATAGAAACTAACCAAGAAGATAAATCTCTAATCTCAGCGTCCCCATAAACCTCACCAGCTTTTGCTAAAACAATTGCATCAATATATTTGTGTACTTGTTTTAACATTTTTAAATCTTCTTCATACTCATCAGTTCTAAAAGGATTTATTCTAATAGCTATTTGAAAATCTCTCTCTGGAAATTTTGGTAACTCTTGAATTAAAAGCTCTCTACTCATAGCTTTTTGTCTACATCCATCTTCCAAGTCAAATAACACTGTATGTGCTTTTGTCTTATAAGCATGTTTTTGAAGTCTAAGTTTTGCTTGCTCCATTGTTTCATAGCTACCATCAAGTGGATTAAACTTGATTGGAGGATAGTATATTTGAATTCCAGGCCAATGCCCACCTAATACTGGTTTTAAATCATCATTTGCAGTTAATTTTGATAAATCTATAATAGACGAAGTCATGATATTTACCTTTATATATTTTATTTTTTTATTACTTTTTTGAAGCAATACCTCTTCTTGTGAGAGAATTAATCCATACATAATATAAACTCAAATATAAAATTTTTTATTAGTTTTTAGATTAAGAAAAAATTTATAAACTGATATTTAGCCCATATTATAGGCTTTATAGAGGTTTACAATTTTGTAAGTTTCACATAGTGAGAAAAAAAAGTCTAAAACTCTTACTATCCACAATAAAATCTTTTCAATTGCTTATTAAAATGTTCATTTCTTACCCAAAGAATAGTTTCAAGAAATTTTTAAGCTTATATAAAAGCAAAGATAAGGCAATTTAAATAAAAAATGATAAAATAAGAAAAATCAAATAAAGAGATATACTATTGCAAAATCATAATAAATCCTTAACCAAAGGGTTATCAATACTTAAATCAATCATGAAATCAAATGTCCCTTTGACGGCAAACTATTTATGCCAAATACATGATATAGATAAAAGTACTATGTCAAGACTTATTTCAACACTACTTTGTGAAGGTTTTATAGAGTATGTTGAAAACTCTAAAGAGATAGTACTGAGTGATATTATGAAAAACATCTCACAAAAAGAGTCAAGGGAGAAAATTGTAGATAGGACTAAAGTCTTACTTGATGAAATATATTATTTAACCCAAGAGTGTTCTTATGTTGGTATTTTAGATGATAACGCCGTTTTATATTTAAATCAAGTGGATAAATCAACTAGAGTTTTAAAAACAAAAGACTCTATTGGACTTCATGCGCCACTTCATGCAAATGCATTTGGGAAAGTTTTATTAGCCTTTGAAAATGTAAATTTGAAAAATCTAGATTTAAAAAAATATACAGCAAACACTATTACTACTGTGACAAAACTACAAAAAGAGATCGAACTAGTTCAACAAAGGGGGTATGCAATAGGTTTTGAGGAGTATGAGTTTGGTCTTTTTTCTATTGCCGTTCCATATTTTAACAACAAAAAAGAGTTTGTAGGAACTGTTGGAATTTCTGGACTTTCTGCGAGAGTAAATAAAGAAAAATCCCATGAATTAGCTAAAAAAATATTTAATTTGGTAAATCCAGTTATCTAATCTTTTTTTATTTTTATTAAAATATTGTGCTCTTTATCTCTAAACACTGTCTCTTTTTTATTGTTATCAAAAATTGTCTTTAAAAAATCTTCTTTATATGAAGAGTGTAAATACTTTTTATTAAACTCTTTTGAACTCTCACACTCAAAAGTTGATTTGCAAACCCTATTTTCATAAAACTTCAAATCTAAAACAGTTTTACCAGCACTATATATTTGTACTTGTGTGTAATTTTCAAAGGTAGATATAAACCCTTTATCATAAAACTTCATAGTAGGAGTTTTTATCAAAATAGTTGCACTTGTTGAATTAATAATTTGCTTTTGTGCACATGAGCTTAGAAACAAAACCGTAAAGATTAAGCCTGTAAATGTTTTAATCAAAAACTGCTCCTCTTTTAATTTGAAAATAATTTTACTATAATACGATTAAATAAAGGATTTAAATGCTTGTTCACATATGCTGTTCTGTTGATAGTCACTATTTTTTACAAAGACTTCAACAAGATTTACCAGATGAAAAATTGGTTGGTTTTTTTTATGACCCTAATATTCATCCTTACAATGAATACTTACTTAGACTAAAAGATGTTGAATACTCTTGCCATAAATTAGACATAGAGTTAATAGAGGGACCTTATAATCTCGATGAGTGGTTAAAAAAAGTAAAAGGCTTAGAAGATGAGCCAGAAAAAGGCGACAGATGCACAGTTTGTTTTGATGATAGATTAGAAACAACTGTTAAAAAAGCTATTGAATTGGGTCATGATAAATTCACAACAACCCTTTTAATCTCTCCTAAAAAATCCCAAGAAAAACTTGAAATAATTGGAAATGAGTTAGAAAAAAAATACAATATTAAATGGATTTTCAAAGATTATCGAAGTGGCAAAGGTGTAGAAGAACAAGCAAAAGTGGTAAAAGAAAACTCATTTTATAGACAAAATTATTGTGGTTGTTTATTTGGATTGAGCGCACAACGAGAAAGCCAAGACAAACTAATGGATGAGATGTTTTTGCCTATTTCAAACCAAATTTTACCCCAATCAATAGAGTATCGACTAGAATTATATAACAACAGAACAAATTTAGATGAAACACATATCCCATACAAAATAGTAAAACAGCGGTTTTTAAACTATAGACTTTTAAATGCTAAAGTAAAAGTGGATAAGAAAATTGTTCCTTCATATTTTTTATGTTACTCAACAGTAAACAAAGGTAAAACAAGTGGAAGAATTGCATTTGAAAAGGCTGAAATACATTATCTAAATAAAGATGAAGTAAAAATTATCACCGTAGATACCTTCAATGACTTTACCCAATCACACTATAGAGATGTAAAAGATTTGATGTATCATCCTTTAACATTTGAAGCTGAGTTAAAAGTAAGAAGTGAAATTACACAAAATCCTTATGGTTTATCAGCAATTGTAATTATTGATGAAATAATTGATGTAAAATATGAAATAGATATAGATGCAAAAATTTATGAAGATGTAAAAGAGGTAATTATATAAATGAAACTTCTTGTAAGTGCTATGGAAACCTCTTCAAATATACACTTAGCAGAGTTAAAAAAACATCTAAATGAGGATGTTGAACTTTTTGGGATATTTGATAAAAAACTAGGAAATCCAAATTATGATATTGAACAACTTGCTATCATGGGATTTGTTGATGCTATAAAAAGATTACCATTTTTCTTTAAACTAAAAGATGAGATGGTAGAACTAGCAAAAGATGCGAATAAAGTTTTACTTATGGATTCTTCTGGATTTAATCTACCTTTAGCAAAAGCTCTTAAAAATAAGTATCCAAATAAAGAGATTATTTATTATATTTTACCCCAAGCTTGGGCATGGAAAAAAGGTAGAATTCCTAAAATAGAAAAATACTGTGATAAACTATGTTCAATCTTACCTTTTGAAAAAGAGTATTACTCAAAAAAAGAAAAAATAACTTATGTAGGTCATCCCTTATTGGATGAAATAAAAGATTACAAAACTACAGCTTCAAGCACAAATAAAATAGCTTTTATGCCAGGAAGTAGAAAAAATGAGATTATAAATCTTATGCCTATATTTAAAGAACTAATTAAAAGTATTCCAAATAAAGAGTATATTTTAATCATCCCTTCAAAATTTGATGAAGAGTATATTAAAACTATTTATGGTGATATTTCAGCCTTTACTATTTCAAATAATGCCCATGAAAGCTTAAAAAATGCAGATTATGCCTTTATTTGTAGTGGTACTGCAACCTTAGAAGCCGCACTTATAGGAACACCCTTTACACTTTCTTATATTGCTAAAAAGCTAGATTATTTTATTGGTTCAAGACTTGTAAAACTTCCAGCAGTAGGATTAGCCAATATTTTCTTTTCAAAAATGCAAAAAGAGTTAATTCACAGTGAATTTTTACAAGAAAATGTAAGCGTTGAAAACCTTTTAAATGACTATAAAAAGATGGATACTAACAAATTCATGGATAATTCAAAAACATTAAGGGAATATCTAAAATTTGGAAGTTCTAAGAATGTGGCTCACATAATTCAAAACTAATTTATATTTTGATAGAATATATGCCTTAAATAAAAATATCTAGGAAAAAATATATGTTAGACATTACAGAAATTCAAGAGATACTTCCACACAGATACCCTTTCTTACTTGTAGATAGAATTACAGATATGGAAAAAGGTAAAAGTATCGTTGGTTTTAAAAATATCTCTATTAGTGAACCAGCTTTCATGGGACACTTTCCAGGTCATCCAATTTATCCAGGTGTATTAATCCTTGAAGGAATGGCACAAGCTGGTGGAATATTAGCCCTAAAAAGCAATAATTTATCAAATGAAGAGATGAAAAGTAAAGTTATCTATTTTATGAGTATTGATGGAGCAAAATTTAGAACACCTGTAAAACCTGGTGATAAATTAGAGTATAGAATTGAAGTAAAAAAACTAAGAGGATCTCTAATAGTACTTGATGGTAAAGCTTTTGTTGATGATAAGTTAGTTGCTGAAGCTGAATTAAAAGCTATGGTAGTGGATAAATAGGTATTTGATGAATAACATCCATAAAACAGCTATAATAGAAGATGGTGCAATTATCGGTGACAATGTTACAATTGGCGCATATACAATCATAGGTTCTGAAGTAAAAATTGGCAATGGAAACGTTATTGGTTCTCACACAGTAATTACAGGTAAAACAACAATTGGGGATGACAATAAAATCTATTCACATGCAGCACTTGGAACTGATCCACAAGATTTAAAATTTGATGGTGAGGATGTAGAATTAATCATTGGAAATAGAAATAAAATAAGAGAATTTACACTTTTTAACCCAGGTACTAAAGGTGGAGGTTCAATCACTAGAATTGGTGATGATAACCTTTTTATGGGCTATGTTCATGTTGCCCATGATGTAATTATTGGAAATAATTGTGTATTTGCCAATGTTGCAACACTTGCAGGTCATGTTGAAGTTGATGATTATGTGGTTGTTGGTGGACTAACTCCTATTCATCAGTTTTGTAAACTTGGAAGCCACGCAATGATTGGTGGAGGTTCTGTAGTAACACAAGATATCCCACCTTTTTGTTTAGCAGAAGGAAACAGAGCAAACCTTAGAGGTCTAAATCTAAATGGTCTTCGAAGAAGACTTGGAAGAGAAGATATTAATGCTGTGAAAAAAGCATATAAAGAGATTTTTGAATCGGGACAACCTATTCAAGAAGTTGCAAATGAATTAGTAAAAACGCAAGATAATAAATATGTTTTAGAATTTACAAACTTTATTATAAATACAAAAAGAGGAATTCCCTTTATTAGAAAGCAGGAGAAGTAGAATATATGAGTAAATTAAAATGTGATTTTTGTGGTGCACAAGATAGTAAAGCAAATCCAGTAATATCAGGAGATAATGCTTGTATTTGTAAATCTTGTGTAAGTGCAGCTTTTGATATCATGAGTGGTAAAGAGCCTGCAGAAAATGAACAATTACCAAGCAGTGAAGTTGCAGAAGCTGCTGTAGAAGTAAAACTTCATACTCCAAGTGAACTAAAAGCTTTACTTGATGATTATGTTGTAGGACAACATAGAGCAAAAAAAGTTTTATCTGTTGCAGTTTATAACCATTATAAAAGAATTTTTAGACGTGATGAAATTGGTGAAGATACAGAAATAAATAAATCAAATGTTTTACTTATAGGTCCTACTGGTTCTGGTAAAACACTTCTTGCTCAAACAATAGCAAGATATTTAGATGTTCCTTTAGCAATCGCAGATGCTACAAGTTTAACAGAAGCTGGATATGTAGGTGATGATGTTGAAAATGTTATTACAAGACTTTTACAATCAGCCGAAGGTGATATTAAAAAAGCAGAGACTGGTATTATTTTTATTGATGAGATTGATAAAATTGCTAGAATGAGTGAAAATAGATCAATCACTAGAGATGTATCAGGTGAAGGTGTTCAACAAGCTATGCTTAAAATCATCGAAGGAAGTGTTGTGAATGTTCCACCAAAAGGTGGAAGAAAACATCCAGGCCAAGATATGATACAAGTAGATACAACAAATATCTTATTTATTTGTGGTGGTGCTTTTGATGGTTTAGAAGATATAATCAAAAGAAAAAAAGGAAATAATGTTCTAGGTTTTAATCAAACCAAAAGTAGTAAAAAAGATGATGATGGCCTTATTTCATTAGTTGAAGCAGATGATTTGGTAAAATATGGTTTAATTCAAGAGTTAATTGGAAGATTACATATGATTGCTACACTAAACGAAATTACAGAAGATGATATGGTTCATATTTTAACTGAACCAAAGAATGCACTTGTAAAACAGTATGTTAAACTTTTTGACATGGATAATGTTACTTTAAAATTTGAAAAAGGTGCCCTACTTGAGATTGCAAAAAAAGCAATAGAGAGAAAAACAGGTGCTAGAGGACTTAGATCAATTTTAGAAGATATTATGCTTGATATTATGTTTGATTTACCAAATTACAAAGATAAAACTATTACTATTACAAAAGATGTAGTGAGTGATAAAAAAGAACCAAAAATTGCTTAATTTAAAAAGGAGAAAGAGTAGATGTTTTTAGACAAATTAATTGGATTTTTTTCTAGTGACATGGCTATCGACCTTGGTACTGCAAATACTATCGTTTCTGTAAAAGGAAAAGGTATTATTATCAATGAACCATCAGTTGTTGCTGTTCAACATGATAAATACGGAAAAGATAAAATATTAGCAGTGGGTGTTGAAGCTAAACAAATGATTGGTAAAACACCTTTAAATATTCAAGCTGTAAGACCAATGAGAGATGGGGTTATTGCAGATTTTGAAATGACAGAGAGAATGATTAGATATTTTATTGAAAGAGCTCACTCAAGAAAATCTTTTATAAGACCTAGAATCATTATATGTATTCCATATGGAATTACACAAGTGGAAAGAAAAGCCGTAAAAGAGTCTGCTTTAAGTGCAGGAGCTAGAGAAGTATTTTTAGTAGAAGAACCAATGGCAGCGGCAATTGGTGCTGGAATTACTGTATCTGATCCTTCTGGTTATGTGGTTGTTGATATCGGTGGTGGTACTACTGAGATTGGTGTTACTTCACTTGGTGGACTTGTTCTATCTAAATCAATTAAAACAGCTGGTGACAGATGTGATAAAGCGATTATGGATTATGTTAGACAAAACTATAACTTATATATTGGTGAGAGAACTGCTGAAACTATTAAAATAGAAATAGGAACTGCTGTTAAACTTGACCAAGAGTTAAAAATCAGAGTAAAAGGTAGAGATAACTCAGGGTTATTATCTACTATTGAATTAGGTAGTGAAGGTGTTAGAACAGCTATCAAAGAACCTCTTAGAGAAATCGTTGCAGCTGTTAGAAGTGTATTGGAAGATATGCCACCTGATTTAGCTGGAGATGTTGTTGATAATGGTGTTACATTAACTGGTGGTGGAGCACTAATTCGTGGTTTAGATACTTACTTAGCTGACATTATTAAATTACCTGTAAAAGTTGCTGATGAGCCACTTTTAGCTGTTGCTTATGGTACAAGCAAAGTGTTAGACGAGGAAGCTTTATTAAAATTAATTTCTAATGAATAAACTACTCTTTTTTCTTCTTTTTATAATCATGACTGGTCTATACATTTTCAATGTAGACCAGTCAATAAGCTCAAACTTCAAATTTATAAATGACATAAAAAAATTTTATACAGAAAAACTACTTATTGTTGAAAAAACTTTAACAAAATATTTTTTTCAAGCTCAAACAATTGAAAATATATCCTTAGAAAACCAAGACCTTAAAAAGTATAGACTTCTATATGCCCAAAAAAATCTAGAACTAACAAAAATCAAAGATGTTCATGAAGAGTTAAAAAACTACAAGTCTGACTTAAAACTAGCAAAAGTTTTATCATATGTAGATTTTGATGATTTTACAAAAGTTTGGTTAGATGTAAAAAAAACAGATTCAAAAATAGAGGGTCTAATTTCAGAAAACTATGCAGCTGGAATTGTTGTAAATAAAGGTAATCAAGCATTAGCACTTTTAAATGGAAATGAAAAAAGTAATTATGCAGTTTTTATTGGAGAAAATAAAGCTCCTGGTATTACACATGGGCTTTCAAACTCAAATACACTTTTAGCAAAGTTTATTCCTATTTGGATAAATATTAAAGTTGGAGATGAAGTAATAACCTCAGGAATGGATAATATCTTTTTTGAAGGATTAAAAGTTGGAAAAGTTGTAGCAATTAAAAAAATGGCAGATATGCAAGAAGCAAAAATAGAACCGTTTGTAAATGCCTTAGAACAAAACTTTTTCTATATATATTCAAAAAAGCCTGTCGTAAAAGTAATTGAAAAAACAACTACAAAGCCACTTGTAAAGCCAGTTAAAACAACAAAACCAACTAGTAAGAAGCCATAAGCTTATCTACTTGCCCCCAAGTTAAATCATCACACTTTTCATCTTTTTTAAACATATTATAAATATATCTAGCAAACATATCAGTTTCTAAATTTACCTTTGTACCTATTTTATAAGTTTTAAAAAGACTATTTTCAACAGTATGGGGAATAATCGTCAGCCTAAAAGAGTCTTTTAAAACTTCATTAACTGTAAGTGATACTCCATCAATAGTTACACTTCCTTTAGGAATTATATATTTTGAATATTCACTTGGCAAAGAGATAATAAAATCACTTGAGTTACCATTTTTAGTTATAGATTTTATTGTACCTAAACAGTCCACATGGCCTTGAACAATATGCCCTTCAAATCTATCTCCCATCATCATTGCAGGCTCCATATGAACCTTACCCTTATAATTCTCCATGGCAAGAATTTTTTGAGACTCAGGAGACAACTCCACTGAAAAAGTTCCGCCGGAAACTTTCACCACAGTCAAGCATGCGCCATTTATCGCTATAGAGTCACCTATTTTGGGAGTATATTTTGCTTTTAGTGTAAGAAGATTTGATTTAAGACTTAATACCTCAGCCATCTCTCTAATTAGTCCTGTAAACACTGCTTTCCTTTAAAACTTTTGTAAGTATCAATAACTATTTTAGTATAATTTTATTTGTTGTTGATACTTAAAGTCGAATTATTTGGTATAATAGCGAAAATTTATTGAGAAGCTAATTTTAAACTACACTAAAAAATTAATCAAACTTTTAATCACTTTTCAATATAAACATAAAAAGAATAGAGATACATTAGATAATTGTGTATATATGGAGATAAAATGGAATATGATGTAATAGTAGTAGGTGGTGGTCATGCTGGTATTGAAGCTTCACTAGTTAGTGCTAGAATGGGTAAAAAAACTCTACTAATTACTATGCTAGTTGAACAAATAGGTGCAGCTTCTTGTAACCCTGCAATTGGAGGTCTAGCAAAAGGTCACTTAGTGCGAGAGTTAGATGCTATTGGTGGTGAAATGGGACTTTGTACTGATAGTGCTGGTATTCAATTTAGAGTATTAAATGCCTCAAAATGTGCAGCTGTTCAAGGTAGTCGAGCACAAATTGATATGGATAGATATAGAGAGTATATGAGAGAAGTTTGTCATAATACTGCCAATCTTGAAATCTACCAAGATGAAGTGACATCTTTACTAACATCAGATGAAAATGAACTTGAAGTATGTGGTGTAAAAACAAAACTTGGAGAAGAGTTTAAATCAAAAAAAGTAATCCTGACAACTGGAACTTTTATGAAAGGTCTTATTCATATAGGAAGCTCAACTTATGATGCAGGTCGAGCATGGGAATTACCTTCAACTACACTATCAACTCAGTTAAAAGAGTTTGGACTAAATGTAGGAAGACTAAAAACAGGAACACCTGCAAGAATCGATGCAAAATCAATTGACTTTTCAAAAATGGAAGAACACGGTGGAGATGAAAAACCAACACCTTTTTCATTTAGAACAGATAAAAAAACATTTAATCCAAAACAACACCCATGTTATATCACATATACGAACTTAGGAACGCATGGCAAAATTTCTAGTAATTTTCATAGAGCTCCAATGTTTACAGGACAAATTGAAGGACGAGGGCCAAGATACTGTCCAAGTATTGAGGATAAGGTAAGTAGATTTTCAGAACGTGATAGACATCAACTATTTTTAGAACCACAAACAGCTATGTGTACAGAGTATTATATCAATGGACTTAGTACTTCATTACCAATTGATGTTCAAAAAGACATGATTCACTCAATCAATTGATTAGAAAATGCCAAAATAGTTAGATATGGATATGCTATAGAGTATGATTATATAGACCCTACTGAGCTTAAACATACTCTAGAGACAAAGAAAGTAAAAAACCTATACCATGCAGGACAAATCAATGCAACAACAGGTTATGAAGAAGCGGCATCACAAGGACTAATGGCAGGAATCAATGCAGCACTTGCAATTGATGGAAAAGAACCATTTATCCTAAGACGTGATTAAGCATATATAGGTGTTCTAATTGATGACTTAGTTACAAAAGGAACATCTGAACCATATAGAATGTTTACAAGCCGTGCTGAGTACAGATTACTTCTGAGAGAAGAAGGAGCTGATTTACGTCTAAGTCACTATGGACATGATTTTGGTCTTATAGATGATGAAACTATTCAAAAAGTGCAATTCAAAGACAAATGCATAAAAGAAGCAATCGATTTTATGAAAGATGAATGGTTTACTTCTAAAAAAGAGAATCTAGAACTTCTAGAAAAACTCGGACAAGATAAAATCAAAGATAGAGTTTTATTAGTTGACATTGTAGGAAGAAACGGTGTAACAAATGAACATCTTGATGAGTTATGTCCACAATTCAAAGAGTTAAATGATTATATAAAAGAGCAAATAATCATCGAAGCCAAATATTATAGATATGTTGAAAAACAACAAAAACAAATAGAAAAAATGAAAAAAATGCTTCAATTAAAAATACCAGAGAATTTTGACTATAGAGTAATCCCAGGCCTTTCAAATGAAGCTGTGGAAAAGCTAGAAAAGTTTAAGCCCCCTACACTTTTCAACGCAGGAGAAATTTCAGGTATAACACCAGCAGCAGTTGATGTTATACATTTGTATATAAATTTACAAAATAAATCAATAAAAAATGAAGCTATATAAATAGCCTCATTTTTATCTAAAACAACATACTTTCATCACTTGTATTATCTTTAGCTTTTTGTTTTTCCATTTTAAATTTTAAATATGCAGTATTTACACTATGAAATCCAACGTTTTTTGTGAAATCTTCTTTTTTAGTTATTTCATTTATAATAACTTCCATAGACTCTATATTTTTTATATCCAATTCTTCTTCAACTTCTGCATAAGTACTCAATAGTGAATCAAAGGCAAAATGGTAATCATAGGCAAGTTTTCCTTTATCATTAAGGAGTTTTTTTATAAAAACCCATCTATCAAAGATTATACTCCAAGCCTTTTTTTGTTCTGTTGTTATGCATAATTTACTAATAATTTCTTTCCATTTAAATAAAGCAAAATATGCTTGATGACTTACCCATAGCTCTCTTATCCACCAATCTTGATATTTGGGGAAGCCTGAAAAAGTTTTTGTTTTTACTTCGGGGATAAATATCTCATTTATTTTATTAAATTCATTATTGAGACTTTTTATAATGGATTCTATATTTTTTATCTCTTCTTTATCTCTCTTTTCTTCTGATTGTTTTTCTTTTAATAGTTTTTCATTGAGTTCTAAAGACTTTTTTATCTCCGCAAGTTTTACAGTTTTTCCTTTTAATATCATTTCTTTTTTTTGTAAAACTTTTTCATTTGCTTCATTTATATTTTGTATTATATTTGAACTTAATATATAAAAATGAAGGACAACAATGGGAAGAAGAAAATCAATAGTTGCTATTTCTTGTAAATCTTCTTCATCTATATGCTTTTTTATTGCATTAAACTCACTTCTTATATCTGCTAATTTACTACTAATATCATTTAGGTCTGAAAGAGACATCTCTATTGATTTTGTTGCTATTTCAAATAGTTCTTTATCATCAAATTTAATATCAGTAGGTAACTCTTCTATGATTCTCAATACCTCTAATTTTTTGTCATTACTTTGTTCTATATTTAGCTTTATTCTGGAAGGTTGTGCATCAAAATATTTCTTTCTTTCAGCAAGAAAAATTAGTCTTTCTTTCTCTTCAAGTTCTTTTTCATCCATCGTTAGAAGTTGGGATAGCATTTTTTTATATTTTTCCACAAGTTCGGTTGATACTTCTAAAGAATTTTCTGCTGAAGCAAAAGATACACGAGAAAGTTTATTAATACCTGCTTCATGGTTTTTAATTTGTTGTTTATGTAAAGCTATTTTTGCTTCATTTTCTTTAATAAGTGCTTCTAAGGCAATAATACTTTCCATTACAGATATCCTTTAGAAAGGTTGTATAAAATTATTTTATCTAATTAATAGCTAAAACAGAAGGAAAATTGTCTTATTTTTAAAATAATCTAATAAAATTAAAATATAAATATTAAATATACAAACTCTTTTATTTCAATAAATCAGTAAATAATTTATAGTAAACTTTAACTAAAACATTGTACAATCCCAAAAAATAAAGAGTTTTATCATAATTCTAATCTCATCACAGCAAAAGGAAAAATAAATAATGCAAGTTTATATTTATGCAAAAAGTGGTCATAACATTGGTCTTGAAGCAACAAGAAGATGTGCAGCAGTTGCCTCAATATTAAAAGAGTTTGATCCTATATTATGTACTTGCGATTTTAGAGCTGGTGTTTATGCTAAAGAAGAGCTAGGTATTAAAAAATATGTAAGCGTTGATGTTTTAACGAACCTTCCAAATATGATGAAAAGAGGCGATATCTTAATCTTTGATTCAGATGAGACAACAAAATTTATGGAAACTCATATGAAAGATTTCTGCTCATTACTTTATAAAATAGGAGATGATATTCCAGATTTTATTATAGATACTTCTCTTTTTGTAAAAAATGAAAGTCCAAAATTAGAAAAGACTTTTTTCTTTGGCGATGATGATTACGAAAACAAGTTACTTGAACTTACAAATAATAGTTCAAAACAAGAACTTAATTTACTATTAGGGCACTACTTCTTTTTAGGTAATGAATCAAAACTTGCTGCATATTTTAATATGCTATTTACAGATGAAGAGTATGTAAATACCATATAAAATTCAAAGTTTTTATTAACAACATCACTTCAAAGTTGCTTTGAATCTATTGCTTGTGGGAACAATCCTATTTTACTTTTAAGACAAGACAAAGAGTATAATATGGAATTTATTTCAAATTTAAACATTCCTACAATAAACTATAACGAAAACTTAGATAAAATAGTCTCAGAATTTGAAGAAAAAATAATTTCTTATCCAAAACTAAATGAAATAGATAATTTTGATTTTACTCCTATCATAGAACAAGTAAGTAAAAAAATAGATGCTTATAATAAACTCTCAAGCATAGAATCATAAGCTGAGCTTATCAATTTTTTATGCTATTTGTAAGTTCTTATCTTCTATAATTCAAAAAACAAAGGTGAAATAGTATAAGTTCACCTTATGAAAGGCAAAAAATGGCTTCCGATACTGTCCAACTTCCTAAAAAAAGACCTTATAGATTTAATAGGTATTATGTTTATTTAATTGTTACAATTATGGCTTTGGTAATACCATTTATTAGAATAAATGGTAATCACATCTTTTTATTATCATTTGATAAAAAACAACTACACCTAATGGGGATTGCATTTGATATGCAAGAACTTTATATGATGCCCTTGTTATTAATGTTGTTATTTTTAGGTATTTTTGCTGTTACTGCTATTGGTGGTAGAGCTTGGTGTGGATGGGCATGTCCTCAAACTATCTTTAGAGTTGTTTATAGAGATTTGATTGAATCAACTTTATTAAAATTAAGAAGAATCAAAAACAAACAAAAAGAACCTGATTATTCAAAAGCCGAAAACGCAAGTAAAAAAGTTGTAGGTATTATTTTGTGGTCTATTTTATCTTTAGTTGCTGCTGCTGACTTTATGTGGTATTTTGTTCCACCAGAAGATTTCTTTGCATATTTACAAGACCCTACGGAGCACATGTTTTTAATAGGAATTGTTTTATCAATTGCTGCATTTTTAATCTATGATGTTGTAAAACTAAAAGAAGATTTTTGTGTATACATATGTCCATATTCAAGAGTTCAATCAGTTTTATATGATGATAATACTCTCCAAGCAATCTACTCTACAAATAGAGGTGGAGATATTTATAATGATAAAAAAGAAAAAATCATTTTTAAAGCAAAAGATTTACCAGATTCAGCAAATGAGTGTACAACCTGTGAATCATGTGTCACTGTGTGTCCTACACATATTGATATTAGAAAAGGTTTACAGTTAGAGTGTATCAACTGTTTAGAGTGTGTTGATGCATGTACTACTGTTATGGGTAAACTTGGGAAAGAGTCACTTGTTCAATGGACAAGTACAAATAAAATAAAAAACAATATTCCTACAAAAGTAATTAGAAAATCAACTATTATGTACAGTGTTGCATTACTTGTGATAGTTGGACTTTTATTTGTAATGGGTGGTAAAAAAGAGTACATGCTATTAAATGTAAATAAGACTACACAACTTTATAAAATTAAAGATGATGGAGTAGTTTCAAATAACTTCTTATTCTTATTTCAAAATACAGATTCAAAAAGACATAAATATAACTTAGAAATAATTGACCATAAAGATATATATATAAAAAGATTTAGCCCATTTAATCTAAGTGCGGGAAAACTTGCAAAAAAAGTTGTTATTTTAGAAACATCAAAAAGATTGGTTGATAATGCTGATAAAGATACACCAATTCCAGTGACCATCAGAGCTTATGCAGTTGATGAACCTGAAAGAATTCAAGTATTTAGAAAAGCTATATTTATCTACCCTAGAAGCGATAAACTTAAATAATACTACTACTTGTAAGTGTGAATTTAAATATTTACACTTACAAAAATCTTCTAAAAAATTAAACCCCTCTTAACAAAACCTTAGCTATAATCGCGGCTATAATAACTACTATTTTTTACGGAGTATCACTAATGACTAAATTTATATTTGTTACGGGTGGAGTCTTGAGTTCCTTAGGAAAAGGGATAACTTCTGCCTCTATTGCCACTATTTTAAAACAATCAGGTTACAAAGTAACCATGTTAAAAATCGACCCATATTTAAACGTTTACCCAGGAACAATGAGTCCACTAGAACATGGAGAAGTATTCGTAACAGCAGATGGTGCTGAAACAGATTTAGATTTAGGAAACTACGAAAGATTTATTGATGTAATTCTTGGTGCAAAAAATAGTTTTACTACTGGTCAAGTTTATCAATCAGTAATCAAAAGAGAAAGAGAAGGTGGATACTTAGGAAAGACTATCCAAGTAATCCCTCACGTAGTTGATGAAATAAAAGCAAGAATCTTTGATGCAGCAGAAGGCCATGAGTTTTTAATAGTAGAGCTTGGTGGAACAGTTGGAGATATTGAAGGGCTACCTTTTATGGAATCAATTAGAGAAATTAGACATGAATTAGATAAAGATAGAACTATGAATATTCATGTAACACTAGTTCCTTATATAGCAGCAGCAGGTGAACTTAAAACAAAGCCTACTCAACACAGTGTTCAAGAGTTAAGAAGAATTGGTATTACTCCTCATATGCTTGTTTGTAGAAGTGAAAGACCATTGCCTAAAGAGTTAAAGAAAAAGCTTGCAATGTCTTGTGATATTAATAATAATGCAGTAATAGAAGCAGGTGATGCTCAATCTATTTATCAAGTGCCAATGAACTTCTTAAAAGAGGGAATTTTAACTCCACTTTCAGAACACTTTAATATCAAAATCAAACCAAATATGGAAAAATGGGAAACTCTTGTAAAACATATTATTCTTCCTCAAGATGAGATTACAATCGCTTTTGTTGGTAAATACTTAGAACTAAAAGAGTCTTACAAATCTTTAACAGAATCATTGATTCATGCAGGAGCTCACTTAAATACTAAGGTTAATATTAACTGGTGTGATAGTGAAAGAATTGAAGATGTTGGAGCTTACGACATAATTGGAAACTCAGATGCAATATTAGTTGCTGGTGGTTTTGGAAATAGAGGTGTTGAAGGTAAGTTAAAAGCAATTGAGTATGCAAGAGTAAATAATATTCCATTTTTAGGGATTTGTTTAGGTATGCAACTCTCTATTGTAGAATATTGTAGAAATGTACTTGGAATCGAAGATGCAAACTCAATAGAGTTTGATGATAAGACTGCTAATCCAGCTATATATTTAATTGATGAATTTATGGATCAATCGGGAAATAAACAACTTAGAACTCATAAATCACCAATGGGTGGAACAATGAGACTTGGAGAATATCCATTTAATCCAAAAGCTGGAACAAAATTAAAAGCTGCATATGGAAACAATGAAACATATTTTGAAAGACATAGACATAGATATGAAGCAAACCCTGCCTATAAACAAAAATTAGAAGAAGCAGGAATGATTGTTTCTGGTGAATCAGATGGACTTATTGAAGCAGTTGAGATAAAAGATCACCCATGGTTTGTTGGTGTTCAGTTTCACCCAGAGTTTACATCTCATTTGGAAACACCAAATCCTATAATTACTGATTTTGTAAGACAAGCTACTAAAATAAAGTAATGTCTAAAGTCACAAAACAAAAACTTTTTGACCTTTTATCTGCAAGACACGAAAAGAGTAGCTACTCTAAGCTTGCAGATATTCCCCCTCCAACAAACTTTAAAGATATAGATAAAGCAACTAAACGTGTAAAAAAAGCCATACTTGACAATGAAAAGATAACTATTGTAGGAGACTATGATGTTGATGGGGTTGTTTCAACATCAATAATGGTAGATTTTTTTAATAAAATTGGCTATGAAGTTGATTATATTATTCCAAATAGATTTGAACATGGATATGGCTTATCAACAAAGATTTGTGATCTTATAAATGAAGGTGTAGTAATCACAGTAGATAATGGAATCTCTGCATGTGAGGCAACTGAGACTTTAAATAAGAAAAATATTGATGTAATAATTACAGACCACCATACAGTTGGAGAAAATATCCCAAATGCATATGCCATCATAAATCCCAAACAACAAGAGTGTAATTTCCCATTTAAAGATATATGCGGAGCTCAAGTAGCTTGGTATTTTTGTGCGGCTATAAAAAAAGAGTTAAATCTAAATATCAATATGAGTGATTTTTTAGACCTCTTATGTATTGCAATAATAGCTGATATGATGCCAATGACAAGCCTAAATTATACTATGGTAAGAAATGGTTTAAAAAAAATAGAGACTTCAAAAAGAGTTGCCATATCCCACTTACGAAATATCATGAGAAAAAACTCTTTTGTATCTGATGATATAGGATTTATAATAGCTCCAAAAATAAATAGTGCTGGAAGAATGGAAGATGCTTCAATTGCATTATCTTTTCTTCTTTCAAATACCATCGAAGAGGCAAATGAGTCCCTAGAGCTTTTAGAAGAGCTAAACAATAGAAGAAAGAGTATCCAAGAAGAGATATCCCTAAAAGCAAAGTATGAAATTGATATAAACGACAAAGCGATAGTTGTGTGGGGTGAAAACTGGCATGAGGGAGTTATTGGTATAGTTGCTTCAAAACTATCACATGCTTTTAAAAGACCAGCCTTTATCTTCTCAATAAAAGATGGAATTGCAAAAGGAAGTGCAAGGGCAAATGCAGATATCAATCTACATACAATCATTTCTAAAGCACAGCATCTTTTATTGGGTTTTGGTGGACATAAAAATGCCGCTGGAATAAATATGGAAGTAAAGTATTTAGAAGAGTTTAAAACTATTATGAATAATGTTGTGTCAAATACATCAAAAGAGCTATATATTGAACCCATTACCTTAGGAGAACTTGATATTTCAAGTGTTGATTTAGAGTTTATGCAAATAATAGAGAGCTTTGAGCCATATGGATTAGAAAACCACAAACCTATCTTTAAAATAACAAATGCAAAAATCATAAAGTCTGAACTTTTTGGTAGAGAAAAAAACCATCTAAAGCTTTTTCTAAACTCAGATGGCTTTGAATTTGAAGCTATAAAATTTTATAGCAATAATATAAATAAAGATTTTATTGATATGATAATATCAGTAAATAAAAATGAGTTTAGAGGAGATATAAGCCCTCAATTTTTAATTCAAGACTTCTTATAAAACTAAAGGTGCGTAAGTAGTTCTTACGTCAGGTGTTCTCTCTAAATCAAGTATCTCTTCATCTATTCGTGTAGAAGCACTTGAAGAGCTTAATATTGTGCCAGTTCTTATATTTATAAGTTTTATAAATACTATTAATCTTTTTGTTGTAACACTATATGTTCCAACAACTGCAAAGTTTTCATTGATAACTTGGTTATTTATTCTATTTGAGTTTCTAGTTAATAGATTAAACCCATGTTCCCCAATTCTAAAGTCATTACCAAGTTCAACCTCTCTAACTAGTATATTTCTATTAAGTAAAGAGTTTTTTAAAGAGTCTGATAATAAAAAGCCTAATTTAGAATGATTTTGCAATCTATCTAGATTAACAAAGTCTGATACTAAAACAGTCTCATCTTTAAAAATATTTTGATCAAATTTAGCATAAGATTTTTCGACTAATGCTCTTAGCATTGCTTGAAAGTTATTTGCTCCATCAATGTCTTTATAAACACATGAAGTAAAAAGTAGAGGAAGTAAAAGAGATGTTAAAAGAAGTTTAAACATCTCTTTTTTTAAAACTTTGGGTTTCATAAACTATTATTATTCTGACATTATTTTTATTGTTCTAGGAGGTTTACAATCCTTGAAAATAACACAATCATTTCTTAAACCATGCTCATAAGTAGATCTAGCACTTGTAATGATTTGTCCATTTGCATTATCAATTACTCTAGCATTTAACATTATTTTTCCATATTGTCTTGAATACGTTCCCACAACAATAAAACTATTTTGAACATTTTCTTTCATTTTACTTACATTTCTTGTAATGAAATACTCACCTTGTGCATTTACAGAAACACCAAGTTGTCCTCTAAATTCAATAATATTAAAACCTCTGTTTGATAATTCATTTATTAAACTTTCACTAATAACTCTTCCAAACTCAGTAGTCTTTTTAAAGTTATCAAGTCTAACAAAAGATGTGATTAAAACAGATTTACTAGTATGCATTTTGTTGTTTTGCATCATTTGTGTTGCAAGAGAAGAAATTGTAGCTTCTAAAGAATTTTGTGTTGTAACATTTACTTGCATATCTTCTGCAATCTTTAAATGTTGTTTCGTAATTTGAACTTTCTTATCAGCTTTTTTAACTCCTGCATCTTCTGGTGAATTGTTATTCCCAGCAGTTAAAAGTGTAAGTGTTGATAAAAGTATCAGACTAGAGTTTCTCAATAGCTTAAGCATGTATTACCCCTTTTTCATAATTGATAAATTTTATTTAAACTTTACTTATATGTACTTGATATGCAGTTAAATAGTTGGTATTTTCTCTCTTTGCACATATTATTTAAGCTAATATTAATAAATGAAGTTTATATCTCTCTTTGTTTATCAAAGAATTTCACTTCAAGCTAAGAAATATGTTAGAATAATAACAAAAAGGATTTCACTATGGCAAAACTTTTAATACCTATTTCAAATGGTTTTGAAGAGATTGAAACTGTAAGTATAATTGATATTTGTCGCCGTGCAGATATTGAAGTAACTGTTGCATCTATAGAAAACATAGAAGTAAAAGGTGCCCACCAAATATCAATAAAAGCAGATATATTATTATGTAATATTGAGGAAAAAGATTTTGATATGATAGCACTGCCTGGTGGACTGCCAAATGCTTTTAATTTAGCCCAAGATGAGCTTTTACAAAAAATTCTTAAAAAGTTCAAAGAAAACAATAAAAATATCGCTGCAATATGCGCAGCACCCTATGCTCTTTATAAAGCAGGAGTTTTAAATAAAAACTATACCTGCTACCCAGGGTTTGAAGAAAAAATAAATGAGCACAATTATATTCAAAATCAAGATGTAGTAATTGATGGTAAAGTGTTAACATCAAGAGGACCTGCAACTGCTATGGCTTTTGCTTTGGAAATTGTTAAGATTTTAAAAGGGCAAGAAAAATACGAAGTAGTAAAAGAAGCAATACTAGCAAAGAACTGCTAGTATCTTTTATAAATTATTTGTCAAAATCAGGAACTCTTCCTACCATAGCTTCAAGTTCTCTAAGGTCATCATCTGTATGACCTTCTTTTAATTTTGCTGGTTTGACACTTCCATCATCCTTTACCCAAACCATATTATGGTGATGTGCAGTATATGTTTTATGCTCTTTTTGAGTAGATAGTTCAGTCTCTCCATAACAAGTACAGAAGTATGCTTTACCCTCTTTTTGCTCTAAATAAACACCAGTTCCCCTAATCCCCGCTGTCATATTTTCTGTTTTTACTTCATGGTTCCCACCCTTTTCAAAAACAGCTAAAACTCCACCTGTGACTATATTTAGACTTTTTACACCAGCTTTTTCATTAATTGAAAATTTTGCATCACCTTTTGCCAAAAAGGCATCTTTTCCTATATTAAATTTTACTTTTGAATTTTTACCAGTTTTAATAAAATCACCCAATTTTACAACACTGTTTTTAGTAGCTTTTTCTCCATTTATATAGACTTCACCACTACTTACAACACTATCTGCATATAATGTAAATAAAAAAACAGATGATAAACAGATTATTATTTTTTTCATATTTCTTCCCCTCAAATATAATTTAGTTCAATTATTATATCATAAGTAATGAAACTTTTTTTTAAACGAAAAATTCTATTTTTCTTCACTATTTTCTTACTACTTATTTTTTCTTATTTAAACTTTGAGAAAATAACTAACAACTTTGATGAAAAAATTAGAGAGATTTTCTTTGAAATAAGAGGTAATATTCCAACAAGCCAAAAAGTTGTAATAATAGATATTGATGAAAAATCTATAAGTGCAATAGGACAATGGCCTTTTGGTAGAGATTATATGGCACAAGTTTTAGCAAACCTTACAAATGCAGGAGCTGGAATAATTGGTATTGATATAATTTTTTCCGAATTTGATAGAAGTTCACCCTCATTTATGGCAAAAAGTTTAGGTGTAAAAGGTGAATTTAGAGATAATGATGAACTTTTAGCAGCTGTTGTTTCACAAACACCAACTGTTTTGGGATACTATTTTACTAAAGATTTATCCAAAAACTCACAACCACATCCAATTACAAAATTTACACCAAATAGTTCACCTCATCTTTTAAAATTTAACAACGTAGTTACTAATATATCTCCCGTACAAGAGAGTGCTTATTCATCAGGATTTTTTAATGCTTTCAATGATTATGGTGGCAAAATGACTAAAATGCCTTTGATGTTAGAGTATAAAGATAAGATTTACCCATCCTTAGTTTTTGAAATGATAAATATTGCAAGTCAAACAAAAGAAGTAAAAATACTTCAAGATAACTATGCAATTCATGGTGTTAAACTTTCAAACATGGCAATACCCACAGATAAAAATGGATTTATGAGAATAAATTTCAGAGGTGCAAAAAACAGCTTTAAATATATCTCCTTTTTAGATGTACTAAATGGTAATTTTGACCCAAAAGATGTGAGTGGGAAATTTATTTTAATAGGAACTTCCATTACAACACTGGCTGATTTAAGAGCTACAGTGTATGACCTAGCTATGCCTGGTGTTGAAATTCATGCAAATATGATTGACAATATTTTAAAGGGTGATTTTCTATATGAACCACCCTTTGCAAAAGCTATTGATATTTTTATAATTCTATTTTTAACTCTTATTTTAGGTCTTATTTTATTATACTTATCTTCAGTTTTAACACTAGTCGTTGTATTTATCTTATCCTCTATTTTATATATGAGTTATTACTATCTACTCTTTTCACAAGGACTTGTTTTAAATCTTTTTTACCCTTTAATCTCCATAGTAATTACCACAATAAGTGCCTTTTATATTAACTACCAAAGAGAACAAAAACAAAAAGAGTTTATAAAAGATAAGTTTGCAAAAAAAGTCTCTTTAGAAGTTGCCAATGACCTATTATCAAATGAAAATAATAACTTTCAAGCAAAAGAGAAAGAACTAACTGTCTTTTTTAGTGATATACGAGGATTTACATCTCTTTCAGAAAATTTCGACTCTCCTCAAAAACTTATTGAACTTCTAAATAGATACTTTGAACCAATGACTGAGAGTATTACCAAAAACCATGGAACTATTGATAAGTTTATTGGTGATGCCATTATGGCTTATTGGAATGCCCCATGTGAAGTATCTAATCATGCAGATAAAGCTTTACAAACTGCACTATCTCAACTTGAAGAATTAGAAAAACTTAATGATCAACTTCAAAAAGACTCTAAAATAATCATTGAGATTGGTATAGGAATTCATACGGGATTAGCAGTTGTAGGAGAGATGGGTTCTAAAGGAAGAAGTGATTATACAATTATTGGAGATAATGTAAACCTAGCTTCAAGAATAGAAGGTCTTACAAAAACCTTTGGAGTTAAATTAATAATATCAGAATCCACAAAGAATCAATTAACCCAAAAGTACCACCTCAAATACCTAGCAAGTGTTGTAGTAAAAGGAAAAAGTAGTGCCATCAAACTTTATGAGGTTTTAACAAACAAAGAGTATGAAAAGTTTAAGGATAAACAGAGTGATTATGCTGAAGCGATTAAATATTATGAAATATCAGAGTTTGATAAGTGTAAAGCAATTTTTGAAAAAATGAATAAAATAGAACCTACAAAATTAAATAAACTATATATAGATAAATGTGTTGAACTATTAGCTTCAAAGGAATCAAATAAAAACTTTATAATGCATAGTAAATAAGACTTATCTTTTAGAGCAAATTAACCTATTTTTTAAACAGAAATCATCAAAACTATTTTTTATATCATTATGTAACATAAAAGAATTTGCATTTTGTGAATATTCTTTTTGTAAGTTTTTATCTTCTTTTAATTTCATAATAGCCTCTATCCACATATCTTTATTTTTTATATCCAATATAAATCCACTATTTGCTAGCTTTACAAACTCTTTTGGTCCACCCTCATTTGTAACAATAACAGGTAGACCTGAACACATTGCCTCAAGAACAACTTGACCTAAGGTATCAGTAGTAGAGGGAAAAATAAAAACATCAGAACTTGCATAAATTTTAGATAATTCATCTCCTCCCTTTGCTCCTAAAAAATATATATTGTTCTTTTTTAATTCATCTTTATATTTTAAAAACTCTCCATTACCAACAATTATCAAATCAATATTTGTTGATAAAAGAGAGATCTCTTTAAATAATTGAATCAAAAACTTAATATTTTTCTCTTTTGTAACTCTTCCCACATACAAAAACTTTAATGTACTTGTTTTTATTCTATAATTATTCCAAATATCAGTATTTCTAAAAGATGATGAAAAGTTTTTTGTATCAATGCCAGCTTTTAGTGTGAAGATTTTTTTTTCATTAATTTTTAAATCATTTATAATAATATTCTTATACTCATCACTTCTTACAAATATAGCTTCAAAATCTCTATAAAAAAACCGTAGATAAGTTTTAGAAATATATTTAAAAAATTTTGAGTTACTGTTTTTGTAGATATATTGAGGAAAATCAGTATGATATATTCCTGCTTTTGGTATCTTGTAAATTTTTGCTAATATTGAACCTATTAGTCCAACTGGTCCTGGAGTTGAGATGTGAATTAGTGTTGGAGATAACTGTTTTAAGAGCTTTGCCATTTTAAATGGATTTGGAAATACTAAATCCAACTCTTTATAAAAAGGCATGGATATCTTAAAATATGGGTTTATATTATAAATATTCTTTTTTTGAGAAAAAGCACTCTTTTTCGTAGAAGTAATTATACTAAAATTGCTCTTTTCACCTATTTTTGCAAAATCATTTAAAAATCTAGAGACGCCATTTAAATCATAAACTGTATCACTAAACAAAACCAATTGTGTATTTCTCATCTAACTATTTTATCTCTAGATGGTTACAAAAATATTACTTAAATTGATGCCATAATGTAATCATTTACAATTACAATCAAGCTATGAAATACAAAACAATATTTATATCAGATGTACATTTAGGCACAAGGTTTGCACAAGCAGAAAAACTTATTGATTTTTTAAAAGAGAATGAAAGTGAAAACCTCTTCTTGGTGGGGGATATTATTGATGGCTGGTCAATAAAAAGGAAATTTGTATGGCCACAATCACACTCTGATGTAATACAAAAAATCCTGAGAAAAGCAAGAAAGAGTACAAACGTATATTTAATCACAGGTAACCATGACGAGTTTTTAAGGCCTTTTGTTCCTCTTGTGCTAGGAAATAATTTAGAAGTATCAAATGAGTTTACATATACTTCAATAAGTGGAAAAAAATATTATATTACCCATGGTGATTTTTTTGATTCTATTACTATGACAAAAAAATGGTTAGCCATTTTAGGTGATTATGGATATGACTTTTTACTTTATGTAAATCATATATTGCATAAAATAAGAACAACTTTTAAAATAAATTCTCAATGGTCACTATCTAAATATATAAAAGATAATGTCAAGAGTTCTGTTAATTTTATAAATGATTTTGAAAAAGTTCTAACTGACCATGCAAAACACAAAGGTTATGATGGTATTATTTGTGGACATATTCATAAAGCAGAACAAAGAGATATTGATGGGATTGAATATAAAAACTGTGGTGATTGGGTTGAATCATGCACAGCTGTAGTGGAGACATATGAAGGTGATTTTAAAATTATTACTTGGTAAAATAGATGGATAATTTAGCTCTTTGCTTAAGTGGAGGGGCAGCTCGTGGTGCATTTCACTTAGGAATTTTAGCCTATTTAGAAGATAAAACCATAGAGATAAAAGCCTATTCAGGAAGCTCAATTGGTGCTATAATATCTTGTTCTCATGCAAGTGGTATAGAAGCTAGAAAACAGCTAGAAATATTTAAAAGTGATGAAATAAAAAAAACACTCAAATTTAACTACTTTAAAAATGGTCTACTTCGTATTGATAAAGAGCATCATCTTTTAGATACTATCTTGCCTATTAAAAACCTTGAAGATATTCCTAAAAGTGTCCATGTCAATGCTTATGATACAAAAACAAAAAAAATTTACTATTTTAACAAAGGGGAGACTCACCCTCTATGTTTAGCCTCAAGTGCCTTGATTCCTATTTTTAAGCCTATTCATTATGACCACAAATATCTAATTGATGGTGGACTTTTTGATAATATGCCAATTAGCCCATTGCAAAACAAAGATTATAAAATAGTATGTATAGATTTAATGCCTAAATCAGAAAAAAATCAGAAAAAAAGATTTGATTTATTAAAGCCTCTAAAAAAAAGACTCTTTCAAACTCGCTTTAATAATGGAAACTACTCTATACAACATAGTGATTTATATATAACACATCCACTACTTAGACAAACTCCAATGTTTACCTTTAAAGGTCTTCAAGATATTTTTGATTTAGGCTACAAAGAAGCACCAAAGTTTTTCTCTTAAAATAGTTTTAAATATTAAAATTTATTAAATATTTCCATCATATCTTAATTGCGATTTTGTTATAATCGCCATATAAAATATTAAAGAATTAACATGTCACAAATACCCGAATTTACGCACTTACACTTACATACAGAATACTCACTTTTAGATGGTGCTAATAAAATAAAAGATTTAGCTAAAAAGATAAAAGAATTAGGAATGAAAAGTGTTGCCATGACAGACCATGGTAATATGTTTGGTGCTATTGACTTTTATAAAGCGATGAAAGCAGAAGGGATAAAACCCATAATTGGGATGGAAGCTTATATTCATAATTCAGAAGAATTAGATGATAAGTCCCATAGAAAAAGATTTCACTTATGTTTATATGCAAAAAATGATGCAGGATACAAAAACCTAATGTTTTTGACTAGCCAAGCATATATGCATGGATTTTACTACTATCCTAGAATAAATAAAAAGATATTAAAAGAGCACAGTGAAGGACTTATATGTAGTGCTGCTTGTTTGCAAGGTGAAGTAAACTGGCATCTAAATACACAAAGTGAAAGAAATGTAAAAAATGGTGCAAAAGGTTATGAAGAAGCAAAAAAGATTGCTTTAGAATATAAAGAGATATTTGGAGATGACTTTTACTTGGAAATAATGAGACATGGCATTTCAGACCAACATTTTATTGATGACCAAATTTTAAAAATATCAAAAGAGACTGGCATAAAAGTTGTTGCTACAAATGATACTCACTATTTAAAACAAAAAGATGCCGATGCACATGAGGCATTCATGTGTATTGCCATTAATAAACTTTATGATGATCCAAATAGACTAAGACACAGTGTTCATGAGTTTTATTTAAAATCATCAGAACAAATCTCAAAATTATATGCAGATATCCCAGAAACAATCTATGCTACTCAAGAAATAGCTGATAAATGTAATTTAGAGATAAAACTAGGTGATCCAACTCCTCCAAACTTCAAATTTACTAGAGAAAAATCGCAAGAGCAAGGCTTAACTCTACCAGAACCAGAAAAAGAATACTCCCTAGAAAATGATAAGATTTTATTTATTCATGAGTGTTGGCAATGTTTAGAAAAAAGACTTGAAATAGTTCCAGAAGAGAGACATCAAGAGTACAAAGATAGATTACAAGTAGAGATTGATATTATCAATAATATGAAATTCCCAGGATATATGCTTATTGTTTGGGACTTCGTAATTGTTGCAAAACAAATGGGAATACCAGTTGGTCCAGGAAGAGGATCTGCTGCTGGAAGTTTAGTTGCTTTTTCTCTTGCTATTACAGATATTGACCCTATTCCTTATGGTTTACTTTTTGAGAGATTTCTAAACCCAGAAAGAATATCTATGCCAGATATCGATATGGATTTCTGTCAAGCAAGACGTCAAGAGATTCTTGATTATGTTATTGATAAATATGGTAGAGCCAATGTTGCTCAAATTATCACTTTTGGTAAACTTCTTGCAAAAGGGGTTATTAGAGATGTTGCAAGAGTTCTTGATATGCCATATTCTCAAGCAGATGCCATGGCAAAACTTATTCCCGATGAACTAGGAATAAACTTAACATCATCATATGAAAAAGAGCCAAAGATTAAAGAGCTTTGTGATTCAAACCCACAAGCAAAAAGAGTTTGGGAATTTGCCCTAGCCCTAGAAGGACTAAATAGAAATGCAGGAACACATGCAGCTGGTGTTGTTATTTCAAATGAACCATTATGGAATAAAACACCTCTGTTTAAACCTTCAGGAATGGAAACCCTTGCAACCCAATACAATGGAAAGTATGTAGAAGATGTGGATTTAATCAAATTTGACTTCTTGGGTTTAAAAACCTTAACAGTAATTGAAGAAGCAAATAAATTAATAGAACAAAGACATGGAAAAAGAGTAGATTTTCTTACTGTTGATGTAAATGATAAAGGTGTTTATGACCTAATTCAAACTGGAAATACTATTGGGCTATTCCAAATAGAGTCCGATGGTATGCAAGACTTATGTAAAAGATTAAAACCATCAAATTTTGAGGATATAATCGCCGTACTTGCACTTTATAGACCAGGTCCAATGGAGTCTGGGATGCTTGATGACTTTATTGATAGAAAACATGGTCGAGCCCAAATAAACTACTTTTATGATGAATTTGACGCACCTTTACGTCCAATTTTAGAGACTACTTATGGGGTTATTGTTTACCAAGAGCAAGTTATGCAAATCGTACAAACTATTGGTGGTTTTAGCCTTGGTGGTGCGGATTTAGTTAGACGGGCTATGGGTAAAAAGATTAAAGAAGAGATGGATAGACTAAAAGGTGAGTTTGCTATTGGTGGAGTTAAAAAAGGATTCCAAAAAACTCACTGTGAAGAGCTATTCGACCTTATTGTAAAGTTTGCTGGATATGGGTTTAATAAATCTCACTCAGCAGCATATGCCCTAGTTACTTTTTATACTTCATATCTAAAAAAATATTATCAATCAGAGTTTATGGCAGCACTTTTAACTTTGGAAAAAGATAACACAGACAAAGTTGTAAAATATGTAGATGAAGTAAAAAGATTAAAACTAGACCTTTTCCCACCTGATATAAACAAATCAGACCTTGTATTTTCTGCTAAAAAGATTGATGGTCAAGAAGTTGTAATGTTTGGAATGGGTGCCATAAAAGGTGCTGGAGATGTGGCAATTAAATCTATTTTAAAAGAGAGAAATGAAAATGGCAATTATGTAGATTTTGCAGATTTTATTTCCAGAGTTGATGGAAGTAAAGTGAATAAACGAGTATTTGAATCCCTAGCAAAAGCTGGTGGCTTTGATACTTTTGGCTATTCAAGACGGTCAATTTTAGAGCAAATTGAGCTTATAAATGAAACTGTTGGAAAAGCAATGGCTGCAAAAAAAATGGCAACAGGATCACTATTTGGAGATTCACAAGAGTTAACTAAAATTGAAGTGCAACTTGAAACTTTTGAAGAGTATGAATTAAAAGAGTTATTAGAATTAGAAAAACAATCTTTAGGGTTTTATGTATCGGGACATCCACTTGATGAGTATAGAGCACAACTTGATGAGATAAGTTATACCTTATCTTCTGAAATTGAAGATTTAGGAGATGGAAGTGAGGCTCTGTTCATAGGAAAAGTTGAAACCATAACAGAACGAATCTCTAAAAAGGGAAATAAATTTGCCATATTGAGCCTTATGGACTTCCATGGAAATATAGAGCTTATGCTTTTTGAAGATAGATTAAAAGAGTTGAAAGAAGATTTTAATTTAGATGAACCTATAGCATTTAAAGTAAGAATCACAAAAGATGATCAATTTACAAGAATCAATTTGCGAAAAATAGAGACTTTAAAAGAAGCAAAAAAAGAAAAAATCAAAACAAAACAAAAAGCAATAGCAGAGCCACCTATAACAGTTGCAGTAAACTTTACAAATGATGATAGAATCATGTATGATCTTTTTGAAATCATTGCAAATAATCAAGGTAAAAGAGAGTTAAAACTATTGGTAAAATCAAAACTAGGTGATATTGAGCTTGATAGTGGGTTTAAAGTTACCTCAAATATAGAAAGTCTTGTAAAATCACTTGATGGAGTATTTATAGCACAATGAAACATATCCTTATAACAAATGACGATGGCTTTGATGCAATTGGAATAAAAGCTTTAATAAAAGCACTAAGCCCCATAGCAAAAATTACAGTTGTTGCACCTGCTAAAAATAAGTCTGCTTGTGGCCACTCTTTGACACTTGATAGACCACTTAGAATGATTAATGTAAATGATGATTATTATAAAATTGATGATGGAAGTCCTACTGATTGTATTTTTATATCTTTGAACAATCTTTTTAAAGAGGGATACAAACCTGACTTAGTAATTAGTGGTATAAATATTGGTGCAAATATGGGTGAAGATATTACTTATAGTGGAACTGCAGCAGCAGCCATGGAAGCTACACTTCAAGGTATTCCTGCAATTGCAATCTCACAAGTATGTAATGATAGATGTGAAGATATTACTAGTGAAAAAGATTTTGTATTAGCAAAAAAAACAATTGCAAAAATTGCTAAGAAAATATTAGAAAATAAATTCCCTTTAGAAAATAGAAGATTTCTAAATATAAATATACCTCCAATAAAAGAAGAAGAGTGCAAGGGTATTAAAATAACAAAAGCGGGATATAGAGTTTATGGGAATGATACTCATAGACATCTAAATCCAAGAGGTGAAGAGTTCTACTGGATTGGACTTCATCCTTTGATTTGGGAGAGAAGTGAACATTTAGATTGTGATTTTGAAGCCATCAAAGGAAATTTTATCTCAATTTCTCCTATAATGTTAGATATGACTTCATATGATGACATAACAAATTTAAATAATTGGATAAAGGAATAACGTAAATGAATTTTAAAAAGGATCTAATTTGCAATATAGAAAAACTTGTTGGCGAATTAAAAGATGAAAAAGAGTTAAAAGAGATTTTAAAAAGAAAATTCACAAAAAAAGAGTATAAAGTTTTTGTAGCATCAGAAGAGGGTCAAGACTTCGAGCAAATTTGTGAGTTAATTGATGAAGAGTTAGAAAGAGTTGAAGAACTTCACAAAAATGCCATAAAAAAAATCAACCAAGAAAAAATAAAAAAAGAACTAGTAGATTTATAATTATAATGAAGGAGGAACTTTTCCTACTTCATTAGAAACTAGTTCCTCATAAAACTTTTTTGAGAACTTCACCAATACCATTCCAGCAAATTTATTATCAATCTTGTTATAAAACTCAACTCTGTAGATTTCACCTTTTCTATCTAAAGAAAATCTTTTTATAATATCATCTTTTTCAATATTGAGTCCCGATTCATTTCTAAAGTTTTTATTTACATATCCAATAACATTTACTCTATACTCATTTGGAAAGACATAAAAACTTTTTCCTACATCAACCAAAGAACCTATTTCTATATTTTTATCTTCTCCATCAATCTTGAATTTTATATTCTCTTTCTTTTCACTAACTTCTAAATAATCTGGTTCTAAAACTGATAGTCTTCTATTTCCATAATGTATTGCATATGTTGAATTACTATTTTTGATAACTGTCATTACAGGACTACTTGGTTTAAAATCAATTGTTCCATCTTTTTTTACTGGAAAATAGCCAATATAACTTCTCACTTCAGACAAAGGAAGTTTTATCTTATCATTATAAAATGAGATATAAATATCATTATCTATTACATTTCTCAAGGCTATTGGTTCTAAATCAAACTTTCTTTTAAATTCAATCCCCATAATATTCATATACTCTTCAAGAGCAAGTAGATGATAATAAGTTCTTTCATGCACAGGTAACTCTTTACTTGCTTCATTACCAAAAGCTGCTTTACCATTATTTATTGCATAATAAGTTAAGGTTTTTTCCATCTCCTTATCACCAAGTTTAGTTTTAGTGTTATGTAGATGATAAATATCCTCTTCTCTAATCAAACTTTCATTTACTTTTTTACAAATTCTTTTCCCTATCTCTTCTAAATTTCCATATGCAGGTACATTTAGGCTTGATTGGTCAATAATAGAACTCTGTCCCCATTTATAAGGAGAGTGGTCTTTATCTATATATTTATTTCTAAAATATCCACTTCCATCATGCAAATTAAGTATTAATTTAACTTCTGGTTTTTTAATCAACTCTTTTATTCTTTTTACATCAATATAATCAGGGTCTTCTTCTGATATATATGCGAACTTTCTATTCATATCTCCAAAGGGACCACGGGATCTTTGAATAATAGAATTAAAATTTAAATTTGGAACAATCCAAACAGAACCTTTTGTTATCTCATAATGCGTAGCAATCAAAGATGCAGCCATAAAACCACCAGGTTCATCACCTTGTATGCCACCTACTATTAAAAGAGTATTCTCATCTTGAATACCTTTTTTAATAAGTTTGAAATTTAAGTCACTACTATTTGCATGCAAATTTTGTAATAATATAAAAATAAATAAAAATCTAAATAACTTTAACATGCCAAGGTTCATACCTTACTCCATCCTTATTACCAATTGTATATCTCATATCAATATATTTTAAACTTTTCATCTCTGTAAATTCACTAGTATGTGCAAATCTTTCTGTAAAATTGTCAGCACCTAAACCTTTTTTACCAACATCAAAGTCCCCAACTGAGTGATATGTAAAAGCAGGAGGAGCAATTGATCTTGAAGCCATTGATAAGTTCATATCTACTGATTTTAACTTATCTAAGAATAGTCTCATTTGTTTCACAACAGATCTAACACCTGAAGTTAAATAAATAGTTGGACCGATATCTTTTTTTAGTTTTAAATATGTCTCTTTTGGTTTTCCCTTAAATACATAATGGCCAGTATAAGGTATTTTTTCAATATCATTTTTATTTATTTTAGAGCTTAGATTTATAGTTGTTCTTTCACCATAAAACCCATGGTAAGAAGGCTCATAATAAAAAATATATTCTATAAAAGCTAACTCATCACTTGTAAAAATGGTTTGGTCTTTTGAATATCTTAAAACATTTATTGCTTCATCAAATGATATAATATTAAAATTTCCATATCCCACATAACGTTGGATATAGTTAAGTTTCTTCTGAACATTTAAAAAAGATTCATGAAACTTTTTATCTAAAAATACATCTTTTGAGATATTAATACGATTTTCACTAGCAAAAATTATATCTTTTGGAGTAAGTAACTCTTCATCTTCTATTATTAATGAACTTGCACTTCCAATAATTGGTAAAAGAGTTGAACCAATTGCAAAATTTCTTGCTTTTTCTAAAAATTATCTTCTATTCATTTTTTCTTCTTTTATAAAACCATTTTTACTGAATCGTGATTACCCAAAAGCTCATATATAGTTTTTCTATCATCATCATTATGAACTATTAAATCTAAAGTATAACTTTTAAATTTACCCTTTGAACTAACCTTTGATTCTACTAACTTGTGCTCTCGTTCTGTTATAACTTCTTTAATAACTTTTTTTATATTAACAGTTTCAACAACAACAACTTTATATACCCAACTACAAGGATAATCTAATTCTAATTTATGCTTATTTAAATCTATCATCTAATAAAATCTCCACTTTTACCACCTGATTTACTCTCCAACTGTACATTTGATATAACCATTGATTTATCAATAGCTTTTACCATATCGTAAATTGTAAGTAAGCCAATACTTGTACCAGTTAAAGCTTCCATCTCAACACCAGTTTGTCCATTTAATTTTGCTGTAACAATTAATTTAAATCCAGGTAAAGATGGTAACTCTTCAATATCACAGTTTATTCCACTCAATAACAAAGGATGACACATAGGTATTAACTCACTTGTTTTCTTAACTCCCATAATTGAAGCAATAACAGCAGTTTGAAGAACTGGACCTTTTTTTGTGTTATTAGTAATTATAGCATCATATGCCTCTTTTGACATAGATATTTGCCCACTTGCAATAGCAACTCTTGTTGTCTCTTTTTTATCTGACACATCTACCATTTTAGGTCTATTATTTTCATCTAAGTGTGTTAAATCCAAAGTTTTTCCTAAATATCTTAAATTATGGGATTATATCAAAATAGAGTTAAATTGTAATTAAGTATTATTTAAATATAATGCATCCCTAAATTTTAAAAGAAAGTGGGTGATTATAGTGCCAGGTATTAAAGTTAAAGATAGCGAATCATTCGACGAAGCTTATAGAAGATTTAAAAAGCAATGTGACAGAAACCTAATCGTTACTGAAACAAGAGCAAGAAGATTTTTTGAACCTATGACTGAAAAGAGAAAGAAACAAAAAATTAACGCTAAGAAAAAAATGCTTAAAAGATTGTATATGCTTAGAAGATACGAATCTAGACTGTAATAGTTCACTATTACCTAAAAGGGTCTCTAGAAATAGAGGCCCTTTTTTTATGTCTTTTTTTATAATACCTCTAAATTAAAATAATTTTATAATCTTTATATTTATGAATTATTAAGATAAATAATGGAATCATTTTTATAAGGAGGATGTTATGAAATATCTATTCAGAATCCTAATAACACTTATGCTTCCTTTGACTTTATATTCTTTTCATGATTATGAAAAAGAAGAACACTCTCAAGAAAACACTTCAATTGTTAATAAAATGCTCAATTCAACAGAAACTTATCTTAAATATACTTATGACAAACTCAATCAATACTCAAAAGTATTGGATGAAACCCTTACTGATGAAAAAAGTTAATATAAATATGAAAACAGTTCCATTCATATAGAAACATACTACAACAATACACAAACAAAAGGAAACACAAGTGGAGTTACTTTTAATGTAAAAGTGAGACTTCCACAACTTAAAGAGAAACTAAAATTAGTCATAGAAAATGATGACAATAAAATTGGGAAAGAGTATGAAGATAACAATGAAAGTGTTCCTTATAAAGATGATAAAAGTAGTTTAGCATTAGAATATGATAAATATAAAAAATACTATAACTTAAGAACAAAAGCTGGAGTTAAATTAAACTCTTTTGTTTTTATCAATAGTAGTGTTAGTAAAGAATTTGATTTGACAAATAGTTGGAATTTTGTTGCTCAAGAGAAAATTGAATTAAATAACAAAAACAATTTTGAAAATAGTACCACACTCTCTTTAAAAAAACATATCAATAATCAATTACGGTTTATAAATACAAATCAATATTATTGGAATAAAAAAGCAAGTGATAATAATATATATAACTCATTGAGACTTACACATATACTTTCAAGTAAAAATACCCTCAATTATGTAACATCAATATCTTCAAATGATAATCAAACAAATTTTAAAACTAAAAACTATGATGCATATATCTCATATAAACACTATATAAGAAAATGGCTCTATTATGATATTGTTCCCTCTTTATATGGGGAAAGAGAAGATAACTTCAAAATGCGTTATGCATTTAAATTTAGATTAGGTATAGTTATTGGTAAATAGATAAAAAAGAGTGGTGCTCACAGCGGGAATCGAACCTGCAACCTCTTGCTTACCATGCAATTGCTCTACCGTTGGAGCTATGCGAGCTTTTATAATGAATAACTAATAGTGAATATTGAATAATAAATAGTGACACCTTAAAGTAGAAAATAAATTCTAGTTCATGGAATAATATTATAAATATCAGTAAAAAAAGGGCTAAAAAAAAGCTTAGCACTGAATAGAAATAAATCTATAAAGAACTAAGCTTTAAAAATACTCAAGAGTTGGCGACGACTTACGTTTCCACAAGGGG
>PKUK01000008.1 GCA_002869535.1 Arcobacter sp.
TTATAAGATACTGCATCCAATACTTTTATAGCTTCATCAACTATTTCTGGTCCAATTCCGTCACCTTTTATTACTGAAATATTATATGTCTTCATTATTATTTTTCCTTACCCATTTCAGCTTTTGCATAATTTATTAACCCACCTGTTTGTATCAATTCTTGCATAAAAGGAGGTATAGCTGTAAATCTGTAAGTTTTATTTTGTGTATTATTTGTAATTTCACCATTGTCTAAATCAATTGAAATTTCTTCACCCTCTTTTATCTCTAAAGACTCAGGTAATTCAAAAATTGGTAATCCCATATTAAATGCATTTCTATAGAAAATTCTAGCAAAAGACGGAGCAACAACAGCAGCAACTCCTGCAGCTTTTAAAGCAATAGGTGCATGTTCTCTTGAACTTCCACATCCAAAGTTCTCACCAGCAACTATAATATCACCTTTTTGTAATTTTTTTGGAAATTCAGGATCTGCATCTTCCATAACATATTTTGCCAAATGCTCTGGGTCTGAACTATTTAAATATCTTGCAGCAATAATAACATCAGTGTCAATGTTAGCCCCAAAATTCCATACTTTACCAGTAATTTTACTCATATTTTTAATCCTTTAAAATTAAAAAATAAACGATACATAACGATCAAGTTTTATTTTCTTTTAATAATTTTTATCTTCAAATAAAGTCGAATTTTATCTAAATTTTTAGAAAATATAGATTAAACACTTAAAATTAATAGTTATTTTAGCAACTTTGGATATAATATCTGACTTATCTTTCAAGCAAGGAACTTACAAAAAATATGAGTGCAAAAGATTTAAATAAAGAAATTGAAAAATTAGCGAAAGAATATAAAGATTCAACGTTAACTTTTGAAAAAGTCATAAAGTTATTCCCTAAAGCTCCATCAAGTCAAAATATTAAAAAACTAATTGCCCTTATGCAACTATATAATGTAAATATGATGACTTCACAAGAACAAGCTAAAGTGATGAATGCTTTTGAAGCTAAAAAAAGAGAAGACCAACGAAATAAAATGATTGATGGTGAGAGTAGTGTTTACGACTTACTTAAAAATAAAGAACTTTTAGAATGGTCAAGATCTGATTCTCCCGTGAGAATGTATCTAAGAGAAATGGGTCAAATTCCATTACTTACAAAAGAAGAAGAGATAGAGATCTCTAAAAAAATAGAAATGGGTGAGGATATAATCCTTGATGCTATTTGTTTTGTTCCATATTTAGTAGATTTTATTTTAGAATATAGAGAGCCTTTAGTAAATAGAGAAAGAAAAGTTAAAGAGCTTTTTAGAAACTTTGATGATGAAGACAATGATTCAGCTGATGAAACAGAAGATAGTTCAACTGATGATTCTGAGGAAATTGAAGAGACTGAAGAGGAAACTAGTGGAAAAAAACAAAAGAAACTAGATAAAAGAGCTGAAACTATTATTGCTGCATTTAAAGTATTAGAAAAAGCAAAAAAAGATTGGTTAAAATTCCAAGCAAAAGAGACTCCAAAATCAAATGATGAACTTGATACTATAACATTCAACCTATCAACTGCATTTAAAAAACAGATTTTAAAACAAGCTCTAATTGACTTAGGACCAACATCTAAACTTATTACAGAGATTGTAAAAGCTATGGAAACTGCTCTTAAATCAGATACTGGTTTTGATTCAGAATTAAAAAGATTAGAGTATAAACTACCACTTTTTAATGATACTCTAAAGAAAAACCATGAAAAACTTTTAGAGAATATTATTAACTTATCTAAAATACAAATTACATCTATGGTTCCAGAAGCAACTATGGTTTCTACTTATATGGAAATCAAAAAACTTTTCCAAACAGCAGAAGCATCTAAGGGTGGATTTGACTTATTACCTGAAGAGTTAGTAGACGTTTTAGAGCAAATCAAACGTGGTAAGAAAATCACAGATGAAGCTAAAACTAGAATGGCAAAATCGAACCTTAGACTTGTTGTATCTATTGCAAAAAGATATACAAATAGAGGTTTACCTTTCCTAGACTTAATCCAAGAAGGAAACATAGGTCTGATGAAAGCTGTTGATAAGTTTGAGTATAAAAAAGGTTATAAATTCTCTACTTATGCAACTTGGTGGATTAGACAAGCAATATCAAGAGCAATTGCTGACCAAGCTAGAACTATTAGAATTCCAATTCATATGATTGAGACTATTAATAGAATCAATAAGATTATTAGAAAAGGTATTCAAGAAAACGGAAAAGAGCCAAATGTGGATGAAATCGCAAAAGAAGTTGGACTACCTGTTGATAAAGTTAAACAAGTTATTAAAATCACAAAAGAACCAGTATCTTTAGAGGCTCCTATTGGATCTGATGAAGATGGTAAATTTGGAGATTTTGTACCTGATGAAAAAGCTCCAACTCCTGTTGATAATATTATGAAAGAGGATTTACAAAATCAAATTGATCAAATATTAGCTCAACTAAATGAAAGAGAACAAGCAGTTGTTAGAATGAGATTTGGTCTTATGGATGATGCTAGTGATAGAACTCTTGAAGAGATTGGAAAAGAGTTAAGTGTTACAAGAGAGAGGGTAAGACAAATTGAATCAAGTGCAATTAAAAAACTAAAACACCCTAAAGTTGGTAAAAATCTTAAGAATTACGTAGAAAGCTAATATTTAATGAGTATCTATGAAAATTGGGTAGAGCAAGATTTAAATCCTATTTTATCTTTCTCTTCCCAAGGTAAAATTTTATATACAAATCAAGAAGCTCAATTTTTACTAAACAGAGTAAAAAAAGAGCAACTTTATGACCTGGCACTAAAACATGCTCCAGCAAACTATGGTTTTGAAACCTCATATATAAACTTAATATTGCACAACTATATTTTTTATGCTATTTCAGTTACATATGAAAATGACAATGAAATTCATATGAAACTGTATAAAAGTACAAATGTTAAGCAAGATAAAAAATATGCACCTAAAAATGTTTCAAAAACAAATATTTTCACGCTAGTTGATTTGACAATCTCAACAAGAAAAACTAAATCAGAGATTAAATTTATCAAAAATTATGATCCATCTATTCCAGAGTTTATGATGGTTGCTTCAGATTTTCTAAAACTTTTAAATAGTATTTATGACTCATTTAATAGTGATTGTAAACTTATAAATACATCTGTGAAGTTAAAAACAGGTGAATATATTAGATTAGAAGAGAAGAAGTACTCATTAGTTACTATTGAAATTTATGGAGAGAACTATAATTGTGATTCTGACTTGATAAGACATGATAAAAATAGAAGCTCTATGATTTTATCTTTAGAAAGAGATAAGGCTATAATAGACTTACCACTTATTTTAAAATAAATTTAGCACAAAGCATTGATAGTGGGACAATAAAAAGTCCTACTAGATAAGGCATTGCATTAAATATCCCATTGTTATTCAAAGAAAAAAATCCAAATATAAGTATTACATAACCTACTATTCTGTAAATAGATATAAAGCTACCACTACTATAAATAGTATTTTTAAAGCTATTTTGTTTAATTCTTGACTTCTCTTCTTTTATTATCTCTTTTATTTCTGAAGCTGAAAAGTCTTTTTTCTCATTTATCTCATCTTCATCGTATAAATCATAGGGATCATCAATTTTATCAATCTCATCCCTATCATTAGAAAGCTGAGCATCATAATCAATATTTTCTAGCCTTTTACTTACATTTCTTTTATATGAAAGAAATGTGGCAAAGGAGATAAATAAAGAAGATATAAATGCCACTTGTGTATTTATAAGCCATACATAGTTATTTGACAAAATACAAAAAATAACAACGCCAAAATCTATTATAAAAAATAGTTTGGCAAACTTTTTAATCATCATCGTCGTTTGACTTATCACCATATTTTGCTCTGTGGGCATATCTTGGGTCATTTTCCAAGCCTTCATACTCTTTTTGAGCTCTTTTATATGCTCTATAGATATTCAGTCCAGCAGCAGCTAGTCCCCAAGATAGACCTAACCACAAGGTCCAAGTATATCCTGTCCATTGTTTTAAGCCATAACCTATAGCAAAACCAATAAATACTGCAACTACAATTGAAATACCTAAAGATAAACTATCTAAAGCAACTAGTTTTGACTGATGTTTTGGTTTTTCTTCATTTGTTTTATTATCCATAAAATTCCTTATTTAAGATACGAGCAACAATAATCAGTCAAAGTCTTAACTTTTATATCAAAGCTAGAATTTGCAGGCACTAAAAAAGTTTCAGTTGCGCTATATGTTTTCCACTCGTTTGAATCTTTTAATTTAACTTCACATTCCCCATCAATGATTTCCATAAGTTCAGCTGCTGCAGTTCCAAAGTTGTAAGTTCCTGGCATCATTATACCTAAGGATTTTCTTTCGCCCTCTTTATCTACAAAACTTCTACTTGTAACTTTTCCATCAAAATAAACATTTGCTTTTTTTTCTAAATCTATATTTTTTAAAATACTCATCTTCTATCCTTAAAAACTTTTCATAATTTCATCAGCTGCATTTATACAAGCATCAATATCTTCATTTGTAATAACAGTTGAAATAAATCCTAACTCATACTGACTACAAGCAAAATAGAAACCTCTTTTTATCATCTCTCTATGAAAAGTTGCAAATCTATCAAAGTCAGAACTACCAACATCTTTGAAGTTTTTAGGTGCTTTTTCACTAAAGAAAAACCCAAACATACTCCCTCTTACTGTTGTTTGAAATGGAATATTATATTTTGCTGCAACATCTTTTAGTCCAGTCATAAGTCTTGTTGACTTTGCAGTTAATTCATCATAAATAGCTGGATTTGCTTTTAGTTTTCTCAAACTTGTAAGTCCAGCTGCCATTGCTACTGGGTTACCACTTAGTGTTCCTGCTTGATAGATTTTACCTTCAGGGCTTAATTGTGCCATTATTTTACTGTTTGATGCAAAAGCACCAACAGGCATACCAGCACCAATTACTTTTCCAAAAGTAATAATATCAGCTTGTGGACCAACAACACCACTAGCACCTGTTAAACTTGCTCTAAACCCAGACATAACTTCATCATAAATTAGTAATGTACCATTTTCATCACATAGTTTTCTACAAGCTTCTAAAAACTCAATATCAGCAGGGATCAATCCCATATTTCCTGCTATTGGTTCAATAATAATACAAGCGATATCTGAACTATCTTCAAAACATTTTTTAAGATTTTCTATATTGTTATATTCACATAAAAGTGTATGTTTTGTTAAATCAGCAGGAACACCAGGAGAACTTGGAGCTCCACACGTAGCCATACCAGAACCAGCTTGTACTAATAGCGAATCAGAGTGTCCATGATAACACCCTTCAAACTTGATAATATCATTTTTACCAGTAACACCACGAGCTAGTCTAATAGCACTCATTGTAGCTTCAGTTCCGCTACTTACAAATCTTACTTTATCAATATTTTCATACATATCAACAATTTCAGCAGCAAGCTCTGTTTCTAATACTGTTGGTGCACCAAATGACAAACCATCTTTTGCTGTTTTAATTACTGCTTCTTCAATATCTTTATCACAATGCCCAAAAATAAGAGGACCCCAGCTTTGTACAAAATCTAAATATTTATTACCATCTAAATCAATTAAATAAGCGCCCTCACCTTTTGATATAAAAGGAGGAGTTCCCCCTACACTATTAAAAGCACGAACAGGAGAGTCAACTCCACCAGGTATTACTTTTTTAGCATCTTCATAAGCATTTATTGATTTTTCAAACATATACATTCCTAAACTTTTATTTTAAATTAAAAGCAACATTGTACTATAATAGACTTTATGAAATACATCATTTTTGCCTTAATTTTATCAATATCTATACATCTGTTAACTTTCAAAACATTTCACATAAAAAATGATGAAGTTCAAGACTCACCATCAACATCTAAAGATAATAAAAAATCTGCTGTAAATTATGTGAGACTAAAATCAACTCCAAAATCAGTGGAGCAAAAAAAAGAAACACCTAAAAAAAGTGAAGTAAAAAAAGAGATAATAAAAGAAGTTACTAAAAAAGAGACTATTTATAAGAAAGTCACTAAAAATCAAATTGAAGTTGCAAAAAAAAGAGAAGTTAAAAAGGATGTTCCTAAAAAAATTGAGCCAAAGCCCAGTGAACAAAAAGAGGTTACGCCCAATTATGCAAAATTAAATCCTACAAAACTTCAACAAGATACTTTAGAGACTTATTTAGCAACACCTCCTGAAGATGTAGAACTTGTAGATGAAATAACTCAAAGCTATATTAAACTTTATGGAGAAGAGTATAATTCATATACAAAAGTTCAAAAAGTATTTTTACGAAAAAACCTAAAAACAATAGGTTCAATCACTCAAAAATATTTAAGATATCCTGCTATTTCTGTTCGTACAAGACAAAGTGGTCTGAACATAATAGAGTTCATTCTACATCCAAATGGAGATATTACTCAGCCTTTAATTACTACTTCATCTGGATATGAAGCTTTAGATAAAAATACAATTAAAACTATTGAAATTGCATATAAAGACTATCCAAGACCAAATGAGCCTACGAAAATAAGAATCTATGTTACTTATAGGCTTTATTAATAAAAAACTTTGTAGAATACAAAAAAACTATAACTTTAAAAGAGAATTATGTTAACTGATAAAATACGAAACAAACAAAGTGGAATATTACTATATGGTATTACTCCACCAAAAATAAAACATACAGAAGATGAAATAAGAGATATTGCAGCTAGACACATTGAAAGAATTTCAAAACTTCCTATAGATGGATTAGTTCTTTATGATATACAAGATGAATCAGATAGAACAGATGAAAAAAGACCCTTTCCTTTTATAAAAACCTTAGACCCATGTGAATATTCAAGAACTTATTTAAAAGATTTAGAGATACCAAGAGTAGTTTACAGAGCTGTAGGAAACTATACAGAGAAAACATTTCCTGCATGGCTAGAAATTACAAAAGAGAATCAAGTTCACTCTGTATTTGTAGGTGCTGCTTCACATAATATAAAAAAACCAATGACACTTCCAGAAGCGTATAGATTAAAAAAAGAGATTAATAATAACCTTTGTTTGGGTGGAATAGCAATCCCTGAACGACATATGGTAAAACATGATGAACATATTAGAGTATTTTCAAAAATAGACAACTCATGCGAATACTTTATTACTCAATGTGTGTATAATCTTGAAGCATCAAAAATATTTTTAACTGACTATGCAAAATATGCAAAAGAGAATGAAAAAGAAATAGTACCAATTATATTTACTCTTACTCCTTGTGGTAGTGCTAAAACCTTAGATTTTATGAAATGGTTAGGGATTAGTATTCCAAACTATTTAGAAGAGGATTTAAAAGCTTCAGGGGATATTTTACATGACTCTATGAAACTGTGTATTGATATTTTTAAAGAGCTTTATACTTTTGGAAAAGAAAAAGGTATACCAATTGGTTGTAATGTAGAAAGTGTAGCCATAAGAAAAGAAGAGATTGAAGCTTCAATTGAATTGCTTCATGAGATAAAAAAGATAATGGAAGAAAACTAAGTTCTTGCTACAGTTATTTAACTGTAGCTAATACTAATTCTCGAAGTGTTTTACATGCAACTGCAGTTGAAATACCACTTGCATCATATTTAGGACTAAGTTCAACAACATCCATACCTACAACATTGTTAAGTTTACTTAGCTCTTTTATTATATTTAGCATATCATGAAAATCTATTCCACCTGGTTCTGGTGTTCCTGTTCCTGGAAATACTGAAGGGTCTAAAACATCTAAGTCTATTGTTATATATACAGGTTTATCTTTAAGTCTTTTTACACATGAAGGCAGAGTATTATATGTAAACTTTTCTAAGTGAGTATGTTTTTTTGCCCACTCAAATTCATCTTTTAATCCACTTCTTATACAAAATTGATTTATCTTACCATCACCTAGTTGATCATATATTCGTCTTATAACTGTAGCATGACTTAATGCCTCACCTAAATAATCCTCTCTTAAATCAGTATGTGCATCAAAATGTATTACGTGTAAGTCATCATATTTTTTACTAAGTGCTTTAACAGGAGCTAAGGAGACTAAATGCTCTCCTCCAATCATAATTGGAATTTTATTTGCATCAATAATTTCTTGAACATGTTCTTGAATCATTCTAAGAGCATTTTTTTTATCTCCAAAGGGTAATTCAAGATTTCCATAATCAAAAAGTTTTAAATCTTCTAAATCTTTTTCTAAATATGGACTATAGCTCTCTATTGCCCATGAATCTTCTCTCATAACATTTGGTGCAAATCTAGCTCCTGGTTTAAATGAAGTTGTTCCATCAAATGGTGCTCCAAATAAAACTGCTTTTGACTCTTCAAAATCATCTTCAAATCCAATAAAACCACTAATTTGTGCTTCCACTAAAGTTTCCTTTCAAAATTATATAAATCCATAAACCTAAATGCTAGTAGGTTTTCTAAAATTGCGAATATTACAATAAAATTTATAAAAGAACTCCCACCATATGAAACTAAGGGTAAGGGCAGTCCTACAACAGGGGCAAAACCTATGACCATAAAAATATTTACACTCATATTTAAAAATACTAATAATGCAATCCCCGAGGCGAAACAACGCACAACGTAATCATCGGAAAAATAGTAGTTCATGGAGAGTAGATGCAAAATTAATAATATATAAATAACAATAAGAATTAAAGAACCAACATAACCATGTCTTTCCACTAAATATGCAAAAATAAAATCACTTGTGGCAATTGGCAAAAACTTCAACTGTGCTTGGGTTGCCTCTTCTGATGATTTACCAGTTAATCCACCTGAACCTATGGCAATAATTGATTGCTGTACGTGATAACTGGGTTCCTCTGATATAAAGTCTTTTATTCTTTGCTTTTGATAATCTTTTATTAGGTTTGTATAAATAAAGGGAGATAGTGTTGCTAAGACAACTAAAATAGTTGCCCAAATTCTCCAATTTACTCCAATAATAAATAATATCCCATAACCTACTAATAATAATATTAATGCTGTTCCTAAATCAGGCTCTTTTGCAATCAATATAAAAGGAATCCAAATATACAAAGAAAAGTATAAAAAATCTTTTAAATCATAACCATCACGAGGTGGTGGTCGATTTTTAACTAAATATCCAATCATCAATAAAAATATCGGTTTTATTAGTTCTGAGGGTTGAATTGTCATGGCAATACCTGGTATTTGAAGCCATCTTTGTGCTCCAAGTTTGGTAACACCAACAAACTCCACAGCAATCAATAAAGCAATACCTATCCAATAAAAAAATGGAATAATTCTTAAGTTTCTTCGCAAAGGTAAAAAGAATACACCTAAAAATAGAAAAATAGAAAGAGTAAAATATCCTAATTGTCTTTGTGCCAAAGATTCATTAATCTCACTCACTAAATGGTAAGACAATGCTATTAATGGTATAATAAAAACTATCAAGGGATAATCAAATTGTGAAATAATTCTTTTGTCAATAAATCTCATAGTGAAAGAGTATCGAAATATGCATAAAAACTTTATTGTTTTGGAAGAATCAAGACTAGATAAATATTTATCACAAAAGCTTGAAGAAACAAGAAATCAAATAGAACAACTTATAAAAAAAGAGTACGTAAAAGTTGATGGTAAAATCATCACAAAAACAGGCTATAAATTAAAAGAAAATCAAGAGATATTAGTGGAACTTCCAGAAGCAGAAGAACCAAAGGATTATGAAGTAGATTTTGATGTTGAAATAATATATGAAGATGAACATATTTTAGTAATAAATAAACCTTATGACTTAGTAGTTCATGGAGCACCAAGTGTAAAAGAGGCTACTTTAGTGGATTGGCTCAAAGCTAAAAAAGTATCCCTATCAACTATTAGTGGTGAAGAGAGACATGGCATAGTACATAGGTTAGATAAAGGAACTAGTGGTGTAATGGTTGTAGCAAAGACAAATGAAGCTCATGTGGGGTTGTCTAAACAACTTGAAGATAAAACAATGGGAAGATACTACTTAGCTATTTTAGATATGCCATTAAAAGATAATATAGTAATAGAAAAACCTATAGGAAGAAGTCCAAATAATAGATTAAAAATGGGAATAGTACCAGATGGCAAAAATGCAAAAACTGCTTTTGCAAAACTACAAACAAGTACAAATGAAAAATACGAGCTTATTTGTTGTAAACTTTTTACAGGAAGAACCCATCAAATTAGAGTTCATTTAAATAGTATCAATCGTCATATCTTAGGTGATAATTTATATGGATTTAAGGGCGAATTAAATAAAATAAACAGGTTTTATCTACACGCTTTTAACTTATACTTAATTCATCCTATTACAAATGAGAAGATGGATTTTAAAGCAAATATCACAAATGATATAAATGAATTTATAAATAAAAACTTTAATATGGAGACCGTAAATGAGAAATTGGGTAAAGATTACATTAACTCTGCTTTTAGCTTTATTGATTAGTGGTTGTAGCACTAAGAATTTAGGAGAAGGAAATAAACCAAAAATTGATGAAACCTTAGAAGTAATTGATTCTGGATCTATTAGAACAATATCAGGAATAACATCAATTGCCTTTGAATGGCAAAAGGTTGATGACTCTAGAGTTATTGGATACAATCTTTACAGAGCAAACTTGAGTGAAGAGAGCACAAAACTTAAATTAGTAAACTTTATTGAAAATAGATATGCTTCTCACTTTTTAGATGAAGATTTAACACCAAATACAAAGTATGCTTATACTTTTTCAAGTGGTACTGCAAATGATATAGAATCAAAACCTACAAAAACATTTCAAGTAATGACACTTCCCCAGCCAGAAGGAATTGCTTTTATCCAAGCTATTTCTAACCTACCAAGACAAATAAAAATAATCTGGAGACCACACGAAAGTGAAGCTATTGAGTACTATAAAGTATTTAGATCAACTCCTCAAGACTCTGATTGGGAAAAACTTGAGACTCTTGATGGTAGATTACAAGCAGAATACATAGATACAAAACTAAAAGATAATATTGTATATTTATATAAAGTTGTTGCTTATACATTCCAAGATATTCCTTCACTTGATAGTGAAATAGTTAAAGCTCAAACAAAAGCATTACCAGCTGGTGTGCAAAACTTAACTGCTACAAATAATCAACCTAAAAAAATAACACTTAATTGGGAACCTTCACCTTCAGTTGATGCTGTTAGATATATCATATATAGAAACACTACACCAGATGGTTCTTTTAGTGAGTTAAAACAAATAAATAATGCTACTTTTACTTATGAAGACTTTATAAATGAAGATGGAAAAAGATACTTCTATAAAGTAACTACAATAGATAAAGATGGTTTAGAAAGTAGTCCAGAAGTAAATCCAGTAATGGGTATTACCTTAACAAAACTTAATAAGCCTATCCTAACGCTTGCTCAAATTCAAGGTGAAAAAGCTATATTAAATTGGCAACCAGGTGACAATAGAGCAAAATTTTATAATATTTATAAAACTATAAAAGATAGTTTTTTCAAAACTAGAAAAGAGAAATATACAAATATTACTGATCTTAGATTTGAAGATAAAGATATAGTAAGAGGAGTTGAATACCAATACGCTATTGAAGCAGTAGATGAAAATGGTATAGTCTCTGAAAAAACAAATGAAACACTTTTAGTATTACCTAAGTTATTAGATAAATAGTATGCCCCACATAGTATTTAGTGAAAATAAAAAATTAATCACGCCATCAAATAGTGATGGCGTAGATTTTAATTTTATAGCAAAATCTTATAATAATAGTGATAAGCCTAGAAAAACAGAGTATAAAATAGGCGTTACAAGTCAAAATAAAGAGTTTTTGTTAACTCTAAAAGATAACAATGAAAATAAGATGATAAAAGCTGACAAAGTAACAAGAGTCACACCTGTTACTATTGTAAAAGATGCACTAAATACTTACTCTACCTTTACTCAAGCCCAAACTGTTTTTTCAAATACAAATAACTTTAATCAGAAACTAGAACCTCAAAAAGAGTATCTAAAAGATATAAAATATTTTGTAGATGAGTTTGAAACCAACAAAGAAATTCAAATTGAAATAGGTTTTGGTTCAGGAAGACACCTGCTTTATCAAGCACAAAGTAATCCTGACGTTCAATTTATTGGTTTAGAGATTCATACTCCATCAATTGAACAAATGTTAAAACAAGTCAAAATTTTAGGTATAAAAAATATCTTAGCTATCAATTATGATGCACGACTTTTTATGGAGTTTATAAAATCAAATAGTGTGGGGAAAATATTTGTTCATTTTCCAGTACCTTGGGATAAGAAACCACAAAGAAGAGTTTATAGCAATGAGTTCATCTATGAAGCAAAAAGAGTTTTAAAATATAGTGGGACACTAGAACTTAGAACTGATAGTAGAAAATATTTTGATTTTTGTGTAGGATTATTAACAAATTTACCTAATGGTAGAATTGAGATTGATATTAATAAAGATTTGCCAATATATAGTAAATATGAAGATAGATGGAAGAAGCAAAATAAAAATATCTATGATGTTACTTTATACTCTAACTCTAATGATGATGAAATAGAACAAGATAAAGATTTTTCATTTGAAGAAAAAATTGATTTAATAAATATCTTTCAAGCCTTACCTAAAAAATCCCAAGTATTTGATGACTTTTTTTATCATATAGAAGATTTATTTGTAATTGAAAATGAAGAGAATTCTGGGCTTATTCAAGTGACTTTTGGCTCATTTAATAGACCAGTTTCAAAATATCTATTAATAAATAAAGGTAATATATCATACTTTCAAGGGGAACCAATCCCCACAAGTAGTAATATAAAAGCCCATAATAAAATGAAAGAGATATTAAAATGATAACTGCTAAAAATATATACCTTGCATATGATGAAAATAAGTTTATTATAAAAAAATGTACATTTCATATTGGTCATAAAGAGTTTATCTTTATAGGTGGAGCTAGTGGTAGTGGTAAATCTACTCTGATAAAATCTATGTATGGTGATATAGCTTTAAAACATGGAAGTTTTGTAATTGATAATTTTGAATTAGCACATATAGGAAATAAAAATTTACGAAATTTACGAAAAGATGTTGGAGTAATATTTCAAGATTACAAACTTATTAAAGAGTGGACAATTGAAGAAAATATCATGTTGCCGCTTAAAATAAATGGATATTCAAATGAAATATCAAAAGAACAAGCAAATAAGCTATTAAACCACGTAAAACTTTCTCATAGAAAAGGTTACTACCCAAATGAGCTAAGTGGTGGGGAACAACAACGTGTTGCAGTAGCACGTGCACTAGCACACAACCCAAAAATAATTATAGCAGATGAACCTACAGGAAACCTCGATGATTATTCTGCGGATGTTGTTTGGAACTTACTAAAAGGTGCAAATGAACAACTTGGCATCACAGTAGTAGTTGTAACACACAGAGTACCAAAAAACTTCGGAATTAGATTTAGACAATTATCAATTGAGGATGGTATAATATATGAAGTCTCTTAAAAATATCTTTACCTTTGTTATACCATTAACAGTAATGTTAATTACATTTTCAATATATCTATTGACTAACAATATTGTAAATAATTATAAAGAAACAATATCAAATGATTATTCAATTGTAATAATCACTCACACCCCTTTGATAAAAGAGGATTTCAATACAATTGCTGGTATAAAAGTAGATAGAATAAATACCCTATCAAATAAGAGTATTATCAACAATGTAAAAAGTACCCTATCTGAAAGTTCAATTGACTTATTAAACAAAAGACTACCCCACTTTTATGAAATTCATTTGGAAGTATTTCCAACTTCAACAGAACTGAAAAAAATAAGAGCTGCTCTTTTAAATAATAAAAACATCAAAAGAATAGAGATATTTTCAAAAAACCATAATCAAATTTATCTTCTGCTTTTAATGATTAATGATATTATAATTACTCTTTTTGGTTTAATCCTTGTTTTTGTTGTAATTATATTATCTAAGCAAGTTACAATTTGGTTCCTTGCACACAATCAAAGAATTATGATTTTTCAACTACATGGTGCATCTATTTTATATAGTGCGGCACCAGTGATTAAACATGCGGTTTATGGTGCATTTTTATCTTTTATTATTTCAGGAGGATTATTTCTCTTTGTATCATATAATTTAAAAATGATTCTACCTATTGAATTAGATGAGATATTAAACACCAAGATTTTTGTTGAACTTGAAGTTCTAAAACTATTTTTATTATCATTTGGGATATCAATAGTTACAATTTTTGGAGTACTTTTTAGATATAAAATAAAAAATGCATAAATTAATATATTCTCTCTTACTTATCACTATAATTGTTAACGCAGCATCTATTGATGACAAAATTAAAAATAATAAAACTATATTAAATAAAAGTGAAAATGTTAAAAATAAAACAGAACAAAAGATTCAATCTATTGCTGATCAAATACGAGATCAAAATGAAGAGTTGAAAAAACTAGAAAAAGAGATTAATTTAGTAACTAAAGATATTGTGCAACACAAAGAGTTATTAGAAGGTTCTAAAAAGAACCTTACAACATTGAGTGTTAAAAGTGAAATACTACAAAATCAAAAAAAAGATTATGAAGAAGAGTTGATTAACACAATAATTGAAGACTACTCTTCTGCTGTTGCTATGAGACTTGCAAATAAAGACTCTATTCAAGAGTTAACAGATAGTGAAGTTTATGAAATATTGGCTTCAGAAGCAAAAGATAAAATGCTAAAAATTGATAATCAATATATTAAAATATCTCAAGATAAAGCAGATAATGAAAGAGAAATAAGAAAGTTAAATGTATATATTCAAAAAAGAGAAAAAAAGAAAAAAATATTAAACTATTTACTAAACAAACACTCTAAGTCTTTAGCATCTATTGAGAATAAACATAAACTCTATCAAGAAGAGTTGAAAAATATTATTAAAAAACAAAACTCCCTTACAAACTTACTTTCAACCTTGAATATCTTAAAGGAAAAAGAACTAAAAGCTGAAGAGAAGAGAAAAAGAGATAGATTAATTGCCCTAAAAAGAAAAAGAGAAAGACAAAAAGAGATTCAGGCTTTAAAAAATAAAGATAAGCCTTCCAACGAAATTGAAAAAACCCAAGAGTCTGTACAAAAGAATTATGCTGAAGATATTGATTTAGATGTTAGAATTCTTGGTTCTTCTACTAAAGGTGTTAAAATAAGTAGATATAGAGGTTCAAAAACGATTGCACCTTTAAAGTCATACACTATATTAAAAAAGTTTGGGAAATATTATGACCCTGTTTATAAAATCAAACTTTTTAATGAATCAATTTTGTTAAAATCTAATAGTAAAAATGCAAAAGTATACTCTGTATTAGATGGAAAAGTAATATATTCAAAACAAGATTCTGGTATGCTTGAAAATGTTGTAATTATTCAACATAAAAATGGTCTTCATACTATTTATTCACACTTAGACCAAATATCTCCTACTTTAAAAGTCGGAAAGTGGATAAAAAAAGGTTATGTGGTTGGAAGAGTTGATGAAAACTTAACTTTCCAAGCAATTATAAATAACTCCTATGTAAATCCAGAAAATCTTTTTTATTAAAAAAGTTATTAATAATATAACTTCTTTAATAATTAATAGACTAAAATATTATTTTTGAAAGGTAAATATGAAAAAAAACATAATAGTACAATTTTTAATCCTTTTGATTTTAGTTGCTATTTTTATAACAGGAATTTCACTTTATAACTTAAGAACTGTTTCTATTAAATCATCTGTTACAAGTGCAGAATCAATATCAGAAGTTATTAAAAGTGGTTTAGATTTACATATAAAAGATAATTCAAATGTTGATGAATTTTTAAAATCTGTCTCAAGTATGAAAAACGTAAAAGACTTATGGCTTGTAAAAAGTGATTTAATAAGCTCACAATTTGAAAATTCAAAATTTAAAGATCCCAAAGATGACTTAGATAGAACTGTTTTAAGAGCTGGTAAAACAAAATATATAGTTTCGGAAGGTTTTATCAATACAAATGTAAGGGTTACAATACCTTATAATGCAAATGTTACTTGCCTATCTTGTCATAATGTAAAAGAGGGACAAACTTTAGGAGCAATTAGTATTGTTCTAGATGTAAGTACATTAAAAGAGATTGGTATTAGATCTATTTATGTGATTATAACAATTATACTTTTAGCTGTAATCATGGTATTTTTATTCTCTAAAAAAGTATTTAATCCATACTTTTCACTATATACAAAACTAAGAGATAATATAAATCAAGCAAAAGTTGGTAAATTTATAAATATTAGTATACCCCCTGGACTTTCATCAGAAGTTGTTCAAGTTACAAAAGATTATAATAATTTAATTACAATTTTTAAAGATACATCACTAGATATTGATGAAAAGCTTCAAGGATTTGTTGGATATAGGGATAAAACTACATTAAATACAAACCCTCTAAATGAATCAAAAGATATCATTGATAATCTATCAAATCTATATCAATTTAAAAAGCAAGTTGAACTTGATAATACAAAAAATGAAATCTATAATAGAATTGCACAAGTTTTTGAAAATAAATTCAACCTAAAAAACTTTACATTCTTTGAAATAGATATTAAAAAACAGAAAATGGAAAGAATTATTAGTGTTGGAGAATCTCTTTTTTGTTATGATTCAATAAAGGATAATCCACATTTATGTAGAGCTGCTAGGACAAAAAGTGATGTTATCTCAATAGATTTTCATGAAAGTTGTCCATTCTTTAACAAAAAAGATAAATTTTACTACTGTTTAAATATAGACATTATTGAAAACTTATACTTAATAGTTCATTTTGTAACTGATACAAAAGAAGAGCTTGAAGAGATAAAAAATAAGAGTCTATTTATTAGTAGATTTTTAAAGGAAGCTAGACCTGCTGTTGAAGTTAAACTTTTAATGCAAGCATTAGAAGAGTCTGCCTTTAAAGATGGATTAACACAACTTTACAATAGAAAATTCTTAGATGAAAATTTAAAAATTCTTATTCCTCAAATTAAAAGAGATAAGAAAAATATTGGTCTATTAATGTTAGATATGGATCACTTTAAAGCTGTAAATGATGAGTATGGACATGATATAGGGGATAAAGTATTAAAAGAGTTATCTAGAATTCTTGAAGAAAATGTAAGAGAATCTGACATATTAGTTAGATATGGTGGAGAAGAGTTTATGGTACTTCTTATTGGTGTTGATTCAGAAGAGAGTGCCCTTGCTATTGCACATAAAATTGGCGCAAAAGTAAGAGAAAATGAAATAGATGTATATGCAGGTACAACTATCAAAAAAACTGTTAGTATGGGACTTTCTATGTTCCCTGAAGATTCTAGTTCATTTGAAACAGTTGTTAAAAATGCAGATATTGCTTTATATGAGGCAAAAAGTAATGGTAGAGATAAAGTTGTTAGATATACAAAAGAACAAAAGACTAGTGTGGAACTGTTCTAATAACATATTTTATAATTATAAAAAAAGGGGATGATTTTTAAATCATCCCCTTTTTTATTGCTTAAAACTTTTGATTAATGTAAATCTGAATTAAGTTTTACTTCTCTAGTACTTCTCATAGCAACAGTTTGACCCGTTTGAGAGTTTACTCTAAAATGAACTCCATTAACTCCAATAAAATCACTACCTTTCATTACTGTTGTAATCTCTTTATCTGGATTAATCTCTTTTAATGAAGCAACAGCTTTTTCTGATAGTGTGATTTTTGTCCCTGGTAAAATTGTTACACCCGCATCTAGGATACAAGAATCACCAATAGCTGTACCTGTACAAGAGTTTGCACCTAAAAGTGTATTTTCTCCAATAGAAACAGGTACACCATCAGTTCCTGATAAAACTCCTAAGATAGAAGCTCCACCACCAACATCTGAACCAGCTCCAACTACTGCACTTGAAGAAATTCTTCCTTCAACCATAGCAGCACCTTCTGTACCTGCATTAAAGTTAATATAAGCAGCTCCTGGCATAACAGTTGTACCAGCTGCTAATTGTGCTCCAAATCTAACTTTTGATGTCTCAAGGATTCTAGTATTATCAGCAGGGATAACATGAGATAAAAATCTTGGGAATTTATCTACCATAGTGATTTCTGGGTATTGATTAGTAATTTTTAATGAAATTTCATTTGCTCTTAACCAATCTAATTCTATAGGTTGACTTCCAGTCCATGCGCAATTTTCCAATACTCCAAATGCACCATTTAAGTTCAAGCTTCTTAATTTTGCTTTACCTAAAGATAGAGCATAAAGTTTTAAATAAACAGTTTCTACGCTTAATGGATTTGCATCTTCAAATATAAATACTACTTTAAAATCATCAGCACTAAGACCTGAATCTAGTGGTAATGTAGCAAGTGAAGAGATAACTTGTACGTTTCTATGTGCATCACCTTTAGCTTCTGGGTTAAAAGGTCTAAATGCCTCAATACAAGAAGTTAAAAACTCATCTGTAACATTACATACTAATTCTGATTTTGTAGTATCAACATTGGCACCTGATTTTTTTAATGCATTTAAAAATATAGCCGCACTTCCAAAGTTTTCATTCTAGTTTAAAACTGGGTATGTTGCTTGAAGAATCTTATCTGGATTTAATTGTCCTCTATCAACTCTTGCAATACCAAATCCAATTGGATTTCTATACCAATCTTGTCCTTGTACTTCTTCTACTAATTTTTTAAATTCATCTGCTGTGTAAATCATATATTATCCTATGTAAATTTTTGCCGATTATACTATAAACTATACTAAGAGAAAATAAAACAATATTTAATAAATAGTATCCATATCTATGCTCACCATTGGTGATTCAATACTATGCAGTACTTCCAGTAGGGGTTTTACATTTCTAGAACGTACTATTATTTCATATCTATATTTATTTGCCAATTTAAATATAGGAGATTGGTTTGCACCTACCAGTTCGATATTTTCATTTGTTTTTAAAATATTTGTATATTTATCAAACTCATCTTTTACTTTTAGTCCATTGGTATGGGCAAAAAGTATTTTGGCCAATTTATAATATGGAGGATATAAGTCTTCTCTAAAGGTGAGCTCTTCATCTAAAAACTCTTTATAATCCCTATTATTTAAATAAAAATCAAAGAACTCTCTATTTTGAGTTTGTATAACAACTTCACCCTCCCCTTTTCTACCACTTCTTCCAGAGATTTGAATCAAGAGTGAAAGTGCTCTCTCTCTTGCTTTATATGAGTTCATTTTAAGTATTGAATCAATCCCAAGTACAACAGCTAGTTTGACATTGTGATAATCATGTCCTTTAGAGAGCATTTGAGTACCAACTAAAATATCTATTTTATTTGAGTTGAAATCCTCAAGAACTTTTCGTAACTCTTTATCAGTTTTTACTTCGTCCCTATCAAATCTCTTAACAGTTTTATCTTCAAAAATAAAGTTTAACTCCTCTTCAATTTGTGCAGTTCCAACTCGTAAGTTATGAATTACTCCAGTATTACAAGAAGGACAACTTTTGGGGATTTGTTGTGTATATCCACAATAGTGACATTTTAAAGCAAGTGAATTTTTATGCAAACTCATAGATACAGAACAAAATGGACACTCTACAGAACTTCCGCAAGTTGTACAAACTTGATATTTATAGTTTGCTCTTGTTGGAAGGAAAATAATTACTTGATGATTTTGCTCTATTGTACTTTTTATTTTATTTACAATCTTAGGACTAAGATTTGATGTACTATCATCATAATTTATACTTTTTTTAGTATCAAAGTATGTCTTAGACAATCTATAAAAAGGAACTTTATGATAACTGTTTAAAGAAGGGGTTGCACTTCCAAGTATAACTTGAATATCTAAAGTTTTCGAAATATAAAGTGCTAAGTCTTTTGTATTATATCTTGGTTTACTATCACTTTTATATGATTCATCATGCTCTTCATCTACAATAATCAAACTCAATTTATCCAAAGGTAAAAACAGAGCTGAACGTGCACCCGCTACTAATTTTATATCTCCACATAAAATATTTTTGATAATCTCATTTTTTCTTTTTTTAGTAATCTTAGAGTGCCAAATAGCAACTTTTTCTTTAAATACCTTTTCTAATCTTTTTTGCATCTGTGGGGTTAAAGAGATTTCTGGCATAAGTAATATGGCTTGATTGCCGCTATTTAGATGTGCTTCTATTGCCTTAATATAAATCTCTGTTTTTCCAGCACCTGTATTTGCAAAAAGTAATGATTGTTTATTTTTTAAGCAAAATTCATAGGCTTCTTCTTGCTCTTTTGATAACTCTATGTTTGATTTAAAATTATCATTCTCATCTTTTTTATCTATTGTTTTATCAAAAGGAATATATAAAGACAGAGCTTCTCCAAGAGAAGAGACATAATACATAGAAGTAAATGTTGCAACTTTAATCATCTCTTTAGAGTAATATTGTTCTGTGACTGTTTGAATTGTAGTACATTTAAAAGCTGGCTTTTCAACCTCTTTTATAACAACTGCTTTTGATAAGACTTTTCTTCTTTGCAGACTAACTTCAACTAAAGAACCAATATCAATTTTTTCATCACTGCAATAAGTTAGATTATCTAAAGGAGATTTTAGAAGTGCCAATTCATAAAAAAAACTCATAACATAAATTCTTTACAAAAAGTATCTTTTTTATCACAGGAAAAAAGAGCTTCATTTGGGTCAAATTGAAAATCTAAAGATTTTTCTTTTGTTAAATAGACTCTATAATTTGTATCTGAGACTTTAATCCATTTACCAAGTTCTTTATTATCCAAGGAGCTTGACAAGATAACAGTATCTAGTAAGACATACTCTTCATAACCTATAAATAGGGATTCATCGCTTCCATTAATAGAAGCATCATCTAATCGTTCTAAAACAAAGTTTGAATTACCCAATAAAATTTGATTTGAATATACTCTATTTATTGCTTCATTTATAAGAGCAACTTCTGATTTGATTTTAAATTCATTTGCTTTATCAATAGAGTTAAAAAATTTAGTTATAGCAAATGTTCCTATTAAACCAATTATTAATATAGTTACAATAATTTCTATTAAGGAAAAAGCTCTTTTCATTAAAGTTGAGGAAGTTTATTTGAGATATCTTCAATCTCTTCTTTCATGGTGTAGTGTTCTTGGGCTTTACAAAGATAAGCGTATAAAAGTTCTTTTGTTGTATGGGATCTATCTGGAGATAAAAATTTTGTAAGTTCTTTTTCTAATTTTGGGTCAATATTAATACTATATGCCATATTATCAATATGAAAAGTAAGTTTTTTATTCACCATTTTTTGCCTTTGTTAAAGTAAGAGTACTGTCAATTTTTAAAAGCATATCTTGATTATTTCTTATTAATTCATCATTCTTATTTTTTAATTTATCTAATTCAATTGCCAAATATTGATTTTTTGATTTTAATAATTCGTACTCTTGTAATAGTTTTTCTATTTGAGCATTAAGCTTTTCAGTTATTTCCATGTGGTGATTTTATCTAAATTTTATAACTATTACAATAAATTTTAGTATAATAAAAAAGAAAATAAGTAAGGTTTGGTTTATGAATATTAATCTTGTCCACTTTATAGTTCCATGTATTGACTCAATAGTTGCTAGAAACTTCTATAAAAGAATTTTTGGATTTAAGTGCGTAAAAAAAGAGAAGAATAACATAACCATCAAAATAAATGAAAAAATGGAATTTAAACTTGAAAATACACAAGAGTATATAAACAACCACTATATTTTTGAAGTTGATCAAAACTTTTTTGATACTATTATTATGAATTTAAAAAAAGAAGAGATGTATTTTGGAGATAATATTAATAATCTTGAAAATAAAAAAATAAAAAAAACCTCCACTAAAAGTGAAGTTTTTTTTATAGACCCAAATAGCCATCTGTTTCAAATATTTACAAAAGTTTCAACTAATCCTCAATAAAAAGTTTTCCTTGTTCATAAAGTGAAGATACAGCTTTTCCCCAATAAGAAAAATATTTTAAATCTTTTTCCTTTATTTTAAAAAAGTCTACTATTTTTTTTGTTAGTTCATGCTCTTTATTATCATATTTATCATCTATATGTACAAGTATCATAAGCTCAAGAATTACTATCTTTTTGCTTTTTATTGATTTAAAAGCTGATAAAATATCATCTAAATTGAAATCTTCTTCATTAAAGATTGTTGGCTTATCAATTCCCATTTCAACACAATACTCATCAATTACATCTTGCTCTTTATTTCCATATTCCCCATCAACTCTTGCTAAATATTGTGCAAGTTGCAAAAAAGCAAATTTCTCTTTTGTTTGTAATTTCATCAATAACATATATTATTTTCCTATTTTTGTATATGACATACTACTGTTAATTTATTAATAAGTAGTAAACAATTAAGCACCTAAATACTTTGCTTTTATCTCATTTGATTTTAAAAGTTCACTTCCTTTACCCTCTAAAGCAATCTTTCCATTTTCTAAAACATAACTGTAATCTGAAACCTCTAAAGCTGCATAGGCATTTTGTTCAACTAGCAATATAGTAATACCTTCATCTTTAAGTTTGATAATTGTCTCAAAAAGTTCTCCGATTATCTTAGGTGCAAGTCCTAAAGAAGGCTCATCAAGCATAAGAAGCTTTGGTGAACTCATCAAAGCTCTTGCAATCGCAAGCATTTGTTGTTCCCCTCCACTCATGGTTCCTGCTAATTGTTCTTTTTTAGCTACAAGCCTTGGAAAAAGTGTATAAACATGTTCTCTTAACTCTTCATATTTATCATCATTGTTAAAAGCACCCATTCTAAGGTTTTCATCTATTGTTAGATTTATAAAAACCCTTCTTCCTTCAGGAACAAGTGAAATACCACTTTGAACAATTTTATGTGTTTGAAATTTTGAAATATCTAAATTATTAAAAAGAATAGTTCCTTTTTTCTTTACGTCATTTACAATTGATTCTAAAGTTGATGTTTTTCCTGCTCCATTTGAACCAATCAAAGAGACTATTTGTCCTTTCTTTACATCAAAGCTAATCCCTTTTACACCTTTAATAAGGCCATAATAGACTTCTAAATCATTTATTTTAAGCATGTTTAAAATCTCCTAAATAAGCCTTAATCACTTCTTCATCTTTAATTGCATCTTCAATTTTACCCTCAAATATAGTTTTCCCATAGTCAAGTACCATTACTCTATCACACAAATGATTTACAAATTTCATATCATGTTCTATTAGTAAAATAGTTATATCAAACTTATCTCTTATCTTAAATAAAAGTTCTGCTAACTCTTTTGTTTCATTTGGATTCATTCCAGCTGCTGGCTCATCAAGAAGTAGTAACTTTGGAGAAGTAGCAAGAGCTCTTGCAATTTCTACTTTTCTTTGACTACCATAAGATAAAGAGGTTGCTAATTCATCTTTGAATTTTTCTATTCCTAAAAACTTCATAATATCAACTGCTTTTTCTTTTACTCTTTTTTCTTGAGAGAAATATCTTGGAAGTCTTAGTATTGATTCTAAATATGTATAATTTGTCTCATTTTCAAGACCTATTAGTATATTATCAAGAACACTCATTGATGAAAAAAGTCTAATATTTTGAAAAGTTCTTGCAATCCCTGCTCTTACAATTTTAAAGTTATTTTTATTTGTAATTTTATTTCCATCTAAAAAAACTTGACCAGAGGTTGGCTTATAATTACCTGTAATAATATTAAACATCGTAGTTTTACCAGCTCCATTAGGACCAATTAAACCAAAAATCTCATTTTTATTTATAGAAAAAGAAGTATCATTTATAGCAACAACACCACCAAAACTTTTAGTAATATTCTTAATCTCTAAAATCATTTTCTTCTCCTTTTAAAAATATCACTAAATTCTTTTCTTCCCATAATTCCTTCTCTTGCAAATAACATTACAATAATTAAAATTAGAGAGAAAACTACCATTCTAAGCCCTGGATGGGCATCTGTTTGGTATCCAAAAATATTTAAACTATCATCTATGAATCTAAGCCATTCGCTTCCACCAATAACTAGAATTGTTCCTAGTATTGCTCCACTCATGGAACCTAAACCACCAAGAACGATGATAATTAAGAGTTGAAAAGTTAAAAAGAAGGTAAATAAATCAGGACTTATTGTTGTAAGTAAAACAGCCAATAATCCTCCACCAATACCTTCAAAAAAAGCAGAAGTTCCAAATGCCATAGTTTTGATTTTAAAAGTATTTATACCTATTGCACTTGCTGCATCTTCATCATCTCGAACAGCTTTCATAGCTCGTCCATACTTTGAATATATAATATTTAACATAATAATAACTGTTAAAATAGCAATACCACCAGTCCAATATATATTTATCACAGATGGTATTTCATTTAAACCAATACTACCATTTGTAATCTCTGGTGAATTTATTGCAATAACTTTTATAATAAAACCAAAACCTAAAGTAACAATAGCTAAGTAATCGCCCCTTACTCTAAATACAGGAATAGCTAAACAAATAGCTACAAAAGTAGCTGCTAAACCACTAAGAAGTAATGCAGGCACTAGTGATGTATTCAGTGCAAGTACCCAAGGTGCAGGATCTTCAAGTTGGAAAAGCTCCCATTTTAAATCTTCACTCAATAAACATAAGGCTGTAACATAAGCACCAATTGCAGCAAAACCATTTGGTTCTAAAGAAAACTGTCCAGTAACCCCATTTATTAAGTTATATGAAGCTGCTAAGATTATAAATATAAAAATATTATTTATAATTCTCATTCCATAATCATCAAAAATATATGGTGTAAAAACAATTATTAAAATAGATACTAGTAAGTAAATAACAAAATTTTTATTCATATTAAAACCTACTCTTTTCAAAATTTATTCCCATAATTCCTGTTGGTTTAAATAGCAATACAAAGATTAAGAATATAAAAGCAATAGCATCTTTATATCCACCAAGTTCAGGGAAAAATGCTACAAATATTACTTCTGTAAAACCTAAAATAAATCCACCTAAAACTGCCCCTGTTACACTTCCTATTCCACCTAAGACTGCTGCTGCAAATGCTTTTAGTCCAATCATTACACCCATATATGGAGTTAAAATTGGATAAGAAATAGCCCAAAATATACCAGAAACAGCAGCTAGTGCTGAACCTATAATAAAGACAATCATAATAATTCTATTTGAATCAATTCCCATAAGAGATACTGTTTTAATATCAAAAGCAAGGGCTCGTATTGCCATTCCATATTTTGTTTTAAATAGTATAAAAAGTAGCACTGCAAGTAAGCATAGGGTAACTATTGGAACAATAATAACAGTAGGAGTTAAAGTGGTTCCTTTTACATTTATTACTTGGTCAAAAAACTCTGCAACAGTAAAAGCTTTTGGAGTACCTCCAAATGTAACATTTACTATATTTTCTAGAAAAAATGAAACACCAATTGCAGTTATTAAAAGTGAGATTCTAGGAGAGTGTCTTAAAGGTTTATAAGCAATTTTGTCAGTTAATACCCCAACTATAATAGAAATCATTACAGCAAAAAGAGTAGCAAAAGCCAAAGATAAACCTAAAACATCACTTGCATAAAAAGCAGCAAAAGCTGCTACCATCATAACATCAGCATGGGCAAAGTTTATAAGTCGTAAAACTCCATAAACCATAGTATAACCTATGGCTATTAGAGCGTATATACTTCCTAAACTTATTCCATTTATTATCTGCTGAAAAAAAGTCAATAAATCCATATAATTTTATAACCTTATGGATTAACTGTAGTTAAATATTTTTTTTCACCATTAACTATTCTATTTATAACAGCTGATCTTACTGCATCACCATTTTCTAAAGTAATCACTCCAGATGCTGCTTGAAAATTCTTTGTTGCTCTAATATTTTTGTTTACACATATTTTATCTGTAGGATCTTCACATTTGTTCATTGCTGCAACTATTACATTGTATGAATCTGCTGTTAAAACACCAAAAGGATGAACCTCTTTATTCAACTCTTTTTTATAAGCTTTTTCATATTTTTTTGATAAATCTGTAGTTTTTGGAGCATCACTTGAATAAAGGTCTGTTCCATAAAAACCTTCAACAGCATCTCCACCTGCATCAAAAAATACTTTATCAGCAGTCATACCATCAGTACCTAAAAACTTAGCTTTTATTCCAAGTTGTTTAGCTTGCTTTGCAATAAGCCCTGCTTCTGCTGAGTAAATAGGGAAAAAGATAAGTTCTGGGTCTAATGCTTTAATATTTGAAAGCATTGCTTTAAAATCACTATCACCAGAGTTTATTTTTGCAACTTGCATAATAGTTCCACCAAGTTTTTTATAAGCTCTTCTAAAAACTTTAGAAATACCAATTGAATAATCAAGTTTTACATCTGTAATTAAAACTGTTTTTTTTAGTTTTAAGTTATTAATTGCAAAATTTGCAGCCACTTCACCTTGAAAAGCATCTGAGAAACAAACTCTACTAACAAAATCTTTTCTTTTTGTTACTAAAATATTTGTAGCAACTGGTGCAACAACTGGTGTTTTTGCATTTTCTGCGATTTTTGTCATTGCCATTGTATTTGTAGAAGTTAAAGCGCCAATTATTGCTGTTACTTCATTATAAGAAATTAACTTAGATGCAGCATTTGCTGATTCAATCTTGTCAGACTTATTATCTACTAACACAAGTTTGATATCATCACCATTTTCTAATTTAGGGGTTAATTTATGCATAAGATTTAATCCCTCAACAGCACTTTGTCCAAATCCACCAATTGGTCCAGACATTGGCATAATTACACCAATTTTAACTTCTTTTGCCACTAATACTGAGCTACAAGCCAGAAGTGATGTAAGTGTAAGACCTAAAATTTTTTTTAAAATATTCATATTTTTTTCTCCAATCAATAATAAATGCAACTATACTCTTTATTAAATAAAAACAAAACTAAACTATTTTATTTTTTCCATCTTTTTTTGCATCATACAAGCTAGTGTCGGCTCTTTTAATTAAAGTATTAATTTCTTTATCATTGTTATTGTATTCTGAAGTTCCTATACTTACTGTAAACTTTTTATTACTTTTTGTATTTTCACTTATACAATCAATTAATTTTTGCGCAACAATTTTTGCTCCATTGATATTGGAATTAGGTAAAAGTATTAGAAATTCATCTCCACCTAGTCTTACAATGAAATCATTTTCTCTTATATTTTCTTTCATAATATCAACTAAATCCAATAATACTTGGTCACCCATATCATGACCATAATTATCATTTATAGCTTTAAAATCATCTATATCAACTAAGAGAATAGATAAAATACCTTTTTCTCTTTTCATTATTTCAAAATATTTTTTAGAAAAATCTTCTAAAAATCTTCTATTATAAACTTTTGTTAAAGCATCTGTATTTGAAAGTTCTTCATGCATAGCTCTACTAGCTTCTGTTTTAATTAACTCTTTTGTTCTATTTTCCAACTCTTTTGCAAGTGTATTAAAGTTTTTATTTACTTCATCAATTTCTGTTATTCCACAATCTACTAAGTGTGTTTGATTTTTATTACGTCCAAGAGTTTTTGTCATATTTATAATTTTGCTCAAGGGTTTATTTATTGTGTAAACAAAATCATTAGATTTTTTATGTAAATATATAAAAAATATTAAATAAAATAAAACTATAAATATAATTACAATAATTCCTAAATACAAATACTCTTTTTCTAAATCTTTTACGTCACTTAAAATATCATCTTCACTGACTAGTGTAATTGTATACCAAGATAACTCTTCAATTTTTTCTGTAAAAACAAAGTACCTTTTACCATCTAAAAGAAAGTCATTCTTATAGTTTTTATTATTTACAATATCTTTTAGAATACTTTTTAGTTCAACACTTTTGTATTTTAATGGCTCTTTTTCACTTTTAAATATAGTATTTGAAATCTTTTCATCTTTTTTATATACATAGTTGTTAAAATTTTCAACCTTTAATATCTGTGCAATTTTTCTACTCATTGCAATAATCTCTAGGTCTTTATCAATTAAAAAACTTTCTCCCTTATAAGGGATTTTTAAAGTTAAGAAGTTATCAATAATCTTATCGACTGTTACATCAAGTCCTACAACTCCTTGCAAAACATCACTCTTATAAATAGGTGCAATTGCACTTATCATCCAGCCTTTACCAACAGGATCTAAATATACATTTGTCCAAACTATTTTTTTCTCTGGATTATGTTTAATATCTGCTTTATAGTAAAAATTATAATTTTGCATATCTAAATCTGCTGGAAAGTTATTGTATGCATTATTATTAAAGGGATAATAACGACTATAATTATGTCTTGAATTAAAATATCCAGCAACTACAATTTGATTGTTTTCAACATTTGATTTTAAATTCTTCTCAAGATATTTTGTTTTTTTTATTTCTTCTATCAACTCACTTGTTATCGAAGTATTCTTCGAAACTATTACAGAAGAGTCAGTTTCATTATTTGTATTATAGTAGATTCCATTTTCTGCAAATTTATATTTTTCATTGTTTGATACTTTTAGATTATCTATTTGCTCAAAAAAGTTTTCTTGTTCATTTTGCAAAGATTTCAAACTGTTTTCTACCACATAAAAAGAGTTATTAAAATGATATTTTATATCTTTAACTCTATCATAGACACTCTCTTTAACATCTTTTAAAACAAATTCTGTACTCTTTTGCAAGATATTATTATTGGCGTTAAAATAGAGTATTAATAATGCTAATTCAATAAAAAGAATAGAAGTTAATGTAGTTTTTAAATAATTTTTATAAATAATTTTTTTTAGCGTTATTTTTTCCAAAACAGACCTTTTTTAAAGGGGTTTAAAATATTATAATAATATAAGATTTTTTAACTTTTCATGTAATAATTAATTAATTTTTTACTTTAAGCTAAGATAACTCAAGAGTCATTAAATACATATCTTCACCATCAATTACTTTTGTACTGTATGAATCACATTTAGGGCAGTTAAACTCATTTTTTTCTAAGGTAGATTGTTCTTTACAATCAAGACATTCGATGACTACTTTTTGATAATTTATCACAAACTCACAGCCATCACATATGGTCTTTTCTTTAAAAGTATCAAATGCAGTTTGTAATAAGTCAGGCTCAACACCACTTAAAGCACCTATTTTTACTATTACTTTTGTAACTTTTGTAGCTTCATTTTCTCTAGCATGTTCTTCACAGCTTTCTAGTAATGATTGGACAATTGAATATTCGTGCATCAGTTTCCTTTCCTAATGCCCCATTAAAAAAGGGACTTATATATTTTTTAACTTCTTTTAACAAGGGAAATAAATTCCCTTTAAAGAAGCAAATCCTAACAGATTCTTGGAAGTAATTCACCAGTTGGAACATCCAAAAATCTTTTTGTTCCCCATTGGCTATGTATTACAACTTTTTGTTCATACTCTTTTGTAACTTTTCCTATGATACTTGCATTTTTTGCCTCTTCAAAAGTCTGTAAAACTTCAAGGGCTTTTTGAGCATCTTCTTTTTTTATAGCCAAAACAAAAGTACCTTCATTGGCTAAGCTTAAAGCTTCAAACCCTAGTAACTCACAAATACCATTTACTTCATCACATACTGGTATTTTTTCTTCTTCTATTTCTATACAAACATCTGATTGTTTTGCCCACTCATTTAAAACAGCACTTACTCCTCCACGCGTAGCATCACGTAAAGCAGTTATTTTTACCCCAGAGTCTATCAAAGCTTTTACTTGTGGATATAAAGAGTTACAATCACTTTTTAAAGATGTAGTTAAATCCATACCTTCTCGCGCTGCAAATATAGTAGCCCCATGAGCTCCAATATCTCTACTTACAAGTATCAAATCATCAGCACTAATATTGTTTGAACTAATACCTTTATATAAAATCTCTCCAATACCAGTAGTATTTATAAAGATTTTATCAACAGCACCTTTGGGTACTACCTTTGTATCACCACTTACAACAATTGCACCGTTTTTTTCCAACTCTACTTTCATACTCAAAACAATCTTTTCCAAATCACTAACAGAAAAGCCCTCTTCAATAATCACAGAACAAGTAAGGTATTTAGGCTTTGCACCCATCATAGCTAAGTCATTGCAAGTACCACAAATAGCAAGCTTACCAATATCTGCACCATTGAAAAATATTGGACTTACGGTAAAAGAATCCGTAGAAAAAGCTAAAGTTCCATCTTGAATAACTGCTGCATCTTCACTCTTTCTTAATATGTCATTTTTAAAAGCTTTATAAAAAACCTCAGTTATAAGCTCATTATTTTCCTGCCCACCATTACCGTGTGCTAGTGTTATTGTTTTATTCATTTTAATCCTACTTTTCTTTTGCTCTAGTTTTTAAATACAACTCTTCCACTTTTGCTCTTGCCCATGGAGTTTTTCTAAGAAATTTTAAACTTGAATTAATAGATGGGTCTACTAAAAAGCATTTGATATTTATACGATTGCCCAACTCTTTAAATCCAAAATTCTCCACAAGATATTCTAATATATCTTGTAGTTTTACGCCATGAAGTGGATTGTTTTTATTTTTTTCATCTGTCATTTTTTATTCCTATATTCACGATAAATTGATTTAGTGTATTGAATTTTTGTTAAAATCAAGACGAAAAAATAAATTTAGGAAGGAGCTTACACGAAGTAAGTGAGTTTCTAAATTTAATTTTTCAACGCCGAGTTTAGCAAAAAGGCGATGCTATAAATCAATTTATTAGATTTCCGTATTTATAGTACGCCGCACATGCTCCCTCTGAGCTCACCATACAAGACCCTAAAGGACTACTCGGCTTACATGCCGTACCAAACACTTTACAATCCTTCGGATTTGCCTTCCCCTTTAATATCTCACCGCAAATACATAACTTATGATCATCTATCTCTTCATTTGGCAGTATACTCTCATAGAGTTTTTCAGCATTTAGATAATCATATTGCTCTTTTAATTGTAAAGCACTATTTGGAATATCTCCAATACCTCTCCATCTAAAATGGCTTCTTCTTTCAAAAAACTTATCATTTAACTCTTGAGCTTTTATATTTCCCTCATATGACACAAGTCTCTTATACTCTACTTCTAATTCACATCTATTTTCGACAAATTGTTTAACTATCATAGAGATTGATTGCATTACATCAACTGGCTCAAAACCAGAAACTACAACAGGCTTTTTATAATCCCTTGGAAACTCTTCATAAATCTTACTTCCAGTTATAACACTCACATGTGAAGGTCCAATAAAAGCATCTATTGTGTTTGTTTCATCATCTAAAATTACTCGCATAGGTTCAGGTACAGTTATATGATTTATATGAAATAATATATTTTTAATATCTTTTGTTATTACTTGATTAATTAAAGCACTGGTCATAGGAGTTGTTGTTTCAAATCCTATAGCAAAAAAGATAATCTTTTTATTTGGATTTTCATCTGCTATTTTTATACACTCTAAAGGAGAATATACAAACCTTACATCTGCTCCTTTACTTCTTGCATCTTGTAAGTTGCCACTGCTTCCAGGCACCTTTATCATATCTCCCAAGGTTACAAGTATCACATCTTTTTGCATACTTAAAATATATGCATGATCAATTCTCTCTTTTGGCATAACACAAACAGGACAACCAGGGCCATGTATAAAGTTAATATTTTCAGGAAGTAATTGTAACAATCCATATTTCATAATAGTGTGGGTATGACCACCACACACTTCCATAATATTAATATTTTTTTCTAATTTTTTAGCATCTTCTTGAATAAGTTTTTGATATGCTTTTATAGTTTTAGCATCCCTAAAACCATCATATAAATCTTTTAGTTGTAGTTCACCCATCAACACTACCTGCTAGGACAATTTTCAGCTTCTAATATCGCTTCTTGCCTATCTAGTTCATCCATTTTATCTATTATCTCTTTGTAAACTTTCAAAGACTCTAGGGCATCTTCTTCATCTATTTTATTCATGGCAAAACCTATATGAATAAGTACATAATCACCTACAACTACATCCCTATCAATCAAGTCTAAACTTGCACTTCTTTCTACTCCCATAGTATCCACTATACAGCTATTCATCTCTGTATTTATACTTTTTATTTTTGATGGTATTGATAAACACATTTTTATTTTCTCCTCATCCTGTCATCGGTGCTAACGCACATCGATTTTGGCTCTAAACTAAAAAAGCAAAGCAGTTTACTTTTTCTTACGCTTATCGCATCCTTCGTTTAAAATTAATCCAATCAATTACTTTTTGAACTGAACTTTCATCTTTTGTTGATACTTCTAAAATATCTACACTAGGATTTAGTTTTCTAGCTGCTTCTTTTTCTTTTTGAATATCATAATCAAAATATGGCAATAAATCTGTTTTAGTAATCAAAATCAAATCTGCACATCTAAACATTACAGGATATTTTTCTATTTTATCTTCACCTTCAGGAATAGAAACCAAAACAATATTTAAGTGAGTCCCCACATCATAAGAAGCTGGACACACAAGATTTCCAACATTTTCTACAAAACATACATCTATATCACCTAAAGATATATCATGTAATCCTTTGTGTACCATAAAAGCATCTAAGTGACAGGCACTTCCTGTTTGTATTTGAACAGCCTTTATACCTTTTGCAGTTAATCTATCTGCATCTCTTGATGTTTCTAAATCACCTTCTACAACAGCAAATTTAAAATCAACCATACTTGCAAAACTTTCTAAAAGTGTTGTTTTACCACTACCAGGGCTTGACATAAGATTTATACCCAATACGCCATTTTTTTCAAAATGAGCTCTATTATGCTCTGCTTCATGGTCATTTTTATCAAGTATTTTTTTGATTACTGATATTGTTTTAGCATCATTTAATTGTGGATTATGATTAAGTGTTTCATGTGCCGCTTGGTGACTATGACTTTCGTGTGAATGAGTATGTTCATGCTCGTGGTCATGATGATGGTGATGGTCTGTAATACTGCAACCGCAATCTTTACACATAAGTTATCCTTTTAAAATAGTACATTTTAAAAGGGACCTTTAGTTCTTTGTCTACTTTTTAGCGCAATTTATAAAAAATTGCTAAAAGTAGCAAAACCTAAAGAAGGTAACGAGTTACCTTTTTTTAATTATCCCATTTAAAAATATTTATGAATAGTTATTCATTTGATGTAGTTTAATGAAACTATTCTAAAAGGAAACTAAAAAAAGATTTACTTGTGCATATTTAGAACAAGTTTTGATAAATAGGAACTTCTATTTATACAAAACTTGCAGATGTCTCTTTTAATATACTATTTACATCTAAAGATTCACCATTGTATTTTACTAACTTTATACCTTGTGAAGTAAAAGATTTAGCTGTATTTTTACAAGCTTTTTTTACTACTATATAATTACAATCATTAAGTGCAACACCCATTTTGTTGTGTTGAGCAATATGTTCTTCATCATCATGAGCATGGTCACAAGCGTGATCTTCTTCTGCATGGTCATGGTCTATATCTGTTCTTGGGTTTTGAATAACTGAGTTCAATTTAAAAGAACGAAACATTCCTGTTCCACTTTGTTCATATATAGCAAATTTAGGAGTATGTCCTGCGTTGCTAAAAAATGTTAAATTTTCATCTTTTACTGGAATTGCTATTTTCATTTTATTTGCCTTATTTTATTTTTTTGTTAAAGAGTATACTACACTTTCTCCTATATGCAATTATTACTCCATATGTATTAAAAAAAGGTTATAAATTTATTATAATTTTTCCAAACTATTATTGTGTAATTTATAAATAGTAGGAGTAAGACTATCTATAAAACTTTTGTGGTGAGATACTATTATCATAGATTTTTTTATTGTTTTTAATATATTCACAATCTTTTTTTCAGAATCTTCATCTAAAGCATTTGTTGGTTCATCAAGAAGTAATATCTTTGGTTCTAAAATCAAAAGTCCAGCTAGTGCTACTATTTTTTGTTCTCCACCACTTAAATCAAATATTACTCTATCTTTTAAATGTGATATATGTAATTCTTCTAAAATCTTTTCAGCTTTTTTTAAAGCTTCAAATTTATCTTCACCTCTTGCACGTAAGGAGAATATCACATCTTCTATAACAGTAGGACATAAAAAGTGATTTGTTACATCTTGTGGAAGATATGCAATATCATTTCTAAATCTTTTAAAGTCTTTTAACTTTTCCATTTTATTATGAAATATTTCTACATAGCCCTCACATGGTTTTATAAATCCTGCAATAATCTTCAAAAGTGTACTTTTACCACTTCCATTTGATCCAATTATTGCAATCTTTTCCTCATGTCCTAGATTTAAATTTATATCTTTTAAAAGCTTATCTTTATAGGATACAGCTCTTAAGTTAATTGAACAACTCATACCCAACCTTTAATAAAACTACTATAATCGTGCAAGATAATACTTTTTCAAAAAGAATAATTTTATTTGAATTTATAAAAAATATTCTATCTTTAAAACCTCTAGCTTTCATACTTAGTTTCATATCCTCTGATTTTTTTAATTCTTTTATAAATATCATGCCAAAAATATTACCATAAGTTTGGTATGTAAATATGGAAGTGTTACTTACAAAACCTCTTGCTTTTAGAGTATTTTTTGTCTCTTTAAAATCTTTTGTCAAAAAAGTTATAAGTGAAAGAGTAAAATAAAATACACTAACAATCTTTGGAGGAAAACTCAAACTATCTAGTCCCCTTACTATATCATAACCCTTTGATTTGTAAAAAAGTGTAATATTAAAAAGAAGAATTAAATTTGTGCGAATAAGTAAACTAAATGCTTCACTACTATTTTGAAAATATACAAAAAAAACAAGAACCAATATAAATGTATTTAGTAAAACAAGCTTTTTTATTATCTGAAAAAAAGACTCTCTTTCCATGAATAAAACAATAATCAAAGGAAGTAAAAATATATAATGTAGTGAAGAAAAAGCTACTACAAATGAGTATAAAAAGGAGTTGATTAGTTTTAATGATTCTTTCATTTTCTTTTTACTAACTTTAATATTAAAAATATTAAAACTATTAGTGCCAATCCAATTATAATATTTATATATTCTTTACTTTGTTCATCTTTTATATGCTCTTCTAGGTCTTCATGTTTTATATTTTCTACTTGAATTTTTTCGCTAGCTCTATGTCCACCATCTGCTTCTACTATCACCTCAAGATTTTTTATCTTTGGAGAGTAGAGATATTTACCTTCACTATTAAGTTTATTATCTAAGATAATCTTATCTTTGTCTTTTATTATAAGCTGGCAATTCATACAAGGTTTACCACTAGAAAAATAAGAGTAGATATCTAAAATACTATTCTCTTCACTTATGAAAAGATTAACCTTATGTGCGTTTGAAAAGCTACATAATAAAAATAGTAAAATAAAATATCTCAAACTAAACCTTTAGTACCTTAGGATATACTTTTTTTATAAATAAAAGTAAAAACATACTTACTATACCTTCTATTACCATAGTTATAGTATTTACAGAAAATATTGTCATTGATACATAGTTATATTCATCTTTTGAAAAATATAAAATTGCAGTTAAAAAAAGTGTCGCAAAAAAAGTTCCAATAAAACCTACTAAAAAGAACTTTAATTTATCATTTATTTTTTGCACAAAAGTAGTGTTATAAATATAGTGTACTATTACTGCTGGCATTGCCATTACGAAAAGATTTACTCCTATACTTACAATACCACCATATCCTAAAAGTAAAGCTTGAAGTAAAAGTGCTACAAAGATAGCAACAAAAGTACTCCAAGATATAAGTATCCCTATTACACCTATAAGAATAAGATGTATTTGAGTAACACCAAAGGGTATATGTATAAAAGAAGATATAAAAAACATAGCACTTGCAACTGCTGTAAGTGATATATCTTCATTTTTTAAATCTTTTATTGCTTTAACTAAAGCTATTAAAGATATAGCAGAGACTACAACTGTAGCCTCTAAACTTAATACCCCATCAGAAATATGCATCCTAGTATGCCTTTATCCAAAGTAATGCACCATTTTCTATTGGATAGCTTTTCCCATCATGTTTTAATTCACCCTCTTCTATTAAAGCAGCAAATCCCCACCAGCCTTTATGATTCATTGTAAATACAAATACACCATTGTCATCTGTTTTTACAACTTGTGTAATATGAGCCTCAGTTGGTGCTTTTAATCCAAACTCATTATAAAGTTCAACTTCCACTTCTACATTTGCGGCTGGCTTATTATCGTGGAAAACTTTACCTGTAAATGTATTTCCACTATAAACTCCAAAAGGTTTAGTAAGTGGAATAATTTCATACTTTAATCCTAAAGGTTCATCCCATCCATCCTCAAATCCAAATGAACTAATAATCACTTTTGGTATATGGGAGATAAACTTTTCTTCTGCTGGTTCAAAATATGCTTGTGGTTCTACAAAAAATTTATATACTCCAGGTCTTTTTATTGTGTAACTACTTTTCCAGGCTTTATGATTAAACTTTGTAGTTTCGATTAAAGGTAATGTAGTTTTTTTGTTTTCTAAATAAATCTTTGGTTTTTCTAATGTCATTCCAGTTTGCTCAAATGGATGAATAAAAGCTATATCAAAATCAATCTTAGCCTCTTTTTTATCTGATACATTATCTGTATTTGGTAAAAAAGTAAGAAAATGTGCATTTGCATATAATCCAATAAATATTAAAACCGATACTATTTTTTTCATATTAATTAACTTTCCTTCTCTATATTTTCAAAATTATATATCGTGTGTTGTTATAGTATAATAAATTTTTATATTGTCTTATGTATTTTTAGAACAAAAAATATACAGTTTTCGAAATTAAAGAAATAATGGTACAATTTCGCAAATGAAAAATATACCTAAACTTCTACTTTTAACACTTCTGTTACTTGCAATGACAACTATGATGTCAAACGTTGCAATAGTAACATCACTGCCACACCTTAAAGAATATTTTACACATATAGATAATATAGAGTTTTATTCAAGACTAATGTTGACCTTGCCATCTTTAATAATAGCGCTTCTTGCTCCTATTCTAGGTCATTTTATTTTTAGATTTGGGAAAAAAAGATCAGCTTTAATAGCCCTATTTTTCTTTTCACTTTTTGGAACAGCAGGCTTATATCTTGATAGCATAGAATCACTTCTCATTTCAAGAGCTCTATTTGGTTTGTGTGTTGCTACGTTGATGATTGTTTCAACTTCACTAGTGGGAGATTATTTCAAAGAAGAAGAAAGACATAAATTCATGGGCTTTCAAAGTGCATTTATGGCTATTGGTGGAGTCTTTTTTGTCATAGGTGGAGGATTTTTATCTGATATAAATTGGAGACTACCTTTTGGTATATATTTTATGGGATTGGTTTTATTACCTTTAGTTTTTGCAAATCTAAAAGAAGTAGTTATTGAACATATTCAAGAAGATGAGATACTAAATATTAGTAAAAATATCTTAGTAGTCTATTTTCTTGCCTTTATTTATATGCTACTATTTTTTGTACTACCAACTCAAATTCCTTTTTTATTAATAGAGAAGTTTAATGCAAGTGGTTCTTTTGCAGGAACTATTATCGCCACTGCCTTTTTTTGTAATGCTTTAGGTGCTATTGCTTTTTCAAAGTTAAAAACTAAATTCTCTTTTTCAACTATTTATTTAATAGGCTTATTGCTTATTGCCTTGGGTTTTACTACGGTTGGTTTTATAAATAATATATATTTCTTTTTTATTACAAGTCCTATTTTAGGTTTTGCTGGTGGAATTATGATGACAAATGTAACTGCCTGGATGTTAAGTAAAACTACTATTAAAAAAAGAGTAAAAAGTTCTGGATACTTTACCTCATGTTTATTTTTAGGACAATTCTCATCCCCAATAATTTTTCATCCTCTTATTGAAATATTTGAAATACAAGATTTCTTTTTAGTAATAGGCTTAGGATTGTTTATAATAGTAGCTATTACAATTGCTACAAAAAGATTTATACTGAAATAACAGTTTCACCACTTTTTATCCAAGAACTTAAAAGCTCACCTGTATAATAAACTTGCATATTACAAGCTTGTAATTCATCTTTTACACCTAGGTTTTCTGAACATTTCTGACAGGCAATTATTTCAACACCATCTGCAATCATTGATTTTACTTCTTCTTGAATCTCTTTATCTTCGCTTATAAGTTTTTGAGAAGCACCCCAAACCAATATTTGAACATTTTCAATCCAGCCTTTAAGTTTTGCATTGTGAGCATAAAGACAAACCATATTTAAAGCAGTCTCTTTATTATCAGTTGTCCATAAAATTTTTGCACAATTATTCATAAATATCTCCTAGAGTTTATATTTTTAGATTATATATATTCTAACTTATTAATTTATATAAATAGAACTTTAGCTATAATTTTTTATGAACATAACAATCTGTCCCTTTTGTAATCACAACTCTCTTTATACTTTACAAGACAACTATAAAAAATGTAAAGCTTGTAAAACTAAGTTCTCAATAACTAAATTAGAAACAGATTTAAAAATTATAAACTTTTTTTGTAACAATATAAATGCAAACAAAACATCCAAGCTTTTAAATGTAAACTATCGTACAGTACAAAATCGTTATATGCTTTTTAGAAAGTTAATAGCTAGTTTTCTAGAAGATGAATATAATAGCAGCATAAAAGATAATAGTTCTTATGAAGAGTATTATTACTTTACACAAAGAAAACAAAATAAAAAAAATCGTTCACTTTTTGAAGCTATTAATATCATAGGATTTTATTCAAATCAAAAAATTTATACTCTACTTATGCCAAGATTACCTAAGTATAGTATTCAAAGTAGTACAAAAGATTATGAATACTATTTAAAGTGGCATAAACTATACTCAATAAACTCTTACAAAACTCCATTGAGTATTTTTTGGAAATATTTATAGGAAAACCTAAAAAAATATAAAGGTATTGATGAGAAGAATTTTTTTTATTATTTAAAAGAGTGTGAGTTTAAATTTAATTATTTACAAAATAGACAAATAGAGATTTTAAAAAATCTCTATTTTAATAAAAATGGCATATCTCGTTGAAGTGATTCTAATAAATCTTCATTTAAAAAGAATTTTGCAAACTCTTCTTTACTTTTATGGGCTTTAACACAGACATATCTATTTCTTTTTATAAGATTTAAAGGCTCTTCTATGAAATTTTTATACTCTAAATTTTCATGATAGTATTCATACATTTTTTTCAAATTATCATTAGTAATATTATCTTTTAACATTACTACATTATCCTCTAAAAATTCTATAACATTTTCTTCATCATCTTTTAGATGACAAAAAGCCTCAACAACATCAATAAATCTCATATCAAATTTAAAACCCTTTAAAAGAAGCTCTTTTAGCTGTTCTACTTTGTTGTTTTGAAAATAGTATTGCATAAGAAGAGTAAAATAGTGTTCTATAATATCATCCTCTTCATCACTTAACTTATCTTCAATTTTTTCTAAATCATCTACTATATTTTCATTTATATTTGTCTCATGTATTATGGCACATCGTGCAATTATTTCATGTAGTCTATCATCCATAAATATTCCTAATTAAATTTAATTGTAGATTATAGCAAATAATATTAATTTAATATTAAATCAAACTAGCTAATATTACACACTTAAAAAAGGAATTATATGTTTAAAACTGCTTTACATAGATTTAGATTCATTTCATATATTGAAGGATTATCTTATCTAGTACTTCTTTTTATTGCTATGCCTATAAAATATATTGGTGAGAATCCATATCCAGTAAAAATCATAGGTATGACTCATGGTATTTTGTTTATACTATTTATGATTTTTTTGTTTGAATCACTTAGGAAATACAATTGGGAAAATAGATTTAGTGTGAGGTTATTTATATACTCAATTATCCCCTTTGGTTCATTTATCATAGAGAAAAAAATAAAAAAACTTATATAAATAAAACAAATACTTTTAGAATAAAAAATTTTGTAACTAAATTGTATTGAAATTGTAGTATCATTAGAATATCTAATATATACAAGGATTCAAAATGACTAAAAATATAGGTAAAGTAGATAGAATAATAAGAATTGTTGTTGGTGTTGCAATTATACTTTTTGGTGTAGCAACTAATAGTTGGTTAGGTGTTATTGGGTTAATCCCATTAGGTACTGCACTTATTGGATGGTGTCCACTATATTGTCCACTTAAAATCAATACAAGTTGTTGTGATAAAGAGAGTTGTAACAAAGAAGAATCAGATAAAAAAGAGTAAAAGTTAGAGTTTTCTCTAACTTTTTTTATAATATAACTGTCCTAAAGAAATACCCTGATCATTTAGAGGTATTGATTTAGAATAATAAAACTCCCTTTTTTCATTTTTAAACTTTTTAGACAATTGCTCTAATAGTATTTTATTTTGAAAGACTCCACCAGAAAGTATTACTTTTAAATTTTTATTTTCAAATGAAATATCACAAATTATATTTATAATCATATTTATAAACTTAGAACAAATCTCTTTTTTATCTTTATCTCTTAAAATTTCATATATTGCTTTGGATAAATCAATTTGATTATCAACTATTTCATAAGTGTATGCATCTTTTATATTTTCATCATACTCTTTTTCTATGAGAAGCCCTGTTTCTCCCTCATAAGTTTGTACTTGTAAAATATTTGCAAAGGAAGCAACTGCATCAAAAACTCTTCCAAAAGAGCTTGCTAATGGAGCATTTAAATTTTTCTGCCACATTTTATGAAGTAGAACTATTTCATCTTTTGAAAAAGAGTCTACACAAGCATTATCCAAAGATAACACATCTTCTAAAGTAAAGTTATCAAACAATAAAGCTAAAGCGACACGTCTTGGCTCTTTTACAGCTTTTTGTCCACCTAAAAGTTTATAATATTTTATATGATTAGTTCTTTTATATGAACTTCTATTTGCGATAAAAACTTCGCCACCCCAAATATTTCCATCATCTCCATATCCTGTTCCATCAAAAATAAAAGCCAAAACATCTTCATCTATATCATTTTCTAACATACAAGATAAAACATGAGCATAATGATGTTGTATTTGAATAAGTTCTTTATTTTGTTTTTTTGCCCATTTTGTTGTTTCATAATTTGGATGCTTATCGCAGATTATAGTCTCAGGCTCAAAATCATAAAACTTTTTAAAGGTATCTACACTTCTTTGGAAATAATCCATTGAAACTATTGAATTCAAATCCCCTATATAAGGTGAAGATATCATATTATCCTCAAAACCTATTGTTATGGAGCTTTTTTGATTTGCTCCAAGGGCTAAAATATTTTTATCAAATTTTTTGTCTGTTTTAAATGATATGGGAGTGTAACCACGTGCTAATCTTAATATTTGCATATCATTATTCACAACTTGAACAATAGAGTCATCACAAGCATTTATTATCTCTCTATTAAAATCAACTACATACTCAACTACATTTGATAATTTTGTAAAAATATCCTCAACACTTTTTATTATTGGTTCATCTTTTAAATTTGCACTTGTGGCAATAATAGGATTATCTAAATATCTAAAAAGTAAATAATGCAAAGGTGTATATGGCAAGAAAACTCCAAGTCTATCTATACTGGGAGCCACAGTTTCACAAATCTTTTTATTATCATTTTTATTTACTATTACTATGGGTTTTTCTTTTGATAATATTATCTCTTCTTCTTTTTGTGAAAGTATTGTATGATTTTTTATCTCTTGGATATTTTTAAACATAACAGCAAAAGGTTTTGTTGGACGATTTTTCTTTTCTCTTAAACTTTTTATTGCATCTTCATTTGTAGCATCACATACTAAATGAAAACCTCCCATACCTTTTATGGCAACTATCTTGCCACTATTTATTAAATGGGCTATTTGTTTTATGGCATCAATATTTGAGGCTAGTTTATTTTTTTTATTATCATATAGACTAACTTGAGGGCCACACTTTTCACAAGATACAGGTTGGGCATGGTACCTTCTATTTGTTGGGTTTTCATACTCTTTTTTACACTTAGTACAAAGTTCAAACAAAGCCATTGAAGTATTACATCTGTCATAGGGAACTGTTTTAATTATAGAGTATCTTGGACCGCAATTTGTACAGTTTGTCAAAGCATAGTTATATCTAAAATTATTCTCATCATTTATATCAGATATGCAATCATCACAAATACAAATGTCAGGAGAGATTATTGTTGATTTATTATTTGAGTTTTCACTTTCTTTAATTTCAAAAGAGTTATATTCTAACTCTTTTTTTTCTTCTTTAATGAGTATTTCATTGATTTTAGCTAGTGGTGGGGGATTGTTTTTTAGTTCATATAAAAATAACTCAATAGCTTTTTCATCAACTGATGACAAAAGTATATTTACACCCTTATCATCATTGTTTACCCAACCTTTAAGGTCATATTTTAAAGCTAAATTATAAATAAATGGCCTAAATCCAACTCCTTGGACTAGTCCTTTTACTTGAACTCTTTTTTGTATCATTAATCTCTTTTAATAGTCTAATGCAGTATCTCTTGGTAATATAATATCAAAAGTTTTATTTAATCCATCATTTACTTTTGTCAATAAAATATTATTAGCAAACATATCTCCACATAAGATTACATCTTTTGTGTTTAGTTCACTATTTATTTTTGTTACATTATCTTTTATAAGGTCACTTAGGCTTTCATAAAAAGAGTAGGCTAACATTCTATTATCAACATCTGCCATTTTGTAGCTCATAATACTTTGCACTACTCTTCTATAGTCCAAATAGTTTTCCCCATCTATTTTTGCTAACTTCATATCTATTTGAATACCACTTTTAGAGTTATAAGCAAAAGCTGCATCTTCAAACTCCAAGTAGTCTTCCATACCTAACATATAAGCACATAGATTTAAGATGGCTTCAAAACCATTTGCATCTTTGTTTTTTAACTCTTTTTCAAAATTTTGTGAGAATTTCTTTTTATAGTTTTCAGTTAATCTTTGAGTATTTTCATCGATTGCTGATATTTCATCTAAAGCATTTGATACATCACAAATAATATTTGGAACTTTTATAATATCTTTTAAACCTTTTCCTGGAACATTTACAGAAATTGTACTGTTTTCACTAGCATACGAAAAATATATTGCAATACTTGGTTTTATTCTTTTGTTTCTAGAAGCTAGTGTTGCTTTTATCACTCCACCATTGTCATCAAAAAACTCTTTTGAGCTGTTATATTTCTTATCTAAATTATAATCATATCTTGGAAACAAAGATTTTTCACCATTGATTACTAATATTTCATCATTAAAATATGTAACTTTTAAACCATCTTGTAAACTCTCTTCTTTTGCATAAAGTAAATAATCAATTCCCTCTTTTTGTAAAGCATTTGCAAAAAGAATTGTCTCTTTATCATCAGGTAATTTTACATTTATGAAGTTAGTTTTTGAGTACTCTTTATCTTTGTTTTTTAATACATCAAATTTTAGTTTTACCAAAGGTCTTTCAACAGAACATAGAAGTTGTAAATCTTTCTGATTTAAAGATACTATTTGTGATAATTTATTTAAATTACAAACAAAAAGTTTTACTTCTAAATCTTTAGCTTCAAACTCTTCCCTTAAACTCTTTGAAGGTAAAAACAAATCTTTAAAACCATTATGGGTCTCTATTTTAGATACTTTTCCCTCTTTTATTCTATTTATATCATTAGAAAAATTGATATTTTCATTCTCTTTTATTATATTTGCAATATCTTTATTTGTAAACATTGATATATTTTGAATTATCTTTTTATCTTCTAACTCTTCTAGTGTTTCATCAAAGAAGTCAATTGTATATGACTTACCTAAAAATATAGATAGGGGAAGATTCTCGCCTAAAAAGCTAAAAAACTCTTCGATTTTTTCTTCACTATCATCACATGTAATTAAAATAAACCCTATGTATTGTTTAACCGTCGCATTTATTTTATTCTCTTCTACTAAATTTTCTAGGATATGTTTATAATATAAATTTGTACTATTGAACTCTATTTTATAAAACAGTTTCATCTTGTAGTATCCTCATTATTAGGAATTCTATCATCGTATTCATCATTGTAGGAACCTAAAAGTCATTTACAAATTTGAGCAATAGATTTTTGTTCCTCTTTTTTACTTACTTTTATACCTAGATTTTCAACATCTATAATTGCTTGATTAATCAGCCCTATAAATTTCTCTTCAATAGTTTTTGTAAGTCCAATTTGTACACTTACAATATCTTCAGGAATAATTCCTATAATTGTAACTTCTGCATGTTTATCTAAAACTGAACAAATCTCTAACATCTCTACAATTTCAACTTCATGGGCTGTTTTTCTATATTGTCCAAGTCCCAATAAAACATCAGAAGGAAGTCTAAAGATATCCCCTGCTTTATCTTCAATTGAAACTGTGTCTAAAATAATCACATTATCATACTCTTGAAAATAGGTCATTAGTTTAAAACCTAATGTCCCCCCATCCATAATCTCGATATCACCTTCAAATTTATAATTCTCTTCTAAATACTTAGCAGCTAAAATACCTACACCTTCATCTTTAAAGAGTAAGTTTCCAACACCTATTACTATATTTTTCATATATAACCTTCACATTTATTTAATACATTCAAAAACAAAATAGATTTTACTTGTGGATATATTAAGAGGAAGTTAAAAGGATATGGTTTTTCCATATCCTTTTATTTTTTTATTTTTTTTGAGAATTAGCTTTTTTGTTTACGAATTTAGTTCCACCAAATACAATATTGATATCACCCTCTCTCCAAAAAATAGTTCTCCATACTTGATAATAAATATGAGACATAACCCACATCAACAATAAATACATTGCTGTATGATGTGCAATTCTTACACCCATATTTCCACCAAATACATCTAAAGTCCAATCAGTTGAGAAATGTAATAGCCATGGCCACCAAGCTCCAATAGAACTCTGTCCTGAAGCTAAACCATGAACATACATTTGAAGTCCAGTTAAAAGCATAAACACTAATAATATATGAAAAAGTGTAAAAAACATAATGTTATAACTATCACTATGTGTTGAATCAAACTTTTTTCTTCTATTAAAAGTTATAAGGTTAAAAAATACTTCACAAAACTCAATAAAGTTTTTCTTAGTCGGTAAAATCTTCTTATATGGTTTTTCAAATCTAGAAAATAGATATAAATAACCAATCAAAATAGCTGTAACATCAAAGATGATTGCCACTATAAAGTGTCCCCATCTATTCCATGCCATAACATATTTATCAACTGCAGGATCTGCAATAAAAGTTTGATAATATGGATGACCTATATAAAGTCCGGTTGCAACTGCAACAATCATACAAATCGCATTTGTCCAATGGATAGTTCGCATGATTGGAGTCATTCTCTCAACCCTATTAAATTTAGGCACGGCAAACACCTGTAGGATCGATTTTGTAAACACCTAATTCTTTACCCTTAGTATCAACAATATGAACTGCACATGCAATACATGGGTCAAAACTATGAATTGTTCTTAAAATTTCTAATGGCATATTTGGGTCAACAACTTTAGTACCAACTAAAGAAGCTTCATAAGCACCCATTCTATTTTTATAATCTTTTGGTGCTGCATTCCAAGTAGAAGGAACAACTGCTTGATAGTTTACAACTTTTCCATCTTTAATTTTAATCCAGTGACCTAATCCACCTCTTGGTGCTTCTGCCATACCAAAACCTTGAGCATCTTTAGAAACTTTATCAAAGTCAAACTCTGTCCAAGTAGATAAATCTCCACCTGCAGCATTTTTAGCTAACTCATCTGCCCACTCAATAACTACATCACACATCATTTCAGTTTCAATTGCACGAGCTGCTGTTCTTCCTACAGTTGAGAATAATACAGAAGTTGGAAGATTACCTTGTTTTAAGAATGTTGTAACATATTTACTAATTCTTTCATCACCACGTGCAACTCCAACTATCATTCTAGCCAATGGTCCAACTTCAATTCTTTCATCATCATATAATGGTGACTTAATCCAAGAATATTTGTTTTTTAAATCTAGATATGCAATACCATCTTTTTTCTCTTTAAATCCAGTATATTTTGGTTTTGTTTCACCATCATATGGATGTAAATTTGTTTCACCTTCATACCAAGCATGAGTAACATCTTCAGTAATTTTTGTTTGGTCTAAATCAAATACTTTTGATAAGTCTTTGTTCATAACTATTCCAGAAGGGAAAAGTTTAGCAGCTTCATAAAATGGTGTATCATCTAAGTTAAAGTCACCATAAGACATAAAGTTACCTAAACCACCACCAGTTCCATTTAATGCTTCATCAGCATACATAGTTCCAGCCATATAAACATCTGGTAAATATGCTTGTTTTGTAAATTTTTGTGCTTTTTGAATGATATCTTTAAACTCAGCAATTCTTGCAGGGTTTTTAATATCTTGAACACAAGTAACCCCACCAACAACTATTGATTGAGGATGTGGATTTTTACCACCAAAAATAGCTTGTGCTTTAGCAATATCTCTTTGTAAGTCTAAAGCATCTAAATAGTGAGAAAGACCAATTAAATTTTGCTCAGGAGTAAGTTTATAAGCTTTACTTCCCCAATATGCATTTCCAAATACTCCAAGTCTACCTTGTTTTACAAACTTAGTAACTCTTTCTTGAACTTCTGCAAATACATCTTCACTTGCATTCCAAGGTCTTTGCCCTGAAAGTTTTGCCCACTTTTGAGCTTCTGCAACTGCTTTTTTAGGATCAGCTTCTAAAGCTTTTGTGATATCTACCCAATCAAGTGCATGTAAATGGTAAAAATGAACAATATGATCATGAATATATAAACCACCTTGCATTAAGTTTCGCACCAATCTTGCATTTTTTGGAATAGTAACTTTAAATGCATGCTCAACAGCTTCAATACTTCTTTGGTAGTGAGTACCAGTACATACTCCACAGATTCTCATTGCAAGTAAACCACAATCTCTTGGATCTCTTCCTTTTAAAATCTCTTCAATTCCTCTAAACATTGTAGAAGAACTGTAAGCGTCAGTAACAACATTATTGTCATCAATTACCGCTTCAATTCTTAAATGTCCTTCAATCCTTGTTATAGGATCAATTACGATATGTTTACTCATTATTCCTCCTCACTTTCACCATTATTTATTGATCTTTTTCCAGCTACTGCTGAAGCTACTGCATGAACACCTATACCAATAGTAGTTGCAGTTAATAATCCTAATCCAAACTCATCAACAGTTTTTTCAACTCCACCTGTTGGTGCTTTGATATTTGCATCTGCCATTGGTCTCTCATAAGCATATTTATCCCAGAAGTCTGGCTCAGAACATCCAATACAACCTCGACCGACACCAATTGGCCAGTTTGCACCTTCGTTATATCTGATAATTGAACAGTTATTAAATGTCATAGGTCCTTTACAACCTACTTTATATAAACACCAGTTATTTTTAGCACCTTCATCACCAAACTCTTCTACATATTCACCAGCATCAAAGTGTGCTCTTCTTTCACAGTTATCATGAATTCTATATCCAAATGCAAATTTTGGTCTAAGAAGTGAATCTAATTCTGGAATTTGACCAGTTAAAACATAATGTAATACAACCCCAACCATATTTGCTGGGTTTGCAGGACAGGCAGGAATATTAATAACAGGTTTACCTTTTACTAAATCCATAACACCAACTGCACCAGTTGGATTTGGAGCAGCAGCTGGAATTCCTCCAAAAGTAGCACATGCACCTACAGCAACAACAGCAGCTGCATCTTTAGACAATCTCATTAAATGTTCATGGAAAGTTTCACCAGATGCTCCAATAGTTCCATATTGACCATTCATAGCCATAGTAATTGACCCTTCTACAAACAGTAAATATTTACCTTTAAAGTGCTCAATTGCATCTTCAAGTTGTGCATCAGCTTGATGTCCAGAAGCTGCCATAATAGTTTCATGGAACTCTAATGATAATACATCAAATAATAAATCATCAACAGTAGGTGCAGATGATCTTAACAGTGCTTCAGAGTTTCCAGCACAATCTTGAAGCTCAATCCAAATTACAGGAACTCTATTCATAAGTTCAGTTGCTTCTGCAACCAATGGAGTAAACATAGGAGGTAACATAAGCGTTGCAGTTGTTGCACTTGCCCACTTCATGAAATCTCTTCTATTTACACCTTCACTCTCTACTACTTCCATCAAATCAATATCTTTAAGTGCAGGTTGATTTCTAAGACTACTCAATCTAGCTTTTGCTTTTTCAAACATGCTGTTGTAGTACTCTTCACCTTTGTTCGTATCCACTCTTGCAGAGTTCTGATTAAAAACTTTTTTAACCATCTCCTGAGAATCGTATGCCATATGTTCTCCTTTTAGTTTAAAAAATGAATGTTCATTTACTTACGTAATTTAGCTTTTAAAAACTTATAATAAACTTAATTGTACACGTATAAATATCGCTTAAATAGCAATAAAATAGCATTTTATACAAAAAAATTTGTATAACTTTAAGGAGCATTTATAGTTTATTCGGTAAATTGGTATTTAAATAAGATTTTATACTAAAAGTACATAAGTAATATATAAATTTAAGAAATTTTAAACATTGTTACAAAAGTACTCTACTTTATGAATGATTATTCATTAATGAGTTGTGCAAACTGAACAAACATCAAAAGAGCGTAAAATAATTGTCGCTTCTTCTAATGACTTTGAACCAATAATTGCTTTTTGTGCAACACCTAGTTCTTTATTATGTTTAGGGCTTAAATTCCAAACTGTTGGAGTAATCACATCATATTTTGCAATCAATCCTTTTTTAACCGTAATATTGTGCAATAAAGAACCTCTACATGCTTCAACTGTTGAAGTTGCACTAATATCATCTAGTGATTTTAAATCAACTGTTGGCTTTATATATGACTCTTGGGATATATCTAATTGACTTATTAACTTTTTACTATAAACTAATAGATGTGCAATTTCATCAACCCTTGCCATTACTCTTGTAAAAACAGAATCATCATACTTTTTATGAATATCTTTTATAAACTCTCTTTTATTGATAATTGCACGAGACAGTGGACCAACTTCATAAAACTCATTATTGTATTGAACTGATTTTGACCAAGTATGTGCTTTTCTATCATTTTTGCTATTTACTTTAAATGTATACTCATCATGTTCTACAATTTTATCCATATCAATTTTTCTAGAAATTCTATGTTTATGAATTCCAGGTTCCATATCTAGCATATTTCCTAAAACAATATGACTGTTATGTGATTTTCCAACCTGCTCCAATTTAGTTTCAAATGCAATCTCAGAAAAATCTCTTAATGATGAAGAAATAGTATCTATTTCCTCAAATCTTTTTAAAGACAAATAATTTTCAATACTAATTCCTGCAATACTTTTTTCAAAATACTTAATAGTTTGGTCAAGATAATTTTCACAAGTAACAATATCCAAAAGAGTTGGATCACTAACAACTCCACCAGGAACCATATAAGATGTATGTGGCCACTGCCCTGCATAAATGGCTAGAGCTTTTATTGTTTCACTCGCTGCCTTTTGGGCTTCTAACCACTTTTCACCTTTTATAGGTGTGTAACCACTGTATTGTTTTTTTGATTGATTTACTACATCTGGCATTATAAACATATAAAACCATTTAATATGAGAATCTATTATCTCTATAATCAAACCAAGTTCTCTAAGTATTTTTGCTTTATTTGTTATTTCTAATTCTATACCTGCATTTTTATATAGGTTTTCTATGGCATTTACAGTTGCTAATAGATGTGCTTGTCCACAAATACCACAGATTCTTGGGGTATAAACTAAAGCATCTAAAATAGGCTTGTTTTCTAATATATATTCAAATCCTCTAAAATTTAAGAAATCAATTGAAGCATCACTTACTTTTTCATTTCTCCAAGTTAAACTAAGTTTTGCTTCACCTTCAATTCGTTCAATTATATCAACTGTTTTCATTTGTCTTTACTTTCATGGAATTGATTTAATCTTTGATTTAACCTAGGTATTGTAAATGTTTTTGCAACACCAGAAATAGATAGATATGCTCTTTTAGAAATTCCTAAAGGTGGCTCAAGTGGAATTCCTATATGTTTTTTTGTTTCAAACATATTTAATCTTGGAAAATCATATTCAGTACAACCAATACAAGGCATACCTACTCTTGTCTTACTACTTACATCATTCCAAAGTATTTTATTACAGTTTGAGTGAGTCATAGGACCACGACACCCTTCATTATAAAATAAGCATCCCTCTTTAAGTCCAAAACTTTTAGCTTCAACTTTCCATTCAAAATATTCATTTCTTGTACAACCATGATGTGCTAATCCACCATAAATCTCAATAGGTCTTGATTTATCATCAAGTATTATTGAAGCATTAAATTTTAGTGTAAATAGTGTTTGTAGTATCCATTCAGGATGAACTGGACATCCAGTTAGATTTATTATTTCATGGGAGAGTAAAGATTCGTTTTGTGAACTTATATAATCTTTCACTCCAGCAATATCATCATTTTCTTCAAATCTTGAATGTATACCGCCATATGAAGCACAAGAACCAACAGCTATTATAAATTTAGATTTTGAAATTAATTGGTTTAAAATATCTGATATTTTTTTATTAGATATTGAAAAATAGAACTCATTATTTGTTATTGCACCCTCAACTAACAAATAATCAATTCTATCATTTGATTGTAAAATCTCATCAAGTGATATATTTGTACTTAAACTTGGATGATAAATTAAATTAAAATTATTATTAAACTGCTCAAATCTTGATGAACTTGAAGATAAAAAAGAGTGAGTATTTCCATTGCAAGTAATACCCTGAAGCCAAACTACTCTTGGCAAGTTTGGTTCATTACTCTTCTTCATACTTTAATGCTCGATAGATATTTTCAGCTATTGAATCTGAATATTCTAGTAAATCTTTTTCTAAAACATTCTCTCCATTCATAAAAGCAAAGCCACCTAAACTTCCCATTAACATACCAAATGCAGGGAAAAACTCTTGATCTCTGAACTCTTTTTTTTGTGCACCATCATCAAGTAAAATCATAACTTCTGTTACAAACTCACCTACACACAAAAAACCTTCACATCCATCTTTAAAAACTTCCCTATTTGATAAATAAACCCTTAAAAAATACTCTATAACTTCAGGAGAATTTTTTACATTTGTTAGATAGTTTTTAATAAACATATAAAGTTTTTCTTTTGAGCTAATATCCATATTATTGATTATTCTTAAATCATCAGCAATAATATTTGTAGAGTATTTTATAGCAACTTTTGCTAACTCCTCTTTTGAAGAAAAATAGTTATACATATTTCCCACACTCATACTCATAGCTTTTGCTATATCTGGAATTGTTGTATTATAAAAGCCTTTTTTTGCAAATAATTTTAATGATTTTTGAATAATATTGGTTTTTTTATCTTCTTTTGCAGACATATTTTTTTACCTTAGTTTAATAATGATATATGATATTAAAAAATATGTTAATTATAAATGAATATTCAGTAGATAGAGGAAATAAAATAAAAACTCAAGCAAAATTGCTTGAGTTTTATATCTATTAAGAGTGAACTAAGTTAGTTAATTCAGAATCACTAATAGTGTGGAAGTTTAAGTATTTATAAATATCATCTCTTTTTTCAGGAGTGATTTTCTTAGGTACCATATCAAGGTATTCTTCTTTAGTTGGAAGTCTTCCTAAAAGTGCAGATAATGCTGCAACTTCAGCAGATCCAAGATAAACTTGAGAATCTTTTCCAAGTCTGTTATCANAGTTTCTTGTAGATGTACTAAATACAACTGCTGATTGTGCAACATTTGCTTGGTTACCCATACATAAAGAACATCCTGGAATCTCTAATCTAGCTCCAGCTGCTCCAAATATTGCATAGTATCCTTCTTCAGTTAATTGTTGTTGATCCATTTTTGTTGGAGGAGCAACCCATAATTTAGCTGGAACTGGTCCTTCACCTTTAAGAACTTCACCTAAAGCTCTAAACAGTCCAATATTAGTCATACAAGAACCTACGAATACTTCGTCAATTCTGTCAGTGATTCTTTTTGGATCAGCTAAGATGTTTGTTAATGTATCAACATCATCTGGATCATTAGGACAAGCTAATAATGGTTCAGTGATTTCATTTAAATTAATTTCAATAGTTGCAAGATATTCAGCATCTGCATCTGGAGTGATTAATTCAGGATTAGCAATCCATTCTTTCATTTTATCAGCTCTTCTTTGTAAAGTTCTAGCATCTTGGTAACCCTCTTCAATCATTTTTTCAATTAAAGCGATGTTTGAAGATAAGTACTCAATGATTGGTTCTTTATCTAATTGAACAGAACAAGCTGCTGCTGATCTTTCTGCTGCTGCATCTGATAATTCGAATGCTTGCTCAACTTTAAGTTGTGGAAGACCAGAAATTTCAATTACATTACCAGCAAAAATATTTTTCTTACCTTTTTTCTCAACAGTTAATAAACCATCTTGAATAGCTTGGTAAGGAATAGCATTAACTAAATCTCTTAAAGTAATTCCTGGTTGTAATTCACCAGTAAATTTAACATGTACAGATTCAGGCATAGTTAAAGGCATCATACCAGTAACACCAGCAAATGCAACAAGACCAGAACCAGCAGGAAATGAGATACCAATTGGGAATCTTGTATGAGAATCTCCACCAGTACCAACAGTATCTGGTAAACATAATCTATTTAACCAAGAGTGAATAACACCATCACCTGGTCTTAAAGTAACACCTGCTCTTGAAGTAATAAACTCTGGAAGTGTATGTTGTAAGTTAATATCTGCTGGTTTTGGATAAGCAGCAGTATGACAAAATGATTGCATAACCATATCTGCACCAAAAGATAATGCAGCAAGTTCTTTAATCTCATCTCTAGTCATTGGCCCAGTTGTATCTTGAGAACCTACAGTTGTACAGATTGGCTCAACGTACATACCAGGTTTTACACCTTCAATACCACATGCTCTTCCTACCATTTTTTGAGCTTGTGTAAACCCATTAGTAGAAGCTGCTGGTTGTGAAGCTGTTACAAATGCATCAGATGCATCTAATCCTAAAGCTTCTCTAGCTTTTGCAGTAAGCCCTTTTCCAATAATTAATGGAATTCTTCCACCAGCTCTCATTTCATCAGTTAATGTATTAGGAGCTAAATTAAATTCAGAAACAACTGAACCATTTTTAAGGATTTGACCAGCATATGGTTTTAAAGTAATAACATCACCAGTTTCTAATTCATCAACTGGAGCTTGGATTGGTAAACAACCTGAATCTTCTGCAGTATTGAAGAAAATTGGAGCAATAATAGAACCAATTACAACACCACCAGTTCTTTTATTAGGAACACCTGGAATATCTCTACCCATATGCCATTGAACAGAGTTAATCCCTGATTTTCTTGAAGATCCAGTTCCAACAACATCACCAACGTATGCTAAAGGGTAACCTTTTTCTTTAAGTTCAGCCATTTTTTCTAATGGTTTTTCCATTCTAGATTGTAACATTGCAGTTGCATGTAATGGAATATCAGCTCTTGTAAATGCTACAGTTGCAGGAGATAAATCATCTGTATTTGTTTCACCAGGGATTTTATATACTGTTAAAGTAATCTCTTCTTCTAATGCAGGTTTATTTGTAAACCACTCTGCATTTGCCCAAGACTCAATAATCTCTTTTGCTTGTGCATTTCCAGCATCAGCTAAATCTTTAACATCATTAAATGAATCATAAACTAAAATTGTATTTTTTAATTGTGCAGCAGCTGCAGCTGCAACTTCATCAATTTTTAATGCGTCAACTAGTGGAGTAACATTGAATCCACCCATCATTGTTCCTAAAATTTCGATTGCTTGAACTTTAGAAATAACTGAACATGAAGCGTTACCTTGTACAATATCATTTAAAAATGCAGCTTTAACATAAGCAGCGTCATCAACACCTGGGTTAACTTTATTTTTAAATAATTCTAATGCATAATCAGCATCAGCAGTATTAGCTTTTAAAACTTCTACTAATTGTGCAGTTTGATCAGCAGTTAATNTTAATGCTAATGGTGGTAATCCACCCTCTTGTAATCTTTCTTCAGTATGTGCTCTATAATCAGCGATTAAACTCATATATAACTCCTAATTAATTTGTAAAGCAATTATATCATATACAATGAGTTATTATTGTACAATTCTTGCAATGTGTAGTACAAGTTTTATTTGTGTATATATAAGTTACAAAAAAGCCCTCTACTTCTAACAAATGCCTATATTCCTTAACTTGTATATCTAGCCAATTTTTTTATTTCTACTAATTTATTAAAGTTATAATTTTATAAGATGTCTATATTCTGTTCTTATTCTTTAGTAATTGTACAGTTTTTGTACAAAGAAGTATTAAAGTTATATTTTTCTTAAATATAATTATTAATAAAAACATTTCGATTATTTTTTTGTTATAATGATACAATATTATATAAATTTGTAAAGGATCAACTATGAGTCCATATAGATTTTTAACATATAATGAAATGTTCGATTATTTAACAACAAGTTATGATAATCCTACCCTACTAAACTATATCAATCACAAAAATGAATATGAATCAATCTCTGTTATTGAGTTTAAAGAAAAGGTTATTTGCTTATGTGCAGCCTTACAAAAACTTGGCATAAAAAAAAGTACTAAAGTAGCTATCTTTTCAAGTTCTTCACCCTTTTGGTTAATCTTTGATTTTGCTCTTCAACAATTAGGAGCAATATCTGTTCCTATTTTTGCAAATATATCAACAAAAAATCTAAACTTTGAATTAGAAGACTCAAACTGCGAATTTATATTTATTGATGATATTGAAAGAATTGATGATATAAAAAAGCAAATGACAGTTATAACTCATAATTTTTGTATCAAAAAAGACAACTATTACAACCTTGATGAGATTTTAGTTATGGGAAAAGAGATTTGTGACAGACTTGAGTATATTGAAAACAAACCTAATGAAGATGATATTTTTTCTATAATTTATACAAGTGGTAACACCGGAACACCAAAGGGTGTTGTTCTTACGCATAAAAATATAATTTCTCAATTAAAAGATATAAATGAAGTTATTCATTTAAATGAAAAAGAGACTATTCTTTCACTTCTTCCCCTTGCTCATATATTTGAACGTGCGGTTATGAGTTATTATCTTTCAAGGGGTGTATCAATATACTTTGTTGATGATATAACAAATGTAGCGAATCTTATGAAAAGTGTTCGTCCAACTATGATGACCGTAGTACCAAGATTATTGGAAAAAATATTTAACAAAATAAAAACAAATATATCTGATAAACCAATAGTTAGTAGAGTAATAGGCTCATTGGCTTTTCGTTTTGCTTTGCTAGAAGATATAGATAAAAACTCTTTCTTATTTAAACTATTTGATAAAATTGTTTATTCAAAATTTCGTGAAATATTTGGGGGAAGAATTAAATGGGTTGTTTCAGGTGGAGCTCCATTAGAAAAAAATATTTATCAGTTCTTCTTAAATATTGGTATTCCTTTATATCAAGGTTATGGGATGACAGAATTTTCACCTGTAATTTCTACAAATTATCCAGGTGCAAATCGTGTTGGAAGTTCTGGAAAAGCTATGCCAACAGCTGAAGTTAAAATAGAAGATGATGAACTTTTAGTAAAAGGTCCTTCACTTATGAAAGGGTATTTAAATAATGAAGAACTAACAAAAAAAGCAATTGATACAAATGGTTGGTTTCACACAGGAGATGTTGCCTCAATTGATGAAGATGGATATATTTATATACAAAGTAGAAAAAAAGATATCTTTAAAACTTCAACTGGAGAGTATGTAAATGCAATCCCTATTGAACAAAACTTATCAAAAAACAAATATATTGAATTTGCAGTAGTTATATCCCATAATCAAAAATATACAACTGCCCTACTTTTTGTTGATCATGAAAGATATGAACAACAAAAATCAAGTAATTTAACTATAGAAGAGTATTATAATCAATCTGCAATCCATAAATCTATCCAAGAGCATATAGATAAGTTAAATAAAACAGTAAATAAATGGGAAAAAGTAATAAGATATAAATTAATAACAAAACTTGCAACAATAGAAGGAGGAGAATTAACTCCTTCTATGAAAGTTTGTAGGGAAGCTATTGAAAAGAAATATGAAAAAGAAATCCAAAGTATGTATAGGAGCTTAAAATGAATGAAAGAATAGCCATAATTGATGGATTAAGAAGCCCAGTTGCAAAAGCAAATGGAAAACTAAATCATCTTCAAGTGGATAGTTTAGGAGCTATTATTGCAAAAGAGTTAGTTCTTAGAAACAATATACCCTATGATGATTTTGATGAAGTAATAATAGGAAATGTTGCACAACCAGCAAATGCAGCAAATGTAGCTAGAGTACTAGCTATAAGAGCAGGATTTCCTAAAAAAACAATTGCATATACAGTTCATAGAAATTGTGCTTCAGGAATGCAGGCTCTTTCAAGCTCAATTGAAAAAATATATACAAATCAAGGTGAAATTTATCTTGCAGGTGGAGTAGAATCCATGAGTAATATTCCTTTACTATTTTAAAATCAATTCAAAGATTTTATGACAAAATTTACCTATGCAAAAACTGCATCTGAGAAAATAAAACTTTTTACAACTTTTCGCCTTAGTTTTTTAAAACCTACTATTGGATTAATTTCTGGATTGACCGACCCAATTTCAGGTAAAATCATGGGAATCACTGCTGAAAATCTAGCTAATGAGTTTAAAATAAGTCGCCAAGCGCAAGATGAATATGCACTTCAATCACACCTAAAAGCTCAAAAAGCAATAGAGAGTGGAATACTAAAAGATGAAATACATCCTATCATGACAAAAGACTCTTCAATTATGGATGATGATGGAATAAGATTCAATCAAACTATTGAAGCCCTAAGTAAACTAAAACCAATATTTGATAGAACTAGTGGAACAGTAACAGCTGGAAACTCTTCACAGGTTTCTGATGGTGCTTGTATGATGATTTTATGTAGTGAATCAAAAGCAAAAGAACTAGGCCTTGAGCCAATTGGTTTTATAAAAGATTATGCCTATGCAGGATTAGATGCACATAGAATGGGACTAGGACCTATTTTTGCTACAAAAAAACTCTTTGATAAAACAGGAACAACTTTAAAAGATATAGATTTAATAGAACTAAATGAAGCCTTTGCAGCACAAGTTATTGCAAATCTTGAAGCTTTTAAATCAAAAAGCTTTTGTAAAAAAGAGTTTAATAGTGAACCATTAGGTGAAATAAATGAAGATATATTAAATGTAAATGGTGGAGAATTGCCATGGGACATCCAGTTGGTATGAGTGGAGCTAGAATTGTACTTCACACTATTAAAGAATTAAAAAGAAAAGGTCTAAAAACTGGTCTTGCTACACTTTGTGTTGGTGGTGGGCAAGGTGCAAGTTTTTTAGTGGAGGTATAAGATGAATAATTTAACATTAAATATTGATAATAGTATTGCAACATTAACCTTTGATTTAAAAAATTCAAAAGCAAATAAATTATCTTTTGAGCTACTAGCTGAACTGGATAAGGTTTTAGATGATATTAAAGAAAATAGTGAAATAAAAGCATTAGTTATTGATAGTGCAAAGCCTTCTATCTTTATTGCTGGTGCTGATATAAAAGAGATAGAAGCAATGAGTACCCAAGAGGAGATTTATGAACAAATCTCAAAGGGTGATGATATCTTAAATAAGTTAGAAAAATTAACAATTCCAACAATTGCATATATTCATGGTGCTTGTATGGGTGGTGGATTAGAACTTGCTTTATGTTGTAATTATAGAATAGCAACTACAAATGAAAAAACAAAACTAGCTTTTCCAGAAGTTAAACTTGGGTTTTTCCCAGGATTAGTAGGAACACAAAGGGCTCCAAAACTTGTGGGACTCATGACTGCTCTTGAGATGATTTTAACTGGTAAAAATTATGATGCTAAAAAAGCATTAAAAATTGGACTTGTAAATGAGATATTTGATAATGGACAAAAAGAGTTTAAATTAAAAGAGTTTATTACAAAAGTTTTAGAAAATAAAATTCAAAATAAAAAACTTTCCTTTGTAAATAACTTGATGCAAAAGTTCTCCCTTACAAGAGCCTATGTTTATAAAAAATCTTTGGAAACAATAGAGAAAAAAGTCAACAAAGACTTTAAAGCGCCATACACTGCCCTTGATGTTATTAAAAAAACTTTTAATGAACCCTTTGAAAAAGGGATTGAAATAGAAGCAAAAGCTTTTTCGAACCTTGCAGCAAGTAAAGAATCAAAATATATGATTAAACTTTTTTTCATGTTTGAAAAACTAAATAAAAACTTCGACAAAACACAAGTTCCAATTACAAATGTAGCTGTTCTTGGTAATGGAGTAATGGGGAAAGGAATTATTTGGCTATTTTCTAAATTTTTAAATGAAGTAAGAATCAAAATTAGAAAAATAGAACAAGCCCATGATATTATAAATAGTGTTGCTAAACTTTATGACTCTTCAATTAAAAGAAGAAGTATGAGTCAAAATCAAGTGGATTTTAAACTAAACAAAATATCATACACAGATGAGTTTAATGGTTTAAGCCAAACTCAACTAGCAATAGAGGCTATAATTGAAGATGAAGATGCTAAAAAAGAGGCTTTTGAAGAGTTAGAAGCTGTTATGGATAAAGACTCAATTATTGCTACAAATACTTCCTCAATCTCTATTGAAAAACTTGGAAGTGAACTTAAAAATAAAAAAAACTTTTTAGGAATACACTTTTTTAATCCTGTAAACATTATGCCACTAGTTGAAGTTATTCCCTCTTCACATACCTCTAAAAAGACTATAAATCGAGTTATTGAACTTCTGACTTCTTGTGGGAAAACACCTATTATAGTAGGAGATTGTGCTGGATTTATTGTCAATCGTATTTTACTTCCATATATTAATGAAGCAGCTTTTATACTTGAAGAGGGCTCTGATATTAAAACAATTGATAAACTACTAAAAGAGTTTGGTATGCCAATGGGACCTTTTACTTTAGCAGATACTGTTGGTATTGATATTGGTTTTAAAGTTGCAACTATTTTAAATGAATCATATGGTTCAAGAATGGCTGTTGCTCCAATACTTACAAAGGTTTATAATGATTTAAAACTATTAGGTAAAAAAGATAAAAAAGGATTTTATCTTCATAATACAAAAGATTTAGATATAAATACAGAGGTTTCAAAACTACTTTCAAGTAATAGAAAAACTTTTACTGATAAAGAGATAATTGAGCGTTGTATGTTTATCATGATAAATGAAGCATCAAGATGTTTAGAAGAAGGAATTGTTAATGATCCACAAATTATAGATTTTGCTATGATTACAGGTACAGGATTTCCTCCATATAAAGGTGGAATTTGTGCCTATGCAAATGACATGGGGATTTCATATGTTGTAGATGAGCTTAAAAAATATGAAAAAAGTTATGGGGAGAGATTTAAACCAAGTCTTTTATTAGAAAAGCTCAATAAAGAGAATAAAGATTTTAAAACAGGAGAAGAGTTATGGAAACTTTAGCATTTATACTTATACTTATTATATTTGGATACTTTTCTTATCCACTAATTTTATGGTTTGGATTTATTGGTGCGTATTCACTAATATTTTTTGATACAAGTGTTTTATTTTGGGTTGTATTTGCACTTTTAGCAATACTATTTTTAATTCCTAAAAATAGATTAAACCTTATCTCTTCTCCTTTAGTTAAATTTATTATGAAAAAAGGCTTGCTACCTAAAATATCCCAAACAGAAGAGGCAGCACTACAAGCTGGAACAAACTGGGTTGAAGCAGATTACTTTAATGCTGATATTAATTTTAAGGCCATTAAAGAAGAAAAAGTCACCAAGTTAACAGAAGAAGAAAAAGCTTTTTTAGATAATGAAGTAAATGAGCTATGTTCTATGACTAGTGATTGGGAGATTTTTCAAGATAGGGATTTACGTCCTGATGTTTGGAAGTTTATAAAAGAGAAAAAGTTTTTTGGAATGATTATTCCTAAAGAAAATGGAGGGCTTGGCTTTAGTGCAACAGCTCACTCTCAGATAATAGAAAAACTTGTATCTCGTTCTCAAGTTTTAGCTATAACAATTATGGTTCCTAATTCACTTGGACCTGCTGAACTTATTTTAAAACATGGTACTCAAAAACAAAAAGACAGATACCTTGAAGATTTAGCACATGGGAAACAAGTTCCTTGTTTTGGATTAACAGAACCAAATGCAGGAAGTGATGCTACTTCTATTACTTCAAATGGTGTATTATTTAAAGATGAAATGGGGAAAATCAAAATTAAATTAAATTTTGAGAAACGTTATATTACCTTGGGAAATATAGCTACTCTTATTGGTTTAGCTTTTAGATTATATGACCCAGAACATATATTGGGTGAGAAAGAAGACTTAGGAATTACTTTTGGATTACTTGATTCAAAACTAAAAGGAATTGATAACTCAAGAAGACATGACCCACTAGGAATTCCTTTTATAAATTCTCCACTATTTGGTAAAGATGTAGTTATCGAACTTGATGATGTAATTGGCGGAAAAGATGGCATTGGTCATGGTTGGCAAATGCTTGTTGAATCTCTTTCAATAGGACGAGGAATATCACTTCCTAGTGTCTCTTTAGGAGGAAGTAAATTTGCTTTAAAAGTAGTATCTTCTTACTCACAAATTAGAGAACAATTTGGACTTAGCCTTGATAGATTTGAAGGAATTGAAGAAAAAATAGCAAAAATAGCAGCCTTTACCTATATGTTAAATGCTTCTCGTAATTATACTTTAGATGCTATTGATAATGGAGTACGTCCAGGAGTTATAAACTCTGTTATGAAATACCATGCAACAGAAAAATTTAGAGAAATCATAAATGACTCTATGGATGTTTTAGGTGGAAGTGCAATTATTAGAGGTGAAAAAAATCTTTTAGCCCATGCTTATTTTGCCTTACCTATATCAATCACCGTTGAAGGGGCAAACATACTTACTCGTAATTTAATGCAATTTGGACAAGGATTAATAAAATCTCATCCATATATTTATACTCAAATAAAAGCACTAAATAATAATGATGTCTATAGTTTTGACAAGGCATTTTTTGCACATATAGGACTTGTAGTCAAATCATTTTCTAAAACTTTAACTTGCTATCTTACAAGGGGATTCTTTTTACAAACAGAAGGCTCTTTCAAACGATATAAACAAAAACTTATTTGGTCAAGTGCTGAATTTACTCTTTTAAGTAATACAGCCCTTGCTTTGCTGGGACCTTCATTGAAAAAAAGAGAAAATATCTCAGGAAGATTTGGAGATATGCTTTCATATATGTATTTGATTACTGCTACTCTTAGAGAGTTTGATAATAATCCAAAATCACAAGATAAAATCTTAGTTGATTATGTATGTAATTATGCATTTGAACAAATTCAAATAGCAAAAGAGGATATTTTATACAATCTTCCTATGCTAAAAATATTTGTTCCTCTTGCTAGAATTAATCCAATAAGTATTAAATCCCCTGATAAATTAAATGAAAAAATAGTAAATAGTTTAAAAGATGAAACTTATCTAAAAGATTTAACATCAAGTGTATTTGTATCAAGTGATACAAAAGATAGACTAAATATTCTAGAAAAAGCTATTGAGTTAAATAATGAGACAAAACCATCATTTATAAAAATAAAACTTGCTGTAAAAAATGGTGATTTGAAAAAAGACTCTTTAGAAAACATTTTTAAAGAAGCTTTTGAAAAAACTATTATTACAAAAGAGGAGTTAAGCAAACTAAAAAGAGCCCATAAAGTAAAACAAAAAATCATTGAAGTTGATTCATATAAAGCAAGAACATACAAAACAATGAGATAGGAAAAAGATGAATAAAGATTTGCTAATAAATTCAAGTGGTGTTGTACTCAATATCATAGAAAAAATTCTTGATACAAATATAGAGATTAAGGGTATTGAAAATATTCCTAAAAATAATCCTAGGATTTTTGTGGCAAACCACTTCACAAGAATTGAAGCTTTAATCGTACCCTATGCTCTATATGAACTTACCAATAAAAAAGTAGGTGTAATTGCTGATGATAGCTTGTTTGATACATATTTTGGTGACTTTTTAAAAAACTTAGGTGCAATGCCAATATCTGCACCATTGAGAAATAATATCATGCTTGGTGATTTAATCACTGGTCACAAGGATTGGATGATTTTCCCAGAAGGAAATATGGTTAAAGCAAAAGATATATCAAAAGAAGGAAATCACTTCTGCGTAAAAATCAATGGAACTTGTCAAGTAGTTCATACAGGCTCTGCTTTTTTTGCTCTATATTCGCAACTATTACGAAATGATTATTTTAATAATAAAATAAAAGATTTAAAAAAATTTCAACGTAAATATTTTTTAGATGAGTCTAAAAACATCTCAAATGAAGAGACTATGATTGTACCAATCAATATCTCATACTCAAAGCTAAGAACTGGCAAAAACTTTTTACTTGATATGGTTCCTAGGTTTATGGATAAGATTGGTAAACATTTTTTAGAAGAATTAGAAATAGAGTCAAATATCGTTTTAAACTCAAAAATAATAATCCAAATTCTCAAACCTCTTAGTACTCAAGATTTATTAGTTGATTTTTATAAAAAAGAACCTAACCATAATAAGATTATCAATAAATATAGATATGAATTGACCCATCGCTTTATGGATAGAATATATAAAAGCTTAACCATAAACTTTGACCATATTTTTACACTTCTTATTCTTTTATATCCTAAAAAATCGATTAATAAAAATCATCTAAAAAGAATGATTTATCTTTTATGGAATGAAATAAAACATAACTGTCTTAACTATGATAAAGATTTGGAACAAAATATTATAAATCTTATTTCATATGAAGAGTTTGAACCCTTTGAAGATATTTTAAAAATTGCAATAAAATATAATATTATTTATGAAGATAATTTAAACTATTTTATAGACAAAAATGCACTTTTAAATACATACACTCACCATACAATACGTTTAAATAACATACTTCGTGTAATATTAAATGAAGTACTAATTATTGATAGCCTTAATATAATTGCAAAAGATTTAGTTTTAAAAGATAAAAAAGAGATAAACACACAACTCCTTGAACTTTTGGAAAAAGAAGAGAAAGATGAATTTGATAATGACTATAACGAATATAAGGATTATGAGAATATAAAACCAAAAATAACTGGATCATCAAGATATTATAATCATACTAGTTCTAATATTTGTGTTATCACTGTTCATGGTTTTTCATCTTCACCACAAGAAGTTGAACAAATGAGTGAATATCTTCATAACAAAGGTTTAAATGTCTATTCTCCTCGATTAAAAGGCCATGGAACAGTTCCCGAAGACCTAAAGGAGAGAAGCTGGCAAGAGTGGTACTTTTCACTTTCCCGTGCAATAGTAATTGCAACACTTAAATATAAAAAAATATATGTTATTGGTTTTTCAACAGGAGGACTATTAGCACTATTAAGTACTAAGAAATGTTATATTGAATTTGCCGGAATAATATGTATAAATGCCGCTTTACATTTAAACGATATACGAGTAAAAACCCTAGTTCCAGCCCTATCATTTTGGAATGATATATTAAATGCTGTTCATGCTAATGAATATAGCAAAAAATATGTAGATAATAATGCTGAAAACCCAGATATAAATTATGATAAATTTTATGTGGAATCAATAAAACAGTTAAGTGATTTGATGAGTAAAACAAGAAAAATCCTATCAGATATACAAAGTCCTATCTTAATAATTCAAGGTAAAGATGACCCAGTTGTGAATCCAACATCTGCTTATGAGATATTTGATAAAATAAAATCTAAAGAAAAAGAGTTAGTAATTTTAGAGCGAAAAAATCATGTGATTGTAAAAGGAGAAGATACAAAAGAGTTATATGATGAAATCATAAAATTTATACAGCAACATAAAATCAAGGAAAAAGATGATTAAAGATATAGAGAATAAAATACATACACAAATACCCATGACAAGGCTAATGCAATTAGAATTAAAAAGTATAGATAATACTAGATTAATCACAACAGCACCACTTCATATAAATGTAAATGATAAGGGAACAGCTTTTGGTGGAAGTTTAAGTAGTATAACTATCATTTCATCATGGTGCATAGCTTATTATTTATCAAAAAAATTAAATCTTGAAGACTCAAATATAGTAATTGTAAAAAATGAGACCAAGTTCTTAAGACCAGTTACAAAAGATATTATCTGTACTACCTATATACCAAAAGATGAAGATATAAAGATATTAAAATCAAAACTTGAAATAAAAAATAGTGGAACAATTAAAATAAATGCGCAAGTTATAGAAAATAAAGAGATTTGTGTAGATTTTAGAGGAACATATTATATTAAAAAAGTGTAAAACTTTCTATGATATAATCAACTTATGAAAAAAACAATATTACTTCTATTTTTATTATCTGTACTTTTAAATGGCAAAACCATAGAGGCAACATATAAAATTAGCTATGGCATTTTTGGTGAACTAGGCCTTGCCAAAACAACACTTGAACTTTTTCCCAATAATACATATAAAATAAAAGTCCATGCCTATGCAACAGGTATTGCAAAATTTTTAAGTAGTAACAAAGAGGAGTTTTATGAAAGCTATGGTTTTGTAAAAAACAACTTACTAATTCCCAAAAAATATAAAGCAATCACAAATAATGATTATAAAAAAAGAGAAAAAATATATATCTTTGATTATAAAAAAAACAAAATTTCTCTTGAAAAACATGAAAAAAAGTTAATAATAAAATATGATAAAGATTTACAAAAAGATGAGTCTTGGGTAACAAGCAACTCAAAAGAGTTCTCAAAGTTTTTTGCTTCAAATGATTTGTTATCACTGTTTTTTAATATTACACATGTAATTCCAAGCTTTGAAAAGGGAAACACCTATGCTCTAAAAGCTATAGGTGCAAATAAAGATAATGGTGAATTGGATATAATAATTCCAAAAAATGAAGCATATAAAGAATTAGAAGAATCTTTAAACACTAAAAATAAAAAATTTATTGTTTCAATTCATCAAAAAATATTTTCAAGTTCTAATGGTGAGCTTTTTATCTCTTTAAATAGTGAAGGTTTTTGTGATAAAGCTGTATTAAAAGATGTACTTATATTTGGTGATATAACGGGTAAAATGATAGATTTTAAAATAAACAAAGGATAATAATGAAAAAATATATTGCAATTTTAATTTTCTCTTTTTTAATGATTGGATGTACAGGGAAAGCTCCTATTACTAATAGATCTCAAATGATTTTAATATCACAAGATCAAGAGTTAGCTTTAGGTGAAAAGTCATATGAAGATACTTTAAAAAAATCAGAAGTTATTACAGATACAAAAGAGTCTAAAAAAATAAAAGAGATTGGTCTAAAAATTGCAAAAGTTGTAGATAATAAAGATTATAAATGGGAATTTAATTTAGTTAAAAATGAACAAAAAAATGCTTTTTGCCTTCCAGGTGGAAAAGTTGTTGTTTATACAGGTATTTTAGAAGTTGCTAAAAATGACTCTCAACTAGCAACTGTCATGTCCCACGAAATTGCCCATGCCTTAGCTCGACATGGAGCTGAGAGAATGAGTACAGGGATGCTTGCTCAAGGTGTTCAACTTTTAGGAAATATAGTTTTAGGTTCTCAAGCACCAGAATATACCAATGCCTTTAATATAGCATATGGAGCTAGTGCACAATATGGTGTTTTACTTCCTTATGGAAGACTTCAAGAGAGTGAAGCAGATGAAATTGGAATACATCTTATGTATAAGGCTGGATACGATTTAAATGAGGCTTTAAAGTTTTGGCAAAATATGAGTGAAGGGAAAAAAGAGTCTATTGAGTTTTTCTCAACACATCCAAACTCAAGTACAAGAATCGCACATATAGCTGAAGTTATAAAAGAGATTAAAAATAAAAATAGTAATAATACCAAATAGATTTATTTGGTATTATTTTATATATTATTATGCTATATTTGTATAAACAGCTTGAACATCATCATCATCTTCAATTTTTTCTAATAACTTACCAATATCTTCTTGTTGTTCTTCTGTAAACTCTTGAGGGTTATTTGAGATTCTTTCAAGTTTTGCTTTTGTAAGTTCAATTCCTAAATCTTCAAATGCTTTATTTAAAGTACCAAAATCTTTATAATCAGCTGTTACTAAAACAACTCCATCTTCTTCTTCAATCTCTTCTAATCCAGCATCAATTAACTCTAACTCAAGCTCTTCAATATCCATATCTTCAGTTTTATTAAACTCAAAAATCGCTTTTCTATCAAAAAAGAATTCTAGTGAACCAGTTGGTGCCATAGAACCACCATTTTTATTAAAGTACATTTTAACATTTGCAACTGTTATTGTATTGTTATCTGTTGCTGTTTCGACAAAAATTAAAACGCCATGAGGACCTTTTCCTTCAAAGTTAACTTCAGAAAAGTTTGCTGAATCTTTTCCTGATGCTCTTTTAATAGCTGCATCAATATTTGTCTTTGGCATATTTTCAGCTTTTGCATTTAATATAGCAGTTCTAAGTGCAGAATTCATCTCAGGATCTGGTACTCCAGCCTTTGCTGCCATCTCAATTGCTTTTGCAAGTTTAGGGAAAACTCTTGACATATTTCCCCATCTTTTCATCTTAGCTGCTTTTCTATATTCAAAGGCTCTACCCATAAATCTCTCCAGTAATTTTCATAATTTTGTGCGATTATAGCAAGTTTGTTATAAATATGATATTATACATTTTAAAAGGTGTTAAGATGGAAGAGTTAAATTTAACATGTCCCTATTGTAAACAAGCTATTACAATACTACTTGATACTGGTGTATTTGGTTACACAGAAATTGTAGATGATTGTGAAGTATGTTGTCGTCCTATTGAAGTTTCTTACAATGTAGAAGATGGTATAGTTACATCGTTTGATTATAATTTAATAGAAGGAAATGAATTTTAAGAGACTATGAATTATCTAAGAATTACCCTACTTTTAATCTTTTTTAGCAATGTTGCCTTTACAAATCCTATAAATATCTATCAATATGAAAAAAATATAAGAGATGCAAAAGATTTACTTGTAAGAAAAAAAACATCTGATATAAGACTATTTTATACACCTACAATAAAAAATGCACAAACTCTACTTTTAGAAATATATGGAAAAAGAATCTCAGATGTAAAGCTGACTTTTAAAGATTTGAATCTTCCTTTTTATAAAAATCCATTTAGAAAAAACTATTTTTATGCACTTGTTCCAATCTCTTATTACGAAAAAATAGGACCACAAAAAGTGATTATTTCATATGTAAAAAACAAAAAAAGAGAATTTACTTCTGCAAAGCTTAGAATTAGAGATGCCAAATATAAAAGTGAAAAAATAAAAGTACAAAAATCAAAAGTAAATCCAAAAAATAATGACAAGATACGTACCCAAAAAGAGTATAAAGAGGCTATGGAAATATATAATTTTGCAAGTGAAAAAATACTTTGGAATAGAGATTTTATATTGCCAATGTATAGCAAAATAACAAGTGAGTTTGGTACAAAAAGAGTTTATAATAATACATTAAAAAGTTTTCATAGTGGTATAGATTTTAAAGCAGAAGTAGGAACTAATATTATTGCTTCAAATAGTGGAGTTGTTAAATTAGCAAAAAATAGATTCTATGCAGGAAATTCAATCATAATAGATCATGGACAAGGGGTATATACCTGTTATTTTCACTTAAGTAAATTTCTTGTAAAAGAGAATGATGTAGTAAAAAAAGGTCAATTAATTGGACTTTCTGGAGATACAGGAAGAATAACAGGTCCACACCTACACTTTGCCACAAGAGTTCATGGTGTTTTAGTTGAACCAGAAAATCTTTTAAGCCTATTAAATAGTTTAAAAAACAGATAATTATTCTTATATAAGTATAAAGAATGAAACTTTTTAATATAATCACAAAATAAAAAAAGTCGAAGGGTATAAATGCAATATTTTGGTAAAATCGAGACTAAATATGAAGAGGTATTTTTAACATCTAGTTATCTTTATTTTAATCATGATGATGAAGTAGTAACTGCAAAAGATATAAAAAACATGCTTAAAACAACTAAAGATATAAAAAACAATATTCAAGGAACTATCTTTATATACAATCCTGTGGTAACTCCCGTAGGATATGATTCAGAAAAATTCTTACTTGACCAAGATTTTGAAGAGTTTGGTGAATTTGTTGAACTTAAATGTGAAACATATATTACAGTATTTAAGCATGCTATTGGACCTAGATTAAAAGGTAAATTAGTTGAAATGAAAAGTCTATTTAACTTAATAGAAAAAAATATTAATGCTTCATCTTTACTTATGAAATTTGACCAAGACTTAGAAAAATACTATACAGCTCAAAATACTGAATTTGATAGAGATATTATGTATCTAGATGCAAATAACCTAGTTCCATCAGGTAAGTTTATTTTCTTTTGTTGGGGAGATAAGATAAGCCAAAAAGAGTTTACTTTTATTAGAACATATTGTAATACTTTGTTCAATAGGATTGAAGATATGGGCAAAAAAGTTGCCTTTGTTTATAAAAAAGAAAGAGGATTAGAGAATGCAAAAGAATTACTGCAATTTAGTAATCCAGTTGAAAATTACAAATACAGAAGTAGTATAACAAATGCAATAAAAGAATCTTTTAGAGAGCTTCCACCAACTCCAAAACCATATGAATAATTCATAAAACTTTCTCAAATAATACTTTAAATTGCTTTTAGATACTATATAGCCTTTTTAAAGGTATTATATGAGAAAACTTTTTATTACACTATTTATTTTAATTACTTTTGCAAAAGCTGAAGTAGTTTATTCAAAACTTCATGAAAAAATTTTTGAAGGTATTTTCCCAGATAAAAATAAGATACTAATTTACAATATTGGAAATCCAATATACAAATTTAAAAATATACAATATACAAAAGAAATCTATAAAAGTGATATTATATTTATTAGTCAATATTATAAAATTCATATAATGAATAATAAACCAATATTTGCTTCAAGTCTATTTCAGCTAAAGTATTATAAAAATGCAATTGGTGCTTTATATTGGAATAAGGGTAAAGCTGAAATCATCCTTTTAAAAGATAGGTTAAAAGAGCACAATTTAAAAGTTGCAGATTATTTGGAGAAATATATAATTGAATAAAAAATACATACTTTTTGATAATGATGGGGTTTTAGTAGAGACTGAACCCTTTTATTTTGAAGCAAGCAAAAGAGCTTTGAAAGAATTTTTTAATGTAAATATTCACTTTGATGAATACATGAAAATTATGACAGATGGAAAAGGAGTTTGGGTAGCAGCCCCAAATGCTACGCAAAAAGAGATAATAGTAGCAAGAAAGCAAAGAGATATATACTATCAAGAGTATTTAAGAAAAGAGAATATTACCATTGATAAGGTACATGATATTTTAAATTAACTTAGTAAAAAATATAAAATGGGAATTGTTACAACTTCACGACGTGTAGATTTTGAAATAATTCACAATAATCGGGGAATCACTGACTTTATGGATTTTGTTTTATGTGTAGAAGACTATGCAAAATCAAAACCATATCCTGATCCATATTTGAAAGGTTTAAAAAAATTCAATGCTAAAAATGAGGAAGCAATAGTTGTTGAAGACTCAGAACGTGGTTTAATCTCTGCAAACAAAGCAAATATTGATTGTGTGATTGTACATAATGAATTTACTAAAACTCAAGACTTTTCAAAAGCAAAATATAAAATTGATAAACTAGAAGATATTTTAAATATATTAAATTAAAAGAAGAGTTGCTTATTTTTATAAAACTCTTTTAAATTCTCTTCTATATTTTCAGATTCTAAAAATATAATAATATCTTTTATAGATATAGGTCTTGTGGGAAATTTTGAAAGGGCGTCAACATTTGAGTATACAACAGATACTTCATCTGGGTCTGGTTTATTTACTAGGGCTAAAACAACATATTTAGTCAATACATCATCAATAAAAACCTTTGCATTTTTTACAAACTCTGCTGATATAAAAGCAATACTTGCATATCTATGATACGTAAGTAATACTTTTCTTATAGGGTATTCTTCAGTACAATAAGGTTTTAACATAAATTCTATTTTTTCTGTATTTTTTAAATCTAATAAAGCTTTTGAGTCATCATTTGATATCTCATTACACAACTCTAAAAAATTCTTTTTTAATTCTCTTGTACTTATGATTTTTTCCATATGAAATAATATCCAAAAAGATTTTTGATTTAAATTATATTTTAAATAAATTACAATAATTTTGAGTTAATATGCTATTAAAATAACAAAGCTATAATTCAAATATGAAAAAAGACTCCATAAGCTTCAAAAATATATATAAATTAATCGTAGAAAATAAAAAAGATCTCCTTTGGGGACAATTTTTTACTTTTATTGCTATTTCATTAAGTATTCCTATTCCTTTAATGCTTCCTGCTCTTGTAGATGAAGTTTTATTAAATAAGCCAGGTTTTTTTGTAAATAATATCGATAGCCTATTTTCTTCAGGAAATACTTTTTACTATATTGCAATTGTTACAGCAGCAGTTATATTTTTAAGAATACTCTTTTTTATATTTAGTGCAATAACAACTAAGATATTTACTAGAATATCAAAATTTGTAACTTTTAAAATTAGAGAAAAAGTTTTATTACATCTAAAAGATGTAAATATGAATGAGTACGAAAGTTTAGGGTCTGGTGCTATTACTTCAAACTTAGTAACTGATGTTAATACTTTAGATGCTTTTATTATAAATGGTGCTAGTAAATTTATATCTTCTGTTCTAACCCTACTTGGGGTATCAATAGTAATGATTACAATTCACCCTATTTTAGGGTTTATGATTTTGTTTATTCAACCTCTTATTATACTTTTATCAAAACGTATATCAAAAAATGTAGGAAAACTAAAGAAAAAAGAGAATGAAGCAGTTGAAAAGTTTCAAGATAATCTAGGTGAAACCTTAGATTTGTTTGGACAAATAAAAGCAAGTAATAAAGAGAAATACTTTTTTAAACAATCAATTAAAAATGCACTAAATGTAAAAAATACATCTGATGAATTTAATTATAAAAGTATTGCTTATGAAAGATTCTCTTTTACTATTTTTTTAATTGCCTTTGAGATTTTAAGAGCATCAGGGCTTGTAATGGTTGCATATAGTGATTTATCTATTTGTATGATGTTTGCTATGTTTGGGTATATTTGGTTTATTATGACCCCTATACAAGATATATTATCTATACAATACTCCTATGCAAATGCAAACTCTGCAATAGAGAGAATCAATAAAATATTGTCTTTAAAAAAAGAGAATAATGGGGCTTTAAAACTTAACTCAAATAGTAATGTTGAGATTGATATAAAAAACCTATACTTCTCATATAGTCTTGATAAGCCACTTTTAAAAGATATAACACTTAATATAAAACCAAAAGATAAAATTGCACTAATTGGGGCAAGTGGGAGTGGGAAAACTACATTGGCTCAAATTATTTCAGGATTTTACCAAAAGAATAGTGGTCAAATTACTTATAATAATATAAGTATTGATGAGATAGATAAAGAGTCTTTAAGAGAAAATATTTTTTTAGTTTTACAAATGCCAATTTTATTTAACAATACTCTACGATTTAATATCTCAATGGATAATGCTAATATTAGTGATAATGATATATTTGAAGCTCTTAGAATAGCTCAACTTTATGAAAGTATACAAGATATGCCAAGTGGCTTAGATACAGTTGTTGGTAAACATGGTATAAGATTAAGTGGAGGACAAAGACAAAGACTCTCCATAGCTAGAATGATTGTATCCAAAGCTAAAGTTGTAATCTTTGATGAGTCAACATCAGCTTTAGATGTTCATACTGAGACAAAACTTTTTAATTCTTTACAACCAATACTTGCAAATAAAACACTAATAACAATTGCCCATAGACTAAGTACCGTTAAAAATGCAGATAAAATATTTGTACTTGATGCTGGAAAGATTGTACAAAGTGGTACTCATGAAGAACTAGAAGATGTAGAAGGCCACTATCAAGAGTTTGTAAAAAATCAACTAATCTAAATCTATTTTAATAGTAAACATTGCACCCTCATAAAATATCTCTTCATGATAAAAACTAACATTTTTAACATCAATAGTACCGTTTTTATACTGCTTAATTATTTCAGTACTCATATATAGTCCTATTCCTGTACCATTATTTTTGTGTTTAGTTGTAAAATATGGCTCAAAGACTCTTGATATAACTTTTGCAGGTATTCCACCAGCATTATCTTTAATAGTTAAAACTAATTTATTCTCTTCTTTTTTTGCATTTATAAAAAGTAATCTATTTTTTTCAATCTCTAAAAGTGCATCTTTTGAGTTATTTAAAATATTTAAAATAACCTGCATAAACTCATTTTCTATACCATAAACTTTTATCTCTTCAGATTCTATAAACACTTTTATATTATTTTTTTCAAACTGAGCAATTGCTAAATTATATGTCTTAGTAATAACATCTTTTACACAAAAAAGGGTTAACTCTTTTTTAGGATTTGTAAAGTTTGTAAAGTCATTAATTGTATTTGATATATACTCAATTTGTGTTTTCATATCTAAAGTTATCTCTTTTAATTCATCTTTTGAAAATTTACCACTATCAAAGGTATCCCTTACAAAATGGATTAAAAGATTTATATTATTTAGTGGCTGTCTCCACTGATGGGCAATCATTGTTAACATTTCACCTAAGGCAGACTTTTTTGACTCCTCAGCTAGCATTACTTGCTGTCTTTTTGTCTTTGACTCTAGTTCTTTTTTATATGTAATATCTCTTATTACCACATGAACTATATTCTTACCATCTAAATTAAGTCTAGTTGTTCTAATTTCACAAAAAAGTCTTATTTTCTTTTTTGAAAGAAATACCCATTCAAAGTTATATGTTTGATTATTAAAAGCAACTTCTTTAAATAAGTTTTCCTTTGAAATACTCAATTCATTATCAAATTGATGTTTTGGTGAAAAATCTTTTAAACTTTTATTTCGTATATTTGACTTATCATATCCCAACATTTTCTCAATAGAGTCATTACAGTTAATAATTAAACCTTCTTCAGAATAGATAATAATGCCATCTGAGGATTTATTAAATAAAGTTTCAAAAATATCTTTTTGTTTTCTTAGATTTTCATTACTTTCGCTCAAACTTGTTGCATAATTATTTATCAATCGATTTATTTTTGAAGTTATAAAATATAAGGCAATTGAGATAAAAAGTATCAATAAAAATCCCACAAGCAATGCAGTTTTAACACTCTCTTTGATTTTTTCTTCAATTGAGAGTCTAAACTCCTCTTTTTTACTCTCTAAGTCATTAAAGTAAAATCCACTTCCAATAACCCAATTCCACTCTTTTTGTAAATAGAAAAATGAAAGTTTTTTAGAAATAGTATTATTCTCTGGTTTAAAATAATCATAAGTAATAAACCCTTCCCCAGATTCTCTTATAATCTTCAAATAATCTCTTCTATATTTTTGGATATCTTTATTTTCATTTTTTTCATCTAAAAATTTACCTACTAAAGAGGGGTTAGCTTGGTGAAGTAAAACTTGTCCGTACTTATGACCTCCATGCTTATTAAATATCTCCATAATAAACATATAGTATCTATTATCTGTATCAAAATATAATAAGGTATTTAGAATCTTCTTTTTAATCTCATCTTCTAACTTTTTACTATCATTACCACTCAAAATTAATAAATTTGAATCTTTAAGTTTTTTTATGTAGAAGAGATATTTGTTTTTATGAAGTTTTATTTCTATAAATTCATCAAATTTTCTGTTTTTGTTTAAAACTTTTAATCCATTTAAGTCGCTAATATTTTCAACTTTAAAATTATGAAAAACTTTTTTTTCATCTAGAAGTATTTTTTTACTATCTAAGTCAATAATTATATTTATATAGTTATTTTTAAATAGTTTTTTTAAAGCAGGTGCTTTATTTAGTTTTTTTGAATACGCCTTATTATGATTATCTAAAAAATAACTCTCAAAATAATCAATTTTCTCAACATTTTGTTTTATTGAATTTCTCTGTTCTTTTGAAAACTCATCTGTTTTTAGTTTTATAAGATTTGAAAAAAAATGTACTTTATTATAAATTTTTGTTTTTTCTTCAATAAAATAGTTTTTTGTAAACTCTTTGATATCATCTTTAGCAGTCGCATTTAACTCTTTAATATTATGAATAGTTATTAGGGTAATAGAGATTAATACAGCTAAAATAGGAATTAATATAATATATAAAGAGAAGTTTTTTTTCAAAATTTACCCCAAAAGTTAGTTATATTATTGTATCAAAAGAATATAAAAGTAAGACTTTATAGCTGAGCAAGCTTTGATACTATGTATTTTGCTTCATCATCATCAAAATATATATTATTGTGTAAATCTTTAGAAATCACTTTTAGAACCTGAGTTTTTTTCTCAAGCAGTGCTTCTTTATCTTCCTTATTATTTTCAATTACATCTAAAATAAGTTTTTCATAACTATCAACAATATCTTGCTTTGTATTAACTGTTGGTCTTTTTGCTTTTTTATTATTTCCAAGTTGCTTAAATACCAAGATAAATAAAGCAATACTTACTATAATAAATAAAATAATTGATAATTCAGTCAATTTTAACCCTTTATTTTTAATTTCATTATAAATATATTTAAATTAAGTTTCTGTTAAAAATAAATTGATATATTTTCACACAAAGGTCATAAATGCAAGAAAAAAGAGTAAATCCAAATTATATTTTATTATCATTTATCGTTTCACTAAGTGCCACACTAGGAAGTCTTTTCTTTAGTGAAATAATGCAATTTGTCCCATGTTCAATGTGTTGGTATCAAAGAATTTTTATGTACCCATTAGTATTTATATTTCTAATAAACTTATTATACCCAGATGATAAGATATTTAAATATACCTTTATAATCATTTTGATTGGACTTACATTTAGCATTTATCATAATTTACTTATGTTTGGTATAATATCTGAAGATATGGTTCCTTGTGTACAAGGGGTTCCTTGTTCAACTATTTATCTAGATTGGTTTGGTTTTATAACAATCCCTCTTTTATCATTTGTTGCATATTTTTTACTTTTTATTTTGCAACTAATGATTTATAAAAATCTAAAGGAAAAATAATGAAATACTTAATAGTTTTAATAAGTGCAATGTTCTTTTTTACTGCTTGCGATGATGCACAAACTGTAGTAAAAGAGACTCCAAGTTTTAGCGAACTAAAAGAGAAAAAAAATGAGAACGTATATAATTTAATTACAACAGAGGGTAAAAAAATAACTTTAGAGTATCATAAAGATATATTGACTTCAAAAGATTTAAATGGAAAAATAGTTTTAATAAACTTTTTTGCTACATGGTGTCCACCTTGTAAAGAAGAGATTCCTATATTTAATAAATTAGTAAAAAAATATCCTAATGACTTTGTTGTTTTATCTATACTTTTTCAAGACCCAATCAAGATGAGTGCCTTAAAAGAGTTTATGGATGAGTATAAGATGACTTTTGATGTTACAGTAGGTGCAGATAATGCAAAGCTTGCAAAAGCATTCAATAATATCCAAAGAATTCCCGAATCATACCTTTTTACACAAGATGGGGTAATGATTGAAAAATTTTTAGGTGCAGTTGAAGAAGAATCCCTTGATTATCTAATTGAAAAATTAAAAAATTAAAAATTTATCTCACTTTCAAGATAATTACAATACTTTTTTGGCATAATCGCAAATTATTAATAGGGAAATAAATGTTTAAAATAAAAAATTTTGTCTTTTTAATTGCAATAGCTTTTATAACTTTTTCAAATGCAACTCAAAAGAATCTTATAGCTGAAGATATTATAAAAAGTGATATCAAACAAAAAAATATTCTAGAAGAAAATATCATTCAAGAAAATGTTATTATTCAAGAGAATATCATACAAAATAGTTACATGCCAAGTGATATACTAGTAGGTTTTTATGGCAGACCATACTCTAAAGCTTTAGGTATATTGGGAGAGTATGATATTGAAGAACTTACTGAAAAAATGAAAGTTATAAAAAAAGAGTATGAACAGTTATCTAATGGAACAAAAATAGTACCAACTTATCATATAATTAAAGATATCGCAACATTAGAAGCTGGTAATGATGGAGACCACATAAAGCCACTTAATGAAGCTTTAATTATGAAATATATAAATAAAGCTCAAGAAGAAAACTTTGCAGTAATTTTAGATGTTCAATTAGGAACTATGACTCCTATTGAAGCTATTAAACCAATATTAAAATTTTTAAAATATCCAAATGTTCACTTAGCAATTGATCCAGAGTTTAAGATTCCAACACACAAAAAATTTCCTCCAGGAAAATTCATAGGGCATATTTTTGCAGAAGATGTTAATGAAGTTCAAGAAGCGATGCAAAACTTTTTGATTGAAAACAACATTCAAGGTAAAAGAATGCTTTTAGTTCACATGTTTTATAAAAGAATGTTAAGAAGTAAAAATCAAATAAAAAACTATGATTCGATAAACCTACTATACAATATTGATGGACATGGAAGAGGTCCTACAAAAATAAAAATTTATAATCATTTATATAATGAAGAAGCAAATAAAATAGCTCAAGGTGGATTCAAGATTTTTTACAAAAATGATATTAAACCACTTATGACACCTAAACAAATATTAGGATTAGAACCTGTAAGAGGTGCCTTGATTTGGAAAAGACCTAATTATATAAATTATCATTAATTATTTTTTTCTTTTAAATACTCTTCTTTTATTTTACTTGCCAACTGATGAACAGCCATTGCATAATATGCGCTTCTATTATAAGTTGTAATAACTTTGAAGTTTTTAGTTCCATACCAAAGTTCATCATTCTCTTTTCTTTTTAACTTTATTAAACTTACATTCTTATCATAATAAAATCTTTCTTCTGGCTGGATTCCTATTAAATCATTTCTATTATATGAGGTAGTATAACCTGTTTTATATTTATCAAATCTCTCCCCACCATCATATTTAACTTTAACAGCAACAGGAAGTCCTCTTTCCCAGCCACTTATTCTTAAATAGTTTGCAATACTTCCTATTGCATCAACTGGTCTATCAAGTCTTACTTGTCTGTTTTTATCTAAATCAACTGCAACTTTTTTAAAATTGCTAGGCATAAATTGACAATATCCAATAGCCCCAGCAAAAGAACCTTTTATCTCTCTTGGATTTACTTTTTCTTTTTTTGTCATAAGTAAATACTCTTCAAGCTCTTTTTTAAAAAACTTATTTCTTCTGTTATCTTTGAAAGCTAATGTACTTAAGGTATCAAAGGTGGGATGTTTACCCATAAAACCACCATAGTTACTCTCAATTCCAATTATTGCAACTATATATTCACTTGGTATTTTATACTCTTTATATGCTAAGTATAAATAGTAGTTATGCTCTTTTAAAAAATCAACGCCTGCTTGAATTTTCTTTTGTGTTAAAAAGCCCTTGCTGTAATCATTCCAATAATAAGTTTTATAATCACTCTTTTTTTTCTTTGTATAAAACCATAAAGAGTCCTTTTGAATCTCAACATCTGAAAATAAATTTGATAACTCTTTTTTATTATAATTATGCGTTTTATACATATGATTTTTAAACTCTTCAACACTCTTTAGCTTATTGAAATCTTCTGCAATACAAAAAGTTGAAAATATAAATAAATAAATTAATAAAAATTTCACACAAGCTCCTTTTTAATCGATGTAGCGGTTAAGAAAATATAATCTCTTCCTGTAATTGTAACTCTATATTTTTTTTGCTGTAAATACTTCTTACAAAATATTACATCATTAAAAAGTATTGAAAGTTCAGAATATGAGTAGTTTGGAGCTTTAGCCCCATAAATCATCTCTGTATCAATCCATCTACAATTTGGAAATCCTAGAATTATAGCACCTTTATCTTCTAAATAATCTTGAACTAATGACATAAAAAAAGTCTTGAAGTTTAGAGTCGTACTTTGTAAAGTTCCTATTGATATTATCAAATCAAACTTACCTAAATCTAAATTATTTATATTATTTATATCTTCAACTAAGAAAGAAAAATTTGACTCTGGTAAATTTTTCTTTGCACTGTTAATAGCAGATTTACAAAAATCAATCCCCACAAAATCTGTATTTTTGTAGTTTGAAGAGATTTGCTTTATAACTTCAAACTCATCACCACTATTTATTCCCAAATTTAAAACTCTTTTTTTAGAACTTACATCAACATTTTTTAATGCATTTAAATAATAGTTTATAAAAGAGGCTTCCTCATTTTTTTTGATATTATCAAAAATAGAGTCTGTTCCATACTTTTCATTTTGTTCAATTGTACTTTTATGAAAACTATCATTCTTATTTAATTTCATAAATGACAATTTTATAAAATTCTTAGATATAAGAGTTGGTGTCATAAGTTTACAAAATAGAGTTTGAGCTAAAGAGTTCCATGAATTAAATCCTCTATATATATACTCTATACCATCTATATTAAACTTCTCTCCACTATATGAATTTAATGAAATATCAGGATTTAAAACTTCAAACTCACAAATAAACTTCTCTTCTTTATCTTTTAAATAATCTGTTAAATATTCAATTATATCTATCATATTTTCATTTGTAAATCTTTTCATTGAATCCCTTTTATTACACTATTTTACTAAAATAACCTTTTTAATTTATTTTAATATTTTAAATATATAATGCAAAAAAGGAAATTTATGAATAAAACAAGCAATAGTGAAATTATCGAAACATTTAATACATTTACAAAAGACAAATTTTCACTGATACTCTCTACTGTAAATAAAAATATTGAGCCACTTACAAGCTATTCTCCCTTTGTAGAAGATTCAAATAAATTCTATACTGTTATGAGCTCAGCTATGCCACATTTTAAAAATATTGAAGAGAGTTTAAAAGCCCATGTTCTAATAATAGAAGATGAAAAAGATGCTTCACATATATTTGCAAGAAAAAGATTATATTTTAATGCAGAGTGTAAGATAGTAGATGGTGAAGAGTATTTTGAACTTTTTGATAAAAGATATGGTGAGACTCTAAGTTTTATTAGAAAAATGAAAGATTTTAAAATTGTTGAGTTAGTACCTAAAGAAAAATCTTTAGTCTTAGGTTTTGGAGCTACTTATTTAATGAATGAAGAAGGTAAACTAATTCAAAAAAACATCTCTCATAAATAAAAAGCTTACTATTTTTCTAAATAGTAAGCTTTAATTATAATACCCTTACTTAATTTTTTAGAGGTAACATAATAATTAACAGGGGTTAAAATTGCATCATCTTTTAAAACATCTGTAATATAAAAAGTCGTTTCAAGTACTCTCTCCCTAGAAAAACCTCTTAATATATACTCTTTAATTTTTTCATCTGCATTATTTAAATTTGCATCTTCAAGTATAACTTTATCATCAGGTGAAATTACAGCAGTTACTTCAAGTTTAAAACTATCTTTGTTTTTAGCTAAAAACTCTTTCAGTGATTTTTTACATTCATTTGGGAAAATAGTTTGTCCTTCATTAAAATCATAACATTTATAAATCTCAAACTTTTGTGAATTGAAATAGTTTTTTAGAGTTTTATCATCAATTTCATTTTCTAAAGGAACTATTTTTTCTTTTATTACTTCTTTAATTATCTCTTTTGGTTCACTTTGTTTATAAACAACAACTTCTTTTGCAACAGGTTTATTTAAATATAAATATCCTGCAAAAATCATCAATAAAATAGCAATAAAAGAAAAAATATAAATAATAGTATTTATTGAACTTTTGCCATTTTTTTCTTCCATTTTTCTTTTATTTAATAGTGCTAATTTTTCAGGAGATATTTCTTCCATTTGGATTTCGAAAGTTACAGGATCATCATTGTCTTTTTTATCTTCTACTTCTTCTACTTCTTCAACATATTCATCATCACTGTACTCTTCAACTTTTTCTTCTGTATTATTTTCTGTTTTATCTTCTGTTTTATTTTCTTCTACATCTTGAGGTTTATCAACAGAGATTTCATCTTCTTTTTCTATAATTTCAGCATCTTCTATAATCTCTTCATTGTCAGTAGAAGTATTTTCTTTGGTACCTTGTGTTTTTTCTCTTAATTTTTTTTCAATATCTTCTTGACTCATAGTTTCACCTAAGGCAGCTTTTAATTTTTCGATTTCTAATACTCTTTTTTCCATCTTTGACCTTATTTATCATCACTATTATTTTCTTTTAGATTCTTCTCTTCTTTATCATGCTTTTTATGATTCATTTTATCTAAAAATGCAGATGTTAAAATTGACCCAGGTATTGCATAAAAAGCTATACCAAATATACCTAGGAAAGTGGCTAAAATTCTTCCCATTCCAGTAACTGGATACATATCCCCATATCCAACTGTTGTAAATGTTACCACAGACCACCACAAAGCATCCAACATACTTTTAAAAACTGTTGGCTGAACATCATGTTCAAAATAAAAAACCAAAGGTGCAATTGTAAACAATATTATAACAGAAGCAATTAAAATAAATATAAACTCCTCTTTTTTCTCTGTAACAATTTGTGCTAATATATTATCAAACTCTATAAATTTAGCAAGTCTGAAGAGTTTGAATATTCTTAAAATTCTCAGTGTTCTTAAAAAAGTCAAATCTATATTCAAAAAAGATAAATAAAAAGGCAAAAGTACAAGTAAATCAATAATCATAAAAGGAGTAAAAATATATTTACTTCTTTTACGATTATTCATATAATTTATACTATAAATTCTGGAGATATATTCTACTGTAAAAATCACAATACTTACTTCATTAATAATCTCAAAAACATACTTATAAGACTTTAATGACTCTTCTGTCTCTAAAAAAAGAACTAAGATACTTACAAAAATATTAGCATAAATAATAAACTGAACTATCATGCCATATTTATGTTTATCTGGATGTTCTAAGACTAGATATAGATTTTTTTTAAACTCCATAACTATTCCTCTTTTATAAACTCTTCCCCTGGCTTCCAATCAATATATACAGAATCTTTTACATCAGAATGTGGTGCTTTAATAAAAACTGCTTTAAAAGGTTTATCACTCTCATTTATAAACATATGTGACTCACCTAATTCACACTGTAGATAATCACCCTTTTTAAGTGTGATTTTAACACCATCAAGATAAACACTACACTCACCCTCTAATGCAAAAAATGACTCTTCTTGAAAAACGTGTTTATGACAAGGGTGTTCTTCCCCTACTCCAATAACAACAACTCCCATATCTACCATAGGACCTTTTGTTAAATATTTTGGTCCATGTGTTCCATATCTATATTCGTGATCATTTTCATTTGTTAATTTCATCTATACTCCTGGTGCTTTCCACATAGAATTAGTTAATCCTAAATCAACTAACTCTAACTGTTTTTCATAAACTTTAATCCATTTATTTTTTATATCATCATATGCTTTTTTATTTTCCATATTTGGTAGATACTCTTTATCCCAAACAACCAACTCTTTTGAGGCATCACTCAATGATTTAAAGATTCCAGCTCCAACACCTGCAGCCATTGCTGCTCCTAGGGCTGTTGCTTCTGTAACTTTTGGTATTTTTATTTTACACCCTGTTACATCTGCTAATATTTGAGGCCAAAGTTTTCCTTTACTGGCCCCTCCTGCAAAAACTATTTCAGAAAATTTAAGCTTTGTAAACTCTTCTACTTTTTCTAAATTTATAGATGAAACTATACAAGCGTTTTCTTGTAAGCTTCTAAACATAGAGGCTTTATTACAAATATTTGAATCAATACTAAGATTTATAAAAGAAGGTGCTGCATGATACCACTTACCATACTTCATAGAGTCAGAGAAAATAGGCATAATTCCATTTGAACCAAGGGGTACATTTTTTGCTTTTTCTTCTAATATCTCATAAACATCAAGATTCTTTTCTTTAGCTTCAAGTTTTTCCATATCACAAAAAGCATCCCTAAACCATCTCATAATTAGCCCAGAAAAAAATGTAATCCCTTCAGCTTGAGATTGATTTGTTATAACGTGAGGATTTACTCTTAAACTCATGTCCTGAGGAGGATTAATATCACTTGATATATTTACAATTTGTTGCCAAAAAGAACCACCAAGAACCGCAACTTGGCCAATTTCGACTACACCAAGACCAGCAGAGCCTAATTGAACATCTCCTCCACCCATAACAACTTTTGTATTTAAGGATAGTCCACTTTGTTTTGAAGCTTTTTCGTTTACACTACCAATTACTGTTCCCACTTCATAACAAGGAGGGAAAATATCATCTTTTAAACCCACCTTTGAAGCTTGTTTTGTATCCCAAGTTCTATTTTTAAGAGAAAAGATTCCAGTAGTTCCACCATTACTTGGATCACTTGCAATTATGCCACTTAGTTTTGCTAAAATCCAATCTCCAATCATAGAGATTTTTGCTACTTTTTCATAAACTCCTGGACTATTGTTTTTTAACCACATTATTCTAGGAAGGGCCCCTAAAGCAAAAGTTTGCCCAGAAGTTTTATAAAACTCTTCTTCAATTCCTTGAAAGTTTTCTTTTAAATATTTTACTTCCTTTGATGCTCTTGCATCAACATTTGCTACACCCCAAAGCTCACTTCCATTTTCATCATATAAAACAATACCTTCTCTCATACTAGTTGAACTAAGGGCTAAAATATCATCAGAATTTATATCTGCTTTTTTAATTGCTTCTTTTATACAATCAATACATAATTGCCAGTTTGTATCAAAGTCAAAACTCATGCTGTTAGGAACTCCACTCTCTTCTAAATGTGTCCATTCCCTCTGACCTACACTAATTTGTTCTCCATTAATATCAAATATTACTGCACGAACACTTCCTGTTCCTGCATCTATGGCCATTAAATATTTCATTGTACTTCTTTTACTTTTTTAATTTTGCTTGTTCTAATTCCCAGTATTCCATCTCAAAACTATCTTTTTGGCTTATACTTACATATCCACCTAGTTTTTCTGATTTTAATACTGCACTAATAGTATGTGAAACAATATCATTTATAATACTTGCTTCTTTTTCATTTTTTCCAAAACATACAATTCCAAAATCTTTTATAACTGCATAGTTTGGAGCAGGATTTAAGCATATCTCATCTTTTGAGTATTTTTCAAAATAGTTTATATACTCTTTTTTGTACTCATCTACACTATTTTGGATATCACTATTTTCTAAAACTAAAGGAACTCTTTTTGTTCTAATAATATGCTCAGGAGTTAAAACCCCTTTTGTAACATTGTGTTTTAAATTTTCTTGTGAAGCATAATATACAGCCTCTTTATCTTGATTTACCGTAAGTGATACTTCATAGCCTTTCTCTTTTGAGATAACTTCTTTTAGCTCTGTTAAATCAAACTCTTTTACATCTAAAGAAGCAATATCTAGTTTTGCATTATCTTCTAAAAACTTTTCAGCTAAGCTAACAGCAGCTATCATCTTGTCATATGATTTTTTTGCATCATCATCAAAAGTAAAAATTCCATGATTATGTAAAATAATTCCATCACTATTTTTCCAATCATAATCTTTTGCCATTTCATAAATTGTACGTGCTAAAATAAAACCTGGCATAACATAAGGGATAATTAAAAAGTTTGGAAAAACTTTTTTAATGTTCTCTATTCCATTTTTACTGTTTGAAATAGTTACAACTGCATCTGCATGTGTATGGTCTACGAATTTAAAAGGAATAATTGCATGTAAAATTGCTTCCACTGAAGGATTTGGTGCACTTTTGTCAATCATTGCTGCTTTTTGTTGTGATACCATATCACTATCACTTAAACTTTCAAGCTTAGCCATTTTGATTAAAGTATCAAGTTTAACAGGAGCAAATCCCTCTTTTTCAATACTTACCAAATCCCAACCACTACCTTTTACATAAAGGATATCTTCGCCATCTACTTTTGATTTAACAGAAGTATTTCCTCCCCCATGCAACACAAGTTCATCACTTCGTCCCAATAAATTTGAGGTATATACTCTTAATTCTAAATCACTTTTAAAATTTTGCGCTTCTTCATTTGTCCATAAGTTTTTCAAATCAACACCTTATATGATTTCTAAATCATCACTGTATTTTTCTTTACAGTATGGTTCAAATGTTGCTTTATAGTGAATATAGTGCTCTGTAGTTTTGTGTCCATTTAAAGAAACGTCATCTTCCCAAGCTTCAACTACTACAAATTTTGCAGGATTTTCTTTTAGTTGGTAAATTTCATATGACAGACAACCTTTCTCATTTTTAGAAGGCTCAACCATTGTTTTTAATAAATCTTTCATTTCTTTAATACAATCATCTTTTGCAATAAATGTAACTTTTTTTATAATACTCATAATATCTCCAATAATCTAGTTAAAGTATTTATTTTATTATATTCTTACTTAATAACTAAAATTCAAATTTAAGAATCTTTTAGCATAAAAAATAGTTATAATATCAAGATATAAAAAGGAGTCAAAATGTTTAAATTTTTTGCAATATTATTTATTACTTTTCTTTCATTAAATGCAGCAAGTATTAATTGGGAAAAGAATTATGAAGATACGATAAAAAAGGCGAAAGAACAAAATAAGCCAATCTTCGTAATGGTCAGTTCTCCAACTTGTCCAGAGTGTAACTACATGAAAAAACATGTTTTTACAAAAGAGGAAATTAAAAACTTCGTTAATAAAAATTTTATCTCATATCAATTTGATATAAGTGACAAAAATATTCCAAAGCAGATGCAGTTTTGGGGAATACCAAGATTTTACTTTTCAATGGATGGAGAAAATGTTTATAACAAAACTATGGGTGGCTTAAAAGCTGACAAGTTTATAACGCTTATGAAGGAGAGTAAAAAATGAAAAACCTACTATTTTTAGTTTTTTGTGTTTCTTTTCTTTTTTCATATGATAATGTAGAACTTGAAAAATTCAAAAAAACACTTATTTGTGAAGAGTGTGATTTATCAGGTGCAAACCTGTCGAATATGGACCTAGGAGGTGCAAATTTAGCTGGGTCTAATTTATCAGGTGCGAATTTATCAAAATCAAATTTTGCCAAAGCCATTTTATGGGGAACAAGAATTGAAAACGTTAAAGCAATTGATTCAAACTTTTTTAGAGTAAATTTTGAAAGTTCAATAATTAAAAACTCAACTTTTGATAGAAGTATTTTAAAAGGTGCTAATTTACAACTTACAGAATTGGAAAATATCTCTTTTGTAGGAACAAATCTTTGGGGAGTACAATTTAACGAAGCAGTTATTAGTAATGTGGATTTTTCATCTTCAAGAATAGCAGATGCAAGATTTGTTGATGTGGATTTAACTACTTCAAACCTAAGTGATGTTTTGGCTTTTGGTGCACAGTTCAATGGAGTTAGTTTACTAAAAAAAGATTGTGATTATTTAAAAAATGAAGATGTTAAGTTTATAAATACAGAATGTCAATAAAAGATACTTTTAAAGTATCTTTTATAACTCAGACTCGATTAGTTTATTTAAATTATCTAAACTTAACTCTTGAATAAGTTTTCCATTTACAAAAAATGATGGAGTTTTTCTTACATTTAAAACTCTTGCATCACTTAAGTCTTGTTCTACAATCTTATCTATAAATATATCATCCATACTTGCAGACAATCTTTTCATATCTAAAAGGTTAGATCTTTCTAAAACTATCCAAAGGTTTCTTGGGTTTACAACATGTCCATCTATCCATTGAGCTTGAGTATTAAACATTAACTCTAAAGTCTCATTAAAAAGATTTTGAGCCCTTGCTCCTTCTAGCATTTTTACAGCATAGTTTGAATTTTGATGAAAAGGTGCATACCTTACAACCAATTTAATATCATCTTTATGTTTTTTCAATATCCCTTTTACATATGGATAATAGTAAGCACAAGCACCACAAGCTGGATCAAAAAACTCTACTAATTGAACTTTTGCATCTTTTGGTCCAATAACTAAAGAGTAATCTCTTTGAAAGAGTTCTGCATTTTCATTTGATATTTTTTTATATGAATCTGTTTTATTTTGTTTATAAAAATATCCACCTATTAAAAACAGTCCTATTAAAATGGCAACTGAAACTATAACAACTTTTTTATTTTGCATTTTTTCTCCTAATTTTCATATTCTAATATTAATAGATTAATGAAACATAAATATATTTTTTTAAAAGTTAAAATTATACTAATAAAAACTTATTTTTTATAAAATAAAAAATATTAGGAGTTGAAATGGAAATATTTGATCCAATAGAATACAAACAGATGGTTAAAGAGTATCAAGATAATGATAAACCACTAGATTGGTTTGATACTATTTATAAAATTGCTAATGGCGATTATAAAAAAGTATTCTGGGCTGATTTAGAACCCAATCCTTATTTAATGGATTGGATAAAAAACCATCCAATAAAAAAACAAAATCCTAAAGCTATTGTTGTAGGATGTGGAGTTGGTGATGATGCCCAAGCTTTAAGTCAACTTGGATTTGAGGTAACTGCATTTGATATAGCACCAACAGCAATAGAACTTTGTAAAAAAAGATACCCTAATTCAAAAGTAAACTATTTAGTTGCAAATCTTTTTGAATATGATAATTCATGGTTCCAAAATTTTGATTTAGTTTATGAGTGTAATACCATTCAAGTTTTACCAGGAGTTTATAGAACAAAAGCAAGAGTAGCAATATCTAATTTAGTTTGTAAAAATGGTTATGCTTTAGTTTCTTGTAGAAGTAGAGAAAAAAGTAGACAAAAAGATGATATACCTCTACCTTTAGATAAAGATGAAATAGACCAGTTTGTTCTAAGTGATAAATTAAAAGAAATTAGTTTTTTAGCTTATGATGATGAGCAAGTTCCTAGCGTTCCTCATTTTTTTGCAGTATATAAAAGAGTATTATGATAAAAAATATATTAAAAATAATTAAGTCAATTTTTATAAAAGAGAAGACTTTTCCTTGTATTGTGTGGGATGGAAAGAAAATGAGCTATTTAAACTTAACAAATTCTAAAATAAAAGAGATAGAAGAATCCCCTGAATATGAGGGATGGAGTGTAATAATTGACGAAGAAAGAGTTAAATTGTAATTTTTATGCTTAAAACTTGCATTTAAATTTTATTTTTGCTATACTGTTTTTTATGAAGATGGTTTCGAGTTTCATCTTTGGCTTTTTTTATTGAAAACTGTTTACAAGTATACAAATAATCTACCATAAAGAACACTCAAATTTATATTTTCTACCACTTTAGCAATAAAGTATATTTTAAACAACAAAGGAAACTGCATGGCAGATTTAGTAAACGGAACAGTAAAATGGTTCAACAGTGAAAAAGGTTTTGGATTTATCGAACAAGAAAACGGTGGAAAAGATGTATTCGTACATTATAGACAAATTAACAGTACTGGATACGGAAGAGTATCTTTAAACGAAGGTCAAAAAGTAACTTTCGAAGTAGCTGAAGGTCAAAAAGGTCCACAAGCTGAGAACGTAACAGCTTTATAATAATAAATTAATTTACTATTATATTTAAGGTTAGTCTTTTAGACTAGCCTTTTTTTATCTCTTTTTTCTACTTATCTCTTAAGTTTATTTTTATTTAACTCAATAAATACAATACAATATCTAAAATTATGTTTCTTTTTGTAGCATTTTTGCTTTTTTACTTGCAAATTCTTAAATTTTTTTAAGTTGTACATATAATGTACACTTTATTTATATAAACTCCCAACTTCAATAATAATTTAAAGGGGAAAAAATGATTTTTGATACTGCTGATTTATGTGATGATAATCAGGACAAAAAGATAGAAGTACTATCCAATGAATATAAAAACTATGGAGGACTTAAAAAATGTGCAGGGGAAATTGTTACTATTAAACTAGATAAAAGTAACTGGGAACTATTAGAGATGTTAAGAGATGAAAATGGAGAAGGAAAAGTTGTAGTTGTAGATAATGCTAGATATTTTTTTGGAGTTGTTGGGGATAAACTTATGGCATTTGCTAAAAAAAATAATTGGCAAGCTATTATTATAAATGGTTATGTTAGAGATACTTCTTATACAAAAGATATAGATGTTGCTTTATATGCTATTGGAACTTGTCCATTAAGAAATTTTGAAAAAACACCTTCATCAAGAGGAAATCAACTAAGTTTTGGTGGAGTTACTTTTAATGAGGGTGATTATTTATATGCAGATTCTGATGGAGTTATTATTTCAAGAGAAAAACTTATTTAACAAAGGAGAGTTTAAAAACTCTCCCAATCACCTTTTTCTTCTTTTTTACCTACTTCAATAGAGTTACTTTCATGGTTATCTTTTAATTTTCTCATTTTCTTCTTTTTTACCTACTTCAATAGAGTTACTTTCATGGTTATCTTTTAATTTTCTCATTTTCTTCTTTTTTCTACCTTTAACATCATCTTTACCTATAAACTCTTTTGAGTTTGCATTACTTACAACTAATTTTGATATTTCATCTGTAATCATAGCAATTTCGTTTGACTCAGCAGCTACAATTGCATTTTCTTGTGTTTGTCTATCTAAATTTGTTACTGCATCATTTATTTGCTCTATTCCATTGAGTTGCTCTTTACTTGCCATTTCAATATCAGCAATTAATCCTATAGTTTGAGTAATATCTTTATTTAAATTCTTATAACCATTTATCATATCATCAGCAATATTTTTACCCTCATTTGCTTTAGATGTAGCAATCTCTACTATTGTTTTAATCTCACGTGCCGCCTCTGCACTTCTTGTTGCAAGGTTTCTAACTTCTTGGGCAACTACTGCAAAGCCTTTTCCAGCCTCACCTGCTGTTGCTGCTTAAACGGCAGCATTAAGTGATAGAATATTTGTCTGGAAAGCAATTTGATCAATAACACCAATTGCTTCATTTATAGAACTAACTTGTTTATTTATATCATCCATTGCTATTGTAGTTTTGTTTGCTAAATCTTCTCCATTGTCAGCAGATTTTGTTACATTTGTAGATAGTTGAGACATTTTTGCTATATTTTCAGTATTGTTTCTTATATTTCCAGTTATCTCTTCAATAGCAGCAGCTGTTTGCTCTAAAGATGCTGCAGCTTCACTAGAACTTAGATTCAATTTGTTTACATTTACAAGTAACATATCAGAGCTTTCATCAAGGGTCAATCCATTTCTTTTATTTTCAATTAAAATCTCAGTTATTGAGTCACCTAAATTATTTACCCCATCTGCTAATTTCAATAAATGAACTTGTAGATTTCCACTGTCAACCTTTTCCAAATAGTTATGGTGCGTATATTTTTCTAAAACATTTAAGATATTTTCTATATTGTGTTCTAAATTACTTCCCATATTATTTAAAACATTTTTTAGTTCATTTAGTGCTGGATTATTGGAATCTTTTTTAATTCTTTGTGATAGATCTCCATTTTGAAACTCTCCTAAAACCTTAACTGTTTCAGCTATTAGAATTTTATCCTTCTTTATTGTTTCATCTGTTTTTTTAATATTTTCATTTACCACACTTGACATCTTAGAGATTTCATCATCTCCTCTTTCATCTAGATATTCAACATTTGACACTTCATTATTTAAATACTTAAAAAAGCCTAACAGTCCATTTTGAAACCTATTTAAGGGCTTAATAATAAATCCATTTAGTAAAATTATTGATACAAATATTGTGATAGATAAAACAAGTAAAGATATACCTATCAATATCATATTTAATTGTGTTGCTTGTTCAAAGGCTTCATCACTATTTATTTCAGCAACTACTGCCCATTTTGTATCAAATACATCTAAAGTATCATAAGAACTTAAGACATCCTCTGCATTTATATTTTTTATCTCTTTATGATTTTTACCATTTTTAAAAACATCAAGTGTGGACTCTGTCTTCATTTCAAAAAGAGAAACAGTTGTACTTGAACTTTTAACATCCTTATTTGTTAAACTATCAATAAATCTATAATCATTTCTCATTTTATAGTCACTTCCAACTAAAAATACACTTTCTGTTTTTCCTAAACCTGATTTATCAAACTCATTATTAAAACTCATAATAGAATCAATTTTTGAAGTTGGTAACTGAATAATCAAATTTCCAACTCTTTTACTTTTTCTAAATACTGGTGTTGCTAAAAATGAGGCAGGAGCATTGAGACTTGGTTCATATGGTTTAAAGTCTGAAAATGCTATTTCTCCAGCTTTTAACTTTGAAGCTTTACTATTAACTTCTGCAATTGCACTTTTAGAATAAACTCCTGTATTTATATTTGTGGCAAAATCTTTCTCTTTATAGGCTGAATAAACAATATTGCCTTTTTTATCTACTAAAAAGATATCGTATAAATCAAATTTTTTTAAAACCGTATTAAAAGTATCATGGTATTTTTCATGGGTCATTGTATATGTAGCTGCTAAGACTGTTTCATTTGGCATATCATTTTTATTGCCTATTTGAGCTTCATTTTTTACAATATAGATATATTGTGCAATGATACCACTGTTTGTTTTTGGTAAATACTCTTCTGTCGCTCTTTTATTATCTACATTTGATAGTTCAAAATTTATCTTGTTAAGGTAGTGTGTTTCATAATGATTTATTACTTCAGATTTAACAGTAGCAAAATCTTTTTTTAATATTAAATCTATATCATTTTTTACATCTTCTTCAATTGCTTTATAAAATCTAGAAAAATAATATAATGCATCAGATGTAGAATTACTATTTGCAACTGATATAAGTAGTCCAGATAAAGTATTAAAATAATCTGTGATATGTTGTTTTTTATACACGACTAATGAGTCAAGTTGAGCTAGCTTTTCTTTTTTTGTAGCTTTTGAAGTCTCTGTAAGGCTTACTAGAAGTAATATAATGGATAAAAGAACTAAACTTGTAACAATTAAACCAATCAACTTATTTCTAATTGATATATTCTTCATTAAAAATTCCTTTTTAAATTTTTTGAAAATACTAACACATAAAATTTGCAGGAAAAGTAAAACATCTGTTACCATTTTGTAATAAATAATTTTTTTATCTATTGTTATTTATATGTAATAAATAAATGCTATAATACTTTATGAAAGAAAAAATATACGTAGTAGATACAAACATTATTCTACAGAACCTACAAAACCTGTATAAAATTAGTGATGATGGCTCTAATGTACTAGTTGTGCCAGAAACTGTTTTATTTGAACTTGAAGATAAAAAAAAGTTAACTAATGAACTTGGATATCAATCAAGAGAGTTTGCTAGACTTCTAGCCAAAATGAAAATAAAAGAAGTTGACCATAAAAGTAATTTTAAGGTGGTAAAGTATTTTAATGATGAACTTCAACTACATGTTATTGCAAAAGATAAATATGAATCTGAAATAGAGCAAGTACACTTAAGTGAAAGCAATGATAAAAGGATAATTGAAGTTGCAAGTGTTGCTCAAGAGTATTATAAGGGTGCTCAAATAATATTTTTATCAATAGATATTTATGCTAGAACATTTGCCCAGTTTAAAGGAATAAAAGCTGAAACTCTGCATGATGATAAATCCATAGTTCCTACATTTCAATTTTTAAAAACTTTAGATTTAGACTCATCAAAGTTTAATTCACTTGATGGGAAACTAATAACATCTTTTGATGAGGAGTACTCTTTTCAAAATTTTGCATATGAATTTAATAGTGAAGATGGGAATAAAGAGTATGCAATTATTACAAATAAAATAATAAATGTTTTAACTGAGAGTGATTTTAAAGCCTTACAAGTAAAACCTGTAAATCTAAAGCAAAAACTATTTTCAAAAGCTATTATCTCTAATATGTTTGATTTATTAGTTATTGATGCAAAAGCAGGAAGTGGTAAGACACTGATGTCAATATCAGCTGCCATGAGACTAATCGATTTAGGATTATATGACAAAATAGTATATGTAAGAAACTCTATTGAATCACTTGATAAGGGTGCTGATATTGGTTTCTTATCAGGAAATGATGAGAAATTTCGTATTTATAATATGGCACTATCTGATACTTTAGAATTTGTAGCAAAAAAACAACTAAAAAAATCAGAAAATAGAGAAAATAAAGAATCAATAGATAGTAAGATATCTGAACTAACTTCAAGGTATTGTATTGAAACTTTATGGCCTGGAGAAGCAAGAGGAAGAACACTTAGTTCTGCTATTGTTATTATGGATGAGTGGCAAAATTCAAGTGAAAAAACTACTCAACTAATCCTTTCAAGACTTGATGAAAGCTGTATGGCTATAGTTATTGGTTCAAATAGACAAATTGATAATTTGTATTTAAATAAATACAATAATGGCTTAACTACACTTTTAAAACAGACAAATATTGAGCACGATGAAATAAAAATGTTTGCAATAGAGCTTGAAAAAGCAGTAAGAGGTAAATTTGCAGAGTTTACTGAGCGAATATTTGAAAATAAGAAAAACTAGTTTATGAAAAAACTGTTCTATTTATTAGAACAGTTTTCTTCATCTGCACAGCCACATCCTCCGCCTTTTTTAAATATTTTTTTCAATATAAAAAAAGCAGCTAAAAAAACAATTGAATAGATTATAATTTTTTCCATATATTAATCCTTTGCATACAAATTACAATATCACAATCTTATTTACAAAATTGTAATTAAATTGAAATAATGTAGTAACATTAAATAAAATTAAGTCATAATTATAGTATAAAAATATTTTTGAGGAAAGGATTTGCTATTCAAAATAGGTTAATCAATGACACAATATATAACCATATAGAGTACACTAGACTAGAAGATTCTATACTTCAAAGTAAGATACTAAGTAGATTGCAGTTTATTACACAAAATGCATTGGCATATTTCTCTTTTCCTTCAATTACAACAAAAAGATTTATTCACTCTTTAGGAACCATGCATGTAAGCTCTTATATGCTAAAAAATGCGCTTTTAAATAGTGATTCAAGCACTAGGGATATGTTTTTAAAAGGCATGAGAAGAGTTATTCAAGATATTATAAAAACAGATAACTTAAATATATCATTTAATGATAGTGCCACATATTTTGATAATAAAGCTTTATATCAATTTACAATTCCAACAAACTCAAAAATCTACAATGAAACATATATAATTACACTGCAGGCTCTAAGATTAGCTGGACTTCTACATGATGTAGGACATCTACCTTTTTCTCATCAAGTTGAAAATGCTTTAAAAAAAGTCTACAATAAAATAAACAATTCAGATGAGATATTACAAAAAGAAAAAGAGTTTAAACTTCTTTATGAAAATATCACATCAAATAGAACACAAGTACTACATGAAGCCATAGGGGAAAACTTTATAGATATATTATTTAATGAAGAACTTATAAAAAATAGTGAATCAAAAGCTGATAGTGATTACCTAAAACTTATACATAAACTTTGTATGTTTATTTTAAAAGAGAAAGTTCATAATAGATTTGATTTTAAAGTCTTGCACTCAATTATTAGTGGTACTATAGATGCGGATAGATTAGATTATATAAATAGAGATATGGTCGCATCTGGATATATTGGTGGTGCAAATGACAATTTACGAATCACTAAACATACAGTTCTTGTAAAAACAAAAAAATCTTTTCAGATAAGCTTTTTTGATATGGGACTTATAGATATAGAACATCTTTTAGAGATGAGATTTAACTTATACAAAAAAGTAATATATAACCATGGTATTGCAAAAACTGATGCTTTATTAGAAAATGTTGTTTTATACCTGTCAAACAAATATTTTAAAAATGGTATGTTTTATGAGAAAAACTCCTCAAATTGTATTGCAATGCTTTGGAATTTTTTAAATGAAAAAAATGATACAAAAAGATTAGATATTGTTTCTATGCTTGATGAAAACTGGCTAATATCACTATTTAAAAAAGAGTATTTTGAGATAAAAAATAAAGATATACAAAGTAATGATGATAAAAAATACCTCAAGTCTTTTGAAGAGGTGCTTTTTGGTAAAAGATTTTTTAGATCTCCTTGGAAAAATCTAAATGAGTTTTATAAAGTCTTAAATTTTTCAAAAATTGAGAGATATAAATTTAGAGAAAGTTTTGGTTATCTTACAAAAAATAAATTTGAAAAGCTTAGTATGGAGCTTGATAATTTTATAAGAAAATGGGAAGCCCAAGAGGAAAATATATTTTTCACTTATCAAATAGTATCTTTTACTTTAGGATTAAATAAAGAGTTTACCTTATATGATGGAGAAGTAATAATCCCTATTGATGAAATATCCACAGTTAGAAAAAGGCTTAAAAAATCTATGTTAAACACTGTACCATTTTATATCTATACAAATAAAAAGGATATGAACTTAACTCTTGCAAAAGAACTAAAAGCAATAGTCTTTAAAATTTTTGAAGAATGATAAAATAAGATAATTTATTAAGAAAATTTAGTTATTATTACGAAAATTATCCTAATAGGAATTATCATGTTTAATAAAATTAAATCATTTGTAGATAGTGGTTTATTTACCAAGTTCATAACCTATTTAATCGTCTTAAATGGTATTACAATGGGATTAGAGACTTCAAAAGAGTTTATGGCTAACTATGGCGATTATGCAATAATTTTTAATCAAATAGTTATTACTATATTTACTATAGAAATAATACTAAGAGTTTATGTTCATAGAATCTCTTTTTTCAAAGATGCTTGGAGTATCTTTGATTTTACAATAGTTGCAATATCTTTAGTTCCTCTAAGTTCAGGCTTTGAGATACTGAGAGTTTTAAGGGTACTAAGATTATTTAGACTTATTACTGTAGTTCCACAAATGAGAAAGATAGTTACAGCTCTAATTAGTGTAATACCGGGAATGTTGTCTGTTATTGCACTTATGACTCTATTTTTCTATATATTTGCAATAATGGCTACTCATCTTTTTTCTGAAACTTTCCCACAATGGTTTGGTACATTGGGAGAATCATTTTATACACTGTTTCAAATTATGACTTTAGAGTCTTGGTCTATGGGAATTGTACGGCCAATAATGGAAATACACCCTTATGCTTGGATTTTCTTTGTTCCTTTTATATTTGTAGTCACTTTTGTAATGATAAATTTAGTTGTAGCTATAATAGTTGATGCAATGGCTATTTTAAATCAAGAAGAAGAAAAACATATAATAGAAGAAGTACAAACAAATGAGCACCATGTAAATGATGAAATTAAAAAATTAAGAGAAGAGATTTTTGAACTAAAATCATTAATAAAGGCAACTGTAAAAAGTTAGCCTTTATATTAAATGATTTTAGTCATTTCGTGAAGTAACTTCAATAAGATGATACCCAAACTGTGTTTTTACAGGACCTTGGATTTCATTTACAGGTGCAGAAAAAACTACATCTTCAAACTCTTTTACCATTTGACCTTTACCAAATGTACCTAAAGCTCCACCAACATCACCTGAAGGACATAAAGAGTACTGTTCAGCAGCCTCCACAAAATCTAAATCACCACTAATAATCTGTTCTTTTACTTGATTACAAATATCTTCATTATCAATTAAAATATGTCTCGCACTTGCTTCAACAGCCATAAATACTCCTTTTTTTAAAATAAATCTACGCAATCAACGCTATTGGGAAAAAACTCTTTTATTTTGCTTCTTCCTAAGTTTCTTGCTTCATACAGTGAGATATCAGCATTTCTTAAAATATCATCTACTGTTTTTGTTTCTTCATCTCTATGGGTAACACCCACACAGATAGTTTTCTTTAAAACATGACCCTCTTGGGATACTTGAACTTCACAAGTAGCAAAAGCATCAATTAGTTTTTGAGCTACATACATAGCATCTTCTTGTTTTGTAATACCAACTAATGCTATCAAGAACTCATCAGAATCTAATCTTACTACCAAGTCTGATTCTCTAACATTTTTTTGTAATATTTCAGCTAAATTAATTAAAACTCTATCACCAATATCATAATCAAACTCATCAATTACTGCTTTAAAATGGTCAATTCCAACCATCAAAAATGATATGTTTTTATTTTCTCTTTTTGCCAAAGGTAAAAGTTTATTTATATGTTCAACTAAAAACTTTCTGTTGTATACACTAGTCAAAGAATCCTTAAATGTCAACTCTTTTACTAACTCTTGATAAGATACACTGCTAATAAAAGGGGCTACCATATAAAAAAGTGTATTTAAAATACCATCTTTATTTGATAGTTCTTGAAGTTGTTTTTTATCACTACAAACTAGACTAAATGTTATAGTTAGATTTGCATTCATACTTACTTTGTATTGTTTAATTAAAGAACTATTTTCATAAACTTCATCTGGTGAGTTTTGATATGCTATCTCTTTAACATGTTCACTTTCAGAGTAAATTGTAATTTTTAATGATTTTATATTAAAGGTTTCTTCAACCCATTTTTGTAATTTTTCATATATAAGTTTTACTTCTTTTAACTCTCTTAATTCATCATAAAATTTAAGATAAGCATAGATGTCATTATTGAAGCTATTAACTTCCAAAAACTTTTTTATATTATTTACAATTAAATTATTCATCAAATCCCTTGAAAAAACATCCTATTCAATTATTTTACCAATATTATGCTTTTACTTTTAAAATATTTATTATCTATCAAATATTCTAAAAAATTTACCTTTTATTTTTAAAGACTCTAACTCTTTTATTTTTTTCTCAAAGGCATCAACTTTTATTGCTACATAAGAACACATAGGAAGAATTTTTATTTTTCCTATGTCATCTTTATCTAAGCCATTATCTTGAATTAAACATCCCAAAATATCAGCAGGTCTTAGTTTTAATTTTTTTCCACCACTTATATAAATAGTTTTGTATTCAGAAGTTAATTTATACACCTCATCAATCAAACTCTCTTCATCTACATAAACTAACTCTTTATTGTCTTGTAGCTCTTCTACTTTATCTTCATCATAATCATTATATAAAGTTAAAGCAACCCCACTTTTTCCAGCACGTGCAGTTCTTCCTATTCTATGTGTATAAACATTTGTATCATTTGCCATATCATAGTTTATAACCATCTCCACATCATCAATATCAAGTCCCCTACTTGCTACATCAGTTGCTATTAGTATTGGGTATGATTTATTTGAAAAAAGTGTAATAATTTCATCTCTTGTTTTTTGTTCAAAATCAGAGTGTAAAACTAAAGGGTCATATCCCATGTCATATAGGTATGTATCTAGTTCATCACATTTGATTTTAGTATTACAGAAGATTATTACAGAGCTTGGTTTATATGTTGAAAATAGCCTTAATAAAACAGTGTCTTTTCTTGAGGTTTTTATAAACTCTTCTCTTATTGTACTTTCTGTATGCACAGTATCTACACTTTTAAATGTAGGATTGATAAGTATATCTTTTGAAAGCTCTTTTATATTTTCATCATAGGTTGCAGAAAATAGTAGTGTTTGTCGCTGTTTTGGTATAAAGCTTATTACCTTTTCTATATCCTCTAAGAATCCCATGTCTAGCATTCTATCTGCTTCATCTAGTACAAGTGTATCAATATGCTCAGGGTCTAGGTTTTGTTCTCTTAAGTGAAATAACACTCGTCCAGGAGTTCCAACTATCACATGTGCTCCATGGCTTAATGAGTGTGTTTGTCTACTAGATGGAACACCACCACATAAAGTTAATATTTTGATATTGTGTTTATATCTAGCTATTCTTCTTAGTTCTTCTGCTACTTGGTCAGCAAGTTCTCTTGTAGGACATAAGACTAAACACTGTGCTTTGAATTTTTTTACATCTAGTTTGTTTAAAAGCCCTATTCCAAAAGCAGCTGTTTTTCCACTTCCTGTTTTTGCTTTTGCTATTACGTCTTTTCCTTCTAGTATTAAAGGTAAAGACTCTTCTTGGATTTGAGTAAGTGTTTCATAACCTAATGACTTTAGATTCTCTTTTAGCTTATCGTCTATGTTTAATGTATCTATTGCTTGCATTTATATCTTCTTTAAGTAATAAGTAACACCAAGTACAATCATTAAAATAATTGCTACTCCATAATACTTGTATTCTTCTGCATATGTTAAAACAATCTCACCCAATGAATAACTTATACTACCTACTACTACTGCCCAAAGCACTGTTGCTAAAGCATTGTATACTGTAAACTTTTGAAATGAATATTTTGTAAGTCCCATAGCAAGTGGAATCAAAGTTTTTATCCCATATACATACTTTTGTAAAAATACTACAGGAGAACCATATCTTCTCATCCATATATGTGCAAGAGCAACTTTTCTACCATATTTTTTCATTGTATCTCTAGCATAGTTTTTATTTGTCCGTGCCATGTAGAATAAAAACTGATCACCTAAGAAATTTGAACTACCAGCAACTATCATACATACAACTAAATTTAAATCACCTGCATACGATAAAACTCCAGCAATAACAAGCCCTACAAAACCTCCGCCAAATGAATATAAAAAAAGTATTACATATGCTAAATATCCACCATCTCTTATTAAATCTTCCAAATTAATCCTCTATATTTATTAATAGGGAGAATACTATCTAAAATAGTGATAAAAAGCTCTTAACTTCTCTTGTGCCTCTTCTATACTTATGGGTATAAATCTTACTTTATTGTTTGGTTTTGCTTGTGATAAACTAAAACAATCTATACTAAATACACTACCAATCTTTGGATATCCACCTATTGTTTGTCTATCCTTTAATAATATAATTGGCGCTCCATCACTTGGTATTTGAATAGATCCAAAAGATATCCCTTCTGATATGATTCCATTTACATAACAAGTTATTGCTTCACCGCTTAATTTACAGCCCATTCTATTAAACTCATTTGTTATGGTATAGGTACTTGAGAAAAACTTATCTTTTTGCGTTTGAGAGAATCTATCTTCTTGATATGATAGTATTACCCTTAGTGTTAATTCATCTTCATATTTTGGAATAAACTTCTCTTGTAATCTTTTGTTATAATTATTTGAAAAAGGTTTAAAAGGTAAGATATCACCCTTTTTTAATCTATCCCCTTCTAACCCACCAAGACTTTCTTTTATAGTTGTACTATTACTACCAAACTCTTTTTTTATATCAAAGCCACCTTTAACACTTAAGTATACTCTTGCTCCTTGTAGTATTTTTCCTATTTTTAAGATATCTCCACTTTTTATAATATGAGTTTGCCAACACTTTTTAGGTATATCATTTATATAAAATTCACATATTGCACCTGTGATTGCTATTTGAGTATTGGCATGGGCTTTTAAAATAAGATTTGAAAAGGATATCTCTATTGTATTTGTAGTATATGCATTTAAAAGCATTTTATTGGCATATAAAAAGGCGTGTTCATCCATTACCCCTGAATTTGTAACTCCTATATGAGAATAAGAGTATCTTCCCATATCTTGGATAGTTGCTAAGATAGGATTGTTAATTATCTCTAAACTCATATAATCCCACCTTGCAATAAGAAATCCTCTTTTGATATTGGATTAAATTTTACTTTATCCCCTACACTTAAAGGAGATAGTTTTTCTAAACTCTTATCAAATAACTCTATTGCAGTTCGTCCTATAATATTCCAACCACCAGGTGAACTTTGAGGGTAAACTGCTGTTTGAGTATTGGCAATGGCTACTGAGCCCTTTGGTATTTTTTTTCTAGGAGTTGATAATCTAGGAAGAGCTATTTTTTCATCAACACTAGCAAGATAAGCAAAGCCTGGTAAGAATCCTATTGCATATACATCATATAGCTTACTTGAGTGTATATCAATTATTTCGCTAATGCTTAGATTTGTTTTATCACTCATATAAGATAAGTCTAATCCTACCTCTTCTGCATAATAAACATCTATAGTAACTATATTTTCTTTAAAGCTTTTTTCATACTCTAAATTTATATTTTTTTTTAGCAGTTCCACTAAAGATAGATACTCATACTTAAAAATATCATAAGATATATATATTGAGGTATAAGAAGGAATTATTTCTATTAAGCCATCAATATTTAAACCCATCAGACAATGATAAGCCCTCTTTACATCTAAAGCAATTTTTTCATTTATCTCATTGCCAAAATATATAATTAAATAATCAACAGAAGCAACTTTAAAAATCATTAGTTTAACAATCTACTTGCTATTTTTATAAACTCATAGCTTTTTTCATTGTCTCCGTGTATACATAAAGTATCTGCTTGTAAAAATAGTTTCATACCATTTATACTTGTTATATATCCTCTATCTTTTAGGGTTTCTATTCTCTCTAGGATATCTAATTCATCTGTAATAACTGAATCAGCTTCAACCCTTGAAAGTAATAAACCATCATCTCCATAGTTTCTATCAGCATATACTTCAAACATAAGAGTTATTCCATACAATAAGGCTATTTGTTTATATTCTTCATTTTTTGATGTGGATAGTATTACTAGTTTTATACTTTTATCATATGAGCTAATTGCACTCAAAATTGCTTTAAAAGTTAATTCATCTTTCATCATGTCATTAAAAAGTGCCCCATGGGGTTTTACATAAGTGATACTTTTATCGTAAGTTTTACAAAAGGCATTTAATGCTCCAATTTGATATAAGATAATAGCAACAATCTCTTCAAGCGAACATACTATTTTTCTTCTACCAAAGCCTACTAAATCTTGATATCCTGGATGAGCACCAATTTCAACACTATGTTTACAGGCTAAACTAACAGCTCTACTCATTGTCAAAGGATCTGAGGCATGAAAACCACAAGCAAGATTTGCCATACTAACATAAGGCATTATCTCTTCATCTTTACCCATCTTCCAAATGCCAAAACTCTCACCCATGTCACAATTTAATTTTATATTCATTAACTCACCTAGTAATTTATTGTATTTATTATAACAAATTTTATATTTAAATTATTTTCTTATGTTATTCTAATATAATTATATAAATTAATGAAAGAGTATATTTTGATTGAATGTAGTGAAGAGATAGTTGAAAAAAATAAAATTGCAAATGATTTTAATGAGATAGCAAGTGACTTTAATGATAGTGAAAAGATTTTCAAAGATATTGATAACTGTGTAACATTTTTTGGAAGTGCAAGAATACAACAAGATAATAGGTTTTGTAAATTAGCTGAAAAGTTAGCTTTCAATTTAAATAAAAAAGGTATCAATATAGTAACTGGCGGTGGTGGTGGTATTATGGAGGCAGCTAATAGAGGTGCCTATGATGCAAATACTGCAGAATCTATTGGATTAAATATCATTATTCCAGTTTAACAAAAACTAAATCTTTATACAACAAGAAGTCATACTTTTAACTATTTTTTCTCTAGAAAATACATGTTAGTTAAACACTCCTCAGCTTGTGTAGTATTTCCAGGAGGATATGGAACTCTTGATGAGCTATTTGAGATAATAATTTTAGTTCAAACACAAAAGATAGAAAACCTAAAAATATATCTTTATGATACAGAATTTTGGAAAAATATGCTTATATTTCTTGAAGGTACCCTAGTAAAAGAGAATATGATTAGCATAGATGAGTTAGATATATTAACGTTAAGTGATGATATTGAATTTATTGAAAAAGATATACTAAAACTATTTAATAAAAATTAACTAGTTTTGGTACATGTGGTATTTTTTATTTTCTGCTGAAACTCTTTTTTGTTCATTTTTATAAAACTCTATTGCTTTTTGTTTTATAGTTTCATCTATACTATTTCCTAAATATTCATCTATACAATCACATAAAACTAAAGTATAAACAATACTATTTAATAAAACACCATCTTCATCCCGAGTTAGCTTTGCTAAGTCTATAGAATAAACAGCTTCTTGAAAAGTATAAAATAGTCTCATAGCTCTGTCATCTAACCTATAGGTATAACCTTTGATGTTCAAATAGTTATTGTAGTATTTATCAAAATACTCACTATTTGTTATGTCTATTTTATATTTATCAAAATCATCTTTTAATTTTGATATCTCATTTGCTTCTAATTGTTTGTTTTTATATTGGTATAAAAACTGTGTTAATTCTTCAAACAATAAAGTTTCTCCTTAAATAAAATTTAAATTTAATTTCTAACTTTTTTAAATAGGATATATTTTATCCTATTTACATTACAATTCTTCTGTCATACAAACAAACTTTAGCTTTCCTTGCTATTGTCTCCTTATAAGTAACGGTGATTTTCACCGTTATTTTCTATCTAAAACTTCAACTTCTTTTCCAAAATATCTGAAAAAAACATTATTTTTCACAAGACTATAATCATATTTTATATCTGTTCTTTGTTCATTTAAGTATTTATACTCAAACTCTGGGTCTAGTGTTTTAATTATTTCAGCTGAAAGTTTTCCTCTATTATCAATAATAAGAATATTTCCATTTACTGTATATCTTTCTATAATACTTACATACTTTTCTCCATCTACTTTATATGTAGATATTTCATAGTTTTGTTTTGTAAATCTATCTACTAATTTAAAAGTTTTAAATTTAAGTCTAGTTTTTAACTCATACGTAAAAAATCCATTAGCTGCACCATTCCATTGACAGTTGTTTGCTAATTCTATATTTTCTATAAAAAAGTTACCATATTCTTTACTCTTACAACTTAAAATATAAGTATCAACAGAGCAGCCAGAAAAGGTATTTTCATATTTTACATCTGTAAGAAAGACTTTTTTATTTAAATTTTCTAAAGGGAAACTAAGAGAAGAGTTTTTCATATCATAGTGAAAATTATTTGATACACATGAAGTAAGTAATAATGAGATAATCGAAGCAATAATTAATTTTAAAAACATATTTCATCCTTTCATTTTCTTAATTATACATCAAATCAATCTCCACTTGCATTAAAGTATTGATTTAATGAATTTTGTTTAACTAAACTTATTTCAGCATCTAATTCATACATCTTTTTATCAGTGAACTCATATTTATAATCACTATCTAAAAGGTTTATGAAGTTTTTATAAAGTACACCCTTTTTATCAATTATAAAAACCTCTTTATTTACTTCCCAAATACATATTAAATGTATATAACTATTTTTTGATGTTTTGTATGTAGAGAACTCATAATGACCAAACTCAAATCTCTCTTGTAGTTCTAACTCTTCTTTGATAGTCTTTTGTAATAAACTTACAAAGTAACCACGAGCTAAGCCATTCCAAGAGCAAACAGAATCTAAATGAATATACTCAAAATATATATCAGGATTATTGAAAGTATATGCATCAATAGCATAAGGATAATGTCTAGTCTTTACATCAAACTTATCAAGTGTGAAGTCTATCTTTTCATCATTTGGTAATAAAAAGGATAGCTCAGAACTGTGTGCATTAAAAGTATATATGGGGCTTGACATCTGGTTTAATTAATTAATAATCTTTTTAAAAAAGTTCATAGTGGCTACCTAATACGAAGTTACCATATTATAAGAGAAAAATCTATTATATTCAAGTAATTTGCAAAAAAATTATTAAATTTATATTTTACTCTAAACTTATATCTCTAAGATAGTTTTCAATCATGGGAATAAAGTCTTTTCTACATATCAAATAAGTATCAAGATTAAAATCCATATCAGTAACTTTTAGTTTATCTTGATATCCAAACTTTTCTATTATTTCTCTAGAAAATAGTGCCACACCATAACCTGATTTTACACAAGCTAAAATCAACTCATAATTCTCTAGATTTACTTTTTTATATTTATTTTCATTTTCATCACTTAAATACTTTTCTAAAAATATACGATTTAGACAGCCATTTTTATATGCAAAGATTGTATTCTCTGAAATTTTATCTTTGGGTTCAACTAAGACAATATCTTCTTTGATTATATTTAGTACTTCTATATCTTTGTGATTTGGGTTTCCATTTACAAAGGCAATATCAAGTTTATAATTAAGTAGTTGCTCTATTAAATTTAAACTACTATCAACTACAAAGTCTAGTTTCATATCTGGAAAATCATCATTTACTTTTTCTATAAATTTTGTAAGTCTTATAGTTGTATTTGATTGAGTTGAACCTACTTTTAAAAGCTTTTGATAATCTACATTTCTCATCTTTAAACTAGCTTCTTCAACCTTCTTTACTATATCTACAGCATAAGGATAAAGTTTCTGTCCAGCTAGGGTTAAAACAACTCCCCTATTTGTCCTATGAAACAAATCATAACCCAAACTTTTTTCAAGCTGTTTTATTCTTAAGGTTACATTTGACTGAGTAAAGTTCAACTCTTTTGCACCTAATGATATGCTCTTTGTGTTTGCAACTGCAATAAATACTTTTAATAAATTTGAATCCACTTATATGCCTTTTAAGAATTTAATGTTTGAACAACTAAAATAGAAGCTATGATAAAGAGTAAAACTTTTAATATCTTTGCATAAAATTTTGCATCTATTCTTTTTTTGAGTTTTATTCCAAAAAATAGCCCAATAGAAACAGCGAGCAAACTTAACATAGATATATCAAATGACTCTCTTGTAAATGCCCCATAATACAAAAACACACCCATCTGCCCTATTTTTGTAAAAAGAAAACATAAGTTTGATAGTTGAATAGTATCTTTTTTACTATATTTCATCTCCAAACTGTACATTATCATCAAAGGTGCTACGATGTTTGTAAGACCAGATAAAATACCACCAAAGATACCCAAACCATAAGTTGAAGACTTAGGATATTTTGCCACAAAAGTAGCTTCTATTTTGACCAAAGATTGAAACAGATATACAAAAATAATCAAAGCCAAAAGAAGTTTAAAATAATCAGAGTTAGCAAATATAAGTAAAACAGTACCTATGCAACTTCCTATTACCATAAGAGTTATGATAAACCAAAACTTTTTTAAAGCCTCAAAAAACTTACCCTCACTCATGATACTAACAATATTTACAAGCATAGTAGGAATAAGCATATACATTATAGTAGTTTGTATATCAGTAAACATAGCAACCAAGGGAGTACAAATCATCCCAAAGCCAAAACCAATACCACCATGAACAATAGAAGAGAGAAAAACAATCAAAGCAAAAGCAAGAATAAAATCAAAGTCCATATGACTACCTTTAATATTACATATAATTATCAGTAATACCAAATGATATTACTAATAATTATAGCTAAAAAAGATAAATTTTCTTTTAAGAGGAATTAGTTTTTATTTTGAAACGTATTTATATTTTAAATTATATTTTTGGAAGGATAGATTCAATATCTTTTTTAAGTGGTTTTATTTTAGTAGTAATTATTTCCCAAATCTCATCGGCATCTATACCAAAATAATTATGGGCTACAATATTTCTAAAATCTTTGATTTTCTGCCATGGAATATCAGAATATTCATTTTTAAAAGCATCATCAAGCTTTGAAATCATCTCACCAATAATCACAAATTGCATCATTGTAGCATCAAAATCTCTTTCCTCATGATAAAACTCATCAGCAGATTTATACTCATGCGTATATCTATCAATTTTATCAATCGCTTCAAGAATAGATAATAAAGATAAACGAAGTTTAGACATATTCTACTTCACTTAATATCTCTTTTTTAGCAAGAGGTTTTAAATATTTTTCTCTAGCAATATCGACTTTAAGATTAAAATATTTTTCCAAAGTATCTTTAAAATCAGATTTTTTATCATGAATATTTATAAGACCATTTTCAAGCTCCACAAGAATATCTATATCACTATTTTCTTTAGCTTCACTTCTAACATAAGAGCCAAAAAGTCCAAGCTTTGTAATACCAAATTTTTTAGAAAATTCATCTTTATGTTCGCTAAGATATTTAATAATATATTCTTTAGTCACTTTTTATCCTTGTTTATTGTTTTATTGTAGCATATTATTTAATTATTGTATTTAGATATTTTTTCCATTGCATAATCATTTAAAAAGCTTTCATCATTGATTTGTTCATCAGTCATTTCTCGAACTTCATTATCTGTAAGTTTACATCTTTGAAGATATTCTTCATTACCTTGATAAACTATATAACATCCTTTTAAAGCATATTTCGAAGTATCTGTATTTTCCATCACTCTAAAAATTCCAATTTTTTTAGGAGTGTAAGAGTATTCATAATCACCGAGTTTATCAATTTTAATAATTTCTCCTGTTAAATTATTTTTTTTAACATGTATAATATAAACATCTCTTGAATTCTTAGATTTTGAACTTTTTAATTTCCATCCCATAGTAATCCTTATTATTTTATAATATTATATTAATTAAACTTTAAAATAATATTTATAAAGAATACTTTTTTTAAACTTTTTATATAAAAAAACTAGTTGTATGTAGATTCAATGCGCAAATAGTTTTTTTTGATTGAGCCTACAATTAGTAGGTGATTGAAAGAAAAACTATTTGCAACGCAGAAGATGCGTGCAAATAGTTCTTTTATTAAAGTGCTTTAGCTGTAATTCTGTTTAGTCTTTGTGCAAACTGCACTGCATCAGTAATTTCCATACCTTCTGATAATTTCGCTTGGTCTAATAGTACCCATGATACATCTGCAATAAGTGCATCATCTGGACAACCGTTTAATTTTTTAACGATGTCATGCTCTGGGTTGATTTCTAAGATTGGAGCGCCTTCTGGCATTGCTTGTCCCATTGCTTTCATCATTTGCATCATTTGAGCCATTTGTGCATCACCTGCATCTTTTGTAACACAAGATGGTGATTCGCTTAATCTGTTAGTTACTCTTACTTCTTTAACAGCTTCACCTAAATTATCTTTGATTTTTTTAGTGATTGATTCAAATTTCTCTTCAACCTCTTTTTTCTCTTCTTCACTTTGCTCTACTTTTGGAGCTTCACAAGAAGTGATATCTTTAAATTCCCACTCTTTATAAGCTTGTAATCCTGGAGTGATAATCTCATCTATCTCTTTGTCATCACAAAGTAATACTTCAATATCATTTTTCTTATAAGCTTCAAGTAGTGGTGAGTTTTTCATTACATTTTCATTTTCACCAATGATGTAGTAAATAGCTTTTTGCTCACTATCAGCTCTATCTTTATATGCTTCTAATGAAGTCATTTTTCCATCTTCAGTTTTTGTTGATTTATATCTAAGTAGTTCTAAGATAGCCTCTTTATTTGTGAAGTCTTGGTATGCACCCTCTTTTAAAGCTCTGTTATATTGAGCAACAAATTCAGCGTATTTTTCTTCATCTTTAGATAATTTTTTGATTTCACTTAGGATTTTTTTAACAGAACCTTGTTTGATGTTTGCCATTACTCTGTTTTCTTGTAAGATTTCTCTTGAAACGTTTAATGGTAAATCTTCACTATCAATAATACCTCTTACAAATCTTAAGTAATTTGGTAATAGTTCTTTCTCTGAGTCTGTAATAAATACTCTTTTAACATAAAGCTTAACACCTGGTTGATAATCAGCTCTATACATATCCATTGGAGCAATTGCAGGAATATAGAAAAGTGTTGTATATTCGTTTACACCTTCAACTCTTGTATGCATAGTAAGCATAGGATCTGTTGAGTCATGAGAGATAGATTTATAAAAATCATTGTACTCTTCTTTTTTGATTTTAGCTTTTGGTTGCATCCAAAGAGCTGTTGCTGCATTGATTTTTTCGTGTCTTTTTTCAGTTGTTTTTTTAGCTTCTTTTCCAGCTTTTTCATCTTCTTCACTTAACTCTTCACTAACTTCTTCTGAATAGTTTAGGAAAATTGGATAAGCTATATGGTCAGAATATTTTTTTACAATATTTTCAATTCTAGGTTTGCTAGCGAACTCTTCTGCTTCTTCATCTTTTAGTTTGATATAAATAACAGTTCCTGTTGATTCTTTTGTACAAGGAGCTAAATCAAACTCTCCAGTACCATCACTTGACCATTTATATGCAGTCTCTTCACCTGCTTTTCTAGAGATAACATCAACATGTGAAGCTACCATAAATACAGAATAAAAACCAACACCAAATTGTCCAATAAGGTTTGAATCTTTTTTAGCATCACCAGTTAAAGCTTCAACAAATGACTTTGTTCCTGATTTTGCGATAGTACCAATAGAAGCGATTAAATCTTCATTATTCATACCTACACCATTATCTGAAATAGTTAATGATTTATCTGCTTCATCAAAAGAAACATTAATCTCACCAGCCCAATCTTCAGGTAGTACTGCTTTGATTGACTCATCTGTTAGTTTTAAGTAGTTTAATTTATCAATTGCATCACTTGCATTTGATACTAGTTCTCTTATAAAAATCTCTTTATTAGAATATAAAGAGTGTGTCATTAAATGTAATAATTGTCCAACTTCTGTTTGAAATTGATGTTTCGCCATGAATTTCTCCTATAATTTTTAGTTTTTGTAAGAGAAATTTTATCAAAACTTTATAAAAGGAAGCTAAAGTTTTGATAAAATTTAGCACTTTTAAGTCATAAGTGCTAAATTTACCTTTTATTATTACTTTTACTATTTTATTGTATATAAAAATAATCATGGTAGAATTTTACTTTTAAAGGATAAACAATATGAATAAAGAACAATTTTTAGAAGATTCAAAAAAAATATATGAATACTTAAACACTCAAAAAGATGAAATAAATAAATTAGTATCTGCCTTAGAAGATAAACGGTATGAGGAGTTAACTCTAATTGATGATTTTGCAAAAAGTTTAAAGCTAAAAATGAGTGATGACTTAAGATTTGCACTAGTTACAAGAATAGTAAACTTACGAGATGATTCACTTGTTCAAGTATTAAAAAAATTAGATAAAGATGAAAAAGAAGTTATAGAGTTACAAGAAAAAGCATTTCTATTTGTAAAAGAGTTTTGGCATAACAAACACAAAAAAACAGTAGCATTTATAAAAGAAAACAATCTTTTAACTCCATTTTACCAAGCTATATTTCAAGGTGTTTATGATGTAGGAATAAAAATGTCATCATGGCAAAGCTCTTGGACTGCACATATTATAAATGGTATAAATAAAGAACTACTAGCAAAATTTGATGGTGATGAGACAAAAGTTTTTGATTATCTTGAAACAAACTCTCTATTTGACTTAGGACATAATTCTATTACTGCCGATAGGTCATACTCTGCACTAGTAAAAAAAGGCAATGGATATGAAAATCAAGCTTATATAAAAGCTTTCAAAAAACAAACAACAGAAGTAATTAATGCCTTAGAAGATTTTGAAGAGAGTTTATTAGAGTGTGAGGATGATATTTTAGGTCACAAGTGGGATTATATTTTATATATCCAATCACTTATTTTAGCTTTTGCAGAAGATAATGAAAATTTATTAGTAGACAAATGGGCAAATGTAGATAGAGCATGGATGAAAATAAAATCACCTATTCAAATAGGACATCCACTTGAATACTATGAAGACCACTTTAGAAAAGCAGTTGCCTTGGAGTGGGATATAAGATTTACAAATCCAGAATTTGCACAAAATGACCACAGAGTAAATAAAATAAAATCTGCTTTTGCAAATATTTTTTCTAGCTTTGAAGAGAACACTGCTTATAAGAACATCTATGATTTCTCATTAAAATCTCTTGACAAGGTTCAACTATATATTGGTCGACCTGCCATATTTTTTGGTGCTGAATTAAATGGACTATTTTCAGCTCAAGTTGTACCAAATGATGAAATAGTATCACGTGAAGAAGGTAAAAAGATATTTGCTTTTGCTGATGAGATTTTACAAACTAGTCGTGCTAAACCATTTTTACGTCTTAGTGCTGAAGTCTTTGGAAATGAGTTTTTAAATGAAGATAGAAAGTTTTTATTTAATGAAACATCATCTTGGCATCAAGTTTATGATATCACAACTATTGGACATGAGTATGGACATATTTTATGGTGCGATGATGAGACAGAATCAGTGATGAACAAAACAGGTAATTTTAAAAATATAGAAGAGTTCAAAGCAACTACTGGTGGGCTAGTTTCATTTTTCTTAGATGAAAACAACGATGAAAAACACTTACAAAAACAAGTTTTAATCGATAGTGTTAAAAGAGCAGTTGGACTTATGGGTTGGATGGAAGTTGATGAAGTACAGCCTTACTATTGTGAAGGATTGATTCACCTAAATGGTCTATTTGATTCACAAGTTTTATCTTGGGAAAATGAAAAGTTAAGTATTGATTTATCTGATGAAAAATATGAGAAACTAAAAACTTGGTATATAAGTACATATAGTGATTTAGCAAAACACTACTTAGATAAAAAAGATGCAACACAGTTTTTAAATAACTTTGCTAAAAAAGATGGCAAATATTTTATGCCAATAGATGAAAATATAAATGACTTTGTAAAATACTACTTTGCAAGATATAAAGATATCGGTCAAGAGTTAGATACAAGTGATAAAAAAAGCAACTACATAAAATAAGAGAGTCCAACTCTCTTATTTACCCTACGAAAAGACAAATTTACTAGATATAATATTCTATATTAAAAGGATATTTTATGAAAGTATTACTCACAGGTTCCACTGGATATATTGGAAGAAGATTAAAACATAGACTCATTCAAGATGAAAATATTGATTTAAGATTATTAGTAAGAGATAAGAAGTCTATCTCTTCTAAAATAATCGAAAAAGTTGAAGTTTTTGAAGGTGATACTTTTCATAAAGAGAGTTTAGAAAAAGCACTAAAAGATGTGGATATTGCCTTTTATTTAATACACTCACTAAATAGAAAAGACTATAAAAACCTTGATAAAATTTCTGCTCAAAACTTCTTGGATATGGCAATATCATCTGGTGTAAAAAAAGTGATATATCTAGGAGGACTTGGTGTTAAAAATGAACATACAAGTGAACATCTTTTAAGTCGTTTAGAAACTGGTGAGATATTAAGCTCAAGTGACAAGATTCAAACTATCTGGATAAGAGCTGGGGTTATTATTGGTTCTGGAAGTACAAGTTTTGAGATAATAAGAAATCTAACTGAAAAACTTCCTATCATGACAACACCCAAATGGGTAAATACAAAAGCACAGCCAATCGCAGTTGATGATGTACTTTCTTATCTTTATTAATCCATATACCTAGAAGAGAAAAAAAACCTTATTGTAGATATAGGAGCAGAGCAATTAACATATAAACAAATGATGGAGAAAACTGCTCTTGCTTTAGGATTGAAAAGATATATTATTCCCTTGCCTTTTTTATCTATAAGATTATCATCTTATTGGCTAAATCTTTTTACTCCTGTTCCTTATGGTGTAGCAAAGGCTTTAATTGAAGGACTAAAATCTGAAGTTGTAATACAAAATGAAAATGCAAAGAAATATTTTCCACATATAAAACCAATGTCTTATATAGATGCAGTAAAAAAAGCAGTAAAAGAGATACAAAACAACCAAGTCATAAGTAGATGGAGTGATAGATATGGAAAAGCTTGGGATAAAGACCATACAAAAGAGATAGCAGATGCAGTTTTTGTAGATAGAAGAGTTGAAGATATATCACAATATTCACAAGAAAACATATACAAATCTTTTATTAGTGTTGGTGGTGATTTTGGATGGTTTGATTATGATTTTTTATGGAAAATAAGAGGGGTGATTGATAAAATAATTGGTGGTGTAGGACTAAAAAGAGGAAGACGTGATCAATTTAATCTAAGGGTTGGAGATAGTTTGGACTTTTGGAAAGTAATTGATGTACAAGAGAATAAAAGACTTTTATTATTTGCTCAAATGAAGCTACCAGGAACTGCTTGGCTTGAGTTTAAAATAGATGGAGATAAACTTATCCAATCAGCTTATTTTTATCCTAAAGGGGTTTGGGGAAGACTCTATTGGTATATTTTAATACCAGTTCACTATTTTGTTTTTAATAATATGATTAGAAGTATTATCAAAAAAGCTTAATGCTTTTTTTCTAAGGATTCTGGTTTACCAAAATAGTAACCTTGTGAGTAGTCAACACCTATTTCGTTTAGTAGATTAAAGATAGTCTCATTTTCAACATATTCTGCAATAGTTAAGATTTTTTGTTTTTTAGCAAATGAAACTATTGTTTCAATAATATTTTTACTATAGTCATCTTTTTCAATATTTTTCACTAAAGAGCCATCTATCTTTAGAATATCAGGTTCAAAGTCAAGCAACCTTTCAAAGTTAGAGTATCCTGCTCCAAAATCATCAATTGCAATCATTACACCTCTTTTTTTTACCTTTTTAATAAAAAGTTTTATACTTCTAAAGTCTTTTACATTTTCATCTTCAAGTAACTCAAAAACTATTCTATTATTTTGTTCTTTATATTTATCAAGTAAATCAAATATCTCTTCTCTTGTTTGCTCTTTTTCTATGTCTAGTGCAGATAAATTTATAGATAGTTTTGTATTTACAAAATCTAACATCTTAAATGAGTTTTCTAAAACTCTACTAGTGATTTTATTATAATAGTTACCTTTTTTAGAAACATTTAAAAAGTCAAAAGGAGAGATAACATCTCCAGCTTCATTGATCAATCTAACCAAAGACTCATATTTTTCTATCTCTTTTGTTTTGTTATTAATAATTGGTTGAAAATAAGAGACTATTTTGTAGTTGTCAAGGGCTATCTTAACCATCTTTATAATTTCAAAATTCTTTTTTGCTTCTAAGTTGATTTTTATAGATGAATCATTTGAATAGTTTATTATCTTATTCTTTGTTATTGCAACTTCTAGACCAGCTTTTGCATCTTCATAAAGACTGAATTTTCCACATGAATAACTAAGAATTATATTTAAATCATACTCTATGCCATCTATTTCTAAAATAGAATCTGTAACATTTTTTACAAAATCTTCAAGATAATCATGTAACTTAATTTCTAATTTTTCAAAACTTCTATAATCAGTTAAAAGTGCATATTTCCCATCACCTAAAGTATACACATCTTCAAAAATAAATGAAGCAGGCAAATAGGATACTAAGTTTGAGGCAAAGGTTTTTTCAACTTGATCAACTTTTACTATATTATAAAACTTTTCTAACATATCAAACTCTTGAATTTGTACTAAAATAAGCAGTTATAATTTATTTAATTCTATTTTATTAAGTAAGTGTTTTTTATCATCTAAAATAAGATTTAAACTATCTCTAAAAGCAATAAATTCAACAATATTTCCATCTATATCAAAAAGAGGTTTTATAGTAGCCTTCATATAATAAATTTTGCCTGTTTTTGAGACGTTTTTTATTATGCCATGCCACTCTTTTTTCTCTACTTTTATTGTGCGCCACATATCTTTATAAAATTCATCTGGATTATCTTTATATTTAAGAATGTTGTGACTTTTACCAATGAGTTCTGCTCTGTTATATCCAGTGATATTACAAAACTTATCATTTACATATGTAATATTCCCATCAATGTCAGTCTTTGAGATGATAGTACTATTATCAACGATATCAACATATTGGTTTAAAAAGTTGATATTATTTGATAACTGAGATTTACAATTAAATTTATCTGTGATTTTTTCTATTACTGAGTTAAATTGCACTAAGTCTATTGGCTTAAAGATATATCCATCTACTTCTAATTTCATACTTTCTAATAAATACTCATGATTATCAAACTCTGAGAAAAATACAATAAGAACATCTTCATTCTTTTCTTTTATTTTTTTAACAAGTTCTATTCCCTCATTATTAGATATATTTATATCTATAAGTATAAAATCAAAATGACTTTTTTCAAGGTTTAAAGAGGCATCAGCACTACTAGTTGAGACCACTATATTTTCAAAATAATTTTTTAGTATTTCTAATGCAGATTCAATATAATTATCATCACTATCAATATATAAAACTTTTATCTTTTTTAACTGATAGGAAGTTTCAATTATTTTAGAAAACACTATAACCCCACTTTTACATTATCTTACTATAGATAGTAATAAATAAAGTTATTTATTACTATCTAATTTCAAAAAAACTTATATTATTTTTTATTTTGACATAAAACATCTTAAACTATTGATAGTTTAATACTTCCCTAACACTAACTCCTTTGTTGCTAAAATATTATTATTTGTATCAACAATTGAGATTTCTACTGTATAAGTATTTCCTTTACCTCCAGAACATGGTGCTAAGTATGCCCCTTCTGTTTTATTGAATCTTGTACCTGTATGTGCACTTACTACTTCAAAGCCCTCATCCAAATCAAATGTTTCTCCTATTTGTGGAGAAATTTCTACACTAGAAGTCTCAGGTTCAATTTTATAAGATAAAATACCATGCCCTCCATTATCCATTTTTACAAATGTCTTATCATTGAACTTCATAATAACTTTATTTGCCCCAACAGGTAGATTTTCAATATATAAACCTGGAGTACTACCAGCTTCTATATTATAATCAGAGCAAACTTCATCAATAGGAACAACTTTCCCATTCCATTTTTCATCTACAAAAGAGACGTCAATATCTGATGCCATTAAAGATGTTGTAAACATAAGTGAAGCAACAGCTGCACTTACAAAATAAGAAACTATTTTCATGTAAACTCCTTAAAATATTTATTAAAATTATATCACAGATTTTTATTTAAGATTTATTTTGTAAGATTAGTTTTTATAAAAAAGGTAAATAATGAATTACACAATAACAGAAGGTCAATTTGGACAAAGACCAAATGTAGACTTGCCAAATCCCAAGGTTTTAGAGAGCTTAGGAGAAGAAGGCATGAGAGAGATGATAAACAATCACTATGAGCTATTAGTTGAAACCCAAATAAAGGGATTGTTCCCTCCAACAAAAGAGGGTTTAGATGCTGCAAAAAGACATGCAGCTGATTTTTTCATACAAATTTGTGGAGGACCTAGATATTTTGATAAATCAAGGGGAGCACCAAGAATGGTAGCTAGACATTCACCTTTTAGAATTGATTCAAAAGCTAGAATTATTTGGCTTGAAAATTTTGCAAAAGCAATAGAAGAAACAAATTTAGATGAAGAGTTAAAAAAATCATTTTGGAACTATATTGATATTTTTTCTATTTGGATGGTAAACTCTAGTGACACACCACAAGGTGTATTTAAAGTATAGTTTTTATGCTTTGCTATTTCCCTATAGCTAAAGCATAAAGTACCATTGTATTTTCACCTATAAATTCACAAACTTCATCATCATAATAAGCCCCTATTCCACTACATCCATATCCTAAATAATTTGAAGCTACATAGAGCCTATGGCCTATGATTCCAGCTTTTTGATAAGCTGCTTGGTAGTTTTTTTATTTTGTTGTTAAGAAAAATGTTACAGCAGAACTCTTACCTAAATCTTGCTCTAGGCACAAATATCCAGCTTTTTCTTTTAAGTCACCCTCTTTTATAATCTTTTCATCAAGATAAAGACCTAAAATCATATCTTTTACTCTATTAATCACATAATAAATTTCAACCTCTTCATCACAATCACTTACTATGTTATCTTTTATATTTTTCATTATCATTTCAAACTCTATTTTACTCATAGAGCCTTGACTAAACTCTCTTATTGACCTTCTATTTAAAAGTGTTTCTTGAAAAACTTCTTTGTTGTAGTTGAAACTTGGTGGAGTTGTTTGGGGCTGTTTATTTGATATAAGTAGACTATCTTTATATCCATTTTCGATTAATTCATTTTCTACAAAATCCCCAGTAGGAGATACATAGTCTAATTTAAAATCTGATTTTTCAACATCTTTATTTGTAGAAAAGGTCATAGCAAAAGCAGAGGTGAAAAACTCATCTCTATCAAAACCAAACATACTATTTAAAGACTCTTTATCAAAATCATATCTTATCTCATAAGACTTAGCAAAAACATAAGAAGAAGCTTCTAAAGCTCCTAAGATATGTCCAGCATCAAGCAGACAATATCTATATCCTCTATTCTTATACTTCCAAGAAGAGCGATAATAAACAGATGAAACTAAAAAGATAAAACCATTTTGTTTTTTTTCATATTTTAAATATGGTTCTAATCCCTCATCTTCGATAGGATATAGTAGTTCAATAGAGTTTGATGAGCTATCATAGTGATAAATTCCATCATCTATATCTTGGTTATTTCTACTTTGGAAATATATTTCATTGGGATACAAAGCACCAGCACTTGGTATTACTCTTAAATAATACTCCACACCAGGGTAAGTTTTCTTAGCCGTTATTCCAGCACTTTGATAAATAAATCTGTGATTTTCTTTTTCTAAATCTAAAACTATTCTTTTATTTTCATAATAGGGCTTAAATCTAGAAGGGGGATTGTCCCAATCTATTCTGTTAGGATTACTTCTAACAGAATAGTATGAGTGTTTAGTTTGTTGATGATATTCAAAAAAGTCTTGAAACAATTATTTCCCTTTGGTTGTGTTGATTCCCGGTTTTTCAGGAGTACCTACATAATCACTCACTTGATTATTTTCATATCTAAAAAATGAGTAAATTGCCCCAATAACAAGTATACCTACAACTACAAGTCTTACTGTATTTCTTTTATCTTTTGACTCTTTATTATTAAAATCATCTATTTTATCTAAACTTGGTTCATCATTTATATTGCTTTTCATAATAAATCCTTTTTAAGTTTTTTTATATTATACAGTACAGAGATTAACCATTTATTATAATTTTATATTATAATAAAGAAACCATCATCTGATTGACAGTTACTGCAATCTCTTTTATATCTTTGTTTTCTTTAGTCATAAATGTATCAAGGTGTTCTCTTACTTTATAAAAAGAATCACTTTCATTATTAACAAAGTTTGCAAAAGCAATATCTGGTGCTTCATTAACTCTTTGGAAGTTTAATACTTTTTTAGTGTAATGAACTACGATAAACTCTATGAACTGTAAAACTTGACCTCTTAAAACCATGTCATTTTTAGATGTTATTTCTATTTTATTAAGTGCAAAAATAATATCTAAAATATTAAACTCGTGAATTAGTGAGTAGAATAATATAACCACATCTTTAAAAGGATGACTCGTATTCTCTTTTATCACAATAGCAGGAACTGCAAATCTTAAGTAATCAATCACAGAAAAGAATAAATTAAATTCATCATCTTTATCTATTAGGTTTTCTATTTCTTGATTATGCACTTTTTTTAACAGTTCAAATAACTCATCTTTATGGTCTAAAATATGAGTTGCATCTAATTGATTCTTTTTAAGATATTTTACCATCCATCTTGTACTTGCATATAAGATATACTCTAGTTTGTTGATAAGTTTATACTGTTTATCTACATCCATAATATAATCTTGTTTATATATTTTCTCTCTCATCTCTTTAGCACCAAATAACTGTTTTGCTACTAAATATGATTTGATTTTTAAGATAAATCTTTCATTACCAAGTTTTTCATAATCACTTACAAAGGTACACCCTTGAGTATTTACTATAATATCTGCCATCATAGTTGCAATGATCTCTTTTCTTAGAGGATGATTTAATATCTCATGTTCATATGCTCCAACAAATGACTTTGGAAAATATCTATATAAATATTGTAAAGCAAATTGCTCATTAATTAACTGTGACTCTAATAAAACTTTCTTTAAAAAGATTTTTGAATAAGATAAAAGAGAACATAATACTGGTCTAACAATTGAACCATTCATATCAACTATATCGTTTATATTCTCATTTTTTGGTATATAAAAAGCTGCTCTATTAAAAGCAGGTATACAATTATCTAAAATATCAACAACCTTTAAAAAGTCATTTAAATAACGTCTTGAAAATCTCTCATCTAAAGAGATTGCTAAAGCTTGATTATAATTGCTTTCTAAAACTAAATTTACAACTTGGTCAGTCATAGAATCAAGTGTTGCTTGAGTATCTTCTTTACAAATATTCTCTTTAGCTCCAATCATGTTTAATAAAATCTTTAAATTTACTTCATGATCTGAAGTATCAACGCCAGCTGCGTTATCGATTCCATCGATATTAATTCTTCCACCATTTAAGGCAAACTCAATTCTTGCTTTTTGTGTAAAACCTAAGTTCCCACCTTCACAAACAATTCTTGCTTTTAAATTACTTGCATCAACTCTTACTGCTTCATTTTGTTTGTCACCAATATCTAATGAGTTTTCATCACTTGCTTTTACATATGTTCCAACTCCACCATTAAACAATAAATCTACATGCATACAAAGAAGCATAACACAAAGTTCTTCTCCACTTACTACTTTTTTTGTAGTTCCTAGAAGGGTTTTTATTTCAGGACTAAGTTCTATTTCTTTTTCACTTCTTAAAAATACCCCTCCACCAGCAGAAATTAATTTTTTATTATAGTTTTTCCAACTTCCATCTTTAGATTCAAACAATCTTTTTCTCTCGGCAAAACTTTTTGCTAAGTCTGGTGTTGGGTCAATAAAAATCTCTTTATGTGCAATTGCACCCAAAAGTTTAAACTTATCTGACTCTATTAATCCATTTCCAAAAACATCACCACTCATAGAACCAATACCCATAACAGATATACTGTCTTTATAAATATTTATTCCCTCTTCAATAAAAAATCTTTGAGAAGAGACTAAAGAACCACGTGCTGTAATTCCTAATTCTTTATGTCCATATCCATTACTTCCACCACTAGCAAATGCATCTCCAAGCCAAAAGCCTCTACTTATTGCAATCTCATTTGCAACATCACTCATAGCTGCAGTTCCCTTATCAGCAGCAACTACAAAGTAAGCATCATCTCCATCATAACAAACAAGGTTTTTGTCTTTTACAACTTCACCATTAACCATATTATCCACTAAGTCAAGGTTTGCATTTATAAACAGTGTATAGATTTCTTTAAAATACTCTTTTGTTACATCCATAGTCTCTTTATTTATTACAAATCCACCCTTTGCGCCATCAGGTATAATAATAGAGTTTTTCCCCTCTTGTGTAATCATTAGTGACTTTATCTCTTGACGATAATCATCATGTCTATCACTCCATCTTAATCCACCTCTTGAAACATTACTCATTCTTAAGTGAATACCATAAAATGATTCGTGATAAATAAAGTTTTCTAAATTTGGCTGTAATCCTTTTAGATTTACTCCAAACTTCAAGGCATCTATTTTGAATCCAATTGTCTCTTTATTTAAAAAGTAACTTGTTCTTAATAAAGAGTCTAAAAATGACAACGTAATTTTTAAAATTCTATCATCAGTTATTTGTGGTATATGTTTGACTTTTTCTTCGATTTTCTCTTTTATATCTTTTAACTTACTATCTCTTTTTGTGATTGTTGGGTCAAATTTTGCATAAAAATAATCAACAAAAAGTTTTGTAATATCATTATGAGCAATAAATGTATTTAAAATAGTTGTTGAGTTTATAGTTAGAACTGCTTGGTCAATATACTCAACTATACCCCTCACAAGTTTTATTTTTCTTGCATCAAAATCTTGAGAATAAACTAGTGAAAATACTTTTGAGTGTTTTGTATTTTGATTACCAATAACAGTTGTTATTACTTTTTCTAAATTATTTTTTGCATTAAAAATCTTTTCTAAATCATCATCTTTTGTAAGTTTTAAATTAAACCTTGAAACAAATATTTGGTCTTTTCCATTTTGTATATTATAAGTAACTTCATCAATAATCAAAAAACCAATATCATGTAATATTGGAGTAACCAATGATAAATAAAGTTGATACGTTGAATATATTTTTATATTGATTGTATCATTTTCATTTAGAATTGTTGTAACTACCTTTTCTTTTTGAACTTGTTTAAACAATTCATCTGAAACCTCTAAATCTTGGGGTCTTAGTAACTGTGAACATACTGCATTCATATCTGAAGAAGCCATAAACATCCTTTTTTTTTTCTATATATAATACTACTTCTAAAAGATTAAGAAGAAGTTAAACTCAAACACTAATCTCAAATTCTTTTGCATCTAAAATTAATTTTAAATCTTGAGGATTTAACTCTATATCTAAACCTCTTTTTCCGCCACTTACATATATTGTATCATAGTTAAATGCCAATTTATCAACAATAGTTTTTAATCTTTTTTTCTGTCCCAAAGGTGAGATCCCACCAAGTAAATACCCTGTAGTTTTTTGAGCTTCATCTTTGTTGGCCATGAGTGCTTTTTTTACTTTAAAGGCACTTGCTACCTCTTTTAAACTCAGCTGTTTTGAAACAGGTATTACACAAACAACCAACTCTTTGGGAGTAAGTTCTACTAACAGTGTTTTAAATACTCTATTTTTATCAAGATTTAATTTAACAGCTGCCTCTTCTCCAAAGTTTGTACAAGCTGGGTCATGATCATATTTATGGACTTCAAACTTGCACTTCTTTTTTTCTAACAATTTAATTGCTGGTGTCATTTAAAATAAACTCCTTTTTTATCATCTGCTTTCCATTTATTATTATGGAAATATAGTGTTTTCCTAAATAATGTTTTCTTGTAGTCATATTTTTAAAACTCTGTTTTTTTATAAACTTTTTACTTTTTGATTTTACAGCATTTTGACTTATCATAAAAACTTTTTTATTATGTGTATTATTAGCTTTTAAATAATACAAGCCATACTCAATTCTTAAGTTTCCCAAAGGCTCATCAGAGACTATCTCAAAAGAGAAGTTTAAATACTCATTAATATTTACAATTTCATCACAAGTGAAATTTAAAATATCCACATGATGTGCTTGTGCAAATGAAAACAGTCCCAATATCTCATCATCTGCTTTTTTTAGTAGAGTCCTAGAGGCATGTTTACATACCCAATCAAGCTCTTTAGAAATACCAAGGTTCTTCTTTACAAACTCTATTACAAAATGTGGATTATCCTTTGAGATATCATTAAGGTTATTAGCTACAGATTTTCTTACATATAGACTTTTATCATTTTTAAGCTCTTCAATTATTTCCAGTACTTTTAAAGGATTATCTTTAAATTTAGGCAATGATACAGCCCAAGGAAGTCTAGGACGACACCCTTCACAAGAGAGTCTTCGAATATCTTCATTAGAACTCTTAGACCAAAGTTTCATCCTCTTCATAGTTTTATCTTCATACTTCAATATAAACTGCCGTATAGCAAACTCAGAACTAGAACCTTGAGTAAATACTTCTAAAGCCTCCATAGAGTTTTCAAAATCATCTAAACCATATACTTCTACAAAGTCTTGAAAAAACATAGCTTCAAATGAACCAAAATCCTTAGATGCTGGTTTTAATACTTCAAGTTGTTTTTTATAAGATAAAGGCAAATATTCATTAAGAGTTATTACAATATGTCTCATGCGTGCTTTTAGTTCAAGGCTTTTCCAAGTAGGATTAAAAATAGAGTTTATAAAACTATCACTATCAAACTCTTGATAGTTTTCTTCTATTTTAAAAGCAAGTTTTTTTATATATTCTTTTGTATATACATTTTTTAACTGTTCTGCCATTAATCACTTCCAAAGTTTTTATTCTATTTTATAATAAGTTATTAAAAAAGATGATTTATATTTCAAATTGTTATATTTGAATAAATATTTGGATTATAAAAGAAATATTTGATGAGTTGAAGTTTTAAAAAATTCGACTTTTGTTGAATGTAGACCTACTTATGATTTAAAAACAATATCAAATTGGACTATTTTAAAATATAGGCTAATATTAATGACATCATATTCAAAGCCTTTTATGTTCTTTCTTATCACTTTTCGTTTCTAAAACATCTTACATAAAACTTATTATCCATTGATTCTCTATTAAATGCTCCTGATAAAAAGTTCACTACAAATGCTTCTCCACTAGCGCCATGACTAAATTTTTTGCTTGTCCAATAATTTTCAGACTTAAAATATTTAAACTCTTTTGATAAAGTTGGATTGTAAGCTTTTGTATTTACTATTGAAAAAAGTTCCATAAAACTTGGTATCTTCCAATCATTATATCCATCTAATTTTAAAGATTCACAATAAGTTTTCGCTTCATTAAAATCTCTTTTAATACTATTTACTTCTTTTGTATCTTGCCATAATATATTTGTTCTTGTATCTTTAACTGTAAATTCTGACTGCTTAATAATTTCTGCATTTAAATACATTATTAAACCAAAACAAATAAGCGTAAATAGAACTTTCATAATGTTCCCTTATAATAAAAATTTTAATTTATTATAACTTATCAATTTCAAAATAAAATTGATTATCCTCAACAAATTTTATTAAAGTAAAAACTTAATAATATCTATTGCAAAGGTTGGGAACAAAAATGGGAATAAGGACATTTACATTTTTGATTTGTTTAGATTCATAACTTCTTCTTGAGTAAATTCATAAATGATAGTTTGAACTTTCTTTCTTCCCAGACTTTGATGAAGCCGGAAGTTAGATGTTTATTTTCGGTTATGCCCGAAACTATTTGAGCGTTAAGAAGAGTGCTAAATGCACTCTTTAGTGAGTTTTGCAGGGCAGGAAATAAATTTAGAACTGGGAGGGAATCTTTGACTTCATCAACTCGTCTGGTTGCTTTTTATCTTACTTTTTACAACTAAAAAGTGAGAAAGCGGAAAGCTTTGCTTTTCAAGAGAACTATTAAATTCCTACTCCCCAAAAAGGACATTTTCTTTTTGATTAATTATCCTTGAAGTAAAAAACCCAACAATTCCGAGGGTTAAAACTGGTATAAAGAAAAAATATAGCAATAGAACATCAGGTCTAAAATCCCAATAGGACTCAAAAAGAATCTTGCTTATAAAATAAGAGCCAATACTACCTAGGATGATACCTAAAGAACTGGCTAATAAAGAGATTAGACCAAACTCAAGTAAAAAAGAGTTTCGGATGGTTTTGTTATTGACCCCAATCATTTTTAGTCTTAGTATATTATTTTTTTGTAGGTTCATTTGATATTGAATAATAATAAAACTCATCAAAAGCCCAATGATGATGGAATAAAGACTCATTTTATCGGTTATATTGGTTACATTTTTTACTAAGTTGGCAAATGATTCAAATATATTTTTAACATCAATTACAGTCAATGAAGGAAACTCTTCAGATAAGCTTATGAGCATTTGTTGAGCATCATAATTCCCGGAAGAGATAGTAGCCAACATTGTTTTTGGAGCATCGTTTATAGCACCCTCTTGTAAAATAAAGAAAAAGTTTGGTACAAATTCAGTCCATTTTACACTTCTTATATTGACCACTTTACCCTCTAATTCTAAACCTAAAACATCAAAAACAAGTCGGTCTCCTAAGTTTATCCCTCTTCTACTAGCATATCTTTTTTCAACACTCACCTCAATGGGTTTAGAAAAATCCTCTGAGTCATAGACACCTAAAAATTCTCTCCCTTCAATTAGCTCTTCACTCTTTTTTAGATTGTTTCGATAAGAGAGATTAACAGCTCTATTTTTAAGTTCATTTTTCTCCTCTTTGAGTTTTTTATCACCATAATTTAAAGAGTGTTCACTAAAGTCAATATCATTGACTTTGATGATACGTCCTCGAATCATAGGAGATACATTTTCTAAGCGTGCTCCCATATTATTTACTTGTGTTTCAATATCTTTTATTTGCTCCTCTTTGGCATCTATGACAAAAAAACGTGGTTTTTCTTCTACACTTAAAGTTAAAGCAGATGAGAGCGATGAACCCACCTGAGGAATCAAACTAAAAAAAGTAGTACATAATAAAATGGCAGAAAAGAGTGTCAATGATGTTTTCTTTTGCCGAGTGATATTTTTAAATGCCAAAGATAAGGATAGGTTTTCTAAATGTCCAGAAAAATCAACCCATTTTAACACTTGTGCACCAACTGCAAACAACAAAATGATAATAAGTAACACAGAACCTGCAAAGTACAAACCAACATTTTTAGCAGAAGTAACAAAATCAGACAAAAGTAACAACAAACTAAGAAAAGGAATAAAAGCCAAAACTACCTTAGTAAAGTCTCTCTTACTTTGTTGAATTAGTGGTAAAATCAAAGGTAAACCAATAGTGATGCTTAGTACAAAAAGTGCCAATGCTGATTTTAAAAAGAAAGTATAATTAAATGAAAAATCAAAATCAAAGTCCACAAGTTTGGCAATCATTGGGCCAATAAACTGTGCTGTTATGGTTATAAATGAAAAGACAAAAATAGTTGAAATAGCAATGAGTACAAACAGATGTAAAAAGTATATCAAACTCAAATTTATTTTACTCAAACCAAGGTCACTTAAAACAGTAATATCCTTTTGATGTTTTCTAAGATATCCAGAATACAGATAAATAAGTCCCACCAAACCTAAAAAGAAAGATACCAAAGAGACCAAAGATAAGAAGTTGGTCACAAAGTTTAAGACACGAAGCAATCTGTCTTTTCCATCGTTGGGGGAGAGCACCCTCAAGTTTTGGTCAATAACCTCTTCTAAGTTATTTTCAATCTTTTCAAGTTTTTCATTGCTGAGATTTTCTTTAAAAAGGTAGTTTAACTTATATCTGGCCGTTGATCCAAACTGTAAAAGCTCTGTTTTTTTTAAACCCTCTTCACTGATGTAGATTTTTGGCATAAAACCACTAAAACTGACACTTTTTAAGCTGTCTGTTTCTATGACTTTTTTTATTACAAAATTGGCTTGACCTATTGTTAAAGCTTCACCTTTTTTTAAACTCAGCAAATCCAACACTTCTTGGTAGACCCACACTTCATTTGGTTTTGGTAGGTCTTGTCCATTGGGATAGCTTGCTTTATCTTTAAATACCAAGCCGCCATAATAAGGGTAACCCTCATTTACTTTTACCACTTCCATGAGTCTTGCTCTTTTTTGGGAAGCAATCATACTCACTGTTGAAACCCCTTGGCTAAAACCTTTTATTGTAGGAAGTCTCTTTTTTATCTGCTCTTCTTGGGAAGAACTTATAGGAAACCTTGAAGAAACTACAAGGTCAGCTCCTAGTAGATTTTTTGCTTGAGTCTCTAAGGAGCTATCAATACTTCCTTTAAAAAATTGTAAATAGGAGAGTGCCGCAATAGCCAAACTAAAATTTAAGATAAATACAAAGCTAAAGGACTTTGAACGAGCCAGTGCTTTGTAAACAAGTTCAAGCACCAACATTAGGTCAATTTCCCATGTATAAGCTCATAAGTTTTTTCACAACGAGCAGCAACATCTTTTGAGTGTGTCACAAGGATTAAGGTGGTATTGTTTTTTTTGATAAGTTCAAAAAGTATATCCATAACGGCATTGCCCGTCTCATCATCTAAGTTTCCACTTGGTTCATCTGCTAATATGATCTTTGGATTATGTATGAGCGCCCTTGCGATTGCCACCCGCTGTTTTTCTCCACCACTAAGTTGTGAAGGTAAGTGGTCAAGACGGTGAGAAAGCCCAACACTTTCTAAAAGTTCTATGGCCTTTTCTTTGGGTTTGGAAATACCACAAACTTTGGCAGGAAGCATCACATTTTCAAGTGCATTTAAATAAGAAACCAAATGGAAGTTTTGAAATATAAAGCCTATGTTGGTTGCTCTAAAATCATTTAATTCACTCTCTTGTAAATCCTTATAGGAAACAGAATTTAAAACAATATCACCTGAGTCAGGCTTAATTATTCCAGATATTAGTGAAAGCAGTGTCGATTTACCACTTCCTGATTTCCCCATGATAGCAACTCTTTGTCCAATATCAACATGAAAATCCAAATGTTCAAATATCTCAATATTTTCCAATCCTTGCTGATATGACTTTTTGAGTGATTTTAATTTTAACATTACAATTCATCCTTTAAAAACGTAAACACTTCTTTTGCAATATATTCATGCCCTTTTTCATTGGGGTGAATACCATCTCTTTGATTAAGCTCTTGTTCTCCTGCCACACCTTGCAGTAAAAAAGGCATACTCTTTAACTCATATTTGTCTTTTATATCTTCATACATTTTTTTAAAACGCTCAGAGTATTGAGCTCCATAATTGGGTGGTATGAGCATACCAGCAAGTAAAACTTTGGCATTTGCTTTTTTGGCATGAGTGATAATCTCTTCAAGGTTTTTTTGAGTTTGTTGCAGGTCTAAACCTCTTAATCCATCATTTGCACCTAGTGCAATAAAAACCAAGTCGGGCTTTTTCTTTAGATACCATTGAAGTCTTGCCAAACCATCGCTAGTAGTTGAACCACTAACTCCACCATTAATTACAAGGATATTTTTATTTAGTTTACTTTCAATCAATTTTTCTACCAAGTTGGGATAGGCATCTTCTTTACTTACTCCCAATCCTTCAGTTAATGAATCTCCTAAAAAAAGAATGCTTTTAACATTGGAGTTTGCATGGGCAATATAAAGTAAAGATATAAAAAGTAGTATTACTATTTTTTTCATGGAAAACCTTATTTAAATCAAAATATTTATTTATAAAATAAGTATATTGATAAAAAGTTAACAAAAGTTTAAGAAGTGTTAATAGTTTTATATACTCTCTAAACTCTTATTTAGAAATCAAAATTAATTTTCCAGTTTTAGGGTCTTTATAAACTTGCCCCAAAGACTCATAGCCTTTTGTACCACTCATTGAGTCTTTTATATTTTTAGGAACATCCACCAACTCTTTACCTTGGGTGATAACTTTTGTCTGTTTTTCTACACTAAAATGCTCTTGTAAGTTTGGACTTAAGGCAACCAAAGCTGCAATCAAACCACATGCAAATACCAAAATTATATCAACCAAATTGGCCAAAGGTCCTAAGGGTTCATCCTCTTCTTTTGCAAAATGTTCACTTGAAAATCTATTTTTCATCTTTTGCTTCCATTATATTCAAGGCTTTGTCATACCATCTTCTTCTAAGCCGTGCAATCACAAAGCCCGTCATCCCAGCTAATAGTCCCAAGACAGTTGTGTCAAAAGCAACACTCATAGCTGTACTTAGGATTTGTACATCACCATCACCAAGTGCAGCAAGCCCTGGACCTAAAGGTATTAGTGTTCCCATAAGTCCTAACATCGGAGCCAAGCGTGTAATAAAATCTGCCCGTTCAATTCTTCTTTTTGCAAGATTGATAACCACTTGAGTATCATTTGTATTTATCAACCTTTTTATTTCAAAAACTCTTTCTCCAATAGTAATACCTATTTCATATATTGAAAAAAGTATAAAAAAGAGTAAGGCCCAAGAAACAGGTTCTAAAAGTAGTGATGATATTTGGTGCATCAAACCAACTGATATTGATGAAAACATTATTGTCCTTTGTGTTTATTGAAAAATAGAGATTTGCTAAAACCTAAAAATAAAACAAATAGTGCCAAAGCTAAAAGATACTTCATGTATGTCTCTTTACTTTGCATCTCATTTTTATTTTTTTCTGTAGACTCATATCTCTTTGTTTGTTCACTGTTTTGTTGTTCGAGTTTTACTTCTTGAATAGAGGTAATACTCTCTTTTGAAGTTATCTTTTCCATCCTACTCTGAGCTAAAATATCTTCAAGTTTTTTACTCATCTCTTGGCTTATTTTAGATTTTACAAAATCATAAATAGGATGATTAGCATGGGTATGTCCACTTCCTGGAATACCATACTTGATTATATTCTCAGCAAACATATTAGATAACTGTTTTTGTGTTTTTTCATCGGCTTTCCAAAAATCCTTTTGTATAGCCACAAGCATCACAGCTAACATATTAGTTTGAACGTGAACTTGATGACTTGAAGATAAAAACTCATCTAATTGTATATCTAACTTATCATCCACGTAAACTGCTTTAACCTCTTCCCAAACCCAATCCTTAATAATCTCAGGACTAGTGATTTGCCAACCCCATAAATACTCAATAAACTCACTTCCCATAGTTCTTGCGCCACTATAACCCTCTTTCATAAGAGGCTCTATCCATTGCGGATTAAGAAATCTTCCTCTTAATTCTTGTAACAAAGCCGTATTTAAAGCAGTAATTTTAAGCTTATTTGGATTTGAGTGATCAATTACAAAACTATTGGGCTGGTGACCTGTTTGTTGCTCAATGGCTAAATTTAAACCACCCAAATAATCAAAAGTGTCGTTATTGTCAATCAATCCATACAAGTTGCTAGCTCTTCCTAAATATGTATTTTCTACTTTTGATAACTGTCTTTTAAAGCTCTCTTTTGATAATTCTCCAAAGCTATCGTTGGAATAAGAGTATGCCATTCGTTTTATAAATACATCTGATAGTTCACTTCTATTATTCCAAGCACTTGAACGCTCTGCCAATCTATTTATTCCTGAACCATAAGACCCCGGTGCTGTTGCAAATACTCTTTTACTCGATATTTTTCCCAATCTTTCAATAGAGATATTGGGATTTTGTTTTAGAAGTTCTCGTGCTTCTTCAACCCAGTTAAGAGCCACACTATTTTTTTCAATAGCTTCATCTCCTTTTACTTTTAAATCACCTAAAGGTTCTAAAGCAAAATCTAATGCCAGTGTTAAAGCAGGATACTTTGAAACAACTTGCTCATAACTTGCACTCAAAGCTAAAAGAACAGCTTTATCAAGTAAAGCTAACTTAGAGGCATATAAATCTCTAAAAAGTCCCGAACCTGTAAATATAACATCATGCCTTCTAGCTCTTTTTTCATCTAAAGGCAATAATTCTAAACCTTTTAAAATACCTCGACTGTTCCATACGGGCTTTAATCCTAATAAATCTAATCCAAAAGCAATCATCGCACCTTCATCTCTTACTGTATCCGATGACCAAAGAATAATAGCTTCTTTTTTTTTTATGTCATAGTTTTTTTTATCTCGTACTTTTTGGGCAAGTTTAACACCCATATCGTATCCCACCGAACTTGGAATTAAACTTCCATCTAAGGCATAAAAATTTCGTCCTGTAGGTAAAGCATCTTTTGTACGTATTGGATCATTTCCTTTTCCAGGAAGTACAAATCCACCTTTAAGTGCGTTTATTAAGGAGTTCATTTCATTGGCTGGCGATTGTATCAATGCACTTTTCACATCAGAATTTTCCTGTAGATTTTCAGCCATGGATTTAAGCATTGTGTTGACTGCTTCATCATTCCAATCTTTTCCAAAAGTATGCAAGCCCAAAGGCATAAACTCTTCTTGTAAGTGGGTGAGATAATGCCCCAATTCATGCAATAAAAAAGCATCATCTACTTCATCAAATCCAATACCTCTAACTGCAAGTTCTTCATCCATACTCTTTATTAATTCATCTTTCAGATTCATTGCATCAATGGATTCTCTTATCTTTTTAATAGCATTTTTTCTAACTGTCTCTTCATTGGCAGATTCTGCACTTTCAATCAATTGTCTAAGCTTCAATAAGTCATCATAAAGTTTTGTAATAGCCAAAGGAGGAGTTAAATGGTCTATAATAACAGCTTGTCCTCTTCTTTTTGCTTGAATTCCTTCCCCTACTCCATCTACAATATAGGGATAAATACTAGGCAAGTTTCCAATCATCAAATAGGGATAATCAAGGGAAGTTAGCCCCACACTTTTTCTAGGTAGAAATTCATATGTAGAGTGTCTTCCCACATGAATAATAGCATCTGCTTTAAACCTATCTTTTATATGGTGATAAAAAGCCAAATATTGATGAGTGGGAGGAAAAGAGAGGTTGGCATGAAGTAATTCTTCATTCAATTCCCACCCTCTAGGAGGTTGAGGAGCCAAAAGAATATTACCAAACTCCACACTAGGAAACAATAATTGTTCCTCATATGTCATCACCTTTCCAGGGGCTTTCCCCCAACCTTTTATTCCCTCTATTTGAAGTTTTATAATGGCCGTTTTTAAATCATCCATCTTTTTAAAAGAGTATTTTCTCTCATTTTGTGAAGCATTGAAAACATTTTCATATTCTTGTTTTAACTGCTCAAGTAAATTGATTGATCGTTGTCTGTTTTTACTTCGTACACCATCTAATGCGTGGTGTAAATTATCCATCGTATTATTCATATAATTTCTTATAGAATCATAGGCTTTGACTTTATGAGAAGAGGCGATATCTTCTACATCATTGCTTAAAAAGTTTTTTATCTCAACATGAAGTGCGGCTAAGGGACCTTGTTCCATCTCTTCTTGTATATATAAAGGCAAGGTTTGAAACCATCTTTTATACTCTTTAGTAGATAGTTTATTTACCTTAGAACTCATTACTGATAAAGCCTTTTTATCGTTGGGTAAATTGATAGCTTTTTCTTGAAGTATATCCAGTAAGGCAAGTTCATCTTTAGGTAATTGACCTACAGAATAGCCCTCCTTTTCTAGATTTTTTAAAATAGTAAAAAGTGATTTGGGCACATTTAAATTATCTGCTCCTATATTATGTCTCCCGGGAGGATGATTATAATAAATAATTGCAATTTTTTTATCTTTATTAACTTTTCTCTTTAAATCTATCCATTTATTAGCTTTTGAAATAAGATTTTTTATTTCATTATTTAATATCTTTACTGAATAGAGTAAAACACCTGTCTTTTTATCAAGAGCAAAGGTATCATTTAAAGAGAGTAAATGTACTTGACCTATACCTTGTAACTCTGGCATTGCAAGTCTATAATGAATAGAGTTTTTTGGTAAACCTTCACTAGAAAGTGAATAACTTAGGAAATCAAAGTTTAAAACTCTTAAACCCTTTATAATTGGTACATTTAGTCTTTTTAAAACAGAAGAGACTTCCTGAGTGAAACTTCCTCCACCAATGACAAAGTCATGCATTGATACAACAGAATATAGTTGTTTTTTAGGAAGTTTGTTTATAAGTTTCTCTAGGTTATTTATGGCATCAAAACTTGATTTTCCCCACCTAGTTAAGATAGATACAACTTGAAAAGAGGAGTTTTTTACTAAAGATTCATGGATTTTCCACTCATTTGAACTATCAGCTCTGTCATTATCTAAAACAAAAAGAATATCTTTAGAGTTATCAATACTTTTAAGTAGGCTATTTATATCAAAAAATGTCTTCTCTTCTTTGGCATCTAAAAAGTATCGAATAGATTGTAGTTCTACTACTTTTTCCCAAGTACTGCTTTGTAAAGATGGGTTCAATAAAAATGAAAATAAATTTGAGATATTTTGACTTCCTCTATTATCCCAATATGCTCTAGCTTGTAGATAAAAAGCATATAAAGGAAACTCTTTTTGTTTTTTCTTTAAAGAGTCCATATAAGAGAGACCCTCATCATTTTTTTTCAATAAACGACTTGGGATATTTTTATAACTATTTTGTTGTAAATCATTATTTAAAAGTAAAAGTTTTCTATCACCTTGAAGAGAGATTCTCAACTGTGAAGAGGGTAGTTTTTGCACAAGTAATCTCTCAACAATATCACCAAAAATACCACACATTAAAAAGACATCAGCATTTTGTATATGGCTAGTCAACTCTTTATCATCCATCATTGCAACTTGACTTACTGTTTTTATAGTAATAGTATCTTGGGATTTTTTCAAATAAGCATTAGCACCTGAGTTTAACATCATGGCTGACCTATCAGAAACAATTGAAAAAACAGATTTTGGTTCTTCTTGAGCATAAATATTGCTGTATGAAAATAAAGAAAAAAAGAGTACTAAAAAGTACCGTAATAAAAACATGAGACTTCCTATTAATAAAATTAATACAAGAATCATTAAGGGTATTAGAAAATCTAATAAAATTTATTGCTAAATTTCAGGTCACCCCGCCTGATTTGCATTTTATTAATTAAGTCGGTCTCCGGACTAAACATACTTTTTCAAGTAAAACTTACCTTCCCATCATAAAGATAGTGGATTTAAGTATTGTATTATATTTTACTATTATACATGTATTACCGTTGCGGGGGCAGCATAGGATTTTCACCTATTTCCCATGAATTGATTATCAATTCACTTAATTAACATTGAAAAAGGATTCTATCTTTTTTTAACTTACAACTATTTTTATAATATTAGCACCAAGCATAAAAATAAGTACAAAGATAAGAACTTTTTTTATAAACTCTTCTCCACCTCTTATTGCATAATGGCTTCCAACATAAGAGCCTGCAATATTTGCTAAGCCTAAAACAATAGCAACTCCCCATAAAACTTTTCCTGCAAATATAAAAGCAATTGCAGAACCTACATTTGTAGCAAAGTTTAGTGGCTTGGTTGAAGCAGTTGAAACTAAGTAGTCTAAATGTAAAAACTTTTTCATAGAAATAGTCATATAAGTTCCAGTACCAGGTCCTAAAAGTCCATCATAAAATCCAATTGGTGCAGTTGCTAAAATAATATTTTTACTATTTACTTCTGTTTTTTCTTCTACAATTTTTTTACTCTTTTTAAATAAAAAGACTAAAGCCACAGGAATAGCTAAGATAATAGCCCATTTTATTACATCATCAGAAACATACATAACCAAAATACTTCCAATATAAGAAGCTAGCAAGCAAGGTATAATTGCAATACTTACAACTTTCCATGATATTTTTTTACTTATTGCATATTTAATTGTTGCCATTAAAACACCAACTAAACTTGCTATTTTATTTGAGGCTAAAACATGAAGGGGAGACATACCGCTTAAAAGTAATACAGGAACCTGCACCATCCCACCACCACCAGCGATTGAATCAATGTATCCAGCTAAAAAACCAGCAATAACAAACCCCACTACCCAGTAAAGTGTAATATCAGCGAAAAGTTCCATATGGAATCCTAATATAAGTATAGTCTAGAAAAAAGATAGCGTGATGCTATCTTTTATGTTAAGCGAATGCAGGTTCTAAGAAAGGAATAATCTGTTTTTTTCTTGATAAACAGCCATAAAGCCATACTTTTGAATTTTCAAGTTTTACATCAAAAGCTTTTTCAAAAATTGAAGCATCTTCTGAAGAAACTAAAACTTCAGAACCCTCTTTCATAATATCTGTTAAAAGTAAACATGCTGTATGTAAACCTTCTTCTGTTCTGAGTTTGTCTAAGTCTGCTTGTAGTTCATCTTTTACACTATCAAAAATAGCTAAATCAATAACTTCAAGTTGTCCAATACCAACTTTTTTTCCATGCATATCAAAAGGTTTATAATCTCTTAATATTAAATCTCTAACAGGTACACCTTCAACTGCTGATTTTACTTTAAACATCTCCATACCTAAAGCTCCAAAATCTTCAACTTCTGCGATTTTAGCTAATTCTTTAACTGCTTTGATATCTGTTTCTGTACATGTTGGTGATTTGAAAATAACAGTATCTGATAAAATTGCACATAGCATAATTCCTGCTATGTTTTTTGGAATCTCAACACCATGAAAATCATACATCTCTTTTACAATTGTATTAGTACATCCAACAGGTCTTATCCAACACTCTAAGGGAGTAGAAGTAGTAATATCACCTAATTTATGATGGTCAACAATACCAACAACAGTTGCTTTATCTAAATCAGCTGGTGCTTGTCCTCTATCTGAATAATCTGTAATAAATAATTCACATCCTGCAAATTCTGTTTTAAGCTCTGGTGCATCAAATCCAAATCTATCTAGGATAAATTGTGTTTCAGGAGAAACAGGGCCTTGACGTGCAGGAATTGCAGGTTTTCCTATTTTATTTAATAAGTATGCTAATGAAAGTGCTGAACAAATAGAATCTGAATCAGGAGTTGTGTGTCCACATGTATAAATTGCCATAAAAAATTTCCTATATTAAGTTTTTGTGATTTTATCTAAAGTTATGTTATTTTACTTTTAAAGAATATTTCTTTCTAATTAGATACAATAAAAATTAAGGAGTTATCATGTTAAAAGAAGAAATCGCAAATGCATTAATAATGCAACTAAACAAAGAATTCCAGTCGTCATATATTTATTTAGGTATGTCAGCATATGCTTCAAAAATAGGATTAAATGGTTCGTCAAGTTGGTTTTTGGTTCAATACCAAGAAGAAGTTGCCCATGCAATGAAACTATTTAAATATCTTGAAAATCAAGAGGTAGCTATAAGCTTACCTGAAATTAAAAAGGCAAATGTAGAGTTCAAGTCTATATTAGATACTTTTAAAAAAGCTTTAGCTCATGAAGAATCTATGACAAACAACCTAAATGAACTAAGTGATTTAGCTATGAAAAACAAAGACCATGCAACATATAATATGCTTCAATGGTATGTAACTGAACAAGTTGAAGAAGAGGCTACACTAAATACAATCATAGACAAAATGAAACTTGTAGGTAATGATGGATATGGACTTTATGCCATTGACCAAGAGTTAGGTTCAAGAGTTTTTGTTGACCCAACTTCACAAGCTTAAGAGTTAGATATTTTCTAACTCTGCTTTTTTATATTTGATTGTAGTTTCAAAACCTTGTTTAGGGTCAAGAGGAACTAAAAATGACAATACTAGGGATAAAAATCCTATTGAAGCACCAATTATAAAAACAAGTGATGGTGAGGTTAACCATACAATTCCTAATAAAAATGGTAAAAATACAGCTGCTATATGATTTATAGTAAAGCTAACAGCACTTGCACTTGCTATATCTTTAGGGTCTGCAATTTTTTGAAAATATGTTTTAAGAGCAATTGCCATTGAAAATAGTAAATGGTCAAGTACATATAAGAAGAAAGCAAAATAAATATTTTAAACAAAAGCATAAGAAACGAATACTATTATAAGTCCAATATACTCAATTCTTAATGTTATTGCTTCGCCAACTTTAACAATAAACTTTCCAATTTTAGGTGCAAAATAAATATTTAATATTGAATTCACAAAAAGTAAAATCACCATATTATGAATATCTACACCAAATTTTTCCACAAGTAAAAATCCAGCAAAAACAATAAATATCTGTCGTCTTGCCCCTGCAAAAAAAGTCAAAACATAAAAAAGCCAATACTCTTTTTTTATTACTAATTTTTTTTCTTGAACAACATCATCTCTAAAGTGTTCAAATCCTATCCATGCTATTATTCCTACAAATAAGGTAGTAAGACCGAAAAAAGCATATACATATTTATACTCTACGCTGTAAAATTTCATCATTATAAAAATAAGTACAAATACTATAAGTGAAGTAAATGATTTAGCTGCCGTTATTTTTCCCAATACTATAGGAGCCTTCTCTTTTGGAACCCATTGTAAAGCTAAAGATTGATTTAATGTTTCTAAATAGTGAAACCCTATAGACATAAGAACAGTTGTAATATATAAGCCTAAAGCACTTGGATATAATCCTGTTAAAAATACGCCTAAACCTAAAGCTATCATTGAAACATATGCAAGTCTTTGTTGAGCTATAAATATGATGGCAATTACAACAGTAAAAGCTAAAAATCCAGGTATCTCTCTTAGACTTTGTAAAATACCTATTTGACTACCATCAAAAGATACTACTTCTACTACATAATTATTTAGTAGACTCATCCATGCAGAAAAAGAAAATACCATAGATATTGACATAATATAAAGTAAGGCTACTCTTGATTTAAAAAGATTTTTTATCATTATTTTTCCATATTAAAATGTATTGAAATAATAGCTTTTAAATATAAAATAAGACTTATTTTATATTTTACACTAAAATATACTCCACTAAATAAAAAAATTTACTATAAATTATCTCCTTTATCATATAATTATTAAAAATACATAAAATAATTTTATTTACTTATTTGTTAAATATGTTAATAATAAAAAGTAAGTAAGATAATTACATATGTTGTCATTTATACTGTATATATAATATACAAATCTAAAATTGACATAGAATTTATTTTTGGTTAGACTACATTTATAACCTAATCTATATGAGGAGTTACTATATGATTTTTTATAATAATCGATTATTAGAACTAATAAAAGTAATAAATTCTTTTATTTTCTCAAATATTATTTATGTTATTCCACACCCTATAAAACAAATTCAAAACCTACTTATACAAGATAGAAATTTTATACAAGCTGCCAGGTAGACCCCACACAATTATCCTTGATTATTTTAATTGTCAAATTAAGTAATAAATAATTTATTTCATATATTAAACTTAATTTAGAGGGTCTTTTTAACAAATCAAAAAATTTAATACTATTATTTAAGGAAAAAACATGCAAAACGAAATGAATACATTCGAAAAATATGAATCAGAAATTAGAGCTTATTGTAGAGCTGTACCAACAGTTTTTAAATCTGCTAAAAATGCAGTAATGATAGATGAGAACAATGATGATTATATAGATTTTTTTGCAGGTGCTGGAGTTTTAAACTTTGGTCACAACAATCAAAAAATGCAAGATGCAATTATAGAGTTTATAAAAAATGATGGCGTAATCCAATCTCTTGATATGTTTACAGATGTAAAAAGAGACTTTATTCAAAGTTTTGTAAAAACAATTTTAGAGCCAAGAGGAATGGGTAATTACAAACTTCAATTTACAGGACCAACAGGAACAAATGCAGTTGAAGCAGCATTAAAACTAGCTAGAAAAGTTACAGGAAGAACAGAAGTAGTAGCTTTTCATAGAGGTTTTCATGGTATGACTTTAGGTGCATTGGCTTGTACAGCTAATAATGCTTTTAGAAGTAGTTCAGGTGTTCCTTTAAACAATGTAATTAGAGGAACATTTAATGATATGCATGCTCTTGAACTTATTAGACAACAAATTGAGCATACAGGATCAGGACTTACAGCTCCTGCAGCATTTATTGTAGAAACACTACAAGCTGAAGGGGGAGTTCATGAAGCAAGTAAAGAGTGGATTCATGCCGTTCAAAAACTAGCTCATGATACTGGAGCACTTTTTATTATCGATGATATTCAAGGTGCAAGTGGTAGAACAGGTAGTTATTTTAGTTTTGATGATATGGATATTGACCCAGATATTATTATTCTTGCAAAAGGTCTTGGAGGAATCGGAACTCCAATTGGTATGTGTGTAAATAAGCCAGAATATGACAAAGCTTGGAGCCCAGGTCAACATACAGGTACATTTAGAGGTCAAGGATTATCTTATGTAGCAGGTAAAGTTGGAATTGATTTTTTTAAAGATGAAACTTTTAACAATGAAACAATAAGAAAAGGTAAAATAATAAGAGCTACCTTAGATGAACTAAACAGTAAATATTCTCAAGTTGCTAGTGTAAGACAAAAAGGGATGATGTTAGCAATACAATTTGATACTCCAGTAACATCAAAAGCTATTACAACAAAATGTTTTGAAAATAAACTAATCATTGGTGCTTGTAGTACTGGGGAAATTATTAAATTTATTCCTCCATTAACTATTGAGGATGAAACATTAAAAGAAGGGCTAAATAGATTTGTAAAATCTGTTGAAGCTATTTTAGGTTAAGGAGAACATTATGGGATATAGTTCAACACACTTTAAATCAATTAATCCATATACTGAAGAGACAGTATATGAGATTCCGATGAATACACCACAAGAAGTAAGAGAGATGATTGAAAAGTCACAAGAGACATATGTAAACTCTTGGAGAGATACATCTTTTGAACAAAGAGCAGAGCTTTTAAAAGCTGTTGCAAAAGAGATGAAAGACAATCTTGATGAATATGCTCTACCTATGACAGAAGAGATGGGTAAACCCATCAATGAAGCCAGAGGTGAAGTAACAAAAGCAGCTTGGGCAGCAGAACACTATGCCCAAAATGCGCAAGAATATTTAAAAACAGAGTTTATTGATTCTGATGCAACGGAGAGTTTTGTTCAATATTTACCTTTAGGAGTTACTTTAGGAGTTTTACCTTGGAATGCACCTTTTTGGTTGGCTTTTAGATACTTAGCACCTGCACTTATGTCAGGAAACACTTGTATTATGAAACATGATTCTCATACCCCTTTATGTGCAGTAAAGATTGTGCAAGCTTTCCAAAAAGCAGGTATGCCTGAAAATTTAGTTCAAAATGTTGTGATAAATCACTCACAAATTGAAGCAATCATTAGACATCCTCTTGTTACAGGAGTTTCCCTTACAGGTTCATCAAAAGCAGGTGCTGCAATTGGTGGTATAGCAGGAAGTGAAATCAAGCCAGTAGTTCTTGAACTTGGCGGAAGTGATGCAGCTATTGTATTAGCTGATACAAAAGATTTAGAACATGCAGCAGATGTAATTGTATTATCAAGATATATCAATGCTGGGCAATCTTGTATTGCAGCAAAAAGAATCATTGTAGAAGAACCTATTTATGAAAAGTTTATCTCTTTATTAAAAGAAAGATTTGAAAAACTAACTCTAGGTGACCCAAAAGATGAATCAACAAAAATCGGTCCAATAGCTAGAAAAGAATTAGTAGATGAGATGCATGAGCAAGTTGATAGATCAGTTAGTGCAGGTGCAAAAGTCATTTTAGGTGGAAAAAGACATGAAGGTAAGGGTTTCTTTTTCCCAGTAACACTTTTAGCAGATGTAGAACCTGGGATGGTTGTATCTTGTCAAGAAACATTTGGACCAATTGCAGCTGTAATTAAAGCAAAAGATGCAGAGCATGCCTTAAAAATTGCAAATGATACAGAGTATGGGTTAGGTGGTTCTGTTTGGACAGGAGATGTTCAAAAAGGTAAAGAAATAGCAAGTAAAATTGTTACAGGACAAGTCTCTATAAATGGAATTGTAAAATCAGATCCAAGACTTCCAAGTGGAGGAGTTAAAAAATCAGGTTTAGGAAGAGAATTAGGACCCCATGGTATTAAAATGTTTGTGAATACTCAACAAGTTTGGGTAGGTCCTGTTAAATAAATAGTCATTTTCAAGGAAATTAAATGAGAGCTAAATTGCCATTTACTAAAAAAGAGTATGTTCAAAGGGTTAGAAAAGTTAAGTCATTGATGCAACAAAGAAGAATCGATGTATTAATTGCAACTGACCCTGGAAATATGAATTGGCTTACAGGATATGATGGTTGGTCTTTTTATGTTCATCAAGGGGTTATTATCTCCCTTGATGAAGAAGAACCTATTTGGTTTGGAAGACTTATGGATAGAAATGCTGCATTAATTAAATGTTATATGAAAGAGGATAATCTTTATGGTTATCCAGAAAAATATGTACAAAATTTAGATGAACACCCTATGACATGGATTGGTGAAAATATTCTTAATAAAAGAGGTTGGAGTAAAAGTGTTATAGCAACAGAAAGAGATAGTTATTATTATACTGCTGAAGCTCATTTTAGATTAAATGCAACACTTCCAAATGCAAACTTTATTAATGCAAATAATTTAGTAAACTGGGCTAGAGGTGTAAAGTCTGAAAAAGAGATTGAGTTTATGAAAATCGCTGGAAAAATTACTCAAAAAATACACCAAAGAGTTTTAGATGTAGTTAAAGTTGGTATTCCTAAAAGTCATGTGGTTTCACAAATCTATGAAACTGCAATTGCAGGTGTTGATGGACATGGTGGTGATTATCCATCAATTGTTCCCCTACTTCCATCAGGAGCTGATGCCTCTGCTTCACATATTACTTGGGATGAGCGTCCTTTTAGAAAAAATGAAGCTACATATTTTGAGATATCAGGTTGTTATAAAAGATATCATTGTCCTATGTCAAGAACTATTTTTATGGGAAAACCCAACCAAAAATTTCTAGATGGCGAAAAAGCTTTAGTAGAAGCTATTGAGGCAGGCTTAGAGCAAGCAAAACCAGGAAATAGAACTTGTGATATAGCAAATGCAGTTGATTTAGTAATGAGAAAATATAATATTGATAGAAATGGTACAAGATGTGGTTATCCAGTAGGAGTTAGTTATCCACCTGATTGGGGTGAGAGAACTTGTAGTTTAAGGTCTTCAGATCACACTGTTTTAGAACCAGGTATGACTTTTCACTTTATGCCTGGTATTTGGCAAGCTGACTGGGGAATGGAGATAACAGAAAGTATCTATATAACAGATACAGGAGTTGAAACTTTTTGTGATTTCCCAAGAGAATTATTTATTAAATAGAGTATAAGGAGGATTAAAATAAGAAATCTTTTTAAAACAGCCATGATAACGGTGTACAAAACAATTAACAAAAAATAAAGGAAAATTTATGAAATTAATTAATTTAAAACCTCTAGTTTTAGCAGGTATGATTGCAGCAACATCTCTTAGTGCAGCAACATGGAAGTATGCATTTGGAGAGGGTACAAGTGATCCACAAGGTATTTATGCAACAGCATTCAAGAATTTTATTGAAGAGAATTCTAGAAATGAAATAGAGCTATATAAAGTAGGAAGTCTTGGTGAAGAGACAGATTTAATGGAACAAACAAGAGCTGGATTAATCCAATTTTTAGGACAATCAACAGGATACATGGGTGGAACAATTCCAGAAATGGATATCTTCACTTTGCCATATGTAATGCCTACTGATACTAAACAATTAGATTATTTCTTTAAAAATTCAAAAGTTGTAAATAAAATGTTACCAAAGATTTTTAATAAGCATGGATTAGAGTTATTATCTATTTTTCCAGAAGGTGAAATGGCAATTACAACTTTTGAAGTGTTCCACTCTCCTGCAGATTTACAAGGTAAAAAAATGAGAGTAATGCCTGGTTCTCCAATCTTAGTAGAAACATATAAAGCATTTGGTGCTTCACCACAGCCAATGTCTTGGGGTGACTTAGTTGGTGCTCTTAAAACAGGTATGGTAGATGGACAAGAAAATCCTACTGTTTGGATTGAAGCTTATGGTTTAGATGATTTAACAAAAGTATTAACATATACAGGACATGGACACTTTAATGCCTCTGTTAGTGCAAACAAAGAATTTTATGATGGTTTATCAAAAAGAGATAAAAAACTAGTTCAAGAAGCAGCAGATTATGCACATAAAACAATTTTAAGCGAAGCTCAAAAACTTGATGCATATGGATTAGGAAGAATTATTAGAACTAACCCAACATATAAAATTGTTACTTTAACTAAAGATGAAAAAAATGTATTTAAAGAAAAAGCAAAAGCTGTTCAAAAATCTTTTGCATCTAAAAGTGCATCAAACAAAAAAATAATGGAACAAATGGAAAAAGATTTAGCAGCTGCAGAAGCTAATGCAAAATAATCTTTTATAAAATTATAGTAATCCACAATTTGTGGATTTACTATAGTAGATTTCAAATTTTGCAATCTACTATGGTAAAAGGAAAATAATATGAATGATGATAAAAAAAAAAATCCTTTATTAAAGACCTTAGATATCTTTGACAATCTTCTAAGTAAATTTGAGGGAGTTATGTTAGCTTTAGGTGTTATTGCTATGGCAGTAACTACAATTGCAGCAGTAGTTTCAAGGTTTATTTTTAATGATGCCTTAACAGTTACTGATGAACTAAATATGATTTTTATTGTAGTAGTAACTTTTGCAGGTTTAAGCTATGCAGCAAGAAATGGACGACATATTAGAATGTCAGCAATATATGATGCCATGCCCACAAAGGCAAGAAAAATTGCAATGATTTGCATCTCTTTTATTACTTCTATGTTTATGTTTTTGCTAGCTAAATACTCTTTTGGTTATATAGTTGAAGTTTATCAAAGTGGAAGAGTTCTTCCAGCTTTAGGTATTCCTGTTTTTTATGTATATTTATGGGTTCCTATAGGTTTTACAGTTACAGGTTTGCAATATTTTTTCACAGTAATTAAAAATATACTTGAACCTGACGTGTATCTATCAACAAGCACAAAAGATGGATATAGTGATGCTAAAAATGACATTGAAGTATAAGGAAAAATCATGAAAACTCATTTAAAACAGATTTTTATCGGGCTTTTTTTAATCTTAAGTTTTTCCATATCAAGTTTTGCAAAAGATAGCGTAACTATGTATCTTGATGAAGTTGAAATAGACAATAAAGAGCTTAAACTCTCAATATATGGTTCAGCTGAATCAGAAGACTTTGATTCGCACAAATGGCAGATAGTAAATATAGAAGTTATTGATTTAAAATCAAATACTCTAGATTTTGAAGTAGAATCAGACAAAAGAGGTTTTTGGGAAATTGAAGATATAGATATTACAAGCTTAAGTGATGGAGAACTTTTAATTAATGCAACAATGGTAAATGAAAAGAACCAAGAACTAGGTCTAATAAGTGACAAAAACACTATCAAAGATACTAGCTTTAAATTAGATGAATATCTAAAAGAACATCTTGCTATTTCTATTTTTCTTTTAATGGTAGTACTACTTCTTTCAGGTTTTCCTATGATGATACCTTTAATAGCTGGTACAACACTTGGTATATACCTTTTATTTGATGGGGATTTTTCAAAAATGGAATTTCTTATTCAGCAAATGATGGGTGGGATCAGACCAGCAGCACTTATAGCAGTTCCTATGTTTATACTCTCTGCTGATATTATGACAAGAGGTAAATCTGCTGAAAAACTTATTGATTTAGTAATGGCTTTTGTTAGACATATCAAAGGTGGACTTGCAGTAAGTACAGCCGGGGCTTGTGCTATGTTTGGTGCAGTTTCAGGCTCAACTCAAGCAACTGTTGTTGCAATTGGTTCTCCACTTAGACCAAGACTAAAAAAAGGTGGATATAAAGACTCATTTATCTTAGCCTTAATTGTAAATTCAAGTGATATTGCCTTTTTAATCCCTCCCAGTATTGGGATGATTATTTATGGTATTGTTGCAAAAACTTCTATTCCTGAACTTTTTATTGCGGGTATTGGTCCAGGACTTTTGATTCTTTTCTTATTTTCAATCTATAGTATTATATATGCATAAAGACATAATATTCCAACAGAACCAAAAGCTACATGGAAAGAAAGATGGATGGCACTTTATAAAGCATTGTGGCCTTTAGGTTTCCCTTTTATTATTGTTGGTGGGATTTTTGGTGGGATTTTTAGTCCAACTGAAGCAGCAGCAGTAAGTGTAGCATATGCCATATTCTTAGAGGGTGTTGTCTTTAAAACAATGAAACTAAAAGATCTTTATGCAACTGCAAAATCAACAGGTCTTGTTACTGGTGTTGTATTTATTTTAGTTGGTGCAGGAGCTGGTTTTGCATGGGTATTATCATTTGCACAAGTACCTCAAGAGATTTTAGATGCTATTGGTATCACTTCTATGAGTTCATATCAAGTTTTATTTGTAATCTCAATAGCCTTCTTTGTGGGTTGTATGTTTGTTGATCCTATTGTTGTAATTTTAGTTTTAGTTCCAATTTTTGCACCAGTTGTAAACTCTGTAGGATTAGACCCAGTTTTAGTTGGTACACTTATTACCTTACAAGTTGCAATTGGTTCAGCAACTCCACCTTTTGGATGTGATATTTTTACAGCTATTGCAGTATTTAAACGACCATATATAGAAGTGATAAAAGGTACACCGCCTTTTATTGTTATTCTATTAAGTGTGTCTGTTGCACTTATTTTTGTTCCAGAGATTGCACTATTTTTAAGAGATCTTGCCTTTAGAGATGCAACTGCATTTGAGCTTATTCAAAATATGTTTGGGCTAACACCCCAAGCGACTAATTAAGGAGATAAAATGTTTAAAAAAATTTTAGTACCTACAGATGGTTCAGAACAAGCAAATAAGGCACTGAAAGTAGCTTGTGAAATGGCAATAGCTATTGATGGTCAATTAAATATTTTATCTGTATTTAAGCACCATAGCTTTATAGAAGGCTCTTTATCTATGCTACCAAGACAAATAAATGATAAGGCTCATAATCTTGAAGATGCATTAGGAGAATACTCAAAAGAGCTAGTAGCAGAAGCAAAAGAGCTGGCAATTAGCTTTGGAGTAAAAAAAGAAAATGTAAAAGGTTTTGTTCGTATAGGACCAACTACAAAAGAGATATTAGAGTTTGTAAAAGATAAAGATATTGAAATAGTTATTATTGGTAAACAAGGTAAAGGTGATCTTAGTGGATATCTATTAGGAGGTGTTTCACATAAAGTTGCAGGACTTTCTGATATACCTGTTTTAGTTGTATAATGAAAATACTAGAGTAAAAAGGAGTCCTTATGTATAAAGATTTTGATGAAGTCGTAGAATTTGCTACAAATTTTAGACACAATTTACATAAAAATCCTGAGTTAACTTGGGAAGAAACAGATACTGCAAAAGCCATAAGAGAAATATTAGATAAACATAATATTGTATATAAAACCTATGCGGGTACAGGAACAGTTGGACTACTAGCTCAAGATAAGGGTGGTCCGCATATAGCTTTAAGAGGAGATATTGATGCCCTTCCTTTAGAAGAGAAAACCGATGTCTCTTACAAATCAGTCAAACATCAATGTATGCACGCTTGTGGTCACGATGGACATACGGCAACTCTAATGGCAGCTGCTATTTGGTTAAAACAAAATGAAGATAAATTAACAAATCCTATATCTCTAGTATTCCAACCTGCTGAAGAGGGAGGACATGGAGCTAAAAAGATGATGGAAGAGGGATGTTTAGATGGGGTTGATATGATTTTTGGTTGGCACAATTGGCCAGCTATTAAATTTGGTCAAGCTGTATGCCCAGAAGGTACAGTAATGGCTGGAAATGGAACTTTTCATATCACACTTAAAGGTTTAGGTGGTCACTCATCTCAACCAGAAATTTGTAAAGACCCAGTTCTTGCAGCTTCTGCTTTAACAATGGCACTACAACAAATAGTAAGTAGACAAGTTGCACCTCAAGATGCTGTTGTAGTTTCAGTTACATCAATAGATGCAATAAGTGGCGTAACAGTTATCCCAGATAGTGCAAAAGTAGAAGGAAGTATTAGAGTTCCTACAAACGAACTTAAAACAAAAGTATTTCAACAAATAGAAAATATTACAAAAGGCATTGCAAGTGCTTATGATGTAGAAGTAGATATTGATTTAAGAGATAGATATCAACCAACAATTAATCATAAGGATGCAGCTTTTAAGGTAAGAGAAGTGTTAAAAGAGACATTAGGGGAAAACTGGCAAAGCAATATTGCAACACCAATTATGGAAAGTGAAGATTTTAGTTACTACTTAAATGAAATTCCAGGAGCCTTTGCTCTAATAGGTAGCGATGATGGAATTGAAAAACATCAAAAAGCTTGTCACAATGTACACTATGATTTTAATGATAAACTAATAAAACCAGTTAGTATATCTCTTATGAGATTAGCTAATTTTAACTTCTAAAGAAAACTAAATGTTTTCTTTTTTTGTGCCTTTGCTAGGTGTACTAGCAATAATCTTAAATGCCATAGGTATGGCAATAAAAGATGTAATAAAAACTAAAGTTTTATTAGGTACTTCAATTGCTTTTATAATCCCTGATTTATATTTAAGTAATGGTATTCATGGGGTTTACCAGTCAATTGTTATAGCTATTATGTATTATATTGGAGCCTTAGAATATAGAAGAGTTGAAAAAGTAATACTCTACTCTATTCCATTTTTCTCTATATTTTTACTGCTAGGACTAAAAGAGTATGAAGGACTATTTTTAGTATTGGCCTCAATTACAACGCCTTTGGCTACTATTTCAAAAGATTCATTTAAAATGAAACTTTTACTTTTGATTTCTACTATCTCGTGGGGTACTTATGCTTTTCTTATGGAAGCTTGGTTTGCCTTTGCTTTTGATTTATTAGGAGCATTTGCCTTGATATACTTTTTTGGTCAATACAGAAGAGAAAAGAAAGCAAGAGAACTACTTAATAAAGCGTATGATGAATTTGAGAAAGTAAAAGAAGAGGTATTACCTTAAAATAAAATGATTTTATTTTAAGATATGTTCTTCTACTACCCAGTTTGCAAAAGGAATAGAAGAAGTAAAAGCAGGACTAACTGCATTTAAGACATGAACAGAGTTTTCATCGGATTCTACAACAAAATCTTGTACAAGTTCTAAGGTGTGTTTGTTTAAAAGTTGTGCTCTTATACCTGGAGTACTCCAAGAATCAAAACCATCATGATTCATATTTTTAGTTAGTTTCATAGCTAGGTTTTTAAAGTATTTAAAATTGTATTTTTTTATCTCACTAAAAGCTAAACTTCTAAATGAAAAGGCATCTGTAATAAAAAGTTTTAACTCATAATATGAGATTTCTAAAAACTCTTTAAAAGAAAAATTATCAAGACCCTTATAGTTCTCTCTCCAAAAAGCAGGGATGGCTGTGGGTCCTATTTTACTCTCATTATCAACTGTTAAAGTATAATGAACTCCTAAAAAAGGATTTGCTAAGTTTGGTACGGGATAAACATTTGTTCTTAGTTGAGAAACATTTGTTTTATCTTTTAAATATACTCCTTTAAAAGGAATGATTACATAATCTTTTGAAAAGCCATAATCTCTTGCAATTTTATCAGCATATAAACCTGCACAATTTATCACTTTTTTAGCGTAAAACTCGCCCTTACTTGTAAGAACAGCATCATTACTTGAAGATATATATTTACAATCTAAAAGCAACTCAACACCCAACTCTTCTATAACCTTAGCAAACTCTTTTGTTACTTCTTTTGGATTTACAGTTGCAGTACTTGGACAAAGAAGTGCTTTTTCATGAGTTTTTATATTAGGATAAAGAGTATTCAGTTCTTCTTCTGTTAGCCATTGCAGTTCAACGCCATTGGCATCTCCCCTATTTTTTAACTCTAACAATCCAATTAGTTCATCATCATTTGTAGCTACTACTACTTTTTTACACTCATTTATTTTTAGATTTCTCTGTTTACAAAACTTTTTAAGGGCAATATTACCCTCTTTTGTAAACTTTGCCTTAAGTGAGTTTGCAGTGTAATAAAACCCAGCGTGTAAAACCCCTGAGTTTCTTCCACTACTGTGCATGGCAACTTCAGGCTCTTTTTCTATAACTAAAATTTTACTTTGGGGAAATCTATCTTTTAAATTCTTAGCAATATTAAGCCCAATAATTCCTGCACCAATCACCAAATAATCATACATATTTTTTAATACCCCAACTCTTCATTTATTAAAATTATAGTGATTCTATCTTTATCATCTGCTTTTACCCAAGTGAATTTATTGGCGATATTATCAAGGTTGTGTCTTGGTTCTTTTCCCATCTCTATTGCTTTGTTATTCATTCTATCTATATTTTTAACAGCTGCAACTTCCATGACTCTTTTAAAACCATCTTCAAGATTTTCAACTATTTTATTTACTCCAACAATTGCTAAGATTTTTTTTGGGCCATAACAAAAAGCGGCTACTCTATTTCCACTTCCATCTGCATTTACTATTTTTCCATCTTTTGTTAAGGCATTTATTCCCGTAACAAAAATATCAGAGACTAAACCTTGTCTTCTTCGCTCTTTATTTTCATCCATAGTAATGCCAGCTTCATATTGGTTATGAACAGTTATATCTTTTTTATTTGTAATATATTCAAGTAATCCTATCTCACCTACTGTAACTTAACCACCAAGACCTACACTCATCCCTTCTTTTATAAAAGTTTTAGATAACTCAAATGCTTCTTTTTTTGTTTGTACAAAGTGTGCATCATAGCCACAAGATTTAAGAGTTTCAATTAACTTCTGCATATTTTCTTCCTTCTTTAAACATCATTTTATGTAGTAGCATTGAAGCTGCAAATATTGCAAACCCTACTAGATGTGTATTTTGAACTATACCAAAATATGTCTCAAAGTTATATGCTTCATCTTCTGTTAATAACAGTATTCCAGCTACTGCAAACATAACTCTTTCTAATATCATCATCTTTTTATCCCAGAATCCTTCCATAACTATAGAAAAACACATTATTCCAAAAAATGCAAAGGTAAATACCTCAAACCTCTCAAACCAAGAACCAGTTACAAGGGGAGTAAAAGCAAATAGTAAAGGAATAATATACATACCCTTACCTATTTTCCAAGAGACTAAACCAGTCTTCATAGGAGGTGTTTTTGCTATTGCTGCGGCTGCAAAAGCTGCCAAACAAACAGGAGGTGTAAGATTTGAATCTTGAGATAACCAAAATATAATCAAGTGGGCTGACAAGAGATACATAGCTACTTCTGGAAGCTCAATACCTGCATTTACAAGTGCTGCCATTTCTTGACTTAACATTAGTCCCACAAGTGCAGGAGCAGATAAAACAGACAATACTACATAAGAAGCAGTTACAGGTAATCCCATACCTAAAATAAGTGAAGCAATAGCTATTAAAACAATAGCTATAAGTAAAGAGTTTCCTGACCACTCCATAATTAATTGTGAGAAAGTAATTCCTACTACTGAGATATTTATAACTCCCACAATAATACCAACAGCAATTAATAAAACACCAGTTACTACCATATTTTGACTTCCTAGGGCTAAGGCTTCTAAAATCTCTTTTATTCCCATTCTTTTATTTTTAGTTAAATATGAAGCTAAAACAATAGTAACTATCGCAATTGAAGCTGCATAGGTAGGAGAAAAACCATAAATTAAAAGCCCAACTAAAGTTGTCAATGGAATAATAAAATGAAACCCTTCCCTTAATATTGGAAGAATTTTAATGTCATTGTCTTCACCTTTTATATTGTTCTCTTTAGCATGAATATTGATATAAAAAGCAATTGAGGCAAAATATAAAATCGCAGGTAAAATAGAGACTGTTACAATTGTCACAAAAGGTATATGGGTAATTTGAGCCATAATAAAAGCCCCTGCTCCCATAATAGGTGGCATAATTTGACCACCCGTACTAGCTGCTGCTTCTACTGCTGCTGCAAAGGTTCCTTTAAAGCCTGCTTTTTTCATCATTGGGATTGTAATAGATCCAGTTGATACAGTATTTGCAACTGCACTTCCAGATATAGTTCCCATCAAAGCTGATGAAAAGACTGCCACATGTCCAGTTCCCCCTGTATATCTCCCTGCAACTGCATTTGAAACATCTACAATAAAATCTCCAGCTCCAGATTTTAATAAAAAAGCTGCAAAAAGTATAAACATAAATACATAAGTAGAAGAGATAGTAGCTATGGGTCCAAAAAGCCCTTCACTTGTATAATACATTCTATACAGAAATCTCTCATAATGCATTCCGCCAAAGGCAAAAATACCTTCAAAATATTGTCCTAAAAATAGGATATAAGAGATACACAAAATGATAATTGCAGGAATAATATACCCTGTTGTTCTTCTTACCATCTCTATGGCAAGGGCAATTGTAAGACACACTACAATCACATCACTTGTTCTCATTTGTCCATTTCCAACAGCATACAGACTCTCTTCAAATAAAACCATATATACAAAGGTACTTATTGAAAGAAGTGCAAAGATGATATTAAAGATACTTATTTTATTTTCACCCTTTGATGATTCATATGTTAAAAATCCAAGTGAAGCTAACAGAGCAAAGTGAGCTGAGTTAAACCATAAATCACTAATCCCACCCCAAATATTTACGTAAAAGTGAAAAAGTGAAATCAATATTGCATATATAAAGGTTATCTCTTTGAAGTATTTTATTTGTATCATGATTATTGTCCTTAAGTTTATAGGATACATAAATGATTTTTAATCACTTATGTAAGATATATATGAGATAAAGAGAGTAAAAACTCTCTTTATTTATTCTACTAGTGAAGCTGGTATTTTGATACCTTGTTCTCTATAATATTTTGCAGCACCTTCGTGTAAAGGCATAGGCAGTCCATCTATCGCTTTTTGTAGAGACATAGCAAGTGTTGCTTTATGTACACTATTTAAAAATGGTAGATTTTCATAAATTGTTTTTGTTAAAAGATAAACTGTTTCTGCTGGTGTATCTTTTGTAACAACAAGTAAGTTTGGCTGTGCGATAGTATTTATATCTTTTTCTTGTCCTGGATATGTTCCAGCTTTAATAGTAAAAGGAGTCCATACAGGATAGTTATCATTTATTGCTTTTAAATCATCTGCATTGAAATCAAGTACTTTGATATTGTCATTTCCAATTGATGCAAATGCATTTGTTACAGCTGATGTTGGAGGACCTGAAGGAGTAGTCATACCTTGTACTTTTCCATCTTGAAGTGCAGTTGAACTTGGGCTATAACCTAAGTACTGTAAATCCATTTTATTGAAATCAATTCCAAGTGAACTTAAAATAGTCTCAGATGAAACTCTAGAACCAGAACTTCTTCCACCTATAGAAAATCTCTCCCCATAAAGATTTTTTATATCTTTGATATTTCCAGTTTTTGCATATTTACTTTTAATAGTAAATTGTTCAACATTTTGCCATAACATTGAGATTGATCTTAGATTTTTTTGAGCATTTCCCTCATATTTATCTTTACCTTGCCAAGCCATAGAACCAAATAACCCCTGTAAAATTGCAAAGTTAACTTCGCCTTTACCAAGCATGTCCACATTTTCATTACTTCCTGCACTTGTTATTGCAGAAAATGTTGTTTTATGTTTTTTTGCTAATTTTATAGAAGCAATAGTTGCAATACCAACACCAACTGGATAATAAGTCCCACCTGTACTAGCTGTTGCTATTACATACTTAGTTTCAGATGCAGCATTTGCACCACTTAGCATTGCTGCAGTTATAACTGAAGTTGCTAATAGTTTTTTTAAAATTGAAATATTTAACATGATATTCTCCTTTGTTTTTGTACAAAGAAAGTATATCATATTTTGAAACTGTATTGTTTCAAAATTGTTTTAAATTATGAAATTTGTTTTAAAAGTACTACTACATAGGAGTTTTAGAGAATGAGTGTAAATGATGTTTTGAAACAAATGGAGTAAATGTATCTAAAAACAACTTTTTGTGGAATGTATTAATTTATATTTGTTCTCTCTTGAAGAGGTAAACCTCTCCGCTTCTCTTACTTTTGTATTGACGAAAAGTAAGCAAAAGCAACTACGGCTTCGGAGGCAAAGCTTCCCTCATTTATTATTTTTAATTTCTAGCTTGCGGAACTCACAAAAAAGAGTGAGTTTATCACTCTTTTTTATTCAAACAGTCCTCAGCTTTTTCCGAAATGAAAAATAAACATTCGGCTCCTGCAGATGTAGAAAGAAATCTCTTCGGTTGTTTCTTTACTTTTGAAGTTTAAACTATCTAGTGTAAATTAGAGTAAATTAAAATAAAGTATCTAAACAAATCAAAAATGCAAATGTCCTTATCCCACCTTTGATTCCAACATCTACAGAAGCTGAGCGTTTGTTTTATCTTTTCGGAAAAGGCTTGCAACTGTTTGAGTAAATAAATGTGCTGGGAGGAGCATATTTGTTTATGAGTTTTGCAAGACAGAAAAGATAAAACAATAAGTGAAGGAACCCAAAGGGCTTCGCAGCCGTTGGTGATTTTGCTTACTTTGTTCACACAAAGTAAGAGAAGCGAAGACCTTTAGGTGTTCAAGAGAATATATAATATAGAATATATATTTTATTAAAAATTAAAATTCAATTTACAAATAATTAGTATCCTTTCCCAAAATTTTAAAAAAACATGTCATTTTGCAACATTTAGCTTTTTATTTGTATATAAAACAACATCTTTGATAACTTGTTTTTGAATAGCTGATATAAGTGTTTCCATAGTTTTATAGTCTGGTTGATTGTTTTTTATTGGAAGTGAAATATCTAATTCATCGGCATCTTTTGGATATAAATTTCTTCCATAATTAAACTTACCTGTATAAGATGTTTTATGTATTGCACTTGTTATAAAAACTGATGCAAGTTTAGGTAGGTTTTCAGTGTGTACAACTGAAATATGATCATCTCCTCCATATTGATAATTCCTATATTTTGCTGAGCCGAACATATCAATTGTTATAGTATTTTTTGAAAAAATATTTACATTATTTCCAATAAAATCTGAAATCCCTTCATCTGATTCACCTGCTGTTACAAAAGGCAAACTTCCTGAAATTCTATCATCACTTTTTAGTCTTTTTCCACGAGTTGATTTTCCAAAAAGTTTTTCAAGATTAAATCCATTCCATTCAATAATTCCATTTTCAAAATTTTCTAAAACTTTTTGTTCTTCATCTGTTAAAATATAATCTTTTAATTCATTAGCTAATAAATAAGTTTCAAGCTTTGATATTCGCTCAGTTTCAAGTTCTGTTATGAAACTTTCCATAAAATCAAAATCTATTTTTTGATTTTTTGTTGGGAGCTTTATTTTTTTAGATTTAATTTTTGTCCAAGAACACATATTTTCATAACCAAATTCTTTATTTAAAAAGTGAAATGAATTTACTATAAATAATCCTTGTTTTTGTGAAATCATAAATTTAGGCTTTAATGAAAAAACTCTAGCATGTGTTACCATTTTATATTTAAACTGACGATAAAATGCAAAACCAAACATATCAATAGTTATTGTATTTGCATCAAATATTTTAGCTTTTATATCAGTTTTTCCTAAAATTCCATTTTTAGTTAAACCAGCTGTAATAACATAATTACCAAGTCCATTAATATGCCCTTTTTGAATATCAAAATCACCATTAAAACTATCAAATAAATCTTTTAACTCAAATTCACCCCACTCAACATTTTCTAACATTTTGTTAAGCGAGGTATCTACTTTCCCTCATCACCTCTTTGTTTTAAAAGTGTAGAGACTTCCCAAGTTAAGTAGTCACTTACAGTTTTTTTAAAATCTTCTAATGTTGGTTTAGTATCTAAGGGTGCTGATTGGTTCCAGTCTGCTCCGTTTGTCGGGTCAATATTACCTTCATAGTATTCTTTTTCACTAAAGATATTTAGCTTACTTTTTCCAAAACGCACTAAGTTTACAAGCTCTTCGTAACGCTCTTTTGCACGGTCTGTATCTTTTAGGTTGTTACTCGCTTTTTTACGGTTTGTTCTTGTGTAACCATCGTTTGAAAAGTTTATAAATTTTACCATCTCATCTTTGTGATGTTTTTCATTGACTTTAAAAACATATATATTGGTTTGCACACTTGCTTTTCCTATAAATATATCTACAGGCATTTTTATACTTGCATATAAAGTGTGTTTTTCAAGTATTTTTTTACAGTACTCTCTTGCTTTTCCAGAACCTGCTGAGTTTTGTATGATGATTGCGGCGTATCCTTTGTTCATCATGTCCAGAGCTTTTTGTACAAAAACCATCCCATTTCCATCTGCTGAATATGGAGGATTTAACACAAAAGCATCAGCAGGAAATTTACTGTCAGTTTTACCAAATCCATAGTTTCCATCAAAATCTGCTAGTGAATCTTTATTTAAAATGTTTGAGCTTCCATCACCCATAAGAATCATATTTAAGATAGCCAACATATAAACACTTGAAAGTAACTCTAAACCTAGGAGTTGTTCTGCTTTTATTTTTATCTGTTTTTGAGTAAGCTCATCAGGTGAAGGGATACTCTCTTTTGCATCGTTTAACATCTCATTCATAGCTGCAACTAACAGACCAGCTGAACCAGTAGCAAAATCCCATACATAAGAATCTTTATTTACCCTTGCTAACTTTACTAAAAGTGTACCAATATATGAAGGAGTTAGAACTACATCATTTAGCTTGTCTTGTGAGAAACCAAGCCAACCATACATCTCATTAAAAAGTTTTCCTGTAAAATCTGTCGTTAAACCTATCTTGTAATATATCCCTAAATCATCTACAATTTTAGTAAATACTCTTTTTAGTTGACTCTCACCATTTTGTACTTTGTTGATGTTTTCAGTAAGAAGAGTATTTGATAATGTTCTTATGATTAACTCTTTTTTTTCTTGTGGAATCCCTTTTTCGTTTAAAAAAGCAGTAATTCTACCAATGACAATATCTCCATCTCTCCCACCAACAAATGTCTGTGATTTTAAATCTGTTTTATCTAAAACAGGAACTTTATTTGGTATTCCAATCGTTGCTATAATAGAAGCAGCTACAAGATAAACACGGTCATTTTCCCCTAAGCCTTTTTCATTTTGATAAATGTCGTTGTTAAGTTTTACTAAGCTAGCATCAATCTCTTTTTCTTTTTGTGCTTTTAGAGTGTCTAGTTCTTCTTGTGTAAGATGTAAGTTTTTCACATCTTCAATAAAGCTGTCAAAATTCTTATCTGCTAAAAAAGAAAAATCTGAAAAATCTCCAACTCTTTGTCCCACTCCCAAGTTGTCTTTTGAGACAAAATAGACACCTATTTCATGTTGAATATCTCCCTTAGCATCTTTATAGCCTGTCATACCTATAGCGATAATATCTGTGTAGTTTGTATGGTGCAATAGAGCATTTGCATAATGAACTGCACCATTTACTGCAAAATCTTTTATATTTTTAAAATTTGGTTCATTTTTAGCTGTTTTATTTTCAACTTGTCCGTTAGAGTTAAGCTTTTCTAGTTTTCCTTTAACTCCTTTATATTCAATAAGTACTGGGAAATAGTTTGTATTTTTATCTTTTAGTAATAGTTTAGCATCAGGACGATTTCCACCTTTCCCACCACCTTTAGATTCATACTCTTTAAGAGCCTTGTCTATTTGACTGTTTAAAGATTCTTGTTCTAGTTTATAATCTAATTTATAAGATTTAAGCCATCCGTTAGCTAAATCTGCAATATTTGGTTCTATTGATTGTGCCATTTATTTTCCCAATGTATTTCTTTTATTATGTCTGTAAAGTTTAGATTTGATATTCTAGCTGAAGATTGATTAATGTTAATTTTGATGTACAACTGTTTATTAATTACCCTCTCTCAATCAAATACCCCAACCCCTTCTTAGAAACAATAAAATCATCATCAGCTATCTTATCTTTAACCCTTTTTATAACCGTACGCATAGTAGCATCAGAAGTATTAATATCGTCCCAAATGAACTCTTTTAGATACTCTTTTGTTTTTATCTCTTTTATATTTTTAATTAAAGCCTCTAAAAGAAGTTTCTCTTTTTTTGATAGGTTTACTAACTCATCATTTCTATATAGAAGATTTGTTTTTCTATTGTATTGATATGTACTATTTAAAGCTATGATTTCTTCTTCTACTGGCTCATTTGATTTATCTTCTAAAACTTTTGATTTGACCTTTTTTAACATCTCCATCATATTTTTTACTTCTAATGGTTTTACAAAATATGAGATAACATTTAGGTTTATAGATTTGAAAAGATACTCTTCATCTTTGTAGGCTGATACTATTATGAACTTTTGATTTTCATTTATAGCTGTGATGTTTTCAATCATAGTTAGTCCATCTACATTTGGCATTTGTATGTCTGTTAAGACTAAATCAAATGTTTTATTATCTTTATATGCTTTTTCATATAAATCAAAGCCCTCTTTTCCATCGCAAGCAATCTCTACTTCATCAAAAACTGTATCAAGGTAAAAACTTAATATTTCTCTTGCATCTTCTTCATCTTCAACTAATAATACTCTTGTAATATATTCATTCATAATTTTTCCTTAGAAGTTAGATATTTAGTGTAATAATAAATCTTACACCCTCACTTATATTTTCTACTTCAATCTTTCCTTTCATATTAGTTTCTATTATTGATTTTGTCATATATAAACCTATGCCTGTACCTTGGGTTTCAAACTTAGTTGTAAAATATGGTTCATAAATTTTATATAAAATCTCTTCATCTATATTTCCTCCATTGTTTGATATTTCTAAAATCAATTTATCATCATCTTTATGAAGGGATATGTTAATCAAGGCTTCAAACTTTTCTTTCTGTTTTTTTAAAAGAAGTGCATCTTTTGCGTTGTTTAAGATATTTAATAAGGCTTGTTTTAGCTCATTTTCGTAGTTTGTTATTTCAATCTCTTCATACTCAAAATTTATTTTAATATTTTCACTTTCATATTGATTTTTTATCATATCAAGCAGAGTATCAATAGACTCATTTACAAAGAACTTATTTTGAGTTTTTGAGGGTTTATAAAAGTTTCTAAAGTCATCGATAGTATCACTCATATACTCGATATGTTTATTTGCTTTGTTCATAAACTTATCTAGCTTCTCATCACTTACTTCTTTATTTTTGTAATTATCCCGCAAGAATTGCAGTATCAAAGAGACATTATTTAAAGGCTGTCTCCATTGGTGGGCAATATTTCCTAGCATCTCACCCATGGCTGCTAGTTTATTTTGCTGGATAAGAATTCTATCTTTGTCTCTATTTTTTGCAAGTTCATCTTGAACTTTTAATTTAAGTTCCTCTTCGCTAAGTTTTATTTTCGTAATATCATTTAAATATCCATAGAAATGGCTTACTTGTCCAGAGTGATTTTTTATAAGTATTACCCTACTTGATATCCATCTTGTCTCATTTGCAGCATTTATTATTCTGCATGTAAAAGTAAAGTTTGGTAGGTCTTTTTTTACAGCTGCATTAATAGCAACTTGTACATCATCTATATCATCTTTATGGATTAGTTCCATAAACTTTATATTCTCATTTTCAAACTCTTTTTTACTATATCCAAAGGTTTGAATACTATTTGAGATATATTGCACTGATAGGTTTTCATTATTTAGAAGTTTGAAAATTACAATCTTTCCATCTTCAACTAAAAGTTCAACATCAAGTAGCTCTTTTTTCATCCTTTTATTTTTATCTATATCCATAGACATCATAAGCATTCTATCTAGTTCATTATTATCATCAAGGAAAGATTTACCTCGGGCAAGTACCCATTTAAATCCCTCATTTTTAGTCTTTAATCTACATTCACAAATAAAAGTATCATCGCCTTTTGCAAATATTTTGTCAAAGAGTTTTTCTACATTTGCTTTATCTTCGTTGTGTATTAAGTTAAACCAATCAGAAAAAGTCAAAACTTCATCTTTTTCATAACCAAACATATCTAGCCATTTATCAGAAAAATATATTTTTTGTGTCTTAAAATCAATATCCCATAATCCATCATTTGAAGCAATAATTGCCAACTCAAATCTCTTTTTCCAATGTATTAAAGAGACAGTTTTATTTTCCAGTTCTTTGTTATACTCATTGATAATTGTTTTGATAAAGTTTGTAAAAAGATAAGTAAGTAAGATAAGTAAAGCAGCACTAACTAAGATATAAATAAAGATTTTAAAAAGTAGATTTCTATAATCATTTTTTATTTTATAAATAGTATCTTTTATCTCATTTTCTACAATTTTTTTATCATAAAATCCTGAGACTAAAAAACTGTATTTCTCATAAAAGTAACTGTAGTTTTTAAATTTATCACTATATTCAAAGTCATTAAAATAGTGGTTTAAGATGTCATATGATTTGTTTGATTTTTTATTTTTGAATAATACTGCGGAGTCTGCATATTTTTTTTGACTGTTAAAATTGTATGTTTTTTGTGAGATAATATCATAAAACCAAATATCAAACTTGTTACTATTTATCGCATCTATAATTGCTGTTTTTGTAATCTCTTTAATAGAATTTATTGTAGAAAAGGAACCTATGTAATACTTTTCTTTGCCAATAACTAACCTATCAAAGAAACTCAACCTTACAGTTTTTGCAACATCATCTTTCCAATATTGAAGGTTGTTTTTACCTTGAGAATAAATATATTTTAAAGTAAAGTCTTTATATTTTTTCTCCTTGTAACTATAAATTAGATTTTGCAAGTAGTAAATTGATTTGTTCCCATATAAGATATTTAGGCTATCTTCTTTAAAAATAGCAAGATTTATATTGTTTGTTTTTTCTATTTCTTTTAGGTATTTATTTAACTTATCATACTCTTTTAGCTGATTTGATTGAATATATCCAACAACTTTATAGGTTATATTCTTAAGATGTATCTCTTCATTTGAGAATCTGTCTTTTAATCTTTTTTCAACATAAGACTTGAATCTTCCTATCTCCTCTTTTTGAGCAAATTCATAATTTAAAGAGTATTTCTGTTTAAGTAAATCTATCTGTCGTGTTTGTTTAGAATCTAAAATAAAAAAGGTAATAAGAAAAGACAATAAAGCGATTACGATTATAAATATAAGGGGTATTTGAGAATATAATCGCTCTATATCATTTAAGCTGTATTTTTTTTTGTTTTTTAAAATCATTTAATAACCTGTTTCATAATTGTTTCAGACTTAACAATTATATTGAAACTTTATTAAATATAGCTAATTAATTAAAAATTGCCCTACTGATCTATCTTTTTTAAGTCTGCTGTGTTCTACAACAACCCCATGCATAGAGATATAAAGGCCTGGGTTAACATCTGCATTTAAAAACCCCAAAGCTTGTGAGAAGTTCATTGTTGCTTCTACCTCATCTATACTCATAGGAACCATAGCACCTGTAAAGACTATCTTTTTACCTTCAATTTTTCCTTCAAAGAATTTTGAAGTTAAGTCTACTGTATCAGTTCCATGTATGATTATGATTTTGTCACTTGTGCTGTTTTTAACCTCATCTAAAATAGTTTGTCTATCTTCATGCGTAAAATCTAAGCTATCTTTTGAAACTATATTTTTAATATCAAAGTTTATATTGTGGCAAGACTTTATTATCTTATCTAAAGCTACACTATCACTAGGAACTTCAAGTTTTCCTTTGATAGGGTTATATCTTTTGTTAAAAGTCCCACCAGTATTTAAAACTGTTATATTCATCTAACTTCCTTAATCAAGTTGTGTACCATATTTCCTGGATGTAAAAGATCATCTAACTCTTCTTTTGTAAATAGTTCTTGTTCTAAAATAATATCGTATACCCTTTTATTTGTAGCCAAAGCCTCTTTTGCTATTGCTGAACTTTTTTCATACCCTAAGATTGGATTTAGACAAGTTACTAGGGTAACAGAATTTAAGATGTTGTTCATACAAACCTCTTCATTAGCAGTGATTCCTTTAACACACTTTTCACCTAAAGAGTAAAATGCTCTTCTCATCATATTTATAGAGGTAAATAGTTTATATGCAATAAGTGGTTCAAATACATTTAACTGTAACTGTCCACCTTCACTAGCTATTGAGATAGTTGTATCAGCACCTATTACTTCAAAGGCAACTTGGTTTACAACTTCTGGGATTACTGGATTTACTTTTCCAGGCATGATTGAACTTCCTGGCTGCATTGGTGGAAGATTTATCTCATTGAATCCTGCTCTTGTACCAGAACTTAGAAGTCTTAAGTCGTTACAAATTTTTGACATCTTAATTGCAACTCTTTTTAGTATCCCAGAAATATGAACAAAAGCTCCAGTATCTTGTGTTGCTTCTATTAAATCTCCGGCATTAATATAATCTATTCCTGTTACTTCTCTTAGATTACTAATAACCTTTCTTTGATATGCAGGTTTTGAGTTTATTCCAGTACCTATTGCAGTTGCTCCTAAGTTAACCTCTTTTAAAAGTGCTTGTGCATCTCTTAGTCTAAAAATATCTTCATCAATCATAACTGCATAGGTTTTAAACTCTTGACCTAAAGTCATAGGAACAGCATCTTGAAGCTGTGTTCTTCCCATTTTAAGTACATCTTTAAACTCTACTGACTTCTCTTCAAAACAATCTCTTAAATACCGTAGACTATCTTTTAATTTATATATTAATTCATACAGAGTTAATTTAATAGCAGTAGGATATACATCATTTGTAGATTGACTCATATTTATGTGATTGTTTGGATGGATGATATCATAAGAGCTTCTTGGTTTTCCAAGTATTTCTAAAGCTCTATTGGCTATTACTTCATTTGCATTCATATTTGTAGAAGTTCCAGCTCCACCTTGGATAGGGTCAACTATAAACTGATCATGAAATTTTCCATCAATTATCTCATTACAAGCTTGAACGATAGCATCCCTTTGAATATCTGTTAAATCACCCAACTCATAGTTTGTCAATGCACAAGATTTTTTAACCTTTGCAAGGGATTTTATAAAAGTTGGAAATAAAGATAAACTAGTATGAGTAATATCAAAATTTTCACTAGCTCTTAAAGTCTGTATTCCATAATAACAATCTTTTTCTATCTTTTTTTCACCTAAAAAATCTTTTTATATTCTATATAAAGTTTCCATATGACCTCTTTTATCTTATTTGTAGTTATTCAAAATACTATTATAAATTAGTATGTAAAAAGTGTGCTTTTATTCTACTATAAAAAAATTACAAACAAAGAATATACTACTTAATAAAAACTCTACAGCCATATAGATTATAAAACTCTTAAAACTTTTCTATCTATTAGAATATCTTAAATAAAAACACATGTAATTAGATATAATATTTGATATAAAGGATTTAATAAATGGAAGAAATGAGTACAGATAAACTTGCAGTCTTAATAGATGCAGATAATGCCCAAGCTTCTGTTATCTCTGAACTATTAGAAGAGATAGCAAAGTTTGGAATTACAAATATAAAAAGAGCATATGGGGATTGGACTACTACTCAACTAAAAAGTTGGAAAGATCACTTACATACCCATGCCATACAGCCAATTCAACAGTTTAGTTATACAAATGGAAAAAATGCCACTGACTCATCACTAATAATTGATGCTATGGATATATTACATGAAAATCGTCTTGATGGTTTTTGTATAATCTCTTCAGATAGTGACTTTACAAGACTGGCTACAAGAATCAGAGAATCAGGACTTAAAGTATATGGCTTTGGGGAACAAAAAACACCAGAAGCATTTATCTCTGCTTGTGATAAGTTTGTATATACTGAAAACTTGCGAGAAATAAAAGAAGTACCACAAACAAATAATGAACAAAATAGATTAAAAGATATAATCACAAAAGCAGTAATTGCTGTATCAGATGATGATGACTGGGCAAATTTATCAGCAGTAGTTAAACATATAAATAAAAACTACCCTTCATTTGACCCAAGAACATATGGATATGATAAGTATGGTAAACTAATGAAATCATTGGATTATCTAGAGTTAAATGAGATACCCTTTAATAAAAATAGAAATGTACATATCTTTATAAGAGTGATTGACTAAAAGAGGTATAAAGAGAGTTTTCTCTCTTTATAGTTTATTGTTTTTTTACAAACTCTTGCTTAAGTTTAATAGCACCTACACCTGGCACTTTACAATCGATATTATGACCATCATTTCCTTCAACAAGTCTAATACCTTTTATTTTAGTACCAACTTTGATACCAGATGAGCTTCCTTTAACTTTTAAGTCTTTTACAACTGTTACATCATCACCATCTTGTAAAATAGTTCCATTTGCATCTTTTACTACTAATATATCTTCATCTGATTCTACTTCATTTGCTGACCACTCATGTGCACACTCTGGACAGATTAATAAACTTCCATCTTCGTATGTATATTCACTTCCACATTTTGGACAATTTGGTAATTGGCTCATCTATTTCCTTTTAAATTTTTTTGGAATTGTAAGATATTAACTTAACAATGTCAAATATTATATTTTTAACCCTAATTTTTCATCAAGACCTAACATAATATTCATATTTTGAACAGCAGCTCCTGAAGCTCCTTTTCCAAGGTTATCAAGTCTTGAAATCACAAGCATATAATCTTCACTATCATAAACTGATATTTCGATTCTATTTGTGTTGTTACAATTCATTGCATCTAAAAAACCATCATCAAGATACGCAATATCATCTTCGATGATTTTAACAAACTGCTCATCTTTGTAGTAATCTTTATATATTGCTAATACTTCTTTTCTTGTAATCTTTTTATTTAAAAATTCACTCTTTACTAAGTATGACATTACAAGCATACCTTGCTTAAAGTTTCCAACACTTGGCGTAAAAAATGGTGCATGTTTCAATCCTAAAACATGTTTCATCTCAGGCAAGTGTTTATGACTTAAACCTAATGCGTAAGGTCTTTGACTATCAAACTTACCTTTGTTTTCAGGCTCTTCATAAGCATCAATCAAAGCTCTTCCCCCACCACTATATCCTGTAATAGAGTGACATACAATCTTATCTTTTGGCGAAACAATACTATTTTCTAACAAAGGTTTCATAGCCATAATAAATCCACTTGCATGACAACCAGGTACACAAACTCGCTTAGAGTTTTTTATATTTTCTCTTTGTGTTATAGTTAGTTCAGCTATTCCATAAGTCCACTCTGGGTTTGTTCTGTGAGCTGTACTTGCATCTATTACTTTTGTATTTTAATTAGTTATTAAAGCTACTGACTCTTTTGAAGCAGCATCAGGTAGACATAAAAAAACTAAGTCAGCTTCATTTAAAAACTTTTTCTTAATCTCAATATCTTTTTTCTCTTCTTCACTTATTGTTAAAAGCTCTAATTCACTTCTATTCTTTAGCATTTCATTTATTTTTAATCCAGTTGTTCCAAACTGTCCATCTACAAAAATTTTATATTTCATTATTTCTCTTTTTAGTTATAATTTAGATATTTTAGCCTCATTTAGTTTAATTTTATATATTTTCATTTTGGTTAAATTTTTTTTACCATTTTAATAAACTTTTACTATTGTTTTTGTACAATGCCAAGAATGTCTCAGGTTGAGATGCCATCATAACTTTTAGATGGACCAAGATTAACTATAATTTTGGAGAATTATTTGAACAACCATAATCACTGTATATCTTTATTTACTGGAAACCTATACCCTTCAAAAGAACTATTTTTAAAACTTGAAAATGCTTTTTTAACTGCAAATATTAATGATATTATTGAAGTTGTATCTTTAAAAGAGAATATAGAAATAGAACTTAGAGGTTGGACAAAACTTAAAGGTCATCTATATTTAGGTCGTGAAAATTTAGGAGCTCAATTCTCTTATAAAATTCAAAAAATTAGTAAAAATAATTTTGAAAGCTCACCATCTTGGGGAAAAGAACTAAAAGGTATTGAAACTTCAAATCCAAAACTAAAAGATTTGAATTTAAGCCATGAAATTTTAGCAAAAGCTCCCAATAGCAATGGTCTTTTAACAAGAGGAATGATAACCCAAGAAGGTACACCTTCATATGATTTTGCACTTTCCCATAAAGAATTAGTTTGGTCAGAACCTGTTTCTGTACTTTATGAAGAAGGTAAAAACTTACAATGGAATGCTACAACTGATATTGCTTGGAATGAGATACCAAAACTAAATCCAATCATTGAAAAAGCTATTTGTCAAATAATGACATATTTAGTTGAAAATGAATTTTCAGCTTTATATATTCCAGGAAAATTTATTAGTCAAATCAATCCTTATTATATGGAAATTCCACTTTTTTTATCTTCACTTATGAATGATGAAGCGCGACATATTGAAGTATTTACAAAAAGAGCCCATGCTTTTGGTGCGGGATTTCAATATTAAAGTGAAGTTACACAACGCTCACTTTATTCACTATTTAAAGAAGATGATTATATAAAAAGTTCATTTTTACTTCATGTTATGGGAGAAGGTACTTTTGTTGATTTATTAAGTTTTTTAGAAAAACATATGCCTGATGATGCCACAAGAAAAATCATAAAACTTGCTAAAAGAGATGAAATGAGACACGTATCATACGGCTTAGAGCATGTAAAATCTGCAATAGCACAAAATCCAAATCGCATCAACTCTTTAAAAGCAACAGCATATAAGAGAAAAGAGTTTATGGATGAAGTTAGTGGAGAGTCTTCTTTGTTATTAGAAGCCCTAGCTATTTTAGCTGGTGGAAGTGATGCTCCAAATGACTATAAAAAAGGTTTTGATTTAGTTGAAGAATTAAAAGAGACTATGAATACAAACAGAGTAAAGAGATTGATAGATATAGGTATGGATGAAGAGTTGGCAAATGACATTTCAAAAGTTCATACACCAAATTTTATGTAGGAAAAACAATGAATAATATTTATAATAAAATGTTGGATTTTGCAAAATCAAATATCCAACCATATACACAAAAAGTAGACGAAGAAGCAAAGTTCCCAGTTGATAGTTTTGAAGCTATAAAAAAAGATAAAATCACAGGTTTGATTGTACCAAAAGAGTATGGAGGTCAAGGCTTAGGACTAGAAGAGCATACTCAAACAGTACTTGCATTTGCTTCAAGTTGTGCTACAACAGGACTTTGTTATATGATGCATAATGTTGCAACTATGTGCATAGTTGCATTTGGTAGTGATGATATGAAAAAAGAGTATTTACCTAAAATCGCAAATGGAGAGTTACTTTTAGCACTTGCCTTTAGTGAAACAGGTACAGGTACACACTTTTACAATCCTGAAATAACTGTATCAAAAGATGGTGATAAATTACTAATGAATGGACGAAAAAGTTTTGTTACTTCTGCACTTTATGCTGATTTTTATCTGGTACTTTCAAATAGTTTCGATGCTGAGGGTTTAGATAATTGGATTATACAAAAAGACTTAAAAGGTATAACATTTGAAGAGTCAGCATGGGATGGATTAGGTATGAGAGGAAATGCTTCTATGCCAATGGTATTTAATAATGTAGATATTGATATTTCAAATAGAGTAGGACCTGCAGGAAGTGGTGCAGAGCAAGTATTTAATGTAGTTGCACCATTTTTTGTAATAGGTTTGGGTGCAGTTTATACAGGTGTGGCTTTAAATGCATGTAATACTATTATTGAATACTCAATGGATAGAAAATATAGTGATGAGAGTGCTTTATGTAATATCCCAACTGTACAAAATCATATTGCTGAAATTTTCACAAAAGCAACTAGTGCAAAACACTTTACTCTTGCAGCTGCAAAAAGTGGAGCAAATGGTGATGCAGATGCCTTGGCTCAAATTATTTCTGCAAGATTAAATGCTTCAGATATGGCAGTAGAAGTTTGTAATAAAGCTATGAAAATTGGTGGAGGAACTGCTTATGCTAAACGTATCACAATTGAAAGATTACTAAGAGATGCTTATGCAGCACAAGTTATGGCACCAAGTACTGATGTACTTTCTATTTGGCTTGGAAAAGCTTTAACAAACCAACCAATCCCTTAAGGAGAAAATTATGAAAAAACCAATTATGCTAGGAGCGGTAGCTTACGACCCAAAAGTAATTCCTATTTGGGATATTATAAGAGACTATTTTAATGATAATGGTGTAAGACTTTATTATATTTTATTTTCAAACTATGAGGCTCAAGTTGAATATCTTTTATCAAATAAGATTGATGTTGCTTGGAATACAAATGTTGCATGGGTTAGAAGCTATGAACTAAGTGGAGGGAAAACTAAAGCTTTAGTTATGAGAGATACAGATATAGATTTTCAATCTGTTTTTATCACAAAAGCCTCTAGTGGTATCAAAAAAATAGAAGATTTAAATACAAGAAAATTTGCTTTAGGAAGTGCAGACTCTGCTCAAGCTGCAATTTTACCTTTAAAATATATTGAAGATAAACTTGGAAAAAATCATGATGTAAATATCGTACGATTTAATTCAGACTTAGGAAAACATGGTGATACAGGAAGAAGTGAATTTGACATACTTGAAGCTATTTTAAATGATGAAATAGATGCAGGTGCGATTGGAATTAGTTCATGGGTAAGAATGATTGAAGATGGGATGTTCCCAAGTGGTGAAATAGAATCATTTTATGTAAGTTCGGGTTATTGTCACTGTAACTTTACTGTTCTTGAAAGTTTAGATAAAACTATTCAAGAGAAATTCACAGAGATGCTACTATCACAAGATCCAAATGAGCCAATCATAAAGAAAATGATGCAAATGGAAGGATTAAACAAGTGGGTTAAAACAGGACCTGAAGAGTTAAAAGGTTATGAAGTTTTAACACAAGCAATGAAAGAACAAGATTTGATGAAAAATAACTGGTAGGAGAAACCTACTAGTTATTTTTTCTTGGTTTAAAAAAATATTTCATAATTTAAATCATTTTTTGTGATTAAATTTTCACTTTCATCTATTTTAAATCCCTCGTTTTTTAAAGCATTTTTTACTATTGTTTTATTGTAAGGATGAACATCATCTAAAGATAAATAAGCTTCAATCTCTATCCATCTTGCTTCTAGTATCTCATCTGTATCTATAATGTTTATCTCTTTAGATAAAGGTTTTGCTTTACATACTACATAAAGATTTGACTCATTGAATTGTCCAGGAGAGAAGTGGCCTAAACTTACAATAGAATCAAACTCTACATTTATACCTGTATCTTCATATACTTCTCTAATCAAAGCAGAAGAGATATTTTCTCTATCATCTATATGACCACCAGGAAGTTTATATTTTTGCCAAATTTTATCTTTGATTACTAAAAGTTTATTGTCATCAATTACAACTGCCCCTACTCCTAAAGTATGATTTGTGGCTGTAGGAATAATAGGTTTATGAATAAGCTTTTTTACTAAGGTAATATCTCTTTCATTACAGTGATGAAAAACAAAATCATATTTTGTAAGTAGTGGAATTAAATTTGATTGAACAATATCAAGTTTTACCCATAAAAGTTTTTTATTCTCTAGTTTTTCTATCAATAAAAGTAACTCTTCTTCAAACACTTCTACGCTATCAGGTATAGTTGAAGCATCTATTGTACTTCCATCATATTGGTCATTCTTTAAAACTATCATTGTAAAATCAAATTTTTCTATCATATTATTATCTCATTTTTTTAATGTTAGAATTCTAACACAATGTATATTTTATAAACCCATTTTACTTAACAAAAGATGGTAATGGTTTTCTTATTTCACTTTTGATGTTTTATGATTGCCATTTATTTTTTAATGTCAATACAAACTTTTTATTAATTATTATTTAACACTATACTATTGTATAATTATAGATATAAAGGTGTGTGGATGAACTATTATAAAAAAGAAAAGGATAGGCTTGTGTGTTTGTTATGCCAATACTATTGTAAATTAAAAGCTGGGCAAACTGGAGTTTGTGGAATCAATCAAAATGTTGGCTCTCATATTGAAAATTTAGTTTATGGTTATCCAAGTGCAATTAATATTGACCCTATAGAAAAAAAACCACTATATCACTTTTTACCCTCATCTAAATCCTTTTCAATAGGAACTGTTGGTTGTAATTTCCACTGTAGTTTTTGTCAAAATTGGCAGATATCACAAGAACACAACATAGATAAAAGCAGATACTTTGAACCTAAAACAATAGCTTCTTTAGCACTACAAAAGGGTTGTCAATCTATCTCATATACCTACAATGAACCAACTATCTTTTACCCTTACGCAAAAGATATTGCACTTGAAGCTAAAAAACTTGGTCTTAAAAATATATTTGTAAGTAATGGATATGAATCAAAAGAAGTCATAGATGATATGGTTGGCATAATAGATGCCATAAATATAGATTTAAAATCATTTGATGAAAAATATTATAAACATAACTTAGGTGGAAATTTAAAGAAAAATCTTGAAAACCTAAAACATTTTAGAAAAAATAATCTCTGGATTGAAGTTACAACTTTGATCGTTCCAACTCAAAATGATAGTGATGAAGAACTCTTTAAAATCGCTTCGTTTATTGCCAAGGAACTAGGCACTTTTACTCCTTGGCATATATCTGCTTTTCACGCTGATTACAAAGAGTTAAGTCTTCCTCCAACATCTTTGCAAACTCTTAATCGTGCCTATGAAATAGGAAAAAGTGTAGGCTTAGAGTATATTTATGTGGGAAATGTCCAATATGAAAATAGTACAAAATGCTCTTCATGTGGAAATACATTGATTGAAAGAAGTTATTTTCAAGTTAAAAAAAACAGTCTTGTAAATGGGTCTTGTCCACAGTGTAATAAAAAACTAGAAGGAGTATTTGAATAGGTTTAATTATCTTTTATAAATCATTGGCTGATATTTTAATTCTTGAAAAATCTTTTCCTCACCCTCTTTTTCAAATCCAAAGCTCTCATAAACTTTTATGGCATACAAAGAAGCATTTACTTTCATATTCTTAATCTCATAGTTTGTTTTTGTAAACTCCCAAAGCTTTTTTGCTATGCCTCTTCGATGATATTTTTTATCAACAAAGAGATGGAAAATCTGATTTTTATCTTTTATGGTAAGTATTCCAACTATCTTTTCATCTAAGATATATACAAATTGCTCATATTTTTTATCTAAAATTCTCTCTTCGTAAGCCTTAGGTAACAATTCATCAACAAACCATTTGGGTGCAGCTTCTTTAAAAAGATAAGTCAATAAACTATTTGATAAGTTACTCAAATCATCTATATCTTTTCTATTTACTTCTCTTATATATCCATTTGCCATCATCTTTTTTTACACTTCATTTTTATTAATTCATTGTGTTAAAACAAAAACATCAAAGTCTCATTTATATAATATCTTATGGATTCTCGTGTAAGTTTATCAAGCTGATAAATTTTCTGCTTTCTTGCCACTTTCCCAGTTCCATAAAGTAAGTTATATTTATCTTTTACAATATATCCTCTAAACCAACTCAAAAAGATATAATCTTCTTTTACTCTAATTGAACAAAAACCACCCTCTTTTGAATAAAAGGAAGTGGTATGTTCATTGTGTCTCTCTTTTACATCATTTCCTATACATATTTTTATATAATCACGTACTGCTAAAAAGAGTTCAGCATGTTCACTATTGCTATCTTTTTCAAATGAAGTTCTATTTTTTGTCATTTTCTTTTTTATACATACAAACTTTGTTTCGTCCCGTTTTTTTAGCTTCATATAAAGCTAAATCTGCTTGACTTAACAAGTTGTCTATACTCCTACAATCTTTCGCATCAGATACACCAAAAGAGGCTGTAAATTCAGATAATATTTCACTACCAAAAGAGACTTCTCCTTTTGAAATTTCTATACGTAAACGTTCTGCAACATTTATTGCTTCACTAATATTTGTTTGGGGTAATAAAATAGCAAACTCTTCACCACCTATACGACCAATAATGTCAATATCACGTAAAATATTACGACTTATTTCATATATTCTTTGCAATACCAAATCACCAATATTATGTCCATATGTATCATTAAGATTTTTAAAAAAATCAATATCAAACATCATAATAGAAAGCTCTCCACCATATCTGTGATAACGAGACAGTTCTATATCTGCATGCTCTATAAAATATCTTCTATTTGGTAGATTTGTAAGATAATCAAAATAAGCACGATGCTCTAACTCAATTCTTGCATTTCTATTTTCTATGGCAACACTAGCTAAATTGGCAGCAAAAGAGATACGCTCTATATCTTCAAGGGATGGTCTTGTAGGTTTTTTATGATAGATTGCAAAAGTTCCCAAAACCTCACCATTTGAAGAAAAAATAGGCTCTGACCAACATGAACCAAGTTCAGCTTTTTTGGCCAAATCTGTATATCCTTTCCAATACTTATGTGTCATAATATCTTCAACTATTACACGTTTGCCAAGATATGCAGCAGTACCACAAGAACCTACACCTTTACCTATTTCAAGACCATTTATGGCTTCATTATAAAATTCAGGTAAATTTATAGAAGCACCTAATAATAAACGCCTTTTTTCTTCATCTAAGAGTAAAATACTACAAATAGATGTATTATCTTCAGACTCAATTGTTTGAACAATATTGTAAAGAATATCAGATAGGCTTGAACCTTTTGCTACCATTTCCAGCATATTATCATGGGCTAGATTTCTAAGCTCACTTTTCCAATGCTCTGTTATATCAGTAAAGTTAGCTAAAAGTTTATCTCCAATCCAAGAAACCTTAATTAAAATTCTTCTTTCAGTGCAATCTTTACAAGTTGTTGTAACCTCAAGTTCTGGAATAGAAATATTTTTTTGAATAGCAGAAACAAACCCCTCAAGCCAAGGAGTAATAACAGTTTCTCTATAGCTAGTGTCTGGATATACTTTTTTTGCCCAAGTATCAATATCGGGCAAATCATCAATGGTATATCCAAATAATTTTGTAAATTTATGATTTAGATATTCTATTTTTCCGCTACTATCTGCCCAGCCAACTCCAACAGGAGAAAAGTCTAAAATATCTTTCAACTGAATCTGCTGCTTGGTAGTTTTTTCTAAAGTATCTTGGAGTTTATTTTGATGAAACTTTGACAAAGAGCTTTGAGCTAACATCCTTGCCATCTTTACAATACAATCCATGTGTGCTTCCATCTCTTCTCTTGAAACAACTGGAACAACTCTTATGGCATCCAAATATTTTTTTTCTTCGTAATTATATTTTTTAGCCTGTTCTTTAAAAAACTTCATATTAGGAACTTTTTCTAAAACTTGACCTAAAAATATCGTTGCTAAAATCTTACCATCAACTACAAGTGGAGTTGCATAATCAAGTAAACCATTTTTACATAAATTATGATTTACTTTTCCATCAATCAAATTTTCCATAAGCTTTAGATTACTCTCAACACAGCATAAATTTGACTCTGGATTTATTCTATGAAATAAAGAGCAGGCACTAACCCAGCCCTTTTGAGATATTATCTCGCCATCATTACCAACAATACCATTTGGAATACCTGTTGCCTTAAAAAAACTCTCTAGTAGTTCTTCAAACTCAACAATATCAATCAAATCAGAAAATTTATAATCATTTTCTTCACTTGTTATATTATAGTTTTGCATTAAAATCCTAATAAATCTATTTTTAGATTTCTATAGATTTTTTTACCACCTATATCTATCTTAATTTTAGTCTTTTAATACTTTTATCTTATTAAAATAATTTTAAAGTTTGAAAAATAATTTAGGACTTATTTTTAAGCTTATTTTCCTAAATTAAAAATACCTCTTACAAAGTGATAAAGGATAAAAAGAAATATCAAAGGTAGCAGTATGGTTTGAAAAACAAAAGCAATAATAAGTGCCACTATATACTCACTTGAACTATCAACTGCTTTTTTATATTCATCTACTTTTTTTGCATAATAGTTTGAATCAAATTTCTCTGCAACTTTATTGAAAAATGAGCTGTTTTCTTTGTGTTCTATTGTATTTTTTGTAACCTCATTAACATCTTCTTTTACTTTTACAATACTTTCATTTAGTTGACTAATATTATAATCTTGTTTTACAAAACTATTATAAGCAAACTCATTAACTAAGCCAATAAGAGGAACTGCAAAACGCAGAAAAATCAATATCACAGAGATTTTAAAAAAAAGTGTTCTAAACCTCTCATCTTTTGAAAACCTATAAAACATCCATAGGTTTAAAACTATTACAGAAAAAAACAAAATATAGTTATATATATCATTGGTAACAAAATTCATCATGATTTTTTGAATACCTAGAGAAACCATACTAGCTAACATCACAAGAGAAAATTGCTCTACTAAATCATTTACAGGATCTAGAACTTCCCCAATTGCTACAGTAAAAAAAGGAAGGTCTAGTTCAGTTCCTTGGGCTAAAGAAATCACTGCATTAAGTGCTTTTGCACTTCCAAATACAATAACAGCCTCTTTAAAACTATTATCAACTAACTCCTTACCTTTTACATCAAGAGTATATGAAAAAGCAAAAAATATTATAGTTATTGATAAAATTAAAATTAAGAATTTATTCCAATGTGTTTTTAAAAATTGCATATTATATCTTTATATTAAATTTTTATAATTATATCAAAAATAAAAACTCATACATTTAATTGTTACTCATTTACTAATATATAACCTGCTTGTGAAATATTTTTTATAATATTTATAGGTATTTTATGTCTAATCTCTTTTATAAAAGATTTTAAAGCATGGTTTGTCATAAACTTATCTTGCCATAGCTCTATTTCTATTTGTTCATATGTAGTTATTGAGTTTTTATTTTTATGTAAAAGATATAAAAAATCTTGTTCTCTTTTTCTCAAGGGTATTATTTCAGTATCTTTATAAATCAATTCTCTTTTTGATAAATTAAGTTTTAAATCCTCGTGTAAAAGTATCTGTTGGGAAAAGTTTCTCTCTATATATTTAGTTAAGGCTTCATTTAGCTTTTTTGAATTTAGAGGTTTTAAAATAAAATGGTCAACATTTAAATTTATCAAATTCATAAGGTACTCTTCATTTGAATAGGCTGTTAACATGATAACCATAGTTGATAAATCATTTTTACGTATCTTTTTTACAAGTTCAATCCCATCCATCTTTGGCATCTCAATATCTGTTAAAACTATTTTAGGTTTGTACTCTTCGTAGATTTCATAGGCTTCAAGTCCATTTTTAGCCGCATACACCTCTTTAAAATAGTATTTTAAAGTATTTACAATAAACTCTCTAATACCATCTTCATCTTCAACACATAATATTGTTACATCTTTTAATTCATCTATTAAATTATTATCCATACTTATCCTAACACTACTATTTTAAAAATTGCCCCATCCTTATCATTTTCAACACTAAGTTCACCACCCATATTTCGCTCAATTATAAGCTTTGAAATATAAAGTCCAAGGCCAGTGCCTTTTGATGAATCTTTGGTACTATAATAAGGGTCAAAAATCAAATCAAAATTTTCTTCTTTTATTCCACCTGCATTATCTTTTATAGTTACAATACTCTGCATGCCTTTTGACGCAATCGTAATAAAGATTTTAGAATTTTCTATCTCTTTTTCTACTAATATATCTTTTGCATTACTTATAAGGTTTAATATAACTTGCGAATATTCTGTGGGATATCCAAATATCTTTTTATCTTTTTTTATATCAAAAATCAACTCTATTGATAAGTTATGAAGTGTCGCATCTACCAAGTTGATAGCTTTTTTACAAGCATCACTTATAAAAAAATACTCTTTTTTCTTATCTGGCTTATAAAAGTTTCTAAAATCATCAATGGTATTTGACATAAAATCAATCATATCATTACTTTTATTTACTGAGTTTAAAATATGACTCTCATCAACTTTTTTAAATCTTGTAGCAGTCTCTAATTCCATCAAAATCCCAGAAAGTTCACTTAATGGTTGTCTCCATTGATGGGCTATCATTGAAATCATTGAACCCATTTTTGCTAATCTTGACTGATCTAGAATTGCTTTATCTTTTCTTTTTCCATCTTCTATTCCTTTTGCTACTTTTGAATATAGAGTTTTATTGAGGGTTTCAAGTTTTTCTTCTTTATTTTGGACTTGTTTTTTATACTTTTTTATAATATCACTAATAATTGATGTCATAAGAAAACTAAAAAGTGCCATAAAAAATATGATTGAAATACTTAAAATAAAAATGAAATTTATAAACTCATCATTCTTTTTTTCTAAGATATCTTTTTTCTCTTTAATCATTAAAGAGTACTTTTCTAAAGTTGTATCACTATTTTGCATATTGTATTTTTCAAATAGTATTAAATCAGACTCAAAACTCTCTTGTGTGGTTTTTAAGTAGTATGAAGTTGAAAAGAAAGCTAAAAAAACAATACATAAAAAAGGAATAGTTATTGTAAAAAAAGGGATACCTTCTTTATTAAACATCTCTATCCTTTGTATGTAATTTATATAAAATAATGTCTAACTTTACTTGAAGATTAGCTGTTATTGCTCTTTTAGAAGATACATATTAGTTAAATATTAACTAATATATATCAAAGAGTAAGTATATACTTACTCTTTAGCTTTTGCTCTTTCGTCATTGATATTATCAACAATCTCTTTCCAAGTCTCTTTATCAATTTTAAACTCACTGTAATCGTTATATCTTAAAACTGGTTTTTTACCCTCTTTAAGTTGTCTTTCATACCCTTTGATTAATCTCAATACAGGTTTATATAAAACAGCAATAACTATCATATTAATAACAGCCAATAATCCCATAGATAAATCAGCAAATGTAAAAATAGACCCTAAGTCTTGAAATGCTCCCCATGCAATTAAAGCAATACAAACTACTCTAAAAATATTAAAAAGTGTTACATTCCCTTTACTAAAAAAGTTTAAACTATTTTCTGCCAAGTAATAGTTATATAACATTGATGAAAAACCAAACAGTAATAAAGCAACTGTTACAAAGTATCCACCTAAAGGACCAATATGCTCAATCAATGCATTTTGAGTCAATAAGACACCTTGAACACCATCTGCACCTGGAGAATAAACACCTGAAAGCAAAATGATAAATGCTGTACAAGAACATAAAATAATAGTATCAATAAATACAGAGAATGATTGAACGATACCTTGTTGAACTGGATGTGCTACGTAAGCTACTGCTGCCACGTTTGGAGCAGAACCTAGACCTGCTTCATTTGAGAACATACCTCTTTTTGCACCTTGTAAAATCACTGCACCAATACCACCACTAATTGCAGTACTTGGAGTAAATGCTTCAGATACAATCATGCTAATCAATGAAGGAATTTGATCATAATTTAAAGCAATAACAACAATAGCAATCAATAAATAACCCACTGCCATAATAGGAACAACAACTTCTGAAAATTTTGTAATTCTTTTAATACCACCAAAAATAGCCAAACCAAAAATAACAGTTAAAATAGAACCTGTAATCCAAAGTGGAGTATTAAATGAAGCTTCAAATGAACTTGCAATAATAAATGACTGAGTTGCATTAAATGCAAATCCAAAAGTAATAAGAAGTAAAACAGAAATAATAATACCTACCCATCTTAGTCCTAAAGCTTTTGTTACATAATAAGCAGGACCTCCTCTATAAACACAAGAGTCTGCCTTATCTTTTTCTTTATAAAGTTGAGCCAATGAACATTCAAAGAAACTAGTACTCATACCAATCAATCCAATAATCCACATCCAAAAAACAGCACCTGGTCCACCAAGTGTTATTGCAACTGCTACACCTGCGATGTTTCCACCACCAACTCTACCTGCAACACTTAACATAAGTGCTTGAAAAGAACTAATATGTCCCTCTTTATCATGTACTGTATCTCTTAAGATATTAAACATCTTAAAAAAGTATCTAAACTGTACAAATCTTGAACTAACTGTAAAAAACAAACCCAAAGCTGGAAGTAAATATATTAGGATATTTCCCCAGATAAGGTTATTTAATAAGTCATTTATTTCTGCTAACATGATATTCTCCTTTATGCAAAAAAAAATTTTAGCATGCCTAAGAGTCTTAAAAGTGGGTTTCCTTGTAATTTATATGTAATATGATAATATTCTACTTATATTTAACAAAAAGAATCTTTTATGATACATATTTTTTCAGCACTAATTCCTGTTTTTTCACTTATTCTTATTGGTTATTTTTTTAAAAGAATAAAGTTTCCATCATATGAGTTTTGGCCACAGGCTGATAAATTAACATATTATGTACTTATGCCATCACTTCTTGTTTATAAACTATCAACTGCATCTCTTGATTCTCAAAATAGTTTTGGCTTTGTATTATCTGCTATTTTAGCAATATTTTTTACCATGATTATTCTTATAATCATAAATAAAATAAAACCCTCAGAACCAAGCTCATTTACCTCTATGGTTCAAGGTGCAATTAGGTTTAATACCTATGTATTTTTAGCTCTTGCTGGATCTATTTATGGGAATGAAGGTTTAGTTTTAGCAGCAATAATACTTACCTTTGCCATACCATTTATAAATATATTGTGTATTACAATTTTTGCACTCTATATGTCAAATGACAAATTAGATTTTATTTATCTATTAAAATCAATTGTTACAAACCCACTAATTGTAGCTTGTATTATTGGAGGGAGTCTCAACTTTCTAGGTATTCATCTTCCACTTGTTTTAAACAATACTTTAGAAATACTAAGTCAAGCTGCACTTCCAATGGGACTTTTGTCAGTTGGCTTTGGTCTTGTAATAAAAGAGATTAAGTCTTCAAAAAGTGAAGTTATTATTTCAAGCATTGGCAAACACCTTATTTTTCCTGTTTTGATTTATATTTTTGGAAGAATTTTTGAAATAGATGGAATGATGTTATCTATCTTAGTACTTTTTGCAGTACTTCCTACTGCACCCTCATCTTTTATACTAGCAAGGCAACTAGGTGGTAATGTAAACTTAATGTCATCAATTATTACAGTGCAAACTCTTATCTCAATTGTTTGTATACTTTTTGTTTTAAACTATTTTATTTAAAGGATAAATTATGAAAATATTACTAATACTAACTTCTCTTTTAATGAGCTCTTTATTGGCAAACTATAACTACACAAATGAAAGTTCAGGAAAAATAGATATGCATGGAGGGAAAAGTGATAGCTTACTAAAGAATAAAAGCCCCTTTTCAAACATGAATCAAAATAGCCTAATGGACAAAGTAAAAGATAAAAAAGAGCCCACTAGAGAAATACAAGAAGAGACAAATCTTCAAGAGTTGAAAGATTTGGGCTTATAGATTTAAATAAATATACTAACAATAACTTTTATAGCTAATATAGATAATAGAACTTTTAAAAACATAATAAACTTTTTACCATCTATTTTATCTCGAAGTTTTGTTCCTGTCCAACTACCAAGAACAGCACCTAAAATCATAGCAAGCAAAATCCCAATATAGTCAAAAAATACAAAACAAAAAAACATAAAAGCAAAGACTTTAAGTGTATGAGTAATACTCATCAAAGCTGCCCCTGTTGCCACCACTATATCTTTGTTATCATAATCTTTTAGTAAAAGTGTCATGGTAAGAGGTCCCGTTGCTCCAACTACAATAGAAAGCCCTGTTTGAAAAAATCCAGCTAAAAAATAACTCTCATATCTTTTGATTTTTTCATTAAACTTCTTTGACCAAAGAGAGAGTAAAATATAAACTCCAATAAAAAGTGGAACATAATCTAAAGATATAAAATACAAAATAGAAGCAAAAAGAGCAATCCCAAGTAAAGAACCAAATAAAAACTTTGGTATGACTTCTAATTTTACATCTTTATAGCCAAATACTGCCCTACTAAAATTACTAGACATTTGAGTCAAACCATGCACAGGTATAAGTGCATTTAGTGGTAAAAAGGATGGAAGTATAGCAATAAGCATCATACCACCACCTATACCAACTACTCCAGCTACTGTTGAAGTTAAAAAAGTTATCAAACCTAATATTATTTCTTGATTCATAAAGTTTCCCATAATGTTATAAGTTGTAATATAATACAAATTATTTAAAGTTAGCTTTTTTTATAATACTTAAATAATATTTTATAGTATGTTGTGAAGAAAAGAGATATTCTCTTCACATAAGGAGTTTAAATGCCTACGTTAGAAGAAAATATAGAAAACTATTTATTAGATTTTCAAAAAAATGTCCCTAAAGAGACACAAGATGTATTAAATAATGCAATTGAAAAATTAAAAGAATCAAAAAAATTATCAAAAGCACTAAAAGTTGGAGATAAAATTCCAGAATTTTCACTCTCAAATCATGATAGAAAAATAATAAATATAAAAGATATAGTTGAAAAAAACAAATATACTGTCCTGAACTTTTTTGATGGTTCGTGGTCTCCTTATAGTAATTTGCAATTAATGGCATTACAAAAAGTTGCTTCTCAACTAAAAATCTTAAATGCAGCCCTAATTACTCTATCTCCACAAACGCAAGATAAGTCCTTATATTTATTTGAAAAGCACTCCTTAAACTTTGATATTTTGTATGATAAAAATAACACAATAGCAAAAGAGTTTGGTATAGTTTATACTTTAAGTGATGAAGTTATATCTACATATGACAAACTTAAAGTAGATATCTTAGAAGCAAACAGAAATGGTACCTTTGATTTACCCTCACCTGCAACATATATTGTAAATAAAAATTATGAAATCATCTATGCCTTTGTTGATGAAAACTATAGAAAAAGATGTGAACCCAAAACAATCATTGATGTTATAAAAAAAGATATGATAAATAAACGTTAATATCTAATAAATATGTATCTTTTTTTAGATACATATTTATCTCTTAATCTCACAAGATTATACCCTAAAACAATCTTAGCTATAATGTGAAAATTTAAAAAATATTATAAGGTTTTTAATGAATAAATATAAATTTGTATCATGGAATGTAAACGGTATCCGAGCAGTTGATAAAAAAGAAGCCCTAAAATGGGTAGATGAACACGATATTCATCTTTTAGGTGTGCAAGAAACAAAATCAATGAAAGAACAAATTCCAGAAACTATCTTTGAAAAAAACTTCAAAAATATGACTGCTAGCCAATCAGCAATAAAGGGACGTTCAGGAACTGCTCTATTTACAGACTTAGATATAACTTTTGAATGTACTTGTCCTACTGTTGATGTATTAGATGAAGGAAGAATAAACGAAGTTCATTTCACACTAGCAGATAAAGATATAGCATTTTTTAATGTATATTTTCCAAATGGTCAAAGTAAAGAAGAGAGACTAGTATATAAAATGGAGTTTTACGATAGATTTTTAAATCATTGTGAGTCTTTAAAAAAACAAGGTAAATCAATCATAATATGTGGAGATGTAAACACAGCCCACAGACCAATAGACTTAGCAAGACCAAAAGCAAATGAAGGTACATCAGGCTTCTTACCTATGGAGAGAGAATGGATAGACAAGTTTTTATCGCATGGATACATAGATACACTAAGACATGTTATAGGTGATGAGCCAGATAACTATAGCTGGTGGAGTTATAGAGCAAATGCAAGAGCCAATAACGTTGGCTGGAGAATTGATTATTTTTATGTAAGTGAGGATTTAAAACCTCATATTTCAAATGCTTACATTATGAGTGATATTATGGGAAGTGACCACTGCCCTATTGCTTTGGAGATAGAGATATAATAGACACATAAAATAGGCTTTTTCTATAAAGCCTATTTTTCTATACTTTATTTCTATTTTTAACAAAAAGCCTAATTTATTTATTTTTTTCTTCTTTACTTTTTGTAATAAATTTTCTCTCAATTAAAATACCAATAAGTTTTCTATTATAATATTTATCTATTAATACTGGTCTTTTACCATCTAATCTTGCAATATTACTATATTCATTTTCTAAAAGACTTAATAAATTTAGAAATTCATCTTCAGATAAATATTCATTTTGTTCAACAATTATATTAACTTGCATTTCTTTTGTATTTAAATTTATAATTAAACTTTCTAAAAAACCAATTGGGTATTTAATTTTTTTATCCATATTATCATAAACTAACTTTCCAATATTTTTATTATTTATCAATTAATAATCAAGTTTTTTTATTATCTCTATCTTTATTTCTTTTACAAATGAACTAAGTAATAAATTATGTACATCATTTTCATCTAAATTGTATTCTTCATATTTTATTAAAAATTTATCAATATTTTTTTCAATAAGTTTTATATGTTGACTTTTTGTACATTCTTTTAATCTTTTAAAATTCTGAACTGTGAATTGAAATTTTTCAGTCTTAACTAATTCTATAATTCTTTCTTCGTCAATAGTAGATATATCTAAATCTGGATACCAATAACCATTTGATTTAATTAATTCTTTATATGAATTAATCTCTATTTCATTTGCAAATAAAATATTTTTTACTAGTTTATTTACTAAACTAATATCGAATTTACTATCTTCCATGAATTTTGTTTTAGAATTTATTCTTACATCTGATAAAACTTTTGCATTCTCAATTATATTAAAATATTTGATTAAACTTTCATCTATCTCTTTATGCTCCTGGTAATAATATAAAATATTATTCCAATCAGCTTTTATTTTATTTTCCTCAAATAAATTCTTCCATAATTCATGATTTGTAACCTCTGAAATATTAGATATTAAAGTTTCTTCTCTTTTTATAATTTCAATTTTTAAGTCATCTGATATATGTTCATTATTGAGTAAATCAACAAATATGTTTTCATCATCATTAATTTTTTCCATACTTAATAAAATATTATCTATATAACTTTCTATATGCTCTTCAATATTATCTATTAAATTTTTACATGTAGAATTTTTTATTATTGTTAGATTCTTTTTATCTAAATCTTCTAATTTAAATTCATTTTTATTAAACTGTTTTAAAATTCCCTTTATCATTTCAAAAGAAATTTCATAAAAATTATTAGTATAACTAAACTCAAATAGACTAATATTATCTTTAATTTGTGATGCTTTATTAAATTTAGGTTGAAGTATTAATAATACATCTTTAATTTTTTTCATATCAATATTTTCTCTAAATTTTATAAAATTATTAATATTAGAAATATACTTACTTATTAAATTTATATTCAATTTTTTTATATTTTCAATTTTTCCATATTTCAAAATCAATTTTAAATAATTTTCTTTTTTCTCAATTGTAAAAGAAGAGTTTTCTATTTCTTCCCAAAACCAACTACATTTACTAATAACTAAATCAATAAATTTATTAATATGCTGATAATTTAAATCAATATACCCTTTTATAAACTCTAAATCCTTTCTTTGATTTATCTGTTTTATTATTTGATTCAAATTCTTTATATTTTCTTTTTCTATTAAATATTCCAATAAACTATAGTTTAATACTTCTTTTTTATCATACTCATAGTAGTGTATTTGTTTAATAACTTCACTAACTTTTTCTAATTTAAAGGTATAGTCTTTAGCTCTTCTTTCCCTAATAGATAAAATAAAGTCTCTATCTTCTTTTGTAATACTTTCTTCATAAAAATGTGAAATATAATAGTTATATGTTTCATCTATATGTCCATTTGTAATTAAAAATATTAATAAACCTTTTTCATTAAAGTCGTCCCCAAATACAGTATTACTATCTTCAATTAAATCTTTTAGCTCTTTTATTTTAATCAATTGCTTTTCATTTTCTAAAGATTCAATTTCTTTGTTACTAGTATTTATATATTCATTATTTTTATTTTTTATTAACTCTTCTCTTTCATCATAACTTTTCTCACAAACTTCATTTCCTATATTTTTAAAAACTAATGGATTTTCATAATAATTATCGCATTTTATATTGGAAGATTCTTTTAATATACTAAAGTTACTTTCCTCTTCTAAATCTGGTATATCTATAGAAATATTGTTAACTATTATTCTATTATTGTGTATTGAATTAAATTTCTTTAATACATTATAAATATATATACTTCTTAATTCATCAATTGATTTTATTTGCTCATTTTCTATTTCTTCCAATTTATTTTTAATATTATTTATTTTTTCATCAATAGACTTAATTCTTGTATTTATCAATTTATCTTTTTTTGACAATACTTCGTAAACTAAACCTTTTTTATTACTTAACTTTGAAAAATCATCAGGAAATAAATTTTTATAAACAATCATACTAAATAACTTTTCTTTTTCTAAACTATCTGATTCAAGTTTTTCGTTATAAATAATAAATTCATTAAAAATATTTTTTAGTAGTCTCATATTATCTATATAAAGACAAATATCATTTATAAAACTATTTTTTAATACATTTAACTCTAATCCCATATACTTTTTATATTTTCTTATCATGATTTTTAATTGTTCACTTGAATTAGAATAATCAACAATAGGAATAACAGGAACAATTAAATCAAAAAACTTTGTTCTTTCTTCGTCTTTAAAATTATCATCTTTTATTGCATAAATAAAAGTTACACTTTGTTCAACTTCTTTTGAATTATTTAAAATTAAATTTATTTCTCTTAACTTTACAAAGATATCAATATTTTTAGCATATCTATCTAAATCTTCAAATATAACAATATTGTAATTTGTTGCTTTAAAAAAATATATAATCTCATCAAGATTTTTATTTAATATTGAACTACCATCTTTTTGCCCTAAATCAACTTCACCACTCTTTAGATTAATTTTTTTCAAATCAATATCACCTAATAAGCTTATTATTTTTGGGAGAGCAAGAAATATACTAATAAATGTAATTATAAAACCAATTATATACACTATATCAAACTTTAAAAAGTCTAAATACTCTGGTAAATCTTTATTTTTGTATGCAATAAAAAAGAAAAATATAAAGATAAAAATATATAGACTATAATCTCGCAACTCTTGAAAGGTAATATCTTTTATTCTCTTGAATCGAGAAAATGGTATCTCTTCGTTTTTTACTGTATAAAACATCTTTTGTAATATACTACGTTCTACATCAGTGTTTTCATTGTTTTTTTCTGAATCAGAAAAATCTGCAAGAGAAATATTTAAAAAAGAATAATCATCTTTATATTTTTTTTCAAATGTTTTAAGAATACTGCTTTTCCCTGAACCATAAGCTCCTGACAATGCAATATTTTTTATATCTTGCTCATCAATTCCATGTTTTAACGAGCACTCATAAACTCCATTATTTTTTACATTATCTGTTGGAGTTAGATTTTCTAATATATTTTTACAGTCAATAATTTGTTCTTGCACAATAATCCTTTTAAATAAAAAAATATTATATCTTTTCTTCATCATATATCATGTCACAAAACAATATAATAGTTACTATAATATTATATTTTTAATTAATTTACATACATAATTCTCTCTTGAAGAGGTAAACCTCTCCGCTTTCTTACTTTTGTGTTGACGAAAAGTAAGCAAAAGCAACTACGGCTTCGGAGCCAAAGGTTCCCTCATTTATTATTTTTAATTTCTAGCTTGCGGAACTCCTAAAAAAGAGTGAGTTTATCACTCTTTTTTACTCAAACAAGTCCTCAGCTTTCTCCGAAATGAAAAATAAACATTCGGCTCCTGCAGATGTAGAAAGAAATCTCTTCCGTTGTTACTTCTTCTGTACAGTCTTTATATTAATTAAAGTAAGTAAAAGTTAGTAATCTAAACAAATCAAAATGCAAATGTCCTTATCCCACCTTTGGTTCCAACATTTGCAAAAGCCGAACGTTTATTTTTCTCTTTTCTAAACAAGATTGGCAACTGTTTGAGTGTTTAAAAGTTGCTAAACGCAATTTTTAATAAACGAGTTTTCTCAAAGAGAGTGCAAGCACAAGCCAAGCAGAAAAGATAAAAATAATAAGTGAGGGAACCTTTGGCTCCGAAGCCGTAGTTGCTTTTGCTTACTTTTCGTCAACACAAAAGTAAGAAAGCGGAGAGGTTTACCTCTTCAAGAGAAATTCTATTTTTTATTTCACAAACCCAATCTTATTCGTCCCCTCTTTTGCCTCTTCCTGAATATCTTGCATATTTGAAACAACTTGTACAACCTTGCTTAAAAGTTCCCTTGTCTCATTATCACTAGTTTCTAACTTCTCTAATCTTTTTATAATATCAAAATATGGCACAGCTTGATTTTTCAACCTAACAAATGTTCTCATGATAGATAGACTTACATCTGTAGCAACTTTACTTTTTAATACAGTAGAAAGCATATATACACCATGTTCAGTAAATACAAATGGATTTGAACTTGAGTGTTTCAATTTTTCTAACCGGTCGCATTTTGCGACTAGTTCATTTTTTTCTCCATCCATTAGTTGAAACATAAAATCATTTGGAAACTTTTTTATATTTCTTTTTACTTGCTCATTTAATCTCTTTGTTTCTACATGATACAACTCTGCCAAATCTCTATCTATCATAACTTGAATACCTCTGATAATAAATATTTTATCATCAACTATTATATTTGAAAGCTCTTTTTCCATAAGTAAACTCCTTTAAAATATTATTTTATAATTAGTAATTATTAACAAACCCAATCTGCTCTATTTTTTTAGCAAGTTATCATAAGTCAATGCATATCTTCGTAATGCTGTAAAAGTTCTCATGATTTGAATATTGACTTCTATTGCAGTTTTACTACGAAGGACAGAAGAAAGCATTAATATCCCATGCTCAGTAAAAGCAAAAGGTAAAGTTCTAGTCATAGAAAAATTTGTGGTCGCAAAATGCGACCGCAATTTTTCATGTTCAGCCTCTGTTAATTGAAACATAAAATCTATTGGAAATCTTTCAATATTTCTTTTTACTTGTTCATTCAACCTTTTTGTCTCAACTTCATAAAGTTTTGCCAAGTCACTATCTAGCATAACTTTTTCACCACATATTGTATATATCTTTGAGTTTATTACCTCTATTGCTAGTTTTTCCATAAATATACTCCTATGATTTATGAAAGTATTTTAATATATTATTTTTATTAGACTATAAAATATTACAAATTGAAATTTGTTTATATATTTTCCAAAACTTTATTGACATTTATAATATAAAATAGTACCATCCTCTATATTTTATATAAGGAGTCATAAAAATGGCAAAGAAAAAAGAAGAAGAGAAAAAATTAAAAGCTAAAAAAGCTGCTAAGAAAAAAACACTTAAAAAAGAGAAAAAGAAAGTTATCAAAAAGAAAAAACTTGACAAAAAAAAGAAAGCAAAAAAAGCTTTAAAAAAGAAGAAAAAAGACTCAAAAAAGAAGTCTAAGAAAAAATCTAAAAAATAGTTAGATTAGAACCCTCGTAAAAACTTTGGGCGAAGCATAGAGTTATCTTCTATAGCTTCACCTAAAACCTTCAATAAATCATCCCTATCTTTTGGCAATGTTCCTTTAAGTGGTAAAGCATTTGAAGCATGATTTGACCTAAAAATTATTGGCTTTTTTGGACTTATTAGACTTATAAGTCTTTTTTGTTCTTCTAACATATCTTCATCGCTACAAAAAATAAACTCTTGATTCTTATCTTCAAATCTTTTGAAAAAAGCATCCTCTTTTGTGTGACTAACTCCAAGCTGTAAAGTTGATAAATAATTTATATGTTCACACTCATTGACTAGCTTTGCACTATCATCTATATGCTGTATAGATAAACTCTTTCCTCCAAGTCCTAATATTAGAGTTGCTGATATTTTCATGTTTGCATTTGTGGCTTTATTTAATCCCTCCACCATCTTAGATGGTTTCATAGGTTTATTTATATATTTTAATAACTCATGATTTCCACTCTCTATTCCATAATATACTAAGCTTAATCCATGTTCTCTTAAGTTATTTAATTCTTCTTGCGTTTTTTCTAAAAGATTATAAGGACTTGCATATGAAGCTACTCTTTGAAGTTTTGGAAATGTTTTTTTAAGATACTTCAAAACCTCTAATAAAAATGATGTATCACAAGCTAAGGCATCACCATCAGCTAGAAATACTCTTCTTGTATCTTGATAAATAGACAAACTATCTATCTCTTCAAATATTTGTTTTATATCTTTTATTTTAAAAGCTTTTGTTTCGTACATAGAACAAAAGCTACATTTGTTATAGCTACACCCTAAAGTAATTTGCAGTATTAGTGAGTTAGCTTCAGCTGGTGGTCTATAAAGAGGCTCATGATACATATTCATTTTCTGGAATACTTTTTAAATTTTTTTTCTCAAACATATATCTTTGAGAAGTTTTTATTGATAAATATCTAACAAGTAATAAAAATATAACAACACCTGCAATAACCATGATATTCCAGTTTAAACTACTTGCTAATAGTGCATCTATAGATTCTATTTTTTCATTGTTTATTTTTACAACATTTACAATCAACTCCCTAAGAGCTAATATTATAAAGGCATCAACTAATATGGTTAAAACAACTCTTTGTTCTCTTATATAGTTTATCACTGCACGTGTTATTTCTAAAAATATTATAAAATATAACATGTAGATAATAAACTCCATTAACATATTTAAAACAAGTGCTATCAAAAATAGACTTGCAGCTACTATAAGTTCAATATAAAATTTATCTCTGTAAAATCTACCTATAAATGTTTTCATAACATCTCCTTTAGATATAGTATTATATGGATATTTTATTTTATTTTACTTAATTTATAAATTTTACCTATTTAAAGATATTTAGTAGTAAAATAAGATTATGAAAAGTAAATTATATTATATACATGACCCAATGTGTTCTTGGTGTTATGCTTTTAAAAAAGATTATGACAAATTAAAAAAGAAACTACCTGCAAATATTGAATTGGTAAATATTGTAGGTGGGTTGGCAAAAGATACAGATGAACCTATGCCAAAAGATATGCAAGAAAAGATTGCATCAATCTGGCACGAAATAGAAAAGATGACAGGTGCAAAATTTAATTATGACTTTTGGAAAAAGTGCAAACCTAGACGAGCTACTTATTTAGCATGTAAAGCAGTGCTTTGCGCAAAAGAACAAAACAGAGAAAATGAGATGATTGATGCAATTCAAGAGGCATATTATCAAAAAGCGCAAAATCCAAGTGATGAAGAGACTCTTGTATCTTTAGCAAAAGATTTAAACCTGGATATGACTATGTTTCAAAGTGATTTGAAAAGTGAAAAAATAGATGAGTTATTTCAAAGTGATTTAGAAAAAAGAAGAGAGTTAAAAGTTTTTAGTTTTCCATCACTTGTATTACAGTATAAAAAAGAGCTCTACCCTATCAACATAAAATACAATGACGTTAATAAGATACTAAAACAAATTGAAAACTTAAGTTCAAATGTTTATTTCTAGATTTTAAGAAATATCTATTTGAACTTTTATTTTTGTAAGGTTTTTAGGAATTACTTTTAGTCCATATCTTGCTATAAAAAACATAGCTACAATCATTGCACGAGCTGAGTTATCACCACCTGCTTGTGCATTTTTTATCAAAGCTTCTTTAAAATTTGTATACTTACCTAAAAGATGTATAACTCCACCAAAAGCTTCGTCAATCCCACACGCTGGACCAAATTTTCTTATGGCATCAAAGGTTTCATCTTCTATTGAATATAAACCTTCGTTAACATATTTTTGTATAGTTGTTGAAAACTCATCTTTTCTCTCTTTTATTGCTTCCATCATCTCTATATTATCTAAAACATCAACTAAAACTTTGGCAAAAAATTTGGCACCTTCTACAACAATTGAAGAGTTGTGTGTTGCTCTTACAAATTTTTCTACATTTTGAAAAAATTGGTTTTTAGTTTTACTTATAAGTAATAAAGGTGCAATTCTTCCAATAACAGAGATATCTGTAGATGAGGAACCACAAGGAATAGCTTTGTTTGCATTTAGATTTTCTAAAGTAGTTTTTGTAGCTCCATCAATATAACCATCATATTTCTCCATTTTTTCTTTCCAAAAATGGATATATTGTTCTAGGTCAAAATTATCATTTTCAATTATGTATTGATATAAAAAATATAATTGGTCTCCATAATGCGTAAACTCACCAGCTTTTTTGCCTTTATGCCAAAGAGAACAAGCATTATTTAACTCTTCCCAATTAGTAGGTAAATTCTTCAGTTCTTTTTCGTCATATATCCAATGAGACCCTAAACAATATGAATCAGCAATTAAAGAGCCTAATACAAGCTCTTTTGCCTTTCTTTTATCAAACATTTTAGTTTCCTTTTACCTATTCCAATTTTTATAATTAGTAAATGATGGATATTGTTCTAAAAATTCCTCTTTTTCAAAAGAAAATTTATAGTTCTCAACGTAAGTTTTCAAAAGATTATATGCTTCATTTATCTCTCGAAACTTTTCATCACTTCCATCCACAGCGTCAGGATGATACTTTTTTGACAGTTTTAAATAGTTTTTTTTTAAACTCTTTTGATCAAGTTTAGTCAATATCCCTAAACTGTCAACTGCATTTTGAAATTCTTCATAGTCCATTATATTATCCTAAATATTATAATAATACCAAAAAAATTTAAATACTCATATAAATAATATTACTATCTTATAATTTAATTACTTATTAAGACAAAAAATCTCACACTTTAAAAATAATAAAAAAATTTAGTCACAAAGACAGCTATTCTGACTTTCAAGTTATAATTAGAAAAATATAATTTTATTTTTTATTTGATAGACTTATTCTTAATAAGACAAACAAATAAAAAAAGATATACTTCAAAATAAATTTACAAGGATTAATATTTTTTATGGGTAATATAGACTACTTTTTTTCTAGACTAATTCGATTTTCGATACTTTTTTTTATACTTTATCTAATATTTACTAACTTTGGTACTTTTTTAATAGTTATCTCTGTTATAGCTGTATTGATATTCTTTTTTATTTATACAAAAGTTAAAAAAATAAAAGAACAGGCAAGAACGCAAGGCTTCGAGTTTCATTTTAATGGAAGAAACTTTAAACAAGGCAATAATCAAGGTTTTAAATTTAACTATGAAGATTTTCAAAATGGCAATTTTAAAGCTCAGCCATCACATAATGAAGTTCAAAAAGCAAAAGATTTTTTTGGATTTACAAGTGAGCCCACACGAGAAGAGATAAAAAAAAGATATAAAGAACTAGCTAAAAAGTATCATCCAGATATAAATAACCATGGAGATGATTTAATGCAGGAATTAAATCATCATAAAGATGTTCTTTTAAATATTTATAAATAGTTTAAAGAATAGGTAAATTGTGTCTTTTTAAGACTAAGCCATCATAATATTTTTGAAAAGTTACATAAGCTTCACAAGAGAGTGAACTTGTGTATAACTCTTCACTATCCCACTCTTCATAAATTAAAAATTCATCATCACAATCATCAGATTTGTAAACTTCAAAATAAATACAACCCTTCATATCTAATAATGAATTTTTCAAATTGTATAGCTTTTTTTCTAAATCTTTCTCTTTAGTTTTTCTTGCCAAATAGATTGTCTGTTTTATAATACTCAATATTTCTCCTAAATTAAAAAAGAAATGTATCAAATATATGATTAAGATAACTTAAGCTAAAGGATCTTCACCACTCTCCCAAGAGGATAAATACTTTTCAATTAGATGAAAATCTTCACCCTCATGTTGAGTAAAAGTGATATATTGATTGCTATTTGGTATGTTAAACTCTTCACTTACAATACTCATATAAACCAAAGCTAACTCTCTTCTTTGTTCCATTGTTCGTCCTTGCCTAATATCTAAATTCATTAAGCAAACCTCTTCTCCCATCTCAACTCTACCAATGGATAAATTAAAAGGTTCATACTCTCTAATAGATATGGCTATATGGTAAGTTTGAGTATCCATGATTCTTGAAAAAGAATCTCTTATTTTTTTACAAAAACTTTTTTTACTTTGATCATCTATTTTTTTATTAATTTCAAACTGTAAGTGTGGCATATCAATCTCCTTAGTTTATAAAATTCTTACCAAATTATCTTTATATACAACTTTTATATAATTGTAATGTGCTATAATCTCACAAAGGATGTATATGCAAGAAATAAGCCAAAATATTAAAAACTTGAAAATCCTTTATGTAGAAGATGACCCAGAAGTTAGACAAAGACTTGAAAATCTACTTAAAAAAATTTCAGATTTTGTAGAAGTAGCCCAAGATGGTGAAGAAGCTTTCTTAAAAATTCAAGAGAATTTTGAAAATGAAACACCTTATGAGCTTATTATTACTGATCTTAATATGCCAAAATTAAATGGTATAGATATGGTTAAAAAAGTTAAATTACTTGATGATGATATTCCTATTATTTTAACAACAGCAGACAATGAAAAAGAGACCTTTTTAGAGTCTATTGAATTGGGAGTTTCTGCATATATTGTAAAACCTATAAATGTTGCAAAACTTTTTGAAAATATAAAAAAGATTGCACAAAAAATATATTACAAAAACCAATTTTATAAAAAACAAAAAGAGTTAGAGACCTATACAAATATAATAGAAAGTGTTGCCGTAATATCAAAAACTGATTTAAATGGTATCATAACTTATGTAGATGATGCTTTTTGTGAAGTTAGTGGATATACAAAAGAAGAACTTATTGGTCAAAATCATAATATAGTAAGACACCCAGAAAACCCAAAAGAGGTATATAAAAACCTCTGGGATACTATTCAAAGTGGCCAAAACTGGGAAGGAAAAGTTAGAAATATAGACAAACAAGGAAATCCTTGGTACGCAAAATCAACTATTTTCCCAATATTTGATGATAAAAATGAAAATATAATTGAATACATAGCTATTAGATTTATCATAACAGATGAATATGAAGAGAAAAGAGAACTAGCTTCACGGTTAATAAAAAATACAGTAACACATAAAAGTACAGTAAAAGATAACGAAACATTAAAAAATCAACTTATTTCTCAAAATGAGATAATAACTTCATTAAAAGAAAAAATAGAAAAAATATCAATCCAAAAACAAAAACTTTTATCCCAACTAAATGAATATGAAGATAATATTATCTACAAAAGTGGTGATAAAATGGAAATTTTAAAGAAAAAAAGTGAAGAGATAGCTTTAAAAAACAAAATAATTGAAAAACAAAAAAATTAAAAAAACAAACTTTTAGGAAAAATAGAAGAACTAGAACATATTCTTGAAATAAAAGAAAATGCAGTAGATACTTGCCGTGAGAACATAACAAAATATAAAATAGAACTTGGAAAACTAAAAAGAACTAAAAATGACCAAGAAGATAAAGATGAAAAAAAAGGCTTTTTTGGATAAAACCTTATTACTTTAATACATAGAGAATACACAAAAAAACTTTATAATTAAGCCAAAGGAATAATATGAAATATTTTATACTTATTTTGGCAGTTATTACACTGTTGTATGCAGCATCATTTTCAAAAGATGATTCAATCAAACATAAAACCTATCCTGAAAATAGCAAAAGTGCTTATTTTGCAGGAGGATGTTTTTGGGGAGTTGAGTACCACTTTGAAAAACAAATAGGCGTTTTGGATGCCATTAGTGGCTATATGGGTGGTACAGTTGAAAATCCTGATTATTATGGTGTAGTTCGTGGAAATACAGGTCATCTAGAGAGTGTTCGAGTTGTCTATGACCCTAGTAAAACAAGCTTTGAAAAACTTGCCAAACTCTTTTTTGAGATTCATGATATGGAGCAAACAAATGGACAAGGTCCAGATATAGGAAGTCAATATCTCTCTGCAATTTTTTACAATGATGAAAAAGAGAAACAAACCGCACAAGAACTTATAGAAATACTAACTCAAAAAGGATACAAAGTAGCAACTTCACTTAAAAAAGCGGATAAGTTTTATAGCGCAGAAGGATATCATCAAGATTATTATCAAAGAAAAGGTTCCTTGCCCTACTGTCATGTTTATAAAAAGATTTTTGATTAACTAAAATACTAAAAAATTAAAAAACTTTTTAAATCATTAGATTTTAAAATAGTTCAAGGCGAAAATATCAAAATTTGAGGAGCATACTAAAGTATGTGACGAATGTTTTTATATTTTCAACGCAGAAATATGAAGAAAAATGATGATTAAAAAAGCTTTTGAAAAGGTTTTTTGGTATAATCCCACTTATGAACCTAGAAGAAAAACTCAAACAACTCCCTTCTGATGCAGGAGTATACCAATACTTTGATGAAGCTGGACATCTTTTATATGTAGGAAAAGCAAAAGTTCTAAAAAATAGAGTTAAATCTTACTTTAAATTTACCCCTCAACTTAGGCCTTCTGAAAAACTAGGTCCTAGAATTTTCAAAATGATTAGTGAAGTAAAATCCTGTGAATGGATTGTAGTACCAAATGAACACGATGCACTAATTTTAGAAAATTCTCTTATTAAACAGTTAAAACCAAAATATAATATTCTTCTTCGTGATGATAAAACCTATCCTTATATTTATGTGGACTTAAATGAGGATTTTCCAAGATTAGAGATTACAAGAAAAGTTTTAAAAGGTGCCAATATAAAATATTTTGGTCCATATTCAAGTGGAGCAAGGGATATTTTAGACTCTATTTATGAGACTTTTCCACTTGTACAAAAAAAAGCTTGCATAAAAGGTAAAGAGGCTTGCCTTTTTTTCCAAATCAAAAAATGCTTAGCACCTTGTGAAAATAGAATTACAAAAGAAGAGTATGCAAAAATTTTAAATAACTCTATGGAGTACATCTACAACAAATCAAAACTGCTAACAAAACTAAAACTAAAAATGCAAGAGTACTCAAATGATTTTCGTTTTGAAGAGGCTATGAAGATAAGAGATAGAATCAAAACTATAGAAAAATCAGAAATAAAAACAGGTATGGATTTAGCAACAAATGAAAATCTTGATATTTTTGCTATCAAAAATTCTAAAACTAAAGCAGTGATTGTAAGAATGTTTATACGAGATGGGAAGCTAGCCTCTTCATCCCATGACTTTTTAAAAGTTACTCTTGAAGATAATGAAGATTTTGATTTTAATGAAGCGTATAAAAGAACACTAATAAACTACTATTCAAATGAGATGCCAATAATCCCAAAAGAGATCTTACTTGCTAATGAAATAGATGAAGTAGAAGATATGGAAGAGTTTCTAAAAACAAAATTTTCTAAAAAAATAAATATTATTAATCCAAAAGTTGGAAAGAAAAAAGACTTGATGCAGATAGCTTTAAATAACTGTGACGAGCTTTTAAGAATAGATAGTGCAAAAAGTTCCAATACACTTTATGAAGAGATACAAAAGCTATTTAATTTGAGTCAAACTCCTTTAAGAGTAGAAAGCTTTGATAACTCACATATGATGGGGCAAGCTACTGTTGGAGCTATGGTTGTTTGGGATAATGACAAGTTTATAAAAAGTGATTTTAGACACTACAACTTAGAATCCCACGATGAATATTCACAAATGAGAGAAATGCTTATAAGAAGAGTCGAAAGCTTCGATAAAAACCCAGCACCTGATTTGTGGATAATAGATGGTGGTTCAACATTACTTAAACTAGCCTACGATATCGTCCAATCAGTTGGAGTTAACCTTGATATTATTGCAATTGCAAAGGAAAAGATTGATTTTAAAGCTCACCGGGCAAAAGGAGCAGCAAAAGATATTGTTCACTTTAAAAAAGAAGGAGAGTTTACATCAATAAAACTTCTAACATCGGATAAAAGATTACATTTTGTACAAAGACAAAGGGATGAAGCTCACAGATTTGTTATAAACTACCATAAAAAACAAAAAAGAGCAGAAGATAAACAAATCTCACTTTTAAATATAAAAGGTATTGGAGAAGCTAAGGTTAAAAAATTACTTCTTTATTTTGGAACTTTTGAAAATATAAAATCTGCCACTATTGAAAATCTCAAAGAGGTTTTAAATGAAAAAGATAGTATTCTAATATCAAATCATTTTAATCAAAACTAAAATAACAAGGTTACGTTATTGTCTAAAATAATTATAAACAAAAAAAATTATTTTCATAATTTAAGTATAATTTAAAGTAAAGCTGGCTCAAAAGATAAGGTTGCTGTAGTGTTAAAAGATAATGCATACGGACATGGACTTATAGAAATAGCATCAATGGCGAAAGAGTTTGGTATAAAAAAAGCTGTCGTAAAAAACCTTAAAGAAGCATTAAAAATCAAAGATTATTTTGAAAAGATTTTAATTTTATCAGATAATAATATTACTACTTATTCACATACTTTTCACATTGTTGTTAATGATATTAAAAAAATATATCAACTCCCCGAGAATACGAACGTTCATCTTAAAATTGACACAGGTATGCATAGAAATGGTATATCTAAAAATCAACTTAAAGAGGCTATTCAAGGGCTTTCTAGCCAAAACTTAAACTTAACTGGAGTCATGACTCATCATAGAAGTGCAGATAAACTTTCTTGTGAATATTATTGGCAAAGAAGTGAATTTAAGCTTATAAAAGAAGAAGTAATAAAGATATGTGAACAACTTTTTTTACCCCTACCTATGTTCCATTCTTGTAACTCTGCTGCACTATTTAGAACAGCAAATTTTGATGATGATTTTGCTAGAGCTGGAATAGCAACTTATGGATATATAGAAAATGATTTAGCCTTTGATAAGATAGATTTAAGACCAGTTTTATCACTTTGGGGTGAAAAAATATCAACAAGAGTTCTTAAGAAAAATCAAGCTATTGGATATGGTGGAACATATAAAGCTTACAAAAATGTGACAGTTTCAACATATGATATAGGTTATGGAGATGGTTTTTTAAGAATTAATGAAAATCAACACTACCAAACTCCAAAAGGATATAAAGTATTAGGAAGAGTCTCAATGGATAGTTTATCACTTGATAGTGATGATGAAAAAGTTTGTATTTTTGATGATGCAAAACCATTAGCTAAAATACATAATACAATTTCTTATGAAATAATTACAACCTTAAGTACTGAATTAGAAAGGGAGATAAAATGATTAAATATATACTATTGATTTTTTTAACTATTAGTTTAGCTGCACAAGAAGATATTTCACAAAGCAATGAAAACAATAAAATGGCACAACAAATAAAAGATTATCAAGAAGCTGCACTTAATGATGATCCAGAAGCTTACTTTCAACTAGGAAAGATTTATTTTGAGGGTAAATACGTTTTTAAAGACTATTTAAAAGCCTTAGAGTATTTTAGTGCTGCTTCATATTTAGGGCATATACAAGGGACATATAATCTAGGACTTCTTTATCTAAGTCAAAGAACACCATTTCATGATGCAAAAAGAGCTTTATCATACTTTCTAGAACTTGCAAGAAAGGGTCATGCTCCATCACAAAATAGAGTTGGCATGTATCTAACAGCAGGTATAATTTTAGAAAAAGATTTCAAAGAAGCTGTAAAATGGTATGAAGCCTCTTCAAAACAAGGTTATATAAATGCCCAATGTAATTTGGCTTTTATGTATGCATCAGGAAAAGGTGTTTGGCAAAATATGGGTAGAGCACATGCCTTTGCAAAACCTGGATATAAAAAAGGATACAAGCTTTGTGTAAAAGTTTGGGAAGATTTTGATTTAGATAAATATCCTGAGGATAAAGGCTTTAAATTTAAATTTTATAATGAACCTTAATCCACATCTTTTAATTCATACTCTATTTTTTGTTTATCCAAAAACAGTGTAAACATCGAGAAATCATCATCTAACTTTTTCTTATCTTTTGAGGATAGTGATAAAACAACTTTTCTTTTATTATCAATAATTTTAGGTAAAGATGATAACTCAACTTCATTTGAAATTTTTTTCATAATATCAATTAAGTCATTTTCTCCACAAATAGCTGTTAATGTTAATCTAAATTTTTCTATATCATTTTTTTTATAGTATTTATCAAGTGCTTCTATAATCATACTTTGACTCATAGTTGGAAAACCTGGGGTAAAGAAGAATCTATTTTCTAAATAAAATCCTGGGACATTATTTACTACATTTTTTAAAAGCTTTGCATTAATTGGTAGATGTGCCATCTCAATCCTATGAGGATAAGCTTCATCTTTAAACTGCTTTATAATTAACTCTTTTGCTTTCTCATGATACTCTGTTTGTCCATCTGTAAAAACTTCAGCAGCTATTTGTCTAGTATAATCATCAGGAGTAGCTCCAATGCCACCAAAACAAAACATTACGCTAGTTTTATCAGCTTTTATAAGTCTAAAGATGTTTTTCATCAAGTTTGTATCATCTTCAATAACAAAAGATGCTTTATGTGTCCAACCTCTTTTAAGAAGTTGTTCATTTAAAAAAGAGAAATGGGCATCTTTTCTCCGCCCATTTAAAAGCTCAGTTCCAATAATAACTGAGTAAAAGTTAAAATCTTTTTGCATTATATTCTTGATTGAATAAAGTCATCTATTTCTTCTACAATTTCTTCAATAGTTCTCTCACCATTAATTTTTTGTAAAAGATTTTTTCTACAATAGAATTCTTGAATCTCAGCTAAAGGATCAGTATAAACTTTCATTCTATTATTAAATACTTCAACATTATCATCAGCGCCTCTTGCACGACCTAAAACTCTTTCACATGCAACTTCTTGCGAAACTTCTATTTCAATAACATTTGCTAATTCAACCTCAGTTTCATTTACTAAATATTTATTAAGCTCATTCATTTGTTCAAAACTTCTTGGATAACCATCAATAATCACAACACTTGTAGAAGCTTTTTTTATTGCACCTAAAATTGTCTCAATAGCTATATCAATTGGTACTATAGCACCTACGCTGATATACTTATCAATTATTTTTCCTCTTTCACTTCCGCTTGTTACTTCTGCTCTAAACATGTCTCCAGTTGAATAATGAGTGATATTATCATGTTTTGCTGCTATTAATTCTGCATCAGTAGTTTTGCCACTTCCTGGTGCTCCAATAATCAAAAATAGTTTTTTCATTTATGCCCTTAGTCCAATTTACGTGAGCTGATTATATCTAAATTGATTTAAAATTTTTATTTGTTATTAAAAGCTTTTTGAATACAATACAAAAAAACTAAGGAAAGTAAACTATGAATTTAATGCTATTTGGTGCACCAGGAGCGGGTAAAGGAACACAAGCAAAATTTTTAATTGAAAAGTATGGTATTCCTCAAATCTCTACAGGAGATATTTTAAGAGCAGCTATTGCTGATAATACAGATATGGGAATGGAAGCAAAAAAATTCATGGATGAAGGAAAGTTAGTTCCTGATTCAACAATTATTGGTATTATAAAAGATAGATTGGCTGAAGATGACTGTAAAAAAGGTTTTATCCTTGATGGTTTTCCAAGAACATTAGCTCAAGCACAGGCTTTAGATAAACTAATGGCAGATATGGAAATATTACTTGATAAAGTAATCTCATTAGATGTTCCAGATGAACTAATTGTTGGAAGAATTACAGGAAGAAGAGTTTGTTCTAAATGTGGAGCTTCATTTCATGTAGAATTTAATCCTTCAAAAGAAGAAAATGTATGTGACTACTGTGGTGGAGAGCTTATCATTAGAAAAGATGATAATGCAGAGACTGTTAAAAGTAGACTTGAAGCATACCATGCACAAACAGCACCACTTATTGATTTTTATACTGATATGGGTGTATTTGTTGAACTTGATGGTACAAAAGATGTATCAGAAGTAACTAAAGATATGATTGCTGCACTTTAGAAAATAACTTAAAAAAATAAAAAAGGGCAAAACTTATAAGTTTTGCCCTTTTTTTTAGCTTTGAAAACTAGCACCGCCAGATTTTCTTCTTTGGTAATAACTCTTGTCAATTACTATATCTTTTTGTTTCTCTTTTCTTTTTGTATCTTTTTCAACAAATATCTTTTTTCTAGTAACTGGATCTAATTCAGTATAATACATAACACTAGAGTATGTTCCCGGAGTTGGAGTGAATACTTGAGCTTGTTCTGGATTCATTTTTAATTCATGTTTTGTAAAATGCTTAAGTTCATGCATATCTTTTTCTTCACATCCTGGATGTGCTGCTATTAAATAGTATGTTAAAAACTGCTGTTTTCCAGCCTCTTTATTTAATCTATCATACATCTTTTTAAACTCAATCAAAGGTTCTTTTCCTGGTTTTCCCATAAGTTTCAAAACCCTATCTGAGGTATGTTCAGGTGCTACTTTCATCTGTCCTGATATGTGATGATTTACAAGCTCTTTTAAGTACTCATAACCATGTTTTTTATCCGCACTTATAAAATCATATCTTAGGCCTGATGCTAAAAAAGCTTTTTTTATTCCAGGAACTTTTCTAATATTTTGCAAAAGTTTTAAATGTCTTGAGTGGTCTACTTTCATTACTTTACAAAGCCTATCAAAATCTACACATCTTATATCGTCACAAGTACCTTTTTTAAGCTTTTTACCACACTCATAACCATACATATTAGCAGTTGGCCCACCAACATCAGAGATAATTCCTTTAAAATCTTTGTACGTTGTAAACTCTTTTGCTTCTTTTAAAATATTTGCTTCACTTCTTGTTCGTATTGTTCGTCCTTGATGAACCCCAATAGCACAGAAATTACACTCTCCCCAACAGCCATGATGAGTCTGTATAGAAAATTTTACAGTCTCTAAACACTTTACTTTACCTTCAGGTACATGATATGGATGTAACTCACGAACATATTTAAAATCTGCAATATAATCCATCTCTTTTTCATCTAAATAGTCACAAGGAGGATTTTGAATTAAATATCTACTATCTATTTGTTGACAAAGTCCATTTGCGTTTATTGGGTCATTGTTTTGATAAAAATGGTCAAATAAATCTATATATTTATTTTTGTCTTTTAAGCACTCATCATGACTTGGAAGTTCAATATAATCTTCATTTGCTTCTTTTGATATATAACAAACTCCCCTAACACTTCTTGGATCTTCACCATTTGCTAAGGCATTTGTAAAATCCCTTATTGCTATTTCTCCCATGCCATAGATTAGATAATCAGCTTTTGCATCAAATAAAATTGGTTTTTTTAATTTATTTGTCCAGTAGTCATAATGTGTAACTCTTCGCAGACTTGCTTCTATACCACCAAGTACGATGGGAACTGTATTTTTAAAATGACGTCTTATGAGATTTGTCTAGACTAAGGTAGCTCTATCTGGCCGTTTGTTGTTTTTTCCACCTGGTGTATAATCATCACTATTTCTAAACTTCTTAGTTGCTGTGTAGTTTGAAACCATAGAATCAATACTTCCACCACTAACACCCCAATAAAGTTTAGGTTCACCTAGTCTTGTAATATCACCATTTTCTAAATTTGGCTGTCCTATAATTCCTACTTTATAACCTAAGTCTTCAAGTATTCTTCCAACAACAGCAACACCAATAAATGGAGAATCAACGTAGGCATCTCCAGAGATTAAGATAACATCTAATTGTTCCCAACCAAGTTTGTCCATCTCCTCTTTTGTAGTGGGTAAAAACATTTATTCCTCTTTTTTAGAGGCTATCTTATCGGAAAGAACAAATAAATCAGAAAACCAATTATATGAGTAAATATCAGAATGTATAACTTCCATATTGTTTGCATTTGACCAGGTATTATAGACTTCATAATTTATGCTACTATCAACTATAAGGTATTTTATATTTTTTTCTTTGCTTAATCTAAAAACTTCAGTAAATCTAGGACCACTTAATACCTTGTTTTCAGCTCTATAATATCGAACATCAAATCTTCTTAAAAAGTAATCTAGTTTATTGTTGAATACCATAACTGCATTTGTTGAATAAAAAAGAGTATCTTTTAGCCTTAAAAATATTTTATCTAATTCTCTCATCAAGGTTTCATGATTTGATTCAAAGTATTCTTTATTTTCAGGGTCATTTTTAATTAATGTTTCAAGCATTACTTTTGTAACTTCTCTTACTCTTAATGGGTCTAACCAAAAGTAAGGGTTTTTTTTACCATCATTATAAAGCATCTCTACATTTTTACTAGTATCCACAACTTTAATTTCATCATTAAATTCAAGTAACTTTTTTGCATATGCTTTCTCTGAAGGAAGCCCTATTGTAAAATATACATCAGAAAAAGCAAATTTCCTAAAATGCACATGGGGTAACTCTTTTGTAAAGTCAACATTCTCATAAATAGTTTTAACTTTTATTTTACTTTGCCCAATTCTCTCTAAAAAGAACTTTTGGGGCTCAATTGTTACAGTGTATATAACTCTTGCTAAAAGTGAAGATGATAAAAGGATTAGTATTAAAATTAATTTTTTCATTATAGTAGTGTATAAAAAAGAAGTTAAAACTTCCTTTTTATAAAAAACTAATATCCTTAGATATTAGCTTGTTTTCTGATTCTTATGCTTAACTCTTTTAGTTGTTCATCATCAACAACACTTGGAGCCTTTGTCATAAGACATTGTGCTCTTTGAGTTTTAGGGAAAGCTATAACATCTCTAATAGAATCAGTTCCTGCTAAAAGCATAATCATTCTATCAAGTCCCATAGCAAAACCACCATGTGGAGGTGCACCAAATTGTAAAGCATCTAATAAGAAACCAAATTTCTCTTGTGCTTCTTCTTCACTTATTCCCATTAAAGAGAAAACTTCATTTTGAATATGCTCTTTATGAATTCTTATACTTCCACCACCTAATTCTGTACCATTTAATACAATATCATAAGCGATTGATTCAATCTCTTCAAGATTATCTTTATTTAAATCTTTTGGCATAGTAAAAGGATGATGCAGTGCTTTAATTTTACCCTCTTCTACTTCAAACATAGGAAAATCAACAACCCATACAAACTCAAATGTATCTGCTGGGATGATATCCATTTGCTCAGCTAAATAAAGTCTAAATCTTCCCATATAGTCCCAAACTACCTTTTTATGACCTGCTCCAAAGAATACAACGTCACCAATTTCTAGTTCAGTTACTTTAACAATCTCTTCTAAATCTGCTTCACTAAAGAATTTTGTTAATGGACCTTTTAATCCATCCTCTTTCATTTGAAAGTATCCTAAACCTTTAGCTCCAAATTTTCTAACATAATCCTCAAAACCTTTCATTTGTCTTTTAGAAAATAGATTATCTCCATTTGGACATTTGATTGCTTTGATTCTATTGTGTGCTTTATCTTTTGCGATATCTGCAAAGATTTCATTTGTACTATTAGCAAAGATATCAATTACATCTACCATTGGCATATCAAATCTTAAATCAGGTTTGTCACTTCCGTATGTTTCCATAGCTTGGTTATATGTAATTCTTGGGAATGATTGAGGAACATCTTTACCACAAGCTTTAAATGTATCGTGGATAAGTTTTTCAGCTACTTTGATAACATCTTCTTGAGTACAAAAACTCATTTCAACATCTATTTGAGTAAACTCTGGCTGTCTATCAGCTCTTAAATCTTCATCTCTAAAACATTTTGCGATTTGGAAATATTTATCAAAACCACTTACCATAAGTAGTTGTTTAAATAGTTGTGGAGATTGAGGTAATGCATAAAACTCTCCACCATGAACTCTTGATGGAACTAAATAATCTCTTGCACCTTCTGGAGTAGATTTTGTTAAGATTGGTGTTTCAACATCTAAAAAGTCTAATTCGTTTAAACAGTTTCTAATAGCAATATTTGCAGTACTTCTTAATTTAAAAATATCATAAGATTTTGTTGTTCTAAGTTCCAAGAATCTATTTTTTAATCTAATCTCTTCATTTACTTTTTCATCACCTAAGTCAAATGGCATTGGCTTTGATCTGTTTTCAATAATCAAATTAGTTAATATAATCTCTATTTTTCCAGTAACTAAGTTTGGATTTTCTAATCCCTCACCTCTTTGTCTTACTTTTCCTGTTGCAATTAGAACAAATTCATCTCTAACTTTTTCTGCAACTTCTAAGGCATCTTTACAATCAACAGGATCAGCAACAAGTTGTACTAATCCACCCTTGTCTCTTAAATCAATAAAAATAATACCACCATGATCTCTTCTACTGTTTACCCAACCAGCAACAGTAACTTCTTGACCAATAAGTGATTCAGTAACTTCTGTACAATAATGCGTTCTCAATTCATGCTCCAAAACAGGGCTAATGCCCTTTATAAATTATCCGCGATTATATCCAAAAGTTGTTAAGAGTTTTTTTAAAGTGTTAGTTATGTTCCAATTTTTTGAAACTAGCCTCAGTACTGTAGTATAAATATGTATTATAAAGTACTTCATTATTTACAATATTATTTTTAATCAAAGCATCTCTATTTTTAGAAAACAAGTAGTCAATTCCTATTAAAGTTGAATAATTTACCCAATTATACTTCACATCAGTATCAAGTAAAGTTAGTAACTCTGTAAGTCTATCATCTGTATTTTCAATAGAATTTGCAAAAAATAAGTTTAGTCTATCTTCATATTGAGTTAGGGATAAAATCAAAGGATCAAAATTTTGTTGAGTAGTCATAATAGCGCCATTTTGAGTCTCATATGCATACAATTGAGAAAGAATAATTGATGCTTTTACAATTGTAGTATTTAACATAAGATTTGTATGTTTTAAGTTCTCGTTGGTAACCATCTCTTTAAAATTATTATTACTTTGTAATATTTTTTGATTTACTAGTACTTGAGGAACTAAACCTTCATAAATATTTTTTAATCTATAACCAATACTAGAATCTTCATAAAACTGAGTATTACCTCCATTTGATAATTCTAAAAGCTTTTTCATCTGGTTTTCATATGAAATTGCCCCATAAATAAAATTTGATGTATTTTTATAATAAGATTCACTTTTACTAATTAGTGGAAAATATATTTCCATATTACCAACAGAAGAGATATTATTTACAGTTGCCAAAGAGTTTTTTGTAAATAAAGCTATAACTTTTTTGTAGCCTTTATTTTTTACTTCATTTAAAGTGTTATATATATTTTCAATACTTTCATCTTCACTATCAAATGATTCAATTTCAAATTTACTATTTTGAAAAAGTAAATATCCAATAACACTATTTATAGTACTATTTCCATACTTTCCAACAACCTTTGAAGGGAAAACAACTGCTATTCTAAAGTTTCCATCTTCATCTAAGTCATTATTCTTTAAATAATCTGGCGTAGTTTTTATATAAGTGTAAGATGAGCTTTGTGTATTCTCATTCGCACTTTCAGATTTTGGTAAATTTATCTCTTTATTATTACAAGCAGTAAATAAAAAAAGTATCGCTACAAAAAGGTAAAATTGTTTCACATCTGCTCCATAATTGCTTTAATTTTTAATAAATCTTCGTATGCCTCACCTTTTGATGAAGGATTTCTAAGAAGATAACTTGGTTCATAAGTGCACATAATATCTAAATCATTATTACGTATAACTTTACCTCTAATTTCACTAAAAGCTGTGTTATCATTAGTAAAATACCTATATACACTCTCTCCCAAAATCACAATAAGTTTTGGTTTAATCAGTTCAATTTGTTTATCTAAGTAGGATTTACAAAAATTTACATGTTCATGTTTTATTTCACTATTAGGAGATATACATTTAACAATATTTGTAATATAGACCTCTTCACAATTGACTTTTAAAACTTTTTCAATCATATTTTTTAGCAAATCTCCTGACTTACCAACATAAAATGTTCCACATTCATCTTCGCTAATAGTAGGTGACTCTTTTAAAAACATAATATTTGAATCTATATTGCCACTACCAAATAGTACATTTTCACGATATTTTGAAAGTTGACACAAATAACAGTTTTTTACTAACTCTTCTAGTTTATTAATATCTTCTGGCAACTCCACTTGTTCGTTATTACTATTTTGGAAATTAATATTTTGTCCATATTCATAACCAATAGATTTTAAAAAATTAAGCTGATAGAGTAATCTATTTTGTAATATTTTTGTCATATGAGATTGTACATAATTATCCCTTTTTTTATAATTTGTTCAAATAATTGAAACAAATTATAAATATTACTTGACAAACGTTCCAAATAGTTGTACAATTTTAAAAGTAAGATATTTCATAGGATTAATTATGACAGCACCAAGTTTAAGAAAATTAGAGAATGATTTAAAAATAAATAAAACAACATTGCATAATTGGAAGAAAAGTAGACCTAAGCTTTTTGAATTTATAATTGATTCATATAAAGACAAAGAGATGTTAAAAAAGAATTTAAATCTTTTAATACAACAAAAGAAAATATTGGAAGAGGAGATTAGTTTAACACAACAAAGAGTAATGGAAAATATTTAGTACTTATTTTTATGGAGCTTTAGTTTTTTGCATACTTTTAAATTGCGCTAGCATGAAACTAGGCTTCATAGATATGAGTATTATGATAAAGTTTTTGAATCATCGAAAATAATTTTATTTCTACCTTCATGTTTTGCTTTATAAAGCAATATATCTGCATATTTTATAGCATCTTCATATGAATTATATTTTGACCTAAAAGATACACCTGCTGAAAAATTAACTTTTATTTTTGTTTTTTCATTATATATAAATTTGTGACTATCAACTATCTCTTTGACTCTTTTTATATATTTGAAAACTTCATCTTCTTTAGTATAGTTTATCAAAGTAACAAACTCTTCGCCACCATATCTGCAAATAACATCTTCATCTCTCATCATCTTTTTCAATATAGTAGAAAACGTTTTTAATACAACATCACCACAATCATGACCATACTCATCATTTATCTCTTTGAAGTTATCTATATCTATAAATATAATTGCATAATCAGAGTTAAAAGTTATATATCTATTTTCAACTTTTAAAACAACTGAGGTATACCCTCTTCTATTTAATACACCAGTTAAAAAGTCAATATCTTTTTCAACTTTTAATTTTTCTAAATCTTTTTGTAGTTTTTTAATATTTTTATCAAGTTTATGACACTCGTCTTTTCCTCTAGCTAACTCTTTTTTTGAATCGCTCAGGTTAGTTTGTAAGTCATAAATAACATCTGATAATTTTGCATGCAAAAGCTTCATCTCTCTATTTGAGTGTTCTGATATTTCAAGGGATGCTAAATCATCTTTAATATTTTCTATTTTTTCATTTGAATTATTACTTACAATTAGTGATTTTTCATACTCTTTAAGTAATAGTGATATAAATTTTTTTGTATCTTCTGATTTTGATTTAAGTGTTAATCTATCTAAATCTACCCTTTCGTTGGTAATATTTACTAGTTTATTAATCATTGAATCTTCATCAAGTTTTTCAGGGCTTTTCATTAAATCAAAAACAACTTCTTCTATTTTATGATAAATTGTTTGATCTATTGAAGGTTTTAGTAGTTCGGGTAAGTAAGTTATAAATTTTAGTATTTCTATATTTTGAAGTTGAGATTTTGTGTTATGTAACATCTCTTTTGATATAAAACTTGAACTAGAGTTTGGTTGTGTACTAACTTCTAACTCTTCATTATTATCAATATCTTTTTGCATTATTTGTCCATTACTAATATAGGTGTGAAGATTATATCAGTAAGTTTTTAAAATAAGCTAAAAAAAAGAAAGTATTAATTTAATACCTTCTTATTTTCTAACTACTTATATCGGTGAGTAATTCTACCCTTATCTAAAGAATAAGGAGTAATTTCTACTTTTACCTTATCATTTGGTAAGATTTTTATGTAGTGCATTCTCATTTTTCCAGATATATGGCATAAAACTACATGCCCATTATTATCCAATTCAACTCTAAACATTGCATTAGGTAAAGCTTCAATTACTTTACCATCAATTACAATTACATCATCTTTTGCCACATTTTTTCCTTCTATGCATCGCTTAAAATTACTGCTTTTCCGTCGATAACATCAACTGTATGTTCATAATGACTAGCTCTTAACCCATCTTTTGATACAACATCCCAATTATTATCTAAAATAACTGGTTCTCTATCTTTTTGACAAATCATCGGTTCCAAACAAAATACCATTCCATTTTTAATTTTAGGTCCAGATTTGATATTTGGTGTCTCTACATAATTAGGGATTTCTGGTTCACAGTGAGGTTTTTTACCAATTCCGTGTCCACAAAATCTAATTAATGGTTGATATCCTCTTTCTACAATAAATTGCTCTATTGCGTAAGATAACTCTTTAAATCTCATACCTTCTTTTATAATATCAATAGCGTAATATAACGCATCTTTTGAACAAGCAATTAATTCCTCATCCTCTTTTGATATTTTTCCAATAGGCATAGTAATGGCAGCATCACCATACCAACCATCAATTTCAGAACCAATATCTATTCCTAAAATATCACCCTCTTGTAAAATAGTATTTGATGGTATTCCATGAATTACTACTTCATTAAGAGATGTACATACTGCATTTGGGAAACCATAAAGGCCTTTAAATGAAGGTCTAGCACCTAAGTCTTCTAAATATTTATCACCCATAGCATCAACTTCAAGTAAAGTCATACCTGGTTTAACATTCTCTTTTAAATACTTTAAAGTCTTCGCAACAGCAACACTTGCTGTACGAAGCTTTTCTATTTCATTTGATTTTCTTAATGGAATTGCCATTTTATTTACAGACCAACTGCACTTAATGTTTCATATTTATTCATATACTGTTGTGCTTCAATTTTTCTCATAGTATCAATTGCTACTTGAACAACAATAAGTACTGCTACACCACCAAAATAGAATGGCACGCCCATAGACTTAACTAAAAGCCAAGGTACAGTAGATATCGCTCCTAAATATAAAGCTCCCCAAAATGTCAATCTACTTGCTGTTTCATTTAAAAATTCAGCTGTTCCTTCTCCAGGTATAATACCAGGAATGAAACCACCTTGTTTTTTCAAATTCTCAGAAATATCTTTCGCATTAAAAGTAATTGATGCATAAAAGAATGCAAAGAATACAACAAATAAGAACATCAAGAAATTAAATGTATAACTTGTTGGACTTAAAAAGTCAGAAAGTGTCAATAACATTTTGTTTTGACTACCTTGTAAAATTGTAGCTGGGAACATCAATATTGCAGAAGCAAAAATTGCTGGAATTACACCACTTAAATTAACTTTAATAGGAATATAATTCATTACCCTTTTATTTTGAGATTGCATCATAACTTTTCTAGAGTATGAAACAGGAACTCTTCGCTCCCCTAACTCAACATAAATAATAGCTCCAACAGTTGCCAAAATAATAATTAATATTGCAAGTACTGTTAAGAAATTCATTTGTCCGTTATTAACTAAATCAATAGTTCCACCAATTGCACTAGGAATTGCCGAAACGATACCTGCGAAGATAATTAATGAAATACCATTTCCTATTCCTTTTTGTGTGATTTGTTCACCAATCCACATTAAAAGCATAGTTCCAGTTAACATTGAGATTGCAGAGACTGCAACAAATGTATCCATATCTATAGAAATTGCACTTTGACCTGCTTTTCCTGTTAAAGAATTAAGACCCATTGATACACCAACTGCTTGAATTAAAGTAATTACAATAGTTGCATATCTGATAATTTGCATATATTTTTGCATACCATCACGTTCTTTTTTCATTTTACCAAGGCCAGGGAAAGTTGCTGCTAGAAGCTCCATAATAATCGAAGCTGTAATGTAAGGCATAATACCAAGTGAAATAATAGACAATCTTTCAATTGCATTTCCACTAAACATATTAACTAGCCCTAATGCGTTATTTGCATTTGAGTCGAAAAACTCTTTCACTACGTCAATATTTACACCAGGTACTGGCACGTATGCCAATACTCTGTATAGAAATATAAAACCTAATGTAATAAGAATCTTATTTATTAGATCTTTACTCATGGTTATTTACCAGTTGTAGTAACGTTTTCGTCTTTGATCTTAGAAGTTAAATCTTTTGCACAAGATCCAACTAATTTAACTTTTGTTACTGATTTTGATAATTTATACACAGATTTTATAGTCTCTAATGTAATTTCACTTAACTCAGCAACTTGTTTAACTCTATCAACGTTAATTGAATAAGGCTTAGTTACTCTTGATGTAAAACCGATTTTAGGAAGTCTTTTTTGGATTGGCATTTGCCCACCTTCAAAACCTCTTTTTATTTTGTAACCAGATCTAGCTTTTTGACCTTTGTTACCTTTACCGGCAGTTTTACCTGTACCACTACCTTGTCCTCTACCAACTCTTTTAACATTTTTTGTACTACCATCTGCTGGTCTTAAACTTTCTAATGTCATAGTTTATCCTTTTATTCTAGCTAAAGCTTCAACTGTAGCTTGCACTAAGTTGTTAGGATTATTTGAACCTAAAGATTTTGCAATAATATCTTTAACTCCAGAAAGCTCAAGAACTGGTCTTGCCGCACCACCTGCGATAAGTCCTGTACCTTCAGATGCTGGTTTTAATAATATTTTAGAAGCATTATATTTATGCTCGATATCATGTGCAATTGTAGTTCCATGAATAGAAACTTTTACTAAAGATTTAAATGCATCATCTAAAGCTTTTTTAATTGCATCTGGAACTTCTTTTGCTTTACCCATTCCAAATCCTACTGTACCGTTTTTATCTCCAACAACAACTAGAGCTGTAAATCTGAATCTTCGTCCACCTTTTACAACTTTTGTTACTCTTCCGATTTTAACGATTGCTTCTTGAAAATCTTCTCTATTTACTGCTGCCATCATTAACCCTTATAATTTGATACCATTATCTCTTAGTGATTGTGCAAATGCAGCAATAACACCATGATATAGGTAACCATTTCTATCAAATACAACTGTATCAATCCCAGCAGCTTTTAAATTTTCAGCAAATTGTGCTGCAACTTTTACTGCATTATCTTTATTAACTCTTAAATCTAGTGCTTGAGAACTAACCGAAGCCAGTGTAACACCTTCAACATCATTAATTGCTTGTGCACTTAAATATTTGTTAGATTTAAAAATTGAAACTCTTGGCTTAGAAGCAGTACCAGAAATTGTTCCTCTTACTCTTCTTCTTCTTTTAATTCTTAAAGAATTTTTTTTAGCTATATCTTTTGCTCTACTCATTCTTTACACCTTACTTCTTAGCAGTTTTTCCGGCTTTTCTAACGATATGCTCGTCAGTATACTTAACACCTTTACCTTTGTACGGTTCTGGTTTTCTAAAGCCTCTAATAATTGCAGCAGCTTGACCAACTTGTTGTTTGTCAGCACCTTTTACGTGAATTAAGTTTTTCTCAACTGTAATATCTAATCCATCAGCGATTTCATAGTTAATTGGGTGAGAATACCCTAATTGTAACTCTAATACTTTACCTTTTACAGCAGCTCTATAACCAACACCATTGATTTCTAAAGATTTACTAAAACCTTCACTTAAACCAACAATTGCATTACTTAATAAAGCTCTATAAGTTCCCCAGAAAGCTGATGATTCTTTTGCTTCACCAACTTTTCCTAAAACTACACTGTTATTTGCAATTTCTACAGAAACTCTACCATGAGTCTCTACTGAAGAAGTTTTGTTACCTTTTTTTACATTGATAACTGTTCCATCAACTGTAACTTCTACACCTGATGGGATTACGATAGGTTGTTTTCCAATTCTTGACATTTTCTAACTCCCTACCAAACAGTACATAGTACTTCACCACCAACTTTTGAAGCGAAAGCTTCATCGTTAGCAATGATACCTTTGTTTGTAGAAACAATGATTGTACCATATCCATTTTTGAAATTTTTAAGCTCAGAAGAACCTTTATAAACTCTTCTTCCACCTTTAGAAACTCTTTTAATCTCATTGATTGCAGAAGTCTCTTTTTCATCATATTTTAATGCAACTTGAATAGTTTTTTTATTATTTACACCATCAACAACTTTGAAAGAGTCTATATAACCCTTTGCCTCTAATACTGTTAGGATACCTACAACTGTATTAGAATGTAACAAAGTAGTAACTTCAAGTTTTCTCAATGCTGCATTTCTAATTCTAGTTAAAGCATCTGCGATTATATCATTCATCATAGCTTTATTTCCTTACCAACTAGCTTTTCTAACACCAGGTAATAAACCTTCGTTAGCCATTTTTCTTAAACAAATTCTACAAAGACCAAAGTCTTTATAAACTGAATGTGGTCTTCCACATACTGAACATCTTGTATATGCTCTAACAGCGAACTTAGGAGTTCGTTGTTGTTTCATAATCATTGATTTCTTAGCCATTATTCTCTACCTTTTGTAAATGGAATTCCTACTAACTCTAATAATCTATAAGCTTCTTTATCAGAAGCTGAAGATGTAGTAATAGAAATATTCATACCATGAGTTTTAATAATGTTATCGTATTCAACTTCTGGGAACATTAATTGCTAGTTAAGACCAAAGTTAAAGTTACCTCTTCCATCAAAACCATTTCTGTCAAGACCTAAAAAGTCTTTTACTCTTGGTAATGCAACTGAACATAATTTGTCCACGAATGCATACATATTTTCACCTCTAAGTGTAACTTTTACACCTACTGGCATACCTTCTCTTACTTTAAAACCAGCAACTGATTTTTTAGCAATAATTTGCACAGCATGTTGCCCTGCAATTAAAGAGATAGTATCTTGAATATTTTGCATCAACTTAGTATCTTTCATTGCTTCACCAGCACCAACAGAGATAACTACTTTTTCTAACTTAGCAGTTAACGTCTTGTTTTTAGTAAACTCAGTTTCTAAAACTGGTTTAATCTCTGCATTATATCTTTCTTGTAATCTGTTTGCCATCTTACTCACCTTCTACTTTTGCTACATTTGAGATATCAATAGGCATCTCTTTGTTTACAAAACCACCATTAGGGTTTTTATCTTGATCAGGCTTAACAGTTTTTTTAGCTACTTTACAATCTTTTACGATAACTTGTAACTTAGATGGGATAACTCTTAAAACTTCACCAGTTTTACATTTATCGTCACCTGCGATGATTTTAACTGTATCACCTTTTTTGATTTTTAATTTAACTGCCATATTATAATACCTCCGGTGCAAGTGAAACGATTTTCATGAAACCTGAATATCTAACTTCTCTAGCAACTGGTCCAAAAATTCTTGTTCCAATTGGTTCTTTTTTAGTATCAAGGATAACTGCTGCATTATCGTCAAATCTGATTAATGAACCATTTTCTCTTTGAACTTCTTTGTGAGTTCTAACAACAACAGCTTTAACAACTTGACCTTTTTTAACTTTTCCAGTAGGAATAGCTTTTTTAACAGAAGCAACAATAACGTCACCAACTGTTGCGTATCTTCTTTTAGAACCACCTAAAACTTTGATACACATGATCTCTTTTGCACCTGTGTTGTCTGCTACATTTAATCTAGTAAAACTTTGAATCATTATTTAACTCCTGTAGCTACAATTGTCTTTAATCTAAAAGATTTAGTTTTAGATAAAGGTCTACACTCAATAGCAATTACAGTGTCACCTTCAGCTAATTCATTTTTTTCATCATGAACTAAATATTTTTTAAATCTTTTTACAGTCTTGTGATATTTTGGATGTAAAACGTATCTTGTAACTACTACAGAAGCAGTTTTATCTCCAGATTTTTTTACCACTACACCTTGAATCTCTCTTTTATGCGTACTCATACTACAGATCCTTACTTAGCTTTTACTGCAGTAATAGCTGTTTGAATTTTTGCGATATCTTTTTTCGCAACATTTAATTCAGATGTATTAGTCAACTGCATAGTTTTTAGCTTAGCTTTTAATTCAAAAAGAAGCACCTTTTTCTCTTTTAATAACTCGTTTAGCTCTTGTAAGCTTTTATCTTGGATATCAGAATAAGTCATTTTCACTCTCTTTAGTTACAATTTTACATTTGAATGGTAATTTGTGAATTGCTAAAGTTAATGCTTTTCTAGCAACATCTTCACTTACACCAGCCATTTCGAAACATACTCTACCTGGCTTAATGTTCATTACCCATTTATCTACTGGACCTTTACCTTTACCCATTCTTGTTTCTAATGGTTTAGCAGTAAGTGGTTTAGCAGGAAATACACAAATCCATACTTTACCTTGTCTTTTGATAGCTCTTGTCATAGCAATTCTGGCAGCTTCAATTTGTCTAGAATCAATTCTTCCATGTTCTAAAGCTTTGATACCAATATCACCATATGCTAAAGTATTGGCTCTCATAGATTTACCTCTATTTCGACCCTTCATTACTTTTCTGTATTTTGTTCTTTTAGGCATTAACATAATTATTTACCTCTTTTCTTTGTTGGTCTTCTTTTTGGTTTAGAAGTTTCTTCTCTTTCAACTGGAATACCTTTTGCAAGTACTTCACCTTTGAATATCCAAACTTTTACACCAACACAACCATATGTAGTATGTGCTTCAGCAAAACCATAATCGATTCTAGCTCTTAAAGTATGTAAAGTAACTCTTCCCTCTAAGTACCACTCAGTTCTAGCCATTTCAGCTCCACCAAGTCTACCATAAACAGAAACTTTAATTCCTTTTGCTCCACCTTTAATAGCATTTTGCATAACTCTTTTCATAGCTCTTCTAAATGCAACTCTTCTTTCTAATTGTTGAGCAACATTTTCAGCAGCTAACTGTCCAGAAAGTTGAGGCTTTCTCTCTTCTTTAATGTTAACAGCGATATCTTTACCAACTAATTTAGTTAAAGAATTTTTTAATTTCTCAACGTCTGCACCTTTTTTACCAATAATGATACCAGGTCTAGCAGCAACGATTGTTACTCTTACTTTTTTAGCTGTTCTTTCAATTAAAGTTTGAGCAATTCCTGCATAGTAAAGCTCTTTTTTAACGAATTTTCTAATTTTGCTATCTTCTGCAATATTAGAAGGCATACTTGAAAATTTTGGAAACCATCTTGATTCCCAGTTTCTGTTGATACCTAATCTTAAACCAATTGGATTAACTTTTTGACCCATTACTTATCTCCTTTAGGTGCAGCTTCTACTTCAATAAAAATATGTGCAGTTGGCTTATGCTTTGGAGAAGCAGAACCTCTTGCTCTTGGAGTAAATCTTTTAAGTACTGGACCTTTGTCAACTCTTGCAGATGTAATAATTGCATCTTCTGCTTCTAAACCAGAATTTGCAACTGCAGAAGCGATAACTTTTGAAATTAATCCAGCAGCTTTGTTAGGTGTAAATTCTAAAGATGCTATAGCATACTCTGCATTCATACCTTGAACTTCTCTAGCAATAAGTCTTGCTTTGATTGGAGAAACTCTAATAAATCTTAATATAGCTTTACCCATCTTATCCTACCTTCTTCTGAACAGAGCCTTTATGACCCTTAAAAGTTCTAGTTGGTGCAAATTCACCTAATTTATAACCTACGTGGTTCTCTGTAATATTTACAGGTACAAAGTTTCTTCCATTGTGCACATTAAAAGATAACCCAATCATATCAGGTAATACTGTTGATCTTCTTGACCAAGTCTTAATTGGTTTTTTATCATTAGTTTCAACAGCTTTGATAACTTTTTTCATTAAGTGCGCGTCTATAAATGGACCTTTTTTTACTGATCTTGACATCTTAAACCCTTACTTCTTTTTTCTTGAAATGATTAATTTATCACTAGCTTTTTTCTTTCTAGTTTTATAACCTTTAGTTGGCATACCCCATGGAGTAACTGGATGTCTACCTGAGTTAGTTTTACCTTCACCACCACCGTGTGGGTGATCAATAGGGTTCATTGCAGAACCTCTAGTTTGAGGTCTAATACCAAGGTGTCTACTTCTACCCGCTTTACCAACAACCATGTTAGAGAAATCTTCATTTCCAACGATACCAATTGTTGCCATACATACAGCAAGAATTTTTCTCATTTCACCTGAAGGAAGTCTCATAATTACATATTTGTCTTCTCTACCCATTAATTGAGCATATCCACCAGCAGATCTTGCAATTTGTCCACCTTTACCTGGTTTCATTTCAATATTATGAACCATTGTACCAACTGGGATGTTGATAAGTCTCATTGCATTTCCAGGAAGAATATCTAAACCAGATTCAGCAGCAGAGATTTTATCTCCAACTTTTAAACCACTTGGTTGTAAAATATATCTTTTATCACCATCTGAATATGTTACTAAACAGATTCTACAGTTTCTATATGGGTCGTACTCAATTGTTGAAACAGTACCCTCTACTCCAAATTTATCTCTTTTAAAATCAATAATTCTGTAAAGTTTTTTAGCACCTGCTTCTCTGTGTCTTGAAGTGATTCTACCATTACTATTTCTACCAGCTGTAGCTTTTACTCTTTTAAGTAAAGATCTAACTGTTGGTTTTGAAGTAATATCAGAAGTATCCATAACTGACATAAATCTTCTAGCAGGAGTTATTGGTCTAAATTTTTTAATTGCCATACTATCTCCTTATGCTGAAAGGTTCGCTATTTCAGCGCCCTCAGGTAATGTTACATAGAATTTTTTGAAATCAGCTCTTTTACCAATTTTTCCTCTAAATCTTTTAACTTTACCACTTTGTTTTAAAGAATTAACTTTTGAAGGTGTAACTCCAAAATACTCTTTGAAAACATCTTTTAATCCGCTTTTAGTCATTCTAGGACTAGTTTGAACAACAATTACACCGTTCTCTTGTAACTCAATAGTTTTTTCTGTGTATAATATTGCTTTTATATCTGTAATATCTGCCATCTTATGCCTCTTTTAATGCTTCAAGAACTGACTTCTCAACTAAGATTGAGTGATAAGCAGCTGCAATATAAGCATTTACTTCTTGTTTTTCAATCATATAACAGTTTTTAATGTTTCTGAACGCTAAGTATGTTTTTTCATCAATTGTATCAACGATGATTAAAGTATCTCTTTTTTTTAATCCATTTATTACTGCAACTGCATCTTTAGTTTTACCTGATTCTAATTTAACAGAATCAACTACAAATAAAGAATCTTTTTCAGCATGAGTATTAATTGCATATCTTAATGCTAATACTTTTTGCTTTTTATTAATTTTTTGATTGTAATTTCTAGCAGATGGTCCAAATACTTGTCCACCTCCAACAAATAACGGAGATCTCTTAGAACCCCATCTAGCACCACCAGAACCTTTTTGAGCTTTAGGTTTTTTACCACCACCTCTAACTTCAGTTCTGTTTTTTACTCTAGCTGTATTTGCTCTTTGAGCTGCTAGGTATGATTTAACATATAAGTACAAGTTGTGCGAATTAACATTTTGAAATGTTTCTGGTAATTCACTTGTTTTTACTAATACTGCTTTACTCATTTAGCAATCCTTACTTTTCCTAATCCACCATTTGATCCAGATACTGAACCTTTAACAGCTAAAATACCAGTCTCAGCATCAAAAGAGAAAATCTCATTTTTAACACTTACATTTGTATTTCCGTAATGCCCTGGCATTTTCTTACCTCGCATAACTCTACCTGGCCATTCAGCATTACCGATAGAACCTGTTCTTCTACCCATTCTGTGACCATGTGATGCTCTACCACCAGCAAAGTTCCATCTTTTAACAGCACCGGCAAAACCTCTACCTTTTGTTTTAAAAGTTGATTTTAAAACTTTAGCGTCTGCTAATACAGATACATCTAAATCTCCAGCTTCAGTATTTGCTACTTCCATAGTTGCAAATCTATTGAACTCTTTAGATAAGTTGTATTTTTTTTGTTGCCCTTCAATAGTCTTGTTAAATTTCTTACCACTACTATATGATACAATTGCTACACCATCAGTTACTTCACATACTTTAGTATCAAGAACTTTTAAAAGTGTAACAGGAACAGCAGGAACTGAAATAGTTCTACTCATACCAATTTTTTCTACGATAAATTCCATTTGTTACCCTTTCTTATTCTTGACCCATAGATCTAACTTCAACATCAACTTCAGGAGCTAAGTCAAGTTTCATTAATGAATCTACTGTATCAGGAGTTGCAGATACGATATCAATCATTCTTGAATGAACTCTGATTTCGAATTGTTCTCTTGAATCTTTATTTACGTGAGGACCTTTGATTACTGTATATCTTCTGATTTTAGTTGGTAAAGGTATAGGACCTCTCAACTCAGCACCAGTTCTCTTAACAGCTTCAACAATTGAAGCAACACTTCTGTCTAAAACTCTGTGATCGTAAGCTTTAAGCTTTAATCTTATTTTTTCCATTTTTTTCCTTTAAAGAACTCGTTAAATGTGCGATAAACACACTCTAACCATTTTTCATGGACGCGGATTATAACTTTTTTTATATAAAATGTCAACATATATGGGTCTTCATCTCATTAATTACTATTTTTATTTCCTTTTAAAAAGGATAACTATCCTTTTTTTGACATATTATTAAGTTAAATGGAAGTTTTCTTCAAAAATTTTATTTTATTTTTCTTAAAGTCCTATTTTTATAAAGTGTCTCATATAAAAGGAGATTTATGATTGAGAAAAAATACCTAATAGAAGAAGATAATGGTTATGCAAGATTTAATTTATTTGAGATTTCTGATGAATTAGAAGAGATATTAACTGATGATTATTATACTTATAATTCAAAAGATTTTACAAAAAGTGAGTTTGTAGAAAATTTATATAAAAGTAACTTTACTGAAAAATATGATAAAGATACTCAAAGTGAAATATTTGACCTATACATTAATAATGAGAAGTTTAAAGAAAAAGTTTTTTTCATATATTCAGTTATAGACAAAGATAAGTATAGAAATTTTGTAGAAAAATATAGTGAAATTGAAAATCCAGATGATATCACTATAAAATATAGTGTTATTGATTCTGACAATACAAAGGTTTTAATGTATAATATTTCTATTGCAGATATTGCATTTGTATTTTAACCATACAAAAATTTATTTTAAAGAGAAAAAATGCCAAATATAAAAGACGAATTAAAAGAAATTGTTGAAGTAACTATGCTACCTGAGGTTGAATTATACCTAGAAGATTTATTAAAACTTATAGAAAATAACGAAGCAACAGATGATGATATGGATGCAATTAAAGAGATGGAATCATTTATGGTAGAACTTCAAAATATCGTAGAAGCAATTAATACAAACCAAATTAGTGATGTGGAAGCTGCAGAAGTTTATGAAAAAATTATGGATTTGCTAGAAGAAAGCAAAGAGTAGTTTTGGAAGTAGTAAAACTAACTAGAGAAGAATACCTTGAATCCGTACAAAAACTAAGCCATTTTGAAAATCTAAAATTTCTAAAAAGAGCACTTGACTTATGGGACAACTACTACAGCTGGGAAAAATTTCCTCCCTTGGCTCTTGTTGTCAATAAACGCCATGTTACTTATTTATTTTATAATATTTCTAAAGATAACAAATACTTAACAATAAACAATATCCTAACTCCATTTAAATATAGACGAAATGGCTATGCATATAAACTTTTAAAATATCTTTTTTCTTCTGTAAAACCTAAAAATATAGAAAGATGTAAACTTCATAGTGTAAATAATTCAATAAAATTTTATAATAAGCTAGGACTTAGATATTGGGGCGTAAATAAAGATATGCTTTATTATAGTGATTTTAAAATGCCTGATGATATAAAAGAGATTGAAGAGATTAATTATGAGGGATCAACTGATGAGTTCAATGACAATGAACTAGAAGATATGTATGATAAACTAAAAGACAATGCAGACTCCTTTGATGAACAACAAATTCTTATTCACAAAGATTGCCTAAAGCAGATGAATACTCGATTTAAATTTGACGACTTAGAAGATGAGATAAAAAAAAGAGATTTGAATTAGAGTTAATCTATCTTTTTAAAATATATCTCTTCTGTAATAATATCTTTCATATCTTCTACCCTATCAAGATAAACAAGACCTTTTAGGTGGTCATATTCATGCTGAAAAACCCTTGCGATAAATCCTTCAAATATTTCTGTTTTTTCTTCATTGTTTATGTTTGTATATTTAACTTTGATTTTTGTATGTCTTGGAACTTGGGCTCTTATACCTGGGATACTTAAACACCCTTCCCAGCCTTTTTCTTTTTCTTTTGACTTTTCTATTATTGTGGGATTAATGATAATTTCATCTTCCATATATGGTGCATGGGGATATCTTTCATTTGGATGGGAAGAGATTATAAGTATCTCATAAGAGTGGAAAACTTGAGGAGCAGCTAAGCCAACTCCATTACTTTTCTTTACACAAGATAACATCTCTTTTATGATAGTTTGTATTGCATCACTATGTATATCTTTTACTTTTTTTGCTTTTAATCTTAGTACATCTTCACCAAGCTTTGCTATTTTACATGACATGAAAAATCTTTATTATTGGTATAAACCAGAAAATAATAAAATATCATCACTGTCTTTGTTGTCTAAATCTTTTGTAATCATCTTTTTTACTATTTTTCCTACACTTGGAGCAAAAGTCATACCAAGCCATCCAAGCCCCATAGCGTATACCAAGTTTTTATACTCTTCATCTCGTCCAAGAAGTGGCATGTCATTTGGAGTGAGTGGTCTAAATCCTGTCCACTCTTTTATCTCTTTCATCTCAAAAGGAACTGTGTATTTTTCAAAGTTTGATTTAATACTTTCAATTTGTGCTTTTACTATATTTGTATCAGTTGAACCTAACTCTAACTTTGAAGTAAGTCTTACGCTATGGCGTCTAGGGGTCATAACGATAAACAAATCGCTAAATAGTGTTGATGTTTTTGGTTTGAGCTCATTAGGCATAGAAAAAGTTATACTATAACCCTTTGCCGGAGTCATCATCAAACTTTTCTTTCTAATATCAGCCAAAAGTGTTTGATACCCTGTAGAGAGTATAAAGTTTTCTGCCTTGTAGGTATTAGTAGCAGAACTTACTGATTTGACTTTTTTGTTTTCAAATTTTATATCTGTGATTTTTTCATTTAGTATAAACTCAACACCCTCTTTTTGTAAAAACTCTTTTGTTTGAAGCATAACTTTTTGAGGGTCAAAGTGTGCATTTCTATTAAATAAGATTGAGCCTTTTATCTTCTCATTTCCACAAGGTAGATACTCTTTTGTCTCTTCTTTTGATAATATTTTATAGTTTTTAGCTTCTTTTGATTCGCACTCTTTTAGCTTCTTTTCATAAGTTGCATCTTCAGTGAAAACAGAGAGCATACCAGTACGATGATAATCAAAATCAAGGTTTTCTTTCTTTTGCATTTTTTCATAAAGCCCTAGAGTCTCTTCCCCATACTTTTCAAACAACATAATAGTTCTTTTAAATCTAGTCTCATTTGCACTTGTGGCAAATTTAAAAAGCCATTTAAAAAGTTTTGGATCAAGTTTTGGATGAACTTTTACAGGAGACTCACCTTTTATCATCTGCTTCATTGTGTTTGTAATAACACCTGGGTAACTCAAAGAGCCCTTATCAAAAGCAGATAATAATCCAGCATTTCCAAATGATGTACTATTTGTGATATCGCCTTCATCTATAATAGTTACTTTACGCCCTGCTTTATGCAAAGAGTAAGCACACATAAGGCCAACAACTCCAGCTCCTATAATAATAGTGTCTCGTTTCATAATTAGTTCTCCAATATTTATCTTGGCATAATACTATGCAAATATTATACTTAAAGTAAGAAAAAGATGTAATATATTTGTTTAAACTTTTGCTGCAATGAATATTATCTCAACAAGTGTATTAGTACTTGCCATAGTTGCTTCTACACAAGCACGAGCGGGAGGATTTTCTTTAGATACCAAAGAATCCCAAACTTCATTAAAATCAGCAAAATCACGAGCTATATCTTTTACAAATATCTCAGCACGTAAAATGTTATCTTTATCACTACCAGCTTCAGCAAGTCTCTCTTCAGCCATAGCCAACACTCTTTGAGCCTGACCTTTGATATCTAGATCTTTATCATCAGATACTATACCAGCTAAATAAATAACTCCATTGTGCTCAACGATTCTACTCATTCTTTCATTTACTTGTTTTCTAATTATCATATCAATCCCTTTTGAGTTTTATAGTTTTAGTATAACATTGTAAAGTTATATTTGAATGAAATTGTAAGATTTTTTCTCTTGAAGAACAAGTTCTTCGCTTTCTCACTTTTTAGTTGTAAAAAGTAAGACAAAAAGCAACCAGACGAGTTGATGAAGGCAAAGCTTCCCTACAGTTATATATTTATTTTCTGCCCTGCAAAACTCACTAAAGAGTGCATTTAGCACTCTTCTTAACGTTCAAACAGTTTCGGGCATAACCGAAAATAAACATCTAACTTCCGGCTTCATCAAAGTCTGGGAAGAATGAAAGTTCAAACTATCATTTGTAAAGTAGAACAAGAAAAAGATAAAAGACTAGACAAATCAAAAATGCAAATGTCCTTATCCCACCTTTTATCTCCAACATCTACAGAAGCTGAGCGTTTGTTTTATCTTTTCGGAAAAGGCTTGCAACTGTTTGAACAGAACAAATATGCTAATAGCATATTTTTATGTGAGTTTTGCAAGACAGAAAAGAGAAAACAATAAGAGAAGAAACCCAAAGGGCTTCGCAGCCGTTGGTGGTTTTGCTTACTTTGTCCACACAAAGTAAGAGAAAGCGGAGACCTTTAGGTGTTCAATAATAAAATAAGAATCAGTCTTTATTTCTTAAATGATGAAATTATATCTGTAACAGTTACACTATTTTCATCTTTTATAATTCCATGATTTGTTTGTCTAAAAATACTTTCTATCATGATTTTTTTATCATTTTCTTCTAAGGTATTTCCTTCTTTCATTAATGCCAAATAAGTATTTATCATTGTAACTCTTTCTTTTGCATCAATAGATAAATGATAACTACTAAGAGCAATTTTCATCACTATTCTAATAATCCAAATTGTTAATGAAATTAGTAAAAGCATAAAGGCATACTTAATTAAATCTATATTGAATAAACTATTACTCAATGTTTCGCTATCTTTTTGAACGTTTGGATTTGACACTTCAATTGTCTTAATTATTTCTGCTTTTGCTTCTAATGCAAAACCTGTATCAATTTCTAAAATACTAAATACTAGTATAAGAGAAGCAATTATTGCAATGGATAAATATATTATATACCTTTTTGAATAAAAATTAATTTGGTCTTCCCAAAATTCTGTTGATGCATGAACTCTTAATTCACTCAAAACTGTATCTTTTGCATTTTTGTAATCTTCTTCTAATGATGAAGCATTCTCATATAAATTTTTAACACTATCAAATAATTCTTTATTAGAATCTAATTTCTCTTCTAGCTCTGTAATTTTTCCTGTTAACTTTAACTTATCATCTTCTAATTTTCTTAGTCTTTCTCCTTCAGTTGAACTATTTTTAAAATTATTGATTAAATCATTAACATCTAGTTCATTAAAAATTGTATTATCGATTATCTTTTCAATAATAATTGGCTCGTATGAGCCATATTGTGGTAGCATATCATGAAATGCAATATTAATAAATTTTTCTTTTGATACTGACATATCAGTTTTTTCTTCACCACCAATAAAAATAATTGCATTATTTTTACTTTTATAAACCTTAAAAGGCTTATTCTTAGCCTTTGTTTGTAAAGTCAGATTTGATTCTTCAGAAGTCTCATTTAATAGTGAAATTAATTTATCATATCTTTTAGAAAATTCATCTTCCGATATGTTAATAGTTTGGGTATCAGTGTATTTAGTAATAAAGTCATTCATAATATCTACTATATCAATTTTATAAGCAGATATATTTGTATTTGATGACAACATACTTTTTAATTTATTTAGTTTACTATACAGCTCATTAGCAAGGTCTGTATCAATATCACCTTTTTTAGCCTTATTAATTAAAGAGTTAATTGTATTTGAAAAATTTTCAATTAATATCTCATTTTTAATATATGTACTAACATATTCTAAAACAATATGATTTTTTAACTTTCCATCAATGTGATAAAGGGATTCCAAAAGGTTTGGATAAATTGGCATGATTTTTCCTAAATTAGTTTATTGATATTATCAAAAAAGTAATTAATTAATTCCAATAAATAATATACATATTTATAAAAAACAATTTAGATTATTTATTTTAAATTTAAATATTAAGAAAAATACTTACCTTGATTCTCACAAAGCTTTTTATACAACTTATGAAAATCCACAGGATAAACTCTAGTATTCCCAATAGAAGTGATAAAATTAGTATCCCCTCCCCATCTAGGAACAAGATGATAATGAACATGCTCTGCAATTCCAGCTCCTGCTGCTTTGCTAAGATTCATCCCTATATTTATGCCTTCTGCATTAAGTACTTCTTTAAGCATCCTTGTAGCTTGTTTTACTCGCAAAGACATATCAATCCAAACTTCATCATCTAACTCTTCTATATTATCTGTATGAATATTTGGTATTACCATCATGTGACCTGGAGTGTATGGGTATTTGTTCATGACAACGTAGCAGTTTTTATCTCTAAAAACTACACCTAGCTTTTCGTCATCATTTGAATTATTGTATATATGACAAAATACGCAACCTTCGATTTTATCTTCTGTTACATACTCAAATCGCCAAGGTGCATATATTCTTTCCATTATATTTTCCTTTGGAAAATAAGTGAAAAATGAAAAGTGAAAAGTGAAAAATTATTTTGCATTGTTTTCCTTTGAAGTTTTTATACTACTTACAAGAATACTAATAAGTTCTTTTATTTCAGGCTGAATACTACCATACATTTTATCATTTATATATTCACTGTCCCTTAACAAATCTATCCAATAATTAGTCTCATTTGCTTCTTTCAAAGCAATGTGTAATTTTGATATAAAATCAGGTTTTGATTGTGCAAATTCAGATTCAGAAATTAAAGCACCAATAGCAGTACCACTTCTAAGAATTTGTTTTGACAAAATGGATTCTTTTTTCTCTTCTTGCAAATATTTAGTTAATTTGACTATGCGAATAGCAAATTGATAAGATTTATCTTTCAAAATATTTTTCATTTTTCACTTTTCACTTTTCATTTTTCATTTTATTAAAGCCAAAAGCTTAAATAAAATTAGGTGCGTCATTTGCAAAAAGGATTAAATCCCCTGCTCTAGTTTGTTCTGCTAAAGTCTCTTCCATCTTTGATTTATCTTTTAAGATAAATTGTTTTTCTTTATCTATGTTATCACTAAAAAGGTGAGTATTTAATGAACCAGTTAAAATAACAAAATCAAAGTGTTTATCTATCTCTTTTGCTAAAAGGATATTTGTCTCATCTGTTGATTCAACAAGTCCAGGGGTTATGATCACTTTTCTTCCTTTGTATTCACTACAAAGATTTACAGCCTCTAACATACCCTCAAAGTTTCCATTAAAACTATCATCAATGATTATTTTTCCACCAGCTTCTATTTTTTGAAGTCTATGTTCTACTGGCTTGATTTTATCTAAGGCTATTTTGATTTGGTCTATACTCATACCTAACTCTTTTGCCATAAGAATACAAGCTGTTAGATTTACAGCGTTGAAACTACCAAGTATTGGCGCATGAAAATGTTCTTGTTTTCCATCGATTTCTATATCAAACCAGATACCATCTAGGTTACTCATGGTTATGTTTAGGTTATTTGGAAATTTTACTACCTTTTTATAATCTAAAATAGGCACAGACTCATGCACAAATGCTTTTATCATCTTTGGTGATTTTAGGATTTCCATTTTAGTATGAATTATATTATCTAAGGTTTTGAAATACTCTATATGTTGCTCACCTACTTGTCCTAAGATGGCATAATCTTGTTTTAAAAAGTTAGATATCTCTTCAATATCCCCTGGCATCCTAGCACCTGCTTCTGCTATGTATATATCTGCATTATCAGGTAGGTCTCTGTTTACATCAAGTACAAGTCCAGCTAGTGTGTTTACACTTCTTGGTGTTTTATATGCATGAAACTTTGTTTTTAAAATTTGATACAAATAGTTTTTTATGGATGTTTTTCCATATGAGGCAGTAATTGCAATGATTTTTAAGTCTTGAATTGATTGAAGTCTCTTTTTTGCTCTATGCTTAAAAGATATAAAAAATATTCTCTCTAGTGAAAATGAGACCATATAAGCTATAAATAGAGGTATAAATAAGCCTGAAGTTTTACAATTCTCACTTACAAAACATAAAAGACTTATAGAAAATGTTACAAACAGAAGTATGGCCAAAAATCTTTGAACCCTTGAAGTTAATACCAAAGGCTTATCAAGTTTCATATTCCATAAAATCAAAATAGGCAAATATAAAGCATAAAAATATATTAAAAAATATAATGAAGGTAAAAAATAATACATAACAAAAGGCATCACAAAATAGATAATGTGCCAGTTTAGTTTGTGGTGTTTAAAGATAACTCTTTCTATTTTATAGCTGTACCATTGTAAATTGGTAATCAAATACCAACCTAAAGACATAACTAAAACTATGTGTGTAAATATATTAAAGTATTCCATTTTCTATTCTTTCACTTATATCTTTTGCATTTTCTACAAAAAAGAAGTGTGTCCCTTCATATGATTTAAACTCACTATTTTTTATAAGTGAGGCTATTTTTTTACCAGATTCTAAAGAGGTCGCAGTATCACTTTCAGCCCAAAATATATATGCTTTTCCCTCATAATTTTTAAACTCATCTGTAAAATCTTCATTTAGTACATTTTTAAAAGTCTCATACATATTTTGACTCATATTATCCACATCTTTACTTCTAAAAATCTTTGTAATAGCACCTAAACCCAAAAATTTAAATAACTTTGCCATCTTAATTTTACTTTTAACTTTAGCAGATTTTTCTTCAACTATTCCAGCACTGCTTAAAAGTATAAGGTTTTTAGGATTTAATTTTGTAGCAACTTTCCCACCATATGAGTGTCCCATAATTGTATCTTTTGAAGCATGAATTTCTTTTAAAAATATCTCCATGATAGTTACATAATCATTTGTACTTAAGACATACTCATTTATACTCTTACCAAAACCTGGCAGGTCAATATAGATATGTCTAAAGCTTGGCAAATAGTTTTTAAAGTTTTTACTCATGATATCTTTATTTGAACCCCAACCATGAAGAATAATAATATCTTTTTTTAAACCTTGGTTTACTATTTCATATGAGATATCAAAGTTTTTATTATCATATTGGATTGATTTTAAAGCCAAGGCTTATTTACCTTTTGCCGATTGGATTTTATTTACATAATCATATGAAATTTTGATTTTATCTCTTAATCTTAGCGATTTAGCAAGTTCATTTAAAGTTGAATCAAAATCTTCAAACAAATAGTTTGCCATAGACCCTGGGATTGGGTTGATTTCATTTAGATATACTTCATCATCTATCACAAAAAAATCACATCTAATCATTGAATCATCAAAAGTAGTATTATAAATAGTTTCAAAACTTTTTTTCAACTTTTCTTTTAACTCATCACTTATATCAGCAATACTAACTCTTTGCGTCCTTGCAAAATCTAAATACTTTTTATCAAAATCTAAGAAGTCAACTTTTTGTGGCTCTTCAACTATTGAGTATTTTATCTCATTATTTATTTTACAACCTGCTAAATTGTACTCTTTTATATTTGGAATAAATGTCTCTATTAAAACTGCATTATCAAACTCAAAGGCAACATCAAGTGCATAGTTTAACTCTTCTTTAGATTTTACAATACTAACTCCAATAGAGCTACCTAAAGTAACTGGTTTTACAATAACTGGATAGTTATCTACACTTACTTTATCAAACTTTGTAAAGTATTTATAATCTATTGTTTTAATACCTAAAGATGAAGCATAACCTTTTGTTAAAAACTTATTAAAACTCACACTACAAGCTCCAACTCTAGGACCTATATATCTAATATCAAAAAACTCAAAAAGTGAAGCAATAGTTCCATCTTCACCATCTCCACCATGGATTAAGTTTAATACAACGTCAAACTCTACATTTTTTTCACCAAACATAGCTTTTTTTGAAAAAGTACCTTTTTTAATAGTAAGCTTATCGCACTTTTTATATTCACCACTGCTAAAAAGTTTTGACTTAATTGTTTTTGTTGGGATATGATAAAAATCTCTATTTTCATCTAAAAATATATATTCTACTTCACTTTTAATAACATCTTTCATCGCAATAGCTGATACTATTGAAATCTCATGTTCATAACTACTTCCACCAAAAACTATAGCAATCTTCATACTTTATTAACCTTTTAATCTATTTTTGTAATTTTTTAAGTGCTTCTTTTACCAAATCACTTGTATTTGTAGCACTACAACTATTTAATGCCTTAGTTATAATATCTTTTTTAAACCCTAAAGACTCTAAGGCCATAGAAGCCTCCATCATATTTGTACCTACAGAATCCTCTTCCCCATTTCCATCAATAACAAAGCCAGATAACTCTACTAAAATCCTACTTGCCCCTTTTGGACCAATACCAGGAACTCTTTTTAGCATAGAGATATCATTTGAACTTACTATTTGAGAAAAAGAACTAGGAGTAAAGGTAGAACAAATTGCTAAGGCAACTTTAGGACCTACACCATTTATTTTTATAACCGTATCAAATAGTTTTTTTTCATTTATATCTAAAAAACCATATAAAGCTTGTGAATCTTCTCTTATTATATATGTAGTAAAGAGTGAAATATTATTTTCTGTGATTTTAGAACTACAGTTAACCGATACGAATACTTCATAAACTAATCCGTTTACATCTATATGTAGTAAGGTTGGTTCTTTTTTCTCAATTTTACCTTTTATGCCAACTATCATTATTTTTTAAATTCTTTCTGTTTTTTTATCGTTTATAAATAGTTTTAATTATATAATATCCTAACTTAAAGATTAAGGTTAGTTTATGTTTGATTTTATAACTAAAAAGATTAATAATAAAATTATGTTTGCACTAGTGATTTTAATGACAATTAGTAGTGTATCCGTAGTTTATTTTAGTACTACAAAAGTAAAAAGTGATTCAATTGCAATAACAAAAGAGAATTTGGAAATGCTTAATACTGCAATGTTCCAAAGTCTTAGAAATGCAATGTCAACAGGAGATGTCGCAACTATTCAAAAAGCAGAAGAAGATGCTCAAAACATAAAAGGTGTAAAAAACCTAATAGTTGCAAAAAGTAAGCCCTTAATTGAAATGTACTCACCAGAGTCAAAATTTACAGAAGACTCAGACATTTTAAAATCTTTTGAAACAAAAGCTCCTCAGATTCTTGAAATAAATGAAAATGGAAGTCATCAAATTAGAATGATAAAACCAATGATTGCAGAGCAAGACTGTTTGATGTGTCATGCTAATCAGCAAGTTGGTGATGTTATTGGTGTTATGGATTTAACTTTCTCGTTAAAAGAATCAGATGAAAGATTAGTTGATTTAGTTGTTAGTATTTCAACTACATCACTTATATTAGGTCTTTTAACTATGGCAATTATCTTCTTTATAGTAAGAGGTGCTACAAAACCAATTAATTCATTAAAAGCAGGTTTTACAAACTTGATTGAATCAAATGATACAAATATAAGATTAACTGTTCAATCAAAAGATGAAATTGCAGAAGTTGCTGAACTGTTTAATGCTTATATGGACAAAGTAAAAGCTGGTTTAGTACAAGATGAAAAAGTTATTGAAGAGGCAAATGATGTATTAGAAAAAACTGGAAATGGTTTCTTTGTATATGATGTAAAAGCGCAAGCTTCAAATCCTCATGTTGAGAACTTAAAAACTAAACTTAATACAATGATTTCTCATACAAGAGATACTTTAGAAAGAATCAATCAATCATTAGAACACTATTCTGAATCAAAATTTGATTTTGTTATTGATGATAAGGGTATATATGGTGATTTAGGTTCACTTACGGCTAGTATAAAACTAGTGGGTAATAATACTTCTGAAATCTTAGCAATGATTATGAATACGGGTGATTCATTAAAACAAAATACTCAAACACTATCATCTGCAGCAAATGAGTTATCTTTATCTTCAAATAAACAAGCTGCCTCTTTAGAAGAGACAGCAGCTGCTTTAGAACAAATAACAGGTAATATCAAAGGAACAACAGAAGCTACAGTTAAAATGACTCAGCTTGCACACAATGTTACTGCCTCTGCAAAAAGTGGTCAAAATCTTGCAAGTCAAACTGCTGATTCAATGGAAGATATCAATAAACAAGTTAGTTCAATCAATGAGGCCATTGAAGTAATTGATCAAATAGCTTTCCAAACAAATATTCTTTCTCTTAATGCTGCTGTTGAAGCTGCAACTGCTGGTGAAGCTGGAAAAGGATTTGCTGTTGTTGCACAAGAAGTAAGAAATCTAGCTTCAAGAAGTGCTGAAGCTGCAAAAGAGATTAAAGGTATAGTTGAAACAGCAACTGCAAAAGCTAGAAGTGGTAAAGAAGTATCAGCAAAAATGATTGAAGGATATAACGAACTAAATCAAAATATCTCAAATACAATAGAGATGATTGAAAGTGTTTCAACTGCTTCAAAAGAACAAGAGGGTGGAATCACTCAAATAAATGATGCAATTACTACTTTAGACCAAGCAACACAACAAAATGCAAGTGTAGCGGAAGATATTTCTAAAATGTCAACAGTAATTGCTGAAATGTCAAACTCACTTGTAACAGCTGCTTCAAATGCTAGTTTCCTTCAAGATTCAAGAGAACAAGTTGCTGATGTGGATTTAGTTTATAATACTGCTAAAGTAAAAGTACATATCCTTGAACAAAAAGATGATATCTTTGCTAAATTAGTAACTAAAGAGAAATGGGCTACTTCTAACTCAAAATCATTAACTACTTTTATAAATGATTTTGAAGGTAAATACCCAGGTCAAGCTGATGACTTAATAGAGAACTTAAAAAGTTTAAGTCAAGTTTTAACTTCAAAACTGCAAGCCTTGATAGATGCAAATGCAAATAATGAATCAAATAGTACTTTAGCTCAAAAAGCTAAAGAAGCTGATGATGAAACAATGAAAATATTTAATGTATTAAATGAAGTAAAAAAGGTAGTTTGTAAAAATAAATAGAGAGTTTAAACTTTCTATTTATTATTAGCAGCAAACATATTATCGATATCTTCTTGTGACATTTCGTCGTAGTTATCACCTGAAATGTGCTTTGCAGTTGGGGCTATGTTAAATTGTGTTACATCTATATCTTGAGCTTCGCAAATACTATTAATAACCCTCTCAATTTTTTGTCTAAATATATCTTCTTCTTGAATCATATTCATGACTTCAAGGATTAAATCAGAAGACTCTTTGTCTTTAGTAAATGATAAAGCTGATTCTAGTTTCTCAAAAACTTTTACAGCCACCTTTTCAGAACTTTTTGTCACTTGATCTAGTTCTGCTACTATCTCTTCATAATTCATAGTAAGCCTTTTATTTTATTATTATTTAAAGTTTATCAAAGCTAAGCTTAAAGAGATAAGAATAAAATATGTTATTAATGGATTATTTCAGAGATAACTTGTGTGGCATATGAACCTTTTGGTAAAGTAAATGAAACTTCAAACCAATTTTTATCTTCTTTATAATTTGATTCAATTTCATCTGGAAAAACCCAAGCAAATCTTCTAGCACCATCTTCAAAAGTTTTTTTATCAAACTCTTTTTCTATCTCAAAAGCTAAACCTTCACTAATCTTAACTCTTTTTCCTGGTAATAAACCAGTTGGCACTCTATCTTTTTTATAGAATTTATCACTCTCAACTTCAAGTTCTTCTGCTATAAATATCTTTCCAAAAGGATAGTGACTCATAAGTTCCCCAGGAAGCATCTTAAAGGGATGAGCTTGAGCTTTCATTTGCTTAACAATATCTTGTGGAAGTCCAACTTTATCGCAAATCTCTTTTGGCTCAAAGGCATCTATTAGTTTTGATATCTCAACTCTTTTTGAAAGCCATGAATTAAAAAGATAACTTTGATAAGCATTTAAAAACATCTGTTTTAGATTTCTTCTTTTCTCTTTTAAAGTTCCTTCAACTATTTGTTGACCTTTTTCATGATTATCCCCATATGCACCGAATCTTTGAACACCAAAATAATTTGGAATACCAAATGTTGCAATTTTTCCTAAGGTCTGTTCTATTTTTTTTGCATCCATTAAACTAACTCTTTTTAATCTAATAAAAAACTTATTACCTTTTAGATGTCCAATCCTAATTTTATTGTTGTGATTTATAGTTTCTAAAAATTTTATATTTTCATGGGTGAAGCTATTTATCTTTTCTTCAAATTGTTTTGGAATAGATATATGCTGGATTGTCATTGCATTTTTATCTTTCAAACCAGCATATCCTATATCTCTAAGCTTACATCCAATACTATCAGCAATAATTTGTAATGCATCCCATGTAGATAAATCTTTTTTTCTAAGTTTTACAACTATATGCTCACCCTCACCTGTAAATTCATATAAAGGAATTTCAGTTACTACGAAATCATCTTTATTTTGTTTAAAAAGTACATCTATTTTTGAGTGATTTAAATAGTATTGCAAATTATGTTTATTTAACTGTGTATTATCTTCCAATATTTTCCCTTATTTAAAATGATGATTTTGACAATCACATTTATATGTTCCATCAACTGCTTTTGCAAAGATGTTTAGTTTTACTTCGTGTTTTGTTGCAATCTTAGAGATTATCTCTTTGTTTTTTTGTGAAAAAGAGAATAAAACTTCATACTCTTCTCCTGAACATCCTACTTCTTTACTAATTTTATCAAAAAAATTAAAACCTAAACTATTTATTTTAGACAATCTTTCAAGCTCAAAAAAGAGTCCATCTGATATATCAAGAGCGCAATTAATATAAGGTGCAATTTCATAAAAGAATTTTGGCTTTAATTTTGGCTTTATGAACTTTGATTTTTTAGATACTTTCTTTCCATTTAATAAAGAGTCTAAGTCTTTCTTACAAGTTCCTAACTCACCACTATAACAAAGTAAATCATCTTTTTTTAGACCTTTTCTATAAATTGGTTTTTTTGTCTTTGAAATAATTGTTATGGAAATATCAAGTTTATTATTTGATATTGTATCTCCTCCAATTATTTTGACTCCAAATTTTTTAGCAACACTTTTAAACCCTTTTGCTAACTCTTTTAAATCTTCATTTGAAAAACTTTTTGGAATTGCAACACTTAAAAGTGCATATTTTGGAATAGCATTCATAACAATTGCATCAGATATATTTGCAATCATAGCTTTTCTTGCTATTTGTTTTAGACTCATCCATTCACGTTTAAAATGAATATTTTCAAAAAAAGCATCCATACTATAGACATGAGAACCAATAACTGCTCCATCATCACCAATAACATTTTTATGATTGTTTTTAAATTGTTTTATAAAATAATCTTCTTTGTTCATAGCGCGGATTTTATCATAAATAGACTTGATTTTCTGATATTTATCTTAAATTAAAGCTTAGGATAAAATTTATCCTTTAAAATTTAATAAACATACTGTATAATGCAATACACAAATTTATAGGAGATTGAAATATGCCAAAGATTAACAAATATGTTGATATAGATACTGTTGAAAGAGAAGCTAAGAAAGACTTAATTGATAGACACTCACCATTTATCCACTGTAGCGATAATGCAAAAGCAGGTGAGCCGTTTGAAGTAACTGTTAAAATGGGTAATGAATATACTCATCCAGATGATTTTGATCACTTTATTGAATCAGTTACACTATTTAACGGTGATACTCAATTAGCAAAAGCTAGTTATGTTCCAGGAACATTAGGAAATGTAAAAGCACACAATACTACAACTTTTACTATTATTCCAACTAGTAAAAAATTAAACTTAGTTGCTCATGGATACTGTACAAAACATGGTATTTGGGAATAAACTCCTGTAGAAGTAGCTGTAGCAGAATAGTTAACTTCTTATTGAGAGAGAACTTCTCTCTCAACTTCTCTATTACTTTTTATATATACTATTTATATATTTTTTTATATCATGTTGTGTTTCACTAATAGATTTTGTAAAAAAAGATAAAAGAAAAAAACCTAACATTGTATTTATTATTGAATCAACTAATTCATCTACATTTATATCATTATTAATTAATCTTTTATTCTCACTTGACTCTTTTATTAAAACTTTTAAATACTCAAAGTTTTCTTTATACCAATTTCTCTGAAATTCTATAATTGAGTTGTTTTCAGAAGAATAAGTTATTCCTATAAATTTTTTAAATATTTTACGATGACAATTGAATTTATCTTCATAAATCAAGGTTAAAAAGAGTTTGATTTTTTCTCTATAATCTTTTTCTTTTTCTATTTTTTCATAAATATTCTCTCTATAATTTTCATATAAAAGAGTATTTAATTCTAAGACTATATCTTCTTTATTTTCAAAATACTCGTAAATAGTACCTTTTCCAATATTTGCTTCTTTTGCAAGTTGTGCAATTGTTAGTTTATTTATTCTTTCTTCTAAAAGTATTTTTTTACAAGAAAGTGCTATGCACTTTCTCTTTTTATTTTTATTAATTAAAGAAGACATCCTTATTTTTTTGCTTTACTTAACTTAGAAACTAAAATATAAAAAAGTGGTATAAATATAATTGCTAAAAATGTTGCCGATAACATCCCCCCAATTACACCTGTTCCTATAGAGTGCCTACTTGCTGCTCCTGCTCCACTACTAATAGCTAAAGGAATAACTCCTAAAGTAAATGCCAATGATGTCATTATGATTGGTCTTAGTCTTATTTTTGCAGCTTCAAGAGCTGAATCGACTAAATTCATTCCCTCTTTTTGTTTTTGTAATGCAAATTCTACAATCAAGATTGCATTCTTTGCAGCAAGTCCAGCCAGTACTAGAAGTCCCACTTGAAAATAAATATCATTTTCTAAACCTCTTAGAAGAGTAGCTAAAATTGCTCCAAAAATGGCAAATGGCACTGCTAAAACAACTGAAATAGGCATTAACCATTTTCCATATTGTGCTGCTAAAATTAAAAATAGTAAAACAATTCCAAAAATAAATGCTTGTGCACTACTACTTGAAATCTGTTTCTCTTGAAAAGCTGTACCAATCCAACTAATAGTATATCCTTGTGGTAATACTTCTTTTGATACTTCTTCAATTATTCTAAGTGCATCTCCTGAGCTATATCCAAGTGCGGGTTGTCCTGAAACTTTTGCTGCTTGAAAGAGGTTAAACCTTTCTATCAAATCTGCTCCAACAGTGGGAATAACACTTACTAAAGAACTAATTGGAATAAGTTCATTATTGGCTCCTCTAACAAAAATAAACTTTAAATAATCAATACCTTTTCTAAATTCACCTTTTGCTTGAAGATTGACTTTATATGTACGCCCATATAAATTAAAATCATTTACATAATAACTTCCTAAAGTTGAACTAAGAGTTGAAAATATTTCTGATATTTTCACACCTTTTGCTTTTGCTTTTTGTGTGTTTACATCTATTTTATATTGAGGAATATTCACATTAAGTGAGCTTCTTACACCTTGTAACTCAGGTCTTGCATTTGCTTTTTGAATAATTTGTGAAACATATTTATTTAAATCCTGCACTGTTCCACCACTTCTATCTTGTACATACATTTCAAATCCACCAGATAAACTCATACCCATAATTGGAGGAGGAAGTACACCAAATGTAAATCCATCTGTTGTTGTCCCCATAAGTTGACCATTAAATTTTTTATTAATTACTGAGGCATGTTGTTCAGGTCTTTTTCTCTCATCCCAATCTTTTAATTTAACAATAGTTGCAGCTGCGTGAGTTCTTTGTCCAAAAGTAACTAAATCAAGTCCTGTTAAGGTAATCACATCTTTTACGTTATTATCTTTTAAAACTGTATTATTAATTTCTGTTGTTAACTTCTCAGTTCTATGTAATGAAGATCCTGGAGGGTTGTAACTAAATAAGAAAATTGTACCTTGATCCTCTTGTGGTACTAAACCCTTTTTCATACTATCGAACATATCATATGAAATATAAATCAATCCACCAAATAGTAAAATACTTATAAGTGAGTAACGAATAGTTTTTTTCACTAAAAAAGAATAACCACTTGTTGCTTTATCAAATAAATTATTAAACCATTTGAAAAATCCTTGAGGTTTAGTGTGTTCAGCTTTTAACATAGTTGCACATAAAGATGGTGTAAGAGTTAAAGCAACAAATCCTTATATCACTATTGATACAACAATCGTAATAGCAAACTGTCGATACATTTCTCCACTTAATCCACCCATAAATGCAACTGGAATAAATACGGCCGAAAGTACTAATATAATTGCAATCAATGCACTTGAAACCTCTTTCATTGCAGTGTAAGAAGCCTCTGTTGGGCTCATTCCTTCACTCATATGCCTCTCAACATTTTCAATCACAATAATAGCATCATCAACAACAATTCCAATGGCAAGAACTAAACCAAAAAGGGTAAGTAAATTAATGCTAAATCCAAGAACATACATCCCAGCAAAAGCACCTATAATTGAAACAGGTACTGCTAATATTGGAATAAGTGTTGCTCTCCAGTTTTGTAAAAATAGAAAAATAATTGCAATAACTAAGATAATTGCTTCAATAAATGTTTTAGCAACCTCTTTAATTGAAATTTCAACAAAGGCAGTACTATCATAAGGAATACTGTAAGCGACACCTTCTGGAAACTTTTTACTTGCCTCTTCTAAAACCTTTTCAACAGCACGTGCTGTATCTAATGCATTAGCACCACTTTGTAAAAATATTCCAACGGGAATAGCTGGTTTGTTATTTAATTGTGTAGTCATATTATAGCTTTGAGAACCTAACTCAACAGTAGCTACATCTTTTAAATGTAAAGCACTTCCATCCATATTGGAACGTATAATTATCTCTCCAAACTCTTTTGGATTAGTTAATCGTTTAGGTGTTTGCAAAGTATATGTAAACATCTGTTTATTTTTAATTGGCTCAGCTGCAAATTTTCCTGCTGCATATTGAGCATTTTGTTCTTTAATTGCATCAATAACATCTGATGTAGTTAGATTTTGATTTGAGAGTTTTAAAGGATCAATCCAAATACGAATTGCATAATCTTTTGCCCCAAATATTGTTGCATCACCTACTCCTCTTATACGCTTAATATCATCAACAATATTAATCAAAGTATAATTAGATAGATATGTAATATCTCGACTATTTGTTGGAGAATAAAGCATAAAAACTTGTAGCATACTAGGTGAACGCTCGCGTACATTTATACCTTGTCTTTGTACTTGCTCAGGTAGTTTTGAAAGAGCCGCTTGCACTCTATTATTAACATCAATCTTTGCATCACTAGGGTCTGTACCAACTTGGAAAAATACATTAATACTTACACTTCCATTATCAGCAGCTACAGAGTTCATGTAAAGCATATTATTAGCACCATTAATTTGTTCTTCAATAGGTGCTGCAACTGTTTTTGAAATAGTTTCGGCACTAGCTCCTGGATAATTTGTAGAAACAATAATCTGAGGAGGAACGACCCTTGGATATTGTTCAATAGGTAAATTAATCATTGAGATTATTCCAGCTAATACAATAATTATAGATACGACTGCTGAAAATACAGGATTTTTAATAAAAAATGATGAAAACATTATTTTGTCTCATTTATTATTTGTACTTTTGTATCAGGTCTTACTTTTGCAATATTGCTTATGATTATATTATCATTTGTACTTAATCCACTTTTTATAACTACGCCTTGTGATAATAATTGACCTATTTCAATTGGTATTATTTTAGCTTGATTATCTTTTACTACATAAACAAAGTTTCCTTTTACAGTTTTTAATAATGCCTCCTCAGGAATAATAAATACATCTGGAATATTTAAATTACCCAATTCTATTTGTACAAATTCTCCTACTAAAAGTTCTTGATTTTTATTCTCAAACTTTGCACGTAAGGGTAAAGTATCAGTTTGAGAGTCAAGTTTAGGAGAGATATAATCAATAATACCATTTTCATATTTTTTATCATTATTCACAAGTGTAACAGTTGCTTTCCCTTCTCTTATTTGTGAAAGAAATAGGCTAATATCATCTTTAGCTAAAGAAAACTCAACATGTATAGGATCAATTGAAGTAATAGTTACAAGTAAAGTATTTGTTGAATCAGTGCCTACTAAGTCACCTATATCATTATGCTTAACTCCTGCTATTCCTTTTATAGGAGAAAGTACTTTTGTATAGCTATATTGAATCTTTGCTTCAGTTAATTTTGCTTTGGCATCTTCATAGGTATATTCGTAAGTATCATAATCTTGTACACTAATAGCTTTACTTTTTAAAAGTGCATTTGCTCTAACATAATCCTTATTTGCTTTATTAAAATTAGCTTCTGCTTGATCTAAACTTGCTTTATAAGTATCTTTTTCTATTGTATAAAGTAAATCACCTTTTTTAACTAAACTACCCTCTTTAAAATGTTTTTTTTCTAATATACCTTTAACCCTTGCTGTTACACCTGCTTCCTCAAAAGGTGTAATTAATCCAGGATAAGATTTAGATATAGAAGTATTCTCTTTTTTTACAATAAAAACTTTTACTGGTAAAGCAGGTTTCTCTTTTGATACATTTGTTGTAGGAGTGCTTGTTTTACTATCATTACATCCTGTAAAAACTATAATTACTGCTGTTATAAATAACAATATTTTTTGATTTATCATTTAATATATTCCTTTAAATTATTTCCACTATTGTAAATTACATTAGCTTTTTTGATTTCTATGTCATATTGGGCTGTTTTTAAAACACTTATTGCATTGTATTTTTCAGTTAATGATTCTAAATAAGCAATATTATCAATTAATCCATTCTCAAATTTTGATTTAACAACTTTATAGGCACTATTTGCAGCTGCTAAACCTGATTGTGCAGATTTTACTTTTAGTTTTGCTATATCATATGCTTTTATTGCAAGTTGTAAATCAACATTTGCTTTATTTTTTTCATACATATATTTTGATTTTAGACTTAAATATTTTTTATATTGAGATTCATATCTGTTTTTTGTTTCTCCAAACGAAAATATATTCCAAGTCAAATTTATAGATGCAATATTTTGATCATCTAAAGTAGAATCATAACTTGAATTTTTATAATTCATATCATATTTTGTATATGTATTTTTTAAATTTATTGTAGGAAGATAGCCACTTTTTTCTATATTTGCATTATTTAAAAGTGTATCTAAATCATATTCTAAAGACTTAATATCTGCTCTAGTTAATTCAGTTTGCAATTGTGAAAACTCATTTAATAAAGAACCACTTTCAATGCTTACATCAACGCCAGTAATATAATTAAGATTGTGCACTATTGTTTGTAATTGTAACTCTATTTCATGCAAACTTACATTTGCACTTTCAACTCTATAGATTATTTTTTCTAATTCATCTTCAGTTGTAGTTCCAACATCTAAATATTTTTTTAATCTATTATATTGGGCATTTAATTGTTCTATCTCTTTTTCTTTTGCTTCTTTGCTTGAAAGAAGAGATAAATAACTAAAATAGTAGTTCACTACATTTAAAGCAATCTTATTTTTATTGGCTTGAATAGCTTCTTCTGTACTTTTAATATTTGAATCATAGCTTTTGAAAGTATCACTTCTTTTCCCACCATCATATAAAATAAAACTTGCCGTTGCATAGGTGGTTGACCCTTCATTTGCAACATTTGCTGTTTCTTTATTTGTTTGAGAATAACTTGCCCCAACATCAACTTTTGGTAGATATCCACTTTTCACACTTTCAAACTCATTTTTTAATGACTCTAATTCATAATTATAAGAATCAACCAATCTATTTTTTAATGAAAGTTCAACTAGCTCATTTAAGTTTTGACTCCACATAAAAATTGGTATTAAGAAAATAAAACACAATTTTTTCAATTTCACTCCTTTTATCTTGCTAGAAAGATAACATAGAGTAACTTAAATTTGTCTTTCTAGAAAGATATAGTTCTTTAATAAAACTTTCGCTAAACTTCGCTTATGGAAAAAAAGCACATAGACAATTTTTTTGAAAATATCGTAACAATACAAGAATACAATCAATTTGGATTTACACTCCCAATAATGCTTATATATATAAATATATTTAATGAAACAGAGAGTTATTTAAAAGTAACCTATGATTTAATACATTCTGATATAGATGTTTTAACTGCTTTATATTTTAATGGTAAAGTTCTTTCACCAACAGATTTATATGCAGCTACAGTTTTCTCATCAGGTGGCATGACAAAAATTCTAAAAAAACTAGAAAACAGTGCTTATATTACAAGAAAACCTTCCGAAAAAGATAAACGAAGTACATTAGTATATTTGGAGAAAAAAGGTGAAAAACTTGTAGAAAAATGTCTAACTGACATAGTAGAACATAGAAAGAGACTATTTGATGTACTTACAATAGATGAACAAAAAAACTTACAAAAGATATTAGAAAAACTAACTTACAATTTATTTTAATCTATTTAATCGCAATTACTTTATTCTTTCCAGTTTTTTTTGCTTCATATAAAGCCTCATCTGCTCTTTTGAAAATCGTATTAATTGTATCAGTGTTATTAAACTCTACTACACCTAAACTAATTGTTTCTCTTCCTACAATTTCAAACTTTATATCTTCTACAAGTTTTCTTATATTTTCAGCAACAATTTTAGCATCGTTTAAACTTGTATTTTCACAAATAATAAGAAACTCTTCTCCACCCCATCTTGCAATAATATCTGTAATTCTAAGATTGATTTTTAAAGCTTTTGCAATTTCTTTTAATACATAATCACCAACATCATGACCATAGGTGTCATTTACCTTTTTAAAATCATCAATATCTAATAATATAATTGAAAATTGTGTTTTATATCTTTTAAACTCTTCTACTTTTATTAACATTGTTTCATCAAGTTTCATTCTATTATATAAGCCTGTCAATTTATCAGTTATTGAGAGTTCTTCGATTCTTTTTTTATCTGTAATATCTTCTGATATTGCTCTATATCCAATTTTTTTATTTTCTTTAATTATTGGTTCAATATACATATTAAGCCAAATGGTTTCACCATCTTTTCTTAAGTTTTTAATTTCTCCAGACCATATCTTATCTTTTGAAATAGTTTCCCATAAATTAACAAAAAAATCATCATCAAGGTCAGGATGTCGCATGTGGGTATGTTTTTTACCAAGTAGTTCTTCTTTTGTATAACCAACAGTTTTACAATATGGTTCATTTGCTTTTGTAATTATTCCATTTGTATCAGTTGTAAGAATTAATACATATTTATTAACCATATGTTGCTGTTCTTCTATCTCATTTTTTGCTTTTGTAAGATCTTTGTTAAGTAAATGTACTGTTCTATTTTTATATAAAATAATTAAAACTATAATCGCAAAAACTAAACTTGTCTGCCAAAGCAGTGTATAATTGACTTCTTGGGCAACCTTTATCTCTATCCATTTATTTATAATTGTTCTTTTTTGTTCTTCACTTATCTCATCTAAAGCTTTTTGCATAATATTATTTAATAGGGGTTCATCATTTCTTGATGCAATACTCAATTTAATATCAAATTCTAACTTTCCTGCAATTTTCAAATCAAACATAGAGTACTTTTGTATACCATAACCAATAGCTGGCATAATATCTATATAGCCAAATAACTCCCCACTACTAACTCTTTCTAGTCCCTCTTTTGCATTTTTAACATCTACAATTTCAATTAAGGGATTTCTCTGTTTTAATACATCTTTAAAAGCATAACTTTTTACAATCCCAACTTTTTTGTTACTAAGTTCTTTTGAGTCTTTAATAAATAATTTATCTAATTTTGTGGCAATAACAAATGGCTCAGCTAGATAAGGATTTGTAAAGTTCATACTATCTCTACGGCTTGCAAGATCCATCGCAACAGGAAGAATATCACATTTTCTATCTCTAATATTTTGTAAAGATTGTGACCACTCTTTAGTTTGGACAAGTTTAATAGGAGTATCAATATATGTAGAAATTATATTTATTAAATCTGCCCCTATTCCATTATGGTTTCCATTATTGTCAATTTGTTCAAAAGGTAACCAGTCTGGAAGAACACACATTTTTATTATCTTTTTCTTTTTTAAATATTTAATTTCTTCATTATTTAAACTATAATTTAAATCTGAAAGGTTCATCCATTTATGTTTTAGCTTTACTTTTTCATTGTGAGGTATCACATCATTTACTTTTTCTAATATGGATTTTAATAATAAATTATCTTTTGATACAGCCATAGGAAGAGCAGTTTTTTTCTCTAATCCAAGATCATTTAAAGTTATTGTCTTTACATTACTTAACCAATCTTTTTGAATATAATATTGTAAAGCAGGAAGACTTCCTATTGCAGCATCTGCTTGTCCCATAGATACATCTTCAACTGCATTTGCAGTAGATGAAGAGAATAGTAGTTTTTGTTCTGGGAAATTATCTTTTAAATATGTCTCTACAAATGATTTTTTTGTTACTGCTATTATTTTATCTTTCAAGTCATTCATTGACTTGAAATTACTATTTTTATCTACTGCAACTCCAGTTGAAAATTCAATATGGTTAAAGTTTGTAAAATCTAAGTATTTTTTTCTTTCATTAGTAATTGCAACATGTGGAATTAAATCTATATTTTTATCTTTTAACATTATCAAAAACTCATTCCAAGATTTATTAGTGATAAAATTAATCTCTATATTTAAATATTTGCCTACCAACTTCATATAATCTATGCTATACCCTTTTGGAATATCATTTTCATTGAAGTTAAAAGGTGGAAATGTTTTTAAGTTTGCAACATGAAGGACTTTTTTATTTTTTAAATACTCTCTTTCTTCTTTTGTTAAATTTAGATGGTTTTCATCTGGGATATTTTGTGGTGTTGCAAACCACTTTTTACTTATATAGCTTTTTGTATCTTCAGGTATAAAAGCTAAGCCTTTATTTAAAATAGAAATTGCTTCAGGATAATCTTTTCTTATGGAAAATACTAAGTTTAAAGTACTGTTTTGTACTTTATCCACAATTTTAAGATAGGGTAACCTCTCTTTTTGTGCTAAATAAAAAATCTCATGATTGCCAATCGTAGCATCAATTTTTCCAGTTATAAGATTATGCAGTATCTCATCCAATGTTTTTAAGGGAACTAAAATCGACTCTTTGTATTGGGAAATAAGTTTTTTATCAAATAAATTATTTTCTAAATATCCAATTTTTTTACCAAGTAAATCATCAATAGAATTGATATTTTTAGGATTATTATTTAGTGTAATAAAATATTTTTTTGTAGAAGTATAACTATTTGAAAAGTTGAAAAATTTGGCTCTCTCTTCATGTACAGCACTTGTACTTAAGCCATCAATCTCTTTATTGATAGCTTTTTGTACCATATCTTTCCATGTACCAACTTTTAATTGAAAGTTTGCGCCAGTATTTTTATTAACTAAGCTTAATATATCAACATCAAATCCATTAATGGAGTTGCCATTATTTATAACAAATGGTGCCCATGTTGTTTCTGTACCCAATGTGATTACAGGGTGCTTTGCAAGCCATTTTTTCTCTTTTTGGGTTAATTCAACGTGTGAAGCAAATAAATGAAGTGTAAAAAACAGTGTTAAAATTAAGCTAAATAATCTTTTCAAATATAAGAATTCCTAATAAAATATTGGATTATATCTAAATAATAATTTAGATTATATTAGTGCTTCAATCCAAGTTGCAAGTTGTTTTAAACTTTTTTCTTCTTTATTAGATATAAAAACAGAAGGTTTATTTTTTCTATTATTTTGTACATCATCTTTCATTAACTCTAAATCAACTCCTACGTATGGTGCTAAGTCAGTTTTATTTACTACAAGTAAATCAGAAAAAAGCAATCCTGCACCTTTTTTACGTGGAATATCTGCCCCTTGTGCCACATCAATTACATACATATAATAATCAACAAGTTCATAAGAAAAAGTTGCACTAAGGTTATCTCCACCACTCTCCACAAAAGTAATATCTGGATTAAACTTTTCTTCAAGTTCTCGTACAGCTTTTTGATTCATAGAGATATCATCTCTTATTGCTGTGTGAGGACAACCACCTGTTTCTACACCTATTATTCTATTTTCATCTAAGTCAAGTGTTTTTTTAAGATAATTTGCATCTTCTGTTGTATATATATCATTTGTCACAATTGCAAGTGAATATTTATCTTTTAATATATTTGTAAGACTCTCTATTAGTGAAGTTTTACCACTTCCTACAGGTCCTGCTATTCCTATTTTTAAACTCATTTTTTAATTATCCTTTACGTTATAAACATCTTTGGTTCTAAATTCTTGTGAGAAAAAATGATTTCTTCAAAAAGTGGATTAAAGTTTGTGATTTTTTTATCAATTTTTTCAAAAACAATATTCTCTAATATTTCATCAAATTCAAATAGCATTTGTTGTATTTGAGAGGGTTTTATTCTTGATATTTTAAGTGTTGTTGCTGCTATGTTTATAAGGTTCTTTTTCGTCCACATCACAATAAAATCTTCCATACAAATATCTAAATCATAAGCTAATGCACTTAAAACTATTATTTCATTTGCTTCACAAGTTTTATTTTCAATTTCCTTGAAATATTTTATTACTATATCTTTTGAGGCTAAACTTTTTATTTGTACAAAATAGTTTTCACCTATATCTTTAGAAGCTTTTGCATACTCAAAAGTTAGATATGCCCCATATTCATTATCAAGCTTTTTTATTAAATTTAATTTATCTTTTTCTAAAGCTTCATATACTTTTTTAATATATACAAACTCCATTTTAGAGTATTGGTCTATAATTAGATTTTTCAAATAGATTTTTAAACTCTTTTCATCATAAACTACCTCTTTAACAATATGAGGTTCAAGTCCAAAAGAGTGCACAAACATTCCAGAGGGAAAAGTTCCATCAAGTATTTGTATAAATCTACTTAGTGATTTAAGACTAGTGTGAGTGGTGTGCTTTACCATTTGGCTTAAAATACCCTTTTGTTTTTTCTATATTTATATCTTTATTTGCATAACAATCTTTTATAATATCACCTAAAGAAATATCGTCTAAAATAGTTATTTTAAACTCTTCTATCATCACAGGTTGATGTCGATTCCCTATTTCATATGCAGTTTTTGCAAAAATTAGAGCATCTGAAAACTCTAAAACAAAAACTTCATCAGCACTTCGTTTTACTTTTATAGAATAGTCGTCTTCACAAACTAAAATATCATTTTCATGTAGATGGGTAAATTTTGCTTTTACTACAAAATTTACTCCACTTTTACTAACAGCAGTTAGGTTTGGTTTTTGCATATCAAACCAAGATAATTCAACCTCATCACTGGCTTTTATATCTTTCTTGATTTCTATAACTTTTTTTATCATACTCTTTCCTAGAACATAAAATATTTTTTTGCCATTGGTACTGTTGATACATAGTTTGATTCTATTAACTCTCCATCAACTGTTACGTCATATGTCTCTGGATTAACTACAATATCTCCAATAAAGTCATTTAACTTCATATCTTTTTTACCTATACTTCTTGTATTTTTAACAGCAAGTACAGCTTTATCGATTTCAAGTTTATCTTTTATACCTTCTTCAATTGCTATATTTGAAGTAAAGATTGCACTTGTTTTTGCACTTGCTTTTCCTAAACTTCCAAACATAGGTCTATACATATTTGGTTCTGGTGTTGGAATTGAAGCATTTGAATCACCCATCATACTAAGTGCTATAAATCCACCTTTGATAATAATCTCAGGTTTTACCCCAAAGAAAGCTCTATTCCATAAAACTAAGTCAGCCATCTTACCAACTTCTACACTTCCTACATACTCATCTATTCCACAAGCGATTGCAGGATTTATAGTATATTTTGCGATATATCTTTTGATTCTATTATTATCACTTAGTTCATCATCTCCATCTAAAGCACCTCTTTGTTTTTTCATAGAGTCTGCCACTTGCCAAGTTCTTGTAAGTACTTCCCCTACTCTTCCCATAGCTTGTGAATCTGAACTAGTTATACTAATAGCTCCCAAGTCATGTAACACATCTTCAGCTGCAATTGTCTTACCTCTAATTCTGCTCTCTGCAAAACTTACATCTTCAGGAATCTTTGGACTTAAATGGTGACATACCATGAGCATATCAAGATGTTCTTCAATAGTGTTTTTTGTATATGGCAAAGTAGGATTAGTACTTGATGGTAATATATTTGCTAGTCCAGCCACTTTCATAATATCAGGTGCATGTCCACCACCTGCTCCTTCACTATGGAAGGTATGTATTGTTCTATCTTTAAAAGAGTCAACTGTATTATCAACAAAGCCTGATTCATTTAAGGTATCTGTATGAATAGCAACTTGTACATCATATTCATCAGCAACACTTAAACAAGTATCAATAGCTTTTGGTGTACTTCCCCAATCCTCATGGAGTTTTAGTCCCATAGCTCCAGCTTTTATTTGAACCTCTAAAGCCTCTTTACAAGAACTATTTCCTTTTCCCATAAAACCAAAGTTAAGTGGTAAGTTATCAACACTTTGTATCATCTTACCTATATTCCACTCCCCTGGGGTACAAGTTGTGGCATTTGTTCCTGTATTTGGTCCAGTTCCACCACCTACCATAGTAGTAACTCCACTAGCTAGTGCAACATCAATTTGACCAGGACTTATAAAGTGAATATGTGAATCTATACCACCAGCAGTTATAATTTTACCTTCAGCTGATAGTATTTCAGTGTTTGCTCCTATTTCTAAACCTTCTGTAATACCATCACAAAGATTTGGATTTCCAGATTTTCCAATAGCTATTATTACACCATCTTTGATACCAATATCAGCTTTATAAATACCTGTATAATCAATAATAACAGCATTTGTAATAATCAAATCAGCAACATCAACAGCCGTTGGACTTTGTGCCATTCCATCTCTTACTGTTTTACCACCACCAAACTTACTCTCTTCTCCATAAGTTGTATAATCTTTTTCTATCTTAGCTATTAAAGATGTATCAGCAAGTCTAAATCTATCACCAGTCGTTGGTCCATACATTGAAGCATATTTTTCTTTTGATATTTTCATCTTATACTCCTAGGAACTTTTCTAAATTTTTCATGGCATTTTCTTTTGTTGGAACATCATCTAAAAAGCCTTCAACTAAACCATTAAATCCACTCATATATCTTTTACCACTAAAATCTATTAGATTTATCTCTTTTATTGAACCTGGCTCAAATCGCACTGAAGTTCCTGCTGGAACATCAAGTCTTTTGCCATAAGCTTGTGCTCTATCAAAGGCAAGTTCTTTATTAACTTCAAAAAAGTGATAGTGTGATCCAATTTGTACTGGTCTATCACCTCTGTTTTCTACTTGTATTGTGGTAAGTTCTTTGTTTTCATTTAGAACTATTTCACCTTCATTTACAAAATATTCACCCGGTTCTATTTTTGCTTTTTTACTTGTAGTAATAGGATTGTGAACAGTGACAAGTTTTGTACCATCATCAAAGGTAGCTTCTATTTGAACCATATGCATCATAGAAGCAATTCCATCCATAACATCATCTTCACCTAAAACTTTCGTAGCATCAACCATAAGTTGTGCTACAGTTTTACCTTCTCTTGCGCCTTCAAGAATGTATGAACTCAAAATTGCAACAGCTTCTGGATAGTTTAGCTTTAAACCTTTTTCTTTTCGCTCAAGTGCCAATTTTGAAGCTGTATAAATCATCAATCTTTCTTGTTCACGATTTGTTAGAAACATCTTTTTACCTCCAATTAATTTATTGTTTTCCTAGACTAAATTTTTCTTTATTTAAATCTTTTCTATAAATTTCCCAAATATGCATAACTTTCTTTTTCAAGTTTGACATATTATTGGAACTAATTACTCCAATTATGATTTTTTTATTATGACTAAAAGTAAAAGACTCAAAGCCATTTTGCTGTATATTTTTTATAAAATTTTCATTTTCTTTTGTTTTTATATATATCTTTGCAAAGATAAAATTCTGACTATCTTTTCTTTGCATATAATCTTTTAATTCATTGCCACATACATCAAACTTTTCTATATATTCAAGTTTTTTATCACAAATAAAACTATTTTTAATCAGCATATTTTAAAAATCAAAATCTTCAAAACTTCTTCCACGACTCAAAATATCTGTATAAAAGAATGTTGAACTATCATCATACTTCAAATTAAATAGTTGAATATATTTTGAGTCTTTGTATAAGATAAGTTCATCATTTAGAAACTCTAAATTTGAACTGTTTTCTAAAGTAATATCAATTTTTTGAATTCCATACTCTTTTTTTGATGGATAGATTTTTGTAGCTGATTCTGTTGTTAATATTAGCTTTGAGTTATTAAGTTTAAAAGATGTTCGAATTTTATCTTTGGGGAAAAGACCTTCCCCAATATTAAGAAGTTTTATATAGTTTTCTTCATTTTGAAAATAATAGTGTCTTGAGGGAAGTTCCAATTTATCTAAAGAGAACTTCTCATTTTCAAACTTAAACTTAATACTCATATTTTTCCTAGTTATACTGATAAATGTTGTTTTATTATATCATCGCTTAACTGTGAAATCTCTCCTTGGGCAACTACACTTCCCCTATCTACAACATAAAAATCATCCCCATGTCGTCTTGCAAATGGCAACTTTTGTTCCACAAGTAAAACTGTCATATCTTCTTCTTTTGTAAGATAATCAATTACTTCACCAATTTGAGCTACTATATTTGGCTGTATCCCTTCACTTGGTTCATCAAGAATCAAAAACTTTGGATCAATACATAGTGCTCTTGCGATTGCAAGTTGTTGTTGCTGTCCACCTGATAAATCTCCACCTTTTCTTTTTTGCATATCTTTTAATACTGGGAAAAGTTCATATATCTTTTCTGGAACTTTTGAGATTTTATTTCTATTTGCCAAAACTCCAATTTGTAAGTTTTCTAGGACGCTCAGTTGTGAAAATATCTCTCTTCCTTGGGGAACATAACCTATAGCAATACTTGCACGTTTGTGGTCAGCTAATTTTGAAATATCTTGCCCCTCATAGATGATTTTTCCATCTTTGATTGGAAGTAAGCCCATGATTACTTTACTAAGTGTTGTTTTACCCACACCATTTCTTCCCATAAGACAAGTACATCGTCCCTTTTTAATCTCCAAGTCCAAATCCCATAAGGTATGACTTTGTCCATAAAATTGATTTATTTTTTCTATCTTTAACATAATTTTCCCTTCAATTTCCCAAAAAATTCAAAGTATGTTGCTAGTACAAGGCAAAGATTTTGAAGTTTACTATTAGTAAATGAGAAATCTTTAACGCCGCAATAGTGACATAATTTGAATTTTTATTCTCCTAGATATACTTTTCGAACTTTCTCGTTGTTCTGTATGGCATCCATATTACCTTCTGCTAAAACTGAACCCTCATGTAACACAGTTACTTTTGAAGCAATACTTCGTATAAACTCCATATCATGTTCAACTACAACTACTGCATTCTCTTTTGATAAACTTGTCAGAATCTCTGCTGTTTTTTCCACCTCTTGTGGTGTCATTCCAGCAACTGGCTCATCTACTAATAGTAGTTTTGGCTCTTGCATGATAAGCATACCAATTTCTAACCACTGTTTTTGACCGTGTGACAAGATACCTGCGTCCATATTGTAAAGCTCTTTTAGACCAATTAGTTTCATAGTATCTTCTATTTTATCTTTTTGTTCACTTCTAAGTTTTGAAAAAAGTGTTTTGAAAAATCTTTTGTCATCTTTCATGGCAAGTTCTAGGTTTTCAAAAACTGAATGATTTTGAAAAACTGTTGGCTTTTGAAATTTTCTTCCAATACCTATTTCTGAAATTGATGGTTCATCTAATTCAAGTAAATTAACAGCTTCACCAAAAATCACTTCCCCTTCATCAGGAGTAGTTTTTCCAGTTACTACATCCATCATAGTTGACTTTCCTGCACCATTTGCACCAATGATACATCTTAGTTCTCCATAATTGATTGAAAAACTTAGATTATTTAAGGCTTTAAACCCATCAAAACTAACACTAACACCATCAACTAATAATATTCTATCTCCAATTTTAAGATTACCAATATTTTGTTCATTTTCATGTCTTAATAGTTTCATTATTTAGCCTTTCCAAGTCTTGCGTTGATTTTACTGATAAGCCCAACTACACCTTGTGGAAGATAAAGAGTTACTAATACAAACAATCCACCTAAGGCATATAACCAAACTTCTGGAAGAGCAGATGTAAAATATGTACTTGCAAAATTTACAATGATTGCTCCAATGATTGCTCCATATAGAGTTCCCCGTCCACCTATTGCTACCCAAATAACAAGCTCAATAGAAAATAGTGGTGAAAAAACTCCTGGATTTATGATTCCCACTTGTGGAACATAAAGTGCCCCTGCTATTCATGCAAGTATTGCTGAAACTACGAAAATAAATACTTTGTACTGTTCTACTTTATATCCTAAGAATCTCACCCGACTTTCTGCATCTCTTATAGATATAACCACACGACCAAGTCTAGAGTTTATAATAAATCTACAAATCAAATATCCTAAAACTAAAGCTAAGAAGGTAATAATCAAAAGCCCTACTCTTGTAGAATCAGCTTGTAAATCAAATCCTAAAATATCTTTAAAATCTGTCAAACCATTATTTCCACCAAAGCCCATGTCATTTCTAAAAAATGCTAACATAAGAGCATAAGTCATAGCTTGAGTTATGATTGAAAGGTAAACTCCTGTAACTCTTGACTTAAAAGCAAACCAACCAAATACAAAAGCTAGGATTGCAGGGATGAGCATAACCATAATAAATGTAAATAAAGGATTATCAAATCCATACCAAAACCATGGCAACTCTTTTAGATTCATAAATACCATAAAATCAGGTAAATCAGGATTTCCATAAACTCCTCTATCACCAATTTGTCTCATAAGGTACATGGCAAGTCCATATCCACCAAGAGCAAAAAATGCTCCATGACCAAGACTTAAAACACCTAAATATCCCCAGACTAAATCTAAAGCAAGTGCTAAAAGTGCAAAGGCTAAATACTTACCTAAAATAGTAACCGTAAAAGTTGAGATATAAAACACTGAATCACTAGGAACAAATAAGTTACAAAATGATACTACAAATACTACAATTGCAAGAGTTGAAAGTACTATTTTTCCACCCTTGTCATTTTGTAAAATTTTAAAAATTATTGATTCTTTTCTCATCTTCTAATCCTGTGCATCTCGACCTTTTTGAGGAAATAATCCTCTAGGTCTTTTTTGTATAAATAAAATAATAAATACTAAGATAATAACTTTAGCTAGTACAGCTCCTGATATTGGTTCAATAAATTTGTTAATTTCACCAAGTGTAAGTGCTGCTATTAAAGTTCCCCATAGATTTCCAACTCCACCAAATACAACCACCATAAAACTATCTACAATATATGCTTGTCCTAAGTTTGGTCCTACATTTGTAAGTTGCGATAAAGCAACACCAGCAACACCAGCTATTCCAGAACCTATACCAAAAGTTGCTGCATCAATAAAGCTTGACTTTATTCCCATAGCACGAGCAATTGGTCTGTTTTGTGAAACAGCTCTCACTTTTAATCCAAGTGAAGTCTTTTTCATAACATAAAGAATTGCTAAAAATACCATCACTGAAAATACAACTATATACAATCTGTTGTAGGTAAGAAACAAGGCACTATTAACTTCCCATGCGCCACTCATCCATGAAGGAGTTTTTACCTCTTGATTAAGGGGTGAATATATTGTTCTCACTAACTGTTGTAAAATCAGACTTACCCCAAAAGTAGCAAGTAGTGTTTCAAGTGGTCTTCCATATAGATGTCTTATAACTAATCTTTCAATTAAAATTCCCACAATTCCACTTACAACAAAAGCAGCAGGTATCGCAATAATTACAGAGTACTCTATCAAGCCTGGCATTAGTTGCTGAATTGTATATGTGGTATAAGCACCTATCATAATAAGTTCACCATGTGCCATATTAATTACTTTCATAACACCAAAGGTAATAGCAAGTCCAATAGCAGCTAAAAGTAAAACTGACCCCATACTAAGTCCAAAAAATGCTGTTTCTACAAAAGAGTAAAAACTTTTTTTAAGTTCAACTATATCAAGAGAGCTTTTTGCTATCTCTTTTAGTTTTTCATCTTTACTATTTTTGAGAACATCTTTTAAAGTTACAAGTGTCTTAGAAGATATGAAGCTTCCTAATTTATCAACTGCTTCATACTTTTCTTTATCACTTCCATACTTGGCTATTAAAATAGTATTTGCTTCATCTAGCACATCTCTTACATTAGAAGACTTTTCACTTTCTAAAGCCTCTACAATAAGCTCTTTGTCCTCTATTTTTAAATACTTTAACAAGTTCTTTGCTGAACTTAATCTTTTATCTTCATTTCTTGAAAATAGATTTATTTTCGCCAATGAAGCTTTTATAATATTTCTTAATTTATTATTGATTTTTACTTTTTTAAAATCATATTTTGAAGCTATTTCTAACTGATTATTTGTAAAAACATCAACTGTTAAATACTCTTTAGCTTTTTTCTCTTTTAAAAAGACTACTCTTTTATCACTTTTTGTATAGTATAAATCTCCACCTAAAAGTTTTTGTAATAAAACTTCTAACTTCTCATTATCTTTATAGTTTTTAGTTAAGTTTAAAATAGCTTTCTCTTTTTTAGAAAAACTGTTTGATAAGAGTTCTTGTGAGTCAGTTTGAAGATTTGAAGCAACTAACGATGTTAGAATTAATAAATTAAGCAATATTATTTTAAATATTTTCATGGTTACCTTTCATAAATTGTGAAGTATAAAATATGAGAGTTTCCTCTCATATTTTAATTATTTTGCACCTACACACATTTTTGTTTTTGTGTTATAGCTTCCGCAATTAACTGGTTTTGTCCAATCAGAGATTAAATCTTTACTTCCTGGTAGAAAGTCAGACCAAGCATCTCCAGCAACATCACCTTCAGTAGACCATACAGTTTCAAACTGACCATCTTCTTGAATCTCTCCAATAAGAACTGGTTTTGTAATATGGTGGTTTTTAAGCATAGTCGCAGTTCCACCTGTAAGGTTAGGAACAGAAAGACCAATAATCGCATCACCTACTTTATCAACATTTGTAGTACCAGCTTTTTCAACAGCTTTTACCCATAAGTTAAATCCAATATATGTAGCTTCCATTGGGTCATTTGTAACTCTTTTATCATTTTTGATATATTTTTTCCAAGAAGAAATAAATTCATCATTTAGTTCTGATTCAGCACTTTGGAAGTAGTTCCATGCAGCTAAGTGTCCAACTAGAGGTTTAGTATCAAGTCCTGAAAGTTCTTCTTCTCCAACAGAGAATGCAATAACTGGAATAGACGAAGATGAAATACCTTGGTTACCTAACTCTTTATAAAAAGGAACGTTTGCATCACCATTGATAGTTGAAACTACTGCTGTTTTTTTACCAGCTGATCCAAATTTTTTGATGTCAGATACAATTGATTGCCAATCAGAGTGACCAAATGGAGTATAGTTAATCATAATGTCAGATGCAGCAACACCTTTTGCTTTTAAATATGCTTCTAAGATTTTGTTTGTTGTTCTTGGATATACATAATCAGTACCTGCTAGTACCCATCTTTTAACACCCATATCATTCATTAAATAATCAACTGCAGGGATTGCTTGTTGGTTAGGCGCAGCACCTGTATAAAATACATTTTTACTAGACTCTTCACCCTCATATTGTACAGGGTAAAATAGTAAACCATTTAACTCTTCAACAACTGGAAGAACAGATTTTCTAGAAACTGATGTCCAACAACCAAATGTAACATCAACTTTATCTTTTGTTAAAAGACCTCTCATTTTTTCAGCAAATAAAGGCCAGTTTGATGCAGGGTCAACTACAACAGCTTCAAGTTTTTTACCTAAAACTCCACCTTTTTTATTTTGCTCATCAATCAACATTAAAACTGTATCTTTAAGTGTTGTTTCTGAAATTGCCATTGTTCCAGAAAGTGAGTGTAAAACACCAACTTTGATAGTATCAGCAGCTTGAGCTATCATACTCATAGTTACAATTGCTGATGCAGCTAAAACTTTTGTGAATCTACTTTTCATTAATTCTCCTTTAATTTTAGTCTTTATGACTACTAAGAAGAAGTATAAAATAGAAGTGTTGTTTAAGTGTTGTTTTAAAAAGAACTTTTAAAAATTACTGTATATTTTTTATACAGATTTCATTTATCTCTTTATATTTGAAGTTTTCAACTAGATTTTTGAAGTAAGTTTTTAAATCTTCATCTAAATTACTATTTGACAAAAGGTCTTTGATACTATTTGAATCCATTAGTAAAGCAAACTCATTTAAGCTTGTATAAAACTCTTTATCAAGCTTTGCTAATCTTTCAAAGATATCAATCTCATCTTTATCACTTTTCATAAATTTTAGTTTCAAGTTAAAATACTCTGAAAGAACTATCAATAACTCTTTTTCATTAATAGGTTTTGCTAAAAAATTATCTGCTCCACTTCTAAGAGCTGTTTGTTTATCTTCATTAAATACATTTGCTGAGACTGCTACTATTAGTATATCTTTGTTTGTTTCTCTTATTATTTTTATAGTTTCTAGCCCATCAATACCACTCATTTTTATATCCATAAATATAAGATTTAAATTCATTTTTTCAAATATTTCAATTGCCTCATAACCGCTACTTGCTTGAAATACTTCAAAACCATAAGAGCTTAATATTTGGGTCATTAAATTCCTATTTACTTCTATATCATCAACTACTAGTATAGATTTTTTTTCTGATATTTTTTCTATACCTATGATATCTCTTACATTTGTTTGAACTAAAATTTCACTTTTTTGTGCACTTTTATAATCAACACTAAAATAGAACTCTGTTCCTATATCTACTTTACTTTTTACATAAATAGAACCATTCATCAAGTTTATTAACTCTTTTGTAATAGAGAGTCCTAATCCTGTTCCATTTTTATTATAATCATCATGTTTTATCTGCTCAAATGGCCTAAATATCTTTTTTAAATCTTTATTTTCTATTCCTATACCACTATCTTTTATCTCAAAAAATAGCTTATGGCTTTTTTCATATAAATATAAAGAGATTTCTCCTTTATTTGTAAACTTTAAACTATTACTTAAAAGATTTATCAGTATCTGTCTTAGTCTCAAATCATCCATTTTGACTATTTGGGGTAAATTATCATCTAGTATAATTTTAAACTCTAATCCCTTTTCTTTACATCTAAAAGCAAAAATTGAGTTAATATCTTCTATAAGCTCTTTTAGATTAAAGACCTTTGGCATAATCTCTATTTTTCCAGCCTCTATTTTTGATAACTCTAAAATCTCATTTATGATGTTTAAAAGGTGTTCTCCACTTCTTTTTATGATATTTAGATTGTTTTTTTCTTCTTGGTTTGCATTCATGGATTTTTTTAGAATATTTGAAAATCCAAGTATGGCATTAAGCGGAGTTCTCAGTTCATGACTCATACGAGCTAAGAATATTGATTTTGCTCTATTTGCACTTTTTGCATCTTCCATCGCAAGTTTTAGTTGATGTTCACTTTTGATTAGTTTTTCTGTATTATCTTTAAAAATAGAGACGGCACCAATCATATCTCCAACTTCATCTTCGTACTTATTTTTTTCTAGTTCTACACTCATATCGTTTGACGATAGTCTAAGCATAGCAACTCTTAATAAATCTATTGGATATACAATTCTAAACAATATGATAAAAAATGACATCAAGAAAAATATTACAGAAAAAAGAACTATCACATTTACATAAAATTCTTGTTCTTTTACCATCTTTCTTGCTTCATTTACCTTCTCTTGTGTTCTACTTTCAAAGGCTTTGTAAAAGTTGTCAAGGGGTTCCATAATTCTTATTTTAGCTTTATGATAATCAGGGGAATGCATAAGTTCTCTCGCTAATTTAAAATCAGGTTTACCCTTTATGGTAAATTCTCCCTTGTCATCTTGAAATATTCCTTTTACTGCATTCATAGCTTTATGTTCTAATTTTGTCAAATCATCTGATTCATTTTGTGAAGCAAAAAGCAAATTTAACTCTGACTCTGGGAAATTTGCTCTTTTCATGAGCTCTCTTAAGGGTACTTTTTCTCCATCTAAGATAGGGGTAGTATTATCTAAAGTATAAAAATCCCAAAAGATTCCATTATATCTTTTAGGTCTATTTGCTGTTCCATTTCTAATGTCAAGTACTCTTTTATATTGCTCTTCAAAGCGTTGGTTGCCTGTGATAACATAAGTTCTTGCCATTCTTGTCAAGTCATCGCTACTTTGTCTTAATTCATGGGCAAGAATAAGTGACTTGTACTGCATTTGATAAGCATCTTCTAGCTTTATAGTAGAGTTTTGATATTTATTAATAACTACTGCCACACTAATAAATGAAATAGTATTTAAAATAAAAAGTAACATAAAGAGTTTTTTTAGATTCAAAGGCACCCTCATTTTGATTTTATATCTTTTATCATATAATCTTAGCAACAAAGTAATATAAAACGAGCTAAATAATGCATAAAAAATATACAATATTAATCATTGATGATAAAAGTGAAAACCTTCACTATTTAAATAATATACTAAAAAGTTATGATTATAATATAAGAGCTACTACAGATCCTAGCTTTGCTTTAACATCGTCACAAAGCTATCCTCCTGATTTAATCTTACTTGATATTAAAATGCCAAATATTGATGGCTTTGAAGTTTGTAAACTATTTAAAAAAGATGAAAAACTTAAAAGTATACCTATAATCTTTATAAGTGCAATAGATGATGTGGAAATAAAGGTAAAAGCCTTTGAGCAAGGGGGAGTTGACTATATAACGAAGCCTTTTAAAAAAGAAGAAGTAATAGCAAGAATAAAAACTCAGCTAAAAATATTTCAGAACAATCAAATGATTTTAAATCTTGTAGAACAACAAGACTTTTTTCTTAAAAAAATAATCCATGAGATGAATACACCACTAAGTGTTATATCACTAAATGTAGATAATTTAGAGAGAGAATTAGGACCTAAAGAGCAATTTGAAGCTATAAAAGCATCTTCAAAATCTCTCTCATCAATATATAACGACCTATACTATTTAACAAAAAAAGAGAATATCCAAAAACATATAAAAGCCATAAACCTTGTAAACTTTTTATCTTCTAGAATAATATTTTTTGATGAGATTGCAAAAACAAAAAATATAATTATAGATTTAGAGATAGATTCAGAATTTGAAGTTTTTATGGATGAGTATGAGTTAGAAAGAGTTGTTGATAACACAATTTCAAATGCTATAAAATACTCTTTTGAAAATACTACTTTAACAATCTCATTAAGAGAGTACTTTTTAGAAATAATTAATGAAGGAATTAAGATAGAAGATACCTCTTTAGTTTTTGAAAAATACTATCAAGAAAAAGTAAAAAACATAGGTCTTGGTCTTGGATTAAATATTGTAAAATCTATCTGTGATAGCTATAAAATAGAAGTAGAAATAGAGTCAAATGAATATACAACATTTAGATATATATTCCCAAAAAATCTAATAAATAAAGAGTCATAAAATGAAAATATTTTTACTTGAAGATGATTTTTCACTAAATAAAATCATAAGACTCTCTTTAGAAAATAGAGGTTTTTTTGTGGAAAACTGTAGTGATGGATATGAAGCTGCCACACGAATAATAAACAACAAGTATGATCTTTATATCTTAGACCTAAATGTTCCTGGATTTAATGGACATGAAATACTAAAAACCATACGAAAAGATAATACTAACACCCCAGTTATCATGATAAGTGCTGAAATAGATATAGAAAATATCAAAAACTCTTTTGAGTTTGGTTGTAACGATTATATAAAAAAGCCCTTTGATTTTGAAGAACTATTTTTAAGAATAAAATATCATCTAAACCACATAACTCAAAGCAGTGATGTAAATCTTAGTATTGATTTAGGATATGAGTACAGTTTTGATTTGATTAATCAAACTTTATATAAACATGGTCATGAAATAGAACTAACTATAAAAGAGAAACTTCTATTATCACTTTTAGTTAAAAACATAAATAAAACAGTAACTTTAGATATGATTCATGAATATGTCTGGGATAGTAAAGAGATGGAATCAGTTAGTATGAGAACAATAGTTCATAAACTTAGAACAAAACTAAAAAATGGAATGGTTTTAAATCTAAGAGGTGTAGGGTATAAGCTTTTACAGATAAGTTAAGATAGAAACTAAGTTCTATCTTAATGTTTTATAAATGAACAGCAGTAATCAACTAGTGAAACTACTTTTAATTTAAATCTAGAGTTTGCAGGAACTGAAAAACTTTGAGGAGAAACAATTTTTTTCCAGTCTTGTGCTGGTAATAATACTTCTAATTCCCCTGATTGTATATCAAGAATTTCTTCGTGAATAGTAGTAAATTCGTACTCTCCAGGTAACATAACACCTAAAGTCTTTTTTGTTCCATCTTCAAACTCAATTGCTCTACTTGTAACATGACCTTCATATAAAATATTTGCTTTTTTAGCTATTTTTACATTTTCAAACACAGCCATCAAAATTTTCCTTTATTGTAATCTATGCAGAATCATACCATAAGAATAATTATGAAACAAACAAGTAATATTGTTTATTCCAATTATTCTATAAGTAGTAACTATTGTTTACTTATTATTTTCTCTTTTTGTTTTTTGGATTGTCCAAAATACATCTGAAATCGCTTTATCTATCTCTAATGAGGTACTTAACATATCTTTAACATCTCCATTTGCATTATCTTCAATAACTCTTTGTACTCCATTATGTACTTGATAATGAACCTCTTTTAGATGTGCCCAGTTTTCTGTTTTTGTGTACTCTTTATCTGTATTTTCTTGTTCAAGTATCCATTTTCCTAGGTTACACTCTTTTTCTGATTTAACTTTCCAAATTGTTTTTGAATCTAGTTGTTTATAGTTTGTATCTTTAAAATTGATATGTTCAAGTTTTAATCTATTTAATGTAAACATTAACTCTATATCTTTAACTTGTTCCCTTGCCTTTTTTATATAAGTAGTTTTATTAACCACATTAACTAAGTTCTGAGAAAGTGTCTCAATATGTTGACTTTGTGAACTAATTTGAGCTGCTGATGCTGCATTTTGCTGTGTTGTTTGGTCTAATTCATTTATTGAATCATTAATTTGTTCTATTGCTTGCTGCTGTTCTTTACTAGCAGCTGAAACTTCTTGAATAATACTAAGTTGGCTAGAGATATTTTCATTTAATACACTATAACCATCTATCATACTCTGTGCAGTCTGTTTTCCTTCAGAAGCTCTCTCTTTTGCTTTATGAACTATTGAGGTAATCTCTTTTGCAGCATCTGCACTTAGTGTTGCTAAGTTACGAACTTCTGCAGCAACTACAGCAAAGCCTTTTCCAGCTTCTCCAGCTGTTGCTGCTTCAACAGCCGCATTAAGAGATAAAATATTTGTTTGAAAAGCAATCTGGTCAATCATTGACGTTGCATCTTCTATTAAACTAACTTCATTATTTATATTATCCATTGACGTAAATGTATTATTTGCAAGATCTTGACCTTTTTTAACTGATTGATTAACTGTTTGAGAAAGTTTTTCCATCTTTGCAGTATTTTCACTTGTACTTATGACCGTACTTGTAACTTCTTCTAGAGCAGCTGCTGTCTCTTCTAAACTTGCAGCTTGTTGATTTGATGCAGTTGCCAATGAATTTGAAGCATTTGATAACTCTACCATTTCATTATGTAACTCCTCAGAAGTCATATCCAATAGGGCTAAAAGTTCAGAAATACTACTTCCTAATGCTCTAATACCAAGAATAACAGAACCCATTTTCCCACTTAAATCATTTGTATCTACATTATGTTCAAAATTTGCATTTCCATATTCAATCAGTGTTTGAATACCTCTATCTGCCAAATTTGCATTGTTTACAAGTGCATTATTTAAATTATCTTTTATTTGATTTAAATGATTATTCTTACTATCTCCTTTAACAAAAATCCCATAAAATCCTTTTTCAAATTTTAATAAAACTTCACTAATCTCTTCAAGTAAAACATCCTCACTTCTATTTTGAGCTTCTAGTTCTTCAACCCTAGCTTTTAATTTAGCTATCTCTTTATCTTTTTCTTTACTATTACCAAAAAACATCATGTTCCTTCATTTCTAAAAATATATAATTAGTGTATATAATATACCATAAAATCATCTAAAATACCACTAAATAGCAAAAACTTATCATTTGAATTTTCAGGTAAAAGTATTATAATTTTTGTTATAATTTTTTAAATTTAAATAGGGAAAGATATGACTACACAAGAAAAACTTTTAAATCTAGTACACAATGAAGTAATACCTGATGTTGAAGATTATTTAGATGAACTTTTTGAACTAGTTGCTTCTAAAAAAAGCGATGATGAGACAAAAGAAGAGATAAAATATATGCAAGAGATGAGAAAAGAGTTTCAAGATCTTATTGATGATATAGAAGCTGGTGAGATTGATGAAGAAGAAGCTCAAGAGATAATTGATGAAATTATAGATATGAAGAGTCTAAAAGAGTAGATGCAAGGTTATATTATTGATATAAAGTCTGTTAGAGATGATGATTTAATTGTTACAATTTTAACAGATGAAAATATCTATACTACCTATAGATTTTATGGAGGAAGGCACTCCAATGTAAATGTGGGCTATAAAATTGACTTTGAATTAGAATCAAATCATAAAAGTACAATGCCTAGACTTAAAGATGTTATTCAAATAGGTTTTAATTGGATTTTTGAAAAAGAGAAACTCTACTGTTGGCAAAGATTTTTAAAGCTTTTTTATCCTCACTTAAAAGATGTAGAAACAATAGATGGCTTTTATTTTAACTTACTTGAAGAACTAGCCCATAAACTTATAAAACAAAATGCCAAAAGAGCTATTTGTGAAATTTATATAAAACTACTAGAAGAAGAAGGAAGACTTCATAGTGAATATGTTTGTCTGCTTTGCGAGAAAAAAATAGAAAATGAAATCTCACTTGTAAGAAGTTTTCATCCAGTTCATCCAAACTGTACCTACTCAAAAAAGTTTGAATTTCATAAAATAGATGAACTATTTAAAGAGAAATCTCTTATTTATTTAGATGATGAAGAAGTGGAATATATTTGGCAGATTCTACTTCAAGGAATATAAAAATAGATGAATAAAGAGACTTTTGTCTCTGTATTCAATACTAATTAAAAACTTTCCCATTCGTCATCTTTATTCTGTTTTGGAGTGATAACTTGAACCTTTGTTTTTTCTTTTTTAAGGGCAGGTTCTTTTTTTGATATTTCTTTTACTGTTGTTGTTTTATTATCTTTAGTTTTAGTAGCTGTTAACTTTTTTGTAGATTCTTCAATTTCAGAATGTTTTCTTAACTTAGCATTTTCTTTGCCTTCAAACTCTTTACTTTGAGCATCACTTATAATCTCTTTTGCTAAAGAATCTGTTTCTATTGCAATCGAATTTGTTTTTGCAGCAATAGAAGCATTTTGTTGTGTTTGTTGGTCAAGCTGATTTACGGCATCATTAATTTGTTTAATACCTGTTTCTTGTTCTTTACTAGATACTGAAATTTCATCAATTTTTTTAGTAGATTTTTCGATATTTATTAATAAAGAGTTGTAACCCTCAATCATATCTGCACTAATTTTTTTACCTTCATTTGTTTTTGTTGTTGCATTTCCTACTAACTCTTTTATCTCTTTTGCAGCCTCTGCACTTCTTGAAGCTAGATTTCTAACTTCTTGTGCAACAACAGCAAAGCCTTTTCCTGCTTCACCTGCAGTAGCTGCTTCAACAGCAGCATTAAGAGAAAGAATATTTGTTTGAAAAGCTATTTGATAAATGATTATAATAGCTTCATTTATCATAGTTACTTGATTTGTAATTTCTTCCATTGCCTTTGTTGTATTTGAAGCTTGGGTTTGACCTTGTTTTGCAGAGTCACTTAACTCATTTGCATATTTATTCATTTCTGCAATATTTTGAGAGTTATTTATGATTGTACTAGTTATCTCTTCCAAAGCAGCGGCTGTTTCTTCTAATGATGCAGCGGCTGTATTTGAAGAGTTGTTTAATGTCTCAACATTTGATATTAAAACATTAGAGGAATCTCCTAAAGTTAATCCAATTTCAAGAGATTTTTTAAGAAGTTCAGAAATACTACCTCCCAAGTTATTTACACCAGTTGCAAGTTTCTCTAAATGTGCTTTTTTATTACCTAATGAAATCTTTGTTCTATAATTTGAATTTGAGTAGTCACTCATTACTTTAAGGATATCATCAATATTTTTCTCTAAATTGATACTCATATTGTTCATTATTAATGTAAGTTCATTTAAGGAAGGGTTTGAAGATTTTTCATTAATTTTTGGTGTAAAATCACCCTCTTCATAACTTTTTAAAATTTTAATTGAACTATTTATTAGACTTCTATCTTCTTCAACCTCTTTTTCAATTAATTTAATCTGCTCATTTACAACTTCAGCCATTTCACCAAGTTCATCTTTAGTATCAACTTTTAATGGAATAACTGATTCATTTTCTCTACTTAAGTATTTAAAGAAATTAAATAAACCTTCTCTAAATGTCTCAATATTTTTTATGATTGATTTGATTGTTAGAATAGACAAAAATGTGATTATAAATACAAAGATTCCACCAATAATAACTATGAGTTTTTCTAGTGCAATTATTCTTGCATGTACTTCTTTTTCAGTATATTCAACTAATTTTTTTTGTATTGTTTCTGTTTGGTGAACTGTTTCTCTCATTTCACCTTGAAGTCCATGTTTACTATTTAAACCAATTAATTCTTCTGCTTTAACTAGCGATAAAAAGTCATTTTTATAATTATTTATATCACTGCTAATATTAGCTGTTACAAAATCTTTTGTAAGTAACATGTCAATTTTATCTTTAAATTTATCCACATATTTTAAATCACGTCTAAGCATAAAATCTTTTTCTTGTTTTCGTAGGTCATAAACTATTGAAAGAAGTTCATAGTTTTCTGTTTTTTTTGCATTCTCTTGGACATTCTGAACACTTGATCGTAAACTTCCATACAATCCTAGTTTTTCATTTAGTCCAATTTCTATTTGAGCTTTTGCAAAACTTTCAAATTTCAATTGATAATCAACTATCACTTTATCAAAACTATTTATATGTTTTGTATCAAAATCATCTAATATAAAAGCAGCTTGTAAATTTTTGATATTTTAACGTATTTCTTCTATGTTCTTATTAAATTCATCCACATATTTTATATCTTTACGAAGAATAAAATCTTTTTCATTTCTTCTTAACATAAGCATATCTGATTTTAAAACTTCTATCATTAGTTTGTTTTCATCTAAGGTCTCAATTTTTAAAGATGAAAAATAAAAAAATATTATCAATGAAATCAACCCTGCAACACTTATCAAAGTAGAAATAATAAGCTTCATTTTAATAGTTATATTTTTAAACATTTTACACTCCCGGTGTTTTCTTAAGATTATTTTATAATAATAATGCTTATAATTAATAAAAAAAAAAATTATTAATTTCTTTACTAAAGAAAGAACAAATACTTAAATCTTAAAATATAACTAATAAATAAAAGGTAATCACATGTCTTTCAAAACGCAAGTAGAAAAAGTCGCCCAACAAATGCAACAAGTTGGTATAGAGTATGACAAATTATTTGATAACTTTGGCATTAAACTTTATGAAAAACTATCTATGAAAAAGGGTAGTTGTGAGCAAGTAGATATTGTACATAAAGAACTAGATGAAATCCTTGATGCCTTTAGCTTATATTTTCCAAGTAAATCAGTTATTGCTTGTCAGGCGAAGTGTTCTTCTTGTTGTTCTTTTCCTATACATTGTCCACCTCAAACTATTGAGCATATTGCAAAACATATTGAAACAAACTATTCAAAAGAAGAAATTAAAAACCTTATAGTAGCATTTCATAAAAATATAAAAGAAAGAAAAGCTCCGTATTTTAGAGCCACTTGCCCTTTTTTAGGTGAAGATAAATGCTGTAAAATTTATGAACAAAGGCCATTAGTATGCAGATGGTTTACTTCACCAGATGCCTCACTTTGTGAACGTTCTATTCAAAGTGGAGAGACTATTCCCCAACAGCAAACCCAACATCGAATCTATCAGTTAGCAAATACAGCACTTGTTTTAACATCAAAAAATAAAGAAAATGATAATGCACAAGTGGAGTTTATTCCTGCTATTTTACAAAGATTAGAAGAAGAAAAGTGTGAAGAATAAAATAATTTAGTACTTAAAACTATATCAAAAAAGAAGAGAGGTTTATATATTTCTTTACTTATCAAAAATAGAGAAAATCTCTATTTTTGATCGATACTACTTATTGAAAAGTTTTAAATCAACTCTTCTATTTTCTGCATCATTTGTAGAAATTGGTGCAGTTTCTCCATATGACACAACAGATAACTTACCTTCTTCTATTACACTATTTTTTAAAAAATAGTCTTTTACAGCTTTTGCTCTTTTTAACCCTAAAGCAAAGTTATACTCATCTGTACCAACAGAATCTGTATGCCCTTCTATAACTACTTTGTTACTATTAGAAAGTTCTAATGATTTCACATCTTTATTAACTTTTTTTATAACATATGAATCAAATGCAAAATTTACAAAACTTTCTACTTCTAGAAAATTTTTGTTTTCATCTTCCATTGATTTATCATTTTGTAGTTTATCAAGCTTTTGATCAACATTTTCACTTGCACCTGTTTTTTCTTTTTTAGGTTCTATTGAAGCCATTTTGGGTTCATCTTTAACACAATCATTTTGATATTTGTCTGCATAAAAGACAGTACCAAGTCCCCAAAATGCACCAATAGGACCACCAATAAGTGCTCCTTGTAAAATTCCAAGTACTCCAAATGCAATTCTATTTTCTTTTTCTATACATTCATTTGATGAAGCATTTGTTACTAAAATTCCAGCAACTATTAAACTCATTAATATTTTTTTCATTTTATATCCTTTCATATTATGAAATTTATATTCAATATTATCACAAATTTTAAAAAATAAGTCAAATTTATTATATAAAGGCTAAACTCTTTATTTCTTAAACTATTAGAGAAGTGAGTTACTATATATTTTTTTCAAAAGGAGTACATGGGATTTTTATAGTAAACTGTGCACCAATATAATTTTCTCCTTCAAACTCATACTCTACATTTGAAACTTTTAACTCACCATCCATTCCATCAATAATTTGTTTACTCATATATAATCCTATACCTGTTCCATCATTGTCAGATTTTGTTGTAAAGTATGCTTCAAAGATTTTGTTTAGAAATTCATCGGGTATTCCACCTGCATTATCTTTTATTGTAATTATTAATTGATTGTCTTTTTCATCTGTATTTATAAAAAGCAATCTTTTTGCCTTTGATTCTTTTTTTACAAACTCATCTTTAGCATTTTTAAAGATATTAATTATCACTTGTAGAAGTTCATTCTCATATCCATAAGCTTTTATATCAGCAATATCTTTATGTGTTGCAATAAGGTTATTTTTAAACTGAGAATCTATTAGTTTAAATGTCTTATTAAATACCTTGTCAATATAAAAAAAGCTTTTTTCTTTACTTGGTTTAAAAAAGTTTCTAAAGTCATCAATAGTTTGGGATAAATGTTTAACAGAATTATCAATATTTTCTATGGCTTCGTCTACTTCTTTTTCTTCAACTTTGATTACCTTTGTTTTATCTAGTTGAATTAAAGCATTTGACATACTAATTAAACTCAAAGGTTGTTTCCATTGGTGTGCAATATTTCCTATCATTTCACCCATAAGTGCCATCTTTGATTGCTGAACTAAAAGCTTTTCATTTTCGATGATAATTTTAGTGTCTTTTTCTATTTCTTTTTTATAGTCATTAAATTTAAGTGCAATAATTTTAGATAGATAAAAAGATACAATCACAAGAAAAAGAGTAATTATATAACTTACTACTATTATTTAATTAATAATATTATTATTGCTCTGTCTTAACTCTTCCTCTTTTTTTATTATTTTACTATTTAAGGAGTCTAAATAAAATCCAGTACCAATTGTCCAACCCCATTTATCAAATAGTTTCAAGTAAGATATTTTTTCTGTGGTATTTAAAGTATCATCAAGTTTATAAGTTGACTCATAATTATAAAAACCTTCTTTATTTTCTCTTGTAAAATCTAATAACTCTTTTACTAAATATTTACCTCTATTATTTTTGATATTAAGTCTATTTGTCCCTATATACTCTTCATCTTTATGGGATAAGGTATTACCTTCTTTGTCAAAGATAAATATATAATTGCCATTGGAAAATCTAATTTTCCTAATCCATTCTAATACTTCTTTTTTTATATTTTCTTCAAACTCATCTATATATTGACCTGTTCCAATTACAACATCATATGGTTTAAAATATTTATAAAAAGAGATTTTTTCTGAAGGAGTATTTTGATTGGGTTTAAACCAATAATATCTATCATATGACTCAGTTTTATTATCTATTGTTTCAATAATTTTTTGACTAAATTTATAACCTGTTATATCTTCAAACTCACTCATTTTTTTACCTTCAAACTCTTGAATATGAGGCATTAATTTAATTTCGTTTGAACTATAAATAAAAAAATACTTTTTATCTTTATTGTGTGAGATACCAGATATTGCAGTTTTTATATAAGCAAAAATTTCATCTTTTTCATGATGATGTTTATCATTATTATTTTCATCATATATATTAGTTGCTAAATTATGTACTTCATAAACTTTTTCTTTTAGGAGTTTTTTTAACTCTTTTTCTGAATTTTCAACATTAAACTGTATATAGTCATAGACCCTTAAAACTTCATTTTGAACTACTCTTTTATTCTCTTCTAAATAGGTATTTTTGATAGATTCAATATCTTTTTTTAAGTCTTCATTTTTCTGCTGTATAAACATATAGGTCAGAATTAAAGAAATAGTTAAAATCCCAACAATAGCGCCATATTTTATAATATTTAATATATTTTTTTCTGTCTCAATAATTTTCACATTTAATCCAGTTTTTTTTAAGATATAATTTATTATATTATATCTTAAAAATATCAAATAAGCTTAATCAATATCAATACATATTTTTTTTAAATTTTATCTTCTAAAGGTAAAATAATTTCGAATTTAGCGCCTTTGTAGTCTTTACCTTCATACTTAAATACTTCATTGGAAACTGTTATTTTTCCATTCATTACTTTTGTAAATATCTCTTCAGACATAAAAAGTCCCATACCCGTACCTTGATATTGATGTTTAGTTGTAAAGTATGGCTCAAAGATTCTAGGAAGTATATCTTCTGGAATTCCGCCTGCATTATCTTGTATAGTGAAATATATCTCACTATTTTTAATTTTTGCACAGATTATTAAAAGTTTATCTTTTTCATTTATTTTTTCAAACTCATCACTTGCGTTCTTAAAAATATTTATTAAAGCTTGAACAAATTGATTTTCAGCACTTTGCATCTCTATTTCATCAATATTTTTGATAATTCTTATTCCACTATTTTCAAACTGTCCATATGCTAAATTAATAGCTTTTTCAACGACTCTTTCAATTTTAAAACAGGTTTTTTCTTTATTATCTTTAAGAAAATCTTTAAAGTCTTCTATTATGTGAGATAAATACATTGACTGTTCTACAATTACATCCATAGAAGTATCAATATCTGTATCATTTGAAATACCTAATTCTTTATTTAGCTTCACACCGCTTGCAGCTGTTGTTATTACAGATAGTGGCTGTCTCCATTGGTGTGCAATATTACCTATCATCTCTCCCATTGCGCTCATTTTACTTTGGTGAGCTAAAACATCTCGTTGATGATTATTTTCTTTTACAAACTCTTCTATCTCAATCTTATAATCTTTAAACTTCTTTTGTAAAATCATAGATACATATTTTGAAACAAATAATAAAATTATCATCAATAAAATACTTATGATAAAGATATTTTTAACATATGTTTTAAATTTTTCTTCTAATATAACTCTTTTCTCTTCCAAGGCTATTTCATAATCATCTTCATAAAAACCTTGTCCAATAAACCACTCCCAGTTTTGTATACCCTTTACAAAACTAGTTTTAGTAGTAGGTTTTCCACTAGTTGGTTTATTATTTTGTATATAACTCAAATAACCTTCACCTTGATTTTTTGCGATATTTATTGCCTTTGAAACAACGTCGAAACTATTTTTTACATCAGGAGTACCTCTTGGTTTTATACCGTTTGTTCCTATAACCTCTTTTTTTATATGATTTAAATAAGTTCCATCATAATCTAGCACAAAAATATAGTTGTTATTTAAATATTTTAAAGTTTTTATATAAGAAAGTGCTTTTTCTTTAATACCCTCTTCAAACTCATCTAAATATTCCCCCGTACCAATAAACCAATCAAGAGGTTCAAAATATACATTAAATCCTATTTTTCTATAATTATTGTTTTTATCACTTGGCTTATAAAAATACCAACTCAAAAAACCTTCATTTGTCTGTTTTAATTGAGTAATTATATCTCTAGTTAAATACTTTCCGTTTCCATCTTTAAAATTATAAAAGTTTTTTCCCTCAATCTCTCTATTTAAAGGAAATAAAATACACTCATAATCCATAGAATAAATATAATAATAACCTCTGCCCTCATTAAATCTAATGTCAACCAAAGCATCTTTTATCATCTTAGTAATAGCTTCTTTATCTTTACTATCTTTGTTTTCATTATAAATTCTAGTTGCTATTTTTTTAGCTTCATATACTCTCTCTTTAATTGATTTTTTCAATTCAGATTCTGTATTTCTTTGCATTTCCAATATAGTGTTATAGACAGTTTCAACATTATTTTTAATTATTTTTTTATTGTATTTCACAAACTCTTTTTCCATTAGCTGTTTTTCTTGGAGGTATGTTGTTTTATATTCAAAATATAAGAAAATAATTAAAAAGATTGACATAGAAATAATAAATATTGGAGGAGTAAATTTAATAATTTTTAAAATAGTTTGTTCATTTTTGTAATTCATATTGTCGCCATAAGTATTAATATCATAAAGAAGCTATTGTATGATATTTATACTTATTTTAAACTATAAAATATAGATTATTATTAGATAAAAAATTAAATAATAATTTTTTTAGTTTTTATTCAACCAAATTATCTTTTAACATTGCAATATCAAGTATTGATAATAATTTAGATTCTTTATCTTCCTCTTGTGGCACAACAACTTTATTTATTAATGTACAACTTCCTAATAAATAGTTATCTATTTTTTTAATTCTTGTTTTTTGAACTTCAGGGATATCTCCTAGTTCATTTACAAGTATTCCAATATAGTTTTCACTATTTTTATCAAAGTGTTTTATAATTACTACTTCTTTATACTCCCTATCAATCTCTTCACCTAAGAAGTTTTTGATATCTATTACTCCAACTGCATTATTCTTATAGATTAATGTACCTTTAAAATAGTGATCGTTATCTAAAGTTGGTGATAATTCAAGTTTATCAACACTTACCACTTCTATTACATTCTCTATCTCAACACCTAGCCATTTGCCACCAATATAAAAAGTACCTACTTCTTGTGTATTTTCTATTTTATTTCCACTTACTTCTTTGAATATCTCTTTTGTATGAGATATCTTTAACTCAGCAGAACTAATATATGAGAAAAATATTGCATACACATCATTAGAGTAGTTGTCACTCACTTTGTATTCCCTATACCCTTGAGAACACTTCACCCCAATAGCATAATAGTTCCCATTATAAACTATAATTTCACTATGAGTTTCACCATTTACCATATTGAAAAGTTTTGAATCTATATCTAAAACTGTACCTACTTTTAACTCCTCATTTGTAGATGAAATTATTAGTCCACTTTTATCTGTAAATACTCCAAATCTTTTTTCATCTTCACTTGATTTAAAGTTTGGAATTGACTCTTCAAGCATAGCTTTAAATTCAACCTTTGAATCAAAAACAACTCCAATACCACCTACTACCTTTTCATCTGATTTGATTGAGGCATAATAGTTATACGTAAAATCATCATTATAAAACTTTGTCTTTTTAAATTTTGATACAAAATAATCATTGTTATCTTTTATATCCATAGTTTTTTCAACTGTATTATCATTTAATTGCATTCCAATAAGATGTTTCTCTTTTTCATTTGAAACAGCCAAAATTATTCCATTTGTATCATAAATGAAAAGGTTTGTATAAACTGTATATAGATTATTTATATATTTTAATATCTCAGTTAATTTTGGGTTGTGAGTTTTATCAACATTACTTGATGTTAATACATCCATAAAGTCTTGTGTCAACGCCCACCATCTACAATCATTTGCTCTTTCATATAAGTTTCTATCCATAATGTCTACCATTAAAGAAGCTACATAAGTGGCATTGTTTAAAATAATTGTTTTAGTCAAATTAGCTATTGATAAATCAAAGATTTTTTTAGTCTTTTCACCTGTTGAACTTATCTCATTTAATAGGGCTCTTGAAAAAGTTCTTGTCATCTCACTTTGGTCATGTTCACCTTTATTGATATTTCCATTCCAAACAAGTCTATTTAGATTTACTTGTATATTATTCGCCTCTAAGGGAATCTTCTTTAACTCATCACTAAAGCCTTCACCCTCTTGTAAAATAGCCAATAATATATCTTGGTCTATATTTAAATTATCATCTTCACTTACAAAGGCATACTCTAAAGGAACCATGATATGACCATACCACTCTTGACCAAAATATCCTTGATATCCTGTTGTTTTACAAGTTTTAGCTAAGTAGTCTCTACCCGCATGGGAAACAACTGAGAACTTGCTATTTGGATTAAATTCTAAAATTGTTCCTAAGTTGACATGATATTTATCACTACTTGCAATTACTACACCATCTTTATCCAAAATAGTTAAACACTCTTTATTTTTGTTATCTTTTAGATTATTAAAAATACCTTTCATCTCATCTTGAAATCTAAAGCATAAACATAACACTCCAATTGCTTCAGAGTTAGGGTCATTAGTTTTAGTAACTTTTGAAGCATATACTAAACTCTTTTTTCTGTTTGGTATAAAGTCATGATATTTAAATGACTCTACGTAGTCATTACTACTCAACGATAAATTAATAATCTCATCTTCTGATTTATCTATTTTTTGATTTTTATCTAGCTGAACTAGAACTTTACCTTTTGTATCCATTAACACAATGTCATAATAAACACTATACTTTTGTGTATATTCTAAAAATCTATTTCGTAGTATCTTTACATTATTTGTAAAATCATGGTCGTATCTATTTTTATTATTTTCAATAAACTCTCGAATGTCATTATCAGTAGATAAAAATCCAATATCAGCAGTTCTTTCAAATAGATTTCTAATTACTATATCAATTGAAATTTGTGATTTAAAATTCATTTGTCTTATTGTTTTTTCTAACAATTCATTTGATAAGTGATTTAATAGTTTTGAAGTTAGCTTAGAAAAGTTATTTTTTGTTTCATTTATATTTGCACTGCTATTACCAAAATGGCTAAGCAATGATAAGTTATCCCAACTTTTTGATAATGATACTAATTCTTCTCTGTATTCATCTACTAAAACCATATGTTTAAAATATTGAAGTAAGTCTGATTTTACCTCTATACCTTTATAATTTATTAATTGATTATTCATTTTTACCCTTTCTATATTCCGGTAAAATTATACTTTTTTTTGTAGGAGTTTTTTTTACAATTTTGTATAAAAACTATACAAAACTGTAAAATTATTTTTTGAGTTATTTTATGTTAGTATTATTTCTTCTGTAGGTTAAACATTGAATCTAAAGTGCATCACATCACCATCTTGAACTACATAATCTTTACCTTCAAGCTTAAGCTTTCCAGCCTCTTTACATTTGGCTTCTCCACCTAAAGAGACAAAATCTTCATAGGCAATAACTTCTGCTTTAATAAACCCTTTTTCAAAGTCATTATGAATCACAGCTGCAGCTTGTGGTGCTTTTGTATTCTTCTTAATTGTCCAAGCTCTAACCTCTATTTTACCTGCTGTAAAATATGATTGAAGTCCTAATTTATCAAAAGCTTTATGAATAATTTGCTCTAACCCTGACTCTTCAACACCTAAATCAGTTAAAAACTCTTGTGCCTCATCATCTTCAAGTCCTACTAACTCTTCTTCAATCTTTGCACAAAGAACTATTACATCAGCATTTACACTATTTGCATGCTCTTTTAATATATCAACAAATTTATTTCCACCATCAGCTAGTGAATCTTCATCAACATTTGCTCCATAAATCACATCTTTATTTGATAAAAATCTAAGCTCTTTATCAAGTGCCATAAAAACTTCATCATCAAGTTTTTCAAAAGTTTTAACAGGATTTAACTCTTCTAAGTGTTTAAATAGTTCTTCCGCAACTACAAGTGCAGCTGCAGCCAACTTATCAAACTTAGCTTGCTTTTTAAGTCTATCGATTTTTTTCTCTAATTGAGTAATATCAGCATAAATAAGTTCTGTCTCAATTATCTCAATATCTCTTAAAGGATTTACATCACCTTCCACATGAGTAATATTTCCATCTTCAAAACATCTAACCATATGCAAAATCACTTCAACTTCTCTAATGTTTGATAAGAACTGATTACCTAAACCTTCACCCTTAGAAGCTCCTCTTACAAGTCCAGCAATATCAACAAAATCAATTGTTGAGTATTGGATTTTATCAGGTATAACTATTTTTGCTAAAGCATCAAGTCTTTTATCAGGTACTGGAACAATCGCTTTGTTTGGTTCAATAGTACAAAATGGATAATTTTGAGCCTCTGCATTTTGAGCTTTTGTCAAAGCATTAAAAGTTGTTGATTTACCTACATTTGGAAGTCCTACTATTCCTACACCTAATCCCATTTTTTACCTTTTATCTTAAATATTTGTTTTTTTATTTAATCGCATTATAAACGATAATGGCAAAGAAGTAGCTAAAGAGCTTTTATTTATTAAATAGACTTATTAAAAGTTATAAGCTTTTTAAATAATAACTTTATGTTTATTGTTTAATTTAGTATCTTTTAGTTAATATTTCTTATGAAAGATAACAAAAATAATAATGGCGAAATTGATTTTAAATATAGAAAATCAATTTTAAAGACATTGATAATTTCTACTTTACTTATATTTGCTGCATTTGTAATAATTGAAAAATATTTTTTAGAAAATGAGTTTAAAAAACAGATATTAAATAGCTTTGGTGTAAGTATCATAAAAAAAGAAAATGAATTAAATAAATTAATATTTGACACAGAAAATACATTAAAATATATCAGTAATTTAAAAATCTTTAAAGAAGCTGTTGCTAATAACAATTTACAAGAATTAAAAACTCTATTTTTAACAATATCTCAAACAAATATTTATTTTATGCAGTTAAGATTTGTCGATAACCAAGGAAAAGAACAACTAAGAGTTGATAGAAGTAGTCTATCAGTTAATCCAACCAACGTAACTAAAAATAATCTTCAAGACAAGTCAAATAGAGATTATTTTATAGAATCAAAAAAAATGAGTGATATTTATATTTCAAACCTTGATTTAAATATTGAAAATGGACATATTTAGTTTCCATTTAGACCAACATTAAGAATAATTTTACCAGTTTTACAAAATGATAAGTTTGTTGGAGAACTAATAGTAAATCTAGAAGTTAATCTATTTTTTGATTCTACACTTTTTAATGTCATGATTTGTGATTCAAATGGAAAAGTAATTTTGCCATTTGATAAAGAAGATAAGACATATAATAGCAGGTTGAATAGTTATTTTCCTGATAGTTTTAGAGATATTTTAATTAAAAAAGAGCATATAGGTGAAAACTATATTTCAAATAAATTTGATACAACAATAAAAAATAATGTAATTATAGTCTCAAAATTAAAAGAAGAATATTTTAAAAAATTGCAAAATGACCAATTTAAACTAAGAGTTTTTATTTTCACTTCATTGATGATATTTATTGCTGTTGTTATCTTTTTTGTATTTAAAAAAATCAATGAAATTTTTTACTTTCACTACAAATCTAAACTAGAAGACAAAGTAAAATACAGTAACCATGAGTATAAACTTGCTAATAGTTTTTTATCAAAAAATATTGATCCTAAACTAATACTTTCTCAGGCTTCTACAAGTATGATTCTTACAGATGACAAGGTAAATATTTTATATGTAAACAACTCTTTTACAGAACTTTTTGAATATACACAAGAAGAAGTTTTAGGTAAAAACCCTGGGTTTTTAAGAAATGAGGATTTAGAACAAAAAGGTATAACCATATTAAAAAATGCAATTGAAAACGATAAAAGTACAACTGTAGTTTTAAGAAATTATACAAAAAGTAATAAACTAAAATATATTGAGCTATCAATTTCTCCAATCTTTGATGAGAAAAATGATACAATAATTTATTATTTAGGTATTCAAAAAGATGTTACAAAAGAACAAAAAATATTAAGAGAATTAAGAAGAATATTTTAAGGGTTATTATGAATTATAAAGATGTATTTATTGTAGGCATTGGAGCCAGTGCTGGTGGATTTGAAGCTTTACAAAAATTTTTATCAAAAATCCAAATGGATGATAGAATATCTTATGTAATTTGCCAACATTTAGATGCCAAAAAACCTACCTTACTAGGTGAACTTTTAAGTAAATTTTCTGGATTTAATATATCTGCTATCTCTGAAAAAGAAGAGATCAAGGGCAATCATATATATTACTGTCCACCTGATAAAAATTTAATTGTACAAGATGGTAAATTTTTATTTTATGAACCTACAAAAAACATACATTCCCCTAAACCATCAATTGACATTTTTTTTAAATCACTTGCTCAAGAAAAAAAAGAAAAAGCTATTGGTATTATTTTAAGTGGAACGGGAAGTGATGGCACAGAAGGTATAATTGAAATTGAAAAAAATGGTGGTATTGCTTTAGCTGAAGATGAAGCTGCAAAATACTTTTCTATGCCAAAATCAGCAATAGACTCTGGTAAAGTATTAGTAGCTCTACCTCCAGAACTTTTAGCTGATGGAATAATAAACCTAATAGAAGATAGAAAGTATTTTGATAAATACTTTGAAATAGAAGACTCCCTAGAAAAAATATTTAGCATCTTAAAAGACGAAACTTTTGTAGACTTTAGTTCTTATAAAAATGCTACGGTTACAAGAAGAATAAAAAAAAGAATTGTTGAAAAAAAAGCTGAAGGTGTCAATGAATATATAAAAATTCTACAAAGTGATGCAGATGAAGTTACTAAATTAAAAGATGAACTTCTTATAATAGTAACATCATTTTTTAGAGATGAAGATGCTTTTGTGGAGTTAAAAAAACAATTAACCTCACTCATTGAAAAAAAACTAGATAATAATATTAGAATTTGGGTCACAGCCTGTGCAACAGGAGAAGAAGCATACTCAATTGCCATGATAATTAGTGATATTCTAGAAGAGCATAATAAAGTAAAAAAAGTAACTATATTTGCAACAGATGTTAGTGATAAAGTTATAAATGAATCTAGAAATAGAGTATTTAAAGCTGATGAACTGCATGGAGTACGCAAAAGCCATATAGATAAATATTTCGAAAAAACTCAAAAATCATATAAAGTAAATAAAAAAATTAGAGATATGATTGTCTTTTCTAAACATGATATAATAAAAGATCCACCATTTTTAAACCTTGATATGATAAGTTGTAGAAATTTATTAATTTATTTTAATAATGAATTACAAAAAAGAATTTTGAGTATATTTTATTATTCACTAAGATATGAAAGTTTGTTATTTCTAGGTAAAAGCGAAACTATTGGAACCTTAACTTCTCTATTTTCAGTTATAAGTAATAAATCTAAAATATATAAAAAACTTAATGACCTGGCAAAAGTTGACCTTGAAACATTAACCTATGGAAAAAGAAATTCAACCTTTGCCAAAGATAGATACATAAATAATCAAGCTACTAATTTAATTGATATTGATATTTCAATTAATAAATCAATAAGTAATAGGTTTATACAAAATGGTATAGTAGTAGATGGAACTAGTTATAATATTCTTTTTTATAAAGGTGACTGCAAAGAGTTTTTACACCATCCTCAAGGTGTTCATACCAATGAGTTATTTAGATTAGTTGTAGATTTTCTAAGATTAGATGTAAGGGCAACAATTAGTGAAGCAAAAAAAACAGGTTCTTATGTATCTTCAAAAAAAATAAGAATTTTGCCAATCTCAGAGCCTAAAGAGTATGTAATAATCAATGTATACCCACTAGAGAAAAATAAATTAGGAGAAGATACATATTTTGTTTCTTTTGACAAAATAACAGATACAAAGTCAAGTGTCAGTGAAGATAAATATGACCCAATCGATTTTAATGACACAGATATGAATGTACTTGAAGATGAATTATTAACATTAAAAGAGAGACTTCAAATAACTATTGAAGAGTTAGAAACATCAAATGAAGAACTACAAAGTACTAATGAAGAACTACAAAGCACTAATGAAGAACTACAAAGCACAAATGAAGAGCTTGAGACAAGTAATGAAGAACTACAAAGTACTAATGAAGAGTTACAAGCAGTAAATGATGAGCTAAATACTTCAAATATAGAATTAGATTTTGCAAATAATGCCTTTAATAATGTATTGGCAAATCTAGGTGCACACGTAGTAATACTTGATGACAAATTAAATATTGTAAAATATACAGCTGGAATTGCTGACTTCTTTGATTTATCTACAAATGATGAGGAGAGTTTTTCAAATGTATTATTAAATTCTAATATTGAACTACCAAATTTATTAGAAAACATTAAAAAGTGTTTAAACTATGATTTTGAAACTGGTTATGATGTTACATATAAAAAAAGAAATTATTATTTTAGTATCAAAAGAATAAATTTACCCATGAGTGAAGATAAAAGTAATAAAGCTATTGTACTTAGTTTTGTGGATAAAACTGAATTTATTGAACAAGATAAAATAATTTTCCAACAAGCAAAACTTGTATCAATGGGAGAGATGATTGGAAATATATCGCACCAATGGAGACAACCATTGAGTGTAATTACCACCGTTGCAAGTGGTATAAAATTGGAAGCTGAATACAAAACCTTAGCACTTACATCTATAGATGAAAATATGAATGTGATTTTAGACCAAGCTAAATACTTATCTAAAACTATTGATAACTTTAGAGATTTCATCAAAGAGAGTAAAGACTTTGGAAAAACAAATATTAAAAGAGTTGTTAATGAAACAATCAATTTAGTTGAAGCTTCCTTAAGAAACAATTTTATTACTTTGGTTATACATATTGATGACAACCTAGAAATAGATGGTTCCACAAATGAACTTATTGAAGCTATGATAAACATAGTTAACAATAGTAAAGATGCTCTAAAAGAAAAAATTAAAAATGAAGATGATAAATTTATTTTTATCAATACAAAAAAACTTTCACCAAATTCAATTGAATTAAAAATTACAGATACAGCTGGTGGAATAGATGAAAAAATAATTAATAGAATACAAGAGCCTTATTTTACAACAAAACATGAGTCTGTAGGAACAGGACTAGGCCTCTCAATTGCAAATAAGATAATACAAGAAAGACATCATGGAAAGATAAATATTTATAATGATGAATTTGAATATAACTCTAAACATTATAAAGGCTTAACAACTAGTATAACTTTTGAAATTAATAAATAGTTTTCTTAATTTTGCAAAATAGTCACACTTTAATTTTATATTAGATAGAATAGAAATAATTTTAATATACTATTAAATTAGGAATACAATGAAAATTTTGGATAACGAAAAATATATCTTAAATATAATCAAATATGGGGCAATAGTTGCTGTTGTCATCTTTTCACTCATAATAACTAACATTTTTATAGAACAAAAAAAACAAGACTTAAATAGTGACATTCAAACTTTAAAAAAGAATTATCTTAATCAAAATAAAATAATAATAAAAAAAGAGATTTATAATGTCATAGATTTGATTAATGGTGAAATTAAAAAATCAGAAGAGAGTCTAAAAAAATCCATAAAAAAGAAAGTATACGAAGCATATAAAGTGGCAAATAGTCTTTATCAAGGTGAATCAAAAGATTTAAATGACAATGGACACTACCATTCTAAAAAACATATATTAGAAACAATTAAACGTGCCCTAACAGGAATGTCATATAACAATGATAGAGGTTACTTTTTCATGGATGATGTAAATGGAGTAAAAATATTACAACCTTTTAATAAAGCCTTTGAAGGTAAAAATATGATGGAATTTGAAGATGCAAAGGGATATAAATTTGTAAAAAAGATTTCACAAACAATAAAAGATAAAACTGAGGCCTATGATAAGTATTATTGGTACAAGCCAAATGATAAAACTAAAGTCTATGAAAAAATTAGTTTTTATAAATATTTTGCTCCATATAATGCAGTTATAGGTACAGGTGAATATGTAGTTGACTTTGAGCAAGAATTAAAAGAGAAAATTTTAGATTGGATAAAAAAGATAAGATATGGGGATAATGGTTATATTTTTATTTATGATAAAAATGGTGTGTGTTTATCTCATATTGTAGAAGAGAATATTGGGAAAAATAGACTTAATATACAAGACAAAAATAAGAACTATCCAATTAATGATATTATTACTTTTGCAAAAGAGAAAAAAGAGGGGTATATTAATTATCTATCTACTTTCAATAATAACATGCGCTCATCAAATAAAATTTCTTATGTTGAACTTTTTGAAAAATGGGACTGGGTCATAGGAACTGGTTTTTACTTAGATGGCTTAAGCAAAGATATAAAACAAAGAGAAAAAGAACTTGTAAAAAATAATGAATCAGTAATAAATAAGATTTTAAGAATTAGCATACTTGTTACAATTTTACTTGTTGCCATATCTTTTTATATTTCAAATATAATCTCAAAAAGGTTTACTCAATATAAAAATAATATACAAGAAGAGATAAACAAAACTATTGAAAAAGAAAAACTTCTAGTTCAACAATCAAGAATGGCTGTTATGGGAGAAATGATAGGAAATATTGCTCACCAATGGAAACAACCTCTAAGTTTAATTAGTATGTCAAATACTCTAGTTAAATTAAATAAAGAACAGGAAGGTTTAAATACACAAGAAGAGATAAATGAAGCTATTGAAAATATTGATAATTCGGTTATTCACTTATCTACTACCATAGATGATTTTAGAAATTTCTTTGACCCTCATAAGAAAAAAACACTATTTAGTACAGAAACTATTTTGGAAAAGACTTTTAAACTAATAAATTCAGAGTTTAAAACTAGCAATATAGAGATTATTAAAAATATTGACAGCATTAAGATTTCTGGCTATCAAAATGAGCTATTACAAGTTCTTATCAATATCATTAAAAATGCAAAAGATGAGTTTCTAAAAAAAGATACTAATAATAAACAGTACTTATTTATAGATACATATAAAGAAAATAATAATGTATATATAAAAATTAGAGATAATGTCGGTGGTATTCCAGAGGATATTATAAATGAAATATTTACTCCATATTTCACAACAAAAAAAGATAGTGATGGAACAGGAATAGGTCTTTACATGAGTAGACAAATAATTGAAAATATGGATGGTAAACTTGAAGTTGCAAATGTAGATTTTGAATATAAAAATCAACAATTCAAAGGTGCAGAGTTCCAAATAATTTTGCCAATAGATAGTGAAAACTAATCAATAAATTATAAAACTTGTCTTAATAAATTGTTAAGTTATTTTTAAATAACTTATGTTATCTTTGATTCTAACCTAGAAAAAAGGATAAATAATGAAAAAAATGTTTGAAATATTTATCACCATTATCTATTTTGGATTTGCATTAATATTAGCAGGAATATCATTTTGTATTTTGTGGTGGTCTACAAATGAAGTACTATATGCAGTAGATAACTATATAGGTAAAGATAAATTTATTCTTGTGATGCTTCAATCTGTTAGTACCACAATTATTTCTATTGCCATTTTAGATATTGCAAAATATTTTATTGAAGAAGAAGTGTTTAGAAATAAAGAGCTAAGAGAAGTAAAGGAAGCAAGAAGAACCCTTACTAAAATAATGACAATTATTGCTATTGCTGTTAGTGTTGAAGGTTTAGTTTATATCTTCAAAGCTGGAACAAAAGACGTAACACTGCTAATCTATCCATCTGCCTTAATATTAACTGCTATATTTGCTATAATAGGACTTGGGATATACCAAAAATTAACTCATAACTTAGAAGAGACAAAAGAGGTATCATGGAAACAAAATATAATGAAATCATAGAAAAAAAGTATCTTTCTAGACTATATTTAAATAAAAAAAACAAACCAAGACATCTTGGTATTGAAATAGAGTATTCAAATCTTTCTTTAGAAAGAAGTGCCAAGATTGTATCTCAATTGTTTGGTGGAGACTTAAAAAAAGTTACAAAATATGAACTATTGTTAAAAGATACGAAGTATGGGGATTTTAAATTTGAACTTGATGCACAGTTACTTCAAAAAATGCAAAGTGACAATCTTTTTGATAAACTTAGCAAAATCATAGGAAATGTTTCCCATGATATAGATGATATAGTAGATAAAACATCTAAGAGATTTGTACCATTTGAAATAGCTGCACCTCCTATACCCATTGAAAATATTCATGATGCAGATATAATGGTTGAACAGCTAAGGTTAAATGGTGCTTTAGGAACAACACATACCCTCTATTATGCTTTTGGAGTTCATTTTAATATAGAACCACCAAGCCAAGATATAGAAGATGTACTTAAACTTTTTAAATCATTTTTACTAATCCAAAAATGGATAGAAATACAAAGTGAAGTTGACATTGCTAGAAAAATATCACCTTATATAAATGATTTTCCAAAAGAGTATATTAAAAAAATAATAGACTTAGATTACAAACCCACGCAAGAAGAGTTTTTAGAAGATTATATTAAAGATAATCCAACTAGAAATCGTATTTTAGATATGTTACCCCAACTAGCTTTTTGGGATGAAAAAAAAGTAAGAGGATATCTTCCAAACGAAAAAATTAACCCAAGACCAACCTATCATTATAGATTACCAAACTCAAAAGTAAATCTTTTTAGATGGAATCTTTCTCAAGAGTTTCAACTTTGGGTTATAGTTGAACTTCTTGCAAATAATGAAGAGATATTTGAAAAAATGAGTAAAGAGTTTTTAATACAACTTGATTCACCTTTATTTAACAAAAATGAATGGATAGACCAATGTCACAGCCATATACTAGACCTCTTATCATAATCACAGGTCCTAAAAAAGGATTTATATCTAGATTTTTTATTATGTTTTCACTTTTCTTATGTGGAGCACGTAGTAAAATAATCACTCCAAATGTTCCTTATGATGACTGGGAAATGGATGGATTATTAATTAGTGGAGGCAATGACTTATATAATGCTTTCATAGAAGAAGAGAGTTGCAAAATAGAAGATGTAATTACTTATCAAAGAGATGTATTAGAGTACAAACTTTTAAATAAAGCCGTAGAAGAGAACAAGCCTGTTTTTGGCATATGTAGAGGTCATCAACTAATAAATATATTTTTTGGTGGAGAACTTTTTAAAGATGTAAGAAAGGATGGCTATAGATATAAGTATACACCTTTGCCTTGGAAAAATATAACCATAAAAAAAGGTGGTGTTTTAGAAGCTTGTTTAGAAAGTACAACTATAAAAATAAATACCTTACACCACCAAGCTGTAAAAAAAACACCTGCCTCATTTAAAATAGAAGCAATGGATGAATATGATATTATTCAATCCATATCAAAAAAAGATGAAAAGAATTTGATATTTGGTGTGCAATGGCACCCTGAATATCTTTTTTATAAAAAGAATCATAGAAAAATATTTAAAGCATTTGTAAACGAAGTTAAAGCAAATATGAAATAACCAACACTAATTCTCTCTTTAAGATTTTATTAGATTTTTATATTGCTTTTGTTTATTATATGCACTAAAGTTTTACTTGATATATTTTAAAAAATATTATAAGGATTTATATGTCAAAAATTGGAATATTGGTTGCAAGTGCAAACAACAACAGAAAACTTGGAGATAAACTTAAAGAGTTAGCAACAATACAAAACGTTGAAACAGAAGTTATTAATTTAGTAGATTTAAATCTACCATTATATAGTACAGTAGAAGAAGAAAAAAATGGCATACCAGATACGGCAAAAGAGTTAGCAGAGAAAATCTTAGCACTTAAGGCTTTTATTATTGTAGCTCCTGAGTATAATGGAGTTATGCCACCAGTTCTTAATAATGCTATGGCTTGGACATCAAGAGCAACTGAGTCTTGGAGAGATGCTTTCAATGAGAAGATTGTAGGTTTAGCAACACATAGTGGTGGAGGTGGACAAAAAGGTCTTCAAGCTATGAGAATCCAATTTCAACACTTAGGTGCAAATATTCTAGCAAGAGAATTACTAACAACCTATGAAAAACCACTAAGTGAAGATAGCGCTAAGATTATGATTAATCAGCTAGTAAAACTTTCAAGAGTATAAACATCTGGCAAAGTTTTACTTTGCCATCTTAGAAAAGTCCTGTAATAACACCACTATCATCTATATCTATTCTCTCAGCAGTTGGCACTTTAGGAAGTCCTGGCATAGTCATCATATTTCCTGCAATTGCTACAATAAATCCTGCCCCATTTTCTAGCTTTACATCACTTATTTCAATAATATGCCCACTAGGAGCCCCTTTTAAGTGTGGATCTGTTGAAAATGACATCTGCGTTTTTGCCATACATACAGGAAGTTTTCCATACTCTTTTTGTAGTTTTTCTATTTCATCATGTACTTTTGCACTTGCAACTATCTCTTTTGCTCCATATATTTTAGTAGCTATTGTCTCTATCTTTTTCCAAATAGGAAGTTTATCTTCATACAGGTAATCAAAACCAGCTTCCCTATTATCAACTATATCTACAATCTCATGTGCCAACTCTTCTGCACCTGCTCCACCTTCTGCCCAATGTCTAGAAATCACACACTTAACACCCAACTTTTCACACTTTTTCTTTAACAGTTCTGTTTCATCATCTGTATCATAAGTAAAATGATTTATACTAACTACTACAGGAAGATTATAATTCTTTGTGATATTTATAATATGTCTTTTAATATTTGAAAAACCCGCTTCTAGAGCTTCAAGATTTTCTTGATTTAGATGGTCAATTTCAACTCCACCATGATACTTTAGTGCTCGAACAGTTGCCACTAATACAACAGCAGAAGGTTTTAGTTTTGAACTTCTACATTTGATATTTAAAAACTTCTCAGCTCCTAAATCTGCCCCAAAGCCAGCCTCTGTTACTGCATAGTCTGCAAGTTTTAGAGCTGTTTTAGTAGCAGTTACAGAGTTACATCCATGGGCAATATTTGCAAAAGGACCCCCATGAACTATGGCAATATTGTTCTCTAAAGTTTGTACAATATTTGGTTTAATTGCATCCTTTAACACAGCAGCCATTGCCCCATGAGCTTTTAAATCACTTGCATATACAGGTGTTATCTTATCAGTCTTATATCCAATAATTATTCGCCCTAATCTCTCTTTTAAATCAGCTCTATTGGTAGCCAAACAAAGTATTGCCATAACTTCAGAAGCAACCACAATATCAAAGCCATCTTCCCTTAAAAAGCCATTTCCAACACCACCTTGACCCACAGTTATTTTTCGTAAAGCCCTGTCATTCATATCTAAAACACGCTTCCACTTTATACGTCTTGAGTCTATAGTTAAAGCATTACCATGATGAATATGATTATCAATCATCGCTGCCAGCAAATTATGGGCAACTCCAATAGCGTGAAAATCACCTGTAAAATGAAGATTTATATCTTCCATAGGCACAACTTGAGCATATCCTCCACCAGCAGCTCCACCTTTTAGACCAAAACATGGTCCCAAAGATGGCTCTCTTAGACAAATAATTGTCTGCTTTCCAATTCTATTTAAAGCATCACCTAAACCAACTGTTGTAGTTGTCTTTCCTTCACCTGCAGGAGTTGGGCTTATTGCAGTTACTAAGATAAGCTTTCCCTCTTTATTTTGATGACTTAAACTATCAACATACTCTAAAGAGAGTTTTGCTTTATAATGACCATAAGGATCCAAATGTTCAGGGGGAATATTAAACTTTGTTTTGGCTAATTCAATTATGGGTTTCATAGAGGCTTTTTGTGCTATTTCGATATCTGACATATGTCTTCCTAATATATTAAAATATAGATATTTTATTCTACTACATCTGCTATTAGAAATATATTTGTAAGTCATTAAATATATAAATTTACTGTATATATTTTAACCATCATTTTTTATTCTTTTTGTTACAATACAAAAAAATACAAAAGGCACTTTATGGAAATAGAAATCTCCACCCCAGCCCTACTTTTCCCAGCAATTTCACTACTGCTTTTAGCATATACAAATAGATTTTTAACAACAGGTCAACTTATTCGTTCACTTAGTCGACAAGCTAGAGAACACGGTGAGCAAGAGCTTAGTGGACAAATAGCAAATTTAAAAAGAAGACTAGAGCTAACAAAATGGATGCAGTTTTTTGGAGTAGTATCTATGCTTTTATGTACTATTTCAATGTTTGCACTTTTTTTAGGATTTTATGATGTGGGTAAAAAAGTATTTGGACTAAGTTTAATAACTATGTGTCTATCTTTATGTATCTCTTTGTGGGAAGTATATATCTCATCAAATGCTTTGAACTTAGAATTAAAAGATTTGGATGAAAGGTGTAGTTAGAAATTATCTTGAAGAGGTAAACCTCTCCGCTTTCTTACTTTTTCATCTTCTAAATCTTTTTCCATGATTTGTTTTAGCATCATATCAAAGTCATTGTGAGCTTTCCAATCATGAACTTTCTTAGTCTCTTTTTCTTTAGAAGCTTTTTCAGAGTATGTATCGTGACTTTTATCTACTTTCATAAATTTTCCTTAGTATTTTTATACTTGGGAATGATTTTATTGTTTTATTGTGTAGTGTAAATAAAGGTTGTTAGTCGCTTTTGAAAACTTTAACGACCGACTTAAGGGACAATACCCCTCAAACAGTTCGCTGATTTCTTTTTGTAACCACTGGATGATAGCTAATAAATGCTATAAAATTCGCTGGGTTACTTGTTCCTTTTCTAGGCTTTGTTATACTTATATAAAACTAGAATCAACTATCTTTTCAAGCATCTTTTTATATCTAGTTTTATATTCATCCCTTTTAGGAATAAAGAAAACTTTTTCTAATTCATTTCTATTATTTAATTCATAACATAATTCTGTTCTTAATTTATCAAATATAGAAAGATCATATTCATTATAAAATCTTCTTTCATTAATAAACATACAATCTTCTATAAAAATATTCCTTTTATGTTCCGATAAATTATCAATAATTGATGGTTGCACATACCAATCATCATGCGAAGCCATAATCGCTTCAATAAAATTTAATATTGTAAGTTTAGTTGTAAAAAAATTATTTATTTTATTTACAATCTCTTGAAATTCTAAGAGTTCATTAGGTATTAAAATAATAATAACTGTTTTATTTTCAAATGGAATTACGGTAATATAATAGTTAACTTTTTTTTCTTTAATAATAAGTTTATTAAGTGAATTAATTGCTACTGGCATTTGAAAATCAGTGATATAATATAACAATGTGTATTCCATATTTTCTGTTGTTAAAGTATTTAAAATATTATCTTTTAGTTGATTGTTATTAGATTGAGGTAATAATTTATATTCTAAATACTTTAATAAATTATCTATTGTTATGATTTCAGAATCTGTATGTTCACTGACCTCAAAAATGATTTTTTTCTTTATCGCTATTAATATTTCATCATTATTTAAATGTTCTATTAACGAATCATATCCTTTCCTCTGTAAATATATTTTAACTTCTTCTATTGATATTAATTCTGGTTTATTCCAATTTTTGTAATTATATGTACTTAATAAAGCATTTTTTTCATTATTTAATAAAATTGCTAAAGAACGAAATGTTTGTAAAATAATATCTTCTACTGTAAATATACCTTTTGTATCTAATTTTTCAAATATATCATCATGTTTTTTACAAAAAATATAAGAAGCAGTGGCTTCATTAATTCCAATATTATCAAAATACGGTTTTTTAGTATATTGACTATTTTGTTTTGGAAGAAAACATTTTAAATGTTGATTCTCAGAAATAGATTGTAAGGATATCTTATTGGAAATTGCATGTGCATTAATCGCTATATTTTGGCATTCAGGATAATAGCAACTGTCAGTATTAAAATGTGTGTACATTTTTTTCCTTTTCAATTTAGTATAACGTTTAAAATGAGCCAATAAATTGCCCGCAGGGGTAATTTATTGGCTCCTCTGATTTGTTATGTGTAGATTTCAAATAACTCATCCTCAGTAATTTCTATGCCAAACTCTTTTAGTCTGTCATTTTTTATTTCTAATAATTTGTTTAATATTTCTGTTTTATCTTCTATAAAACCAAAATGTAATTTTCTATGACAAGTAGGGCATACAGAAACAATATTTGCGGGGATATCTAAACTATACAAAAACTCTTCTTGAAATTGTAGAGGTACTAAGTGATGTGCTTCCATATATTGTTCATTTGTTGCTCTTGAGAAAAAAGTTTTATGTGTACTATCCACTTCACATATAAAACTTGCTTCTTCCAAGGCTTTTTTTGCATATGCTAAATTTCTAGGATATATTTTTCCACCATTTTTTTCTTTTGACGATTTTACCGGCTGTGGTTTATGTTCGGGTTCATTTGAATTTATATTTTCTATATTTTCTTGCAATTCTACATCCGCTGAATTATCATCAAGATAGTAAACTTTTTGGGAATTTATATGGTCAATAACTTTTTTACTCGTTATATTGTCTAATAACTGATAAGTTCTAAAATTTCCTAACTGTGGCTTTACTATTTCTAAAATTGTTTGATAATCAATATAATCAACCAATTCTAGATTATATGAATAATCCAATGGATATTCTTTGTCATCTGTTTCTTCAATGTTTGTAATATTTCCCATCGCAAATACATTAGCATTTTTTACAAAAAGAACAATGGCACCATTTGACTGCAGCCATTGTTGTTTATATCTTTCTTTTTCTGCCCATCTACTATTGTTATATTCTAAAAAATCATCAATAGAATTATGTGTTCCAATAGGTTGTACAACAATTAACTGTTTTTTTGAATCAATTGTGTAATATTCATATGGTTTTTTTGTCTTGTCAACTTTTATTTTTTCATGTTGTGTATTTGAAATTAAGACAGCACTAAGTGTACCTCTAATCTTTTCTTTTGATGTTTTTTCAGTTTTTGTATAGTTTTTGTCATAGTCTGGGTACATTTTGATATATTTCTCTACCAACTGTGCTTCTGTTGCTCTTCCACCTAATTGTTGTAATGCGAAATATGCTTTATCTTTGATTGTTAGCATGTTATTTTTTTGTGTAGATTTTTCAATCAAGATATTTTCATTATGTTCTTTTAAAAATTCGATATATCTATTTAATGCACTATTGTACATATTTTGACCACGACGATTTTTTTCATAATATTCATCAATCTTAAAGTAATCGGTTTTAATTTTTTGAATAGTCTGTACATTATTTATTGAGTATAAATCATGATTTGTATATTTTATTTTTTCTAAGTCTTTTGAAATAGTTATTATTGTTTTAGCATATCTTTCTGGTCTGTTGTTGTCAATTAACCAAGTTTCAAACAGTTTTTGTTTCATAGTTAATTAAACTCTTTCCCATTCTGTTGGATCTTCTGGAATTCCAAAAGTAGATGTATCCAGCAGTTCTCCTGTTTCTGGATGAAGCACTGAAAAAGTGACATCATTTGCTAAATCTTCTGATGCTTGCCAAGCTTCAGCATAACTGCCTAAACTTTCATTATCAAATATTGGATGAAATCTTCCATCTGAAGACTGTCCTATATAAAATGTACCAACTTTCGTTGGATATGCTAATAATAATCTCATTGTCTGTCCTTCACATAATTATTTATTGAACATTCATTATATACAAAATAGCCTTGAATTTGTGATATTTATAACATAAATAATGTTGGTTTAATGTATGAAAGAAAAGCCTTTATTTAGGCTTTTCTTTTAATTATTGATTTCAATTTGTCTATATTGTAATATTTTTAAAGTATATTTATGAAATTTTATGTATGGTTTACCCCTGTATTTACCTAATAAAACTACATTATGTATAACTATTTGTCAGAAATCGTGATAAAACTACATTTTGTTATATTTATTCTCTTGAAGAGGTAAACCTCTTCGCTTTCTTACTTTTGTATTGACGAAAAGTAAGCAAAAACAACTACGGCTTCGGAGCCAAAGGTTCCCTCATTTATTATTTTTAATTTCTAGCTTGCGGAACTCCTAAAAAAGAGTGAGTTTATCACTCTTTTTTACTCAAACAAGTCCTCAGCTTTCTCCGAAATGAAAAATAAACATTCGGCTCCTGCAGATGTAGAAAGAAATCCCTTCGGTTGTTTCTTCTTCTGTACAGTCTTTATATTAATTAGAGTAAGTAAAAGTTTGGAATCTAAACAAATCAAAAGTTCAAATGTCCTTATCACACCTTTGTTTCCAACATCTACAGAAGCTGAGTGTTTGTTTTATCTTTTCGGAAAAGGCTTGCAACTGTTTGAGTAAATAAATATGCTAAACGCATATTTATTTATGAGTTTTGCAAGACAGGAAAGATAAAACAATAAGCGAAGGTACCCAAAGGGCTTCGCAGCCGTTGGTGGTTTTGCTTACTTTGTCCACACAAAGTAAGAGAAGCGAAAACCTTTAGGTATTCATGAGAAAAATTAAATATAAAACCGAATCAACCTACCCTCTATCTCAACCCGAGAAAACCCGAACTCCTCTTTTATCCACTCAAAAGTTCTTCTTTGATACATAAAAATATGCGTTGGGTCATTTTTGTAGTACCAGGTATCAAAGTCTATATTTTCATCATAAATATCTGTCATAAGATATAGACTACCATCATCTTTTAGAAGTGATTTTAAAAGAGTAAACTCCTTATTTGGCTCTTGAAAATGCTCAATAACCTCACTACTAGTTATGTAATCATATTTTTTTTCTAAAAGCCCTTTATCATCTAAATAAAATAGATCATAGCCATGTATATCATAAGCATTGTCTTTAAGTACTTTTATAATCGCAGAATCTTTTCCACAACCAAAATCAAGACCTATACTATTATTAGGCTTATCTTTTAAAACTGAGTTTGTAATAGGAGAGAGGAAGTTTTGGTATCTTATATCACTTGAATCATTTTTATGTTTTTCATAAATATTTTTTTCATCAACACCAATTAAGTGAAACTCTTTTGCCTTGAATATACCAGTACAACACTCACACTTGTAGTGAGTATTATTATAAAAAAGTTTTGCATTATTAAAACATAAAGGACAAGTCATTTAGGCAAAAACTCTTTTTGTCTCTACTTTTTTTATCTCTGAATAGTTATCAAGATAATCTAAGTATGCAATTAGATATTTTCTACTTAGTTCAAATTTCTCTTTGAAGTTTGATAGTTCTATATACCCCTCTTCTTTTATGATACTTTTCATAGCTTTTACTATGCTATTTAGACTCTCAAAATGAATAAAAAGGTTATGTTGTAGTCTTATTACTTGTTTTTTTGATGTCAATGATTTTAAGATGTCATCACCTAATTTTCTATCAATATCTAAATCATCATAGATATTATATGGAGCAGTTGGACTTATATCTTCTTCTTTTAATCTATTTAAAACTATCTCTTCTAAATCTTTTAAAAAATCCTCTTTTATATTGGCATTTTTATATAAATTGCCCTCTTTAATTAAAAAGCTTTCTTCTACTAATTCATCTAAAACAGCATCTATAAATAGTGCACTTGCCCATTTTGCTCTCAATGATATAGAAGAGTTTGAAAGCATAGCATAGGAGTTCTTTTCGTATATATTTTTAATCTGCTCTTTTAACTCTTCTTTTGTAGAGTTTGGATAGATGATTAAATCTTTTTCATCCACAAATACCTCATCAAGTCTTTTTGCAAACTCTAAAGCCTCTTCATGACTTAGGGCAAATCTTTGAGTTGAAGAGATTATTCCAAGTCCTTTTTTGTGAGCATTTAAAAGTTCATAATAAGCACTTGTAAAATCACTTTTATCTAAAGCTTCTAGCAATCTTCTTTTTTGATTTTTTTTCATGGGGTCAATTACTGGATTTAGAACTTTTCCACCACATATGGTTTCATTGCCACTTCTAAGTATCACTTTCTCACCAAAAACTGTATAGAGTTTTTCTTTTGCTTTTAGTGTTGCAAATCCTGTTTCAAGTGAGCTAATACAATCAAAAAGTAAAGTTTTCACCTCCACTTTTTTTGCTCCAATAAATAGTGTGTAAGTTTTATCATGCAGTAGTTTTTTATCTTTCAAGCAAGAAAAAGAGATATCTATTCCATCAAATCCCCTTACATATCCTCTTTTAGTAATCAAGTCACCTCTTGTTATACTTTTCACATCTACATTTTGTAAGTTTAGTGCTGCCCTATTTGAGATATTTGCTTCTAAGACATTTTGATTGTGTACTTGTATGTTTTTTAATTTTGTCTCTTTTTGAATTTCACTAATAAAAACTTTTTCATTTAGTTCTACTTTTTTTCCTAAGACTGTTCCTGTTACAACCGTACCTATACCTTTAGGAGAAAATACTCTATCCACATAAAACCTAAAGAAATTCTCTTCTTCTTTTGTACTATTACTTATGGTAAAAAGTTGATTTTTTAGTTTCTCTATTGAAGCTTCATCATAAATAGAGACTTCACTTACAAATTTTATCTCAAAATCAAAAGTTCCTAAGAACATCAATATCTGCTCTTTTTTTAAAGCTAACTCTTCGACACTTACTAAATCTTTTTTTGTAAGTACTACTATTAACTCTTTTATTCCAAGTAAGTTTATGATTTCTATATGTTCTACTGTTTGAGGTTTTATACCTTCCACTGCACTTACAACCAACATCACATAATCAAATCCAAAAGCTCCAGCAATCATATTCTTAACTAACTTTTCATGACCAGGGACATCTATAAAAGCTATGTTTTGTTGACCTCGACTTAGGTTTGAAAAGGATAAATCAATAGTAATACCCCTTTCTTTTTCTTAATTTGTATCATCACCCTCAAAACCATTTAAAGCTTTTATTAAAGCTGTTTTTCCATGATCTATATGTCCAGCTGTTCCAATAATGATATTTGACATTAATTAAATACCTTTTTTATTATACTTTCTATTTGTTCTATCTCATCTTCTTGTATTGTTCTAAAATCTAAGAGTACTTTTTCATTCTCTATTCTACTAATAAGATTATGCTTTCTTAACTCTTGTTCTATTTTATTTGCTTTGTAATCTTTAAACTGCAAACTTAATGCAATAGTAGGTATCTTTTTATTTGGAGTTGTACCACCACCAATTAATGTTTGGGTATTTATTACTTCACATTTACATATATCACCTATAAGAGTTTTAAGTCTATTGGCTCTTTGTTCTAGTACTTCTATCTTAATATGTAGCATATTTAGTGTAGGAATATTTTCTAAATCATTTTTTAAATATGAATTTAGTGTATCTTCAATTATTGCTAAAGTGATTTTATCAACCCTCAACATTCGTAAAAGTTGATTCTTTTTAATCTTTTCTATTAACTCTTTTTTACCTATGATTATGCCTGCTTGTACGCTTCCTAGAAGTTTATCCCCTGAAAAACTCAAAAGTGAAGGGTTGTATTCCATTATTTTTAAAATAGAGGGTTCAGCACTTGATAGATTGAAAGGCAAGTCAATCATATGTCCGCTTCCCATATCATAATAATCTATTACATCATGTTCAAAAGCTGTTTTTACTATATCTTCAAACTCAACTTCACTGGCAAAGCCTTCAATAGTATAGTTTGATTTATGCACCTTCATAAGCATAGAGGTATTTTCATTTATAGCATTTTCATAATCTCTTAGGTGAGTCTTATTTGTAGTACCTATCTCTTTTAAAACTGCTCCACTTTGAGCCATAACTTCTGGAACTCTAAAGCTTCCTCCTATCTCTACAAGTTCTCCTCTACTTACTACCACTTCTTTGTTTTTAGCAAAAGTATTCATGATAAGAAAAACTGCACTGGCATTGTTGTTTACAACTATGGCATCTTCACATCCAGTTAGAGCTTGTAGTGTTTTTACTATATGAGAATATCTCTCTCCCCTTTGACCTTTTTGTAAATCATATTCTAAGTTATTATAAGAAGTTGCTATTTCCATAGCTTTTTCTAGGCTTTGTTTACTTATTAAACTTCGTCCTAGATTTGTATGTACTATTATTCCTGTGGCATTTATAACTTTTTGTAGTGAAGGAGAAACTATATCTTCATATTTGCTAATAACCTCTTTTACTAAATCATCTTCATTTATATTTGTAACATTACTTTGAAGTATCTCATTTCGCAAACTATCAATTACCTCTTTTGATATTTTAGTAATCAAGTTTTTTGAGTATCCATCAAAACAAGACTTTGATACAAATTTGTCTATCTTTGGAATAGATTTTAGTAAAATCATTTTTACCCTTTCAGATGGTTTTAAAATTTTTTAATGTAATATTCTTTCTTACATGGGAGATAAGTGTACCTGGTGGGCACCACAGGCTTCAACCCTGATTGACGGTTTATGTGTAATACGCCGTGGGAGGTTCGATTCCTTCATCTTCTCGCCAATCAATAAATTATAATTGGTGTAACTCCCCTTGGAATAACTTCCCCAATAATCGTGGCATAACCGTAAGTTAACTCTTCTACTTTTTTTATGTACTCTTTCGCATCATCTTTATCCATAGCAACTAACAATCCACCCGAAGTTTGGGCATCGCAATACATAGTATAACACTTAGATGTAGCACACATAATAGTTGTCTTATCTTCAAGATATTTCATATTTCTTTTTGTTCCACCTGGTATTACATTTTGCTCAGCTAAATCCTGAGCGTCAGGCATAACAGGAACTATTCCACAATGTATTGCAAATGATGTCAAAGGATTTGTAGACTCTAAGGCATGACCTAAAAGACCAAATCCAGTTATATCTGTACAAGCACTCACATCATATTGTCTAAGTATTTTAGATGGTAGATAATTTAGTGTCTCCATTATTTTAATAGCTTCATCTCTTGTCTCATCACTTAAAATATCTCTTTTAATTGCAGTTGTTAATATTCCCATTCCAAGAGGTTTTGTTAGAACTAATACATGTCCTATTTTAGCTGTATTGTTTCTATATATTTTATCTGGATGAATCATCCCCGTAACTGACAGACCATAATACATCTCAAGACTTTCAATAGTATGTCCACCCAATAGTACTCCACCACACTCTTTTATCTTCTCGTTTCCACCATTTAACATCTCAGCCAAAACTTCTTTTTTGTGATTTTTCACATCAAAACCTACTATATTCATAGCAGTTTTAACTTCGGCTCCCATGGCAAAGACATCACTTAAAGAGTTTGCAGCAGCAATTCTCCCAAAAATATATGGGTCATCAACTACTGGTGTGATAAAATCAAGTGTTTGAACAAGTGCATTATCATCACTTATTTGATAAACACTAGCATCTTCACTTGTATCAAAGCCTACTAAAACTCTTTCATCTGTTGGTTTAAGATTGCAAATAGATTGTTTGAGATCACCCGGACCCATCTTTGCAGCTCAACCAGCAGCTTGAACGAATTTTGTTAATTTATATTCGTTGTTCATAACTACCCTTGTGATTGCATTTTGTGGATTGATTTAATATAAGACGCAGTAGAGAACATTTATGTAAACCCAATCCATGAGTTAATGCAATTTATTACAGAGATTATATCTTTTTATTTTTAAATATAGATTTAATTATAGTAAAGTATTTTTTACTTTTTAAGCTTTTGTTTATAAAGCATACTATATTATTCCACTATAAATTTAGTTCAAGACCATAGGTTATGGTTTGACATAAAGTAGATTTACTTACTTTATCTCTTAATAGAACAAAACACTATTAGAGGTTATTACCCATGAAAAGAAGAACATTTTTAAAAGGTTCAGCACTACTTTCAACAACTATGTTGATAAATCCAAGTTTATTAAGCGCAAAAGAGACAAATGCTTTTGGAATCAAAGAGGGAACTAGAAAATTCTCTATTACTAACAGCTTTGAAATTCAGCCAAGCCAAGAAGAAGCACAGTTATGGGTTCCAATTCCTTTAGACTCATCATATCAAAAAGTTGCAGAGTTAAAATATGAAGGAAATTACAAAGAAGCATATATCTCTAAAAATGATTATGATGCAAAAGTTCTTTACGTAAAATGGGACAAAGGAACAGAAAAAAGAGAGTTAACTGTTCATATGAATGTTGTAACTATGCAAAAAGAGCATAATCTTAGCCTTGCAAAAAATGATATGAATTATCCAAGTGAAGTGAAAACTTTCCTAGAAGGAACTGCTCATATTCCAGTAAGCAATAAAATGAAAACTTTCACACAAAACATTATAAAAGATGCAAATACTCCACTTGAAAAAGCACAAGCTATTTATGACTGGACTGTTACTACTATGTATAGAGATAACAGTGTTATTGGTTGTGGTATTGGTGATGCAAAAAGAACTATTGAAGAGAAAATCTATGGTGGGAAATGTACAGATATAAGTTCTGTATTTGTAGCCTTACTTAGAAATGCAAATATTCCAGCAAGGGAAGTATTTGGAATAAGAGCTGGTAAATCAAAGATTTCAAAAGTTTGTGGAAAAGCAGATGCTTCTGGTTTAGCAAAAATAACTGGTGGTCAACATTGTCGTGCAGAATTCTACCTTAGTGGTTTAGGTTGGGTTCCAGCTGATCCTGCTGATGTTACAAAAGTTAGACTTGGTGAAAAACTAACAAATGAAGATAAAAAAACAAAAGATACAAAAGCCTTTATGTTTGGAAATTGGGAGATGAACTGGGTAGCATTTAACTATGCTAGAGATTTTGTATTAAATCCAAAACCTGCTCAATACCCACTAAATATGTTAGGTTATCCTTATGCTGAACTTGGTTAAGATGCACAAGATTATTATGATGCAAAATCATTTGCATATAGTTATATCTCACAAGAAGTTGTATGAGTAGAATAAATATTCCGATAATTGGGGCAGTTTTTACTGCTCTTTTATCAACACTATGTTGTTTACCAGCATTTTTATTTATATTTTTTGGAGTATCAAGTGGAGTATTAACTTACTTTACAAGCCTTGATTATCTAAGAGTTCCAATGGCTATACTTACTATTGCACTTTTATTTTTTGCAATAAAAAGATTAAAGAAAAAAATCTCATGTGAGTGTTCAAAAAAAGATATTATTATGCAGTGTTCACTTTTTATTGCATTTTTTTCTTTAATCTTTTTTTTACTTTTTTACCCTGAACTAATACCACTATTTATGGATTGATTATGAAAACACTTATACTATTTTTATCGTTATGTTCTTTTTTATTTGCTTCAAATATTAGCATTATAAAAGTTGAAAAAATGCACTGTCCTTTATGTACAACAGCTGTTAAAAAAGCTATAAAAAAACTCGATGGCATAGAAAAAGTAAGTGTGAGACTAAATACAAAAGAAGCAAAAGTCATCTATGATGAAAAAGTAAAACTTAAAGATATTCTAGATGCAATAAAAACAACTTCCTATGAAGGGGTGGTGCTTTCAACCTCTCAATACAAAAAATGATTAATTTAATTATAAATTACAAAGTTCATATTTTAAAATAGTTCAAGGAAAAGGCAAGTTTCAAAAGCGGAGTGTACAAGCAGTACATGAGCATTTTGAAACTTGTCTTTGACGCAGAAATCTTTTAAAAGATGAACTTTATAAGCTCTCTAAGCTAGCTTCATTAAACCTATAAGTCTTATGCTGAACTTTTACTAAAATGTTTTTTTCTGCCAACTCTTTAAATAGCTTTATTAAGGTAGGTTTAGAAATAGAAAACTCTTCCATTACATCTGAATAAGAAGCAGTAAAATGGTTTTCATTATCTAATTTGCTTATTATGTACTTTACAATGGCAACTTGTTTACTATCAGTAATTGCAGCAATTGTTCTTATAACATTTGCATTTGTTCTTATCTCTTTTTCTTGAACAATAGGCAATAAGATATCATGTAAAGTATTAAGTAACTCTTTTATATTTATAGGTTTTACTATGTAGTTTTCAACTTTTAATTTTATGGCATCAAGCAAATAGTTTGTATCAGTATGTGCTGTTGTAAGTATGGTAGGAATATTTATATTTTTACTTTTTATATGTTTTAAAAAATCAATTCCATTTTCATTTTCAAGTAAAATATCTGAAATAATCGCATCAACTTTCTTATTTAATAAGACTTCCATAGCTTCATTTGATGTCTTAACTGCATATATATTATTTACAAAATCCTCCAAAACATCTGAAGTGTGTTTTAAAAGATTTTCATCATCTTCTAAATACAAAATATTGAAATCATGTAAAATATTTAGATTTCTATCATTCATTTATTTCTCCATCATTTATTGGTATTTTTATTGTAAAAAGAGAGCAACTATAATTTTTGTTATCTTTTATTTTATGCATTACATTTTTATAAATAATTGAACCACTTATATGTTTTTCAATTATCTGTTTTGACATATAAAGCCCTATACCTGTACCTGCACTTTTATACTTTGTAGTATAATAGGGTTCAAATATTTTAGGTACAATTTCTTGGGAAATTCCACCACCATTGTCCATCATATTTATAATTGCATTATTTTTATGTTTACTAACTATTATTTTAATTATTCTATCATTTTTATCAATATTTGAACATAAAGCATCTTTTGAGTTAGAAATAATATTTAAAAAAACATGTGAGAGTTCATTGTAGTAACTATTTATTGTAATTTTATCTTTTACTAGTAACTCTATTTTTATATTCTCTTTTGTTAAAAGATATTTTGATAACTCTATTGTATGTTCAATACAGTTTTGAATATCAAATTTTATTTTTGTTTTATCAGGTGAAAAAAAGTTTTTAAAATCATCCAAAGTATTTGACATATTACTTGCAAGTAATAAGGCATCATTTACCTTATCATCTACAAACTCATTTGTAAGTTTTCCTAGTTGCATTTTTGTTTGGAAACTTTGTACTATCATTGTAATAGAGCCTAAAGGTTGTCTCCATTGGTGAGCAATATTATTTAACATCTCACCTAAACTTGCCAATCTTGCTTGTTGAAACATAATAATATCTTTTTTTCTATTTTGCTGAACTTCCTTAAATATCTTTTTTTCCAAAGAGTTATTAAGTAGTGTTAACTCCATGGTTTTTTCATCAACATTTTTCTCCAAAGAATCATGGAGTTTTTTAAAGTTATTTGTAATAAAGATTGATAAAACAATGGAAAATAAAAAAACAAAGAAAATGGAGATAATTGAAAATATGATGATGGTATTAAAGACTTTTTGAGTATCACTTTTTTCATTTATTGCAATTGCTAAGTAATAGTTTATCAAACTAGTTAAATAAATAGATATGGCATTTATTTGCAAATTTAATTTTGTCAATTGCTTTTCATCAGGCTCATTTTTAATACTATTTAATGCACTCTCAATAGCTACCATTTTAGTATCTATATTTTTAATAATATTCTCTTTTAATATTTCATTATCATCATTTTTACTTTTTGTGATTATAAACTCTTTTATAAAAGAGGTAATTATTTCATCATCCTCAAAAGCCATCTCTTTTTTATATAGCTCCCAGTTTTTTCTTATTATCTGTTTTCCAAGTGAAATTACCTCTCGTCCTTGTTCATAACTTAGGTTTTTATTGTCAAAATCTTTTAAAGTATCTTGAATATTTACCTTATATGTATCTTTTATATTTTCTAATTTTATAAGAGATTTTGTTCTTTTATTAAAGAATCTATCAAAATCCTCTTTGACTGTAAAAATTGAGACTTGGGACAATAAGACTATACAAACCATTCCTCCTGCAATAATAAAAATCAAAAAATATGTTTTATATGCAAAACTTAATCTATCAAAATATTCAAGTATATTTGAGAATTTTTCTTTCATTATTTTATCTCTACAAATTCATTATTTATATATTTAAAAAGATATGTTTTATTTAATAGTTGCGTATTTTTAAAGTTTATATCAATACCAGGTAAAGCATCAACAGGAGTAGTTCTTAAAGTATAAATTAATTTACCTCTAGTTCTATCCCCTTGAATACGTGATATTGCATTAACTAAAACTTTTGCAGATAAAAATGCTTCAAGGGAAATAAATCCTAACTCAACTTTTGGATAATATTTTTTCATTAGAGTTTGATACTCTTTTATAACAGCAATTGAAGTTTGTGTATAGCTTGGAACAACTTGTGAAAAAATCAAATTATTTGCATCTAAATTATAATTGTCAAGCTCTTTTATCATGGCATTTGCATCTCCAAAAGATATATTACAAAAAAGTGTATCTTTAAAGTGTATATTCTCTTTAGCTTTTTTTATAAATAGTGCATTTGATTTATATGCTCCAATCATAATTATAGCTTCTGGATTTGCATCTTTTATCTCATTAAAAGCATGGGTTATTGATAAGGTATTTCTTTTATATGACCCCTCTGCAACCAAGGGCAAGTTTCTACTTCTTAAACTTTTTAAAAGAGAGACATAACCCTCTTCCCCATAATCATCATTTTGATAAAAAACTGCAATTTTCTTTAAGCCTTTTTTATTATGCAAATAATAGACTAAACTCTCTATCTCTTCTGAGTATGAGCTTCTTAAGTTTATAAAGTTTTTATTATGGTTATTTCTTAAAAACGAGGCCCCTGTAAAAGGAGCAATAAAAGGTATCTTTTCATCATATAGTATTGGTAAAATTGATTTTACTGTAGGAGTGCCCACAAAACCAAAAAGTGCAAATACTTTATCTTGATAAACAAGTCTGTTTGAATTGTCAATTGTAAGTTCTGGCTCATACTTATCATCATAAGTTAAAAACTCAATTTTTTTATTTCCCAATAAATTTGTTTCATTTACATAAGTAAAATATGAATTTGCTCCATAAATTACCGATTCACCCCAAGACTTAATAATTCCAGTTTTAGGTAGTGAGGAACCTACTACAATCTTATTTTCAGTATATACTTCACTTTTAAAGTAGTAATAAAATATAACAAATATAAACAAGATAATTGGGGCTCTTTTAATCATATTGAAGTTTACTAAAAATAACAGAAAAATTTGCTTTATCAATAGGTAACACTTCAATAAAAAAAGGTAAACTATTTTTTAACTTTTAAGTTATTTTTAATATTAAACAACTAAAATAAGGTAAAATATATTTTACCAAAGGGCATAGTTTATGCAAGAATTTATTTACTACAATCCTAAGGGACTTGACTTTCCTATTAGCGATGATATTTTGGTTACTACTAGCCTAAATGAAGTTCAAAACAAATCATTTTTAATATCAAATACAAATCTTATATCAAGTGAATTAACAGCAAGAGAAGTTGATTTTTACATAAAAAACTCTAAAGATGCTTTATCAAAAAAAATTGAAAATGTATCACTACTTTATGAAATAGCTGCTACAAAGTATGATTTTGCCCAAGATATCTCATATGACCAAGAGGTATCAAAAGATATTCTACTTGTGGCAAATGAAAAAGAGGATTATGATAATTTTATTGCTTCAACGTTAAACGATTATTTCAACCTTTTTTATATAAAAGAGGATATTTTAAAATCTATCTCTGGACATATTGGAAGTTTGAGTGTAGTAGTTGATGATGAAAGTAAAGATGTAACATTAAATGTTGCACAAATTGTCTGGTTTGATGCAAAAGAAGAGGGTCTAAAACAAAGTGGAACCTTTGACCCAAATACATCTACCCTAGAAGATGTAATAAATACTTTAAGAGAAAATATCACCTCATACTCATACAAAAAGTTTACTACTTATGATAAAAACATTTGTCAGTACCACGAAAGAAGAGAAGAGATTTGTAGCAAGTGTGAAGAAGTTTGTCCTACTGTTGCTATTGTAAAAGATGATAAAACAAAAACTTTAGAGTTTTCACAAATTGATTGTCATGGTTGTGGTGGATGTATCTCTGTTTGTCCTAGTGGTGCACTTGATTATGCTCCATCAAACAAAGAATCACTTTTTGAATTAAGTAAATTTTATAAAAATAGATACCCTCTAATAATTCCTGCAAAACTGCAACTTGATAATTTAGATGTTTCATTAAAAGAAGATGTTTTACCTTTTGCAATTGAAGGAGAAAAGTTCTTACATGAAGAGACACTTTTAACACTTCTTCAAATGTCAGGTTCACAACTTATATTCTATACTGACTTTATCTCAAAAGGTACTGGTGATGCTATTAGAATCTTAAATGATATCTATCAAAAAAAGTACTCAAAAGATGCCATTATAATTGCAGAAAATGAAGAAGAGTTAACTAAAGCAATAGAAGAAGTATCTTTCATAGAAGGCTCTTATTTTAATTTCAATCAAGATGAACTTAAAAAAAGAGAAATTTTCTCACATAGACTACAAAAAATCGTAGGCGATGATAATTTAGGTGTAGTTAAAACAGGTGAACATGTGCACTATGGACTAGTAAAAGTAAATGATGCAAACTGTACTTTATGTTTAGTTTGTGTTGGAGCATGTAATGTGGATGCTCTTCAAGCAGATGCTAGTGATAACACTCTAAGATTAAACCCAAGTTTATGTACTTCATGTGGTTATTGTGAAGTTTCATGTCCTGAAGCTGATTGTCTGACAATTGAGAGAGATGTGATTCACTTAGAACCTACTTGGTTTAAAGAAAATATCTTAGCACAAGATACACTTTTTGCTTGTGTAGAGTGTGGAAAAGAGTTTGCCACTACAAAATCAATAGAAAAAATAGCTGGAATCATGGGACCACTGTTCGCAAGTGATCCAGTAAAAGAAAGAAGCCTTTATTGCTGTGCTGATTGTAAACCAAAAATTATGATGCAAAACTATTTTGATCAAAAGAACCAAGGACTAAATGATGCAAGATAAAAACTCTATAAACAAAGCAAGAGCCCTTTATTATAATATTTTTGAAAACTTTTTTGTAGTTAGTTCAAAAAGTGAAAACTACTTTGAGCTAATAAGATTAATAAACGTATTAAAAGAGAACCCTTTAGATGTAACTTCTGGAACTTCATTAAATAAGATTTCAGAAACACTTGACCCTACTTCAAATGTAAAGTTAGTCCAAGAGTATGATGATCTGTTTCATAATCCCCTTACAAAAAAAATAAGAACAACTGCTTCTTTTTATGACGAAGGAGTTGAGTCTGGTAAAAAAAGAGTTGAAATGATTCAATTTGTTGCCAAAACAAAACTTAGACGTGATGAAAAAAACTTTTTTGAATATGAAGATTCAGTTGGATTTATTTTTTCACTTATGGCATCTCTTTGTGATGCTGTTGCAAATGGTAATAAAGAGTATGAAAATACAGTTCACTGTATCTTTGCACAAATTATAAATGAATTTATAGATGAGTTTGCAAAAGATGTTTATGAACATAAAAAATCAGATGTTTTCAGAGAGTTAATGGTAGTTCTTCACTCTTTTGTGGAGTTTGAAAGATTGTATTTAGAAGTTTCAAAACCTGCACCAAAAGAAAAAGTAGAAAAAGATACTAACGAAACTATCTCAGAAGAAGAGATGGAACGACGAGCTAAAAATAAAGCATTAAAAGCACTAGGACCTAAGAATGCTCAAGATGAAGCTTGTCCAATTGATATCGCATATGATGTAGAATCAGAAATCTAATATAGGTAAATCCTATATTAGAGATTTTATAAAGAAAGCCAAGCTTTTTTTATAAAGTCTCTATATATTAGGGGCTTAATTTCTATAAGGAGGTCAGTCGTGCAAAAAAGCAGAAGAGAATTTGCAAAAAAAACAGCAATGATTACTGCAGGTGCAGCAGCAATTGCTGGTACAAGTGTATTGGCTGCTACTGGTGAATCATCTGTTCAAGATGATAGTAATAATGGTGTTGTTAAAGGAAGCTCTAGAAATAAAGAGATTCTTTACAAAAAAACTGCAGCTTGGGAAGCGTATTATAAAAACGCAAAATAGTTAAAGGAGACATGTATGTCAGCAAATACATATGAAACTCTTAATGCTAAGGTTGGTAGACGGTCATTTATGAAAATGGCTGCTGTAGCAACTGCATTTGGAGTAACATCATCTTTTGCTAGTACTACTGCAACTAGAGAAGCAACAGCGGAAGAGATTAAAAATCCATTCCCTGGTTCAAAATTAGTTAAAACTATTTGTACTGCTTGTTCTGTAGGTTGTGGTGTAATAGCTGAAGTTCAAAATGGAGTTTGGGTACGACAAGAAGTTGCTCAAGATCATCCTGTATCACTTGGAGGGCACTGTTGTAAAGGTGCTGATATGATTGATATGGTTAGATCTGAAGTAAGACTTAAACACCCAATGGTTAAGAAAAATGGTCAATGGCAAAGAATTTCTTGGGATGAAGCTTTAAATGGTATAGCTTCTAAACTTGAAGACTTAAGACAAAAAGATGGTCCTGATTCTACAATGTTTTTAGGATCAGCAAAATTTGGAACGGAGCAGTCTTATTATTTTAGAAAATTTGCTGCAATGTTTGGAACTAATAATATAGATCACCAAGCTAGAATTTGACATAGCTCAACAGTTGCCGGTGTGGCAAATACATGGGGTTATGGTGCTATGACAAATTCTTTAGGGGATATTCAAAACTCTAAGGCGATTATTATTTTTGGAGCGAATCCAGCGGTTAACCACCCAGTTGGTTTCCAACATTTCCTCAAAGCAAAAGAGAGAAATAATACAAAAATAATTGTAGTAGATCCAAGGTATACTAAAACTGCTGCAAAAGCAGATTATTATGCACAAATTAGACCAGGTACTGATATTCCATTTATGTATGGAATGTTAAAAATTATATTTGAAAATGGTTGGCATGACAAAAACTTTATCAATGATAGAGTTTATGGTATGGAAGACATTATGAAAGAGGCTAAAAACTGGCCAATTGAAAGAGTTGCAGATGTTACAGGTGTAGATGCTGATTTGATTGTACAAATCACTAAGCATTATGCACAAAATACTCCTGGAACTTTGATTTGGGCTATGGGTTTAACTCAACATACAAATGGATCATCAAATACAAGAATGGCTCCAATCTTACAATTAGCTCTTGGAAACATGGGTGTTGAAGGTGGAGGATGTAATATCCTAAGAGGTCATGATAACGTTCAAGGTGCTACTGATATGTGTTGTTTATCACACACATTACCAGGGTATTATGGATTAAGTGAAGGTTCATGGAAATATTTTGCAAAAATGTGGAATGTAGATTTTGATTGGCTTCAAGGTAGATTTAAAGATCCATCATGGATGGGTAAAAAAGGATTTACATTAGCTAGATGGTGGGCAGGTGTTCTTGGAGAAAATCCAGGAGAAGATGCTATTCACAATGCAGGAACAAGATTAAAAGCTCTATTTGTTATGGGTAATGGTATTACATCAACAGCTCAAACAAAAAAAGTAAAAGAGGCTTTAGATAACTTAGACCTTGCAGTTTTTTGTGACCCATTTGTTAATGAAGGTGCAATTATCACTGATAAGCAAAACGATGTTTATATCTTACCAGCGGCAACTCAATTTGAAACAGCAGGAAGTGTTACTGCTACAAATAGATCTGCTCAATGGAGAACAGAAGTTGTTAAACCAATGTATGAGTCTAAAACAGACCAAGACATTATGTTTGAATTAGCTAAAAAACTTGGTTTCTTTGAACAATTAACAGCAGGTATGCAAAAAGGTAAAGATTTTGTTTGGCCAGATGATGCAACAAATGAAATTGCTAGAACTATTAAAACTATTGGATTAACTGGTTGGACTGCTGATAGATTGAAAAAACATCAAGAAAATTGGCATATGTTTGATGAAGTATCTGGTAGAGGATATGGTGAAATGACTGGTGAGTACTATGGTTTACCATGGCCTTGTTGGACAACATCACACTCTGGAAGCCCTGTTTTATATAATATAAACAGATCAGTAAAAGAAGGTGGTATGGGATTTAGGAATAGATTTGGATTGGAACATGATGGTGTAGATTTACTAGCAGGTAAAGGAAGTGCTCCAAAAGATTCAAATAATAAAGATGGATATCCTGAAATTACAAAAGATAATATTGAAGCAGTATTAAAAATCAAGTTAACTGAGGCAGAGAAATCTAAAATTGGTAAAAACTGGAAAGTTGATACGTCAAATATTATTGCTGAAAAATGTATGGAGGCAGGTATTGCTCCTTATGGAAATGCAAAAGCAAGAGCAAAAGTATGGACATTTGCTGATCCGATTCCAAAACATAGAGAGCCATTACACTCTCCAAGAACGGATTTGACAAAAGAGTATCCAAGTTTTGCAGATAAAAAAGATCACTATAGAGTTGATACAAGATATATCTCTGAGCAAACTAAACAAGACTGGGCAAAAGATTTCCCAATCAATTTAGTTACAGGAAGACTTGTAAACTTAAATGGTGCTGGTATGGAAAATAGAGCAAGTAAATATCTTGCGAAATTAACTCCAGAAATGTTCTGTGATATTCATCCAGACTTAGCTGGAACATACGGAATTAGAGATGGTTCAATGATGTGGATTCATTCACCTCAAGGAACTAAAATAAAAGTAAAAGCACACTATTCTTTCTCTGTTAGTAATGACAGAGTATTTATTCCAATTCACTTTGCGGGTGTAATGGAAGGTGAAAGCTTATTACATAAATATCCTGATGGAACTGCTCCTTATGCGACAGGTGAAAGTGCAAACACTGTTACTAACTACGGTTATGACATAGTTACACAAATCCCTGAAACAAAAGGTGGTTTATGTCAGATTTCAAGAGCGTAGGAGAAGTAACATGAGTAGTAATAAAGTAGACTTTTCAAGAATGAAATTTTACTGCGATGAACACAGATGTATTCATTGTGACGGTTGCTCTGTTGCTTGTGCCGAAGCGCATGAGTTACCAGTTGAAATCTCTAGAAGAAAAGTAATAACAGTTAATGAAGGTAAGCAAGGGATGGAGTTCTCTTTATCTATTGCTTGTATGCACTGTACAGATGCACCTTGTGAACAAGTATGTCCAGTAGATTGTTTCTATATCAGAGAAGATGGAATCGTTTTACATGATAAAGATACATGTATTGGTTGTTCATATTGTCTATATGCCTGTCCTTTTGGAGCTCCACAGTTTCCTAAAGATGGAGCATTTGGAACAAAAGGTGTTATGGATAAATGTACTATGTGTGCTGGTGGTCCTGATGAAACTAATAGTGAACACGAAAGAGAACTTTATGGTCAAAACAGAATATCTGAAGGTAAAGTTCCAGTTTGTGCAGCAATGTGTTCTACAAAAGCATTATTAGTTGGTGATTCAGAATCTATAGCAAACATTTACAGAGAGAGAGTGCTATCATTTGGACATGGAGTACAGTCTATGCCTTATGGTTGGGACAAAGCATATGGAAAATAAAAGTTTTCTAAGTGAGTATAAAGCCTATTGTATTATAGGCTTATTATTCATCCTTTTAACATATTGGTATTTTTGGTTAGCAACGATAGCTGATATAAATTATGTATATCAGTTTTTATTGCAAATGGCACAAGGTAATTTTACAGGTCAAGTTGTTCCTTTTGAGAGTTTAACTCATTATCAACAAATGGAAGTAGGATTATTTGGTCCAAGATATGATGCAATTGCACCAGAAGTTATAAGAGCATTTGAAGAGAGACAACATCTTCTACCAATAGTATTTTTAGTAGAATTTTTTCTATTTTTAACAATGTTCATTGTAGCAAAAGGAAGAAAACAAGCAGAAATTACAAGAGAAAATGACAAAGTACAAGTCTATTCACTTTTTCAAAGAGTTGTGATTTTATTAAACATCGTAATTATGATTTATCTTTTTATCACTGGTTTTTCAATCACATTTGGAAACTGGACTGGTGGAGGATATTTAGCAAGAATGATGAGAGCAACACATGAAATTGTGGGACTAGGATGGATGCCTATTTGGTTTTTAATGACAATAATTGCCTTTAAAGATCATAAGTATTTTGTAAGACCTAGTGTAAAAATATGGAATAAAATTTTCTTAAGAGGAAAATATAAGCATATGGATAGAATCAATTACTACATGTTTGTGGCATTTGGTTCAAAATTAGTAATTAGTGGTTTTATCATCTGGTATATGTTTCCAGATGCAGCTACTCATGCTGAGACAATCCAAATAAAAAGATTTCTTCTTTTTATCCATTTTATGGGAAGTGCAATTATTTCATTTTTTACATTTGAAACAGTTTACTCTTATTTTGTATCTGTAAAAGGATATATTCCAGGTGTAATAACAGGGAAGTTACCTGTTGAGTATTTAGAGCAGATAAGACCTGACGTTCTAGAAGAAGACAGTAGTTTAAGATAAGATTAGCACAAAAGCTCTTTTGAGCTTTTTGCTTCTCTTTTTTCATTTTTTTACTTCTTTTAACACTGTAAATAAATTACAGTTGAAGAAGCAAATCCTAAAGAGAGCAACGTTTGCTCTTTAAATATTTAAATATGCAAATTTTGCATATTAAGGAAAGATATGGACGACAACACAAAATATTTAAAAACAGTAGTAATTGACAAACTTATAGAAAATGAAGCTCATGAATTTGAAGACGTAACTATAGAAGAGGCACGTCTGAATCTATTTTTAAATGGAGAAAAAGCCATATCGATGATGACTATACCAAAAGACCAAGATGCCCATGCAATTGGTTTTTTGATGAGTGAAAATGTAATATCAAGTATTGATGATATAGAACTCTTAGAAGTTAGTGCTGATGGCTTAAGAGTTGATATTAAAGCAAAGATTGATGAAAAATCTTTACAAAATCTTTATAAAGAAAAAACATTAGTTAGTGGCTGTGGTGGTGGAGTCACTGGCAATGTAGAGGGTAGTTTGGAAATACCATTTAACCAAACTGCTTTTAAAATAAAACCTGAGACAATTTATACAGAAGTAAAAAAGTTTTATCAAGATAGTGAACTTTATAATTTAACAGGTTGTGTTCACAAAGCTATGATTTATCTACTTGATGGCACAACTATTACAGCTGAAGATATAGGAAGACACAACGCTATTGATAAGGTTATGGGAAAATGTAAACTTCAAAAACTAGATACTTCAAAGTCCATACTTTTTGTATCGGGAAGATTGAGTTCAGAGATGGTTACAAAAGCAGTAATGCACAAAATCCCAATAGTAGTTTCAAGAACAGCTCCAACTTATCTTGGAGTTCAAACTGCACACAAACATGGGCTTACTCTTATAGGTTTTGCCCGTGGTAAAAAGATGAATTTATATACACATAGTGGAAGAATAGATGTCTAGTATTGATGATAATATAAATATAGAGTTGGACTCTACTCAAAAAGAGTTCATATTTACAAACTTAGATGAAGAGGGGAAACTCTCTTGTCTAAAAGCTTTTAAAGTGGCAAGAAAGATTGTAAGAAAACCAATAGAGATGTCTGCTATTACAAAAAGCTTAGGTATAAAAATTACAAATTGTGAGCTTGGAGTTTTTGGGAAGTTAAAATTCAGACAATCAGATATAAATGTATATAACAGAATAAAACAAAACTACATGGGACACAAAGATTTAGAGTGTAAAGTTTTATGGGATGAAGCCCAAAAATCAACACTAAATATTGTAGGTTCAACTGTAAAAAACTCAGATATTGAAGTAACACACTGTCAACTTGGATGTTTTAGAGAAAAGAAAGGCTTAAAGAATGCACATAAAAGTTAAAGTCTGGATAGAAGATGAAAATAGAAATCTTGTTTTTGGAAGTGGAAAAACTGAGATATTAGAATATATTGACATAACGGGTTCTATTTCAAAAACTGCCCAAAAAGTAGGTATGAACTATAAAAAAGCATGGAGTCACATAAAAATACTTGAGAACTATATAGAAGAAGATTTGGTAATTACAAAAAAAGGTAGAGGAGAAGATAGTGGAACAAAACTTACTCCAAAGGCTAAAGAGCTAATGTCTTTATATAAAACTTTAGATGAAGATATAAAAGAGTTCGCTACAAAAAGATTTGAAGAGCTATTTATTTTGAAGAACTCTGAACTAATAAATACAAAGGAAAATAGCAATGACTAAGTTAAATATTTTGCAATATAGTAATATGCAAAATCTACATATTAGACCTGAGTTAAAGTTAAGCATATTAGAAAATAACCAAAGCTATTTAGAGTTAGAAAAAAAGTTTCTATCAAAATATAGTTTCAATTTTTTAAATACTTTTTCCTTTGATAAAGCCGGTTTTTTAGAGCTTTTACTTCAACTAAACAAAAAAGGCAAGATAGCTATAAGTGTGGGAGAAACGCAGAGTTTAATAGAAGCTGCAAAAGAGTTTGAAAATCTTGGACTAAAGCTATCTTGGATAAATCTACAAAAAGATGGGAATATAAATAAAGCAGATATTTCAACAGAATTTGACTTTATCTTTATCTCTTCATATGTTATGGATACCTTTGTAAAAACCAATTTAAAAGAGATAAAAAAACTTACAAATGCAAAAATCATCTCAAATGCAAGTGCAAACTATGATATTTCAAGTGATGCAATATATTTTGACTCTTATAAATTGACTGGCTTTTTTATGGGAGGAGTGATACTTTTTGATGAAGAGTTATTTGAAGAAAAAACTATTGGTTTTACAAATTCTATTGCCGTTGATTTTATATATGAAGCTTTAGAAAAACAGAGTTTTGATGGGAGTTCTAAAGAGCTTTTTGAAAAGAGTTTAAAAGAGGTTTTAAAAGATGATATTTACTTTTTTGTAGATAATAAACAAACCCTCCCCTACTCTTTACATTTTGCACTAAAAGGCATTAAAGCAAGGGAGCTTATACGAACTTTGGCCTTAGATGATATTCATATTACAAATGGAGAAGGATGCTCTTTAGGACTATCAAAACCATCAAGAATCATACAAGCTATGGCTTATGATGAAACTACAAGTAGAAACTCTATCTCTTTTAGTTTTGATAAAGCGTATACACAAGATGAAGTTGAAAAAATAGTACAAAAACTAGCAAAAAAATATAGACAAATAAAAGTCTTAAATGAAGGAAACTAGATGAATCAGAAATTAAACTTTTTGGATTTCGATGAAGCTTTTACTAAAAGTTTAGAGCTTGCAAATAAAAATTCAAGGGTAGAAATAGTCTCAATATCTGAAGCTTTAGGAAGAGTTATATCTAAAGATATTATTTGCAAAAAGAATCTTCCCTCTTTTGATAACTCTGCTATGGATGGTTTTGCCATTAAGTTTAGTGATGCTGGAAAAACACTTAAAATAAACAAAGTTATTTTTGCAGGAGATAAGGGTGAAAAAGTACAAGAGTCATTGGGACAAAATGAGTGTTATAAAATCATGACAGGGGCAAAAGTTCCAAGTGATGCAGACACAATTATACCTATAGAAAATTGCCTTGATGTTACAAAGGATAGTGTAACTATTCCAAAAGATATAAAAAAAGGTGCAAACCTAAGACTTAAAGGTGAAGAGCAAAAAGAGGGAAACAGACTTTTTGCAAAAGGTGAAGAGATAAACTCATCTCATATAACACTTCTAGCTTCACAAGGTATTGTGATGATTGAAGTGTATAAAAAAATCACTATAGCTGTTCTTTCAACGGGTAATGAGATAAAAGAGCCATGGGAAAATGCAGATGAAGAAGAAATATACAACTGTAACTCTTATGCTTTAATCTCACAGCTAAAAGAGAAAGGCTTCGATGCTACATATTGTGGAGTAGTTCCTGATAGTTTAGAAGAATCAAAAAATTATATCTCAAACTTGAAAAGCTACGACGTGATAATTACAACGGGAGGCATCTCTATGGGTGATGCTGACTTTGTGGGAGAGGCATTTTTACAAAATGGTTTAGAGACATCTTTTCATGGGGTAAATATAAAACCAGGACGACCTATCATGATGGGAAAAATGGATAAAAGTGTTGTTATATGTCTTCCTGGAAATCCACTAACTGCCATGGTAAATATCTATTTGTTTGTAATACCAATGCTTAAAAAACTACAAGGAGCAAATGAGTATTACCATGATATATCAAAAGCTACAAATACAAAAGAGTTTAAAACTAAAAACGGGAGGGTCAATATAGTATTAGGAAGTCTCAAAAATACAATGTTTGATGTGACAAGAGATAACAAATATGGTTCAGGAATGATAACAGCACTTTATGAGAGTAACTCTATTTTGGTTACGGGAAATTCTACTTCACTTATAAATGCAAATCAAGATGTTTTTGTAATTGAGTTTAATAAAAAATTACAAAACAAACAAATCAATATATTTAACTAAAAGGAAAACAATGATTAAAAAAACATTATTAACACTAGGATTAAGTGCAGTAGTTGCAAGTAGCCTTATGGCAAAAGAGAAAATAGTAGTATTTCATGCAGGAAGTTTAGCGGTTCCTTTTTCTCAAGTTGAAAAAGCATTTGAAGCAAAGTATCCACAATATGATGTACAAAGAGAAGCATCAGGAAGTAGAGCAGCTGCTAGGAAAATATCTGAGATTGGTAAAGCTGCTGATGTTATGGCAAGTGCTGATTATAAAGTTATTGATAACTTATTGATTCCAAAAGATGCAAAATTCAACGCTCAATTTGCAACAAATGAGATGGCAATAGCATTCACTCCAAAAGCAAAATATGCAGATGAAATCAATGCACAAAACTGGCCAGAAATCTTCCTAAGAGATGGTGTTAAAGTTGGACATTCAAATCCTAATATGGACCCTTGTGGATATAGATCTATCCTTGTTACAAAATTAGCAGAATCACACTACAAGATGCCTGGTTTTTATGAAAAACTATTTGGATATGGAGAGTCATATAAAGTTGGTGAAGAGAATAAAGATAAAGTAATAGTTAGACCTAAAGAGACTGATTTACTAGGACTTATTGAAGCAAATGCTTATGATTATCTATATATTTATAAATCAGTAGCAGAACAACATGGTTTAAAATATATTACTCTTCCAAAAGAGGTTTCTCTAAAAGATAATGAAAATGCAGAGTTTTATAAAACTGCATCATTTAAAATTGATGGAAAAAAGCCAGGTGAACTAATCAGTAAAAAAGGTGGAGCTATGGTTTATGGTATTACAGTTGCACAAAACAAAAAATCTCCACAAAACAAAGATGGAGCAATCAAGTTTGTAAACTTTGTATTATCAAGTGAAGGACAAGCTATTATGACTAAAAATGGTCAAGGTGTAATTAACCCACCAATTATAACTGGTGATGCATCAATTATAGGAAGATAATGAGCTATTTAAGAATAGAAAAATTAACAAGCAAGATAGATAATTTCTTGCTTGATAATATAGACCTAACCATAGACAAAAATGAGTATTTTGTACTTCTTGGACAAAGTGGTAGTGGAAAGACAAGACTTCTTGAGACAATTGCAGGCTTAAATGAGGGTTCTGGAAGTATATATCATCATGACATTGATATAATAAATTTTACTCCTGAAAAAAGAGATGTTGGATTTGTATATCAAGAGTTTGCACTTTTCCCTAATCTAAATGTGGAAGAGAATATACGATTTTCTGCACGTTATAAAAAAATAGAAAAATCAAAAGAGTTATTTGATGATATAGTAGGTTTTTTAAAGCTTGAAAAATTGCTAAAAAGAGAGATAGAAAACTTAAGTGGTGGAGAAAAACAGCGTGTTGCTATTGCTAGAGCTTTATTTTCAAGACCAAAGATTTTACTTCTTGATGAACCTTTAAGTGCAATAGATCCAACTTTTAGAAACTCTATTATGAAAAGTCTTAAAGATATTCATAAAAGATATGATTTAACAACTATTCATGTAACCCATAACTTTAGGGAAGCCTCGTATTTAGCCGATAAAATTGCTATTTTAATGGAAGGTAAAATTCAACAAGTAGGAAATGCCGAAGAGGTATTAAACAATCCTATAAATATTGATGTTGCAAAATTCTTAGGATTTAAAAATATTTTTCCAGCTTCTTTTATAGATAACAACTCTTCTTGTGAGTTTTTTTCAGTTGACCCAAATGTAATAAAAGTATCTGTTGAAGATGAACTTTTTTGTGATTATATTTTTAAAGGTAGACTTGAAGAGTGTATGGGAATAGTTGACCACTATAAACTCTTTGTAAATGTAAACGAACATCAATTTTTTATAAAAATACTTAAAAGAGATTACGAAGGGTGTTATGCTCACAGTGGAAGTATTATAAATATCGGATTTGACAAAAAGGATATCAGTTTTATATGAAAAGTAAATCGTTTATTATCACCCTAGTAGCTTTAGGATTTATTATTATATTTTTCCTATCTATTCCTATTTTAAAAATGTTTGTTGGCGTTGGAAGTGCAAAATTAATAGAGACTATTCAAGATGGAGAAGTTATTGACTCAATCTTACTTACCATGAAAGTATCGGCATGGGCCATGGTTTTCGTACTTTTTACTGGACTTCCTTTAGCATATATAATTGCGCGATATAACTTTTATGGAAGAAGTCTTTTAGAATCAATAGTAGATATACCTATTATGATTCCTCATACTGCTGCTGGTATTGCACTACTTACAACTTTTGGTGATACCATGCTTGGAGATTTTTTTAAGTTTTTTGGCATAGAGTTTGTAGGAACTGAGTATGGGATTATGATTGCTATGATGTTTTTATCAGCTCCTTTTTTAATAAACTCTGCAAAAGATGGATTTAGAAAAGTAGATGTAAAACTAGAGAAAGTAGCAAGAACACTAGGGGCAAACCCCATATCAGTATTTTTTAGAATCACCATACCAAATGCTAAAAAAGATATTATAAATGGTGCACTTATGATGTGGAGTAGAGGTCTAGGAGAGTTTGGAGCAGTTGTTATACTTGTATATCATCCTATGACAACACCTGTGCTTATTTTCGATAGATTTAACTCCTATGGACTAAGTTTCTCTGCACCCGTTGCTGCTGTTATTATTGGGTTTTCTGTTGTTGTATTTTTAATAGTTAGATTTATAACGGGAAGATTAAAATAAAAAAGTTAAAAATAGATATAATGTCACAAATTTAAGGAGAACAAATGTTTATAAAACTAAATGAAAGAGTACATTTAAACCTAAATAGAATCACAAGAACAAAGATTGACCATGTGGAAGATGGTATTCGAGTTAGATTTTATGAAGGTAAAGACCAAGTAGCAAAATCAAAAAGATTTGAAACAATTGAAGATGCTAGTAAATGGTTAGAAGAACTTATAAAACCATTTAATAAATAAAAGAATAAGAGATTTTCATCTCTTACTCTACTTTAACCTATCTAAAGATATCTGCCATTTGATTTTTATACCAACCTTCTGCATACTCAGCTTCTTGTAGTCTAAAATTCGCTTGTGCATTTGATGGACTTAATCCCCCCGCACCTTCTACCGTTACAATTTTATCTTCATGTGCTTCATAAACTGCAGCAACAGAAATTCCATAAGTTGGAGAGAGTAAACTATAACAAGTATTTGCAAGTTTTGGAGGATTTATTATTGGCTGATTTGCTAAAACCCTTGAGATTTGCAATGCAGCAATTTTTCCTTGTGAGTTTGCAGAAAATCCTGATTTTGGCATTTTTGTAGCTATTGAAGCATCACCAATCACATAAACATCTTTTACTAATTTAGATTCAAAAGTTTTTGTATTTACAGGACACCAGTCACCTTTTGTAAGTCCAGAGTTAAATGCCAACTCCCCAGCTTTTTGTTGTGGAATATAGTTTAATACATCTGCTTTAACTTCTTCATCTTCAGTTGTTACAACATTTGTTTTTGGATTTACAGATAGAACTTTTCCTCCAAACTCAGCACTTCTCCACTCAATCATATCTGGATAGAGTTTTTCCCAACCCTCTTGAAATAAGCCTTGTTTTGAGAACTTGTTTTTTTGGTCTAAAATTACAATCTTAGAATTAGGCTTATGATTTTTTAAATAATGTGCAACCAAAGATACTCTTTCATAAGGACCAGGAGGACATCTAAAAGGATTTGCAGGAGCTACCATTACAAAAGTCCCACCATCTTTCATATTTTCAAGTTGTTTTCTTAAAAGTTCAGTTTGAGAACCTGCTTTATAAGCATGAGGGGCAAGAAGTTCTGAGCCTTTTTCATAACCTTTTTCATACTTAAAATCAATACCTGGAGATACTATTGCTTTAGTATAAGGTATGATTTTCCCACTTTCTAAAATAACACTATTTGTTGCACCATCAACTTTTTTTACTTTTTCATGCAATACTATAACTTTGTATTTACTCTCTAAAGTTTTATAATCATGTTTTATAAAATCCATATCATTTATTCCTGCAATTACAGTATTACTAAATGGACAAGTATAATACTCTTTGTTTTGTTCTATCAAAACAACTTCTGTTTGGGGAGAGAATTTTTTGAGATATTTAGCAGCAGTTGCACCACCAAAACCACCTCCAACTATTACAACTCTTTTTTTATCAGCAGGAAAAGAAAGAGAAGTCATACCATTACATGCAGCAAAAGAGAGTGCAGTTGTTCCTAAAAGTATTTTGTTAAAATTTCTTCTATTCATCATAATAATATCCTTTTATCTTTCAACATTAGAAAAATAATAAGCAATTTGCTCTAATTCTTCATCCGTAAAACCTTTTGCATGTTTTTGCATCATAGTTTCAACTCTTTTTCCATTTTTATAATCCAATAATATTTGGTAAAGACTAGCTTTGCCCATACCAGCTATATATGGAGTGATAGCTTCTGATTTACCATCTGTCCCATGACATGAGGCACAAGATAATGACAACATCTGACCTCGAATAGGATCATATTCAGCTGCATATGTTAAGCTGTACAAAAAGACCAGTAAAAGCGCAATTTTTTTCATTTTCTCCCCTTTTATGTAAAAATTATGTAAGTAAAATATAATATTTCTATTAAACTAAAATTTAGCTTAAAATATCACACCATTTTCATACTGTTATCATAAAAATCTTACATGCTATGGCTAAAATGATTTTTGAATATAAATATAAGGATAGAGACAATGATTTCAAAAATTGCGAAAATAGGTTTAGGTTTAGGGCTTTGTATGACATTAAGTTTTGCTACAACTTCAGATGAAGCAAAGACATTTGTTGAAAAAGGTGCACAACTTTGTGCAGATAAAGGTGTTGATGCATGTTTAAAAGCATTTAACGTTAAAGAAGGTGAATTTGTTCAAGGTGAACTTTATATCTTCGCTTATGATTTTAAGGGTACTGTACAAGCATTTGGTGGAAAACCAGTAATGGTAGGTAAAAACCTTATTAATGTAAAAGGTGCAGGTGGTAAAATGGTTATTCAAGAGTTAATTGAAACTGCAAAAACTGGTGAGGGATGGGTAGATTATAAATGGTCTAATCCTACAACTAAAAAAATTGCAGATAAAACATCTTATGTTAAAAAAATCAATGATAACTTGTGGATTGGTGCAGGATATTATAAATAATAATTAAATGGCTTCTTTAGTGAAGCCTTTTAATTACAATACTTCAATCTGACAGTTTAAGTCTATACTTCCACCCTTAATAATTTCAGCTCTAAGTCCTGCTTTATGTACCATCTGAGTCAATGTTTTTTGTTCAGCTAGTTTATCAGCTAGATATTTACAAGGCTCACAAAGTCTAATACCTTTTAAAATAACTTCACCTATTTGAAACTCTTTATCAACTAGTGAGTTTAAATCACAATTAGAAACAACAATATTTCGTCTAAAATCTTCAGGTGTAATTGAAAGATTATGTTCTTCATTTAATGCATTTATATTTTCAATCTCTATTAAAGTAACATCTCTATCAGGCTCAACTGTACCTTTGTTTGAAAATGTCCCTTCTTGATTATAATATCTATCTCCAAATATACCTTTACCAACTTCTAAAACCACTTGGTTTACATTTTGCATAGAACTTTCAATACTTTTTGAAATAAGAAGATTTGATATTTTTCCCGACATGGTGTTTCCTTTTTTTCTTTTGATTATAGCTTAATAATATAACTAGTTACTGAACTTTTAAAATTTCTCTCTTGAAGAGGTAAACCTCTCCGCTCTTTTCTTCTTTGATGGCAAAGAAGAAACAAGAAAGCCACCAGACGAGTTGATGAAGTCAAAGATTCCCTCCCAGTTCTAAATTTATTTTCTAGTCTGCGAGACTCATAAAAAAGAGTGAGTTTATCACTCTTTTTTATTTCAAACATGTCCTCGACTTTTTCCGAAAAAAATTTAAAACTACTCGGCTTCATCAAAGTCTGGGAAGAAAGAAAGTTCAAACTATCATTTATAAATTTAGCATATATAAGTTACAAGTCTAAACAAATCAAAAATACAATGTCCTTATCCCACCTTTTATCTCCAACATTTGCAAAAGCCGAACGTTTATTTTTTTCTTTTCTAAACAAGGTTGGCAACTGTTTGAGTGTTTAAAAGTTCCTAAATGGAAGTTTTAATAAGCGAGTTTTGCCAAGCAGAAAAGATAAAAATAATAAGTGAGGGTACCCAAAGGGCTTTGAAACTCTGTTGGTGGTTTTGCTTACTTTGTCCACACAAAGTAAGAGAAAGGGAATACCTTTAGGTGTTTATGATAAATATTTTTAATTAAATAGTCAAATAATTGTCCTATACTCGAAACTTTAATCAGCAAGCTCTAAAAAGTCATTGAACATTTCTGTAAATTCATATTTATCAATACCATCAATATTATATTTTTCTACTTCTCTAATTTGTTCTACATTCATTCTAACCCAGTAATCTTCTAATACATTGGTTCTTCTAGTACCTTTTTCTTGACTAATCAATATCTTTGCATCATCTAAATCAGTGAAACTAAATGTACTTCCTGCTTCTAAGTCTAAACAATCTAAATGTACATAATTTTCAGGCTCTCGCTTACGAGTTAAATAAGCTTTTACACCATCATTATGAAGTTCACATTGTTTTGCTATGTTCTGTGCTTCTTCTGCTGTTCCTTTATCAGAATCTAATAAAACACAATATGGAATATCAAATTGATTAGCCAATTGCATGGTTCGCCAATGCTTAATATTTCCACATCCCCCAATTGGTACAATAGCTATCCTTTTTTCAATAAAAGTATGTGCTATATAACCTGCATTTTTCAATTGTTCGGCTGTATGATTAATAAATGTCACATCACCTTTCCCTTCAACTAAGAGTAATGCTTTAGCACTTTTAGAAATTGGGTCAGCAAGGATTCCTAATGTATCAGCAATTTTTTCAAATATCTCATCTGTTCCATATTCAATATTATTATTTTCAATAAAACGTAAACTTTCTAATGGTAATAATCCAGCTAAAGCTGGAGTGTGTGTTGTTAGAATAATTTGACTATTTGATGTATTGGATAACTCTAAAAAAGCATTGATAAGCATTTCTTGATGGTCGGGGTGTTGAGATGTTTCAGGCTCTTCAAATGCAAATATCACCTCATTTGTATTATTAGCATTTCTTCTTCGTTCTGCTTCCGCTCTAAAGAAGTTTAATAATATTAATCTTCGAACACCACTCCCTCTTTTATTAATTGAAATATTATCATCTGATTTAATGGATAATTTAAATTGTGAATCAAATTTTGGTTCAGCTTTAAACTCTGGCACTAACTGGCTTGCAAGTTCAGGAGACATTTCTTGCAATTTAGCAAGAGTTCTATTCGCGGTTTCAATTGCTTTATTTTTTACTTGTGTTCTTATATGTTCAAGTTCAGTTGCTAATTCAGATAATGCTTGTTGAACAGCTATTTTCATGGGGTCAACAACTTCTTTGTCATCATCCGTACTTTGTCTATCTGATTGAAACAATGCAAAAAGTGGTAAATAGTTTTTAATAGATTCATATACTTTTTTAGAGTCTTCCTTGTCAACTAAGAGTTCAGTATGACTTAATCCAAGATTTGGAAAGTTTGCTAATATTGCTTGTCTAATTGAAGTGTTAATTGAAGCATTATATAATGTTTCATCAATATTTAGAGATATTGCTCTCGCTCTTAATTCGTTTCTTTTTAAGGTAAGTAAATCATCTGCATTTTCTACAGTTGGATGATTACATACAATATATATATTTTCTTTTGGTTTTGCAATAGTAGCAACAAATACTTTTTTAATTTCTAGTTTACCATTTATATTTAATAAGTGTTCATCTAATAGTGTTGTTGGCTGTGTAGCATCAATTATTATTTGTGCAGGTAAATCAGAAAATATACATGTGATTTCAATTTGATTAGAAGTAGCATTTATATTGAGGTCATCTTTTTCACAAGTTACTTGTTTGTTATTAAAAAAAATTTCTAAAGCTTCTAGTACTGTAGTTTTACCGGCATCATTTTTACCTATTAAAGCAGTTAAATTAGATATAGGAATTGTTATTTCATTTCTATACCCTCTAAAATTTTTTATTTTTACAGCATCTAGTTTCATTTAATTCACTTATCTCTAATGTATGTAACTATTGATTAATGATTTATTTTATATAAAATAACCTTAATGTAATGACATTATTTGTTGCTTTATTGTGATATATTAACAACTTTATATAGACTATTATTTAAATTTTTAATATATGTTTTGACTTATATTTATCAAACAAAACACCCACCCTATTTTCTTAACCCAACATAAAAAAGAAAAACTATACAATAATGATAATGAATATTAATATATATTAAAGGTATAGAAAAGTATAATTTCAAAAAAAGGAATAATATGACAAAAACAATTGAATTAATTAGAATCTCTTTAGGGATAATCTTTTTATGGTATGGAATCCTAAAATTCTTCCCTAACCTAAGCCCCGCAGAAGTACTAGCCACTAAAACTATAGATATACTCTTCTTTGGACTAATACCTGAAACACTATCTATAAAGTTATTGGCTATATGGGAAGTTTGTATTGGACTTGGATTTATATTTGGAGTTTATACTAGATTTATCGTAGCTATATTTTTAACGCATATGCTGTTTACATTTACCCCACTATTTTTATTGCCTGAGCTTTCATTTACACAAGCTCCTTATGCCTTTACACTTGTGGGACAATATATTGTAAAAAATATTATATTTATTTTAGCAGGTGTACTTATCTATCAAAATACAAAAAAAGCACCAAAAGAGGCCTTGATTTAAAAGAGAGTTTTCTCTCTTTTAATCTTCGAAAAGCTTTGTATCTTTTCCATCAAAGCTTACTTGATTTTTCTTCTTCATGTAAGATATGTGTTCTTCTTTAGTCATCTTATTATAAAGATTTGTTAACTCATCTCTTTGACCTAAGAAGTCATATAAAGGAACACCCATACCACATGAGTTGTTTACATTTTCAATAGTTACTTCAAAAACTTGTCTTGCTGCTCTTTTGGTAGAGAAGTTAGAGATATACTCTTCCCACTCATCATCTCTTTCTTGTATGGCTTTTGCTTTACAATATAGTCTTAAAATATTTGCATCACCTTCAAAAGCACAGAACATGATTGTCATTCTGTTATCTTCTAGTAAGTGAGCTGCTGTTTCATTTCCACTACAAAAGTAGTTTAGCCATAGGATTTTGTTTTCATCTATTATTTTAAAAGTATCATCTAAACCCTTTGGTGAAAGGTTTATTTTTCCATCTTTTGGAGCAGTTGAAATAAAAAACATCTTTTGATTTTCTATAAATTCTATATCTATTTTGCTAAGTTTATCTGTAATATTTGCCATAAATTTCCTTTTATAATTAGATGTAGACTTTAAGCTTTTTCTTCTTATATTTTGATAAATTTATTAATATAAAAAATTTCAAGGATATACAATGAATATAGAAATATATTACTGCGGTATGTGAAATTATCTACCACAAGCTTCTAGGTTAGAAGAGGAATTAAAGGATGATTTTCCAGATGCAAAAATAAATCTTATAAAAGGTAGCGGCGGCACGTTCATAGTAGAAGTTGATAAAAAAGAGATTTTTAGTAAACTAGCTTTACCAAAAGAGAAAAGAAGATTTCCAAAGGATAATGAAATCAGTGACAAAATAAAAAGCCTTATTACTAATGAAGAGTTTTAACTCTTCATTATTTTACTCAGCTAGTAAGTTTCTATAAAACTCTCTATACTTAGTATCACCCTCATCTCTTGCTTTCATAGCAGCTCTTGGGTGTTCGTTTAACTGACCAGTTAGCATGTATGGAATTGAGTAACCCCAATCAAGCTCTTTTTCTAAAGGTACGATATACTCTTCTATGAACTTAAGTACTGGCATAAGTTTATATTTTGGGTTTTTCAAAAATCCAATTAAAAGCTCAAGTGGACAGTTTCCTGCCCCTCGTCCAAGACCTGAAATAGTAACATCTAGAAAACTTGCTCCATACATCATAGCTTCAATTGTATTTGCGTATGCAAGTTGTAAGTTGTTGTGAGCGTGAATACCTATTTTTTTACCAGTTTTTTCTGCATAACTTAAATATTTTTCTGTAAGTTTATTGATTTGTTCAGGGTAAAATGATCCAAAACTATCAGCAATATAAATAATATCAACATTTGTTTTAGCTAGTTGTTCTAGTACTTCATTTAACTCATCATCAAAAGATTTTGATATAGCCATGATATTTACAGTTGTTTCATAACCTTTTGCATGAGCCTCTTCAATTAACTCAATTGCAGCAGGAAGTTGGTGAATATATGTTGCTATTCTAATCATATCAACAACACTTTCACTTTTAGGTAATAGCTCAGATGGAACTGTTCTACCAATATCAGACATTACTGCTATTTTCATATCTGTGTTATTTTCACCAACGATTTTTCTAATATCTTCTTCTTTACAGAAATTCCATGCTCCAAACTCATCTTCACTCATGATAGTTGGAGAGTTGTTTTTCCCTATTTCCATATAATCAACACCAGCAGCAACACAGGTTTCGTAGTGTGCTTTTATAAACTCATCTGTAAAGTGGTAGTTATTTACTAATCCACCATCTCTAATAGTACAATCAAAAACTTTGATGTCTTCTCTAACTGATAGTATTGAACCTTTTTTTTCAATCATTGTTTATATCTTTCCCTTACATTTTTACTTGCGAAATAATACCCAAAAGGTATTCAAAATCCTCTTTAATGAAAAATTAAGCCAAGTTTTTAAGAAACTCAACTGTCATTCTCACCCCTGCACCACTTCCACCATGAGGATTATAACCCCAAGATTTTTCAACAAATGCAGGACCTGCAATGTCAAAGTGAAGCCATTTTTCTTTATTTTCATCATAGATAAAGTTATCTAAAAATAGACCTGCTGTAATAGCTCCACCATATCTTGTGTTAGCGATATTACAAATATCTGCAATCTCTGATTTGATAGTTTTTCTTAAAAATCTATTAAATGGTAAAGTTGTAGCATACTCTCCAGAGTTTAAAGCAGAACATACTGCATCTCTTTTTAATACTGTATTATTTCCCATAATTCCTGTTGTGTATTCTCCAACACCAACAACACAAGCACCTGTTAAAGTAGCATAATCAAAAATATAATCAAAATCTTTTATCTTATCTTGGGCATAACATAAACAATCAGCAAGTACAAGTCTTCCTTCTGCATCTGTATTTCGCACTTCAATAGTTTTACCATTTTTAGCCACAAGTACATCATCAGGTTTATAAGCATCTCCACCTATCATATTTTCAACAGCCCCAATTACTCCATGAACTTCAATTGGTAAGTTTAGTTTTGCAACAGCATTTAAAATACCAATAACTGCACAACCTCCACTTTTATCTGATTTCATTGTAACCATAAAATCAGCAGGTTTTAAAGACAATCCACCAGAATCATAAGTTAAACCTTTTCCTACAAGTATGATTTTTCTTGTTGCATTTTTAGGTTTGTATGTCATGTGAATTAGTTTTGGTTCATGAACACTTGCTCTTGCAACACTTAACATGGCATTCATATGATTTTTTTCTAAATACTCTTCACCATGGATTTTACAAGTTATATTATTATCTTTTGCAACTTTTCTAGCCTCTTTAGCCATCACTTCTGGATAAAAGTCTTGAGGTGTAGTATTTACATAATTTCTAACTTTATTTACAGAGTCTGCAATATAAGTTGATTCTTCAACTATCTTTTCTAGCTCTTTAGAGGCTTGGCAAATAATAATTAGCTCTTTTTTAATCTCTTTTTCTTTTTCACTTTTATATTTATCAAAAATATATGAACCTAAAATAGCACCTTCAACTAGAGCTTTTAGTGTTGATTTTTCTTCACCAAAAATCTCTATTTTGGCATCTTTGTATTTTGTAGAGTTAAACTTTTTGATAGCTGCTGATATTGCAATTGCTATTGCATCATAAGACTCTTCTTCACAACCTACATAAATCTTTTTTGACTCAACTAAAAATACTACTTCTTCATCTTTTGCTTTAAAGTTTAAATCATCTAAAATCTCTTTATCATATTTACATATATTTTCTAAATCTAAAACAACTTTAATCTCAACTGCTGTATCAACTTTTTTTATATTTTCACTACTTAACGTTATTTTCATAGTTCTTTTCCTTCTTTTTTGATGCTTTACTAAAATAATAAATCATACTTCCACCAATAATGATTGCAAATGGAGCTGCAAAATACCAGTGTTCTTTTACCCAATGAATCACTTTTAAAATCTCTTCTCCAAAATACCAAACAGGAACAATAGTAAGCGCTGCCCAACACCAAGCACTTATAAGGTTGATAAAGGCAAACATCTTTGCACTATATCTTGTAAGTCCAATTGAAATTGGGATTATTGTTCTCATTCCATACATATATCTTTGAACAAAGATTATTGGCCAACCATATTTTTGTAGCAATAAGTGTGCCAAAGCAAACTTTCGTCTCTGCCCTGCAAATTTTTTATGCACATAAGCTTTATTAAATCTTCCTATATAAAAATAGATTTGATCACCAACAAAGCCACCAATACCAGCTACAAAAATAGCCATATACAAGTTCATAGAGCCATCATGAGACATAAGACCTGCCATGATTAAACCTAACTCTCCTTCTAAAATAGACCAGGCAAAAAGAATAATATATCCATACTCTTTTAATAAATATAAAAATTTATTTTCCAATCCACTAACTGGTGCTTGATACAAACTATATGCAATAAATGAAAAAAATGTCGCTACTACAACAAAAAGTATCTTACCTGAGTTATTTTTTAATCGTTTAGTCAAAAATTATCCTATTCAAAATTTAATAAATCTTTTGCTTGAACCATATCCTTATCCCCACGTCCTGATAAGTTTACAATTACTGTTTTACCTTTAAATTTCTCTTTTGCTTTTTTCAAATATGCTATGGCATGTGAACTTTCAAAAGCTGGAATAATTCCCTCTTTTCTACTTAACCATACAAAAGCATCTAAGGCCTCTTTATCTGTTACTGAATCATAGTCTACACTCTTATTTACCATATGAAAAGAGTGTTCAGGACCAATTCCTGGGTAATCTAATCCAGCACTAAAAGAGTGAGCTTCTGTTACTTGTCCATCTTCATCTTGAAGTAAATATGAGCATTGTCCATGTAAAATACCAGGAGTTCCTTTCTCTAAAGAACAACCATGCTTATTGGTATCAATTCCTAGTCCACCTGCTTCAATACCTATACAAGTTACCTCTTCATCTTCTAAGAAGTGTGAAAAAATACCAATAGCATTAGACCCACCGCCAATACAAGCCAATACATAATCAGGTAATCTTCCATCTTTTTGTAAAATTTGACGTCTTGCTTCCCAACCAATAACTGCTTGGAAATCTCTAACCATCATTGGGTATGGGTGAGGACCTGCAACTGTTCCTATTATATAAAAAGTATCTCTAGCGTTTGTAACCCAGTATCTAATTGCATCATTCATAGCATCTTTTAATGTTTTACTTCCTGATTAAACAGAGACAACTTTTGCACCTAAAAGTTTCATTCTAAATACATTTAGTTCTTGTCTTTCAACATCTTTTGCACCCATAAATACTGTACACTCTAAACCCATAAGTGCAGCAATAGTTGCAGTTGCAACCCCATGTTGACCAGCACCAGTTTCAGCTATAACTTTTGTTTTACCAAGTTTTTTAGCAAAAAGTCCTTGAGCAATTACATTATTTACTTTATGTGCACCCGTATGGTTTAAATCTTCTCTTTTTAAATATACTTTTGCCCCTATCTCATCAGAGATATTTTTAGCATGATATAAAGGTGTATCTCTTCCAACATACTCTTTTAGAAGTTCATTTACCTCTTCCCAAAACTCTTTATCAAATCTATATTTTTCATACTGTTTTTCAAGGTCAAGTAGAATAGGCATCAAAGTTTCTGGAACATACCTTCCCCCAAACTCTCCAAAATGACCATTTTCATCTGGATCAAATTTACTTCTTTTTGGAATATAAACTTCTCTCATTAGATATCCAATACAGAATATACTGGGGCATGTTCAGAAACTTTTTTATCCCCTTTTAGGAATTTAAGATTAAGTAAAAAACACACTTCTACTAAATTAGCATCAACATGTTTGATAAGTTTTGCAGCAGCATTTGCAGTTCCACCTGTTGCAATTAAATCATCAATCATTAAAACTCTTGCATTTTTCTTAGGGAAAGCATCTAAGTGAATTTCAACCTCATCAAAGCCATACTCTAACTCATATTTTTCACAAACTGTAGTACCAGGTAGTTTTCCTTTTTTTCTAACTGGAACAAAACCAATATTAAGTCTATCAGCTAAAGCAGCACCAAAAATAAATCCTCTTGAATCAATACCTGCAACATAATCCAAATCATAAGATTTGTATCTTTCCTCAAGATGATTCATTAGTGCTTGATATGCCTCTTTATTATTTAACAGTGTTGTAATATCTTTAAATACTATTCCCTCTTTAGGAAAATCTTTTATATCTCTTATTGAATTAAAAATTAAATCTCTATTTTCTTGTGTTAAACTCATTATTATCCTTCGTAAGCATCATCAATTAGTTGGCATATAGTATGTCCAAAAAGTATATGCATCTCTTGTATTCTTGGAGTATTATTTGAAGGAACTATTAAGTTAACATCACAATAAGAGTCCATCTCTCCACCATCTCGTCCTGTAAAACCTATAATCTTACAACCTAAGTCTTTTCCTACTTCAAAAGCATTGATTACATTTTTTGAATTTCCTGATGTTGAAATTCCAATTAAAAGGTCACCTTCATTTGCTAAACTTTCAACTTGTCTATCAAAAACTCTATCATATCCATAGTCATTTCCAATAGCAGTAAGGGCACTTGTATCTGTTGTAAGGGCAATTCCTGGTAAGCCTCTTCTTTCAGTTTTGTATCTTCCAGTAAGTTCTGCTGCTATATGTTGAGCATCTGCAGCACTTCCACCATTTCCAAAAATCAAGATTTTATTTCCAGCTTTTAGTGTCTCAACTGCTAACTTTGAAGCTTTTTTCAATGGCTCTGTCATAGTTTCAATCACTTTTTGAATAGTCTCTAAATGTGATTGAAATTCATTTTCTATTGTTTTCTTCATATTATCTACCTAATATTCTCTCAATTGTTGAAGTTGTACTTTTACCCTCAACAAAATCAATTAAAACTGTCTCTTTAGCAATATCAGAACCAACTACCTCTTTACCTTCATAGTCAGCACCCTTTACTAAAACATCTGGTTTAACTCTCTCTATTAACTCATAAGGTGTATCTTCATCAAATATAACCACATAATCAACACACTCTAAAGCAGATAAAATATATGCTCTATCGTCATGGTCATTTATAGGTCTATTTTCACCCTTTAATCTTCTAACACTATCATCAGAATTTAAACCAACTATTAATATATCACCTAAGGCTTTTGCACTATTTAAATAAGTTACATGTCCTTTATGCAAGATATCAAAACAACCATTTGTAAAGATGATTTTTTTATTTTGTTTTCTTAATCTTTTTGCTACTTTTTTTATCTCTTTTACTGTTTTTATATGTAGTTCAATAGAACTTTTATGTAAAGTTGCTTTATAATCTTCTATCTCATCAAGGGTAACTGTTGCACTTCCAAGTTTTCCTACAACAACACCAGCTGCTAAGTTTGCAAACTCAATTGCAGAATAGATATCATCAACCAATGCTAAAGAGTAACCAAGTGATGCTAAAACTGTATCTCCAGCCCCTGTTACATCATAAACTTCCCTTGCAACAGTTGGTTTAACTGTTACTTCTTTATCTTTAAGTACTGCAATTCCCTCTTCACTTAGAGTTATTACTGACATTTGAAGATTTGCTATTTTTTGAAGCTCTTTTAAGGCATCTCTTAAACTATCATCTGAATTTATTTTTATACCAGTTGCTACTTCTGCTTCTTTTTTATTTGGTGTTAAAAAGTATGCTCCTGAATACTTAGCATAATTTGTACCTTTTGGGTCAACTATTACTTTTTTATTATGAGAATTTGCTATTTTAATAATTCTTTGTGTTAAATCATTTGTTAAAACACCTTTTCCATAATCAGATAATAAGATTAAATCATATCCATTGATTATCTGTTGTAATTTAGCATACATTTTATCAGTAGAATCAAAAGAGATATTATTCTTACTCTCATGGTCATATCTTACAACTTGAGATTTTGATGCCATGATTCTTGATTTTTTAGAAGTTTTTCTTCCCTTTTGAAGTATTAAAAAACTTTTAGCATCAGTTGCATCAATTAGATATTTCACCTCTTCTGCAACCTCATCATCTCCCACAACTGATAAAACACCAACATCAGCACCAAGGCTTAAAAGGTTATTTATAACATTACCAGCTCCACCTAAAACTTTTGTCTCTTTTTGTACATCAATTATTTGAACAGGAGCTTCTGGTGAAATTCGATCACAAGTTCCCCATAAGTAGTGGTCGACCATCAAATCACCAATAACTAAAATATTTGGTTTTTTATCATTTTGTAAAATTCTTTCCATTATTTAACCTCAACTTCATATATTCTTTTTATTTCGCTTATATAATCTTTTATTCCATCTTCCATCTCATATCTTGGCTCATAATCTAGATTTAATCTTGTCTCTTCTATATTTGCTTCTGTGTGAAATTGGTATTGTCCAACATATGGATTTGGAATATAGTTTGTTCCTAAATTAGTTCCTAACTCTTTTTGTAAAATATCTGCAATATCTTGAAAAGATCTAGCTTTTCCAGTTCCTACATTATAAACTCCGCTTTTTTTAGGAGTTGCTGCTTTTATATTTGCTTGAATTACATCTTCTATATAGATAAAATCTCTAAGTATTTTATCACTTCCTTCAAAAAGCTTTGGTGTATTACCTGCTATTATTTGATGTCCAAACTGTATCACTGTAGAGGCTGTTTTATTTTTATAAAACTCCCTTGGACCATATACATTAAAATATCTTAGTCCTACAATAGAAATATCTAAATCATCTTTTAAATAATCATAAGTAATGTTATCCATCATAAGTTTTGAAAAACCATAAACATTACCTGGGTTTTCATTTCCCACAGTTTGAGGAGATGCAGCATCCCCATATGTTGCGGCACTACTTGCATAAATCATATTTGCATTATGTCTAATTGCCATTTTTAATAAATCTTCATAGGCATTAACATTTGTTTTTATCATCAAGTCTTGTTCACTGGCAGTTGTATCAGAGATAGCAGCTTCATGAAAAATAAAATCAAAATTATAATCTTCATCGATTTGTTTTAATAACTCTTTATCATTTATATCACCACTAATAACTGTACCCTTAAAGCCTAATAAGTTTTTATAGTGTCCAAAAGACTTTAGGTTTCCATTGCTTAGTGTTTCACCACTTCTAAATGAATCTAAAGCAATAATATTTGCCAAGGGATAGTTGTTTTGAAAATAAAAGCATAAGTTTGAGCCAATAAATCCAGCAGCCCCTGTAATTAATATAGTTTTTTCATTAAAATCGTATTCTGTATATTTCATATTTACCTACTTTACATAAATGGGCTTTATTCTAGCGAAAAATAAGTTACGGTTTTATAATAAAATCAGACAATTTAAAATATAATTTTTTATATTATTTATGGAGTTCATATGAAAATATTAATTATCTTTATTTTTATTATCTCAAATATCTTTAGTCTTGATTTAGAAAAACCCAAAATATACAAAGAACATAATATAAATAATTGGCTTATGAGTGAAAAGTTAGATGGTATTAGAGCCTATTGGAATGGAAAAACTCTATATACCAAAAACGGAAATAAAATATTTACACCAAATGGATTTACAGATAATTTTCCACCCTTTGAACTTGATGGTGAACTTTGGAGTAAAAGAGATGACTTTGAGAATATTCAAAGTATAGTTTTAGATAAAACTCCAAGTTCAAAATGGAGTGAAATAACATACAACATTTTTGAAACTCCAAATACTAAGGGCAACTTTTATGTACGGTTAGAAAAAATTAAAAATTGGTTTAATCAAAATCCAAATATAAATGTACATATAATCAAACAAATACAATGTAAAAATAAAAAAGAACTAAATACCTTCCTTGAAAAAATTGTATTATTAAAAGGGGAAGGAGTAATAATAAAAAATCCAACTCTTGAATACATAAATAAAAGAAGTAAAAACTCTCTGAAGGTGAAGAGGCATTATGATGATGAAGGAATTATTCAAAAAATTAATTATGTCGATCATAAAATGAAAAGTTTAAGTATCAAATTAAAAAATGGAATTTCCTTTAACCTTGGCAATGGATTTACAGATAAACAAAGGTTAAACCCGCCAAAGATAGGAGAGCAAATAACATTTAAATATTATGATTTAACTAAAAATGGCAAACCAAAATTTGCTTCATTTTTAAGAGTTAGAGAGAAGGAGTAATTATATTTTTTGCTTCTTTTATAGAGTCACATACAAAATCCGCAGGGCAATCTTTTTCATCAAAAGCATGTCCTGTTTTTACTTGAATTGTACTTTTTATACCAGCATTTTTTGCACATAGGATATCTGATTTCTTATCTCCTATTAGCCAAGATTTTTCCAAGTCAATATTATGGTTTTTTAAAATATTATCTATCATACCACTTTTTGGTTTTCTACAAAGGCACATCTCATCTGGATTGTGAGGGCAATGTTCTACTTGAGAAATAGAGATTTGTTTTTTTTCAAATTCACTTAACATCCATGATGTTAATTTATCAAAATCATCTTTAGTATAATAGCCTCTACCTATACCTGACTGATTTGTGATGATAAAGAGTTTGTAACCACTATTTTGTAAATGTTTTAATGTATCAAAAACACCATCAATAAACTGGAAATCTTCTATTTTTGAAACATAGTTTTTTTCTATATTTATAACACCATCTCTATCTAAAAAAATTGCTTTTTGCATTATTTGTCCATTATAATTCATAAATTGTTGAGGCAATACCAGAATCTTTTATTTTTTCGCAAATTTTCCCGCTATTGTCATTGGCTACTATAACATTTAATTTTTTATCTTCTATTGAAATAGTTATACAAGGAGTTTCGTTATCATTAAATGTAGCTGTTATTCCATCTACTTCCCATATATTTTGATTTAAAGTTAAAGCACTCGTAAAGTCATCTAAACTATCATTTACAAGATAATAAGATCTAACAGAAGAAACAATAGTAGCAATATCTTTTTTTATTATTGCAACTTCAGCATTTGCTTTAGTATCCATCAATTTTGGAACAGCAACAGTAGATATAATTCCAATAATAACTATTGCAAAAATCAACTCTAAAAGTGAAAAAGCTTTTTTATATGCCATGTTAAACCTTTTTAATAATAAAAAAGATTATATCATGAAATTTTTAAATTACTTTTTAATTACTAAAAGATAAAAATTTATTAATTGCTTCTTTTACTTCTTTTACTCTATTTTCATCACCTTGTAATCTATCAAAATATTTTTCTATTGGCTCAGATTTATCAATTTGTGATATTTTTGAAAAAATCTCTAAAAATACATAAAAAGGAACATCATCCCCTCTGCTTAAGAAGTGAATTGCACGCTGTAGTGACACAAAAGGATTTGTATTAACCCTTGATAAGCCATTTTTCTTTGTTAAAACATAGTCAACAAACTCTTTTCTTATATCTGCTTCTACAATTTCTATAGTAAAGTTTTTTGTATTTAAAACACACTTAAAACCTATCTTTGTCGAATAAAAATCAAAAATATCAACTATAAACTTTAAATCTTTTTCTAAAAATCTTTCTCTGTAAACTAGTTGAATCAAATCTGTATCATAAAAATAGGTATTTGAGTTATTTTCATACAAAAAATATTTTCTATCTAAGTTTGAGCATACTCTTTTTAACTTCTCTTTTGTAGTTAAGAAAATATCAATATCTCTAAAACTATCCGCTTTTATACAAGAACCAGCCAAATAAAACTCAACATATTCATCTTCAAAGGAGTCAATTTTTACATTTTTGAAAAAATTTTCTAATTTGTAAATTACATTTTCTAATCTATACTCAAATTTTAATACTAAATCATATGGTATAAAATCAAAATCATTAAAAAATTCATATTTCATCTTAACTCCTTTTTATTTTATTATATATTATTTAACCACAAAATCAGGATTCAACAACTCTTCTTTGTTGTAAATAAGTGGTTTTTGCGTCTCAAAATGATATGTCATCTTTCCTGCAATTCTTACAATTGCATCTGCTGCTGCTGTATCCCACTCCATGGTTGGAGCAATTCTAGGATAACAATTGGCACTTCCATCTGCTACTAAACAAAGTTTTAAAGAACTTCCCATTGAAATTAACTCTTTTTCTTTTGAAGTTTCTATATTATCTATATACTCTTGTGTCTCTTTTGACATATGAGATTTACTTGCTACTATGATATATTTATTATCATCTCTATTTATTGGTAGTTTGTGCGTGTTTTTAAATGCTCCCACACCTATTTTTGCACTATACATTACATCAATAGCAGGAGCGTAAACCACTCCTAGAACTGGTTCGTGATTATGTATTAAAGCAATATTTACAGTAAACTCATCATTTTTTTTCACAAACTCTTTTGTTCCATCTATTGGGTCTATACACCAATAATACTCCCAATTTTTTCTTATCTCATAATCTGTTTGTTTATTCTCTTCAGACATGATTGGGATATTTGGATATAGATTTTTTAAACTATTACATATGATTTCATTTGCTTGTAAATCAGCTTCAGTTAAAGGTGACTTATAATCTTTATACTCAACTTTGAAATCTCTTTTGTAAATTTCCATTATCACTTTGCTAGCTTCTAGGGCTATATTTTTTATATCATTTAAATCTATATTTTCTAACAAAAAGCTCCCCTATAATATATTTGGTATGTCAATATTTGTCTCTTTTTGATTATCAGCAACAGACTCAAAAACAACTTCAATAGGAGCTTCGCCTCTATGTTCTTTATCTATAAATTTTGTTAAAGCTTTATGGAAGTCAAGTTTTACTGTTCCTATTGGTCCATTTCTTTGTTTACCAATAATAACTTCTGCCTCTTCTATTGGTTTATTTATAAATGATGATTTATACTCATCACCTTTATCTTTTGCCTCTTTTTCTTTTCTAGCTTCATCTCTTTCTTTGTATACATCATCCCTATATACAAACATAATAATATCCGCATCTTGTTCTATAGAACCAGACTCTCTTAAGTCACTTAGCATTGGTCTTTTATCAGGTCTATTCTCAAGTCCTCTATTTAGCTGAGAAAGGGCAATAATAGGTATTTTCATCTCCCTTGCTAACATTTTAAGACCCCTTGAAATATCAGAAACCTCTTGGTGTCTATCCTTATTTCCTGTTCCTTGCATAAGTTGCAAATAATCGATGATAACTAAAGAGATATTATTATCTTTATTTTGGGCTAGTTTTCTCACTCTTGCTCGAAGTTGGTTAATATTTACACTTCCCCCATCATCAACAAAAAGTTTCTTTTTATTTAAATCTTCAAAGGCAGCACTTAATGTTGACCATTGTTGGTCATTTAAATCACCTTTTCTAAGATTTTGTAACTCAATTGAGGTCTTAGCAGCTAGCATTCTTAGCATCAGTTGTTCTGCTGGCATTTCCAGTGAGAAAAAAATCACCCCTTTATTTGCTTCAACATTTTTAAGTGCCATATTTAGCACTAATGCTGTTTTACCCATAGCAGGACGTGCTGCAATAATAATTAAATCCCCATCATTAAAACCAGTTGTTTTTTTATCTAACTCATAAAAACCTGTTGTTTCACCAATAAGATGTTTTCCACCTAGTTCTTTCATTCTTTTGATATATGACAAAGTATCATCTGTTATTACATGAATATCTTTCAGTTCACTAGATGCCGAATCAGTAGTGATTTTATAAAGTTCATTTTGAACTGTATCTACAGCTTGAGTTGCTGGAATATCATCTTCAATTGCTACTTTTTTTATGGTTGTTGCAAGTGTTGAAAGCTCTCTTTTTACACTTCCATCTTTTATCTCTTTTGTATAAGCTAAGGTATTTGTTATTGGATTTGCGGAAAGAATTTCAATAAGAATATCATCATCAACATCTTTTGCACTTACTCTTTTTCTAATGAACTCTTCATCGATTGGCATATCATCATTATGAAGTTTTTCCATCACAGCAAAGATTTTTTGATGAGCAGGAAGATAAAAATCTTTTGCTTTTAAAATCCCTAAAACATCTTCTATCTCATCGGGATTAAATAAAATTGAGCTTAAGACTGCTCTTTCTATGTTTATACTATAAATACTATCCATTATTTCTCCAATTAAAGGATACGATTCTAGCTAAGAATAGATTATTCTTTTGTTAATCTACTCTTTTTGTTTTTCTACTTCTTTTTCAACCTCTTGCAAAAATCGTTCAAGTAGTTCTTCTGTAGGAAGTTTGGCTATGGTTTCACCTTTTTTTATAATCAAACCACTACCTTTTCCATATGCAATTGCCACATCAGCACTTTTTGCTTCACCCAAGGCATTTACAACACAGCCCATAACAGAAACATTTAGAGGAGTTTTTATATGTTTTGTTCTCTCTTCTACCTCTGCTACTGCACTTACTAAATCAGCTTCAATTCTTCCACAAGTTGGACAAGAGATAATGTTTAAGCCCTCTTTAGTAAGCCCTGCATCTTTTAATATAGCTCGCCCTACTTCAATCTCTTTTTCCAACTCACCAGTTATAGAAATACGCATAGTATCACCAATACCATCAAGAAGTAGGCTTCCTAATGCAATAGATGATTTAATAGTTGAGTGAAAAAGTGTCCCAGCTTCAGTTACACCTAAATGAAAAGGATAATTATTCATAGGTCTTAAATCTCTATAAGCTTGAACAGTTCTTTGAACATCACTAGCTTTTAGAGATACTTTTATATCTGTAAATCCTAAATCTTCTAAAAATTTGATATTGTAATCAGCAGAGGCAACCATACCCTCAGGTGTTTGTCCATATTTATCTTCAAACTCTTTTTCTAAAGAACCACAATTAACCCCGATTCTTATTGGTAGATTTCTATTTTGGCAAGCACGAACTACCTCTTTTACTCTATCTTTACTTCCAATATTTCCCGGATTTAATCTAATACAATCAACACTTTCAGCAGCAATAAGTGCAAGCTTATAGTTAAAGTGTATATCTGCAACAAGGGGTAAAGAAGTTTGTTCTTTGATACTTTTTAGTGCAAGGGCAGCTTCCATATCTGGAACAGCAACTCTAACTATATCAGCACCAGCAAAGTGTAATTGTCTTATTTGCTCTACTGTAGCTTGGATATCTGATGTTTTACTATATGTCATAGATTGAACAGATATTGGAGCATCTCCACCAATTGCAACATTACCAACATATATTTTTTTTGTAGGGTATCTTTTTATCATGACGGGATTGTAGCAAAAAAAGATAAATTTTAAAATAAAAAAAAACTTTAATATTTTATATAAGAAATGGTACAATTTTATATATGGAGAAATAATGAATAAAAAAGCATTTACCATTTACATATTATTATCTATACTTATACTTCTAACAGTAATAATCATTTCATTTAAGTACCTTGAAAATGAAGAAGATAGGTTATTGAACACAAAATTTACACTTCTATCAAAAGAGATTAAAAAAAATATTAGTTTTTTAATTGAAGATAAAAAAGTAGCAACACTATCTTTTAGTATTGCAGCATCTAAAATTGAAAGAGTAAAAAATGCTTTTATTTCAAAAGATGTAGATAATTTAGACTTTTCTTCTTTTTCCAATGAGCTAAGAACTGAAACAAAATTTAAAAATGTTTGGTTTCAGCTTATTAACAAAGAAGGTAAAAGCATTTATAGAAGCTGGAGTGAAAAGAGAAATGACTCTTTATTATTTAGAGATGACATAAAAGATATACTTAAAAATAAAAATATAAAATCCACTATAAGTGTGGGACGTTATGATATGACATTTAGCTCATTGATTCCTATTTTTGAAAATAATCAATTTATAGGAATTTTTGAAGTTATAACACACTTTAACTCCATATCAAGAGCCTTAGAAAAAACAAAAAGCGATACTATCGTTTTAGCTGATAAAAGATTCTCCAAGACTGTAGTTTTTCCTTTTACCAATAATTTTATAGATGAATATTATATTGCAAATGTAAATGCTAAAGAGTATTTGATAGATTTAATTAAAAATTATGAAGTAGATACTATCTTAAAAAGTAATGATGACTTTTTGATTTTGGATAATCATTTCGTAATAAGCTATAAAGTAGATGATTTTAAAAATAAGCACGTTGGATATATAATTCTTTCAAAAAAACTTCAAGATATAGATATTAGTGAAATAAAAAAGTTTAAAACTAATTTCATGTTTAATATAGTCTTTACACTTGTTATTTTATTCTTTATTTTAACACTTATTTTTTATTACTTCTTTTCAAATAAAATTATCCTTGAAAAGAGAAAAGCTCAAAAGATACTTGATTCACAACAAAATATTATTATCTTAACAGATGGTGAAAATCTAAATAATGCAAATAAACAGTTTTTAAACTTTTTTAATCAATATAAAACAATAGAAGAGTTTAAATTAGAACATAAATGTATCTGTGAGATGTTTGTAGATTTAAAAGATGAAAGTTATTTAATAGAAAAAGATTATGATGGCAAAAACTGGGCTGAATATATCTTGACAAATCCAGAAAAAAGCTTTAAAGCTGCCATGAAAAAAGATGGAAAATTAGAACACTTTGTTTTAAATGTGAGCTTAACACAGTTAAAGGGTGAAAATATACCATATATTGTAGTTACACTTACAAATATAACAGCTGATATCAAACAAAAATCTGAACTAAAACGTCTAAATAACAACTTAGAAAGTTTAGTTGATATAAAAACAAAAGAGTTAAAAGATTTAAATGAATTTCTTGAATTTAAAGTTGAAGAAGAGATTAAAAAAAATAAAGAAAAAGATAGAATACTTTTTCAACAAAACAAAATGGCTTCAATGGGAGAGATGTTAAATAACATTGCCCATCAATGGAGACAACCATTAAGTGCAATATCAACTTCTGCAAGTTCTATTTTATTGAAAAAAGAGTTAGATGTATTAGATGGTGAATCAGTAAAGTTTTTATGTTCACATATTGTTGAGAGTTCAAATTTTTTATCAAAAACTATTGAAGACTTTCGAATGCTTTTTAAAGATAATGAAAAAGAGAGTAAGTTCCTTTTAAAAGAGGTAATATCAAAAGATATTGAGCTTATTAATAACATACTTGTTCGTGAAAAAATAGAAGTAGTTATAGATATTCCAAATGATATTGAACTTTTTTGTAGTAAAAATCAATTTCAACAATCAATACTGAACTTGATAAATAACTCAATTGAAGCACTTATTGAAAATATAGATGAAAATAGATTAATTATTATCTCTTATGCAAACTCAATCTTAAGTATTCAAGATAATGCAAAGGGAATAGAAGATGATGTAATTGAACACTTATTTGAACCCTATTTTACAACAAAACATAAAAGTCAAGGAAAAGGACTTGGTTTGTATATGTCTAAAATGATTTTAGAAAAAAATATGAATTATAAACTTCATGCAAAAAATGACCATTTTACCTATAATTCAAAAGAATATTTTGGTGCAAATTTCATTATAAACTTCAACAAATAAACCAATAACTAACCATTAACTTTTATTTTAACTATTTTCGATATAATTGCCAAATATTATATAAAAGGAACTAGATGCAAGAGTTTTCTACTTTTGACATGATTGTTGTTGGGATTTCAGTAGTTTTAGGACTAAAAGGTCTATTTAAAGGTTTTATAAAAGAAGTTTTTGGACTTGTTGGTATCATTGGAGGTATATTTATAGCTTCAAGAATGTCAGAAGTTGTAGGCAATCTTATTAAACCAATAATTGGAATACAGAGTAATGCAACTCTTTCACTTATAGGATTTGTAGCTACTTTAATTGGATTTTGGATTTTAGTTTATATCCTAGGTTCTATTTTAAGTAAAATTACTGAAATGAGTGGACTTGGTGCAGTAAATAGACTGCTTGGGTTTATTTTTGGTACAGCTAAAATATTTTTAATAATTTCTGTAATTGTTTATGCCCTATTTCAAATCGAATCATTCAAATCAACACTAAATGAGAAATTTTCTAAATCTTTAGTTTTTCCATATTTAGTAAAAACTGGTGGTTTTATAGTTAAACTTGATACTTCAAAATTCATGCCAGCAAAAAATGATGAGCCAGTAAAAAAAGAACAAACAGAAGTAAAAGAGACAACTAGTGAAGAGGAAGTATTAGAAAATACTCCTGCACCAACTGAAGAGCCAAAAGAGACTCTAGGTGATAAAATCACTGAATCAACAAGTGAAGCTGTTAAAAAAGTAAAAGAGACAGCAAGTGAAATAATAAAAGATACACTTACAAAACCGGCAGAAGAAAAATAAAGGATTTAAATATTGTTTGAAAATAAATATATACAACAAAGAATTGAAAAAGCAAATAACTTAAGAGAACTTGGGGTAAATCCATATGCCAATGAATCAAAAAGAAATACAACAGTAGCAAAATATTTAAATGTAAATAGTGATATTTTTCAAAAAGAAGATAAAAGAGATGAAAAAAGACACTATATAGTTTCAGGAAGAATCAAATTTTTCAGACTAATGGGAAAAGCCTCTTTTTTAAAAATTGAAGATGAGAGCGGTATTTTACAAATTTATGTATCAAGAGATAATTTACCAGAAGGATTTTATAACGATATATTTAAAAAGAATATTGAAGTTGGTGATATTATAGAAGTGGGTGGATATCCTTTTGTTACGGGAAAAGGTGAGTTATCACTACATGTTGATGATGTACAAATCCTTACAAAATCTATTTCTCCTCTACCAGAGAAATATCATGGTATTCAAGATAAAGAGTTAAGATATAGACAAAGATATTTAGACTTAATTATGAATAGCGAAGTTAGAAAAACTTTTCATGTTAGAAGTAAAGTGGTAAGTCTTACTAGAAGATTCTTTGAATCAAAAGGCTTCTTAGAAGTAGAAACACCTATGATGCATCCAATTGCAGGTGGAGCTAATGCTAAGCCATTTACTACTCATCACAATGCACTTGGTGTTGATAGATTTTTAAGAATTGCACCTGAGTTATATCTAAAAAGATTAATTGTAGGTGGGTTTGAAGCCGTATTTGAAATCAATAGAAACTTTAGAAATGAAGGAATGGATGCAACACATAATCCTGAGTTTACATCTATTGAGTTTTATTGGGCTTATAAAACATATAAAGATTTAATAGCAATTACAAAAGAGTATTTTGAGTATCTGTTTGAGCATTTAGATTTACCAACAGTTTTACCATATGGAGATTTTGAAATAGACTTTAATCAATTTTCAGAGATTCCTCTTATCCAATCACTTTATGAAATAGGTGGAGTTCCACAAGAGATTGTTGAAGATAGAGATAAAATCATTGCATTTATGAAAAAAGAGAATTTAGAAGTAAATGAAAATATGAATATTGGTCAACTTCAAGGTGAACTTTTTGATGAGTATGTTGAAGCAAAATTAATTAATCCAACATTTATAACTGAGTATCCAGTTGAAATCTCGCCATTAGCTAGAAGAAATGATGAGAAGACACACTTAACAGATAGATTTGAGCTTTTTATTGCAGGTAAAGAGATTGCAAATGCATTTTCAGAGTTAAATGACCCAATTGATCAACTTGAAAGATTTGAAAGTCAAATGGCAGCAAAAGATGGTGGTGATGACGAAGCACATGAAATGGATGAAGATTTTGTAAATGCTTTATCTTATGGTATGGCTCCAACAGCCGGCCAAGGTATAGGAATAGACAGACTTGTTATGATGTTAACAAATCAACACACTATTAGAGATGTATTGCTATTTCCAGCAATGAAACCAATTAAGCATGAAATAGATTTACATGCAGATGAGGAGAATTAAAAAAAGTGATAAATTCACTTTTTTTAATTCGAGTAAAAATATTAAACAAAATCGGAGAATTAAAAAATGAGTTATATTAGTAGTAAAAATTTAGAACAAGCAGATAAAGAAATTTTTGACATCATAGAAAATGAGCTAGAAAGACAAACTCATCATTTAGAAATGATTGCAAGTGAAAACTTTACAAGTCCAGCTGTAATGCAAACTATGGGTTCTGTATTTACAAACAAATATGCAGAAGGTTATCCATATAAAAGATATTATGGTGGATGTGAATTTGCTGACCAAGCTGAGCAATTAGCAATAGATAGAGCTTGTGAAATTTTTGGTTGTAAATATGCAAATGTACAACCACATGCAGGTAGTCAAGCAAATGGTGCTGTTTATGCTGCACTAATTAAAGCAGGTGATAAAATTCTAGGTATGGATTTATCTCATGGTGGACACTTAACACATGGTTCTAAGCCTTCATTTTCAGGTAAGAACTATCAAGCATTTTATTATGGTGTAGAACTTGATGGTAGAATTAACTATGACAAAGTTATGGAAATAGCAAAAATCACACAACCAAAAATTATTGTTTGTGGTGCTAGCGCATATGCTAGAGAGATTGATTTTGCAAAATTTAGAGAAATAGCTGATGCAGTTGGTGCAATTTTATTTGCTGATATTGCTCATATTGCTGGTTTAGTTGCTGCTGGTGAACATCCATCACCTTTTCCTCATGCACACGTTGTAACTACTACAACACACAAAACATTAAGAGGACCAAGAGGTGGACTTATATTAACAGATGATGAAGAGATTTCTAAAAAAATCAATTCTGCAATATTCCAAGGACTTCAAGGTGGACCTTTAGTTCATGTTATGGCTGCAAAAGCTGTTGCATTTAAAGAAGTACTTGATCCTTCATGGAAAGATTATGCAAAACAAGTTAAAGCAAATGCAAAAGTTTTAGCTGATGTATTAATGAAAAGAGGATATGATATCGTTAGTGGTGGAACAGATAATCACTTAATATTAGTATCATTTTTAAATAAACCATTTAGTGGTAAAGATGCAGATGCTGCATTAGGAAATGCTGGGATTACTGTTAATAAAAATACAGTTCCAGGAGAAACAAGAAGCCCATTCGTTACAAGTGGTGTTAGAATCGGAAGTCCTGCACTTACAAGTAGAGGGATGAAAGAAAAAGAGTTTGAAATAATTGCAAATAAAATTTGTGATGTTTTAGATGACATTGAAAACAGAGATTTACAAGCAAAAGTTAATAAAGAGTTAGAAGAACTAGCTAAAAACTTTGTTATTTATACTAGTTCAACATATTAATAAACAATATAAAGGCTTATTATGGAAATAAAAGGCGAAGATTTTATAAAAAATGTTCAAATAAAAAGAGAACAAACAGAATTGGAAGAGAGATTAATGGAACTTGAATCACAAGCTAGAAATGTAAACTCTACATCTAGCAACCCATATGAGCAAAATAATCCTTACGCAAGTAATGATAATTTTACTTATGAAGAAGAAGTTAATAAAACAGAATCTGAATTGGATGATATTCTTTTAGGAGCAAATAACTCTTCACAAAATAAAGATAATAAGAAAAAATATATTATCTTAGGATTGGTTCTTGCTGTTTTATTTTTAATTACAATTATAATCTTTCGTCTTTTAGATAATGAATCTAAAATAGATGACTCATTAGCAGAGAATAAAGAGACTATTCCTCAAGATAAACAATTAGGTGATAATATTGAGCAACAGTACCAAAAAATAGTAAATGAAAAACTAAAAAGTATTGAAGCTTTAAATAAAAAAACAGAAGAAGAGAAAAAAGAGATTAGTGAAGCTATGGACTTAACTAATATTCAAAAAGAAGAAAAAAAGGTTGTAGTACCAGAAGCTTCACCTAAAGATATTCAAAAAGCTCAAGAACTAAAAAAAGATATTTTTAATGTAGAAGAAGAAAAAGTTGAAAAACCAAAACCAGTAGTTGTAAAAACAACTCCAAAACCTACACCTAAACCAGTTGTTAAACAAGAAGTAAAAAAACCAGTTACTAATACTGGTTTTAAAAGTGCAAGTACAAGTAAACCTAGTGGAACATTTATTCAAGTGGGTGCATTTTCAAAAAGTATTGATAAAGAGTATATGGACAACTTAAGAAATAGCAGACTTAACTATCAACTTTATAAAGTAGATGTAAAAGGAACTACATTTACAAAAGTATTAGTAGGTCCTTATAACACTAGAAATGATGCCCTAAAAAATATTAATAGTGTAAAAGCTAAATTGAATATCAAAAGTGCTTTTATTTTAAAATTATAAAAAAGGTTCTAATATATGCAAATTTTTTCTAAGGAACTTTTTTTAGATCAATTTACACCCGTATCAATTTATAAAAAAGTAAAAGAAATCTATAAAGATGAAATTACTTTTTTATTTGAAAGTACTATAAACTCTAGCGATGGAAACTACTCTTATATCATAATTGGTGCACGTGAGAGAGTATGGCACGAAGGCTCAAAAACATTTTTTAGAAATGAACTAAATGAAGTAAAAGAAGTTGATTCAAACCCTTTAAAGTTTTTAAAAGAGTATTACAAACAGTTCGATAAAGAGTTCTATAAAGAGAAATCTTTAGAGTTAGGAATTGGCCTAATTGATGGTTTTATTGGAAATGTTGGTTATGACATTGGAAAAGAGTTTGAGCCTGTATTAAAGCCATATATGGATAACTTAGAAGATGAATTAAATATCCCTGATTTGGACTTAATACGTCCTAAAATTATTTTAGGATTTTCACATAAAACTTCTAAACTAGTACTTCTTACATCCATATCAGAGTGTAAAGATGATTTAGACCTTATTGAAAAAGAACTTTTCACACCTTATGATTTTTTACCTCTAAAAAAAGCCGAGCTTTTAGATGAAGGAAAATTCAATTATACAAAAGAGCAATTTTTTGAAATGGTAGAAAAATCAAAAGAGATGGTAAGAAGTGGAGATGTTTTTCAAATACTTATGTCAAATAGATTTACACAAAAAGCAATTGTGGATCATTTGAGTTTTTATAGAGCATTAAGAAGTAAAAATCCAAGTCCATATCTTTATTTACTACAATTTGAAGACTTTTCTATTGCAGGAAGCTCGCCAGAAGTTATGGTTAGACTTATCGATGGACATATTCTTTTACGTCCAATAGCAGGTACTAGAAAAAGAGGAAAAACCATCGATAAAGACTTAGAGATGGAAAAAGAGCTTATTTCTGACCCAAAAGAGAGAGCTGAACATATTATGTTAATTGATTTAGGTAGAAATGATGTGGGAAGATGTGCAAAACCGGGAACTGTAAAAGTTACTGATTTAATGAGAATAGAGAGATACTCTCATGTTATGCATATAGTTTCAGATGTAGAAGCAATTATTGATGAGAAGTATGATATGTTTGACCTTTTTGCAGCCACTTTTACAGCAGGAACTATGACAGGAGCTCCAAAAATTAGAGCTATGGAATTAATCGCAAAGTTTGAAGGAATAAAAAGAAACTTCTACTCTGGAAGTATTGCATATTTTGGTTTTGATGGAAATATGGATAGTGCAATTACAATTAGAACTACAATGCTAACTGATGATAAAGTGATATTCCAAGCAGGTGCAGGAGTTGTTGCAGATTCTGTTCCTGAACTTGAATACCTTGAAGTACAGAATAAATTAGCTGCAAATATTGCAACACTAAAAGATTTAGCATAAAACATTAAAAGATTTATCTTAATTAATATTGGATATGATGTTGTTTTAAAATAACAACCAATATTAAAAGGATAAACTTTGCTACTTGGCGTAAATATAGACCACATTGCCGTTTTAAGAGAAGCTAGAAAAATAAATGACCCCAATCCCCTTGATTCACTTGGCATTTGTAAATTAGCAGGTGCAGATCAAATTACAATTCATCTAAGAGAAGATAGACGTCACATACATGATGATGACGCAAAAAATATTATTAAACTTTCAACTCTACCTGTAAACTTAGAGTGTTCAATCAATGAAAAAATCATAGAAATAGCATGTAAATTTAAACCAGCTCGAGTTACTCTTGTTCCTGAAAATAGAGAAGAAGTTACAACAGAAGGTGGCTTAGATTTAAAATCTAATTTTGAAAAAATTAAAAGTGCTGTTAATAAACTACATGAAAATGAGATTGAAGTTTCACTTTTTATAGATCCAACTAAAGATATGATAGAACTATCAGAGCAACTTCAAGTTGAGTGGGTAGAACTTCATACTGGAACATTTGCAAATATTTACGCGATGCTTCATGGGAATCTAATCAATACACACCACAGTATAAAAGAGTTAGAATTACCACGTGAAGAGTTAAAAAAACTTTTAACAAAATCAAGAAAAGAGATAAAAAAGTCTGCTCTTTTAGCAGATTATTTAAATATAAAAGTAGCTGCTGGTCATGGACTAAATTATCAAAACGTTACTATGATATCAAGAATAAAACAAATACGAGAATTGAATATTGGACAAAGTATAATTGCAAGATCTGTATTTACAGGCCTTAAAGATGCAATTATTGATATGAAAAATCTAATTAAGGACTAATATAATGAAAATTGCAATATCTATTGGAGACCTAAATGGTGTTGGTTTACAAATAGCCCTTGAAGCCCACGAGAAAATCAAAAAACTCTGTACTCCAATTTATTGTATAAATAAAGATTTGTTAAAAGATGGTGCAAAACTATTAAATCTAGATGTTCCTGAAGACTTTGAGATTGAAAAAGTAAAAGGTAAATTTACTATAAAACCAGGTACTGTTACAAAAGATGCAGGAGCTTACTCTTTTGACTCTTTTACAACAGCCATAAAACTAGCTTCAAAGAAAAAAGTGGATGCAATAGTAACCCTACCTATAAATAAAGAGTCATGGAATAAGGCTGATTTACATTATAAAGGTCACACAGAAGTTCTAAGAGACTATTTTGGAAAAGATGCAATTATGATGCTTGGATGTTCTAAAATGTTTGTAGCTTTATACACTGAACATATAGCATTTAGAAAAGTTGCAAAAAGAATCGAAGAAGAGAAAATAACAAAATTTCTACTTGACTTTTATAGAAATGTAAAACAGACAAATATTGCAGTTCTTGGGCTTAATCCCCACGCAAGTGATAATGGAGTTTTAGGAGATGAAGAAGTTGAGATTGTAAAAGCCATAAAAAATGCAAATAAAGAACTTGGCAAAAATATTTTTAAAGGTCCATTAGTACCTGATACTGCCTTTTCTCCAATGAATAGAAAAAGATATAAACACTACGTATGTATGTATCATGACCAAGGATTAATACCACTAAAAGCACTATATTTTGAAGAGAGTATTAATGTAAGTTTAAATATTCCAATTATTAGAACATCAGTTGACCATGGAACTGCATTTGACATAGCTTATAAAAACTCAAAAGTATCTTTAAAAAGCTACATTAATGCAGTAAAAGAAGCTATTAATTTAAGTAAATAATAATGAAAACCTTAGACTCTTGTTATGAACTTGAATTTAATAAAATAAACTTTCAAGAGAGAAAAAATAAAATAACACATCCTAAAACAATAGTTTGTGGACCTCCAAAAACAGGAAAAAGTTACCTAATATATGACTATTTATCTAACTTTGAAAGTGAAGATTATCTCTATATTAATTTGGATGATTTTAGAAATCAAAAAGAAGAAATAATTATTTTTTTAGATGACTTTATAAAAGAAAAGAAGATAAAAGTTTTAGTTTTAGAAAACTTTGATTTTGATTTTGAAATTCCTATTATGCAAAGTGTTTTAATTACTACAACAAATTATAAAAAACTTTTTGGATTTAAAACTATATTTGTACATGGCTTAGATTTTGAAGAGTTTTTATTACATGATAATAAACACCAAAATACAATTGCCTCTTTTAATCATTTTTTTAAATATGGCAATTTACCTGAAATGATAGCAATAGATGAAAACAAAAAATTTAATAGATTACAAGAAATTATTAAACTCTTTTGTAAAGATAAAACTGAGATTGAAGTTTTGAAACTCTTATTTTCATCAATAGATGAAAATAAATCTATCAATCAACTTTTTACCATACTTAAAAAAAGCATAAAAATTTCAAAGGATAGATTTTATGAACTTTGTAAATTTTATGAATCAAATCAATTAATATTTTTTTTAAAAAAATTTAACCATGAAAAATCAACAAAAAAAATATATGCCTACAATCACTCCTTTTTAAGCTCAATTTCTCATAATAAAAAGTTTAAAAATGAGTTTACAAATATGATTTTTTTACATCTTCAAAAAGAGTATAAAAATATATACTACCTAGATAAAGTTGACTTTTTTATTGAAGATAATAAAAGTCTAGTTTTATCAATTGCTTTTTTTAATACCATGCTTCATGGTGCAATTATTAAAAAAATTCATAATATTATTGATGAGTTAAATATTACACAAGTTTATATAATAACTGCTGGAAATAGTGATGTTTTAAGCTACAAAAAAATAGAAATAAATATTTTACCCTTTTATGAATGGGCTGTTCAATAATTCGTTTAAATGAGTATTTAGTTTAATTTATATAAAATCCAAAAATTATATTAAGGAAACATACCTATTAAAAAAAGAGTACTTGTTAAGTTTTCTGGAGAAGCTTTAGCTGGTAGTGATGGATATGGTATTGATACAAAGATACTTGATTACATTGCAGATGAAATAAAAGAGTTGATTGATAACGGTATAGAAGTTGGTATTGTTATTGGTGGGGGAAACATTATTAGAGGTGTTACAGCCGCTGCTGATGGTGTTATTAAAAGAACTAGTGCAGACTATATGGGTATGTTAGCAACTGTAGTGAACGGTATTGCTATGCAAGAAGCATTAGAGCATAAAGGTTTAAATGCAAGATTACAAACTGCTATTAAAATGGAACAAATTGCTGAACCATTTATTGTAAGACGAGCAAAAAGACATTTAGAAAAAGGAAGAGTAGTTATTTTCAGTGCAGGTACTGGAAATCCATTTTTCACAACTGATACAGCAGCAACACTTAGAGCTACAGAGATTGGCGCATCTATGCTAATTAAAGCAACTAAAGTTGATGGTGTTTATGATAAAGATCCAAATAAATATGATGATGCACTAAAATTAGATACAATATCATATGATAGAGCATTAGAAGATTCAATAAAAGTTATGGATGATACTGCAATTGCTCTTGCAAAAGACAATAAACTCCCAATAGTTGTTGCAGATATGTACACAAAAGGTAATTTACTTAAAATCATAAATGGTGATTTAAGTCAATGTTCAATAGTAAAATAAATAAAGGAATAGTATGAGATTAGAAGAGAGATTATCACAAGCATTAAAAAGAGTAAACAATGATAGATATATCCTTTCATTAGCAGTTGGTCAAAGAGCTGATGAATTAAGTAAAGGTGCAAAACCACTTTTAGAAAAAAATACACAACATATGAAATATACAGATATTGCAATTGACGAAATTGGTCAAGGACTATTAGTTATTGAAGGTTTAGTAAATAAATAATTAATATGGACCCATATATTAATAAAATTCAGCGTATAAACACTATTAAAAGTGCTTATGCTGAGTTAAACTCTCAAATTGAAATAACCCCCAAATTAAAAGACATTGTTAATTTTACAATTCAAGCCCATGAAGGTCAATATAGAAAAAGTGGTGAACCTTATGCGGTACATCCTCTTTTAGTAGCTTGTATAACTGCCCACTTTTCAGCAGAAGAGACTATTGTTGCAGCTGCCCTACTTCATGATGTTGTAGAAGATACAAAATATGACTTAGAGTTTGTAAAAGAAAAATGGGGCGAAGATATTGCCCATGTTGTTGATGGACTTACTAAAATTGATGAGATAAGAGAGCATGAGTTACTACCATCAAGCTCAGACAAGAAACTTATAACCTCTGCACTATCTTTTAGAAAAATGCTAATTGCCTCAATTGATGATCCTAGAGTTTTAGTTGTTAAACTTTGTGATAGACTTCACAACATGCTTACCCTTTCTGCTTTACCTGAAAATAAACAGTTTATAATTGCTGAAGAGACTTTAGTTGTTTATGTTCCTATTGCCCATAGACTTGGTATTTCAACTATTAAAAATGAGCTTGAAGATTTAGGTTTTTTTTATATATACCCAGAAGAGTATAAAAAAATCGATGATTTTATGAAAGAGCATCAACAAACTATTCAAGTAAGTTTCAATCAATTTATTTCATCAACAAAAATTCTTTTAGAAAAAAATGGTTATGATGATAGCAAAATTAAAATATATACAAGGGTTAAACACTACTACTCAATCTATATGAAGATGCAAAGAAAAGGTGTAACTATAGATGAAGTCTTAGACTTGATGGCTATTAGAATTCTTGTTGATAAAGAGATTGATTGTTATAAAGTCTTAGGACATATACATTTAGAGTATAAACCTTTAATCTCAAGATTTAAAGATTATGTGGCAACACCTAAAGAGAATGGCTATCAAACTATTCACTCAACAGTTTTTTATAACTCTAAGATTCATGAAGTTCAAATTAGAACATATGATATGCATAAAGTTGCAGAGTTTGGAATTGCAGCACATTGGAAGTATAAAAGTGGGGCAAAACACTCTCCAAATCTAAATTGGCTAAAGGCCTTAGAATACTCAAATGAAAACATAGAAGAGTTTTATAGTGAAGCTAAAGAAAACCTATATTCAGAAGATATGGTAATCTATTCTCAAAGAGGTGATACTTTTACTCTTCCTAGAAATGCAACTGCTTACGATTATGCTTATATGATTCACACTGATGTTGGAAACAGAGCAATTGATTGTTTTATAAATAAGGTTCGAAAGCCACTTCTAACAGAACTTCAAAGTAGTGATATAGTCTCAATCAATACTACAGACCACAATATTCCAAGATGTTCTTGGATTGATATGGTTAGAACAAATAGAGCAAAAAAACAGATTAAAATATTATGTACACAAAGAGAAAAAGAGATAAATGAGTACAGTGGTAAAAATATTTTAAATACAATTTTTATAAAATATAAACCAAATATTGTGGATATATATAAAGTTGAACATCTCCATAGAGTTCCTTTATTATTAGATTTTTTAAAACATACAAAAAGATTAGTTGAAAAAAAAATACAAGAAAATATGAACTTTGTTGCAAGGTTTAAAATGCCTACAACAAAGCTAAAAGAGTATAAATTTGAAAATATTCTTTTTTATTCAAACACTTCAATTAGTTCAATCTCTTTTGAACACTGCTGTCATCCAAAATTTGGAGATGATATTGTTGCATTTAAAGAGGGAAATAAAGCTATAATTCACCACAAAATGTGTGATAAAGCCTACAAAAAAATAAAAACTGAAAAAGAGATGCTTTTTTGTAAATGGATAGAAAATAAACTCTACCAATATAAAATGGTTGTTAGTTTACCAAATACAAAAGGTGAGTTAGCAAAACTATTAACTTATATGAGTCAATATGAAGGCTATATATTATCTGTTAGTTATGGTAGAGAATCACATAGTTATATTCAATATTGTGATATAGAATTTGAAATAAATAAGAAAAATAGAGATGAAGTTCGTAAATTAATAGAACAAAAAGTAAAGGTTATAGAGTTTTTTTCAAAAAAAGATGCATATAACAAAAACTAAATTTTTATTTAATAAATAAAAAGTATAATAAACGATTATTTAAAGAGGGATTATGGAAAACAAAATAAAAGAAGCACTATTAGAAATTCAAAGAGGAAGCTTTGAAATAATAGATATTGAATCAATTGAAAAATTATTAAAAAATTATTATGAAAAAGGTGAAAATTTCTATGTGAAAGCTGGATTTGATCCAACTGCTCCAGATTTACATCTTGGACATACGGTTCTTCTTCAAAAACTATCAGTTTTCCAAAAATTTGGAGGAATTGTTCAATTCTTAATTGGTGATTTTACAGCAAGTATTGGTGATCCAACTGGTAAAAGTGAAACAAGAAAAATATTATCAAAGAGCCAAGTTTTAGAAAATGCTCAAAGTTATAAAAATCAAGTATTTAAAATCTTAGATGAGAGTAAAACTGAAGTGGTATTTAATTCAAATTGGCTAAATGACTTAGGGGCTGCAGGAATTATTGCCTTGGCTTCAAATTTAACAGTAGCTAGAATGTTAGAGCGAGATGATTTTTCTAAAAGATATGCTTCAAATACTCCTATTGCAGTAAGTGAATTTACATACCCCTTACTTCAAGGTTATGATTCTGTTCATCTAAAGTCTGATATAGAACTTGGTGGAACAGACCAAAAGTTCAACTTACTTATGGGTAGAACCTTACAAAAAGCGTATAATACAGGAAAACAACAAGCTGTTTTAATGATGCCAATTTTGGAAGGGCTTGATGGAGTTCAAAAGATGTCAAAATCCTTAAACAATTATATTGGTGTAACTGATGAAGCTAATAATATGTTTGGAAAAGTATTATCTATATCAGATGAACTTATGTGGAGATATTTTGAACTTTTATCGTCTAAATCATTAAAAGAGATAGAAGAGTTAAAAACAGGTGTACAAGATGGAACTATTCATCCAAAAGTTGTAAAAGACTCTTTAGCTATTGAGATTGTTGATAGATTTCATGGAATGGGAGAGGGTTTAAAAGCTCAAGAAGAGTTTAAAAAAGTTTTTGCAAAAAAAGATATCCCTACAGATATAGAAGAGTTTGAATTAAGTGATAACACTTGGGTTTGCCAAGCATTAGTTGATTCAAAATTAGTTAATTCAACTTCACAAGCTAGACGAGATGTTAAAGCAGGTGCTGTTAAAATTAATCAAGAAAAAGTAAGCGATGACAAACTAAATTTATCAAAGGGTGAATATATTTTACAAAAAGGTAAAAAAAGTTTCGCTAAGATAATAATAAAATAAAGGGCTAATTTTGAAAATAGGAAAATATGAAATAAAACATCCAATTATACAAGGTGGTATGGGTGTTGGTATAAGCTGGGATAAATTAGCAGGAACCGTAAGTTTAGAGGGAGGACTTGGAGTAATATCAGCAGTAGGAACTGGATATTATAAAGAAAACAAAGACCTATCTATTAAAATGAGAAGAGAAAAACCTGTAGATGTAATGAACTTCTACAATAAAGATGCCCTTAAAAAAATCATTGACAATGCAAGAAAAATCTGTGGTGATGCACCACTTGCTTGTAATATATTATATGCGTGTAATGACTATGGAAGAATAGTTGAAGATGCATGTGAAGCGGGTATAGACATCATCATTACAGGTGCTGGTATTCCAACAAATATGCCAGAATTTACAAAAAATTATCCAGATGTTGCACTTATACCTATTGTATCAAGTGCAAGAGCCTTAAAACTTATCTGTAAAAAATGGAAAAGATATAATAAACTTCCAGATGCAGTAATAGTAGAAGGTCCATTAAGTGGTGGACATCAAGGTTTCTCTTATGAACAATGTTTCCAAGAAGAGTTCCAATTAGAAAATATTGTGCCTCCTGTTATTGAAGAAGCTAAAAACTGGGGAAATCCTCCAATTATAGCAGCAGGTGGAATTTGGGATAAAAATGACATTGATAAATATTTAAATATGGGCTGTGCTGGGGTTCAAATGGCAACTAGATTTATAGGAACTTTTGAATGTGATGCTGATGTTAATATGAAAAATGTTTTAATTCAAGCTAAATCTGAAGATATAAAACTTATGAAATCTCCTGTTGGACTTCCTGCACGTGGTGTTCAAACAAACTTACAAAAATCTATGCTAGAAGGTACTGCTCCAAAAGTAGTATGTATTTCAAACTGTGTGGCTCCATGTCATAGAGGAGTTGAAGCAAAAGCTGTTGGATACTGTATTGCAGATAGACTAGGTGCTGCTTATCAAGGTGATGTAGAGACTGGATTATTTTTTACAGGTTCAAATGGATATAAAATTGATAAAATAATTACTGTTCATGAACTTATGGAAAAATTGATAAAAGGGGAATAAAATTTTAATCAAATTTATTCTTCTAATTCTCTTATCATATAATTTATTTGCTACATCTTCTGAATTAACTACAAAATTTAATTCAGCTAAGATGAACTATTTAAGAGCTGTATTAAATAGTGACCAAAAAAATGAAAAAATACATTTACAAGACTTAGTCAAAATTGGGAAAAAACTCAATAAAAATACAACAACATATGAAAAAGAACTGGAAAAACTAGCTTCAAATAATCAACCAATTCAAAAAATCGATAAAGTTCAAAAAATAGACAAAATCAAAAAAATTGAGCCTTTAAAAAAAGAACCAGAATATAAAAATTCTACATATAACATTGACAATGTTTTTGTAAAAGACAATCAAATTATTATTGATTTTAAACATTATCTTAAAAAAGATTATATTAAATTTATAGAAGAAAAAAGAGGAAATAAATATTTAGATATTTTTGATTTTAATGGTAGATTTAAAGATGCATCTCCTACTGTACTTAAAATGAATGGTGTAGATAGAATTAAAATTTTTCAATACAAATATAGAAAAATAAGAATAGAATTAATACATAGAAAAAATCTAAAAACAATATATATTATAGGTAAAAAAAGAATAATAATAAAAGTTCTTGATATAAAAGAGAGTAAATCAAATGTTACTGCAGTAAAAACTTTATTAAATAAAAATAAAGTTATTGTTATTGATTCAGGACATGGAGGAAAAGATTCAGGTGCAGTTGGAGATAAAAAGAGATATGAAAAAAATACTGTTTTTGCGGTAAGTAAGTATTTATACAATGACTTGAAAAAAAGAGGTTATAGAGTTTACCTTACAAGAAATAAAGATAGATTTATTCAAGTAAAAAATAGAACAGTTTTAGCCAATAGAAAAAAAGCAGATATTTTTATTTCCATACATGCAAATGCAGCACCTAAATCTGTAAGAGCAAAAGCAAGAGGTATTGAAACTTACTTTTTAAGTCCTGCTAGAAGTGCTAGGGCAAAAAGAGTTGCAGCCTTAGAAAATAGTTCAGATATGAATGCAATGAGTAATAACTCTCAAAATACATTTTTAACAATCTTAAATCAAAGTAAAATTACTTCTAGTCAAAAGTTAGGTATTGATGTACAACAACACCTCTTATATAGTGCAAGAAAGAAATATAAAGATGTAGTTGATGGTGGAGTTAGAGAAGGTCCATTTTGGGTTCTAGTGGGAGCTCAAATGCCCTCAATTCTTATAGAAATTGGTTACATTACTCATAAAGAAGAGGGAAGAAGACTTTTTGTAAAAAGCTATCAAAAAACCTTGGCTAAAGGTATTGCTGATGGAATTGATGCTTATTTTGCAAAAAATCAGTAATATTATCTATTAGTTTTATCTGTTTAGTTCTAATATTTGGTAATTTAAAGATAGAAAAAAACTTCACTTTTGAGTTTTCCCAAGATAAATTATTATCTAAAAGTCTATCTTCTAAAAAATAATGGTCTAAATCTGCTACTTTATTCGCATTTATTAGCCAAATCCCAATATCTTTTTCTAAATTAACTTGATCAAAATACTCTTCAAAATCTGAAATTTCAACTTTAATATTGCTCTCTTCAAAAAACTCTCTTTTTGCGCACTCATGTGCAGTTTCATTACTACACTTCACGCCCTTGAGACAGCCCCATTTATTAAAACTCTTTACAGACTTACATAATAATATTTTTATATCATTATCTTCAATCTTGTACAAACACACACCATAAGCATACTTTTTTGCCATTATTTATAACCTATTTTTTTGTTTATTAAAATGTACGTAATAATATACCATAAAATAATTGGTAATAAAATAGAAAACTCTGGATTTAATACACCTGAAGATGAAAATTTATGTAGCATAAAAAATATCCCCCATATAACTAAAGTTGAAGCAATAGATAAAGAGGTAAATTTTCCTATATTAAAAAATCTACTATTAAATGATGTATATGAAAATATTAAAATTATCAAAGGTATAAAATATAAAGGGGCAACAATTTCATAGTATAGGGAAGCCCTTATTTTATCAGTATTAACATCTTGGTCATTTAAAAGTACCAATGCTGATATTGCATCTACTATTGAAAAAGATGATGTTGATTCATAAACATTATCTAAAATTTTAGGTTTAAAGCCCTCAAGGGTATATAAAAATTTTTCATAATGTATCTCAACTTTAGAACTGTTCCAATCTATATTTTTTGGTTTTTTATTAATTTTTGCATCTATTACATACCATTTGTTATTTTGAAAGTATGCTTTTTTTGCAACAATCCCCTCTTCTATATCTTCACCTACAACTTTATAAATATGTATATCTTCAGCATATTTTTGAAGAGTATATAACTTCTTAAAGTAGACAAAATAATCATTATATTTAACAAAAATATCACTCTTTGAATTTGTAAAGTATGTCCCTTTTAAAATCTTTGAAGTGTAATCATATGAATAAGCAAGAGGTGTAGTTTGAAGTCCAATTAGTAAAATAACTAATACCATAGATACTCTAACTACAGGCATAAAAATTTGTCTATGTCCAACCCCTAGAGATAAAGATGCAACCATTTCATTTGTTTTAACCATTATTACAATTGTAATAATCCAACCAAAAACTAAAGATAAAGGTAAGGTAAGTGTAAGTGTAAAAAAACTGTTATACAGCATGTATAATAGTTGAAGGTTTGCTGAATTTGGAAGTTCATCATAATTTTGCAAGAAGTCAATTCCCACAAAAAATATCTCTAAAGATATTAAAACTATGACAAAATTTCTAATAAATTTTTGTAGTAAATATTTTGTTATTATTCTCATTTATTTCATTGTAAATTTGGATTTTACTTCATCTATTGAATCAGTTTTCAGTGATTCTATAGCTTTGATAGTATGAGAGATTATACCTTCTAGTTTATTTAATTCTTCTTTTGAAAAGTCTGATAATACATAATTAGCAACATCCTCTTTAGATTGAGGTTTTCCAATTCCTATTCGAACACGTATATACATATTTCCAATATGAGAATCTATTGATCTTAAGCCGTTATGTCCACCATGTCCACCACCTATTTTAAACTTAACAGTTCCAAAAGGTAAATCTAAATCATCATGGATTACAATGATATCATCAAGACATAATTTATAGTACTCTTTTATTGCATGAACTGATAGTCCAGAGTTATTCATATAGGTTATTGGTTTTACAAGAAGATCATTTGATGATTTTAAAACATCTGCATTGAAGTTTGATTTGTTTATATTTGAAGTTGTAAGGTTTTTAGCTATCTCATCGATAACTAAAAAACCTACATTGTGGCGATTGTTTTCATATTTAGTCCCTGGATTACCAAGTCCTACTATTAAAAACATATTTTTTTACTACTTAGCTTTAATTACACCAACGATTGGTACTCTTGGGTCTAAATAACAATCAACACCTTCTGGCATTGTAAGATTTCTTACTAAAACGTTATCACCTGTATCTAAATCAGAAATTTTGATATGGAAATTTTCTGGTAAGTTTTCAATTGTACATTTTACTGCAACTCTTTTTTTATGGAAAACAAAAAGACCTTTGTTTTTTAAACCTTTTGGAGTTCCCTCAACAGTTACTGGCACAGTATAATTAGTTTTTACACCTGGTAAAGCAATCATTAAATCTACATGTAATAATTCAGAAGTAATAGGTGCTTTTTGGTACTCTTTTACAACTACTTTACAAGTAGTATCTCCAACTTTTACATCAAATGCAATTGTTGTTTTGTTTTTTAAGAATCTGATAAAATAATTTCTTTTAAATGCAGCATTGATATTCTCAACACCTTTTCCATAAATATTAGCTAAAATGTAACCATCTCTTTTTAGTTGTTTAGCATTTTGCTTAGTTATACTATCTCTTACGATACCCTCTAACATTTTAATTCCTTATTTTAATTTAAAGTTGGGGATTATACTAAAAATTAATTTAAACTAAGTTTAAGTTGGACTCTATTTTTTTAAGTTTTTTAAATAAAAGTATATAGACTTGATTTCATCATTAGTCAAAAAGTATGAAGGCATAATATTAGAACTACCTCTTTTTGTAGTCAATACATCTACAAATTTTTCAAAAGGTACGTTATTTATTGCGGGAGAATTTAAGGTCTTAGTCTCATTTTTTTTATTTTTATATTTTGCAATAATTACACTTTTATCACCTCTATCATGGCATTTGTTACACCCTATTCCTCTTGGGTTTTCATATAACATTGCCCCATATTCATAATCAGTAATAAAAGAGTTATTTATAATATCTTTTGCAAAACATACATTATAAAATAAAAGTCAAATCGCAAAAACTACTATTCTCAAACTTAACCTTTGTATAAATTCTTTTTGGGTATTATAGCAAGCTAAAATTAAAACAGTTATAAGGTAACTAGAATGGTTATATTAGATGGTAAGGCATTATCAGCAAAAATAAAAGAAGAAGTAAGAGTTGAAGTAACAGAACTTGTAAAAAATGAGCAAATCACACCAGGACTTGCAGTTATATTAGTGGGTAATGACCCTGCAAGTTCTACTTATGTAAATAGTAAACACAAGTCATGTGAAACAGCAGGTATATATTCAGAAGTTCATACAAAAGATGAATCAATAACTCAAGAAGAGTTATTGGCTTTAATTGAAGGTATGAACAATAACCCAAAACTTGATGGTATTTTAGTGCAATTACCACTTCCAAAACATATTGATACAACAACAGTTTTAGAAGCTATAAATCCTCTAAAAGACGTGGATGGTTTTCACCCATACAATGTAGGAAGAATGGTTTCAAACTTAGATTCATTTTTACCAGCAACCCCTTTTGGTGTTATGAGAATGTTTGAAGAGTATGGTATAGAATTAAGTGGTAAAAATGCAGTTGTTATTGGAAGTAGTGACATAGTTGGTAAACCAATGGCATCACTTTTAATCAATGCAAAAGCTACAGTTACAGTTTGTAACTCAAGAACAAAAGATTTAAAAGCTCATACAAAAGAGGCTGATATAGTTGTTATTGCTGTTGGCGTTCCACATTTACTAAAAGCAGACATGATAAAAGATGGGGCTGTTGTTATTGATGTTGGTATCAACAGACTAGATAGTGGTAAATTAACAGGTGATGCTGATTTTGAAGATTGTAAAGATAAATGTTCATTTATCACTCCAGTTCCAGGTGGAGTTGGACCTATGACTATTGGGATGTTATTAAAAAATACTCTTAAAGCTGCAAAATTAAGAGAGAAAAGAGAAAGTAATTAATGTTAAAAAAACTATACAACTGGTCTAGTTCTTGGACTGGTACTATTGTAATTGTATTGAGTATCATATTTTTTGTTGCTCAAGCTTTTGTAATTCCAAGTGGGAGTATGAAAAACACTCTTTTAATAGGGGATATGCTTTTTGTAAAAAAATTTTCTTATGGTATCCCAACACCTAGACTTCCTTGGCTTGAGGTAAAAGTACTTCCTGATTTTAATGATAATGGACATCTTATAAGTGCAGAAGGACCAAGTCGAGGGGATATAGTTGTTTTTAGATATCCAAAAGAAGAGACAATTCATTATGTAAAAAGATGTGTAGCAGTTGGTGGAGACATTGTTGCTTTACAAGATAAACATCTATTTTTACATCCAAAAGAGGGAAATGAATTTGTTAAGAAAAACTATGTTGGATATCATGTAACAGAAGTAGATGGAAAACTATTTGTAATGGACCCTTATAAAAAAGAGCATCCTGGTATTCATAACGACCCCTCAATATCAAGAATTGGAACACCTTTTAGACAACTTTTTGATATGAATCCGATTAAAATACCTGAAAATGAATATTTTATGATGGGTGATAATAGAGACCATTCAAATGATTCTAGATTTTGGGGTACTGTTCCATACAAATATATAGTTGGAACTCCTTGGTTTATCTATTTTTCTTGGGATAAAAACTATGAAGTTAGATGGAATAGAGTTTTTAGAACAGTTGAAAGTATAGAAAAAGAGATGGAAGGCAAAGAGCTTTCTATCAATCATGAAAAAGGAATTTATTAATGAAATATTATATTGGCGCAGATCATGCAGGTATTGATATAAAAGCTTATGTAAAAAAGCTTTTTGAAGCAAGAGGTCATGAAGTTATTGATTTGGGACCACAAAGCAAAGATAGAGTTGATTATCCTGATTTTGCAGAAAAAGTTTGTAAAGAAGTTTTAGCAAATGAGGGTTCAAAAGGTATTTTAATTTGTGGTTCAGGGATTGGTATGAGTATGGCTGCTAATAAATTTGATGGAATTAGAGCAGCACTTTGTCATAATGAATACTCTGCACAAATGGCAAGAGAACATAATGATGCAAATGTAATCTGCTTAGGTGAAAGAGTTACAGGTCCAGTTATGGTTGAAGCTATAGTTGAAGCTTGGGATAAAGCAACTTTCCAAGGTGGAAGACATGAAGGTAGAGTTAAAAAAATCAATAACCTTTTTGGTAGCTGTAGAAACTAAAGACTAAAGAGTTATCTCTTTAGTCTCATCTTAATCCCATCTTCATCATCATAAAAATTCTCTAAAATCTTTACTTTTTTAAATTCAAATTTTTCATATAGTTTTATTGCAACAGTATTTTTAACTCTTACTTCAAGTTCAAATATATCTTTGTCAAGATTTGTCAAAGAGTATTCCAACAAAGCTTTTCCCAATCCTTTTCCTTGAAACTCTTTTAAAATAGCTACAGAATAGAGTCTATAATAATTTTTTCTTTTAAGCCATAAAATATAAGCAATTATTTTTTTATCAATTACTACTTTATAAATTATATTTTTTTTCAAATGATATGAAAAAGAAGCTTTTGATAAAGCCGAACTATCATTTGTAAAAAGAGCTTCTTCTATATTTAAAAGCTCTTTTATATCTTCCTTATTTGCTACTTGAATTTTCATTTTTGGTAAATTGTATACTTTGGTACTAACTTATTTGGTCTATATGACATTTTCACTTTTTTTAGGTTTTCAAATCCCATATCATCACCAACATTTATATATTCGATATCAAACTTTTCTTTTAATATTTTAGTAAACTCTCTAAAGATAAACTGAGCACAACCAAGAATCTCAAAATCTGTTTTTTCTATAATAACGCTTGCAGTTTGTTCATTTATTTGCTCTCCAACTGTAAAGCCTTTTAACTCATCATTTATATAAATAACAAGTCCTATAATATCCAAGTTATCATAATCATTTATCAATCTTTTGATGGCAAATCTCTCAAAATATATCCCATCCATAAAAATTTCTACTTCTTCTTTTGGCATATATGTTGTTCTATCTTTTACCCATTTATTAAATAAGTTTAATACTTCAGTTCCATGTTTTTCTTTATTTAAAATTTCTATTCTATGATCTGGATAAATTTTCTTAAATTTATTTATCTCATTTCTTTTTGATTTATAAGAGTCACCCTTTAATTCAATTAAATCTTCAACTTTATAAATATAATCTACAAGTTTTTTCTCAATAATAAAGTCTTTTAGCATCTCATATACTAAAGTACCCTCTTCCAAATAATCAACAAACCCTTCTAATAACTCTTCATGTACATACTCTATTTTTGAATAGTTTCTATTACTGTTGTGTGCATTCATTATTTCAAAACATTGAAGCATGGCATCATAGGTATTATCTTTTTTTCCAATTGGAGGTAAAAGCATAGATAATTCACCAGAATTTAAAATAAATAGACAAAAGGTATCATTTACTATTGCATAAAACCCAGTAGCTGTTTATAGCCAAATATAGTTACCTGCAAATGTGTAATCACTTACGTCTACATTGATGAGTTCTAAATACTCAGTCATAGTATCACGTGCTTTTAAATCAAAGTGTTTTAAAGTGTAGTTGCTTATTGTCAAAGTTGACATTATTTATCTTTTTCCTTATATTAATTTTTGGAATTATACATCTTATTTTTCATTTTGCATCAAATTTAAAAAAAGAATTTTCTAAGTACCTATTTATCAATATTATGGGATAATCAAAACAAAAATAAAGAGTCAAAGATGCAGGAACCTTGGGTAGCTTATGTAGTAGTTGGAACAGTAGTTACATTGATGATGATAGGTAAAAAAATGATATTCTTTAGCGATGACTCAAAAAAGAAAGATAAAAAAGATGATTAACCACAAGATTATAGATTATATTTTCTCTTCAGCTTCAATTCAAAGATGGAATGACTATCCTAGAATGGTTGAGCTAGTAGAACTTGATAAACAAGCACATAAGTTTATAATAGCTTATTTTATAGCAAAACTTGAAGATAATGTAAATTATACCCACCTAATAGAAGCAGGAATTTTTGAATTTTTACGACGGGTGGTAGTTACTGATATAAGACCTGATGTATTTAGAAAAGCTCTGCAAAGAAAATCAAAAGAGATAAATAGCTGGGTTATAAGTAAACTACATGACTCTATAAAAGATATAGATGGTGGTAATTTTCTTAAAAAATTTGAAGAGTATCTTGAAAATCCAAATATGTACAAAAAAGAGAGATTTATAAATAAAGCAGCCTCATATCTCTCTACTAAATGGGAGTTTTCAATTGTATATCAAACAAGTGCTTTTTTAAGTGATATTGAAGAGGTTAAAAAAAGTGTTGAAGAAGAGATTGAAGACTATTATGAGTTAATAGGAGTGCGAAAAATTGCACTTAATAAAAAGCTATCAAAAGTTATTGATTTAAGTGGAAGACTAAGATTTCAAAAAAGATGGTCTCAAACTCCAAGAATACCAGAAACGTCTGTTTTAGGTCATATGTTAACTGTAGCTTTATTTGGATATTTTTATTCACTTGATGTAAATGCTTGTGAAAAACGATTGCAAAATAACTTTTATACAGCCCTTTTTCATGATTTACCAGAAGCTCTTACAAGAGATATTATTTCGCCTGTAAAATATTGTGTTGATGATTTATCTGATATTATAAGTGAGTATGAGATTATCAAAATAGATGATGATATTATGCCAAATGTTCCAGAAAAAATAAAAGATGAGTTTTCATACCTTTTAGGTTTATATGATGGAATAAAAGATGAGTTCTTAGACAAAATTTATGAAGATGAAATAAAAGTTGTAACTAACGGACTAGCATCATATAACGTAGATAAATACAATGCAATAGATGGTCTTGCATTAAAACAGTGTGATAAGTTATCAGCTTTTATTGAAGCTAGTTTATCAATCTCCCATGGAATAAAATCAAAAGAGTTAGTAAATGGGAAAAAAGAGATTTTAAAATCTTTAAAAATCGTACAAGACGTTGACTTTAAAGAGATTGCAACCAAAATAGACTTAGCCTTTGGAACTACAGGACAAACTCAAGTTAGAATGGATTTTGAATAAAAGGAAGAGTTACTTCCTTTTATCTTTTTAGAATTTATATCTTAGATTAACATAAGCATATCTTCCTGGGTCATTTATAAGTGTTGGATTTCCACCTGTTGACACATAAGTGATATCTTTATAAGTATTTGTTGAAGCATAAGTTTTATCAAAAATATTATCAACTCCTAGAGTAAGTTCAAAATTTTTGTTGATTTTATTTTTATATTTTAGATTAAAAACAGCATATCCACCTAACTCTTGCTCCCCATTATCACTATCATTATTACTCCAATTATCAACAGCTATCATTTCTGCTGTTATTTTTTGTGCTAAAAATTCATAATTTAGTGCTAAATTAGCTTTTAAAGGTGGAAGGTCTGCTAAGTCTTTGTCTGTTTGTCCAGCAAGTGCTTCATCCTTTTGACCTCTTTGATAAGCAATTCCATAATCAAGTGATAGTGCATCATTCATATAATAAAACCCACTTACATCTATCCCATATATTTTTGCATCAATATTTGTAAAGCCTGTTCCATTTACACTATAAATATAATCTTTTAAAACAGAATAGAAAAGTTTTGATTTAATATTAAAGTCACCAATAGTTTTTTCAAAACCAAAATCAGCTTCATAGTTTTTTACAGCTTTTAAATCAGGATTTCCAACCACTGTACCACCTGAATTTACAAAATATAACTCTCTAGCATCAGGAACTCTTTCTGACTTTCCAAAGCCAGCAAAGATTTTTGTTTTTTTATCTAAGTTATATATTGTAAAAATATTTGCATTTAAAGCATCATAATCATTATCTTTTTTTGTTGCATCAACATTATCTATTGAAGTGTTATCATATCTAGTTCCAAGTTCAATATCTAAGGCACCAACACTTTTTTCATATGTTGCAAATATTGCTTTGTTTTTTGTATCTGTACTAGCAATTGAGTCTCTAATATATGGATTTGTCTTATTATAATATTTACCTTTCCAGTTTCTTACACTTGTGTCTAAGCCAAGAGATAATATATCATCTTCTATATCCATACTGTTTTTTATTTTGGCACCCCAAATTGATGATTTCATGTGATTTGTCATCTGCATTGCACCATTATTTCTCAGTGTTGTACTCATAGGATGATCAACATTGGAATAGTAATAATCAAAATTTAACTCTTTAGAATATTTTCCTAAATCTCTTTTTGCATATGCAAAAGTATAAATATTTGAATCATCATAATTAGCATCCATTGGTGTGTTTGGATAAAGAACATTATCACTTCTATTTGCAGTGTATGATAATTTGATTTCTGAACTATCATCTATATTAAATATTGCTTTTGAAAGTAATGTTTTTTTAGTATAGGCTTTTTTATCCCTATTATTTGTTGAATACTGATTTGCTGCAGGCATTCCAGATTTAACTTGCTGTTCATAAAAATCATTTCCATTTCCATCTTCGTACTGGTCACTGCTTTCTGTTGAAGCAGAAAGCAACAATTTAAATCTATCAGTTCCACCACTAATAGTTGCACTTGCTTTTCTATAATTAAAGCTTCCTGCATTTAAGTTGATTTCACCTTCTAAATCTTTTCTTGGCTCTTTTGTATTTACTTTTACTTTTCCACTAAGTGTTCCAAAGTTCTCTACATCATATGGACCTTCTGTTACCTCAACACTTTCTACATTGTTTGATAGAATATGTGATGTTGGTGGATCCATTCTATTTGGACAAGCTCCGTAAATCTTTGCATCATCAATCATTACGTTAATATTATCTCTCTTTTGACCTCTAAGAATAATATCATTTGCAATTCCACTTCTTCTAACAAGTGATATTGAAGGGATGTTTTGAGTTAAAGCTTCTGCTAAATCAGCACTTTTAATCTCATTTTCACTTACACTTTTTACAACTTTTGTATTAACTTTTTCCTCAACATTTACAGTTGGCACTTCAATCTCATTAGCTAATAAAAAAGTTGAAGCAATAATACTAAATAAACAAATAGATTTTTTCAATACTTTCTCCTTAAATTTTGAGAAAGATTATTATATATCTCTGTTAATTTTATGTTAATTTTTATTTTTTATTTTTTATTTATTTTTTTGGAGGTATAAACATTATAAGAATTTTTAAATCTTTATCTATTTTATCTTCTTCAAAAGGGTAAAGAAAAATATGCTCACTTTTTGTTATAATAGCAATAGTCAAAGAATCATCTTTCTTTTTATTTATTGCATCTTCATATGTAAATTCTTCAGATAATAAAATTGTTTGAAACTTCCATCCTTCTCTAAACTTAGCTACAAAATCACTATAATATATTTCTGAATCAAAGAGAGTATTTCCTCTTACTGCTTCACTTGGTATTTTCTTTTCATTTTCCTTTATTTCATACCAACCTATTTCATAAACATTATTCTGTCCAAGTTCTGGAGCAAACTGTGAGCATACTAAAGTATTATATGACTTATTTGATGTCAATGCAAGAAGCTTAGTAATATGAGAAAGTTCTAAGACCTCCTCTGTCCTCTCTGCTAATATTTCTCCGTAAAAAGTAGGAATACTTTGCATTCTTGCAGGTTTTAAATTATCCCACTTTTTATCAACTATCAATACAGGAATTTCATTCTTTTTTAATTCACTAGCTAAGGCTATACACCAAGAAGATGCGCCAATTAACATCAATCCATCGGGATGATTAGATGCCAAATCAAGTTTTTTAGCCAACCAACCAATACTTAATCCATGAAATACAACAGTAAGAATAATCAAAGCAAAGACTAAAGGAAGTAATAATTCAGCACCAACATAACCCTTTTCCATAAGTTGTGGACTAAATAGACCAGCAATAGCAGCAGCAACTATACCTCTAGGAGCAACCCAAGCTATAAATAGTCTCTCTTTCCATTTAATATTAGTTTTGATTGTAGAAAGATAAACACTTACAGGTCTAAATATAAATATTATTAAAAATAGAAGTAGCCAACTTTCCCAACCCAATCTTTGCAGTATTTCAGGGTCTATATCTGCTGTTAATATAATAAATATAGTTGAAACTAAAAGTATTGTTACATACTCTTTAAAGCGTCTTAATTCATCCAATGAACTTAATCTTGTATTTGCAAGTGTAATACCTAATATAGTTGTTGCCATAAGTCCAGCTTCACTTTGAACAAGATTTGCTAGGGTATAAACTAAAAAAATACTAATTAAAATAATAGGTGATTTTAAGTGTTCAGGAACTTTTCCCTTTTTAAAAGATTCTGCAATAATATGACCAATACCAACACCAAGTATCAAAGAGGTAAAAAGACTTAATCCTAGCCCTATAATTACATCAATTATCAAAGTTTCACTCTCTGATAACATATAATAACCATATATCAATACGACTAATAATGCTCCAATAGGATCATTAATAATCCCTTCCCATTTTAAAAGTGCCGCTGGTCGTCTATTTAGATTTGCTTGCTTTAATAAGGGTACAATTACAGTAGGTCCAGTTACTATAATAATAGCTCCAAAGATTAATGCTACAGGCATAGATAAGCCCACAAGATAGTGCGAAGCAACTACACCTAATGAAAAAGTAACTAAAACATTCCATGTTACTAAGCGGTTTATGACTTGAGAGTTTTGTTTAAATTCATGCCACTTTAAATTTACTCCACCCTCAAATAGAATTATTGCAACACCAAGAGAGATTATAGGATGCATTATATCGCCAAGATCTTCTTTAGGGTTAATCCATCCTGTAATTGGTCCTAAAACAAATCCAGCAATTATCAGAAGTATTAATGCAGGTATTTTTAAACGCCACCCTAACCATTGTAAAACAATACCAACTATAATTATGGATGCCATGATTTCAGTGAGATGTTGGTGTTGCATTTACTTTCCTTTCTCATTTTTATTTAGTTAACAGTTTAACATTATATAAATTCAATAAAACTTCTCTTATATTTTAAATGTAAAGATACCAATGAACTATATTGATTAGTATTTATACTTTAAATTTTCATCACTAAAGATAGCTTTTATGCCATTTTTATATAAACTATGTTGGACTTCTTTTTTATTTATAGTATAAATATTTGTGTAGATGTTTTTTTCTTTTAATATATCTATTTGCTCTTTATTTACCAAAGATAAATCAATATGATAAGAGTCTACTTCCAATAATTTTAAATACTCCAATAAGTTATTAGGTACACTCTCCCAAAAAACAGCAGCTGTTGAAATAGATTTATCCATAGCTTTTAGTATTTTTAAATAGTTGTGATTGAATGATGAGATTAAAACTTCATTTATCATCTTTTGTTTTTCTAAAATATAATAAATCTCTTTTACATAAAACTCATCAAAAATAGTTTCACTCATATCTTTTATCTCAATATTTAAAGAGATGTTATATTTTTTTGATAACTCTAAAACTTCCTCAAGTAAAAGTATCTTTTGGAGAGGAATATTTTTATCAAACCAAGAAGAAAAATCTAAAGTTAAAAGTTCTGCATAGGTAAAATCACAGACAAAATAAGAGTCTCTATTCTTAAATATATCAATAGCATTTGAAGTTCTAAGTAATGTTTCATCATGTATTACCACTACCTTTTTATCCTTTGTAAACGTAATATCAAACTCAATAATATCTGCATAAGTTGTAGCATTTTCTAAAGCTATTAGTGTATTTTCTGGAAACTTTGCACTATATCCCCTATGGGCTATAAGCAAATTCTCTTTTTCAAACCTATCAAAAAAATTCATCAAAACCTACTTTTTATATAATCTTTTGAAAACTCTATTTCACTATCTTTTTTTTCTTCATTCCAAGAAAAATATTTAGCCATAATCTCACAAATAAACTCTATATTTTTTAAAGCAGTACTTCTATTTTTATAAGCTATATTTGTAATACGAAGTAAAATATCTATTGGTCTTTTTACAAAATAATTCTCTATTGCAAAAATAATATCTGCCTCATTTATTTCTAAACTCTCTAAAGATAAAAGTTCACACTCTTTTGTTTTACAACTAGCTTTTTCCTTTATTAGTGATTTAGAAAAAATTACATTTAAGCAATCTTCAGCCATCTTTCTATAGCTTGTCCATTTACCTGCACTTATACTTACTAAATTTGTTTTGGATATATTTATTATATATTCACGCACAATTGAAGATAAGGGAATATCCTTTTTTATTAATGCTCTAGTTCCACTAAAAGTTGATAAAACATCTTCTTTTTTAGCCTCTTTTTTTAAATACTTATTTGCATAAAATAGAAGATAGTCTATCTCATCATCACTTATTTTTTTAGCTTTATTATCTACTTCAGTTGTGCCTATTATTAGTATATTTTCCCATGGATGAAAGAATATCACTCTTCCATCATGAGTTTTAGGAATTAATAGCCCTACGTCTAAATCCATAAATTCTTTTGATAAAACAATATGTGAGCCCTTACTTGTAGTAATTAATTCAGAGCAATTATAATCATCAACTCTTCTAAGAGTATCAATACTTACACCTGTGGCATTTACAACTACTTTTGAGCTTATTTCAAACTCTTTATTTTCTATCTTATCAAAATATTTAAGTCCAACAATTCTTTTATTATCATATAAAAACTCTTTTACCTCACAATAGTTTTTGACATCTGTTCCTAAGTTCTGAGCTGTAATTAGAAGTGAAGTTATCATTTTACTATCATTAAAACTACCATCAAAATATGAGATTGCACCTTTTAAATTTTTTTGCTTTAAAAAGCCTAAAATCTTTTTTGATACAAATGATGACTTACCCAAAGAGTAAGATAGGGATATTAACTCATAGATTTTAAGTCCAATATATAAATAAATAGCCTCAAACCAATTATAAAGAGGTGTGAAAATTTGAAATTTTTTTGAAATAGTTGAAGAGTTTTTTAAAAAGATTGCCCTCTCTTTTAAGGCTTCATTTACAAGCTTATATTGGGCTTTATTAAAAGTTAAAATTGCTTTTTCTAAATAGCGTACTCCTCCATGAACCAACTTTGTACTTTTAGAACTAGCACCTGAACCAAAGTCATTTTTCTCTAATAAAAGCACTTTATAACCACGAGTTATAGCATCAAGTGCAATTCCACACCCAACAGCTCCTCCTCCAATAATAATAAAGTCATAATCAAACTTTGTTTTATCCATTTTATTCCAATATATTAGTTTCTAATATTAATATAATAAAACTAAATATGTTATACTAAAAGAAAGTTATAGGAGAACTATGAGTAAAATTACACTAGAAATTGAAGATAAAGATTTAGAAACCATTTTAACAATTTTAAGAAGTATCAAATCTGAACTCATCTCAACTATTAGTGTTGATGATACAACTCTACCAAAACAAGCATTTAAGTATGTACCAAAAAATGCAGTTAAACAAAGAGTATCAAAAGTTGAAGAACCAATAAAAGGTGCAATAAGTCTGAAAAATGACTTTAAAACAAATAGCTAAAAATAGGAAACCATATGCAAATATTAATATCAATCATATTAATCATCATTCTAATAGGATATATAGTTTATAAAATAGATAAAAAATTTGAGAAAAAAGAAGCCATAATTTTAACTGCAGTTGTAGTTGTTGTTATACTTGTTTTTACTCTTTATCAAAAAAATCAAAAGGATTTTTTACCCAATCAATTTAAAGAAATATATAAAAAAGAGAAGAATATAGATATTTTAAAACTTTCAAGTGAACTTTTAAATAATAAAAACGTCTCATCAAAAAAGCATTTTATCTATAAGTTTACTTATATTATCAATAAAAACAATAAAGAGTATTTGTGTGTTGCAAATAGTGTTGAAATTAATAAGATTGAAGATACATATGTATTTGGAAAGTGGGAAGAAGAGTGCAAAGAAAAATAAAATCAAATAAAAAAGAGTACATTAAAAGAGTAGATAAAACAGTTGAGGAGATTAAAAAGCTTCCTCTTCATAAAATGGATGAAGAGCTAAGGTATTTAAAAAAAGCTTTTGATATAGCTTATAAAAATGATATTTTCAGCCTATATAATTTTGATAAAAATACCCAAGAAAAACTAAAACTAAAACTCTTTTCAAAACTTACACCCTACTCTGGAAACCTCTCTTTTTTAGCTATTCAAATACTTGCAGCAAATTCAATTATGGCTAAAAACGATTTTAAAAGAAAAAAATACTTTTTTAATAAAAAATGTGGAATAGCAATAAATCATTTACGTTCAAATAAAACCCATGTAAGAGCAAAAAAATATAAAAATGGATACTTACTAAATGGAATACTAACATGGGCAAGTGGTTATAGAATCTTTGATAGACTACTTATTGGATTTCATTATGAAAACAAAGAGTATGAAGTATTAGCCTCTTTTGAAAAAAGTAAAAGCTTCAAAATACTAGAAACTCCGAAAACTTTTGTAGGACAAGGACTAAATACTATAAATGTCTACTTAGAAAACTTTTTTGTAAAAGAGATAAATATAGTCTCAGCAAACAATATTGGTAATTATACAAAAAATAAATCTTTATCTAAAACTGTGCATTTTGCACTTTATGGTATAGCCTTAGGAGCTATAGATAAGTTGGATAGCCATACTTTAAAAAATAGTTCCAAAATAAAATTAAAAGATATAAAAAAACGATTTCTAAACTCTAATAATGGCGAAGAGTTAGATAATTTAAGAGTTGAGCTATTTTGCTTAGCTCAAGATATTATCACAACTGGAATGGTAATAAATGGAGGAAAATCAATTCTTCATGATAGCTATTTACAAAGATACTATAAAGAGCTAATAATGTTTAACTCAAATGGACTAAATGCTACTATTAAAAATATATTTTTAAATAAATTTACGCAGGCTTAAAAGATTTTTTTGTTTTACAAACATGTGGAAAAAGACAATTATCACAATCAGGCTTAACTGCTTTACAAGTATATCGTCCAAATAGAACCATAGCTTGATGGAAAATATGCAAATCACCCTTTAGTTTTTTTACAAGGTGCTCTTCTGTTTGTTCTACAGTTTTTCCATCACTAAGCCCTAATCTATGTGACACTCTAAATACATGAGTATCCACAGCCATAAGATTTGCAACCTCAGCTTCTATCATAAATACATTAGCAGTTTTGTTTCCTACCCCTGCAAGTTTCATCAAAGCTTTAGTATCATGGGGAATATCCCCACCATGATTCTCAATCACACTTCGAGCCATCTTGATGATATTTTGTGATTTATTATTAAAAAAATAACAAGACTTCAATAAATCCTTAACATCTTCAAGGGATGCCTCAGCCAAATCAAAAGCCGTAGGATACTTCTCAAACAAAGCAGGAGTAATAATATTCACCCTTTTATCCGTACATTGAGCCGATAATATAATTGCAATAAGTAATTCAAAATCATTTTTATAACTCAGTTCCGTAACAGCATCAGAGTATTTCTCAACAAAGGCTTCTTTTATTATTTCAATATCTTTTTTAGTTGCTTTTTTCATGATGAAATTTTAGTAGATTATTTTGAATGTTGGGTTAAAAACTAAAATAATAGTTATTCTTAATACCAAATTAAATCTAAATTTAGTACAATTTAAAATATAAAAAGGAATATCATGTATTTAAGTCAAGATATAAAACCAATAAGTTTTCTAAAATCAAAAACAGCTGATGTAATCAATGGAGTCAATGAAAATAAAAGAACTGTCATAATTACACAAAATGGTGAAGCAAAAGCTGTAGTACAAGATATAAAAAGCTATGAGAATATGCAAAATTCAATCAACTTATTGAAACTTATAATCCTAAGTGAAAAAGATATAGAGAACAAAAATCTTATAAAACAAGATGAAATGTTCGATAATATAGAAAGTACTCTATTCAACTAAATGAAAAACTATGAAGTTCAATGGACAAAAACAGCCCAAAACGATCTTTTAAATATAATTGAATATATCAAAACAGATAGTATAAATATAGCAAAAAAAGTATTATTTGAAATAAAAGAAGAGTCTAATAAACTACACTATCTCCCCGAACGAAACAGAATAGTGCAAGAACTGCATGAAATCGGTATTTCAAAATACAGAGAACTTATTCACAAACGATGGCGAATCATTTATAAAATAGAAAACCAAACAGTTTATATTTTATTAGTAGTTGATTCAAGACAAAATTTAGAGGATGTTTTATTTCAGAGGCTGATGAAGTAATTTTAAATTTTTAATAACAGATACAATCAAAGTATTAGAATTTTTAAATAATCCAGATAAATATGAACAAGAATTAAATTCTGCTAAGTCATCTTCTAGTACTACTGTAACAGTGCACTATGGTGGTAATATGAATATTTGGAAATAATATTATCCTGAAATAAAACTATCTCAAGACTTAGCAAAACAAATCTGCAAAGAATTATATGCGAATGGATTTTTATATAATGAAGCACAATTACTAGGTAATGGGAAAATGACTTCACAATTAGGAGATGAATTTTAAAAATTTATTTCAGACTAGCTTTTTATTCATTTAAAATTGTAAATAGAGGTTTAGATTTTGTGCAAAATCAAGACGGAAGTTTAATTTTGTGAGGAGCGTACACGCAGTACGTGACGAATTAAATTCAACTTTCAACGCAGAGTTTGGACAAAAGATGAACCTCTATTTACAATTTTTTGATTTTTTCTATTTCATCTCTTAGACGTATTGCCTCTTCGAAGTTCAAGTCCTTCGAAGCTTGTGTCATAGCTTTATTCAACTCTATGAGCATCTTTTTTCTCTCAGCAGCTGGCATCTTATTTAGCTTATCTAACTTCAAGGCTACGTCGTCGTACTCTTCTAGTTTTAGATTATCTTCTAATACTCTTGTGGTAGTAGTTGGCGTAATACCATGCTTTTTATTATGTGCTTCTTGAACTTCTCTTCTTTTATTTGTAACATCAATAGCAAACTGCATAGAATCAGTTACTCTTTTGGCAAATAAAATTACCCGTCCATTTTGATTTCTTGCCCCTCTTCCCATAGTTTGGATAAGAGAAGTTTTACTTCTTAAAAAGCCTTCTTTATCTGCATCTAAAATAGCTACTAAAGAAGTTTCTGGTATATCTAAACCTTCTCTTAAAAGATTGATTCCAACTAAAACATCAAATTCACCTAGTCTTAATTGTCTTATGATTTCCACTCTCTCTAACGTATCTATCTCACTGTGCATATATTTTACTCTAATACCTAGGTCTAAATAATATGCTGTTAGTTCTTCTGCCATCTTTTTAGTTAAAACAGTAACTAAAACCCGCTCATTTTTTACAACAACTTTTTTGATTTCGTCGTGCAGTTTCTCAACTTGAAACTCACTATCCATAATCTCAATAGTTGGATCTAATAGTCCTGTTGGTCGAATAATTTGTTCAGCAACCACAGAACTCATTGAAGTTTCTAGTTCATTTGGAGTTGCACTTACAAACAAATAGTGTGGTGCTTTATTGATAAACTCATCAAACTTCAAAGGACGATTATCTAAAGCACTTGGCAATCTAAATCCATACTCAACCAAAACTTCTTTTCTACTCTTATCTGCTGCGTGCATTCCTCTAAATTGAGGTAGGGATACATGCGACTCATCAACTATTAATAAAAAGTCTTTTCCAATTTGTTCAAAATAGTCCATCATTGAATAAGGTGTTTCACCAGGTTCCAATCCTGTTAAGTGTCGAGCATAGTTCTCTATCCCTTTACACATACCAGTACCCTCTATCATCTCTAAATCGAACTCTACTCTCTGTTTTAGTCTTTGATACTCTACAAGCCTATCTTCAGCCTTTAAAAAGGCTAATCTCTCTTCTAACTCTTCTTCGATTTTTTTTACTGCTGTTGCAAGATTTTCACTATTTACAACAAAAGGGTTTACTGAATATATAGTTACCTCTTGTAAATCTTTTTGTTTGACATTTGTCATATATTCATGAACTGTAATTGCTTCTACTTCATCGGCAAAAAACTCTACACGTATAAACTCATCTTGCCAATAAGCAGGAAATACATCAATAACATCTCCATTTACTCTAAAGTCTGCACGGTCAAAAAACTTATCATTTCTTTTATATCCCATGTCAACAAGTTTCATTAAAAGAGAACGTTGTGAGTACTCAAAACCAACGGAAAGTTTTTGCACCATAGATTTATATTCAGCAGGGTTTCCTAATCCGTAGTTTGCAGATACGGAAGCTACAACAATAACATCATCAAAGGAGAGTAAAGAGGCTGTTGCACTTAATCTCATTCTTTCTAGTTCTGAATTTATTGAACTATCTTTTTCTATAAACAAATCACTTCTTGGAATATATGCTTCTGGCTGATAATAGTCATAATAAGAGATAAAATACTCCACATGGTTGTTAGGAAAAAAAGATTTAAACTCACTATACAATTGAGCTGCTAAAGTTTTATTGTGAGTCATTATAAGAGTTGGCTTTTGTGTTTTTTCAATCACCTTTGCCATAGTATAAGTTTTTCCACTTCCTGTTACTCCAAGAAGGGTGTTATATTGGTTTCCTGCAAGTATTGATTGGCTTATTTCTTCTATTGCTTGGGGTTGGTCTCCTGCTGGGCTATATTTACTCTCAACTTTAAATTTAGCTATGACTTATCCTTACTTGAATTTTCATATTTAGATAAAAAGTACATTAGTGTTGCAACTTCTTCGGCATTCCAAATAAGCTGTTTAGATAAAACTTCTTTTGTTTTTTCTATATTTACTTTATCTTGATATTTTTTTATTATTTTTTTTGTAGCTATTCTAAGACTTTCAGGACTTTGAGTTAATACTTCTTTATGAAAGACTTCTTTACAATCTGGTATAAAAAGTTCCAACTCTCTTTTATACATAGCAACTAAAAAACCAACTTGCCATGAGTGCCAAGAGTCTCTTTTATACTCTTCTTCATCATTTTTATAATCTAATATTTTATAAACATCATAAACCTCTTTTGCCACTTCTCTTATACTATTATTGCTAAGTGAATTTAAGGTATGGGGTAATAATGGCAATTTTAAATCTAGAGGATTTATATTTTTTTGTTTACTTGTTGTAGCTACAACTTTTTTCTTTCTATTTATTTTATATAAATAAAGCAGTAATAATAAAAGTATAAATAACAAAATTAAAGCTGTTAATAATAAAGTGTTAAGACTCATAAACTCTTTCCTATAAATTCATTGTTGCATAAAATTACATACTCATTACTACAATTTAATGACTGTATGTTTTTATACCTTTTTTTATCAAGTATATACTCTTTGCCTTGATGGAAGTGTCCTTCTATGATTATATTAGTATTATAGTGCTTAACTCTTTTTGAGACGATTTCTTGAAAATTGTTCATTTTTCTACATATGTTTTTTTTCAAAAGTCCATAATATATCTTTTTAGATATAAAATTCTTAAAGTCGATTGCATTCATAAAGAGTAGAAAAAACCTATTTCTTATAAATTTACAATAAATATCATAAAAAATATCATTGACAAATATATCCCCATGACTTAAAGCTACACTTTGATTTTGATATGTCATAAAAATAGGTTGATTTTCTCTTTTATATATTTTTATATTTGGGAAGAGTTCTTTTAGGTTGTAATCATGATTTCCCTCTAAATATATAATTTCTATATTTAAAGATATCTCATTTAGTAGGCTTATAACTTTACTATTTCTTTTTATAAAATATTTACTCTCTCCTGAAATAAAATCAAACATATCACCCATCAAAAATAGTTGCTCTGTCTCTATCTCTTTTGATTTTAATTTTTTCAAAAATGTTAAAAGCTGAGCTCGTTTTTCATTGAAGTGTGAATCTGCAATAAAAATTGCATTTTCACTTATACTATTTGGTACAGGCAAAATAAAATCTTTTTAGAATATACATTACAGTTCAAGTTCTTTATAAAATACTTCTAGCACTTCAAAAGTTTTTACGCCACCTGGAAGTGTTGCAGAGAACTCATCACCTTCTTGTTTTCCCATAAGTTGTTTAGCTAAAGGAGAATTAAAAGAGATCATTCCTTTATCTGCATTTGACTCTACACCACCTACAATAGAGTACTCAAACTCTTCATCAGTATCAACATTTACTAACTTTACAGTCGAACCAAAAGAGACTCTATCATGTGGTAAAGATGATGGATCAATAATCACAGCTTTACTTATAACCGCCCCTAGTTCTGCTATTTGGATATCTATTAATTTTAATTTCTCTTTTGCAGCATGATACTCAGCATTCTCTTTTAAATCACATAGTTGTCTAGCTTCTTCCAATGCAATTACAGTTTCAGGCCGTTCACTTTTTTTTAAAAAATCTAATTCATTTGTAATTTTTTCATATCCAACATTTGTCATTGGCTCTTTTTCCATGAACATCTCCATAAATATATTTTCTATTTTAATCTGATATAATACCCAAAAAAAATAAAAATAAAAAATAAATTATGAAAGAAGATGTGGTATGTCAAAATACGATAGAACTTTAAAATTATTTGGAGATAATAATTTTAATAAGTTTGAAAATACAAAAATAATACTTTTAGGTGTAGGTGGGGTTGGCTCATTTGCATTAGATTCACTTTATAGAACAGGAATAACAAATATAACAATAGTAGATTTTGATACATATGAAGAGTCAAATTTAAATAGACAAATGGGTAGTGAAGGAAATATTGGAAGAGTTAAGGTTGAAGCTTTAAAAGAAAAATATCCAAATGTGCAAATAATACATGAAAAAATAACAGAAGAGTGGGTAGATGAATTTGATTTTAGCTCTTATGAGTATATTTTGGATGCAATTGATGATATTAAACCAAAAGTTAGACTTATTCAAAAATATTACGATAAACTTATAACTACAAGTGGTAGTGCAAAAAGAATTGACCCCTCAAAGATTGAATATATTTCAATATGGGATACCTATAATGACCCATTTATTAGAAAAATTAGATATGAATTAAAAAAAAGAGGCTTTAAAAAGAAGTTCAAAGTGATTTTTTCAGGTGAAAATCCAAATTGTATCGAAAAAGGTAGCTTTGAAGGTGTTACAGGTTCTTTTGGTTTAATGATGTCTTCAGTTGCAATTCAAAAAATAATTGCGAATTAAAGAAATAATCAATAAACTATAAGAAAAAAATTAATATAATAAGAATATTTGCAAAAAAGGGAATACATGAGTGGTATAAATAGCGTTGAGCAAATGACTCAAGGACATCTTAGAAATGTACAACAATTAGCCGTATTTTATACTGGAAGAAATAATATTTATGCAATAAATATCGCAAAAGTTAAAGCTTTTGTTATCACAGAAGAAGTTACTATAAATGACACTCCATCTGATACAGATGTTGTTGCGGGTATTGCAACAATTAGAGGGGAACCAGTTACTTTAGTAAAACTTGATGCATGGCTTGGAAACAAATGTCTTGAACTAGAAGAGTATAAACTAATAATTTATTGTGAATTCAACCATAAAAAAATAGGTTTTTTAATCAAAGATATGCTTGATATCGTTTAAAAAACTACTGATGAGTTAAGACATTCAGAAGAGACAAATTCTAAAATAACATATACTACATATGTAAAAGTTCATGACAAAGATGAATTATGTACAGTATTTAATGCTGAACAACTATTAAAAGATCTTGGTTGGACTAATGATGGTGAAGATGTCATGAATAAATATGTTGAAGCTAGTTTTTCAACTGATAAATTAGTATTAGCAGCTGAAGATTCTAATGTGGCAAGAGAAGTTTTAAGAAAATTTTTCGAAAAAGCAAATATTAAATATGAAATTTACAATGATGGTGGTGGGCTTATAAATAGAGTTAAAGAATTAGACCCATCAAGAATAGGAATGATTATTACTGATATTGAAATGCCAGAAACTGATGGTTTCCAAGTTGCACAATTTATAAAAGCAAGTAATAAGTATTCAAATATTCCAATAGTTGTAAATTCATCAATGACTACAGATGCTGTAAAAAATAAAATGGATCAAATAGGTGTAGATGGATTTATAGGAAAAACTGATATCCAATCACTTTATGCCGTAACTAAAAAACTTTTAACTTAAAAAAATTAGATGATAAAATAATCTAATTTTTTAACCACTCCTCAAATATCTCAATCTGTTCATTTGTATTTTTTGTAGAAGTTCCACCAAATGATGTTCTTGCATTCATTGATGCTTTTAAATCTAAAAATAATAAAATCTCTTCATCAATATCTTTAATCTCTTCATTTGAAGTTCTAATCTCTTCAAGAGTCAATTCACTAATATCTTTATTTAAGTTATTTGCAGTAGCTACCACATCTTTTGTTATATAATAAGCAGTTCTAAAGGGCATAGCTTCTTTTTGAACTAAATAATCAGCTAAATCAGTAGCACTTAAGTGCCCTATTTTACAAGCATTTGCCATTCTTTCTATATTTACTATCATTGTTTTTATAACTTCATTTAAAATAGAAATAGATATTTCCATAGTCTTAACAGAATCAAAAACACCCTCTTTATCTTCTTGAGTATCTTTATTATAAGCTAATGGTAAACCTTTCATAACAGTAAATAGTGAAACTAGGTTTCCATAAACTCTTCCTGTTTTTCCTCTAAGAAGTTCAGGAACATCTGGATTTTTCTTTTGAGGCATGATAGAAGAAGTTGTAGCATACTCATCACTCATTCTTACAAATTGAAACTCATAAGATGACCAAGTTACTAACTCTTCTGATATTCTAGAAATATGCATCATAGAAGTTGAAATATTAAATAGAATCTCTAAAGCAAAATCCCTATCAGAAACTGTATCCAATGCAGAAATTGTTGGAGAATTAAAGCCTAGCTTTTCAGAAGTAGAAAATCTATTTATATTGTGTGGTGTTCCTGCAAGTGCTGCACTTCCAAGTGGGCAATAGTTATTTCTTTCATATGAGCTCTCAAATCTTTCAAAATCTCTTTTAAACATATTTGCATATGCCAATAAGTGATACCCAAAGTTTATAGGTTGTGCATGTTGTAAGTGAGTCATTCCTGGAATTAAAGTTTCAGTGTGCTTTTTAGCAACTTCTACGAAAGTATTTACAAGCTCTTTTAACTGTACTTTTATTGATAAGTTTTTATCCTGAACATATAGTCTAAAATCAGTAGCAACTTGGTCGTTTCTACTTCTTGCAGTATGAAGTCTTTTTCCAGCTTCTCCAATAATCTCTGTTAATCTACTCTCAACAGCCATATGAATATCTTCATGTTCAATTTTAAATTCAAATTCACCTGACTCTATCTCTTCTTTTACTTGTAGTAAGCCTCTTTCAATATCTTCTTGATCTTTTTTTGTAAGTATTCCTTGCTCACATAACATTTGTGAGTGAGCAATTGAACCTTTTATATCTTGGGCATAAAGTACTTTGTCAAACATAACTGAAGCATTAAATTCATCTAAAAGCTTGGCATTTGTATTTTTTAAAATTTGATTATTGCTATTTGGCATAAAACTATTCCTATAATTATAATGATTTTTTTAATTTGAAGTTTGAATTATATCATAAAAGATATCTATTTGAAAATTTAGAAAGGGTAGAAGAAAAAAGAGAAAGATAGCTCTTTCTCTTTATTGATTTAGATTAAATTGGTAAAACTCTAATGTTTTCATCAACTTTTTGTTTTAATACAGACTCAATTGCATAAAGTGTACCTGTAGCACCAGAAGCACATCCATTACATGCACCTAAATATCTAATATAAATATCATAATGAGGAATATTTTCTTTAATATCAATAATCTCCATATTTCCCCCATCCATAGCAAGCATAGGTCTAATATCTGCATCTAAGATTTCATCAATCATTTTAATTCTTTGAACAATAGTCATTTTATCAAAAGTAGATTCTCCAGCTGCACTTGCATCTGCTGCTGATTTTAATCTATCATTTTCCATCTCAGCATGAACATCTTTTAAAATATCTACTAAATAGATATCTTTCTCTTCATGTCCACCTGGCTTGATACATGATTTACAAAATGCTCCAGCTTTTGTATAATCAGTCACTTCTTCAACTGTTTGAAGGTTATTTAATTTGATTACTTCTTGTAATGTTGCTAATGAAACTCTCGCACACTCACAAACAATAACTTCTGTTTCAAAAGCATCCATATCAACACCTTTGAATTGTGATGCAGCTTTTTTAATAACATCATAAGCCATAACAGAACAGTGCATTTTTTGAGGTGGTACAGCAGGGACATCTGGATGATCTCTTAATGCTTTTTCAACATCAATATTTGTAATTTTAACTGCCTCTGAAACAGTTTTTCCAATACATAATTCAGCCATAACATCAGATGAAGCAATTGCAGTTCCACATCCAAAAGATTTGAATTTTGAATTTAAAATCTCTTCTGTATTTTCATCTACAACCCAATATAGTCTAACTGCATCACCACATGATTCTGCTCCAAAATCAGCAACGATTAATTTTCCACCAAGCTCTTTTGCCATCTCTTCTGTGATTTCACCTTGGTGTAAAGGTTCATCCATTCTTTTTATTACTTGATTTGAGTATTCATCCCAAATCGATCCGCTTATTAAATCATTTTTTGCCATTTTATAATCCTTTATATTTTTTTATAATTGTGAAACGTGATCTTTTGGTGTATATGCATAAGAACTTGATATATTTCTTAATCTATTTACAGCATTTTTAATCACATTAATCGCATAATCAATCTCTTCTTCAGTATTAAATCTACTTAAAGAGAATCTAACTCCCGTATGAGCCAACTCACTATCACTTCCAAAAGCATTCATAACTGGATTTGCTTCTAAGTCTTCACTAGCACAGGCACTTCCTGTTGAAGCTCCAATTGTTTTTTGGTTCATGTCCCAAAGCATAGATTCACCTTCAACACCTCTAATAGAGATTAGAGTTGTATTTGGAGTTCTATTATCTTTTCCACCAATAACTACAGTTTCTGGTATTTCTAAAATTGCATTCTCTAATTTATCTCTTAATCTTTTAACTTCAGTATTTTCATAACCTAAATGTTCCACTGCTAATTTCATAGCAAGTCCCATACCAACCATAGAAGCCACATCAACTGTTCCTGCTCTATGACCACCCATTTGCTCACCACCATGTAATAATGGAGTCAATTCAAAACCTTTTTGAACATATAAAGCTCCAATACCTTTTGGTCCATGAAATTTATGTGCTGATAGTGATAGGTAGTTTACATTACATGCTTGAACATCAACTGCTATTTTACCAATTGCTTGTGTAGCATCTGTATGAAAAGCAACACCTGCTTCTTTACAAATAGCTCCTATTTCTCTAATTGGGAAAATTTTTCCAGTCTCATTATTTGCCCACATAATTGATACTAAAGCTGTATCATCTTTTATATGTTCTTTCACTAAAGAAGCTTCTAAAACACCCTCTTCATTTACAGGTAAATATGTTACATTTACACCTTGTGATTCTAAGAATTTACAGGTTGCTGTAATTGCAGGATGTTCAACTTCTGATGTAATAATATGATTTTTATTACCATTTAAAATTTTATCAACCCAAATACCTTTTATAACTGTATTATTACTCTCAGTTGCATTTGCAGTAATTATAATATCATCTGCATCTGCAGCATTAATACCATCATACAAATAATTTAAGGCTTCAACCATCTTAGGATGTGTTCCTGCTCCAAACTTATGTAATGAGTTAGGATTTCCGTATATATGACAGAAAAATGGTTCCATCGCTTTATAAACTTCTGGATCAACCTTTGTAGTGGCATTATTATCTAAGTAAACTTCCATATTTTTCATTCCTATCTTTTTCTTTTTTATATGCAAAAGCTATTCCATAAATTATAGCCTTTTTATACTGTTTGTGGAATTATAAAAAAAATAGGATAAAAATTGTCTTAATTAAAAAGGATAGATTTAGAAATTTATAATTTTACTATAAATTAAACTTAATTTAAATTATAAAACTAGGTATAATAATAAACGATTTATTAATAATTATATGTTAGATTTATAAATAGGACAATATTAGTCCTATTTATAAATGGAGGAATTTATGAGTAATAATAAAATAAAAAATGTAATACAAAATGACTATAAATTAGGCTTTGAAACCATAATAAATTCTGAAACATTTCCAAATGGTTTAAATGAAAATGTAATTAAAGCAATATCAAAAAAGAAAAATGAACCACAATGGCTTTGTGATTTTCGTATAAAAGCTTATAATAAATGGCTTACTATGGAAGAACCAAATTGGTCAAGTCTAAAAATAGATAAAATAGATTATCAAGAAATTTCATACTACTCTGCTCCAAAAAAAGAGTTAGACTCTTTAGATGAAGTTGATCCTAGTATATTAAAAACCTATGAAAAACTAGGTATTCCACTTGAAGAACAAAAGATGTTAGCAGGTGTAGCAGTAGATGCCGTTTTTGATTCAGTATCTGTTAAAACAACTTTTCACAAAGAGTTAGAAGAGTTGGGTATTATATTTTGTTCAATCAGTGATGCGGCAAATAAACATCCTGAATTGCTTAAAAAATATCTAGCCTCAGTTGTTCCAATAGGAGATAATTACTTTGCCTGTTTGAATAGTGCAGTCTTTACAGATGGAAGTTTTGTATATATTCCACCAAAAACTAGATGTCCAATGGAACTTTCAACTTATTTTAGAATAAATGCATTAAATACTGGACAATTTGAGAGAACACTAATAATCTGTGATGATGACTCTTATGTTTCATATAATGAAGGATGCTCAGCACCTTCTAGAGATGAAAGACAACTTCATGCAGCAGTTGTAGAACTAGTAGCCTTAAAAAATTCACAAATAAAATATTCTACTATTCAAAACTGGTATCCAGGGGATAAAGATGGTAAGGGTGGAATTTTAAACTTTGTTACTAAAAGAGGTATTTGTAAAGGTGATAATTCAAAAATATCATGGACACAAGTTGAAACTGGTTCTGCAATTACATGGAAATACCCTTCATGTGTTTTAAAAGGTGATAATAGTGTAGGAGAGTTTTATTCTGTAGCACTTACTTCCCTAGCTCAACAAGCAGATACAGGAACTAAGATGATGCATATAGGTAAAAATACAAAATCAACTATCATCTCAAAAGGTATTTCTGCCATGAGTGGGTCAAATGCCTATAGAGGATTAGTAAGAGTTGCAAAGGATGCTAAAAATTCTAGAAACTTTTCACAGTGTGACTCTTTACTTATAGGAAATAACTGTTCTGCACATACTTATCCGTATCAAGAAGTTAGAAATGCAAGTTCAAAAATAGAACATGAAGCAACAACTTCAAAAATATCAGATGAACAGCTCTTTTATATAAGACAAAGGGGTTTAAGTGAAGAGAATGCAGTTTCTTTAATAGTAAATGGATTTTGTAAAGAAGTACTTGATGAACTTCCAATGGAGTTTGCAGTGGAAGCTAGAGAGTTATTAAATATCTCTTTAGAAGGTAGTGTAGGTTAAATTGAAAAATGAAAAATGAAAAATGAAAAATTTTAAGGAAATAGTATGCTTAGTATTAAAAATTTAAATGTAAAAATAGAAAACAATGAAATAATAAAAGATTTTAGTTTAGATATAAAAAAAGGTGAAATTCACGCCCTTATGGGAATAAATGGGGCTGGAAAATCAACTATTGTAAAAGCTTTATGTGACCACTATGAGTGTGATGTAACATCTGGAAGTGTAGAGTATAATGGAAAGGACCTATTAGAACTTGATGCAAGCCAAAGGGCAAATGAAGGTCTATTTTTATCATTTCAAAATCCTATTGAAGTAGCTGGAGTTAATAATATGTATTTTCTAAAATCAGCTCTTAATGCAAAAAGAGAATATCAAGGTCTAAAAGAGTTAGATTCTGCTTCTTTTTTAAAAGAGATAAAAGAGATTACAGCCAAATTTGGTATAGACAATAAGATTTTAAAAAGAGATTTAAATGCTGGATTTAGTGGTGGAGAGAAAAAAAGAAATGAACTCTTACAACTTTTAGTTTTAAAACCTGATTTAATCTTACTTGATGAGATCGATTCTGGACTTGATGTGGATGCTATAAAACTTGTAGCAAATGGTATAAACTCACTTCTTGATGGTAATAGATCAGTTTTAATGATTACCCATTATGATAAATTATTAGAAGCTATTAAACCTGATTTTGTACATGTTTTAAAAGATGGTAAAATCGCACAAAGTGGTGATTATTCATTGGCTGAACTTATTCAAGAAAAAGGTTACGAAGCAATAGGAGTGTAATATGAGAAATTTAGATATCAAAAACTTTCCTCTTGCCAATAAAAAAACTGAAGAGTTTAGAAAGTGTAATGTAAAAAATATAATTGAACTACAATATAAAGAAAATAGCTTTAAAGATGTAGTGAATTTTGATTTTGATTTTTTAAAACTTGAAGGCTTTAATAGAGTGTTTTTTGCAAATGAGAAGATTAAAGATCAAAATCTAATTGATGATATTAGCCTTGAAGAAAATATAATAACTATAAATAAAGAGTGTAAAAATCCAATAATAATATTAAATTATTATGAGGATGAAAATACAATTTTTGAAAAAGATTTAAAATATAGTATTAATAGTAATAGCGATATTTTGATTTTTGAAATATTTATATCAAAAAATAAAAAAAACTTAATAAATCAAAAAAGAGATTTTGATATAAAGAGTTCATCAAATGTAGAGTATGTATATTTACAAAAACTATCTTTTGATGATTTTTTAGATATCAAATTTGAACCATCAATAAAAGAAGATTCAAAATTAAAATTCTTTAACTTTAATTTTGGGGCATCAAATGCTTATAATCAATTTGATATAAACTTGGATTATGCAAATTCAAACTTTGAGATGGAAGCGTTAACAAATATCTCTAAAAAACAAGAGATAGCAAATATTGTATCTACTATTCACAATGGTAAAAATAGCTCAAGTAGTATAAAAGCAAATCATATTTTAGATGAGAACTCCCATGGGATATTTGAAGTAAAAACTAGAGTAAATCATGAAGCAAATAACTCAGCTGTAATACAAAACTCTAAAACAACTTTATTAGGTGATGATGCAATAATAAATGCTAACCCAAGACTTGAAATATTTATTGATGAGTTAACTGCAAGTCACGGGGCAACAACAGGTAGTTTGGATGAAGATATTTTATATTATTTACAATCAAGAGGATTATCAAGAACGCAAGCCTCAAAAATGATGCTTGAAGCCATAGAAAATGCAATACTAGCTAAAATATCAAATGAAGAAATTAGAAATATAATAAAGGAGATATGATGTTTAAAGATTATTTTCCTTATTTTAAAAATAGCAACATAATATATTTAGATAATGCAGCAACAACTCAAAAACCACAAGTTGTTATTGATGAAATTGTAAATTATTATTCATTTTATTGTTCAAATACACATAGAAGTAATCATGGTGATGCAAATAAAGCAACACAGAAGTATGAACATACTCGTGAAGTTTTAAAAACATTTATAAATGCAAAAGAAAAACATGAGATAATTTTTACAAAAGGTGTAACAGAGAGCATTAATTTTATAATAAATTCATATGCTAAAAATAGATTTAAAAAAGTTATAATCTCTTCTTTAGAACACCACTCAAATATTGTCCCCTGGCAAATTGCTAATATAGATTTTGAAGTAGTAAAATGTGATAAGAATCTAGATTTTGATTATGAAGATTTTGAAAAAATATTAAAAGAAAACCCAAACTCTTTTGTCTCAGTTACTCACATATCAAATGCCTTTGGAAAGATTCATGATATAAAAAGAATCACAAGTTTAGCCCATAAATATGGTGCGAAAGTTTTAATTGATGGAGCACAGAGTTTAACCCACAAAAAAATTGATGTTCAAGATTTAGATGTCGATTTTTTAGCAATCTCTTCACACAAAACTTTTGGACCAACAGGAGTTGGAGCTATTTATATAAAAGAAGAATTGTTAGATGAGATTGAGCCATATCAAACAGGAGGAGCAACAATCAATGATGTTACTTATAAAAAAAGCATTTTACTTGATTCTCCTTTTAAATTTGAAGCAGGAACTCAAAATATAGCAGGAGTCATTGGATTTGGCAAAGCCATAGAGTTTATAAAGGAACTTGGATATGAAAATATTGAAAAAAAAGAGCAGGAATTATATGAGTACCTTTATGAAGAATTATCAAAAATAGATGATATTATTTTTTATAGTGATATAAAAAATTCTATTGGCTCACTTAGTTTTAATATCAAAAATATAATGTCTGAAGATGTAGGTATTTTAGTTGATAAAATGGGCATAGCTTTAAGATGTGGACATCACTGTGCTCAACCTATTATGAAAAGCCTTGGTATTGAAGGAACAATCCGAGTAAGTATTGCCTTTTACAATGAAAAAGAGGATATTGATAAACTAATTATTGCTTTAAAAAAAGCCATAATGATGTTAAAGGATTAAGATGAGTATTGAAAAAAAAATTGATGAATTTAAAGATGATTTAGAACTTTTTGATGATGAACTTGAAAAATATCAATATATTATTGATTTGGGTAAAAAACTAAATAGCTTAGATGAAAAAGAGATGATAGATGAAAATTTAGTTCAGGGTTGTACTTCAAAGGTTTGGCTAATAAAAGATAAAAATAGTGATGAATTAATTTTTAGGGCAGATTCTAATGCTGCTATTGTAAAAGGTTTAGTTTATATTATTACAACAATATTTTCAAATGAAAAAAAAGATGATATAAATAATCTAGATATAAATATCTTAGATAGATTAAATCTAACAGAAATAATAACACCAAATAGACAAAGTGGTGTACAAGGTATGATAAAAAAAATAAAAGAGTATGCAAAAGGAAATTAAATGGAAAATTATAATGAAGAAGAAATAAAAGAGAAAATAATTGGACAACTAAAACATATATTTGATCCTGAAATTCCTGTAAATATTTATGACTTGGGATTAATTTATAAAATAGAATTAGAAGAAAAAGACAAAATACTAATATGCAATATCGATATGACACTAACAAGTCCAGGTTGCCCTGTTGCTGATAGTTTAATCAATGATGCAAGTTATGCAGTAAAAGTTTTAGATGAGATTGAACAAGTCAATATAAATCTGACATTTGACCCACCTTGGGATAAAAATAAAGTAACTGAAGATGGAAAAGATATGATGCTAGCAAATGGCTTTCTTATATAGATTTTATTATTTTTTTTATATAATAGTTAATAAGGAAAGGTTTGATATGAGTAAAACATCGAAAAAAGGCAGTCTATATATAAAAATTGCAATAATATCAATCATACTATTTTTAGGTTATTTTTTCATTCCTACGGGTCAAAACAGTAGTTTTAACAATGCTGCAAAATTAAGAGGTGTCTCAAATAATAATCAGCCAATAAAATTACAATTTAGAAGTGGCTTTCAACATGATAAATATGAACCCTCTAAAAAAAGTACTTTTATGCAAAAAAGAATGGAAGCAAGTGATGAGGAGAAAAAACCAATATTTTGGGAGAAAAAATAGAAAGGATCTCTAATGAGAGAGGATTCCAACAGAATTTTAATTTATATAAAAATACTAATTCTAATTGCTGGAATAATTTTTCTCATTACCTTTTTACCTAAAGATGAAAGTTGGGAAAAACTGGGAGATATGTATAACCCAATGTCCGCAAATACAAAAAATAATTCAACAACTGCAGATCCTATAAAGTTACAATTTAGAACTGGATTAGAGTATGATTACAATAACATAGATAAAAAGAATGATTTTTTAGAAAAGAAAATGAAAATACAAAAGGATTCAGATGGAAGAAAAAAAGAGTAATATAGGAATATATATAAAAATAGCAATTATAATAATTATATTAATTCTTGCCTATATCTATTTGCCAAAAAGCTGGTCAAATATGGGAGAAACTTATAAACCTAGAACAGTGGACAAAAGTGGTGGCCCAACTCCTACATCTTTACAATTTAAAAATCCATTTAAGTATGATAACTACAAACCAGCTAAAAAAGTTGAACCACAAAAACCAACTGGCAATGGGGAAGAAAAAAAACCAACTTTTTGGAATAATTAATCTTCAAAATTTACTATCTGCCAAGAATTATATTTTCTTGACAGAGCTTGTAATTACTTCTCTAAAACTCTATTTAAAGTCTCAATAGAAATATATTTATCATAATAAGCTTTATAATAATTTTGTTTTGCAGCACTAAGTAAATAGTTTGCATCAATTAAATTTGTGTTATCAGAAAGACCTTCTTTGAACCTATTTTTTACTATTTCATAATTCTCTTTTGATTGGTCAAGGGCTAATTTTGAAGTTTCAAAGTTAGCTTTTGCCACATCATAAGATGAAAGTGCATTTTGGTATTGAAGTTTAATATTAAGTCTTACTTTTGCTAGGTTTGCCACTGCTTTTTTTACTTGGATATTTTTCTTTATAACTTCACTATAATCACTATTTCCATTATATAAATTCCAAGATGCTGTTATATTTAATACCTCTTGTGTATCTGGATAAGAAGCACGTCCACCTACATTTTCATCATCACCATACTTATTGTATGAAAGACTTGCATCAACCTTTGGCATAAAAGCACCTTTTGATCCAAATGACTGCTCTTTTATACTTTTTAAACTAAGTTCAGAGGCTTTTATTTCGCTTCTATCTTCTAAAAGAGTTATATCATAAGTGTAGTTTTTATCTGTACTTACATTTAATTCATCAAGCTTTTCATTTGATAAATCATATCCACCTAAAATATTACTCAAAGTATATGAAGAGATATTTAAATCTCCTTTTGCTTGAATAACACTCTGTTTTGCATTTAACATGTTTACTTCAACTTTTAATAAATCATTTCTTGAAATAATTCCTTGTGTATATTGACTTTGGGCATCCATGTATTGTTTTTCAAATAATTTATATGCATCTTCTTGAGTTTGAAGATTTTTTCTTTTATTCAGATAATCAATGTATGCTTTTTTTGTATCTAATATAATATCCTGTTTTTTTGCATTGTAATAATACATTGAGGCATTTTTTAGATACTTAGAACTATATAACTCACTAAAATCACTAAATCCATTAAATAGATTATATGAAATCGTCGCACTTGCAGTTGAGTCCTCTTTTATCTGTCCTGGTATTACTTTGTCTCTATTATTATAAGAGTATGACAAGTCAGCTTTTGGTAAAAAAGCTGATTTTGTTTTATCATAATCCTCTTTTGACTCTTTGTATTCATAGTTGCTTATTGCAATATCTAAATTCTTCTCCAATGAGATATTTAAAACCTCATCGAGCGATATTGCAAATAAATTAGTTGCAACTAAAGATGACAATACTAAATATTTTATTTTCTTCATTTTTTATCCTTATGCTTTACTAACATCAACTGGTTCTTTTACGTCACTTCTTTTAAGTCTTTGTTCTAATTTAATAAAAAACATCAAAAGTGCAGGAGTAACAAATATTGTAAATATTGTTGAAAATGCCAATCCACCTGTGATAACTGAACCTAAACCTCTATAGAACTCACTTCCAGGTCCTGGCATTAATACTAAAGGCAACATACCAAAAATAGAAGTTAATGAACTCATATAAATAGGACGAATTCTAGTTCGAGTTGCTTCTATTACAGCTTTTTTATGCTCCATTCCCTTATCTCTTATATAATTCAAACTTTGATGAACAATTAAAATTGCATTGTTTACAACAATACCTACCAAAATAATAAACCCAAGCATGGTTAAAATATCCAAAGGCTGTGGAGCAATAAATATATTAGTAAGTTTCAATCCTATAAATCCACCTGCTGTTGCCAATGGAACTGTACACATAATTACAATTGGATATAAAAAGTTTCCAAACAGTGATGCCATAAGTAAATATACAATCACTAAAGCTAAAATAAAATTATCCATCAATAGTTTTATTGTTTCGGTTAATTTGTCAGCTGTACCAGAAATACCAATTTCAATATCCTCTGTAATAATACCTTTAGCTTTCATTCCTTCTAACATACCACCAATAGTTTTCATTGCTTCATCAATAGTCATACCATCAGGAGGTGTCACTTGTAAGGTAATAGTTCTTTTTCCATTTAGGTGACGAATCTCTGAAATTCCCGTTGTAGAGATATAATCAGACATGGAAGAGACTGGCAATACCATGCCATTTGGTAAGGCAAGTAGTGATGCCATAACATCTTCTGGAGTTTTTACCAACTCTCCATCAGCTTTTAAAACGAGGTCAATTTTCTTTTTACCATCTTCTTCAAAATCACCAACTTTTCTACCACTCATAAGAACATCAATTGCAACTCCTAAATCCCTAGAACTTAAATCTAGTGCTTTAATTGCATCTCTATTTGGTCTAATTCTAACTTCAGGATAAAGCAACTCTACTGATGGCACAGGTCGTACTTGACTTCCTTGTATTGCACCCATAGTAGCCCCATAAAGTTGAGCACCAATACTTGCAATCTCTTCAATCTTTTCACCACTAATATCAATATTAACAGTATTTCCTTCACCAACTCCACTTTCAAATACTCCTGATTGAAGTGAAACACCAAATACAGAAGGCATAGAGTTTACTATTGGTCTAAACATTGGTATTAAATCAGGAGCTCTATCTTCATGCATTGAAGTTCCACCAAAAAGTGTGAAGTCTCCAAAAGATACATAAAAGGCACGGCTTAGCCCAGGAATATCTCCAACATCTTTATTAACATGAGGCTCAATTTGTTTCATTAAATATGTACCCATACCATATCTCTCATTATATGAAAGTCCAGGAGGTGTTATCAAAATATTAAATATTAAGTTCTTATTTCCCTTTGGTAAATAATCAAGTTTAGGAAAAAGTACATATATTGCCCCCACTGAAAAAACTGCTAAAGATAAAATAGTAACTATTTTAGTAAAAGTATTTTTTAAAGACATAGTTACAATTGACATTATAAAATTAACTATTTTTTCTCCAAAGTTAGCTATTGCACCTGCATCTTTTGGCTCTTTTTTTGAAATTCCTGCAAATGATTTCCATAACATTGGAATAACTGAAATTGAAACAAATAGTGAAAAAGTTACAGAAGCTGTTACTGCAATTGCAATATCTTTAAATAACTGTCCCGCTTCATCTTGTAAAAATACAATTGGCAAGAATACTGCAATAGTTGTAAGAGCAGAAGCAACCAATGCTCCACAAACTTCACTTGCACCTATATAGGCAGCATCAGCAATGCTCATACCCTCTTTTCTATGCCTATCAATATTTTCCAATACAACAATGGCACTATCAACAAGCATACCAACGGCAAAGGAGATACCTGCAAGAGAGATTGTATTTAAACTTCTTTCCATCGCACTTAATATTATAAAAGTACCAATAATAGATATTGGAATTGCAACAGAAACAACAGCAGTAGGAGAGATACTTCTTAAAAATAAAATTAGAATAAATACTGCTAAAACACCACCTATCATAATATTTTGTTTAACTAAATCAACAGAACCAACGATATAAGGTCTTTGGTCATATATCCATTGTATTTTTAGTTTTTCATCTTTTAAAACACCTGCATTAAGTTCATTTACTACTTTTTCAACTTCATCTGTAAGCTGAACAATATTAGAACCTGCACTTGGTTGAACACCTAAGAATATCCCATCTTTTCCTAAATACATAGCAACACCATTTGCAGTTTCATATCCAAAATCAACTGTTGCAATATCTTTAACTGTAACTATTTTATCCCGAGTAGATATCAAAACAACTTTTTCAATATCTTTGGGTGAAGCAAATTTATTTACAGTTCTAATTCGGTAGGCTCTTCTATTTATATTTTGAATACCTGCAGAAACATCTATATTTTCATTTTGTATTGTTGATATTACTTGAGAAACAGTTAATCCATATGATGCCAATTTGTTCACATCAAATACAATTTGCATCTGCTGCTCTCTACCACCAATATCCATAGTTCCTGACACACCATTAACTCTTTTTATAACAGGTTTTATTTCATTATCAAAAAAAGTTCTATATTCATCTATATGTCTTGGATTATCTTTGAAAGTTTGCAACATCATCCAAATAACTGGACTTGCTGTTGCTGTTTCAATGATAGGTTCATCCACATTATTTGGGTATGAGCTTACCTCATTTAACTTATTTGAAACATCTTGTAAAGCTACACGAATATCCGTATCTAACTTAAATGTTAAAGTTATCTCTCCCCTATCATCTTTGGCAGATGATTCATATTCAATTAGATTATTTAAACTTTTAAGGGCATCTTCTTGCTCTTCTATTATCTCTCGCTCTATTTCATGAGGAGTTGCGCCTGGCCATACTGTTGTTATTTTAATCTCAGGTTTTGTTACTGAGGGTGTTAATTGATATGGTAATTTAGTAAGTGACAAAAAACCAAACAATACAACGATTAAAACTGAAACAATAATAGTTACAGGATTTTTAATCGAAAACTTAATTAAATCCATTTCTTATCCTATTTGTTTATTATTTTTACAGGTGAATTAGGAAAAACTCTTTCATTCCCTTTACTAACTATGTTCTGTCCCTGTGCTAAACCTTCACCATCTATCGCAACGCTATCTTGTAAATATGCAATAATCTGTACAGGAATCATTTGTGCAATCATTTTATCATCAATAATAAAAACAATATTTTGTCCAAATCTTTTTATAACAGCATCTCTTGGAACAATAAGTGCTTCTTGTACTGCATTTTTAGACAAGCTTACCTTTGCTTCTTCTCCATCAAAAACAAATATTTTGCTTGTATTAGCTTTAAACTTTACAGGGAAAGTTCTAGTTATCTTATCACCACTTGGTATTGCACCACTCATTTTTCCTTTTATAACATCTTTACCAACCCTAATATCATATGTATCATCTTTTTTTAATCCATAATAAATACTCAATGGAACATTAAATGTTATCTCTGCTTTTGAAGTATCTACAATTGAAGCCAGTGATGTTCCTGCATTTACCCATTCCCCTAAGTCAATACTCTTTTCTACCATAATTCCACTATATGGTGCTTTTATGCTTTTTTTCTCTTTTTGTATTTCTAACTCATTTAAGGTACTTTGTGTTGTAACAGATTTTAATTTCATATCATCATACTGTTTTTTAGAAACAGATTTTGTCTCTAACAGTTTTGAATATCTTTCATAATCTTTTTTTGCACTCTTAGCATTTGCTCGTGCTGATTTCACTTGTGCATTTAATAAATCTGCATCTATTTGAATCAGTGTTTGCCCTTTTTTTACAGCATCCCCTACTTCAAAATTTATATTTTTTACTACACCTGAATTTTGAGCAGCTAAAACTGAGTTTCTATCAAACTTTAGTGTTCCTACAAACTCTTGCAAAGGATTAACTTCTCCTTTTATTATTTTTGTAGTCTCAACCAGTGATGGAGCACCTGCTGCAAATAGTGCAACAGATGAAAGCACTACTACTAATACCTTCTTAAACATATATTATCCTTCTATTTTATTAATTTATTTGTGATATTATGCACTATAGGTGCAACAATAAATACTATTGGAAATGCAAATATAAATGCTTTTACAAATGCCTCCAGCCACTTTAAAACAAAACCGTCAATGAAACCTAAATTTATAAATGTAATTACAAAACTCATTATAAAACTCATAAATAAAGACATGAAAAAAGCAAAAACTAATCTTGTATATTTTTTTGGAATCATTGTTTTTTCTCAATTACTTCAAAAATATTATTTAAAAATTTTTCACATGAGAATTTAGCATCAAAACTTGTTTGTGTCATTTTCATCAATACTACACCCTTTTCAAACAACATGATTCCATCAACAAAATTTCTAGCTATGGGGAGTAATTCTTCATTATTAATTCCCTCTTCAATTATCTCTTTTAATTGATTTTGAAAAAACTCTGTGCATGAAGTATTAAAGTTACACATAGATTCATTCTCTTCTGCTAAAACAATTGATAAGTATTCTCTATAACCATTAAAATGTCTAATATTTTCTTCTGTCTCATTCATAACAAAATCAAAGAAGTGAAATACTTTCTCTTTAGTTGATTTTACATCTTTGATTTTTTCTAAAAACATTTTATGATGATACTCTATGTGCACATTTATTATTTCAAAAATAATATCTTCTTTATTTTCAAAATACTCATATACAGTTCCCTTGCCTATTCCAGCACTTTTTGCAACTTGGGCAACTGTAATATTTTTCATTCCAACATCATGTATTAAATCAAAACAAGCAAGTGCAACTTCTCTTCTTCTTTCTTCTTTATTGACTTTTTTAGGACTCATAAAACTCCTTAAATATTTTTTGACTGACCGTCGGTCAAGTTATGAAAGTATAACTAGCTATTCTTAAATTTTATTGAATTTGACCAGCAGTCAGTTTTAATTAACCTTTCATTAACTTTTTTAAAATAACATACTACAAAGGATTGTTATGAATAGTAGCTACAATGAAAATTTTGCAAAATTATTTTTAAGATTATTTGTTGGTATTTTATTTTTACTACATGGATATGCAAAGCTTAAATATGGGACTTCTTTTATCGAATCAGTACTTGAAAAAAACAATCTTCCTCAATACTTAGTTTATGGGGTTTACATTGGAGAAGTTATTGCACCAATATTTCTAATTATTGGATACTACACAAAAACATTCTCTTTGATAATTATAATAAATATTTTATTTGCAATATATTTAGTTCATCCAAGCGAAATATTTTCTCTTAGTTCACACGGAGGATTAGCTTTAGAACTTCAATATTTCTATATCTTTACATCACTTTTAATAATACTTATTGGACCAGGTAAATTCTCATTGGATGAAAAATAATTTTTATTTAACTAAAAATTTCTAAATTCATGATATAATAAAGGATTACCTGTCAGGAAGTTATAAATTGAATAAAAAAATTAGTTATACGTTTTTCAAAACTTTTACGCTTTTTATTATTATATTTTTATTGGTATCCACTGCCTACATTAAAAATCTTAATGATATTTATTCAAAAGAGACTACAAATTCTATAGAATCTGAATTAGATTTAAAAATCGCAAATATCCAAAATAATTTTGAAATTCTTAAAAAAGACACCCTTTATATATCATATATCTACAAATTAAATAAAAATAAATATATATTAAAAGATGAAATATCCTCATTGATTGCATTGAAAGAGTCTTATTTAGAGGTTTACTTCTTAAAAAATAATGGTAAGAAATTTTTAGAAATCAATGATAATAATTTATCAAAAGATATTCAAGAAAAAAAATATTTAAATGATTTAAAAAAACTTGAAAGAGGTGATATATATGTATCACCTATAAAGCTACTAAAAGATAAAGAGAAAATTATAAATCCTGCTAAACCTTATATTGAAATTATAACTCCAGTTTATGATAAGTATGATGTTCAAGATGGGTTTGTAGTTATAGACTATAGTTTAAATGATATTCTTATAACTTTTTCAAACTCTAAATTTGATTTAGAAACACTAATCATAAATAAAAATAACTATATATTAAACTCTCAAAACAGTAAATATAATTTTGGATTTATATTTAACAAAGATATGACTTTTAATAATATACATAAAGATATATATAAAGAGATTGGAGAATATTTTGAAGGTACACTTAAAAATGATAATTATTATATAAATGTTAAAAAAACAAATATTACTTCATGGCTAAATGAGAATAAGCAACCCAATCCATTTGAATTGAGATTTATTACAAGAATTAACAACAATATAATTGATAAAAAAATTGATGAGTATTTAAATACTATTGCATGGATTGTCTTTTTATACTTTTTAGTTGCATTATTTATCTCATTTATTTTTGCTGAATATAAAAGAACAGAAAAAGAGAATAAATCAAGATTAAAAATATCAAATAATGTATTTGAAAACTCCCATGATGGTATTATAATCACAAATAAAGAGAATAAAGTACTTCAAGTAAATAAATCTTTTACAAAAATTACAGGCTATAGTGAAAAAGAGATACTACATAAAACACCTAAAATACTTAAATCTACAGGTTATCATACAAAACAATTTTATAAAAATATGTGGGATAGCCTTAATAATGAAAATTATTGGGAAGGTGAAATAACCAATATAAAGAAAAATGGGACACCATATACAGAAGAGCTTACTATTTCAAGAATATATACCGATGAAGATGAGTTTTATCATATAGCTTCTTTTGTAGATATTACAGAGGCAAAAAGAAATAAAAAAACAATAGAAGATAAGCTTGAAGAAAATAAAACCTATCTTGAAATTATAAATGACTATTTAATCACTGTAAAAGTTGATATAAATGGGAAAATTTTAGATGTTTCAGATGCCTTTTGTAGAATTTGTGGTTATGCAAAAGAGGAAGTAATTGGACAAAATCATAATATTTTTAGACATCCAGATACCACAAAAGAGTTTTATTTAAATATATGGGATGATATTTACTCTGGTAAAACATGGGAAGGTGAAATTAAAAATATGATGAAGAATAAAGAGGTTTATTATGTTCATGCAAAAATTTCTCCTATGTATAACAATAAAACTATTACTGGTTATGCTTCTGTTGCAGTTGATATTACAGATAAAAAACGTATTGAAGAAATGTCTATTACAGATGAATTAACACAAACATATAATAGAAGATACTTTAATATGACTATTGAAAAAGAGATATTAAGAGCAAAAAGAGACAATAAAACAATGGGATTTGCCATTTTAGATATTGACTTTTTTAAACAATATAATGATACATATGGTCATAATAAAGGGGATAAAGCCCTAATTGAAACAGCTAACTGTATAAAATATACTGTAAGTAGAGCCAGTGATTATATTTTTAGATTAGGTGGGGAAGAGTTTGGTATTTTAGTAACAGATATCAATGAAAAAAACTTCACTCTACTTTTAGAAAAATTAAGAACAAATGTTGAAGATTTACATATAGAACATACTAATAGTACACTTTTAAATAAAGAGCTTACTATCTCTATTGGTGGTATAGTATTTGATAGTAATAATTTAACGGCAGAAAAAGCCTATAAAAGAGCTGACAAGTTTTTATATGAAGCAAAAGAAAATGGACGAAATAAAGTTGTAATTCAAACTGATGATAGTCATATCTCACATAAGATAAATAGTCAAAGGAACAATTATTGTATATTATAGTGCATACATAAAAAAAGGACTATAGTATGACACCAATTGACTACATCAAAGAAAATAATTTAGAATGGCAACCATCTTTTAGTGGAAGCATTGCCTCTTCACTACATGGTTATAGAGGAGCTTTAATTATTGAAGAGGGTAAAAGATTATCTGAAACAAGAGTTATGCCTCCAAAATCTCAAGCTAGACAAGTTATTATGGTAAGTGAAAATGAAAAAATCAAATTCTTTTCATGTGAGCTTGAAACATTTGGATATTTTAAAGATTTTTTTGCAAAATATGGAGAATTTTTTGATAAAGATTCTATTAATTTACTTTACGTTATCGACTTAGATGCAGATGGTACTTTTGAATATGAAGGTATTAAGTTTTCTGCTTTTGTTTTAGATGAGAGTTCTGTATGGAATGAAGTTTTAGATTTCGCCTCTTTAGAAAAAAGTGATCTTAAAAAACTATCAAGTGAAGAGAAAATAGAAAAAGTTTATGATGAAGTAATCTCAACTCCACAAGAAGAGATAAGTAAGTCATATGATGAGATGGTAGCACTTATGGGAAATACTAAAAAAGCACTAATGGGAGCTGTTTAGTCCTAGGATGAACAACTAAGTTTTACATTTGAAAATTCAAGTGGTGTAGCTTTTGAGTATCTTTCATACTATTTGTGCTCACCATATGGATTTTGTGTAATATTTAATAAGTCATTTACTAAAGTAAAATCACCCTCTTCTGCCTTGTCAATTGCTTCTTGAAGCATATAGTTTTTAATCACATATTTTGGATTTATTTTTTTCATACTATTTTGAACTTCAGTAAAATCACTATTTTCTTCTTCTCTAGCTTTTATATAATCTTCTAACCATTTATCTAAAGCTTGTCTATAGATTGAGATATCAATCACTTTTCTAATCTCATCACTATTTTTACACTTTGTTAATTCATAAAAAAATTGATTATAATCAGTTTTAGAAGCTTGTAATGCCTTTAATAAAGATATTATCAAGTCAGCATAAGAATCACTACTTTTACTAATATCAAGTCCTAATCTTTTTGTCATAAGAGTCAAGTATTCTTTTTCTTGAACATGAAAATATGTTTTCAAATACTCATGAAGTTTCTTTACCTCGCAAATCTCTTTTAAAGATTTTGCTAAAACTTCTAAATTCCATCTTGCAACATAAGGTTGATTGTTATAAGAGTATCGGCCTTCGCTATCTGTGTGATTACATATTTGGTTTATATTAAAATAATCCATAAAAGCAAAAGGGCCATAATCTATACTCAATCCTGCCATAGAGAAATTATCTGTATTCATAACCCCATGCATGAAACCATATGCTTGCCATTTTGCCATTAAAACTGCTGTTTTATCAACCATCTAATAATACATTTTTTCATACTTATCTTTATCATTTATTAGATGTGGATATGAGTTTTTAATTACATAATTTGCCAATTGAGTTAAATTTGCCTTTGCATCTTTTCCCCTTGCAAAATACTCAAATGTTCCAATTCTAACCCAAGATGGCGACATTCTTAAAACTATAGCACCTGTTTCTTTTACACCATAATATCTAGAAACAGGATGAGTTGAGCCAATAAGAGCTAAAACTCTTGTTGTAGGTATATCCAAGGCATGCATTGCTTCTGAAATAATATACTCCCTAACTGAAGACCTTAAAACTGCTCTTCCATCACCTTGTCTTGAATAACGAGTAAGTCCAGCACCTTTTGTTTGAAGATGCCATGAGCCAATTTTCCCTAAATTTATTGCTCTTCCATCACCCAATTGGGGAACAAAATAGCCAAATTGATGTCCTGCATATGCTTTTGCATAAGGGAGTGAGCCTTCTAGCAATTTCTCTCCATTTATAAACTTAACAAACTCTTCATTTTTTGCTTCATCATAATCTAAACCTATCTCATCAAACATTAGTTTATTATAAGATATCAAGTGTGGATTATTTAAGGGAGTTGGATTAATTTTATGATAAAACTTTTCATCAAATTCAAAATAATCATTTTCTAATTTTATGTCATTTAATTTCATCTATATTTCTTTATTATTATTTCCTGCAAATTCTATTCCATTACTTTTAAAGCACTTTAATAATTAAAAATTACAATTGCAACTTAAGCTTTAATATCTACTTAATTTAAGTTTCAATTTATATTGCAGGAGGTATGATTATAATATATTGTTATAATGAAGGGGTTCATATGAAAATTCAAAGTAAAATTATTGGTGCATTTCTTGTACTAATTACAGTGACATTACTGTCAAGTATTTATGTTTCATACAACATAAATCACATAAAAGAAAACGTAACAGACTTGACTAAGAGAGATTTTGCAGGAATAAATTTTTTACTAGAAGCAGATAGAGACTCCTACCAATCAAACGTTGCTATTTCTCAAATAATAAATTTAAAAGATACACAAGAGAGTGAAAAGTTAATTAAAAGTGGAGTAAATAACAACATTGAACAAGTTGGACAAAGATTTGAAAAATTTAAAAAACTCTTAGAAAAACAGCTGTCAAACAACGCTTCAAAGTTTGAAGAATTTAATACTAAATACAATCTAACTAATGAAAATACAAAAAAAATTGTTTCAATGATAAGAGCAAATGAGTATGAAAAAGCACAAGAATTTTATTTTACTACTTATTTAAATAACTATGAAGCAATGAGAGGCTTGATTGACTATTTTACGGAAGAATCATATAAAGTTGTTAAAGTTCAAGAAAATGAAACAGACTCTTTAATAGAACAATCATTTATATCTTTTATTGTAATCACATTTTTAAGTATAGTGATTGCAATATTTTTTACAATAATTCTTGGTAAAACTATTAATAAGTCTATTAATAATTTTCATCATGGCTTACTTGGCTTTTTTAAATACCTAAATAGAGAAGAAAAAGATGTAGAGTTATTAGATACAAGAGCTAAGGATGAAATAGCCTCTATTGCAATAGAAGTAAATAAAAATATTACCAATACTCAAGCTCTAATAGAAAAAGATGAACTACTAATTGAAGATGTAAAAAGAGTTGTAGAAGCTGTAAAAAGTGGTGACATTAGTAAAAAAATTGACAAAAGTACTCATAATAAAGGTTTAGAAGAGTTAAAAACTATTTTTAATGAAATGATACAAGTTATCTCTGAAAATATTTCAAATGACATTAATGAAGTTGAAAAAGCTTTAGAAGAGTATCAAAAATTAAATTTCAAACATAGAATTACTACTGCCACAGGTAATACCGTAACTGGACTAAATACCTTAGCAAATATTATTAATGAAATGCTAGTTGAAAATAAATCAAATGGACTTACTCTACAAAAAAGTTCAGAAGAGTTATTATCAAATGTTGATACTTTAAATCGTTCTTCAAATGAGGCTGCTGCAAGTATTGAAGAAACAGCTGCTGCATTAGAAGAGATTACTTCAAATATAACTAGTAATACTCAAAATGTAATTGCTATGGCAAATAATGCAAATGAATTAAAACACTCTGCAAATGAAGGGGAAACACTAGCTTCTCAAACAACTGGTGCAATGGATAGTATAAATGAGCAAGTAACTGCAATAAGTGATGCCATATCAGTTATTGATCAAATCTCTTTCCAAACAAATATTTTATCACTAAATGCTGCAGTGGAAGCAGCAACAGCTGGAGAAGCAGGTAAAGGCTTTGCAGTAGTTGCACAAGAGGTTAGAAATCTTGCATCAAGATCTGCAGAAGCTGCAAAAGAGATAAAATCTTTAGTTGAAAATGCTACCTTAAAAGCAAATGATGGAAAAATAATATCTGACAAAATGATTAAAGGTTATGTTGGATTAAATGAAAATATATCTAAAACTTTAGAATTGATTGGTGGAGTTGAATCAGCAAGTAAAGAACAGCAAATGGGAATTGAGCAAATTAATAGTGCTGTTAGTTTATTGGATAGACAAACTCAAGAAAATGCGTCTATTGCAAACCAAGCAAAAGATATTGCTGATCAAACACAATATATTGCTGATGACATTGTAAGAGATGCAAATGAAAAAGAGTTTGAAGGGAAAGAGAGTGTACAAGCAAAAAATATAAACTTAAACAATACAAATACTAAAAGCGAACAAACACCACAAAAAGAAGCTCCTAAAAAAGTTATTCAAGAAAAAAAAGAACCAATAAACACTAAAAAAGAAGAGAAAGTTTCAGAAACAAAAAAAGCACAAGTGATTGTTCCTAATAATGACAGCAGTGATGAATGGGAGAGTTTCTAAACTCTCCTTTTCTACCCTATAATATGTTTATATTAAAAAATAATAATAAACCTAAAATAAAAATAAATAGAGGTGAAGCTATCTCTATAAAGTTTCTAATCTTATTGTAATTATCTGATATCCTACTTATTTTTATACTAAAAAATGCTGATAAAAATATAACTAATCCCATTCCTATACTAATAAATATAGAAGCTAAAATAACTGCAAAATAAGTTTTTAAAATAAATGCATATAAAAATAATATAACAGTGCCAGGACAAGGTACAATACCAGCTGTTAATACAAAAAACACATCTTGTTTTTTTGTATTTTCTTCTTGGTGATTATGATTACAACATGAATAAGAAGAGTTTTTATTTTTATACTTTTTATATAAAAGGTATAAAGCTAAAAGCATAATAAATATAGCAGATAATTGAGTGATTAATTTTATAGAATCATTAACAAAACTATTAAAAAAAGACTCTATTATGAAAATAGATATTAACACTAAAACTAATGCTCCAACAATATGAATAAATGCCGTAAACTGAGAAATAATTAAAGCTTTTACATAAGAACTTTTTGTAGCCAAAAAATAGGAAAAAGCCAATGATTTTCCATGACCGGGACCTAAGGCATGAACAACTACATATAAAAAAGAGACAAGTAAAAGTGAGAATAAAGCAATTAAATTACCATTTTTTATCTCTAAAAGATTTTTTTTAATCTCATTATTAAATTTTATTAAAAAGCTTTCATCTGATTTTGCTATATCGTTTTTTTTTACTTCTTTAGTTTCCTCTTTATTTTCTATGACAAACTCTTTTTTTATTCTAAATGCAACACTATATAAATCAATTACATCTTCACTAAACACTTGTTTATCGTAGCTTAAACTATTTTTAGCAATCTCTATTAAAAAGAATTGTTCCTTGTCTTCGATATTAAAATATAGTATATTATCTTTTACAATTTTATAATTTAATTTTATTTTGTAGTGAATATGTAAAATTTCATTTTTTATATAGACATCTAAATCTTTTACATTTATAATATTTGACTTTACTTTATTTATCTTTTTACCATAAGAAATATGTGCCAAATATTTTTTTGGCTTAACATATGATAGAAAAATGTTTTTTATAGTTAACAGTTCTTTTTCATCTAACTTATTGTACAAGTTTACATCATATACATTTTTTAATGTTTCAGTAAAAGGTTTTGTTAATACCCATTTTACATCCATACCTTTTATTAAATCTTTTTCAGTTTTAATATCAAGAATAACACTTGTCTTAGGTGAATATATAGTGCAAAGTGCACACCCAAAAAGGGTTTGCACTATTAAAACTAAACTAATTAAGACTTTCATTATTTATAACTATTTACCAATTCAATTGAGGTATTAAGTAGACTCTCTTTCCATTTATTTGATAAAGGATCTATGAAAATTGTTTTACCACCAATCCCATTTGCAATAATTTCAGCAGATTTCTTAGAGAATTGAGGAGCTACAAATACAACTTTAATACCCTCTTCTTTTGCTTCATTTATTAAAGCTATGATCTCTTTAGATTTAGGTTCTTTCCCCTCTTTTTCAACAGCTTCTTGCTCTAGTTCATATCTTTTAGCAAAATAGCCCCACGAAGGATGAAATACCATAAATCTCTTACCCTTTACCTCTTTTAATATGGTAGATAACTTTAAATGTAAAGCATCTAATTCAAATAAAAAGTTTTTGTAATTATCATAATAAAAGTTTCTATTTTTTTTATCAATTTGAACAAGTGCATCAAGAATATTTTTTGCCTGAACTTTTACAAGTATTGTATCTAACCAAATGTGAGGGTCTAGAATTTCTTCATTATGATGATGCACTTCACCTTCATGATGATGTTGAGCAATTGCAATCTTTTTTATACCTTTAGAGCTATCTATTATTTGCATGTTTTTATTTATATCTTTAAATTTACCTAGCCAAGCCTCTTCAAAAGGCACACCAATAGAAAAATATATCTCAGAATTAATTAAATCTTTCATTTGTGATGTTTTTGGTTCATATGATGCTGGAGAAGCTCCAGGTTGAACCATAACATTTACAAAAACTTTATCCATTGCAATTTTTTCAATAAAATATTTTTGTGGCAATATACTAACAGTAACTATTTTTTGTGCATAAAGTGATGATAACAATAACAAACTAATAATAAAAATCTTTCTCATAATAACTCCAATTTTGATTTGCAACTTAGTTGCATTTTGAAATTCTAGTAACTTTAAGCTTTAATGCAACTTAGTTGCAGGAATCATATGTTATAATTTTATATGGACAATATTATAGAATTAATTGAAGAAAAAAACATAAAGCTAACAAACTCCAGAAAGTCGATACTTGAAGTACTTGCAAACTCTTCAAAACCCTTATGTTATGAAGAGATAAAGATTTCAATAAATATGGATAAAGCAACATTTTATAGAAATATCACAAAATTTGAAGAAGAAGATGTAATTAATTCATTTGAATCAAATGATAAAAAAAGATATTTTGAAATAAAAAAATCAAATCACGCACACTTTATATGTACAAGCTGTTCAAAGATTGAATGTATTCATGAGGAACTAAACTTCAAATTAGTCAATCATAAAATTGAAAATATAATTATAAAAGGTATTTGTCCAAAATGTTTATAAAAAGGAATTTTAAATGATTAATAAATTAATAACCCTAGAGAGATTTGTAAATAAAGAAGCTCTAAGTGGTATATTACTTTTTATTGCAACAATAGCAGCTGTTATCGTTGCAAACTCTAGTTTAGGTCAAGCATATTATGACCTGTGGCATCTGCCATTAGGAATTAGTCTTGGAGTTCATGATATCTCCATGACACTAACATATTGGATTGATGATGGACTTATGGCACTATTTTTTCTAATGGTTGGACTAGAGATAAAAAGAGAGATGTTAGTGGGAGAGCTATCATCTGTAAGTAAAGCACTTTTCCCAATAGTTGCAGCAATTGGAGGAATGGTAGTTCCAGCGCTAATTTATGTAGGATTAAACACAGATAATCCTTTAGGATTTGGTATTCCAATGGCAACAGACATTGCTTTTGCATTAGGTATATTAATGCTTCTTGGTAATCGTGTAAATACAGCACTAAAGTTATTCTTAGTTGCCCTTGCAGTTGTGGATGACTTAGGGGCAGTTTTAGTTGTGGCAACTGTTTATACAAGTGAAATACATAGTGAGTACTTTTTACATGCGGGGGTTATCTATGCTTTAATTTGGGCTTTAAATATAAAAGGTGTAACTAAATTATTACCCTACTTAATTCTTGGTATCGCACTTTGGGTTTATATTCATGCTATTGGGATTCATGCAACAATTGCTGGTGTTTTACTTGCCTTTGCAATTCCAATTAAATCAAAAATTGATGAGCATAATTTTATAAAAGAGACAAAAGATGATATAAATTATTTTGAAAAACATATAGATCCTGTTCCTGTTTTAAATCATCATCAAATAGACTCCCTAGAAAATATTGCATATAACTATGACAAAGTACAAAATCCTCTTATAAGACTAGAACACAATTTACATGGTCTATCTGCTTTTTTTATTATGCCACTATTTGCATTTTCAAATGCAGGTGTATTAATAGACTTTTCAGGAATAAGTGCAAACTTGATGATTGTGTTAGGTGTAGTTTTTGGTCTAATTATTGGTAAACCAATTGGAATATTTGGATTTACATATTTAGCTACAAAATTAAAACTTATTAAAAAACCAGAAAATATATCTTGGTATGAAGTAATTGCAGTAGGATTTTTAGGTGGTATTGGATTTACTATGTCAATCTTTATAACTCACCTTGCTTTTCTCGATGAAACAATTATTTCAGCAGTTAAGCTTGGAGTATTTGCAGCTTCATTTATAGCAGCAGTAGCTGGTGTACTATTAATCATGCTAAAAAAGAATTAACACTAAATTAACATTTTGATAATAAAATACAGAAAATAAAAAAGGTAACAAATGAAAAAATTTCTTCTTTTAGCACTTCTAAGTGCATCAACACTGTTTGCTTCAAATATTGAAGTTAAAGATTCTTATATAAGAGCTACACCTCCAGGTTTACCAAACTCAGCTGCCTTTATGACAGTTAAAAACAATACAGATAAAACTATTGCTGTCCTAAAAGCTACATCAGATGTTTCTAAAGTTGTTGAACTTCATACACATAGTATGAAAGATGGCGTAATGAAGATGTACCAAGTACCTAAAATAGATGTTCCAGCAAATGGTATAACAGAACTTAAACCAGGTGGGTTTCATGTTATGTTAATTGGTTTACATAAGCCTTTAAAAGTAGGAGAAGAGGTAACTTATACACTTGAGTTTTCAAATGGAGAGACTATAACTATAACTGCTCCTATTAAAACAGTAATGGGTGGAATGATGAATAAAAATATGAAAAAAGGTATGAGTTGTGGTAGTGGGAAATGTGGTTCAGGTATGAAAAAAGACATGAGCTGTGGTTCAGGAAAATGTGGAAGTAATTAAATAAATGTCTCAAGAAAAAAAAACTAACAATATAAAAAGTACAATACTACAAGTAGCAGTTGTACTTTTTGTAGTAGTAGGATATTTCTTGATAGATTTTCCTTCCCTTTACCAATCTTTTAAAGGTGAAGCAAAATTTATCACTCAAGCTTCCACTTGTGATTTGCATAAAAGTTCTTGTAGTATACAAATACAAGATGGAACTACTTTTGAACTTGATATAAATCCAAAATCAATTCCACTTATGCAATCAATTAAATTTTCAATAAAAAGTGATAAAATAGATTTAAATGAGTTGTATCTAAATATCTATACAACAAATATGCTTATGGGAGATTTTAATTTACCAATTAAAAACCTTGGAAATGGAAACTATGAAGCAATAGGTACACTTCCCACTTGTCCAGTTGGAAATATGAAGTGGAATGCAGATATACGAATAGAAAAATTAGATAAAATCATTGGAGCTAGATTCCAATTTAAAACGGATAAATAATGAATACATTTTTTAAACTTGGCGTTAGTTTTATAGTAGCTGTTGTTTTAATAACAATATTAAAACCATATGTAGATGAGTATAATGAACAAAAACAGTATGACTTCAAAGTAAATACAATAGATGGTGAGATTACAAAAGATAGCTTTAAAGGCAAATACCTAGCAATATATTTCGGATATACCTTTTGTCCTGATGTATGCCCTACTTCTTTGAGTTCTTTAGCACATGCATTGAATAGTTTTCCAAAAGAAAAAACTAAAGATTTTGTTGGACTTTTTATAAGCGTAGACCCAGACAGAGATACACTTAAAAACTTAAAAGAGTATGCACAATATTTTCATCCAAACTTTATAGGTGCTACTTCTACAAAAGAAAATATTGATGATATAACTTCTAGATATAGAAGTTATTACAGCAAAATAGAACTTGAAAATTCTGCAATGGACTACTCTGTTGCACACACATCATATATATACATTTTTGATAAAGAAGGCAATTTCAAAGCAAAACTTGACCACTTTTCAGATCCGACTAAAATAAAAGAGACATTAGAAGAAATATTGAAATAGCAATTTTCTTCTATATTTGTTTTTTATTTTAGATATAATTTGCTTATGTCTAAATTATTAAATAACATATTATTTGAAAATGTAAACCATTCAAATGAAGATTTTACAAAACATTACCATGATACATATACTATTGGACTAACTTATAAAGGGTTTTTAAAAGTATTCAATAAAAATGAAAGTTTTTATTCATATGAATACTCAGTTCGAATAAATAATCCAGGAGAAGTACATGGTGGTAAATCAAAAGAGTGGTCACATGCAAACTTTTATCCAACAGTAGAAATTATCTCAAATCTTTATGAAGAAATATTTGGTGAAAAAAAAATTCCTTATTTTCAAAAACATATTATTAATAACAAAAAGCTATTTTCAAAACTCCATAACTTTTTTTATGCATATTTTAATAAAGAAGATGAAATATTAGTTGAAGCCCTTTTAATAGATGCCCTTTCAAGTTTAATTTTTGATTCAACCTTATATACAAAAAATGATAAAGAAATTTTTGAAGATAAAAAGATGATAAAACAAACATATGAATTTATAAATGACTCAATAGATACAAACTTTACCCTTGAGATGCTAGCAAATAATGTAGATCTTAGTAAATACCATTTTTTAAGAATATTTAAAAGAGATTTTGGATTAACGCCCCATGCCTTTATTGTAAATGAAAGACTAAACCGTGCAAATAATTTAATCAAAAAAGGTCTATCAATTAGTGAAGCAAGTGTTAATGTAGGATTCAATGATCAATCTCACTTTTCACGTAACTTCAAAAAATATTTTGGATATACCCCTTCTATTTTACAAAAAAATAGCAATATTATTCTATAAAATATCAATTTTTTTTTGTACAATTGCCCCTATAAATTTAGAAAGATTTAAAATGACAGACCAAAACAAAAATATTTTTTATGTTCTTATGTTCTTTGCAATGGCTGGATGGGGAGCATCGTGGGTTAGTGCAAAAGTATTAAGTGCATATATAAATGAATATGAGATGATTTTTTTTATAAATATATTTACAATAATTACCCTACTTCCAATTTTATTATATATGAAAAAAAGCTTTTATATAAACCTAAAAAGTTTTATTTTAGTTCTTATTGCGTCGATTGTGATGATAGCTTATATGAAGTGTTATTTTCTTGGAACAAAATTTGGAACAGCAAGTTTAGGGGGAGCTTTAGTTACAACAATGATTCCAATAAATACCTTTTTGATTATGGCACTATTTTTTAACAGAAAAATAGAAAAAAAAGATATTTTTGCTTTGATTCTTGGTGGTGCAGGAGTTCTTACCATGCTAAATATTTGGTCTTTTTCACTAGAAGAGATATTTTCACAAAAAAATGTTTATTTTGTTTTGGCATCAATTCTTTGGCCAATTCTTACAATAACCAGTTCAAAAGCAACTAAAATTTCACCTATGGTATTTACTTTATATATGTATGTTGTTACGACTATTATAGTTTTGATATTTTTTGTTGATATACCAAATATAAACTATGCATCTTTTTATTGGATATTTTGGCTTAATGTTTTAAGTATTGCTGTTATCTCTACAACTTTTGCCACAACAATATACTTTGTAGGAATAGAAAAACTTGGAACCAATGAAGTTAGTTCTTTTATATTTTTAGTTCCATTATTTGCTATTATTTTAAGTATTATTTTCCTAAAAGAGCATATAAGTTTATCTATTATAATTGGAACTATCCTTACAATAATTGCCGTAAAAATCTTAAACAACATTAAAATTTCTAAGAAATTTAATATATAAACTAAAGGGCTGATATCTTTTTAGCCACCTCTTTAGTACTTATATTTGTCAATTTTTTCATAACCAAAGTTGCTGTTAAATCCCCTGTTACATTAATGGTAGTTCTACACATATCAAGTATTCTATCAACTCCAAGTATTAGTGCTATTCCTTCAACTGGTACACCAATTCCTTGCAATATTGTTGCAAGTATAACTATACCAACTCCTGGAGTACTCGGAGCTCCAATTGATGCACCAACTGTTGTAAAAGCTAAAATTATTACCTCAACAAGGCTTAAATCTATACCAAAAAGTTGTGTTAAAAATATAGCAGCACACACTTGGTAAAGTGCAGTTCCATCCATATTTACTGTTGCTCCTAAGGGTATAACAAACTTTGAAATAGGGGTTGGAATGTTCAATTCATCTTCGGCAGTTTTCATAGATAATGGCATAACAGCAGCAGAAGAGGAAGTTGAGAAAGCCAATAACTGAACTTCTCTAATTTTTCTTAAAAAATCAAGAGGTTTTATTTTTGCAACAAAATATACCATTATCAAATAAAAGCACAAAAGTAATAACAATCCTAAAATTACTGTTAAGACATACATAGACATGGAAGAGATTGCATCAAAACCTATTTTAATAGTGATATTGCACAAAAGACCAAAGACTGCATAAGGAGCAAGTTTCATCGCCCAATCTACAACTTTCATAGAAAAAGCTTGAAGAGATTTTGCCAAATCTTTTAAAGGTCTAGCATCTTCCTCTTCTATATTCATTAAAGCAACCCCAATAAATATAGCTAAAACAACAAAGGCTAATATATTTCCATCGAGTTCTGCTTTTGCTGTACTTATTGGAATCAAGTCAACTATCATATCAGGTACTGAAATCTCTTTTACCTCTTTTACTACTTGCACAGTTGTGGGTACTACTTGATTTATTATATCACTTGAAACATAAGTTCCAGGATGGATTAGATATGTTATAAATATCCCTAAAGTAACGGCAACAATTGTAGTAAATACAAAATATGGAGCTATTTTATAGCCTAAACTTTTTAATGTTTCCACATTACCAGCACTTGTGATTCCTAAAATAATTGAACTCATTACAAGAGGAATTACAATCATCTTAATAAGTGCTAAAAATATATTTCCTAAAAGTGCAATCCAAGGAGCAATAGCATAAGCTATTTTTTCATCTACTAAAGCAAATGCACTAGGAGATAATATAAGTCCAAAGATTACTCCTAAAATCATTCCAATTATTACTTGAAACCATAATTTACTTAATAATTGATTCAAGAGGAGCCTTTCTGTATATCACTATACCATAAAGAAACACCTCTTTGAACTCTTATTTAAAAATATATTTATTTTGATTTTATCTCACATACGAACCGTTGTTAAAATCAACTGTTGTCCCATTTACATACTCTGGACAAGAAGTAGCTAACCAAACTATAACTTCAGCTGCTTCTTGGGGTTCTGCAAATCTTCCCGATGGAACTGCTTTTTTAAACTCTTCTTTTCTCTCTTGGGAATTGTCTTTTTGCATATCAGTTTCAACTGGACTTGGTGCTATACAATTTACAGTGATATTATAACTTCCTAGTAGCTTTGCAAATATCTTTGTAGCATTTATAATTCCAGCCTTTGCAATCCCATACCAAATATCAGGATGACCTATTTGTCCAGCAATTGAAGCTGTATTAACTATTCTTCCATAGTTTCTTTTTTTCATATCTTCACAAAATAGTGTTATAAGTTCAACAGGGGCATACAAGTCCACATTCATAATATGCTCTTTTGCTTCTAGTGGATAGTTATCATATGTATATTTTGGCTGCATATATCCAGCATTATTGATTAAAGTACTTATTTCTCCTATTTGCTCAACTAAAACTTTTAATCCTTGCATATTTGACAAGTCATACTCTATACATTTAACTTTTAGATTATCTTTAAGTTCAAAGTTTGAAAAATCTCTTGCAACAACAATTACTTCATAATCTAATTCTATAAATTTTTTAACTACCGCTAAGCCAATTCCCTTATTTCCACCAGTTACTAATACTCTTTTTAATTGTTCCATATTTTTTCCTTTACCTATATAATTAACTTTTTGTTAACTATTTAAAACTATTCGTTAATTCTTATCCCTTATAATGTTGTATATATAAGGATTTCAAATGAAAATAAAATTTTTACTAATAACAATTGCTACAATTATTACTTTTGCATCTTCATCATTTTTATTACAAGATAAAAAAATAGATGAAAAACTCTATTCTACAATAATCAACACATCTATCAATAATTTATCAGGAGTATTCAAAATTGATTCAAAGACAATTATAAAAAAACTAAATGATAATAATATAAAAATTTTAAATGAAGAACAAACAATAATTCAAATTGCACTGTCCAATGCAAAAAATAGCAATGAGATAATAGACTTAATATTATCCCATTAAAATTATTTAAAAAAACCTTTTAATATATTTCCTGCTTTGTCACCAAGTTTTTTCTCAATAGTATCTTGAATTTTTTCTTTGACTTTTTGTTTTGCTCCACTTTCTAAAAGTTTTTTTGTATCAACTTTAACACTAGGGTTAGATAAATCTCCTGATATCTTTGTATCAAATTTTATACCTTTTATTTGTGTTATTACCAAAGCATCAATAATACTGTTTTTCGTATCTATTACTGAAGGGTTAACCTCTATTTGTGATAATTTACTATTCATTTTTATTGTTGATTTTATTATATTTTTATTGATATTACTTTTTAAGTCAATATTTTCATAAACCTCTTTTGTAAGATCAAATCTAGCAAGACTACTTATAATAGTAGAATACTCATTTTTCTTAAATTGTCCATTTATTAAATCCCCAGTTAAATCACCATTCTCTTTTGCAATATTATAATCAAGTTTTAATTTTGTCTTAGAAGTAAATATTTCTGGATAATAAAGCATATGTAAAACTTTTAGTATCTCAACATTATCTATGTTTGCACTAAAATCATTATTTAAAAGTTTAAATTTCAACTGCCCTTCTAATAATTCAGAATATCCATTTACAAGTAAATCTTTATCTTTTTTAATATCACCTGCAATTCCAATATTTCCTCTCATCTTTGTTTGAGTTACATCAAAAAGTTTAGATAAATCATCAACTTTTAAGAAATAATCACTTTTTATGTTCATATTTTTTAAGTTTACATCAGCTTTTTTTACAAAGAGATTTGCCATAGAAGTATATACATCAACTTTTGATAAAGCTTTAAAAGGTTCTAAATTCGTTTTAATAGTACCATTGAAATTCAATTTTTTAATAAGCTTAGTATTAAAATCTTTATTAACTAAACTATTTGTAATCAATCCATTTGTTATTTTAGTAAGAATCTCTCCATTTAAGTTTTCAAGTTTTGCATTACTAATATTTGCATTAATATCAAGATTTCCCATGGCATATCTTGGTTTATTGATTAGGTGCAGTATTTCATCTATTTTTGCACTTTTCACATTAAATAAAATATTTGATGGCTCAAAATTTTCTAAGTCTATATCATAAGTTGTTTTACTTTTGAAAATATCACTACTACCCTCAAGTTTTGCTGAAGTGCTATCACCTTTAAAACTTCCACTTGTACTGAAACTTCCATTTAGTTTCTGATTTGTAAACCTTTGTAATTTAGATAAATCTTTAATATTGATATCAAATTTGATATCCACTGTTTTTGAGAATAAGGATAAATCCCCAATAATCTTTATATTTGAGTTATCATCAATTGTTGAATCAAATTCAATCTCTTTCGTTGTTAATAAAAACTTATTTATCTTAAAGTTTATAACTTTCTCATTATTTACTTTACTTTCAACTATAGAAGCAACAATGCTATTTCCTGTTGATGTAAAAAGTAGCGCATACACTGCACCAAGCAAAATAAGAATCAAAAATGTAAGTCCAAAAAAAAGTTTTTTCATAATTTAACCTCAAAATAAAATATTTATAATTATACTATACAATATTTAAACTACAATCAAATAAAAAATTATTTATTATGCATAAAGAGTGACTTTAATAATATTATTAAGTTTATTTTGATACATTTATATAATATAAATAATACATTTAGGATTTTGGATTTTGGATTCATTTAAAAATATGATTGAGAACATTGACTATTATAATGATATATTGGAAAATGACATTGATCCAGTTTTATTTATAGTTGAACAAAACTTTATGTATTGTAATAAAGCAGCACTAAAAATACTTCAAATGAAGAGCAAAAGTGAACTATATAATATTCATCCTTCTCAAATATCTCCAACATACCAACCAGATGGACAACTTTCAAGTGAAAAAGCAGACGTTATTTTTGAGCAATGTTATAAAAATGGCTTTGCTAGATTTGAATGGCTACACAAAGATTTAAAAGAGAAAGAATTTTGGGTTGAAGTCACACTAAAAAGACTAACTCTTAAACAAAAAGAGATACTACTCGTTACTTGGAGAGATATATCCCAAGTAAAAGAGAAAGAATTAAATATCAAAAATAAAAATACAGAGTTAAAAAATGATTATTCACAAATAGAAAAATTAAATTACATATTAAAAGATAGTGGCGATTTTGAGATAAAAGATACTCTTTTACTTTTAGAAGAGTATAAAAAAGCTATTGATGAAAGCTCTATTGTTTCAAAAACAGATACAAAAGGTATTATTACCTATGTAAACAGTAAATTTTGTGAAATCTCAGGATATTCAAAAGATGAATTACTAGGGGCAAACCACAATATCATAAGAGACCCTGCAAATACAAAAGAGTTTTTCAAAATTATGTGGGATACCTTAAAAAGTAAAAATATATTTAAAGGTATTGTTTCAAATAGACGAAAAGATAGAAGCATATATTATGTTGATTCTACTATTATTCCTATTTTAGATTATGAAGGAAATATAACAGAGTATATTGGTATTAGAAATGACATAACTTCTTTATACGAAAAAGATAAAATAATCACAAAACAGTTAACTGATGACTTAACAGGTTTACCAAATAGGCAAAAACTAATTGGAGATTCAAAAACATTCTTATTCCCAAAACTTGCAATTGTTAACATAAATCACTTTAGAGATATAAATGATACATATGGAATAGAAGTTGGAGATCATATATTAAAAGAGTTTTCACAAAAATTATTAAAACTGAATAATTTTAATATAAATGTTTATAGAATTAGTGGAGATATTTTTGGTATTTTAGCTTCAGGAAACTTTACAATTGAATCTTTAAAAGAGCTCTCATTAGAGTTTTTAGATAGTATAAAAACAAATCCCATAATACATGATAATCATACTTTAAATTTATCATTTTCAATTGTAATTTCAAGTGGAAGAGAGTGGCTACTTGTAGAGGCTGAAATGGCACTAATGCAAGCAAAAGAAAAAAACAAAGAACTTATCATAAACCTAGAACAAGATAGTAAAAGACTTTTAGCCCAAAAAATTGAACTAACAAAAAATATAAAAACTGCACTAAGTAATGATAAAATCCTGCTTTACGGACAAAAAATCGTCAATAATAAAACAGGTGAAATAAAATATGAAACACTAATGCGACTTAAAACTGAAGATGGAAAAATATTGTCTCCATATTTCTTTTTAGAACATGCAAAAAAAGCAAGACTTTATCATGAGATGACAAGAATGATGATAAAACAAGCTTGTGATTATTTTAAAGATAAAGAAAATATGTTTTCAATAAACCTATCAATGCAAGATATAACAAATGATGAAACAATTCAATTCCTACTTGATACAATATTACAAACAAAAACAAATAATCAAATTATCTTAGAAATTGTAGAGTCTGAACAAATAAATCAATTTGAAAAAGTATCCTCATTTATCAAAAAGATGAAAGAAATTGGTGCTAAAATTGCAATTGATGATTTTGGTACAGGATATTCTAACTTTGAGTATATCATCAACTTAAACGTAGATATTCTAAAAATAGATGGCTCACTCATAAGAAATATACATAAAGATAAAAATATTTTTATTACTGTATCTACTATTGTAAATTTTGCTAAGCAGTTAGGATTAGAAGTTGTTGCAGAGTTTGTAGACTCAAAAGAGGTTTTAGAAACAATAAAATCATTGGATATTGAGTACTCACAAGGTTTTTACTTACACGAGCCAGAACATTTAATTTAGTATATTGTTACATATGGTAATACTACTTTAATATTAATCACCTAAATAAAGAAATTTTAACCTAAGGGGATGTATAATACAACCCAACAAAGTGTTAAGTAGGGAAATATTTGCATTTATGTAAGTATTGCTACAGATTTTCTGTGGTTACGCTATCCGAACGGACTTTGAAATAAAATATATTATAAGGAATCTTGAATGAAAAAAATCGTTCTTTTAATGCTAGCTATCGCTGGTGTTGCTTTTGCTGCTGAAGGTTCAGTTGCAAACGAAACTTTAAAAGCTTACTCTGTAGTAGCTGCTGGTATTGGTTTAGGTCTTGCTGCACTTGGTGGTGCTATTGGTATGGGTAATACTGCTGCTGCAACTATTGCTGGTACTGCTAGAAACCCAGGTCTTGGTGGAAAATTAATGACAACAATGTTCATTGCTTTAGCGATGATCGAAGCACAAGTTATTTATGCACTTGTTGTTGCTATGATTGCATTATATGCAAACCCATTCTTAGGGTAGTCTTTAAATCTACAGATTTAATAGATAAAAAGGGTCAAGAGTTTTCTCTTGGCCCTTTTTTTATGTTCAAAATTAAAGTATTCAAATATAACTTATTTTTTAGAATAACTAGATATAATTCTAACTCTTTTTTATGCAGATGTGGTGGAATGGTAGACACGCGGGCTTGAGGGGCTCGTGGCGAAAGTCGTGTGAGTTCAAATCTCATCATCTGCACCAAAATAAAATAGACTTACTAACTACCGGTTCATTTATAAAAAATCTAATTACTCCCATTATTTTACCCCAAACTATGATATAATTTTTAAAAATATTAAAGGACATCCCATCAAGAAAAAGATAATTGGAAGAAAAGAGAGTATTTCAATTCTTGACTTAGAATTGTTTGATTTAGATGCAAAAGTTGATACAGGAGCTGATTCAAATGCCTTGCATTGTGATGATATTCTAATTGAAAATGGTGAAGTAAGTTTTACTTTGTTAGATGAAGTTCATCCTTCATATCATGGCAAAAGATTAACATTGCCACTGTATAAGATTAAACAAGTTAAAAGTTCAAATGGTACAGTACAAATTAGGCCATCAATACAAGTTAGAGTAGAATTTTTTGGTAAAAAATATAAAAGTGTTATCTCACTTACAAATAGAGCTGATATGAAATTTCCTATGTTAATTGGAAAAAGATTTTTAAAAGGAAGATTTATTGTTGATGTTGCCCAAGAGTATTTATGTAATAAAAAAGAGGAAAGTTTATAATGAGAGTCTATATATTATCAAGAAATAAAGAGTTATATTCAACAAGAAGATTGGTTGAAGCAGCACAAGCAAAAAATTGGGAAGTTAAAGTAATTGATTATCTAAAATGTACTATTGAAATAATGAAGGGTGAACTAGTTATAAATTATTTGGGACAAGTATTACCAACTCCAGATGCAATAATACCTAGAATTGGAGCTAGTAGGACTTTTTATGGAACTGCTATGGTGAGACACTTTGAGATGATGGAAGTCTTTAGTACCTCAGGAAACTTAGCCATTGCAAGAAGTAGAGATAAACTTAGAAGTTTGCAAGTTCTATCAAAAAATAGTGTAGATATGCCAAAAACTGTTTTTGCTTCAAATAAATCAAGTGCAAAAGATGTAATAGCACTATCAGGTGGGGCTCCATTAGTTTTAAAAATTTTAGAAGGAACACAAGGTGTGGGTGTTGTTTTAGTTGATAGTGAAAAAGCTGCAAAATCTGTACTTGATGCCTTTTATGGTATGGATGTAAACTTACTTGTTCAAGAGTACATAGAAGAAGCAGGTGGTGCTGATATTAGAGTTCTTGTTGTAAATGGTGAAGTAGTTGGCGCTATGAAAAGACAAGGAGCTGAAGGTGATTTTAGATCAAACCTTCATCAAGGTGGAAGTGCTACTGCACATAAATTAACTAGAAAAGAAAAATCAACTGCAATAGCAGCAGCAAAAGCTATGGGACTTGGTGTTTGTGGAGTTGATATGATACCATCATCAAGAGGACCACTAGTTATGGAAGTAAACTCAAGTCCTGGATTAGAGGGAATTGAAAAGTCAACTAATATTGATATTGCAAGTAAAATCATGGATTATATAGAAAAAAGTGTAACACCAAGATCTCAAGAAAGCACTAAAAAAAGAAAAATAAAAAAAGATAACATTGGAGCTTAGATTATATGCAAAATGACCATTTTGTAATTGGTGATACGATTATACCAAAAGGTAAAGAAGTAAAAATAAATTTAGAGTTACCAAAACTTTATAATACTCCTACAAACCTTCCAATAAGAGTTGTAAGAGGTAAAAAAGATGGACCTGTTGTTTTTATAAGTGCCGCAATTCATGGGGATGAATTAAATGGTATTGAAATAATTAGAAGATTAAGAAAGCTAAGTATTCTAAAAAAACTCCAAGGGACAATAATATTTGCACCAATTGTAAATGTTTATGGAGTGATGACACTGTCTAGATACCTACCTGATAGAAGGGATTTAAATAGAAGTTTTCCAGGAAGTATAAAAGGCTCAATTGCAAGTAGAATTGCAAAAATATTTTTTGATGAAATAGTTTCAAAATGTGATTTAGGAATTGATTTACATACAGGTTCTATTCATAAATCAAACCTACCTCAGGTTAGAACAAATTTGAATAATGAGTATACTTTAAAACTTGCCCATGCTTTTGGGGCACCTGTTGTTCTACACTCTGAGTTAAGAGATGGATCATTAAGAGCAGAAGCTCAAGAGATGGGAACACCAATACTACTTTATGAAGCAGGAGAAGCTCTAAGATTTGATGAAAGTTGTATAAGGGTTGGTGTAAAAGGTATAATAAATGTTCTTAGGGAAAATGGTATGCTTCCAAAAGTCATAAGAAAAAATACAAAAAAGCCTATCACTTCAAAAGCAAGCAGATGGATTAGAGCCAATGAAAGTGGAATGGTAAGAACAATAAAAGCACTAGGTGAAATAGTAAAAGAGAATGAAATAATTGCTTATATTGATGAACCTTTAGATGATAATAGCTTTGAAATACTATCACCTTTTGATGGTATAATAATTGGAAAATCACAAATCCCTTTAGTACAAGAAGGAGATGCTATTTTTCACATAGCAAAATTTAGTAATTTAAATATTGCAGAAGATAAAATGGAATATTTTAATGAAGATGCCGTAAAACAAAGTGAATTTTACGAATTAAACAATGAAGAGATAATAGAATAATGGAAAAGTTTTACGATATTTTAAAACAGCTAATTAGAACACCAAGTGTTGTAGGTGCTGAACACCCTTTTTTTATGAGGGTAAAAAGAGAACTTGAAGAGTTGGATTTAAATGTTGAATATTATGATGGCGTATTAGTTGCAAAAGGAAATGATCCACAAAGTGGTTATATTTCTGGACATGCTGATAGACATGGACTTATTTGTACAGGACACAATGAGTTTCAATATGCAGCTTTTATAGCAAAAAACCAAGCTGACCTTAGAGGAAACTCTAACTCTGAAAAACTACTTAAAAACTTTGAGATGAGATTTATGGAACAAAAAGTTCAAGCATATGAACCTTGGTCTGGAAGTTACTTAGGAATGGGTGTTATAAAAGATGCCTTTTTATGTACAAGAAGAAAAAATATTATATTTAAAATAGATGGACTTGAGCATCTTTTACCAGGAACTGCCATTGCCTTTACAGATACTCTAGAAATAGATGATAATGGTTTAGTATCAGCCCAACTTGATAATGTTATATCAATAGCTATTATGATATACATGTATCATGTAGGTTATCAAGGAACTGCATTTTTTACAGCAAGTGAAGAGGCTGGAAAAAGCTGGAGATTTTTACTTGAATATTTTAGAAGATTTGATATAACTACAGATGAACTATTAGTTTTAGATACAAGTCCATATAGCAAAGTAGATGATATAACTCACCTAGATATTGTACTAAGAAATAAAGATGAAAATGCAGAATTTAAATCACCCCTAGAGGCTAAAATTAAAAAAATAGTTATAGAAAACAATATAAATTACCACTATAAAGATGCTTATTTAGAAAATCTTATGGCAACAGCAGGGACTAAAGGTTCACTTGGTGTTACAGAACTTGGAAGAATAATTGATGCAACAGAAGGTGAAATACAAGGTACAACTTTACAAATTCCAACTATTGGCTACCATACTGTTGAAGAGACAACTACAAAAAAATCTATCGATACAATGTTATTAATACTGACTCAACTTTATTTAGAAGAAGGTAAATAGACTTTACCTTTTTTTAATAAAATATACTAAAAGTGTAGAAATTATTGCTGAAATAAATAGCGTATTTATAACTAACAATGTTCCTCCATCTCCTTGAGTAAAGGGTAAAGAGGTAGTGTTCATCCCAAAAAATCCAACAATTAAATTTAGAGGTAAAAATATACCTGACAAAAGTGTTAGGATATAAACGGTCCTATTCATTTGCTAATTATTTTCTACTAAATATGAATTATGTAAAGCATCAAGCTTTTCTAATAGCATACCAGAATTTCTATGTGCTAGTTGTAAGTGTTCTTGCATATCTTCAAAGTTTCTCTCTAAATAATCATCATCTTTTCTATAATGACTAATCAAAATTGTTATTACTTCCACACACTTAAATAAAATTCTATTTATTTTTATAAAGTCATTTTTATATGAAAACCACTGTTTATTGAAGTTTTTATCAATTTTATTTTCATAGAAATTATCTTCTATAAGTTCTATTTCTTCAATATATCCATTTATAATTTTTAAGATTGAATCTATATCATTATTTAAATACTTATAAAAGCCATCAACACTCTGTAAGTCTACAAACTCTTTACTCTCTTTATCAAAATAAAAGTATGACTTATCAGTTATAATAAAAGCTTTACTAATAGGAACTAGTCTATTATTTATTAGTTGTGGCATTCTAAATATAAACAAATCATAATTTTCATCTTTGAAAAATACTGAAGGATGAGCCTCATTTTCAATATCAATACGATGAAAATCATTAATTTCGTTATATTTCATTATTTACTCAACTGTTTATACAATGAGTTTAAGTCACCCAATACCCATATTTCTTTGATTTTATCATTTTCAATTCTAAAAAATGAAGCACCATAATATCTTATTCTATTATTTGTAGCTTCAAAATCAAAAAGTTTTCCCATATGAGTTCCATTGTAAATTGCTCTTGCACTTACTAAGTTATTCTCAGCAACCATTAGCTCAACACCATGGTATAGATTTGGAATAGCACCTAAAATCATATCAAAGTACTCTTCAAACTCTTTTTTACCGTTTGTTTCTATATTTAGTGAACCTCTGAAAAGTATCTTGTCATCAAAAAGTTTGTCAATATATGATTTGTCTTTTTTATTCCAAAGGTTTTCATAATAAGATTTTACAATCTCTTTATTTTTATTCATCTTTTCTCTTTATTGTTTTTTTAGAATTATACTACTTTATTTCTTTTTTTTTCTCTTAAATTATCTCAAAGTTCTGTTGCATTTTTAATTATATCTACCCCGAATTTATCTCTTAATTCATTGAGTTTATTGTTTAATTGCTTTTTCTTTAAATCATTCTCATACTCTAAAAGATTAAAACTATCCATTTTTTGTTCCATAAAATTACTTACTGTTATATTTAATTGGATGATACTATGTGTGGGGTGAATATCATTTGCATTAAACATTTTGATAATCTCATCTTTAAAGAACTTTTCACTAAATAATCGGTTTGTAGAAAATGAACTTTTAGATTTAGAATCAAACTCGTATTTGATTTTTATAAAAAAGGTTTGGGGATTTACTCTTTTTTTAAAAACTAAGAAAGCAAGATACCTTGCCAATATAATAATTCGTCGTTTTATCTCTTCTCGATTATTTATAGGGTCAAAACTTCTACCTATTCCTATTGATTTTGAAGCTGCTTTTTTTTCCAAGACAAAGTCTTTTATTCCACATACACGATTATAAAGCTGAATACCCGGTTTTTTCCAAGCATAAAAAATATGTTTTTTTTCTCTTATTTGTCCAAGGGTTTTTATATTGTGAGCTCTTAATCGCATCTGATAACCTTGCCCAATACCAGGGAATTTTTCTATTGGAATATCTTTTATAAAATCATTAACTTCATCTTCAAATACTACCTTAACTCCATGGGGCTTTGCATACTCTGTTGCCAATTTTGATAAATATTTACTTTTTGCAACACCAATAGAAATAGGTAAATCAAAGATTTTTTCAATCTTATCTTTTAATCTTTTGGCAAAGATTTCAACATCTTTATCTTCCACCCATCCTGTAACATCTGCAAAATACTCATCTATACTAAACTGTTCTACTTGTGGTGTTTCATATTCTAAAAACTGCAATAATTTATAAGAGAGTTCATGATATAAAGGATAATTAGGAGCAATCATTTTAAGGTGTGGGCATAGTCTTAAGGCTTCATTTACACTCATAGCAGTTTTAACACCAAAAGCCCTAGCCTCATAAGAAGAAGTAGTAATAATACCTCTAATTCGTCCATTTTCATCTTTAAAATACTCTTGGGCATTTGGATCTTGCTCACTAACTATTGAGCTTACAAAAGCTCCATTACTATCACTTACTACACGTTTATGTTTGCTTTTTGAAAATATATTAAGATTGCTTCGTCCTCCTACAGCAGTAGGTATATTCATTAAACTTTTATCACGAGTTCGATGTGCAGAAACAAAAAAACAATCTATATCTAAATGTAATATCATAAAACTATTCTATCTTTTTTTTTCATTGTATATTGATTATATGTCATTTTGAAAGAAAATTAGCTATTATTTCACATAACAAAAAGGATAAAAAATCGAATCTTGTAGAAACTGTAAAAGTGAAGTAAAGGCCAAAATAGGACGATGTCCATATTGTGGAATATTAAATCCTACTGTAAAATTAAAAGAGATATTTATTACTATTTTTGCTGTATTAGCAGTTATGGGTGTAGTTACATATTTTATGAACTAATTATCTTAAAAATTTTCCTAAACTAAATCCAACAGCTAGTCCTATTAAGTGAGCATACCAAGCAACTGGAAGTCCTATTAAAACTGGTACTATAGAAATAAGAATAATCCAAGTAATAATACCATTTCTTTGATAGGTATCAACAAGTGCAACATAACCTAAAAGTACACAAATAGCTCCAGATGCCCCAACTAAGTTGTGATTAAATCCCATCATCTGCATAAAAGCAAAACTTAATAATGAAGTTAAAATACCACCTATAAAATAAAGTATTAAAAAGGTTTTTACACCTCTATACTTTTCAATTAAATTACCAAATTGAAAAAGTACAAACATATTCATCAAAATATGCCCTACTCCACCATGTGCAAACATACTAGATAGTGGTTGATACCAAAGATTTGCTTCTAGAAAAAATATATTTAGTCCTAAAAATAAAGAGCCATTATCCATATTAGTTTGTAATATGTACATTAAAATAGTAACTAGGATAATGAAATTTGAAACAGTTAGTAGTTTATTATTTTGCATTGTGTTTAAAAGCCTCTATAATACAATCTATTCTATTTTTTATATCTTTTTTATCATACTCTAAAAAATCTGTTTTCATCATAAAAGCCTCTTTACCATTTATTCTAAAAGAACTCAGAATAGTTCCAGCATAAGATTTACTATATGCATCTTTTTTTCTTGGGTCATTCTTATCATTCTCTATAATTTCATATTTTATATTTAGATATTTAACTGGATTTTCTTTTTGAACAATTGCAATTTTTAATTTAAAAAAATCATTTGCTTCTTCAATAGTAATCTCATCTTTTAAATAAAACTTCCCAAATCTTGGTTTAATAAAACCACCATTTAAAACATATAATCCATTTTCCATATAATATTTAGCATCTTTTAATAAAGATGGCGATGTGATTTTATCAATTGTTGAAGTTGTTTTTTGACACTCTAAATTTGAGTGTACTCTAGAAGGGGTTTTCACTTTTGGGCCATATTTAGAATAAAGAGTTATTACTATTGCAATAATTACAATAGAAACCAAGGTAAAAAAGTTATTTACTACTTGGCTATCTCTTCTATATTTGCCCGACATAAGACTATACTAAACCCTCTTTTAAAACATCTTCTATTTTATCTACAGGCATAATCTCTAAAGCTTTTTTAACTTCAGCTGGAATATCTTCCAAATCTCTTTCGTAATTTTTTCTTGGAATTAATGCTTTTTTCATTTTAGCTTTAAAAGCAGCAATTAACTTCTCTTTTAATCCACCTATTGGTAAAACTTTTCCTGTAAGTGTTAACTCACCTGTCATACAAATATCAGATTTAATCTCTTTGTTACTTAAAATTGAAGCAATAGTTAAAGCCATAGTTATACCAGCACTTGGACCATCTTTTGGCGTTGCACCTTCTGGAATATGTAAGTGGATATCATATCTTTTGTAAACTTCACTTGGCTCTAATTTAACATCCTCATCTTTTTCTTTTAAAAATTTAGGAATAAGTTCATCATCAATTTTTAGTTTACCTTCATCAATTAAAACTTTTATAACTGAATAAGAGATTCTTGATGATTCTTTCATTACATCACCTAAGTTTCCTGTAACTACTAAATTGCTTTTCCCTTTAAGTTTTATAGCTTCAATTTTTAAAACATCTCCACCAACAGCAGTCCATGCCAAACCATTTGCAACTCCAACCATGTTCTTTTTATCAGCTGGGTCTATTTCAAATACTGGATTATCTAAATAGTGTTTTAGGTTTTGTGTATTTATTGAAACTTTTGCTATATCTTCTGATAAGATTTTTTTAGCAGATTTTCTAAAAAGTTTAGCAAATACTCGTCTTAGATTTCGCACCCCAGCTTCTCTAGTATATTTACCAATAATTGCTTCAATAGTTGGCTTGCTTAAACTTACTTCACTTTTTTTAAGTCCATGTTTTTCTAACTCTTGAGGGATAAGATAATCTTTTGCAATATGGTATTTTTCATTTGGTGTATAAGATGAAATATCTATAAACTCCATTCTATCTCTAAGAGCTGCGGGGATTCTTCTAGCATCATTTGCAGTTGATACAAATATCACTTGTGATAAATCTATTGCAAAGTTCAAATATAAATCTCTAAACTCATTATTTTGCTCAGGGTCTAAAACTTCAAGCATAACAGCAGTTGGATAACCTCTGTGATTTGCTCCTAATTTATCTATTTCATCAAGAACCATTACTGGGTTCATTTTTTTAGCGTCAACTAAACCTTTTACAAGTCTTCCTGGCATTGCTCCAACATATGTTCGTCTATGCCCTCTTAGTTCATTTACGTCTTCCATACCACCTAATGCTACTCTTACAAGAGGTCTTTTAAGTGCTTTTGAAATAGAGTTTGCCAATGAAGTTTTACCAACACCTGGAGGTCCAACAAAACATAAAACTGTACCTCTTGCTTTTTCACTTTTAACTTCTCTTTGCTCTAAAAGCTGTTTTACAGCAAAATATTCAGAAATTCTCTCTTTTGCTTTTTCTAGGGAATAGTGATCTTTATTTAGCTGTTTTTCAACGGCATCAACAGATATTTTTTCATCAGAATATTGACCAAAAGGTATATCTAAAACTTGCTCTACATAAGTTTGTAAAAGTGATGCATCTGGCGAATCTTGGTGCATACGAGAAAGTTTTTCAATTTGTTTTTTAGTCTCTTTAAATGCATCTTTGCCCATAAAAGGTTTAAGTTTTTTTAATCTTTTTGTATAAGATTTTACCTCTTCATCTTTTTTATTTCCAGTACCTAGTTCTTGCTGTATAGCTTTTATCTGCTCTTTTAGAAAATAGTCTTTATGAGTTTTTTCAATCTTAGAGTTTACTTTTTGAGTAATATCCTTTTGTATTTTAAAGTTTTCTATCTCTTTTTGAATTATCTCGATAATAGCTACTAATCTAGCTTCGATATCAGTTTGTGAAAATAGTTTATAAGCTTGTGATTTTGTTACTTTTAAAACAGAAGAGATTAAGTCTGCAATTCTAACTGCATCATTATTTTCATCTATTGTTTTTATCAAATCAACTGGAAATTTTGTATTGATTTTAGATAATTTTCCTACATTGTCTCTTAGTATATTTAATATAGATGAAACACCCTCTAGTGAATAAGGTTTTGTTTCTATTAACTCTACTTGGCAAACTTCAGGATTAGACTCTTTAAACTCACTAATTCTTCCCTTTGCTAAACCTTGAAAAAGTACCTTGATTTTACCATCAGGCAGAGATACTTTTCTCATAATATTACCTATTACACCAACATCATAAAACTGTCCATCAAATCTATCTTGGCTCTCTTGCCCATCTTTACTAACTGCTACAATTACCAATTTGTTTTCATCTATTGCTTTTTCAACTGCACTAATATTTGTCTTATTATTTAAAAAAAGTGGTGCAATCATAAATGGGTATAAAAATACCTCATCTTCAATAATTAATGGTAATTCCTGTGGAAATTCATCATAATTTGTTAAATCCATTAAAATTAACTCCTAAAATATTTTATATTATTCAAATAATGCTCTATACCATGGAACATTTACTTCTTTTATCTCTGTTGGTTCAACCCAGTTTTTTGATAGTTTTTCATTATAATACTCTGCCGCTTTTGGCTTATCAATTCTTGTATATAAATCAGCTATTTCTTTATCAAAAGAGGCTTTTGCCATAGCTAAACGTGCATTTATTGTTCCTACTAGGGGCATATATGGAGAGTTTGGAAACTTAACCATAAACTCATTTATCTCTTTTTGAGTCTCATAAATTAAATCTTGTTCTCTAAATTGAGAAGAAAAAGATAAAAAGTTTGCTTTTATTTTTAGATATCTAAAATAATCAATACTTTTACTAACTGCAAACTTTTTTGTATATTCGTCAATATAAAAATTTGCTAAGGCATACTCTTCTTCATCAATGTGAGCATTTACTAATATTTGCAATGCAGTTGCCAATAATGGTGAGTTTTTATGTTCACTCTCTAAAGATATATATGTATCATCAGCAGCTTCTAAATCACCGTTTGCAATCTCATTTGCAATTTTATTGTACCAATAAATAGCTGGTTGTCCGTACTCTTTTGGACCTTTTTTTGATGAACAAGATGTAAGCGTAAGTGCTAATCCACCTATCATTAAAACAGCCAAACTCTTCTTTACTAATTTATTTAACGTAAGCATTATTATTATCCTTTTGTAAAAAGAAGTATTTTAACTAAATGAAGCTTAGGAAATATTTGCTATAATAATAAAAACAATATCAAGGTACAATATGAAAATCACATTAATTGGTAACGGAATGATGGCAAAAGCTTTAGCCAAAGGTTTAATAGAGAACCATAGTGTTGAAATTTTAGGGCGAGATGAAGAGAAATTATTAAAACTAAAAAAGCTTATTCCAGAAATTGAAATAAAAGTTCTTGATGATAAAGAAGATATTACAAATAAAAATATAATTTTTTGTGTTAAACCTTATGCCCTGCAAAGTGTAGCAGTTAGACTTGAGGGAAAAGCAAACTTATTTATTTCAATTTTGGCAGGTACAAAAATTGAGAGTCTAAAAAAACATATATCTTCAACTTCATATATTAGAGTAATGCCAAATGTTGCAGCATCTCTAAAAAAATCAATGACAACTATTACAGGAGATAGAGAAGCTAAAAATATAGCATTGGAACTATTTAACTCAATTGGTAAAACCTTATGGGTAAATACAGAGACGCAATTAGATATTGCAACAGCAGTTGCTGGAAGCGGTCCTGCATTTTTAGCTTTAGTTGCAGAAGGAATTGCAGATGGTGCTGTAAAAGCTGGATTAGAAAGAGAGTATAGCTCATTTTTAGTTCAAGGTCTTTTTGAAGGTTTTGCCGCATTATTAGAAAAAACTCATCCTGCAGTTATAAAAGATTCTGTTTCAAGCCCAGGTGGAACAACAATAGCAGGAGTTGCTGCACTAGAAGAAAATGGCGTAAGAAATGCAATGATAAAAGCTATTGAAGATGCACACAACAAAGCAGTTGAAATCTCTAAAAAATAGTTTTATCTTCTTAGAAACAATTGTTTCTTTAGTTGTTATATCTATTATCGTAAGCATATTTTTCAAATTAAATTACGATAATAGGGCTAACAAAAAATTCCAAACTCTAAATGAACTCTCAAACAAACTTAAAAAATCTAATTATCAAAATATGCAAATTTCACAAAATAAATTAACTATTTTTGAAAATGGCATAGAGAAAAAAGTTCTTGTAAGTAAAATCACTTCAAACCAAAACAATATAAAACTAACTAAATATGAACTTATCAAATAAAAAATCATTTTCTCTTATAGAATTAATTGTCTCATTATTTATAATTTCATTAATATCTATTTATTCCATATATTTTTATAAAGAAGTTTTCTTTAAAAATGAACAACTTTTCCAAGATGAAAAAACAAAATTAGAACTTCTAAACTTTAAACTCTTTTTAGAAAAGAGCTTAAACTTTGATAAGCTTTCTTATTCTAAACAAAACATCTATTATGATAACTCTTTATTATTAAAAAACGTAAACAAATATGCACTAAAGAGCAATAACGATTATGTATCTATAGATATTTGTCTAGAAAAAAGAGTCTGTCAAGAGTTGGTTATAACAAAATGAAAAACTCTTTTTCTTTATTGATTACACTGATTTTAATAACTATATTCTCATTTTTTACAATATTTATCATTCAAACAAAATCACTCTCCATATTAAACCTTAGCAACTCTTATTTACAAACTCAAACAAAACTTCATCTTGATTTTTTTAAAAAATATATCAATAGTTTAGATTTAAAAACAACCTGCCTACATGACTTATCTTTTAGTGATGATATTTATAAACTAAATGCAAATGTAAGTTTTGAGTTATCTTGTGAAAGTCAACTTCATCAAAATATCACCATAGACATTTTTGCAAATGCAAAAACTTTAAACAATGAAGTAAATTTACATGAAAGGATTATCAAACAATTAAATTAGTAGCTAAGATTGTTGTAAATTTAATTGTGCTTATTGTAGTATATTCTTTTAATCAACGAAGGATAAGTTAAGTGGAATTTATTCAAAACTTTTTACAACAATCAATAACTTTTTTTGCCATCATGGATCCTATAGGAGTTAGTGCAATAGCTCTATCTTTACTAAATGAAAATATTACAAAAACTCAAATGAATATGATTGCTAAAAGATCTTCTTTGACTATTGTTATTGCATTTTTTGTTGTACTCATTAGTGGTGATTTAATACTAAAAATCTTTAGTATTAGTGAAGATTCACTAAAAGTCATGGGTGGAATTGTTCTTATATTGATGGCTATTTCAATGGTAAATGGAAAAGATAAAGAAAAAACACGAAATGAATCAAAAAATGATACAGAACTAGCATTTATTCCTATTGGAATCCCTATTGCTTTTGGAGCTGGACTATTTACTACAATTATTATTTTTAAAAGCCAAGCAGCAAATTTGGTTGACCTAGTATCAATTTCTTTTGCCTTTTGTATAAATGCACTTATATTTTATATTGTCCTAAAAAACTCCATTTATATTAAAAAATATTTAGGAATTACAGGACAAAATATTGTCACAAAACTAATGGGACTTATAGTTGGTGCAATAGCTGTGCAGTTTATAGTTTCAGGAGTTGTTCATTTAACAAATAGTTATTTATAAAATTACATCCAATACTTTTTTTGCTAATTTTAAAGCTTTGCTTCTATGTGAAAACTCTTTTTTTATTTCATGATTTAATTCTCCTAAAGTTTTATCAAAACCTTTAGGAATAAACATTGGGTCATATCCAAAACCTCCATCTCCAATCTCTTTTGTAATAACACTCCCGTGCATCCAACCATGTACTGTTGATACCTCACCTTTGTAGATAATACATATACAAGCTGTATAATACGCTGCTGTACTTTTGAGGTTTTTTTCAAGTAGTTTTGAGATAAGTTTTTTGTTGTTATCTTTGTCACTTGACCCCTCACCTGCATAACGAGCTGAATAGATTCCTGGTTCATTATTTATTGCAGGAACTGTTATGCCACTATCATCAGATATTACAATATAATCTTCACTATTTAGTTTTTCATATATTGCTTTTGCTTTTATGATTGCATTACCTTTAAAACTGTCAGCATCTTCAATTATTTCCATATCTCCAATTAACTCTTTAAATGTATAAACTTCTTCATTTGGAAGAAGTTTTTTAAACTCCGATATCTTGCCTTTATTTGAAGTTGCCAAAACTATTCTCATTACTTTCCTTCTTTATGATTATATTAATCTATTTACTATATAATTTTTGCTTATTTTATCAAACTTCAGGATTATAAATGATTAAATCGATTATGCCGTTAAGCGCAATTATTTCACTAAGATTTTTTGGTCTCTTTATTGTATTACCAGTTATCTCTGTTTACGCAATGAATTTACAAGGTGCAACAACTAGTATTGTTGGAATTATAGTGGGCGGATATGCCCTAACACAAATGATTTTTCAAGTTCCATTTGGAATTATGAGTGATAAACTTGGACGAAAAGGAACAATTATCGTAGGACTTATTCTATTTGGTTTAGGTTCTATTCTTTGTTCTGTATCAACTGATGTCTTAACTTTACTACTTGGTAGACTTATGCAAGGTGCTGGAGCTATTGGGGCAGTAGTAACTGCCATGATTAGTGACCTAGTAAAAGAAGAACAACGTCCTAAAGCTATGGCTTTGATGGGTGGAAGTATTGCAATGGCCTTTGCCTTTGCTATGATTTTAGGGCCAACACTTGGTTCTTGGTTTGGTGTAGAGTTTTTATTTATTATTACAGCCATTATTGCTTTTGCTTCAATTTTTGTTTTATTAAAAGCTGTTCCAAATCCTCCTAAGATAACTCATACTTATAACAAAAAAGGTGCAGTTACATCTGTACTATTTAACAAAAACCTTATAAAAATGAACATCACTAACTTTTTACAAAAAGGTTTTATGACTTTTGCTTTTATGATTATTCCTATGGTTTTAATCAATAATTATGAGTGGGTAATGTCTGATTTATGGAAAGTGTATCTACCTGCAACTATTTTTGGTGTAATAGCTATGGCACCAGCTGCAATATTAGCTGAGAAAAAAGGTAAGTTCAAAGAGGTACTTATTGCTGGTATTATTTTCTTTGGAATTTCATATTTATTAATTGGAACAGCCTCCACTCCTCTTGCTTTTGTAATTGGTGTTGTTCTATTTTTTGTTGGATTTAATGTACATGAACCTATTATGCAATCCCTAGCTTCAAAATATGCAAAAGTTCACCAAAGAGGTTTTGTTTTAGGAATTTTCAATTCGTATGGATATTTTGGAACTTTCTTAGGTGGATTACTTGGTGTAGTATTTTTTGAAAGTGTTAGTTTGTTTGATATTGTTATTGCTATTGCTGCTATTTGTGTGGCTTGGGCAATTATGATTTTCACACTACCAAATCCACTTAAAAAACAGACTGCTTATTTAAATTTAGAACAATATGACAAATCTAAAATGACAGAATATGATAATAATGATATAATTGATGAATGGTATGTTAATGACACAGAAAATTTGTTAATCATAAAATATGATATAGAAAAAATTAGTGAAGATACGTTAAAGGACTCTTTAAAAATAGCATGAGAAAATATTTAATCATTTGTTCTCTTTTTATTACTCTTTTAACTTTCAGCTTTGCTGTAAAAACATTTAATATTTCACAGGAAAAATTAAATCAATTTACAAAAAAATATGGTGAAGTAGCGGAAACTAGAGTATTAATTTGGGATAAAATGGTTGAAGATGCAAAAACAAAAGATATCCTACACAAATTAAAAGATGTAAATGATTTTTTTAATAAAATCAAATATCAAACAGACCAAAGACATTGGAATAAAAAAGATTATTGGGCAGCACCCTTTGAGTTTATGGGTACAGGCGCTGGAGATTGTGAAGATTATGCAATAGCAAAATACTTTACACTAAGACAGCTAGGTGTGCCTGAAAATAAACTAAGAATAACCTATGTTAAACTACTTCAACGCGGAACAAAATACGAACAAGCTCACATGGTTTTAACCTATTATCACAAACCAGGAGCTACTCCTGTTGTATTAGACAATGTTAATAAAACTTTAAAACTAGCCTCAAAAAGACCAGATTTAAAGCCAGTTTATAGTTTTAATGCTCAAGGGCTGTGGCAAGCGAAAAACAAAGGTAAAACCTCAGAACTTGTCGGTAAAAATAATCTTAGATCATGGAAAGATCTAATGAATAGAATTTAAAAAAGGAAAAATATGTCTTTATCAAAACAACTTTATTTAATCATTTCTGTAATATTTCTTGCAATATTTGTAGGAAACTTTATTATTAGTGTTAAAAACACTAAAGAGTATTTAGAAATAGAATCAGCAACAAAGGCACAAGATACAGCCACCTCAATTGGTATGAGTCTTAAACCATTAATTGCAGATAAAAAAGACCCTGAAATAGAAACTGTTATTAAAGCAATTGCAAATAGAGGATTCTATAAAGAGATAAGATTAGAAGACATTGAGATTTCATTTACAAATGAAGATTTAATTAAAAATGCAAAAGAGTTAAATCTTGAGAATTATAATTCTATTAGCGAAGTAACAATTGATCCAAAATATGGAAAAATAGAGAAACAAAGTGATAACAATCTTTTTGAAAATGCCTTAGATAATCTTGGTGCAGTAACAGAAGATGAAGTAATAGCTGATAAAAAAAGCACCAATACAAAATACCTTTTCATACCTAATGAAGAGTATGCAAAAGGTGGAGTATTTGATATAGATTTTAAAGTCTCTTTTAATAAAAAAACTGTAGATGCAACATCACAAATAAATTTAAATAAAATATTAGTAAAAGAGCATAGAGAAGAGAAATTTGATTATGTACCCCAATGGTTTATAAATCTAATAAGTCTTACAATGGAAGAAAAATCTAGTGAAATCAGTGATGGATGGAATAATGTTGCAACTATTTATATAAGTGCAAATGCTGGTGATGCATATGCAAAACTATATGAGCAAGCAAGAGGTGCTATTACTTACTCTTTAATTGCATTTTTTATATCCTTGAGTATTTTAGTTCTATTTTTACAACTTATTCTAAAACCTTTAAAAAATATAGAAAAACTAGCTATGAATATCGCCGTTGGTAAATTTGGCATAATAGAAAAACTTCCTGTAACAACAGAGATAAAAAATGTAGCAATTGCCATGAATGACATGTCAAGAAAAATAGAAGGAATAATCAAAAAACTTAATTCAAATATTGAAAATGTTACTAAAAAAATCTCTCAAGATGGACTTACAAAACTAGAGATGAGACAGACATTTGAAACTGATATGAAGAATATGTTTATTACTAAAACAGATGGTTATGTTATAAGTCTAAAAATTGAGTCTTTAGGAGAATTTGCAAAAAACAACTCAAATAGTGCAGTTGATAAACTAATAAAAGATTTTGCAAATATTTTAAAAGATTCTCAGGATTCATTTGTTTTTGATATAAAAGCTTATAGATTTTTTGGTTCAGAGTTTGCAATGATTACTAAAAATTGTTCACAAGAAGATATTGAAAAATTAGTTGATTATCTAAAAACTAAATTTGATGAAGTCTCAGTAGAGATAAAAATAGCAAACTTATCAAATATTGGTGTAACAATGTTTAATCAAATAGGAACAACACCAGAGATGTTAAGTGCAGCAATAGAAGCAAGAGAGAGTGCAAAACAAGTAGGTCCAAATGAGTTTGTAATAAGAGATGCAAATGATTTAGCAAGGGATATGGAGTCTTGGAGAGAGTTGATTTTTGACATAATTGATAACTCTAGATTCAATGTTGGATTTATTAATAATGAGTATCTTTTAAATGGGGAAGAGGAAGGAAAACTTGTAATGCAAGAAGCCTTTACTTCTGCAAAAGATAAAAATGGAAATGATATACCAATTGGTACATTTATCTCTATTGCTGAAAAATATGAAAAAGTTGTAGATTTTGATAAAGCTGTCGTAACAAATGTAATAAAACATATAAAAGAAAATAGTATCGAAAATAATATCTCAATAAATCTATCTCTTGATTCAATTGTTGATTTAAGTTTCATAAATTGGTTAAAATTTACACTGCAAGTAAATACTTCTATTGCTAATAAACTTGCATTCTCAATTACTGCATATGGTGTTGCAAAAGATATTGAAAGATTTAAAATCTTTGCAAAATCAATAAATCTATGGGGAGCTAAGATTGTTGTCAAAAGATTTGAATCTAAATTTATACCACTACAAAGTATTAAAGATTTAAATCTTGACTTTATAAGACTTGCAAGAGATTATACAAATGGTATCTCAAGTGATTCAGGTAAACATGCCTTTGTTGAGTCTATGCAAGATTTATGTAACTTAGTAAATATAAAAGTAACAGCTGAAAATGTAAAAGCAGATGATGATTTAGAAAAAGTTAAAGAACTAGACCTATACGCTGCAAGTAGATAGATGATATAATGGCGATAAATATTAATGATTGATTAATATTTATCACTTATAATTTCCATATAATATTAAAATTAGGCAAAATATGTTTGAAAAATTTTTGAAATTTTTTGTAGAAAATTCTAGAATGAACTACACCCTTTTTATACTAGTTTTTGCCATTGGTATATGGTCATATACTAAAACTCCAAAAGAAATATTTCCAAGCTTTGACTTAGACATGATATCTATCAAGGGCTCATATACTGGAACTTCAGTTGATATTCTAGATAAAATGGCAGTTACTGAAATAGAAGATAATATTAAAAATGTAGACTCTATTGATACTATTTCAACGGTTATTAGTCCTGGTAAATTTACTATTATCTTAGAACTTAAAAAAGGTGAAGATAGATTTAGAGAAGCTGATAAAATAAAAGATGTTATCACCATCATAAAAACAAATTTACCCTCAGATATGGATGAGCCAAGTGTAAGTGTACTAGATAGAACAAGAACATTAGCAGATGTTACTATTACTTCAAGTAAACTCTCCAATGATGAGTTAAAACCATTTGCAGATAACCTAAAAAGTCAAATCTTAAATATAAATGGTATTAGTGAAATTAATATTTATGGAGATTCTGATAAATTTTTTGAAGTATTAATTGATGAAGATAAAATTGATGCACTAAACCTAAATAAAAGTGAAGTATTTAATGCCATCTCAACTATTTCATATATTTTTCCAATAGGAAAAATAGAAGACCCTAAAAAGCACTTTTACATCTCAACATACAATGGTGCAAAAAATGCCAATGAATTTGGAAATATTTTATTAAAACTCTCAAATAAAACTGTATATGTTAGAGATATAGCAACAATAGCTAAAAAATATGAAGACTCTTCAACCCTTTATTCACTAAACGGGCAAAGTGCTCTTTCTCTTCAAATAGTCCAATCAAGTTCAGCAGATGCTATACAAATAGTAAAAGAGATAAAAAAACTACTACCAAGTATCTCTAAAAAGAACCCAGATATTGATATTGATATCACTGATGACAATAGTGAAAGAATTGTTGATAGATTAAATATAGTAACTTCAAATATTCTCTTTGGTGTGATACTAATTACTATCATTGTAGCTCTTTTGATAAATGCAAGAATGTCATTTATTATTGCTGTTGGAATACCAACTTCTTTTGTAATAGCAGCAATTTATATCTATTTTTCTGGCTATACAATAAACATGATTACACTAGTTGGTGTTTTAATTGCAATTGGGATTGTAGTAGATGATGCCATTGTGGTAAGTGAAAATATTCAACAACATATTGAAGAGGGATATGATCCAAAAACTGCTGCAATTATGGGTGCAAAAGAGATGGTTAAACCTGTAACTATTGCCTCTATAACTACTCTTTTTTCATTTCTTCCTATTTTAATGATAAGTGGAACAATGGGAGAGGTTATGAAACTTATCCCAATAGCCCTAAGTGCTTTAGTTGTTGCCTCTCTAATAGAGTCATTTCTTTTCTTGCCAATTCATGCAGCTCATGTACTTAAAAGTGGTTCAAAAGTAACTTCATGGGAAAAGGCAAATGCAGTTTATAATAAGATAATTCATTTTTTCATGAACTGGAAAAAAACTTTTATAACTATATTTATTATATTTGTACCACTTCTTACTTTTACATTTATTAGCACATCAAAATTTCAAATGTTTCCAAAATTTGATTCAACAGATATAAAAATAACCCTTAAAGCAAATAGCAATACAACACTTGAAGAGGCATTTAAAATAGTAAGTCAAATAGAAGCTGACTTAATTACAAAAAAAGATGAATTTTATATTAAAAACATCAACTCTGTTGCTGGATATAGAAGAGATGTAGGAAACAATACAGAAAATTTCCCATATGCTATGTATATGACAGTAGAACTTAATAAACTAAAACCAAGTAACTTTTTAGATAAATATATCACTCCAAACTTGAGTTTTTATTATGATGAGACAGGAAGAACAAGAGAACAAACTTCAGATATGATTGCAAAAAGATTAAAAAAATATATTGAGAGTAAAAAGTATGAAAAGAAATTTAATCTTGACGAAATAGCTGTATTAGAGAAAAAAGTAGGTCCAATAAAAGCTGACATAAAAGTTGGAATTGTTACTCCTGATAATCAAAAAGCAATTGAAACTGTTGAGCTACTTGATAAGGAACTTAGAAAAATAACTGGTGTAAAATCAGTCTCAAATTCACTAAAATTTGGTATTGATGAGATTAAGATAAAAGTAAACTCATATGGAGAACAATTAGGTATTACAGAGTCATTTATAGGAAGTTATTTATCAAACTTATATCTACTAAAGAAAAAAGCAGTCTCTTTTGATGAAAAAGAGATGTTAGATATCAAAATACAATCTACCAATAAAGATGATATTCAAAAATTTAAAAATACTCAAATCCCTCTTGATGATGGCACATTTATTGCTTTAAATGAGATAGTAGAGTTTAATACCATAAGAGCATTTGAACAACTTTTAAAAGATGATACAATTAAAAACTTCTATGTATTTGCAAATGTAAATCCAGATATTATAACTTCAACAGAAGTAACAGAGAAACTAAAACCAATGTTTGACCAAATAAGAGAAAATGGGGTGAAACTTATATTCAAAGGGGAAGCAGAAAAGAAAGCTGAATTAAAAAGAGATATGCTTTTAGCAGCAGCCTTAGCTTTAGTTTTAATTATGATATCAATGCTTTATTTGTTTAACTCTTTTAGAGAGACTTTTATAGTAATTAGTGTAATTCCTTTTTCTATTTTGGGAGTTTTAATTGGTCATCAAGTTATGGGATTAAATCTTTCAATGCCATCAATGATTGGAGCCTTAGGTCTATCTGGAGTTGTTATTAATGATGGTATTATTATGATGACTTATCTTAAAAAAGCAAAAACACTTAATGATATCTTTTCAAGAGCTACTAAAAGATTTAGACCAATTATAATTACAACTGTTACAACTATAATTGGAATGAGTTCATTGATTTTGTTTCCATCAGGAGAGGCAGTGATATTTCAACCAATTGCTATAGCACTAGGTTTTGGACTAGCATGGGGAACTGTATTAAACCTTATTTATCTACCAGTTTTATATACAATTACCCACAAGCTAAGAAAGAGTTTCTAACTATAAAAAGATAAAAAGTGATTTTATAGCGTTGATACTCATCTCTGTGGGCTCAATACCAAGTCTTTCCAAAGTCATCTCTACTCTATTTTTCATATGCAAAATTGTATGTTCAAAAGAGAAGTTTGAGTATCCAAAAATATTCTCTTCTCCACTTTTGATATAAGCTAGATTTTGAAAATCATTCCAAGTAGGTTTTAGACCATTTTTAACTTTTCTTTCTAACTCTATTTGCCAATTATTTTGCCAAGTTAAAAAGAGGTAATTATCATTTAAATCTTTTTCAACTTTTATTTTCCAAGATAAGATTTGCAAGTTATGGTAGAGTCTTTGAAGTTTCTCTTTATCATAAGAAAAGGCAGTAATTTTATAACTACTAGATATATCATAAGCTTCATAAATTTGTTTATATAAACCAAGTATCAAATAGTCATTTCTATTTTTAATATCATCTTTACTAAAAGCTATTTGTAAATAACTTTTATAAGAGTTCACACTGCTGTTTTTAAATTTTAACTCTAAATTATTTTCCAAACTATCAATTTCAGAATAAATTTTACTTGCCATATCTTTATCATATGCTCTTGGATTTCGCTTATCAAGTTTATTTTTTAGTTTTATAACTAATTTAGTAACTTTTTTATAATCTTTTTTTATTTCAATGGCACCAGTTGACTGAAATACCTCTCCTAAATTCTCTTTTTTTATAGATATACATCCAGTAAAAAAACTTAGAATAAGTAAAAATAAAACGATATTTTTTATATATGGCAAGATTTGTCCTTCGATATTATTAAAATTTAGTTTTTATTCTATCATATTGATACATAAAATCTATCTTATTTTATCTTCGATTATCTACTACAAGCAGTACCTTTTATAACTTTAATGCTATAATTTCCAAAAATCATTAAGGAGGTTAATATGCCAATTGTTATTCCTAAAAAACTCCCCGCTGTTAAAATTTTACAAAATGAGAATATTTTTATCATGAATGATAAAAAAGCAATGAAACAAGATATTCGACCTCTAAAAATACTTATATTAAATTTAATGCCAAATAAAGTAGAAACAGAAACACAACTCTTAAGACTTTTAGGAAATACTCCTTTACAAACAGAAATTACACTTTTAAAAACTGCAACTTATCAGTCTAAAAATACTTCTGAAGATCACCTAGAAAGTTTTTATAAAACATTTGAAGAGATAAAAGAGCATGACTTTGATGGACTAATAATAACAGGTGCTCCAATAGAAACAATGCCCTTTGAAGAGGTTTCATACTGGGATGAATTAACACAAATAATGGAATATGCAAAGACAAACATAACATCTACTCTGCATATTTGTTGGGGTTCACAAGCAGGCTTATATTATCATCACGGAATAAAAAAGTATGAGCAAGATAAAAAGACTTTTGGTGTTTTTGCACATGAACTTTTCAATAAAACAAATCCACTTTTAAGAGGATTTGATGATGAAGCTTATATTCCCCACTCAAGATATACTACTGTTTTAAAAGAAGATATTGAAAAAATTCCAGAGTTAGATCTCTTGTTATATTCAGAAGATGCAGGGGTTTGTTTAGTAGCTTCAAAGGATAGAAAACATGTATATATAAGTGGTCATGTGGAGTATGACTTTGACTCTTTACAAAAAGAGTATTTTAGAGATTTTGAAAAAGGTCTTGATATTGATATTCCAAAAAACTATTTTAAAAATAATGACACATCAAAAGAGCCAATAGTAAAATGGCGTTCAACTGCTCACTTACTATTTGCAAACTGGTTGAATTACTTCGTGTATCAAGAGACACCTTTTGAGTTGAAATAGGAAACTATTTCTTCTCATCTAAAGATGTTGGCTCACCTAAATAATATCCTTGTGCATAATCTATATCAAACTCTTGAACTTTTGATAAAATATTTTTACTAGATACAAACTCAGCAATTGTTTTCACGCCAATCTTTTTAGCGAATTCAACTATTGTTTTTGTTACTAGTTGAGACTTTTCATCTTTATCAATATTTTTTATCATGCTTGAATCTATTTTTAAATAATCAAAATTTAACTTTAAAAGATGTTCAAAGCTTGAATATCCTGTACCAAAGTCATCTATAGATATAGTTGCTCCATATTTTTTTACAATTGTTATAAAATTAATTATTTCATCATAATCACTAATACCTTCAGACTCAAGTATCTCAAATGTAATATTACTTGCAAAATCAGATTTTTTAAACTCATTTTCTATAAATACAATTATTTCACTATTTAACATATCATCTTTAGTCAAATTTATAGAAAATTTGTAGTCTGTTTCTTTACAAATAGCAAAAGTTTTTTGAAGCATTATTAAAGTCAATTTTGAATAGATTTTATTTTCTTTTGAAATATCTAAAAAATGTATAGGAGCAATAAAATCATTATCTTCACTTTTAATTCTCATTAGTGCTTCATATTTAATAATTTTCATGGTATTACAGTCAAAAATTGGCTGAAATAGTGGCACAATCTTATCATCGTCAATTGCTCTCATAAGTCTTTGCGTCCAACTTAACCTATTTTCATAATCTTTTAGGCTTCTCATTTCTTCTGTATAAGTAAGATAATGTTTCTTATCTTTCTTAGCAAGTTTAAGTGCCATATCTGCATTTGGAAGTAAGAGAGTTGTTCCATGAGAGATACCAATAGTAAGGTTGATAAAAATAGTTTTTTCATCAGATACCTTAAACTCATATTTTCCTAAGTGACTTATAATATAAGAAGCAATATTTTCAAACTCCTCTAAATCCAATGTTCCATGGGATACTACACCAAATTCATCTGCATGCATTTTATATAAAATTGCAGTTGAAGGTAGAAGTTCTTTAAACTTATTTTTATATTCTAAGAGTATTTTATCCCCAACCTCATCACCATATAGGTTATTTATTTGTTCAAACTTATCTATATTTATTATCATAAATAATAAGTCTTTTGGATCATCTAAATCTTCCAATAATGCTCTTCTGTTTTTTAAGCCTGTCAAATGATCATAATAAAATTGGTGCTCTATGGAATCAAGCATTTCGTTAAAAATAACTTGCATAGATTGTATCTCATTGATATCATGATCTATAGTTACCCTTTGCTTAATATCAGTACTTTTTTTGATGATATTTGCAGTTTTAATAAAGTTATTAATAGGAGCAAGTAAATATTTATTGAAATTTAAAAATAGTAGTATAAAGATTATAATTGAAAAACAAACTATAAAAATCAAAAATAGATTAATCATATCATTAAGAGATATTTTTAAATCCGTAATAGGATAATTTATATTTATAACACCTAACACGTCACCTGCAACTGCATTAGTATGACAAGACTTACACTTATCATTGGCAATTACAGGGAAATAGTACTTTATAATATCTGAGTTAACAATATCTAAGGTTTCTTGCCCATTAAAAGTACTTTTTACACGCTCATTGGTAGTTCTTACTAATCTGTCGTTTTCAATATCTCCAAATATTTCAGCAACTTTTTCACTTCTGTATACATTGATCTCAAGATTTTCATCTACTTTATTAAGTCTGTGAATTACCTCTTGAATATCATCTTTATTCCACCCTTTTTGCATAGCTGAATACATGGATTCAAATACTAATCTACTTGTTTTTTTTGCATCTACTTTTGCAAGATTTATTATTACATCTCTTTTTATATATTCAGTGTATGCAAAAGCAAGAGCTAAAGTTATTAATAAAATAACAATTATCATTTTTGCTGTAATTTGATTATAGGTTGTGTTCTTTTTAGACATTATTATTAATCTTTCGTACTAAGAGATGGCAGTAATTTTAGGGATAGTATAGTAATTAATTTTATTATCATTTTTTTACGCCAGCCTAGTTTTTTATTTTTATAATCTCTTTTTATAAATTATTTTATTTTATCATAAAAATTGTCATCTTCAAAATGTTTTTTGTTCTAGTTTTCAATTTAATATATTTTATATAAAATATTCTTAAAGTTATAGAATAATTTTATATATTATATTTTATAGTATCATTTTAGTTATAGTCTTGGGAATTTAAAATTCTAATTTATATGATACTAAAAAGATTTTTCTATTCAAAATAGCTAGTTGTATTAAGATAATATTTAATAAGTAAATTGTGAAAAGTAATAGTAAGAAAGATGAAGACCTTAAAAGGCCTTCACAAAAAATATTAAAAGTTAATTCCTAACTCAAAGACTTAAGTTCAGCCTCAACCTTAACTAACTTCTCTTCAGCACTTGCTAACCCAGCCTTATTCTCTTCAATAACATTTGCAGGAGCATTTGCTACAAATCTTTCATTTGAAAGCATTCCAGATAGTTTTGCTATCTCTTTTTCTAACTTCTCTTTTTGACGAGTTAGCTTATTGATAATTGGAGTCATATCAATCTCACCAGTTGGTAGATAAACTTCTAGATTATCAGATACATCTGTAATACTATTATCTACTTTTGCATCTACAAACTCTATGCTTTCTACTTTTGCAAGTCTTTCTATAAATGGTTTTGCAATCTCTGTATCGATATTTTTACCAAGTTTGATATAGGCTTTTGCAATTTTGCTGTTACCCATATCAATTACAACTTTTGCACGTCTTACAGAAGTAATTGCTTCCTCGATGATTGCAAACATATCTTCCATCTCTTGATTTTTTGCAATCTCTTTAGGAAAGTTCGTAATCATCAATGATTCACCCTCTTCTAAAGAAGTTCCACTTAACTTGTGATATAAGAAGTCTGAAATAAAGGGCATAAATGGTGATACCATTTTTAGAGTTTCTTTAAATATAGCTCCTAATTCTACAACAGAATCTTTACTAGCTTTTGCATACTCAATACCCCAATCACAAAACTCATTCCATACAAATTTGTATAAAATAGAAGCTGCTTCATTGAACTTGTAAGTATCAAGTGTAGTTCTAACTTCATCAACTGCATCACTTAATCTACTTTGCATATAAATACCAAGAGGTGTTTTGATTTGGATATCTTTTAAATCAGGGAATGTATCAACATTTAGTTGTAAAAAGTTTGATGCGTTGTAAAGTTTGTTTGTAAAGTTTCTAAACTGTTCTAAGTTTTTAGCACCTAGTTTTATATCTCTACCTTGAACACAAAGATATGCTAAAGTAAATCTAATAATATCAGCACTATGCTCTTCAACCATATCAAGTGGGTCGATTACATTTCCTTTAGATTTAGACATTTTAGCCCCATGTTCATCTCTTACAAGAGCATGCATATAAATATCTTCAAATGGCAACTCTTTTTTAAAGTGCTCACCCATCATCATCATTCTAGCAACCCAGAAAAACATAATATCAAAACCAGTGATTAATAATGAGTTTGGATAAAAGTCTGCCTCATCAGTAGAATTATATAAATCTTCTAGTTTTCCATTATTTCCCCAACCCAACGGTGACATTGCCCATAAGGCAGATGAAAACCAAGTATCAAGTACATCTGGGTCTTGAGTTAATTTTTTACTTTTACACTTTGGACACTCTTCTGGCTCATCAGCTTTATCTGCCCATTGATGATTGCAATCTTCACAGGTAAATACAGGAATTCTATGTCCCCACCAAAGTTGTCTAGAAATACACCAAGGTCTTAACTCATCCATCCATGCAGTATATGAGTTTATCCAATGTGCAGGATGAAATAGTGTTCCATTGTGCTCACCACTTTTTGCTCTTTCTTTTGTAGTCTCTTTTGTTTTTCTAATAGACTCTTGAGCCATATCAGAACTTAAAAACCATTGTTGAGAGATAAATGGCTCAACAATATTTTTACATCTATAACAATGTCCTACTTGATGAATATGTTCATCTATTTTTACAATATAACCCTCAGATTGAAGTTTTTCTACGATTGGCTTTCTGGCTTCTAGTCTTTCAAGTCCAGCAAACTCTCCACAGTATTCATTTAAAATACCTTTTTCATCAAATACTTTGATGAATTCTAAATCATGTCTTTTCCCTACTTCGTAGTCATTTTGATCGTGAGCTGGTGTAACTTTAACTACACCTGTTCCAAATTCCATATCAACATGAGAGTCTGTAATAACTTTAATTTTACGCTCAGTTAGAGGAAGAAGTACTTCTTTCCCTACAATATTTGTATATCTTGAATCATCAGGATGAACCATAATTGCAGTATCCCCAAAATATGTTTCAGGTCTAGTTGTTGCAACTTGTAATTCTCCAGAACCATCCGTAAATTTATAAATCATATGGTAAAACTTACCATTAACTTCTTCATGTTCAACTTCAATATCAGATAAGGCACCATCATGAGTACACCAGTTAACCATGTAATTATTTTGGCTAATATGACCTTCATTATATAAAGAGATAAATGCTTCTTTTACTGCCTCTTTAAGTCCTTCATCCATAGTAAAACGTTCACGTTTCCAAGCAGGAGTAACTCCAAGTTTTCTCATTTGATGAACTATATTTCCACCAGATGTTTCTTTTTGTAACCAAGCTCGCTCTAAAAACTTCTCTCGGCCAATCTCTTCTTTTGTAGTACCTTCTGCTAATAATTGTTTTTCGACTACATTTTGAGTTGCAATTCCCGCATGGTCAGTTCCTGGTTGCCATAGAGCTTTAAAGCCATCCATTCTTTTATATCTAGTAATAATATCTTGTAGTGTAAATGTCAATGCATGTCCAATATGTAAGCTTCCTGTTACATTTGGTGGTGGCATCATTATTGAAAAATTTTTTCCAGTTTCTTGAATATTTTTGTTACCATCAATTTCAAAGTAACCTCTCTCTTCCCATATTTTATAAAATTTATCTTCTACAATTGAGGGTTCGTACTTTTCACTCATATATCGTCCTATTTATCTAAATTCCGCGATTATACCTAATTTTGGGTATAGAAAAGATTAATGACTTAATTTTAGCTTTTTAAACATAAAAGTGATATAATAATTACTTTTTAACATTAGGATACTATGAAAAAGATATTGTTTACTAAATCATTAACGTTTTTTTTACCTTTAATTGCTATTACATTCTTGTTTTTATACATTAGTTATAACTTTTCTATGGACAATTATACTAAGCTTGAAACAAAACAAAATAGCAAAAATATTGAAAACTTTATCTATACTTTAAAAAATAATCATATAAATCTTTTGGCAATAAAAAAATCAGACTTTGCAAATATCCAAAAAATTTGCTCTAATTTTTTTGATGAGTGTAGTAAGGGTATAAAAAACAACCTATCTACTCAAAACAAACAAACTATTGATATAAAAGATGCAGCTTGTAAAAACATAGATATTCTTACCTTTTATAAAAAAGCTAACATTATCAATGAATTTAATTTCACTAATTCTAAAAATGAACTTCTATTTCAACTTGTTACTAAAACAAATATAAACCTCTTTGCAGAGGGGAAAAAGAATATTAAAATATATATCTCAATTGTATTGATATTTCTTATTTTAACTCTATTTATTGGTTATATCTACCAAGGTCAAATAAAAGTAGCAAATGATAATCTAGAAGGAAAAGTTGAAAAAAGAACAAATCAAATAAGACATACAATGAAAGAGTTAGAAAAGGTAAATCTACAACTTTATGATTTAGCACACACTGATTATTTAACTCAAATAAAAAATAGAAGAAGCTTTTTTTTACATGCTGATGATATATTTAAAAAACTCTCTAAAACAGATGGCATACTTAGTATTATTATGATTGATATTGATAACTTTAAAAGCTTCAATGACACCTATGGACATGAAGTAGGAGATAAGATTCTAAAGATATTTGCAAAATGCATAAATGAGTTATTAATTCAAGATGAGATTTTTGGAAGATTGGGTGGAGAAGAGTTTGCAATTGCACTACCTAATACAACTCTGGAAGAAGCACAAAAAGTTGCAGAGAATATTAGAAAAAAAATTGAAAGAGTAGTTATAAACATACCCCACATAAAACTTTTTGTAACTGCAAGTTTTGGAGTTAGTGATTCTATTAATGCAAAATCAATTGATGAAATTATAAACAATGCAGATAAGATGCTTTATGATGCAAAAAGAAAAGGAAAAAATAGAGTAAGAAGTAGACTATCTTAACTTATTTCATCAACTAATTCTACTTCTGGTTTTCCATAATAAAAGCCTTGTGCATAATCAACACCAATTTCTCTTAATATTTTATCAATATTTTCATCACTAACAAACTCTGCAATAACTTTTATATTTGATTTTCTACTAAATTCTAGAATAGATTTTACAACATCTTGTGTTCTTGTATCTGAAGGGATTAACTTAATAATAGAACCATCTATTTTTAAGTAATCAGCCTGTAATGTTATTAAATATTCATAATTTGAATATCCACATCCAAAATCGTCAATAGCAATTTTTGCACCATTATCTTTAAATCTCTTTACAAGTTTATTAACATAATCACTATCTTCAATCTCTTCTGATTCAACAATTTCTAAAACCATTCTATTAAATACATCTTTTTGTTCCGCATAATCAAAAAGATAAATCATCAATTCTTCATTCATTAAATCTTCAACCGACAAATTTATTGAAAACTCTAAATCATTTGTTGAAAACTTACTAATAGCTTTTTCAATCATTTTATATGTTAATTCAGTATATAACTTAGTTCTTTTAGCAATTTCTAAATACTCATTTGGATAGATTATTTTTCCATTCTCTTCTAACCTCATCAAAGCTTCATATTTATCGATTTTCCCAGTTTTATAATTATATATTGGCTGATAGTGAGGGAATATTCTATCTTCATTAATTGCTTTATGCAATCTATCAACCCATTGAATATTATCTCTAAATTTTTTAATATCTGCCATTGAATCACTGTACTCTTTGATTCTAACTTTTTTATTTTTTGCTTCGTCAAGAGCAATATCTGCATAAGTTAATAAATTCTCACTATTTGAAGCAATACCACAAGTATAACTAAGTATAAACTTATCATCTTTGACAAAATAAGCCTCTTGTCCTAAAGTATCTATAAATTCACTAACATCTTTAAAAACATTGTCAACTGTACTTTTATCTATAACTAAAGCAAAAACATCTGCTTGAACTCTATACAAAATATAGTTTCTATCATTAAAATAATCAAACAATCTGTTAGCAAAAGCTTTTATTATTTCATCTCCAACAAAATGACTGTAACTATCATTTATCTCTTTAAATCTATCTATATCTATAAGTACTAAAGTACTACTACTTTTAGTTAAATCATCAATTAAACTTACTCTATTTCTTAATCCTGTTAAAACATCCGTTTTAAATAAACTTTGGAGTTTTGTTCTATTTTCTATTAATTCAGTTACAATATTTCCTGATGAAATATATTCTACTATATTCCCAAAAGAATCTTTTATAGGAACAATAGTTATGCTACTATAATAACTTTTATCTTCTTTTGTTTTATTTTTTAGAATTCCCTTCCAAGTTTTTCCTTTTGAAATAGTCTTCCATAATTCTTTAAATTGACTTTTAGGAGTGTCCGCATGACTTACAGACCTGTGAGTTTTTCCTATTAATTCTGCTTTATTATAGCCACTTATTTTTTCAAAACTATTATTTACATATGTAATAATCCCATTTTTATCTGTTTTTGAAACTACACTACTTTTATCTAATATAAACTTATATTGTTCAAGCATATTCATCTGTTCTTCACGCTGAACTTCAATTAAATCTATTTTTAAAGAGATGTATTTTGCTATTATTAAAGCTGCAAAAATTAATACAAAAAGAATCATAAATATATCAGATATGTATTCATCTGATATTTCTTTTAGGTTATTTTTTTCTTCTTTTATTAAATTATTTAATTCACTTCTATAAAAGCCAGCACCAATTGCAATATCCCAATTATACAATAATTCCGTATATGAAATTTTTTCATCTATTTGATTGTTATCAGGTCTATTTACTTTATATTTTATAAAATCTCCACCTCTCAATCCAGCTTCTTTCATTTTATCCATAAGAGATTTTCCATCTAAACTTTTCATATTACTTTGATCTTTACCAACCAAATGAGGTAAGAATGGATGCATCTTCAAAATATTATCCAATCCTATTAACCAAAAATAGCCATATTCACTATCACCAAATCTATCTTTTTCTAGATTCTCAAAAACTAATTTTTTAATTTCTTTATCAAGTTCATCTTTATAAACACCAGCAGCTATAAAAATATTATATTTTTCATCTTTTTTAACATAAACATATTTACTATGGAGTTCGTTGGGTTTTTCATTCGGTTTATACCATTTATAAGTACCAAAATTTTCATCTTGAACTATAGAGTCTTTTAAAAAGTTATATAGTTCTTTATTTGATTCACTTAATTTAAAAATATTTAAATTGACATATTTTTTATTGCCTCCGTGGAATAAAACTTTTCCATTTTTATCAAAAATATAGAAATATCCCGAGCCATTGTCCCATTTAAATAAATTTAACTCTTTTTTGTATTTTAATAATATTTCGTCAAAATTATTTACTTTTAGATTTGAGTTAAATAAGTTTTTTATAAAAACTACTTTTTCTTTTAAGAGTAATTCATTCTTTTCATAAACAAGATTTTTTAAAACATCTATTCTTTTAACTGCTCGTTTAACTTCATATTTTATAATTGCTTTATTTTTTTCATAATAATTTTTCTCAAGTAAAACTACTTTTTTATTATATACTTCTTCATTAAATTGATAAATAAAAATTCCTAATATAATTGAAAAAAGAAGTAAAATAAAGAAGATATTTAAAAAGTTGATTTTTGAGAGACTAAATTTCATTATGATTCTCCAATGTGAATATAATTAACTATAATTATTTTATAACTAATTAGCTAATTAACTAATTATAAACTTAATCCCAATAGATTTTATTTACAAAATGTAGGAATTAGGTACTCTCATTTTTTATCAAACCAGCCTCTTTTAAAAATTGTGAGTGAACGAAACTTAGTTTTTTTACCTTGTCATATTTAGCATACGATAAATACAAAATATCTTTTGCTCTAGTTACTGCCACATAAAAAAGTCGTCTCTCCTCTTCTATACTTCCACCTTTGGCTATTAGTTTTTGATTTGGAAATCTTCCATTCATCAAGTCTATTACATAAACTTCTTTAAACTCTAAACCTTTTGAAGCATGAACAGATAGAAGATTTACGCCCTCACCTTCACTCATCTCACTACCACCTAAAACCATGGCATTTATAAACTTCTCTATATCGTTGTAGTGATAAGCTAGAGACTTTAAAAGTGTTATTTTTTTATTTATTCTTACAATTGAAACTTGTTTCATAGCTGGATCTATTTGTCCATCTTTTCTTGTGGCTCTTTTAGTTGACAACATCTCTATTAAGTGGTCATATAAGTTTGATTTAAAAATATTGTCTATGGCAGTTCTTGGATTTTTTACCCTTTTTAAATCCCTTACAAGCAAATAAAATTCAAATAAGAACTCTCCACCTTCAACACAAAGCTTTGGGTGTTTTAAAATTTGATTTCCTAAAAACTTTTCATCAAATCCACAATCTCTAAATTTAGATACAGAACCTAACTCTGCAAAATCATCAAAAAGCCCAAGCTGTACATTTTTTGTTTTGGTTGATACATAGGGATTTTTAATATTTGGATCTGGATGGTATAAACCTTGAAATAAATCTCCATTTCCTAGTTTTATCAAAGCATCAAATAGGTCTTTTGCTATGGCTTTTCCTATACCTTTCCCATACTCCAATATATGAATAGCAGCCATCATATCATTATGATTTTGTATTAGAGTTATAATATCAAGTACAAATTTAACTTCTAAAGCATCAAAGAAACTCTTTCCACCTTTTCGTTTTGCAGGAATAGAGTACTCTCTTAAGTTTGCTTCAATACCATCAGCACTTGAATTGTTTCTAAATATAATTGCTATTTCACTATGTGGGGTTGTACTTTGTGAAATCAGTTTTGAGATATGTTCATACTGGTCAAAAAGTTCACTAAAAGTTAATAATCTTGGAGAATAATCAGCATCTTGTCTTACAACTTCAAGATTTTTATCATAAACTCTCTCATTGTGTTCAATTACTTTTGTAGCAAGTTCTAATATGGGTCTAGTAGAACGATAGTTTTTTCGTAATGTAAAAACTTCTGCCCCATCATATCTGTCTGCAAATGTAGAGATAATACCAATATCAGAACCATTAAAAGCATAAATACTTTGGTCATAATCACCTACACAAAAAAGATATTTTGGCTTAAAAGCTTCTAGGAGTCTACCTTGTAAAGGGTTTGTATCTTGATACTCATCTACAAGTATCTCTTTAAAATCAAACTCATTTGTTTCAAGTAATTCAAGCATAATAGTCAACAAATCATCAAAATTTGCATACCCATACTCTTTTTTTAACATATGAAACTCTTGAATTACATCTTCATAAATATCTGTATAAATCTCATGACCTGCACTTTTTTCAACTATCCAATCCCCAAACTCTTCATTGTTTTTAGAGTTTAAATAAAGTGAATAAATATCATATAAATAACCACCATCATAAGGAGAGGTTGAGTCATCCCTTTCAAAAAATACTCTTTTTTCATAAATAGATTTAAAAAGTGTTTTTAACTCATTTGGCTGTTTTAGGGTTATATTTATTTTTAGTTTTTTTATTAGTTTATAGCTTAAACTATGAAAAGTTCCAGCCATAATCTAACCTGCAGTCTCTTTTCCAAAAAACTTTGAAACCCTTTGAATCATCTCTTGGGCTGCTTTGTTTGTAAAGGTCAAAAGAATAATCTCAGATGGTTTAACTCCACCATTAATTAAGTTTGCAATTCTTCCTACAATAGTAGATGTTTTTCCAGTGCCAGCACTTGCAATTATAAGGTTAAAACCTGGTTTACATGTGGCTGCGGCTAATTGTTCTTCATTTAGGTTAGATAAGGGCATTTATTGTAAGTTCTTTTTTATTGTCATTTGCGAATAGTATCATAAAGTGCTTTATTAAATAGTAAAAATATTAAGCTATGCTACAATTATTACTACACAAAAGATTTACAAATTTTATATAAGATAAAAGTATGAAAAGAAGAACATTTTTAAAACTTACAACAATAACTCCAATATTGATTGATAATTATCTATTAGCAAAAGATATTGATGATGATATTTGGAAAACTATTTTAGAAGTACAAAATATACTTATGCCAAAAACTGGCAAAATGCCAAGTGCAAAAGAGTTTGGTAGTGTTGCATATTTAAAACAAAATATTGACCATAAAACCTTTGATAAGGATGATTTAGAACTTATTTTAAATGGAGCAAAAGTATTTAAAGAGAGTTTTCCAGAGTTTTTCAAAGCTTTAAAAAAAGAGAAACTACAGATTATAAAACAAGCAAATGAGAGTGAATATGGAAACACATGGCTAAATATCTTAGTCTACTATGCAATAGAAGCCATGCTAAGTGACCCAATCTATGGTGGAAATAAATTTCAGTCAGGTTGGATGGCACTAAAACACAAAGCAGGAATACCAAGACCAAAGAAAAAATATGGAGCTAAAATTGATTTATGATGTATGTATTATAGGTAGTGGTGCTGGAGCTGGTCCTATTGCTTATACCCTTGCAAAAGAGGGGAAAAAAGTTCTAATCCTTGAAAAAGGAGATATTTATAGTGAAAAAGATTTTTCAAAAGATGAGATAGCCTATGCTAGAAGAGATATCTTTACTCCTAATTTAAAAGATGAATACCATGTTATAGAAGAAAAGTTTGATGATGGTAAATGGTATAAGTTCCCAACATATGAAACAGGCTGGAGTTTTTGGAATGGGAACTTCTTAGGTGGCTCATCCAACTTTATGAGTGGATATTTTCATAGACTTAAACCAAATGATTTTAAACTCAAATCAACTTATGGGAAATATGCAAATAGTAATGTTGAAGATTGGCCTATAACTTATTAAGATATGGAACCATATTATGACAAAGTCGAAAGAGTTATTGGAGTATCAGGTGAGTATACAAAATATGAACATGCAGAACCAAGAAGTAGTAAAAAATATGCCTATCCAAAACTACAAGAACATCCAGTAGTTGAGCTAATAGATAAAGCATGTAAAGAGTTAGATTATATTTCATATAAAGTTCCTAGAGCCATAATCTCCCAAAAGAAAAACGCTAGAAATGCTTGCTATTACTCTAATTATTGTGGTTCATACGCATGTTCAAGTGGAGCAAAAGGAAGTTCAAGAGCAGCTTTAATTCAATCAGCCCTTGAAACAAACAATATAACAATAATACCAAATGCCTTTGTTTTTAAACTTCTTACAAATAAAGATAAAAAAATCCAAAAGGCTCTTTACTACACTAAAGAAAAAATCAAAAAAAGTGTAGAAGCAAAACTATTTGTACTAGCAGCCCAAGCAGTTGAGAGTTCAAGGCTTTTACTAAACTCTAAAAATAGTGATTTTCCAAATGGCTTAGCAAACTCATCAGGAGAAGTTGGAAAAAATATGCTCTTTACAGGTGGTGGACAAGGAAGTGCAGAGATAGATACAAGTTTACTAAATAAAGATAAACTATTTCAAACTGGTTTTTTTGTAAATAGAGGTCTACAAGATTGGTATTTTACAAAAGAGTTTAAAGGTGGAACTATAGATTTTCTATTTGAACATGCAAACCCAATAAGAAGAGCACTAAGATTAAAATCTGATGATAATGGTAATCTTTTATTTGGTGAAGAGTTACAAGATAAGATATATAAAAACTTCACAAAATCAAGAGTTCTAAACTTTGAGATTTTTACAGACTGGATGCCAAATGATGATTGTTTTGTAAGTATTGATGAAAACTACAAAGATAAATATGGAGTTCCAGTAGCCACTATTAGAATAGGTGCTCACCCACAAGATGTAAAAGTAGGAAACTTCTTAGCACAAAAAGCAATAGATGTGTTAAAACAAATGGGTACAAAAGATATCCAAAGCAATATCTCACCACTTCCCTCTGCAAATTTACAAGCAGGCGGTTGTAGATTTGGAGATGACCCCAAAAAATCTGTTTTAAACAAATACTGCCAAAGCCATTATATAAAAAATCTTTTTGTAACAGATGGTAGCTTTATGCCTACTGGAGGAAGTGTACCTTATACATGGACAATCTATGCCAACTCATTTAGAGTGGCTGAGTATATAAAAAAGAGTGATTTAATCTAAATCACTCTTTACTTAAACTAAATATTAAGCATATATCTCTTTCTTTTCATTTAAGACTTCATTATAGTTATTTTGAAGGAGAGTATAACTATCAAGTAACATCTTAGTTCTTAAATCTTGATTTTGAGAATATTCAGTTTTTAAATTGCTCAACATATTATATATAAAATTCTCTCCATACATGTTTTTTACTTGTTCATACTGTTCGTCATTTATATATGCAGTATTTAAATTATGTATGGTAGAATCAAAAATATCTCTTTGTTCTTCTGTATCAATTTCTCTATATGTTCTATACATAGCTTCATTAAAATTTTCATCATATGACATAGACATTGAAGATGACATCATAAATATTTGATTATGGTTATCACCATATTTTACTAATGGCGATTTCATGATGCTTTCCATATCTTTAGGATACATATGACTAAAAAATCTTTTTGCTTCTTCATAAGATAAAGTATCTATCTCTTCAAGGCTAACAGTATCATCAGCCAATATTTCTCTAAATCTTTTTGTTTCATCTTCATATAAATTATACTTATCAATATTAGCTAATACTCTACCTTCTTTCTTTTCAGACACTTCTTTTTTTTCTTCTAAAAGTGAATCAAAAGCTGAAGGGGAAGTTTTTACTTCTTGTGTTTTTGTGGCTTTATAATTGTATGCTTGTACATCTTGATTATTTGTTACTTGCATTTTATATCCTCATCCATAAACTACTGTTTCCTTATAAGGTGGATTTTCTAATTGCTCTTTCATATCTTTATATCCATCCACAAGTCTTTGGTATATCTCTTTTTGGTCATTTGATTTTGCATTTGACAGTTCATTTGTAAATACTTCTAACATCTTATTTACAAACTCTTGGGCATCAAACTTTTTATTTGTAGATTTTAATTCACTCATAAATTTACCGTTACCATCTACTTGAAAAATAGAGGTAGGTTCTTCTCCATTCATGTATTGATTGTATTGTTTAGGAATTTCAAAAAGCATCCAAACATAACTTGCATCATCAGGATTTTGTGCAATTTTTTTCATTAAATCATTTTGTTGTTCAGCTAATTCAGGAGGTAAACTTGGGTTTAACCCCAAAATTACTTCTTCATCTACAAAATTACCTCCATTTGCATTTTTTATATCAGTTATTTCTTTCAAAGCAACAGACTCTTTATATTTTAACTCATACCCTTCTTCTTTGGTAATTGTATTATCATCTTTTGTAAGTTCATTAAACTTCTGCAAATAGTCTTCAAACTTATCTCCATATTTTTTTTCTAAATCATCCATTGTTTTTGGAGTGTTATTTTCTGTTTTATTTGTATTTGAATTTTGATGTGTTTGGACATAGGCATTTAGACTGCTAGTTTTAGTTTCTGTAGTTAGTTCCATTTTTTATCCTTTTATATATAATAATAAGATAATTTAAATTTAAAATAAAGTATTAATATAACTTTTAAACTACTTTTATGCTATATTAAACTAATTTTAAAAAATGATAAGTATGGTGCTTTATAGTATTCTTTGTCTAAATTTAAAATAAGCAATGATTAATATTATTCCTACATATCCCATTTGAGGAATTGATAAAGCTTTTTGAGCCATTATAAAGTGGATAGTTGTAAGGGCTAAGGCAATATATATAACCTTATGATATTTAAAATAGAGTTTAAATAACTTACCAAAAGATGTTATTGCCATAAAAACAAGTATTAAAAAAGATATCATACCAAGATAAATAAAGGGTTTATCAAGTGTCTCTTCAAAGGCAAAAATAAAATCTAATTCCATATCTAATATTATAAAATTTAGAAAATGTAAAAAAGCATAATAAAAAGAAAATAACCCTATCATTTTTCTATAAGAAATTAGATTTATCCAACTTTTTATTAGAGATATCGTTGTGGTGAAAAATAGCAAGATTAATGCTATTGCACCTGTTACACTATAGATGTACTTTATAGGGTCTATAACATTTTGTAAATAAAACACCTCATAGGATAAAATAAAAGAGGGTAAAAGCAGTAATAAAAAAATTAAAACTTTCATCAGAAATTCTTTCTTAAATCCATACCTTTATACAAATGTGCAACCTCTTTTTCATATCCATTAAACATAAGTGTTTTTTGTTTAAATAGTTCACCCAAAACTCTCTCTCTTTTTTGACTCCATCTTGGATGATCAACTTTTGGATTTACATTTGCATAAAAGCCATATTCATGTGGAGCCATTTCCTGCCAACTATTTAAAGGCTCATCTTTTACAAAAGATATTTTTGCAATTGATTTTATAGATTTAAATCCATATTTCCAAGGTACAACTAACCTAATAGGTGCCCCATTTTGATTTTCTAAGGTTTTTCCATAAAGTCCAACACTTAATATGGTAAGTGGATTCATGGCTTCATCCATTCTTAGACCTTCAACATATGGATATCTTTTTATATTCCCAAAAACTCCCCTTGCTTGATCTGGAAACATCTCATCATCCCAAAGAGTTTCAAATCTCACATATTTAGCATCACTTAAAGGCTTACAATCTTTTATAAATTTTCCTAATTCAAAGCCAATCCAAGGTACAACCATAGACCACCCTTCAACACATCTAAATCTATATATTCTCTCTTCAAGTGAATATTTTTTCATAATATCTTGCATATCAATTGTGAAGGGTTTTTCTACAAGTCCATCAATTTCAATAGTCCAAGGAGTTGTCACTAAAGTGTGAGCCATGTGTTTAACGCCCTCTTTTGAAGTGGTAAATTCATAAAAGTTATTATATGAAGTGATTTGTTTATAGGTATTAAGTTCTAGATTATTTGGATTTGTATCTTTTTTATATGATAAGTCTGAAGTTGGCAAATTCTCTTTTGCCATAAGTTCCATCAAAGTAGAACTTGCTACTACTGATGCTGCTCCAAGTTTTATAAACTTTCTTCTATTTTCAAATAGTGTTTCTGGAGTTATTTCATTTTGATTTATTTTCATAACATATCATTTTTGTTCTTATTTATTTTATTTTAAAAACGTTAAGGATATGTGTAGTTTTTGAAATTACTATTTTCCTTTTAGAAGTATCACAATATATTTTGATGACCAAAGGATAAACAGAAGTAAAAAAGATATTGCACTTAAATTTATAAAAAATAGATAATCAAAAGCAAAATTTATACTATAGGAAGCAAACAATCTCAAAAGTACCACTAATTGAAAAGCTAAATATAAAATAATAGTAAAGTTGTTTGCTGTTGGAATGGCTCCTGAATGTCCTAAAGTAACTCTAGTACCAAAACCTAAAAGAATAGTACAAAAATATCCCAAGGCAAAAACATGAATAATACTCTTTTCAAATACAATTGAACTATCATATAAATAAAGAATTGACTCTATACTTGATAAGAAAAACCCAATAGGAATCCAATACAAAGATAGATATAAAACCCACATGATAGCACTTACTTTTCTTATTGAGATTTTCCATTTGATAAACTCTCTTGTAAAAACAATAAATAAAGCAACATCTACTATAAGATTATATGGTGTTGTTAAAAAAGTTAAAATAAGAACTTTTAAAACCAATAAGATAAATACACTTTCTAAAAGATATTTTGATTTATTGATTTTATATCCTGGTATTTTTGCAGAAGTGAAAAAAGGAACCATTCTTTGGGCAACAGAAAAAATCAGCATAAAAATAAAAAGATAAAATCCACTATTTATTGAAAGTTGTCGCAACTCTTGCGAAATATCTGATTGAATAAATGAACAAATAAATATTAAGTTAAAAAACAATCCAAAAGCAAAAGATATAAGTATCCATTTTGTATCTTTTTTATCTTTCATTGTTGATTTTATATGAATATTGTATAAAAGTTTAAAACTAACTAATTGAATACAAAAAAGAAAAAATGCCGCAAATATATTTAAAATCTCACTTGTAAATATTGATATAAAAAAAAGTGTTGTACCAATAAAATATAAAATAGCTTGTTTCATATAAACATTAGAAGAGATATCAGCTTGAAGCAAAAACTTTGGAAAAACTACAAATAAAAAGCCTAAAAAGAATTGAATAAAAACTATATATATCAAAGCATATGCATGAAATACTTGTAAAGGAACTTTTAAAGTTATAACATTTGAATAGTTTAAAAATAGTGCTAAAATAAAAAGTAGTAAAAAAAGTGTAGCATTTGTAAAAAATACTTGGTGGGGTTGGGATATAAATTTGTTATACCAATTTTTCATAATACAATCTCCTATTAATTTAAGAGATTGTATATTTTTTTTTAATTTAATTCATTGATTAATGACAAGTCCCACAACAAGAAGTAGATGTTACATCTTTGATTGCAGCTAATGCAGCATCATAATTAGGCTCTTCTGTTATCTCTTCACAAATCTCTTTGTAGTTAATGACTCCATTTGAATCAATAACAAAAACAGCTCTACAAGTTGCACCTGCTAATGGTCCATCAGCAATCAATACTCCATATGCATTAGCCAAATCTTTATTTCTAAAATCTGAACCAACCTTTAAGTTTTCAATTCCTTCAGTTGTACAAAATCTTCCCATAGCAAATGGCAAATCCATAGAAACAACTACAACTTCAGCTTCAGTTTTTGCAGCTTCTTCATTGAACTTTCTAGTCTCTGCTGCACATACAGGAGTATCTAATGATGGAACAACAACCACTACTTGTGCTTTATTTCCAACTTCAATTTCAGCTAAATCTTGTCCTACTACATTTACTATTGGAGCTTTATCTCCTACATTTACGTCATTCCCAGCTAAGTTTACTAGGTTTCCTTGTAATTTTGTTGTTGCCATATTCTTCCCTTATTAAAAATTTATTGTGAAATTATAATTAAATAGGATAAAAATTATCTTAATTAGATATTTCAAATATTGTTTTCTTAATTATTTAACTTTTATGCAACTATCTTCCAATATAATTTTTTCTTCTGATATAAGTTTTGTAAGTGCCAATTTAAAAGCTTTTTTACTCATGGCAAAAACTTCTTTAATATCTTCAGCGTCACTTTTATACGTAAAATCTAGTTTACCACTGTTTTGTTTTAAAATTTCTAAAACTCTTTGAGAGTTGTCACTAGATTTTTTTTGTCCAATTTTCTGTAATGATAAATCAAGTTTTCCATCATCTCTTATGTTTTTAATATAGGCTTTTTTTATATCACCAATATTTATATTTTCAAAAATTTCTGTATGAAAAATCATTCCATCATATAAATTATTTACAATAACTTTAAATCCTAATGGAGTTTTAGAATATAAAAGAATCATCACCTCATCATTTTGTTCTAAATCTTTTATCTCTTTTGATAAATATTGAGTAAATTTTTCTGTGGCTATTAATCTTTGTGTTTTTTCATCTTCTATAACTCTTAAAACTTTTCTAGCTCCAACATTGTATGTTGAAGTTTGTTTATTGATTGGTACAAGTAAATCTTTTGGTAGTCCTATATCAACAAAAGCACCAAATTTTGCAGTATCAACAACCTCTAAACAGGCAAATTCATTTTTCATGGCGTATGGTTTAAGTGTAGTTGCCACAAGTCTATCTTCTGAGTAAGTGTAAATAAATACATCAACCAATGAACCTATTTCCATGTCACTTCTAATATATGCGTTTGGTAATAAAACAACCTCTTCATCTAAGGCTTCTAAATATATTCCAGGTTCTGTTAATCTATTAACTTTTAGGGTATTAATTACACCTAATTCAATTTTTTCATTCAAGTTAGTTATTCCGTTTCTTTTAATTTTTGTAAGTATATCTAAATAAAGTCACTTATTTAAAATCGTTTTTATTTTAAACCAAACAAGGCCTAAGTATTCGTGCGTAGCCATACTTACTTTCTTTATATTTCCAATACTTAAATAACTATTAGAACTTTTTTCTTTTACTGTAAATGCAGTTGGCATTGCAATTGGATTTAAGCCTTGTTGTTTAAATATCTCCATTGCCCTTGGCATATGAGAAGCACTTGTAACTAAAATAAAGGGTTTATCTTTTAAAAGCTTTTTTATGGATATTGCCTCTTCTATGGTATCTTTTGGTTTTTCTTGTATAATTATTCTATTCTCGTCAATTCCATAACTTATTAATCTATCTCTTGCTTCAATGGCTTCTGGTATTATATCAATTCCCTCATATCCCGATGTGATTATTTTTGCATCTTTTAATTCTTTACTTAGTTTAATTACTTCATAAGCTCTTCGTTCAAAATCTCCACCAAGTAGTAACACATACTCAACTTTTGAGATATCAATATTTTCTTGATTTTTATATTTATTTTCTAAAGGTGACATTAAAAGGTTTGAAAATATAGAACTTGAAACCAAGAAAAAATATGCTAATCCTATAAATAAAAAGATTTTTGCTTTTTTGTAACTATTAAAAAATAAAAAAATAAATGCCAACAATAATATTAAAAAACCAAAAGTAAAAGGCTCCAAAAAAAATGATATAAACTTCTTTAAACTAAATGCCAATATTCTCTCCTACTAAAAATGAAGCATAGCCAACTACACTTGTTCTATCTTTTGTCATTTCACAACTTGTTTTATACTCTAAAAACTTTATTTCAAAATTAAACTCTTTTGATGTTTCAAGTAAAGCTTTCACTCCAATTATTCCACAAGCTTCACAGCCTTCATATATTTTTATTAAATCTTTATTTTTTATTGCGTCTATACAAGTTTGATCTAAAATATTTGCTTCTTCTAGTGAATAAAAATGACTTAAATCAGTACTTATAACTACAAAATTATCTTCATCTTTAAAGAGGTCTAATAAAATATTAGATAACTCTTTATAGTCTAGTTTCCCATAAACTATCTCTAAAACTTTTGTATCCAAATAGTTTTTTATAAAGGGCATTTGGGTCTCTGTTGAGTGTTCCATGTGAGCATTTTCATCAAAATCTAAACAGTCATACTTCTTAATCAAGTCTAAACCAAACTCTTTATCAATATTCATATCACCTAAAGGAGTCTCATATTTATCAAATAGACTAACCGAAGCACCACTTAAATAGTGTCTATGTGAAGGGCCTATTACTATTACTCTTTTAGGTTTTAAATCTTTTATTTTACTATAAGCAATATTTGCCACAATTCCTGAATAAATATATCCAGCATGGGGTACAATAATGGCTCTTGCTTTTATATCTAAATTTATCTCTTGTTGATTTTGATTAAAAAATTCAAAATACTTTAAAAGTTCATCTTTTTTATCTGGATAAAAACTTCCAGAATAATTCATCTTGTTCTTTGTCATTTTACCTTTTCTACTTGATACGTAAAAATTTCAGGGAAGTGGGTAAGAGAATCTATATCTAAGCCAGCTTTCAAACTTAGATTTTCAAAAAATTCATCAAAATTTGGAAGTTCATCCCAAACTTGAGGTAAAAAAGTTGCTTTGTTTTGCTCTTGTTTTAAAATCACTCCATCAACATTTGGTCTAATTTTTTCTTTTAATTCATCAATTGAATCATAAATTACCATCTTTGGAATAGTTAAAAGTGAAATTTCAATTTTTACATTTTCAAACTCTTTTTTAGATAAAGGTTGAAACCTAAAATCTCTAAAAGCTGCATTTTGGGCATTTGATATCACATCATCAATTAATTTTTTATCTGGTAATAATGAGCCAATACATCCTCTAAGTCTATCTTCCAATTTCAGTGTTACAAAACAGGCTCTTTGCTCATTTAAAAAATCAAAACTAGCTTCCAAATCAACTCTATCTATTTTTGATTTATTGTAAAGTTCTTCTTCGATTGCATCCTTTGCAATCTTTAAAAGTATAGAATTAGACATTATTACCCCTTTATCAAATCTTTTATTACCTCTATAAACTCATCACTATCATTTACACAACTAACTACCTTATAATCTTTTACACCAATCTCTTTTGCAATCTCTTCATACTCAATATGAAGTTCAAACATTGTTTCAGAGTTATCTACTATAAATGCAATTGGATATATAAGCACATTTTTCTCTTTTAGTTCACTTAATCTATCTTCTAAAGATGGAGTCAACCATTTCAAAGGTCCAACTTTTGATTGATATGCTAGGGAAATAGATTCAAATTCTATTTTCTTTTGTTTTAATATTTCAGATAATATTATTACATGTTCATTAACTTGGTTTTCATAAGGGTCACCTGCATCAACTATTTTTTGAGGTAATCCATGTGCTGAAAAAATAAGATTATAAGCTTTTGTATCTTCTACACTTTTTATTATATCATCTGTGATTTTATCATTAAATTTTTCATTTTTATAAAAAGGGTCTATAATTTTTATACTAAATTCATCTTTCGCAATATCAAAAAAATCTTCTAATGATGACTTGGTAGTTGTAGTTGAATATTGTGGATACAAAGGGAGTAAAACTACCTCTTTTATCCCTTTTTGTCTTAATTGTTGTACACATTTTGGTGCAAAAGGAGGCGTATATCTCATGACTTGAAAAACTTCATAATCTTCAAGTTCATTATTTAGTTTTGATACTAAATCTTCTGTTAATTTATTTAAAGGAGAACATCCGCCAATAGCTTCATAATTTTGCCATGCAGAATTTTTTCTGGTTAATACAATCATAGAGGCTATAAAAGATCTTAAGATATCACTCTTTACTGTTATGATATTTTTATCATTAAACATATTACGTAAAAACATTTCTAGTTCATCTTTGTCTCTTGGACCACCCATATTCAAAAGAACTAAGGCTTTTTTATTGTCATTATTCATCACTTTCCAATTTTATAATTTCATCACTACACCAAGATGCTAAGTGTAAATCATGGGTTATTAAAAGTATTCCATAATTAGGCAAAAATTTCAAGATTAACTTCATAACATCAAGAGCTATTATATTATCTAAAGCAGATGTAGCTTCATCTACCAATAAAAGTTCTGGTTTCATTAGAAGTGCTCGAAGTATTGAACATCTTTGTAGTTGCCCACCACTTAACTCATGGGGTTTTTTTTCAATTAAATCATACTCTAAATTTAACTGTTTTAATAACTCTTTTAATTCAAGCATATCAAGATTTAAAATTACATCACTTATTTGTTCAAGTATAGAGTGTGTAGGGTGAAAAGAGCTATACGGGTCTTGGTATATGGAGGCAATTTTAGAAGAGTTAATCTCTCCTTTTAGTGGTTTTAGATTATTAGTTATAAGTTCAAACAGTGTACTTTTACCACTTCCACTTGAACCTACTATTGCTTTAATTTCTGATTTTTTTAAATCTAAAGAAAAGTTTTCATATATTAATTTATCTTTTTTATATCCAAAGTTTAGCTCTTTTATTTGAAGAACAAAGCCATCATTATCCATTTTATATCCAAAATAATTTATTTATTAACTATATAACAACTAGACTTTATACAAAATTATCTCTATATTAAATAACTAAAATAATCTAAGCTAAAAAAAAGAATTTCTAGGTAAAATTAAGCCTCAAATTATAAGGAGAACAAATGAAAAAAATAGTTTTAGGAACGTTGATTGCTGCTGCTTCACTTATGGCTGCAAATCTTGCTGCATGTGCAGGATGCCATGGTGCAAATTTTGAGAAAGCTGCTTTAGGTAAATCTCAAATCGTAAAAGGTTGGGATGCGGCAAAAATCGAAACTGCTCTTAAAGGTTACAAAGATGGTTCTTATGGTGGAGCAATGAAAGGTGTTATGAAAGGTCAAGTTGCTAGACTTTCTGATGCTGATATCAAAGCTATGGCAGAACAAATCTCTAAATTATAATCATTTGATTATAGCTTCTTAAAAGTAAGTCAATTTTTTGGCTTACTTTTTTTTTCTTCTTTTTGTGACTCTTTTTTATTTTCTCTGTTAATTGCATCATTTAAATCATCTTTTGAATCAAAAAGCAAACCATCCATCATCTTATTACTATCATCAAATTGACCCGTTTTTGCACCCCATATAAACATTCCCAAAATTGCAAATGCGACAATAAGTCCAACAATTAACATCATAAAAAGCGTATCTTCTATCATCTATTTTCCTTTTATTCTAAGTGAATTTGCAACAACAATTAGTGAACTTAAACTCATAGATAAAGCTGCAACTAGTGGTATTACAAATCCTGCCATTGCTAGAGGAATTGTAACTAAATTATATATTAAAGATATTGATAAATTTTGTTTAATAAATTTATAGGTTTTTCGCGAAATTACAAAGGCTTCATTCAAACTTTTTAAAGAGTTATTCAATAATACAATATCCGATACAGCAATTGATATATCTGCTCCATTTCCCATAGCAACTGAAACATTTGCGCTACTAAGTGCAACAGAGTCATTTACTCCGTCCCCAGCCATAATTACGGTGTGCCCTTCACTTTTTAATTTATTTACATACTGGGCTTTTTGTATTGGATTTATATTTGCTACCACACTTTTAATTCCAACTTTTTTAGCAACCTGTTTAGCCACATTTTCATTATCACCAGTTAACATTATCACTTCAATACCATTTTTTATGCTATTTGATACAAATTCACTTGCATACTCTTTTATCTCATCTTTTAATTCAAATGTTGCAATAACTTTTTTATTTATAGCAAATAAATATACGGAATTTTGAGAATCAAATTTATACCTTATTCCAAACTCTTCCATAAGCTTTTGATTTCCACCAAGTATCTCAAACTCTTTTTCATCTACATTTTTATACTTTGCAATCATTCCTTTAGCTTGTAAAGTTTTGATTTCATTTAGGTTCTTTAGAGTTAAATTCTTATAATTATTTTTTAAATACTCTTTTATAGAGATACTAATTGGATGTGATGAACTATCAAGCAATGAATATAGTAAATTTAATTTATGAATATTATCATCCATAACTCTAGCTTTCACTACTGATAGTTTACCGTTTGTTATTGTTCCTGTTTTATCAACTACAAGTTTTGTTGCTCTTGCTAACTCTTCTATAAATTTTGCTTCTTTAAAAAGCAAACCTTTTTTTGCTAATTCAGAGATTCCTATCAAACTTGCTATTGGGGTTGCAAGGGCTAAGGCACAAGGACAAGCAATAACTATAACTGAAATAGCTACTATAAATGATTTTTCAAAATGATTAACTCCATCATAGTCAAAGCCTAAATCTATTCCTAAAAAATACCAAACTAAAAAAGTAAGAATTGATAAACTCAAAATTGCAACAGAAAAGCCTTTTGATATCTCATTTGCTTTATGTTCTATTTTTGGTTTAGAAGCAAGTGAATCTTCTAATAAAGTAACAATAGAGTTCAAGGTAGAGTCTTTAAAAGTTTTGGTAACTCTATACTGTACTAAAGAGTCTTGGTTTAAAGTTCCTGATAAAACAACATCATCTATTGTTTTATAAATAGGAGTTGATTCTCCGGAAATAGATGATTCATCAAAAGAACTTTCTCCTGTTACTATTACTCCATCTACTGATGCTTTGTCCCCAGTTTTTAATTCAACTATATATCCAAGGCAGATATCTTCAACAGCTACTTCAACTCTTTTGCCATCTTTTATAACTATAGCCTCAAGTGGTATTTGGCTTTTTATAGTATCTAAAGTATCTACAGCTGATTTTTTACCAATTACTTCAAGATACTTTCCAACCAATACAAAAGTAATAATCATACTTACTGAGTCAAAATAACTTTCACCTTTTGCACCAAAAAGTATAAAAAGAGAATAAATATATGTGAATGTTGCCCCTGAACTAACTAAAAAATCCATATTTAATATACGGTTTTTCAAGCCATAATAAGCGCCCCTGTAAAAAATCCATCCACTATAAAACAACACAGGAGTTGATAATATAAACTCTCCTATATGAATAAGATGCTTAACTTCAGGAGTAATTCCAGTAAAAAAACCCGTATATTTTGCAACAGAAAGCATCATTATATTCATTGTTGCAAATACAGCAACCATCATTCTTATAAAGTAATCTCTTTTTGCTTGAGATGCTTTTTCATCAGCAATTTTAGAGTTATAAGCAAAAGCGTTATAACCTATACTTCTAATTTTTTCAATTATCTTTGAAAGAGCAATTTTTTCACTATCCCAAATAATTTTTGCTTTATTATTAGTAAAATTAATATTAGCATCGATTATACCATCAGTATTAAATAAAACTTTTTCATTTAGCCAAATACAAGCAGCACAATGAATTCCTTCAATAATTAAATCAACCTCTTTATATCCATCATCATTTGAAGATACATATATTTTTTCAAAACTTTGAGTATCAAATTTATTTAAGTCACTATTTACTTCAATGGGAGGTTGTATTGTTTTATTTCCCAATTTATCATAAAAAGAATCAAGGTTTTCGTCTTGTAAAAGATGATATACACCCTGACACCCTTTACAACAAAAATTTAGAGTTTGTTCTTTTATCATAACACTCTCATCAAACTCTAAATGACAGTGATTACATTTTACTTTTGACACCCAAGTATTCCTAAAGTCTATATTTTTAATTTTTTTATGCTACTATTTAGATATAATATAATTTACATTATATCCTATAATTTTTGGAGTTTTGATTAATGATTAATAATATTTCAATTTTGAAAAATATTACAATACTATATGCTGAAGATGAAAAATCTCTTAGAGATATAACTCTAAATATTTTAAAAGGTTTTACAAATAAGCAGTTTGTTGCAGAAAATGGACTTGAAGGACTAGAACTTTTCAAGGCACATGAGGAAGAAATCGATTTAATTATTACAGATGTTAATATGCCACAAATGAATGGCTTAGACATGATTAAAGAGATTAAAAAGATAAACTCAAACATTCCAATAATTGTGGCAACAGCTTTTTCAAATACTGAGTATTTGCTTGAAGCTATTGATATTGGAGTTGATAAATATATCTTAAAACCAATAGATATGAAAAAACTTTTACAAGTAATGAGCCAGTCTCTTTTATATCATGAGTTAAAAGATTTATATATTGATAAACTAACAAGGCTTCCAAACAGAAATAAACTAAAAAAAGATTTAGAATTAACAGCTCAAGATTTGATGGCACTTATCAATATTGATAAGTTTTCAACTATCAATGATCTTTTTGGTGAAGATAATGGTAATAAACTTCTTATAGAGTTTTCTATGATAATAAAACAATTTTTTGCATCAGAAGATTATAGAGTTTATAGAATAGAATCAGATAAGTTTGCGGTTGTAGCAAAAGATTATGCTATGGATATAAAAGCTTTTGAAGCTCTTTGTGAAAAGTTTGCAAATCATATAGAAGAAAATGCTATTTTCATAGAAGAAAATGAAATAGATTTAAATGTAACTATTGGTATTGCATGTGCAGATAACAAGTTAGCTTACAAATATACAGAGCGTGTTATAAACTATGCTAGAAAAAGATTTGAACAAATTTTAGTTTATGATAATTCTTTTAATATCCAAGAATCTTTTGAGGATAATATCAAATGGGTAAAAGAGGTAAAAAAAGGTTTAAAAGAGGGCCTTTTTGTTGCTTTTTATCAACCAATAGTTGATACAAAAACTCAAGAAATATATAAATATGAAGCACTTATTAGATACATAAATGACCAAGGTGAAGTAATTGCTCCAATCAAATTTTTAGATATTGCAAAAAAAGCTAAACTTTACTCTTATATTATAGAGATTATGCTTTTAGAAGCCATTGGACTTATTAAAGAACAAGGTAAAAGAGTTGCCGTTAATATCTCTTTTGATGATATAACAAATAATAAAACAACTAAAAAGATTTATGATACATTAGAAGAAAATAAAGCTTATACTCACCTTCTAGAGTTTGAAATTCTAGAATCAGAAGAGATAAATAACTTTGATACGGTTACAACATTTATTGATAAAGTTAAATCTTTAGGTTGTAGTGTTGGTGTTGATGACTTTGGTGCTGGATATTCTAACTTTAACATGCTTACAAATTTAAATATTGATTTTGTTAAGATTGATGGTTCACTTATCAAAAAAATCGATACTTCTAAAAACCAACAAATTATTGTAGAAACAATTGCAGATTTCTCTAGAAAATTTGGATTTAAAACTGTGGCTGAGTTTGTTTCATCAGAAGAGATTTATGAAAAAATCAAAGAGCTAGATATTGATTACTGCCAAGGTTACCATTTTGGAAAACCTGAAGCTAAAGATAAGATTTAACCTATCCAACTCTCATATAATTTAGAATCAAAAAGTTTACTTTTGATTCTTGTTACATTTGCAATTCCTACTAGCTGTTTACTTGCTGTATCTAAATCATCATTTACTATAAAATAATCATACTTTTGGAAATATTTTATCTCATGTTTTGCATTTTCAACTCTATTATCAATAATATCTTGAGAGTCTGTATTTCTATTTTGTAATCTATTTTTTAATTCATTCAATGAAGGAGTTGTAATAAAAACTGAAGTAGTTATATCATTTAGTTTTTTTCTTACTATTTCATGTCCTTGTACATCAATATCAAAAATTACAAGTTTCCCTTCTGCTAAAGCTTCTTTAATAGGTTTTAAAGATGTTCCATAATAGTTTCCATGAACTTCTGCCCACTCTAAAAAATGTCCAGCTTGAATATCTTCTAAAAAATCCTCTTTTTTAGCGAAAAAATAATCAACACCATCTTTTTCTCCCTCTCTTGGAGCTCTTGTTGTTGTAGAAATAGAAAAGTAATAATCATCTATATCTTTATAAACCTCTTTTAAAAGTGTTGATTTACAACATCCACTAGGTCCTGATATTGTTAAAATAGCACCTTTTTTTTCATTTATCAATTTATTAGCCTTTGTTGATTGATAATCTTAAATCTATAACCTCACCTTGTGATAATCTATCAATAATTGATTGGTTACACTTTGTTAGTAATGGTCTTAATTCATCTATATTATATTTATTTAGTAAAAGTTCATATGGTTCGTTATGATTTAAATCAAATTCATACTCTTTTACTTCACCTAAGGCATCATCAATAATTTGTGAAAGATCTTTCCAATCTGTCTCACTCATTTCTGATTCATCCACAAACTCTTTTTGGAATCTTGCTTGTAAATTATCATCATTTAGTATTGAATTGATTTTTCCTAGTTCACTTTTATCTAAGATACCACCATTTTTTAATGCAGCTATTGAAATAATACTTTCATCACCCTCATCTTCAATATCATAAGCAATATCATCTGCTAAGGTTTCTATATAGTCTGAGATTCCTTCAATATCATCATCATGAGAAAATTTATTTTTACTATCTCGTTCTTGTTTTGCTTCTTCTTTTATATTATCTATTTGCTCTGATAAAATAGTATATAAATCATGTGGTAAAAATGGTCTTGAAATTAAAAAGTCTCTTGACTTATCAAAAGGAAGTTCTTCATTAGAAATTGCACCAATTTTTGATGCCATTTGTTTGATAATATTAAATTTCTCATCAACCAAATCTTGGTCAACAACAATAAAGTCATAATTTTTACTAATGCCTGTATTATCTTGTACAAATAGTTTTATTTCAAGTTTAGTACATATTAAATCAAAAATTTTAACTACCATATTAGTTTTTGTAATCAACAGTAATGTCACTTAATCTCCTGTAATTCCAAATCGACTAGTTTATAAACTTTATCACATTTAAAAGCAATATCTTCTTCATGTGTAACAAGAACTAATCCAGCATCATTAGATTTTATATATTCAAATAAGGTATTCATCACATCATGTGCAGTATCTTTATCTAAATTTCCTGTTGGTTCATCAGCAAAAATTATTTTAGGTTTTTTTGTTAAAACCCTAGCAATAGATAATCTTTGCTGTTGACCACCACTTAATTCACCAATACCTTGATGTAAAACATGACTTATACCTAACTTTTCTAAAAGGTTATCATCTATAGTTTCATCACTTAAAAATTGTGCAATTTGCAAATTTTCACTTGCAGTAAATCCTCTAAAAAGATAATGTGCTTGAAATATTATACCAAAATCTCCTCTTCTTATCTTTAAAAGGTTTTTATTTTTTATTGTATAAATATTTTTATTATCAAAAATTACTTCACCAATATTTGGTTTTAAAAGAGATGAGATAATATTTAGTAAAGTAGACTTTCCACTTCCACTTTTTCCAATAATTGCAATTGATTCTTTTTTATTTAGAGTAAGATTTATATTATTAAAAAGTTCATAATCAAATTTATGAGAGATGTTTTTAGCATGTAGTATAGGCTGGTCGTTCATTTTTCTCCAGTCTTAAATAAAAAGAGGTAAACCCCTCTTTTTATTAATTTCTTAATAATATTTATTAAGCCATTTGTGCAGCAACTTCAGCTGCGAAATCTTCTTCTTTTTTCTCGATACCTTCACCAAGTTCAAATCTAACATACTCAACAATTTCAATTGACTCATCACAAGCTTTAATAGCTTGCTCAACTGTCATTGAATCATCCATAACGTAAGTTTGAGATAATAGTGCATATGTTTTATCTAATTGAGTATTATCTTCAATCCATCTAGCAATTTTACCTTTAACGATGTTTCCAATAATTTTCTCTGGTTTACCTTCTGCAATTAATTCCTCTTTCATTTTAGCTTCAGCAGCTGCAATAGCTTCATCAGTTAATTGAACTTGAGAAACAAATTCAGGGATATTTTTAAGAGGTTTTCCAAGTCTTACTAACTCTTCATTTAACTTTTCAATATCAGCAATAATTGCTTTGTTTTCAGATTCTATAAACTCTGCATCTAAATCTTTATAAGAAATAACAGTTGGTTTCATAGAAGCTGCATGCATAGCAACTTTTTTTAATATATCTTTAGTTTTATCTTTTGCACCATCAGCACAAGTTGCAGCTAACATAACTCCAACTTTACCTAAGTGAACATAACCATTAACAACACCATTATCAGAAGATATAGTTGCCATTTTTCTAGTTACGATATTTTCACCAATTGTTGCAATTTTACTATTTAAATACTCTTCAAAGTTTACACAATTGATAGTAGTTTTTAATAATTCTTCTTTTTCATTACAACCTTCAGCTTGTACATGAGCAGTAACATCATTTACTAAAGCAATAAATTGATCATTTTTAGCAACGAAGTCAGTTTGAGAATTGATTTCTGTCATAGTAGCTTTAGTTGCATCATCATTAACTAAAATAGTGATTAAACCTTCTGCTGCTACATTTCCAGCTTTTTTAGCAGCTTTTGCTAAACCAGATTCTCTTAAGTATTTCATTGCTTCGTCAATGTTTCCATCACACTCATTTAATGCAGTTTTACAATCAAGCATACCTGCACCAGATTTTTCTCTTAATTCTTTTATTAATTTAGGAGTTGCGCCAGCCATCTTATGCTTCCTTTGTTGTTTCTACTGCTTCTGCTTCAACTTCAGTTTCACCTTCAGCTACTGCTTCTGCAACAACTTCAGCTACTTCTTCAGTAGATAGCTCTTCTTCTACGTCTGCAACATCACCGTTAGCTTCTGCATATGCAGCTTTACCTTCGTTCATTGCAGCAGCCATTTCTTTACAAAATAGTTGAATTGATCTAATTGCATCATCATTACCTGGAATTGGCCAATCAACTACATCTGGATCACAGTTTGTATCTAAAGGAGCAACAACTGTAATTCCTAATCTTCTTGCTTCTTGAATAGCAATTTTTTCTTTAACTGCATCAAGTACAAACATCATATCAGGGATTTTAGTCATATCTTTGATACCACCAAGATATAATTCTAATTTTTCTTCTTTTCTTGAAAGCATTAAAGCTTCTTTTTTAGTTAAAAGATCTAGTTGACCTTCTTCTCTCATTTTTTTAATAATTTCTAATTTTCTAATTGATTTTTTAATTGTTCCGTAGTTTGTTAACATCCCACCTAACCATCTATGGTTAACGTAAGGCATACCACAAGAGATAGCAGCATCTTTAACCGCTTGACTAGCTTGTTTTTTAGTACCAACGAACATCATTGTTTGACCTTCAGCAGCAGCATCTCTAATAAGAGTATATGTGTATCTGAAGTATCTTAACGTTTTTTGTAAATCTATAATATAGATATTTTTTCTTACACCAAAAATATATTTTTTCATTTTTGGATTCCATCTTCTCGTTTGGTGTCCGAAGTGTACACCACATTCTAATAGGTCTTTCATTGTAACCATGTTTTTTCCTTGTTTATGTTTTATTTGGGTTTAGCCTCTGTGCCCCTTAATGCCAAGTTAAAATTAACTTGTCACAACCCAGACCAGGATTGACACATGTGAGGTTTCTATAAAAATAGAACCGTGATTCTATCTAAGTAACCTTTAATATTTTATTAAATGAATTTAGATAAAATCTTCCAATGATTTAAAAAGGAAATTTTAAATGGATTATTTAGAAAAAATCAATGAGATAAAAAAAGAGTTATCCAAATCTATTATTTGTCAAGAGAACATGGTAGATGCCTTAATAATTGCTCTTTTATGTGATGGTCACGTTTTACTAGAAGGTGTTCCAGGACTTGCAAAAACAACTGCAGTAAAAGCCTTATCCAAGTGCTTAAGTCTTAATTTTAAACGGGTTCAATTTACTCCTGATTTAATTCCATCAGATATTATTGGTGCCCAAATATTTAATATGAAAACAGCAGAGTTTAGTATAAAAAAAGGTCCTATTTTTACAAATCTTCTTTTAGCAGATGAGATAAACAGAGCTCCTGCTAAAGTTCAATCTGCACTTTTAGAAGTTATGCAAGAAAAACAGATAACTATTGCCGATGAAACATATAACCTAGAGCTTCCATTTTTAGTACTTGCTACTCAAAACCCAATAGAATCACAAGGTGCTTATGAGTTACCTGAAGCTCAACTTGATAGATTTATGTATAAAATTTTACTTGATTATAATTCAAAAGAACAAGAGTTTGAAATAGCAAAAAAAGTAACTTTAAGCACTTTTGAAACTCCAAGTGTTGTAGCTAGCAAAGAGGATTTAGATAAGCTCAAAAAAGCAGTTGTTGATGTTCATATTGATGAAGAGTTAGAACAATATATTGTAAATCTTATTTTTGCCACAAGAGAACCTGAAAAATATGGATTAGATGATATAAAAGATTATATTCAATTTGGAGCAAGTCCAAGGGCAACAATAGATATGTTTAAAGCTAGTAAAGCAAAAGCTTTTATACGAGGTAATGATCACGTTACTCCAATAGATATTGCATTGGTGTTTAAAGATATAGTAAGACATAGAATTGTTTTATCCTATGAAGCACAAGCTATGGATATATCAAGTGATTATATTTTACAAAAAGTACTTCAAAAAGTAGATATTCCATAAGATATGAATAAAAATTTAAAAAAGATTTTAATCAAAACAAAAAAACAGGTCTTTACAGAAATTTCTGGAAATAATAGTTCAAACCTAAAAGGTGAAGGTTATGATTTTTTAGAGTTACGAGAGTATGAATTTGGCGAAGATATTAAAAATATTGATTGGACAATAAGTGCTAAAATGAATACTGCTTATGTAAAAGTTTTTCATGCTCAAAAAGAGCTCAATATTAATATAATTCCATTGCTAAGTGGAAGTATGATTTTTGGAACTAAAAAATCAAAACAGGAGTTAGTAACTGAAGTTTGTTCGATTTTGGGATATTCAAGTATCAAACAAACAGACCCCTTCTCTTCTTTTATAATAAATGAGACTTTTGAAAATATTACTAAAAGAAGTAAGAAATTGTCAAGTGTTGCAAATATGTGTCAAAAAGTATTTGATTATAATCCTTTAGGAAAATCTATTAATTATAAACATCTTCATGAGGATTCATTTAAATTAATCAAAATGAAATCTATACTATTTTTAATAGGAGATTTTATAGAAATAGCAAATTTAGATTTGAGAGTTTTAGCAAAAAGACATGAAATATTTGTAATTATTGTTAGGGATATATTTGGAGAAAATCCACAAAAACTAGGAAATAGCAGTTTTGTTGATACAAACAGTGGCCTAAGATTTGATGGAGTTATTGATAAATCTTCTATTAATAACTATAAAGCATTTATCAAAAAAAATGACCATGATTTATTTAATCATCTTCAAAAATGTAATATAAAATTTACTAAAATATATACCCATGAAGAACCTATTTCAAAAATTGCAAGTTTGGTTGGAAAATGAATTAATTAAAAATAAATGGAATAAAAGCTTTAGAGACTATTCCTGATATCTCTTTTTATCTTTTTATACTTCTAATAGGAGTTTCTTTAATTCTTATATTTTCTTTTATATATTTATTATATAAATATTTCAAAAGCAAAAATAATCCTAGAAAAAGATATTACAAAAGATTGGAAAATCTTGATTTAAATAATACAAAAAATGCCGCTTATGAAATTACAAAATATGTTAAAAAACTTGCAAAAAGCCATAGGGAAATCAAATTGGCAGAAGAGCTAATAAGTGAATTAGAAGAATATAAATATAAAAAAGATGTAAAAAAATTTGATAATACTATATATCAAAAATATGAACTCTTTATGGAAAATGTAGATGTTTGATAATTTTAGTTTTGAGTATCCTTGGTTTTTATGTCTAATATTTTTATTTATTTTTTGTGATATCTATTGTAAGGCACAAAATCCTGCTTACTATTTTGTTCATCTTAAAATATTCAAAAACTCCTCCTCAAATAAAAATACTTTAATTTATATTATTAAGTATTTAGCCATTATTTTTTCTCTTATTGCCCTTGCTTCACCAATAAAAATCCTAGATAGACAACTTTTAAAAAAAGATGGTATAAATATAATTTTAGACTTAGATACTAGTGGTTCTATGAGAGAGCGAGGCTTTAATAAAGCTAATATAAACCAAAATAGATGGAATGTAGTAAACAGTGTAGTACAAGACTTTATTGAAAAACGAATTAATGATAACATTGGACTTGTAGTATTTGGAAGTTCTGTATTAACAGCTTCGCCACTTAGTTTTGACAAAAATTCACAAAAAGAGATAATTAAGTATATTGATATTGGAATAGTAGGTGAACAAACAGCTATGTTTGACTCTCTTGCCACATCTATAAATATATTAAAGAATAAAAAAGCAAAATCAAATATTATAATTCTACTAACAGATGGGGAAGATACTGCAAGTAAAATTCCACTTCAAATTGTTAATAAACTTGCAGTAAAATATAATATAAAAATATATACTATTGGTATAGGTGAATCAAATAGACAAATTTTAAATTTCATTTCCCAAGAAACAGGAGCAAAATCTTTTGTTGCAAATTCAAAAGAAGATTTAATTGAAGTCTATGAGAGTATAAATACATTAGAAAAATCAGATATAGACGATAATATTTTATTATTAAAAGAGTATCTATTCTTTTATCCTCTATTTATGGGAATAATATTTTTAATTTTCTATATTTACCTAAAAAACAAAGATTAACTTGAATTTTAAAAAAATTTAGCTTATAATATTAAAAACTTGAAAAAGAAGATATATGAATAAAGAAGAATTAATTGACTTGCTAAAGAAAAGTTCCCAAGAGAGCTTAAATGAAGCAAGTACAGTTGAAGAAGAAATACCAGAAGAAGAAGTTACTCCAAAAAAAACTGAACCAGAAGTTAAAGAGAGTAAAAGTGGCTTTAAATTTTTATACATAATTTTAATACTTATGGCAATAATCAGCTATTTATTAATTTCACAAAATCAAAAAGAAAATGCCCAAAAAGCAACTCTTATATTTGAAGACTTACCAAAAGATATACAGGCAAACTATGTTACAAAAGAAGAACTTTCAAATAATATTCAAGCAAAAGAAGATGAAATTAATTTAATTGTAAAACAACTTAAAGAAGAGTTATCAGTACTCAATGAAAAGTTTGAATTAGCAAATATCGAAAAAAATGAAATAAGAGTTGACGCACAAAAAAATAGACCTAATAGATATGATGCAACTGGATGTTATGCAGAGACAGAAGGAACTTATGAATTTTATAATTCATGTACAGACAGAATCAATAAGTTTTTAGAGAAAAATAAAAATGCAACTTCTTTTCAAATAATTCCAGTAGTTGATATAAAAGATAAAGTTTATATCAAAGATATAATTTCAAATATAAAAGATAAAGATATTGATAAAAAACCTTTAAAAGATTATCTAATGGAAGGATTATCAAGAAAAAGAGTTTTAGAGGCATCTTGGCACGTGAAGAAACAACTAGGAAAAGAAGCTATTATTACTTATGTAAATTATATTGCTGACACAGCTGATAAAAGAGGTTTTACTATAAGAGCTTATAGATAAGAGTTGATAACCTCTTTGTCACAAAAGGGGAGTTTCTGGTCATATATGATTTGATACTCTTCATCCCCTTTTCCTAAAACTAAAATAACACTATTTTTAGTATATAAATCAATAGCTTTTTTTATCGCAAGCTTTCTATTTATCTCAACTTCCACTTTTGATTTATCGCTAATACCTCTTAAAATATCTTCAATAATTAAATCTGGTTCTTCAAATCTTGGATTATCACTAGTTACTATGATATGTTTTGCATAATTTTGTGCAACTTTTCCCATAAGTGGACGTTTATCTTTGTCCCTATCTCCCCCTGCACCAAATACTACTATAATATCTTTATGTCCAAAACTTCCTAATACCTCTTTCATACCATCAGGAGTATGGGCAAAGTCAACTATAATATATGGATTTAAACTAAGAGTTTCCATTCTTCCTGAAACTCCTGCGAAGTTTTCAACAGCCTCACAGATTTCATTTAAAGATTTTTTTGTAGTCATATGAACAGCTGCTATTGCAGCGGTTAAATTGTATACATTAAATATACCCATCATCATAGAAGTAAAACTCTCTACTTTTTCAAAGTTTTGTAAAGCAACATGCATACCATCTTTAAAAGAGTATGCTTGAACTTTATATGTTGATGGCTCATCTAATCCATAAGTTAAACAATTTTTAGGATTGAATTTAGCTTTTTTTTCATCTTTATTAATTAGCTTTTTACTCTCATCATCAAAAAAAGAGTTTTTAACATTTATATACTCTTCTATGGTTTTGTGATAATCAAGATGGTCTCTTGTAATATTTGTAAGAATTTTAAGTTCAAAAGTTAAACCCTCTATTCTCTTTTGCTCTATTGCATGGGAACTAACTTCCATAACAAAAAAATCACAATGATTTTCTATAGCTTTTTGTACATGAGCAAAGTTTCCAAGTTGAACAGGAGTAGTTAAAGAGTACTCTTCTACTCTTTGTTCGTTTATAAAAAAGCCCCTAGTTCCTTGAAGAGCAACTTTATAACCTAAGTCTAAAAGTATAGAATAAATAGCAGCTGCTGTGGTAGTTTTACCATTTGTACCTGTTATTCCAATAACTTTTATTGATGAAAAGTCACAATGATTTTTTAAATCTTCTGATTTAATAAACTCTTTACATCCATTTTTTTTAGCATCTTCTATAAAAATTTTATTTTGTTTTGAATAAACAAAGGCAGAATTTTCATCTGCCTCTTTAGAATTATCTGTATATATTTTGTTATTTATGACTAGTTGCAAGTTTTTTTTCTTCTAGCATTTTATAAAGCTCTTCAATTTTTGAATCATATGCAAAATATTCATTAAACCCCTCAAGGTATGAATAAGCTGTTGTATTAAAATCATTTTCTATAAGTTTTGTTACAAAATCAAAAAAATCATCTTTTGAATCTATTGCAACTTTTGTAGAAAACATTATATCTTCAAAAGCAACTCTAAAAGAGCCTCTTGATTGAATTAAAACTTTGAAATCATCATATTTAATAGCATCAAGTGAATCAACTGTTGAGTTTGTAAGATCTTTTAATATATCCATCATTTTATCAATATCACCATCATATGCATCTATTACCTTGTGTACATAGGCAATTGCTTCTTCTATATTTTGATCTTTTGCAACTGTAAAATAATCAAATAAAGATAATGCTTTGTCAACATCTTCACTTGCTACATCACAAAAAAGAGCATAAATTGGATATTCTTTATTATATTTAAATACTGATGTTAATTGAGCATAAATAAACATAGCTTTATCGAATTCTTTATTTAAAAAATAGCTATTTGCATCATTTAATAATTTTTTTTCATTTATCATTATAGCTCCTCTAATCGATTTTCCATCCCTGTTTCTACATTTATTATAATCAAATCAGGATGAATTGCTGCTTTTAATTCTTTTTCAACCACATATTTTAAGGTACTTCCACTTGCACTACAGCCAACACAAGCACCTTGTAGTTGAACATAGACTTTCCCATCTTTAATATCTAATAATGACATAGCTCCACCATCTTTTGCAAGCATAGGCGCTATTTTATTATCAATGATATTTTTAACAACGGGAAGTAAATCTTCATCACTAAATGGCATCATTTAAAAACCTTTTATTTTTCTATTCTTCTCTTTACAAGAAATATTCCAATAGCTGTCAGAACGACTATTACTCCTATTGTAATAAATATTGTAGAGAGTGTAACTTCTTGTTCAAACATAAATGCTTAACCTAGAACTTCATCACATCTAGCGCAGAGTTTATCTTCACTTTGTGATTTAAACTTCCAACATCTAGGACATTTTGCATTTTTCGCTTTATATGCTTCAAAAACTATTCCATCTATTTCAAAACTTATTAATGCTGTCTCTTCTTTTGAATCTAAAATTGCACTTACTAAAAACCAATCTTCAGCTTCAATAGAAGGCAAAGCAAGTACATCATTAGAATTTGTATAAATATCAAGTTCTAAAGTAGATTTTATTATTTTATCTTTTTTTAGTTTATCTACTGATTCAGAAAACTTCTCTTTAACTTTTATTAAATTTTCTTCGTTAAGCTTACTTTCAACTTCAGGTAAATCAAATTTAACTAAATCAAATACATCACTTACATCATCTTTTAATATTTTAGGTGAATACTCTAGTAACTCATCTACTGTATAAGTAAGAATTGGTGCCAATAATAATAATAGTTTTTTAGCAATCAATGCCATTGCTGTTTGAGCAGAAGTTCTATGAATATCATTTTTATTATCACAGTATAATCTATCTTTACAAATATCTAAATATACTCCTGACAAATCCACAACTAAAAAATTATTTAACTTATTTAAGCCTTTTGAAAATTCATAGATTTTAAATGCATCATCAATTTCATCAAAAACTTTTTTTGCTTTTGCAATTATCCATTTATCTAAAATACCAAAATCTTTTACATCAACTAAAGCTTCTAAGTCATTGATATTTGCTAATAAGAATCTTGCTGTATTTCTTATCTTTCTATACTGCTCAGCCATCTGTTTTAAAATATTATCAGAAATCTTTAAGTCACTTTGATAATCACTCATTGCAACCCAAAGTCTTAAAATCTCACTTCCATACTGTTTTAAAACTTTATCAGGAGCAACTACGTTACCCTTTGACTTAGACATTTTTTCACCCTTTTCATCAACAGTGAATCCATGTGTTAAAATCGATTTATAAGGAGCTATCTCACTTGAAGCTAGTGTAGTTAAAAGTGAAGATTGGAACCAACCTCTATGTTGGTCACTTCCTTCTAGATACATATCAGCTGGAAAAGTTCCTGCATCATAATTTCTAGATCTTAAAACTGCATTTTGAGTAGAACCAGAATCAAACCAAACATCTAAAATGTCAGTTGTTTTTTCTAAATCATCTGGATTTAAACCACTTCCTGGATATAACAATTCATTGATTTCTAAATCATACCAAGCATCACAACCTTTTTGCTCGAAAATCATAGCTGTATAATTTAATACTTTTTCGTCAAATACTATTTCATCAGTCTTTTTATTTCTAAAAAATGCAATTGGAACACCCCAATCTCTTTGTCTAGAAATACACCAATCAGGACGCCCATCAAGCATAGATTTTAATCTATTTCTTCCCCACTCAGGATAGAAAGTTAAATCTTCCACAACTTTAAGTGCATTTTCTCTTAACGTTTTATTCTCTTTTCCATAATTATCATCTATTGATATAAACCATTGTTTTGTTGCTCTAAAGATAATAGGGGTATGTGTTCTCCAACAATGTGGATAAGAGTGTCTAATATCAACTCTTTTTAATAGTGCATCACCCAACTCTTCAAGGATAAGTTCATTTGCTTTAAATACATTTAGTCCTAAGTATTTTTCCGTATCTCTAAATAGTTTTTCTCTATTAATTGTTTCATCATACTTTCCATATGCATCCACTGGCATAATTACATCTAAATCATATCTTAGACCTACTTTATAATCATCCTCACCATGACCAGGTGCAGTATGTACAGCCCCAGAACCTGAGTCCATCATTACATGTTCACCTAATATAACTTTAGATTTTCTATCATTTAAAGGATTAATTGCAAATGTATTTTCTAAATCATTTGGATTAATTGTTTTTACAACTTCACCAGATATAACTTCATTTTCAACTAATGAGTTATATAGTTTTTTTGCAACAATAAATTTATCACTTGTCAAGACATACTCTTCTTCGCCATTAAGCGAGATACCAGTATTTGCAGGAAGTGTCCATGGAGTTGTTGTACAAATAATTAGACTTGCATCCATTTCTTCATGTTTAAATGCAACATAAATTGATGGTGAAGTTTTATCTTCATATTCAACTTCAGCTTCAGCTAAGGCAGTTTGAGCAGCCCAAGACCAATATACTGGTTTAGACCGTTGCACAAGAAGTCCTTGTTTTGCAATAGCACAAAGTTCTCTATAAATATTTGCTTCAAATTTAAAGTCCATAGTTAAATAAGGTTTATCCCAATCGGCGATAATACCTAATTCTTTAAACTCACCTCTTTGAATATCAACAAATTTAGTTGCATGATCACGACAAAGTTGTCTTAACTTTGACTTTGGAAGTTCTTTTTTCTTTGTACTTCCTATTTTTTCTTCAACTTTTTGCTCAATTGGTAAACCATGACAATCCCAACCTGGAACATATCTAATTGACTTTCCATCAAAATAGTGAAATTTATTAATTATATCTTTTAATATTTTATTTAATGCATGACCAATATGAATATGACCATTTGCATAGGGAGGACCATCATGTAGAGTAAAAGTTTCAGCTCCAACTCTGTTCTCTTTCATTCTGTCATAAACTTTTTGCTCATCCCACTTTTTATATTTTATTGGTTCGTTGTTTGGAAGATTTCCTCTCATTGGAAAATCTGTTTTTGGAAGTAATATACTCTCTTTGTAATCCATATTATAATTACCTTATTTCTTAAAATTGGGTGATTATATCTAAAGATAATTTAATATAAAGTTATCATCAAAATTTGCATATAAATAATTTATTAAATAGATTATATTCTAAAACACATGATGTACAATAATTGTACATTGTCTTAGGTTTTTTACTCATATTAACCTTTTTTTGTTTCTAATGTACACATTTGAGACAAATTATTATCTATATTATGTTACTAAATAGAATAATTTTTCACATCTGAATAAATTTACTTTATATTACAGAGAATCTTTTTGTTAACTATGATATTATTTTGCTATATTTTATTATGTGGAATTGAACATGAATAATAAGCATTATGACATATTAGTTGTAGGTGGTGGAATTTCGGGTGCAGCGACATTCTATGAATTTGCAAAATATACAAATATAAAAAGTATTTGTATGCTTGAAAAATATGAAAGTTTAGCAACTCTAAACTCTAAAGGTACAAGTAACTCACAAACTATCCATGTAGGTGATATTGAAACTAACTATACGTTAGATAAAGCAAAAATCACTAAAAGAACAGCAAAAATGATAGAAAAGTTTTGTCTTCAATATAATTTACAAGACAAAGTAATGTTCAAACATCAAAAAATGGCTTTAGGTGTTGGAGAAAAAGAAGTTGAGTTTATTAAAAATAGATATAACGAGTTTAAAGAACTATTTCCATATTTAGAACTTTGGGATAAAGAACAATTAAAAGAGTTAGAGCCATTATTAGTTTATGCAGATAAAGACAAAAAAGTAGAAAGACCAGAACCTATTGTTGCAATGGGTGCAAGAGACGAATATACAACTGTTGATTTTGGTGCTATGACTCAAGAGTTAGCAAAAGCAGGACAAAAAGCAGATCCAGAAAAAATCACAGATATTTATTATAATTCAGAAGCTGAATATATTGAAAAAATTGGTGATAAATTTAAAGTAAGTACAATGGACGGATCAGTATATACAGCTGATTTTGTTATTGTAAATGCTGGTGCTCACTCTTTATTTCTAGCTCATAAGATGGGTTATGGTAAAGATATGGGTTCTTTATCAATGGCCGGAAGCTTTTATATTACAAATAACAAATACTTAAATGGAAAAGTTTATATGGTACAAAATCCAAAACTTCCATTTGCTGCACTTCATGGAGACCCTGATATTTTATGTGATGGAAAAACAAGATTTGGACCAACAGCACTTGCACTATTAGTATTAGAGAGATATAAAGGTGGGAAATCATTCTTCCAATGTCTAAAAACTATGAATTTTGATGGAAGCATTATGAAAATTATGTGGGATTTAATTAAAGATAGTGAAATTAGAAACTATGTATTTAAAAACTTCTTATTTGAAGTTCCAGGAATCAATAAAGGTCTATTTGTAAAAGATGCTAAAAAAATTGTTCCTTCTTTAACTCCAGATGATTTAGAGTATGCTAAAGGATTTGGTGGAGTAAGACCACAAGTATTAAATAAAACAGAGAAAAAACTAATGCTTGGAGAAGCTTCTATTAACCCAGGTAATGGAATCATATTCAACATGACTCCAAGTCCAGGAGCAACTTCATGTTTATGTAATGCAGAAAGAGATATAAGATATATTGTTGATTATTTAGGTCTAGAATTTGATGAAAAACAATTTTTAGCTGATTTAACTGAATAATATTAGCTATTAATCTAGTTTAAAAGAGTATGAGTTTTCTCATACTCTTTTTTTTTATACCAAGAAGAACTCGTTCTTCACTTTAGGATTTTTCAAAGAGAGTGCAAAAGGTTTCTTTAGTTGGAATTTACTTCCAACGATAAAAGAAATCATAAGATTAGAGTCCCTTTTTAAATGGGACATTTAAAAAGGAGCTTAATATGTTTGATGATATATTTAATGATGATGATATGATTAAGATGCAGGACTTACTTTTTAAACACAATAAATCAATAACTTGTGCAGAATCTTGCACAGGAGGATTAGTTGCATCTTTAATAACAAGAATTTCTGGTTCATCAAATATTTTTAATGGAAGCATAGTTTCCTATTCAAATTAAATAAAAAATCAAGAGTTAAATGTATCAAATAAAACTCTAGAAAATTTTGGAGCAGTTTCAGTTGAAACTGTTAAGGAAATGTTAAGTGGAGTTCTAAAGAAATTTGATGCAGATTATGCAATTGCAATTTCAGGAGTGGCTGGGCCAAATGGTGGAACAAAAAACAAACCTGTAGGATGCGTAGTTATCGGTTTTATGGACTCTTTAGGGGTTCAAGATATAGATATTTTTCAGTTTTTTGGTACTAGGGAAGAAATCCAAATTCAAGCTGCAAAAAGCTCTTTGAAAAAAATTTAAAAATTTTTGCAAAAAACCCTTGACAAATAAGGTAAAATTTCTTATAATTCCACTCCATTTTAATTAAGACGACCCGTTAGCTCAGCTGGTAGAGCATCTCCCTTTTAAGGAGGTGGCCAATGGTTCGAATCCATTACGGGTCACCATTAATTAAAATGTTTTAATCTTCGTAATTAATTTACAAAGTATTATAAATCGATTGGCCCCTTCATCTAGCGGTTAGGATCTTGGATTTTCATTCCAATCACAGGAGTTCGAGTCTCCTAGGGGTCACCAATCGGTCGATTAGCTCAGTTGGTAGAGCGCTACCCTTACAAGGTAGATGTCATAAGTTCGAGTCTTATATCGACCACCATTTTNAATAGTGCGGCTGTAGTTTAGTTGGTTAGAATGCCTGCCTGTCACGCAGGAGGTCGAGGGTTCGAGTCCCTTCAGCCGCGCCACTATTTATTCTTCCACATAATCATATTATCATCTTATATTTGCTATCCTATTTTTTTAAAACTAGGAACTACATATGATTAAAGCAAAATCTCTTTACCACCTTATTCTTTACAGTATTACATTTATAGTTATTCTTATATCATTTTTTACATTTATCATAATCGAAAATGCCTTTGATGATTTCCAAGAAAAAATTGAAATAATTAAAAGTGATTATGCCAATAAACAAAAAGATTCAATTAGAAATGAAATAGAAAAAACTATTAACTTAATACATTTTTATAATACTAAATATAAAAACATAAAATCAACAAAACAAATACAAAAAGAGATACTAGAAATAATAGAGAGCACTAGAGATAAAAAATCTATGGATAACTATCTTTTTATCTATGATTTCTCTGGAACTTCAATTTATAACCCAATATCAACACATCATGTAGGCAAGAACCTATTTTCATATAAAGATAAGACAGGGAAACAAGTAATTAAAGAGCTAATCAATATCTCAAAAGATAATTCAGGTGGTTATGTTGAGTATTTATGGCTAAAACCAAAAGATAAGGAAGAGGTTAAAAAAATCTCCTTTGCCCTATCTTACAAACCATGGAAATGGACAATAGGAACAGGTGCATATTTAAATGAAATAAATAAAGTTGTAACTCAAAAAGAACTTGAATATGATGAAAAGATATCAAACTATATTCTTCAAATTTTATCACTTACAATTATGTTAGTTTTATACTCAATCTTTATTTATAAAAATGCAACTATTCTTATTGTAAATGATGTTAAAGCTATTGGGAAATATTTCAAAGATTCCCAAGAAGATGATACCCCAATAAATCAAAATAAAATTATCTTTGGAGAGTTTAAAGTAATTGCAAATTATGCCCATGATGCTATGCATAATATAAAAGATAAAAATAATATGTTAAGTGACTTAAATGCACACCTTGAAACTACAGTAGCAAGACAAACTAAAGAGTTAACACAACTAATTGAAAAACAAAAAAAGTTTCTAAAAAACTCTGTACATGAGATAAATACTCCCTTATCAATTATTCAAATAAATCTTGATTTATATAAAATGAGTAATTCAACAAATAAATATATCAGAAATATCGAAAGTGGAGCAAAGACTATCCAATATATATTTGATGATTTATCTTTTATGATTAAAAAAGATAGAGTAAGTTATGAAAAAGAGGTTTTTAACTTCTCAGAGTATTTAAAAGATAGATTAGAGTTCTTTGATGATATAGCTACAGCAAATTCACTATTTTTTGTTACAAATATTCAAGACCCTATTTTTTTAAATTTCAATAAAACATTATTACAAAGAATATTAGATAATAATATTTCAAATGCAATAAAATATTCATTTAAAGACTCACCAATTTATGTGAAACTATTAAAAGATGATTTAGGAATAATTTTTGAAGTAAAAACAAATTCTAAAAAAATAGAACAAAAAGATAGAATCTTCAATGACTTTTACAGAGAAAATGATGCTAGAGGTGGCTTTGGATTGGGACTTAGAATAGTAAAAGAGATTTGTGATAAAAATAACGTTATAATTAATTTAGATTCTACAGATGAGAATACAAAATTTACATATAGGTTTACAAAAGATGAAAATACTGCTTCTTGAAGATGAAATGATGTTAAACAATGCTATTAGTGAATATTTGTCTGGCATTGGACATTTAGTTACAAGTTTTACAGACGGGCAAGATGTGTTAGATAATGTTGATATATCATATGACTTATTAATTTTAGATGTAAATGTACCAACAGTAAATGGTTTTGATGTTTTAGCTACATTAAATAAGAAGAATACATTTATTCCAACTATATTTATAACAGCACTTATTGATATTGAAGATATAACAAGAGCATATAACTTAGGCTGTAGAGAATATATTAAAAAACCTTTTCACCTAGAAGAGCTTGGAATAAAGATAAATCAAATACTGAAAAAAGATAAACAATCCACTTCTCATATGAAATTATCTGAAAATTATTCATATTCAAAAACAGAAAAAGTTCTTTATTTTAATAATGAAGCACAAAATTTAACAAAAAAACAGTTAGAGATTATTCATATACTTGCACTCAATATAAATATGATAGTTGACTTTGAGCGATTTAGAGTTGATGTTTGGGATGCAGAAGACATAGATAACCCTACAATTAGAGCAGAAATTTCAAGACTGAAAAAAGCATTAAAAGAAGATTTTATCAAAAATATCAGAGGTTTAGGATATAAAGTAGAAAGATACTACTCTTCATAAAGTACCATTTTATGGTACTTTATTCCTTGAATTACATAAAAACTACATAAATTTCAAAATTCTTTCACAAAATCATTCGATTGCTACCCTTTTGCTATTTACCATTATTACAATTACATTGTTAATTATTAAAAGAGAAACTTTTTTTTTAATAAAATCAAAATGAGGAGAACCTATGAGTCCAGAAAAAGCTCAGGCTTATTGGAAAGAAAATATTTCAACAATCCTTAAACTACTTGTAGTTTGGTTTGTTGTTTCTTACGGTTGTGGTATTTTATTCATTAATGAATTAAATGCTATAGAAATCAGTGGTGTTAAACTAGGATTTTGGTTTGCACAACAAGGTGCAATATATGTGTTTGTTGCTCTTATTTTCGTTTATGTTAAAGTTATGACTGGTATTGACGAAAAATATGGCGTTCACGAATAGGAGAAAATAGAATATGGAATTACAATCATTAATTTACCTATTCGTAGGTGTTTCATTCGCAGTTTATATTGGTATTGCTCTTTGGGCAAAAGCTGGTTCAACTAAAGATTTCTATGTTGCTGGTGGAGGGGTTCACCCAGTTGCAAATGGTATGGCAACAGCAGCGGATTGGATGTCAGCGGCATCTTTTATCTCACTTGCTGGTATCATCTCTTTTAAGGGATCTGATGGTGCTGCTTACTTAATGGGTTGGACAGGTGGATACGTTCTACTTGCTATGTTACTTGCTCCTTACTTAAGAAAGTTTGGTAAGTTTACTGTTCCTGATTTCGTTGGTGACAGATATTATTCAGATACAGCAAGATTAGTTGCTGTTATTGGTGTTATTTTCGTTTCGTTCACATATGTTGCTGGACAAATGAGAGGTGTTGGTATCGTTTTCTCAAGATTCTTACAAGTTGATGTTAATACTGGGGTGCTTATTGGTATGGGTATTGTATTCTTCTATTCAGTTCTTGGTGGGATGAAAGGTATTACATATACACAAGTTGCTCAATATGTTGTTATGATTTTTGCATATATGATTCCTGCAATCTTCTTATCATTACAAGTTACTGATACATTCTTACCTCAATTAGGTGTTTTTGCTACTACTACTTTCGCATTTGACGATGGTGTTAGAGTTATCCCTGAAGGTACTTATCTATTGCATGCACTAGATACTGCTGTTACTGACTTAGGCTTCAGTGCTTATACACAACCAGGTAACTTATGGAATATGTTTATGTTAACTACTGCACTTATGCTTGGTACTGCTGGTTTACCACACGTTATTGTTAGATTCTTTACAGTTCCTACTGTTAAAGATGCTAGAGTATCTGCTGGTTGGGCATTAGTATTTATTGCTATTATGTATACAACTATTTCATCAGTTGCTGCATTCTCAAGAGTTAACTTAATCAAAAATGTTCAAAATGTTGAATATCAAGCGTTTGTTAATGGTGAGATTGAAGGTAACAATGGAACATGGTTTAAAACATGGGAAAATGGTGGATTATTAGCATGGACTGATAGAAATGGTGATGGTAAAATTCAATATGGTCCAGATAAAGCGTTTGCTGGTAAACCTGCATTCGATGGAACTAAAACTGGTGAGTATGGTCAAAGAGTTACTACTAACGCTGTGCCTGCTGCTAATAGTGGAAAAATTGAAAATGAGTTATACGTTGATAGAGATATCATGGTACTAGCTAACCCTGAAATTGCAAACTTACCTAACTGGGTAATTGCTTTCATTGCTGCGGGGGGTCTTGCTGCTGCATTATCAACTGCTGCTGGTTTATTACTAGTAATTGCTTCTGCAATTTCTCATGACTTATTAGGACAAGTAGTTTTCAAAGACCCAGAAACTGGAAAATCTACAATGAATGAAAAAACTGAGCTTATGTGGGCTAGAATCTCTGCTGTTGTTGCAATTTGTATCGCTGGATACCTAGGGATTAACCCTCCAGGTTTCGTTGCACAAGTTGTTGCATTTGCATTCGGTCTTGCTGCTGCTGCGTTCTTCCCTACAATTATCCTTGGGGTATTTGATAAGAGAATGAACAAAGAAGGTGCTATTGCTGGTATTTTAACTGGTCTTTTCTTTACTTTCGGATACATTATTTACTTCGTATTCATGGGTGGAGACAAAGCTGATTATTTCTTAGGAATTGCTCCAACTGGTATTGGTACTATTGGAACAATTTTACACTTAGTTGTGGCATTAGTTGTATCTAGAATGACTCCTCCACCACCACAAGATATTCAAGATCTTGTTGAAAGAATTAGAATTCCTTCAGGTGCTGGTGACGCTGTAGATCACTAGTCTTTAATTTGACAAACTAAAAAGTATACCTTCGGGTATACTTTTTTTTTACTTTTTTATATCTATTTTAACACTTATATCAATAGCTATAAAAAAGTAAACTACTCCCAAAAAAGGTTTTAAATGAGTTTAAGAGACCAAGAATCTTTCCTATCAAATATCCATCCCTTTGAAGTTTTATCAGAACAACAAATGGATCTTTGTATCAAAAATATGGATATTGCATATTATCCCAAAGATACTACAATATTAAGTCCAGATAAGAATTCAACACACTTTTTTATTATCATAAAAGGTACTGTCCATGAAATGACAGCTGAAGATGAGATGGTAATGGATTTTCATCAAGAAGATTCATTTGATGCAAACTCTTTGATTTATGGAGAGTGTAAAAACTATTTTATTGTAAAAGAAGATTTGATTTGTTATGAATTAGAAAAAAAAGCTTTCTTAACCTTAATAGAACAAAACAGTGAGTTTAAAGAGTTTTTCTTAAATAACTTAGTAAATAAACTACAAAACTTAAAAGATAAAAAATATACTTCACAACTATCTTCATTTATGATTGCCCGAGTAGATGATACTATTATGCATGACCCTTGTATTGTAAAATCTGGTACAAAATTAATTGATGCTATAGAAAAATCAATAGAGTTTAATACTTCTACAATAATCGTAGAGCATGAAAAAGGTTATGGAATTATTACTGATTCACTTTTAAAAATGAAAGTTCTTCTTGAGGGACGTGATTTGACAATCCCTGTTGATGATATCGCAATTTTTCCACTATTAACAGTGAATAAAGAGGACTACTTATTCGATGCTTTTTCTTTGTTGATTAAAAAAAATATAAAAAGAATTGGTGTAGTTGACAACGATAATAATATGATAGGAATACTAGAACAAATAGATATTCTGTCTCATTTTGCAAATCACACTTATGTTGTGGACTCAAAAATTAAAAAAGCAGCAAACATTGTAGACTTAAGACAAGCAAGTATTGAATTAATAAATACTATTACAACACTTAATGCAAAAGGTGTAAAAGTAAATCACATCTCAAATTTAATTGGACAACTAAATACAAAAGTTTACAGAAAATTATATAGTTTAATTGTGCCAAAAGATTTAATGAAAAATGCTTGTCTAGTAGTTATGGGAAGTGAAGGTCGTAATGAACAAATTGTCAAAACAGATCAAGATAATGCCTTAATTGTTAGAGATGGTATTGATGTTGAACAATATAGACCTTATATGGAAGAAATTACTAAAACACTTATTGATTTTGGTTACCCTCCATGTGAAGGTAATATAATGGTTTCAAATCCTTTTTGGTGTAAAAGTTTCCAAGCATACACAGATGAAACAAAAAAATGGATTGAAGCACCTGATATGCAAAATTATATGGATTTGTCAATATTTTTTGATTCTTTTGCCGTTGCTGGAGATAAAGAGTTACTAATAAAACTAAAAGATGATTTATTCAATAAACTACATGACCAAGATGTTTTTATGGCATATTTTGCAAAAGCTACTTTAACATTTGATACACCAAGCATTGTTGCAAACTTTATGACCAAAACACATTTTATTGATATTAAAAAAGCTGGTATATTCCCTGTTGTACAAGGTATTAGATCTTTAGCATTAAGAGAAAAAATTAGAGAAACAACAACAGAAAAAAGAATAAAGATTTTAGAGCAAAGAAAGGTTTTACCTACTAACTTAGCCAATGAACTCTTAGAAGCTTTTGATATTTTATGTACCTTAAGATTAAAATCACAGTTAATAAAACTTCAAGATAATAAAAAAATAAATAATGAAATAGATACTCACTCTTTAGGTAAGATTGAGAGAGATTTATTAAAAGATAGTTTCAAAATCGTAGTTGATTTTAAAAAATTTATTTCATATACATTTAGAACAGATAAGATTTCATAATGCTAAAGAATTTTTTTAGAAATTTAAACAAAAAGAAATTAAAAAATCAAGAGTACAAATATCTTTTTAATGATGAACCTAAAAATGAATATGTTTGCTTAGACTGTGAAACAACAGGATTAAATCCCAAAAAAGATGAAATATTATCAATTGGGGCAGTTTTAATTAAAGAGAATAAAATATTGATGAGAAAAACCTTTAATATTTTTGTAAAACCATCTGATAAAATTTCCATAGAATCAATACTTATTCATAGAATTAGACCCATAGATTTAGAAAATGCAATTGACCCAGAAGAAGCAATTTATCAATTATTGGAATTTATAGGCTCTAGAACAATTGTGGGATATTATATAAAATTTGATATTGCAATGATATCAAAATATACAAAAAAATATATTGGAATAAAACTTCCAAATGCATCAATTGAAGTCTCTTCAATGTATTATCGTACAAAAAAAAGAAGAAGTGATTATGAATTTGTTGATTTAAAATTTGACACGATTATGAAAGAACTAGATATACCAATGTTAGGAAAACATGATGCACTAAATGATGCAATAATGACCTCAATGATATTTCTAAAATTAAAAGGTTTATCTCCTGCTCAATCAACTTTTTACACCTAATTATTTCTATTTCTAAAAAAGTTACTTAACTGCTAAAATGTAACTTTTATGTAACCTTATGTTACTTAATTTTTTTATACCTTTAAATCAAGCTTAATTTTTTATTCTGATATTTTTTTATAATCCTACTTATGTATAATTTTCACTGTATTTTAATGCTATTCAAATGCTATGAATAGAAAATCCAAAATATAATTGAAAGGACAACTATGAATGACGAATTAGTTCAAAAAATTCGGTCTAATCCGAAGTACAAAGAATTAGTAAGTAAAAGAACTGGTTTTGCAGTAAAACTAGGAATTTTTGTATTAGCAATATTTTATACATATATATTAACTATTGCATTTAACCCTACATTTTTAGGAACAAAGCTTGGAGATGAGGGAGTTATGACTATTGCATTTCCTATTGCAGCAGGGATAATTATAGTAAGTTTTATTACAACTTTAATTTATGTTAGAAGAGCAAATAGTGAGTTTGAAGACTTAACAAATGCTATAAAAGATGATGTAAAGGATGAATTATAATGTTTAGAATTTTAGCACTAATTTCAGTTTTTACAGTTGCTTTATTTGCAGCAGGAGATGCTACTTTTGAAGCTACAAAAAGAGATTTAAATATTCCTGCAATTATTATGTTTTTTATCTTTGTTGGAGCTACTTTAGGTATTACTTACTGGGCAGCAAAAAGAACAAAGTCTGCAAGTGATTTTTATACAGCAGGTGGGGGAATTACAGGTTTTCAAAATGGTATGGCAATTGCTGGGGATTATATGTCAGCAGCATCTTTTCTTGGACTTTCAGGTTTAGTATATCTTAAAGGTTATGATGGACTTGTATATGCAGTTGGATTTTTAGTTGTTTGGCCTGTTATTTTATTCTTAATGGCTGAAAAATTAAGAAACTTAGGTAAATATACATTTGCTGATATTGCAGCTTATAGACTAGGTCAAAAAGAGATTAGAACATTAGCATCTTTAGGTTCATTAGCGGTTGTTACTCTTTACCTTATTGCACAAATGGTTGGGTCTGGAAAACTAATTCAAGTATTATTTGGTCTTCCTTATGAATATGCCGTAATTCTTGTTGGAGTTATGATGATTGTTTATGTAACTTTTGGTGGTATGCTTGCAACTACTTGGGTACAAATTATCAAAGCTGTTTTACTTCTTTCAGGTGTAACATTTATGGCATTTATGGTTATGAGTCAATTTGGATTTTCATTTGAAGCACTTGATGCAAAAGCAGTTGATTCACACAATCTAGGTCAAGATATTATGGCACCAGGTGGATTTATTTCAGATCCAGTTTCTGCTATCTCACTAGGTATGGCACTTATGTTAGGAACTGCTGGTCTTCCTCACGTACTTATGAGATTCTTTACTGTTGGTAATGCAAAAGAATCTAGAAAATCTGTTGTTTATGCAACTGGTTTTATTGGATATTTTTACTTAGTTATTGCTATTATTGGTTTGGGAGCAATTGTATTTTTGAACTCTCCTGAAGGTGCTCAGTATTTTACAGATGGAAAACTATTTGGTGGAAATAATATGGCTGCAATTCACTTATCACATGTGGTTGGTGGAAATGTATTCTTAGGATTTATTTCAGCAGTTGCATTTGCTACAATCTTAGCAGTTGTATCTGGTCTTACTCTTGCAGGTGCAAGTGCTATTTCACATGACCTTTATGCATCTGTAATCAATCCAAACTGTACAGAAGAGCAAGAAATGAAAGTTTCTAAAAGAGCTGTTATTATAATTGGAGTTGTTGGAGTTGTTTTAGGTATTGCTTTTGAACAACAAAATATTGCATTTATGGTTGGTCTTGCATTTGCTATTGCAGCATCTGCTAACTTCCCAATTCTATTTTTATCAATTTATTGGTCAAAATTAACTACAAGAGGAGCATTTATTGGTGGATTAATTGGTCTAATTACTGCTGTAGTTCTTGTTATTGTTGGTCCAATTGTTTGGGTACAAATTTTAGGAAATGATACTGCATTATTCCCTTATAAACACCCTGCTCTGTTCTCTGTGAGTGCTGCATTTATTGCTATTTGGTTTTTCTCAATTACTGACAAAAGTCAGCGAGCTAAAGATGAAACTAAAGCATTTGAAGCACAAAGTGTTAGAGCTGAGACTGGTTTTGGAGCTGATGGAGCTGTTGACCACTAAAGAAAAACTTATACTAAAGAGATAAAATACTCTTTAGTATAAGATGTACTTATTTTGATTATAAATTACTAAATAAGCATATGTTCATTACTATAAATAACTGTTACCTTTCTACATCTTCTATGTTTTTATACATAATTCTTACATAATTAAATAACACATTTTATTTCTATAAGTATAATTGATGCTATGTTAATGCTACGTATTAATTGACATATGTTTCAACATACAAAAGGGGAAAAAGCGATGAATGAAGAACTTGTAAAAAGGATTGAAGATAATCCTAAATATCAAGAATTAGTGAACAAAAGAAAAAGTTTTAGTATTAAACTAGGAGTTTTTGTTTTAGTTATGTTTTATGCATATATTTTAACAATTGCATTTAACAAAGAGATTCTTGCAACAAAAATAGGAGATGGCCTAACTACTGTTGCATTTCCAATAGCACTTGCGATTTTAGTTATTAGCTTTATAACAACATTAATTTATGTTAAAAGAGCAAATGGTGAATTTGAAGATTTAAATAATGAAATAAAAAAAGATGTAAAGGATTTAATCTAATGTTTAAAGTTATAGCACTATTATCAATTTTTGCACTATCACTATTTGCAGCTGGTGATGCTACTTTTGAAGCAACAAAAAGAGATTTAAATATTCCTGCAATTATTATGTTTTTTGTTTTTATTCTTGGAACTTTAGGTATTACTTATTGGGCAGCACAAAAAACAAAATCTGCAAGTGATTTTTATACAGCAGGTGGGGGAATTACAGGTTTTCAAAATGGATTAGCAATTGCTGGTGATTATATGTCTGCAGCTGCTTTCTTAGGAGTTTCAGGACTTATTTACCTAAAAGGTTATGATGGAGTTATCTATGCTGTATCATTTTTGGTTGGTTGGCCAATAATACTTTTCTTTATGGCTGAAAAACTTAGAAACTTAGGTAAATTTACCTTTGCTGATATTGCAGCTTATAGACTAGGACAAAAAGAGATTAGAACTCTTGCGGCATTTGGTTCTATTGCAGTTGTTATTTTATATTTAATTGCTCAAATGGTTGGGGCAGGAAAATTAATCCAAGTTCTATTTGGTATGGAATACGAATATGCTGTATTTATGGTTGGTGCATTAATGATTGTATATGTAACTTTTGGTGGAATGTTAGCAACAACTTGGGTACAAATTATTAAAGCATGTTTACTTTTAACTGGTGTGTCATTTATGGCAGTAATGGTTTTATATCACTTTGATTTTTCTTTTGAGTCTTTAGCTGTCAAAGCTACTGAAAATCACTCAGCTGGTGAGTCAATTTTAGCACCAGGTGGATTTATTTCAGACCCTATAAGTGCAATTTCTTTAGGAATGGCACTTATGTTAGGAACAGCTGGTCTTCCTCATGTACTTATGAGATTCTTTACAGTTGGAAATGCAAAAGAAGCTAGAAAATCTGTTGTTTATGCAACTGGGTTTGTTGGTTATTTCTGGATTATTATTACTATCGTTGGTTTTGGAGCAATTGCCTTTTTAAACTCAGCAGATGGAGCACAATATTTTGTTGATGGCAAGTTATTTGGTGGAAATAATATGGCATCTATTCACTTATCACATATGCTTGGTGGAAATGCATTTTTAGGATTTATTTCAGCTGTTGCATTTGCTACAATTTTAGCTGTTGTTTCAGGATTAACACTAGCAGGAGCATCTGCAATATCTCATGATATCTATGCAAATGTTATCAATCCTGATGCAAGTGATGAAAAAGTTGTTAAAATCTCTAAAATCACTGTTGTAATTGTTGGAATTGTTGGGGTAACACTTGGTATTGCATTTGAGCAACAAAATATTGCATATATGGTTGGATTGGCATTTGGTATTGCAGCATCTGCAAACTTCCCAATATTATTTCTTTCTATTTACTGGAGAGGTTTAACAACAAGAGGTGCATTTGTTGGTGGATTTATAGGTTTAATTACTGCGGTTACACTTGTAATTGTAGGACCAATTGTTTGGGTACAAATTTTAGGAAATGCCCAGGCACTATTCCCATATAAACACCCAGCACTATTCTCTGTAACTATTGCTTTTGTTGCAATATGGTTCTTCTCTAAAACTGATAATTCTCAAAGAGGAAAAGATGAAAAAGAGAAATTCAGAGCACAAAATATTAGAGCAAATACAGGTATTGGCTCTGCTGGTGCTGTTGAACACTAATTTATTTATCAAAGAGGTTTCCTCTTTGATAATAAAATATTTATAAATTTTCACTATTAATTTCAGTTTTTTATCATTGTTCATATGTTAATCTAACTTATAAAATTAATAGTAAAGATTTAAAATGACAATTTTAGAACAAACAACTTTTATAAAATCGATTCACCCCTTTGAAGCACTTTCAAAGCTTCAGTTAGAAGAGTTTGCTAACTCTTTAGATATTGTTTATATTAAAAAAGATGAAGTAATACAAAACCAAGGTGAAAAACCAAAATATTTGTACTTTGTAATAAAAGGTTTGATTCAAGAAAAAATTGATGATGATGTTTTATCTATTTACACAAAATGTGAATTCTTTGATACAATCTCACTTATTGAAAACTATTCAAAACACTCTTTTGTAGCAGCTCAAGAGAGTATCTGTTACATATTACCAAGAGAGCTTTTTATAAAAGCATTGCATGAAAATCCTGACTTAGAGAGTTTCTTTTTTCAGTCAATCTCTCAAAAACTAAATGCAAATATTAACAACGAAAAAAACAAAGAATTAGCAAATCTAATGGTTGCAAAAGTAAAAGATGCAAGGATTCATAGAGCAGTTATTGCTCCATATGACACCACTATTTTTGAAGCTGTAAAAACCATAAAAAAAGAAAAAGTTCCTACTCTTTTATTAGAAGATGACAAAGGTGAAATACATATTGTAACTGACTCAGACTTTAGAGAAAAAGTTATCTTAAATCGTATGGATTTTGATGATATTGTAGGGAAAATCTCAAATAGTGGATTAAGATATGTAAATGAAAATGATTTCTTATTTAATGCACAACTACTTATGTCAAAACATGGACTTAAAAGAATGGTAGTAAAAAATGATGATGATAAAATTGTTGGAATAATTGACCAAATTTCTCTGTCTTCATTTTTTGCAACTCACACTTTTTCTGTTTCAAATGAAATTGACAATGCTGACACAATTGAAGAGTTAAAAATAGCTTGTCACTCTTTTATAAAGATAATAAAATCACTAAATGCAAAAGGTGTAAAAGTAGCCTTTATTTCAAAACTAATTAATCAACTAAATAGAAAAATCATGGATAAGTTATTTAAAAAACTAGCACCAGAGGGTTTAATAAATAAGTCATGTTTAGTTGTTATGGGAAGTGAAGGAAGAGGAGAACAAGTCTTAAAAACTGATCAAGACAATGCTTTAATTATTTCTGATGATTGTGAAGTAAATCCTGAAGAGATTTTAGAGTTTACTTCTAAGTATATTGAAACACTTGTTGACTTTGGATTCCCAAGATGTGAAGGGAATATTATGATTTCTAATCCATACTGGTGTAGAAAATTTTCTGACTTTAAAACACAAGTATATACCTGGATAACACAACCAAGTGGCGATAACTTTATGAATTTAGCTATTTTTTATGATGCTGTTAGTGTTAGTGGAAATAGAGAGTTATTAGATGAATTAAAACAATATATTTTTAAAATAGGTTCTACCTCTCAAAGTTTTTATATGCATTTTGCAAAAATCATTATGGAGTTTAACGTACCTTTAGGATTTTTTGATGGTTTTGTTTTTGACTCAAAAGATAAAGAACATAAACATGAAATAGATATTAAAAAAGGTGGGATTTTTATTCTTGTTCAAGGTATTAGAGCATTATGTTTAGAACATAAAATCATGAGAACAAATACTTTAAAAAGAATTGAAGAATTAAAAGAATTGGGTGAATTTGATAACGAATTTGCTTCAGAACTTAAAGAGGCTTTTAATTTCTTATCAACTATTAAACTAAAATCAAATTTAGAAAAATTGGATTCTGGTAAAAAAATTGATAACTACATAAACCCTGAGAATTTAAATACTATGGAAAAAGATTTATTAAAAGAGAGTTTTAAAATTGTTACAAAATTAAAGAAAAAACTAGAACATCACTATAAGTTAAATTATGTTTAATTCAATAAAAAATCATTTCAATAAAAAGAATCTAAAAGATGAAAAATACCTTTATCTTTTTGATAAAAATAGTGATGATGAATTTGTATGTTTTGACTGTGAAACAACTGGTTTAAACCCTTTAGAAGATGATATTATATCAATAGGTGCGGTTATTATAAAAAATAATACCATACTATCTAGTAAAAAATTTGTTAAATTTATAAAACCAAAAACTAAGCTTCAAGAAGAGGCAATAAAAGTACATCATATCAGAATTATGGACTTGGAAGATGCAGAAGATATAGATGATATGATTGAAGATTTTTTAGAATTTATTGGCAATAGAAAATTAGTTGGATATTTTTTAGAGTTTGATATTGCTATGATTAATAAATATCTTAAACCTAAAATAGGTATCAAATTACCAAATAAAACTTACGAGGTTTCAGCCATATATCATGACTGGAAAATAGAAAAAATACCACAAAGTAATATTGATTTAAGGTTTGATGCAATTATGAAAGATTTGAATATTCCTGTTTTAGGTAAGCACGATGCATACAACGATGCAGTAATGACTGCAATGATATTCTTAAAACTTAAAAATCAAGCAAAAGTGAAAATTTAATAAATTATTTCAAATAAAATTACTATACTTTATTATATAAAAATCAAAAAAAAGGTCAAATTATGTTAGTACTTGTATTAAATGCAGGAAGCTCTTCTTTAAAATATCAACTAATAAATGCTACAACTAAAGATGTAGTTGCTACTGGATTAGTTGAGAGAATTGGTATTGATGGAATTTTAAAACATGAAGTTAGTAAAAATAAAAAACTCGACTTTGAAATTGATATGCCAACACATAAAGAAGCCATAGAACTTGTACTAAAAACATTGACTGACTCTGAAACAAAAGTGATTAATTCTATAGATGAAATTGATGCCATAGGGCATAGAGTTGTTCATGGTGGAGAATACTTTAATTCATCTACAATTGTAGATGAAAAAGTAATTAAAAAAATTGAAAAGTTAATACCTCTTGCACCACTACACAACCCTGCAAATATTTTAGGTATTAAAATTTGCCAAGAACTTATGCCAAAAACTCCAAATGTTGCAGTATTTGATACTGCATTTCATCAAACAATGCCTGAAGAAAACTTCCTTTATGCAGTGCCACATGAAGATTATACAGAACATCATTTAAGAAAATATGGATTTCATGGAACCTCACACTTTTATGTATCTCAAGAAGCAATTAAACTGCTTGGTAAAAAAAAGAGTTCTAAAATTGTAGTTTGTCATTTGGGAAATGGTTCATCTATTTGTGCCGTCAAAGATGGAAAATCTATTAGTACTTCAATGGGCTTAACTCCACTTGAAGGTTTAGTTATGGGAACAAGAAGTGGAGATATTGATGCTGGAGTTATTCCTTATTTGATGGAAAAGAAAGATATGGATGGTCATCAAATAATTGATTATCTAAATAAAAAATCAGGTCTTTTAGGTCTTTCTGGAATCAGTTCTGATTTAAGGGAAATAATTAAAGCATCACAAGATGGAGACAAAAGAGCAACTGTTGCTATTGAATTAATATGTAATAGAATCAAAAAATACCTTTGTGCTTATGCAGGATTGTTAGGTGGAGTTGATGCGGTTTGTTTTACAGCTGGTATTGGTGAAAACTCTGATTTAATAAGAGAAAAAGTATGTAATGGACTTGATTTTATGGGTATTGAAATTGACAAAAATAAAAATAAAATTAGGTCTGCTGAAAATAGAGAGATTAATAAATCAACTTCAAAAACAAAAATCTATGTAATACCTACAAATGAAGAGTTTGTAATAGCTCAAGATACATATAAATTAGTAAAGGGCAAATAACCCTTTACTTCAAATATATTTTTTAGGAGTTGTTTTATAATACTTTTTATAAGCCCTGAAAAATGAACTAGATTCACTATAACCTAAGAAAAAAGCAATACTAGAAAAATCCATTTCAGTATTTTTTATATAATGATTTGCAAGTTGCATCCTAACACTTAGAAGTGCATCTCTAAATTTTTTATTCTCATCTTTTAAATGATATTGTAAAGTTCTACTACTAATACCGAATCTATTCGCAATAAATTCAATTCTAATTTCATCTTCGCCTATAGTTTTTAAAATTTCTCTTTTAACTTTAGAATACCAAGATGTCATTTTCATATCTTCTAATATTCTATTTGCCTGTGCTTCAAAGTATTCAAGCATCACCGGATTGGAGTTATTTACACTTATATTTAATTTTTCTGTTTCAAAAAATATTGCATTTTCGCTTTTTTCTAAAATTATATTTTCACCAAAAATTCTTTCATATTCATCTTTGTTGGAAATAGAATCAATCGTAAAATATGTTAAATCTGGAACTATAGTTTTACCAATAATCTGATTTAATATTGTCAAAACAGCACTTAAATGTACTTCTGCATGATAACTTGGCACTGGAATTATAGGATTTTCATTTATATATATTGCTATTTTGTAGTATTTTTCATTTTTAGTTAAATAAAATTTAATAAATCCACTAATCAAGTTTTGGTAATAATCAAACTTTTCAATTACCTCTTTTAGATTATTTGCATTTAGCATTAAATAACCTAAAACCCCTAAGGAGTGATATGTTATGGAACTACCAATTTTTAAGGCTAAGGTATATTCACCGCTTTTTTCCACACAAAATTTAAAAATCTCTGATAACTTTGCACTATCAATTTGCCTATCATGTTCTAATAAAACTTCTTTGGGTAAATCAGCATACTTTAACATCTCATCAATTGAAATTAAACTATTTTTTTCTAAAGCTTTCAAAACAAAATGAAATGTAACAGATGATATTTTTGCCATAAAACCTCAATTTTCGTAAAATGTCAATAATTTTTCACATTATAGCATATTAAGATATACTTTTAATTGTATAATTTTTAAACAGTTTAAGGAGAAAGAATGTCTAAGTTTGAGATTAGAGTTGATGAAAGTTATGTTAGCTTTAAAAATATTAATTGCTTTGAAAATGCCTGTGAAGTTATTGATAATATGTTAAGAGTGTTGGAAGAGCCAAAAAATATGAATATTTATTGGAAAAAAATAATACCAATGATTCCAAAAGCTTATTATGATAGAGATCCAAAATCAGATACTAAAGAAGAACTATTATATTTAGTTTGTTCAAATAGTTTTTATCTTATAGAATTATTTGAAAAAGCAGAAGATGAACAAGCAATCAATGCTTTAGAAAAATGTGAACAAGAGTGTTGTTAAATTAAACACTCTTGTCTTCAAAAAAAACAGTTCCAAAAATAACAAATCCCTATAAATTTATTACAATTTTTCACAATTCTACATTTTTGTAAAAAATATGTATTAATTATGTATCCTTTCGTAATATATACTATAAAATTAATTGATAAACTTTAACTTATATTTAGGTTGCTATTCTTATGCTACCCTTCTAAAATATAATTTAAGTTCAAATAAACAAGAAAGGGTTAATTCTATGGGTTTAATTGATAGTATTAAATCAAAAGCAAAAGAAGAATTAAGAAATATAGTTCTTCCAGAGTCTGAAGATGAAAGAGTTTTAAAAGCAGCAGAGCAAGTTTTAAAAGATAAAACTGCAAATATTATCTTAATTGGGAACGAAGATAAGATTAATGCTGATGCTAAAGCATGTGGAGCAAATATTAAGGGAGCTAAAATAATTGATCCAAAAACTTTTGATGGAATTGAAAATTATGTTGATGAGTTAGTTCAACTTAGAAAATCAAAAGGTCTAACAAAAAAAGAAGCTACTGAAATCATGACTACAGAACCAAGATTTTTTGGTTGTATGATGGTAAGACTTGGTGATGCTGATGGTTTAGTTGCGGGATCTAGTTCTCCAACAGCTGATGTTTTAAGAGCCGCTATTCAAGTTATTAAAACAGCGCCAGGAATAAACACTGTTTCATCTACGTTCATCATGGAAACAGCAGATGGTAAATTTGGGGATAATGGTCTGATTCTATTTGCAGATTGTGCTGTAAATCCAGAGCCAAATGCAGAACAACTAGCTGATATTGCTGCAGCAACTGCTGCAACTGCAAAAAGTGTAGTTGGACTAGATCCAAGAGTTGCAATGTTATCATTTTCAACTAAGGGAAGTGCAAAACATCCATTAGTAGATAAAGTTCAATATGCGTGTGGCATCTTAGAAGATAGAAATGTTGATTTCTCTTTTGATGGTGAAATGCAAGCAGATGCAGCAATCGTTGAAGCAATTGGAGCTTCTAAAGCACCAGGTTCAGTTGTAGCTGGTAAGGCTAATGTTTTAGTATTCCCGGATTTACAATCTGGAAATATTGGATATAAATTAGTACAAAGATTTGCAGGGGCTGCTGCTCATGGACCAATCGTACAAGGTTTAAATAAACCAGTAAACGATTTATCAAGAGGATGTTCTGTTGAAGATATCTCAAACTTAGTAGCTATTACAGCAACTCAAGTAGTAAAATAATTAAACAAACAAGGGAGTTTTATTTATGTTAGTATTCATTTTAAATGCAGGAAGTTCGTCATTAAAGTATCAATTAATGAACCCAATTATCAAAAAAGTTTTCGCATCAGGTATTTGTGAAAGAATTGGTATTGATGGTGTTTTAAAACATGAATTTGGTGATGACAAAGAGTTAAAACTTGATGTTACTATGCCAACACACAAAGAGGCTATCGAAGCTGTATTATCTACTTTAACTTCGGGGGAAGGTAAAGTTATTGATTCTATTAATGATATTGATGCTATTGGACACAGAGCTGTTCATGGTGGAGAAGAATTTTCTGGTTCAGTAATGGTAACTGAAAGAGTACTTGAGACAATGAAAAAACTTATTCCACTTGCTCCTTTACATAACCCAGCAAATATCCTTGGTATGGAAATTTGTGCGCAATTAATGCCAGGTAAACCAAATGTTGCAGTATTTGATACAGCATTCCACCAAACTATGCCAGATTACGCATATATGTATGCTTTACCATATGACCAATATAGCAAACATGGTATTAGAAAATATGGTTTCCATGGAACAAGCCACTACTTCGTATCAAATGAAGCTAGACAAATGTTAGATAAAAAACATAACACTAGAATTATTGTATGTCACTTAGGAAATGGTTCTTCAGTTTCTGCTGTACTAGATGGCAAATGTATTGATACATCTATGGGTCTTACTCCTGTTCAAGGTCTTATGATGGGAACAAGAGCTGGTGATGTTGGAGCTGGTGCTTTACAATATATGATGAGCCAAGAAGGTATGAGTATTGATGAAGCCTTAGATGTAATGAATAAAAAATCAGGAATCTTAGGAATCTCTGGAAAATCTTCAGACTTAAGAGAAGTACTTGATGGTATGACTAGTGGTGATGAAAGATGTAGATTAGCAGTTGATATGGTTGCTTATAACATCAAAAAATATGTTGGTGCATATGTTGCAGCACTAGATGGTGTTGATGCATTATGTTTCACTGGTGGTATTGGTGAAAATGCTGCACTTATTAGAGAAAAAGTTTGTGCAGGACTTGATTCTATGGGATTAGTTTTAGACCCAGTTAAAAACAACAAAAGACAAAGAGTTGCAAGAGATATCGCAACTAACGGTTCTGCTTCAAGAATCTTTGTAATTCCTACAAATGAAGAGTATGTAATTGCAAATGATACATTTAAAGTAGTTACAGAATCTAAATAATAATTTAAGGCTTTTGCCTTAAATTATCTTATATTCTTAGTTTATGGTATACTTTCTTGATATACCAAAATTAAGGATTATTCATGAAATTTATTCTATTTATCCTCTCAGTTTTTTTAACCACAACTCTATTTTCACAAGAAGTCATTACCCTAAAAACAAGAGATAGCGTTAAGCAAAACTTTCTATTAAAAATTCCAAAACATGAAGCCAAAGCAATAGTAATACTTTTTCCAGGAGGAAATGGAAAAATCAAATTACATAAAGAAAAAAAGAAATGGTCAACTACAAATTTCTTAATAAGATCAAGAAATCATTTCCTTGCCAATGATTTTATAACTGTTTCAATAGATGTACCCTCAGATAAGAGATCAAAAGATGGACTTTACTATAATTTTAGAAATAGTCAAGAACACTTAACTGACCTAACAGAAGTTATCAAATATTTAAAAACTAATTACAATAAACCAATATGGTTAATAGGTACAAGTAGAGGAACAGAGTCTGTTGCTTTTATTGCATCTGAAAAGAGTGATTTAATAAATGGTATTGTATTAACCTCCTCAATGTCAAAAAGAAATAGTAAAGGTAAAACTCTTCAGGAGTTATTTATAGATGGTATAGAAGTTCCAACACTTATTATCTCACATAAAAAAGATGCTTGTAAAGCAACACCTCCAAAAGGTTCTATAGAAATCTTTAAAATGTTAAATGATGATATTAAAAAAGAGTATAAAGTGTTTGAGGGTGGAAATGATAGTGGATTAAAACCTTGTAAAGCAATGTCCTATCATGGATACTTAGGCATAGAAAAAGAAGTTGTAGATTATATATCTAACTGGATTAAAAGCCACTAATAGGCTTTTAAACCATCATTAAACTTTAGTGAAAAGTTTGTAACTGCTTCATTAATAATCTTATCAATAAATCTATCAAATTTATCCTCTTTTGTCCAAATAGGATTTTTAACTTTTGAGATTTTATAAAGTTCATCTTGAGCAATACTTATTGTTCCAACTTCATCAACTAGTCCTACTTTTTTAGCTTGTCTTGAAGTGAAGATATGTGCATTTGCAAACTCTTCGTGGTTTTCTTTTTTTAGTTTTCTAGCTCTTGCAACATCTGTTATAAACATATCATAAGTATCAGTAATAATAGACTCTAATTCTTCTTTTTCATACTCATTCCACTCTCTTGAAAAAGTTCCTGATTCTTTATATTTTCCAGCTTTTATTGTTTGTGTTGAAATACCTATTTTTTTCATAAGTTCTTCCACATTTGCCCCTTGAAATATAACTCCAATAGAGCCTATCATACTTCCAGGATTTGCAATAATTTTATCTGCCCAAATAGAAGCATAATAACTTCCACTTGCCATCACACCACTTGCATAGGCAATAACTGGCTTAACTGCTTGTAACTCTTTTATAGCATAAGCCAACTCAACTGAAGGTGCAACTGAACCACCAGGAGAATTTACTACAAACAACACACCTTTTATATCTGTATTTGTTTTTGCTGCTTGTATCTCTTCTAACACTTTATCTACTTTTAAAATTGGACCTTGTAGCTCAATTTTTTGTAAATTTGCACGCTCTTCAATAGATGTTAAACTTGAATCACTATTAGAACTTACGATAAAGTAAATAATAGTCAAAAATACTACTGTCTTAAAATATTTTGTTATAAAATCTAAAATAGCAATTATTGGTGAAAAAATAATTCTAAAAAAATTAAACATGTTGTTCTCCATTTATATAGACTTTTGATACCTCTTTTGTATGTAAAATAACTTGAGTACAAAGTTCTTTTTCATTTTTAACCTCATCTGGAAGTTTACATACAATTATATCGGCATCATAGTCTTTTTTAATTTTACCTTTGTTTAGCCCTAAAGCTTTAGCTCCATTTGCAGTCGCTGCTTTTATTAAATCTTGTGCCAATTCATTTATATTTAAATTTGTATGTATCATCATAGCATTTCTAAGTTCATAAAACATTTGTAGAGAGTTATTTGAGCTTAAGCCATCTGTTCCAATAGAATAATCCACATCTATTAGTTTTTCTACTTCAAGTCTTTTATTGTTTAAGACTCTATTTGATGTAGGACAGTGATTAATAACTGCACCTAATTCTTTAATTTTTTGTAAATCATTATCGCTAGCCTCTACACAGTGTGTAAAAGATAAGTTTTTTATTCCTGAAAATTGTTGTAAAAATTCCATAGGTCTTGTTACACTCTTTTCTTGTCCTAAAAAGTTTTTAAAAAACTCTAAAAATTTTCCTTCGTCTTTATGTAGCCATTCAAACTCTTCTTCTGATTCTAAAAAGTGTGCACTTACACTTAAGTTCTCTTCTTTTGCAACTCTTAGTGCCTCTCTTACTAAAAAAGGATGTACAGAATAAGGTGAGTGTATTGCAATTGCTGGAATAAAATTCTTACAAGCATTACTCTTCACACTATTTAACCTTGCTTTAAAATCACTAAATAGAGTATCTATCATATCTGATTTACTTCCAATTACTTCTGAGAATAAAACAGTATTTATAGGACTGTTTTTACAAGCTTCAATTTCAAAGCCATAAGAGCTTATTGCTCCTATTGAGGTAGTTCCACCATGTAACATTTCATTTAGTTTTTCACTTATAAGCTTTGTACTACTTTTTTCTACTAAAGCTTCTCTATTTACTATAACTGAATTTAGCCATGACATAAAATTACCATAAGATAGTGTTGTACTATTTGAAGAGAATTCTAGATGTATATGTGAGTTTATAAGTCCAGGCATTAAAACTGTATTTTCGCCTAAATCTTCTATTTCTAAATCTTTGTATTTGTTTTTTAAAGACTCTATTGTTCCAAAGTCTTTTATTTTATCATCAAATAAAATAGCACCATCTTTTATGATAGTACTATTTTCATCAACACATATAAGCCAAGAGGCTTTTAAAAGTTTCATATTATGCTTGTGTAGCTTGTTGCTTTCTAGCTTCTTCCATAGCTTTTACTTCATTTATAATTTGACCCAATGAAATAAGTGCTAAATTATAACCAAATGGACCAAAACCAGCAATTACACCTGTACTACTAGCAGCAGTAATTGACTTTTGTCTAAACTCTTCTCTTTTATATATATTTGAAATATGTACTTCTACTGTTGGCAAGTTTACAGCAGCTAGTGCATCTCTAATAGCAATTGAAGTGTGAGTATATGCAGCTGGATTAATTATAATACCATCAATTTCACCTAAACACTCTTGAATTTTATCTACAATTTCACCCTCTAAGTTTGATTGAAAAAACTCTAACTCAATACCATTTTGAGAAGCTTGATCTTTCATTCCTTGATGAATTTGCTCTAAAGTCATAGGTCCATATATATTTTGCTCTCTTACACCTAACATATTTATGTTTGGACCTTGAATTACCGCTATTTTCATATTATTTTTCCTTGTGTAAAATTTTGCTATGATTATAATCAAATTATAGTTAAGGCTAAATAAGTGAGCAATTATATATTAACAAATGAAAATGCTATATATTACTAATGCAACTACTCTTGTGATAATGTTATTTTTATAAAATTAGGAAATGAATCTTTTTTTATCACAGATGCAAGATATACAGTAGAAGCAAAAGAGAAAGTTATAAATACTGAAGTTATACAAAGTAGTGATTTAATAAAGAGTGCAAAAGAGTTATTAACAAAAGAGAAGATAAAAGAGATAATTTTTGATGGCAATGATTTTACTTACAATAAATTTAACTCTTTGAGTGAAGATTTAGATATAAACTTTACAAATCATATAAACTTTTCCCACCTAAAAAGAGTTATTAAAACAGATGAAGAGATAGCACTTCTGAAAAAAGCTGCCAAAATAGGAAGAGAGGGTTTTGAAAGATTAGCAAAATATATCAATAAAAAGGGTCTAAATAAAAAAGAGACTCTACTTTACTTTAAAGCAATAGAAGCTTATAGAAATAAAGGTGACTATGAGTTAAGTTTTGACCCAATCATTGCCATAAATGAAAATGCTGCTAAACCCCATGCATTACCCACTAACAAAAAGTTACAAAAAGATGATTTACTTTTGGTTGATGCAGGAGTTAAATATAAAAGATACTGTTCAGATAGAACTTGCACAGCATCTTTTGGCAAAGAGTTATCTTTTTCAAGAAAACAAAAATTCAAATCAAAAAAACAACAAAAAATATATGACTTGGTTTATAAAGCACAATTAAATGCAATAGAAAATGCAAAAGTAGGAATGAAAGCAAAAGAGATAGATATGTTAACTAGAAGTGTAATTGAAAAAGCTGGTTATGGAAAGTATTTTATTCATAGTACTGGACATGGTGTTGGACTTGATATACATGAACATCCATATATAAACTCTAAATCAGATGTAATCATAGAAGATAATATGGTTTTTACAATTGAACCGGGGATTTATCTACCAAATGAATTTGGTGTTAGAATTGAAGATACTATTGTAATGAAAAATGGAAAAGCTCAAATATTATAATCCACGGGATTAGTCAAGATTATCATAGTTAATTTTTTAATAAACTAGCTCTTTCTTGACTGTTTTACTAAAGATTATATAAGGAAATTATGAAAAAAACTATAGATAAAAACTTAACACTTTTTTATACTTCTAATTTTCCAAGGTTTATAAAAAAATCTTCAAATAAAAAACACCTTGTAACAATTGGTATTGGGGGAAATATTGGAAATACAAAACAATTATTTGATAAGTTATTCTTATGCTTACTAAAAGACTCTAGATTTGATTTACTACAGAGTTCTCCCCTACTTTTAAATCCACCATTTGGATATTTAAAACAAAACTTTTTTTTAAATGGTATAATTCGATTAAAATCTAATCTTTGTCCCAATGATATATTAAAAATCATGCAAAGATATGAAAAAAAATTCGGAAGAAAGCGGTCCTTTCAAGATGCGCCTAGAACCTTAGATATAGATATAATATTTTTTGATAATAAAAAAGTAAATAACAAAAAATTAATTATTCCTCACAAAGACTGGGCAAACAGAGAATCAGTAATTATTCCCTTAAAACATATGTGTAAAAGAAGTCATTAAATATATGGTTCCCTTCAAAAAGGAACTTTACAAGGAAGATTATGAAGATGGAACAAAGTGAAATCCTGCCATCAGGTAAAAAAGTAGTTGTAGGAATGTCTGGTGGTGTTGATTCTTCAGTTACTGCATTGTTATTAAAACAGCAAGGCTATGAAGTAGTAGGCTTATTTATGCGTAACTGGGAATATGGAATAAAAGGTAGTCAATGCCCCAATCGTATAGAGTTCGAAGATGCTAAAAAAGTAGGTAAACTATTAGGAATTGAAGTAAAAGGTAAAGACTTTGTTGAGGAATATCGAACTAAAGTATTTGATGTATTCTTAGAAGGATTAAAAAAAGGGCTTACTCCAAATCCAGATATTTTATGCAATCGTGAAATAAAATTCAATGTATTTTTAAATGAAGCAAAAAAAATGGGTGCCCATATGATAGCTACTGGACATTATGCAAAAATAGCTAACTATAATGACCACTATGTACTAGACACTCCAAAAGATAATACAAAAGATCAAACTTATTTCTTACATGCACTATCTAGTGTTCAACTTTCACAGGCCCTATTTCCTCTTGCTGATTTAACAAAAAAAGAAGTAAGAGAAATAGCTAAAGCGCATAATCTTCCAGTAAGTGATAAAAAAGATAGTACTGGTATATGTTTTATTGGTAACCAAAGATTTGATGACTTTATTACGCAACATTTAAAAGCAATTCCAGGTGATATTGTAGATGAAAATGGAAAGGTATTAGGAAGACATAAAGGTCTAATTTGTTATACATTAGGTCAAAGAAAAGGTATTGGTCTTGGAGGTATTAAAGAGACTGAATCAGATGGTCACATCCACAATCCATGGTATGCAGCCAAAAAAAATATGGAAGATAATACCTTAGTAGTTGTGCAAGATACCAACCACCCCTTACTAATGAACGAAAATGTTGAAGCTAGCCATATGCATTGGGTATTAGAAGAGCCACCTAAAGTTGGTGACAAATTAATGGCACAAGTTCGTTATCGTCAACAAAAGCAAGCTTGTACCGTGACACAAGCAAATGAAGATATAGTCCTTGTACGATTTGACAAGCCACAAAGAGCTGTAACTTTAGGACAAAGTCTTGTTTTATATGATGGAGATTATTGTTTAGGTGGGGGATTTATTAGTAATTACTATTAAGAAGAACAACTAATTGTTCTCTTTAGAGTTTTGCTACTTTTAAAGGACTAAAATGAAAAAAAAAGTTATGGTAGGTATGAGTGGAGGAATTGACTCATCAGTTACTGCTTATATGCTACAAAAAGATGGGTTTCAAGTTGAGGGTTGCTACTTAAAACTTCACAATAGAACAGATGGCTATCACGAAAAAAACTTAGAGTATATCAAAGATGTAGCTGAGTTTTTAGGTATTAAATATCATATTTTAGATTTAACAGATAAATTTACTACTGAAGTTTATGATTATTTTGTAGACTCTTACTTAGAAGGAACTACTCCTAATCCATGTGTTAAATGTAACCGACAAATTAAATTTGGTGCAATGTTAGATTTTGCCAAAGAACATGGAGCAAACTATCTTGCAACTGGGCATTATGCAAAAACAGATGGTAAGTTTTTCTATGAGGCTGATGATAAAACTAAAGACCAAAGTTATTTCTTATCACAAGTGAGTAAAGAAGCTCTTCCTTTCATGATGTTTCCACTTAGCACTTACAAAAAAGAAGATATTGTAAAGTTTGGTGCAAAATTAAACTCTGCCTATAAAAGAATTACCCAAAAAAATGAGTCGCAAGAGATATGTTTTGTGGAAACTGTTTATGCAGATGTTGTAAAAAAACATGCAAAAATAGATGTACCTGGAAATGTTTTAGATGAAAAAGGAAATGTAATAGGTGAACATAAAGGTTTTGCACATTATACCATTGGAAAAAGAAGAGGCTTTACTGTAAAAGGTGCCCATGAGCCTCACTTTGTAACTAAATTGAATCCAAAAGATAATACTATTGTTGTTGGAAAAAAAAATGCCTTAGAAGTAAACAAAGTACTTGCAAATAATTTAAATATGTTTATTGATGAAAAAGAGTTTAATTGTACTGTAAAACTAAGATATAGAGCTGTATCAACACCATGTGATGTTAAAATTGAAAATGATGATGTTACTATCAGATTAAAAGAGCCAGCATTTGGTGTTGCAGCTGGTCAATTGGCAGTATTTTATGATAATCAAAAGGTAATAGGTAGTGCTTGGATTAAAGAGACTTTCTAATTCTCACTAAGTTTACTTTAGAAAAATTTAGCTATAATCCAAAAATTATTAATCACACCTAAGGAAAATCATGAGAGGATACAGACTATTTAGTGGCTCAGCTAACCCAGAGTTTGCAAAGAAAGTTGGAAAGTACTTAAATATTGAGATAAGTCCAGCAAAATTAACAAGATTTAGTGACGGAGAGATTTCTGTAAAAATTACAGAAAGTGTTAGAGGAATGGATGTATTTATTATTCAGCCAACCTGTGCGCCTACAAATGACAACTTAATGGAACTACTAATTATGGTAGATGCATTAAAAAGATCAAGTGCAAAATCTATTTCTGCTGTTATTCCATACTACGGTTATGCTAGACAAGATAGAAAGGCAGCGCCTAGAGTTCCTATTACTGCTAAATTAGTTGCAGATTTATTAGAAGCTGCAGGTATTTCAAGAGTTATTACTATTGATTTACATGCTGCACAAATTCAAGGATTCTTTAATATTCCTGCTGATAACCTTTTTGGTTCAATTATGTTTATTGATTATATTAAATCAAAAAAATTAAAAAATCCAATTATCGCTAGTCCGGATATTGGTGGGGTTACACGTGCTAGATCATATGCTGAAAAGTTAGGATATGACTTAGTTATTGTTGATAAAAGAAGAGAAAAAGCTAATGAATCTGAAGTTATGAACATCATAGGTGATGTAAGTGGGAAAGATGTGATTTTAGTGGATGATATGGTAGATACTGCTGGTACTTTAGTTAAGGCTGCGGAAGTATTAAAAAACAGAGGTGCAACTTCTGTAATGGCATGTTGTACACATGGTGTTTTATCAGGACCTGCATATGAAAGACTTGATGGAGGAGATGCTTTAGATGAATTAGTTATCTCTGATACAATACCTTTAAAAAAAGAGCATGATAAAATTACAGTATTAACAGCTTCAAATATTATTGGGGAAACTATAAGAAGAATCCACAATAATGAATCTGTAAATAGTATCTTCGTAAAATAAAAGGATTTATAATGATGGAAAGAAATGCAATCCTGCTAGCAGGTAAAAAGTTATTAATAACAAGTTTAATTTGCTCGTCAGTTTTATTTGCAGCACAAAGTGAATATAAATATGAAATTACACCAATGATTGGTGGTGCAGTTACAGAAGGAAATTTAGACCTAGATAGAAACTATGCAAATGCAGGTATTTCTTTAGGGATTAACTTAGATGAAGATTCAATGTTTGACCAAATTGAGTTAGGATTTTTACAGACTCTTGGAGATGTTGATTATAAAAATAGCACTTCAAATACTTCTGTAAGTAGATTTTTTACAAACCTTATCAAAGAGTATAAGTTAAATGAAAAATCTTCACTTTATGCATTAGCAGGTCTTGGAGTTGAAATTTACGGAAATGAGCAATTCAGTAATGAAACTGGTCCTTTTGGTAATTATGGTATTGGATATAAATATACACTTGACAATGATATGGCAATCAAAACAGATATAAGACACTTAGTTTCACTTGATAATGGAAATAATAATCTTATTTATACAGTTGGATTATCTATTCCTTTTGGAAAAAATGCAGCTCCTGTGGCTCCTATGATGAAAGAAGAACCAAAAGCAAAACCAGTAGAAGCAAAAGTTTTAGATTCTGATAATGATGGTGTTATTGATTCAATGGATAAATGTCCAAATACAATGAGTGATGCAATTGTAGATGCACAAGGTTGTATAAATATGGTTGATTTAAAAATCTATTTTCCAATCAACTCTTCTATTATAGATGAAAACTATACACATAGAATAAAAGAGTTTGCAGAATTTTTAAATAAAAATCCAAAAATCAAAGCAACAATTGATGGGCATACAGATTATACTGGTACTGAAAAATATAACTTATGGTTATCAAAAAGAAGAGCAGAATCTGCTGCAAAAGCTTTAGAAAAATATGATGTAGCTCCTGATAGATTAAAAACTGTTGGATATGGAGAAACAAAACCAAAAGCAACTAATAAAACTAAAGAGGGAAGAGCTCAAAATAGAAGAATTGAAGCTACGATCTCAAAATAATCTCATATGATTTTAGGCATTTTGCCTAAAATCAACACTTTTTACTCTCTTAACATTATCATTACAATTTTTTAGATATAATCGCGAATATTAATATAAACATAGGATTTATTTTGCAAGCAAATATAAGAAACTTTTCAATTATCGCTCACATTGACCATGGGAAGTCAACTCTAGCTGATAGAATTATACAAGAGTGTGGTTCTGTTGCAGATAGAGATATGTCTGCTCAGATGATGGACACAATGGATATAGAAAAAGAGCGTGGGATTACGATAAAAGCTCAAAGTGTAAGATTAGATTATGTAAAAGATGGACAGCACTATGTTTTAAATCTAATTGACACTCCAGGGCATGTTGACTTCTCTTACGAAGTGAGTCGTTCTTTAGCTTCATCAGAAGGGGCTCTTTTAATTGTAGATTCAACACAAGGTGTAGAAGCTCAAACTATTGCCAATGTATATATTGCAATGGACAATGACCTAGAACTTCTTCCTGTAGTAAATAAAATCGACCTTCCAAGTGCAGATCCAGATAGAGTTTTAGACGAAGTTGAAGAAGCTATTGGTCTTGATTGTACAGAACACAATCTAATTAGTGCAAAAACTGGTCTTGGTGTAAGGGATTTAATAGACTCAATTGTTGATAGGGTTCCTTGTCCAAAAGGTGATGAAGAAGCTCCTACTAAAGCATTAATCTATGATTCATGGTTTGATAACTATCTTGGGGCTTTGGCACTAGTAAGAGTTTATGATGGAAGTATCAAAAAAAATCAAGTGCTTAAAATGATGAATACAAAAGTTGAACATCCAGTTTTAAATTTAATGTATCCACATCCTCTAAAAAGACAAAATACAAATGAAATAAAAACAGGTGAAATTGGTATCGTAGTTCTTGGACTTAAAACCTTAGATGGTATAGCAGTTGGTGATACTATGACTGATGCTAAAAACCCAACAGCCGAAATCATTGATGGGTTTGAACCAGCTAAGCCATTCGTATTTGCAGGGATATATCCAATTGAAACTGATAAATTTGAAGACCTAAGGGAAGCCCTTACAAAACTTCAATTAAATGATTCTTCAATATCTTTTGAACCAGAATCATCTACAGCATTAGGAAGTGGATTTAGAGCAGGTTTTCTTGGTATGCTTCATATGGAAGTTATAAAAGAGAGACTTGAGCGTGAATTTAACCTTGACTTAATAGCAACAGCTCCAACTGTTATTTACGAAGTTGAAAAAACAAATGGTGAAAAAATAGTTATCCAAAACCCATCTGAACTTCCAGAACCTAGTCAAATAAAAACAATATTTGAGCCATACGTAAAAGCTACAATTTTAGTACCCGATGAGTTTTTAGGAAATGTAATAAAACTTCTAAATGACAAAAGAGGTATCCAAAATAAAATGGACTATCTTGGTGCTAGAGTTTTACTTGATTATGATTTACCTATGAATGAAATCGTAATGGATTTTTATGATAAGTTAAAATCTACAACAAAAGGTTATGCATCTTTTGATTATGAACCAATAGGTTTTAGGCCTGGTGTTTTACAAAAACTTGATATAAAAGTTGCAGGGGAAATAGTAGATGCCCTATCAATAATCGTACCAGAAAATAAAGCCCTAAGTAAAGGTAGAGAGTTTATCAAAGCCTTAAAAGAACTAATTCCTAGACAACTTTTTGAAGTAGCAATACAAGCAAGTATTGGAAGTAATATTATCGCAAGAGAGACTGTAAAATCTACAGGTAAAAACGTAACAGCTAAATGTTATGGTGGGGATATTACGAGAAAAAGAAAACTGCTAGAGAAACAAAAAGCAGGGAAGAAAAGAATGAAAGCTATAGGAAAGGTTAATGTTCCACAAGAAGCCTTTATGGCCGTGTTGAAGATTTAATCTTCAGCACATCTTCTGCGTTGGAACTTCAATTTTCAATGCTCATTTACTTTTAGTAAACTCCGCTTTAAAATCTAAGCTCCGCCTTGAATCTATACTAAATATTAAATCTCAACGAAATCATAAATATAATCTTTAGTAAGAATAGTAAATAAAATAATCTATATAAAAGTTATATTATTAGAAAAATTTATTATTTTGTAAAAATTATAGTATAATATTACTACTATATAGGGATTATAATGAAATTACTAATATTATTATTTACTTGTCTCTTTTTTATTTCCTGTGCACCAAGGGAAACTACAATTGAAGATTGTAAAAAACAAAATAAAAATTACAAAATAGAAAATACCTTTAATTTTATAAAAGGTGAAAAAGTAAAAAAAGTAATTTGTATAGATAAAACTAATGATACTTTAAAATAATATATATTATTATTTTAAATGAGATGCCTACTTTGTGAAAAACTATCATTCCAAATTATTTGCAAAGCTTGCCAAACTACCCTACTCGTTCCCTCTTTTCATAAAAGAGAGATAGAAGATGGATTTTATAACTACTCTTTTTACACTCTTTCTGAACTTGAAGATTTAATCTCTTCTAAGTACTATTTTTTTGGTGATAGAGTTTTTAATATACTCTCTCAGTTATCTTTTGAAAAGTTTGCTTTGAATTTTTCTTATGAAGAGCAAGTTTTTGCAGTACCTATTGATGACCATACTCGGCATGAGTTTTCACACTCTGCTATTTTGGCCAGGGCTTTGAAATCTTCATTTATACAACCTTCTTACAACACTTTAAGAGCTACAAATATTGTCAAATATGCTGGTCGTGATAAAGAATTTCGACAGAAAAATCCTCGTCGATTTCAACTTACAGATTTTTATTATAAAACAACAATTTTATGCGATGATATAATTACTACTGGTGCTACAATTAGGGAAGCTAAAAAAGCTTTAGAGAAAAATAATAATCAAGTGTTATTCTCTTTAACCCTAGCTGATGCAAAACTTTAGTATAATTTATTATTAAACTAAGGATAATTCATTATCCTCTTTAGGATTTGCTTCTTTAGATGTGGCTTTGTCACTTCGTTAAAAGAAGTCATAAATGAATTGGGTTCCCTTTAATGGGTGGAACCAATAAAAGGGAAAACGTGATTGGAATTATTGATTATAATATGGGAAATTTGGCAAGCGTTTACAATGCTTGTCATTTAATAGATGCAAAAGCATCAATTATACAAGACCCAAATGAAGTAAAAAACTATGACAGAATTATTTTACCTGGTGTTGGTGCCTTTGCTGATGCAATGAGTCACTTAAACGAAACAGGGATGAAAGAGGCAATTTTAGAGTTTGCCAAAACTGGTAAACCTATGATTGGGATTTGCTTAGGTATGCAACTTCTTTTTGAAAGCTCACAAGAGTTTGGTCATAGTGAGGGATTGGGACTTATAAATGGTGAAGTTGTAAAATTTGATAGAACTAAGATGCATGAAGATTTTAAGATTCCTCATATGGGTTGGAATACAATTATAAATAAATCTGACCCTTTATTTGATGGACTTGAAAATCCTTATCTCTATTTTGTTCACTCTTTCCATGCGGTTACTAGTGAAGAAAATATTATAGGGAAAACAGTTTATGGATATGATTTTGTAAGTGCTGTAAAAAAAGATAATATTTACGGACTGCAACCACATCCTGAAAAATCTCATGACAATGGTATTCAAATTTTAAAGAACTTTATAAAACTATAAAAAAAAAGGATGAGCCATGAAGACTATAGCAATAAGTGGAGCTAGCGGTTTTGTAGGTAGTAGTTTAAATAAATTCTTTACAGAATTAGATTATGAAGTTATTCCTATCAAAAGGGAAACTTTAGATGATAAAACAAAATTAGAGAGTTTACTTAACTCTAGCGATATTTTAATAAACCTTGCAGGTGCAAATATCATAAACAGATGGAGTGAAAGTTATAAAAAACTTCTTTATTCAAGTAGAATTGATACCACACAAAAATTAGTATCTGCCATAAAAAATATTGAAAATCCACCCCAAATGCTAATCTCAACTTCTGCTGTAGGAATATATGATAACAAATCAACTTATGATGAAAAAGGGAACTTCTCAAATGATTTTCTCTCATCACTTTGTCAAGATTGGGAAAAAGAGGCCTTAAAAGCTAAAAGTGAAAAAACAAAAGTCTCTATTTTTAGATTTGGGATTATTTTAGGAGAAGATGGTGGAGCATTACAAAAAATGATAACACCATTTAAACTAGGCTTGGGTGGAGTAATAGGAAGTGGGAAACAAGCTTTTTCTTTTATTCATATTAAGGATTTACTTGAAGCTTATAAATTTGTAATAGAAAACTCTTATGAAGATACCTTTAATCTAACAGCACCAAAGCCAACTACAAACAAAGGTTTGACTCTTGCTTTAGGAAAAACACTAAAAAGACCTACTATACTTCCACTACCAGAATTTGTTTTAAATATAATTTTTAGTGAAGGTGCAAAAGTTTTAACAGACGGACAAAGCGCAGTTCCTAAAAGATTATTAGATTTAGGTTTTGAATTTAAATATAAAACAATAGAAGAAACAATAGAAAACTTATGTAAATAAAGGATAGCATTTATTATGGATATATTACCAGCGATTGATTTAAAAGATGGAAAAGCAGTAAGACTAAGCAAAGGTTTGATGGATAGTGCAAAAATCTATTCAGATGAGCCTTGGATGGTTGCAAAAAGATTTGAAGAACTAGGAAGTAAATGGCTTCATATCGTTGATTTAAATGGAGCATTTGCAGGAGAACCAGCAAACTTAGAACAAATCAAAAAAATAAGAGAAAACTGTAATCTTAAAATCGAGCTTGGCGGTGGAATTCGTGATGAAGAGACTATTAAAATGTATGTTGAACTTGGCGTTGATAGATTAATTTTAGGTTCAATAGCAGTAAAAGACCCACAATTTGTAAAAGATATGGCAGCAAAATATCCAATTGCAGTAGGAATTGATGCTATGAATGGAATGGTAGCCGTTGAAGGTTGGGCAGAAGTGTCAACTATGGAAGCTACAACTTTGGCTCGTGAGTTTGCAAATGCAGGTGTTCAAGCAATCATATGTACTGATATAAGTAAAGATGGTATGCTTTGTGGTGTAAATGTTGAGTTTACTGAATCAATTGCCCTTGCAAGTGGTATAGATACAATAGCAAGTGGTGGAGTAAAAGATATCTCAGATATAAGTAACTGTAAAGAAAATGGAAATATCGCTGGTGTAATAGTTGGTAAAGCTTTTTATGAAGGTACTATTGATTTAGAAGAGGCTTTTAAAATTTTATAATTTTAAAAGTTCTACTTATTTTTTGTGTTTTCTTAAAATAGGTTCTAATTTTGCTTTTAGAACATCTGCATTAAATGGTTTTACTATGTAATTATTAACTCCACTTTTTAAAGCTTCTACAACTTCTGATTTTCCACCCTCTGTTGTTATCATCAAAATAGGTGTTGTTGTATATTTAGGAAGTCGTCTTACATTTAGAACAAATTGCAATCCATTCATTTTTGGCATATTCCAATCTGTTAAAATAAGGTCATAACTATTTGTTTTAACTTTTCCTAAGGCAAATAACCCATCTTGTGCTTCATGTATAAAATCACTAGAGATACCAAGTTGTGTTAAAACATTGACAATAATTCTTCTCATTGTTGAACTATCATCTACTACCAAAACTCTTAAATTCATCAAATTCCTTTACCTAAAAGTAAATTATATTAATAATATACTTAAAATAACTTCTTAGTATCCACTTAATCATAAATAATTTATTTTGGTGTTTCTAAATTTCAATAAAATTTCATAAAATATCTAATTGTTATATAGGAATCAAATTATATTTATGATAAAATTTTTTAAACTACTTATTAGGTCAAGCTATGGATTCTAACAAAAAAATAACATTAATAATTTTTTCAATGGTTACACTATTAACAATAGTTATTGTTGCTCTTGTTGCACTAGGTTCCAGACAAAGTGGATATGATGGAGCTAAAAAAAGAGCCTATTTAACAGCTGATATAGTTAAGAAATCCTTAACTACTCATATGGTTAATGGAAATATGCATCAAAGAGAAATATTCTTAGATAGTATTAGCGAACTTAAAGAGATAAATGATTTATGGATAATTAGAGCTAAAAGTGTTTCAGAACAGTTTGGTAAATCAACAATTGGAAATGAAATTCCAAGGGATGAGATTGATAAAAAGGTTTTAAGAACAGGAAAAGAAATTGTACTTCCAAATGAGTCTATTAAAAGTGCAACACTAAGAATTACTATTCCCTACACAGCATCAGCAATTGACAAGCCAAACTGTTTAAGCTGTCATAACGCAAAAGAGGGAGAGGTTTTAGGTGCCATTTCTTTAAAGTTTGATATCCAAGATGATAGGATTTCAAGTATTGCTGTTTTACTTAATATTATGGGAATTATTACAATATTTTTAATCCTAATTCTAATTTATATAAGTAGAAAAATAAAACCTTATACTTCTTCTTTTGATTCAATAACAAAAGTATTAAAGCAAGTTCATGAAGGTAACTATTCAGTAAGAGCAAAAGATGGTGTTCTAAAAGAAGATAAAGAAGCTTTCCAATGGTTAAATGAGATTATTGAAAAACTTGAAACAGTATTAACTGGTATTGAGAAAAACTTAACTGCTTTTGTACATAATAGAACATCAAATGTTAATAATGATAAATTATTAACGGCAAAAGAGATAATAGAAGATATCTCTGAAATATATAATTTCAAAAAAACAATTGAAACAGATTTAACAAAAGAAGATATTTATTATAGATTGGTTCAAGTATTAAAAAATAGACTTAAAATTAAAGATTTTTATATTTTTGAAAATAATTTAATCAGAGATGAAAGAACTATGATATTTAGTACAGATGGAACAAAAGCCTGCTGTCATCTAGTAAAAAATATAAAAGAGCAATGCAGAGCAGAGAGAACAAAAACAGTTGTCTTATCTCAAAATTTTCCAGAAATTTGTAGATCTGCTGTATGTGATGAATGTAATGATTATGTTTGTATTCCATTTTCAATAAATGAACAAAAAAGTATTACTATTCATATTTTATGTGAAAATGAAGATGACCTAAACTATACAAAAAATCAAATAGGTATTATTAAAAAATATTTAGAAGAGACAAAACCTATTTTAGAAAGTAGAATGTTAATGGATGTTCTACGAGAGCGAAATCTAATTGATGGTCTTACAGGATTATATAATAGAAAATATTTAGATGATTTTATTGATAAAAAGATGCCTCAAGAGTTAGTTCATGGCACAACTTATGCTGTTATGTTCTTAGATATCGATTACTTTAAAATGGTTAATGATACCTATGGTCATGATGCAGGTGATGCAATATTGCAAAAACTTTCAAAAACAATGAAAGCTGCAATTACTGATAAAGAGTTTATTATTAGATTTGGAGGAGAAGAGTTCTTAATTATAATGAAAAACCCAACAGAAGAGAGTGCAAATGAGTTGGCCACAAAAATCAACCAAGAGTTTGCAAAACTTGTATTTACATTTAATAATGAATCATTTAGTAAAACTGTTAGTATTGGATATGCATTTTTACCAGAAGATACTGATCAAATTTGGAAATGTATCAAATATGCAGATTTATGTTTATATAAAGCAAAAGAGACAGGTAGAAATAAAGTTATTAGATTTACAAAAGATTTACTAGAAGGTAAAGATAAAGATAAATATTAATCTTTATCTTTATTTCTCTTCTAACATAGTGTAATGAAGCTCCAAGCCTTTTGAAGTAGCTACAAAACCATTAACATTGATTTTTCCTTCATGTACTAGCTTATGGTGCTCTTTACACAGTGGGATTAGATTGTATTTGTGGTTTGCATTTACATGACCTATAAAGCCATCTTTATTTGCTCTTGCTTGCTCTTTTATATGATGAACATCATCAACACTTCTTCCACAAATTACACAAGTAGAAACAATAAGGTCTTTATTGTACTTAGAAGACTTTCTTTGAGAAATTCTCTCAATTGGCTCATAATCATCAGTTAATTTTTTTCTAATATCATTTGCCATTTTTAAGAACTCTTTATCCATATGAAGAGATTTCGCATATTCAAGCCCATACATACTACTTCCACTTCCATATTGAAGTTTTCTATTAAAAATAAGTTTATCTTCATCGTCTTCATACATTACTGATAAGTGTAAACAAATTATATTTTTAAGTTTTTCTATCTCAGGAAGTTCTGGCAATTGATGCAAGTGAGTAGCAAACATAAATATTGATTCTAGTTTTGAAAGTTTTAGTATAGCACTTGCCACAATACTAACTCCACTCATGGTTTCTGTACTATGACTTATTTCATCACCAAGAATTAAAGAGTTTTTAGTTGCTCTATTAAATATATTTTTTAATTCTAACATTTCAACAGCAAAAGAAGATAAACCTTTTGCAATATTATCAGCCCCTGAAATTCTAGTAAATACAGCATCAAAAATAGAAAATCTCATAGATTTACAAGGTACATAAAATCCAGCTTGAGCTAAAATAACAGCAATTCCAATTGACTTCATAAGTGAGGATTTACCACTTGAGTTTATTCCATAAAGTAAAACTCCATGCATCTTATTATTGTACATATTTATTGGATTTGAATTTTTGATAATAACATTATTTTTATACTCATCACTTGCAAGGCTAAGCTCACCTAAAATAACATCATTTGGTACATAAATCCCCTGCTCTTCTCCATCTTCAATTATAGGATGTCGCAGGTCAATTAGCTCAATAAAACTCTCATTATCTTTTGTTTTTACTATCTTAGCAGGTGAATAGTTATTCTTTTTTGCAGTTTTAATATTTGATACAGTTAAATCAATCTCAGCAATAAACTGAACCAACTCTTCTAATAAAATTGCAAATTTGTTCTCAAACTCAAGAAGTTTTTCTTTAAAAACAAGTTTATTTAATTCTATAATTTTTCTTAAATTATGTACATATTTATCTGAAATATCTTCTGTAAGTTTACAAGTTATTTTTACAGAGTTTGTTTGAACTTTTATTTTAAAATCTTTAAATAAAAGTAGCTCATCATCAATAATTAGATGTGAATTTAAAAGCTCTTCACGGACAAGATTAAATCTACTTTTTGTAAGTCCTAAATAAAATCCCTCTTTATCAAGTCTTTGAACACTTACAAAGTTTTCATCATTTGATTTTAAAAACCCTAAAATATGAAACTTCAAAATATCAAGTTTATCTTTTAACTTTTGATTTTCATTCATAAGTTCATCTATTTTTGTATTGATTCCTTCACAAATCATATTTGCTTCCACATCTTTTAGCATATATTTACCACTAATAGATAAATCAAAAGTAGAATCAATGGAATCAATAAACATCTGTAACTCAGCAGAAGTGCATGGAGCTGTAAAAAACTTATAATTCTCCATAAAAGTAACTACTTCTTTTATACTCAATAAGGAGTCATATAAATAGTTTAATTCAAAAGGATGAAGTCGCGAAAGTTTTATTCTACGTGTTAATCTTTCTATATCATAAATATTCGCTAGTTCAGACTCTATAGGAGCATGATAATCATATAACTCTTTAGATAAAGCATAACGTCTAAGTAACTCTTTTTCATCTTTAACAGGGTGTGTTAACCTCTCTTTTAAAAGTCTTTTCCCCATAGCTGTTGATGTATTATTTATGATTTTTATTAGACTTGGATTATGAGAGGTTTCTATTATGTTTAATTGCTCTAAAGCATTATTTCCAAGATAAATATATCTACTTATATCTAGTTTTTGAGGAAATGAAAGTTTTTGAATAATCTTTGCATCATGTCCTATTACAAAATCAATGAGTACAGAAAGTGATTCTGTTGCTAGGGGTACTCTTTCCATATCAAGATGTTCAATTGAAGTTAAAAGTGACTCTATATTAAATACATTTTTAAATAGCTCATTTTGATAAACAATTTTTGGTCTAAAGGTGCTTATATGAAAAGTTTTATGGGATAATTCAAGATACTCAATTATCTCCTTTTGGTTTATATCTTTATCACAAAAAGAGACTACAATTTCATTTGTTTTATGCATATTCATGTAGTTAAAACACTCATCTAAAGCAAAGTTTTTATCTTCACTTGTTCCATGAACTTCATTGTAATAACACTTTCCAGTCGTTACATCAATGGCACTATAACCAACAGAAAAAATTCCTTTGTTGCAATCAATTGTAAGTGAGGTAATATTGTTCTCATCTTGGTCAATTACAAAATCAAAGTTTGTACCTGGACTTACAACTGTATCAAGGTATCTGCTAACTTTAGGAGGAAGACCTTTTTGTCTTATTATTACTACTGTATATTTTTGTTCCCCAATTATTCTTGCAAGATGTTTTTCTAGTGAAATAGCAGGAACACCTGCCATAATAGGATTCTCTTTTGAGTTTTCTAATATAGCTTTATTTTTACGTGTTAGTTGGATATTAAGTAGCTCAGCAATCTCTTTTGCTTTACCTATTTGCTCTTCTTAATTATTTACTTCGTAAACTTCAAAAAATGTTCCTATCTCCATAAGTACAACAGTATTTACACCGTACTTTTTTTCAAAGATTTTTTGAAGTTTAAAATATGTTACAGTTAAAAGCTCACCTTTATTTTGTAAAAGCTCATTTACTTCTGCATTTACCACTATCTTCTAACTCCTGTCCATGTTCTTATTAACTCTCTTTGTTCTTTTGAAAGTTCAGCTTTTTTATGCATTGATACATAGCTTGCAAGTGGCATAGCAGCATAAACTGTTCTATAAATCTCTTTTAATTTTTTAGTTTTTTCATCTTTACTATATGATTCCCAACTAGTAAAATCTAAAGATTTTCGTCCATCATCAACATGTGATTTAAGCATCCAAGAAGCTGGAGCAATTGAGCTATACCATGGCCAAATAGTCTGGTTAGAGTGGCAATCATAACAAGCATTTTTAAATATTCCCATAACCTCTGTTGGAGCTTGTATCTCTAAAGACTTATCAACAATTGGATTTGTTTTATCTATTTGAATTGCTTGCATCAAAAGTAAAATTATAAAAAACACTAAAATTGTAATCTTCATTTATTCTCCATAAAACATCTCATAAGGTCTTTTTATTGCATTTAAAAAAGCACTTATACTTATATTTCTTCCTTCCCTTAAAAACTCTTTGCCATCAAGAAAAAACAAGATCGTGGGAGCTTGAAAAACTCCAAAATGAGAACTTATCTCTAAGTTCTCATCACTTTTTATTTCATACAAATCTATTTTTGTAAAATTATTTAATATATCTTTTTTTATCTTTGGTTTTAGTACAGAACATACTGAACAATTTTTAGATGAAAAGTAGAGAATCAAAGCCTCTTTAGAAGCAATTTTCTCTTTTATCTCTTCTAAACTATTTATTATCTTCAGTTTTTACTTCCTCTTTCACATCTTGTTCTTCATTTTCATTATCATCATCTTTATGATCTTTTCTATTCTCAAAAATATCATGTCTACTTAGACTAATACCTTTCATATGTGTTAGAGGAAAGGCAAAGGCGATACCTTTTCCTTCTGTTGTAATATGAAGTGAATGAATTATTGATTTTATAACTGGGTTTACCAAAGCTTTTGGTAATAAAAATAGAAGTAAAGAATCATTTGCTTCAAAAGATGTTCGATAGAAGTTGTGCATTTTTCCAAGACCCATACCATCTGCTCTTAATACAGTAACACCATTTGCTCCTGCTTTACTAGCTGCTTGAATTGCATCTATTTTTTTATCTTTTGGCACTATTATTGCAACAGCATAAAAATCCATAGGTAAAGAGTGTCTTCTATTACTTCCATCAATATTTACAGTTGCTAAATCCATATTTTCAGCATCTACTAAATTATCCCGTAAGATATTTTCAGCTTCAATTTGTGTATCAGATTTAACCCCAAGTTTTTCAGTTAACACACCATAAAGCATAACTGTAATCATTGGAAACAATGATGCAAAAGCAATAAGTCCAAAACCATCAATAAGTGGACTTCTTCCTGGTATATTTGTAGCTAAACCAATACCAAGTGCTGCTACTAGTGGAACTGTAACGGTTGAAGTTGTAACCCCACCACTATCATAAGCAATAGGAATAATATATTTTGGTGCTATAAATGTAAGAACTATAACTAATAAATATCCAACAATAATATAATAATGAATATGTCCACCATCAATTATTCTAAATGCTCCAAGGGCAATACCAATGGCAACTCCAAGGGCAACAAAAAGCCTTAAGGCAAAGTCATTAATCTTACCATCACTAATCTCTTTTGCTTTTTTAGCAATGGCCATAAGTGCTGGTTCTGCCATGGTAGTAGAAAACCCAATAGCAAAAGCAAAGGCATATATTACAAATACAGAATTACCTTTTGTTAACTGATAAGCCATTGTTTCACCAAGACTAAACAGCCCTAATTCAAGTCCTAAGATAAAAGCATATAAACCAATAATTACAAGTCCAAAACCTAAAAATACTGTTTTGATATTTTGAATACTCTTTTTTAATACTCCATATTGGAAAAACAATATAATAAGTAAGATTGGCGTTACATCTTTTATAACTGCAATTATTCCACTAATTATAGAACTTACAGTTATGTCAGTTGGAGAAGAAATAACTGGTTTAATAATAACTTCAGCAACATCTTTTGCATCAACTAAATTATATACTGCTATTCCATAAATTTGTACAAAAATCATAGGAGTCAAAGAAGCAAAAGCTATAAGTCCAAATCCATCAACAACTGGATTTCGCCCTTTTATATTTGAAGCTAATCCAATACCTAAAGCTGCAACAAGCGGCACAGTCACAGTAGAGGTAGTTACACCTCCTAAGTCATATGCAAGTCCAATAATCTCTTTTGGTGCAAAAAAAGTAACACTTACAACCATAAGATAACCAGCTATAATATAATAGTGAATAGGATGACCTTTAATTATCCTAAAGACACCAAGTAAAATAGCAAATCCAACGGAACCAGCCACAACATATCTTAAAATTGAGGCATCAATTCTACCACTAGATATTGATGCTGCCTTGTCTGCAATTACTGCAAGTGCAGGTTCTGCTACTGTTGTACCAAAACCAATTAGAAATCCAAATATTAAAATCCATAAAGTCCAACCAGATTTTGCGAAATCTCTAGCTAAACCTTCCCCCACTGGAAATATACCTATTTCTAAACCTTGCAAGAAGATTGCCAAACCAACCCCAACAATAATCAGACCAATACTTGTCGAAATCCAACCATCTGGAACAGTTTGTATTATTGCTAATTGAAAAAATAAAATTACTAAAACAATTGTAAGAAGATCTCTAAAAGAATCTTTTAGTAATTTTAAGAAAAAGTTAAATTGCATCATAATTTAAAGCACACCTTTTATTAAATTTATATATATTAGCGAAAAAAGATATAAGAAGAGTTTTAAGAAGAAGAAAATTTAAATAATCAATATAAGAGAATAAATCTCTTATATTAAACTTGGTGTTCGCTTTTTTTAGCTAATCTCTCTTTTTGAGAAAGATAAGAGTTAAGTGCCCCTAAATAAGCTTTTGCAGTTGCAAGCATAGTATCAATACTTAGTCCATGCCCTACAAAAGATGGTGAAGATTTATCAAATACTACTCTTGTAGTAACTTTTGCTAAGGCATCTTTACCTTCAGTTACTGAAGTTACATTATAACTTTGTAATTCTCCATTATAACCTGTAAGTCTATCTATTGTTTTGAAAATTGCATCCATTGTTCCATTACCAATATTTGCTTCTATCATAACTTCATCTTTATGTTTGATAGAAACAGAAGCCATTGGAGTTCCAGCAGAACAGTCAGAGATTTGTAATCCTACTAATTCATATGTTTTGTCATGATTTAATGCTTCATCAGTGATTAACATTCTAATATCATCATCAGTAACATCTTTTTTCTTATCAGCTAAAATTTTAAATCTATCAAATGCTGTATTTAACTCAGCATCAGGAATTTTATCAAATCCTAAATGTTCAATTTTATCTCTAAATGCAGCACGACCAGAGTGTTTACCTAAGATTAAAGTTGAATCTTTATAAACTCCTACATCTTCAGGTTTCATGATTTCATATGTCTCTTGATGTTTTAACACACCATCTTGATGAATTCCACTTTCATGTGAAAATGCATTTTTACCCACAATAGCTTTATTTTGTTGTGGTTCAACACCTGTAATTGTTGCTACTAATCTAGAAGTTGCATATATCTCTTTTGTGTTGATTCCTGTATATAAATCACCAAAAGCATCTTTTCTAGTCTTAATAGCCATTACTGCCTCTTCTAAGGCTGAATTCCCTGCTCTCTCACCTAAACCATTGATTGTAACTTCTATTTGTCTAGCACCATTCATAACAGCTGCTAAAGTATTTGCAGTCGATAATCCTAAGTCATTGTGATTGTGTACAGATATAATTGCTCTATCTCCTGCAAAATCACTTAACTCTTTTACCATTGCACCTAACTCTGTTGGTAATCTATATCCAACTGTATCAGGTAAGTTGATTGTGCTAGCTCCCGCACCAATAACTGCGTCCATAACCTCTTTCATAAAAGAGATATCACTTCTTCCAGCATCTTCTAATGAAAACTCAACATCATCAACAAATGTTCTTGCATACTCAACTGCATGAATTGCTCTTTTGATAACTTCATCTTCACTCATTTTTAATTTATATTTCATGTGTATTGGTGAAGTTGCAATAAAAGTGTGAATTCTATGCTTTGCAGCCTTTTGTACTGCTAAACCTGATTGTTTAATATCATTATCAATCGCTCTACTTAAAGAACAAATACTTGAGTTCTTAACAACCTCTGCTATTCTTGAAACAGCATCAAAATCCCCTGGACTTGCCGCTGCAAAACCAGCTTCAATAACGTCAACTCCTAATTTTTCTAATTGTAAAGCGACTTTGATTTTTTCATCTGTATTCATAGAACATCCAGGACTTTGTTCACCATCTCTTAATGTAGTATCAAATACTATAATTCTATTTTTATCCATTGTATAACCTTTGTAAATTGGGCATATTATATCTTTTTTTAAATAAAAGAAAAACTTGTACGAGAATTAAATTATATATGTAAAATAATATATGTTAGAGGAAGTTTTTGAGTAGAAGTAGAGAGTTTACACTTTTTATGAAATTATTTTTGTAAAAATCGAATTTTTTCATTACACTCTCCTGTTAATTTTGGTGACAAATTATATTTTATTTAATAAAATTTGTCAAGTGAAGTTTATAAAACTTCACCAACTTTTATTTTTTTGCCTAGTTTTATATTTAATTTATACGATGTTGGAATATATATTTTCACAATACCATTTATAAATATTCCTACTTTTTGGTATTGTATTACCTCTTTATTTTCTAAAAAAGCATGAGATATATTAAACCTTCCAGAGATAAGTTCAACTTTTATATCATCAAAAGTTAATACTCTTTTTTCATTTAATTGTTTTGCTTTAAAGCTATTAGTACATAAATTTAAACCATTTTGATGCATAACTTCTTTAAAAATTGAATCTTTTGGAGCAATTAAAATGTGTGATGAAGACAATAAGCAAACATCAATATAGATAACATTTTGTGAATCTATTTTATCAATAGCTATAATCTCTCCACTTATAGGCGAAACTAAAGCATCAACTTTTGCTTTTACTTTCATATTATCTCTATAAATATATAGTAAAAATATACTTATAAATAGAGCAATTATTGCTAAAGTATCACAAATGAAAAGGTATGAAAACACAAAAATAGCAAAAGAGATATAAATATATGATGTCCCCTCTTTTGCTACAAATTTATTAATCATCTTTTTTGTCTTCTTTATCTTCTTTATTTTTAGACTCTTCTTCATTATCTAAAGGCTCATCATCTTTTTTATCATCAGAAGTAGTTGTACTATCAATATCTAATTCTATGTTATTTTCTATTTTTCCTGAATGTAAATCTTCATCTTCAAAAACAACTCCACCATTTGCTTTGATAACTTCTCTTACTCTTTCACCTGAAATAACTTCCACTTCAAGTAATTCTTTAGTCATCTCTTCTATGGCATCACTATTGTCTCTTAAGGCTTGAAGAACCACTTCATATCTCTCATTTAACATAGATTTAATATGAGTATCAAGATCTTTTGCCATATTATCAGAGAAATCTTTTTGTGTTTGTCCACCTAAGAATTGATTTGATCTTTTTTCTAAAACCATTAATCCAGCAATATCACTCATACCATAAATTGAAGCCATAGATTTAACTATATCAGTTGCTCTTTCTAAATCGTTTCCAGCACCTGTACTAATCTCTTTTATAAATACTTCTTCTGCAGCACGTCCACCTAATAGCACATCTACTTCAGCTATAAGTTCATGCTTTTGCATTAAGTATTTATTCTCTTCTGGATTATTTAAAGTATATCCTAAAGCTGCAAGTCCACGAGGTACAATAGATACTTTATTTACTTTTTTAGCACCTTTAGTAATCTCTGCAATTAAGGCATGCCCAGATTCATGGTAAGCTACAATTTTTCTCTCTTTTGGAGAAATTCTTCTTGATTTTTTCTCTAATCCAGCAATTTGTCTCTCTACTGCTTCTTTAAAATCACTATATGTTACTTCTTCTTTTTTAGCACGTCCTGCTAATAGTGCTGCTTCATTAATAATGTTTGCTAAATCTGCCCCTGCTAAACCAGCTGTCATACGAGCTACTTCAACTAAGTCAACATCAGTTCCTACTTTTACACCTTTAATGTGTACATTTAAAATCTCTTTTCTACCTTCAAAATCAGGTTTGTCAACTAAAACTTGTCTATCAAATCTTCCTGGTCTTAATAATGCAGGATCTAAAACTTCTGGTCTATTTGTTGCAGCTAGTACAATAACAGGAGCTGATTCAGTTGCAAAACCATCCATTTCTGCTAAAAGTTGATTTAGAGTTTGTTCTCTCTCATCATTTCCACCCATTGGGCCACCTGATGCTCTAGATTTACCAATAGCATCAATTTCGTCTATAAAAATAATTGCAGGTGCAACTTTTTTTGCTTGTTCAAATAGATCTCTTACTCTTGAAGCCCCTACCCCAACAAACATCTCTATAAAAGCAGAACCTGAAACTGATAAGAACTCAACATCAGCTTCACCAGCAACTGCTTTTGCAAGTAGAGTTTTACCAGTACCTGGAGGTCCTACTAGTAAAACACCTTTTGGTATTTGTGCACAAAGTTTTACATATCTATCTGGGTCTTTTAGGAAATCAACAACTTCTTGAACTTCTTCTTTAGCCTCTTTATTTCCTGCCATATCTTCAAATTTTACATTTGGTTTTTCTGAGTTTATCATTTTTTTAGAAGATCCAATTCCTAGGATTCCTCCACTTCCACCACCCATTGATTTTGACATTCTTTTTGCTAGGAACATCCAAATAGCAAAGAATATAAATATTGGTAAAATCCAACCAAATAGAATATCAGCTAAAACATTCTCTTCATTAACTCCACCATAAGCTATTCCATTTTTTTCTAATGTAGGAATTAAAGTCTCATCAGGAACAACTCTTCTTGCTGTATATGTAGTAATATCTGTCCCATTTGATTTTGATACGGCTTTAACGTTTGTATTACCAATACCAACATACTCAACTTTTCCACTAGTAATTAATTTATTCAAATCTGAATATGCAATATTTTTATGCTTAGTTTGTCCGTAAGCTTGAATATTTTGATTTGTAACATTTCCTTGGTTTTCAGGGAAAAGTGCTTTAAAAGCCATTATTGTAACAAGTGAAAATAAAACAAATACTAATAATGGATTATTATTAAAAAAATTATTGTTGTTATTGTTATTATTATTGTTGTTTTTATCTTGTTTATTTTTGTTTCTATTTCTCAATCTAAACTCCTTTTTTTAATACCAAGGTAACCCAGTCATTTTTTTGAATTACCTCAATTTTTTCTAAATCTTCAAATTTTTTCAAAACTCTATTTAAATGCTTATCTAATATACCTGATAATACCAATGTAGCACCATCTTTTAAGCATTTTTTTAACTCTTTTGCAATCATTACTAAAACATCTGCAACAATATTCGCAATTACAAAATCATACTCTTTGTTGGACTTTGAAGCACTTCCAACCCAAGCGTTATTATACTTAGTATTATTTAATACAAAGTTTGATTTTGAACTATCTATGCAAACTTCATCAGTATCACAAATATCAACTTTAGCCCCTAATTTAGCTGCTGCAATTGATAAAATTCCACTTCCACAACCAACATCAACTACTTCATCTTCACTTTTAATATATTTTGAAATAGCTTCTAAACAGCTATTTGTTGTTTCATGGTGACCTGAACCAAAAGATAGTGCTGGATTTATAATGATATCAATTTTACCATCTTTTTCTTCAACCCATGATGGTCTTACAAAAAATTTTCCAACTTCAATTGCTTTTACAGATTCTTGATACTTTTTTATCCAATCTTCATTTCTTTTTTTTACTAAAGTTGTTTCACACTTTATTCCTAAAGCTTTTGCGAATTCTAAAATACCAAACTCTACATCTTCAAGGTTTTCTTCACTTCTTGAGATAAGTCTATTTTCCTCAATTTCAACTGCACCTTGAGTTAGTTGCTCCAATAATTCTAAGAACAAATCTTGTGAACTTTTTGTATTTATAGTTAATTCGTAATAATATTCTTCCAAATTTTGTCCTTATAAATTCTATTTTATAGATTTATTTATTAATTTTGTAAAGTGTTAGAGGTAAAAAAACTTTCAATAATATCTCTCATAATATCTGCATCTTTAACAGTATTAATAATATCTCTAAACTCTGCAGCTCCTGCATAACCTTTAGAATAAGAGTGAAGTAGTTTTCTAAACATAACAGCGCCATGTATTCCATGAAACTTTAATACTTCATCATAATGCTCTAAAATTATTGCTTTTTTTATATCTTCACTTATATCTTCAACCCCATGTTTTAGTTGATAAAAAACCCATGGTTTTCCAATAGCTCCACGACCTATCATAACCCCATCAGCTTTTGTATGTGCTAAAACCTCTTTTGCTTTAGCATAATCTTTAATATCTCCATTTGCAATAACAGGAATAGAGACTGCTTCTTTAATAGCTTTAATTGCATCATAATCAACAGGAGCTTTATATTTTCCAGCTCTTGTTCTTCCATGCACTGAGATAAAGTCTACTCCGCAAGCTTCGACAGCTTTTGCAATATCAACTGGAATTTTCTCATTTACACCAATTCGCACTTTTGCACTAGTGTAAATTTTTTTATTATATTTTTTTACTGTACTTAAAATCTCTTCAAGTTTTTTTAGGTCACCTAATAAGTTTGAACCACTTCCATGATTAAAAACCTTAGGGGCTGGGCAACCACAATTTAAATCAATACCATCAATGCCTTCAATATCATTTAGTATCTCAACTGCATCACGAACTAACTCTGCTTTATTTCCAGCTATTTGCACAAAATATGGATCTTCTGATGGAGATTTTTCTATCATTTTATAAGTTTTTTTAGAGTTGTAAACAAGAGCATTTGACGAAATCATTTCAGAAATTGTCAAATCTGCACCAAATTTTTTTACAACTGCACGAAAAGGTAAGTCTGTATATCCAGCAAGGGGAGCCAACACCATTAAGGGTTGGCTAAAATCAAGTTTATTCATTTTATTTGTTATAACAAAGTTTCTCTAAAGTGTAATATTTACCTGAGTCTTTTAAATCTAAAATAGCTCTATATGGTTGATATTCTTCATCTGTATAATTTGTTAAAATCTCTCTTGCTTTATCAATCATTTCATATTCAAATAGAATCACTAAATATGCATCAACTGCTAATTCATTTTCATTTGAAATTGTTTCAAACATTCTAATAAGTTCATCTGGTTTAACAGATTTTTTATAAAGTTTTGCAAATGTTAAATAATCTTCTTTATTAAACTCTACATCTTTTGTATATTTGATAATGGCATCATGTTCTAAAGCAAAGTCTGAATTTTCAGAATCTTTTTTCATAAGCTCTAAAACCATCTCTTTATCAAGTTTTAAACCATCAAGTAACTTCTTAATAGTAGTCATACTTTTATTCTCTACTACATTAGTAAATGCAGCTTTTACAACTTCTCTTGAAAAATCTTTTGATTTCTTTAAAATATCAATTGAATAGTCCACATCAACTTTTACTCTATTTAAAAGATTTTTTTGTGCAATTTCACCATTTTTATTAAACTTAAAAGATTTATCACTTACATATTCGCCAGAATTTATTTTAATGATATTGTTTACAATATTTTTAATATCACTATTTGAAGAATCAAAATTATCTGTTTTTGGAGATAATTTCATTTGTTCTAAAATATCTGCTAACTCTTTTAAAGATTTTTGTTTAAACTTTTTATTAGAGTTATTTTCAAGTAAGATATCTTTTAGAAATTCAATTATATTTTCTTCGTCTTTTTTTATAGCACTAGTTTGTAAGTAATTTTTGAAACCATAAAAAAGAATATGTAATATAGTTACTAAAAATAGTACAGCAGTAGGCAATATAATCCAAACTGCAATTGGTAAATCAATTGCATAATCTAAAATATTAACTGTGTAATTAGCTGTTTGCATACTAAAAACAAAAATATAAACTGCAATAATTAACAACAATGAAAAAGCGACATATTTTTTAAGTCCCATAAATTATCCTTTAGATTTAGTTATTCTCACTCTCATAAATCTCTCTACAAGGTGTACAAAATTTCGCAAATGGTTTTGCTCTTAATCTTCCAATTGCAATTGATTCATCGCACATTTCACAAATACCATATGTTTTGTTATCTATTCTTTTAATCGCATCTTCAATCTCTTTTAACTCTTTTGATTGTTGATTGGCGATTATCCCTTCTTTAAATGAATCACTTGAAACTTCAGCATAATCATAATAATCATTACACTCTGAATTTTTAAGAGAATCAATACTCTCTCTACTTCCTTGAATATTCTTTTCTATTAATTCTTTTCTTTGCGCTAAAATAATCTTTAGCTCTTCAATTTGCTTTGAATTTGCCACATTAAACCTTTTTCTAAAAATTTTGACATTATACTGAAAAATATCTAAATTATTTATGATAAGGATGATTATTAATTATACACAAACCTCTAAATATCTGCTCACATAAAACAAGATTCGCTATTTTATGAGCCATTGTAAGCTCACTTAAGCTAATTTTTTTATCACATTTTTGTAAAAATTCTGTTTCAAATCCATAAGCACCACCAATAAAAAAATTAATAGTTCCATTACTTTGTAATAGTTTTGCAAATTCAAAGCTATCTATTTTTTTCCCAAGTACATCTAAAGCAATATTATACCCACTATTTAAAAAAGGTTCAAAAACTTCGCTATAAGATTTTTTTGCTTCTATATCTGATATGGTTTGAGCTTTTGCAATTTTTTTATTAAATAAATTATAAATCTCAACTTTTGAATATTTTGAAGACATTTTAATAAAATCTTCAATAATTTTATTGAATTCATCATTAGAAGATTTTGCAATTTGATAAATATTTATTTTATTCATATAAACTACTTCCTACCACATTAAAGGAGATGTTTTTAATTTTCTCACCAATTTTTACTCCACCAATTGCACAAACAGGATGATTAGATATTTTTGCTAAATATGAGATTTTATCACCTAGCATTACACTCACATCCTTTGTTATTGTAGCTCTATATGCTCCTAAACCTATCATATCCAAATCTAAGCTGTTTGCTTCTAATATCTCTTTCTCATTGTGTGTTGAGAGTCCTAGAAGTTTATTTCCTATTTTTTTTCTTATTAGTTTTACTGCTAACTCTTTATTAGAATAAACCTGTTTAAAATCTTCTTGTCCTAAGTGTAAGCCATCACAGAACTCTACTAAATTAATCTCATCATTAATAATAATTGGAATATTTGTTTTACTTTTCAAATATAAGAGATTTTCTTTTTTTGTTTCAATATTTGAAATCTTATCTCTATATTGAATTACTTTTGCATCAAGTTTAATACATAGTTCTAAAAATTGTTCAAAAGAGATATTTTTGTTTTTTAAAGTTTGAAAATCGCATAAAGCGTATAAGTTATTTGAAGAGGTTTTAGGATTAAAAGCTAAAACTTCTTCAAAACGGGTAAGATTCATTAACTAACTTGAATTGTATTACTTGAAAACATTGTTAATAAATCAGAAAGTGTCTTTTTCATATCTGCTCTATTAACAACCATATCAATTGAACCCTTTTCAAGTAAAAATTCTGCTCTTTGGAACCCTTCTGGAAGATCTGCTCCAATAGTTTGTTTAATAACTCTTTGACCTGCAAATCCAACTAGTGCACCTGGTTCTGCCATAACAATGTCACCTAAGAAAGCAAAAGAAGCAGAAACCCCTCCCATAGTAGGATCAGTAAGAACTGAAATATAAGGAAGTCCTGCTGAGTCAAGTTTTTTCAGAGCTGCTGAAGTTTTTGCCATTTGCATTAGGGCAAAAGTTGATTCTTGCATTCGTGCACCTCCAGAAGCTGAAACAATTATAACTCCTTGTTTCTTCTCTAGTGCTCTATTTACACATCTAACAATTTTTTCACCTTCAACAGAACCTAAACTTCCACCCATAAAAGCGAAATCAAATATTGCCATTTGAACACCAATGCCATTTATTGTACATTCCCCACTTACAACAGAAGAGTTTCTTCCTGTTTTTTTAACAGCTTCGTCAACTCTTTTTTTATAAGATTTACTATCAACAAATTTTAAAGGATCATTTGGCATCAAGTCATTGTCATATTCAACAAAACTATTTTCATCACAAATAATTTCTATTCTTCTTTTTGCCCCAATTCTCATATGAAAATTACATTTAGGACATATATTGTTTTGAGATTCTACCTCTTTAAAAAACATCAAAGAACTACACTCTGGACACTTTATCCAATGACTTGGAGCATCTTTTTTTGTAGGTTGTTCTTTTTTACTATCAAATTTTATTTTATTAAATAGATTCTTCAAATCCATAATATATCCTTTTAAAAACTATTTTTTAAGACTTTTTAATTTATCCAACTCATCAAGTTGTTCCCAAGGGTAATCTTCTTGTCCAACTTGTCCTCGAGCTGCAACATCTGCATAAAGGAAAGTATCTGCACTTGGCTTATCTAGATTAAATTTCTTTGTAATCCAATTTGGTGTTAAAGAAAAGCTATCATGAACAAATGTAGATAAAATATCATCATTTAATCCATCAATACAAGTTCCACAAGTATCAACTGAAATTGATGTTGGTTTTGCAACTCCAATTGCATAAGATAATTGAACAATTGCTTTTTTTGCAATTCCAGATGCAACTATATGTTTTGCAATCCATCTTCCAGCATACAATCCACTTCTATCAACTTTTGTATAATCTTTAGAAGATTGAGCTCCACCACCAATTGGTGCATATCCACCAAATGAATCAACTATTAGTTTTCTTCCTGTTAATCCTGAGTCATGTAAAGAAGAGTGAGATACATATTTTCCAGTTGGATTAATATGAATAATTGTTTTTTCTAAACAAAATAAATCTTCTGGTAAATTTGTCTCTTTGATTAATCCTAAGATTAGTTCTCTTACTTTATCTATACTCATTGTAGATACACAAGGAGCTGAAACAACAACAGTGTGAATATGTTTTGGTAAACAATTCTCAAAATTCTCTTTTGTCTCATAATCAACTGTAACTTGTGTTTTAATATCTACACCTAAAACATCTGGATTTGCTAATGCGTAATCATAAACTTTTTCCATAAGCATTCTAGCATATGTAATCGCACTTGGCATAAAGTTTGCAGTTTCACTATTTGCATAACCAAACATGATTCCTTGATCTCCAGCACCTGTTTCACCATCAACTTGATCAACACCTTGGTTAATATCAGGAGATTGTCTATTTAATAAAACTTGTACATTTACATCATCAGGGTGTAAACACTCCTCTTTTGTAAAATGAGGATGACCGTTGTATCCTATTTTTGCTAAAGCATCAATTACTAAATCTTTGTAATCTTGCTCAGATAAATTTGTAGCTGAAGTAACTTCTCCACCAATAACAACATGTTTACCTGCAACAAAAACTTCTGATGCAACTCTACTTTTGCTATCTCCAATAATTAATTTATCAACAATTGTATCTGCTATAATATCTGCACATTTATCAGGGTGTCCTGGACTTACTACTTCACTAGTAAATAAATATTCTGTTTTGTTTTCCATTTTTGTTTTCCATTCCTTTGTTTTCCAAAAGTTAAATTTGAGTTATTTAGAAATTCTTTTAAAAAGAATTTTCAAATTTTATCTTTATCGTTTTCCATTCTTTTGTTTTCCATTTTCGTTTTCCAACTAATTAAAGTTAAAATAAAAAATAAAATTAAAAGCTTGAATACTTTTATAAAAAGTTATGAATTTTATCTAAAATTTACTTTTATAACTTTAAATTATTGATTAATTATTAATTTTAAGTAACTTATTCAACCGTTACACTTTTTGCTAAGTTTCTTGGCATATCCACGTCATTGCCAAGTCTTACTGAAATCTCCATAGAAAATAGTTGAAGTGCAACTAGCATCTCAAAAAACTCAAGCATATAGTGGTCACATTTACTTGTTTTAATAAAATCATCTGCCAATTCAAAATCCAAAGGAGAAACTGCACAAATAGTACTATCTCTTGCACTTAACTCTTCTACATTTGATTTAATTTTATCATACAATAAATTTTGTGGCATAAGAGCTATTGTAAAAAGTTCAGGATCTGCTAAAGCAATTGGTCCATGTTTCATTTCACCTGCTGGATAACCTTCTGCATGAAGGTATGAAATCTCTTTTAACTTTAGTGCACCTTCAAGTGCCAATGGGAAAAATACATCTCTTCCTATAAAGAAAAAACCGTGACCATGAAGATATCTTTTTTATAATCTTTTAGTTTTTTCATGAAGATAGTCATGAACTTTAAGTGATTGGGGAACTTCTCTTAAAGCTTTTAATTCACTATTTAAACATTCAACGCTAAGTGAGTTTTTATATTGGGCGAAATATAGTGCCATCATCCATAAAACTACTGTTTGTGTTGAAAATGCTTTTGTAGAGGCAACTCCTTTTTCTATTCCTGCTCTTGTTAAAACAGAATAGTTAGCAACTCTTGTCATAGAAGAGTTGTCCACATTACAAACAACTATTGATTTTAGTCCTGCTGTTTTTGCCATTTTAAGAGCTTCTAAGGTGTCGGCTGTTTCACCACTTTGAGAGATTACTATAAAAAGTGTATTTTTGTTTAATAAAGGCTCTTTATATCTAAATTCACTTGCGATTTCCACACTACATCTAACTTTTGCTAAACGTTCAAAAAGGTAAGAGGCTGTAAGTCCTGCATGAAAAGATGTACCACAAGCACAAATTTTAATCTCTTCAATACCTTCAATTATAGATGAATCAAACTCTTCAAAATCTACCTTTTCATCACACATTCTTCCAAGCATTGCATCACTTGTAACTACACTTTGTTCATGAATCTCTTTTTCCATAAAAAATCTATATCCATCTTTTTGTGCAAACTGTTTTGATGTAGGTAATACTCCCCATGAAATTTTTTAATCTTCAAAAAATTCAATCCTTTCAGCTGAAGCAACTCCCCCACAACCATCTTCTAAATATACAACTTCATTTGCAAGTCCTATTAAAGGAGCATCTGATGAAGCAAATAAAACTTCATTTTTTTCATTTCCACGAGCAATAATCAAAGGTGAGCCATGTTTAAAAAAATATATATCATTTGGACATGATTTTGATATAAGAAGTATAGAAAAAGCACCTTCAAGTCTTTTAATAGTATTTTGAAATGAGGCTTTACAATCATTTAGCTTGTTATTATAAAACTCAAATAGATGAACAATAACTTCCGTATCTGTTTGTGATACAAATTTATGTCCTGCAGTTTGAAGCTCTTCTTTTAGCTCTTTATAGTTCTCTATAATTCCATTGTGCACTACATATGAATATTCACCTAAATGTGGGTGAGCATTTAGTTCTGTTGGTTTACCATGAGTTGCCCATCTTGTATGACCTATTCCTATATTATACTTATTTTGTGTACTTACTTTTTGTTCTAGATTTTTTAATTTTCCCAAAGCTTTAAAAACTTCAATTTTTTCACTACTTAATAGTGCAATTCCCGCACTATCATAACCTCTATATTCAAGCTCTTTTAAACCATCTAATAAAATATCTTCTGTTTTTTTATTTCCAATATATCCAACAATTCCACACATAAATAAGCCTTTTTTATTTTAAAAAGATATTGTACAAAAATATTCATTATATATTACTTTTAGTATTTTTTGATAAAATTCTTTTTTATTATTAGGAGTTAATATTAAATCATTTTTAAAAGTTGACAAAGATATCTTTTTTTCTAGCTGTGATACTTGTGAAGCAAGATGTTGTGATGGAAGAAAAGGTAGTACTTTTTGTCAAATAATTCTCGAAGACTTCGAAAATGTCTATAAAAATTTTCCTATTTTATTTACCTTTGGAGACATGGGATATCTAAAAGCAATCATATTATTAAGTGATGGAAAAAGTTTATGTCCATATATAGAAAATTTTAAATGTACCATTTATGAAATGCGTCCTACTGTTTGTAAAGCTTATCCGCTTAGTACCAATATTGATAATATTGTCTATTATGATATAAATTGCCCTGGTATTAGTGAAATTGGAAGTGAAGTAATAAAAAATGGGGAAATTTCACCCTCTTTTGACTCTTATATTTTTGATGATTATCAGACAAGATATATAAATACCCACAAAAAACTTGAAGAATTTAACAAAATCGTAGATTTTGAATTAGTAACTACAATCAATAATAATAAATTTTATAAATATATAGGAAAAGAGATAAACCCCTATATTACAATGCATTTGGACTCTTTAAAACACTTGAAGAAGTATAATATATAGATAATAGTTTTACTTTAAGTTTACATTTGGATATAATTACAGTATCAAAACGTGATGGAGGTTTAAATGACAGGACTTCTACAGTGGTAGAATTTATACCAAAATTTATTGTTAATATTTAAAAATAAAAATGTTTTATTTTACTAAAACTTGAGCTTATAATGTAAATAAGCTTTAAAAATTAAAAAGGCTCTTCAAATGAAGAGCCTTTTTTTATGGGTAGTTTCTTCTAAATAAGAGGAAATAAGTAGCTCTTTGCGACACGGTGGTGCTATCGCACATCACCTTAGTCTGCCAAAGCTAAAAGAGTGAAGCAGTTCACTCTTTTAACGCTTTCTTACATCATTCCACCCATACCGCCCATTCCACCCATACCACCCATGTCTGGCATAGATGGAGATGAAGGTTTATCTTCTTTAATATCTGTTACTGTAGCTTCTGTAGTTAATAATAATGAAGCAACTGAAACAGCATTTTGCATTGCAATTCTTTCAACTTTTGCAGGGTCTACAATTCCAGCTTCAAACATATCTACATATTTTCCAGTTGATGCATCAAATCCGATATTTTCGTTTTCTGATCTTTCTACTTCATTTACAACAACACCAGCATCAAACCCAGCATTGATTGCAATTTGTTTCATAGGTGCTTTAATTGCTCTTAAAACAATTGCAGCTCCAATAGCTTCATCACCTGTAAGTTCAAGTTTAACTTTTGCAGCAGCTCTAATTAATGCAGCTCCACCACCTATTACAATACCCTCTTCAACAGCAGCTCTTGTTGCACTTAGTGCATCATCAACTCTATCTTTTTTCTCTTTCATTTCAGTTTCACTAGCAGCTCCAACTTTTATAACTGCAACTCCGCCACTTAGTTTTGCAAGTCTTTCTTGTAATTTTTCTTTATCATAATCACTAGTTGTATTTTCAATTTCTGATTTGATTTGTGCAACTCTTCCATTTACTGACTCTGTACTTCCTTGACCATCTACAATAGTTGTATTATCTTTATCAATTACAACTTTAGCAGCAGTTCCAAGTACTTCAACACCACAAGATTCTAATTTCATTCCTAGTTCTTCAGAGATAACTGTACCATTTGTTAAAACAGCGATATCTTGTAACATAGCTTTTCTTCTATCACCAAAACCTGGTGCTTTTACAGCTGCAATATTTAATGAACCTCTTAATCTATTTACAACTAAAGTTGCCAATGCTTCACCATCTACATCTTCTGCAATAATTAATAAAGGTCTTCCCGCTTGGTTAACAGCTTCTAAGATTGGTAACATCTCTTTTAAGTTAGAGATTTTTTTATCATATAATAAAATATATGGATTGTCCATTTCTGTAATCATTTTTTCAGAATTTGTTACGAAATATGGAGATAAATATCCTCTGTCAAATTGCATACCTTCAACTACTTCTAATTCATCAGAGATACCTTTTGCTTCTTCAACAGTAATAACACCATCTTTTCCAACTTTTTCCATAGCTTCTGCAATCATTGAACCAATTGCATGGTCTGAGTTTGCAGAAATTGTAGCAACTTGTTCTATTTCAGTTTTGTTTGCAACAACTCTTGATGCAGCTTTTAAATTAGCTAAAATAGCATCAGTAGCTTTATCCATACCTCTTTTTAAGATAATTGGATTTGCTCCTGCTGTTACATTTCTCAAACCTTCTTTATATATAGAATGAGCTAAAACAGTAGCAGTTGTAGTTCCATCACCTGCTTCATCAGCAGTTTTTGAAGCAACTTCTTTTACTAATTGTGCTCCCATATTTTCTAGAGTATCTTCTAATTCAATCTCACGTGCCACAGAAACACCATCTTTTGTGATTGAAGGAGCTCCAAAAGATTTTTGTAATAATACATTTCTTCCTCTAGGTCCCATTGTAACTTTTACTGCATCTGCTAATTTTTCAACACCTGCATATAATCTATTTCTTGCTGAATCACTAAATAATACTTCTTTTGCCATTACATAACTCCTATAATATTTTCAATTTCTAATACTAAATAATCTTGACCGTCTAAAGTGAACTCTGTACCTCTATATTGTTCAAATACAATAGTATCACCCTCTTTTAATTCTGTTACTTCAGATCCAACTGCTTTTACAACAGCTGTATTTGGTTTTTCTTTTGCAGAATCAACTAAAATAATTCCGCTTGCAGTTTTACTTTCTACTTCTGTTCTTTCTACAAGAACCCTTTTTCCTAGTGGTTTAAAAGTCATTATATACTCTCCTATCAAGTTTATTTCTAATTTTTATAAGTTTTAGCACTCTATTTTTTTGAGTGCTAAATTGTAATAAAATTTTTGATTTTTGTCAAGTAAATTGAGTAAAGATGACTAAGAGTTTGAGAACTATTTTATTTGTGTCTATTTATATATTTTATAAGTAAATTATTTAATGAATTATGTAGGTTTTCATCTAGTGAATTAAGGGTTTTTTCACACTTAAAAGCTAGTTCATTTGCGGCAGTTATGGCACCATCAAGTCCCAGTAAATTTACAAAAGAGTTTTTTGCTCCGTCATTGTGTGTAGTTTTACCAGCTTCTTCATCACTTTGTGTTTCATCAAGTATATCATCTTGGATTTGAAACAGAAGTCCAATATCTATACCAAAGTTATAAAGCTTGTTTTGAGTGGGCAAATCATAGTTTGCAATAATTGCACCCATTTTTAAACTTCCAGCGATTAGTTTTGCAGTTTTGTGAATATGTAAAAATTCAAGTTGTGAAAGCTCAAGTTTTTGGTTTTCAAAAAAACAATCAATTGCTTGACCAATAATCATTCCATCAATTCCACCATCACTTGCAAGTACTTTTACACACTCAATTTTTACGTCACTAGAAAGTGGAGCATTTGCTATTTTTCCAAAAGCTTCAGTATTTAAAGCATCGCCTACAAGTATTGCAGTTACTTCATCATACTTTTTATGTAAAGTTTCAAAACCTCTTCTTAAATCAGCATCATCCATAGCAGGTAAATCATCATGTACTAAAGAGTAAGTATGTAGCATCTCTAAACCTAAAGCAATAGGAAGTGCACTTTTTACTAAAAGAGAGTTTTTAGAGTTTACTACACTTAATAAAAGCATAGGTCTAAATCTTTTTCCACCAGCATCTAACATAAGACTTAAGGCATCTTCAAAATGAGGATGAAAAGTTTTTGATGCTGGAAGATTTGATTTTAGATAGTTTTCAAAAGTTTCTAAAAGATTATTCATTATTTATTTTGAGACGATGTTCCCATGCCACCCATCATGTTCATGGCCATCATTTTTTTATTTTCATCTGATTGTTTTATTACATCGTTCATAGCTGAGATTAATAAAATTTGCAAAGAGTCTTTATCTTCAAGTAAAGAATCATCAATTTGCAAATCAATTACCTCTGAGTTTCCATTAATTGAGAGTGAAATCATTCCACCTCCAGCTTTTGAAGTAAATATTTTTGAAGCATTATCTTCTTTTGCTTTATTTGCCATGTCTTGAAATTGACCCATCATTTCATTTAGGTTTATTTTACTTAAATCAATACCATCAAACATGGTCACTTCCTACTAATTCATTTGTAATTGTTGTGATATTATTTTTATCATCAACAAGCACAACTGTTGGTTTATAATTTTCTAATTCACTTTCACTATATGAGGCATAAGCAATCACAATTATTTTATCGCCTATTTCTACTTTTCTAGCTGCTGCCCCGTTTAGACACATATCTTTACTTCCAGCTTTACCTTTTATAACATAGGTAGAAAATCTTTCACCATTATTAACATTTACAATTTCTACTTTTTGTCCAACTCTTAATTGAGCGGCTTGCATAAGCTCTTCATCAACAGTAATTGATCCAACATAATTTAAGTTTGCATCACTAACTGTTGCTCTATGAATTTTGCTATAAAGCATATCGAATGTCATATATACCTCTTTATTTTGCTAAATTAATAGGTTCTCCCCAGAACTGTTCTGGTATTATAAACTCCTGAACAGGATTCCCACCTATAATGTGTTCTTGTATAATTCTATCTATTTTTTCCTTAGATAAATTACAATACATAGTATGCCCTGGCTCAACAAGTAGTACAGGTCCCATTTGACATCTTCCTAAACATGAAGTTCTAATTGGTTGAACAGGTCCCATTAAACCATTTTCCATCAATTTTTGAGCCATATGATTAAATAAATCCCTTGACTCTTCTGTTACACAACTAGGTTTTGGCATACCTGGAGGTGCACTTTGTTCACATTTAAACATATAAAATGTTGGTTGAGGGATAACTGGCATTTCCATTTGTTTGTTCCTTACTACATATAATTTTGCAAATTTTATCCAATAAATATTAAAGTCATCTAAAAACTCAATTTTAATAAAATATTAAAAACTATAATACTATACTTTAAGCCCAATAAATGGTCAAAAAGGTAAAAGAATGAAAAAATTATTTATGTTAGCAATTATGTCTGTGTTACTATATGCTACTAATCCAATAGCAGTAGTAGAAACTACACAAGGTAAAATAGAAATAGAATTAAGACCTGATATGGCACCACTTGCAGTTGAAAACTTTACAACTCTTGCAAAAAATGGTTATTATGATAATCTTATTTTTCACAGAATTATAAAAAACTTCATGATTCAAGGTGGAGATCCAACAGGTACAGGAAGAGGAGGAAAATCAATCTGGGAAAAACCATTTAAGGATGAGTTTTCACCAAATGCAGTATTTGATAAACCAGGTATTTTAGCAATGGCAAACTCAGGACCAAATACAAATGGAAGTCAATTTTTTATTACAACAGTACCAACATACTGGTTAAATGGAAGACATACAATTTTTGGATATGTAAAAAGTGGTATGGATGTAGTTAAAAAACTTGAGAATGTACCTGTATCAGGACAAAGTCAAGGGAATAAACCCCTAATTGACCAAAAAATCATCTCAATTGAAATAAAGTAGAACTTCTACTTTATTTTAGTTATATATTTTTGCTAAAGTTTGAGAATCCACAGCATGCATAATTCTTTTCTCTAGCTGTTCTATTTTTTGTGTCTCTGCTTTTGCTTTATCTTTCCAATATTCTAACTTCTTAGATAAAATCTGAATATCAGAAGAGCCTTTTGATAACTTAAGTTTCTCAATCTCTTTTTCAAGTTGATCTATTTCTATATTTGATGCTATTTTAATTTGATTAATCTTTTTTTGAGAATTTGCAACAATATTTTCCATATTGTCTCTTAGTTTTTTCATCTCAATATTTAAACTTGCATTCTCTTTTTGGATTTTTATTACATTAATCCCTTTGATATTTGATACATCATCTTTTTCATATTTATCAACTTTTGTTTTTAAAATATTTACATCATCTTTATATTTATCTAAGAGGTATAGGTATTTCTCTTTGTCAAGCTCGACAGTTTTTAACTCTTCTTGTAGCTGTATTATTTGATTTTCTAAATCATTTATTTGTAAATTATTTTTTGCAAAAGTATCTTTTGTTTTTATAAAAATATCACTTTTTTCTTTCATCAAAGCAACTTGAACATCTCTTTGTTTTTTAATATCTTCAGTTATATCCCTTTGAATAATTATAGTTCCATTAATATTTCCATCTTCATCATGGGAAGGTATCATATAAGTATCAAGCATTAAAACACTATTTTCTTTAGTTATTTGTTTTAACTTCCCTTTCCACATCCTATTATCTAAAACTTTTGCAAACATATTATTATAAACTTTTATATCAGTATCATGACTTCTTAAACTTAAAAACTCTTTTCCTATCAATTCATCTTTTAAAAAACCAGAGAGTTTACAAAAGTGAGAGTTTACGTAAGTTATGTTCATATGAATATCAGTTTTTATAACTATACTATTTGCATCAATTGCTTTTTTGTATAAAGATAATTCATCATTTTTTCTTTTTATAATTTTTTTGACTAATAAATTTTCTGCAAACTCTTTTATTGATTCAAGTAAGGCTCTTATGTCTATTGGTTTAACTGCGTAATTAACTACTTTTAATTTAATAGAATCCATCAAAAATTCTTTATCAGAATAGGCTGTTGCAAATATAACGCCAACTTCTTTATCAAACTCTCTGATTTGTTTTATCATTTCAATCCCAGACATTGTTGGCATATTGATATCACTTATTATAAGGTCGATTTTTTTTTGATTTTTTTTAAATATCTCTAAGCCTTCAGCACCATTACTAGCACAAAAAACTTGAGAAAAGAAGTTTGTTAATAAAGAAGATAATTCTGTTCTCATTACATCATCATCTTCTACATATAAGATAGATATTTGTTTTAATAAGGTCTTATCTAAAGACATTTATTTTAACTTTTTGTTATTTATTAGCTCGATAAATTTTATGAAATCAAATGGTTTTAGTAAATAATCATTTACTCCATACTCTTTTGCTTCTATCATATATTTAGATTCAGTATGGGCAGTCATTATAATAATTTCTAAATTTGGATATAAAGATTTTACCTCTTTAATCATCTCCAAGCCATTCATAACTGGCATGCTAATATCAGTAACTATGATATCAATATCATTAGCATGTTCTTTTAAAATAGTTAAACCCTCTTCACCATTATTGGCTGTCAAGAAATCTACTCCCAGCTTTTGTAAAGTTTCGGAAATAATATCCATTAAATCTTTTTCATCTTCAACGAAAAGAAACTTTAATTTTTTAAGATGGTCTATACTTTCTTGTAAGTTCTTTGTCATTATTTTACTTTCACTATTCCAGTTCAGCTTTACTAACAACTGCTTCAATATCCATGATTACTAACATTTCGTTATTATGAAGTCTAACAAAACCTTTCAAATACTTTGAAGGGATTGATGAACCTATATCAGATACTGGTGATAATGCTGATAAATCAAGTCTTTGAACATCATCAACTTTATCAACAACAATTCCAATCATTCTTTTATCTTTTGTTACAACTGCGATTACAGCAGTGTTTTGATTATTTACAATATTTCCTGTCTTAAACTTAACTCTTAAATCAACAACAGGTACAACTTCACCTCTTAAATTAATAAGTCCTTTTATATATGAAGGCACGTTTGGTAAGATAGTTATCATTTCTGGATAAGTTAATATTTCTCTAATCTTAGGTAGCTCAATTGCGTATTGCATAGAACCTAATACAAACTTCATATACTCACTTGTGTTTGCATAATCTATTATTGCGTCGTCGTTGTTTTGATTTTCCATATGATCTGAACTCCTATTAGTAGTATGTTATCATTTTTTATTATATTTTACAATATTTAGCTTAAATTTTATATTTTTTTAATGTCTAAAATATTACATCTAACAGATAACTTTGTAGTTTCTAGTGTGATTTCTTCATTTATCTTAACACTATCTAAACTTACAATTTGATTGTTTTTAGATAACTGCACATATCCATCAACAATTTTTCTATCTGGATGATTAGATTCATATGCACTTTTTAAATAGTTTAGTTCATTTTGTTTTTGTCTATAAACTTGACTAAAAGTACTTATTAAATTTGATTTTAAAAAGTCAATCTCTTTTTGGATAAAAGAGAATTTTCTATCAAGGGAGTGCTGCTCAAAATGTTTTTTATAGTTTAATAAAATTTGTTCTTTATTAAACAGAACTCTTTTAAATCTATTTTCTAATTCTACTTGTAAGTTATCTAAATATATTAGATGTTCATTTTTATCAGGTAGCGCGATTTCCATCGCATTTGAAGGAGTCGCAGCTCGAACATCTGCTACAAAATCAGAAATCAAAAAATCAACTTCATGACCAACAGCAGATATTACAGGAGTTTTTGCTTCAAATATAGCTCTTGCTACAATCTCTTCATTAAAAGCCCAAAGGTCTTCAATACTTCCTCCACCTCGCCCCACAATCATAACATCACAATTTAGACTATCAGCTTTTTTTATAGAGTTTACAATGTTAAGTTTAGACCCTTCACCTTGAACTAAAGTAGGAATCAAAATTAACCGAGCTAAAGGCCATCTATTTTGTGCAACTTTTTTCATATCCTCAATAGCTGCACCAGTGGAAGATGTGACCATTACTACTCTTTTAGGATATTTTGGAAGAGTTTTTTTAATGTTTATATCAAAAAGCCCCTCTTTTTGAAGTTTCTCTTTTAACTGTTCAAAGGCAAGAGCAAGAGAGCCTTGACCATCAGGGTCAATCTTTGTGCACATAAGTTGATAATTTCCCCGTGGAATATATGCGGTAATACTTCCTGAAATAATTATCTTCATACCTACTTCTAATCTAAACTTTAGGTATTGAGCATTGCCACGAAACATTACACAAGAGATTGTAGAATTTTCATCTTTTATTGAAAAGTATATATGTCCTGAGGAGTGATATGTTAAATTAGATATTTCACCTTGGACATAGACACCTACAAAAGTAGTCTCAAGTAAAGACTTGATTTGATTGTTTAGCGTTGATACACTAAGAGCTTGATTCATATTTTAAATCAAACCTTTCTAGCAATAAATAGTGTTGAGATATTCATAGAAAAACCTTTTACATAAATAGGTTCAAGCCCTGCTTCTTTTAACTCTAAACAAAGATTATCTTGAGTTAAAAACTCATCTATTGAATTTGGTAAATAAGTATATGCTTCTTTATTTTTTGAAATCATTCCACCTAAAGTTGGTAAGATTTTATTCATATAAAAATCTGTTACATAATCAAGTGGAGAGTTCTTTTCATTTTTTGTAAACTCTAAGATTACTAAAAGTCCATCTTTTTTTAAAGTTCTTGCGAACTCATGGAAAGCCTCTTGTCTTTTAACTACATTTCTAATCCCATATGAAATAGATATAATATCTGCAACTTCATTTTCAAAAGGCATAGATTCAGCACCTGCTTCTATAAACTCAACATCTGGTAATTTTGTTTTTGCTACATCCATCATACCAACACTTGGATCAACTCCAACTCTACTTTGAAGTTCTATTGCATTTTTATCTGCTATTTTTTGCCAAGTTGTAAGCATATCGCCAGTTCCACAAGCCACATCAATGATTTTCTCTATTTTGTTTTTACCATAAAAAGAAAAAGCTAAATCACAAGCTTTGTTTCTCCAAGTTTTATCAATACCCATACTTAGAACTCTATTTGCTACATCATAAGTTCCAGCTATTTCATTGAACATTGATACTATTTTTTCTTGTTTACCCATTATAAATATTCCTATTATTTAAATAAAAAAACTCCCACCAATAATCCACAAATAAATCCGATATTTAAAAAAACTAATAGTTTTAAAAAATCTAATTTTTTATCTTTTATTGGCATAAGTTTTACAATTTGTTCTTGTAATTTTAAAGCTTCATTAAACTTTAGTGTTGACCTATCTATATTATCAGCGGTCTTTTTTAGTGTTAATTCTGTAAATTCTATTCTTTCTACAAGCTCTTTTGCTTGTTTGAAACTCATATCACTCATCTATTTTTTTTCTAACCATTTATCTAAATCACAAAAGATTTGATTTAAAACATTTAAAACATAATCCTGAGCCTCTGACTGTAATCTTCTAAAAAATATATACTTTTTAGCACTTTCAACATCACCTAACTCTTTTGCTTTTATAGCTTTTTCTCTAAAGTCAGTGTTATTGTGTGCCATTTCCCAAACTGTACTACCTAGATATCTACTCATGGTAATAACTTTATCATTTTTTACTGTAAAATATTTTGGGTCTTTCATAAAATCAAACATCACAGTATTTGAAGCTAAATATTTATGTCCAAAGAAGTTTATAAACTGCTCTTCCACATAATCTTTTTCCATAGATATTGCACGGTTTAGAGCAAATATAATATTATCATCTGGATTTTGCTCAATTTTTCTTATTTTTTTCATAGTTGCTATTGCATTTTTACCATCAAGTTCACCATCACCTAAAGGTATAATCCATTTTAGATTTCCAAAAGAACCAACTTTTTTAATCTCATCTAAAACCAAACTTGAAGTTTTATTTCCACCAACATCAATGATTATTTCATGATTATCGTCCATTAAAATAAGTTCATCTAACTCACTTACTTTATTTGTTCTTAGCATTCTTTTATTAACTATTTGTGTTGTAGTAAATGATTGGCTATCATTATTTTCATCATCAATTTCTATGTAAGTAATCTTTTTTCCATGCTTTTTATATAAGTAGGGAGCTATTACTTGCATAGCAACAGTTGATTTACCAACACCACCTTTAGTTTGAGGAATAATAATCATCTGAACTAATCCTTTAAGATTTTTTTTGATTTTTCATGAATTCTACAATTTTGCCATGAAATCTACAATATATCATATTTAATGAGACATCATAATCATAAAGCGATTCAATTTTATCGAAATTTTCATTAATTCCATATTCTAACCAAGCTTTGAGTTCATCATAACTTTCAAACTCATATCCAAAAGTTTTTAGCAGTCTATTGGTGTAAGAATCCACAACCATCTGCTCTTTATGACAAGAGTAACAAAGTATAGCATCAGCAGTTTCTGCACCTATTCCTTTTTGAGAAAGTAACCAATCTCTACAAACATTTTCTTTAAAAGTTTCAAAATCACCAAACTCTTCAATTATATTTTGACAAATCTTTTTTATTCTTATGGATTTTTGGTTTTTAAAACCACTTGGAGTAATTGCAGATATTAAAACATCGATATCAATATGCGATAATTTTTCTAAATCTAAACTATCTAGTTTTCTTAAGTTTTCTAAAGACTTTTCTACATTTATCCACTTAGTATTTTGAGTTAATATAGCACCTAAAAAAACTTCAAAGTCATCATTTGTAGGCCACCAATATTTGTATCTTTTATCAATAAGATTTTTCTTTTTTAAAAAAAGAAATAAGTCATATGAATTTAAAATACTATTCAACAATTACCTTTGTTATTATCTCTTCACTTTTATCACAAAGAACTTTTATTTTAAAGGCATCTACTGATTTACCATCTTCTATATTCATAACCAACATTTGTAAAATATATTTACAAGAATTGGGAACAGCAAAATGCCCTCCAAGTCCAGTGGTTGCTTTTTCTATAGGAACCTTTGAATCCATTCCGATAACATTGTCCCTACAGCCTGTTAATCCAATATCTGTTAAATATGTTGTTCCATTTACTATTTGTAAATCATCAGTACCAATGTGTGTATGTGTTCCACAAATACCACTTACTCTTCCATTAAACATCATTGCCATAACTCTTTTTTCACTTGTGGCTTCTGCATGAAAATCTATAAAAATATTTTTGATATTTTCTTCTTCTAACTCTTGCACTATTTTAGTAGCCTTATTGAAAGGATTGTCACAAGTTGGCATAGAGAAATTGCCCATAAGATTAATAACTGCAAGTTTCTCACCTGCAACATCAAAAATCTTATACCCCACACCTGGAACACCCTCTGGATAGTTTGCTGGTCTAATTACATTTTGGCTTTCAAGTAAGCCAATTATCTCTTTTCTTTTATCAAAAGTATGATTCCCACCAGTAAACAAATCAACACCTATTTTAAAAAGTTCATTGGCATTTTTGACTGTTAAACCAAAACCATGACTTGCATTTTCACCATTGGCGATTATAAAATCAAGCTCATATTTTGCTTTTAGTTTTCTTAGATTTTGTTCAATTATTTTTCTACCAGGACGACCTACAATATCACCAATAAATGCAATTTTCAATATATATTTCCTTTATTTATCTATTGGGATTGTATCAATTAAAAAGTTAGTCTTTTCTTTTGTTTCTCTCGTTTTTTATATTTCTTAACATAAGCAAAAGAAAAAAAAGTCCAATGCTAACGCTAATAATGGTAGGGGTTAAATTTGAAGCATCATAAAAATTGTATGCTATTACAAAAGATAAGATTGAGATAACTAAACACATCTGTTTAACTCTTTTGCACATACATAAGCAGACGAAAAAGCAAACTGAAAGTTAAATCCACCTAATTCACCCGTCACATCCAAAGCTTCACCTACAAAGTACAAGTCTTTTTGAAGTCTGCTTTGCATCGTTTTTACATCTACCTCATCAACTTCAACTCCACCTTTAGTAACCTCAGCTTTTGTATATCCAAAGTTTCCAGCAGGCGCGAACTCATAGTTTTTTAGAATTTCTAGTTTTTTTAGCTCTTCATTACTTAATTTACTAACTGGCTTATCTTCAAGTTCAATTGATACTAAAAACTCTTGCATAAATCTTTTTGGTAGATTAAAACTTGAAGAGATATTTTTATTGCCTTTTAAAAATGATTTGAAAGTTTTATTTGGCAAGAAGTCTATACTCATCTTTCCTTTTTTCCAATACAAAGAACTATTTAAAATAACAGGTCCAGTTATACCTTTATGGGCAAAAAGAATATTCCCTTCAAAGAATTTATTTTCAACATGTGCTTTTACAAACATAGAGATACCACTTAAGTTTTTAAACCAAAACTGCTCTTTTTGCACTGTAAAGCCAACAAGGGAAGGATTTAGAGGATTTACTTTATGTTTAAATTTTTTAGCTACATCAAAAGCTATAGAACTAGCTCCCAAGCTTTGATAACTCAAGCCTCCGCTTGCTATTACTACCTTTTTTGCTTCGATTGTTTGATTATTTGTTTTTATTTTATAAAAGTTATCAAACTCTATATCAGAAACTTCTGTATTTAAAAAAAGTCTTTTGTTTTTTATTAGCTTTGAAAACATATCAATAACATCTTGGGATGTGTTACAAAAGTATGTTCCTTTTACTATCTTTTCATTGAGTTTAAAATCTAAGTTTTGCTTTTTTAGAAAACTTATTAAGTCATCATTTGAGAACTCTTTTAAGACAGAGCTTACAAAAGCATTATCTCCCAAATAGTTATTTGCTGTAACTTTTTTATTAGTGATATTACATTTTGCTCCACCTGATACTTTTATTTTAGCACCAACTTTTTCATTACTATCTATTAGACATATATTATTACTTTTAAGTTGACTAGCTAACATCAAGCCACTAGCTCCTGCTCCTATTATTGCTATATCAAATATTACTTATCCTTCTTTTCAAGCTTTATAATAGTAAATATATTTATCTCATCTTTGTATTCATATTTTAGTTCAAAATCATTTGCTTTTAGAATTGAATTTACTATATAAAGTCCAAGTCCAAAACTATTTTTACTTTTATTTTCATTTGCAAAAAATGGTTCAAAATAGTCTTCTAAATTATATGCTAAACCCTTTCCACTATTTTTAAATATTATTTCATCATTCTCATTAGTTTGTATAGTTACTTTTTTATCATCTGAGTATTTAATTGCATTATCAATAAGATTTTTAACTGCCACACAAAAGAGTTTGAAGTTTACATTTATTTTTTTGTTTTCATATTCTGAAATAATTACATCATCTTCTAACATAAGTATATCTACTGCATTGTCAATAATATCATCTAAAAAGTAGTTGTTTTTTACAATATTTTTTGTAGAAGATATAAGCTCTTCTATTTGTGTAAATTCACTAATAAGTAGTTCTAACCTCGTAAATACTCTTCTCATTTTCTCAGCATTTTCATCACTGTTTTCTAACTCACTTAAAAACTTACCCTTTGTAATTGGAGTTTTAAGTTCATGCATTATATTACGTATAAATACATTTCTAGACTCTTTAATATCTTTTAATTTTTTAGCTGTATTTCTAAACTCAACTGCTAACTGAGAGACTTCATCTTGTGCTGTTGTATTATGGATTTCAAAATCAAACTCTTCATCACCTAAAGTTTTTACCTTATCCTTTAAAAGTTTTATTGGATAGAGCTTTTTCCAAGTGGTAATAAAGGATAAAACTATTGCTAAAAACAAGACTGCAAAAACTGCTATTAAGTATATAAGTGGATTGACATGTTTATAATCTGTATCTTTAAACATAATCTCCAACATACCACTTTTTATAAAAAGATAGCTATCTCCTTTTAAATCTAAAACCCTAACTAATATTGTTCTATATTTTCTCTCTAAGGCAATCTTTGTTTTTGGATTATATAAAACTGCATTCATTTGTCCAACATCATTTATAAAGTCCATATCCATATTTGATAAGGAGTCCACAAAAGACTTAGTCAAGCCATTTCTTCTTTGTTGTTCTAGTACCATTTTAGCAACTGGCAAATATTTCTTTGACAGATGTTTTTCTTTATCCTCTTGGGTATGTAAAACAAGTACTACAAAACTTGCTATTACTAAGAATAGTGAAATTATAAAACTAATTGTTATAGTAAAAAATATTGAATCTTTTTTCATTGTAAAAATTTATACCCCATTCCTCTTATTGTATGTAAATACGATGGTGTTTTTGGATTATCTTCAATTTTATGTCTAATTCTATTTATAATAACTGCAAGGGAACCTATATTGTCATAGTCACTATTTAATAAATTACTATTTTCAAAAATATCATCCCTTGAGACAACAAAACCCTCTCTTTTTATCAAAAGAGACAATACCTCATATTCTGCTGCTGTCAACCTTATAAATTTATCATCTTTTCGTATCTCTTTTTTCTCTTCATCAAAAATGAACACTTTTTGTGGTTTTTCTTCTATTTTTGAAGTTGTATTATATCTTCTTAGGATTGTTTTAATTCTAACTTCAAGTTCTCTTGGGTCATATGGTTTAGGTAAATAATCATCAGCTCCAAGTTGTAAAGCAGTTACTTTATCTGTAATATCACTTCTAGCACTTGAGATTATTATTGGTATATCATGGTTTACAATAATCTCTTTACAAACATCTAACCCATCCATTCCAGGAAGAGTTAGATCTAAAATTATCAAATCAAATTTATTTATTTTTAGACTACTAAGAGCCAAAAAAGGCTCTTCATAGTTTGTCACTTTTATATTAAATTTACTTAAATATTGAGTTAAGACTTCTGCTAGTTCAGCATCATCTTCCACCATTGCTATATTTATCATATTTCATACCTCTTTTATCTTCAAAACTATTTGAATCAAGCATCTTTTTTAACTCATTTTTTTGTTCATTTGTTAAAATAGCATAAATTTTTTCTATCAAAGTAGCCCTATATTCTACCATATTTTTATACTTATTCATAGAGATATCTATATAAACAGTTTTATCAAACTTTCCATTTTCAAAGGCTTTAGCATAAGAGTCTATTTTAGGTTTAGTATTTCTCATTATATTCTTTACCTTTGATACTTGTTCATCACTTAACTCTAATTTATGTATATATCTCATAATACTAAAATGTGGACTTTTTTTACTTTTCATATGACACGATGAGTTCTCTTTTTTAGCTTTACAAGAGTGTTCTTTCTTCATATCAACAGCAAATAAAAATGTTGAAACCAAACTACTTAATAAAACAACTGTTACTAATACTCTTTTCATGCAACTTTCCTTATATTGATAAGGAAATTATTACATGCCTATATAACAGTTAATAAATGAAAGGTTAACTTAATGTTAATAGTAATTATATAATTAATTAAGAGGTATAGAAATAACAAACTCAGCACCCATATGGGTTTTATCTTCATATTTATACTCAACATTTGAAGCACTTATTTTACCTTTCATACTCTCTTCAATAATTTGTTTAGAGATATACAGCCCTATTCCAGTGCCACATTCTTTCTCTTTTGTAGTATAATAAGCATCAAAAATATTGTTTATTATTTCATTTGGTATTCCATTTGCATTATCTTTTATCTTGATAATCAAACTATTTTCTTCTTTGTATACATCAACAAATATATACCTTTTTTCTCTACTAGGTTTTTTTACTAACTCTTCTTTTGCATTTTTTAATAGATTAATCAAAGTTTGTAATAACTCGTTTTTTAAACCTAATAACTCCACTTCTTCAATATTTTTTATAACTTCAATATTATTACTTCTAAGTTGTGAATTTATCAATTTTAAAGTATCTTCCATAACATCTGTGCTTTTAAATGATTCTTTTTGTTTGTTTGGATTAAAAAAGTTTCTAAAGTCATCAATTGTTTGAGTTAGATTATGCACTGATTCCTCTATATCATCAATAGCATCCTCAATCTCTTTTTCACTTGAAAAATCTTTCATCTCTCTATTGATTCTAAGTAATCCATTAGCCATAGAAATCACACTTAATGGTTGTTTCCATTGGTGGGCAATACTTCCTATCATCTCACCCATTGTTGCCATTTTTGATTGTTGAACTAATAGTTTTTCTTTTTCAACAACATTATTCATTTTTTCATATACTTTTAATTTATACTCACTAAATATTATGTAAACTCTTTTTGATAAATATGATGAAATAATAATTGTTATTACTGTAAGCAATAATCCTATAAGAATTATATTTTTTATAGACTTATTATTTGACTCTAATAAAGATATCTTTTTTTCTTGAATTTGCTTTTTCAACGCTTCTAAATAAAATCCACTACCTATCATCCAATCCCAATCTTCATATAATTTTATAAATGAAATTTTGTCATTTGAATTTAATTTGTCATTTAGTACTACGGTTGAAGTATAGTTAACAAATCCCTCTTTATTTTTTACAGCAAAGTCGATAAGTTCCCTTATTATATATCTTCCATCTTTTGTCTTAACATCATATCGATTCTGTCCTATTAACTCTTTTTTAGGATTAACTAAACATAAACCTTCTAAATCATATATAAAAATATGCTCAGGTTTTTTTAATTCAAAACTATTAAGTTTTTTCAATATTCTTTTTTGTGTTTGTTCCTTAAAATAATCTTCATAATAGCCTGCACCAATAAACAAATCATATGGTTCAAATTTTTTAAAAACTCCTATTTTTTTGTGATTTACTAGATTGCTATTTGCTTTTTTCCAATACCAAGAATAAAAAGTTTCATCTTTTTCACTTAATATTTTATACATATCTTGAAGTATTAATGTACCCTTTGAATCTTTAAAATTCCAAAGATTTTTACCTTCCATCTCTGGAAAACCTGAGTTTAAAAGATTTTTGCCTTTCATTTCATAAACAAATATATATCCATTATTATTAAACTTTATTGCTCTCAATTCTGATATTATAGTTTCAATAGTTTTATCTTTTGTATAATTTGCTTTTTTTATATTTCTATTATAAATTAGTGTAGCCATTGCATGAGCTTGTTGCACTTCTTCTTTTATTTCATTATTAAAATCTTCTTTTTCAAACTCTCTTTCCATATCAATAAGCTTATAGATTTTATTTACTAAATTTTCAACCATAACTTTATTATGTGATATATAATTTTCTTCTAATTTTTTTATATCTTGTTTTATATCTTGTTTTTTTTGATAAATTAGTATTTGAATAATAATAAACGAAAAGACTATAATTGAAACTATCGGTCCGTATTTTATAAAAGTTAGTAAACTTTTTTCATTTTTAAATATATTCAAAAAAATCCTTTCATTCACAGAAGTTACTACAAGTATATGTATTAACAATAAAGTTATTATATTAGAGTATATCACAACTTCATATTTATATATCTTTCTCAAAATGTTACAAAAATATTCAAAAACTTTACATATATTTTTATACGAAGTAAAAGTTAGCTTCATAAACAATAATTGGTTATAATCAACTAATTTAATTATAAGGGGCATCTAAAATTATGGGAAAAATTACTGAACAAGATATAATAGATAGTATAGCAGACGCATGTCAATACATCTCTTTTTACCATCCAGAGGATTTCGTAAAAGGAATGGTTGAGGCATATGAAAATGAAAAATCTGAAGCTGCAAAAAATGCAATAGGACAAATATTAATCAACTCTAAAATGTGTGCAATGGGTCATAGACCTTTATGTCAAGATACAGGAAGTGTTAATATTTTTGTTAGAGTTGGATTAAACGCAAACTTAGATATTAAAAAAGAGTTAGTAGATTTATTAAATGAAGGTGTTGCAAAAGGATATACAGATCCAGATAACACGTTAAGATACTCTGTTGTTTCAGATCCTGCGGGAGCTAGAACAAATACTAAAGATAACACACCAGCTGTTATTCATGTAACAGTTGATAACTCAGATGAATTAGATATTACAGTTGCAGCAAAAGGTGGAGGAAGTGAAAACAAATCTAAATTTGCAGTATTAAACCCATCTGATAGTGTTTATGATTGGGTTATGGATAATGTCAGACAAATGGGAGCTGGATGGTGTCCTCCTGGTATCTTAGGAATTGGTATTGGTGGAAACCCAGAAAAATCTATGCTTTTAGCAAAAGAGTCTTTAATGGGTCATGTTGATATTCATGAACTACAAGCAAGAGGTCCTCAAAATGCCCTAGAAGAGTTAAGATTAAAACTTTATGAAGATATCAACAAAATCGGAATTGGAGCACAAGGACTTGGTGGATTGACTACTGTTGTTGATGTTAAGATTTTAGATTATCCATGTCATGCAGCTTCTCTTCCTGTTGCTATGATTCCAAACTGTGCAGCAACAAGACATATTCACTTTAAACTTAAAGGTGATGGACCTGCAAGATTTAATAAACCAGATTTAGACCTTTGGACAGATATTGAACTTCCAATGGATACAATCAAAAGAGTAAATATTGAAGATTTAACAAAAGAGAATTTATCTCAATTTAAATCAGGAGATACACTATTACTTTCTGGAAAAATTTTAACTGCACGTGATGCAGCTCATAAGAAAATAGTTGAATACAAAAATGCAAATAAACCACTTCCTAATGGTGTTGATTTAAAAGATAGATTTATCTACTATGTGGGACCTGTTGATCCTGTAAGAGATGAAAAAGTTGGACCTGCTGGACCAACAACATCTACAAGAATGGATAAATTTACAAAAGATATGATGGAAATAGGAATCATGGGTATGATTGGTAAAGCTGAAAGAAAGCAACCAACAATTGATTTAATCAAAGAGTATAAATCTATGTATTTAATTGCAACTGGTGGAGCTGCTTACTTGATTTCTCAATCAATCAAAGATGCAAAAGTTCTTGCATTTGAAGAGATGGGAATGGAAGCTATCTATGAATTTGAAGTAAAAGATATGCCTGTTACTGTTGCAGTTGATACAGAAGGTACTTCTATTCATACAACAGGTCCAGCTAAATGGAGAACCATATAATAATTTTATGTATAAAAGGACTATTCCTTTTATACATGGGTACAAGAGACTCTCTACTTTCATCTTATTTATAATATAATAGCAAAAATAATTAAAGCAGTATAATGAAACTATCTAATCTAATCTTAAAAGCAATTTTTTTTACTGCCCTTATATCTACTTTTCTTGCCTTTATAATTAATACTATCTTTGAATACAACAATTTCCAAAATGAAAAAGAAGATATAAAAAAAGAGTTTATCAAACAAAAAAAGAGTGAAGTAAAACGTGAAGTAAACAAAGCATATGATTATATTTTATATCACGAAAGTGTGATTAAGAGTGATGTAAAAAGAAAACTAAGAAATAGAGTATATGATGCATATAGCATAGCATATAAAATATTTAATGATAACAAAAATAAAAAAACAGAAAAAGAAATCAAATACCTAATCGTAGCAGCTTTACAAAATATAACATATGAACATGGAGCATATTTTTTCGTCAACAGTAATCAAGGAAGAGCAGTACTTTTTGATAAAAACTCCTTTTTAGATACTTACAAAGATATTTGGAATCTGCAAGATATCAAGGGAAATTATATAATAAAAAGACAAAGTAATATCGCACAAGTTCAAATAGAAGGCTTTATAAAAAATTACTTTAAAAAACCAAACCAAAATAGTGATAAGCAGTATGAAAAAATATCTTTTATAAAACTATTTGAACCATATGATTGGCATATTGGTATGGGAGAATATATTGATGAAATTACTGAAGACTCTAAAAATGAAATCTTAGAATACATCTCATCACTTAGATTTGGAAAAGATGGATATATTTTTGTAAATTCAATGGATAAAAAAGCCTTAGTTTTTGATGGGAGAAAACTAAGTCCCCCAAAGGATTATCCAAATGATATTTTATTTCAACAACAAAAAGATACAGTCGAAAATAAAGAGGGGAACTTTTTCTTTTATAAATTTAAAAAATTAAATACAGTTGAAGAGTACCCGAAATTAGCCTTTGTAAAAAAATATGACAATTGGGGTTGGATAATTGGAGCTGGGGTTTATATTGATGAAATTGATGAAGAGTTAGCAAAAAAAGAGAGCCAACTTACAAATGCGATTATCTCTGAAACTACCATTATCTTAATCATATTTTTTATTATTTTAATAATGATATTTTTTGTATCTAAAAAAATAACCTCTTATATAGAGTCAAATATTTTAAATCTTCTTCAACTATTTAAAGCCTCATCTACGAGTTTAGAAGAGATTGATATTGATAAATTTACTTTTAAAGAGTTTAGAACTATTGCAAAAAGTTTAAATAGAACCCTGAGACTAAGAAATAAAGCTGAAAAAAGAGTGAATGACCTTATGGACATTATTAATAAAAATGTAAATATATCCACAACTGATACAAAAGGTATAATAATTGATGTAAATGACTCTTTTTGTAAATTATCTGGTTTTTCTAAAAAAGAGCTTCTTGGAAAATCACACAATATAGTTCGTCATCCAGATACACCAAAAGAGATTTATAAACAGATGTGGACAAATTTATCAAATGGTATAAAATGGGAAGGTGAATTAAAAAATATAAAGAAAAATGGGGATACTTATTGGGTTGATATAACTATTCATCCCAATTATCAAAATGGAAAACTAGTAGGATATACAGCTATCAGACAAGATATTACAGATAAAAAAAGAGTTGAATATCTCTCTATAACAGATGAATTAACTCAAACATATAACAGAAGATATTTTAATATAAAAATTGAAGAAGAGATAAATAGAGCAAAAAGAAATGATTATTATTTAAGTTTTTTAATGCTAGATGTTGATTATTTTAAATTTTACAATGATACATATGGCCACCAAGCTGGAGATTTAGCATTGCAAAAAATTGCATCTATTTTAAAAAGTCATACAAGTAGAGCTAGTGATTTTGCTTTTAGATTAGGTGGAGAAGAGTTTGGAATTTTATTCTCATATAAAGATGAAGAAGAGTCTTTAATATATGCAAATTTAATCAAAAGTGAAATTGAAGGCTTAAAAATAGAGCATAAAGCAAGTAATGTAATTCCATATGTTACTGCTTCGTTTGGGCTAGTTGTCAAAAAAGGTGAAGATATAGAAAGTGTTAATATGATTTATAAGTTAGCAGATGAAGCACTATATAATGCAAAAGAGAGTGGAAGAAATAAAGTATCTGTTAGTGAGTAATTAAAGATTAAAGGTTTTCATTTATTCAATTCCTACCATAAATAATATAGAAAATAGTAGATTTTATTAAAGGTCAAGGCAAAGAGTTAAATTTGAGAAGGAGCTTACAAGTAGTAAGTGACTGAACAAATTGAACTCTTCAACGCAGAGATTTGATAAAAGATACTGTTTTATATTTATTTTCGCAAGTATTTTAAGGCCGTAGCAATAATATCATCATCATCTTTACTAGGACTTTTAATTGTCTCTTTTGTATCATCATTCTTGGTAAAAGTTACATTCATCTCATAACTTGATACTGTTTTTATCTCTTTTTGTAAAGCTAAGATTTTTATCATGATTAATTCTAAAAACTGTTTTGTTGGAGTATCTGGTTTTCCAAATCTATCTTCCATCTCTTCTTCTATTTCATAAACTGCTTCTTTTGATTTTGCTTTTCCTAGCCGTCTATAAAGTTCAAGTCTTACCCTATCTTCAACTATATAATCACTTGAAATAAATGCAGAAATCGCAAGTTTGATATCTACTATTTGGCTCTCTTCTTTTGATTCACCACTAAGAGTTGCTAAAGTATCTTCTAACATCTTAAGATATAGCCCATACCCTATTTGTTTGATATGTCCACTTTGAGCTTCACCGATGATATTTCCACCACCTCTTATCTCTAAATCTTGATGAGCAAGTGCTGTTCCACTTCCTAGATAAGAGTTAGATTCTAAAGCTAATAATCTTTTGATTGCATCACTTGTTATTTTTTTCTTATCTTCAACTATAAAATAACAAAAACCTTCTTTGTGCCCTCTTCCAACTCTTCCTCTTAATTGATGTAAATCAGCTATTCCAAATCTATCCGCCCCATCTATTATCATAGAGTTTGCATTTGGTAGGTGAAGTCCTGATTCCACTATTGAAGTTGCTAATAAGATATCAAATTTTCCATCATTGAAATCTTCAATTAATTTTTCTGCTTTTACTTGAGAAATTTTAGAGTGAATCATCTCTATTTTTATATTTGGTATCAACTCTTGAATATCTGCTTTTTTAGCTTCCATTGAAACAATATTATTATGCACATAAAAGAGTTGCCCACCTCTTCTTTTTTCTCTTAATACTATCTCTTTAATGAGTTTTTCATCAAACTCTTTTACATATGACCTTACACCTAATCTCTCAGTTGGTGGAGTTAGAAGAGAACTCATACCTTTTAGTTTTGATAGGGCTAGATTTAGAGTTCTTGGAATTGGTGTTGCACTCATAGAGAAAATATGTACATCTTCTCTAAGCTCTTTTAACTTCTCTTTTTGTTTTACACCAAACTTATGCTCTTCATCAATGATTACCAAGGCTAAATCTTTTGTCTTAACCCCAAGTAGCGAGTGAGTTCCTACTACTAAATCTATATCTCCACTCTCTAGTGCTTTTTTAACATATGTTTTTTCTTTTGCAGTTGTTTTTCCATCAAGTTGAGCCATTTTGATGCCATATTCATCAAATCTTTTTTTCATACCATGAAAATGTTGAGAAGCTAGCAAAGTTGTAGGACATACAAAAAGTGCTTGATGCCCATCTAAAATAACAGCTAAAAGTGCATTCATTGCAACTTCTGTTTTTCCAAATCCCACATCTCCTGAAAGTAACCTATCCATTACTTTTCCACTTGATAAATCTTTAAATAGCTCTTTTACACTTCTATTTTGATCTTTTGTATAATCAAAGCCAGCACTACAAGCAAAATCATTTAATATCTTTTTATTACAATCTATTTTTATACCATTTACAAGCTCTCTTGCAGCTGCTAATTTTATAATATCATTTGCTATGGCAAAAAGTCTATCTTTTACTTTATCTTTTAGTTTGGCAAAACTTCCCTTACCAAGTGTATCAACAACAGCATATGAACTTCCATCTGCAACATATCTATCTATTAAATCAATATTCTCTACTGGTATTAAAAGCTTGTCATCATTTGCATAAGCAACTATAACAAAGTCTCTTTTTGCTCCCATTACAACAACAGGCTCTATACCTTTATATTGTCCAATACCGTGCTGTTCATGCACTACAAAATCATTTACAAGTAGTTCATCCAGGACTAGTTTGATTTTCTTTTTTCTTTTTTTCTTTATCTCTTTGTTAAGTGAAATGATTACCTCATCATCACTAACGAGATTTATAATATATGGTTCTAAAATATATTTTATATTTTTGTATGCTAAATCTAAATCAAAACTTTTTATCTTAGCTTCAGTTGTTGAAATGATTGTATGTTTTTTCTTATCATGGAAAGTTAAAAACTCTTTTATATTTGCAGGTTCTATTATTTGGTATTTTTTTGCTTTTGGTACTTTTGGAAGTGTTAAAAACTTCTCTTTATCTATTCTTTTTGCTTCAAAAATATATGCTTCTTCTAACTCATCAAGGGCATTGTAAGTAACATATGAATTAAACTTAGAGGGTAAATATTCTCCCAAATCATCCAAATACCAAAACCCAAGTGAATGAATATCTTTTATAAAAGCATCACTCTCTACGCTTTCTAGTTCTTCATTGATTCTATCTATCTCTTCTTCATTTAAAGCTAAAAAGGCAGGTGTAATTGAAAAGACTTCTATCTCTTCTTTTGATGACTTCTGGTCTTCTATATCAAACTCTCTGATACTTTCAACTTCATTATCAAACAAACTTACTCTAAAACCTTTAACAGCTCCTAGGGGACAGATATCCAGAATATCCCCACGAAGTGAAACTTCACCTTCACTTGTAACAATATCAACAAAATAGTATCCCCAGTTATAAAGTTTTTCTTTTAGATTTTCTAAATCAATTGTTGAAGCAAACTCTATTTTAAAAGAGTCAAAGCACTTCTCAACAGGCATTTTATAAGAAGCAGTTCGTAAAGGAACTACAAGAACTTTATTCTCTTTTTTATAACTATAAAATTCATTTAAAGTTTTGGTTATATTTTGTAACTCTTCAGAAAAAGATAATAAATCATCCCCAAAGTTTGCTCTAAAATCAGCTAATACAAAAGGCTTTTTTTGATTGTAAGCCAATACATCATAAGCCTCTTGTGCCTCTTTATCATCACTTACAATTAATAATTTACAGTCATTTTTTTCTTTAAAAAACTCAAATAAGGAATTCAATACTATTTAACCTCTTCAAAATCATTTGTAGTTTTGTCATAAGTGTATGGGGGATATGGTGTTTCATTGAGTAAAAATACCATATTACAAGAGTCAAACTCTGTTTTTTGTAAACCTTTTTTAAACACTTCTAATATATAAGCTTTTGTAGAAAAAGTGGTAGTACTTGAACTTGCAGTGTATACGAACTCTTCTTGAGGTACTGTTTGAAACCCCTCTTTTATCAAATGTTTTTCAAAAAGCTCTTTATCTTTTAAATTTTCTACTTCTAATATAACTATTAACTCTATATTTTCCAACTCTTCTCCTAAAGTACAACTGTACTAATTAAACCAATAAGTCCACCAAAGACTCCACCCCAAACAACTAGCCATCCTAGATGCTCTTTTATCATCTTTTGAACAATCTCTTTTACCATCTTAGGAGTTAACTCTTCAAGTCTACTATTTACTATAGAGCTTACCTTTTCAAAAATATCCTCACTAACACTTGAAGAACCTAGACTTTCATGAAGGGAAGCTTGAAAAGATTCATCTTTAGAAATAGTAACTATTGCACCTTTTAATTTTTCTACAAAGGGCTCTTTTAAAGGATTCAATGCAGCTTCTCCTCCAAACATTCCAAGCATACCACCAAATTGTGACTCTAATACAGCTTGTTTTAAAGACTCAAATGCAGGTGTAAAATCTGTTTTTTCTAAAACTGGTGATAAATCAAAGTGTGATTTTTTTGAAGTTATTTCCTCTTCAAAAAACTTTTGAAGGTTCTCTTTTGTAAAAAATTGATCCATTATAAGTGAGTGAATCCCCTCTTTAAATTGAGAAAATCTATTTTCAACAACACCTGAACCATATAAAAAAGGCACCTTTTCAAAAAGCATATGTATTGCCAAGGCGTTAGTAATTGCCCCACTTAAAGCAAATAGCCCTACCATAAAAAGCATATCTTGTTTTAAAACAAAACCTAAAATAACTACCAATAAAGCTAGTAAATTTGTACCTAATGATTTGTTCAAAAACTTCTCCTTAAATTTTTGTGGAGTTTACCATAATCTAACAAAGGAAAAAATCAAAAAAAGAGTAACCATCATGTAATCATTTAAATATAAAATCACAAATAACAAAAGGATACAAATGGTTGATGTAGAAAACGAAATAAAGAAAAAATTTCCAAAGATAAATCTTGAATCATCTTTTATAAATAAGTCTTTAATTAAAATAGCAAAAAAAGTGGTGCATGAAGAGTCTATAAATGAATTCTTACAAGCAAATGCCCATAAAAAAGGTTTTGAGTTTGTGGATGCTGTTTTGGATAATTTTGATTTTGATTATACTGTTTCTAGTAATGATGTACAAAATATACCAAGCTCTGGAAAAGTTGTAATTATAGCAAACCACCCTTTGGGCGGATTAGATGCTTTATGTTTATTAAAACTTGTTGGGAAAGTGCGAAAAGATGTAAAAATAGTAGCCAATGATTTTTTAGCTGGAATTGAAGCACTTAGCTCTTTATTTGTGCCAATAGATAACTATAAAAAAAGACAGAGTAAAAAAGATATTAAAGCAATCTACGATACTTTAAATAGTGGAGAAGCTATTATAATCTTCCCAGCAGGTGAAGTTAGTCGAGCAACACCAAAAGGTATAAAAGACCCTGCATGGAATAAAGGATTTTTAAACTTCGCCCAACACTGTAATGCACCAATACTTCCAATACTTGTAGATGGTAAAAACTCAAAACTCTTTTATACTATCTCTATACTAAATAAAACTTTTTCAACTCTACTTTTATCAAATGAGATGTTTAAGAAAAAATCTAAAAAAATAAGTATTAAAATTGGTCAAATTATTCCAAATGAAAATATTATGCCAAAAGGTATCGATAAAAAATATCTTTTAACCCTTTATAAAAAGCACCTATATGCCCTAAGAAAAGGCAAAAGGTCATTCTTTGTAACACAAAGTGCAATAGCCCATCCAGAGAGTAGACAAGAGATAATAAATGAATTAAAAAACTCAAAAGTTATTGGTGAAACTTCTGATGGCAAACTTATATATTTGTATAACTATAGTGATGATTCAATTGTCTTAAAAGAACTAGGAAGATTAAGAGAACTCTCTTTTAGAAGCGTGGGAGAAGGGATAAATAAAAAAAGAGATACAGATAGGTATGATATTTATTATGAACACATAATTTTATGGGATAAAGATGCTTTAGAAATAGTAGGTTCATATAGAATAGGAAATGGTTAATTTATCAATAATAACCTTGGTATTTCTGGGTTTTATTCAAGTACTCTATTTCAATATAAAGATGATTTTGTACCATATTTAAATGACTCCATTGAACTTGGACGAAGTTTTGTTCAACCAAAATATTGGGGAAGTCGTGCCTTAGATTATCTTTGGTATGGGATTGGTGCTTATTTAAAAGCAAATCCACAAATAAAATATATGTATGGTCCAGTATCTATTTCTGCATCACTTCCTAAGATAGCAAAAGATATGCTTGTATTTTATTACTCTTTATATTATTCAAGTGATAAAAACTTATTAGACTCAAAACTTCCTTATCAATACTCTGTTGATGAAAAGTCTATAAAAGAGATGTTTTCTTGTGGAGATAAAAAAGAGGATTTCAAAAGATTAAAAACAGCTCTTTCTAATATGGGAGTTGCTGTACCAACTCTATTTAAGCAATACTCAGAGTTATGTGAAGATGGTGGAGTTAACTTTCAAGGATTTAATATAGACCCTGATTTTTCAAACTGCGTTGATGGTTTAATTGTTGTGGAAATTGATAAAATAAAAGATAAGCAAAAGTCTAGATACATAAAATAAGATACTAAAGTATCTTATTTTGTGAAAAGTCTATACTACAAACTCTAGTCTCTTCAACTAAAGCTTTTGCTACAACTTCATCATCTACAATGATATGTTCTAAATGTAAACCTTCTAAAAGTTTTTTATCTTCTTATTTTGTAATTTTTACTATTGTTTTTGTATTTTTTGTCAAATCATTTATTGTTTCACATACAATTCTAATTTGTTCTTGATTATCAATTGCCACAATTACGGCACAAGCTTTTTTTATGTTTACTGATTCTAAGATATGTTTTTGGGCAGCATTTCCAAAAATGATTGGTTCATTATCATTTTTCCCCATTTGATAAAATAAAATCTTATTTTCAATAATAATATAATCATTTCTCATATCTTTTAATTCACGTACAAGTTCTTGTCCCAAGTGTCCATATCCAAGAACTATTACATGACCTTTTAAATCCTTATCAACAGCCAATGTAGCAGGAGTATCCATCACATCATCAGGAAGTAAAGAACTAGCTATTTTTGATAGATTTTTAAGTGCAATTGGAGTTAAAATCATAGATAAAACAATAGTTACAATCAATATTTGAGCATGGGTTGAGTTTATTAAGTTTCCACTTCTTGCTAACTCTAAGATTGCAAGTGAGAACTCTCCAATTTGAACTAATGAAAAAGCTGTTTTAAATGCAACTCTTTTTGTATCATCAATTCTAACTATCGCATAAATTATTAAGTATTTCAAAATCATTAAAATAGGAAGTAAAAGCAATATTGTAAATAGATGTTCATAAATCATAATAAAGTTTATTTGCATACCAACTGTTACAAAGAATACCCCAAGTAAAAGATTTCTAAATGGTATAAGGTCAGACTCTACTTGATGTTTAAATTTAGTCTCAGATATCATCATACCTGCAATAAAAGCCCCAAGTGAGTATGAAAACCCAAAATAATGAGCCATATAAGAAGCCCCAATCGCAATTAGTAATACAGAACCAACAAATAGTTCTTCTGAGTTTGTTTCACTTACATGGGTAAAAAATGGTTCAAGCAAATACTTTCCAGATAGATATAATATTCCTATTAAAATAACTGCAGCAACTGTTGTTTTAAAAATTATGAATAAAACACTATCTCCTGAGTTTGTTGTAAAAATTGATATCATTAACAATATTGGAATTACTGCAATATCTTGCATAATAAGAATTCCTAGAACTCTTTGTCCATGTCTTTTTTTAATATCTCTATTTTCATTATAAGTTTTTAAAACAATTGCCGTAGAAGATAAAGACAAGGCAGCCCCTATTATCATGGACGTTTGAAAATCAAAATTTAAAATATAAAAAGAGATTAATACAACAATTAAAGTTGTAATTATTACTTGCAAACTTCCTGTTAAAAAAACTTCCCGTTTCATTCTAACTAGGGCATCAACAGAAAACTCTAATCCAATTGTAAACATTAAAAATACAATACCAAACTCTGCAATCTCTTTTAAGTTATGGTTGTTTACAACATCATGTAAACCAAATATATAAGCAATAATAGTACCTGTTACTATATATCCTATAATGGTGGGTAAATGAAATCTTTTTAGTATTAAATTAACAATAATTGCAATAAATATTGTTGCTACGATAATTCCTAACATTTTTTTCCTAATATATTTTATAGTGCATCTGTTTATAGCCTTCAAGTCTCTTTTTAAAAGTTGAATTTAACATTGCATTTTTTGAGTCTAATAAATCTATGGCTAAACACTCTTGTCCATCACGGCCAACTCTTCCTAAATATTGAACAAGTCTTCCATAATATGAAATAGGTGTTACAAAAATAATTGTGTTTAAATGCGGGAAATCTATCCCCTCTCCAAAATATGAAGTTGTGGCAAGAATTAAATTACTAGATTCAATCTGTTCTAGATTTTCTTGCTGTTCTTTTTTGCCTAAACTTCCATGTATACTAACATATTTTAAATTATTTTTTATTAATAATTCTTCCAATATATTTATATGCTCTATTCTATCTGTTAAAACTAAAATTTTTCTGTTTATATACTCTTTTACTTCATTTATAATCAAATCATTTCTATGTTTATCTATTGTTATTTCATTGATTAATTGAGCATAATTATCTGCTTGACTTGTGAAATCTGTATTTACAACTTTTACTCTGTGAGTAATTGTTCTTTTCTTTTTGTATTCATATGAGATTTGACCTAGTTGTTGGAAAAGTATTGGCTCTAGTCCATCTTTTCTATTAGGTGTTGCACTTAAACCTAAAACATATTTACCACAAAACAGTTTTATGATTTGTTCAAAGGTAACAGCAGGAATATGATGGCATTCATCAACTATTACAAATGAGTAGTTTTTGATAATTTCTGGCTTGTTTTTGAGACTTTGCATAGTAGCAATATCTAGTTTACCTGTTAGTTTGTTTTTACTTTTTCCTAAAAATCCTATCTCTTTTTTATTCATTCCAAAATAATCAACAAACCTTTGAATCCATTGGTCTAAAAGCATATTTTTATTTACAACAATTAAAGTATTTACTTTTCTCTGCTCTATCATCTTTGCACCAATTAAAGTTTTACCAAATCCAGGAGGTGCTACACAAATTGAAAAATCTTTTTTAAGAACTTTAGAAATTGCTAAAATTTGCTCATCCCTTAATTCATATTTTATTAAAGGAAACTCCTCTTTTATAGAAACTCTTTTATCATCAATAGAGTAACTAACTGCATTTTGTTTTAATATCTTTAAAACAAAACCTAAAACTCCCCGTGGAAGTTTTAAATACTCTTCGTCTTCTTCATAGTTTTTTATCTGTTTAGGGGTATTGTAAAGGGGCTTTCTCAAAGCTAATAAGGTTTTAATTTGGGGGTTATCAAAAACTGCTAGGTTTTTAAGTTCATTTAAAAATGTTTTTGATAAATTTTTTGAAGATATATATACATAATCAAAAATAGTAATATTTAGTGAAAAGTTGGGATACTCTACACTACTTTGTTTTTTACTCTCCCAGTTTTGTAATTTTCTCTGTTCATTTGATTTTGCTATATTTAATATTACGCTTTTAGCTATTTTTTTAATATTTGATAAAAAGCTCCATTGGTCTTCATATACATTTAAAGTTTTAGGGTCAAAGAAAACTGTTTTATTACTTTCTCTAAGTTTTAAATGTAAAGGCAGTTCAAGATATGTTCCAAAATTTGAACTGTTTACAAATTCGCTATTTGGATATATCTTTGCACTAATATTTGCGCTTTTGATTATATTTTGCAAAAACTCTTTTGCCTGTGCTGCAAAAATACTCTCTTCAAAAAAGAACCATACTAAAATATCATTATAAGAATCATACTGATAATTTGCAGAGATATTTAATCTATTTGTAATATTTTGTATTTTAGGTATATCATTTTTTGAGATTTTTAAAACTGCATATTTACACTGATTTGTTATGGATATGGTATAAGTTGAAAGTTGAACTTTTCCCCTTAAATGTTGTTCAATATCATGATTTAAAAGAGGGAGATAATCACTACCTTGAAAAGTTTTAGTAACTGGGAAATAAGACTCTTTTGTGGAGTCTTTACTAACCCATTTTTTTAAGTATACATCAGGACGAGATATAAATAAAGAGTTAAATAATTGAATTTTCTCATCTTTACTTAACTCTTTTTTATTTAGCTCTTTTTCTAAAAGAGCTATCTCTTTATCAATATTTTCTCTATCTAGGTAAAGCTTATTTAATCTTTTCTGCACTTGGGTTTGCATGTGGGCTATCTTCTTGTTTAGTTGATACAAAACCGCCAATTCTATTTTCAATTTCGTTATATCTACTTTTAAGTTCAGAATTTTTTCTACTAACTCTTCCCTCAAATTTTGCATCTTCTTCGATAATTAAATCATTATAAGTAAAATCACCAATTACTTTTCCTGCTGATAAAACTTGCATAATATTACAATCAATTTTACCATCAAAAAAACCACTTATAACAACATGGTTAGCCTTCACATCACCGATCACTTCACCAGTTTTACCAATTGAAATTGCATCAGCTTCTAATATTACACCCTCAAACTTACCATCAATATGAACTGTACCTTGTGTTGAAATTCCACCAATGATACAAGTTCCTTTAGCAATTACAGTTGCCCCAGCTTGTGATGTTCCTTTATTAGTTTTACTAAATACTCCCACTTTACTCTCCTTTGTTTAGTAAATATTGACTCATACTTTTTTAAATCCCAATTTATAAAATCCCTTGGATTTAAAACCATACTTGCATATCTAACTTCATAATGTAGATGTGGACCAGTGCTTCGTCCCGAATTTCCAGTCATTCCAATAACTTGGTTTTTCTTTATCACATCCCCAAGTTTAACCTTAGTTTGTTTTAAATGAGCATAAACTGTCTCAAATCCAAAATTATGTGAAATAATTACAACTCTACCAAAATCTCCACTATCTCTTGACTGTACATATCTTACAACTCCATCAGCTGTTGCATAAACTGGTGTTCTAAGATTTGCTCGTAAATCAATTCCCCTATGAAATTTTTTCTCATGTGTTACAGGATGGATTCTATAACCAAAACTAGCAGACACACTTATTCTTTCAAGTGGCTTACCATTTGGTATAGTTGAAAGCATATACATTTTTTGTGCTGACGTTATTTTAGTCAAAGTAGCCTTTGTAATAGATATTTGCTCATTTGAATCTCTTTTTAACCCAACAATCTCTTCAATAGTATCTAGTTTGCTACTTAACTCTTCTATATCTTGAACTTTACCCTTAATTTGCATTGAGTAAAAAAGATTTTGTGCCTGGAGTTTTTTCTCTTTTTCTGTTAATACCGAAATCTCTTGCTTTTTTTTGATTTTCACTTCATTAATCTCAGTAGTTAAAAAAGAGATAAACCAAAAAGCACCAGTTATTACAAAAAAAGTTATAATAATTACAATTAAAATAATCTTTCTAAAAAGCTGATGAATATTATATGATTTTGTACTATTTACATCCGAAACAGTAATAACTAATCTATTATTTAATATCTTCATCTACTCTATTCTCAATCTTCAAAAAATTTTCTACTACTAAAAATGAGCCAAAAACTAAATACTCTTCATTTTTTAGAATCTCATTTTTAAACAATCCCGATATTATATTCAAATTTTCACAAACATTTATTAAAGTGGCTTCTTTGACTACTCTTTTATCCTCTAATGGCAAAATATACAACTTTTTTATAATAGGTTTTAAGATTTTTAATACCTCTTTATAATCTTTATCTTCAAAACTATTATAAATAAGGTTTATTTTTTTACCTTTAAACTCTTCTAATATTCCCCTTGCGGCAAGTGGATTATGTCCCACATCTAAAGTGATATTTTTTTTGTATTTTTCACACCTTCCATTTAACTTCATAGTTTCAAACTTCTTTATGTCAACTTCTATATTTAGATATTTCAACGTTGCTATTACTAAAGAGATATTTTTTAATAAATATTTTGGGAAAAATTTATCAAGTGTACTTATATCTATTTTAAAATCATCAAGAGTAAAAAGCTTTATATTTTTTTCATCTTCTATTGTTTTAGCACATAAATATACTTCATCATGTACTTGAGAACCTAGAATCATGACTTTGTCACATGAACGCATTTTCGTCAGAGCTATCTCTTTTATACTATGCCCGAGAAAACTTTGGTGATCAAGATCTATTGTTGTAATAAGTGACAAATCATTTATTGCTACATTTGTAGCATCAAACTCCCCACCAAGTCCTGCTTCTAAAATAAGATAGTCTCGATTTGAACTTAAATAAAATGCTAAAAGTGTTGTATATTCAAAATATGTGAGTTTTTCTAACAAAGCAATATCTAAAATCTCTTGTAAAAATTTGTGTGCAGTATTTAAGTCATTATCATTTACATCAAAATTATTGATCCAAATTCTTTCATTGAAATCTTTTATATGAGGAGAACTATAATGAAGTACATTCTTATTCATAGCAGATAAATATTTAGCTAAAAATCTTCCAGTACTTCCTTTTCCGTTTGTTCCTACTATGTGGATTATGTAAGGAAGTTTTATTTTTTGTTTTAAAATTTCAAAAGAGTTTCTAACTATGCTAAAATCTATTTTATCATAGTACATTGTTTTGTAATTTAAAAACTCTTTTAAAGGTATGGTTTTAAAATCAATCTTCACGTTCTATTTTTTATCTAACTTTTTTTTAGGTTTTTCAAAAGACATTATTGCTATTCTTGAGATTACTTCATCTAAAGCTTTTGTTGATGCAACCTTAATTGCTTCAAATCTTTTTGCATCTGATATTGTTCCGCCACTATCTATTGAAAAATCATATGTTCCTGATACACTAAAACTTCTTGATGTCTCACCATTTGTATAGTTTACACTTACACTTGAAGTTGCTTTATATAGTTTTACATAACAATCACTATCATATTGCAAAGCACCAAAACTTGTAGAATCTAAAGTAACTATTACAATTGTATCAGCTAACTCTTTTTTATTGACTAATTTTGCATCCAATTTATGAACTAAAAGTTCATTCATAGCATCTTTTATTAGTACTGAGTTTTTAGGGTCTTCAATATTAACTCTTAAGTCAACAAATACTTTCCCATTAATCTCTTTTTTTGCATAAGTTGAACCTGGTTTATAACCACACGCTGTAAAAACAAATCCAATCAAAACTGCTAATACAATTGATTTTAATTTCATAATTATCCCTTAATTACTAAGTTTACCAATTTATTTGGAACAACTATCTCTTTTATAATCTCTTTACCCTCTATCCATTTAGCTGAAGTCTCTTTTGCTATAACTAAAACTTCTTCTTTAGAAGCATTTGGAGCAACTTCGATTTCAGCTCTTTTTTTACCATTTATAGTAATAGCTAATGTAATAGAATCAGATACAAAAACTTCCTCTTTTACTTCTGTTTTATTGTTAAAGTTTTTTAACTCAAATAGTTCATTTGATAACTCCCAACAAAGGTGAGGAATAATTGGCTCTAAGATATTTGTTAAAATATAATAACCCTCAGCCCAAACAGTTTTATTATCTTGTGCATTTAAAGCATTCATAGCTTCCATTGATGAAGCGATTAAAGTATTGAAAGCATAAGTTTTATCAAATACTTCATTTGACTTTTGTAGTGCTTCATATACTTTTTTTCTAGCCTCTTTTTCTTCTTTTGATAAAGAGCCGTGATCAATTGTATTTATCTCATCAAGTGATACACCTTGTGCCATTTCAACTTTTGAAGCAAATCTTTTAATAAACCTAAATGCTCCATCAACAGCACTATCATTCCACTCTAACTCTTTTGTTGGAGGGGCTGCAAACATCATAAACAGTCTTGCAGTATCAGCACCATATTTCTCAACAATCATATCAGGATCTACAACATTTCCTTTTGATTTTGACATTTTGGCACCATCTTTTAAAACCATACCTTGAGTAAGTAATCTTTTAAATGGCTCTTTAGAATTTGTATATCCTAACTGATTTAAAGCTTTTGTAAAAAATCTTGCATATAAAAGATGTAATATAGCATGTTCTATTCCACCAATATATTGGTCAACATCCATCCAATAATCACTATCATCTTTTGAGATACCTTCATTTTTCCATTTTTTGTTATTTGTTGCATATCTTAAGAAATACCAAGATGATTGTACAAATGTATCAAGAGTATCTGTCTCTCTTAAAGCTTCTTTTCCACATTTTGGACAAGTAGTATGTTTCCATGTTGGATGATTATCTAAAGGATTTCCTTCACCTGTAATCTCCACATCTTCTGGTAGTGCAACTGGAAGGTTTTCAAGTTTTTCAGGAACTAAGCCACAACTATCACAATGGATAAATGGAATAGGTGCTCCCCAATACCTCTGTCTTGAAACTCCCCAATCTCTTAGTTTATAGTTAATCTTTTTTGTTCCAAAAGAGTTTTGCTCAAAGTGATAGATTATCGCTTTTTGTGCTTTTGTATTATCTAAGTTTGTAAAACCTTCAGAGTTAATCAAAGTACCAGCTTCTGTATAGGCTTCTTTCATATTTGGGATTTCGCCATCTTTTCCAACAATTACTTGTTTGATTGGTAATTCATATTCCCTTGCAAATTCAAAATCTCTTTGGTCATGTGCAGGAACTGCCATAACAGCTCCACTTCCATAAGATACTAATACAAAGTTTGCAACCCATACAGGAACAGTTTTACCTGTTAGGGGATGAAGAACATCAAGCTCTAAAGAGACACCCTCTTTAGGCATAGTTGCTCTATCTCTTTCACTAACCTTTTGCATAGCTTTGATTTTAAATATCTTGTTTTCATCAAGAAGTTCATTATCAACCATATATTTTACTATTGGGTGCTCTGGTGAAAGTGCTGTATATGAAACACCATAAATAGTATCAGGTCTTGTTGTAAACACATCAAATGAAGCAAAGTTTTTATTTAACTTATATCTTGCATCTTTTGTAAGTTCAAAAGTGAACTCTAAACCTTCACTTCTTCCTATCCAATTTTCTTGCATAGTTAAAACTTGTGATGGCCATGAATCTTCTAAACCTTTTAAATCATCTAGTAACTCTTGGGCAAATTTTGTAATTGCTACATAATACCCTGGCATCTCTTTTTGCTCTACAGGTGTATCACATCTCCAACAACATCCCTCTTCTACTTGCTCATTTGCTAAAACAGTATGACAAGGCTCACACCAGTTTACAGTAGTAGATTTTTTATATAAAAGACCCTCTTCATACATCTTGATGATAAACTCTTGTTCCCATCTTGTATAAAGCTCATCACTTGTAGCAAACTCTCTTTTTGCAGAGAAGCTTAAACCTAAACCGTTAAGCTCTTTTCTCATGTAGTCTATGTTTTCATAAGTCCATTTTTTTGGATGAAGTTTATGCTTAATAGCTGCGTTTTCAGCAGGCATTCCAAAACTATCCCAACCAATTGGATGCAATACATTGAAGTTTGATTTTCTAAAAAATCTAGCAAATGCATCACCTAAACAGTAGTTTCTAACATGTCCCATATGTATCCTACCACTTGGGTATGGAAACATACTTAAAATATATTTTTTATCTTTTTTTGTATCATCACTTGGTTCAAAACTACCATTTTCAATCCAATAGTTTTGCCATTTCTTCTCTATCTCTTGCGGATTGTACTCCATTAAAACTCATCCTTTTCCTGACTTTTTGCACTCTCAATTAGTGCTAAGGCTATAGAAAATATATTTGCAACAATTGCTCCAATAGCAAGTGCTATAGCCAATCTTTCATCACCCATAAAAGTAAGAACCATAAATGCAGGTATCAAGTGTAAGTCTGCAACTAAAGAACTTGCAAGTAGTTCTGCAGCCAATAAGTTTTTAACACCTATTTTTAAAATTGTTGATATTACATTAACCCCAGCTGCTAAAAATAGTGCCAAAGAGTTTGGTTCATATAAAAACCCTGCCGTTGTAGTTAAAGACATTAGTGAAAAGAATATATAGGTTACTTTACCCCAATCCATGTTCATCCTTTTAAAGTATTTCTAAAAGCAATTATAATAGCTAAAGTATGATAAAAAAGCTCTTTTATAGTTCTAAAATTTAGAACTATAGTTGATTAGGTTTTGAAGCTCGAAGTGATTTAACCACTTGAAAGATTAAGTAAAAAATTATAAGTTTGAAAAAAAGTTGAATAATCAGGTTTATCCCTGTATCACTTTGAATAAGTCTAAATATATTGATGTTATTTATAAGAAAATCAAGAAAATAATCATGGGTAGTAATCATATAAATACCAACAAATCCAAATAAAATAAGATATAAAATAGAACTCTTATCCCAAAATATAAGATTATAAATACATAACCAAATATAGACAGTAACAATAAGTCCAATAATTATTTCTGTGAAAATTCCATCAGGAATATGCAACATAACAGATGAGGGTTGATGTACAAAAGAGTACTCAATTAAAGAAGCAAGTATTTCAAATATAACTATCCAAAATAGTGCTAAACTCCAACTTGCAGAGTTATTTGAGGTGATTTTATCAAAGTTGTCTTTTAAAGCTATATATTTTTTCATATTTAATCCATTGTAAAAATTATATTCTATACTTTTATCTTTAAATTATATATTAAAAGTGTGTCATTTTTATAACATTTTATTATATCTACTTAAAATTTATTTACGCCTAGTATTTTGCCTTATTGAAATAATTAGCTGGTAGATTAAGTAGGCAATTATGATTTTGAAGATTAAAGTTCCAAATGTAATTGGCTCATCACCTCTCATAATTGAAAATGGATTTAAGTTTTTTGCAAAACAGTCTAAATTACTATCATTTGTACTAAAAATATATAGCTTATAATATATATATGTAAATGGGATAGAAATCAATCCACGTAATTTCATAGAAATGTAAGATATGCCAATTCCTGCAATTAATAAAATTAAAGTTTTATCCAAGATTTGAACATAAGACATTTTTTCAATATCTATTAAGCCAAATAAAAATGTTATATTGATTATCCAAAACAATGCTAATAACCAATCTTGTGAATGGTCTGAAGAAATTTTATGAAACTTGAATACTAACCATTCAAAAGGATTTTTTAAAAAGCTTAATTCTTTTTCTCGTTCTTCCATCTCTAAAGCATAAAATTTATTTGCTTCAATAATGTTGTTTTGTTGTTCAAAAGAGTCTTTTATTATTCTTGCTGTTTCACGATTTTTAACATTTATATACTCTTCAAACTTATTATTTAAATTATTATAATTTTCTTTAACTGTTAGATTATTATTGATATTTATTTCTTTAGTAAATGATTTGATTCCTAAAAAATATGTTTTATTATTGATGTAACAATTCCTTAAATCAAATTTATAATCATGAGTTATCATAATATCTTTAAAATTTGTTATTTCATCAAAAGATGTTAATTCTAAATTTATTCCTTTACAAAATACACTTCTTGAAAAATCACAATATGAAGAAAAAAATGTATTTCTTAAATTTACAGTATCAAGAAATATACAATTATTAAATATAATTTCACAATGTATTTCTTTATCATCAAGATTAACTTCTTTTTCAAAAATACAATTTTTAAACATTAGCATATCTATAGGTAGTATTTCTCGTGATTTATCTAAAAAATGTATTGTAGGAAGATAAAAATCTCTAGGAAATATGCATTCTTCAAATCTTACAGTTTTATTATTAGGGTGTGGATTAATAATATTGCTAAAAAATGAATTCCCATTTTTTGTATCATTAGTAATAAATTTTTTATTCTTAAATTCATGACAAGTGCTGGCTAAACTTGTATATTGATTTATTGCGGATTTATCCGCTAAATTAATATTTTGATAATTTCTAATTTTATTCATAAATATTTCTCTTAATTGTTTTAAATTACATTATACATTTCTATTTCTTATAAGAGTTATATTTATATTAGATTTTGGATTTAGTGGAGGCGGAAGTTTATTTTCAAGCGGAGTGTACAAGTAGTACATGAGCATTGAAAATAAATTTCCAACGCTCAATAAATTTAAAAGATGATGTAAAGATAACTCTTATACGGTTCCTTGTTCAAACATAGCTCTCATCTTTTCCTTCTCTTTTTGTTTCTTCATCTTCTCTGCTTCTTTGCTTCTAAAATTCTCAATAGAGAACTTTAACTGAACTAAAAACGAAGCCGCTACGAAGATAGATGAATATGTACCAACAATAATACCAACTAATAAAGTAAAGGCAAAACCATTGATAATCTCTCCACCAAAAAAGTATAAAGTTGCAACAACAAAGAATGTTGTCAATGAAGTAAGTGTAGTTCTTGATAATGTTCTTGAAACAGACTCATCAACAATCTTTTCTAAATCACTCTCTTTAGAAGTTTGAACACCCTCTCTAATTCTATCAAATACAATAATCGTATCATTTAGTGAGTAACCCAAAAGTGTAAGAATAGCTGCTAAGATATCTAAGTTTACTTCCACATTAAACAAACTAATTGCACCTAAAGCAATAGTAACATCATGAATTAAAGCCAAAATAGAAGCAAGTGCAAATCTCCACTCAAATCTAAATGAAACATAAATCATAATTACTATTAGAGATAAAACAAATGCCATAAGACCTTTTTCTCTTAACTCTCCACCAACTTTTGGTCAAACTATATCAACTCTTCTAATCTCATAGTTTCCAGTATCAACTAATATTTTTCTAATCTCATCACCTAAGTCATTTGATACACTGTTTGAAGAAGTTGTTACTCTGATAATTATCTCTTCATCACTACCAAATTTTGTAATAGATGAATTTTTATATTCACTTGTATTATTTAAAATATCTCTTATTTTATCAAGAGGAGCTGCTTTTTCATATTTTACTTGAACTAAAGTTCCACCAGCAAAATCAATACCAAAGTTAACGCCTTTTGATAATAAAAGTACAATAGAAGCTACAACTAAAATAGCGGAAAACCCTAAAAATGGTAATCGCTTACCCATAAAATTGTATATTTTATCACCTTTAAAAAATTCCATTATTTTATCCCAAACCATTTTCTTAAATTTTTCTCTCTATTCATCTTTGGCAATAAAGACTCATAAATACCATGTGTTCCTAAAATAGCTGTTAACATAGATGCTAATATACCAATAGAGATAGTAATAGCAAAACCTTTAATAGGTCCAGTTCCATATGCATATAATATAACTGCCACAAGTAGTGTTGTGATATTTGCATCTAAGATTGCTCTCATTGCATTTGAATATCCATCTTCTATGGCTTTAGTAATTGAAGCACCATTATTTAACAACTCTTTTATTCTTTCACTAATAATTACGTTGGCATCAACTGCCATACCAACAGTTAGTACAATCCCAGCCATACCAGGTAAAGTTAAGGTTGCTCCAAACATAGCCATAACTGCAATGATTATAAAGATATTAGTTATAAGTGCAATATTAGCAACTACTCCTGCCATACCATAATATAAAACCATAAATACTACTACAATAGCAAACCCAGCAATAAGCGCAATCATAGATGCTTTTATAGAATCAGCACCTAAAGATGGTCCAACACTTCTTTTTTCTAATAGTTCAACTGAAGCAGGTAATGCACCAGATCTTAAAGCAATAGCAACATTTCCAGCTTCTACAAGTGTAAATCCACCAGAAATTTGTCCACTTCCTCCACCAATTCTCTCTCTAATATTTGGTGCAGAGTAAACTTTACCATCTAAAACAATAGCAAGTCTTTTTCCAATACTTTTAGAAGTAAACTCCCCAAATACTTTTGCTCCAATTGAGTTTAGAGTAAAGTTAATAATAGCTTGATTTGATTGGTCAAAAGCAACTTGAGCATCTGTTACTTGGCTTCCGTTTAAAATAGGTATCTCTCTTACAAGATATTTTTTTGAAGGCTCTTTTGCATCTTCTAAAATAATATCTCCATATTGAGAAGCTTGTGAGGCACTCATAGTATAAACTTGGTCAAATCTCTCTTCATCTACAGCCATAAGCTCTAGGTTTGCAGGTTTTGAGATAAGTTCTCTTGCTGCTTGTTCTTCTGCTTGATTTTTTATACCGGGAAGTTCAACAACGATATCAGTTTCACCTTGCCTTATAACAGTAGGTTCAGATAGACCAAATTGGTCAAGTCTATTTCTTATAGTTTCAACAGCTTGAGAAACAGATTGATCTTTTGTTAAAGCTATCTCTTCTTGTGTTAAAGTTAAGGCATAGGTATTATCTTCAGATTTTGAGATAATTAGGCCTTTTATTTTACCTAACATCTCATCTACTCTTTTAACCTCATCTGGGTCAAGTACTAAAAAGTGTACACTATCAGAGTTTATAGTTAAGTCTTCTATTAAAATCTCTTCATCTTCTGAATAGTATTTAACTGTTGCTGCTATTGATTTGATTTTAGATACAACTGCTTCCTCAGTTTTAACACCTAAAAGTAGATGAAGTCCACCTTGTAAATCAAGTCCTAGTGAGATTTTTTTTCCAGTATCGGTTTGTAGAAATGAAGGTATTGAGAATACTACACCGAAAATAATGCTTAAAATAAATATTATAAGTCTATAATTTAAGATTTTCAATCTTTATCCTTAAATAGTAAGTTAGTTTATAGGAGTATGTGGTAAAACATGTAAAAAAGTTTTACATGTTTTATTTTTTATTCAGCAAGTCTGGCTACAAACTCTTTTGCTAATTTCATTTCAGAACCATCTACATTTTTTACAGTAAAAAAAGTCTCTTCTACTTTAGTAATTTCAACGATTAAGCCACCATTTGTTACAATCTTATCACCTTTTTTAAGATCAGCCAACATCTGCTTATGCTCTTTAGCTTGCTTTTGTTGTGGTCTGATAATTAAAAAGTAGAATATTGCAAATAATGCAACTAGAGGTAATAATGAACTTATTAAGTCACCGCTTTCACCCATGGTACTTCCTTTATAATGATTTAATATGTTTTTCCTAAAACGCGAGTATTTTAACAAAACCTATATAATAAAAGGCTTGATTACAGCTTTATTGTTTTCAACTCCTATTTATTTAGCCTATTTTGGTCTTGAATTAAAAGTAATTAATACTATTTTTTTACTCTTTTCTTTCTATTTTATCCTCACAATAAATAGACCTTCTCTATTTTTTGCAGGTTTTTTCACAGGAATTTTTTGGTTTTATTGGGTAAGTTTTTCTTTTAGATATTATGATTTAACTTTTTTAATTCCTTTTGTAATTTTTGCTTTTGCTCTTGCATATGGACTACTTTTTTTAATAACCTCACTAAAAGATACCATTTATATAAGAGCTATACTCTTTTTTGTACTAACATTTATTGACCCTTTGGGATTTAATTGGTTTAAGCCTGAGATTTTACTTTTAGATAGTTTTTTTGAAACAAATAAAATTGTTCTTGCGTTGCTTTTGTTTAGTACTATTTTTTTAGTAAAAAAAAGAGTTTTTATTTATTCTATTATTATAATAGCTACCTCTTTTGTAAATATAAACCCAAGTTCAACACCCCTTAGTGATTTAAAAGTATCTCTTCCCCAATACTTTATAAATCAAGATTATAAATGGAATAAAAAAAATCTTGCTAGTGTTATAGATATAAACTTTGCACAAATAAATAGTGCAATCAAAAACAAAGATGATGTTGTAGTTCTACCTGAAACTGCTTTTCCTTTATTATTAAATACTCAAGATTTTGTACTAGAGAGTCTACTTGAAAAGTCCCATCTTATTACGATAGTAACAGGAGCACTATATTATGAGAATAGTGAATATAGAAACTCTACTTATATTATTAAAAATGGAAATGTAAAACTTGCACATAAAGTTGTACTTGTACCCTTTGGTGAAGCTATTCCGCTTCCAAGTATAATAACAAACTTCATAAATGATATTTTTTATAATGGTGCAAAAGATTATACAAAAGCGAAAAAACCAACAGATTATAAGATAAAAGATACTTTTTTTAGAAATGCTATTTGTTATGAGGCTACAAGTGAAGAGTTATACCAAAATCTAGGAACGGTTAAAAATATAATAGCCATATCAAATAATGCCTGGTTTACCCCTTCCATTGAACCTACCTTGCAAAAACTTCTACTAAGACTTTATTCAAATAAATATGGCGTAAATATTTATCACGAAGTAAATGGAAGTGAAAACTATATAATTAAAAATTAGCAATAATAATTTTTAATAAAGCTTTTTAGTAGTAACATTCCAAAAAGTTTAGGAAAAATATGCATCTTTTATCAAATGACATTAAATATGCCCTACTTGCTGTTTTTCTTTGGTCAACTGTTGCAACTGCATTTAAAGTCTCACTGCAATCTTTAACTCCATATGAACTTCTTTTTTATTCAAGTTTACTTTCTACTTTAATTTTTTTATCTATTATTATAAAAAGAAAACAACTTCCAGTTTTATTTGAATTTATAAATAACAATAAAACAAATGTCCTTTTATCCTCACTATTAAATCCTTTTTTATACTATTTGATGCTTTTTAAAGCCTATGATTTACTTCCAGCCCAAGAAGCCCAAGCCATAAATTATACTTGGGCTTTAGTTTTGGCATATTTTTCAGCAATTTTTTTAAAGCACTCATTAACACTCAAAGATATATTTGCTGGGATACTGTGTTACCTTGGTGTTCTTATCATATCAACCAAGGGAAATATACTTGGTTTAGAGTTTTCTAATTTAGAAGGTCTTTTATATGCCATAATCTCAACTGTACTTTGGGCAACTTATTGGATAATAAATACAAAAAATAAATTTGACCCTATAATTAGTCTATGTGCATACTTTTTAGTTTCACTTCCTTTTATAACTATATATATACTAATTTTCCACTCTTTTTCACTGCCAAGTATTGAGGGCTTATTAGGGGCTACTTATGTGGGTCTATTTGAAATGGGTATTACTTTTTTATTATGGCTAAAAGCCTTGCAACTAACACCTAGGATTAGTAAAATCTCAAATTTAATATTTATTTCACCTTTTATATCTTTGATCTTTATTCACTTTATTGTTGGCGAAGAAATTTATATTTCAACTTTGATTGGACTTATAATCATAATCTTCGTACTAACTTTACAACAGCTTAAAAAACACCACTAATTTTGTAAAAATTCTTTACATAGCATTTACATAGCACCAAGATAGCATTTACGTAGCATTTCATAAAAAACCACTAATTGTATATTTTATATACAGCTTTTAGCACTATTTTAAGTTTTACATAAGTTTCACTATGAAATAATTGCCTAATCAAAAAAAGGTAGTACAAAAAGTACTACCAAAAAATAATTAGGATTTCTAACTATGGCAAAGTTGAAAAATAATAGAGCTGTTATTCACAATGTTATTCACAAACACTTGAAAAAAAATAAAAAAGAAGTTTCACAACTAACTATTAAAATCAATAGTGAGCTAGATAATGCTCTTATTATACTAAGTCAAAATCTAGGTATTTCTAAAAATAAACTTATTGAAGAGATTCTATTTGAAAGTGGGATTATCCAAGAAGTAGATGAAAATTATAGGGAAGAAGACTAATGAATATTTTTCCAAAACAAGAAGAAGTTATAGACGCAGTAGTTGCAGGATTGAACAAAGCAAAAAGAAACTATAGCTTTTGGACTTCAGATGAACTATACCTTTCAAATGCTACTGAAAACTTTTTGACAATACACGTTGCGCAAGAAATAGCAAAAATAGAAGATACTCCAGAGATATTTATAGATGCAACAGTTTCAGATATCTTAAGATGTTCCCTGCCAGACAGATCTGCTTTTAAAGAGTTTATGAAAAACAAATCTATCCAAGATAGATACTTATCAATTACCCTTGATACTAGATTTAAACACAGAACAGATAATGATTCTATATCAAAAGTAATAATGTCAGTAAGAAATGGTGTTAGAAATGCTCAAGAAGATTATAAAAATGATATTCATCTTATATGTAAAATGTTAGAGCGATCAAATAAAGAGGACTCAACTTTAGATTATGGTTTGTTTGCTTTTTACTTAGATATTTCTAATAGTGCTAGAAAAGATGCAAAAAAAAGATTAGAAGAGATAATCAAATCTTTTGATGAGATTGTTAATTCATATGAAAATTTAAAATCAAGTTTCAAAGGAGGCGATATAAAAAAATTAGAAAAAATTGGTGAATGGTGTATCGGTTGTTACATCATAGAACATACTTTATAAATCAAACTAGAAGGGAAAAAAATGAATTTAAAAAATATAACAAAAGCTTTTGCAGTAAGTGCAATAGTAGCTAGCTCATTATTTGCTAGTGATGTAGTAAAAATTGGTGTACAAGCACCAATTACAGGTCAATACGCAAATGAGGGACAAAGTATAGAAAACTTTGTAAAACTTATTGTAGATGAAAAAAATGCCGAAGGTGGGCTTTTAGGTAAACAAATCGAAGTTGTAACTTGTGATGATGAAGCTAAAGCTCAAAAAGCTGCTGTATGCGCTAAAAAACTTACAAATGCTGGTGTTATAGCTGTAATTGGTTCGTATACATCTGGTGCAACAGAAGCTGCCCAAACTACATATTACAGAAAAGGTGTTTTACAAACAAGTGATGGAACAAGTGATTCTTTAATTAAGAAGAAATATTGGACTTTCTTTAGAAACTCTTTTCCAAACTCATCACAAAGTGATTTTACAGCAGACTATATGGTAAATTCTAAAAAATACAAAAATATAGTTGTTTTATCTGATTATTCTTCTTACTCAGCAGGACTTGGTGATGCGACTGAAGCTTCAATAAAAGCAATTGGTGGAAATGTAGTTTTCAGAGGAAAAATCAAAGCAGGAACTCAAAACTTTACTGCAATGTTAACAAAAGTTAAAGCTATGAATCCAGATGTAATTTATTACTCAGGTTACTATACTGATGGCGGATTATTAAGAGCTCAACAAAAACAATTACAAATCGATGCTGACTTTGTTGGTGGAGATTCAAACGATAACCCTGATTTTTATAAATTAGCAGGTGACGCAGCAGCAGGTACAGTTTTAATCAACTTTCCAACACCTGAAATCTTACCATACCCAGAAGCTAAAAAATATTTAGCAGCTTATAAAACTAGATTTAAAATGGATCCTCCATCAATTTGGCCAGTTACAAATGCTGATGGATTAAGAGCTGTTATTGAAGGTGTTGAAAAAACAAAATCTTTTGATACTAAAAAAATCGCAGAATATATCAGATCTATGAAAGATTTTCCAGGGATTACTGGACCATTTAACATTAGAGAAGATGGGGAAAGAGTTGGTGCTAAATTTGTTGTTTATAAAATGAAAAATGATGGTACAAAACAAGTAGTTAGTGAATAATAAGGTTTAATATGGATACTTTACTTCAACAGTTAATAAATGGTTTAACAATAGGAAGTCTGTATGCATTAGTGGCTTTAGGTTATACAATGGTTTACGGTGTGATGAAGTTAATCAACTTCGCACACGGTGACCTTGTTGCCTTTTCTGCTTATGTGGGATTGACTATTTTTACACAGTTTTATGGTTCAAATGCATTATCATTGGTAAATATTGTTATTGTATTTACATTAACTGCATTAGTTGTGGCTTTTGTAGGTGTTCTTCTTGAGCGTCTTGCATATAGACCTTTAAGAACGGCACCAAGGTTAAGTGCTGTAGTTTCTGCACTTGGTGCGTCACTTGTAATCCAAAATGCAATTATGCTTATTTGGGGTCCAAATATGGAAATTTTTCCAGCTGATGTATTTCCTGCAACATCTTGGAACTTTGGTGGAGTAATTATATCGTTTACACAATTAGTTATTTTGGCTTTATCTGCTGTATTAATGGTTTCTTTATACATTTTCATTAATAAAACAAAAATGGGAACAGCAATAAGAGCAACGGCAATTGACCAAGATGCAGCAAAACTTATGGGTATCAATGTAAACAGAGTTATTATGACTATTTTCATTATTGGTTCTATGTTAGGTGCAATTGGCGGTTTGTTTATTGGGATTTATTATAGAGGTTTAACATTTGACATGGGATGGCTTTATGGTTTAAATGCCTTTATTGCAGCTATTATTGGTGGTATTGGAAGTATTCCAGGAGCAATGCTAGGTGGGCTATTGCTAGGATTATTCAATGCTTTAATATCAGGATATATTTCAACAGAATGGGCAGAAACATTTACATTTATTTTATTAATTATAATTTTAATTGTAAAACCAACTGGACTTCTTGGTGAAAACACAGCGGAGAAAGTATAATGAATAAAACTACAATTATTGCTACTTTATTTATAGTAGTTATGGCAGTTTTCCCATTTTTGGTTGATTCTGCATGGCTTAGTATTGGTATTACATTTTTAGTATTTGCCGTAGTTGCTTTTTCTCAAGATATTATTTTAGGAAGAGCTGGTGTTTTTAATATGGGTCATGCAATATTCTTTGGGCTTGGAGCATATACTACAGCTATATTAAATATACATTTTGGTTTTGAGATTATTGAAACTGTTCCTTTTGCGATTCTAGTTCCAGTTGTTTTCTCAGTTTTACTAGCAGGACCAATTATCCACCTAAGAGGGGATTATTTACTTGTGGCAACTATTGGTTTTAATATCATATTTGAACAAGTATTATCAAATGACGTATTTGGTTTAACAGGTGGTCCAAATGGTATTTTTGGAATTGATTTCATTAGAGTTTTTGGATATGAGTTTACAACTGATACTTCAGTTTATTATGTTGCATTTGGATTACTGATTATAACTTTGTTTATTATAAGAAACCTAGATACATCAAAATATGGAAGAGCGTTATATTATATAAATAAAAATGAAATTGCAGCAAAATCTATGGGTATTAATATCTCATATTACAAACTTTTTGCATTTGCTTTAGGTGCTGGTATTGCTGGAGCTGCAGGTGCAGTGTTTGCAGTTCAATATTCAGCTGTAAGTCCTGAGTCTTTTAACTTTATGCAATCGGTTATGTTCTTTGCAATCGTTTTAGTTGGTGGATCAGCTTCACTTCCTGGAATTATTATTGGTACATTTGTGATGTTTGTATTACCTGAACTGTTTACTGAGTTTAAAGAATCAAGATATTTAATTTTTGGTGCGGCTATGGTTCTTACTATGATTTTAAGACCAAATGGTGTTTGGCCAGCTACTTTTGGAAATATCCCAAAATTTCTTAAAAAGAAAGCAAGGGAGGCAAAATAATGAAATATGTATTAGAAATAACAAATGTTTCAAAGTTTTTCCATGGATTAGTTGCAATTGATGACTTAACTATTAACGTAAAACCTGGTCAAATATATGGAATCATTGGTCCAAATGGTGCTGGTAAAACTACACTTTTTAACTGTGTAACAGGTATTTATACTCCAGAACAAGGAACTATAAAATATAAAGGTGAAGATATAACAGGAATGGCTCCACACAAAATTGCCCAAAGGGGAGTTTTAAGAACATTTCAAAATATTCGTCTTTTTAAAGAGATGAGTGTTGCTGAAAATATCATTGCTGGATGTCATACAAAATCAAACAAAAAATGGTACCACGCTATCTTTCACACTCCTTTTTATAAAAAAGATGAAAGTAGACAGTGGGAAAAAGTTGCTGAATTGATGGATTTCTTTGGATTGACAAAACATGCTAATACTCCAGCAGGAGATTTATCATATGGAAATCAGAGAAAAATAGAGATGGCAAGAGCACTTGCAGCTGAACCTGAACTTCTTATTTTAGATGAACCAGCCGCTGGACTTAATGAAAATGAAACAATAGAACTTACAAATATCATCTTAAAAATAAAAGAGATGGGACTTGGAATTATGATGATTGAACATGATATGGATATGGTTATGAAATTAACTGATTATATTACTGTTATAAACTTTGGAAAAGAGATTTCTCAAGGTCTACCATCATTTGTTCAAGATGACCCAAAAGTAGTTGAAGCATATATTGGAATAGACGATGATGAGGAGGATGCATAATGGTAAATAACGAAGTATTATTAGAGATTAGAGATCTTCATGTATCTTATGGGGCAATATCTGCTATTAAGGGTATTTCTTTAAAAGTATTAAAAGGAGAAGTTGTAACAATACTTGGTGCAAATGGTGCTGGTAAAACTACAACTTTACAAACAATATCTGGACTTTTAAAAGCAAAATCATGAAGTATAATTTTTGATAAAAATGATATTACAAAATCTGAAGCTCACGATGTTGTAGGACTTGGAATGTCACATTCTCCTGAAGGAAGAAGAGTTTTTGGAACACTAACAGTTGAAGAAAACCTTATGATGGGAGCATATACATTAAAGGACCATGATAAAGAGACTTTGGAATGGATTTACGATATTTTACCAAGATTAAAAGAGAGAAAAAAACAACTTGCAGGAACTCTAAGTGGTGGTGAGCAACAAATGCTTGCAATTGGAAGAGCTATTATGAGTAAACCTAAACTTTTAATCTTAGATGAGCCATCACTTGGACTTGCACCAATTTTAATTAAGGCAATTTTTAAAGCAGTAAAAGAGATTGCACTAAGTGGAGTTACAGTTTTATTAGTTGAACAAAATGCAAAAGCAGCGCTAAAATTAGCAGATCGTGCTTATGTATTAGAAGTTGGGAAAATCACACATGAAGGAACTGCTGAAGAGTTATTAAACTCTAAGACAATTCAAGAAGCCTATTTAGGGAAAAAGCATTAATATGAGACATAAACGTAGATTACAATCAAAAGTACAAGATTTACATAAAGGCCAGGCAATCCTTAATTAATTAGCAAGATGGCAATACTTAATAGTCATTAGCCTTTTGAGCACATTTAAAATATGTGCTCTCAAGCTGCTTAAAAGTAATTTAAAAAACAATAAATTTTTAAGGACAATAAATGATAAATGAAACAAAAATTATAGATTCAGCTATAGAATTAGCTGAAAAATGGCAAAACAGAGCTACAGAACTTGTAAGTGACTACGATAGAGAATTCTATGTAAAAATGAATAAAATGCTTGATCATCCAAAAGATAAAGCACTTTTAATTGAGTTGATGGATCAATGTTTTAGATGTGATTCAAATGCAAGAGTTGCTGACCAAATCATTTTTCTTTTAGAAAAGCATGGTATGGCACATTTCTTTACAACAAAAGATAAAACACTTCTATGGTTATTCCAAAACTTCGGTAAATTTTTACCAAACTTATCTGTTCCTATGTTTGTAGACCAAATAAGAGAAGATACAAAAACAGTAGTTATTAAAGGAGAGGCAGGGCCTTTTAATAAACACTTAATCATGAGAAAAGAAGAAGGTACAAGAGTTAATATCAATCTTATTGGTGAAGTAGTACTTGGTGAAGAAGAAGCCAGTGAAAGAATGGAAAAATATTTAAAAGCTTTAAGTAATCCAAATATTGACTATATTTCTATCAAAATCTCAACAATTTACTCTCAAATCAATCCTTTAAATTTTGAGCATACAGTTGAAGTACTTGTTGAAAAATTAACTAAAATATATGAACAAGCAATCAAGTATCCTTATATAGCTCCAGATGGAACAAAATCAAATAAATTTATCAATCTTGATATGGAAGAGTATAGAGATTTAGCTATTACTGTTGAAGTATTCAAAAGAACATTAGATAAACCACAATTTAAAAACTTCTATGCAGGTATTGTTTTACAAGCATATGTTCCAGATTCATTTTTAGTACAAAAAGATTTATTGGCTTGGGCAAAAGCAAGAGTAGAAAATGGTGGAGCTCCTATGAAGTTTAGACTTGTAAAAGGTGCTAACATGGAGATGGAAGAGACTGAAGCTAGTCAAAAACATTGGGAAATGGTTACTTATACTGATAAAAGTGATACAGATTCTAACTACAAAAGAATGGCAAGATATGCACTAGATCCAGAAAATGCAAAATATATGCATATAGGAACTGCATCTCATAACTTATTTGAGTTAGCATATGCTACAACATTAGCACAAGAAAATAATACATCTGAATATCATACATTAGAGATGTTAGAAGGTATGAGTGAAGCTGCAAGATTAGCAATTAGAGAGATTTCTAAATCAGTAATTTTATATGCTCCAACAGCAGCAAAAGAACAGTTTACAAATGCAATTGCATATTTAGTAAGAAGACTTGATGAAAATACAGGTCCTGATAACTTTATTAGATACTCATTTGGTCTAACTGTTGGTTCAAAAGATTGGAATATGCAAAAAGAGTTATTTATAAAATCTTTTGAAAATGAAAAAACTTCATTCGTAGGTTCAAAAAGAACTCAAAATAGACTTGAAGAAAAATGGGATGATTTTTCTCATTCATCTTATGATACAAAAGATTATCATGCGGAAGCTGATACTGATTTTATTTTAGCAAAAAACCAAGAGTGGGCTAAAAATATTGTTAAAAAATGGAAATTTTCTAAAGACACTGAACATAAAATCACTCCTATTGTTGTAGGTGGTGTTGATATAACTGAAGATAGAAAAGTTGTAGAAGCTATTGATAAGTCTCAAATAATAGATGGTGTTCTTGCAGGTAAATTTGCAAATGCGAATGCAGAAGACCTTAAAAAAGCAGTAGAAGTTGCTCGTGATGATGTTGACGGTTGGAGAAGTTTAACTCATGAACAAAGACATGCTGCACTAAAACTTGCTGCTATAAAAGTGCGTGAGAGAAGAGATGATTTAATAGGTGTTGCTGCTGCTGAAGTTGGTAAAGTTTTTACAGAGACTGATGTAGAAGTTTCTGAAGCTGTTGACTTTTTAGAATTCTATCCATATAGCGCAGACTATTTTGATAAATATGAAAACTTAGAATTTACAGGAAAAGGTGTAGGTGTAGTAGTTCCACCATGGAACTTCCCTGTTGCTATTCCTTTAGGTGGAGTTGCTGCAACTTTAGCTGCTGGTAATACAGTTATTATAAAACCAGCTTCAGTTGCTGCTTTAACAGCATATGAGATGTGTAAATGTTTCTGGGATGCTGGTATTTCTAAAAATGTACTTCAATTTGTTCCTTGTCCAGGAGCACTTGCTGGTGAACATTTAATTGCAAATAAAGATGTTGACTTTGTAATCTTAACAGGTGGAGAAGATACAGCGGCAACTATGCTTAAAACTAGACCAGACTTATTCTTAACAGCAGAAACTGGTGGAAAAGATGCAACTATTGTTACAAATATGGCAGATAGAGAACAAGCCATTAAAAATGTATGTCAAAGTGCCTTTGCAAATTCAGGTCAAAAATGTTCTGCGACTTCACTTTTAGTTTTAGAAGAAGAAGTTTATAATGATGAAGGCTTCAAAAAAGCACTATTAGATACTGCAAAATCTATGAGTGTAGGTTCTGTTTGGGATTTCAAAAATAGAATTGGAACTTTAGCAAACCCTGTATCTGGAAACCTTAAAAAAGCTATTAGTGAACTAGAAGGTAATGAAGAGTGGCTGTTAGCTCCTGAATATGCAGAAGATAATGAATATATGTTAAAACCTGCAATTAAATGGGGTGTAAGTGAAGGTAACTTTATCCATATGAATGAGCTATTTGGACCAGTGCTTGCTGTTGTAAAAGCAAAAGATTTAAAACATGCTGTAAAAATTGTAAATGATACTGGCTATGGTTTAACTTCTGGGATTGAATCACTAGATGAGAGAGAAGTTTCATATTGGAGAGAAAACCTAAAAGCAGGTAATTTATACATAAATAGAGGTACAACTGGAGCAATAGTTATCAGACAACCTTTTGGTGGTATGGGTAAATCTGCAATTGGTGCAGGAAGAAAAGTTGGTATATTTAATTATATTACACAATTTGTTGATTTTAAAGAAAATTCTCTTCCAAAAGTTAAAAGAAATCATAATAATGAATTAACAAGATTTATCGCTGATTGTAAATATTCAAAAAACAATAAAGAAGATTTTGAAAAACTTGAAATTGCATTACAATCATATTTAGAAAACTATGATAATGAATTCTCACAAGAGAAAGATTATTGTAAAGTTAGAGGTGAAGATAACCACTTTAGATATCTGCCTTTAAAAAATGTAGTTATAAGAGTTTCAGGTGATGATTCTATATTTGAAGCAGTTGCAAGAATATTGGCAGCAATTGTATCAGGTGTAGAATTTAAAGTATCAGTAGATAATAATAAACTAGTTAAGTCATTCTTGGAAGAAGCAACAATTTTATTCAAAGGAAATAATACTTTAGTTGAAGAAGATGATAAAAAATTCTTAAAAACTATTGCTAACTTTGATAGAGTTATTTATTCAAATATCTCTAAAGTATCAACAGCAGTATTTGAAGAATCTGTTAAATCTTTGACATTTATTGTAAGACAACCTGTAATGATGGAAGGAAGATTAGAACTCTTAAATTACTTTATTGAGCAATCAATTTCTCACTCTTTTCATAGATATGGAAATATAGGAGCTAGAGAAATAAAATAAGAAGGAACCTCCTTCTTATTACTCATCAATTTTAACCCACTATTTGTACATATTGTGATGTTAAAATTCTAAAAAATATTATAGGAATTGTCTATGGAAACATGGTTTATAGTTTTAGTTGTTTTTTGCATAGTTATATTTATGTGGTATGTACATGATAAATATGTGCAAAGAACACATCAAATCTTGGTTAATTATCCAATAATTGGACGTTTAAGATTTGTTTTTCAAGAGTTTAGAGAGCCATTTAGACAATATTTTGGTGATGAAAAATTTTATGAATCAATGGATAAGTTAGACTGGGTATATAGTGCATCAAGAGATAAAGTAAATTTTTCATCTTTTTCTCCATCACAACCTTTGCCAAAACCAAAGTTTATGCTTAGGCATGTAAATATTGTATTAAATGATAATGAAGTTGATGATGATTTTTCAGTTACTTTTGGTGAAAAAAGAGAAAAACCTTTTGTAACATCTTCTATTATAGGAAGAGCTCCCATGAGTGATGGTTCTATTTCACCTGAGGGAACTAGAGCTTTTGTATATGGTTCACAAAGAGGGAATTTCCCTATCAACTCAGGTGAAGGTGGATTAACATCGAACTTTTTCGTAACACATAATAGTTATGATAAAAGCTATATGGAAATTGTAAGAGGAAGTAGTTTTGCATACAAAATGTTTAAAATGGCAAAAATATTCTTTAATGAACCTGTTGCAATTGATTTTTATAGAAAACATATATTTAAGAATAATAAAGAAGCAGATACATATGTATTTAACAAAGAAAAAAAATGTTTTTATAGACCAAACTGGAACGCTTCACTAGAAAGTTTTCCAAAAAATGTCCCTTCTGATATGCCAGATATTATTTTACAAATTAGTTCTGGACTTTATGGTGTTAGAGATAAAGAGGGTAACTTTGATATGCAAAGGTACAAAAAGCAAATGAGCTTTTGTAAAATGACAGAGATTAAACTTGCCCAAGGAGCAAAGCAAACAGGTGGAAAACTTATCGCAGAAAAGGTTACTCCTTCTATTGCTTATTATAGAAATATAGAGGCACATAAAGATCTGTTTTCACCAAATAGGTTTCCATATGCTACTTCAAATGAAGAGTTATTTGATTTTATTGGTACTTTACAAAAAGCTTCAGGAAAACCAGTTGGAATCAAAATTGTTGTTTCTGATTATGACAATATTGTTCCAATTGCAAAAGAGATTAAAAGAAGAGTTGATTTAAATCTTCCATTTCCTGACTATATCTCTATTGATGGTGGGAGTGGAGGAAGTGCTACTGCACCATTAGAGATGATGGAAAGAATAGGAATGGATATTAGGGATGCTTTATACTTAGTTGATAAAGTATTAAAAGACCATGGCGTAAGAGAACATATAAAAATCTCAGCAAGTGGAAAAATACTAACTCCTGATGATGTGGTAATAACACTTTGTTTAGGAGCAGATTTTGTTCAAATAGCACGTGGGTTTATGATGAGTGCCGGATGTATACGAGCTAGATATTGTTCAGGTGCTACAAAACATCAATGTCCTGTGGGTTTAGCAACTCAGGATATTAAAAAAAGGCGACATTATTTTGTAAATAAACATTCAAACTATATAAAAAATTACCACAATAATGTTTTAAAAAGTATGAAAAGTTTGTTGGCAGTAATGGGTTTAAAAAATATCAAACAGCTAAATAAAGAGAAATTAATATTTTTAGATATTGATTCAAAAATCCATGATGATATGGATGCTTTATTTGAAAGAAGGATTTTACTTAAAAAGTAATTTATTGTTTTGTATCTACTGGTGAGTAGGCATATTTAAAAGACACCCCATATGTCCTCTTTATATTCCGTCATATGCCTACTCACCAGTGGATACATAAGGATTGTCGAAATTTCTGTCTATATTACGCGCATTATAGAAGAGTATGAATAACTATTTACTTTAAAGAAATTTCAAAAATTTAGAATTAATAGAAAAAAAGGGGAACTATTAATTTTAACAAAAGAAAGGGTTTTAAATGAAAAAATTAACAAAAATAAGTTTAGTTGCTAGTTTAGCACTAATTACAACTCAAGCATTTAGTGCAGACACAATTGCAAAAGCTTTCGAAGAAGGTAAAATAAGTGGAGAGATTAAATCTCAATATTTCCAAAAAGAAGTTGGAGCTTCTCACGATAAAGTTGGTATTTGGACAAATGGTGGTAATTTATCTTTTGTTACAGGTTCTTATTATGGTTTAAAAGCTGGTGTTACATTTCAAGCAGCAACAGTAACTTCAGATGATTTAGATAAAGGTCCTACTGCGTATAATAGTGACCAAAATGTTTCTGGCGCAGTTGCATCACAAGCATATTTAGAGTATACAAGAGGATATACAACTGGTAAAGTTGGTAGACAGTATATTTCTACTCCACTAGTTGCAGGTTCTAGTTCTAGAATATTTAAAGAATCTTTTGAAGCTATTCTTCTTTCAAATACTGATATTCCAGGTACTACTTTAGTTGCTGGTTATGTTGATAAAGAACAATATAGAACTGATATTGCTGCTAGAGGAGCAACAAATGGAACTGTTAAAGCTGTTTCTGGATTTGAAAATGTTCAAGATGGTGCTTATACATTATATGTAAAAAACAACTCTATTGAAAACTTAACTCTTGACGGACAATATGCTCAAATTAAAACAGATGGAACACAAGTTAATGATAAAAAAGCATTCTATGCTTCTGCTTCTTATAATATCAATCCTTTTACTATTTCAGCACAAACATATCAAACTGATGATGGAAGTGCAACAAACTCTGATGGTAAAGCATATGGTATTGATCTTGGTGCTAATTTTGGTAAGTTATCTTTAGGAGCAGCATATACTACTATTGATGATGAAGCTGATATCGTAAATGGTATAGGTAATGGTGCTGATTATATGTATACATGGGCATGGATTTATGGTGGAATTTATACTGCTGATACTGATGCATATAAATTATCTGCTGGATATAAAATCACTGATTATTTATCATTCGACATAATGTATTCATCATGGAAAACTGGTAGTACAAACAGACAATCTGAGACTGGTTATATCACATCGTATAATTTTGATAAAAACTTATCGGCAACATTTGTATTTGCAGATTATAATAATATATCAACAGAAAGCTATAGATCAAGACTTTACGTTTCTTACAAATTTTAATATAAAAAAGGCTTATAAAGCCTTTTTTATAAAACAAATAAACACTCTACTTCGAACTATGTAAAAAATTATTAAATTAATTTTTTACATAGTTTGAAATAAAACAAGGATATAAGATGTTAGGTATAAATAACATAAACATCGGGAAAAAAATTATCATTTCACCTGCTATTGCAGTAATATTTTTACTAATTTTGACAATTTTTTCTAATAAAGCATTAAAATCAGATAGGGATACTTTAAAGGAAATTGTTCAAGTTAAATTTGAACTTTATGTTGTCAGTACTAAACTTTTAACTGATATTGAACTATATAATACCGTATTATATAAAGTATTTAACTATGTTACAGGAGCATATGAAGAAGCTGAAATTGAGGCTGAAATAAAAATATTAAATGCTCTACAAAAAGAAGTTAATGAAGATATGAAAAAACTAAAACAAGCAATTATTCATGATGAAAATGTTAAAAAAGCGTTAAAGAAATTGAAATTGATTTAAAAGAGTATAACACACAAATAAATGATGCAATGAATGATGTGATGAATATATATTTAGATAAAATTTTAGAAACTGATATACCATATTCTAAAATAACTAAAGAATTAAATAAGATTACAAAATTTGCTTATAAAGAAAATAACAAAAGTTATGCTATAGCTTTAGACAAAATTAGCAATACCCTCTCTACTCTAAATATACTAAGTATAATTGCTTTTGCCTTATCATTTACTATTATTATTTTTGTTACAAGGTCAATAAAAAATCCACTGAAAAAGTTTCAAGATGGACTTCTTGAATTTTTTAAATATTTAAACAAAGAGATTGATGATACTCAATTAATTGAACTAAATACTAAAGATGAACTAGGGAAAATGGCAAGTGCAATAAATAATGGTATTTTACAAATTAAAGATGGTGTAGAAAAAGATAAATTATTAGTTGCAAGTGCTATAGAGTGTGCAAATGAAGCAAAAAAAGGGTTTTTAAATGTAAGAATAAGTGGCGATACAACAAATCCTGCTTTGATTGAATTAAAAGACGTAATAAATGAAATGTTAAGTTCGATTGAGTCAAATATAAAAAATGCCATGGCAGTGCTTGATAAGTATACAGAGTATGATTATAGACCAAAAGTAGACTTAAAAAATATGGATGGTGATTTAAAAGATTTAAGCGAAGATATTAATAGTTTAGGAAGTGCAATTACTGCAATGCTTTTAGAAAATAAAGAACTTGGATTATTTCTATCACAAAAGGCGGACATCTTATCTGCAAATGTTCATAACTTAAGCTCTTCTGCAAATAATCAAGCTGCATCTTTAGAAGAAACAGCTGCGGCAATTGAAGAGATAACTTCCAATATGCAAAACAGTTCACAAAATATTTCAGAAGTTACAAGTTATGCAAATGAAGTATCAAAATCTGTTAAAGATGGGTTAAACTTAGCATCAAAAACAACTTCTTCTATGGATATAATAAATGAACAAACAAATGCAATCGCAGATGCAATTACAGTCATTGACCAAATTGCATTTCAAACAAATATTTTATCACTTAATGCTGCAGTTGAAGCAGCAACTGCTGGTGAAGCTGGAAAAGGTTTTGCTGTTGTTGCACAAGAAGTGCGAAATCTAGCTTCAAGATCAGCAGAAGCTGCAAAAGAGATAAAAGCCTTAGTTGAAAATGCGACAATAAAAGCAAATGATGGTAAAAGCATATCTAATGAGATGATTAAAGGATATGATAAATTAAATGACAATATTCAACATACACTAAAACTTATATCTGATGTTTCAGTCTCATCAAAAGAACAATTTTCTGCAATGGAACAAATCAATGATACTGTAAATAAATTGGACCAAGTGACACAAGAAAATGCATCTTCAACATCTGAGTCAAACAAGGTTGCTAGTGAAGTTAAAGGTATAGCAGAAAAAGTTGTATTACATGCAAATGAAAAAGAGTTTGAAGGAAAATAAACTATCAAATTTACACTTAAGTATCTATTGGTGAGTAGGCATATATTATTCATTTGACACCCCATATGTCAGCCCTCCTTAAACACTATATGCCTACTCACCAGTGGATATTTATTTCTTTAACTCTTTTTCATATTTACTTATAATTAACTCTAAAATCTCTTCTTTTTTCATATTTTCATCAATTTGTAAATCAAAAGCATAATCTAAAATCTCTTTAAATAAAACACCAGGCTTATAACCTAAAGCCATTAAATCTTTTCCCATTACAATAGGTTTTAGTCCTTCATTAGTAACTTCCAATTGTATTGCTTTATTTTTTAGCCAAGAAATTGCTTCATGACATTTACACTTATCTTCTATTGTTCTGCCTAGACAATCTGCCAGACAAACTAAACAAAGCATCTCTATATCAACTTTTAAAGCTAATCTTTTTACTGCTTTATCACTACTATTATGTAAATATAGTTGAAAGGGTGAAAGATGATTTTTTACTAAAGGAAGAACATCAGAGATTAGTTTTTTATCACTAGTTAGTTTTTCTAAAAAAGATATTGTGGGCTCTATTCCTAAAGACTCATGCTTATGGGAAGTTATTTTGCCATCTATTACTTTTGTACAAAGTGGCTTTCCAAAATCATGGCAAAGTATTGCAAAAAATAGAACTAAATCTTTATATTCATCACCTGTTTTTAATTTAGCCATTTCATCTAAAGTCATAAGAGTATGAACCCAAACATCACCTTCTGGATGATATTCAGGCTCTTGTTCACAGCCAATTAATGCTTGTAATTGGGGATAATACTTTAATACTTCTAATTCTTTTAAAAGTTCAAAGCCTAAAGAAGGTTTAGGTGATTTTAAAAAGAGTTTTTTTATCTCTTCAAAAATACGCTCTTTTGGTAACTCTTCCAAGTCACCATTTAAAACCATTTTTTTACATAAAGCAAAAGTTTTAGTATCCAATGTAAATGCAAATCTTGAAGCAAATTGAATAGCTCTATAAACCCTTAAAGGATCTTCCATAAAACTATTATCATCAATATGTCGTAAGATTTTATTTTCTAAATCTTTTAGTCCATCAAAGGGGTCTAAAATCTCTTCATTTATAAAATCATATCCTAGGGCATTTATTGTAAAATCTCTTCTTCTAGCTGCCTCTTTAAAGCTTAAATGGCTATTACTAATAACTTCAAAGCCTTTGTGACCTTTAGCTACTTTTTTTTCAACTCTTGGCAAGGCAAAATCATACTCATCATTGTCAACTGAAAGTTTTAACACTCCATATGATTTTCCTACAAGTTTTACTTTTCCAAATTGTTCTAAATGTTTTGTGAGGGTTTCAAAGCTTTCTATATGAAAAACTTCTATGTCATAATCTTTTATTTGTAAGTTTAAAAAGTGGTCTCTAACACATCCTCCTACAAGAATAGGCTTTGCACCTTTTTCTTGTAAAAGTTTTAGTATCCTTGTTAGAGTATTGGGTAACTTGATACTAGTTTTTTTCGTTGATAATATGCACATCTCTTTGAGGGAAAGGAATAGAGATTCCTTCTTTATCAAATGTATTTTTAATATCTTCGATTAAGGCCCATTTTACAGCCCAAAAATCAGGTGTATTAACCCAAACTCGAACTACAAAATTAACTGATGAATCACCTAGTTCTGAAACAGCAATTGTAATTGCTTCATCTTTTAAAACTTTATCATTTGATTCAATTATTTTAGTAATCAAATCTTTTACTATTTTTAAGTTATCACCATACCCTACACCAATAAGTAAATCAACTCTTCTTTTAGGATGAGCATTTACATTTGTTATACTTCCTGCAGTAATTGCGCCATTTGGCACTAAAACTCTTTGATTATCTGGTGTTGTAAACTCTGTATTAAACAAATGTACTTCAGTAATAGTTCCACTTACTCCACCAGCACTTACAAAATCCCCTATTTTAAAAGGTTTAAAGAAAATAATCATAACGCCAGATGCAAAGTTTGATAAAGAATCTTTAAGTGCTAAACCAACAGCTAAACCAGCTGCACCTAAGATTGCCAAAAATGAAGTTGACTCAACTCCTAATTGTTCTAAAGCAGTTAAAACAACAACTACTACTAATACATAATAAATAATATCATCAAAAAAGTTTATAAGAGTTTCGTCAAACTTTGGATTTTTTCTAATCATAGTAGTTAATAGGTTTGCAACCTTTTTAGCTAACCACTTACCAACCACAAATATCACAATTGCCATTGCTACATTTAAAGAATAAAGACCGATTATATCCGAAACTGTTTCTACACTATTTCCCATGTTAATCCCTTTTTATATTAGTTTTTTTAATTTGTTTACAACTTCAGCTAAAGAGACTTCTTCTTTTTCTAAAGTTTTTCTATTTACAATCTCAACTAAGCCATCTGGAAGTTTTTTACCAACTACAACAGCATATGGAAATCCAATAAGTTCAAAATCACTCATTTTAAATCCAAATCTTGCATTTACCCTATCATCTAAAATAGTAGAAATACCTGCTATTTTTAAATCATTATATATCTTTTTACCAGCAGTCAACTCTTCTTCTTTTTTTGCATTTGAAACAATAATATCAACCATAAAAGGAGCTGTTTCTTTCGTCCAAATACAACCTTTATCGTCATGATGTTGTTCAACCACTGTTGCTACAAGTCTAGATACACCTATTCCATATGTTCCCATAACAAAAGGTTTAGACTTACCATTTTCATCTAAAAAGTTTGCTCCAAGAGGTTCAGAATATTTAGTTCCAAGTTGAAAAATATGTCCAGCTTCTATCCCTTTTGTATGGATAAGTTTTCCGCCACAGCAAGAACAAATATCTCCTTCTTGAACAGCAATTAAGTCAAAATATTTCACATCTTTTAATGTAGTTAAGTCAGTTCCAGTAAAATGATAGTCAATTTCATTTGCACCACAAACTAATCCAACTTCATCCTTTAATTCATTATCAATAACAAAATTTATATTTTCAGGTAAATTAAATGGTCCACAATATCCAGCAACTAAACCAGCATCTAAAATATCAGCATCATTTGCATCAAGAAGTTCTAAGGCATCAACTGCATTTGTAGCTTTTGTTTCTTCCAGTTCGTCATTTCCTCTTACAAAGAAAACTACTACTTCTTCTTTCTCTTCATATATTGCTTTTTTAATTACTGCTTTTATTGATTGAGCTTTTGGAGTGCTTAAAAAGTTTGAAACATCTTCAATAGTTTTCATCCCCGCAGTTAATACTTTTTCCATTTTTATATTTTCAGCAGTAAGCTCATACCAGTTTTTAGTCTCTTTTTTTGCTCTTGTAGCTGCTTCAATATTAGCACCATATTCACACTCTTCACATACAACTATTGTATCTTCACCTGAATTTGCCAATACCATAAACTCTTTACTTCCACTTCCACCAATTGCACCACTATCTGCTGCAACTACACGAAACTCTAAACCTAATCTTGTAAAAATCTTTTTATAAGTCTCTTCCATAAGATTAAATTCTCTAATCATATCCTCTTCACTAGAGTGGAAAGAATAAGAGTCTTTCATTAAAAATTCTCTTCCTCTCATAAGTCCAAATCTAGGACGTGCTTCATCACGAAACTTTGTATTGATTTGATATAAATGAACAGGTAAATCTTTATATGAAGTAACTCTATTTTTTACTAAATTTACCATTGCCTCTTCATTTGTAGGACTTAAAACAAAATCACTACCTTTTCTATCTTTGATTCGAAGCATCTCTAGACCCATTTTAGATGCACGACCACTCTCTTCCCAAAGTGTAGTTGGTGTTACAAATGACAATTGAACTTCATTAAGCCCTGCATTATCTAACTCTTCTTTTACAACAGCTCTAATTTTGTCTAATACTATCTTTCCTAAAGGCATAAAATTATATAAACCAGCACCTTCTTGATTGATAAATCCAGCTCTGATTAAAAACTGATGAGATGGTAAAGTTGCATCTTTTGGTGCTTCTTTTGTAGTTGGTATAAACATTTGAGAAAATTTCATTTATATTCCTAATTATTAAATTTTATTGCGTGGTCGCATTTTTGAATAGAGTTTGATTTACTCTCTAGGCCAAATACTGATTGTACTGTGCCTAAAATAATATCGCACTCAACATCTTTTGAAATCTTTTTTAACCTAGTTGTTGGTTCATGTAAAAATTCATTTAAAACTGTTTGACAAAGTTTTTTAATATTTTCTTCATCTTCAGCTTTTACAAAACCTTTTTTTATAGCATTTTGAAGTTTCTTTTCAATTACATCATCTGCTTTTGTATAAAGATGTTTTACTACAGGTTCCACTTCAAGTGATTTTAGCCATTTAAAAAACTCTTCTGATTCTTGATTAACGATTTGATATGCTCTTTTTGCTTGTTCGGCTCTTAGTGTCATATTTGAGTTTACTATCTCTTGTAAATCATCTACAGCATATATTTTTAAGTTTGAGCTTTCTATCTCTTCAATATCTCTTGGTACTGCAATATCAAACCAATGTCTACCAAAAGAACAATTCTTCACCATGCTCTCTTTTATGATGGGATAGGGAGCTGCAGTTGCTGTAATCATTATTGGTATTTCATTTAAAAGTTTTTCTAAATCTTCATAAGGCTCAACACTTACTTCAAAATCAAAAGTATCCACAAGCATTTGTGCTTTTTTAATATCTCTACTAGTAAGAACAATATCAAATCCAGCTTTATTTAAGTGCTTCATTGTAAGTTAACTCATCTCACCAGCACCAATAACTAAAGCTTTTACTCCACTTGTATTTTGAATAATATCTTTTGCTTTTGCAACGGCAGTTGAAGCCACTGAAACAGAACCTGTTCCTAAGCTTGTCTCAGTTCTTACATTTGCAGCACACTTAAAAGCATAGTTCATAGCTTTTGAAATACTTTTACCGCAATAACCTTTTGCCAAAGACAATCTAAAAGCGTCTCTTAATTGTCCTACTATTTGAGTCTCACCTATAACTAGTGAATCCAAGGCTGAAGCTACTGAAAAAAGGTGATGTATAGCACTTGTATTATCATAAATATCAGCTCTTTCTAATAAGTTCTCATAATCTAGTCCTGAATATTTTGCCAATATTTGGAAAATCTTTTCTTTTGATTGTTTGATATTTAAAGAAGTAGTCATTATCTCAACTCTATTACAGGTTGATAATAAAACTACCTCATCAATAGATTCATCTGCTTTTACACTTTTTAAAAAAGTCTCTACTGAACTTTCATTTGAAAAAGCAATCTTTTCTCTTGTTTGTATATCTGTATTTTTGTGGGTAAAAGAGATACTTAAATAACTCATACTTTAAAACTCTCTTTCTATCATTTCTTTCATAATTTTCACAAGACCATCTGAATTTTCGTCTTCTAAAATCATGATTGCTTCTCTTCCTAAAGCTTTTGCTTGAGAGATAGCATCATTTAATGAATCTGTTCGCTCCATTTGTTGTTTTATCCAAAGGGCATCTTCTTCATTTAACTCTTTTTTTAAAAGTGATTCCAACTTTGTTTTATCATCTAATCTTTGATGTAATAATAAATAAGGAATTGTAGCTTTTCCTTCAACAAAATCAAACATTGCAGGTTTTCCTAAAGTAGTTGAGTCTTGAGTAATATCTAAAATATCATCAATCATTTGAAAAGCAAGACCTAGATTTTTTCCATAAAGAGCATATTTTTCTTCATCTTTATTAGCCAATATTGCAGCACTTGCAGCACTTGCTTCTATAAGTGAAGCAGTCTTTTTATAAATCATATCAAGGTATTTTTTGTAATCAGTATTAAAAGTTTCTGTCAAATCAATATCTAGCATCTCTCCAATACTTAATTTTGTAACAGCACTTGAGATATTGTAAGCAACTTTTCTATCCATTTGTGAAAGTTCAGTAAAGGCTTTAGAGTATAAAACATCTCCAAACATAATTGCTGTTTTATCATCATATAAAGCATTTACAGAGGGGCTTCCTCTTCTTGTATCTGCCTCATCAATAACATCATCGTGTAAAAGTGATGCCGCATGAATCATCTCAACTATTGCACATAGTTTTATTGACTCTTCATTTACTCCAGCAATTTTAAGTATTAGTTTAGACCTTAACATTTTTCCAGTTGCTAGATGTCCAAAAAGTTCTATGCTCTTTTCATCTTCACACTCTTTTACAAACTCTAAAATTTTTTCTTTTACTATTTTTAATTCTTCCACAAAATACCTTATGAATCTAATCTACAAATAATTTCACCAGTAAACTCAATATACAAATCATCTTTTACCTTAGATACCTCATCAAGATTTTCTAAAACAAAAGAGTCTATATCTTCATTTACATCATAAGCCTCACCTTTATCTTTTGATAAAAGTAATTCCATCGCTGCGTATTTTTCCAATATTTTATCTAACTCATCACTTACAACTTCACTTGATGCGTGTTTAACCACATCCAAAAACTTTGACTTTGGAGTTCCAAATAAAATATCATCCATACTATTTTTCCAATCTCACTCTTACAGATTTTGCATGAGCGGTTAAGCCTTCTGTATCTGCTAATAATGCACAAGCTTCGCCAAGCTCATCAATTGCCTCTTGAGAAAAACTTATTATTGAAGACTTTTTCAAAAAGTTTTCCACATTTAGTGGGCTATAAAACTTAGCTGTACTTCCAGTTGGAAGTGTATGGTTTGGTCCAGCAATATAATCACCTATTGGCTCAGGTGTATTTTTACCTAAGAAAATAGCTCCTGCATGTTTGATTTTTGGCAGTAGTTCAAAGGCATTATTTGTCATAATTTCTAAGTGCTCTGGTGCTATTTCATTCATATATTTTATAGCTTCATTCATATCTTTTGCGATTATTATAACACCTCGCTCATCAATAGATTTTTTAGCTATTTCACGTCTGCTTAACTCTGGCAAAAATCTATCAACCTCTATTGAAGTAAGCTCTGCTACTTTGTCACAAGTTGTTATCATAATAGAACTAGCCATCTCATCATGCTCTGCTTGTGAAAGTAAATCAATAGCTAAAAATCTAGGATTTGCACTTGCATCACTTAAGATTCCAATTTCACTAGGACCTGCTATCATATCAATATTTACTTCCCCAAAAACTAACTTTTTAGCTGTTGCAACAAATATATTTCCAGGACCAGTTATAACGTCAACCTTTGGAATAGTTTCAGTTCCATAAGCCATAGCAGCAATTGCACTTGCTCCTCCAACTTTAAAGGCTTTTTTTATTCCACAGATGTGACAAGCCGCAAGTAATAATTCATTGATTTCATTATTTGGTGTTGGAGTACATACAACTATCTCTTCTACACCTGCAACTATTGCTGGAATTGCATTCATAAGTAAGCTACTTGGATATGCAGCTTTTCCACCAGGAATATAAAGCCCTGCTCTATCAACAGCTGTTACTTTTTGTCCTAAGATACTTCCATTTTTTTCAAAATCAATCCATGATTTTGGAAGTTGTTTTTCATGGTAAGATTTTATTCTATCATAGGCAGTGTGAAGTGACTTTCTTAACTCATCATCTATATTTTCATAGGCTTTTTTCATCTCATCAAGTGATATTTCTAAATCACTATCTTGTTTTACTTCCCATTTATCAAATCTAGAAATATGCCCTTTAATAGCCAAGTTTCCATTATCAACAATCTCTTCAATAATATTTGAAACGATTGCAGAAACACCTTTGATATCTGTTTTTGCTCTTGCTAATATATTTTCAAACTCTTTTTCGAAATTTGAATCTGTAGTATTTATTATTTTCATTTAATCCTCATTCACACATACTTGTTAATTCTTTTAAAATCTCTTCAATATCTCTAGCCTCTACATCAAGTGTAAAGTCAGCTACATTTTCATACTCTTTTACTCTTGTATTATAAAGTTTTTTTGCTTCATCTAGATTTTTAAGAAGTGGTCTTTTTGCTAGTTTTTGTTTTGTATTTGGAGCATCATTGATTCTTTTAAGAATGCCCTCAAAAGAAGATTTTAGATAAACAACTTTACCAATATTTTTGATATTTTCTTGTCTATAAAACCCACCACCTGTAGATATAACAGTGTTTGTAATTGACTTCTCTAGCCATAAAGCACATTGTTTTTCCAAGTCTCTAAAATGAGCTTCGCCCTCATCTTTAAAAATTGTTTTAACTTTCTTTTTTGTGATACTCTCAATTAAATCATCAGTATCAATTGAAAATCTACCACTATATTTAAAAAAAGCTCGTGCAATGGTACCCTTACCTACACCCATAAAACCGATTAGTATAATATTGTTCTTATTCATAACTTGCGATTATAGCTAAATAAAAGTAAAAGTTTAAGTTGTAGGTATATAAATTAAGAAATTAGCGCCTTTGTACTTTTTATTTTCCCAAGTGTACTCTTCATTTAATACTTCGATTTTTCCTTCAATGTGATTTTCAATTATTTGATGGGTCATATAAAGACCAATCCCTGTTCCATTACTTTGATGTTTTGTAGTAAAGTATGGTTCAAAGATTTTATCTTTAATATCTAAAGAAATTCCTCCGGCGTTGTCTTTAATAGAAAGAACTAAATAGTTATCTTTTTGGTAAAGTTCAAAAAATACAAATCTATTGTCTTCTTTATTATTTAAAAGTAAGGCATCCTTAGCATTGTTGAAAATATTAACAGTAGCTTGAATAAGTTCATTTAAGTATGTGTTTACTTCTAAGCCTTCACAGCTATTTTTTACAATAAATTCAATGCTATTATCTTTTAAAGAACTACCTATCAAATTGCTATTTTTGCTAATAATTTGATTTGAGTTAACATAAGTCTTTTCTTTGTCAGTTTTATAAAAATTTCTAAAATCATCTATTGTTTGAGATAAATATTGTGCAGATTCATTCATGTTATCCAAAGAAGAAAGAACACTACTAGTCTCATATTCACCTAGTGAAAACTTTAGTTTTAATCCAGTAGAAACTGCACTAATTACACTTAAAGGCTGTCTCCATTGATGGGCAATATTACCAATCATTTCTCCCATTGCAGCCATTTTAGACTGTCTGAAAAAAATCATCTCTTTTTCTTTTATATCTCTTAAATCAATAACACTAATAATATATACAGCTTTTCCTTCAAAGTTTGTTGTATTTACTTTTACAAGGGAGGGAATTGTTTTACTATCTTTATCTTTTATATTTATTTCAAATGGCTCATGGTTTTCATATAGATTTTTAAGAATATCTTTCTTTCCACTATTTTCAATAAATTTAAATATATTTTGTCCTATTAGGTCCCGTTTATTTTTATAACCTAATAAAAATACCCCGTTCTCATTTGTATCAATACAAATATTTTTTTCAACAACATAAATAGAATCCATAGTAGAACTTAAAAGTGTCTCAAAACTTTTTAAAGTCTTTTCAAGCTCCTTTTGTATTCTCTTAAATTGATTATTACTCTCTTTTAATTTGTTTTTTTGCTCTTCTATTTTTCTGTTTTTAGAGAGTAACTCTTTTTGTCTATAACCTATTAAGAGTAAAATAACCAAAAAGCCTAAAACTATTTTCCAAATTATAGAATAATCTATTCCACTATCAAACTTTACATTTACCCATTTATTATATATCTCATGTTTTTTATCTTCAGGAATATTTTTTATAATCTTATTAAAAATTTCCAATAAAGCTAAATCATCTTTTTGAATAGCAATACTTAAATCTAAGGAATCATCAAATTTCCCTGCAATTTTAAGTTCACCTATAAAATCTTTTTGTATTTCATAACCAATAGCTGCTAGGCAATCAATAAAACCATAAACTTCACCCTTTGCAACTTTTTCTAGCCCCTCTTTTACAGAATCTACTTCAATAATGTTTTCATATTTATATCTTCTCTTCAATAAATCAATTATTGCATAGCCCTTTACAACAGCTAACTTTTTTTTACCTATAATACTTTCTATATCTGGTATAAAAATCTCTTCATTTTTTGTCGCTATTACAAAATGAGAGGAAATATATGGTTTCGTGAAATTCGCGTACTCTTTTCTATTATTTGTTTCCATAGCTAAAGATAAAATATCACATTTTTTTGCTTTAAATTTTTCTAAACTTTCACTCCAAGTTTTTGTTTGAATTAAGTTTATTGGTCTTTTTAATATAGCTTGAAAATAATCCATGTATTCTCTACTTATTCCTATATGTCTGCCATTTTCTATTTTTTCAAAAGGTAGCCAATTGGGATCAATACATACATTGATTTTTCTTTTTTTAGTTAAATATTGTTTATCAGCATTAGTTAAAATATTATTAGATTTAAAATCTTTTGTATTAAACACGATATCATTGATATTTATATTTGGATGAAACTCTTTTAGTTTTGATAAAATATCTTTTATCAATTCATCCCTAATACTACCTATCTCATATAGATTTGGCATCATTAGTTTTTCTATTTCAAGTGCTTCAAAAAGTAAGGCATCTTTTGATTTTAATTTAGAGTATTTATTATAAATTATATCTACTAACTCTTTTTTATGATCAAAGGCATATTTCCATCCTCTGTTTGTTGCTTCAATTATTCTCTTCATTTTGTCTTGATTTGATAAAGCATAATCTTTTAAAGCAAATAAATTCAAGCTAAAATTATACATTCCATAATTTGCTGGAGTAATTACAGTATAAGGTACTTTTGATTTTTTGATTTTATATAATTCATTTGATAAATAAGCTGTCATAATGTCTACATTACCATTTATAAAACTATCGGCGGAAAAGTCATGATTTCTTATCTCTTTAAAATCAGATTTTTTTATTTCAAATTTTTTAAGTAACTCAGATAGAATAGATTTATCAAGCTGACTTTTTTCTGCCATAATTATTTTGTTCTTAAAATCATAGGGAGTAATAATATCTTGTTTTGCAACAAATACAAGTGCTGATTTTTTCATATAATTAGCTAAAAGCATTAATGGCTTTTTTTCATCATAATATTCTAATAAAGATAAATCATAAACTCCAAAATCGGCTTTTTTATTTTTCACTTCATTTATTACATTTATTTTATCTTCATATTCTCGTATCTCAACATCAAACCCAAGCTCTTTATAAAAACCTTTTTCATAAGCTGCAATAAACCCTGCATACTCAAATTGATATTTCCAATTTAATTGAATAGAGACTTTTTCTAAATTTCTTGCATATAAAGCAGAAAAGAGAGATAAAAATAATATAAAAAGTAATTTAATTTGTTTTTGCATTAGATATTCTAGTGAATTTAAACTTAAAGATATTTGTTTATATATCGTTTTATCATACTTTCATTACCCAATATTCCGCCTTGGTGTATATATATGATATCATCATCTTGAAAGTAATCTGATGATATCAAATTTAGCCAACCCAAACTATCATAAAGTAAGTCAAACTCTATATTAGTATCTTTTAAAAGTTCTAATTGTATTTCATAAAACTCTTTGTAAAGTTTTCCAAAGTGATACTTCTTTTTATTTTTTAATATGGTTGGGTGTTGTGTTTCATCGCAGTTTAGTTGTAAAAACTGTTTTTTAAGATACTCTTCATCTCCAACACATGCACAGGTTATCACTTCATGATTTAGATGTTTTTGTAAAAATAAGGCAGTAGTCCCTGTACCACTTGGTAAAAATACTTTTAAATTCTCTTTTTTATTCTCTTTTGCCCATTTGTTTATCTCATTTGCTAAAATTTGGATTCCATATTCAGCCTCTTTTACTCTACCACCCTCTTCTATATAAATATACTCTTCTTCACTTTTTAAGATATGGTTTTCTATATACTCTTGCGTTGATAATTCATTTTGATTAAGTTCTATTATATTTGCACCATTATTTAAGGCCTCTTTATAGTTTCCTTGAAGATTCTCTTTTAGATATGTAGCTATGTGAGAGACATAAAAATCAAGTTTTACATTTTTTATTTTTGCTAAAACTGATAGGGAATACAAAGAGTTTGCTTGGGCAGAACCAAAAGATATAATTTTTTTAATACCTTTAAAATCATGCTTTAAAAAATAGTAAAACTTTCTAGCTTTATTGCCTGAAAAATCAATATCAAGTAAATCATCTCTTTTTATAAATATTTGACGATTTTTAAAATTTATTGTACTTATGGGTGAGTTTATGTATTTCATTAAACTTATTATACTAAAATAACAAAAAAAATTGGAGTATTCTATGGATTTAATGCAATATGTTGACAAGGGTGGAATTATTGTTTATATTCTTATTTTTTTAAACATTATAGGATTTACAATTATTATTTGGAAATTTTTAACACTACCCCGAAAAAATGCAATGGTAAAAAAAGTAAGAGACAAAGTTAATACTCAAAATGGCCTTACAATATATGCTCAAATAGAATATTAAGTAAAAAAACTAGAAACAGGTTTAACTTATGTGAAGAACATAGCTTCTGTAGCGCCACTTTTAGGTCTACTTGGTACTGTTTATGGAGTATTTAAATCTTTTGAATCAATTACTAAAAATGGATTAGGAGATCCAAGTATCTTTTCTAATGGTATTTCAATAGCTCTTATTACTACAATTGCCGGGCTTATTGTTGCTATTCCACATCATATAGCTTATAACCACTTTATCTCACAAATTGATGCCATAGAGTTAAAAGCAAAAAAAGAGATTATTGCAGCATGAAAAGAAGAGAGAGTTTAGGTATAGACTTAACCCCTGTTATTGATGTAGTTTTTATCTTACTAATATTTTTTATTGTAACTTCAGTATTTAAAAAAGAGGAGTTAGCTTTAGTATTGGACTTACCAAAATCTAGTGCAAAAGAATCTGAAGTATCCAAAGATGATATTTTCATAGAACTCTCACCTACGAAACTAGCCATAAAAGGAATAGAGGTATCTTTTGAGTCTTTAGAAGATAACTTAAAAGAAGTAAAAGATAAAACAAAACCTTTAATAGTAAGAATTGACGAAAAAGTTGAATACAAAAGAGTAGTAAAAGTTTTGGATTTACTACAAAAATATGACTTGAACAATTTAGCTTTAATCACAGAAAAAGAAGAATCTAATTAATAAAATTATTTATTTATAGTAAATTAAAAAATAGTTCGATACAATGGTCTTTTTTATAAAAAAGGTTTGTTATGTTTAAAAACTATAAAGATGAAATGATTCTTATTTTATTAGTTATACTTATTTCTCCTCTTTTAATTTATCTAGATTTATTTGATTTGATTTATAACTTTACCCGTAGCCATGAAGAGTATCAATTAGATGAATACTTTATTATTTTTATATCTATTTTGATTGCTCTATCCCTATACTCATTTAAAAAAGTAAAAGATTTAAATAATATAAAAAAAGAACTTATTCTAAATCATGAAACCGATTCCCTCACTTCTTTAAAAAATAGAACTGCCTTTTTACAATATAATGAAAATATATACAAATACGTAGTACTACTAAATATAATTGATTTTTCAGTATTTAATAAATATTTAGGGTTTAGAAAAGCTGATAAACTTCTAATATTGGTTGCCAATGAACTTAAAAGTATAGTAAAAGAAAATACAAATGAAGAACTTTTTAGAATATATGGGGATGAGTTTGCTTTCTACTCTAATAATAGTAACATTATAGAATTATTAAGAACTATTAAATTAACATTTGAGGAAAAACATTTTACCCTAGATAATTATGAATTTACAATTCACTTAAATCTTGCATACTCAAGTACATATCCCAAATATCTCACGGCAGTATCTGCTTTACATTTTGCTCGAAACTCTATTCATAAAAGTATATATAATTATACAGAAGAGTTAGATGCAAAATCAGACTCACTAAAGATGCTACATACTCTTAAAGAAGGATTTACTACTAATAATGTAATTCCAGTTTATCAAGCCATATATGACAATACAAACAAAACCACGTACAAATATGAAGCACTAGTTAGAATAAAACAAGAAGATAACTTGATTAGTCCTTATCTTTTTATTGATGTTGCTAAAAAATTTAAACTTTACCACAAGATAACAGAAGAGATTTTAAAGCATACATTTGAAGACTTTAAAAATATCTCAGATGAGTTTTCAATAAATCTATCTTATATTGATATTATAAATGCCAATACAAACAAATATATTTTTAAAATGTTTGAGTCTTATCCCCAAGTTGCAAAACGTTTAACAATTGAATTTTTAGAAACAGAAAATATTATGAATTATGAAATTTTAATTCAATTTACAGAACAAATAAGAAAATTTGGTGCAAAAATAGCGATAGATGATTTTGGTTCTGGGTATTCAAACTGGAACAATGTGCTAAAACTTAGACCTGATTTTATTAAAATAGATGGGAGTCTTATTCAAAACCTTCTAAACAATCAAGATAATATAAATATCATAAAACTAATTGTTGAATTCTCTAAAATAAATAATATAAAAACAATCGCAGAATTTGTTGATAATGATAAATTAGCAGAGCTAATTATAGAGTTAGGAATAGATTATTCACAAGGATATCTTTATGCTCAACCTAAAGAAAAACATTTAATATGGAATAATTAAAAGTAGAAAGCAAGCATAAAAGTCAACAATGTAAGTTCTAAAACTAAAGCTATTAATGTACAAAAAACTTTTGAAAATAGCACATTTTTAGCTTGTATTAGAATACTATATCATCTTAAAGTATTAGTGGAATAGTTTAGATTATGAGGTGGTACCGCTAGTCGGACTTGAACCGACAAGACCGAGGTCACCGGATTTTGAATCCGACGTGTTTACCAGTTTCACCATAGCGGCACACAAACTAGTTTAAAAACTAGTCTGGAATCATAGTGAGTTTATGATTAATTTTTGTTTAATGCTTGTAAATCTGAATAGGCAACTTCAAGTCTTGCAATCATTGTTTCCATTCCAGCTCTTAGCCATTTTCTAGGGTCATAGTAAGATTTATTTGGTTTATCTTCACCGTCTGGATTACCGATTTGTCCTTGTAGATAGTCATGGTTTTTAGCTTCAAAAGCTCTTACCCCATCCCAAAATGCCCATTGAGTATCTGTATCAATATTCATTTTAATAACACCATAATCAATAGCTTCTCTTATCTCTTCTAATGCAGAACCAGAACCACCATGGAAAACAAAATTTATTGATTTTGCAGGGATATTGTGTTTTTGCGAAATATATTTTTGAGAGTTATCTAAAATCTTAGGACTTAAAGAGACATTTCCTGGTTTATATACTCCGTGTACATTTCCAAAAGATGCAGCAATAGTAAAGTTAGGTGATACCTCTTTTAATTGCTCATAAGCATAACAAACTTCTTCTGGCTGTGTATAAAGTAGTGCGTTGTCAATATCACTATTATCAACACCATCTTCTTCTCCACCTGTAATTCCAAGCTCTATTTCTATCATCATATTAATAGTTTTCATTCTTTTGAAATATTTTACACAAGTGCTGATATTTTCTTCTAAACTCTCTTCTGAAAGATCAAGCATATGAGAAGTAAAAAGAGGTTTACCATGCTTAGAATAAAAAGATTCGCCAGCTTCAATTAAGCCATCAATCCAAGGTAAAAGTTTTCTAGCAGCATGATCAGTATGTAAAATAACAGGTACTTTATAAGCTTCTGCTAAAGCATGTACATGCATAGCTCCTGAAATTGCTCCATAAATTGCTGCATTTGGATCTTTTAAACCTTTTCCTGCAAAAAAACCAGCTCCACCATTTGAAAATTGAATAATGATTGGTGAATTAACTTTTGCAGCAGCTTCTAAAACTGCATTAACTGAATCAGTACCTACAACATTTACAGCAGGTATTGCAAAAGAGTTTTCCTTTGCATATTCAAAAAGCTTGTGTGCTTCACTTCCACTTAATACACCTGGCTTAACAATATTTAAAACTGACAATTCATTCTCCTAGTTATTTGATTACTATTTTAGCATCTTTTTTTAAGTTCTCAACTTCTTCTTTTATGATTTTTCCATATTTTTCTTGAACAATTAGTTGAGCTATTTTAGCTTTTACTTTTTCAAAAGGTAATGTTTGAGCTACCTCTTTATTTTCTAAATAAATAACATGGTAACCAAATTGTGTTTTAACAGGAGTTTTTGTATATTCACCTTTTTTAAGCTTCATTGCAGCATCTGAAAATTCTGGTACCATTTGCTTAGCTTGGAATTTACCTAAATACCCACCCTTTTCTTTTGTTGGTCCTATTGAGAATTTTTTTGCTAACTCTTCAAAAGAGCCTTTCTTATTTTTTGCAATTTCAAGTTTTGAAATTATATCTTTTGCTTCAGCTTCAGTTTTTAATAAAATATGTCTTGCTTCTAATGTATCAGGTGTTTTGAACTTATATTTGTTTTTATCATAAAATGATTTTTGTTCAGCTTCACTTGCTTTTACTTTTACAAACTCTTTTTGCATCCATAATTCTAATGCTAAATATTCTTTGATTTTGTCTAAAGCTTCTTTATATTTTGCATCTTTTTCAATGCCACTTTTCATCGCTTTTTGTGTTAAAAGTGTTTTTTCAATTAGTTGTTGAATAACTTTATCTTTTGACTCTTTTGGAAGTGCTTCAAATTGAACATTTTGACCTCTTAAAAGTTGAGCAACGTCTTTAGTAGTTATCTCTTCTCCATTTACAGATGCAAAAGTTTCAGCTGCGCTTAAAGTAGAAGCTGTCAATGCTAAAGCTGTTACAACACTTAAAATTGTTTTTCTCATCTAATATCCTTAAATTTGTTATAGTAAGTATTTTACCTAGTTTTTATTAATAAAGAGTTAATCATCTTGTAAGACTATTTTACAATAACTTATATGAAACATTGAGAAATTTTGATATTTAGCTTAAAAACCCTTTAAATTTGCAATAATTTATGATATAATTCGCGAAAATTAAATTAAACTTAAGTTTAACATATGAAATTAAGGGATGTAAATGCGAATATTGATCATTGAAGATGAAATAACACTTAACAGAACACTGCAAGAGGGATTAACTGATTTTGGTTACCAAGTAGATGCAGCAGAAAACTATAAAGATGCAGAATATTTTATAGATATTAGAAACTATGATTTAGTATTAACTGATTGGATGTTACCAGATGGTGATGGTATTGAATTATGTAAAATCGTAAAAAATAGAAGTAGCAGAACTGCAGTTGTAATTATCTCAGCAAGAGATGATAAAGATAGTGAAATCGAAGCATTAAAATCAGGAGCTGATGATTATATTAAAAAGCCATTTGATTTTGATATTTTACTTGCAAGAATTGAAGCAAGATTAAGATTTGGTGGAACAAATGTAATTGAGATTGATGAATTATCAATTAATCCTGATGAAGAAAAAATTCTTTATGCTGGTGAAGAGATTGAATTAAAAGGTAAACCTTTTGAAGTTTTAACTCACCTTGCAAGACATAGAGATCAAATCGTTTCAAAAGAACAATTACTTGATGCTATTTGGGAAGAGCCAGAATTAGTTACTCCAAATGTAATTGAAGTTGCAATTAACCAAATTAGACAAAAAATGGATAAACCATTAAATATCTCTACTATTGAAACAATCAGAAGAAGAGGTTATAGATTCTGTTATCCAAATACAGATGAAGAAACTACTGTATAATTAGGAACTATTAAAAAGTGAACTTTAAAAGCATTTATAAACAGTTTTACCAAAAACTTATAATTGCTACTTCACTTTTTATTATTACAATCTCATTTTTATTTTATGGCTATACAAAAGCCACTATCTACGAAGGTATCAAAGAGAGTCTTTTCAATGATGCAAAAATAATCTACCAAATAAGTATCAATAATGAATCAACTGAAGATTACTTTAATATAATTACAAACTCTGGAATTATAGTTGATATTATTACAATGGAAAATCTCACCGAAGTTCAATATAAAGATTATAAACAAGGCGATGACTATTTTATAGAAATCCTATATCCATTTGATGTCAAAAACCACAAGTTTATTAAAATAATCAAAAATGTAAACTATGCAATTGCTATGCTAAATAAGATATTCAATAATGTAATCTTGCTTTCTATTGGTGGCTTAATAATGGTTGTGCTATATGCGTTTACTGTATCTAAAACACTTTTGCGTCCTATTATTCAAATCACTGATAAATTATCAAATATGGATGAAAACTATCTTACTAAGATTGATAAAAGTAATTTACCAATAGAGTTCCATGCCCTTGCAAACTCAATCAATAAACTTACAAATAGAATTCAAACCTTTGTAATGTTTAAAAAAGAGCTTTTTGTAGGTGCTGCCCATGAGCTTAAAACACCTCTTGCAGTAATGAAATTGAAAAATGAAGTAACCCTAATGAAACAAAGAGAGCCAGAAAAGTATCAAGATACTTTAAAACTCAATATCCAACAAATAAACGATATGAATAAAATGATATCTTCTATTTTAGATATAGGAAGACAAGAGGGAGCTCAATTTGAAAAAGCAGAAGAGTTAGATTTAGTTCAATATATGAAAATAAAAGCAAATGATTTTAGAATGTTAAGTGCTGAGAAAAAAATCACAATAACATATTATGCAAGTGTAAATAACTTTTTTACTTCTATTCAACCTACACTATTAAATCAAGTTATTCAAAACTTTATGCAAAATGCCATTAAATTTACTCCTGTGGATAAAAGCATAGCGATTGTCTTAGATAGAATTAATGACAAAGCTGTATTAACAATAACTGATGAAGGCATAGGAATTGATGAATCACTAGATTTATTTGCTCCATTTAAGAGATTTGGAGAAGAAGGTGGCGCAGGACTTGGACTATTTTTAGCAAAAAATGCTGCTGATTCACTAGGAGCAACAATCAGTTTAAAAAATAGAACAGATGGCAACAGTGGGACTGTTGCAAAAATTGAACTCCTGAACAATCCACACTTAAAAGCTCTTAGTAAAGTTAAAAAAGACTCGCGTGCTCTATTTTAGTACATTTATTTTGTACTACTTTCATACCAGCTTCCTTTGCTTTTTCTCCAGCTTCATTATTCACAAGACCTAATTGAGTCCAAACAGTATCAACATCCCCTCTTTTTATGCAAGAGTCAACTACAGCTGCAATTGCATCAGGCTTTCTAAATATATCAACCATATCTATTTTAAAAGGTATCTCTTCCAAACTTCTATAAACCTTTTCACCTAAAATAGTCTCTTCTTTTGGATAAATTGGTACTATTTTATATCCTGCATTTTGTAAATATCTAGCAACCATATTACTAGCTTTACTAGTATCTGGAGAGAGCCCAGCAATAGCTATTGTTTTAGTGTTATTAAATATCTCTTTAATCTCTTCGTTATTTGAATTAACTGTTGGAAATTCACACTCCATGTTACTTCCTTTATTTATATTTTAAGTATTAAACAATAGTATAGCTTATTTAGAAATAAACCAAAATAAATATAAATTATTAGCTATAAAAAATTTTTTACTCTATCTTTATAAAATAGCATTAAATAAATATCCTGTTAGAAGAATAGCAAAGCCAACAATTCCAAAGAATATTGATATTAGTTTTATACTCAAAACTCTTTTTAAAATCATAGCTTCAGGAAGACTCAAAGCAACAACAGCCATCATAAAACTAAGTGCCGTTCCTAAAAGCATTCCTTTTTGTGTTAAAACTTCAACAAGGGGTAAAATTCCTGCTGCATTGCTATACATAGGAATTCCCATAATAACTGCAACTATTGGAGCATACCATACATCTCCCCCTGCATATTTTGTAATAAAATCAGCTGGAACATATCCATGTATAAATGCTCCAATACCAACTCCAATAATTACATAAAGATAAATCTTTTTAAATATATCACTTGTATATTCCCAAGACTCTTTAATCTTATAAGAAAATTTTCTCTGTTCTTCTTCATACTCTACATCTACAGGTTTTACTTCTATTAAAACCTCTTTTTCTAAGTTCATAGTTCCAATAATCAGTCCTGCAAATATTGCTATAATCAGTCCAATACCAACATAAAGAAAAGCTATTTTCCAACCAAAAAGTGAAAATATAAGTGCTATAACAACTGCATCACTTAGAGGAGCTGATATAAGATATGAAAAAGTTACTCCTAAAGGAATCCTAGCTTGTAAAAATCCTAGAAAAAGTGGAATTGCACTACAAGAGCAAAAGGGAGTAATTACTCCAAAAATTGCAGCCATGATATGCCCTATAATTTTATGTTTTCCACTTAAATAATCCCTTGCTTTTTCTATGGGAAAATAACTTCTTAAAAGTGTCACTAAATATATAATTGTAATTAAAAGTATAAATATTTTTATAGTATCATAAATAAAAAAATGAAAAGCTTCACCTAAATGGCTCCCTTTTTCAAGGCCTAAATTATCAAATACAAATATTGCACTTAAGTTTACTAGCCAATCAAACATATTAGCTCCTAATTTTGATTTTTAATTTTCTGCATTTACTTTCCAGGCTTCAATTAAAGTTTTTGAACTTAACTCTTTTTTTATTTCATCTATATACTTTAACTCATTTAAAGCTTTTTGACAAAGTAAATTATTTGAACTATTTGTTAAACTAAAACTTCTATTAATTATCCATGCATATGGGATTATACCCGCTCTTTTTAAATCTTCTTGTAAATCCTTTGCTTCATGTGTTGGTGTTGCTTCTGCTAGTGTTACAAGTAAAATCTTTGTATATTTTTTATCTTTTATTAAAGGAAGAAGTTCAATAAGCTCTTCTTCTAAACCATCATCTTTATTTTTTAAAACTTCTTTATGATAGGCTTGTGAAGCATCAAGTAGAAGTAAGGTATGTCCAGTTGGTGCAGTATCAAGTACCACAAAACTCTTTTTTGCTTTTGATACTATTTTTGCAAAAGCTTTAAATACTGCAATCTCCTCTATACAAGGTGTACTTAACTCTTCTTTTAAAAGTGCCATATCTTCTTGTGAGATTTTACCTTCATTTGAACTTATCACCTCATCGATGTGTTTTTGAGTCTCAATTTTAGGATCAATCTTTTGAATAGTTAAATTCTTATTCTCTTTTGAGATATATTATAAATGTGCTGCAGGGTCAGTTGTGGAAAGGATAACATTATGTCCTTTTTTTGCTAAATCTAAAGCAATCCTAGAAGCTATGGTAGTTTTTCCAACACCACCTTTTCCCATAGTCATGATAAGTCCATTTCCATCTTTTTCAAAATCATTTATCAAATTAGCCCAAGAGTATGTTTCTTCTAAAATACTTTGTAAAGAGTTTTGCAACTTTTCTTTTGCATCTTTAAACTCTTCTGGTATTTTATTTTCTATTATATTTTCTAAAGCTTCAATCCCAACTGCACCATTTGGATAAAATCCAATAGTTGTTTTATCCAAAGTATTTAATGTATCATCAATAGATTCTAAAGCTTTTTTTGATTTTTTTTCAAAACTTTTTGCAACTATATCATCGTCATTTGATTTAAATAGACCATTTATAATTAAGTGTTGGTTTTTTATGCCTTGATTTGCCAACTCACTTGAAGCTTTAGAAGCTTCTATTAAAGATAACTCTTCAGCCCGTGATACTAAGATCAAAAGTGTTTTATCACTATTTTTTAAATTTTCAACTACATTTTCATACAATTTTTTATTTTCACTTAAACCTGATACAGCGCCCAAACATGAACTACCTGTACTATTCTCTTCAATAAAACTATTCCAAGCACTAGGAAGTTTTAAAAGTCTTAAGGTATGTCCAGTTGGTGCAGTATCTAAAATAATATGTTCATAATCTTTAGAAATGTCATCATCACCTACATATTTCGAAAACTCATTAAATCCAGCAATCTCCACAGTACAAGCTCCGCTCAACTGCTCTTCCATTTGCTCAATCGCTTCTTTTGGCAAAATATTTCTAAAAGGTGCCACCATCTTTTCTTTATATTCAAAAGCTGCAACAACAGGGTTTATATTCATAGCTTCAAGATTTTCAACTTCTTCTATTTTTGTAGGTGTAGATTTTAACTTTGTTTCTAAAACTTCATCTAAATTTGAAGCTGGGTCTGTACTTATTAATAAAACCCTTTTACCCTTTTTTGCTAGTGCAACAGAAATTGCACATGACATTGACGTTTTTCCAACTCCACCTTTACCAGTAAAAAAAAGAAATTTAGGTATTTTTTTTAATAAATTTTGCATATTAAATACTTGCTACAAAAGAAGCAAGACCTAATTTTGAACTAAGTGTTGGAATAGATGGATACTCTTTAGAAAAAATCAATTCATCATCTAAAAAAAACAGTGGTAAGGATTCAACACCCTCTTTATTTAATATTTCCGAGACTTTACTATTTAGTACATACTCTTGAGGATGTGTTGATAGTCCAAATCTTTTTACTTCAAATATATTTTTATCTAGTGTACTTAAAAAACTTGCTAATTGTAAAAGTTTGCTATCAACACTTGTTCCACAAACACCTGTTGGACAACACATTGCTGGATCATAAATTTTCAATGTTTTCATTACTTTAATGCTTCCACAATTTTAGGAAGAAGTACTTCATCTATTTCATTATAAGTATCTTCAAAAGCATCAAATCCTTTTCCATCTGGATCTTCAAATCCTACATGAATTTTTGGTATTGGTTTTGGGAACATTGGACAAGTCTCATTTGCATGATCACAAACTGTTACTATCAAATCATAATCATTTTCAATAACTGTATCTAACGTTTTTGAATGATATTCTTCTTTCCAAATTCCCTTATCTTCAAGTAATTTTTTAGCATTTGGATTTACTCTTCCACTTGCTTTTACTCCTGAACTATCTGCACTTACACCATCAAGCTTAGCATTAATTAATGCCTCTGCAATAATACTTCTACAAGAATTCCCTGTACATAAAATCAAAACTTTTTTCATCTTTTTTTCTCCTTAAAAAATGTCCCATTTTTGAAGGGACCATATATATTGATTATTACTTTTTACCCTTGGAATAAATCCAACTAAAAGTAACAAAACCTAAAGAGAGCAACGAGTTACTCTTACACTTATATCAATGTTAATAAAACTACAAATAGTATAGGTGGAGTAACTATTAATCCAAATTTACTATATTGCCAAAATCCAATTTTTACACCCTTTTGACTTAATACATGAAGCCAAAGCAGAGTTGCCAAAGAACCAAATGGAGTCATCTTAGGACCTAGGTTACATCCAATGATATTTGCATAAGCTAAAGTTTCATTCCCTATATCTTTTAGTGCAATATCCATAATCATAACTGTTGGCATATTATTCATAATAGCACTTAAAAATGCACTAATAAAACCTGTCCCAATTATGGCTACAAAATCTCCTTGGGTACTTAAATCTTTTAAAATTATTGTAAGATAATCTGTAAGTCCTGCATTTTTTAGACCATACACAACTATATATAAACCAATACTAAACCAAACTACCTGCCAAGGTGCTGTTTTTATTGTAAGCCATGCACGAGCTGATTTTGTATAACTAGCGATGCTTAAAAATATAAGTGCTCCACCTAAAGCAAAAACTGAAATAGGTAAATCATATCTATCTCCCACAAAATATCCAACTAAAAGTAAAGCTAAGAAAAGCCAAGAAAATTTAAATAGTGTTTTATTTTTCAATACCTCATCTGGATTTTTAAGTAAGCTTGTATCTACTGTTTTTGGAATATCATTTCGTAAAACTAGCCATAAAACTATAATAGAAACTATTGTACTAACAACATAAGGTATAAACATATTTGATAAGTACTGCATAAAACCTATATCAAAATAGTTTGCAGTTACTATATTTGTAAGGTTTGAAAATACAAAAGGTAAAGAGGCACTATCGCTTATAAAACCTCCTGCAAGAAGAAAAGCTAAAATTGTTTTTGCATTAAGTTTTAAAATTCTCATTTTTGCTAACAATATAGGAGTTAAAATAAGTGCAGCTCCATCATTTGCAAAAAGAGCTGAAACAAATGAACCCAAAACTAAGGCATATACAAACATCAAATGGCCATTTCCATTTGATAGTTTTGCCATTTTGATGGCACACCACTCAAAAAATCCTATCTCATCAAGAACCATAGATAATATAATAATCCCTATAAAAGCTAAAGTAGCATCCCAAACTATGTCTGTGACTATTAAGACATCTTCTAAACTAACAACTTGCAAAAGTAAAGCTACAACTGCTCCGATTACAGCTGTTGTTCCTATTTGCAAACCACGAGGTTGCCAAATTACAAAAATTAAAGTTACTAAAAAAATCGAACTAGCAAGTATCATACTTCACAACCTTTTTCTAACTTTGGAATATCTATTTCTAAATACCCAATTTCTTTAATAATTGATTGTCTAAAAATATCCAAAGGTTTACGAATACTATAATATGCCCACCGACCTTCTCTTCTTAAACTTAAAAAACCACCATCTTTTAAAATTTTTAGATGTCTTGATACTCTTGATTGAATCATATCAAATGAATTTTCTATATCACATACACAAACTTCTGTATTTACATCCACAAATCTCAATATCTTAATTCTTGTTTCATCATTTATTGAACCAATTGTATTTAAAAAATATTCCAAGGGTTTCCTTCTTGATTTCTTATTTTTAAAATTATATCAGATTTATATTTATATATCAAGATATATTGATATATAAATATAAAAAAAAAGAGTTTTGGGAAGTTGAGTTAAACTCAACTTCTTAAAAACTCTCCCACTCATCTTTAGTAGAACTTGTTGACTCTACTTTATTATTGCTTTTTTGAACAGCTTTTTCTATTTTTTTATTCTCTTTTTTCTCTTCAGCTTTTTTTTCAATTTTTTGCATTGTATCTTCTTTTTTTGATGATAAGTCTAAAGCTTTTGCTTTAACTTTTTCTTTACCTATAAACTCTTTAGAGTCGGCATTACTCACAATTAATTTAGATATATTATGGGTAATTGTTGCAATATTATTTGTCTCTGCTGCTATTGATGCATTTTCTTGTGTTTGTCTATCTAGTTTTGTAACTGCATCATTAATCTGTTCAATTCCACCTAGTTGCTCTTTACTTGCCATTTCAATGTCTGCTATTAAATTTATAGTATGGGTGATATTTACATTTAGGTTTTTATATCCATTTATCATATCATTTGCAATATCTTTACCTTCATTTGCCTTTGAAGTTGCACGTTCAACTATTCCTTTTATCTCTTTTGCAGCTTCTGCACTTCTTGTTGCTAGATTTCTAACCTCTTGGGCAACAACTGCAAAGCCTTTTCCAGCCTCTCCTGCTGTTGCTGCTTCAACTGCTGCATTTAGTGATAGTATATTTGTCTGAAATGCTATTTGGTCAATTACTGTGATTGCTTCATGGATTGAACTAACTTGATTATTTATCTCTTCCATTGCACCTGTAGTTTTATTTGCTAACTCTTCACCTTCATTTGCAGATTTTGTTACATCACTTGAAAGCTGTGCCATTTTTGCAATATTGTCAGTATTACTTCTAATATTTCCTGTTACTTGTTCTAACGCAGCTGCTGTCTCTTCTAATGAAGCGGCAGCTTCTGTTGAACTTAAATTTAATTTATTCATATTTACCAATAAAACATCAGAACCTTCATCTAGTGTAAGCCCGTTCGTTTTATTTTCAATCAATATCTCTGTAATTGAACTACCTAAATCATTTACACCATTTGCAAGTTTTAATAAATCTTCTTTAATATTTTTAGTTTCAACTTTATTTAAATACTTATAATGAGTGTACTCTTCAAGAATATCAAGAACACCATCTATATTTTTTTCAAGGTGTTCTGCCATATTATTTAGTACTTTTTTCAACTGCATAAGTGAAGGGTTATTAACATCCATATTTAATCTTTGACATAAATCACCCTGTTCAAACTCACCTAAAACTAATATGGTTTCATCAATTAGTTTTCTATCTTCTGCAATTCCAGTTTTTGTTCTTTCTATATTTTTATTTACAACTCTTGACATCATTCCAAATTCATCTTTGCATGTGATTGCAGTAGGATGAATTTCATCAATTTCTCTATTTAAGTATGCAAAAAAGTTTTCTAAATCTTCTTTTAGAATCCCTACTTTGGATACAATATCTTTACTTACCATTGAGAATGAAATCATTAAAACAGCCAATATTATTGCCATAATTATTACAACTTTTATAATACTGTTATTAAACTCTGTATCTATATCATCGATATAAATTCCAGTACCTAAAACCCAACCCCACTCATCAAACTTTTGTACATATGATAGTTTTGGATATTTTGTTTTTGAGACTGTTCCATCTTCTGAAGCTTTAGTCCAGCTATATTTTACAAAGCCTTTTCCGCTTTTATTTGAAATTTCTGCAAATGCTTGAAATATATTTTTATTATTTGTCTCTTCAATTACATTGCCATGCTCTAAACTATAAGCACTATCAAACATATTATCATCAAGAACTTTACCATTTAAAGATTCAGAAATAGGATGCATAATCATTCTTGGAAAAGGTTCTGTGTCATCATTAATCCAAATGTAATTTGTCAGATCATATCTTAGATTTTTAATAGCATTTATTGCATTTGTTTTTGCAGTTTGTTCATCTATAGTACCTGCTTTAAATTCATTATATTCATGCTCAACTAAACTATATGAAAGTTCGACAATATTAGTTAACTTTGATTTTTTTTCAAAAAGCATCATGTCTTTTTGTGCCATCAAAAAAATAGCACTAATTATAATAAATGATAAAAGAGTTAAAGCTCCTATTACAAGCATCTTCTTTAATACATTTAAATTTCCAAATATTTTTCTACCTAACATAATCTTACCTTATAAAAATTTATACCTAAGCTTATAATACAAACAATTAATTGTCACTTATATTTTATTATTTAAATAAAATTTAATTTAACTTAAATAATTTAAATATTTATAATTAGATACTAATAAAATCTTTTTTGTATTTAATTACTTTTTTAAGATAATTTCTTGTCTCTTCATATTGAAGATTATTAATCAATATTTCATATACATCTTGTGCATTTTTTTCATTTATTATCTCTTTTGCACTTGTTCTATTTTTATGAAATGTTTTTAAAACATTTCCACTTCCAGTATTATATGCACTTATAATACAATACTCTTTTGAAATAGGATTTATTATTCCATCAAGATATTTACTATCTAAGATTTTTAAATAAGCACTTCCTAGTTCAATATTATTTTGAGCATCAAAAAGGTATGATTTTGTAGGAGTCCAAGTTCTGCCTTTAGCATACTTATAAGCATCTCGTCCTGCACTTGTTGGCACTATTTGCATAAGCCCATAGGCATTGGCACTACTTATTGCAAATTGATTAAAGTTACTCTCTGTTTGAATTATTGCATATACTAAATTTTCACTAAGATTATATTTTTTAGCAAATCTTTTAACCAAAGGTTTAAATTTAGCAACTCTTATATTTGCATGATCTTTTACCATTGGAATATCAATAGAATAAACTGTTACATCTTTTCCTGCATTTTTTATACTTTTTGTTTTTATCTCTTTTTTTAATAAAATATCAGCAAACCTATTTGCTCTCCATTCATACCTTATCTCTTTATTTTGGTCATCCTTTACCTCACCTAATAAATAAGGAGTAGCTCCTAGTTTTACACTTTTTGCTTCAAATAAATCAGCAGCCCTTGGATCATCTGGTAATAATAGTGTTGTAACAATTGCATTTTTTAAACTCTTTTTATAATCTTTATCATCTAGGGTTTCAATTGTAACTATTCCCTTGTCAAAATCCACCAATGCCCTACTTTTGTAGTTTTGCATATATTTAACATACTCTTTTTGTTTTGGAATTTTTACATTTTTTTCACCCCAAATATTTGAAATCTCTTTTATAAAGTTTGATAAAAATTTATCTAAACTATCGATATCATTTTTGAGTTTTTTAGGGTTTGTTGTATATTGAATAGTTTTATCTCTTGCCATTGCTTTAATTACAGCTGAAGGGTCTTTACTAATTGCTGCTCTTGCTACACTTTGGACATCTGACACGCTACATGAAGTTAAAAAAAATACTATAAAAATTAAAGCAAATCTTATCATTATCTCTTTTCTTTTAACTCTTTATCTCTTAATTTTATTACATCTAGTAAATCTTCAATTCGTTTGTTTCTTTCTTCTAATCTAGTTTGTAAATCCAAAATCACATCCTTTTTTAAAGCAACTTCATCTTCAAGTTCTTTAAAATCTTTTAGAAGTTTATCATTTTCTGTTTTTATCTTTTTTAAAATTACCACCGACTCACTAACTTTTTTATTTGCACTATCTATTAAGCTTTCATTTTTTAATCTATACTCTAAAATCTGTTTATCATACTGGTTTACTTGTGATTTTAACTGTCCATTTTTTCTTTTTAAATTATCCATTTGCTCCAAATATACAGATAAATCTGGCTTTTGATTTTTTTTAACTTCTTGTTCTAGTCTTTTTATTTTGTTTATATACTCTAACTCTTTTCTCTTAGATTGTTGAATATTATCGATTACTTTTTTTCTAAACTCTCTTTTTGTAATCTCTTCTTCTGTTGTTAAAAACCTAATACCAACATACTCAATAATCTCTTCACCCAAATCATCAAAAATAGGAATTACTGTACTATTTACATAATATACAGAGCCATCTTTTGCAAGATTTTTAATTTTACCATTCCAGGTTTTACCTTTTTGAATTGTTTCCCAAAGATTTTTAAAAACCTCTTTTGGAGAATCTGGATGTCTAATTATATTATGAGGTTGACCTAGAAGTTCATCTCTTGAATATTTTGCTAATTCACAAAAGAAGTCATTTGCAAATGTGATATTACCTTTTAAATCAGTTTTAGAAACAATTGCTACATTATCTATAGCATGTAAATATCTCTCTAATTCATTTTTTTGATTTTGAATAATTTGGTTTTGATTATATTTTTGACAATCTTTGCTAACTTTTTCTAATAAACTTTCAATTTCTACAGGCTTTATAAAATATGATGTAACATTTAATTTTATTGATTCCATCAAATAAGTTTCGTCTGAATATGCAGTTGTAAAATAAAAAGGGATATCTTCATTGAGTTTTCTGATTTCTTTTAAAAGTGATACCCCATTCATATTTGGCATATTGATATCACTAATTATTGCATCTACTCTTATATTTTCTTTTTGCAGGTCATTGTATTTTTCTAGGGCTTTTGCACCATCTGTTGCTATATATACATTTTTGAAAAATTCTTTAAAAATATCTTCAAAATTTTTTCTTATTTGTTCATCATCTTCTACATAAATAATATTAAATTTTTTTGATAAAGGGCCATTCTTACTAATTTCCATAAATCTACCTTGAAAAAATAACTACTTTTCTTGTAATCTTATCAAAAAAAAGCAATAAAAAGAGAGTTTTTAAGAGAAAATAAGTAAATTTATAAAAAAATAACTAAAAAAAATAATTACTTTAAATTATTAAGTTTATTTTGAATATATTTTTTCACATCACTGTAATTAATAACTTCTCTAAAGTCATCAAATTTACATCCTGAAGCATTTGGATGTCCACCACCATTTGCCAACTTTTGGGCAAGTACACCAACATCTAAATTACCATCTGCTCTAAAACTTGCATTTCCTCTTTTTGACACATCAATAAAAAAATCATAATCTTTATTTGCTTTTAAAAATGCATTTGCTGGAATTGAAATACCACCTAAAGTATAGGTCAAAATTCCTTTTTTATCTTGATAATTAATTGTTAATTCATCTTTAATACTAATAATTGAATGTACCAAATATTTAGCACTCAAATTATCAATAGTATCATCATTTTTATCAAGATTTAAAAACTCTTTTTTTAATCTATGTATGTCATTATCAAGTTTAATATTTCCATTTTCTTGAGATATATAAGAAGAGGCTTTTTTTAATAAATATATTCTAAAATCTCTATTTTTATCTGCAAAAAGCACATTATTTATCTCTCTTACTTTTGAAATCATACTAAGTAAAACTTTTCCAAACTCAAAATTCTCAACCTCATCTTCAAGCCAGATATCAATTGCATTTATTGCATTTACTAAAGGTTCTAACCATGCATATGATTCATCTTTAAAAGCATCATACTCTTTTACGAAATAATCGTAAGTGATTTTAGTAGCACACCTTGAAGTATCTAAAAAATACCAATCATATTTATCTGCACAATTTTGTCCAGTAGCATGGTGGTCAAGAAGTTGTACTTTTATATTGTAGCCATCTTCATTTAATTTTATTGTTTCATTGTTTAAATATTTTGATTCTGCCATTGTGAGATTTACGTCAGTAATTAGAAAAAGAATATCTTCTTTTATCTCTTCATTTTTAATAATATCTAAAAAATAAACAATACTTTGTTTTACTTCTAAACCATAATTTGCATTTAAATAGTAACTTTGAGAGAAAATCTCTTTTGTTAAAAGTTGACAACCATATCCATCTAAATCTGTATGAGAGACATGAAATAGTATCATTGAGCGATATCCTTTAGTGTCAAATCTTCTAAAAATAGATTTATTTTTCCCTGTAAATTATTTAATAAAGGCCATACTGAACACAGACTTCCTGATTCAGAAGGACAAGCTTCCATAGATGGTGCACATTCAAAAACAGAAGGAATTCTCTCTTCTGCAGCTGTTGTTATAGATAAAATTGTAAGCTGGTCATAGTGTTTTGCAAGGATAAATCCTCCATTAACACCTCTTTGAGATATTACTATTTGACTTTTTGCTAGATTTTGCATAATTTTTGCTAAAAAAGATTTAGGAATTTTTAATTCTCTTGAGAGTTCATCCACATTTTTAGGACTATCACTTTTGGCTATAGAGATAAGAGAAAGAAGGGCATACTCACTTTTTTTAGTCAATAACATCTTGGATTGATTCCTTTTCTAAATTTATAATATTCTACAAGAAAGAATATTAATAATCATTATACAAAAAAATTAATTTTTTTGTTTAAAAAAAAAGGGTTGCAACCTAAAGGTTACAACCCTTTTTAAAACTAAGTAATTAAACTTATTTAGCTCTAATTCATAAAGCTCCAGCTAGTTCTACGAATCTAGCATAATCTTTAGCTCTTAGATATTTTAATAATCTTTTTCTTTTACCAACCATTTTTAAAAGACCTAATCTAGATGAGTGATCTTTTTTGTTGATTTTTAAGTGCTCTGTTAACACTCTAATTTGCTCAGTTAAAATTGCAACTTGAACTTCACAAGAACCTGTATCTTTTTCATCTCTTCTGTATTTTTCAATAATACTGTTTTTTACTTCCTGATCTAAAGCCATAGAAGACCTCCTAATAGGTATACTAATCTCACTTCATTTTGAAATGGAAGCGAATTATATTTAATTTTTATTTAAATCTTGTTTAATAATTATATATTTAAAAATAATTAAAACTTAATTCTTACTCCTGTATAAAAAAATGTCCCTACATTTACACCAATATTTTCCTCTAACTGTTTATCAAAAATATTATCTATTCCACCATAAATAGCTAAAGTGTTATTTATATCATAATTTATTCCAATATCAATCAATGAATAGTCGTCTGCTTTTGTTGTATTTTGACTATTTGCATATTGTTCTCCAATATATCTAATAGATAGATTTGTTATTAAGTTTGGTATTATCTGGTAACTTAGACCTAAAGAAGCTGATAAATCAGGAGTAAATAACAGTTCTTTTTTTGTAGTTTTATCTTCTGTATTTAAGTAAGTTAAATTAAAATTCAAGTCACTATTTTCAGTAATATTGTAAGCAATATTTAGCTCCAACCCTTTTATATCAACTTTTTCTAGATTTTCTGAAGTATAATATTTTGCATTACCCGTTCCATATGAGGCAAGTTCTATTTTATCATCTATTTTGGTATTAAATAAAACAATTTCTGAGAAAAGATTTTCCAATTTATTTGATAAAGCTATTTCAAAAGTTTGTGACTGTTCAGGTTTTAAATCATAAGCTTTTGTTTTTGGTCCAAAAATCACATCTGATCCAAATCTTTTCCCATCTTTATATGAAGGTGAAACTACATATAACTCTGCAATATCGGGTGCTCTGTATCCTTGTGCATAATTTACCCTAAGATTTGTTTTATCTGTTAATTTTTGTACCAATCCTGCTTGGAAAGTAACTTTATTATCTGCATTTGATATATTATCATATCTTGTACCCATAGTTGCATTTAAACTATCTGTGATTGCCATTTCATCTTGAATAAATAGTGACTTATATTTTACTACTTTCGTTACAAATTCACTTGAACTTGGATCTATATTTATTGCACTTGAATCTCTTGTTTCTTTTCTATATTCAAGACCAGTTGTAATAATATTTGAATCATTTAAAAGATAAGTCAAATTTGACTCTAAAGTATCAATAGTAACATTTGCACTAAATTTTTTATTAACAGGTCCAGTGAAATTAATAGGTGTAGTTTCATTTCTTTTTTTATAATACGATCTATATACCTTTGTTTGCCCAGATAGATTATTTGATATTTCATATTTAAGATCAGATGATATATCAATTCTTTTATTATTATCTTCAGAATTAACAGGAGTATTTTGAATCAACCCTCCTCCTGAAAACTTAGCGTTACCTAAGTACGTTCCTTTTCTGTTTTCATCTAAATAATTTACATCTAAACCTAAAGTTAATGTATCATTTAAATCTTTTTCTACTCTTCCCCCAATATTATTTACAGTTCCTTCATCTATATATGTTACTTTACTTGAACCATTAACTCCATTTTGTGAATTTCCAACTAAAATTGCACCGGTTGATGGATTTGTTGCTACTTGTGAATATGATTTATTTTTACTATAAGAAGTGGTGTCTATTATTGATCCAAAAAGTTTATATCTAAATTCATTTGTTACTCCACGTGTAGTAAAGTTTATGTTCTTTTCTTTAGCTTTACCTTCTTCACCTTGTCCATATTTTATATCAATAGTTGAACTATTTGTTTCAATTTTTTTTGTAATTATATTAATTACTCCTCCAATAGCGTCAGAACCATAAAGAGTAGACATAGAACCTTTTACTATCTCGATTCTCTCAATCATTGAAGCTGGTATTCTATTCAACTCATAAGGTCCTTCAGTTTCCCCAGATAACCTTTTTCCATCAATTAAAATCAAAGTTCCATTTGCTCCTGCTCCTCTAATAGATATAGAAGCTTTTGAAGCTGAACTAGGATGAGGAAATCTTCCAAATTGTGCATTTATTGAAGGTATTTTTTCAAACACATCTTTTAATGTTGAAGCTGCTATTCGCTCAATATCTTTCTGAGTAACTACAATAACAGAAGCACTGACCCCTTGAATATTTTTTTCAGTTTTTGTAGCTGTGGTTACAATTACATCCTCTAAAATAGTATTAGCAAAACTATCTTGAAATAAAATCAAACTTGTTATTGCCGAGATTAAAATTATTTTTTTCATTTTTGTCCTTTTATTTATAATATAAATTTGAATTAGGGATTTCTCCACCTATTGATTTTGGGTCATTTTTTTTTAAAATATTAAAGAAAAAGTCTAAATCATCTTTTGCATCAAGTGCTTTTATATTTTCAAATAATATATGAGAAATAGAGTCAGCCAAACCTTTTTCTTCTAACATTGGAAGCTCTTTTACTATTAACTTTGAAGCTTCAACAGGATTTTCTTTGTACCATACAAGTGATTTTGAATACTCTTGTAAAAATCTATTTATTAATTCTTCTTTTCCTTTTGTATCTCCTATATAAGCAATTCCTGCTTGTGGTAATTTAGCTTTTGTAACAAATAGTTTTCCCCATTCTTTTTGTAAATCAACACTTCTATACAGGTCAGGGGCAACAACACTGAGTGGGAAAGATTTTGTTTTTCGTAAAGCTATTGAAATAGCAGGTTCAGCTAATAAAGCATGATCAACTCTTCTTAAAATTAACATTTGCATCGCATCAATTGGACTAGATACATATCGTAAGTTAAAATCTTTTTGAGAATCTAAACCAGATTTTTTTATTAATTCTTTAAAAATAATATCTGGCATATCAGCTCTAAAAGGAACCACAATTTCCTTTCCTTTAAAATCTTTTAATGTTTTTAACGTGGGGTCTCTACTTATCATTCCTAGTATTCCCCAAATAGAGACATTTAAAAGTTTTATATCTATTCCTTTGTTATATAAATTTGCAGCAACATTGGTAGGTATTGCTATAAAATTTATATCTTTGCTTAAAATCAAAGCTCTCAATTCATCTGGATTTTTCCAAAGCACAAACTCTATATTTATTCCCAAGTCTTTCAGAGATTGGTTCTGTGCCATATGTATAATGGGGTGGGATACACTTGCAAATGGACCAGCCACTTTTATTGTTATTTGTTCTTTTATTTCACTTGAAAATAAAAAAACAGCCATAACTAACACACTTAATAATTGTTTCATATATACTCCTTTGTATACTTAAATTTTGTTTTAACCGGGTATGCCATCAGCTCTTTTATTGACTAAAAAAGGAAAAAATATTTTCATATAAATCATAAAAGGAATGGCCCAAAAAATCGAAGAACTGATATATGCCATCATCGAAAACTCTTAGTAAAAGGGAATAAAACTTCTAATTATTGTTGCTAGAATTATTAAAAAAACTCCAAGATTTAACCAAAAGTTTGTAAACAGTTCTCTTCCTGTATGCACTGTTGAAATAACAACCATCACTATGAAAAAGACTATTCCAAAAACTCCAGTTGTCAAAAAATGTCGAAAATGATTTAAAGCATATATGCTATCATCGAGATAATCAAATCCCAAAAGCCCATAACCAATTGCCATTAAAATTAAAATACTCATCAAATAAACAACAAAAGGTTTAAATAAAATATTGTTATCTTCTAAAATAAAATCATTTAAAATATTTAAAATGGCAGCTGCACTCGCAAAAGCAAAATATCCTAAAATAGAATTTTGAGGATAAAAAAACTCTACAAAGCTGTACAGAATTACACAAAAAATAGCAAGATTGTATCTTGGTGATCTGGCATAAAAGGTTTCATCAATCCCTTCCTGTTCTAATATCTCATTGATAGCTTCCATATTAACTCTACGAAGAGCCAATAAGATTAAAACCATAAATAATCCAAGGGATAAAAGCATGATTGAATGAGTATCAAAAGAGATGAAGCCTGCAGAACTTGCAAAAAATAAGGTTTGAGTTACAATCAAAGAGACAAGTGAAAAACCAAGGGAAATATGCCTTTTTGTAATATCAGCAAAAAGAGGTTTTATCACAAGTGCAGTAATATAAATAAGTAAAGATATATTTATAAAACCGACAAAATAAATACCCAAATAATCCATACACCAAAAACTGATTCGCCCTACTACCCATAAAAGAATAATAAATGCTAATTTTTTCCCAACAATAGGAATGGTTCCAGGAAATAATTCAGGAGCACCCGTTAGAAAAAAAGCTACAATTCCAGCACTTCCTATTCCAAATATCATTTCATACATGTGCCAACTAAGAAGATCACTTATAAAAGGAAGAGAAATATACCCAGCAAACACAAAAGACCATAATATGATTGAAACCGCAATATAAGGAGCAAGAACTAAAAACATAGGTCTAAAGGCATATGCCAAATAAGAAGGATATTCTCCTTTTGGATAGTGCGTATAATGATTTGTTGCGTATTGTTTTTTTTTTTCTTCTGTCATTTTAATTCCAATTCAAATGTATTTATAATAGTTTCATCACTTAAAAGTTTTGCTGTTTGTTCATACACAAAAGTATTGTCTCTTAGATTTTTATGATAATTAAACATGAAACTTTTAATGATATGACCTACGGGTTCAGCTTTTAAAACAAGCACCTCATCACTTAGTTTTATCGCTTCCATCAAATCATGTGTTATAAAAAGAATACTTAACTCTTTCTCTTCAATTATTTGAAGTAATAAAGCTTGTAACTCTTTTTTTAATCCAATATCTAAAGCAGAAAAAGGTTCATCTAAAAAAAGTAAAGTTGGATTTGTCACTAGTGCTCTTGCAAATGAGACTCTTTGTTTCATTCCTCCACTTAAATCTTTTGGGAATTTATAAAAATCATCTTTTTCTAAACCAAATTTTAAAGCAATTTCTTTTGCCTCTTTTTCTCTTTTATCTTTTGCCATACCTTGTGCTTTTAATCCTAGAGCAATATTATCAATGACATTTTTCCAAGGAAGAAGTCTTGCTTCTTGAAAAGCAAAAGAAGAGCTTTTAAAACTGTTTTTTATCTTTCCCATTTCAAGTGTCAATAATTTTGCACAAAGATGCAGTAAAGTCGTTTTACCACCACCACTGGGTCCTACTATTGATATAACTTTTCCTTTTTTTAAAGTAAAACTTATATCTTTTAAAATATCACTGAAACCAAAAGAATGTGATACATTTAGAACTTTTAACTCTTCTATTATCTCCATGACTCAACCTCTCTTTTTATAGGCTCTAAAATAAGATATTCAATGAAGAGTAAAGTTCCAATCATAATTACAACTAAAGCTAAAGCAGTTGGCGTATCAAGTTGACTTCTTGCAATTGCTAAAGCAGAACCTATTCCATCATTTGCAGATAATAATTCAGCCATAACAACAATTTTCCAAGCCATACCTAAAGCTCCAATCCATGCTGGAAAAATATAAGAAAATATATGGGGGAAATATAAATCAAACAATTTCATCTTAAAAGGAAGATGAAAACTATCAGCCATCTGTTTTAAATCTCCTTCAAGGGTTCTTGTTCCTTGTAAAGCACCTATAAAAATAATAGGAAAAGAAGCTACAATCACAGTAAAAATTACTGTCATATCCCCCATCCCAAACCAAATCATTGCCAAAACTATCCAAGCTATAGGTGGCATTCCCATAAGAATAGTGACTATGGGTCTGCTCATCATTGAGGTTGTAATAAAAAGACCCGAAAGTAACCCTAAAAGTGTCCCAAAAAATAAAGAGATAGAAAAGCCAACAACGGCTCTTTTTGTGGTAATGACTATTTCCTGTAACATACTTTCATTTTTTAACATTTCAAAAAGAGTTAAAAAAGTCTCTTTAGGACTGGGTAATATTAAGTCTCCATATATTTGGTTTCCCATATCCCATAAAGCAAGAAACAAAAATATGGAAGAAATTGCACCCCAACCACTCCATAGATATGAAGGGAAGTCTTTTATTATTTTTATAAAAAAGTTCATTTTTGTAATCCAATTTAATAAATTTCCGTAGAATATCAATATTAATAATAATTATCATTGATATAAATCAATCTTTTTAATATTTTTGATAAAATAGACTTTTTAAAAAGGTTTTATTATGAATATTATAGATTTTGAAAATATACACGTAAGTTATGATGACAAACTTATACTAAAAGAAGTTAATTTAAAAATAGAAGATAACCAACATTGGGCTATTTTGGGTGCTAATGGTAGTGGAAAATCAACCCTTATAAAGCTTATAGCATCACAAATTCATCCAAGACAAAACTATCCACATAAAAAGTTAATCTTGGGAAAACAGAGGTATTCACTTACTGATTTAAGAAAAGCTATGGGAATTATTACAAATGATTTGCACAACTATATTTATGATCAGGGTAAATTTTTAACTGGTTATGAAGTAGTAATTAGTGGATACTACTCCTCTATTGGCGTTTTTAAATATCAAGATTTTACTTTACAACAACATAAAAAAGCAGATGAAATCTTAGCATTTTTAGAAATACCAGAATTGAAAGATAAAACTGTAGCAAAAATGAGTACCGGACAACTAAGAAAATGTATTATTGGTCGAGCTTTAATTCATGAGCCAAAGGCATTTATTCTTGATGAACCAACAGTTGGACTTGATATAAAAGCACAATTGAATTTTATAAAGTTATTGCGAAAATTAAGTCAAAAGACAACTATTATTTTAGTAACCCATCATATAGAAGAAGTTTTCGATGAAATTACACATATAGCACTCATAAAAAACGAAACTATTTACAAACAAGGTATAAAAGAGGAGATTTTAAACTCTGAAAATATCTCAGAAACTTTTGGTATAAAACTTAAAATCAACTCATCAAAAAGTAGATACTTTATAGAAGAAATATAAAAAGAGCAAAAGCTCTTTTTATGAAAGAAAATCTAATGAAGAAATAATTCCTGCAGTTCCATCTTCTCGTAAAAATATTGAGTTAGATTTTAGATGTGCTAAACTCTCATTTGCAGATTTATTATAAGCCATATCAGCTCCAACATCACCCAAATAAAGTGCACCTATTCCAGTTTGTCCAAGGGCTATTAAATTCTCAGTGCCACTTTCATCTTTTGTCCAAATTCTCAAATCTTTAAATATTGAATCATTTTCATCAATCCAATTATTTCCATCACTATCATACTCACTCAACTCACAAAAGCCATCATTAGATGAAGGTCCAAAAAGTTCACTTCCATCATCTATTGTTCCATTTTGATTTTTATCTAATACTAAAAAACCATTTCCATCTTTTAAAAGTGGTAGTTCTTTTTCAGTTCCATCACTATTGATATCAAAATTAAAACACATAGTGTCACTTAGACTATCAAAAGCACTTGCTTCACAATCATATTGAATAACAAGTGGGTCTAAAAAATGTGTCTCTTCAAAAACTAGTTTTTCACTATGTTTTTCATAAAATTCTCTTGTGTAAGATAAGTCTAAATCGATATTAATATCTTTATTATCTTTAGTTTTTATAGTTGCTTGTGTATTAAACTCAATTGAATCACTTCTACTATATTCATAACTTCTCTCAATTGATATTTTATTTTTTATAAGCATCTTTTGGGCATCAAAAGCTGGTTCGTTTTCTTGGCATTTAATATCTTTTAAACTAGCCATTTTATCATTTTCTTTTCCGCCAAAAAAGCTTGCAAGTATCATCTCTAAAATCATTCTTTCAATCTCTTCGTAGGGACTCAAAAAATTACCACTCTTAGAAACATCATTTGCACTTTCTACTTCATTGTCATTTGTTGCCATATTTTTATCTGTATGTTCTTTTTTATATCCATCAGATTCTAATTTTTGTGTATCTTCGTTTACATTCATAAAACCTAATACTTCATGGCTAAAATCTACTTGAGATTGTGTAATCATCTCAAAAGAGCTTTTCGTTTGTGAACTAATTTTCACATTTGACGATTCTATTATCATAATAACTCCTTTTTTAATTAGTTATTATCAATGATAGTATTTTTTTTTAATAAAGAGAATAGAAAAAGTGTCAAAATAATAAATAATATTATTTATTATTTTGTTTTTTAGTTAATATAAAGAAATGAAGAAGCAGTTTTTATATCATTATCCACCAGTTTCATAAAAAGCCCGTGCTGAAACCTCAGGGTTTTCAGACCATTTGTTCTTTTCTGGCTTATTTAATAGTACATCATTTAAAATTGCAGCTGCTTTGTCTATGTCATTATTTTGAATAGCCTCTTTTATACTTTGAGAATCTTCAAAATATAAACAAGGGATTAAAACTCCACTTGCAGTTAGTCTTATACGATTGCATGTAGCACAAAAATCATCTTTATGAGGTTCAATTATCCCAAATACATAACCATCTTCCATAATATAATCCTGTGATGGAGAGCTACCACTTCTCTCAAGTTTTTTAAAACTATATTTTGCTTTTAAGATATTTTGTATTTGAATTGAGTTATACCCCTTTGCACCATCTTTTGCATGGTCATTTTCCATGAATTCGATAAATCTTATGGGATAACCTTTTGATTTACAAAACTCTACTAAATCACAAAGCTCGTTATCATTTATCCCTTGCATTGGTACGCAGTTTATTTTTATTTTAAGTCCTGCACTATGGGCTGCTTCAATACCTTTTAATACTGTAGGTAATACATCTTTTTGTGCAATTTTATGTGCAACGTCTGGTATGAGGCTATCTAAAGATACATTTATTCTTTTAAGCCCTGCATCTGCTAGTTTTTGTGCTGATTTTGGTAGTAGATATCCATTTGTAGTAAGGGCCAAATCAATATCATCTTTATATTTAGATATCATCTCTATAAAGTTATCCAATCCTTCTCTTAAAAGCGGTTCTCCACCTGTAATCCTTACTTTTTTCACACCTCTATCAATACATACTTTGATAAATTTGAATAAATATTCATAAGAGAGAAGTTCTTCTTTAGGTACCCAAGAAAATGGTTTTTCTGGCATACAATATTGACATCTAAAGTTGCATCTTTCAGTTACAGAGACTCTTAAATAATCAACTACTCTACCATGTCCATCTTTTAACATAAAATCACCTTCAAGTGTCAAAAATTTGCCACTTAATATTAAATTGCGTTAGCTTATTATAAAATTCCTTAAACAAAAAGGATACAGGGAGTTTAGTGGATAAATTAAAGATTATTACTCAATTGGACTTTTTTAATGAATTAACGCCAAGCCAGATAGAAGAGATATTTACAATATCTAATCTAATTACCTATCCTAAAGATTCAATTCTTTATTATGAAGATGAAATAAAAGAAAATATTCTTTTTTTAGTTGAAGGACTTATAAAAATTTATAAGATCGATAAATTTGACAATGAAATATTTTTATATCATATATATAAAAACTCAATGATTTCTGAATTAACTTCAATAAATAAAAATAGTATCTATTGTTTTTCAAACGCAGAGTTTGTGGAAGACTCAATAGTCTTATCTATAAATTTTGATAAATTTAAAGATATGTTTTTATCTAAAAATATCTTATCATATAAATTAATTGAGACCTTACTAGAAAAAACCCATCAACTACAGTGTATTGTAAATCGTGAGTTAGTATTTGATGCCACCGCAAAAGTAGCCTTTATGATTTATAATGACATTCAAATGTTTAATAAACTCAAAAGACAAGAGGTATCATTTATGTTGCACATTCAACCAGAGACACTTTCTAGAGTTTTGAAAAGATTGACAAGAAATGGTGCTATTGATGTTGATAAAGGTGAAGTAATCATCTTAAATAAAAATCAATTGGAATCAACCTTTAAAGGAGTTGGCATTTGAAAACAAATAAAATAAGTACAAAAATAAAAACATTAGGTGCCTTATTCATAATATTAATGGCAGTCATTATTTTTACGACTGTATATTTAAATAATAAAAATAAAAAAGATGCCTTGGTAATTAATATAGTTGGTAAAGAGAGAATGCTAACACAAAAAATCTCTAAAAATATTTTTTACCTTTATTACAGTGAAAAAACAAATTTTTCAGAACTAAATAGTGCTAGTGAAGAGTTTATTCAAGGATTAGACTCTTTAAAAAATGGTAATAAATTAACAGGGATAGAACCTGTGCCAAATGATAAAATTGGACAACAACTCTATAAAGTAGAAATTTTATGGAAAGACTTTTTTGACAATGTAACTAGCTTTAAAAAACTGCAAATAAAAAATGATGAAGAGAGCGAAAAGTTATTAAAAACAGTAGTTGAAACAATCTATAATACAAATAACAACTTATTAAATGAAGTTGATGAGTTAGTGACTTTATATACTTTACATGCAGAAGATAAAACTGTTTTAATTAAAAACTTCCAATATTTAGCTGCAGTACTTATTCTTTTACTTATATTTTATGCTTTTACACAACTTAAAGGTATTGAAGAAAATGCTAACAAATTTTTAGAATTTTAAAAAAAAATAGCCAATGAAAAGAATGAACAATTAGAAACTCTATCAATAGATGTAAATGAAAAAGAGATTTTAGAAGTAACGGATACTTTTAATTGCTTTATTAATAAAATCAATTCGGCTATGAATGAATCTGCTGTTGCAATGGAACACTCTAAAAATGCAAGTTCAAAACTAGAAGAAATAACTAATGAATTCGATAATGTAATCAATGATCTAAAAAACCGAACAGATATCGGTAATCAATTAAACAAAAGTGAGGATATGGTTATTGAGTCAACAGAAGATTTAATTAACTCAACTAAAAAACTTCAAGACCTAAAAGAAGAACTAGACAAAATACTTCATACTTGTAAACTTTAATAATCAAAGGATTTTCTCCTTTGATTTTAAACATTACTTTTTCAAAAAAATTATAAACTTTCTTCAAAAAAATCATATTATTGATATATATCAATAAATTAAAATTCCTAATAGTTATAATGCTATGTAAATGCTATGTTATAGTTTAATAAATATATTGAACGCATCTAGTTAATTATGCATTTTATGCTTTATTTTTATTTATTCAGTAAATAAAAGTTTATGGATTAGTTTTTGGTGGTGCTTAAACTATAGTGTTACTAATTAGTATAAAAGGGAGAAGAAATGAAAAATCTTAATAGAGTCACTTCGCTATTAATAGGAAGTGCTTTAGCTGCAACAGTTTCAATCGCAAATGACAGTACTCTTCAAAAAGTTATGAAAGATAGGTGATTGAATGAACAAGATGTTATTCGAGCTGCTAAAACTTATAACCCAACAGGAGTAAAAGATGACTATGTCATATTTTCATCAGGTGGACAATCTGGACAAGTGATTGTCTATGGTGTTCCATCAATGAGAATTCTTAAATATATTGGTGTGTTTACACCAGAGCCTTGGCAAGGGTATGGTTATGATAAAGACTCATTAGCTATTCTTAGACAAGGGGATGTAAGAGGAACAGAAATTAACTGGGGCGATACACATCACCCTGCACTTTCTGAAAAAGATGGTAAATATGATGGTAGATGGTTAGCTATTAATGATAAAGCAAATCCAAGAATTGCTATCATTGATTTAGCTGACTTTGAAACAAAACAAATTGTTCCAAATCCAGTATTTAAATCAAATCATGGGGGAGCATTCTTTACTCCAAATTCTGAATATATTATAGAAGCATCACAATATGCTGCTCCTTATGATAATAACTATCACGCAATTGACGACTACAAAGAGTCTTACAGAGGTGGTGTTACAATGTGGAAATTCGATGATAAAATTGGTCGAATTCTTCCAAAAAATTCATTTACTATTGAAATGCCTCCATATCATCAAGATTTAAGTGATGCCGGAAAAGGTGTAAGTTATGGATGGGGATTTACGAACTAATTTAATACAGAAATGTATACAGGTGGCATCGAAGTTGGTAATCCACCAAATGAAGCTGGTATGTCAAGAAATGATACGGATTTTCTACATGTATATAACTGGGAAAAACTTGCAGAAATTGCAAAAGATCCTAAAAATGTAAAAGTTATTAATGGTCATAATATTATACCTATTGAAGTTGCAGTAAAAAATAATGCACTTTTCTTAATTCCTGAACCAAAATCACCACATGGTGTTGATGTTTCTCCAGATGGTAAATACTTGATTGTTTGTGGAAAATTAGATACACATGCTTCTGTTTATTCTTTTGAAAAAATTAAAAAACAAATAGATAATAAAGAGTTTATTGATAAAGACCCATATGGTATTCCTATTTTAGATATGAAAAAATCTTTACATGGACAAGTTGAACTGGGACTTGGGCCTTTGCATACGCAATACTCACCTGTTGATGGACAAGTGTATACATCATTGTATGTTGACTCACAAGTTGTTAAATGGGATTATAAAAATTTAAAAATATTAGATAAAGAAAATGTACACTATAACATTGGACATTTAGCTGGTATGGAAGGTAAAACTTCTGACCCTCAAGGTAAATATATTATTGCATTAAACAAATTATCTATTGATAGATTTCAAAATGTTGGTCCACTACATCCACAAAACCATCAATTAATTGATATATCTGGTAAGACAATGGATTTATTAGTGGATATGCCTTTACCTTTAGGAGAGCCTCACCAAGCAGTTGGAATTAGAGCTTCAAAACTTCACCCACATATTAGATATACGATGGGTACAAATACAAAAACTGGTAAAGAGCACATTGGTAAAACTTTAGCGGGACAAGAAAGAATAGTAAGAGATGGGAAAAATGTAACAGTATATTCTACATTAGTAAGATCTCATATTAACCCTGAAAGAATAACAGTTAATAAAGGGGATAAAGTTACCATTCACATGACTAACTTAGAAAGAGCCCAAGATGAAACTCATGGGTTTACAGTTGGTGGATTTGATCAACATGCCTCACTAGAGCCAGGAGAAACTACAACAATTGAATTTATTGCTGATAGAGAAGGTGTTTTCCCTTACTATTGTACTGAATTCTGTTCAGCTCTTCATTTAGAAATGATGGGTTATTTAATGGTAAAAGATCCTAACAAAAAATATGTTAGTGCAAATAAAATGAAAATAGAAGCAATGAGTCCAGCTGAATTAAAAGCTGAATATGACAAAGTTGTTGCGGTAAATGCAGCAACAGATTCAGTTATTCAAAGTGTTGTTGCCTTCTTAAAAGCTAACGGCTTTGATAAACATAAAGTTGTTGCTGACTTAGTAACAGATGCATTTGACCAATATGGGCAAATTCCTGATGAAAAGAAAAAAGCTAATGCTGCCTTTAAAGCTGGTGATGTAGAAAAAGCGATTTTACATGAAGGTATGATTTGGCAATTGATGGTTAAAACAGCTGATGTTGGAATTAGAGCTAAAGATGCATTAGTGCGAAAAATAGCTACAGAACAATCTGCTGCTGCTGCTAGAGGTGAAAAAGCATTTGCAGAAGGTGGATGTAATGGTTGTCACGTTATTGGAAAAGTATCTTCAGGTCCTGATTTAACGGGTGTTTTATCTAGACATGAAAATGCAGAAAAATGGGTAAGTGAATTTATTTTAGATCCAGAAGCTAAATACAAAGAACCTTACATAAAAGCAATGATTGATTACTTTAATTTAAAAATGCCTAATCAAGAAATGAGTGAGAAAGAGACTGAAGATATTATTGAATATCTAAAATGGGTAGATGATAACGCTAATCTATTCTAATCTTGATAAAACAGAAGATTCATCTCTTCTGTTTTATTGATAGCTGTCAATACAAATAATAACTATGATAGCTATAATTAATGTAGATGATTTATTTAAACATTTTAGAGTGTTTTAGTAAGTTATCTAATAAAGGATTTATCTATGCACACAAGTTTTAAAAAATCAAAAGTATTTGCTTTTTTAGCACTATTTATCTTGACCATAAGTTTTACAATTCCTGTAGTATTTTTTCATGGTGCACTTAATAATATTCATAATAACAAAGAAGTATCAGCAATTTCAACAACAATATGGAACTTATATTCACTAAATAAATATGTAAGTACAAATACACCAAAAGAGGCTTCAAATGATTTGAATAAAATGATTTAATCAGCTTCTGAAATAGGTGCAGCTTCACTGCCAATTTGGTCAGTATCACTTGAAGCACCAAATTATCCAAAAGAAGCATTTCCTATGGGGATTCCCGTGTATTTTCATTTTGATGGATTTACTGGAGAAGTACATGAAATGAATACAATTAATCACTATATTGGAATGGATCCAATGTGGAGAGGAGGACAATTTGAAAGAGAAATTGCTCCTTATGCATTATTATCATTATGTTTAATTATGATTCTTTTTATTGCTTATAATAAAAAAATATTTTCATATTTTATGTTTATTCCTGTATCTCTACCATTCTTATTTATAGCAGATTATGCTTATTGGCTATATTGGTTTGGACATAATTTACATGATTGGGGAGCTTTCAATATAAAACCTTTTATGCCAACAGTTTTTGGAGATGGTAAAGTTGCTCAATTTATCACGCACTCATATCCTGGTATTGGCTTTTATTTACTTGTAGCAATAAGTTTGTTAAGTCTTTTAGCATTATTATCAAGAAATAAAGCTATAAAAGAAAGTAGTTTATAAGTAACTATGATGAAAAAGTATTTAATGGCTATCCTATCAATATTATCATTTTCAAATGCAACTATCTTGCAAGATGCAATTAACAATGCGCAAGAGGGGGCTATTTTAAAACTTTCGGATGGTATTTATGAAGGGAATATAATAATTGATAAACCTTTAACTATTTTAGGTGTTGGAAAAAATGTACTAATAAGTGCAAAAGGAGAAGGTACTGTTATTACTATAAATAGTTCTTTTGTAACACTAAAAAACCTAAAAATTCAGAACTCTGGGGATAGACATGATAAATTAGATGCTGCAATTGTTATAAAAAAAGCTACTCAATGTGAAATATCAAATGTTGAAATTACAAACTCATTATTTGGGATAGATTTACAACAAGTGAGTAATACCTTAATATCTAACAATTATATTCAATCAAAAAATTTAGAATTAGGATTAAGAGGTGATGGAATTAGGCTTTGGTATAGTAATGATAACATCATAAAAAATAATCATTTATATAAATCAAGAGATATGGTTGTTTGGTATTCTCATGGAAATACAATAGAAGATAATAAAGGAGAATATGGTAGATATTCTCTTCATTTTATGTATGCGGGAAAAAATATAGTTAAAAATAATCATTATAAATTTAATTCAGTTGGGATATTTTTTATGTATTCAAAAGACACTATTGCTTCAAACAATATAGTACAAAGTTCTTTAGGTAACACAGGAATGGGCATTGGACTAAAAGAAGTTAGTGGTTTTACTCTTAAAAATAATACATTGCTTTACAATGCAAGAGGTATGTATATAGATAGATCTCCTTTTGATAAAGATAATAGAAATACTATTTCAAATAATAATATTCTTTATAATACAGAAGCTATGCACTTTCATTCAATATGTGAAGATAATGATATCAATAACAATCAAATAATAGGAAATATAGAAGATGTGGTAAATAATACAAGGGGTGGAAAAATTTATAATAATAATTGGAATAATAACTACTGGGATAACTACGAAGGATTTGATAAAAATCTAGATAATATTGGTGACAATTCTCACAAAATTTATAAATATGCAGATAAATTATGGCTTAACTACCCAGAAGTAAAATACTTTTACGGATCACCTATAATTTCAATGTTGAATTTTCTTGCAAAACTTGCACCCTTTACACAGCCGCTATTTTTAGTAGAAGATAAACAACCTATAATGTTTAGTGGAGAATAAAATGGAACAAAAAAGAAGAGAATTTATACAGTTTTCAACACTAGGAATATTAGGATTAGTATTAGCAGGTGGTGTTGCAGGTGTACCTTATTTAAAAGCAAAAACATTAAGAGTTAGACCACCTGGAGCTCTAGATGAAGATGATTTTTTAGCCCTATGTATTAAATGTGGTCAATGCTTACAAGTTTGCCCATATCATAGTATTGAACTTGATTCATTATTTACAGGGCATGGTATAGGAACACCATACATAGATACCTTAAATCGAGCTTGTTATTTATGTACAGCTCTTCCTTGTGTTTTAGCTTGTCCCTCAGGAGCATTAGACCATAATGTTTCTAAACCTGAAGATTTAAAACCAATGGGAATAGGAGTATTAGAAAACCCTAATAAATGCATTGCCATTTCAAAAGAAATGGTTGAAAAAAAACATATTCAAAAAATATATTCACATCCTCATTCAAATGAACAAGAGAATGAAGTGTTAGAAAAACTTGAAACTTTTGTTGGGAAAGGCTGCACAATTTGTGCAGATATGTGTCCTTATCCCAATGCCATCGAAGCAATTGAAATGGTTAGTGATAGTTCTGGTGGATTTCGACCACAGTTTAATGAAAAGTGTATAGGGTGTGGAGTTTGTGAAGAATTGTGTCCTACAAATGCAATTACTATTAAAGCTCGTTTAACATACGATGATTATTATATAAAAGGTAAAAAATAATGAAATTAAAAATTATAAGTTTAACAATAAGTTCTTTGCTTTTTTTAACAGCATGTTCTGATAAAAAAGAAGAAGAAAGAGAAGTAACACCTTCTGTTGCTGGAAAAATTGAAGTTTCACAAAAGAATGATATTTATGAAAAGAAAGTGGAAGAAAAAGAGGCTCAAAAAGATAGATCTTATTACTACTCTTACAATAAAGAAAAAGTCGAAGAGAAAGAAAAAACAGCAATAGATGCAAATATAAGAGTACGATCTCCCTATGAAAGAGTTGAAATTTAAATGTTAGTTGGTAAATTAAGTAAAGAGTTTATTGTGAAATGTTCTGCATGTCATAATGATTATGCAAATGGAATTATTGGTCCTTCTCTTTTAAATAAAGATGAAAATTTCATTTATGAGTCAATAAATTCTTTTAAAAAAGATGCTAATAAAAATGTTCTAATGAGCCAATTAGTAAAACAGATGCCAGAAGAAGAGATAAAAAAATTAGCAAAAGAAATTTCAAATTTCAATATGCAAATACAAGAATTAAAGGCTAAATAATGAAAAATATAATTGTAGGACTTTCAACCCTAATAATTGTTGGATTAATGATATATGTAGCTTTAATTGGAAAAGCATTTCAAGGTGGAGAGGCTGGTAAAATCATTGAAGATATGAAAACATTTAATAAAGTAAAAATAAGCAAAAAAGATTCATCTAAAGAAAATGATGAACTTAATTCTTTAAAAGATAGAGCTGGTAATTCATCAGAATTTAAAGTATCACAAAACTTCAAAAGTAAATGTGCTTCATGTCATGGGGTTAATGGAAAAGGAATTTTAGGACCTGATCTTTTTGGTAAATCATCAGAAGAAATTTATACTTCTTTAATTGAATATAAAAGTGGAAGAAAAGAGAATCCAATCATGAAAGGATTACTAATTAAGATTGAAGAAGCAGAATTAAAAGAGTTAGCTGAAGAAATTGGTTCTTTTAAAGATAAGATAAAATAAAGGTTCTGTTATGGATAAATTTAACAATAGAACAACTATCGAAAACAGTTCTTTTTTATCAACATTTATAGATAAAACAAGGGATGGGAAAAGTAAATTAAGTATAAGAGCCAAAAGATATATAAGTGTTATTTCTATTCATCTTTTTTTCTTTTTATCTTTTTTTATTGACATCCAAGTTTTAGAAGGAACTCTAAATGCTTCAAGATTTTTAGGGTTTCATTTAATCGATATTTTTACTACCATTGAAGTATTCGTTGCTACTTACCATATACCAATAAATATGATTATTGGTACGATTACTATTGTTATTATCTATTTAATAATAGGCGGTAGATCCTATTGTTCGTGGGTATGTCCTTATGGAATAATTAGTGAAATTGCTGAAAAACTAAATAATAATTTAGTAAAAAGAAAAATAATTAAACAGAGAGTCTTCAATAAAAACATTAAATACATCTTTTGGATAATGTTTCTAACAATGGCTTTTACAAGTGGCTATATCGTTTTTGAAACAATAAATGTTGTTGGAATATTAAGTAGAGCAATCGTTTATGGTTGGTCCGTGGCACTTATTTGGGTTTTATTTGTATTAGCCATTGAAATATTTTATTCAAGAAGAGCTTGGTGTAAATATATTTGTCCAATTGGTACAACATATGGAGCTATTGGCTGGGTTAGTGCAACAAAAATCGAATGGAATGATAACTGTGACCACTGTATGGTATGCCATGATGTTTGCTTTGAAAACCATGTATTAGAATTAACAAAAGCAAAATATGATAAAGAACGAAAAGAAAAAGGTATCAAGCAACAATATGTTACTAGTGGTGATTGTACATTATGTGGAAGATGTATTGATGTATGTCACTCAGATGCTTTAAAAATTGATTTTAGGTTGAAAAGTATATTATGATAAAAATAAAAAATTTAACAAAAAAATTTGGAAATACCGTATCCTTAGATAGTGTAAGTTTAGAGTTTAATATAAATGACCACATAGCACTGATGGGTCCAAATGGAGCAGGTAAAACTACACTAATTAGACTAATATTAGGTTATTACCATGCAAATAGTGGGGATGTTTCAATCAATGATTTAAGTCCAATAGAAAACAGAGTTGATATACTAAAAAAAGTTAGTTTTGTTCCTCAACTTCCACCTCCAATTAAATTAAGTATAAATGAACTATTACACTATATTTGTACTAGCACAAATATAAATAAAGAATTAATTTATCACTATTGTAAAGAGATGGAATTAGATATAACTCAAATATTGAATAAGTCATTTTTCAAACTATCAGGTGGAATGAAACAAAAACTACTGATTTCTGTATCTTTGGCTAAAAATTCAGAAATTATGATTTATGATGAACCAACTGCTAATTTAGATCCAAAAGCAAGAGATAATTTTTATAGACTATTAAAACAAAATGATAAAGAGAAGATTATGCTTTTTGTTACGCATAGATTAGAAGAAGTAAAAAACATAACAAATAGACAAATATATTTTGATTTAGGAAAGGTAATAAGTGATGAGAAATTTTAAATATGGCGTATTTTTATTTTTTGCTATTTTCTTTATTTCATGTAGTGATTCAACATCCTCAGAAAATGATATAAAAAAAATACATTGGGATAGGGATATGTGTGATAGATGTAGAATGGTTATAAGTGAAAAAAAATTTGCTGTGCAAGTTATAAATCCACATACAAATAAAACGTTTCTTTTTGATGATTTAGGCTGTGCTATATCATGGTTTGAAGAAGAGAATCAACCTTGGATAAAAGAAGCGAAAATTTGGATTAATGATGCACACAATGGATCATTTATTGATGCAAAAGAAGCTATTTACACAAAAGAAAACATAACTCCTATGGGTTATGGTTTTAGTGCATATACACAAAAGACAAAACCAAAAAATGAAAGGTACTTTTCATTTGAAGAGAGTGTTGAACTAATCAATTTACGAAATCATGAATATCAACAAGAAAAAATTGGGACTAAAAATGAATAATCTTTTATTGGTAGCATTCCTAGACTTAAAAGAGTCAATAAGAGCTAAATGGTTTTTAGTTTATACTCTTGTATTTGGTGGATTAATTGCTATTTTTTTTATTACAGGAGTTACACAATCTCAAGTAATGGGATTCAATGGTTTGAGCAGATTACTTTTAATGTATATTCAAATTACAATTGTAATTTTACCAATATTTATTTTAATTACAACAGTTAGATCTATTTCCTCAGATAGGGATAGCAATATCCTAGAGTATATGCTCTCTTTTCCTATTTCATTAAAACAATACTATTGGGGTAAAGTTATTGGAAGATTTATTACAGTATTTTCACCTGTATTTTTAGCAATGATTTTAGCAATAATCATTGGATTAGTTAAAGGGGCATCAATTCCTTGGGCTATATTATTTTTATATTCTGGCCTAATATTTTCGTTATGTTTATCATTTTTAGGAATTGCTTTTTTTATATCTACTATTGTTAAATCCTCTGAAGTATCTTTAGGAATTGCTTTTTTTGTTTGGATTTTTCTTTTAGCATTTATTGATATTGCTTTAATATCTTTAATGTTACAAAATAGAATGGACGAAAGTCTTATTATTGGTATATCATTGCTTAATCCATTAGAAGTATTTAGGGTAGCTGCAATTTCACTTTTTGACCCAGAGCTTACCGTAATGGGTCCTGTTGCATACACTATTTTAGATAATGTTAATCAAAAAGTTTTTGTAATTTTATCAATTATTTATCCAGTGATTTTAGGTTTTGCTTTTGCATTTATAGGATTAATCACTTTTAGAAAGAATGATTTAGTATAGGAGAATATTATGTTAAAAAGAAGTATATTTGGATTGTTAATAATTAGTACATTAGGATTTAGTTCACAAATCATCTATTCAAAAGATGATTTAGGAGTTGTAAGAAAAATAAATATTGCAAAAAATCCTACTTGGGTTGCACAAATTACGACAAATAAAGGCAAAAAAGCTCTATTTTGTTCTCCAAAGTCAATGTTTGAATTTTATCATAGACCTCAACTTTTTGAAGAGTATGAAGCAATGAGTTCTGATGATTTAGATGAAATATTAGTAACAGATTATAATAGTTTAAAACCTATAAATGGAAGAAATGCTTACTATGTTTATGGCTCTTCAAAAACTTCTCCTTCTGGTGATGACTTAGTCGTCTTCGAAAAAGAAATGGATGCGAAAAATTTTGCTTCAAAGTATAATGGAAAAAGAATATTTAGATTTTCTAAAGTCTCATTTGCTTTAATTGAACTTTTAAATGGTGATATATAAATTAGATATTAAAAAATTATTGTTCTTTAACATCTATAAGCTACTTACTAAACAAAGAGTTAAATTACTCTTTGTTTAAGACTACTTCCAATTTTCTATAAAATCTTTACTTTTCTTTTTTAATAACTCCATTCTACTTTTGCCTTTTGGTAAAGTATTTCTCAGAGTTTTCATCTCTTTTAAAAAATCACCTACACTATTTGGAATAATATTTTCTAAATAGTTTTTTAACTCTTTAGAAAAAGAGGGAGAAGTTCCATTTGTGGAAATAGATATTATCAAATCATCTTTTTTTAACATGGAAGTAAAAGTAAAATCACATAGCTCCAAAACATCTGAGCAGGTATACAAAATATTTTTATCTCTTGTATGTTGATAAATCTCCTTTTGAAGATTTATATCATCAACACAGGCAATTACTATATTAAAACCTTCTATATCTTTTTTTTCATACTCTTTTTCAAGAGTTTTTATATAAAAACCCTTTATCACACAACTTATTGTTGGGGCAAGAACAACTATATCATTTGTAAAATTTAGTAATTTCTTTATTTTATTTGTTGCAATTTTACCTGCACCTACAACTAGAATTTTTCTATTTTTAAGATTTAAAGATATAGGAAAAGCGTTCATTAATCTAACATCTCATAGGCACTATTTATATCTTCTGCTTTATTTGCACAATATAAATGTAAAGCTGCGTTTAGTTTTGCAAGTTTTTCTAAATTGGCACAGGGGTTATTTATCTCATTTATTGCTTCTTCTAAAGTAATCTTATCAAAACTCTTATCATAATTTATTCCATAATATGCAGGATCTATAATAAACTCTTCAAGTCCATTTTGCATTTTTACCCAAGCTTTTGATTTATTGAAAATCTCAGGTCTACCTTCTGCTGCTTTTACTACTACAAATTTTTCATAATTTGAAGCAAAAATTTCACTATACTTTTCAACATAAGGCTTATGATAAGCAGAAGTTAAAGCAAATTTTGAATTGGCAGGATTAAGAAGCTTTTCAACTGTATTAAAAGCACTTCTTAATTTTAATATTTTTCTTAAATCTGTAATTGCACTCAATTTTGGTAAAAACTCTTTTCTATCAAAATAGTGAATATTTTCATCTAATTTAATGTTTGTAGCAATATCCTTTATTGTAATACCATCTTTTGCTGGTTGTAAAACATCTCCACTAACTACAATGTTCAAATCAAACTTTTTTAAATACTTTGCCACTAGTGGAAAAAGATATGTACCATCTGTTTTCCCATCATAAGGGAAACCTAGTTCTATTGAGTTTGGAATATTTACCTTTTTTATATATTCATTACAAACATCTAATGTTGCTTTTAATTCTGCGTTTGTTTCAAGTCTGACTCTCCATCCAAGTAAAAATGCAACTACTAGTTCACTTTGAACTTCTTCATTTAATATTTGTCTAATACAATCTTTCATCTCTTCTTGTGTTAATTCTCTATTTGACTTAGGTCCTGTTCCTACTGCTTTTATATATTTAAAAAAACTCATAATTACCTCATTTATTTAATGTTGCATGTATTATATAACACTATTCTTATAATTTAGAATTATTTATTATTTAATACTTCATGCTAAACACTCTTATTAACTTAATAAAATCTTAATTTATCAAAATACTTTTTTTTATTAAAATTATTGATAAATATCAATTTTTTTTTTCAACTTTTCTACTAAACTTTTGAATAGTTCAGTATATGAATTAGGAGAAAATATATGGAAATAGCACCTTTAATTATAAGACCGGAAATTCCTCTGGAGAATTTCTTTCCTATATTTTTATCATCCGCAATGGTAATTATACTAGGGCTTGGATACATTGGTATTTATACTATTGTCCGATTAGGCAAACTTCATAAAAGTTTTATGCCAGCAGCATATGCTTTTTGGATTGCGCAAACATACTGTTTATACTACCTTGGTGTTTTAATAAAAAGTGAACCTTTTACACAATATGTGTTATTTGGTGCGATGGTTGGTTTCCTACTAATTCCACACTTCGTATACTTTTTAATGGTTAAAACCCATGAGTCAGTAGAACATTAAAAAGGAGAAAACGGTGGCTAAAAAAGAAGTCTCTGTATGGGGAAGTAATAGGTTTTGGCAAAGATCAGCAGCTTGGGTTACTGGATTTAGTGCTATGTTACTAATTTGGTTGACATTTGACACTGTACCTCAAATAGCTATGGGTACAGACAAAGATATCCAAAATGGAATAACTAAAAGAGTTCCAAGTCCAACTGTTATTAACTACAAAATTAGTTACGACATGAGTGAAAAAAGAGGTCATGAAGTGCCAGTTATTGGTGGAAATGATGGAAGTGGTAATAGTATGTTTACTGAAAAAGAGAAGTTTTTTGGTAGAGATGATTATTCACAAAAAGAAGCGGCTGATTTACTTCATTTAGGTAAATTAGGTACGCAAGCAAAAAATTGTATGGATTGCCATACATTACTTGGAAATGGTGCATATTATGCTCCTGATTTAACTAAAGCTTGGTTAGATCCAATGTGGAGTGAAAATGGACCTTATAGAGGAATGACAGGAAAAGCAACTAAAGAAGAAGCTATGGCAGAATTTTTAATGCATCCTTCACAATATCCTACACATGCTAGAATGATGCCAAACCTTGGTATTACAGAAGATGAAGCAAAAGGGATTGTTGCTTTCTTAAAACATATGTCTTCAATTGACACAAATGGTTTCCCTAGAAACTTTGGGAAAATGCAAGGAGCTGTAAATGGCAAGTAATTTAAAATTTGAATCCCAAAGACTTGGGACTTGGTATTTTACTGTAGCGGCAACACTTTTCGGTGCACAGTTATTATTTGGTTTAATTGCAGCAACTCAATTTGTTGTTCCAGGTTTTCTTTTTGAAACATTAGATTTTTCAATTGCAAGAATGGTGCATATCAATGCCTTAGTTGTATGGTTATTATATGCAATGATTGGTGCAGTATATTTTATTTTACCTGATGAAACAGGGATTGAGACAGTTGGTGTTGGTATTGGGAAAATACTATTTTTTGTTCTAACAGCAGCTGTTGCAGTTGTGGTTTTAGTATATATTTTTATTCAAGTTGGACCTGCAAAAGAATCTACAATTTGGTTAATTACAGAAGGTAGAGAATATATTGAAGCTCCAAGATGGGCAGATATTGGAATTGTTGTTGTTGTACTTGGTTTTATTGCTAATGTATATTTAACAGCAATAAAAGGTGAACGAACTGGAATTATGACAGTTCTTATGGCAGATTTACTTGCACTTGCAGGTTTATACCTTGCTGGTATGTTCTTTACAGATAATATCTCTATGGATCAATATTGGTGGTGGTGGGTTATCCACTTATGGGTTGAAGCTACTTGGGAAGTTTTTGTTGCTTGTTTAGCTGGTTATGGTTTAATTAAAACTATTGGTGCAAATAGACAAATCGTTGAAATGTGGTTATGGATTGAAGTAGCTATGTTATTTGGTTCTGGTATTTTAGGTATTGGGCATCACTATTTTTGGATTGGTACGCCTGAGTACTGGTGGGAAATTGGAGCATTATTCTCTGCACTTGAACCTGTTCCATTAATTGGTATGTTTGTACACGTATTATATGACTGGGGAAAAGAATCTGGTCATGCAGCAGCAAATGGTACAAAACACTCTATTTCAAATACACCTGCATTTAGTTGGTTTGTAGTAAATACTTTTGGTAACTTTATTGGTGCTGGTATTTGGGGATTTATGCATACGCTACCTCAAATCAATCTATATACACACGGTACACAATGGCCAGCAGCACACGGTCACCTTGCTTTCTATGGGGCATACGCTACGATTTTAATAGGTATGTTTTATATGGGTGTTCAAGGTTCAAATGGAATTAAAGAGTTACGCGCAACTTTTGCTTCTAAAATGGCAATTACTTTAATTACATTTGGTGTTGTGGGTATGACTGTTGCCTTAACTGCTTCTGCTTATGTTCAAACTATGGTAGAAAGAGCACAATGGGGTGCAACGTGGGAAGGTTTCTTCGCTGCACAAGAATCAATGTGGTTCATGCAAGGTATGGGATGGAGACTGGCAATGGGTGTTGTTACATTTATTGGATTTATTTACTTAGTAAAAGATTTATTAAGTACAGGTTCTAATCCTAAACACATAAGATAAGGAGTACACAATGTTTGAAGTATTTACAGATGTAGTTCCAAGTTTTTTTGGAACACTAAATCAAGGACCTATGACTTTAACAATTTTTCTACATACGGTAATAATTTTACCTATGTTTTTTCTTTATAGACAAGAAAAAAAGAGATTGGAAAACGAGCAATAAAATAGAAATCAAATAGGAGACTTTCTCCATTTGATTTAAGAAACTCGACAAAGCATAATTAATATTTTACTTATGCTTTGCCAATAAATTGTGTAATATAAAGATAAGGAGACTAGTATGAAATTAACAAAAGTTTTGAGTATGACGGCACTTTCAGCAATGGTTGCAACTTCAATGTTTGCAGGATCTTCAAATATGGACTTTCCAAAAGTCTATGAAAAAGAGTGTCAAGGTTGTCATGGACCAATTCACCAAGGTGGTGTTGGTTCAGATTTAAGACCTGGTGCTTTAAAAAAACAAGAAAGACATGTATTAAGAGATAAAATATTAAATGGTGTTCCAAATACAGCAATGCCTCAATGGACACATATGTTCTCAAAAGATGATGCTGATGGAATGGTTGATTGGCTAATGGATTGGCAAAATAATACTAACTATAAGTTAGATTTTAAACAAATTCATGGAACATGGACAAAATTAGCAGACAGAGAATTTTTAGCTAAAAAATATCCAAAATCACACGACACAAAATCTGTACTTGATATCACATTTGCAACTGAAAGAGATGCCTCTTTAGTTGACTTTATTGATAGTACTAATGGTAAAGTTCTATCTAGACATAAAGCTGGGTTTGCTGTTCACGTAACAGTGACAAATAAGAAAAACCCAAGATATGCTTATTCAATCTCAAGATCAGGTAGACTTACAATGTTTGATATAGCTGCACCTGGTCAACCAGCACTTGCTTCTGTTCAAGTTGGATTTGAATCAAGAGGACTTGCAGTTTCTCCAGATGGTAAATATGTAATTGCAGGAAACTATACTCCAGGTGGAGCAGTACTTTGCGATGCTATGACATTAGAACCATTAAAAGCTTATGATACATCTGCAGTTATTAACATAGATGGTCAAATAGAGTCATCAAGAGTTGCTTCTTTAGCTGATACTCCATATGGTCCTTACTTTGCAATGGCATTAAAAGATGCAGGTAGAGTATATATTATTGATTATTCTAAACCTGATTTCCCAATCGTTGGAGATGTTCCAAATATTGGTAAAGTTCTTCATGATGCATTTTTAAATGAAGATGAAGGTAAAGATTTTGGTAGATACTATATGATTGCTTCTCAAGGAAGTGATGTTATTGGTATTGTTGATTATAAAAATAAAAATTTAGCTGCAAAAGTTTATACAGGTAAAAAATCTAAACCACATCCAGGTCAAGGTTCTTCTTGGTATAACAAAAAAATGGGTAAACAATTACACGCAACTGTATCTATGAATATTGGTTCTGTTGTAATTTGGGATTCAAATTGGAAAGTAGTTAAAAAAGTAGAAACTTCAGGTGGTGGATTATTCGTAGGAACTGCACATCATACACCATATATTTGGGCTGATACAGTACTGGGAAGTCCAGAAACTTATAATGAAGTTTATTTAATCAACAAAGAGACTTTAGAAGCTGATAGAATTGTAAAAGTTGGTAAAACAGAAGGTCAATTAATTGATGCAAAAACTAAAAAAGTATTACAAACTTGGGATGCAACACAATATAAAACTGTAACATTCCCTGAATCTTATCCTAAAATTGGGAAAGATAAAGTTATTGAGTATACTGATAAAGTTGGCGAAAAAATTAAAGAACCTGTTCAACCAAGATTACTTCATGCTGAACCTGCAAATCATGGTAAATGGACTATGATTTCTGAATGGACAACAGGAAGAATTGGTATTTATGAATCTGATAGTGGAAAATTTGTTAAATATATTAACAACTTAACTACTCCTACATTTACATATTCTGTAGAACACAGACAAACTATTCCTGGTGCATAATTAGGAAGATAAATCTATTCATCTCTTAGGAGGTGAATAGTATTTATTTTAATACTCATGATAAAAAACTTACTACTTATATCTCTGTTTATCTCAAACTTATACTCACAAAATATATCTTGGTACTCAAACTATGATAAAGCATTAATATTAGCACAAAATGAAAAGAAAAATTTATTTGTTTTATTAGTAGATGAAAAAGAAGAATCAAAAAAACTATTAGCCAATTTATATAAGAAAAAAGAGTTTGTTAATTTGTTAAACAAAAGATTTATATCTATTCTTATTAATATAAACTATAAGATAAGTTATCCAATAGAGCTTTATTATACGACAAGGTTTCCGACGATATTTATTGTTGATTCAAAACTTGAGTTGGTATTAAAAGAGCCAATTTACAACATTAACTCCTTAGAAGAATTAAAACTCTTCTAGTTTAAACTCTTCCCATAAAGCCTTTGCTTTTAAGTCACCTTTATCTTTTGCTTTTTTGATATAATACGCAGCTTTTTTCATATCTTTTGCAACTCCTTGCGCAGATAGATATATATATCCAAGATTTATTTGAGCTTTAATATTTCCTAAGTCTGCGGCTTTTGTATAATAATTTATACCTTTTTTATTATCAATTTCTACTCCCAAGCCAACTGTGTATATAAATCCTAAATTATATGAAGCTTCTACATTCCCTATATCTGCTTCTTTTGTAAAAAGTTCAATTGCTTTTTTATAATCTTTTTCTACGTTAAAGCCTTGCATATACATATTTGCTAAACTCATAATTGCATAAGAATTTCCATCTTTTGAAGCATCTTTTAACCAATCTAAAGACTTAGTTAAATCCTTTTCTACCCCATCCCCATTTGCATAAATAACAGATAAATTATATTTTGCTTGGGAGTTACCCTCTTTTGCACTTTTTGTGAACAACTCCATTGCTTTTTTGTACTCTTTATTTTTGTATGCTTCCAATCCAGCATCATAATTACTAGAATATGCAAAAGCAAAGCTAATTAGTAAAAATAAAATAATTCTCATAGTTCTTCCTTATGATTAATTTCACAATTATACATACAAAGTAAAAAACAATACTTGATAAGCGTCAATTACAAGCTCTTAATCTTTATGTTAATATCTTATTAATAAATAAAAAAGAGCAAATAATGATTAAATATTATTTCAAGATAACAGTTATATTTTTACTTCTTAGCAACATAACTTTTGCACAAGACTTAAATGGAGAAAGCGTATTTAAAACTTATTGTTGGGGCTGTCACCATGAAACTTCTGTTGCCTTTGGTCCCTCTTTTGAAAGTATTGCAAATAAAAGAACAGTAGGTGAAATACAAGGTCATATTATTGCACCTAAATCAACTTATAAACAACTAGGACACAAACGTTCTGTTATGCCCTCATTTAAAGAAAAATTAAATCAAAACGAATTAGATGCTATCACATCTTTTATCTTAAAATATAAGAGTAACTAATGTTTAGATTATCAAACTTAATAAAATCAACTTTTCAAGATGTTAAATCTAGAAGTTTAAATGGCTCAATTATGATTTGGAATTTTACAAATCGTTGTAATCTTTTATGTCATCACTGTTATTCAAAAGCCGATGCCAATGAAAAAGACACCTTAACTTTTGAACAAATATCACAAACGATACCCAAACTAAAAAAAGCAGGGGTAAACTTTGTAATTTTTTCAGGAGGAGAGCCTCTTATTAGAAGTGATATTTATGATATTTCAAGAGTAATGAAAGAGAATAATATCATGACCTATTTGTCAACAAATGGCATGTATATCAATCATAAAAATGTTGATAAAATCATAAGTACTTTTAACTATATTGGTATTTCTATTGATGGGATTGAAGAGATTCATGACCATTTTAGAGGATTAGAAGGTTCTTATAAAAAATCAATTGAAGCCATAAAACTTATCCAAGAGCATGGTGGAAATGCTGGAATAAGATTTACACTTACAAAAGAGACCGAGAGTAGTTTTTACAAAATGTTTGAACTGTGTGAAGAGTTAAATGTAAATAAACTTTATATCTCACACTTGGTTTATTCAGGGAGAGGACTAGATAATCTAAAAATTGATATCTCAAAAGAAAAAAGAAGAGAATATGTACATTTTATAATCAATAAAGCCTTCGAGTATTACAAAAATAACAGTAATATTGAAATAGTTACGGGGAATATGGAAATGGATGCAGTAATACTTCTACAAAAATTTGAAAAAGATTATCCCCAATTTGCTCAAAAACTAAAAGAAAAACTACTTTCTTGGGGAGGAAATTCTGCTGGAAACAGACTTGGGAATATGGATTGGCTAGGGAATGTCAAACCTGACCCTTTTTTTCCAACAACTATTGGAAACTATTTAGAAAATGATTTTGATAAAGTTTGGTTAGATGAGGAAAATGAGCTTTTAAGAAATCTGCGGAAATTTCCAAGACAAATCAGTGGAAAATGTTCACAATGTAAATATTTAAATATTTGTAATGGAGGTTCTAGAAGTAGAGCTTATGCCATTAGTGGTGATTTATGGAGTGAAGATCCATCATGTTATTTATATGATGAAGAAATAAACTAAAAGGAAATGTATATGAAACTCTTATTACTTGCACTTCTACTTATTACAAGTATTAATGCCAAAGAAAAAATTTTTGTAGTTGAGAGAGAAAGTTCATCTTTAGCAACAATTTATAATGGTCTTCAACGAACTCATATAGAAGGTATGAGAAATATGAATCACGGAGTTGTAAAATTTGAAGGTAAAGATGCTTATGTTATTTCAAGAGATGGTTATGTTATAAAATTTGACCCAGAATCTGAGCAAATAACACATGAATATAAAACATCAAAATCTGCTATTGGTTTTGTAATTGGTAAAAATTATGTTGCCGTTGCGAACTATGATGATAAAAGCGTTGACATTTTAACTAGAGATTTAAAACCAATAAAAAAAATCAAAACAGACTCAAAAAATGTTGGGATAAAAATTTACAAAAGTTTTTTAATCTTTTCTCAAATGGATAATGATACTATTTCAGTTTTTAAAGATATAAATGAAGGAGAGCCACTTCCTAATTTTAAACTTTTTAAAGAGTTTAAAGAAGTGGGAGAACTTCCTTTTGATGCAATGATAAAAGATAATAATTATATTGTAGGATTTTTTACTTCAAAGCATTATGGGGTAGTTGATTTAGATAAAATGACTTTTAAAAAGATTAAAATATTTTTAGATGAAAACAGAAAAATGGTTTTAAAAGTACCACATTTTGGATTTTGGTCAATTGGTGGAGATAAAGTATTTGTTCCAGCTGTTGGAGATAATAAAGTTTTAGTTTATGATAATAAATTTAATTTTGTTAAAAATATACAAACACAAGGATTACCTGTATTTACTAGTCTAAGTCCAGATAAAAAATATTTAGCAGTTACATATTCAGGAAAAGATTTTCCAACTATTCAAATAGTTGATACAAAAACTTTAGAGATTATTCAAACTTTTAATTTTCCTGGAAAAGTCTTACATCTAAGATGGTCAAATGAAGATAACTATTTATATGTATCAGTAAATGATGCAAATATGGTTTCAGTTATTAATACACAAGAATGGTTTGTAGAAAGAGAAATCTTTAACGTAAAAAAACCATCAGGAATATTTATTTATGAGGACGGAAAATAAAATGGCAAAAGTATACTTAACAGGTGCAGGTCCTGGCGATATAGAGCTAATGACTTTAAAAGCTGCACGTGTCGTAAAAGAAGCTGATGTAATAATATATGATAGATTAGCAAATCCAGAAATTTTAGATATGGCAAAAGAGAATTGTGAACTAATTTATGTTGGAAAAGAAGATGGAAAACATAGTGTTCCTCAAGATAAAATAAATGAAATTATTTATCAAGCAAGTTTAAAATATGAAAATATCGTAAGGCTAAAAGGTGGTGATCCTTTTGTTTTTGGACGTGGAGGGGAAGAAGCTATTTACCTATATGATAGAGATATAAAATTTGAAATAATCCCCGGTATAACTTCAGCTGTTTCTGTTCCAGCATATGCAGGAATCCCTGTAACTCACAGAGGAATCACAACATCTTTTAGAGTTGTAACTGGACATGAAACACCTAAGAAGAAGATTTCTCAACTAGAATGGGAAACTTTCTTAAATGATGAAACAATAGTATTTTTAATGGGCTTTCATAATATAAAACTAATCACAAATAAATTAATGGACTTAGGGAAAAGAAAAGATTATCCATGTGCAGTAATTTCAAAAGGTACAACTCCTCAACAGCAAGTTGTAACTGGTACATTAGAAGATATTGTAGAAAAATCTAAAGATTTACCTACTCCTGCAATTATTGTAATTGGAGAAGTTGTAAACTTAAGAAAAGAGATTTGTTGGTTTAAATAAAAGGGTGATTTTCACCTTTTTATTTAGCAAAAGTAACTTTTTAAAGCATCTTTATCAACAAATTTTTTTGAAGTGTCAATTATATTCTCATCTTTTAAAGTTCTTAAAACTCTAGACAAAGTTTCGGGAGATATATTTAAAATCTCTGCAACTAAAATATTTTTAGTTTTAAAAAAATCTTCTGCATTATTATAAATATATTTTGCGACTCTCTCTTGTGAATCCAAAACAATATGCATAGAGATTACGTTTTCTAAATTTCTTATTTTTTTAATTAAAGAGGTCATAATCTTATAAGATAATGCAGGATTTTTAAAAATAATCTTTTTTAATTCTTCAAAATTTATTTTCAATACTTCAATATCGGTAAAAGCTTGTGCAGTGGCAGGATAATTAATATTTTCAAAATTTGCAAACTCAGCAATTGTCTCATTTGCATGAAAATATTTTAAGATTACCTCTTTATCATGAGAAGTTACTTTATATAGTTTAATAATCCCTTTAGTTAATAAAAACATATTCTTTGATTCATCACCTTCATAAAAAACTACAGAATTCTTTGGAAGAACCAATTCAGTGGATAAGTTTTCTATTTCTTGAATAATCTCTTTATCTAAATCTCTAAACAAAAATAAATCTTTAAGTTTTGCCTTCATTATAATCCTTTGATTAAAATATATATATTATAACAATCCTATAAAAAAAGATTGACTTAAATCAATTTAATATTCCTTATATACAATTTTACCATCTAAAGTTTTTAAGAACTCCACTATTTCTTCTATCTCTTCTTCTGTAAAAATCTGTCCTAGTTGATATTTACCCATAATTCTCACAGCTTCTTTTAACTCTTTTATTTCACCATTATGAAAATACGGAGCAGTTCTTACAACATTTCTCAAACTTGGTACTTTAAATTTTTGATCATTATTTAAGCCCTTAAATCCACCTGTGTTTTTAAAAGGAAAAGAGTTATCCTTTACTACAATCTCAGGTAAAAAAGAGTCCTTACTTTTAATTAATTCAAGAGCTAACCATTCATTCCACCATGAATGTAAAGGAAATTTTTGAATACTTTGAGAGCCAATTGTAAGTCCAGCATGACAACCTTTGCATCCTCGTGTAATAAATATACCTAATCCTTTTTTTGCTTTTTCGTTAATAGCACTATCATCTCCATCTAGATAATCATCAAATGCTCCCCTGGTAACTAAAGTTCTTTCATATGCTGCAATAGCATTTACTATATTCTCAAAATTAACTTCTAAGTTTTGTGATTTTAAAGATTTCATATAATTTTTATTTTCATTTATTCTTTTTACTATCTCTTCTTTACTCATATTCATCTCAAAACTTGCCTGAATTGGTCCAGAGGCTTGCTCTTCTACATTTTTTACTCTTCCATCCCAAAATTGTCTAAAATATAAAGATGAGTTTAATACAGTTGGAGTATTTAAATGGAAAGGATTTTCCTGAAAAGTATCTCCCAAAGCTGTTGGAAGGTTGTCTGCCCCACCATCTTTTAATACATGGCAAGTAGAACATGAAATATCTCTATTTTGAGATAAATTTTTATCATTAAAAAGTTTTTTACCTAAAGTGATTTTTTCTTTAGTGAGAGGATTGTTTGGATTTATGTTTGTTAATTTTATGATTTCATCATAAGTTTTTGGCATGGGAGAAAAAGATCTAAGTGCAGCAGTTCTAAGCTCGCTATCATTTTCAAATGTTTTTAATTCTCTTGGGAAAAAATTAGGTAATAAAGTAATTAACCCATATACTAAAATACCTACAATAGCAATTATACTTACTTCAATTACTTTTTTCATTTATTAAAAAAATGTTTTATCCAAGCTATCTCTTTTTCATCATTTAAAATAATTACTGAAATAACTTTTTTATTATTATCTACAACTTCTAATCTATTATCTTTTAATTGTAAATGATCTTTCCCCCACTCTTTATCTAATTCATCTACTCTTTTAAATACTTCAGATGCAGGTGGCTTTTCTTTCTCTCCGGTTTCTTTGTATTTAATAGTAAATCCACTCATACTTGGGTCTAACACATATTTAAAGTGTGGTTTTAATAAATTATAAACTCTTTTATTCTTTTCTTGGGGAATTGCGTCATTAAAAGATATATATCCTATTACAAAAAATCCTATAAAAAATCCTAATAATAGTAAATTACTAACTCTTTTATTCATCTTATCTCCAATTTATATGTAATTCATTTTTATTTAAATTAGTCTAACAAAATAGATGTAGATATTCATTAACATACATCAAGAAAAATTAATTATTTTAATAAATTTATATCAAAAATCTATTCCAAAAAAATTGTTTTAAGTCAATGTGAAAAAGTTTTTTAGTTGTTATAATTTTCTAGTTTTAAAAAAAGGCATTAGTATGAAAGATGAAATTTTATTAAAAATACAAAAAAGCTTTCCACTGGTTGCAAAACCTTTTGAAGTACTTGCAAATGAATTAAATATCACAGAAAATGAAGTAATACAAATACTTCAAGATGCCAAGACAAATAATATTATAAGACAAACTTCAGCAATTTTTGATACAAAAAAACTTGGTTATCAATCTTCACTTGTAGCCTTTGAAATTGATAATGATAAAATTGATGATGCTGTTAAGATTTTAAATTCACATCCAGGAATTTCTCATAACTATGAAAGAAACCATAGCTTTAATATTTGGTTTACAATGGCTGTCGCACCTGATTCAAGTTTGGGTTTAGAACAAACGATAAAAATATTGTCTAAATTAACAAAAGCAAATGATTATATTATTTTACCAACTCTAAAACTTTTTAAAATTTCTGTTAAATTAGATACAACAAATAAAGAAGAAAAAAAAGAAAAAATTAAAAAAAGAGATTTTAAAGAACTTGAACTAACTCCTTATCACTACGAGATTATTAAACTTCTTCAAGAAGACATTGAGTTTATAAGTGAACCCTTTAAATTTATCATTGATAAACTAAATATTACGTATGACGAGCTCTTTTGTATTATGAATGATTTTATAGAATCTGGAGTTATGAGAAGATTTGCTTCTATTTTAAATCATAGACATGCAGGATTTAATGCAAATGCAATGGTTGTTTGGGAGATAGATGAAAATAATGCCATAGAAATAGGTGAAGAAGCAGCTAGTTTTTCAGCTGTAAGTCATTGTTATTTAAGACCCAAATATAAGAATTGGAAATATAACCTTTTTACAATGATACATGGAAAAACAAATACAGATACACAAAATACAATTGACTCTATTTCAAAAAGTATAAATTATAAATCAAATATGGCGTTGTATTCTTCAAGAGAATTTAAAAAAACAAGAATTAGTTATTTCTCTAACGAATTTTCTAAATGGGAAGAAAAAAATCAAAAAGGAATCGCATGAAATTTTTAGAATTGGAAGCTGCATATTTAGTTATTGCAGTTTTTATAATGATTGTTACTATATATGTAACAACAAGACCTTTTATGGCAAAAAGTGCTTTTAAGATAGGAGTTATTGGAGTATTTATTATTTTATCTATTTTTATTGGTTTACACTATTTTATTACAACAAATAGAATGGCAGAAGTAAGCGATAGATTTACTTCTGGAAAACCAGTAATATGTGAAAATAAAATCCAAAGAAAAGCAGAACAGTCTGTTATAATTTCAAAAGACTTAGGATGGTCACTTAAAGATGATATCTTTACAAATCCACAATATAGTAGAGGTTTTCATTCAGCAAGATGTATAAGTCTTTATACAAAAGAATTTCCAAAACCTACAGAATAATCAAGATGTTAAGCCTTAGCTTAACATCTCAAATCCCTCTTCTACATTTTTAGCCTTTTGTGCTGTGACCAATAATAAAGAGACATTAAGTTTTACTAGTTTTAGTAACTCATCACTTGGATTATTGATTGAATCTAAAGACTCTTCTAAACTTATTCTATCCCAAGATTTTTTATATTTTACTCCAAAATATTCGGGGTCAATTATATATTCTTTTATTGTGTCATTATCATTTATCCAATATTTACATTTTGAAAAAATTTCAGGTGTGCCTTCATTTCCTTTTACTATTACTAAATGTTTATATCTAGAAGCAAAAATATCATTATATTTATTTACATATGGTTTATGAAAAGCAGAAGTTATTGCATATTCAGAATTTGCAGGATTAAGAAGTTTTTCTAAGGTATTAAAAGCAGTTCTAAGTCCTAAAATATTTCTTATTTCACTTAAATCACTTAATTCTTTAAAATAATCTTTTCTATCAAAAAAATATATATTATCATCTAGTTTATGATTATTTGCTATATCTTTTACAGTAATACCATGTTTTGCAGGCTGTAAATAATCTCCACTTAATACAATATTTAAATCAAATTTCTTAAGATATTTTCCAAATAAAGGGAAAAGATAAGGGTTATCAGCTTTTCCATCATATGGGTAGCCAAGTTCAATTGAGTTTGGGACATCTACTTTTTTGATATATTTATCAAATACATTTAAGGAAGACTTTAATTCTTCATTTGTCTCCAATCTCACTCTCCAACCAAGTAAAAAAGAAGCAATCTGTTCTGTTTTAGGATTTTGTTCTAATATTTGTTCCATACAATCTAGAATCTCATTTTCTGTTAATTCTCTATTTGATTTAGGCCCAGTACCCACTGCTCTTATATAATTGTGGAAAGTCATGACTACTCTTTATTTAGATTTTTATACCACTCTATCTGTAAATAAATTTTATTTCATTGATTTAAAATAATAGGACAAAAACTGTCCTTAATTTAAACTTATTCTATTTGACTAAAGTCAAAGATTATGTAAATTTTAACAGTTAGAATTACAGTGTTAGTAATATGAATTAAACTTTTTAAAGGAGATACAATGACGCTATCAAGAAGAGAGTTTTTGAAAAGCTCAGCAGCAGCAAGTGCTGCAGCAGCGATTGGTATGAATGTACCAACATCTGTTCAGGCAAAAGCAAATGAAGCCGAAGGTGGCTGGAGATGGGATAAAGCAGCATGTAGATTTTGTGGTACAGGTTGTGGAATTATGCTTGCTACTAAAGGTGGTAAAATAGTTGCAGTTAAAGGTGACCCAGCAGCACCAGTAAACAGAGGACTTAACTGTATTAAGGGGTACTTTAATGCAAAAATTATGTATGGATCAGATAGATTAAAACAACCACTTCTTAGAGTTGGTGCAGATGGTAAATTTGATAAAAATGGTAAATTTGCTCCAATTTCATGGGAAAGAGCTTTTGATGAGATGGAATTTCATATCAAAAAAGCTTTAAAAGAGAAAGGTCCTGAAGGAGTTGGTGTATTTGCAAGTGGTCAATATACTGTTATGGAAGGTTATGCAGCTCAAAAAATGATGAAAGCTGGATTTAGATCAAATGCAATTGATCCAAATGCAAGACACTGTATGGCAAGTGCTGTTGTTGGATTTTATCAAACATTTGGAATAGATGAGCCAAGTGGTTGTTATGATGATATTGAACTAACAGATACAGTTGTATCATGGGGTTCAAACATGGCAGAGATGCACCCTATATTGTGGTCAAGGGTAACTGATAGAAAATTATCAAATCCTGAGAAAGTAAAAGTTATCAACTTATCAACATATAGACATAGAACTTCTGATTTAGCTGATACTGAAATTATTTTTAAACCAAATTCAGATTTAGCATTATGGAACTATATTGCAAGAGAGATAGTTTATAACAATCCAGAATCTATTGATTGGGATTTTGTTAAAAAACATATTATATTTGCAGCAAGTCCTGTAAATATGGGTTATGGAATGAGAAGAACTGGTGAAAAATCTCTTGAAGAGGGTAAATATACAGCAAAAGAGATGGAAACTATCTCAAAAGAGATGCAAAAAGTAGTTTCAGCTGATGAAGCACCAGCCTTAGCTCCTTATGGATATAAAGAGGGTGATATGATGGTTAACAAACCAGCTGGATTAAAACACTGGGAGATATCTTTTGAAGAGTATAAAAAATTCTTAGAACCATACAATGCTGATTATGTAACACAAGTTTCAAAAGGTAATCCTGATGAATCTGATGAAGACTTTAAAAAGAAAATCAAAGAATTAGCAGACCTTTATATTGAAAAAAATAGAAAAGTAGTGAGTTTCTGGACTATGGGTATGAACCAACATACAAGAGGAACTTGGGTAAATACTTTAGCATATAACGTTCACTTTTTATTAAATAAACAAGCAAAACCAGGTTCTGGTGCATTTTCACTAACAGGTCAACCATCTGCTTGTGGAACTGCAAGAGAAGTTGGAACATTTGCACACAGATTACCAGCTGATATGATGGTAGCTAATCCAAAACATAGAAGTATTTCTGAAAAAGCTTGGGGAATTCCACAAGGAACATTAAATCCAAAAGGGCATCAACACATCATGAAAATCCATAGGGATTTAGAAGATGGTTCTATGAAATTTGCTTGGGTAAATGTTTGTAACCCATACCAAGATACAGCTAGTGCATCACATTGGATTAAAGCAGCTAGACAAATGGATAACTTCATAGTTACATCTGATGGATATCCAGGTATTTCTGCAAAAGTATCTGATTTGATTTTACCATCAGCTATGATTTATGAAAAATGGGGAGCTTATGGAAATGCAGAAAGAAGAACTCAACACTGGAGACAACAAGTATTACCAATAGGTGATGCTATGAGTGATACTTGGCAATGGGTTGAATTATCTAAAAGATTTACTGTAAAAGATTTATGGGGTGAACAAACACTTATAAGTACTGGTGGGAAGAAAAAACTTCCTAATGTAATTGAAGAAGCTAAAAAAATGGGATATACAGAAGATACAACTATGTATGAAATCCTATTTGCAAATGATAAAGCAAAATCTTATAAAGCAAATTTAGATGATCCTATCCAAGCAGGTTTTGATAACTCTGAAGTTTTTGGAGATAACAGAAATGTTGTTGGAAGTGATGGAAAAGTATTTGATGGATATGGATTCTTTATTCAAAAATATCTATTCGAAGAGTATGCAGACTTCGGACGAGGACATGGGCATGATTTAGCTGATTTTGATACATATCATAAAGTAAGAGGACTTAAATGGCCAGTTGTTGATGGAAAAGAGACACAGTGGAGATTTAATGTTAAATATGATCCATATGCAGCACATGCAGTAAAAAAAGATGGAACAAATAACTCACATGCTTTCTATGGAACACTTGCAAAAGCACTTCCATATGGAGATTTAAAAGGTGTAACTAATAAAGAGAAAAAACCTTTACCAAACAAAGCAAAAATATTTGCTAGACCATATATGGATGCACCTGAAATGCCAGATGCAGAATATCCAGTATGGATGAGTACAGGTAGAGTATTAGAACACTGGCACTCAGGAACTATGACTATGAGAGTTCCAGAATTATACAGAGCAGTTCCAGAAGCATTATGTTATATGCACCCTGAAGATGCAAAAAAATATGATGTAAAACAAGGTGAGTTGGCATGGGTTGAATCTAGACGTGGAAAAGTAAAAGCTAGAGTTGAGACAAGAGGAAGAAATAGACCATCACGTGGTTTAGTATTTGTACCTTGGTTTGACGAAAAAGTATTTATCAACAAAGTTTGTGCTGATTATACTTGTCCACAATCAAAACAAACAGACTTTAAAAAATGTGCTGTAAAAGTTTATAAAGCGTAAAAGAAGAAAAAATGAATAGTAATAGAAGAGAATTTCTTTTAAAAAGTGCAAGAACGGCAGGACTTGTCTTCCTTGGTGGTCTTATTTGGAGTGCATATGTTGATGAAGTAACTGCCTCTAAATTAATACTTAGACCACCAGGTGCTTTAAATGAAAAAGATTTCTTATCGACATGTATCAAATGTGGTTTGTGCGTAGAGGCTTGCCCATTTTATACACTAAAATTAGCAAAACCAGGTGATAATAAACCTCTTGGAACTCCTTTTTTTACACCAAGGGAAGTTCCTTGTTATATGTGTACTGATATTCCATGTGTCCCTGTTTGTCCAACTGATGCTTTAGATGAAAAGCTTGTTAGTACAAATGGAGAGCTTGATATAAATATTGCACAAATGGGTGTTGCTGTTATTGATAGCCAAAGCTGTATTGCTTTTTGGGGTATTCAATGCGACGCATGTTATAGAGCATGTCCAATTTTGGGTCAAGCTATTACTATTGAATATGAAAAAAATGATAGAACAGGGAAACACTCTTTTATGAAACCAGTTGTCCATGCAGATGCCTGTACAGGATGTGGGTTATGTGAAAGAGCTTGTGTAACTGAAAAAGCAGCCATTTTTGTCCTACCTAGAGAAGTTGCACTTGGACGTGCAGGTGATTATTATGTAAAAGGTTGGGATAAAGAGGACCAAAAAAGAGTTAAAAATGCAAAAGAGATTAAGACAACAACAGAATTAAGCAAAGATACTGCTATTGATTCTTTAAATGATATGAAAGGTTTATTAGATGATTAATTTTATTTTAAAAAACCCTTATCTTATTTTAAGAAGATTGATACAAGTTTCAATAATGGCTTTATATATTTTAGCAAATGCATATGTAATTACTATTTTACAAGGGAATCTAAGCTCATCATTGTTCTTGGAAACAGTTCCTTTAAGTGATCCATTTGCTGTTTTACAAATGTTTTTTGCAGGTGCCTTAATATCAACAAATATACTAGTAGGTGCATCAATAATAACACTCTTTTATTTTTTAGTTGGTGGTAGAGTTTTTTGTTCATGGGTATGTCCAGTAAATATAATAACTGATTTAAGCTCATTTATTAGAAGAAAACTAGGATTTGATACTATACAAAAAAAACAACCAGCTAGTAGAAATATGAGATATTGGGTTTTAGCTCTTACCCTTGTACTTTCAACAATCTTAGGATTGGGTGCATTTGAATTTATTTCACCAATATCTATGGTTCACAGAGGTTTGGTTTTTGGTCTTGGATTTGGTTGGGCTGCAATGCTTATCATTTTTCTTTTTGATCTTTTTGTTTTAAAAAATGGATGGTGTGGACATATTTGTCCTCTTGGTGGATTTTATTCACTTGTAGGAAAATATAGTTTTCTAAGAGTTGATCATAATCATGATAAGTGCACAGAGTGTATGAAGTGTAAAGAAGTGTGCCATGAAAATCAGGTTTTATGGATGATTAAAAAAGAGTCTATTCCTGTGTTGTCTGGTGAGTGCACTAATTGTGCTAGATGTATTGAAGTTTGTGAAGATGACGCTTTAAATTTTTCAATAATCAATAGATTTGAAAAAAAATAGGAGAAAAAAATGAAAATTACTAAAATAGCTTTAGGGTTAGCAACAGTAACTGCAATATTTGTTACAGGTTGTACAATAGCTCAAAAAACTTATTCTGAAGAGTCTTTAGGATTAAGAAAGGTAGATATTTATACTGAAAATAGTATTGTTCCAGATAAAACAGACTATACAAAACCTGCTGCTGGAGCATCAACAAAGATTGATAGAGCATTTGAAAATGCTCCTCCAATGATTTCACATGATGTTGAAGGAATGTTACCAATAACAATAAATAATAATCAATGTATTGTTTGTCATGACCCAGCAGTTGCAGCTTCTATGGGAGCAGTTCCAGTTCCATTGACTCACTTTACAGATTTAAGACCGCAAACTTCTTTAAATGAAAATGGTAAAATAGTAAAAGAGGGAAATGTTGTTGATAATACAAGTGATTTAAAAGTTCCAAAACAAAAAGAACTTGCTCATTTAGCAGGTGCAAGATTTAACTGTACTCAATGTCATGCTCCACAATCAGATACAAAATTGATTGTTGAAAATAATTTTGAAGCTGATTTTAGAAAAGATGGTGATAACAAATCATCAAATTTAATAGATAATATCAATGAAGGTGTTAAATAACTTATGAAAAGAAGAGAGCTATTTAGCTCTCTTGCTTCATCATTTAAAAATGAAAAGCAAGAGAAAGTAATACGTCCACCATATTATGATGATGAAGAACTCTTTTTAAAAGAGTGCATTAAATGTGAAGGCTTGTGTGCTGATGCTTGTGAAGTGAATATAATACTTATTCAAGATGACAAAACTCCAAAATTAGATTTTTCAAATAGTGGCTGTACATTTTGTGATGAGTGTGCAAAAGTATGTCCTAGTGAAGTTTTAAAACTTGAGTATAAAAAAAATATTAGTGCAAAAGTGGAAATAAATGTTTTAGAGTGTTTAAGTTGGAACCAAACTATGTGTTTTTCTTGTAAAGACCCATGTTTAGACGATGCAATAACTTTTTTAGGAATGTTTAGACCTGAGATAAATGACGCTTGTACTTCATGTTGATTTTGTTTAAAAGTTTGTCCAACAAATGCAATTAAAATAGGATGAAAATGAATATTTTAAAGATTTTATTTATACTGTTTTTAATATCTTCATTAAATGCCAATGAAGTATTGCCAACAAAAAGAGTTGATATAAGTGCAGGAGCAACTGACTTAGTAATAAGTGATAATAAACTATATGTATCAACAAAAGCAGGTATTGTAAATATTTTTAATTTAAATGATTTTAAGCTTCTATCAAATATTGCTATTGCCAAAACAAAAGACTTTATGGGAGAGATAAGTGATAGTAAAATATACTCCATAGATGTTTTAAAGGATAAAGTTTTAATATTATCTCAAGGTCAAAAAGGTGCAAGAAGAATTGATATTTTTCAAAATCAAAAATTGATTAATATTATTTCTGATGAAAAAAGATTGTTTATTGCCCAAGCAAAATTTATAAATGAAAATGAAATTATATTTTCACTTTTAAGTAATGAACTACTCTTATATAATATGAGTACAAAAAAGTTTATCTACAATATACAAGTTAGTCAATCAAAGTTTTCATCTTTTGCATTAGATGAAAATAAAAAGAGAATTATAATTGCAGATGAAAGTGGAAACTTAAAACTATATGATGTTCAAAATGGAAATTTGCTAAAAACATATAAAGGCCAAAATCTAGATAATGTATTTCAAGTTGACTTTAAAAATGATAAAATACTAACAGCAGGGCAAGATAGAAGAGCTGTATTTTATTCAAAACTTGACACGTATTATAAAGAATCAAATTTTTTAATTTATTCTTCTGCTTTGAATTTTGATGGATCATTAGGAGCCTATGCTTCAAATGAAAACAGTGATGTAACTATTTTTGATACATCGTCAAAAAAGAATTTATTTAAATTAAAAAAAAATAAAATGACACTTACTAAAATTTTATTTATAAATAACAATGAAGTTTTAGTTGCAAGTGATGATAAAACAATAAATTATTATAAATTAAAGGAATAAAATGAACATTTCAAGTATTGTAGTTCAAACACTACCAAAATTTTTAGATACAGTTTTAGAAGAGATAAAAAGTTGTAAAGCCTGTGATTATCATATGCATGATGAAAAAGGAAGAATTATAATTACAATTGAAGGTGAAAATGTAAACCAAGAGTTAGAAAAGCTAAGAGTAATAGAAGCAATTCCACATGTAATAAGTGCTGATATGCAAATGGCATATAGTGAGGATGAACTTAATGAAAATATTGATGTTCTTAAAAACTCTGATGCTGTTCCATCTATGTTAAATGATGAAAATAAAGATCCAAATAAAATAATTTATAATGGAGATTTAAAGAAAAAAGATATCTATGGGTTTGCAAAACACTTAGAAAATAATAAATAAAGACTCTTCTTTTACCAAATTAAAATAAATTATTTTAATTTTCTACATAGCCCTAAAGCTAGGAATAACCCTCTATCTTATATAAAAAAAGTTTAATTAAATTAACCTTTTTTTATATTATTTAAATTTATTAAAAACTGGTTAAAAAATATACAGCTTTGCTATTCTAATGCTACGTAATTCATGTAAAATTTTCTTTGACTCAAATAAAATACAAAAGGATTTGAAATGAAATTACTAAAGACGCTATCTCTAAGTGTTGCTGCTATTGCACTTGCAACAACTGTATCATCTGCTGATACATTAGAAACAACAATGAAAAATGGTAAATTAAGCTGTGGACTAAATACAGGTCTACCAGGATTTGCATCTCCTGACTAATCTGGAGTTTGGAAAGGATTAGATGTTGATATTTGTAAAGCTGTTGCAGCTGCTGTTTTAGGTGATGCATCAAAAGTTAAATATTCTCATTTAAATGCAAAAGAGAGATTTACGGCATTACAAAGTGGTGAAATTGATGTATTAGCAAGAAACACAACTTGGACTGCAACTAGAGATACTTCATTAGGTTTAAACTTTACAGGTGTGAACTATTATGATGGTCAAGGTTTCTTAGTTTCAAAAAAACTTGGTGTTAAATCAGCTAAAGAATTAAGTGGAGCAACTTTTTGTATTCAAGCAGGAACTACTACTGAACTTAACTTAACTGATTATTTCAAAGCTAATAAAATGGAATATACTCCTATTACTTATGATACTTCTGCACAATCAATTGAAGGTTTTGAAGCTGGTAGATGTGATGCTTTAACTTCTGATGCATCACAATTATATGGATTAAGAACTACTCTTAAAAATCCAGATTCAGCTATTGTACTTCCTGAAATTATTTCAAAAGAGCCTTTAGGACCTGTTGTTAGACAAGGTGATGATGTATGGTTTAATATCGTTAAATGGACTCAAATTGCAATGTTAAATGCTGAAGAATTAGGTGTAAACTCTGCAAATGTTGATGAAATGTTAGAGAGTAAAAACCCAAATGTTCAAAGATTACTTGGTGTTACTGGTGATATTGGTAAAAACCTTGGATTAGATCCTAAATGGGCATACAATGTTATTAAACAAGTTGGTAATTATGGTGAATCATTTGATAGAAATGTTGGAAAAGATTCTCCACTTGGAATTGCTAGAGGATTAAATGCTCTATGGAAAGATGGTGGGCTTCAATATGGAGCACCTATTAGATAATTAAAGTTTAATACTTACAAAAAACTATTTAATAGAAAAAAAGGGGAAGTTATTCTTCCCCTTTTTTGATTATAAGGTTAAAAGATGAATAAACACAAAAAAAAAGTTCAACCTTCCGTTGCTTTTTATAATAACCCAGACAATAGAGCAATAATTTATCAAATAATTGCGCTTGCAGGTATATTTTTATTTACATATTTTGTTTTAAATAATATGTTTATAAATATAGAAAAACGTGGGATTAATACAGGATTTGATTTTTTAGGTGCAGAAGCAGGATTTGGTATCATAACAACGCTAATTCCATATGATGAATCTGATTCACATGGTAGAGTATTTATTATAGGTATTTTAAATACACTTTTAGTATCAGGAATTGGTATATTCTTTTCAACAATTATTGGATTATTAGTTGGGATTGGAAGATTATCAAAAAACTACATGGTTGCTAAACTCTCTTTAATTTATGTAGAGACTTTTAGAAATATCCCAATATTGCTACAAATCCTATTTTGGTACAATGTTGTATTAGCCGCACTCCCAGGACCAAGACAATCTATGTCTTATTTAGATGCATTTTTCTTAAATAATAGGGGATTATATATTCCAAGACCTATTTTAGAAAGTGGATTTAGTTTTGTCATCGTAGCTTTTATTCTAGCAATAGCAGCTGTTTTTTATCTTGCTAAATGGTCAACAAAAAAGCATGATGAGACAGGTGAAGAATTTCCAATTTTTTGGATATCTTTAATTATACTAATAGCAAGTCCTTGTCTAGTATACTTTATAGCAGGTACTCCTGCATCATTAGAATATGCACAACTACAAGGTTTTAACTTTAAAGGTGGCTGGAGTCTAACACCAGAACTTTTAGCTCTATCTTTTGCCCTTAGTATTTATCCAGCAACTTATATAGCAGAAGCTGTAAGAGCTGGAATTGAAGCAGTTCCTAAAGGTCAAAAAGAAGCAGCAAGTGCATTGGGACTTAAAGACTACATAATCTTAAGAAAAGTTGTTCTTCCTCAAGCACTAAGAGTTATTATTCCCCCTGTTATTAATCAATATTTAAACTTGATGAAAAACTCATCTCTTGCAACAGCGATTGGTTATCCAGAACTTGTAACAATATTTGCAGGAACATCTCTTAATCAAGTTGGTCAAGCAATAGAAATCATTTTAATGACAATGGCTGTATATTTAACTATTAGTATTGTTATTTCTTTAGTAATGAATATTTTTAATGCAAAAATGCAAATAAAGGAGAGATAATGGCAACTTATAAAACACTACAAGCAAAACCAGCTCCTTTAGGAGCTAAAGGTCCAATAAAATGGATAAGAGAAAATCTTTTTCCATCAATAACTAGTTCTATTTTAACTATTTTGTCTCTTATGTTAATCATGTACACTCTTCCACCTCTATTAGATTGGATGATTTTTGATGCTACTTGGAGTGGAACAAAAGAAGAGATTACAAAAGATGGTGCAAGATGGATTTTTATTTATGAAAAATTTAACCAATTTATTTATGGATTTTATCCAGAAGATTCCTACTGGAGACCAAATCTTATATTAGTTCTTTTTGTAGCTTCAATCATAGGATTTAAAAAAATTGCAAATATAAAAATTAAAGCAGCCATTGTACTTTTATTTCCAATAATTTCTTTTATATTAATCTATGGAGGATTTGGACTTGAAGTAGTTCCCACAACCAAATGGGGTGGACTATTACTTACTATTGTTGTAGCTGCTGTTGGTATTGTTGTTTCTTTTCCTATAGGGATATTATTTGCACTTGGTCGACAATCTAAAATGCCAATAATTAAAACAATAAGTGTAATGTATATTGAGTTTATTAGAGGGGTACCTTTAATTACCTTACTATTTATGTCTTCTGTTATTCTTCCTCTATTTTTTCCAGAAGGTATAACTTTTGACAAGTTATTAAGAGCATTGATTGGTATTACACTTTTCCAAGCTGCGTATATTGCAGAAGTTGTAAGAGGTGGTTTACAGGCTATTCCTAAAGGGCAATATGAAGCGGCTGATTCAATTGGACTTTCATATTGGCAAGCTATGGGAATGGTTATTCTTCCACAAGCACTTAAAATTTCAATTCCAAATATTGTTGGTTCGTTTGTTGCTTTATTTAAAGATACAACCCTTGTACTAATTATTGGGTTATTTGATGTTTTAGCAATGGTAACATTAACAACAACTGATCCAAATTGGTTAGGATTTGAAACAGAAGGTTATGTTTTTATAACCATGCTTTATTGGATTATTTGTTTTAGTATGTCGAAATACGCACAATCAGTAGAAAATAGATTTAATACTGAACATTAATAAAAATAGGAAAAGATTATGAGTAATACGGATTATATGATAGAAATGACTAATGTTAATAAGTGGTATGGAGATTTCCATGTACTAAAAGATATTAATTTAAAAGTAAAAAAAGGTGAAAAAATTGTTATTTGTGGACCTTCTGGTTCTGGAAAGTCAACAACAATACGATGTATGAATAGACTAGAAAGCTTTCAAGAGGGTGAAATGTATGTGGCTGGTTTAGAGTTAACTGAAGATGTTAAGAGAATTAGAGAGATAAGAACTCATGTTGGAATGGTTTTTCAACATTTTAATCTTTTCCCTCATCTTTCAATTTTAGAAAATCTTATTTTAGCTCCAACTTGGGTAACAAAAATACCAAGAAAACAAGCAATTGAAACTGCAATGTATTATTTAGAAAGAGTTAAAATTGCAGAACAAGCACATAAGTTTCCAAATCAATTGTCAGGTGGGCAACAACAAAGAGTTGCAATAGCAAGATGTCTATGTATCAATCCTGATATTATGCTATTTGATGAACCAACTTCTGCACTAGATCCAGAGATGATTGGAGAAGTTCTTGATGTTATGACAGAACTTGCAGAAGAAGGTATTACAATGGTTTGTGTAACACATGAAATGGGATTTGCAAAAAAAGTAGCAGACAGAGTTATTTTTATGGATGAGGGACAAATTGTTGAAGAAAATACTCCAACAGAATTTTTTGATAATCCTCAATCTGATAGATTAAAACTATTCTTAGAGCAAATTTTAGATCATTAATAATTAGACTTCTTTTTAGTAGCAAATACTTTTTCTTATGAGGTATTTGCTATTTTTAATTCTTAGCTTAGAGCCAACCAAACTCCTATTCCTATCATCATAGAACCGGCAATTTTATTTAAAAGCTTTACATTTGAACTATTTTGTAATAGCTTCCTAAGTGTACTTCCTCCACTTGCATAGATAATCAAGCAAGAAAACTCCAATAAAAGTATAAGAAATATTAAAACACTAAGCTGTGGCATATAAGGTAACTTTTCATCTATAAAAGGTGGCAATAATGCAATAAAAAAAGCCCAGCCTTTAGGATTTGCTATTGCTGTTACAAAGCCTTGAATTGCAAGATTTTTTTTTGATACATTGAAACTACACCCCTCTAAATTTAAAGCCATTTTACCACGAGATAACCACATGGTTATTCCTAAATAGATTAAATATGCTCCTCCACAATACTTTAAAATAAGAAAAATAGTTGGATTTGTAAGCATTATTGTTGCAACACCAATTACTGATGATATTGCAACTAAAGCTACACCCAAAAGTTCCCCTGCCATCATATACATTGTTTTTTTTAAACCAATACTCATACCCATACTTAAAGATAGAGTCATGCACATTCCAGGAGTAATAGATACAAAAAAGAAAGTTGGTATGAAAATTGCTAAAATTGATAAATTAATATACTCTAAAATTAGAAATCCTTTTAAAAATTATACTCTTATTATATTACTTAATCTAAATTTTCAATTACTTCTTTAAGAGTACTTACAATTGTTTGAATATCATCTTTTGAAACAATAAATGCTGGAGATAAAGCTATAATATCACCACTAGCTCTTACTAATAAACCTTTTTTATAACACTCTTTAAATACTTTATCACCTCTTACTCCAGCTAGACCATTTTTAGCACTAAAATGAATAGCTCCAACTAAACCAAGGTTTCTAATATCAATAATCTTATCAGAGCCTTTTAATGTATGTAATTGCTCTTGCCAATAGGAAGAGATACTGGCAACTTTTTCAAATAATTTTTCTTCTTTATATGCTTTTAATGTAGCAATTCCTGCTGCGCAAGCAATGGGATGTCCAGAATATGTATATCCATGAAAAAACTCAATTGGAGTTTTACTATTTTTCACAATGCCATCATATATTTTGTCACTAGCAACAACTGCTCCCATTGGAATAGCCCCATTTGTAAGACCTTTTGCCATTGTCATAATATCAGGAGTTACACCAAACTTTGTAGAAGCAAAAGCTTCTCCTAATCTTCCAAATCCCGTAATAACCTCATCAAAAATCAATAAAATATCATTCTCTTTACAAATTTGGGATATTCTTTCTAAGTAGCCTTTGGGTGGGACATGAACTCCTGCAGAACCTGCAACTGGTTCCATAATTAAAGCTGCAATATTTTCTGCCCCATATATATTAATAGTATCTAATAAAGCTTCTGCTTTATTGGCACCATGTTCTGGAATACCTTTTGAAAAAGCATTTTTTTCTATATCTAAGATAGTAGGAATATGTGCCACTTTAAGTAGATTGTTGTAGTGTCTTTTATTATTTATTAATCCTCCAACTGAAATACCACCAAAGTTTACACCATGATAAGAGTGTTCTCTTCCTAAAATCATTGTTTTACTGCCATTGCCAACTGCTTTGTGATAAGCTAGTGCCATTTTTAATGCACTTTCAACTGATTCTGAACCTGAGTTTGTGAAAAATACATGATTTAAATCTTCTGGTGTTATTGAAACTAATTCATTTGCTAATTCTAGTTCTAAGTCATTTCCAACTTGAAAGGCTGTATTGTAGTACATAGTTTCAGCTTGTTCTTTAATTGCTTCAACTACTTTTGCATGATTATTTCCTAAATTACAACACCATAATCCAGAAACTGCATCTAAGATTTTTTCACCTTTATTAGTATAATAATACATACCATCAGATTTTACAAATATTTTTGGGTCTATATTAAATTCTCTATTTGCAGTAAATGGTTTCCACAATACTTTTCTATCTATCATTTAACTTCCTTTTAAATCTATCTTTTATTTGTAAATATCAAATAGTATAAATGCAAATAAATCATTAAAAATTATATTTAGTTTGATGATAGGAAATGTAATATTAAAAAATGTTGAAGCAAGATTTTTACTTGAAATATAAGAGCTAATTGGAAAGTTGTTCTTTATAAAAGAGTAAGAATTTCTTACTCTTTTATATTTAAAACTTGTATTCTAAACCTGCATAAATACCAGAATAATCTAAATTTAATTTTTCATCAGACTCAATTTCAACTTCTACATCTTTTGACATATAACCAGTTTTTAAACTCAAGCCCTTTACTTGTGGAATCATAATATTTAATCCAGCATAATATTCTGTATAATCTCCATAACTACCAAATGTCATAAAGGCACCTTTTGCTTCAACTGCCATGTACTCTAATATATCGTATCTAATATTTATTACAGCAGTAGGAAGAGGTGCCGTCTCATCAAATGATTCATTAATACCAGTTGTGATTAAACTTGTTTCTAAATCTATAATATTTAAATCAAGTCCTCCCGAGATATTTAATTTATTTTCAAAAAATGAATCAAACTTATATCTATAACCTAACTGGTACCAATTTGTTTTGAGTTTAGTTCTTACAGAAGAAGAGACTGCATAAACTTTATTATTAAAGGTAATGTTTCGTGATAATACTGATGTCTCATCATAAGAGCTTGTTTCATAATTGAATAGAAACTTATGCTTTTTATTATCTGTAAGATAAGTCAATGTTGGCTTAAAACTTGTTTTTGTATCATCTAAACCTAAGTCCTTTTTTAAATCAATTTTTGTTCCTTTATATTGAACACTTCCTCCAACATCAATTTTTTGTACACCTAATTCTAATCCAAATTCACCTGCCATCAATTGCGAAGAGACACCAGCAGCTAAAATTCCTGCAAATAGTTTTTTTGTCATAGGCTATCCTTTAGTTTAATATTAAATAAATATTAACATAATTATATAAAATATCAAAAAAAGTAAGAAAAAATATAATTTATGGTGAGTTTTTATAGGGCTTTGAGAATAATAATTATTAAATATTTTAAGCAGGTAACAGGAGGCTATTATTACAAAACCTCCTATTTAGTTAAATCCATTTACATATATTTTTTTAAAACATCAGGAATAGTAATTGTTCCATCTTCATTCTGATAGTTTTCCATAATAGCCACAAGTGTTCGTCCAACAGCTAATGAAGATCCATTTAACGTATGAGCTAAGATATTTTTTTTACCATCTTTATATCTTATTTTTGCTCGTCTTGATTGGAAATCTCTAGTATTTGAAATAGATGATATCTCTCTAAATTTTCCTTGTCCTGGTAACCAAACTTCTAAGTCAATTGTTCGTGTAGCACTAAATCCTAAATCTCCAGTACAAAGCATAACTTTTTGATGAGCAAGTCCAAGTGAAGTCAATAAATCACTTGCACATGAAACCATCTTTTCAAATACTTCTTCACTTTGCTCTTGTGTAGTAATAGCTACCATCTCTACTTTATCAAACTGATGTTGTCTTATAAGTCCTCTTGTATCTCTTCCTGCACTACCTGCTTCTTTTCTAAAACAAGGAGTATAAGAAGTCATAAGATAAGGTAACTCTTCTACGGGTATAATTTCATCGTTATATAGATTTGTCAGTGCAACCTCAGCAGTTGGAATCAAATATAAATCTTCACCCTCAATTTTAAATAAATCATCACCAAATTTTGGTAATTGACCAGTTCCTTGAAGTGCGTTAGTATTTGCCATAAATGGAACATACCACTCTTCAAATCCTCTCTCAGCATTAAACTTAAGCATATAGTTAATAAGTGCTCTCTCTAATTTTGCAGCTTGTCCTCTCATAGCTGTAAATCTTGATTTTGCAAGTTTTACACCTCTTGTAAAATCAAGTGTTCCATTACTCTCACCTAAGTCCCAATGCTCTTTTGGCTCAAAAGAAAAACTTGGTTTTTCACCAATAGTTTCTAATACAACATTTTCATTTTCATCTGCACCATCTGGAACATCACTATCTGGCATATTTGGAACACCTAAAATAACAGATGAAAGTTCTTCTTCTAAAACTCTAACTTGCTCTTCTAGTATTTGTTTTTCATTTTTAAGTTTATTGATATTTTCTTGTAAAGGTGCAATATCTAGCCCCTCTTTTTTATATCTTCCAAAATCTTTAGATAGAGAGTTTTGCTCAGCAGTAACATTTTCCATCTCTTGTATTTTTGCTTTTGCATCAACTGAAAGAGCTTTTAAATTATCTAAAATATCTTGGCTAACACCTTTTCTATTTAAGGCTGTAGCAACTTCATCAAAATCTTTTTGTAATAGTTTAATATCAATCATTTCTCTACTTTTTTCATATATTTTCGCGAATTATAACGAAAGTTATCTACAAATCTAATTTTTTATCATTTTCTAATTACATTTTATATAAAGTTATTTAATACAAGGATGATTTATGAAATATGCTTTTTTAAAAGTTTCCATTCCAGTTTTACTTCTAATCGTCGCAATGTTTGTCATAACTTCAGAATTTATTCAACCAGCTCCTGAAAAAAAGCTCACCATTGCAACTGGTTCTAAAAATGGCAATTATTACAAAGTAGCCCAAGAGTATAAAAAACTTCTAGAAGAAAATAAAATAGAAGTTACTTTAATAAATACAGAAGGTTCAGTTGAAAATATACAACTCCTAAAAGACAAAAAAGTAGATATTGCTTTTGTTCAAAATGGAATATTAAACTCAAAAGAAAAAGATATTGAGTTTTTAGCAAATATCTATTATGAGCCTTTGTGGATATTTTATAAAAATGATAAATATACAATTGATTATCTAATCCAACTAATAAGTAAAAAAATATCAATTGGAGCCCAAGGAAGTGGCACTAAAGATTTAGCTACAAAGCTCTTAAATGATAATGGAATTACCAATGAAAATAGCACAATTTTAACTTTAGGAACAGATGAATCTAAAAAAATGCTTTTATCTGGAAAAATTGATGCTATGTTTATGGTTACATCCCATGATTCTGCTACAGTAAAAGAGTTACTTGAAAATCCTGATATAAATATACTAAGTATAAAAAGAGCTAAAGCTTATGGTCAAAAATATGGATTTATGGAAGCTTTAACTCTTCATGAAGGAACACTTGATTTATATAAAAATATTCCAGATGAAAATATAAATTTACTCTCAACTAGTGCAAACTTATTAGCAAGACCCGATGTTCCTTCAGAATTAATTAGAATCTTTTTAAAACAAGTAAAAGAAGTGCACAAAGAAGAGTCTCTTTTTTCTAAAGAAAATCAGTTCCCAAACTTATTAAATACTACTCTTAAAATTAATAAAGAAGCAAAACAATACTTCACAAAAGGTGATACTTGGCTATAATCAATTTTCCCATATTGGATTGCTTCAAATATTGATAGACTAAAACTTTTATTAATACCTTTGTTAACTTTAATGTTTCCATTATTTAAAGGGGTATTCCCTCTGTATCAATGGAGTATGCGTTCAAAAATATTTAGATGGTATAAGATTTTAAATAACATTGACAAACAAATAAACACAGCCACATTTGAAGAGTTAGAAAAATTTAGTAAAGAACTAAAAGAATTAGATGTAGAGATACAAGAAGAGACAAAAGTTCCCCTGTCATATATGGGTGAATATTATGACTTGATGGTTCACTTAGAACTAATCCAAAATAAAATTGAAAGTAAGTCAAATCAAATCCAAATCAACTATTAGATATAATTCGTAAATTTTTTATAAGGACTAAGATTTGAGAATACTTTCAGGAATACAACCCTCAGGAATTATTCATATAGGTAACTACTTTGGAATGATTAAAAAAATGATTGAATCACAAGATGATGGTGAACTTTTTGCCTTTATTGCTTCATATCATGCATTGACAACTGTAAAAGAAAAAGAGCTTTTAGAAAAAAATATCTTTGAAGTAGCAGTAAACTTTTTAGCACTTGGAATGGATCCAGAAAAATCAACATTTTGGGTACAACACCATGTAAAAGAGGTACTAGAGTTATACTGGCTTTTATCAAATCATACATCTATGGGATTACTTGAACGTGCTCACTCTTATAAAGATAAAACAGCTAGAGGAATACAAGCAAACCATGGGCTTTTTTCATATCCCGTACTAATGGCAGCAGATATTTTAGTATATGATTCAAATATTGTTCCAGTGGGAAAAGACCAAATTCAACATGTGGAGATGACAAGAGATATTGCAAATAGCTTTAATAATCACTACAAAACTGATATCTTGTTATTGCCACAAGCAAGAGTTGATGAGATAGTTGCAACGGTTCCTGGAACTGACGGAGCTAAAATGTCAAAATCTTATGGAAATACAATTGATATGTTTGGAGATGCAAAAACAATCAAAAAACAAGTTATGGGAGTAGTAACTGATTCTAAAGGATTAGATGATGTAAAAGATCCTACAACTTGTAATATTTATAAACTTTGTGAACTATTTATGAACCAAGATGAATTAGCAGAACTTAGACAAAGATATGCAACTCCTGGTGAAGGATATGGACACTTTAAAATGAGCCTATTAGATAAAATCAATGAGCATTTTGAACCATATGCACAAAGAAGAGAAGAACTTTTAAACAATCCAAAAGAAGTACATGAAATACTTGCATTTGGGGCTGAAAAAGCTGGCAAAATAGCAAAAGCTAAAATGGAAAAGATTAGAGATATAGTAGGACTTTAAGATTTAATAAGTGTAGTTAAATCTTAACTACACTTATTACCTCATCAACTTTATTAGATATCTCTTCAACTCTATTTTGCCAAAGTTTTCCAAACTCTTTAAGCTCCTGTTCATTTGCATTTTTAGAAATAGCTTTTTGCATTAGAGTTTGAAGTTCTTCACTCATTTTTATAGAACTTGTATCATAGAAAACATCAACACTTTTTTGAGTATCAACTCTTGTATATCTAACACTTGAGCTAATATCTTTTTCAAAAAACATCAAAAATCTTCTATCAAAATTTCCAGCTAATCCTTTAAATCCAGTATCAAAGGTAGCACCTGTTATATTAGACATAACATTTGAAATAACTCCTGTTACACCTTCTGTTTGTTTGGTAGAAAACTCTATTTTGATTTCACCACGTATGGGCATTTCATTTTTATATAATTCATCTAAAGCTTTATAAGTCATAAGATATGCACCTAAAACGGTAGGACAGGAGTGTCCTGCACTTTTTATAACATCTTTGTATGAGAATTCTATTTGTCCATCTTCAAAGGCACCTAAAAAGCTTGAGAGATTATCTTTTAGTTTTATATTTGGAATTTTGTCAAAAAATTCTGGGTAATTCATAAAAAATCCTTTTAAGATTTTTTACAGATATATATTTCCTTATCATTTTCACAAGAATCATGAAGATTAAAGTCAATTATTTTCTCAACTTCAAAACCTGAAGTTTTAAGTAAATCTTTTAATTCACTTCTTTCATAATAGTATTGAATAATACAATCATTCTCTTTTGTGAAAAGTTTGCTTTTATTTTGTGAAAAAAGCGTAATATCTGTAATTAGTTTTTCTTCTTCAAAGTTTGCGTCGATAACTACAAATTTATCCCCTAAGTCAATACTTAAAGTTCCTTGTGCTACCTCTTCAAATCCAAAAAGCGAGTTTACATCAAAAATAAAATATCCGCCTTGATTCAAAACAAGACTCATCTGATTAAAAAAAGTTTTTATACCATTTTTAGGAATATAATTTATAACATCAAAAATTGCAGTTGTACAATCATATTTTTCTTTTACTTCATTTAGAGGTATTGAAGATACATTTTTGATGCCATTTTGTTTACAGATTTTTATTTGTTCACTACTTAAGTCTATACCATAAGAGTTAAGACTTAGAGTTGATAATTGATTTAAAAAAGAGCCTTGCCCACAGCCTACATCTAAAATATTATCAAGCTTTTTTTCTAGAATGACAGATAAAAATACTCCATGAAGTTTAGTAACTTCATCTTCAAAATCTAAAAACTGCTCTATCTTGGCATATAAGTTTAGACCCATTATAAAACTGCTTTGATTCTTTCTCTTAATTCTAAAATTTTATCTTTTTTTGCATAATATGAATTTTTGTTTGCTATTAAGTGTGCACTACTTTCCATGATAGTTGGACCTACTTCTAAGCCATTTTGTTTCATAGTTTCGCCAGTTTCAACGATATCTACAATACAGTCACTTAAGTTTACTAAAGGAGCCAACTCTATTGAACCATAAAGTTTGATAATTTCAACTGCCATTGCTTTTTCTTCAAAATATCTTTTTGCTATTTTTTCATGTTTTGTTGCAACTGTAATTTTACTTTTAGAAAAATCTAATTCTTCGCCTGCTCTAAGACCAAAAGCAACCTTACAACGTCCAAGTTGTAAATCAAGAAGTTTGATTAAGTCATACTCTTTTTCTTCTAAAACATCTAAGCCAACAACACCTAAGTCAGCAGCTCCATGCATTACATAAGTTGGTACATCTTGGTTTCTTACATTTAAAAATCTAAATCCACTTTTTTCTAAAATCAATTTTCTTTTTTCAAATATAAACTTTTCACCAAAAGCTTTCTCAAATTTGTCTAAAGTCTCTTCTGCAATTCTTCCCTTAGGCAATGCAATAGTTAGCATCAATAATCCTTTTCATGTTATCAAATATTAATTCTTTTTTATATGTACTATTTTTAAAATATTTACTTAGTAGCTTTCCATCGCCACCTGTAAAAATGATTTTTCTTTTTTTGCTTACTTCTTTGATTGGTAAAATAATAGATTTCATCATTGCATATGTAATAGCATCTTTTGTTTGAAGCGGTATTTTATCTAAATTTATTTTTTTTTCAAAATCAAACTTAAGCTTTTTTGAGATTTTTGGATAAGTTTTCATAAATGCTCTAAATCCAGGCAAAATAAAACCACCAATATGTTTTTCCTTTTTCATAATATCAACGGTGATGGCACTTCCTGCATCTACAATAACTGCATCTTTTTCAAAACAACAAACAAGTGCTCTATCCATACCTAAGCCCTCATATTTTGTATCAAAATTTATTAGTTTTTCTATATTTTTAGCTTTTGGATTGGATTTCAAAAGTTTTTTTGTTGCACTTTTATTTACAGAAATAAAATATATCTGATCATCATACTTTGGTAACTTTTCATCTAAAAAATATTTTTCTTGTCTACCATTTATTAAAAAATGGTAAGTACTATTTCCTATATCACATAAAATCAATATCTACACTCCATTTATTATCTTCTAATGTCTTTTTTGCTTTTGAACACAAAGGTGAACTTATAAGTAAAAACTTTTTCTTAAAATTATGCTCTTTATATGTTTTTAAAGTCTCAAACATCTTTTCTAAGTCTTCAACGTTTTTTCTTATAAACCTACTCTTTGAATCGTAAATAAATATTGCCACATACTCTTTGTTTACAGATGTTCCACAATATATACCAATCTTTTTTCTACTATTTAACTCTTTTGGCAAAACCTCATTTAGGTCTTTAAAAATAATATCTTTTTTTTCTAAAAAATAGTTTGTTAAGTTTTTCAAATTTTTCCTTCAATTAATGTGAAATTATAATCAAAACTTCTTTATAAAGCATAATTTAACCTATATACTATTTTTTATACAATTTATTTTTTTAAATTTTAATAAAAATGATAAAATATCATTATGGAAAAAACTAATGAATTATAAAGAACAAACAAAAATAACCCGAGCAATAATAAAATCAGCAGTAATTATGCTTGAATTTGGAGCAGAGAGTATTTTGATTGAGCAAACAGCACAAAGGTTGGGAAAAGCTTTAGGTGTTGACTCAGTTGAGATCTCTTTAATACCTTCAGCTATTGTACTAACAACTCTAAAAGACTTGCAATCTGTTACAACTACAAGACGTGCTCACCATAAACCAATAAATATGTCAATAGTCTGTGATATTCAAAAGATGACAATAGATGCAGAAAAAAACTCCAACATAAGTGCAGATTTTATAACAGACACTTTAAAAAATATTGAGCCAAAATACTATAATAAATGGCTATTAGTATTTATGGTTGGTTTATCATGCGCTTCATTTGCTTATTTAAGAGGTGTAGATTTAAATGGATTTTTTATAACATTTTTAGCAGCCTCAATTGCTATGATGATAAGACATCAACTAGCAAAAAAAAGATTTATCTTAATTCTTACCTTTGGAATAACTGCTTTTTTTGCAACAGTAATTGCAAACTTAGCTTCATCCTTAAATCTAAGCTCAACTCCTAGTATAGTTTTGTCAGCTTCTGTTTTACTTTTAGTTCCTGGATTTCCTTTTATAAACTCTATGCTTGATGCTACAAAGGGCTATTTATCAATGGCTTGGGGACGATGGATGCAAGCATCACTTTTAACTCTAGCAACTACGATTGGTATTATTATTGCCATGTCAATTTTAAATATAAAGGGTTGGTAATATGAATTTGATTTTACAAGATATTATTTTAAATGCAATTTTTGCGGCTATCCCTGCGGTTGGTTTTGCCATGCTATTTAATGTTCCAAAATCAGCATTAAAGTATTGTGCTTTGGGTGGAGCAATTGTTTATACACTAAGAGAAATATTTATGGACTTAAACTTAGCAATAGAACTTGCAACTTTTTTAGCCTCAATGATTATAGGATTGATTGCCCTATATTGGTCAAGAAAAAATTTAGTACCAAGACCTATTTATACAGTTGCCTCTATAATTCCAATGATTCCAGGTACTTATGCTTTTACTGCAATGATTAGTTTAGTTGATATGAATACACATGGAGTAAGCAGTGAATTAATAGAGATATTTATAGAAAGTGGATTAAAATAAATCTCAATTTTAGGGGCTATTAGCTTTGGTCTTGCACTCCCATCACTTTATTTTATGAGGTACAAAAGACCAATAGTCTAATTATAAAAGTATTAAAGTTGCAAGGCCTAAAAAGCTGAAGAAGCCAACTACATCAGTAACAGTAGTAAGTAATACAGTGCTTCCAATAGCTGGGTCTATTTTTAACTTTTGTAAAGTTAAAGGAATAACTGCTCCAAAAAAACCTGCACTTAGAAGGTTTATTACCATTGATAAAGCAATAACAACTCCAAGCAGAGGTAACTTAAACCAGGCATATGCAATTAGTCCTATAACTGCAGCAAAAAGTAGTCCATTTACAAGGGATATAATTACTTCTTTATATATTGTTTTTTTTGCATCTTCATTTTCAATATCCCCTAGTGCCATTTGTCGCACAGTTACTGTTAATGTTTGAGTCCCTGCATTACCACCCATGGAAGCTACTATAGGCATAAGAATAGCTAAAGCAACTAAAGATTGAATAGTTGCATCAAATACACCAATTACAACAGAAGCAGCAATTGCAGTAAGCAAGTTTACACCTAACCAAATAGCCCTACTCTTTCCAATTTGATACATACTCTCTTCTTGCTCAGCTTCATCATTAACCCCTGCCATGTTATAGATTTGCTCAGTTGCACTATCTTGGATGATATCATACACATCATCAGAAGTAATTCTACCAATCAATCTATTTCTATTGTCAACAACAGGTAAACTTGATAAGTTGTAGTTTGTTACCATATCTACCACCTCTTTCAAGTCCGCTTTGTGTGAAATATTGTAGTTTCTTAACTTATCACTTGGGATATCTAAAAATTTTAAGTCATGTTCAAAAATAATCAGCTCTTCAAGTCCAACACTACCGATGTACTCTCCCCTTTTATTCATAATATGACAATGCCAAATATTATCAACTTCCCCAATCTCTTTTAGCTCTTTTAATCTTTTTATTGCATCACCAATTTTTTCATCGTTTTTTGCACTAAAAAGCTCTGTTTGCATATAAGCACCAGCTTCATTATCATCATATGAGATAAGTTGCTCTAGTAACTCTTTATCTTCATCATCAAAGCTTTCTAAAATCTCTTGGGCTAACTCTTCATTATCTTCAGAGATATTTTGAATAAAATCCGCAGCATCATCTGTATCCATATTAGAAGTAACAGCAACAATCTTCTTTGTACTAATATGTTCACTAATCTCTTCTTGAACAATATCTGGCATTTCAGATAAAACTTCTGCAAGAAGAGCACTTGGTATTTTTTTAAGTATATGAGAATACTCATCTTCATCAAGTTCTCTAAGCTTTAAAAGTTGTTCAGAAATATCATAGGGATGAACAGTATTACTCTCTTTTTTAAACTCAATTATTTCATGATTAAGTATTTCTATTAATTGTTCAATTTGATCTATATTTTTTTCATTCATATTAAATCTTCTTTTTTATCTCTAATTTTTGAGGTCTTATTGTTATATCTGTAATAACTCCATTAAAAACAATGATATCTAAAATACTTTTGGCAATATCTTCAGCTATCAAGTGAGAGTTTTTACTATCTCCTGGTTAAAAATTAAAATCATCGAAAAAATTTGTTTTAGTTAGGTCTGGATTTACGGTTGTAACTTTTACATCACTTCGCCTAAGTTCTTCAAATAAAGCTAAACCAAAACTTCTAAGTCCTGATTTAGTAGCTGTATAAAGAGCTGAAAACTTAGAGTGCCGTGTAGCTTCCACCGAAGCTATATTGATAATATGACCCTTAGTCTTTTTTAAACTTCTAAGAAGTAAATTTGATATAATAATTGGTGCTGTTAAATTTACATCAATTACCTCTTTTATCTTAGATAAAGAGATCTCTTCATGGGGCTTAAAAACACCTAGACCTGCACAATTAACCAAAACATTTATATCACTTGTTTTAAGTAATAACTTTACTTCTTTTTCTAAAGAGTCTAAATCATTTAGTCTAGCTTTTAATTTAATTATTTCAAAACCATTACTTTCTAAAATATCAGAAATTGCTTTACCAATACCTGAACTATATCCTGTAACTATTGCTTTCATTTTGTTAAACTTTTTCTTTTATATTTTTTATAATACAAATATACAACAAATGATAAAGTTATTAAAATAGCAATTACAATATATCGTAAATACTCTTTTATCAGTTGTTCATTATCACCAATAAAATAGCCAACTAAAGCTAAAATTATAACCCAAATTCCAGCACCTAGAGTTGTATATAAGGAAAATAAAAAGATATTCATCTTTGCTAGTCCTGCTGGAAAAGAGATATATTGTCTAACTGCTGGAATCAACCTACCTGAAAAAGTAGAGATAGGACCATGCTCTTTAAAAAAGTTTTCCATTTTATTTATAGTCTCTTCATTTACAAAAAAATACTTTCCATATTTTATTAAAAATTTTCTTCCAAATTTTATAGCTAAAAAGTAGTTAAATAGTGCTCCTGCCAAACTTCCTAGTATCCCTGCAATAATTGCAATTGTCATATTCATTTCACCTTTAAAGGCTAAATATCCAGCTGGAACCATAACAACTTCACTTGGAAAAGGGAAAAATGAACTCTCTAAAAACATCATAATAAATATTCCCAAATAACCTAATGAGCCAACTGTTTGAACTATAAAATCAACTATTTCATGTAGCATATTTTAAGACTCACCTTTAAATTTTTTATATATTATAAACATAAATAGTGACATTGCGCTTACAACTATTATTGTAGCCCCTGAAGTTAGATTAAAAAAATATGCAATATATAATCCAATTAATGTAAAAATTGAAGATAAAATGGCTGAAATAATCATCATTCCATATAAAGAGTGTGAAAGTTTTTCAGCAATATATATGGGTATTGTTAAAAGGGCAATTACTAAAATCAAGCCAACAACTTTTATAGCAATGACTACAGTTAGAGCTGATAAAACTAAAATAAGTGTATAAAAAAACCTTACATTTATACCACGTAAAGAGGCATATTCACTATCATAAGATACAGCTAAAATATCCCTATAAAAAAATACAACAATTGATACAATAAAAGCTAATAATATCCCCATATAGATTAAGTCATCACTACTAACAGCTAAGATTGAACCAAATAAATAACTCATCAAATCAACATTATATCCAGGAGTCAAATCAACTAATATAATCCCAAGTGCCATTCCACAAGCCCATATAAGGCCAATAAATGTATCTATTCTATCCCTTTGATAAAGAGTTAAATATGCCATTAATAGGGCTGCTCCTATTGAGAAAACTGAAGCTCCTAAAAAAATAGGTAAGCCAAAATAAATAGCAATACCAATACCACCATAAGAAGTGTGTGCAATTCCACCAGCTAAAAACACCATTCTATTAACAACTATCAATGAACCAATAATTCCAGAAGCTATACTAACCAATACACCAGCAAGTAGCGCATTTTGGAAAAATGTATAATTTAGTGCTTCTAACATCCGCAACTCTTTTTTGTACCTAATAATTGAAGCATCTCAACTTCACAAAAGTGCATATCATCATTTGGAATATTTTCTTGCTTATGAGAAATATCATGAAAAGTTAATTTTTTATTTATGTGAGCTACTTTTGTTGCATAGCCTAAAATAACAGAAATATCGTGACTAACTACTACAATGGTAATTGACTTATTCAAAAGTTTTAATAAATCATAAATTTGTTTTTGTCCATCAACATCAATACTAGCTGTTGGTTCATCTAGAAGTAAGATTTTTGGATGTGCGCATAAAGCCCGTGCTATCATTACTCTTTGACGTTGACCACCTGAAAGTGTCCCTATTTTTACATTGGCAAAATCTTGCATGCCAACTTGCTCTAGGGCACCCATTGCACAAGCTATCTCTTCTTTTTTATATCCTATTAGTGGACGTTTGTGCCCAACATGTCCCATCATAACTACTTCTATTACTTTGATAGGGAAATTTATATTTACATTTGTATTTTGAGGAACATATCCTATTGCTTAAATATTCTTTTCAACTTTTGAGCCAAGGAGTTTTATTTTTCCTTTTTTAACTTTGTTTATTCCTAAAATAGTTTTTAATAAAGTTGATTTACCTCCACCATTAGGTCCAATGATTGCTAAAAAATCATTCTCTTGAATTGTCAAACTAATATCTTCAAGAATAATTTGTTTATCATATGCAAAGGTTAATTTCTCTATTTCAAGTATATTCATTTATCTTCTTTTATCTATTTTACTAAAGTATGACATTTTCATCATATCTTCCATTTGATTATTGGAAAAGTATTCAAAACCAAAACAATCTTTCCAAAGTTTGTGGTCTTCCATGCATAAATAGAAGTATACCTTATTGTGCCAAGCTTTAAAAGAGTCATAGGCAAATTTAAACATCTCTTTTTTTATCTCATAAGGGTATGACTGCTTTTTATTTATCTCTTCAAAGGGCATTTGCAAAATCTTTGATTTAAAATCTCTACTTTTTATTTTATTTATAACTGGTTTTATAAAGGTGAGTGTTCCAAATGATACTAAGGCTACATCATCTGGATTGAACTCACTTATAAGATTGTCAAATACCTCTTTATATTCATCTAAATAATTCTCATAATGAACAATTGGATGGAAGTGAAAACCTACAATCACACCTTTTTTTGATAAAGCTTTTGCTGCATCAATTCTTTGTTCTAATGTTGCTGTTAAATGCTCTTCATTTTTTATAATGGTAGGTGTATTTAAAGACCAAGTACATATTATATTTGCAGGAACATCATTTTCTAAAAAATATTTTATGTTATTTGATTTTGTTTTAAACTCTAAAATTACATTTTGATTTTTTCTTGCAAAATCAAAAAGTGCATCTAAAAGGCCACCTTTATTTCCCCACATAAGTGAATCAGAACTCTGACCTGTTCCTATATGATAAGTATAGTTTGGGTCAAGTTTTAGTTTTTTTAGATTATCTTTAAAATTTACATCAAAACCTATTTTATCTTGATTATAAAAAGATTGGATAGAACAATAAGAACAATCAAATCCACAAGAGTGAACTGCATCAAGAGTAAGTAAGTTACAACATCTTGTACTCTCACTTGCAACAGGGCAAGAACCAAGGGCAACATTGTCTTTTTTTATCTCATTAAAAGAGAAACGTCTTGGTTTTTCATAAGATTTTTCATTAAATGTTTTATATGTATTTGAGGACTTTTTTAAATCTTCCCAAATTTTTCTAATATGATTAAAGGCATTTTTTCGTGAAGCATATTCTTCTTCAAAAACTTCATAAAGTTCTTTTTCATTCCACATATTAAAATCAATCGCAAAATCAATTAACTGCTTTAACTCTTGATATGAAAACTGATATTGTAAATATATCTCTTTTACAAACTCTTTGTTTTTTTCTTTTAGATTTTCGTAATTAGTTTTTAATATATGTTCATTGAATTTTTCTATACTCATATATACTTTTTCCAATCATTAAAACTATTTTGTATAAGTTCAATTACAAATGATTTTTTGGGAATAGTAATATCTAGATAATCAGAAACCACTTTAAATACATATATATCTTTTATATATTTTAAACATGTTTCTTTGAAATATGAGCTTTCCATATCCACTAAGAGTGTTTCTAAGTTTTCGTCACTATCAAGTGGAGTATCAACTGTAGTTATTGGTGCAAAATTTATATTTGGCAATAGTCTGTTTGTACAAAATAGTGTTCCAATTTTAACTGAACTATCGCAACATCCTGCAATTCCAATATTGATGGCTTTTGATATTGAATAGTTTTCAAATACAAAATTTAAAGAATCAATTGTATTTTTTTTACCCATACCCGATACTATTAATATAATATTATCATTAAAAAAAAGTTTGAAATTTTGGACTGAATTGTCCTGTTTTAGTTTATAAAAGTTGATTAAGTATTGTGCTTCTGGTTGAAGGGCTGTGTGAATTAGAACTTTTGCTGTAAGCATAAGAATAAAAAGTCGAAGTTAAACCTTCGACTCTTAAAAGATTACTTTTTAAGCTCTTTAATTCTAGCTTTTTTACCAGTTAATCCTCTTAAGTAGTGAAGTTTAGCTCTTCTTACTTTACCTCTTCTTAATACTTCAAAAGATTTGATTGAATCTGAATATAATGGGAAGATTCTTTCAACACCAACAGAGTTAGCTCCAATTTTTCTTACTGTAAAAGTAGCGCTTACACCTTCAGCACTTCTAGCAATAACAATACCTTCGAAAGTTTGAACTCTTTTTTTCTCACCCTCTTTAATCTCAATACCAAGTCTAACAGTATCACCTGCTCTAAATTGAGGAATCTCTTTTTCTGCAATTTGCGCTGCTTCAAAGCTCGCAATGTATCTATTTTTCATTGTATTTCCCTTTAGTGAAAGTGCCCGCATTTGCAAATTGCGGGGTATCACATTTCTATTTTGTTTTTTTCTTTGTAACTAAACCTGGTCTAAAGTATTTTGTTTTGCAAATAGACAGATTATTTTTTAAGTCGGCAATTTTACTATGATTTCCCTTTAAAAATTCTTTAATCACACTTAAGTTTTGGAAATTTTCAGGTTTTGTAAAAGATGGAGCTTCTAAAAGATTATTTTCATAGCTCTCAACGTCCAAAGACTCAGAATTTCCAAGTACGTTTTCAACATTTCTTGAAATTGCATCTGCCATGACTAAAGATGGCAATTCTCCACCAGTTAGTATATATTCTCCTATACTAAAGACTTCATTTGCATACTTTTCTATAACTCTTTCATCAATTCCTTCATATCTACCACTTACAATAACTATATTTTTTTTCTTTGCTAATCTTTTTGCATCTTTTTGATTAAAGGGTTTTGCAGCTGCCAATGGAAAAATAATATAGGCATCAGGATTTTTTGCTTTTATCGCATCTAAACAGTCAAATAAAGGTTGAGGAGTCATAAGCATTCCAGCTCCTCCGCCTACCATTTGCTTGTCTACTTTGTTGTGCTTATTTAAAGTATAATCTCTTGGATTATAAAACTCATATGATATAAAATTTGATTCAACTGCTCTTTTTAATATTGAGTCATAGAAGTATGGTTCAATTAAATTAGGAAAAAGTGTAACAAAAGTAAATTTCAATCTTTTTAGCCTTTAATAAATATTTTGATATCATCACATTAAATTATTTGAAGAAGTATGAAATGATAACATTAAAAGATATAAAAGAAGCAAAAACAAATTTAGAAGGTATTATATTACAAACGCCACTTACTTATGCACCATTTTTAAGTAAAGAGTTCAATAGTAATATCTATTTAAAAAAAGAGAATCTTCAATTAACAGGAAGCTTTAAAATAAGAGGTGCCTTTAATAAAGTTGCCTCACTTGACAAAGATATAAGAGATAAAGGAATAGTAGCAGCAAGTGCTGGAAATCATGCACAATGTATTGCATATTCGGGAAGTTACTTTGGATGTGAAGCTACAATATTTATGCCAGAAGCAACACCACTTACAAAAGTAAGTGGTGTAAAACAGTATGGTGCAAAAGTAGTTTTAGGTGGACAAAACTATGATGAAGCATATAGTGCAGCTGTTAAATATTGTGAAGAACATAATAAGACATTTATTCATCCTTTTGCAGATGATAAAGTAATAGCAGGCCAAGGAACAATTGGTCTAGAGATTATTGAAGATATAAATGATTTAGATGTTTTAGTAATCCCAATTGGTGGAGGGGGTTTAATCTCTGGTGCTGCCCTTGCTGCAAAATCAATAAACCCTAAAATAAAAATTATTGGTGTTGTTGCAAGTGGAGCTAGAGGAATGAAAGAGTCTTATGATTCAAAACTACCTATTGATTCTACTTATGTAAAAACTATCGCTGATGGTATTGCAGTAAAAGCAGTAAGTCCAAAAACCTTTGAATATATCTTAGAGTATGTGGATGAAGTTGTTGAAGTAGAAGAGCATGAAATTGCAAATGCTATTTTATTTTTACTTGAAAAACACAAACTTGTAGTTGAAGGTGCAGGTGCCGTTTCAGTTGCAGCTTTAATGCATGGAAAAATAGATGTTGAAGATTTAAAAGTTTGTGGAATAATAAGTGGTGGAAATATAGATGTAACTATGTTATCTCAGATTATTGAGAAAGGTTTGGTTAAATCATATAGAAAAATTAACCTTTTGGTAACATTGATTGATAAACCTGGTTCATTGATGCATTTAACCTCTATATTCCAATCATGCGATGCCAATATTGTACAAATTGATTATGATAGAAGTTCGGTGAAGTTGGAGTTTGGTGAAGCACATGTAACAATATCATTGGAAACAAAAGGTGAAGAGCACCAAAAGTCAATTCGTGAAAATTTGAAACAAAATGGTTACAGATTTAAACAAATATGATTATTTAATATACTATTTATAAAAAATTTAGAATCTAAAGTATATAATAGTCGCCATAACTATAGAAGAAATTATAAAGAAGGAAAACGATGGAAGGAAGATTATTTACATTCTTAGGAGCTATTGGTGGACATAGCCAAGAATGGATTATTTTATCGCATTTTATTTTGTCAATTGCGATTGTTTTTTTATTAGCAAGAGCTGCTACAACTAAAATGCAACTAGTTCCAACTGGTGCACAAAATGCTTTAGAAGCATTCATCAGTGGTGTTATAGCAATGGGTGCTGACACTATGGGGGAAAAGAATGCTAGAAGATATTTACCATTAATTGGTTCATTAGCATTAGTTATTTTTGTAAGCAACATGATTGGAGTTATTCCAGGATTTGAAGCTCCTACAAGTAACATTAACTTTACTTTGAGTTTAGCATTAATAGTATTTGTTTACTATAACTATGTGGGAATCAAATTAAATGGTTTTGTTAACTATTTTAAACACTTCATGGGACCTATGCCAATACTAGCACCATTAATGTTCCCTATTGAAATTATTTCTCATATTTCAAGAATTATTTCATTATCATTTAGACTTTTTGGTTCAATTAGAGGTGATGATATGTTCTTAATGGTACTTTTAATGTTAGTTCCTTGGTTATTACCATTACCAGGTTTCTTTTTATTAACTGCCTTTGGTGTATTACAAGCATTTATTTTCAGTATTTTAACATACGTTTATATTGCTGGTTCAGTTATGATGGCTGAGGAAGATCATCACTAAGTGTCTAAATGACATTTAGTGGGTCTGAGTAATTACCACTAAAAACTTAAAAGGGGAAGATTATTTTCTTCCCCTTTTTTTATATCTATAAAATGGATAAAAATGGAAGATAACTTTAACTACTATTTAATCACTGATCCTAAATACTACACAAATAATAAAACTACATTTAAAGAAAAATTAGAAAATACTTTAGCAAATAAAAGAGTTGATATTGCCTGTTTTAGAGATAAAATCTCTACAAACTATGAAGAACTTGCAAAAGTATTTTTACATACTTGCAAAAAATTTAATATCAAACAAATCATTTTGAATGAAAATCTAGAATTGGCCATAAAATTAAATTGTGGAATTCATCTAACAAGCAAACAGTTTGACAAAATCAAACTTGCAAAAGATGCAAATTTATTTAAAATAATTTCTTGCCATAATGAAGAAGATATAAAAAAAGCAATTCAAAATAATGCAGATGCGATAACTTACTCCCCTATATTTGAAACACCAAATAAAGGAAAAGCAAAAGGAGTTGATGAGTTAAAAGAGGTAAATGAAAAATATCCTATTAAAATAATAGCTTTAGGTGGTATTATTGATGAATCACATATAAATCAAATAAAAGCTTGCAAAACTGATGGTTTTGCCTCTATTAGATACTTTATCTAGACAGCTTTTAAATAAGCCTTTTGTGTTGTTAAATATATCAAATAGGCATATACCTCATCGCAATTAGTTATATCTTTAATTGCTTTTTTATAAAAAGAGACTTGTTTTTCATGCTCAATATTTTCACCATGTGTAGTTTTATAATCAAAAATATAATACTTTTCATCTTTTTTTATAAGTAAATCTATGATTTTTATCTCTTTATTAAACATCAAGGATTGCTCCCTTAAAAAAGTTGCATTGTTTAAAAACTGACTAAACTCTTTATTTTCAATTAGCATTATAACTCTTTGTTTAATATCATCAAAATCTCTATCTTCCAAATAAACAGAGTATCTACTTCTTGCAAGACTTAAAGAATAGTTTAATTGTTCAATTGTAAAACTATTCATCATCTCCAAACAATAGTGTGTTGCTATTCCAAAATATCTTGATTTTAATTCAAACTTATCCTCATAATCTTTTGAAGCTTTATTTGCTTGTCTACCTAAAGACAGTGGTTTATAATCTATTTTTTTGATTTTTTGATTAATATCTCTTTTTACTTCATTTATAATTAAATCACCGATTTTACTAGACTCTAATCCTATTAAATAAAAAACTGACTTTTCTTCTTTTTTAAAAATAAAGAGATTGTTTTTTGCCCTTGTTAGTGCCACATACAAAATATTTATTTCATCTTCTTGTTGTAGTGCTTTCTCTTTGTTTAAAGCCCGCTCATAGTTTTCATCAAATTTATCCAAATTTGATATCTTATAATAAACATTATCTAAATAAACACCACTATATTCAAAAAGAAGAGAGCTTCTATCAGCATTTTTATTTTTTATTCTATCAAGTAAAATTACTGTATCAAACTCTAAACCCTTTGATTTAAAGATTGTCAAAATTTGTAAACCCATTTGTTCTTTATTTTCTATTGGAGTTTCCATTAAATCAACTTCATATACAAAATCAACTATATCAACAAAGTTTTTTGACTCTTCAATAAATCTTATAACATTATCATCTAAGATATTAAACTGTTTTGCAACTTTTAATATAAGCTCAAATACCCTATTCTCTTCTAAGTCAAAATCAAACTCTATATTTGCTCCAGGTGCATTTCCTATAATGGCATTTAAATTCTCTTTATAAATCTTCTCTTTATAATAAAGATATTTTATTGCATTTATACAAGCTTTTACATTCTCTTGATTTATGAGTTTTGATGTCATTTCTGTGGAAATTTTAAGGGAAGGGAAACTCTTACTTAAATAAGAATATAACTCCAAAACATCATCATTTGTATATGTTAATATGGCAATAGAGTTTGGGTCAACATTCTTTCTAATAAGTGATGCAATTGTACTTGCCACATTTTTATATTTTTCATCTTCTTTTAGACTTTCATCATTTATTACTTCAACATAACCATTTTCTATATTACTTAACTGTTCGTAATACTCATAATTGTTTAAATTCAAAAATGCCCTATTTACAAACTCAACTATATTTTTAGCACTTCTAAAATTTGTATTTAAAATCTCTGTTTCTATTTGATTATGCTTTTTACTAACAAAATCAAAAAGCTCTCTTTTACCACCTCTAAATCTATAAATAGACTGCTTTGTATCACCCACATAAAAAAAACTTTTAAACTTTTCACTATTTCCCGAGAGTGTCTCTTCAATAAGTGGTTCTAAAATCTTATATTGCAGTAAAGAGGTATCTTGAAACTCATCTATTAAAATATGATTATATTTACTATCAAGTCTAAAGTATAAAAAGTCTTTATCAATTTTACTACTTAATAATTCATAAACATAATTTGATATATCATTAAAAGTAAAATAGTTTTTATTTTTGTTATAGCTTTTTTTAAAATCTTTAAATAAATTATATAGTTCATACAGTGAGCTTAAAGAGTATGCTGAGCGCAATTTGTAGTAGTTGCTAATCTCTATTTTAAGTTCTTGAAAGTTTTTTTCAAACTCCTCATTAACCCACTTCTTAAAATCCCTTGAATCGCTTGCCACATCTTTAGTAAGCCAAGTTTTTCCTCTTTCTAATAGTTCTTCAAAGTTATTAAAATCTACAGCTTTTAAAGAGGCATTTGAAGCACCCTCACAACTAATTATGTGATTTTTTAATTTAATTGCGATTTCAAGGGCTAAATTTTTTTGTAGAGGTATTAACTTTTCTTCAATATTGACTACTTTAAACTCTTCATTTTTTTCATTTAAATTTTGAAAAATATCAAAAATAGAATTAAACTTTTTGGATTCATAATATGAAAAAGTTATCAATTTATCAAAATTTTCTAAACCCAATGATTGTAAAAATTTATACTGAAGATTTTCTACATTATCTTGTTTGATTGAAAAGTCATCATCTACGCCAATATATCCACTGAATTCTCTTAAAATCTTATTTATAAATTTATCGATTGTATAAATAGAGAGTTCTGAGTTTAAATATAAATTTATAAGATTGTCTTTTTTATTTAGTATTTGTTCATTTGATAGCTCTGAGACTTTTGATATTTGTTCTAAATAGATCTCGTCATTGCCGAGATTTTTTAGAGTTTTAAATACTCTTTCACTCATCTCTTTTGCAGCTTTATTTGTAAATGTTAAAGCTAGGATTTCTGTGGGGTTAGCCCCTTTTAATAACAAAGATATGTATCTTACTGTTAATGCAAAAGTTTTTCCACTTCCTGCACTAGCTTTTAATGCTAAATATTCTTTCATAGCTAGGATTGTACTATAAGAATAATTAAGTAATAGAAATTTTATTTTTAATTATTTTTAAAAATATCTATTAATTAAATTATTTAAGAGTAGTGATGATAGAATACTTTTACATTTTTCAAAGGCATCAGATGGTTTCAAAACGTAAAATATCATTTTCACTTTTTTTAGTAATGGCAGTTATGTTCATTATCCTTATTTTAAACATTTTAATGAATTTTCGTGATTACGGATTACAAAGTGTTGAAAATAAGGCTAAAGCAATCGCTCAAACTGTAAAACATAGTTTAACTTCCCATATGGTTAATGGAGTTATTGACAATAGAGAATTATTTCTTCAACAAATTACAAAATTAGAAAATATCGATAATATTTGGCTATCAAGAGCACCTGCGGTTATTGAACAGTTCGGTATAGGTAATAATAATGAAGTGGCAAGAGATAGTATTGATGAAGAAGTATTGCACACAGGAAAAGAAAAAGCAGTAATTGATGAAAAAATCTTTGGTAAAAGTTCTTATAGAATAACTATTCCCTATATTGGTTCATCAGAGGGAACTATAGATTGTCTATCTTGTCATACTACTGCAAAAAGTGGTGATACATTAGGGGCAATAACAATTAGTATGTCTGTTGATGATATAAAAGAAGTTGGTATTATAACTGTTGGAAATACCATTGTTATTGCATTAGTACTGATTATTTTTATATTAATTTTTGTAAATAGACTTATCTCACCATTTTTAATGCTATTTGATTCAATAAATCGTGTTATGAAAAAAGCACAAAAAGGTGACTACTCAGATAGAATTGGTTTAACAAATGGTAAAGAGAGTGATTCAGTAGCAAGTTGTATTGACAGTTTATTGGAAAAACTTCAAACAACCCTAGATGATATCGAACAAAAAATCAATGTCTTTTTAGTTCATCAAAAAACAAAAAAAGAAGATCCACTTATTGATGTAAAATTAACAGTTAATCGACTTGCTGATATTTATAGATTTAGAAAAACAATAGAACATGATGAATATATAAATGAAGTATATGACCGGTTAGCCTATGTACTTAAAGACAAATTTAAATTATCGGATTTTAATTTTATTGAAGCTGATACTACCCATAAGAATGTAGAAATTGTTTATGTTGAAAAAGAGATTCACTGTGCTGCACAGGATGGTTGTAGAGCAGATAGAACAAATACCCTTGTTGATTCATGTCAGTTCCATGATATATGTGACAAGTTCAATCATGACACAAATAAATATTACATATGTATTCCTTATTCAATTTCAAATGATTTAGACTTTATTGTATCAATTATTTGTGATACAAAAGAAGAGAATGAAAGAGTACGTGCTTTATCTCCATCAATACAAGATTATATTGATGCTGCAAAACCTGAAATAGTTAGTAAAAAACTTATGCAAATATTAGAACTAACGGCAAGAACAGACCCTTTGACTGGCCTTTTTAATAGAAAATATCTTGAAGAGTCAGTTAAAACAATGATATCACAAGTAAAACGTTCTGATATAAAATATGGTATTTTAATGGTAGATATAGATTTCTTTAAAATGATTAATGACAATTATGGACACGATGTGGGGGATCAAGCAATAAAAGTAATTTCCCAAACACTAATTGAAAATACAAGAGAATCTGACACAGTTATAAGATATGGTGGAGAAGAGTTTGTTGTTCTGCTTTATAATTGTGATGAAAATTATTTATTTGATGTATCAGAGAAAATAAGAATAGCTTTCTCAAAAAAAGAGATACCAGCGGGAACAATCACTTTCAACAAAACAATAAGTATTGGTTCTTCAATTTTCCCACTACATACAGACAATTTTTGGCAATGTCTAAAATTTGCAGATCTTGCCTTGTATAATGCAAAAGATACTGGTAGAAATAAATCTGTTATATTCTCACCAGACCTAATAAAAGACAGTGAACTAAATGAGCAACAGTATTAAAGTTAGTTTTCTAACTTTAATACCTTATAACTACTTTTTTTATTACACATTAAATTAAAATCATTTTATAAATAAGCTACTTTTTAGTATAATGCCCAACTTATAGAAATACAATACTAAAGAAAAGGTCAAATAACCTATGCAAAAAAAAGCTCATAAAGTACAAACCCTCCTTGATGCTATTCCATATATCAAGAAATTTTATGGAAAAGTAATTGTAATCAAATATGGGGGAAGTGCACAAACTTCTCCTGATCTTCAAGAAAAATTTGCACAAGATATTGCACTTCTTTCACTTGTAGGAATCAAGCCAGTAATTGTTCATGGTGGCGGTTCTAGAATTTCTGAAATGTTAAAAAAGTTAGAGATTCATTCTGAATTTGTAGATGGACACAGAGTTACTTGTGGCGATAGTATGAGAGTTGTGGAGATGGTGTTAAGTGGAGAAATTAATAAAAATATAACTTCACTATTAAATCATCATGGCGCAAAAGCTATAGGAATATCAGGAAAAGATTCATCAATAATTCAAGCAGAAGCAAAAGATGGTGGTAAGTTTGGATATACAGGTGTAATAACACAAATAAATGGAAAAATGCTTACAAATCTTATAAATGAAGGATTTATTCCAGTTATTGCTCCAATAGCAGATGCAAAAGAGCCTGGACATCCTGGATTTAATATCAATGCAGATGTGGCTGCTAGTAAAGTTGCCATTGCACTTGGAGCACAAAAGGTTCTGTTCTTAACAGATACTTTAGGAGTTCTTGATAAAGATAAAAACCTTTTAAACTCACTAGATAAAGAAGATGTTGAGTTTTACAAAAAAAATGAAACAATTGCAGGTGGTATGATTACAAAAGTTGATTCTTGTATTGATGCAATTTACAATGGAGTAAATAAAGCCCATATAATTGATGGAAGAGTTGAACACTCAATTATTCTTGAACTATTTACAAATGATGGAATTGGTACACAATTTGTAAGAAAAGATAATCCAAACAATGGAATAGATTTAGAAAAATTATTAAATGATTAAAGAAGTTAAAGTCCCTATGTAAAGGGACTATTTTAAGGAATAAAAATGAATTTTATAGAGACAAGAGGAAATGATGGAATTAAAGCAAAAGAGATAAGCTTTAGTGAAGCAATTTTAAGCCCAAGTGCTTCTTTTGGAGGACTTTATGTTCCAAAAGAGCTACCAAAATTAGAAGATAATTTTTTACAAAATCATCTAAACTCAAGCTACAAAGAGCTTGCATATGACATATTAAAAGCTTTTGAGATAGATATTGATGAAGAGGAAATTAATAAAGCTTTAGATTTATATGATAATTTTGATGATGCTTCAAATCCTTGTCCTGTTGTAAAAATAGAAGACGACCTTTTCGTACATGAACAATATCATGGTCCAACGCGAGCTTTAAAAGATATGGCGTTGCAACCATTTGGTTCTATTTTAAGTTCAATTGCAAAAAAGAAAAAGGAAAAATACCTAATCTTAGCAGCAACATCAGGAGATACAGGACCAGCTGCACTTAATACTTTTAAAAATAAAGAGAATATTCAAGTAGCTTGTTTATATCCAAGTGGTGGAACTAGTGATGTTCAAAGATTACAAATGGTTTGTGAAAATGGAACTAATTTAAATGTAATAGGTATCAAAGGAAACTTTGATGATGCACAAACTGCACTTAAAAATTTATTGGCTTCTAAATCTTTTAAAGATGAATTAGAAAAAGATGGTATAAAACTAAGTGCTGCAAATTCAGTGAACTTTGGAAGAATAATATTCCAAATAATCTATCACTTTTGGTCATATATCCAACTATTAAAACAAAATGAAATAACATTTGGCGAAAAAATTTATCTAATAGTTCCAAGTGGAAACTTTGGAAATGTATTAGGTGGATTTTATGCACTCAATATGGGTGTGCCAATTGAAAAACTTTTAGTAGCTTCAAATGAAAATAATATTTTAACTCAATGGATAAACACTGGTACTTATGATATTAGAGGAAAAAATTTACAACTTACAAAATCACCAGCAATGGATATTTTAAAATCCTCAAATATAGAAAGAGTTATTTTTAGTATTTGTGGGGCTAATAGAACAAAAGAGTTGATGGATTCTTTAAATGAACAACTATATTTTAAAATGAATCAAAACGAAACAGAAAAACTTCAAGAATATTTTTCTGCAATTGAGTCAAATGATGAATATGGAGTAAAAATAATTAAAAAATACTCAAATAAAAATTATATCATGGATCCACACACAGCAACTTGTATAAAAGCATATGAACATTTAAAAGAGAAAAATTTAAAAACTGTTATGTATTCAACAGCAGAATGGACAAAGTTTTCACCAACTGTTTTAAATGCTTTATATGAAAATAATGAAAAATATGATGACAAAGTCGCTTTAGAAAATATTTCAAAAGAGTGTAATGTAAAAATACCTAATGTCATTTCAGAACTATTTAATTCTACTATTTTACATAATGATGTTGTAAATAAAGAAGACATAGAATCTAAAATAATTGAATTTATCTCTTCATAATATAACTTAAACTTATAATTATAGGGTCAATTCTACCCCTATAATTTCTTCTACAATCCATATAATGTGTAGTTTAGACACGTTTTGCTATTTTATCGATATGATTTGACCTTAGTCATATATATTTAAGATATTGTTAAATATAATGACTAGATTTTAATTTTAAAAAAAGGAAGCCAAATATGTCTAATGAAATTAATAGACGAGATTTTCTTGGTTACTCATTTGCTGCAGTTGCTGCAGTTGGTGGTGCTGCGTCGCTTGTTGGTATGAAACAAGCATGGGATCCACTTCCAAGTGTACTTGCTGGTGGGTTTACAACAATCGACTTAGCTCCACTTAAAGCAGGTGAACCAGAAACATTTACATGGAGAGGAAAGCCAATTTTTGTTCTTAAAAAAACGGCTGAAATGGAATCTTCAGATAGAGATTTAGTTGTAGGTAGTGATAGATATACTGTTGCTATTGGTCTTTGTACACACTTAGGTTGTATTCCAGCATGGAAAAAAGACAAATGGAAATGTGCATGTCACGGTGGGGAATTTAACCCAAGTGCTAAGCAAACTTTTGGTCCTCCTCCAAGACCTCTTGATTTACCTCCATTTAAAGTTGAAGGAACTACTATTGTTTTAGGTAATACTGGTCCTGAATCTGAAAAAATTGCTGCTTATTTAGCAACACAAGCTTAGGAGAGTAAAATGGCAAAATTTGAAAAAGCAAACTCTGTTGGTGAGTGGTTAGACCAAAGATTAAATCTTACAACATTCAATAAAGTTATGATGACTGAATATTGGATTCCAAAAGATATTAACTTTTTATGGGCTATGGGTGTTCTTTTAGCAACAACATTTGGTATTTTAATTATCTCAGGAATTTTCTTGATGATGTATTACAAACCAGATATTAATTTAGCATTTGATTCTGTTAACTATACTATTATGCAAGAAGTTGCATACGGTTGGCTATTTAGACATATGCATGGTGTTGCAGCTTCTGTAATTTTCTTAATTATATATATTCACATGTTTACAGGTATCTATTATGGTTCTTATAAACAAGGTAGAGAGATGATTTGGATTTCTGGTATGTTATTATTTATGACATTCTCAGCAGCAGGATTCTCTGGATATATGTTACCATGGGGACAAATGTCTTACTGGGCAGCAATGGTTATTACAAACTTATTTGGTGGAGTGCCTGTTATTGGTGATGCTCTTGTAGTTTGGATTAGAGGTGACTTTAATGTTGCTGATGCTACATTAACAAGATTCTTTATGCTACATGTTTTCTTATTACCAGTTGCAATTATGGGACTTATTGGATTACACTTTTATACATTAAGAATTCCACACGTAAATAATCAAACTTCTGAAGAGTTAGATTTTGATGCAGAAGCTGAAAAATATCTTTCTGGAAATAAAAAAGAGTCAAAAGTTATTCCTTTCTGGCCTGTATTTATCTCTAAAGATTTAGCAGTACTTGGTATCTTCTTATTATTCTATTTTTACTTAGTATTCTTCCACTATAACTTTGCTATGGATCCAGTTAACTTTGATCCTGCAGATAACATGGTTACCCCTGCTCACATTTATCCTGAGTGGTATTTCCTATGGTCATACGAAGTATTGAGAGGTTTCTTCTTTGATGTAGGTCCTATAAAAGCATTTGACATTGGTTTAATGGCCTTTGGATTTGCTAATGCTATTTTCTTAGTATTACCATTCCTAGATAGAGATCCTAAAATCTTGCCAGCGCACAAAAGACCTAAATTTTTTATTTGGTTCTGGATTTTAATGGCAGACTTGATTGTATTAACAATTTGGGGTAAATTGCCTCCTACAGGAACAAATGCATATATTGGGTTTGTAGCTGCTGTTGCATTTATTTTAATATTCTTGGTATTACCATTTGTTACGAAGTGCGATGCTAAGAAAAGGGGTGACGTATGAGAGAATTAAAGATTTTAGCAGTAGTAGTAGCTCTTACGCTAATTACATACTGGGGTGTTGAACCATTTGCACACTCGCAAATGCACCCTCACGTTGAAGCTCCTGATTATGAGTTCAAAGATGTAGATGGATTAAATGGTCTTAAAGGTAATGCAAGTGATGGTGCAATGCTAGTTCAATCTAACTGTACAGCTTGTCACGGAATTGAAAAAGCAAATTTCCCAGCACTAATGGATAATGCTAGCAGTGCTGCAGCATATGGAGTTGTTCCACCAGATTTAAGTACTGCTGGAAAACTTTATAATGCTGATTATTTAGCTGCTTTTATTAAAAATCCTGCAAAATCATCTAATGTTTCACATAAATATACTGATGGAAAAGTTCATCCAATGCCAGGTTATGACTGGATGCAACCACAAGAAATAGCTGATATTGTTGCTTGTTTACAATCAATCGCTCCAGAAGAGATGACAAATAAAGAAGTATATGCTGATGCTTGTCAAAGATGTCACTCTATTAAATATGGAGATATGAAAGGTGGTTCAATGGCTGCTTTCACTCCAGATGCAAATATCAAAGGCTACATGGGTAAATACCCACCTGATTTATCTCAATATATTAGATCAAGAGGTCATGAGTATTTACATGAATTTATAAATAATCCACAAAAACATCTTGAAGGTACAGCAATGCCAAGAGTTGGGTTAACAAAACAAGCTGAAACACAAGTTATTAGTTATTTAGAAGAAGTTGGTGACTCTAAAAAAGCAGAGAGAGAAGAGTTAGGACCTAAATTCCTAATCTATTTAGTAATCTTTGCAATATTTGCTTGGTTATGGAAAGTTAAACAATGGAGAGAGATGCATTAAGCATCCTCTTTATTAAAAGGAAAATAAATATGAAATTAATCAAATTAGCACTTATTGCAACTCTTAGTTTTAGTGTTGCAAATGCAGAAAACGTTATGCAAAAATCTATGTCTATGATGGATGAAGGTATGACTTTAATTCAAAAAGGATTCATTAATAGTAATATTGCTTTAATTAAAGATGGAGCAAAACTTGTTGATGAAGGTAATGCACTTTTTTCAGATGAAAAAATCATAAAAGAGTTTTTACCAAAAGATAAAAAACACATGATAAATGTTGCTGAAAATGCTTCAAAAAGAATAAGCTTAGATTTAAATGTATTAGAACTTAACGTAGATGAAAAAGCTTACGTTAATGCTGCTAATGCATATTCAGATATGCTTAATGCATGTTCAAGATGTCACTCAATAGTTAGAGAGTGGTAATTCTTTTATAGTAGTAGCTTGGCTGCTACTACTGTAACTGCTGTTTCACTTCTCAAAATTAGATTAGAATTTATTCCCACAATTTTTTCACTAGAAAAGTTTTCTAACTCATTAGAGGAAAACCCACCCTCACATCCAACAATTATTCTTCTTATCTCTTTATTATTATCAATATAATTTTCTGAGAAATTAAAAATAAAAGCGTCATCATAGATTTTTATAACTTCTGATAAAGAGTTTAATATCTCCAATTTAATAATTGAACTTCTTCCACACTGTTGAGAAGAGTTAATCAATATTTTTTCAAATTTTTCTAGATTTAATTTGAAATTCTTTTGTGAATAATCTGCATAAAAGAAAGTTATTTTATCCACACCTATTTCATTTAGATAGGGAAGTTGTTTCTCTATTGTTTTGGGATCTACAATGGCCCATATAAGATGGAATTTTTTGTTAGACTCTAGACTTTTTTCTTCTTTTTCAAGAAGTCTTAGGGTTGCATCTTTTTTTGTTATATCAAAAATCTCATATTTATAGATATAACTATCAACAAGATTTCTAAAATAAATAGTTGAACCAATCTTTTCACGTCTTACTTTAAAAAGATATTTGTAAATATCTCCATCTACTTTTAGCGTTTCATTTGATGCTTCAGAAGAATAAATAAATTGCATTAGAATATCTTGCTAATAATATATGTAGAAATAATTATTACGATTTCAATAAGATATATTTTCCTAGAAAATTTCAAAAACTCCTCTTGCAATTCTATATCTGCTACTTTAATAACTCTCATCTTTTTAAATCGTTTAATTTCTAATACCATTACTGCAATTGAGGCTGCAATCATAATAAATATTGTAAAACTAAATATTTTTTCATAAAAAGCAACAATAGTTCCTGTATAAATAATAACTGCGTTTAAAGTATGGTATAAAGGTGTTAAAAATTTTAATCTTTTTGCCAATTTTACAAAATTACCTATATTATAAACGCTATAAAAATTAATTATCATCACAGATATAAAAATATAAATAAAAAAAACGTGTGTATCTATTGAATCCTGCATTAAATCCATGTTTATCTCACTTTTAAAAAATTTTGGTATTATATAAGACTTAAGCATAGGTATAAGTAAAAGGATTTTATATGAGTGTATCGGTTGAAGAGGCTTTAAATATAATTATAAATTCTATTAAAATAAAAGATTTTGAAATAGTCCCTATTGAAAATGTAACATCAAGAATTAGTGCCCAAAAAATATATGCAACAAGTTCTTTACCAAAATTTAATAACTCTGCAATGGATGGATATGCAATTTTATTTGAGGATAAAGATAAAGAACTATTTGTAACAAATAAAATATTTGCAGGTGATGATAACCAAGATATAATTGAATCTGGAACTAGTATAAAAGTGATGACAGGAGCTAGAGTTCCAAAAAACTGTGAAGCTGTTATTGCCCAAGAAGATGTTGAAGTCATTGGAAATAAGATTAAAATAAATTATGATGTAAAAAAGATGCAACATGTTAGATTTGTAGGAGAAGATATACAAAAAGGTGAACTTCTTATTGATATAGGTGATGAAATAAACTTTTCAAAAGTCACCCTTTTAGCTTCGCAAGGTGTTTCTCATATAAAAGTTTACAAAAAACCAAGAGTTGTAGTTTTTGCTTCAGGGGAAGAGTTAAAACTTCATTATCAGCCAATAAAAGAGTATCAAATATATAATTCAAATACTCCTACCTTTATTTCAAGAGCTCAAGAATTAGGCTGTGATGTGAGTTTTATTGGGCAAGCAAATGATTCAATTGAATCAATAAAAGAGTATATAAACAACTCTTTAAATGCAGATTTAATAGTTACCTCTGGTGGTGTTTCTGTTGGAGAAGCAGATTTTACAAGGGAGTCTTTTACTCAAGTTGGTTTAGAAACTTTATTTGATGGTATTATTGTAAAACCAGGCAAACCAACAATCTTTGGTAAAATAAAAGATACCTATATTTTAAATCTTCCAGGAAATCCTCTAGCTTCTGCTATGGTTTTTGAAATGATTGGAAAAATAATTATTCAAAAAATGCTTGGTTCAAAAAACTTTTACCATAATTTCATTACAACAAAACTAGGTAAAGACTTATTAAATAAAAAAGGGAGATTAACTCTTGTCCCTGGTTTTTTTGATGGAGAAAAATTCAATCCATCTGATAAAAAGAGTCCAGGTATGATATCAATCTTAAGCGAATGTAACTCATTTATTGTACTAAATGAAGATATAACAAAATTAAATGAAAATCACATTGTAAAAGTATTACCAATAAACTGGAAATATTTTTGTAATGAAAAAAAGGATTATATAACTTATGAGTAAAAAAGCTATTTGTATATTAAGTGGAGGAATGGATTCCACACTTGCTTCATATATTGCTAAAAATGAAGGCTATGAAATTATTGCTATTCATTTTAATTATGGGCAAAGAACACAAAATAGAGAATTAAAAGCATTTAGGGATGTATGTGAAAGTTTAAAGGTTAAAAATAAATATGAAATTGATATACCATTTTTCACACAAATTGGAGCAAGTGCTTTAACTGATGCAAATATTGATGTTCCAGTTGATGGAGTTAAACCTGGTGTTCCAATTACCTATGTGCCATTTAGAAATGGTATTTTTCTTTCTATTGCAGCTGCAGTTGCTTAAAAAGAGAATGCAGAAGCTATGTATATTGGAGTTGTAGAAGAGGATAGTAGCGGATATCCTGATTGTACAGATTCATTTATAAATCAAATTAAAAATGCAATCAATGAAGGTACAAGAGAATCAACACATATTAATATCAAAACTCCTTTAGTAAAACTTCACAAAAATGAAATTGTGAAAAAAGCACTTGAATTAAATGTTCCACTAGAGCTTACTTGGTCATGTTATAAAGAAGAGAATGAAGCTTGTGGTGTTTGTGATTCTTGTAGATTAAGATTAAATGGATTTGCCCAAGCAAATTCAAAAGATCCAATACCATACAAAGGTTCTTGATGAGATGGAATATTTCAAAAGAGTTTGATTTTTGTTATGGACATAGAGTTTGGTCACAAGAGTTAAACCCTGATTTTTCACTAGATTCATGTTTGATGTGCAGACACTTGCATGGACATCAAGGCAAAGTAATAGTTCACTTAGAAAGTTCAAATTTAAAAAATGGAATGGTAACTGATTTTAAACACCTAAATTGGTTTAAACAGTTTTTAGATGATACTTTAGACCATAAATTTGTCTTAGATTTAAATGATCCTTTGTTTGAGACTTTATTGCCACACTTTAAAGACAAAAAAGAGTTACTTTATCACAATGAAGATTTTTATACTTTTGATTTAACTACTATAAAAAAGGAACCAATTCATATACATGAAATGTATGAGGGATATATCCTAGTTGATTTTGTACCAACTAGTGAAAACCTTTCAGCTTGGCTTTTAAAAATATTACAAAAAAAGATGGATGAAATATCTATAAAAGTATCCCACGTGGAGTTTTTAGAAACTCCTAAAAGTAAAAGTACAGTTTATGCTTGAAATAAATGAGATATTTGGTCCAACTATTCAAGGTGAAGGAAAATTTGTTGGGAATCCATCTATTTTTATAAGATTTGGAAAATGCAACTTTAGATGTGAAGGTTTTGCCGTTGAGTATGAAACTCCAAGTGGAGTAAAAAAGTGTTCATGTGATTCATTTTATGCAGTTGATCCAGCTTTTAAAGACCAATGGCATAAAATGAACAAAGATGAAATAATAAATGAAGCTAAAAAGCTGGAACCCTCTTATAAAACTGACATTGTAATAACAGGTGGTGAGCCACTTTTGTATTGGAACAACGAAGAATTTCAAGAGATATTAGAATATTATATTTCAAATGGATATAAAGTTACAATTGAGACAAATGCTTCATTAAATATTAATTTTACAAAAGATTATCAAAAAAAGATAATCTTCTCTATGAGTGTAAAACTTTCAAACTCCCTTGAGCCATTAAAAAAAAGAGTTAATGAAGATACTCTCAAAAAAATCATATTAAATACAGAAGAATCATACTTGAAATTTGTAATTAGTAAAGAGTTTATTTCAAAAGCTAAAGCTGAGATTGAATCAATCTCATCAATAATACCAGATTGTGATATCTATCTTATGCCTATGGGTGATAGTGCAGATGAAATTAATAAACACAGTGAAAGCGTTATAGATATGGCAATTGAATCTGGATATAAATATTGTGATAGGCTTCATATTAGGGTTTGGGATAATAAAAGAGGTGTATAAATAGACATTAAATTAATATTTTGATATTATTAAAACTATTTTTATAAACTATAACAAGGATAAAGATGAAATTTACAGGTTCTAATGTACTAGTAACAGGTGCTAGCAGAGGAATAGGTGCGCAAATCGCTAAAACTCTTGCAGGTCATGGACTTAAAGTATGGATAAATTATAGAAGTGGAGCAGATGCTGCTTCTAAAATTCAAGAAGAAATCGAAGCTGCTGGAGGAAAAGCTGCAATAATAAAAGCAGATGTAACAAATGAAGATGAATTTGTAAGTGCAATTAATACAATTATTGACTCAGATGGGCAACTATCTTATTTAGTTAATAATGCAGGTATTACAAAAGATAAACTTGCACTTAGAATGTCTGTTCAAGATTTCAATGATGTAATAAGTGCAAACTTAACATCAGCATTTATTGGTTGTAAAGCAGCACTTAAAGTTATGGGTAAAAAAAGATTTGGTTCTATTGTAAACATCTCTTCAATTGTTGGAGAAATGGGAAATCCAGGTCAAACAAACTATTCTGCTTCTAAGGGTGGATTAAATGCAATGACTAAATCATTTGCAAAAGAGGCAGCTGCAAGAAGTATAAGATATAATGCAGTAACTCCTGGTTTTATTCAAACAGATATGACTGATGAATTAAAAGATGAAGTAAAAGCGGAATATGAAAAAAATATCCCGCTAAGTAGATTTGGCAAGCCAAGTGAAATCGCAGATGCGGTTGCATTTTTATTAAGTGACCACTCTTCATATATAACTGGTGAGATATTAAAAGTTAATGGTGGCTTGTACGTATAAGCTAAAAAAGTTTATTTAAAAGAATATTTAAATGCTTTTGGGTATAATTCTTGGAAAATTTTAAAAAAGGAAAAAAAATGGCATTATTAGATGATGTGAAAGAAGTAGTAGTTGAGCAATTAGATTGCGATCCAGCTGAAGTTAAAGAAGATTCAAAATTCATTGAAGACTTAGGTGCAGATTCATTAGACGTTGTTGAGCTAGTTATGGCTTTAGAGGAAAAATTTGACATCGAAATCCCAGATGAAGATGCTGAAAAAATCTTAACTGTAGCAGATGCTATTAAATACATCGAAGATAATAAATAATCAAGATAACAAACGTTTTTCTTGAGTCAAATAAAGAGTTAATTTTAACTCTTTATTTAAATTTTTGAATTTTTATAAAAAAATTGAACAATTTAAATAAAATAAATTATAATCACAATGGAGCTTAAATAGATGAAAAGAGTTGTAATAACTGGACTAGGTACTATAAATTGTTTAGGACACAATGTAAATGATTCATTTGATGCAGTAGTTGCAGGAAAATGTGGAATCGAAGAAATTACTCTTTTTGACCCAGCAGAATATTCTGTTAAAATTGCAGGAGAAGTAAAAAATTTCGACCCAACAACAGTTATGGATAAAAAAGAAGTAAAAAAAGCTGATAGATTTATTCAATTAGGTATTAAAGCTGCAAAAGAAGCTATGATAGATTCTGGTTTTGTAAGTGATGGTAGTAATAAAGTTGATGATAGTATTTCAAATAGATTTGGAGTTATTTCAGCTTCTGGTATAGGTGGACTTTCTACAATTGAGAGTAACTCAAGAACACTAGAACTAAAAGGTCCAAGAAGAATTTCTCCATTTTTCATACCTTCATCTTTAGTAAATATGTTAAGTGGATTTATCTCTATTGAACATGGATTAAAAGGTCCAAGTTTATCTCATGTAACTGCTTGTGCAGCTTCAACACATGCTTTAGCAGATGCAGTTAAAACAATCGCTTTAGGTGGTGCTGACAATATTTTAGTTGTGGGTGCAGAATCTGCTATTTGTGGAGCTGGTATTGGTGGCTTTGCTGCAATGAAAGCACTATCAACAAGAAATGATGACCCTCAAACTTCATCAAGACCATTTGATAAAGATAGAGATGGTTTTGTTATGGGAGAAGGAGCTGGAGCTTTAGTTGTAGAAACTTTAGATTCTGCTTTAGCAAGAGGCGCAAAAATTTATGCTGAAGTTATTGGTTTTGGGGAAAGTGGTGATGCAAATCATATCACTGCACCTGTAATGGATGGTCCACTAAGAGCAATGAGAGCTGCATTTGATATGGTAAAATCAAATACTGGAGAATATCCAAAAATTGATTATGTTAATACGCATGGAACTTCTACACCAGTTGGTGATGTAAATGAAACAAAAGCTATCAAAGAGTTATTTGGAGGTAAAGAAAATTGTCCTCCAGTAACATCAACAAAAGGTCAAATTGGTCATTGTTTAGGAGCAGCAGGTGCTATAGAAGCAATTTTTGCTATAAAATCATTAAATGATGGTATTATTCCCCCAACAATCAATATAATAAATCAAGATGAAGAGTGTGACTTGGATTATGTTCCAAATGTTGCTAGAAAAGTTGACCTAGATATCGTTATGAGTAATAACTTTGGTTTTGGTGGAACAAACGGTTCAGTTATATTTAAAAAATATACAAAATAATTTATATTAAAATCTAAATCTTTTTAATAAAAGGAATGAAGTGCCAACTTATTTGACATTTGAAGAAAAAATTAAAGCTATTGAAGAAGATATACTAATTGCAAAAACTAAATCTGATGAGCATGCAGTTGAAATTCTAGAAAAAAAGTTAGAAAAAGAAGTTGAAAAAACTTTCAAAAATTTAACTGATTACCAAAAACTTCAACTTGCACGTCATCCAGATAGACCTTATGCTATGGATTATATAAGAGGTCTTTTAACAGATGCTTATGAAATACATGGTGATAGACATTTTAATGATGACAATGCAATAGTTTGTTACTTAGGTAAAATAGGTAATGAAAAAGTAGTTGTAATTGGTGAGCAAAAAGGTAGAGGTACTAAAAATAAACTAAAAAGAAATTTTGGTATGCCAAGTCCTGAAGGATATAGAAAAGCCCTAAGAGCTGCAAGATTAGCTGAAAAATTCAATTTACCAATACTAATGTTAGTGGACACTCCAGGTGCATATCCAGGTATTGGAGCTGAAGAGAGAAATCAATCAGAAGCTATCGCTAAAAACTTATACGAATTCTCAGATATTGATGCGATAACTGTATCAGTTGTGATTGGAGAAGGTGGTTCAGGTGGAGCACTAGCAATTTCAGTTGCTGATAAATTAGCAATGATGAGATACTCAGTATATGCAGTTATTTCACCAGAAGGTTGTGCTGCTATTTTATGGAATGACCCAGCTCAAGCTGAAACTGCAGCTAACTCTTTAAAAATCACAGCAGATTCACTAAAAAGTCTTAACTTAGTTGATGATGTTATAAATGAACCTTTAATAGGAGCTCATCGATCAAAAGAAGAAGCAATAAAAGCTTTAGGTGATTATTTTATTGAATCAGTAAATGAAATAAGAGAGCTATCAAAAGAAGAAAGATACGAAAAAAGATATCAAAAATTGATGTCTTTAGGTAGCTTTACTCAAAAATAGTAAAAAAGAGAAAATCTCTTTTTTTACTCTTTTGTTTTATCCCCAACTAATCTTCCAACATACTCTCCACCCAAAATATGAAAATGTAAATGATGCACAACTTGCCCACCTTGTTCACCAATATTAGTGATAAGTCTATAGCCATCATCTCTTAAATTTAATTTTGAAGCAACTTTTTGAATAAACTCTGTCATGCCAGCCATTATTTTAGGTGGTACTACATCAAATGAGGTGTAGTGGTCTTTTGGGATAACTAAAATATGTACTTTACATGAAGGATTGATATCCTCAAAAGCTAAAAATTTTTCATCTTCTAAAATAGTTTTATTTGGAATTTCTCCATTTACAATTTTACAAAAAATGCACATCTATAATTCCTTTTAATAGTATTAAATTTTATTATAACCAAACTCTAATAAAAACTTAAGTACAATAATCACCTTTTATATAAATGAAAATAGGGGAAATAATTGAGAGAGTGGATCGAAAAAATAGAATCTGCTGATTCTATAGAAACCTTAGAAAATCTAAGAATTGAGATACTTGGTAAAAAAGGTTTCTTAACTAAAGAGTTTGCAAGATTAAAAGATATTCCAAATGAAGAGAAAAAAGCTTTTGCACAAAATCTTAATAATAATAAAGTTGAAATAAACAATGCTTTAGAAGTAAAAAAAGAGATTTTAGAAAAAATAGAATTAAATAAAAAACTTGAAGCAGAAAAAATTGATGTTTCTAGATTTAATACTAACCTAACATGTGGGGCATTTCATCCAGTTGCAGATACAATGGATAGAATCATTACATATTTTCAAAACTTAAACTTTTCAGTTGAAGAAGGGCCTTTAGTAGAAGATGATTTTCATAACTTTGAAGCACTAAATCTTCCTAAATATCATCCAGCACGTGATATGCAAGATACTTTTTACAATAAAGACTATACACTTTTAAGAACTCATACTTCTCCTGTACAAATAAGAACAATGCTATCACAAAAACCCCCAATAAGAATGATAGCACCAGGTACAGTATTTAGAAGAGACTATGATATTACTCATACACCTATGTTTCATCAAATCGAAGGGTTGGTTGTTGATAGTTCTGATAAAATTTCATTTGCTAACTTAAAACATGTACTTGAAGAGTTTTTAAAACATATGTTTGGAAATGTTGAAGTGAGATTTAGACCATCATTTTTCCCTTTTACAGAACCCTCAGCTGAAGTTGATATTTCTTGTGTATTTTGTGAAGGTGAAGGTTGTAGAGTTTGTTCATACACAGGCTGGCTTGAAGTTTTAGGTTGTGGAATTGTAGATGAAAATGTATTTAAATCTGTTGGATATGAAGATGTTTCAGGTTATGCTTTTGGATTAGGAGTAGAACGATTTGCTATGCTAATTCACAATATTGGAGATTTAAGGTCTCTATTTGAAAGTGATTTAAGACTATTAGGACAATTTAAATGATAATTACAAAAAGATGGCTAGAAGATTTTATAGATATATCAAAAATTGATATAAACGATATTTGCAAAAAATTAAACTCAATTGGTTTAGAAGTTGATTCACTAGAAAAGGTTAGAATACCTTCTGGTGTAGTAGTTGGATATATTGAATCAAAAGAGAAACATCCTGATGCAGATAAATTATCAATTTGTCAAGTGAATATTGGAAGTGAAGTTTCTCAAATAGTATGTGGTGCTAAAAATGTGGCAGAGGGGCAATATGTTCCTGTTGCAACAGTTGGTTGTGTTCTTGGAGCTGATTTTAAAATAAAAAAAGCAAAACTAAGAGGTGTAGAATCATTAGGTATGATTTGTTCTTCAACAGAACTTGGACTTCCTAAATTAAATGATGGTATTTTAGAACTTGATGATTCAATTGGTGAATTAATTATTGGAAAAGAATTAAATGAATATAGACTTATCAATGATGATATTATTGATATAGAATTAACAGCAAATAGAGGTGATTGTTTAAGTATTCATGGCGTTGCTAGAGAATTAAGTGCTTGTTATGGAATAAATATATATGAGCAAGAAAAGAACTTAGAATACAATGATAAGGGAATTGGACAATTGCTTGAAATTGAGTGTGAAAGTGCAATTAACTCTTCACTAATTTACAAAGCTGGTGATTTTGAAGAGTTAAAAGTTCCTCTATTATACAAATTAAGAGTTGCTATTTTAGACCTTTATAAAGATTGTGATATTGAAAATATTTTAACATATTCTACTCACACAACAGGTGTTACACTACATGCTTATGCAAAATCTGATTGTGACACTTTAAATGAATTATCAGTACTTCATATTAAAAAATCTGAAAATGGATTTGACGAAGTTTATGGGAAAGAAAGATTAAGTACTATTAGTATTAAAAATGAAGCAATCAATAAAGAAGATAATACATATATTCTAGAAGCTTCATATAATAACCCTGAAGAGTTATCAAAAAATGTATTTGAGAAAAAAATAAAAACAGGTGAAGTATATTATAAAACATCAAGAGGATCTGAGCCAAATATTGAATCTGGTATGGAATACTTCACAACATTAATCTCTAAATTTGGTGCAAAACTTTATAGAGGATATGAAGTATTTACAGAAGATAAAGAGAGATTATCAATAGATGTAAGTATTAAAAGAGTAAGTTCAATTGTTGGAAAAACATTTACAAAAGTAAAAATTGAAAAGATATTAAGTGGATTGGGATTTATCGTAAGAGATGGTGGTTCAGGTGTTTTATCAGTTCAAGTTCCACTTTTTAGACATGATATAAAAAATATTGCAGATATTACAGAAGAAGTTGTAAGAATAGTAGGTATTGATAATATTGAATCAACTCCATTGCAAATAGAAGAAGTAAATAGAGTAAATGAAGCATCTGAAAAAATAATCAAAAAAAATAAAATAAGAGCAAAAGCTATTGAAGATGGTTTTTTTGAAACATTAACTTATGTTTTTACAAGCAAAGAGACTTTAGTAAAATATAATCTTGATACAGTTGATGAAAAACTTGATATTTTAAATCCAATTGTAAATGAACTAAATACTTACAGAACAACTATAATAACAAACCTAATAGAAGCTTGTTCAAATAACTTCAAACAAGGGTTTAAAAAAGTTGCCTTCTTTGAAATTGGTACAGTTTTTGACACAGCTAGAAAAGAGTCAAAAAAAATCTCTTTTATTTTTAGTGGAGATAGAGAGCATGAATCTTTTTTAAATAATGGAAAACCAAAACTAATTGACTTTTTCACATTTTCTAAAAAAATAGCAAATAGTATTGGAAGCTTTGATTTAGAACCAATGAATGAAATTACCAATTCATTAATTCATCCATATCAAAATGCTAGTGTAATTGTAGACAATAAAATAATTGGTTTCATCTCTAAATTACATCCAAATGTTGCAAATGATTATGATTTACCAGATACGTTTATTGCTGAGATTGATTTTGATAAAATTGAAAACTCTTTAGTAAAAGCAAATGAATATTCAAAATTCCAAGCTTCAAAAAGAGATTTAAGCTTAATTGTTCCAAAAAGTATTTCATACTCTAGAATAAGAAATGTAATTAATAGTATTGAGGATGATACAATCCAACAGTTTAATTTAGTAGATACTTATAGTGATGAAAAACTAGGAGACAAAGAGAGTTTAACAATAAGATTTGTTCTACAAAGTTTTGAAAAAACACTAGAAGAAGAAGATATTACAAAAACAATGAGTACTATTTTAGATAAATTAAATACAGCCTTAGGAATAGGAATAAGATAAATGCAAAGTTTTAGCATAGATGCTTTAAGTAAGCCATTTGACATAGTAATTGATAATATTGCAAGTGATAAATCAATCTCCCACAGATGTGCAATGTTTTCATTACTAAGTAATGAAACATCACACATCAAGAACTTCTTAACAGCAGAAGATACATTAAACACTCTTTCAATAGTTGAACAATTAGGTGCAACTATACAAAGAGATGGCTCAACTGTTACTATTACACCAAAAGAATTCCTAAGTGAACCAGCTAACGTTTTAGATTGTGGAAATTCTGGAACAGCCATGAGACTTTTTTGTGGTTTTTTAGCTTCTATTGATGGAGCTTTTACCCTTGTAGGAGATAAATATCTTCACTCAAGACCCATGAAAAGAGTTGCAGACCCACTTAGAAGTATTGGCGCTAAAATTGATGGTAGAGAAGATGGAAATAAAGCACCACTTTTTATAAGAGGTGTAAAAAAATTAGAAGCTTTTACTTACCACTCACCTGTTGATTCTGCGCAAGTAAAATCAGCTATGATTCTAGCAGCGCTAAGGGCTAATGGCATTTCAAAATATAAAGAGAATGAACTAACACGAGATCATACAGAGAGAATGTTAAGAGGTATGGGTGCAAAATTAGAAAATGATAGTGAAGGATTTATACATATCCATCCACTAACTTCATCTTTAAAACCTTTAAATATAACAGTACCAACAGATCCTAGTTCTGCATTTTTCTTTGCTCTTGCAGCAGCAATTACACCAAAGGCAAAAGTAACAATTAAAAATGTAACTTTAAACCCAACTAGAATAGAGGCTTATCAAGTTTTAAAAAGAATGGGTGCAGATGTTGAGTTTATTGAAAAAGAAAATGTATATGAGCCAATAGGAGACATTGTAGTAGCCAATAAAGAATTAAATGGTGTAGATGTTAGCGAAAACATTTCATGGCTTATAGATGAGCTCCCTGCACTTAGTATTGCTATGAGTTTAGCAAATGGAAAATCAAAAGTATCAAATGCAAAAGAGTTAAGAGTAAAAGAGAGTGATAGAATAAGCTCAGTTGTAAATAACTTAAAGCTTTGTGGTGTAAATTATACAGAGTTTGAAGATGGTTATGAAATAACTGGTGGAAAACTTCAAAAAGCTGTAATTAACTCCCATGGAGATCACAGAATTGCAATGAGTTTCGCAATTGCTGGATTAAATTCAGGTATGGAAATAGAAGATGTTGATTGTATATTAACTTCTTTTCCAAACTTTAAAGAGATATTAGATACTTTAAAAAATTAAAAGGACAATTCCTTGTCCTCTTTAGGATTTGCTTCTTTAAAGGTAGCTTTGCTATCTTGCTAAAAGAAGTTATAAAAGAAAAGGTCCCTTAAAAATAGGGACTATTTTTAAGGACAATTTATGAAAGTAAAATTAGCATCATCTTATGGGTTTTGTTTTGGAGTAAAAAGAGCTATAAAGATTGCTTAGGAGTATAAAAACTCTGCAACAATGGGACCTCTTATTCATAATACAAATGAAATAGATAGGCTTAAAAATGATTATAATGTAGGATTATATACCTCTTTAGATGAAGTAAAAGATAATGATACAATCATTATTAGAACCCATGGTATTCCAAAATTTGATTTAAAAAACCTAAAAGCAAAAGATGCAAAAGTTATCAATGCCACATGTCCTTTTGTGACAACTCCTCAGCAAATAGTTAAAAAAATGTCCCAAGAGCAATACTCAATTGTAATTTTTGGAGATGAAGACCATCCTGAAGTTTTAGGTGTTCAATCTTATGCAAAAGATCAAGATGATGTTTTTGTAATACTAGAACCTAGTGATTTGGATAAAATAACTTTTAAATACTCAAAAATAGCAACCATTGCTCAAACAACTAAGAAAAAAGAGAAATATCTTGAAATTGTAAACACTTTGATTTTAAAAAATAAAGAAGTAAGAGTATTTAATACAATTTGTGATGCAACTTTTGAAAATCAAGATGCAGCAAGAGAGTTATCAAAAGAAGTAGATATTATGATTGTAATTGGAGGTAAAAACTCCTCAAATACAAAACAACTTCTTAGTATTGCTCAAGAGAATTGTAAAGATAGTTTTCTCTTAGAAGATGAGAGAGAATTGGAAGCTTCATGGTTCAAAAATAAAAAACTTTGCGGTATAACAGCCGGTGCATCGACTCCTGATTGGGTTATACAAAAAGTTGTAGACCAAATAGAAAGATATTAATCAAATACTTAAAATAGTAGTTTAAGCCAAGCTTCGATATAATCATCGCATTTTATAAATAATGGTTATACAAAGGAAAAATATGGGTATCGAAGATATTGAAATTGGTGAAGACTTTGACTTTGAGCAAATGCTTAATGAGTCTTTCGAAAATGCAGAGAACAACTCTGTAGTTGATGGTGTTATTGTTGAGATTTCTGGTGAAAATGTTTCTGTAGATGTTGGTCAAAAAGTTGAAGGAAGACTACATATTTCTGAAATCACTATTGGTGGTGAAGTTAAGTATAAAGTGGGAGACACGCTTCCTGTTATACTAATGGGTACTAGAGGTGAAAAACCTTCTATCTCACATAAGAAAGTTTTACAAAAAGAAAAATTTGATGCTTTTGTTAAAGAACATACTGAAGATTTAGAAAATGTTACTATTGAGGGTAAAATTATCTCTATTAAACCAAGAGGTGGATTTATAATTGAAGATGACAATGGCTGTGAATACTTCATGCCAATGGCACAATCATACTTAAAAGCTCAAGGTGCACTTGGTAAAAAAGTTAAAGCAAAAGTTCTTAAAATAAATGAAGCTCAAAGCTCTATTATAGTTTCTAGAAAAAAACTTATTGAAGAATCTAAATTAGAAAAAGATGCAAAAGTTGCTCAATTTCTAGAAAATGATGGTCCAATCAATGGAACAATCAAAAAAATCACATCTTATGGAATGTTTGTTGATTTAGGTGGAATTGATGGTTTAGTAAACTACAATGAAATCTCATACAAAGGTCCAGTAAATCCATCTAATTATTATGCTGAAGGTGATGAAGTTACTGTTAAAGTTCTATCTTATGATAAAACTAAACAACACTTATCATTATCTGTTAAAGCTGCTCTTGCTAACCCTTGGGAAGAGATCAGAGACGAATTAGAAGTTGGTGATACAATTACTGTAACTATCTCTAATTTTGAATCATATGGTGCATTTGTTGACTTAGGAAATGATATTGAAGGTTTATTACATATTTCTGAAATTTCATGGAATAAAAATCTTAAAAATCCAAAAGATCTTTTAACATTAGGTGATGAAGTTAATGTTGAAGTTATTGAATTAGACGTTGATAAAAAAAGATTAAGAGTATCTTTAAAAAATCTTCAAGAGAAACCTTTTGCAAAATTTACAAAAGAGCATAAAGTAGGAGATATCGTTACTGGTAAAGTAGCAACATTAACTGAATTTGGTGCATTTGTTACTTTAGGTGATGTTGATGGTTTATTACATAATGAAGAAGCTTCTTGGGAAGGTAATGCAAAATGTAAAAACCTTTACAAAAAAGGTGATGAACTTGAAGTTAAAATTATCAAAATTGATAGAGAAAAAGAGAATATTTCATTATCAATCAAAGATATTACAGATTCTCCTGCTAAAAAATTCCAATCAACTCACAAAATTGGTGATATTGTAAAAGGAACAATTAAAGATCTTAAAGATTTCGGATTATTCATTAAAATTGAAGATAATTTAGATGGATTAGTTAGAAATGAAGATTTTGGTCCTTTAACACCAGAAGATGTAGAAGTTGGTAAAGAGATTGAAGCTGTTGTTGTGAATATTGATACAAATAGAAATAGAGTTAGATTATCAATCAAAAGATTAGAGCAACAACAAGAGAGAGAAATCCTAAAATCTGTTAATGATGATTCATCTATGACTTTAGGTGACTTATTAAAAGACCAAATGAAATAATTCAAGGATTTAGTAGAATGAGTAAACATACAATTGTAGTTTGTGATCATATCCATGAAGATGGACTAAATATACTTAAAGCTGCAGAAGACATTAATTATGTTTTTGCAGCAGATATTGATAAAACTACTTTATTAGATGTAATTAAAGATGCTGATGTTGCAATTACAAGATCTTCAACAGATGTTGATGAGAAATTTTTAAATGCAGCAGTTAATTTAAAAGCAATTATTAGAGCTGGTGTTGGTTATGATAATGTTAATATGGAAGGTTGTAGCAAAAGAGGTATTATTGCTATGAATGTTCCAACAGCTAATACAATAGCAGCTGTTGAGCTTACAATGACTCACATGTTGTCTTGTATGAGAAAATTTCCTTATGCTCACAATCAATTAAAAAATGATAGAGTTTGGAAAAGAGAAGATTGGTATGGTAGAGAACTATATGGTAAAAAACTAGGAGTAATTGGTTTTGGAAATATAGGTCACAGAGTTGCCTTAAGATCAAAAGCATTTGAAATGGATGTAGTTACGTATGACCCTTATATCCCTTCAACAAAAGCAACTGACTTAGGTATCAAATATACAACAAACTTTAATGATATATTAGATTGTGATATTATCACTATTCATACACCAAAAAACCAAGAAACTATCAATATGATTGGTGAAGCCGAAATTGCTAAAATGAAAGATGGTGTAATTTTAATCAACTGTGCTAGAGGTGGATTATATAATGAAGAAGCTTTATATAACAACCTAAAGTCAGGTAAAATTTCAATGGCTGGAATTGATGTATTTATTAAAGAACCAGCAGTTTATAATCCATTATTAGATTTACCAAATATTACAGTTACTGCACACTTAGGTGCAAATACAAAAGAATCACAAAAACAAATTGCTATTCAAGCTGCAGAAAATGCAATTGAATCTGCACGTGGCATTGCATATCCAAATGCTCTAAACCTACCAATAGATGAAAGCAAAATTCCTTCTTTTGTAAAACCATATATTGAATTGACTCAAAAAATAGCATTTTTAAGCGCTCAAAGTGATAAAAGTGCTATTAGATCAATTAGTGTTTGTGCACAAGGTGAAATCAAAGAGTATTTAGATTCACTTCTTACTTTTGCAACTGTTGGGGCTTTAAAAGTTTCTGGCGGTGATGAAGTTAATTATGTAAATGCAAAATTTTGGGCAGAAGAAAAAGGTATCAAATTTGATACTTGTGAAATTACAAATAGTAGTGGCTATAGCAATAAAGTTACTATAAAAATCACTACTGAAAAAGGTGTAAATACTATTTCAGGAACTGTATTTGATGAAAATGTACAAAGAATCGTTGAAATCAATGGCTTTGTATTTGATATTGCACCAAAAGGGAATATGATTCTTTTAAGAAACTCTGATATCCCAGGAGTAATTGGAACGGTTGGAAAAACTTTAGGCGACAATAATATAAATATCGCTGACTTTAGATTATCTAGAGGAAAAGACTCTGCATTGGCTGTTATATTGGTTGATACTTTTGTTTCTCATGAAGTTTTAAAACAATTAGAAGACTTAGAAGCTGCAATATCAGTTTCTTATGTTGAAATTTAATAAGGGGTTACTTTGGCAAATATAGGAATGAGTGAATTAAAAAAGGGTTTAAAGATTCAACTTGATGGAATCCCTTATAAAATTACAGAATATCAACATGTAAAGCCTGGAAAAGGTGCAGCATTTGTTAGATGTAAAATAAAATCTTTTCTAAATGGTAAAGTAATTGAAAAAACTTTCCATGCAGGTGATAAGTGTGAAACTCCTGATTTACAACAAAAAACTATGCAGTTTTTGTATGATGATGGTGAGTTATTACAATTTATGGACAATACTACTTATGAACAAATTGGTTTAACTTATGACCAAGTTGGTGAAGCATTTGACTGGATTATTGATGGTATGAGTTGTGATATGATGTTCTTTAACGGAAATGCAATTACAGTTGAACCACCAATGACAGTTGAGCTTAAAATTGTAGAGACTCCACCTAACTTCAAAGGTGATTCTCAAGGTGGTAAAAAACCAGCAACTTTAGAATCAGGTGCAGTTGTACAAATTCCATTTCACTTAGTTGAAGGTGACATTATTAAATGTGACACAAGAATTGGTGAGTACATAGAAAAAGTAAAATAAAAAGGAAAAGCTTTGTCGCAGAAACTCTGCGATATTGCTCCTTTTCTTTCAGTCACTTACACTTGTAAGTTCCTTCACTCAAAGAAGCACTATCTTGGTTTCTTCAACAAATCTTTACCTTTTAAAAATCAATTTTATATCAAAAAGACAATTTATTTCTACCTTCATTCTTTGACTTATATAGTAAGATATCTAGTCTTTTAAAGAGTTCATCTACGGATTCATCATTTTGATACTCTACTAGTCCTATACTTATAGTTACTTGTTTTACATTTTCATTAAATTTATGTTCTGAAACACTTTTTCTAACTCTTTCAGATACTATACAAGCATCTTTTAGCATTGTATTTTTGTATATTATTAAGAACTCTTCTCCCCCATATCGTCCCATAATATCACTCTCTCTTAAAAAATTATTAACAAAAGAGGAGAGAGTACATAAAACTATATCGCCTACATCATGTCCATAATTATCATTAATATCTTTAAATTTATCAATATCAAACAATGCTATACACAAATTTCCACCACATCTACTCAATTTACGAATTTCTTGTTCCATAATATTCATGATTGAATATCTGTTGTGAATTTTTGTCAAAGCATCTGTTGTAGCTAACACTTCTAAGGATTCTCTTGATTTTTCAAGTTCTTCAGTTCTATCTTTAACTTTATCCTCTAATGATTTATTTAACTGCTTTAGTTCACCTGATTTATTTAAAATTCTACTTTTATATTTTAAAAACTGTGACTTTAAATACTTAGATACAACATATGAACATACTAATGATATAAGTATAGATATAAACCCAATAGTTAGAATGTAGCTAATTCTCATATGATAATCTTCATATAGTTTTGTTACTTGTACTGCTGCATTTGACTTAATTGTAGATTCGTAAAACCCACTTCCTATTATCCAGTTTGTATTTGGCACTTTTTTTATATAGCTGTATTTTACTTCCTCTTTATTTGTTTCAGGATTTACCCAACTATATCTTGAAAATTTATTATCAACACTCTTTATGCTTTTTAATAAAAGTAAATAAACATCTTTTATACTTTTATCTTTAATCTTGTAGAAGTTCTTATTTACATATTCAGGTGTACTATCATTTAAAAGTATATTACCATTTGTATCAAATACAAAAATATACTCACTTGTATTTTCACTAATTTTTTGAATAGCTTTTAGTATTTCATTACTACTTATTTTTGATGCTGTTTCTAAATACTCACCTGAACCCAAATATAAATTGTAAAAACCTAATGCTTTTACAAAAACAACTTGATCATAACTATTTGTAGAAGGATCAGTTGGTTTTGTAAACTTATCCCATAAAAAGCCTTCATTTTTTGTTTTAACTGTTTCAATCTCTTCTTTGATTACAAATATTCCATTTGCATCTTGAAAATCAATTATTGAAGTTCCCTCTAAATGTTTTAGATAATTTGGTGCTAGATGAAAGACACCATTATAATCTAATATAAAAATAAAGCTTTCATCATTATTCCAAGACAAAGGTGATAAAGAAGTAATAATTAAAGACTTTATCTCTTTTTGACTTTTTGTATTTTTATACTTGTTATATATATTTGTTGCAATTTTATGTGAGCTATTAACTCTATCTTTTATTCGAAGTGTTAACTTTTTAACAGTAAGATCATTTTGGTAAGCAATTAAGTCAGAAATTCCATCAATTTTTGATTTAATAGCTTTTTTTTCAATATTTATAAGATTTTCTTCAACTTTTGATAAGGTCTTTTCAAAATTTTGTTCATGTTCAATAATTATAATTAAAATTATTGCAATTACAAATAATGGAATAAAAATCAAAGGTCCAATAGCAATAATTTTAATTAAATTACTTTCTCTACTTTTCATTCAAAGCCTTTTAAATATTCACTATATTGTAATACAGTTATATTTAAATTATTGAATTAAGGCATAAAAATTATCTCACAAATTATTTATTCTTTTTAAATAGACTATTTTTTCATCACCAATAAAATTTTCATGCACAATTTCAAAATCCATATCTATTTTATTAAGTGCATTAACTCCATTTCTAATTTTGGGACTAACTAATAAAACAATATAATCTATTCTCTCTTTTAGTATCTCCATTAAATTATAAATACCCTCTATCATTATAAATTTATAATCTAGTAGTTTAAATAAATCATCACTTATTATTACTTCTCTATTTGCTACTTTAAATAGGGGAATATTTTCATCAAATATTTTGTTTTTACTGTAAATCATTACATTTGGAGCCCGACCTGCTATATATCTAGCATCTAGTGTTGGTTTATCTATTCGTACAGTGTTTCCACCTATTAACATTAGATCTATTTTATCTCTTAAAGTATGAATATATAGTTGAGCCATTTTTGATGATACTTTTCCATCTATACATCCATTTAATGTTTGTGCCATTTTATAAAAGATAAATGTTCCCTTGTTCCATTTAATAAACGGATATAGAAGCTCATAAGCCTCTTTTTTCATACAAGCTAGACTTACTTCTATATTTGCATTTTTTAGTGTTTCTATGCCACCTGTTGCTTGTTTATTTGTATCTTCATGGGCTATGATTACTCTTTTGGGTTTCAACTCTTTTAGTAAATTTGCACAGGGGGGAGTTTTTCCTATATGGTTACATGGTTCTAGGGTTACATATATTTCGCAGGTCTCAAAAAAATTATTATGATTTTTTAATAAGTAATCATGGATTTCATGGGAGGTTTTTTTTAGTTTTAAATCATCTTTTGCATATTTCTTTAAATATGCAGCTTTAAGTGCATTTACTTCTGCATGGGGCATTCCAGCTTCTTTGTGGGCTTCTATAGCTAAAATCTCACCATCTTTAACAACAACGCAACCAACAGCAGGATTTGGATAAGTTAGAAGTTGATATTTCCATGCTTCATCAATGGCAAGTTTCATATAAAAACTATCATCAATTTTCATTATGTCTGCTTATTAAATAATAAAAAACTACCAGCAGCCACCATAATTGAACCTGCAGTATAATTTAATCTCTTTAGAGCCTTATTAGACTTTAACATTTTTTTAGTTCGACTTGCCAACATTGATATACTCATCAGCCCAAGCATCAAAGCTATAATAGTTAAAAATGAGACTAACATAATGTCATAACTTGTTAATGATTTTATATCTAAAAAAGTTGGTAAAAATGCTATATAAAAAAGTATAACTTTAGGATTAGAAGCTGAGATTAAAAAACCTTGAATAAACCCAAGAAAAAAGTCTTTTTTATGTATGATGCTTTTATCTGTAGTTTCAATCTTTATTGGAGCTATGAACATCTTATATCCTAAATAAACAAGATATATTGCCCCAATTATTCTAATAAAATCAAATAATAATGCATAGTTTTGCGCAATTGTAGCAAGTCCTAAACATGCAAAAATCAAATATATAACATCACTGATTGTCATACCAAAAGCCAAAGAGATACACTCTTTTGATCCAAGTGTCATGCCTCTTGATAACAAAGCAAATACTCCAGGGCCAGGAGTAATGCCAAAAATAAATATGGCTAGGAAAAAAGTTAATGAGCTTTCAAGACTCATGAAGTCTCCTTATTTACCACTCAAAATATGTAGAAGCTGAAGATATTTGATCATGAGTGATAATCTCTTCACCATGTTCTGTTTTTATTTTAATTTCATTTTCATCGGCAAAAATTAATTCACCTGTTAATATATTCTTTTCAAAATCTTTTACTTTTATCTTTTCACCAATTGAAACTTCAAAATGTCTTGGTTTTTTTAATTTTCTCTCAATTCCTGGTGAACTTACTTCTAAATTATACTTTCCATACATTGGCTCATCTACATCCAATATAGGTGAAATCAATCTTGATACTTCTGCACATTTATCTAATGATACACCATCTTTAGCAATAATATATACTCTAAAAATATCTCTATCATTCTCTTTTGTAGTTACTATGTCATATAGTTCAACGCCACAACCTTTTACAGTCATTTCAATTGATTCTTCTAAAGTCATTAGTCCTCTTTTTTATCTTTTTTTATTTTATCAAATAAAGACTCTATTTTTAAATCTTTTTCCAATTTATCATCAGCTTGAAATTTAAAATTTGGACATTTATACCAACCTGTGGCATTTAAACAATACGTTTTTATATGTCCATTTGCTTTACTTAAAAGACTGTTTATTATTTGATGTTCTCTTTTATCATAATCACTTCCATCATAATAAACTACTCCATCATATTTACCATTTCTACAATTTACTTCTGTAATTGCCAATGATTTAATTCTATTATCATTTAAAGTAGAAAGAGCCTCTGGAATTAACTCCATTAATAAAGACTCTGTTCTTTGTAAGTTTACACTTTTCATATTATAGGTCTATTTGTACTTTCTCTTCAATTTGAATAAATGTTTCGATGAAATCTCCAACTTTTATATCATTGAATTTTTCAAACATGATACCACATTCAAATCCATTAACAACTTCTTTAGCATCATCTTTGAATCTTTTAAGTGATGATATTTTACCTGTATATGTAACAACACCATCTCTAATAATTCTAGCATGTCCACCTTTGATAACTTTACCATCAGTAACTAAACATCCAGCAACTGTTCCAATTTTTGGTACAACAAATGTATCTCTTACTTCTGCTTGACCTGTATTTTCTTCTCTAATTACTGCACTCATCATACCAGATAGTGTTGCTTTAATATCATCAATTAAGTCATATATAATTGTATAAGTGTTAATAGTGATTCCATCAGCTTTAGCTTTTTGTTTAATAGAACCAGTTGGTCTTACATTAAACCCTAAGATAACACAACCTTCACTAGCTCCTGCAAGAACTAAATCAGACTCAGTAATACCACCAACACCTGTGTGTAAAACTTTAACTTTTACTTCATCATTTTGAATTTTTTCTAGTGAACCTTTAATTGCTTCTAAAGAACCTGCAACATCAGTTTTGATAATCACTGGTAATTGTTTGATTTTTCCTTCTGCAATTAATCCACTCATCTCTTCTAATGATACTTTTGTAGATTTAGACAACTCTTTTGCACGTGCATGTTCTGCTCTAGTAGTTGCAATTTCTCTTGCTTCTTTTTCACTATCTTGCACAATCATTACAGAACCAGATGTAGGAATATCATTTAATCCAAGTACATTTCCAGTTTCAGAAAGTTCTAATTGTTTTACAGGTTTACCCATGTCATTTGTAATTGCTTTTACTCTACCATATGTAGTATCACTTACAATATTATCACCAACTCTTAATGTACCACTTTGTACGATTACTGTAGCAACTGGTCCTCTACCTTTTTCAAGTGTAGCTTCTACAACTGTAGCTTTTGCTTTAGAAGTTGGATCTGCTTGTAGTTCTAATATTTCTGCTTGAATTAAAATGTTTTCAAGTAAATCATCAATACCTTCACCTGTATGAGCTGAAACACCGATAAATTCGATCTCTCCACCCCAATCAACGGGAAGCATATCTTTTTCTGCCATTTGTGATTTAACCATATCAGGATTTGCAGTCTCTTTATCCATTTTATTCATAGCAACAATGATTGGACAACCACTTGCTTTTGCATGTGCAATTACTTCTTCTGTTTGTGGTTTAACGCCATCATCAGCAGCAACAACTATAATAATAACATCAGTTACACTTGCACCTCTTGATCTCATTTCACTAAAGGCAGCATGTCCTGGAGTATCTACAAAAGTGATTTTTTTACCACTTTGTTCTACTGTATATGCAGAGATATGTTGAGTAATTCCACCAGCTTCACCTTTTGCTACTTTTGCACTTCTAATTTTATCTAATAATGAAGTTTTACCATGGTCAACATGACCCATGATTGTTACAACAGGAGGTCTTGTTACGAAGTTTGATTTATCAATATTTTCTTCATGATCTTCCACATAATTTACATCTTCTAAAGCATCTTTAACAGTTACTTCAATACCAAACTCTTCACCAAGAATTTCTAACTCATCTTGTTTTAAGAAGTCATTTTTTGTAACCATCATTCCTAAAGAAAATAGTACAGTAATTACTTCTGAAGCACTTTTTCCACAAGCTTCTGCAAACTCATAAACCCTAACATCTTCAGGTATTGTGATTTCAGTTACATCTGCAACTTCTACTTCTCTTTTAATTCTTTTCTTTCTTCTACCTCTTTTTAAACCTTGAGGTCTATTTCCAAAAGCTGCAGGTTTTGAACTTCTTGTTTGTTTATCATTATTATTTTTTGCAGGTTTATGTGGATCATCAAAAAGTTTTGATGTATCAGTTAAACCCATATCAAGTAATACGACTTCTTCACCCAATAATGAATCATCAGACTCTTTAAAATCTTGTTTATCTATTTCTAAAACTTTTCCATGCTCATGTGCTTTTGGAGGTGTTTTTTTCTTTTGAACTTTTGCTTTTGTTTTAACAGGTTCAGATTGATTATCTTGATTATTATTTCCACCAAGAATTTCACTTAAAGATTTCATAGGTTTTTTAACAGTTGATGGTTCTGAATAAGAAGTTAATTCTTCTTTTTTTACTACTTTTGGTTCTTCTGGTCTTTTCTTTTTAACAATTTTAATACCTCTTCTTTTAGGTATAACTTTTTTAACAGGTGAATCATCATTAACTTTTTGAGTATCATCAGTTTTTACAGGGCTAGTATTTTCAATTTTTTTAGGTTCTTCAATTACTGGCTTTTTTTCTTCTTTTGGTTTTTCAACCTCAGTTGTTTTTGCAATAATTTATTCTTCTGGCTTTTTGTCTTCAACTACTACTTTCTCTTCTTCAACTTTTTTAGGTTCTACACTCTTAGTTGCTTTTTTCTTTGGTGGAAGTTTTTTACTTTTACCAGTCATTATATAGTTTACTATCTCTTCTGCGTCCTCAACTGTTGTTTGACTTTGAGGTGATTTAAGTTCTATACCTAAATCCTTTGCTTTTTTTATAACATCGTTGCTGCTAGCCCCAGCCTCTTCTGCAATTTCATATACTCTTACGTTATCTGACATGCGTTAATATCTCCTTAAGTTGTACCAAGTACTCGTCTTTTTTTTTACACTGTTTGAAAAGTGCTTTTTCAATTCTTTTTGCTTCTATATCCAAAAGAGTCTTCTCTTGACACTCTTTACAAATATAAAAACTCCTACCTATTCCATCAAAAGTGATGAGTTTATAATCCTTACATTGCAATCTAATTAAATTATCTTTAGTTAGTTTACTACGACAAACTACACAAGTTCTTATAGGTTTTTCTAATTTAGCCAATGATTATACCCAAAATTTATTAAATTTCCAATTTTTATGCTTCTACTCTAACACCGTAGTTGTCAAAACCAGAAATAAACACTTTAAAATGAGGAAATTTTGCTCTTAACTCTTTTTCAATCTTTTTTGCATCTTCAAAATAACAAATAGAAAAAAGTGTTGAACCAGAACCTGAAAGTGTACTCATCAACGCACCACTATTTAATGAACATTTCTGAACTTCAAAAAGCTCTGGCATCTGTCTCATTCTATAACTTTGATGAAATTTATCTTGGGAAGCAATTTTAAGCATCTCCCAATTTTCACTCATGAAAGCTGCAGTTAAAAGTGATGAATGAGATATATTAAATATTGCATCCTCTTTTGGATATTTATATGGTAAAGTTTTTCGCGAAAGTTGCGTTGATATTGGTCTATTTGGAACAACAACAACAGCACTTAAACTTTTAGGAATTGACTTATTTATATATTTTACTTCATTATCTTGAACACAAGAAACATTAAAACCACCCATTACAGCAGTAGTAATATTATCTGGATGAGATTCATAAGCAAGGGCAAGATTAAGAAGTTTCTCTTTTGGTAACTCCATCTCTTCAATGGCATATGCAGATGCAATTGCACTTACAATCACAGCTGATGAACTTCCTAATCCTCTTGAAAGTGGAATCTGATTTTCAAATTCAAATCTAAATGCTCTTTTTTTGTGTGATAAATTATTATAAAAATCATTAAAAATAGCAATAAACATATTGTTATCTTTTAAAATAGGATTATTTGAACCCTCACCTTTTAAAGATACGCTATGAAACTTTGCTGGTCTTATTGTTACTTGGTTTTTAATCTTTAAAGCTAAACCTAAAGTATCAAAACCTGGTCCTAAATTTGCACTCGTAGCTGGTACACTAACTCTCAATTATTTTCCTTTTATACTGCTGGTAAATTATAAATTGGTAAAGTTTCAGATGAAAACTTTGTTTTATCTAAACTTTTTGGTAATTTAAAATCCGAAATTATACTCTTTTCTTCCAAAAAATCTATTATTACTTTATCATTTTTATTAAAAAAGTATTTTTTACCCAAAGCTTTTATGGGAGAATTCTCATTAAATAAAAATCCACTAGCAGCATTTAATTTTATATTTTTAACAATGCAAAGTGTTTTTAAAAATACATATGCAACCTTTATTGCCATGTATGAGCCTGGTGTATTTACATATGTTATAGTTTTAATCTCATATTTTCCTAATAACTCTTTGAATATAATAGGTAAAATATCTGAAGTCATACCCTCTTTTTCAATATTATCTATTAATATATTATCTTTATATATACCTATTTTAATAGGACTAGAAATTGAGATTACTAAAATATCAATCAAATAAACCCTTAATTCTCATCTATCAAGGCATATGCTTTTTGAAATACATAACTCTCTTGTTGAGCTGTTTCTAAATCTATGATTTCATAGTTTTCTTCTGACTCATAAAGTTTTTTTGTTAATAGATGATTTAAATGGTGGCTTCCAGCATGGGCATCATATTCACCTATTAATGTATATCCTAAAAGTGACATATCCCCTATTGCATCAAGAATTTTATGTCGTACAAACTCATTTTCATATCTTAAACCTTCAGGATTTAAGATTTTATCTGCATCTACAACAATGGCATTTTCTAAACTACCACCTTGCGCTAATCCGATACTTCTTAAATATTGTACTTCATGTAAAAACCCAAAAGTTCTAGCTTTAGAAATATTTTCTTTATACTCTTCAATACTATAATCAAAATGGTAGTTTTGCTGTCCAATTACAGGACTTTCAAAATCAATTGAAAAGTCATAAACTATGTGATTAGATTGTTTTAAAGAGACTCTTTTCCCATCTTCAGTTGTAACTTCAACCTCTTTTTTCACTTTAATTACTTTTTTAGATGCACTCAACTCTTTTATTCCAACTTCATCAATAAGCATACAATATCCAGATGAACTTCCATCAAGAACTGGAACCTCATCATTGTCTAGAACAACTCTAAGATTATCAATCCCATAAGCATAAACAGCAGATAAAAGATGCTCTATAGTTGAAACAACAACTCCATCTTTACCAATAACTGTTGCCATTTTTGTATCAACTACATTTTCAATTTTTAATTGAATTGCTAAACCTTCATCTGATCTGTAGAATATTATCCCTTCATTTGCCTCTAAAGGTTCTAATCTCATTTTAACAGGAACACCTTTATGAAGTCCTATTCCTACTATTTCTACTGCTTTTGCTATTGTTCTTTGTTTCATTTATTGTCAATAACCTTTTTTGCTTCATCAAGAATATCAGTAATTCTTGTCTTAATCCAATTTTTGTCCATCCACTCTAAATGATCAACTTCTATACCTTGAATTAAAACTCCAAAATGTAAGTGATCTCCTAAAACAGCTCCACTTACACCTGTATTTCCTATTTTTTGATTTACTTCAACTTTTTCTCCAACTGCGACATTTGAAGCACTTGTATGAGCATAAAGTGTTTGTAAACCAAAGCCGTGGTCTAATATTATAGTATTCCCATATATTCCTAAATAATCATTGAAGATTACTCTTGCTTTATTTGTAGTAAAAATATCTGCTTTTTTAATACTTGCCCAATCAACTCCTAAATGCCAAGCTTCATCTATTTTTATATTATCGTGATAATATGATCTTTTTTGTCCAAACTGCCCAGCTGTTGCTGCATTTGTTAATCTTTTAAATGGTGTAATATCAAATTCATTTACAAGTTCTTTATCCATATATTTTTTAGATACTTCTTCAATTTTTGCAACATTTTGAGATCTCAATAATTTATTTTGTTTTATAAATGTTTCAACTAAATCATTAGGTATCTCTTTACCACTTTGGTCTAAAACTTTTGTACTAACGTTTTGAATAAAACTATCGCTTATTCTTATTTTAGATCTCTTTTCTTTTAATTTTCTAATATATAAAGGTACTTTTGTGATTGATTTATTATCTGCTTTATCAATTGCTATTAAATTTACAATACTAAAATCTTCCATAGTAATTGGCCAAGCAATTAGTGAAGCATAATAGTTATCTTTATAAAAAGGTATTAAATCAAATCTTTGCTCATTATTAAATGAAATATAGCTATCTTTTAAATTCTCATCTTCAACTTTTACAATAACTAAGGCACTTCCACCTCGTCTTACTGCAAATGAATTTGTTATCACAGAGGCTTCTGGTTTTTTTCTATCAATTTTAAGATTAAATGTTTTAACAACTTTATTACCCTCTAAAAAATTCCATTTGCTTCTATCAATCGCTTCTACAATTATCTGAACATCAGTGCTTTTAAAAAACATATCAAGTTCTGGTGCTTTTAGTTCTAAGTCCACTACTTTTTCAGATTCAATTAAAACTTGTGTATCTAATACTATATCTTTATTCCCATCTTTAAAAATTACTTTGTAAAACTTTATACCACTATCATCACTAATTGTAAGATTTAATTTACTTTTTAAATTCCAATAAATATTATCGTTAAACTTAACTTTTGGAGGATTTTTCTCAAACATAGGTGATAAATAAACAAAACCACCAGCAGCAAACCCTGCAACTAAAAATATAAAAAACAGTATTTTTCCAAAATTACTTTTACTTCTCAAGAACTTCCTTTAATATAATCTTTTTTGCTTCAAAAATATCATCAGTTTGTATAACACACCCTGCGGCATTTAAATGCCCTCCACCACCAAAGATGGAAGCTACACTTGAAACATCTATTTTCTCTTTTGATCGTAAAGAGACTCTTACTTTATCATTTACTACTCTAAAATAAATTGCTATTTTTACAATAGCAATATTTAAAACCATATCTAGGGCAACTTCAGTTTCTAAAGTAGTTGCCCCACTCTCTTCAAACCACTCTTTTGTTGCATAAATTGTTGCAACTTTTCCTTCATCTAAAAGTTCTAAACTATTAAAAATCTTTGGTAAAATTCTATACTTTGCTAAAGAGTCTCTTTTTATAAATTTATCAGCAATATAAACAGGACTTGCTCCACATTTAACTAAAAAGTTAATCTTCTCATATGTAAACTCATCACATCTTGGAGTTGTAAAGGCAAGAGAATCATCATAAATACCTGTATATAATGCTTCTGCGGTATTTTTTGTAATATACAAGCCATTAAACCTAAAAAAGTCATATATTATCTCAGATGTTGAAGATTTATTTATATCTACAATATTTACACTTCCAAAATTATCATTTGATTTATGATGATCAATATTAATCAAAGGGATTTCTTTTGGAATATCTATACCAAATCTATTTGAAGTACCACAATCAACTGATATAGCCAAATCATAAAATTTTGGGATTTGGTCAGTTATCTTTTCATATCTATTTACAAAGTCACATTTTGCAGGAAGATTTTTTCCTGCATTAAAGACCTTATGTTTTATTCTATTTTCAAATAAATAGTTTGAAAGTGCAAGTCCAGAGCAAATAGTATCTGGGTCTGGATTAATATGAGTGATTATTAAAATATATTTTGAATTATCAATTAATTTTAGTGCATTTACAAAAGAGGCAGTATTTACTTTATTATTTGTTATAAAATCTTTACTCAAATACTCTCCTTTTTAAAATCATTTTTTATCCTAACACACTATTACTAATCAAAAGTTAACCACTAATCAAATTTCATAGAAAAATCTAACCATGTGGCTTGATGAATAATACTTCCAGAACTAAGTGCATCAACACCTGTTAAGGCATAATCTCTTACTGTATCTAAGTTTATATTTCCACTAGCTTCTAAAAGTACATGGGGATGAACTTCATCTCTAAATTTTACTACCTCACGTATTTGTTCTGGTGTCATATTATCACACATAATAATATCTCCACCAGCTTCCATAGCATCTTTAACTTGCTCAATATTTTCACACTCAATTTCTATTTTAGTAACCCAAGAGATTCTTTTTCTTGCTTTTTTTACAAAATCTTTTAAATCTGTAATTGTTCTTAAGTGTGTATCTTTTAACATCAAACAATCATCAAGTCCAAGTCTGTGATTTATAGCTCCACCTACTCTACTTGCATACTTTTCAAAATCTCTTAATTGTGGTCTTGTTTTTCTTGTATCTAATAAAACTACATTTAAATCATTTATTAAAGAAGCATAAGAGTTTGCCATAGTTGCTATTCCAGAAGCGTGTTGAAGCATATTTAGAAAAGTTCTCTCCGATGATAATAAAACGGCAGCTTTACCTTCAAGGTTTGCTATTATGTCACCTTTTTTTATTTTCTCTCCATCATGTTTTAAGAACTTACATTCAAACTTCTCAGTTTTTGATAAAGCTTTTGCATAAATCTCACCTGCAAAAATACCATCATCTTTTGAAATAACTTTAGCTGTAAATCTTCCCTTTGGTGCCACATCGAAAAACAAATCACCTCGACCATTATCTTCAATAATTGCATTTTTAACGAACTTTTTAATATTAATCATACTTCAAACATCCTTTGTAGTGCTACTTGTGCCCATTTTGTTACGTTTTCATTTACAAAAATTTCTGTATCAAAAACTTCTTTACCATCTTTAATATCTTTTAAACACTTATATACATCTTCTAATGTAGTTTCATTCATAGTATGACACTCAGGTTTTGTCGAACTTAAGATATAAGTATTTTTCTCTCTTAATCTATTTACCATATTATACTCAGTTCCAACAGCAATTTTCTGTTCAATAGGTAATTCTTTTATAAATTTGATAAGTTGAGAAGTAGAACCTACAAAATCAGCCATATCACATATTTTAGGGTCACACTCTGGATGAACTGCAATTAAGATATCTGGATATTTGTTTCTATAAAACTCAATATCATCAGTAGAAAAGAGTTGATGAACAGAACAAAAACCATTATAACAGATAATATCAGCTTCTTTTGGATCACTTCCATCACCTATAACTGATGATTTTAGATTCAGACTTTTTGCAAAGTTTTGTCCTAAACATCTATCTGGTACAAAAAATATCTTTTTACCAGACTTTAAACCCTTTTCAATGATTTTATATGCATTTGAAGAGGTACAAACCATACCACCCATTTCTCCAACTCTAGCTTTTACTGCTGCACTTGAGTTTATATAAGTTATTGGGAGAAGCTCTTCAGTTGCTACACCCATTGCATTTAACTTAGCTAGTGATTCATCAAAATAATCCACATCAATCATTCTTGCCATGGCACAGCATGCTATTTTTGGCATAAGAACTCTTTTTTGGGGACTCAATACTTTTACACTTTCACCCATAAAACCAACACCACAAAACAGTATATATTTACTACTTGTTTCCATAGCTTTTTTTGCTAATTCTAAAGAGTCTCCTGTGATGTCTGCAAGTTCAAACACTTCATCTCTTTGATAGAAGTGAGCAACTATTGTTACATCAAGTTCTTCTTTTAATTTTATAATCTCTTCTTTTAAATTCAAAACTTACCCTTAGGTTTTAATATTTATTAATTAACGGGAATATAACAAAATTTTTGTTATAATCCTTTTAAACATATCAAAAAAACTATTGAGGTAATAATGGATTTTCTAAATACTAATCTTATTTTTTATATTTTTGCATATTTAATTGGCTCTATTCCTTTTGGTTTACTCTTAGCAAAAACCTTTGCAGGAGTAAACATAAAAGAGCATGGAAGTAAAAGTATAGGTGCAACAAATGTCTTAAGAGTTGTAAAACAGACAAATCCAAGCCTAGCAAAAAAACTTGGTCTTGCAACTGTTATCCTTGATGCAGTAAAAGGAACAATTATACTTCTTATTGCTATGGCTTATGGAGTTAGTGAATCAACACTTTGGGCAATAGCTGTGTTAGCTATCATAGGTCATTGTTATAGTATTTATTTAGGACTAGAGGGTGGTAAAGGAGTTGCGACTGGACTTGGTGTTTTTTTAGTACTTATTCCAATACCTACTTTAATAGGTGCAGTTGTTTGGGGATTTTGTGCAAAAGTACTTAAAATATCCTCTTTATCTTCTCTTTTAGGTCTAGCAGCAGTTGTAATTGCAGCACTTGTTTTTAACAATGGCTTAGGAATAAACTCAAATGCTCCAATGTATTTAATAGCCTTTATAATTTTTTATAAACATATTCAAAATATAGTAAGACTTATTAAAAAAGAAGAGTTAAAAGCTGTATAAATGAAAGTAAAAATAAAAAAACTTACATTTAATTGTATTATTGGAATCTTACCCATCGAAAGACAAAAAGAGCAAAAAGTAGTAATAAACTGCTCTTTTAAATATAAGTATAAAAAATCCGATTTTATAGACTACTCAAACGTAGCAGAAGATATAGTAAATACTATGATAAAAAGAAAGTTTTAACTTCTTGAAGATGCTATTTTAGAATTAAAGAAATTCTTAAATACAAAATATAATATGAAAAAGCTAAAAATATCAATTCAAAAGCCAGATATCATGCCTAACTGTAAAGTAAGCATAACACTATAATTTATGCACTTTTTATAAATAAAACTTAAAATAATCAATTAAATTACCAAAAAAGCTACAAATTAAGAAAACTTTAATTTTAATCCAAGTAAAATTTTCGCAACGGTGAATCGGAAAGTATCTTTCAAGCACTTTGTGTAAGAAGATTGTTCGCGCGTCCGAGGATCTGATTTAAATAACCCTTTCAGGAGATCAAATGAAAAAATTCGTAAAATTAAGTTTAGTAGCTGCTGTTGCAGTAGCTGGTTTAACTACTGCTAATGCAAAACCATTAGAAGAAGCAATCAAAGATGTAGATGTATCTGGTACAGTTGTATATAGATATGATGACAGAAACAATGACGTTGGTGGAGCATCAGCTGTTAATAATAACTACAAAATTGGTTTAAACTTAAAATCAAAAGTTAATGATGATGTAACTGCAAACTTTAGAATTATTACTGCTACTGGTATTAATACAAATCAAAGTTTTGCTGGTTTAGATACTGCATCTAATGATGCTAACCCTTCACTTAACTTATCACAAGTTAATTTTGCATATACTGGAATTGCGAATACAACTGTTATCGTTGGTAAACAAGGATTAACAACTCCTTGGACTGTAGCTGCTGATTCTGATTCAAATGAGCAAACAGGTACAGGTATCTTAGCTCTTTCAACAGTTGGTCCTGTTACAATTGCAGGTGCATACTTTAATCAAACTAACTTAGGTGTATCTGGAGATGACATAGCAACAGTAAATGCACTTTCGTCATATGCAAACGGAGGTGGAAATAACGTAGCAACAGTTGGTGTAATGGCAAATGTTGGTCCAGTTAGTTTAGATGCATGGTACTTAGATATGGCAGATGTATTTGATTCTTATACATTAGGTGCAAAAGCTTCTTTTGATTTAGATGCTGTTACATTAGGTGCTGACTTAAGATATACTGCTTTATCTGTTGATTCTCAAACTGGTCAAGCATCAAATGCTGATGACCATGATTTAGTAAAATTAACATTGACTGCTAAAGCTGGAATTGTAGATGCAAAACTTGCATTTGCTAAAACAGATAAAGAAGGTGGTCTTGTAGCATTAGATGATGATGCCACTACTACTATTCAAGGTTGGATGGTAAACCCAACAAATAAAGCTGATGCAACTTTTGTACAAGCTTCAGTTGGAGTACAAGCAATGGATTCAGTTCACGTTTCAGCTAATTATACAGAAGTTGAATCAAGAGCTGTTGGTGCTACTGTAGATACAGAAGAAGAAGAAGTATATGCTAAATTAACTTATAAAATGAGTAAAAACTTATCTTCTTATGTAAGATTTGGACAATATGAGTCTAAACCAACTAATGGTGCAAAAACTAATGATGATACAAGAGGAAGATTACAAGTTCAATACTCTTTCTAATCACTTAGAAATAGTAATTTAACTTAAATTTTCAAAGGGGCTAGAAGATTTTCTTCTAGCCCCTTTTTTTATTTTATATATTTTTTAAAATATTATGCTAAAATATTCCTTTAAAATAAAAGGAACCAACTTATGAATATCACTAAATTACTCTCTTTGCTAGCTCTTAGTACAACCCTTAGTTTTTCACAAACAACCATGTGCTTTAAACAAAATCATAAAGATTTTTCAACTCTTGAAAAAACTCCTTTAGATGGAGGTGCATGTGATAGTAAAAAGTCTTTAACTCAAATGAAAACAGAAGGCTGGAGTGTATCAGATATAAAAATAGACAATAACAATTACATTTATATCTTAAAAAAAGACGAATTAACTATAAAAAATATTGATCTTCAAGCTTTAGAAAATCAAATTTTAAAAAGATTAGAACAAAAAGAAGAAATTGAAAATAAAAATGATCTAGCAGAAAGAAAAATGAGAATGTCAATTTCAGGTAAGAATATGTATATACAAAAGTGTCAAAGTTGCCATGGAGAAAAGGGAGAAGCCCTACCTGGTCAATCAAGAGCTTTAGATAATATGTCACTGTTTGATTTCATGCAAACTATAAGAGATTATAACAATGGAAGTGGATATGATAGAGGAACTGCATTTCAAATGCTTCCATATGCAAATCTAATGGATAAAAAAGATATAAATAATGTATATCTATATTTACAATCAATCAATCAAAAAGAAGAAACTCCTACAAATAAAAACTAAGAGATTCTTCTCTTAGTTAATCTAAACATCTTTTTTGACATATTAAAGTATACTTCTATTTTATAAGGAATTTAAATGGATGCATACGAATACACAGAACTACTCAAACTTTTAAACAAAAAACTTAACAATATCAAAGAGATACTTAAACCCGACGCCTTAAACTCAAGATTAAAAGAGATAGAAGAGCTTGAATCAGCACAAAATTTTTGGGATGATGTAGAAAATGCTACAAAAGTTGGTATTGAAAAAAATAGAATTTTAAGTAAATTATCAAAATTTAATAAAGCCAATGAATCTTTAAGTGGTACAAATGAGCTTTATGAATTAGCAAGTGCTGAAAAAGATGAAGATACTTTTGAGTTACTTTATGAAGAAGCTGAAGAGTTAGATAACCTAATTAGATCAACTGAAATATCTGTGATGCTTAGTAATCCAGATGATGGTTCAAATGCAATAATATCTATTCATCCAGGAGCTGGAGGCACAGAGTCGCAAGACTGGGCAAGTATGCTTTATCGTATGTATTTAAGATGGGCTGAGAGAATGGACTTCAAAATTGAGGTTTTATATTACCAAGATGGGGAAGAAGCAGGACTTAAAGATGTATCTTTTATCATAAAAGGTGAAAATGCGTATGGATATTTAAAAGCAGAAAATGGTATTCACAGACTTGTAAGAATCTCTCCTTTTGATTCAAATGCCAAAAGACATACTTCATTTGCATCAGTTATGGTAAGTCCAGAAATTGATGATAATATTGATATAGTAGTTGAAGATAAAGATATTAGAATTGATACATATAGATCAAGTGGTGCTGGTGGGCAGCATGTTAATAAAACTGAATCAGCAATTAGAATCACACATATTGCTACAAATATAGTAGTTCAATGTCAAAATGATAGATCTCAACATAAAAATAAAGCAAGTGCTATGAAGATGCTAAAATCTAGACTTTATGAATATGAGTTAGAAAAACAACAAGCTGTTAAAGATGGTGTTGAAAAGAGTGAAATTGGTTGGGGACATCAAATTAGATCATACGTAATGCAACCATACCAACAAATAAAAGATACAAGAAGTAATATTTGATACTCTAATGTGGAAGCCATCTTAGATGGTGATATTACTAAAATGATAGAAGATGTATTAATTGCAATAAAGAAATAATAATTATTATCATATTGTATATTTTTTATACAGTTAATATATATTTAATTACTTAATTTTTAACTACAATTATCCTAATATTTAATTTAGGAGAATATAAATGAAAAAAATAAGTATGGTAGCATCATTATTGCTATTAGGAAGTTCTGTTGCAATGGCAGATTCAGCATCTGTAAAAGAAGCATTCGCAAATGGTAAGACTTCAGGAGATATTACAGTTTATAGTGAGAGTAAGGATTTAGCAGTTGGAACAGATACAGGTTTTACAGCAGGTTCTATTGGATTATCTTATGAAACTGATTCAGTAAAAGGTTTTAGTGCAAAAGTTGGTTTTAGAGGTAATACTGAAATAACTGAAAAAAACAATGGTGATTATAGAGCTACATTGACAAATGATTCTGCTATTACAGAAGCACATATCAAATATACATATGATAAAGCAACTATTATTGCAGGTAGACAAGAGATTGGCTTAGAGTGGTTAGGTGATTACAATGATGCAGTTGTTGCTGTATTAGATTATATTCCTAATACATCTCTTGTAATGGGGTATACAAACAGACAAGCAGAAATTGATTTAGATACAAACAACAGTTTTACAGAAACAACAAAAGATGGTGCATATGTAGTTGATGCTAAATTTTCTGGAATTGAAAATGTTGAATTAAATCCATATTATTATTCTGCTCCTAAAGTAGCTGACTTTTATGGTTTTAAAGCTAGTTATGATGTAGATATGTTTGGAGTAACTGCTCATTATGCAGCTTCAAATGAAGACGTTGCTACTACTAAAGATGGTGATATTTATAATCTTGAAGGAAGACTAAACATTGCAGGTGTTTCATTTGCTCTTGGATATGTTGCAACTGACAAAACTGGTGGTGTTGGAAGTATCTCTGCTTGGGGTGATAGTATAAATCCTATGGATGATGGAACAAATGTATATGGTACTGATGCTAAAACTACTTATGGAACTATTGGATATACAATTGGTTCTTTAGGATTAAGTGCACTTTACAGTGATACAGATTATGGAACTAATTCTAATACTGACGAGTTAAACTTAATTGCTAATTATAGTTTTACTGATGAATTATCTGCAAACATTACTTATGTTGATTATGATGATACTGCTACTGCTAATGATTATGACAAACTATTTGCTAGTGTTACTTACGCATTTTAATA
>PKUK01000005.1 GCA_002869535.1 Arcobacter sp.
CATCTACATCTGACGCATTAAATGTTATTGTTGTACTTCCATCTTCTGCTACTGTTGCTGTACTTTGTACTTCTAATGTTGGCGCATCATTTGTTCCAGTAATTGAGATAGTCAATACAGTAGTTGTTGTTGCTCCAACATCATCTGTTACAGTTAAAGGTATTGAAAAAGTTTCTTTTTCTCCTTCAGATAAATAGTCATATGAATTTGCATCAAAAGTATAAGTTCCGTCAGGATTAATTGTAAATCCTTCTGGTGCTACATTTCCAGCTGTTATTCCAATTGTTGCTGTTCCATCTATATCTGAAAATGCCACTTTTCCATTAACTATTTCATCTTCTAAAACAGCATCGCTTTTTGCTGTTGCTGTAGGTGCAAAATTACTACTATTTGTACTTGAGAATGATTGTTCATCATCTCTTATTGATCTTTGTCTCTCATCATTATTTTCATTTTCATCATTAGGATTGATAGGTTCATCAGTTAGAGGTATTTCGTTTCCAAGAATATTTAATGATGATGCTTTATTACCAGCAGCAGCTTCTTCAATTAAAGCTAAAAGTTGTTCAAAAAAGCTTACTTCTTCATACTCACCATCTTCATTCATAAAGGCAATAGCTGTTATGTCTAATTTATCCATTAGTCCATTGCTTACATCACCACTATTATCACTTATTAAATCAACTATATTTTGAACTACTACATTATGCCCGTCAGGAAATGTAATTTTTAATGAACCATCAACTATTTCAAGATTTAGAGAAGTTGCCAATTCAGGAACAAATACATAATCACCTTTTTGTACATTAATTAAATCTGTTTCACTTATTTGGTATGATGAACTTTCACCATTTGGACTTTTAACTGTAATTTGTGATGCCATAATCAATCCTTTAATTATCTTTATACATTAATTTTAATCTTTTTTGACAAGTATATTTCTTAAGTTAAACTTAAAGTAATGTTTTTTATAGCTTTTTTTGTAGGTAAGTATGTTTTAAAACATACTTATAACTACTGTTTTGTAGGGGTTGTTTTTGAGAAGATTATGTATTGTTTATTTAGTGTAGTTTTAAACTCACAAGCTTTTTCTCTAAGTATACTGTAGCTTTGTTCGAGCTTTTGAGAATCTCTCCATTTGGTATCTATAAAAATAATATTTTTAGAATCATATGCGATTATATCGATTTGAGTATCTTTATTATTCCACCAGCTTCCAATATTAGTTGGAGTAAATCCTAAAAATTTATATGGGTCTTTTTTTACCAAGTTTAATATGTATGTTTTATATGCGCCTCGTTCTATACTTCTAGTAAAGTCATTTCTTATATAGCTAATCACACTGTATATATCATCTTTTTGTAAAGCAGAATAGTTTGGATAGATATAACAAAACCAAAACTTTATAAAATTGTCCTCTATCTCATATCTTCCAAATTTACTTTTTTTGATATTTTCATTTAAAGGCACATGCTTTTTTATAATCATGATATCAATAAGTTTTTGCAAGTATCTAGTTAGATATGTAGATTTTAGATTTAAAAAGTTTGCTATGTCACCTATTTTATTATTACCTAAAGCTATAGCATAAAGTATTGAAGAGTATGTAGATATTTCATTTAAATCTTTTTTCAAGAAATCAATACCTTCACTAAAAAAGAGTCCTTCATAACTTAAAAAGTTCTCTTTTATATTTAAAAGAAAATCTTTTTTGGGATTATATAGCTTTAAGTATTCTGGGTTTGTCCCCAAGGCACTAAAGATATGAATTATATCTCCAGCTTCTATATCAGGAATAAACTCTTTGATACTTGAATATGGTAGATTATTTAGTTTTATTATATTTGAAGATTTTTTATAAATATATTCATCATCTTTATCGCTTGAATATATTGAAGATAAAAAAATTATTTGTATATTTATTGCAGATAGCTCTTTATTCCATGTTTTATAAAAAGTATTTAGTGCACCTTTTTCTACTTTTAATAGGTTTTGAAAATCATCAAGAACTAAAACCAATTTTTCTTCTATTTTTTCTTTTGTTAATATTTGAAGAAAAGACTCAAAGTTATCAAATTTTTCTATTTTTTTATCAAAAAAGTTTTCTAGGCTTTTATGTATGTTTTGAAAAGCAATAGAATTAGTCATCTCTAAAAAAGAGATATAAAAAGCTTTTTTACTATTTATGTAGTTGTTTATAAAGGTAGTTTTACCTATCTTTCTTCTTCCAAACACAAAATTAAATGAAGAGTTTGGTATAGAGAAATCATTTTCTAATATTTCAAGCTCATTTTCTCTATATAAAAACATTAATTGCCCTTTTTAAAATAATATTTTATTCTATGAACTTATTACTTAATAAAGTCTTAGATTACCTTAGTTTTTTAAATTTAGTTTTATTTAACTTAAATAATTTTGATGGAACATCTTCATAAAAGCCATTTTTATCTATTACTATAACATCTACTACACTCTTTGTATACTCTTCATCAAAGTTCTTTTTTGCTTCATTTGCTGAAGATGAATATAAGACTTTAAACTTCTTTATAAAGTTATAAAAATCAGAATCTTTTTGTATAAGCCTAAAAGACTCACCCTTTGGGTAGATAAAAGTACTATTTTTTGAGTTTCTAACTCTTTTTTTATGTTTATTGGGAATTCTTGTAAAGTTTTGTAGTGTTTTAAAAGAGTCTACTGTTCTAAGTATCTTTTGCTCTTTTGGTCTTTTTTTTATAACTGCTAGCTTTTCATTATCATTTGATGAAAAGCCAACAGTTGTATCTGTTTGTACTAAAAAAACAGAATCTGGATTCATTAGCTGTTTAAAAACTCTTGGATAGATTTAGGTGACAATCCATCTTTCTTTTTGATTTCTCTCATGGCTTCAAGACAAGCTAAAGCAGCAGCAGCTGTTGTTACATATGGTATATTCATTTTAAGAACACTTCTTCTAATAGATTTACCATCTTCTTTTGATGACTCTTTTCCATCACTTGTATTAATAGCAAGGGCTATTTCACCATTTGTTATTGAGTCAGTGATATTTGGTCTACCTTCAGAAATTTTAAGAACCTTTTCACACTCAACTCCAGCATCAACAATAGCTTTATGAGTTCCACCAGTAGCAACTACTGAGAAACCTTCTTCAACTAATCCACGAGCTATTTTAGGTGCAAACTCTTTATCTAAATCACAAAGAGAAATAAATACTTTCCCCTCTCTTGGAAGGTCATTTTTAGCTGCACTTTGAGCTTTTGCATATGATTCACCAAAGCTATCAGATATACCCATAACTTCACCCGTTGATTTCATCTCAGGAGTTAAAATCATATCTGAACCACTAAGTTTGTTGAATGGGAAAACTGCCTCTTTAATAGCTACGTGATTTTTAAGTATTGGTTTTAAAACACCATTATCTTCCCAAATAAGTTCACTATTATATGTGTCAAGGGCATTTCTTAAACTCTCTCCCCACATAACTCTAGTAGCCACTTTTGCAAGTGGCATACCTGTTGCTTTAGATACAAAAGGAACTGTTCTTGAAGCTCTTGGATTTACTTCGATTAGATAAATTTGTCCTTTATGAATAGCATATTGTGTATTCATAAGTCCTACAACACCAAGACCTAGTGCCATATTTTTTGTTTTTGTTTCAAGCTCTTTGATTAACTCATCACTAATAGAAACAGGAGGTAAAGAACAAGCAGAGTCACCTGAGTGAACACCAGCTTCTTCAATATGTTGCATGATACCACCAATATATACTTCTTTACCATCACAAATACAATCAACATCAAGCTCAATTGCTCTATCAAGGAATTTATCTATTAGTACAGGTGCATCATTTGAAACAGAAACTGCTTCGTCCATATATTGTTTTAACTCATTTGTAGAGTATACGATTTTCATCCCTCTTCCACCAAGTACAAATGATGGTCTTACAAGTACTGGATAACCTATTCTTTCAGCGATTTCAATAGCTTCTTCAACTAAAACTGCTGTTCCATTTTCAGGTTGTAATAATCCCGCATCTTCAACGAATTTTGAGAATTTTTTTCTATCTTCTGCTAAATCAATAACTTCAGCAGTTGTTCCTATGATTTTAGCTCCTGCTGCTGTTAGGGCATTTGCAAGTTTAAGTGGAGTTTGTCCCCCAAAGTGTACGATAACACCGTCTGGGTTCTCTTTTTCTACTACACTTCTAACATGTTAAAAATCAATAGGCTCAAAATATAAAATATCTGAAATATCATAATCAGTAGATACAGTTTCAGGGTTACAGTTGTACATAATAGTTTTGATACCCATTTCAGCTAAAGCAAATGAAGCATGAACACAACAATAATCAAACTCAATACCCTGTCCGATTCTGTTTGGTCCACCACCTATAATCATAACTTTCTTTTCGTTTGTTATTTTATTAACTTGTGGGATTCTATTTACGTTTGTAGTTGAGTAAAGATAAGGAGTCAAGGCTTTAAACTCAGCAGAACAAGTATCAACTTCGTTGTACTCAAAATCTACTTCTAATACTTTTCTTGCTTGATAAACATCTTCTTCAGTTTTTCCAACAAGTCTTGCAATCATAGCATCAGAGAAACCATTTGATTTGGCTATTCTCATATCTACTTCATTACTTAAAATTGATTCATCAATTGATTTTTCTATATTTATTATTTGTCTAAATTTAGTTAAAAACCATGGATCTATTTTTGATAATTCAAAAATATCTTCATTGGTAAGACCTAGTCTCATACCATCCATTAGGTATTGAAGTCTTTTGTCATTTGGTCTTCTAATCTCTTTTTTGATTAAGTCCATATCAGTAGAAATAGAATCAAAACCTATAAGTCCTGTTTCAAGTGAACAAAATGCTTTTTGAATAGACTCGTTAAATGTTCTACCCATAGCCATAACTTCACCAACTGATTTCATAGAAGTTGTAAGTGTAGAGTCTGCTTTTGGGAACTTTTCAAAAGTAAATCTTGGGATTTTTGTAACAACATAATCAATTACTGGCTCAAAAGATGCAGTTGTTACTGTAATATCATTTTCAATCTCATCAAGTGTAAATCCAACAGCAAGTAGTGTTGCAACTTTTGCAATAGGATAACCAGTTGCCTTAGAAGCTAGTGCCGAAGAACGAGAAACTCTAGGATTCATCTCAATAACTATCATTCTTCCAGTTTTTGGACAAATAGAGAACTGTACATTTGAACCACCTGTATCAACTCCGATTTCTCTAAGAATTGCAAATGAAGCATTTCTCATATCTTGATACTCTTTATCTGTAAGAGTAAGTGCAGGAGCTACTGTAATACTATCTCCTGTATGAACACCCATTGGGTCTAAGTTTTCAATAGAACATACGATGATACAGTTATCTTTGTTATCTCTGATAACTTCCATCTCATACTCTTTCCATCCAAGCATAGATTCCATTATCTCAATTTCATTGATAGGAGAGGCTTCAATTCCAGCTTCTGCAAGTAGTTTAAACTCATCCATGTTGTAAGCAACACCACTTCCTCCACCTGCAAGGGTAAAAGATGCTCTAGATATAACTGGGAAACCAATCTCTTTTGCAAGTTTTATTGCTTCATCAACGCTATAAGCATTTGCACTTTTTGGTAAATCCATTCCGATTTTTATCATTGCTTCATTGAAAAGATGTCTATCTTCACCTTTTTTAATAGCATCTGGATGAGCTCCTAAAAAGTGTACACCTTCTAACATACCTTTGTCATACATAGAAGTAGCAACATTAAGTGCTGTTTGTCCACCCATTGTAGGTAAGATTGCATCGATGTTCTCTTTTTTGATTATTTTAGCAATCATATCTTCTGTAATTGGCTCGATATAAGTTCTGTCAGCAAACTCAGGATCTGTCATAATAGTGGCTGGATTTGAGTTGATTAAAACAACTCTATAACCTAACTCTTTCAATGTCTTAGTAGCTTGTGTTCCTGAATAATCAAATTCGCAGGCTTGCCCAATGATAATAGGACCAGAACCGATTAATAATATAGATTTTATATCTTCTCTTTTTGGCATTTATTAGTTCCCCGTATATGTAGTAAAATTTGGAAATAATATCTAAAAAGTACTTAAAAAATGGTTATCTGAGAAAAATTATTTTGAAGTTTATTTTTTTTATAGAGCAAGAATTGCTCTATAATTTATTCTGTAGGAAGTTTGAAGTTTTTGTAATTAATTACACCTTCTTCATCAAATGAAAGATAATATAAAACATCTTTTTTAACTGGCAATCCAGCAAGATATCTTAAGGCTAAATTTGCTTGAAGAGAACCCACATGCATCACAATAGGACAAGCGATACCATTTGGTTTTCTATCATTTACTTGAAAAACTGCTTCATAAGATGCTTTTTCGAAAAAGCAAACTTGACCATGAAACTCTTCAACACTACCATATATCCAAGCTTGATTGTTATTTATGCAGTATTCATTGATATCAGCTCTTGTAGGAAGATTGTCTGTTCCATCAATGATAAGGTCAAACTCTAAACCTCTTTTTGCAAAATCTTGAAAAGACTCTTTATAAGCAGTAACTTTTGTATAAGGACATCTAGCTTCAATAAGCTCTTTTAAAACCTCACACTTATATTTTCCATCATCACCAACTTTGAAACCAATTTGTCTATGGATATTGTGAACTCCCACAGTATCAAAATCCACTAAAGTAAACTCCCCTATTCCAGAAGCCCCAAGTGCGATACCAAGTGTACATCCTAGCCCTCCACTTCCTATGATAGCTACCTTTTTACCTTGAAGTGAGTCTTGAGTCTCTTGCCCCCAAAGTTTTATCTGTCTGTTAAAGTATTCGTTAAATTCTTCTTGCATATCAAATCCTTACTGTATAAGTATAGTTTATCTTTATTATTTTATTTTTTAATCATAGCAAATTTAGTTTAAATTAGTTTGACTAGAGCCAATTATTTTATGTTTAAAATCTTTTCTCTTGAAAATCTGAGATTTCCGCTTCTTCACTTTTTGGTGGCAAAAAGTAAAACAAAAAGCCACCAACGGCTGCGAAGCCAAAGGTTCCCTCACTTATTATTTTTATCTTTTCTGCTTGGTAAAACTCGCTTATTAAAACTTCCATTTAGGAACTTTTAAACACTCAAACAGTTAGCAATCTTGTTTAGAAAAGAGAAAAATAAACGCTCAGCTTCTGTAGATGTTGGGATTTTAAATAAATTATCTTTTAGCTGATACTTTGATACCATATTTTTCTCTTAAAATTTTTGCTTCAGCAATAACTTCTTTTGAGGGCTCTTTATATCCTTCAATACTTTGAGTTGTTTTTATAACTTTTTTTAAATAATCTTTATCTAAAATTCTTTTAGTCATCAATACTCCTTTAAAGCTATATTATATCAAAAAATTCAATTATACTCAGGTTTTGGTTGGGCGACTAATAAGTCATTATCATAAGTATTATTTACTATATCTTCATATAAATACTTTTGAAACCCTATAAAAGTTTCTCGGATACTTTTTATATCACCTATACTTTTTTTTGCATCTTCTAGAGCATCATATTTTATAATTAATAAATCTTTTAATCTAGCATCATCAAGTTCATTTACACCATTCTCAACATACTGACTCAACACAAAGTTTAAAAACTCTTGTTTTCCTTCATCATATCCACTAATTTTCATCTTAGCTTTTGTTGCTCTTTCTAGTCTTGGAACTAAATCTTTATGATAAGCGATATATGACAACACATCAAAAAGGTCACTATCTTCACCATGTATTACTTCTTTTAAGTTTTCAAGTTGTTCTACACTATAACCCGCTTCGCTCAACTCTTCAATCAATCTTTTTCTTGTATCAGGTAAACTCCAAATTCTTCTTAGTTCTTCTTCATTTCCAAAAAACTCTGGTATTTTATCAAAAAGTTTACTCACAAACTCAGATGAAGAGATAGGTTTTCCCTCTGGTGAATAAAATAGTGTTTGAACCATAGAGTCAAGTTCTCGTGCTTTTCCATTTTAAAGTTTTACTCTTATCATTGTTCTTGGATTATCACAAACACAAGGTAAATTATCGCATATAGGACAAGGGACTGGTTCAGGTTTAGGACAAGTACAAGGTAACTGACCGCATAGTTTACAAGGCTCTTTTGGTGGCTTTGGAGTTGGTTCTTCTGGGTCTATTTGTTCACCATCCCAATCAGGGTCATGAAAATGTGTATGATTTTTATAAAAATCAAAAATAGTAAAATAGTCTTTCCCATCAAAAAGTCGTGTTCCTCGACCAATGATTTGTTTGAACTCTACCATTGATTTTACTTTACGCATTAGTACAATATTTTTTATCTCAGGAGCATCTACACCAGTACTAAGTTTTCTCGATGTTGTGAGTACTGTTGGGATTGATTTTTCATTATCTTGAAATTGCAATAAAAACTTCTCTCCACGACTTCCCTCATCAGCTGTAACTCTATGACAATAATCTATGTTTTTACTTTTAGCTTTTTGATTTATAAGGTTTCTTATAGCAGAAGCGTGAGCTTGGGTTTCACAAAATACCAAAGTCTTTTGACTTTGATTCATCATCTCCATAAAAAGTTTTACTCTGTACTTCTCTATTCCCATGATTTCTATGATTTTATTTTGTTCATCTAGTGTGTATTCTTTTCCCTCTTCTATTTCACCTTCTAGTACTTCATCATCTTTAGTAAAGATATAACTATCTCCTGTAGTTGAGATGTTTTTCACTTTAAAGGGGGTCAAGAAACCGTCATTTATCCCCTCTTTTAAGGAGTATTGATAAACTGGCTCTCCAAAGTAATCATAAGTATCTCCGTTGACATCTCTTTTTGGAGTGGCTGTTAGTCCTAGCTGATAAGCTGGGCTAAAATACTCTAAGATAGCTCTCCATTTACTCTCGTCATTTGCTCCACCTCTATGACACTCATCTATGATGATAAAATCAAAAAAGTCATTTGGATACTGTCCAAAATTTGGTGTGTCACTCTCTCCACTCATAAAAGTTTGAAATATAGTAAAAAATACATTTCCATTGGTTGTAACTTTATTCTTTTTTCGTATCTCACTTGGGTCGATTCTAACTAAAGTCTCTTCATCATCGAAAAAATTAAATTTATTGAAAGCTTGATTTGCCAATATATTTCTATCTGCTAAAAATAGAATTCGTGGAATTCTTGAAAAATCTTTTTGAATATTCCATTTTGCATGAAAAAGTTTCCATACTATTTGAAAAGCAATATCAGTTTTTCCTGTACCAGTTGCAAGGGTGAGTAAGATTTTTTTCTTATCTTGTGCTATTGCTTCAAGAGTTTTATTTATTGCGTTGTTTTGGTAATATCTTGGATACCAAGTTCCACCTTTATCGTTTAGTGGTATATCGTAAAACTTGTCTTGGAGAGTATCTTCTTTTGGGAAAGTCATATTCCACAATTCATCTGGTGTTGGAAAATGTGCTACATCACCCTCTAGGCTTTCATCCATATCTATTTGGTAGATAGCTTTTCCATTGGTTGAGTAGGTAAATCTTATCTTTAAGCGCTCGGCATAATCTTTGGCTTGTGTTACACCATCGCTGTAGTGCAGGTCTCTTTTTTTAGCTTCTACTACTGCTAAATTTCTATTTTTGTAAACAAGAACATAGTCAGCACTCAAAGGTTGTGCTCGTCTTCCATTTCCAAGAAGTCTCCCTTTTGAGATAGGAAACTCTCTTCTGATACGACTATTTTCCACTACTCCCCAACCAGCTTTTACTAGCTGTGGGTCTATGAGTTCGGCTCTTGTTTCTGTTTCATTCATGGTATAAGTTCTCCACTAAATGCTTTTTGTAAGATTGATTTTTTTAGTTCTTCTAGATTTTCTAGCTTTTGTTTATAATGTTCTTTTAGTTGTTTTGTTTGTTCATTTAATTTATCAATATTATTAATTAAAATTGTTTGAATATCTATATTCGGATAAGGGACAGGAATTAAATTTAATTTAGTTTGATTTAATTTTGGTTGAGCCATTCCACTTATATAATCATCAAGTTTAATAGAATTCAAATAATACTCAACAAATTTTTGATTTATCTTATTTTCAAATTTCAATATATGTGCATGATTATTTACCCAACATTTGCCACTAACTGAAAAAGCAATAGGATAAGTTCTAGCTAGTAGATTTGCACCATCTTCAGAAACCAATAATAAATCTTCATCAAATATATAATCTTCAACATAATCAACAATACCTGATGCACCGTAATAAGGAATTTTTCCTTCAGTTCTTTTACTCTTAGTAATAGGTATTCTTTTATTATCAAGATTTAAACTAATCTGATTTAATTTTTTTTCTTCCCAACCATCACCTTTTTGAGAAAATATTTCATTTAATCTACTTTGAAAAAGCTCTTTAGTATTTTGTATATTTTTTTCAATGTTTGTTTTTGCTTGTTCTATAGATTCAAAAGCTTTATCTAAAATCTCTACAATTTGTTTTTGCTCTTCAATTTTAGGAAATGCTATTTTTATTCTTCTTAAATCATCATTGTAGAGCCTCGAAATTGTAGCACCTCTTGAAGGATTCCAATCGCAAAAACCATAAAATTTATATAAATATTCATTCAATACTTTTTTTCCATCATTATCAATCCAAACTATATTTGAATCTTGAAAATAAGCGGGTTCTCCATCATATATTACTCTTCTACCAATAGTTCCTGAAGCAGATAAAAGAATATCTCCTTTTTTAGGAAAAGAATATTTTTTTTTAAATTCATTATAAATTTCTTCAGATATAAAGGCATTTGCATGTTTTCCAAATGTTCCGATTTTATAAAATGGAATTCCACTTACAGCATTTGTTTGTTTTTTCAAAATTCGCTTACACATAGAAACTTTACCTATTTCACCTAAAGTTTCTTCTCTCCAACCTTGTTTCATACCAACTCTTTAATAGAAGCTAAAATTTTATTTGTCTCTTTATCTAAAGTTTCCATCTCTTCTAAAATCTGTCGAGGAGTTCTTAGTTCAGCTTCATCAGGAGTATTCGCATTTTTTACACTTAAGTCATAAGTGGTTTCATCTATATTGTGAATATCTACACTCCAAGAGTTTTCACTCTCTTGTTTACTTTTTTGTAAAGTTTTAAAGTCCAACATATCCTTATCATTTAAAGGATTTGTTTTCCCCATATTTCGCCCAGCATTGAGTGAGTAGTACCAGATTTTTTTAGTAGATTCACCTTTTGTGAAAAACAGTACCACTGTTTTCACTCCAGCCCCAGTAAAAGTACCTGCTGGCATATCTAAGATGGTATGAAGATTACAACTCTCTAAAAGATGTTTTCTCAAAGTTATAGAAGCATTGTCACTATTACTTAAAATAGTATTTTTGATTACAATTGCTGCGCGACCGCCAGCTTTGAGTGACTTAATAAAGTGTTGCATAAATAAAAAGGCTGTTTCACCTGTCTTTATATCGAAGTTTTGTTGTACCTCTTTCCTCTCTTTTCCACCAAAAGGGGGATTTGCTAGGATTACATGGTATCTGTCTTTTTCTTGTATATCACGGATAGGCTCACCCAAAGTGTTTGTATGTTTGATATTTGGTGCTTCTATACCGTGCAGAATCATATTCATAATACCTATGACATAAGCTAAGTTTTTCTTCTCTTTTCCAAAAAAAGTTCGCTCTTGTAGGATTTTTAGATTATCTACATTTTTATTCATTCTCTCATACATATAATCATACGCTTCACATAAAAACCCAGCACTTCCAACTGCACCATCATAAACTTTTTCACCAATTTGAGGGTTTATTATATCTATCATAGCTCGAATAAGTGGTCTTGGAGTATAGTACTGACCTCCATTTCTTCCTGCATTTCCCATGTTTTTAATTTTGGTTTCATAAAGGTGGCTTAGCTCGTGTTTATCTTTTGATGAGCGAAAAGGGAGTTGGTCGGCATACTCTAAGATTTCTCGTAAGTTGTATCCACTTTGGATTTTGTTTTTCAGCTCAGAGAATATCTCACCGATTTTGTACTCAATAGTTTGAGCATGTTCAGCAGTTTGTTTAAACTTTGCTAGATAAGGGAAAAGTTTACCATCTACAAATTGAACTAAATCAACCCCAGTCATAGCTTTATGATGGTCAATCTTTCCATCAACTTTTGGCATAGCCCAAGAGTTCCAACGAAACTCTTCATCTAAAATATAAGTATATTCTTTGCCTTCAAGTTCTGCTATTTCTGCTTTTTCATTTTCAAGTTCATCAAGATATCGTAAAAACATTATCCAAGAGGTTTGCCCTATATAATCGAGCTCACTATCAGCACCAGAGTCTTTCCATAAAATGTCGTCTATATTTTTAAAAGTTTGTTCAAACATTCATTTCCATTTATATATTATTTAATTTTGTAAGATAGATATTATAGCAATATTATATTTATTTCTTGTTAGAGTTTGTAAAAGAGAACTTTTAAATCAAAAAATTTCAATATCCCAGCCCAACATCTACAGAAGCCGAGCGTTTATTTCTCTTTTCGGAAAAGACTTGCAACTGTTTGAATATACAAATATGCTAGAGAGCATATTTGTATATGAGTTTTGTAAGGCAGGAAAGATAAATAATAAGTGAGGGAACCTTTGGCTTCGCAGCCGTTGGTGGCTTTTTGTTTTACTTTTTGCCACCAAAAAGTGAAGAAGCGAAAATCTCAGATTTTCAAGAGAAAAGTTTAAAAAGTCTAAGACGGTTAAAGAAGAGTAAAAGCGGAGATATTTATATCTTCAAGAGCAAATTTCAAGCATAAAAAAAGGGCACCTTTTCAGTACCCCTGCCATCGGCGAGCCCGCCACAAATGTGACCGCCCAAATTCTTTATGTGATATTATATAAGAATTAAGAAAAAAAATCAACCATAATGAAATACCTCTTGAACTTTTTTTAATATTAAATTTTTTAATGTTTTATTGATATACTTTTTCTCAACTTTTAAAACTCTTGATTTATCTATAAATCTAAGTTGGTCAAGTTTTATAGTACTCTTTTTAATCAAATTTAAACCAAAATCCTTTTTTTCTAAAACTATATTTACATCAGGATAGTCATTGTCTCTATCTTTATATTCTGTTATAGGTACAACAGCAACAACTTTATTAACCTTATTAGTTAATAAAAATGCCATATGATAATACGAAAACTCATGCAAAAGGTTTAGCCCATGAGGGTAATCTTCTAAAGAGAAACATTCTTCTTTTAATTGTCTTTGCATTTGTTTTAAAAATATATGTTTAGTTTCCCCAAATTCTACCCAAACTATGAACCTATTTCTATATCATAAAGTTTTATTCTTTTATTAAACATCTTCACAATACGCCCTCTTCTTGTAAACTAACAAAGCCCTCATTTGTAAATATCACATGATCAAGAAGTTCTATACCTAGAATCTTTCCTGACTCTTTTAGTCTTTGTGTTACATTTATATCTTCAGTACTTGGTTTTAATATTCCACTTGGGTGATTGTGAGCTACTATTATGCTGGCACAGCGTTTTTCTATAGCATGGCTAAATACTTCTCTTGGGTGAACTAGGCTTTGATTTAGAGTTCCTATTGTGATGATTTTAGTTTCTAGTAGATTGTTTGCTCCGTCTAAATATAGAGTTAGGAAGTATTCTTGGCGTTTGTTTTTGTAGGGTTTTAGCTCTTCGTATACATCATTTGCGCAGTTTATTTTGTAGTTTTGTGTATCTATTAAATATCTTTTTGATAGTTCTATTGCGGATATTATTTGACTAGCTTTTGCAGTTCCTAGTCCGTGTATTTTAAGTAGGGTTTTTAAATCTATATTTTCAAAGTTTGAGTCAAAGAATTTTTCTATTTCGTGGGATAGTTTTATGACATCTTTGCCTTTTACTCCACTTCCAAGTAATACAGCTATAAGCTCATAGTTTTTTAAAGAACTAAGACCATACTTTAGTAGTCTTTCTCTTGGTTTATCTATACTTTGTAATTGATTTATTGTCTTCATAAACTCCTCCTAACCCTTAAGAAAAGTTTATCAAATATTTTTAATAGTTACAAAAAATATATCAAATTGTTATATTTTTACTTGTCAGATAGTTCTTCGAATTTTAATTTTGCAGTTTCCAGTAGTTTTTGAGCATCTTCTATCTCTTTCATACCATTTTTGTATATTTCAACAGAAGAACTTAAAGTAATATCTGGGTTTGATAACTTTTCTAACAACTCTTTAGCACTTTCTATTTTTTCTTCGAAGCTTAACTCTTCTTTTGTCTCTTCACTCATATTTTTCCTTCTAATATATCAACTACATAGTCTTTAAATTTATCAAGTTCCACTAAAAATGAATCATGTCCATGAGATGATTCTACCATTTTATAGGTTACATTTTCCATATTCATATCTTTCATCGTTGTATATATCTCTTCCATCTCTTTTGGAAAAAACAAAACATCATCAGAAAATGAGATAAGATGAAGAGTAGATTTTATCTTTGCTAGGGCATCAGGTAACTTGTCTGTACCCCTTGCTGCATCAAAGATATTCATAGTTTTACAAACATATAAATATGATAAGGGGTCAAAGATTTTTGGGAAATTGTAGGCGTTATATTCTAAATATCTCTCCACCTCAAACCTTCCAAAAAGTTCATAAAGTCCATCTGTTTCTACATAATTTCTACCAAACTTATTTTCCATAGATGTAGTACCTACATAAGCTATAAGTCCTGCCATTCTTCCAATAGCAAGTCCTGGTAAACCGTTTGCTATAAGGTCATCTTTTGTATAGTTTCCATCTTTGAAAGCTGGGTCGTTTCTTATGGTTTCCATTGCTATTTTATTTACAGCAATAGCCCAAGGTCTTGTATATGCCGTTGTTGCCATAGCGATAATTGTATCTGCAAAGTTTGGATACTCTATTGAGTAACAAAGAGCTTGCATCCCACCCATACTTCCACCAATGACAGCTTTTACATGATGTATTCCAAGTGAGTCAAAAAGTATTTTTTGGGCTTTTACAATATCACTTACTACTAAAACTGGAAACTTAAATCTGTAAGGTTCATCTGAGGGTAACATAGGACTCATAGGTGATGTTGAACCAAAAGATGAGCCTATATTGTTTGTACATATTACAAAGTATTTGTTTGTATCTACTGTTTTTCCATCGCCAATAAAATTATCCCACCAGCCAGGCTTTGCTTCATTTTCATAACGTCCTGCTGCGTGGTGCGAGCCACTTAGGGCATGGCAGATTACTATTACATTTGATTTGTCTTCGTTTAGTTCACCATAAGTTTCATATTTTATTTCATAAGGTTGGAGTATTCTTCCACTTTCAAGGTATAAGGGGCTTGTAAATTTAGCTGTTTTTGTCTCTATTTTCAAAAAAATCCATTTTATTTAATTGTTATATTCTAACAAAAGAATTCTAAAACAATTATTTCAATAAAAAGCTTGTTTAAAATTAATAAAATTTATTAAGTTTTATATATTGAAAAAAGATGTAAGATTTTTTAAATATACAAGGAGAATAAAATGAAAAAATTTATATTAATATTTTTATTTTCTACTATTTTTGCCTTTGCAAATGGTAGTTTTGTAAGTTATGAAGTTGATGGGAAAGAGTATGAAGGGTATTATAGTTCACCTTCAAAAGATGCTCCTCTTATTTTTATGGTTCATGATTGGGATGGGCTTACAGATTATGAAGTAAAAAGAGCAAAAATGCTTTATGATATGGGCTATGCAACCTTTGCAGTTGATTTGTTTGGAAAAGGTATTAGACCAAATGAAACTGCTGAAAAGAAAAAGTTAACAGGTGAGCTTTATCAAAATAGAGCAAAAATGAAAAGACTACTTTATGCTGGTTTAAACAAAGCAAAAGAACTAAAAGCCAATGTATCAAATGCAGTGGGTATTGGATACTGTTTTGGAGGGTCTGCAATTTTGGAACTTGCAAGAAGTGGTTCTGATTTAAAATCATATATTCCTTTCCATGGAGGATTAACAACACCTGAGGGTGAAGACTATAGTAAAACAAAAGGTTCAATTGTTGTCTTTCATGGTAGTGCAGATAAATCTGTTAGTATGCAAGATTTTGCAAATCTAACTATGGAGTTAGAAAAAGCAGGAGTAAGTCATGAAATGATAACTTATAGTGGTGCACCTCATGCTTTTAGTGTTTTTGGCTCAAATAGATACCATAAAAAAGCAGATGAAAGTTCTTGGAAAAGATTTACAGAAATATTAGAATCAACACTTAAAAAATAAAAAGAGAATCTCTCTTTTTATTTTAGCTAAGTTCCTCAAAGCTTGTTTTCATAAGCTCTTGCCATTTTTTATCAGGAGACCACTCTTGCATCATTGATAAATCAATTTTATCAAAAGGTGTTTGTAAAAAATATTTGTGATATACATACATAAAAGCACTGGCTCTATAGTTTAAAGCACAATGTACAAGTACTTTTTTATCCTCAAGTGAAGATAATAAAGTTAAAAAGAGTTTTAAATTCTCAATTGTAGGATTTTCAAAATCCACAGGAATATGAATATACGTCATACCTAAAGTTGAAACTATTTTATCTTCATTATCTAAAGCATTTGTTGCAGTTGATAAAGCTAGATTAATAACAACATCAAAATCATCTTTTAAGATAGTCTCAAACTGCTCTTTTGTAGGCTGACCAGAAGTTGATATCATGTCATTGATTTTAATATAGTTTAAAATAGTTTCAGAATTCATATTACATTAACTCTTCTAATTTGATTTTATCCTTAATAATATCGCTTTTAGTTTGAAAAACATCTAAAAATAATAAACTTGGGCTTAATTGTTTTCCCAAATTTATTATCTTTTTTATAAAGTTTTTGATTTAACTTTCTTATATTCCAAAGGTATCTTTAATTTTTTGTTCAAAATCTTTATCACTTAACTCTTTTCTCAATGGAACAAATGTTTCAGCTTCAACTCCAACTGGAATCGAAATATAACTTTTTTCATCTTCAATAATATTTTTTATTGCATCTGCAATTGGTTGTGGACGTGGACCTTCATTTATCGCTTTTCCTACTATTGGAACAAAATGAGCTACTAAATCTTTATATGGTGAATTTTCATTTGTAGTTTGAGGATTTGCTACTAAACCATTTTTTACAAAATTTGTACCAAATAATCCAGATTGAATAGAATGCACTCTAATGTTAAATGGTGCTACTTCAAACCTCAAAGAATCAACAATACCTTCAACTGCATATTTAGAAGCGTTGTAATGTGCAAGTAGAGGTAGTCCCATTTTTCCTAAAAAAGAGCTAATATTGATAATTATACCCTCTTTTGCTTTTCTCATATATGGTAGAACTTCTCTTGTTGTTTTAATCAATCCAAAAACATTTACATCAAATTGATTAAATATCTCTTCGTCTGTTCCTTCTTCAACTGTAGCTAATAACCCGTATCCTGCATTATTAACTAAAATATCAATTTTACCTTCATTTTGAATGACTGTATTAACCGCACTTTTAATTGAATCTGTTTTTGTCACATCTAAATAAACGTAATTGATATTTTGAATTTCTGATTTTGCTTGGTTTTTATTTCTAGTGCCTGCGTAAACTGTGTATCCATTTTGAGCTAAATAACTAGCTGTTATTTCACCCATTCCTGAAGTCGCTCCTGTGATTAAAACTACTTTACTTTTTGACATATCTTTTCCTTTTTTATTTTGATAGTAACAGAATAAAAAAGTAAAAAAATTGTCAAAAATCAATTTTTACAGTTATTTAAAATATTTTTACATTAACTCTTCTAATTTGATTTGATATTCGTCATTTATAGTATCAAGTTTTGTTTGAGAGATTTCTAAAGATTCAAATTTAGTTTCTGCTTCTTTTTCTAAAGTGGCTATCTCTTTTGATAGTTCCATTACTTTACTATTGTCACCTTTGTTTGTGAAATCTGCCAACTCCTCTTTTTTTGTATCTACTAAAGCCTCTATAGATATGATTTTTTTCTCTAGGGCTGAAATCTCTTTTTTTATAGGAGTTGCTATTTTACTTTTTTCTTGTACAAGTAAGGCTCTAAGTCTTTTGCTCTCTTTTTTATTTACTTTTGGTTTAGATTTTTTCTTTGGTCCTTCATCTTCATCTTCCCAACCTATTTTTTCTAAGAACTCATCATAAGTTCCATCAAAATAATCAGCACTCCCATTTGAGAAGATAATCAATCTATCACAAACTTCTCTTAAAAGTTCTTCACTATGCGTTACAATAATAGAAGAACCTTCAAAGTTCTTAATAGCTTGGGTTAAAGCTTCTATTGAACTCATATCAAGGTGGTTGGTAGGCTCATCTAAGAAAAGAACGTTAACTTCTTTTGCTAAGATTTTACCTAGCATTACCCTACTTTTTTCACCACCTGAAAGAAGTGAAACTTTTTTCTTAGCATCATCCCCTGAAAACATCATACCACCACAAATACGTCTAACTGTTCCTTCACCTAATTTGTTATTTGAAAGGTAAACTTCATCCATAACTGTATTATCTGGGTTTAGGTGTGAAATATTTGTTTGACCAAAGTGTCCAAAGGTTGTACTTGTATGTAGTTCTGTAACTCCATGTAAAGCTTTTAATTCACCTGCAATAGTATTTAGAAGTGTAGATTTACCTTTTCCATTTTTCCCTATGATTCCAAGTGTTTCACCCTTTTGTAGAGTAAATGAAATATCTTTAAAAAGTATTTTGTCTTTTTTGTATCCAAAGCTTAAATATTTTACGTCAAGTAATACTTTTGCAGGAGTATCTTTATAATTGAAATCAAAACTTAGTGTTGAATCAAAATTCAAATCATCTAAAATATCCATCTTTTCTAGCTGTTTTACTTTTGATTGTGCTAAGTTTGCTGTTGATGCTCTTGCTTTATTTTTGGCAATAAACTCTTCTAGCTGTTTTACTTTTTTATCTTGTGAAGCTTTTTGTTTCTCGTGGTGTTCATCTTCTTCTTTTAACTTGTCATAAAACTTATGGGTATCACCTTTTACTACTTTTAAGTTACGTCTAACTAATCCCATAGTGTGAGTTGTAACTGCATCCATGAAGTCTCTATCATGGGTGATAATAATAACTTCACCATCAAAGTTTTTTAAAAATATTTTTAACCATCTTAATGAAACAATATCCAAGTAGTTTGTTGGCTCATCAAGAAGTAACAGATTTGGCTCTGTTAAAAGTAGTTTTGCTAGGTTTATTCTGATTTGGTATCCACCTGAAAAAGACAGAGGATCTTTCAATAAATCCTCTTGTGAAAATCCAAGTCCAAAAAGTATCTTTTCTACTTTATAAATATCATATTTATGCTCTTCACTAAGAGCAAGTGCTGCTTCATCAGTGATAGTTTTTTCTGTAAAAACAAGATGCTGTTTTAAAGCACCTATTCTATAGTTTTTTGGTTTTAATACTTCTCCAGCATCTGGGTGCTCTTCATCTAAAATCAATTTGAAAAGAGTAGATTTTCCACTACCATTTCTTCCTACTAATCCAATCTTATCTCCAGAGTTTAATCTAAAGGTTACTTCATCGAATAGTGTTTGTTTACCAAAGCTCTTTGACACGTTTGAAAGTTCTATCATATATTCTTCTTTTTTATTAATTGAAAGGGGATTATACGCAAGGGGAGTTTATAAGCTTATTAGAAGAGAACTTTTGTGTATAATTACGGATTAATTTTACTGCTAAAAGGGAAAAAAATGAGAAATATAAAAAATATAACAATACTTATTGTTTCACTATTTTTAACAACACAGCTAATAGCAAAAGATAAAGTGTATAAGCTAAAGATGGCTACAACATGGGGTCCAACACTATCTCCACTAATTGATGCTGCACAAAATATGGCAAAATATGCAAATGAAATGTCAAATGGTAGATTACAAATAAAAGTTGATAGTGCAAATAAACACAAATCACCTTTTGGTATTTTAGATATGGTAAAAGCTGGGCAATATGACATGGGACATAGTGCTTCATACTACTTTAAGGGTAAAGATATAAATACTTTGCCATTTACTTCTATGCCTTTTGGTTTAACTGCACCTGAACAATATGCTTGGTTTTATGAAGGTGGTGGATTAGAACTTATGCAAAAAGTTTATGCAAAACATAATGTTTTATCATTTCCAGGGGGAAGTACTGGTGTTCAAATGGGTGGTTGGTTTAGAAAAGAGATAAAATCACTTGATGATTTACAAGGTCTTAAAATGAGAATCCCAGGTTTTGCAGGTGAGATTATGGCAAGAGTTGGAGTTCAAGTTACAAATATAGCTCCAGGTGAGCTTTATACTGCACTTGATAGAAACTCGATTGATGCTTTAGAGTGGGTGGGACCATCAATGGATATAAAAATGGGCTTTCATAAAATAGCACCTTTTTATTATACAGGTTGGCATGAACCAGCAAGTGAAATGAACTTTATGGTAAATAAAAGAGTATTTAATAAGCTACCAAAAGATTTACAGAAAATATTAACTATCTCTATGAGAGTGGCTGCTTATGATATGTATATTCAAAATTATGATATGAATGCAACAGCTTGGCAAAAGATGAAAAGTGAATATCCAAACATAAAAGTAACAACTCTACCAAGTGATGTTATGAAAGCACTTAAAAAAGCAAATAGTGAACTTAGAGTTGAACTTGGTGCACAAAGCCCTCTTTTAAAAGAAGTTTTAGATTCACAAGATAACTATATAAAAAGAGTTAGAGAATGGACAAAAATGTCTGACTTCTTGTACTTAAAAGATAATATATAAGGAGAATAAAGTGGATTATATAAAAAATTTAGAAAAACTACTAAAAGATGATGTTTTAGTAGAGATAAATGAAACTATCAATGGTATAAAAAGTGCATTGGATAAAAAGAAAAATGATAAGGCTTTAAAAGATGAGTTAAAGTATATGAATGATGTAAAAAAATACTTTGATGAAGTCTTAATTGATATAGAGAAACAAACCATCACTCAAGAGGAAGCGTTAGATATTCTTGAGGGATTGGAAGATATGAGAGTAGAAAACCAAGAGGTCTAATTTTAAATAATCACACCATAAAATAATTTAATTTTTTTAACTAACTTATTTTATAGTTTTTATTTAATATAATCCCTTTTTATTACAATAATAAATTATAATTATAAGTTAGTAAAAATATGTTTGAATTAGAAATTTACGAAACTATAAATATCTTAGGTCTAATACTTGGAATGGTATTTGGAATGATTGCCCAAAAAAATCAATTCTGCTTTAGTGGCTCTATTAAAGATTATATCTTAACAAAATCTACAAAAAGAGGTGCTTCTGTTGTCGTAGCAATGATTGTAGCTATAATTGCTACAACATTAGTGAGTTCATATTTTGAATTGGATTTAACAAAAACAGTCTATTATAAACAAGATGTAAACTACTTTATTATCATATTTGGTGGACTTCTATTTGGTACTGGTATGATGATTGCTGATGGATGTAGCAATAGACACCTTATAAAATTTGGACAAGGTGATTCAAGATCACTTATTACATTGGTTTTTATAGCTATATTTGGTTTTGCAACTGCAAAAGGGCTTATTCAAGGTTATCTAAGCCCAATAACTAATAATGAAACATTATTGGAAATATCATCTATGATTGAAAATAGCACTATGAATATTTATGTAGTTTTAGCTGTTTTATTTGTGATTTTGTTTTTATTGACTAAAAGTATCAAAAGAATTTTTACTTTAGTAGATGGTTTTTTAATAGGTTTACTAATAGCAGCTGCTTGGGCAATAACTGGTGTTATGGGTGAAGAGAGTATGGAAAGACTAATTGAGCTTTCTGGTGTCTCTTTTATATATCCAACTGCCAAAAGTTTAGAACTGTTTATGTTCTACCAAGTAAATGAATTCACTTTTCCTATTGCTTTAGTATGCGGTATGATACTTGGTGCTTTTACCATGTCATATTTTAACAAAAAATATAGCTTTGGATGTACTGCAACTCAAAAAGTAAATAGAGTAACATACAATATGATTGGTGGAGCTTTAATGGGAACTGGTGGTATTTTATCTATTGGTTGTACAGTTGGACAAGGGTTAACAGGTATGTCAACTTTAGCTTTTGCTTCATTTTTAGCTATTAGTTCAATCTTTATTTCAGGAGTAATTACTGCAAAGATTTTAAACAAATCTGGCAAACTTCCTATGTGTTTTCTTTTTGAATGGAATGACACGCCACCTGATTATACTATATAAAAAACTCTAGTTATAAAAGTTTACTTCTTATTAAAGTAAACTTTTGTACTTTAAACTTATGAATTGGCTTGCACATATATTTTTATCAGAACATAATATAGATTTTCAAATAGGCAACTATTTAGCTGATCCCTTAAAAGCAAAAGCTTGGATGGGAGCAAATGAAAATATAAAAGATGGAATGAAAATACATAAACTAATAGACTCCTATACTGATAAGCACCCTACTTTCAAACAAAGTAAAAATAGACTTGGAAACACTGGCTTACTTAAAGCTGTTGTTATTGACTTGACATATGATTATTTACTTACAAAAAATTGGCATAGATACTCAAATATAACTCTTGATAAGTTTTTAGAAGACTTTTATATAAAAGCAAATGCAAATATGCATACTCTGCCAAATGAAGCAAAACAAAAACTACAAAAGCTAATAGAGTTTGACTTATTAAATAAATATAAAAACTTAGAGCACTTAAATCAATCATTTAATAGAGTTGATAAAAGAATCTCTAATAGAGTGTTAAAAAGAGATAATGTTAGTAGATATTATGAGATAGTATGCGAAAATATCGATAAAATTGAAGATGATTTTTTACTATTTTTTCCACAACTTTGCAATAAAGTTAAAGAAAATGTAAATAGTAGTAAATTGAGGCATTGGAAGATTTAATATCTTTATGTTTTATTTTGTATACTTCGATAATTAAATAAAAGGAATGTTCAAATATGGATATGACAAAAGTAGCAAATGTAATTTTATATATGTTACACAAGCAAGTAAAACTGTTAAACGATAAAAAGCTTTCAATACTTCTTTTTTTGATGGATTATAACCATCTTAAATATTGTGGTAAAAAGATATTTGGTGATGAGTATATAAAAGGTGCAAGAAGTCCTGAACCAAAACTACTATCAGAACTTTTTGATGTGATTATAAGTGAAGAGATTTTAGAAGATGATGATGAAAGAGTTTTCTTCATCCAAGAGATACTTGACAATGTAGATATTGATATTATTGAAAGAGAAACTTTCACTGAGATAAAATTTATAGAGATTGGTATAGAGTATGATGAAGATTTATTTGATGATGACGAGTTAAAAACAATCAATAAATTAGTAAATCAATACAAAGACTCAACACAAAGAGTTATTGCAAATGACACCTTTAAAATAGATGAATATAGAGCAAAAGAAAAAGGTGAAGTTATTATTTAAAGTGTAGAACTTAGGTTCTATACTTTATTTTTTATTTTTCTTTTTAGAAGCCTTTGCCATTTTTGCTTTTTTCTTTGCTTTTTCTTTTGCTAGGGCTAAATTTGCAGCTTTTCTAGCATTTACTTTTTGTTCGTTTTCATATCTTTCTTGAGAAAATCCAACTTTTACTGCATTTTTATTTTGGTTTGCAGTTGCAGCTATTTTTTCTGATTTTACACTTTTTACACTATTTGTATTTAAACTTTTTGACATACTTTGACCTATTTTGAAATTATTGTATTATATTTAAAAGTTGGTAAGAAAATGATTACTTTTTATAGTAAGAAGCTATCTATGAGTGATTTTATTTTTATTTTATCCCTATCACATATTATAAAATGTCCTTGAATAGATAAATCTGAAATATCCCCCAATAATATCTTATCCTCACTATTTGTAAATAGATGAACATTTGTTCCAGAGATACCACCAATTGATATTTTTAGTGAACTTTTATCTAACTTATTTAAATAACGTGAACCCCTTGAAAAACCAATATAGACCTTTGCTTTAGGTATCTTAACACCTGACAAGTTTTTCTCTTGAGAATCAATGACTTCATATGAATATGATTTGATAAGTTCGATTACTGAGTTATTGATTTGATCATGTTGTAGGAGTGTTCCAGAAGATGGATTTCCTTTGATATAGACGATGTCGTAATTTTGCATAAATACTCTTTGTTTATAAAATACTATAAACAAATAAAGAATCTATAGAGTGAAACTATATCCAAATAATATTAAGAAGGGAGTATTTTACCTGTTCTTAATGTATATGCCCAGTCATCTCTTCCATGACTTTGAGCTTTTAGGGCTGCATTTTCAAAATCATATGCAACTTTTACTAACTCAATATTATATTGGCTTGAATCAACATCTAAAATTATATATGTGGCATCAGGAGAATTATTTTCTATAATATGTGGATTGGGTAACTCTTCTTTGAAGGCTTGAAGACCTACAGAGCCAGGATTTAGTACAACTTGACCTGTGCTAAGGTTTGCACATCTAGGAGTATGTGAATGACCACAAACTACAAACTTAGACTCTACATCATCAAGAAGCTCTATAATCTTTTTTTCATCCCTTAAAACAGCTTTTCCACTACTAATATCTTCAAGTAAATAAACACTATCATCATGTTGTGTACCATGGGTTACGTACAAATCAGCCCCTAAAAACTTCTCAAAAGGCAAATCCTGTATCCAATATAAAACCTCTTCTCTTAGGTCTTCATATGCATATTTTAAAATATAATCTTCTTCTAACTGTGCTAATGAGGCTTCAAGTATCTTTCTATCTTCATTTCCACAGATATTAAAAAAGTTGTTATCTCTTAGTAACTCATAAGTAGCTCTAGGCTCAATAGGACCATAAAAAGCATCCCCCGCATTTATCATCATATCAACTTTTTTGCTCTTAGCATCAGCAATAACAGCTTTTAGGGCATAAACATTTGAGCAGATATCAGATAAAATCGCTATTTTCATTTTGGGTGTTCCTATTTTGTTCAATTTTTGAAAGTATAACAAAAAAGATTTTACTTTTCATTTATCTTTATTTCAAAAAAATATTTTTTTGTAAAAGTAGTGTAATCATAAATTTTCAAAAAGAGAAAATCGTAATAAAATATTTAAGCTTAAAAGAATTCTATTTTTATACAATAATTGTAATAACTTAATTTAAAAATAAATTTTAATAAAGAATTTGTAGTTAAAAAGGAGTTTTTCAGATGGAAAAAGTAGTAATAATTGGTGGAGGTTATGCTGGGTTATATGCCCTAAGAGAACTGGTAAAAGATAAAAATATCAAGATAACACTTATAGATAGCAATACCTTTCATAATCTACAACCTGAAGTATATGACTTAATAGCAAACAAAGTAGAGATTTCTGATGTAGCAGTTGACTTGGCAACCTTATGTGTAGGACTTGATCACAGCTATTTAGAGTATAAAAACTTAAAAGTTACACAGATTGATTATGAAAAAAAAGTAATAAATACAGCCGAAGAAGAGATTATTGAGTTTGATTATTTAATTATTGCAGCTGGAACAAGAACCTCCTTTCCCCCATCTATTTCTGGCATAAATACTGCCCATGATATTAAAAAACTCAACTGGGCAATCTACTTTAAACAGTGTTTTGAAAATAGGCTTTTTAAGAAAATCCAATATGAAGTAAAAGAGTCTAATAACATCGAAATAATAGTTGTGGGAGCAGGTTTATCTGGTGTTGAAATTGCAGCTGAAATGGCATACAACTCTAAGAAGTTTTTTAAAAGGGGTAATTTTACTTGTGATAATCTAAAAATATCTCTTATTAGTAGTGCAGATACAATTTTACCAGGCTTAGATTCTGAGTTGATAAGACTATCTCAAAAAAGACTTAAATCTCTTGGTATCGAAGTTATTACAAATACAAAACTTAAAAAATGTGAAGATGAAATAGCTTACTTTACCAATGGCACAAAAAAAGAGTATTCTTTTTTAATCTTTGCAGGTGGGATAGAAGCATCTAAGCTTACAGAGGAACTTGATGTACAGAAAAATAAAAAAGGTCAAATTATTGTAAATGAATATATGCAAACTAGCAAATATGAAAATATTTTTGCCATTGGAGATGTGGCAGAAATTAAGAATGAAAAAGATGAAATAATGCCTCCAAATGTAACTATTGCTAAAATTAGCGGTATAAATGCAGGACAAAATATCCTCAATATAATAAATAACAAACAACTTATTAAATCTAAGCCAAAACTAGATGGTATCCTAATTGCTCTTGGTGGGAAATATGCAGTGGGGAGTATTTATGGACTCTTTCATGTAAAGGGTCGTATAGCATATGAAATCAAAAAATTTGTATTTTATTCATATAAAAAGCCACTGTTGAGGCTAATAAGTGAAGGATATAATAAACTAAGAAATATATAAACTCATAAGTTAGATTTAAATATAATTGGAAAAAGTTAGGATATACAATGGCTGAAAACAACAATGGATTTTTAAAAAGAGCAGATGAGCATATAGCACTTGCAAATGAGCAAATGAATGATACGACAACACAAGGTGATGTAAGTGCCTCATTTATGTATGCAGCAGCGAGATTTAATGCTTGGATGGCAGCAACCTCATTTGAAAAAGCAGAAGATATGACTAAAGAAAAAGATAAAATAGTAGAGTACTTCTTAGGTCAATATGAACTAGCACTAAAAGAACATATAGATTTTCATGTTCAAAATTATGATTTTGGTGAAAAATAATAAAAAATAAAATCTTTATCAGGTAGTGAAAAAAGAACTATAGTTTTATTTGTTTTCTTGCTGTTCTATTTGTGTATTTGTTGCTTTTATTGATTCGTATTTATTTACCAAGACCACAAACATATAAGCAACTGCAGCTACAATTATTGCTATTATAAAAATATTTCTCATTCTTAATCCTATAAAAAATTCAAAATATAATAGCAGTTTATAATTTAGGATTAGATTGCGTATGTCTAAAAGTAGGAGAATTTCACCCTATTTTAGTATTTATGAAAAGTTCATTTAAAAGCTTCTACTCATGTGGCTCAACTAACCTATACACCCAAACTGATTTGCCATCTTGCAAGAGTAGTTCTATACGCTCATAGCGCACACCCAAACGTTCATATCTATCAAGTGCTCTCAACTCATCGGCATTTACTTTTATAACTTCCCCTTTAGTTACCATCTTAGGACCTGTTTTAATGTTTAATTTATCTTTACGAAAGCCAACTAATGCTGAGGGCTCACTCTCTCCTGCCCTACCCATTACTAGCCAGCGAACCCAAGGTTTTGTTAATGTTCCATATACAAAAACTGAATAAGTAGTGTTTTCATCAATGGGAGGTAAATTCTCAGGAGGATTATATAAAAAAGGGCTAGAGAAGGTAAGCCAAAGATATGCAATAGCTAAAATAAGTAGGCAGAATAAGCTTACGAAGAGATATTTTATTGCTTTTTTTAAAGAGTTCATCTGTTTTATCTACACTAAACTCTTTTATTAAAGAAAGTGTTATTTAACACTTTCTTTTACATTTTCATAGCTATTTTCAACTTCATCTTTAACTTTCTCTAAAGTCTCTTCTGTTTTATCACTAGCATCATTTAATGCATCTTCTGCATTTTCACCAGCCTCTTCTAATGCAGCTTTTGTTTCATTGGCAGCATTTTCAATAGAGTCTTCACCATTATCAATAATATCTTCAGTTTTATCAGCAACATCTTCTGCTTTATCAGAAACATCTTCACTTTTATCTTGAATTGTCTCTTTGACATTATCCATTTTGTCTTCAACGCTATTGTCAGTACAACCTTGTAGTATAAAAAATAAGAAAGGCACTAGTAGTAATAATTTTTTCATTTTAAATCCTTTTAATGCTAATAAAATTAGTAAAAAACAATAATTTTAATATATATAAATACTGTTTTATTACTTTTTAGCACTAAATAAGAATAACATTTTAAGCTTATTTTTTTCTTAAAAAAATTATTTTAACTTAAAAAAGATTATTCTTTTTATATATAATTTTATTATTTATTCCATTTTGGCTCAAAAGCTACTCTCTCTCCATCATCTGTAGTGTACTCTTCCAATGAGTTTTCTTTTGATTGAATTACTATGTATATCATTGTCTCATCAGAATCATTTCTAATACCTCTTATGCCAGAAGGTGCTACACGAATAACAGAGCCTTCTTTTATTTCAAAGACTTCTTTATCAACTTGAAAAAAGCCAAATCCTTTTAAGATAATATATGTCTCTTCATTTTTATAATGTATATGAAAATAAGGTTGTTCTGTCTTTGCTGCTAATGAATTTAATGAAATCTCAGTACCAGTTGATTTTGTAGCCTCTTTTAAAAAAACTTTTCCCTCTATTTTGTTTTTATTTACTTTATGAATAAGTGAGTATTCCATTAATTCATCTAAGTTACCTAAGTCAACTGCTGTGTAGTTTTTATCTTCTTTTATTGTTTCAATATTTTTCATGGCTTATCCTTTTTTATACTTGACCATATAGTCAAGTATAAAAGTCTATTATATTAAAACTGAAGTATAAATAAATATAAAAATAATAAGTATAAATTATGCTACTTTAAATGTAGCACAACTTTATTTCTACCTGTCTCTTTTGCTTCATAAAGTGCACTATCTGCTCTTTTAATCATAGACTCAATTGTATCACCGTCTTTAAATATAGAGATACCAAAACTTACAGTTTTTCTTCCAACTATATCAAAATCATGGTTTTGTATATCTACTCTAATGTTTTCAATTATTTTTATTATCTCTTCTTTTTGTGCTTCAAAACAAACAATAATAAACTCTTCCCCACCATATCTTCCTGCAAAATCAGTTTTTCTAATACTATTTCTTAATATGTTTGCAATCTCAATGAGTACTTTATCTCCAATTTGATGACCATAGGTATCATTAACTTCTTTGAAGTGGTCTATATCTAACATAGTAAGACTAAAGTTGCAATTGAATCTTTCACATCTATTTATTTCAAGTTTTAATAACTCTTCTAGTTTTCTTCTGTTATATAAATTTGTAAGATTATCTATGGTTGCTAGTTTTTCTAACTTCTTGTTTTTTTCTTCAATATCTTTTTGTGCTTGTTTTAATAAATCATTGGCTTTTGTGATTTTTCTATTCCAATAAATAATAAGGAAAAATATAAAAATAGCCCCTGCAATAACTTTCCACACTAAACTATAATCAATACCTCTTTCATACTTGATTGAACTCCATTTATTTAAAATTTCACTGTACATTTCAGCAGGGATACTATTGACTGCTTTTTGCATCACGTTTAGTAAAACTTCATCGTCATTTCTTACTGCAATTCTGAACTCTAATTTTTCTGATAATTGACCTGCAATTTTTAGCTCTCCAAAATATTTAGTTTGGAATTCATGTCCTATTGCAGCCAAAGCATCAATATATGCAAAAATTTTGCCCTCTTTGACTTGATCTAATCCTTCATCAATATTGTTAATTTCCACAATATTCAAATATTGATATTTTTCTTTTAATGTCTCAACAAATCCATAACCTTTTGTAATACCAATCTTTTTGCCCTTTAAATCTTTCATTTCATTGATAAATGAATCATCTATTTTATTTGCTATAACTAATGGTATTTCCAAGTAAGAATCTGTAAAATTTATGTATTTTTTTCTCTGTGGCGTTTCCATACTAAGAGCTAACATATCACATTTTTTTTGTTTTAAATAATCTAAAGATTGACTCCAGCTTGAGGTTTTGACAAGATTAAACTTAGCAGAAAGGATTTTTTCAAAGAGTTTATAATAATCTGAACTCATCCCCGTATGTTCACCTTTTTCATTTAATCCTTCAAAGGGTAACCAAATTGGGTCTATACAGTATTTTATGACATTACGGTCTATGTATGCTGTTTCCTTTTCACTTAACTGGATATGTTGAGTGCCATACTCCCTAATAGTTCCAATCCATTTATTTGCCAGTTTATTTCTTTCATCTTTAGTAAAAGAGTCTAAAGATTTTTGTAAAATAGACTTAAGTAGTGGATACTTGGGTTGTACTCCAAACCGCAAATCTTCTACAGTTTTATTTGCAACAGTAAATTCATCAGCTAATATAATATTTGTGTAACCATGTTTTTTTATTAAATAATTTATAGCTGTTAGATTCTCAATAACTGCATCAATTCTATGGAGGGATAAATCTCTTGTTAATTCCAATAAACTTGTATAAGGTTTTATCTCAAAAGTTCCTAAACTTTCTAATTCTTCTTGATAAAATATATCTTTTGTAATACCAACTTTTTTATCTTTTAAACTTTCAGGACCATTATATACTCCAAAATCATCCCTTAAAAATATCATAATAGGTATATCATAATAAGAAGTTGTAAAAAGTGTAAAAGCTTCTCTGTCTTTTGTATATGAAACACTTGATATCATATGGACTTTTTTGTCTTTAAATGCGTTAAAAGCCATACTCCAAGAACCTATGACTTTTTCAAAAGTAAGTCCCGATTTTTTTGAGATAATTTAAAGTAAATCGTGTTCAAACCCTACAGGTTGACCCTCTTCAATAAAGGTAAAAGGTGTGTAATCTTGCATCATAGAGATTGTAATTTTAGGATGTGTTGATATAAAGTCTTTTTCCTCTTTTGTAAGATTAAGAGGTTGAGCTATAGCTTGAATAGTTAAATAAGAAATTATAATTAAATGTACTAGTATTGTTTTCAACTTAAATATCCTTAGTAATATTTTAATATTAGCTAATCTTATGTTAAAACATATAATTTATTTATCTTTTATTCTACTCTTTTTATATCAACGATTTTCTATTAGTTCAAGTTTTTTTATTCTTGTAAGTTTTTTAATTGCATACTCACGCTTTGATGCACTACTTCTATCAATTGCCGACTCTTCATAAAGCAACTTTACTGGACGTCTAGCTTTTGTATATTTTGCACCCTTATCAGATAAGTTATGCTCATCCAATCGTTTTGCTACATCTGTTGTAATTCCCGTATATAAACTTCCATCACAACACTCAAGAATATAAACAAAATAGGACATTAGTCTTTACCACTTTTCTTTTTGGGTGGTGGTAATAACTTATTAAAATCATAAGGAACAATATTATTCTCTATTCTTTCAGTAAAATCATATAACTTTATACAAACACCCAATAAGATAGGCCATACAAATATTTGATTTATTATTGGTACATCAAAGGATAAACCAATAATAACACCTAATATACCTATTAAGATCAAGTATTTATCTATTTTTTTTGCTTTTAATAATTTATAATATTCTATTATTTTGTTTTTAAACATAATATTTTCCTTCTCATCAATGCCAATATATCATTTACTATTTTCCATATTGTTCTTTGATTTTTCAATATATAAAATAAGAGATTTTTTAAAATGCATAATATATAATAATATCAAAATAACTAATACAACTGTCACAACTAAAAGATAAGTAGTATTTAAAACAGCTAAGCCAATACCTGATACTACACCTAAACCAGCTAATGATATAATAAAAAAGAACAATACCCTACCATATATACTAAAAGTATTTGAAGCAAAAATCAATAACTTTATAGTTGAATAAATACTACTATTCATATAATCCAAAAGTTTATCATGACCTTCAAGTGTTTTAATACCAGATGCAAATTCATCCATCTCTTTATCAATTTTTTTAAGCATCCAAGTTCCTAAATTATCTAATTATTTTGAAAATAGTTTACTTGAATTTTATTTTGTTTATAATTAAGTATTCTTTTCCCATAATTTCTATCATCTATACTTAATAATAAATCAAAATAACATCCAAAATGCAACACATATCAACATAGTTCCAAAAATATATCCTTGAAATTTAACAGATTTTTTAGACATAAACTTCTGAGATAAACTAGCCCCAACAAAAGCCCAAGAAATAGTGGCACATGTAGTCAAAATACAAATACCAAAGGAAAGAATACTTACTTGGAGTATTTGATTTGAATTAATATCTAAAAATTGAGAAAACATCACAAATATCACTGTCATGACTTTTATGTTTAAAAGTTGTAGAATAACTCCATCAAAAAAACTAGGTGGGTTTAGTTTTGACTCTTTACTATTAGCTTGTGATAAATAAAATAATTTATATGCTAAGTAGATTAAATATAATGAACCTGCATATTTTATATATTTAAACAACACTGGATAGTTTTTTATAAAGTCACCTACCCCTAAACCAATTGCAAAAGCTTCTAAAAGAACCATTAAATTTATACCTAAGATAAAAGGCATAGACTTAACAAGTCCAAATTGACCTCCCAAAGAAGCCATTGCAATATTTGCAGGTCCGGCTGAAAATACCAAAGGAAATAGCATACCTAACCAAAGAAAAAATTTACTTTCAAACATTTTATAATCCTCATAAAATTTATACTTTATATTATTTTATCAGAGAAAAATCTATTCATATATCAAATATGTTATAATTAACAATTCGATTTTTTAGATATAAAGGTTTATTTTGGATTTAAAATATATTAAAACTTTTAAAACAATTATTGATGTAGGTAGTTTTTCTAATGCCTCTTATACATTAGGGTGTACTCAATCTACAGTAACTTTTCATATACAACAATTAGAAAAAGAATTAAATTTAAAACTGTTTGAAAAAGTTGGCAGAAAAATGCTTTTAACTCAAGAAGCAAAAGAAATAATGCCATATTTTGACACTATTACTAACTCTATCGATGAACTAATAAACTATCATAAAAGTACCAGTGAAATACAAGGTATATTAAGAATTGCAATGCCTGAAACACTTTTAATTTATAAAATGCAAAATATATTGATAGAATTTAAAAAAAAGGCTCCAAATGTACAATTATCATTTCAAGGAACAAATTGTTATGATGTAAAAAAACAATTAATTAATGGAAACATTGATTTAGGAATCCATTATAATATAAGTAGCTATACAGACTCCATAATAACTCACAATATAAAAGATTTTAATCTTACTCTTGTAGCATCAAGTTCTTTAGAAAAGAAATATTTAAATTTTTTAGAAGATAAACAATTAAAACCTTTTTCAATTGCAAGTAACCATCCTCAAGCACCTTATAAAAAATATTTGACTAAATACTTACAAAATAAAAATATTACTATGAGAAAAACTCTAGAATTAGGAAGTATAGAAGCTGCAAAAAAATGTGTAATCTCAAACTTAGGAATTGCATATCTTCCTAAATTTACAGTTGAAGAAGAGATAAAAGATGGAAAAGTAATTGAGTTGAATCATAACATTGAAAAAAGAAAAATAAAAGCAATATATGCCTATCATAAAAATAAACATATTACAAAAGCTATGAGCTTATTTATTCAATTGTTAAATGAAATGTTATAAAACACTAACAACTTATCTTTGTTAATAATGATAGTCTTACTTTTCACTTCCAAAAATTAGCTTTAACCCAACAGCAGCAAAAATAGTTCCAACTATTCTATCAATATATTTTTTAAAATCAAAATACTTATGTACTACAGATTTACTTGAAAATATAAAGGCATATCCTACAAAAACTAAAATACCAAAAGGAAGGCATACAATAACTGGTAAAAATATAGAAGTGTTTTGAGCATTATTTGGTAAAGCGATTGCAATAATTGCAATCCATACTGCAATAGCTTTTGGGTTTAATAGATGCATTAATAAGCCAGATAAAAAATAACTAATATTAGACCCAGCTTTTAATGTAAAATCAGTCTTCTTATTGTTTACATCAAATGAAAACTTAAAAGACTTATATGCCAAATATAAGAAGTAAACTCCACCTAAAATCTTTAATATATAAAGAAAATTTGCATACTCATTTAAAATAGGTTGTAATCCACTTGTCGCTAAAAATCCCCAAAAAAATGACCCTGTAGTTATTCCCAAAGCTAAAAAAACACCTGCTTTTCTACCAGAGTAAATTGAGGTATGAGCTATGGCTAAATTACTAGGACCTGGACTTGCAATTCCTAAAAGATAAACTATCAAAGCTAAAAAAATACTAGAAAAAATATCCATCATAAAATCCTTAAAAATAAATAGATAATGAATTAATAAACTTATAGGTCTATTATAACATATTGTAAAAAAGTAAGCTAAAAGCCAATGAAGAGTTTGAATAAAGTATTGGGAATAACTTAGAGTATTATATTTTAAGAATCAGCAATTACCCAAGAAGTGGAGATTCAACCCCTGGGATGTAATTGTAATTTATTCTCCATAATGTGACCACATTCTATGGATTCTTACTACCTTGTCAGTTTCTTTTACTTCATAAACCAGTCTATGTTGAATATTTATTCTTCTAGAATATGTACCACTTAAATTACCAACTAGTTTTTGTCCTCGTGCCTGCGGGGTTACACCATAAGGGGGTGGATTTTGAAATGGATTTTTTCTAATAATCTCAATTAACTCTTTAGCATTTGGGCTTAAGTTAGCACTCGATAGTTTTTTAGCATCTTTTAATGCTAGTTTACTATAGAGTATTTTATATTTTACCATTCAATTTCTTCACTAAACTCACTATCTGGTTCATTCATCGAGTCTTGTATCGAAGATACCATATTTGGTATATTATTTAAATACAATGTCTCCTCTATAGCATTCCAATCTTCTTGGGAAAGCATAACCACATTATTTCTTTTCCCTGTTATAAGTATCGGTTCATGTGTTTGTGCCGTTTCATCCATCACATTATATATATCTGCTCTAACTTGACTTACTGACATAGTTCTTGTCATATCTGTCCTTAATAGTTAATTTTCAATATTGTACTTAATATCGTACGCTTTCTCAAGAGGTGTAAATTTTATGATAACAACCATAAAAATTAAATCTGGGAAGAGTATAATTTTTTTATTAATAGGTATTCTGTCCCCGGATTTTGTTATTATATCTACATATTTAAATGTATTTTATTTGATGCAAATTGATGTATTAAAACTTGGATAAGGTTTTGGTAAGGTACACCATTTTCTAAAGCTTTCTTCTTAAGTTCATAAATATCATTTTCATTAACTCTTATAGATATAGCTTTTTTCTTTTGGTGTTTTACATAAGACTGTAGTTCTAATAATCTTTTATCAATATTTTTTTTACTTTCCCATTCACCATTTTCAACACTTTGTAAAATGTCTTGTTCATATTCATCTAAATTAGTCATTTTGAGACTCCTTTATTATATTTCTTGTTCATTTGTCTTGAAGGAATAATTGTTTTTAAAAATATCGAAGTATCATCTTCAACATACGGGACTAAATAAACATAATTTTTTATTTCAATCAAAAGAATAAAGATATTTTGATTAGGATATTTTTCTTTATTTGGATGCTCAATATCATCCAACAAATTACCACTTTCAAGTGCCAATACCACATCTTCAAAACTTATATCTCTTTGTTCTTTTAAGAGTTCGTTTTTTTCAAGACTATATCGTATGCTTTTATTTTTAATCACTATTGATCACCTTTTTATATATACAATGTATTTTATTGTAATTAGAGAGAGATGTCAAGTTTATTTTTTTGATAACGGTTAAGGAGAGCAATATTTGACCCGCCCTTGGGTCAAATATTGGTTCCTGCGTTTTGTTATCTAATAATATATTTGATGTGCGTACCAATTTTATTATTTTTAATAATATCTATAAATTGTTTTATCGAAACTTCTTGTTCAGATTTTATATAATCTCCATTCCATATTGAAGTAAATGTTATTCCATTTTTTGAATAATTGAAAATTTTATTTAATTCATTAGATATATGAGCCAACTTACTTTCTTCAAAAATCCAAAATTCATCATTCCAATCAGCTTCATCTGAAAGAAAATCATGTAAATTAATATGCATCTTTTCGTAAGTATCCATTAAAATAATTTCAGTAATTAAACTCATGGTAATTTTTCCTTTTAGATAACGGTTGACTCTAGCCAATAAATGACCGCTAGGTCATTTATTGGTTACGAGGTTTTGTTATGTCATTTTATATGTTGCTCATAGCTTTTTAATTCTCCATTAGTAAAGTCTTGACCTACTCCATTCATACTTGTTTGTTCTATATATTCACACATTTTAGTACAAGAAAAAGTATCAATTTTATCTTCATGATGTGCTTTAGCAAATGAAACTACAAAGTCTGACAATTGTATTCCAAGACTGTTTTTTGAATCAATAAACTGAATACCATTTGAAAATATATTGTTTTTTGTCATATGAGCAAAGCTACCAAAAGCATCATCATTCATCTTATAGTTACAAGCTATATCTATGATATGATTCATTCCTTTGAAGATTTTACTATTGTAATCATGTTTAAATATTGCTTTCTTATTTGGATATGTTTTAATAGTATGCTCCATAATTAGTGGCAAGACAAAAAAATTAGGTAATAATTCTTTTTTATTAAAGTTGGATAAACACTCTTGAGGTTTTTGTTTAGCAAATTCAAAAATTGGATTCAATATATTAGTTAACTCTTCTGATTCATTTTGAATTACTTTTTTTTGTATTTTATTGATAAAATTTGATATTTCAATATAATCTTCATCTTCTATTAATGAATAAAAAGTTTTAGCATCACTATCTGTAAAATCTTCTAAAACTATGGCTAAGGCAATAAATCTATGCATTCTTTGTTGATACATATTTGACGGAACTTTAGGGTTTAGTCCAGAGTCAAAAAAAGTATTAAAAAAATGAATTTTTGGTAAATATTTTTTTTCAATAATTGTCAAAAGGCTAGTGATATTATAATGCTCAAAAAGTTGAAGTATTTGTTCTGAAATTATAGTTAAATTATTTTTATCTAAATCATTAAAATGTAATTCATTTTCATTATTTAAAATATTCATGAAATCATTTTTAAATTGTTCATTTTTATCAATATCAATTGGTGAAAATAAAGTAGCCATATAAAAATAAGGTTGGCTATTATCAAATAAATTTGTACCAGTATTTCCAGACTCATCTGCATATAGGTATATATTACTCATGTATTAATATTTCCTTTGACATAACGTTTAAAATGAGCTAATAAATTTCCCGCAGGGTAATTTATTAGCTCCTCTGATTTGTTAGATTTTTTTAATTTCATGGTTTACAGTTATTGTAAAATTGAATTTCTTTTTTTTGAGCTCTTCGTAATGAAATAATCCGATATCGCATTTTCCCAACTTCATCTCTGAATGTATAAATGGCAGTATAGATTTTTCCATCTATTGACCCAGTTAGTTTTGCTCTAATAGGATCAAGATTACCTTCATTCCTTTCAACACTTTCATCTAGATTACTCAGATCTTCCCATTTGTTAGGTTGCTCGACCTGTTGAACCATATGTTGATCTGCAAACAAATCGTAAATTCGATTAAATGAAATTCCATGTTTCTCTATATTCTTTTGGTTTTTGTTTTCATCCCATTCAAATTGATTGTCTTGGAATTCAACATAGTGCTCACAAAAGTATGAATCCTTTATTACCATAAAATCACCCGATTTTGGACTATTTATTTTGTTCATACATCTCAAGCCCAAATTGAAAAAAGTTAAATCTCTATAATATTGGCATGATGTACAATCCATCTTTATCCTTCTACTTCTGTTAATCTAACGCTTAGCTAAGCGGCGCGCGTTAGCGCGTCCTTGCTTGAGCGCCTTGTTATGTGCTTTTTGGTCGAGGGGGTGTGGCACTAGATATTTCCTCAATCCTTTTTTCTAATATTGTTGCATTTAACAGATGTTCAATTATGTCCGCAATCGATTGAAGTGTTTGTTCAGATGGGCTGTATCCGCGGTGCGAGGATGCATTTCCGGCATCTACTGCCACGTCAAGCAGTTTCTTTTGAGTTGAGCTAATCAGGCCCTGTTGTTCCAAAGCCTTTAGTTTAGAAACAAAGCTTCCTTTATCTCCTACTTTCTCTACTAAGTACATGTCAATAACAGTTCTAAAGCCCATTAGGGTCAACCGAAATAGGCCTCTATTAAAAGCCGAGTAGACTTCCGCAAGTATTTCAATGTACTTTCTATCGAGGCCAAATATCCAAGATGGTACTTTCCGAATAGAGCCTCCAGGGATTTTCTGGGTCCCGGTGTTTTTGTTTCCAACGTGAATAGTTTCAATATCAAGGTTCAAATAGTCACACCCTAAGCATTTTGTGATCTCCCACTCACGTTGTTCTACAACCCACCTAGGTTCGCCTTTTAGGCTTTCGAAGAAGACCTCTTGAGTATCGAACTCTGTCTCTTTGAAAACAATTTCCTGATTTGTATCACCATCGCAGTGATGGCAAAAAGCTTTTTTTCTTTCGTCTTTCAAGATTGACACCTAGGTTTGATTTTAGGACAGCACATAACTATTTATTGAATGTACATTATATAAATAAAGTACTTAAATCCACTAGTTTAGTATATATTGATATAAAGAGCATATTTTAGTATGTTTATAAATAAATATTACAAAATGCAATACTTTTTTAAGAATATTATTGTTTTAGTTATAATTTTTATGTAATTTTATATCGATATTTAGAACTTTAATATACATAATGTATGTTAAAAGTAAAAAATCCAACTTTAAATAACATTTTTTATAATATAGGAGTTATTATGGGTAAAAAGTTACTTGATATAATGAGGGATAAAATAAGAGTGAAGCATTATAGTATAAAAACAGAAAATGTATATATTTATTGGGCAAAGAAATATATATTATTTCATAATAAACGACATCCAAAAGATATGGGGAAATTAGAAATCGAACAGTTTCTTACCCATCTTGCTACGAAGTTAAATGTATCTCCAACAACACAGAACCAAGCATTTAAGGCAATATTATTTTTATACGAACAAGTTTTAAATATATCATTAAAAAATGAAAATATACAAGCTTTAAGAGCTAAAGAGAGAAAACATATTCCAGTTGTTCTAACTATAGAGGAAGTAAAAAGTATCATTCTTAATATGAAAGGCATCTATCAACTTATGGTCAAACTTATGTACGGGTGTGGACTTATTTGGGGGGGGTCTGACCCCAAATTATCCTTTTTAATTCAATACTAAAGTGTAGGTACAAAAATAATAAATGGACTTCCATTAGTTTGAAAAGCTCCTAAATTAAACTTTTTTTCTTCAACTAAAACTTTTATATTTTCTTTTTTAAATGAATCAATTTTATATTTATTCTTAAAATAATTAAAATCCCTATCTAATTGATTTGAAATAATACAATTAGTACTAACAATATTTTTTTTATTATCATATAAAGGATGTGTTCTTAATATTGGCTCAAATTTAATATCTCCAATATATACAATATCTCCTGCTTTTACTGAAACTTTTTGCTCATAATTACCTATAAATCCACCTGAACCTTTTCCTGCAAGATAATTTGTAATGTAATAAGTCCCTTCTGGAATCATTGTTGAGAATATAGAACCTTGAGAAGTTTCATATACGAAATCATTTTCAAAAGAATATGGATTATTTGCTAAACTTAGAGTTTCACCTGCAGCATCAAATACTCGTTTAACAAAATCATGATTTAGTGTAACAATATCAAAACTAGTTTTATGTATATAATTATTACCCAAGTTTCTGCTAAAACTACCTATGATTAATGCTTCATTTGTCATTTTTGACTTATCAATAAGTGCAAATTCACTTTTACTACTAGCACAACCCGATATAAATAGCATTACTATTGATATTAAAACACATATTTTAAAACTTTTCATCATAACCCTTTTAGTAATAAATTCAAAATTGTATCAAAAAAGAATTAAAAAAGTGATGTTATAAATATTAGATTTTAGTTTTAATCAAGGCGAAGTGAAAATTTTAAGCGGAGCGTACACACAAGTACGTGAGCATTAAAATTTTCAATTCAACGCAGAGTAAGGCGAAAAGATGATGTTTAGAACATCACTTTTCTTTTTTTAGATGTGGTAGTTAGGCGATTCATTCGTAATAGTCACATCATGCACATGAGACTCTTTAAGCCCTGCTGATGTAATCTCTACAAATTCTGCTTTTTCTTGAAATACTGGAATACTTTCACTTCCTAAATATCCCATAGAACTTCGTAGTCCTCCTACCATTTGATGAATAATATCACCTATGCTTCCTCTATATGGAACCATACCTTCAATACCTTCAGGTACTAGTTTATCAGCTGCTGTTCCTTCTTGGAAATATCTATCAGTACTTCCTTTTGTCATAGCTCCAATTGAACCCATACCTCTGTATGTTTTAAATTTTCTACCTTGACTTAGTACTACTTCACCTGGACTCTCTTCTGTTCCAGCCAATGCACTTCCCATCATTACACAACTAGCACCTACTGCTAAAGCTTTTGCAACATCTCCTGAGTATCTAATACCACCATCAGCGATAATTGGGATTCCAGTTTTTGCACCTTCTGCTGCACACTCATCAATAGCAGTAATTTGAGGTACCCCAACACCTGCAACGATTCTAGTTGTACAAATACTTCCAGGTCCAATTCCAACTTTTACAGCATCTGCTCCACACGCTATTAAATCAGCTGTTGCTTCTGCTGTTGCAACATTACCAGCGATAATTTGAACATCCATCTCTGCTTTAATTGCTTTTACTGTATCTAAGATACCTTTTGAGTGACCATGTGCAGAATCAAGTACTAATACATCAACACCAACAGCTACTAGTGCTCTTGCTCTATCTAATTGACCAACACCAATCGCCGCTCCAACTCTAAGTCTTCCAAATTCATCTTTACAAGCATTTGGATGTTCTCTTTTTTTGTTGATATCTTTGATTGTGATTAGACCTATTAATTTATTGTTATTATCTACAATAGGTAATTTTTCAATTTTACTTGCATGCATAATATCAGCAGCTTCATCTAAAGTAGTACCTTCTTTTGCTGTGATTAATGGCATCTTTGTCATTTTGTCAACTGCTTTTTGTGTAAAGTCTTTTGTAAATCTCATATCTCTATTTGTTAAAATACCAACTAAGATACCAGCATCATCAACAACAGGAACACCTGAGATTTTATATGAAGCCATAATATCTTCTGCATCTTGGATTGTTTGATCAGGTTTAATTGTAATAGGATCAATTATCATACCTGATTCACTTTTTTTAACTTTTTTACACTGTAAAGTTTGAGTTTCAACATCCATATTTTTATGGATAATCCCTATACCACCAAGTCTTGCCATGGCAATTGCAGCTTCATATTCTGTAACTGTATCCATAGCAGCACTTATAAAAGGAATATTTAAATCAATCTTTTTTGTAAGTTTTGTTTTTATACATACCTCTTTTGGTAAAATCTCTGATTTTGCTGGTACTAATAATACATCTTCAAATGTTAGTGCTCTTGTTTTAATTCTCATTTTATAATCCTATATTTTGTTATTTCGTATAATTTACTGCTTTTTCTAAAGATAAAGCGCCATCAAATAGTGTCTGTTCATCATATGCTTTTGCTATAAGTTGTAATCCAACTGGCATATTATCCTCATCATTACAAACTGGTAATGAAATTGCAGGTAATCCTGCTAAGTTTACTGATATTGTATAAATATCACTTAAATACATCTCTAAAGAAGTTTTAAAACTTCCAAACTCAGGAGCAGTTGTTGGAGCAACTGGAGATAATATTAAATCTGCTTCATTAAAAATCTCTTCATATTCATCTTTTATCAAATGTCTAACTTTTTGTGCTTTTATATAATATGCATCATAATACCCTGAACTTAAAACAAAAGAACCAAGCATAATTCTCTTTTGTACTTCATCCCCAAAACCTTGTGATTTTGTTTTGATATACATATCTTTAAGTCCTGCATCACCTTGTCTATTTCCAAATCGCACACCATCAAATCTAGCTAAGTTTGCACTTGCTTCTGCTGTTGCAACAATATAGTAAGATGAAAGAATCTTATCAGTATCTAACATATTTTTATGAATTATCTTATGTCCAGCCTCTTCTAAAACTTTTACAGCTTTACCAAAAGCCTCTTGTATAGCAGGACTTGCTTGTGAAACAAAGTTATCTATTACTGCAATTGTAAGTTTTCTATCGCTGTTAAGTTTTGGAGCTACTGCTTCATATTCAACATCAGCAGATGTTGAATCCATAGGATCATGTCCTGAAATAATATCATATAATATTGCAGCATCTTCAACATTTTGAGTGATAGGTCCACATTGATCAAGGGAAGAAGAGTATGCAGTAATTCCATATCGTGAAACTCTTCCATAAGTTGGTTTCATACCTACAACACCACAATATGCTGCTGGTTGTCGCACTGATCCACCCGTATCTGTTCCAAGTGCTGCAACAGCTATTCCAGCTGCAACTGCAGCTGCACTACCACCTGAGCTTCCACCAGCTGTTCTACTATGATTGTGAGGATTTAAAGTTTTTCCATAACAAGAAGTATCAGTTGAACTTCCCATGGCAAACTCATCCATATTTGCTCTACCAAAAGGGCTCAATCCTGCTTCTCTTAAGTTTTTAATTACTGTAGCATCATAAGGACTTATATATCCTTTTAAAATATTACTACAGCAAGTTACACTCCAATCTTTAACATTTATAATGTCTTTTATCGCTATTGGTATGCCAGAACCTGAAATATTTATATCTGTATTAGTTAGTTGTTCAACATAAGCACCAATGTTATTATTTTTAATTTTTTCTGTTAGTTCGTTTCTTATATTTTTTATTTCGTCACTTGTTAATAAAAGTGCTTCTTTCAATGTTATCAATTATAACTCCTAATCATTATAAAATATCGTGATTATACAAAAAATTTGATTAAATTCTAAAAATAATTTTTAATTATATTTATATAAAAAAAGGGAAGGAGAGCTTTGCTCTCCTTCCCTTTTAGACAAACATATATATTAGTAATTATACTAATGAAATGAATGCCATAGGTGTAGCATCACCTCTTCTAATTCTTGTTTTAACTATTGAAGTATATCCACCGTTTCTACCTACGTATTTTGGTGCAATTTCGTTAATTAATTTTTTTGTAGCTTCTTTATCTTGTAATGAAGCAAATACAAATCTATGAGTATTTAAATCAGCTTCTCTTGAAACTGTAATTAATTTCTCAATATATCTACTAAGTTCTTTTGCTTTAGGAACTGTAGTTTCGATTTTTTCTCTCTCTATTAAAGCTATTGCCATGTTTTTTAACAATGCTTTTCTATGAGAAGAAGTTCTATTTAACTTTCTATATCCGTGCTTATGTCTCATAATTTACCTTTTTTATGCTTTAAACTGCTCTAGCTTTCTTCTTAAAGCTGATGCAATATTTTCTGGAAGTGTATTTTCAACAGGGAATCCTAAAGATGCTAATTTATCAGCAATCTCATCATAAGATTTTTTTCCTAAGTTTTTAATATTCTTAACTTCTACTTCACTCATAAGTACCAATTCACCTAAGTATTTTAACCCTGCTCTATCAAGAGAGTTAAAACTTCTAGCACTTAAATTTAAATCGTCAATTTTAACAATTAAATCTTTTAATTCTACAGGTTCTTCAGTTGAATCACTAACTGTTACTTCTGATAAATCGAATACTTTATTGAATACTGACATTTGAGAATACATTACAGAAACCGCTTCTTTAAAAGCATTGATTGGTGTAATTTGTCCATTTGTTTGAACTGTAAATACAGCTTTTTCAAAGTTTGGATTATCCTCAACTAGCATTTTTTCAATATCATAAACAACTTTTTTTACAGGAGTAAAGAAAGCGTCAAGTGGAATATAATCACTAGCAACCATATCTCTAATATCTTCAGAAGGCATATAACCAATACCTTTTTGAATAATTACAGAAAAAGTTAAGTTACAATCAGCATTGATTGTAGCTAAGTGAGCTTCTGGGCTCACTACTTCAACATCAGAGTTAACTAAGTCAGAACCTTTAATTTCTTTTGGTCCGTTGAAAGAATATTCAACTTCAACTTGACTTTCATCACCTACTATTTTAAATTTAATATTTTTAAGATTGATAATAAAAATAGCAATATCTTCTAACATACCTCTTAAAGAATCAAACTCATGGCTTGCACCTTCTATTTTAACTGCAATTGGAGAGTATCCAACTGAGCTAGATAGAAGAAGTCTTCTTAAAGGGTGCGCTAATGTAATTGCAAAACCACTTTCAAATGGATATGCAGAAATCTTAGCTTCAGTTTCACTTATAGCTTCGATCTCAACTTCTGTTGGTAAAAATGGAGTGTCTGCAAATTTCTTCATACTCTGCTACCTTTATTTATTATTTAGAATATAACTCTACGATTAATCTTTCTTCAACAGGAATAACTACTTCTTCTCTAGTAGGAATTCTAGTAAAAATACCAAATGCTTTGTCTTTATCAACATCAACCCACTCAACAATACCTGTTTGGTTAGTTAATTCTAAAGCTCTTACAACTTGAGGATTAGTTTTAGATTTCTCTTTAATCTCAATTTTTTGCCCTGGTTTTACTACGAAAGAAGGAATATCTACTTTTTTCCCATCAACTAAGATATGACCATGAGTTGTAAATTGTCTAGCATTTGCTCTAGTTGTAGCAAATCCCATTCTATAAACAACATTGTCTAATCTTTGTTCGATTAAAGTAATTAAGTTAGATCCTGTATTACCTTCTCTTCTTGCTGCTTCTTTAAAGTATTTTCTGAATTGTTTTTCAGAAACACCGTACATAAATTTAGCTTTTTGTTTCTCTCTTAATTGTAAACCGTACTCAGAAACTTTTGTTCTTCTTTGTCCGTGTTGTCCAGGAGCGAATGGTCTTTTTTCTAACGCAGATTTTCCGTTAAGTCTTCTCTCACCTTTTAATCCAAGGTCTGCATCAAGTCTTCTCTCGATTTTTTCTACTGGTCCTCTATATCTTGCCATGTACTACTCCTTACACTCTTCTTCTCTTAGGAGCTCTACAACCATTATGTGGTAACGGTGTAACGTCCTTTAACCATGAAACTCTAATGCCTTCCATAGCTCCTACAGCTTTAACAGCTGTATCTCTTCCTGAACCTGGTCCTTGAATTTTGATACCAACATTTTTGACACCATGTTCAATTGCTTTTGCCATTGCATCTTCAACTGCAGCTTGAGCAGCAAAAGGAGTAGATTTTTTACTACCTTTGAAACCTAAGTTTCCAGCAGAACTCCATGCGATTGCATTTCCAGCTCTATCAGTTATTGTTACCATTGTATTATTGAATGATGCCGCAATATGAACGATACCATCAGCAATATTCTTTTTTACTACTTTTTTTCTAGTTACTTTTCTTTTTGCCATTGTTTATCCTTACGCTGCACCAACAGTTCTTTTTTTACCTTTTCTAGTTCGAGCATTAGTTTTAGTCTTTTGCCCTCTACATGGTAAACCTTTTCTATGTCTTAAACCTCTATATGAACCTAAATCCATAAGTGCTTTAATATCCATAGCTACTTTTTTTCTAAGATCCCCTTCAACTTGGTAGTTTTTTTGAATCTCTAGTCTGATAGCTGCTGCTTCATCTTCTGTTAACTCATGAGCTCTTTTGTCATAAGATATACCAGTAGCATCAAGGATTAATCTTGAGTTATACAACCCAATTCCAAAAATATACGTTAATGCGTATTCCATTCTTTTCTTGTTTGGTAAATCAACACCCGCAATTCTTGCCATGGTTATCCTTGTCTTTGTTTGTGTTTTTTGTTCTCGCAAATTACTCTTACGATCCCTCTTCTTTTGACAACTTTACATTTGTCACACATTTTTTTTACCGAAGCTCTAACTTTCATAGTTGCTTTCCTTTGTGTTTATTATCCACTTTCAACAGGCAAGAAGCGTGAATAAAAAGTAAACTGCTTCACTTATATTAATTCATACTGTACACTTGCGCTCTTCCTACCAACTCTTTATAAAACACAAAATTTTTATAAAAAACTCTTTTGTGGTTGAAAAATGGAATTGGATTATATTTAAAGTTTACTTAAGACTTCATTAATTAAATTTCCCTTACTTATGTATATAAATCACAAAAAGAAAATTATTTTAAAAATTATTTGCTATAATCTTTTAACGACATTGGAGAATATGATGAAAGTAATGAAAAATTCAATTAAAATATTAGGTGCCTATGGTGGAAAAGGACTTAAGTCAAGTACCACCTGTATTCAGATAAACCCAAACACAGTTATTGACGCAGGGAACATTTTAAGGGGTTTAGATGAAAATGCACAATATGTTGATAATATATTTTTAACACATTCTCATTTAGACCATATAAATGATATTCCATTTTTAATTGATGCATTTTTTGAAAAAAGAACAAAGCCAATAAAAATATATGGTATAGAAAAGACTATAAATGATTTGGAAAAACATATTTTTAATTGGGAGATTTGGCCTGATTTTTGTGAGATTGATTTAATATATCAAAATTTCAAAGCAATAGAGTTAATCCCAATAAAACTTAATGAAACTATTACCTTAGAAGATGATACAAAATTAACTCCAATAGAAAATAACCACACAAAATCAAGTTGTGGTTATATTATTAGTAAAAATAACAACGCCACTCTTTTTACTTCAGATACATATATATGTGACTCTATTTGGGAAAATATAAATAAAGACTTGACTATACACTCTGTAATTATTGATGTCTCTTTCCCTTCAAAGTTTGAAAAGCTTGCTTTTGATAGTAAACATTTAACTCCTGCTTTATTAAAAGAGGAACTTAAAAAATTAAAAAGAGATGATGTAAGAGTTTATATTGACCATATTAAACCTAGCTATGAAAAAATATTAAGAGAAGAGATTCACCATGAAAAGCTACTTTTAAATGAAGGTAAAATATTAGATGATGGAGATGTGATTTCTTTATCAAATGAGTATTTAGCCTACAATACTAAAAGATCAAATATTAGAAAAAAAGAGGTAAAAAACTTAATCGATATTGGTAAGTCTCTTACTACTGAAAAGAATTTTGATGTTCTTATGGAAAAGATACTTCTTGGAGCAAAAGAGTTTTCAGATGCAGATGCAGGAACACTATATTTAGTAACTGAAGATGAAAAAAGATTAAGATTTCAAGTTGTGCAAACTGATTCACTAAGTATAAAAATGGGTGGAACTGAGGGGAAAATTACTTGGCCTGAACTTCCTTTATACCTAGAAGATGGAAAACCAAATGAACAAATGGTTGCTGCACTTTGTGCACTTGAGGGAAAAATGATTAATATACCTGATGTTTATGAAACAAAAGATTTCAACTTTGAAGGTACTAAAAAGTTTGATAAATCAACAGGATATAGAACCAAGTCAATGCTTGTCATTCCTATGAAAAATCATGAAGATACTGTTATTGGAGTAGTACAACTATTAAATAAAATGGATTCTGAAGGACATCCAATAACATTTACCAATGATGATAAGCAACTTATTGAATCTATGGCTTCTCAAGCTGCTGTTTCTATTACAAACAATAGATTAATTGCAGAATTAGAAAACTTATTGGATTCTTTCATTAAGTCAATTGCAACTGCTATTGGTGAAAAGTCAGAGTATACAGGTGGACATATTAATAGAGTAGCTGAAATTGCAGAGACTCTCACAAATGCTATAAATGAGGATACAACAGTATTTAGTCATATTAATTTTAATAAAGATGAAGTAAAGCAGATGAGTAGAGCTGCGTGGCTTCATGATATTGGTAAAATTGTAATCCCAGAATATGTAGTAGATAAAGGTAAAAAACTTGAAACTATCTATGACAGAATAAATACAGTAAAAGCAAAGTTTGAGATTGTTAGAAAAGATTATGAATTGGAATATTTTAAAAATAGTTCAAAAGCAACATCTTTAAAAGAAAAAGAAGAACTAACTAAAAAATATGAAGATAAAGTTGTATCATTAAATGAAGATTTAGATTTTGTTATTGCTTGCAATACTGGTGGTGAATTTATGGAAGATGATAAAATCGAAAGAATAAAAGAAATTGCAAAAGAGAAACTTACAATTGATGGGGAAGAGACAAACTTACTAAGTGAAAATGAAGTATATAATCTATGTATCAAAAAAGGTACATTAACAAATGAAGAGAGAGATGTAATAAATAATCATGTTACAGTATCATATAAAATGTTAGAGACTATGCCTTTCCCTAAAAAACTAAAAAGGGTTCCTGTTATTGCTGGGTCTCATCATAAAATGGTTAAAGGTGGAGGTTATTCAGCTCCTGAAATTCTTGATTTACCTATGACAATCGAAGATAAAATACTTGCAGTTGCTGATGTATTTGAAGCCCTTACTGCAAATGATAGACCATATAAAAAAGCAAATTCACTTAATACTTCACTTAGAATTTTATCTTTTATGGTTAAAGATGAACATTTAGATAGAGATATAGTTAAATTTTTCGTTGATAATAATTTACACCTTGATTATGCGAACAAATATTTAAGTGAAGAACAGATGGATGAAATCACGGTTGATTTTAATAATATATAGGGATATAAATGATTTATGAAAATAGTTTAATAAAAGTAGAGATTGAAGAAAGTGAAATTCCTTGGCTAAAAATCTTTACTCAAAAAGATATAAAAGAGTTTTCCCAATGTAATAATGAAACAAAAATAGAAATTTTAAGAGCTTTAGATATCATAGAAAAAGAGATGTTAAGTTATTTTAACCCTGAGAAGATAAATATTGCATCTTTTGGAAACTATGTTCCCCATGTACATTTTCATATAATGGCAAGATTTAAGGAAGATTCTTATTTTCCTGAGCCTATGTGGGGTAAAAAACAAAGAGAAAGTGATTTGGCCTTAGCAGATATTACTGAGTTTTATAAAATAGTTTATGAAAAATTAAATCAACCATCTTGATTTAATTTTGCTATTATATCTTCTAATACTTGGTCAGCTTGGGCTAATGGGATTTGACATCCACCTGCAGCTTTGTGACCACCACCACCATGTTTAAGCATAAGTTCACCAATATTAGTATTTGATGTTTTATTTATAATTGACTTACCAGTTGAAAAAACCAATTTATCCCTATCAAAAGTATAACTTATATGAATAGAAACATTTACTTCTGGATACATTGCATATACTAAAAATCTATTTCCTGGATAAATTATCTCTTCATCTTTGTAATCAACTACAACTACATTTCCATAAATTTTTGTACACTTTTTAAGTTGCTCTTGAAACTCTTTTTCATATTTGAAGTAAAGGTCAACTCTCTCTTTTACCTCTTTTATTTCAAGAATTTCATCAATATTATGCTTAGCACAATAGTCAATTAAGTTTCTCATTAACTGTTTATTTGAAACTTCAAAATCTTTGAATCTTCCAAGACCTGTTCTTGAATCCATAATAAAACTCAATAATGCCCATGCACGTGGCTCTAGAATATCTTCTTGTGTAAAATCTGCACTATCAGCTTTGTTGGCACCATTCATCATACCAATAAATCTCATAGGAAACTCTTCATCACCACCATAAAAGTCATATACTACTTGTGCAGCACTAGGAGCATCAGGATTTATAATATGGTTATCTCTTTTTTCATTTCTTAAAGTTTCACTAAAGTGATGATCAAAAGCTAAATGTACACCTTCAACATATGGTACATTTGTAGTTATATCATTGGATGATACTTCTATAAGTCCATCTTGCATATCTTTTGGGTGAACAAAAAGAATATCATCAATCAAATCAAGATAGCTCAATAGTGTACCACACACTAGTCCATCCATATCACTTCTTGTGATTAATCTATATTTTTTTTCACCCATTAAGACACCTTTAAAAAATTATTATTTTTAATTCTAACATTTTAATTATAAATAAGAAATAGTTTAATTACTATTTTCTTAAATTATTTGCAATAATGTCACCCATTTCAGAAGTAGTAACCACTTCTTTAGCATCATAAGCGGCTAAATCTTTTGTTCTAAAACCATCTTTTAATGCTTTTTTAATAGCTGAATCAATTAAATCAGCAGCTTCTGTTTCTCCTAAAGAGTATCTAAGCATC
>PKUK01000002.1:0-277640 GCA_002869535.1 Arcobacter sp.
AATATTAATTGCAATTGTTTACTGACATTACTCATTGTTTTTTTAATAGACGAGAATTGTATAAATTCTCTTGTTTTATATCATATTCGGTTTATAAAAGTTACTTACTTCTTAAAACCGTAGTTTGTTAAAGAACTTCAACTCTTCGTGACGTTTGTCACTCAAATTGGACGGGAATTATAATAGGTTTTTTTATCTTTGTCAAGTGCTTTTCTTTAATCTTGGCTTAAATTTTCAAAGTTCTACGATTTGCTGTTTTTGTTACATAATATATGTAATCTCTATATATTTTCTATATATTAATAGTATTTGTTTATATAATAGAGTTAATTCTTAGATTTAAAGATATTATTAAGCTTTACATATTAGAATTACACACTATATATAAATACATACAAAGGAATATATAATGTACAAAAGAGATTATTTATCTCACAAAGATACAACGCAACAATATACAAACGAGTCATCAAAAGTTGAATTAATGAGCTTTTTAAGAGCAACATACCAATTATTTGCAGGTTCATTACTTGCAGCAACTGCGGGGGCATATATCGGTTTAGATATGGTTTCTACAATTGCTAGTTGGTACTGGGGATTAGTAATATTAGAATTTGCACTGCTTTTTGGTTTATTTGCTGTTAAAAGCAAACCAGGAATTAACCTTGCAGTACTTTTCGGATTTACATTTGTAAGTGGGTTAACAATTACACCTTTACTTGCATCAGTATTTGCAATGCCAGCAGGAGCATCAATAGTTGCACAAGCATTTTTAATGACTTCAGTTGCATTTGGTGGAATATCAATGTTTGCACTTACTACTAAAAGAGATTTCTCTGGTATGGGTAAGATGTTGTTTATTGCTCTTATTATATTAGTAGTAGGATCTATTTCTAATATCTTTATTCAAGCTCCATTATTGCAACTTGGAATTGCAATGGTTGGTGCCGTTTTATTTTCTGCGTTCATTCTTTATGATACACAGCAAATCATTAAAGGTGGTTTTTCAACTCCAATTGAAGCAGCGATTGCTTTATACTTAGATTTCTTTAATCTATTTATCTCATTATTACAAATACTTGGTATTTTTAATAGAGAAGATTAATTCATAACTCCTTTGGGAGTTATGATATACGTAATATATGAATACTACAGAACTACGACTAATCGATGCAAATTTAAATCGCCTAAGAGAAGGTATTAGAGTTGTGGAAGATATCTTTAGATATGTTTACAATGATAAAGAAATAGCTTCAAAACTAAAAGAGTTAAGACACAAATCAAGAATAGATATCTATGACAAACTTTTAGACTCACGGGATATTAAAAATGATGTATTGAAAAAATCAACCCCATCAGAACAAAGTAGAGATGACTTACACTCTATTTTAATAGCTAACTTTAAAAGAGCTCAAGAGAGTTCAAGGGTACTTGAAGAAGTTTGTAAATTAGAAGCAAGCAATAATAGTGAAGTTTTTAAATATATTAGATATGAACTTTATGATTTAGAAAAAGCTTTGATAAAAATCACTTCAAACTCTAAATAGTTTAAATCATACTCTTTATATAGTTTTTTAGCATCTTTAAAAGAGAGTGCTTTCCCACCACTAACGCCAGATTTTTTTATATAATCAAAAAGTTTTTTCTTGCTATCAAACTCTAAATTATACTTTATAGTCTCAAATTCACAATCACAATATTTTGAAAATGCCTCTTTTATTGACTCTTCATCTAATATTGGAGATTTACTATTTGTAATAGTTTGGATTGTCTTAAAAGTATTAGAAGTAAATAACCCTGTAAAAATTGTAGGAGAAATTGAACTTATTGCTTTTACAATTTTACTTAAATCTTTAGACCATTGTAGTGCTGAAGATGATATTACCACATCATAATTATCATTTTTTATATTTTCTATAAAAGCTTTAGTATCAAAATCAAAACACTTTACTTCTATGTTTTTAGCTTTTGGATGAAGGTCACACATACTTTGTGAGAAGTCAATAGCTTTATAATAATCATATTCCCAAGAAATATGTTTTATAATCTGTCCAGAACCACAACCTAATTCTAAAATCCGTTTTGGTTCATCTTTAATATCTCTAATGATAGATTTTGCTACAATTTGTTGTATTATATTGTAAGAATTGTATTGATTTGCATATTTTGAAAATTCGTTTTTTACGGACATAAGCGAATCTTAACTTTTTTTTAATAAATTTTGGATAAAATACCTACCATTTTTTCAAAGGAATAAAATTATGACATCAACACTTTTAGTAGTTCAATTTATTTTAGCAGTACTATTAACAATTTCTATCTTACTTCAAAAAAGTTCAAGCATGGGACTAGGTGCTTACAGCGGAAGCAATGACTCTTTATTTGGAGCAAAAGGTCCTGGTAACTTTTTATCAAAAGCAACAATGCTTTTAGGATTAGTTTTTGTTTTAAATACTCTATTTTTAGGATATCTTTACAATGAAAATAGACAAAAAAGTGCAGTTGACAGTGTAAAAACAGAGAGTTTAATTCCAGCAACTCCTGAAGCAAACCAAGCGCCAGTAGCTCCTACTCCAGCTCTTCCAGCTGCGCCTGCTGTACCAACTACTAAGTAGTTGACTTGAAGTAGCAAAAGTGAAAAAAAATTTTCAACTAGCTATTTCTTCTTTTAATAAACAAGGTATTAACTGTTCTTCTAACTATAAAAGAAGAACGGTTATCGCCACAGATTCAGTTAAATTTAAAATAATAAACAATAAATGGTATAATTAGCCAAATTTTTATAATACATCAAAGGAGAGAGAATGTTAAATGAGATTTATTCAGAAACAAAAGAGAAAATGGATAATGCAATAGATGCATTAAAAAGAGACTACAAAACACTTAGAACTGGTAAAGTTAGCACTGCAATTTTAGATGGTATTAAAATCGATTACTATGGAACACCAACAGAGTTAACACAAGTAGGTTCAGTTCTTGCACCTGACGCAACAACAATTGTAATTAACCCATGGGAAAAACACCTTGTAGGTGATATTGAAAAAGCAATTCAAAATGCAAATATTGGAGTAAATCCAAACAATGATGGAGAAGTAGTTAAACTTTTCTTCCCTCCAATGACTGTTGAGCAAAGAGGCGAAGCTGCGAAACAAGCAAAAGGTATGACTGATAATGCAAAAGTTGCAATTAGAAATATCAGAAAACATGCAAATGACAGAGTTAAAGTTCTTCATAAAGATAAAGAAATAACTGATGATGAAAATAAAAAAGCTCAAGATGAAATCCAAAAAATTACAGATTCTTATGTAACAAAAGCTGATGATACTTTCAAAGCAAAAGAAACTGAAATCTTAAAAGTGTAATTATGGTTGTAGAACAAATATATAAAGATGCAAATGCACTATTAGAAGGTCACTTTAAATTAAGCTCGGGAAATCACTCTAAATACTATTTGCAATCTGCAAAGGTTTTAGAAGATACTAAAACTGCTAAATTATTGGCAGAAGAGTTGGCTAAACAGATAAAAGAATCTGGACTAAAAATTGATGCTGTTTGTTCACCTGCACTTGGTGGTCTAATTGCTGGGTTTGCACTTGCAACTGCTCTTGATGTAAGATTTATCTTTGCTGAGCGAGTTGAAGGTGAGATGAGTATTAGAAGAGGTTTTGAAGTAACTCGTGGTGAAAAATATATTATCTGTGAAGATATTATAACAACTGGTGGAAGTGCCTTAGAAGCTGCAAAACAAATCGAAAAAGATGGTGGAGAAATAGTTGCATATGCAGCTTTAGCTAACAGAGTATTTTGTTCAAGAATTGGAAGTGAATTAGAGCCAAAAGATAATTGTAAACTACCACTTGATAAACCACTTTTTGCATTGGATGATTTTACATTTGAAATGTACTCTCCTGATGATTGTCCATTATGTAAAGAAGGTTCAGTTGCTTACAAACCTGGTAGTAGAGGGAACTAAAGCAAATGAGCAGATGGAGAGATATTAAAGGTGGTAAAAAAGAAATACCAGCTGAAGATTTAAAAGAAGATAATTTAAATCTAGATATCTGTACCTCTATTGCTGCAAGAATTAAGGCATTTATTGTTGATATGTTTATGATAATGATGCCTTTAGCTTATGCAACAACTTATATTTTTATGAATGGAAAAGATGACTTCCAAGGAAACGAAGAAGCTAGATGGAGTTTATCTATTATTTATGGTTTGATAATTATTACTTTTTGGGTTCTAAAAGGTCAAACTCCAGGATTAAAAGCTTATAATTTAAAACTTATAGATGCAAAAACAAAAGAGAAAATATCATTTGCAAAAGCTATTTTGAGATACCTTTCTTTTTTATTTAGTGCTATGACTATCGCACTTGCATTTTTGCCATTTTTTAGAAAAGATAAAAAGACTTTTCAAGACCTAGTATCCAATACCCTTGTAATCAAAACATCAACCAAATAGATGCTTTTTTTTAATCTATCTGCATTTTATTTTTTTTATTTTGCAGCAGTTGCAGTGTACATTATTTTCATGCCAAAAGTATTACATGATATCGGATATACACCTTCTCAAATAGGTGTGGTTTTTGCCTTAGCTCCCCTAATGAGATTTGCTACACCTTTTTTATTTTTAAAGCATATCAAACTTAATGCAACTATTTTTAAGTCCTCACTACTTTTATCTATACTTTCCGCAATTGGCTTTTACTTTACACTAAATAACTTTTATGCCTTCACTTTAAATAATGCGCTTTTGGGAATCTGTTTAAGCCTTATATTACCTTACATAGAAGTAATAGCCTTAAAAGAGTTAGGAAAAGATAGATATGGGAAATCTAGACTTTATGGTTCAATTGGATTTATGTTTATTGCTTTAGTATTAGCAAAATTTCTATCAGAACCACAAATTGCATTGCACTATTATTTGTGTGTAACGATTTTGATAGTTATTTTTTCATTACTACTTTTAAAACACGATGTACCACATGAAGATACTATTAGCTCAAAACCATTTTCCGTATTAGAGTATTGGCCATTTTGGCTAAGTCTATTTTTCATGCAAATGAGTTTTGGAGGCTTTTATAACTTCTTTACTATCTATGAAACAGAAAATGGTATTTCACTTGAAATGACTTCTTATCTATGGTCATTTGGTGTCATATGTGAAATTGTGATGTTTTATTTTCAAGCACCATTTTTTAAAAACAACCTATTATCCATAATCAAAATCTCTATTTTTGTTACTGCAATTAGATGGTTTTTACTTTACCTTTTTCCTGATAATTTATATATAACTTTCTTTGCCCAATCAATTCATGCTTTCTCATTTGGGTTATATCATAGTGCAGTCATAATATATCTATATAAAATTTATGAAAATAAGAAATTAGCTCAGCAATTTATGTATGGAGTTGCCTATGGTCTTGGTGGTTTTGTAGGAGCATTAGTTGCAGGTTGGCTTTATGGAGAAAATCTATTTTTATATTCAGCTCTCTTTGCTCTAGCTTCTTTACTATTTGTTAGTATAATGAAAGAAGATGTAAGTAAATAGTTGTTTTATTATAATTATGATACTATTTACTCCTTGTAAAATATTATTATGAAAGGTTAACCCCTATGTTCAAAACTCTCAAAAATTATTTTAGGGTATCCATCCTAGCAATTAGTGTACTTCTTTTTCTTATATTTTATTTCTTTTCATCTACTATTCATACTAATTTAGCCATCAAAGAAAATGAAAAAATATCTCAATCTTTATCTAATCAAATATTTAATTCAATGTACCAAGTTATGAGAAAAGGTTGGACAAGAGAAGAGTTAAATGAATTTATGGAAAATATTAAAAATTCTTTTGAAGAGTCTTCATATAAAGTTGATATATATCGTTCTTCAAAAATAGAAGAAATTTTTGGAAAAATAAATCAATCAGAGATCACAAAAGATGTACAGTATGTCTTTGATAGTAAAGAAAAATCTTCATTCTCTAAAGATAATAAAATCAAAATAATAACACCTATCCTTGCAAAACAAGAGTGTCTTACTTGTCATACTAATTCGCAAGTTGAAGATGTGTTAGGTGCTGTAAAAGTAGAGTATGACTTTAGTTATTTGATAGAAGAGACACATTCTAAATACTTTTTATTCTCTTTAATAATATTGCCATTTATGATTCTTTGTGCTTTTCTTATCTCTGGTAACTTATTAAAAAAGATTAATCTATCCATATTAAATTTTAAAGATAAAATTGAAAATATCAATACTGTAAAAGATTTTAAAAGACTAGATATCTCAAGTAGTAAAAATAGTTTTAAAGAGTTTGACCATATAATGTTAGGCTTAAATGATTTAAGTAACAAGCTAAAAAATATTGCTGTTGACAAAGATATATTAGAGTTTGAAGTTAAACTACTAGACAAGATGATTATTACTTCTGATGTAATTAGAGACTGGAAAGAGTATATAAAAGATTTATTACATGAAATAAATGTTGTACTTCCAGTACACTGTTTAATCACAATATTTAAAACAAATGATGAGTTTTATGAAATAGAGATTTTCTGGCTAGGAAAACCAAATGAAGATGTTGTAAAACATATTGATAATGTAGCCTTAAATATGATTAAGTCTCACCATAATTTAGATATTTTAGATTATACTATAAGCCATAACTATACAAATGAAAACTTATGTCTAACAAACTTAGCCATAGATGATATTACTCACGAAGCAAAATCAATTCTTTTAGATACTCCAAAAATTGGTGGAATTGTAGGATTAGGAATCCAATCAGAGCTGGAAAAAGACTCTATTCACTCAATCGTTATTGATTCAATTTTAACAACTCTATTAAATCTTGTTGGTTCAATAAAAGCCATAAATAAATATACTGAAAACTTAGAGTTTTATGCGACTAGAGATCCTTTAACTTCCCTGTTTACACAAAGAGTATTTAGAGATTTATTAAACTATGAAATTAAAAGAGCCAAAAGACATGATTACCATTTTGGATTATTAGTTATTGATTGTGATAACTTTAAACCAATTAATGATACTCATGGACATAGTTTTGGAGATGAGTTCTTAATATCACTTGCCAACGTACTTTCTGATTCAAAAAGAGATGAAGATATTCTTTCAAGATATGGAGGAGATGAGTTTACTATAGTTCTTCCAGAGAGTGATGAAAAAGAGACATATACTGTTGCTAAAAGAATATTAGATGCCGTTGCTGCACTAGAACTAATCGCTCCTGATGGGACAAAATGTAGTATGACTATCTCAATAGGTATGGCAATATTTCCAGAGCACTCAGAAGACTCTGTAGAACTATTTAACATAGCCGATGCTATGATGTATGAAGCAAAAACAATGGGTAAAAACTCAATTAAATTCCCTAGTGAAGATGAACTAGAAGAGATTCATAAAGATGTAGAAGATAAATCTATGCTAGTTTTAAATGCAATTAAAGATGAAAATATACACCCTCACTTCCAACCAATTGTAAATGTTAAAACTAACAAGTGTGAAATAAATGAACTTCTTATGCGAATAGAGGTAGGTAATGCATACTTGCCAGCTGCAAAATTCATAGAAACAGCCGAAACACTTGGGATTGTTCACAAAATGGATTATATGGTTATAGAAAAAGCTTTTGCTAAAATCAAAGAAACAGACTATTCAGGGCTTCTTTTTATAAATCTTTCGCCAAAAGCTTTAATAATAAGTGAATTTATAAATAAAATAGTAAAACTAGCTTATACATACAATATAGATAGAAAAATGATTGTATTTGAAATAACAGAAAGAGAGACTGTAAAAAGTTTTGCTTTGCTGGAAAAATTTGTACAAAATCTAAAATTAGAAGGTTTTAGTTTTGCAATAGATGATTTTGGTTCTGGTTTTTCAAGCTTTCATTATATTAAAAAGTTCCCTATTGATTATATAAAAATTGATGGTGATTTTATTGTAAATATTCACAAAGATAAAAAAGACTTAGCCTTTGTAAAATCAATTGTAGCCTTAGCAAAAGAACTAAACGTTAAAACCATAGCAGAATTTGTAGAGAGTGAAGAGATTTTAGAATTTTTAAGAGAGATTGATATTGATTATGTTCAAGGATATCATCTTGGAAAACCTAGTGCAGAATTAACTAAATAGTTATTCTACACTATATCCATAATCAAGAGTCTAATCTCTTTTTTCTCTTGTATTTCAACTAGCTTTAGTCCAGGAATTTGAGTATTCATAAACTCAGCGATTGATTGGACATTTTTTTTAGCTAAAGTTTTTAAAACCATACCTCTATAGTGTTTTGCCCAATGGGATACAACCTTACCATCTTTTAAAAATTTCAACATGATTACTGTTGAATTTTTAGGGGTATAGAATTTTTCATAAAATCCAGCTCTTAAATCAATAATCTCATCACCAATATATTCATCTAAATCATTAGTAAAGTTATCTTTATAAAACTTCTCTACACTTATATTAGGAAGTTTTGCACCTTGTTTATATTTGTAATCAGGAATTTTATCACTAGCCTTAATTGGACCAAAAAGGTTAGAAAACAAAATTACATTATCATCTATGTAGTTTTGTTCATTTGAGCTTAAACTATTGTAATCTAGCGCATCAAAAGCAACACCGTTATATCTTTGTATTGCTTTCATAGAAGCTTTGTTTTTTAGACTCTCTTGATACTTCTTTACATCATCCATCTTTTTTATTCCAAACCAAGAAGATAACTCTTCTAAAGATAAGGATTGCACATATTTTTCATAAGAATCAAAAACTTCTTTTCTAAAGGGAAAGTTTTTCTCTAAAAAGAAGTTCTCTTTTGAAAATGGTTTTTCATTTCCACCTTCATTTTTTGTCTCTGCTGGAGCTAATAATATCTTCAAAATTGGCCTAATCGTCTAAAAATTCGCCACTTCTATATAGCCATTTTCCATCTATTTTTAAGAATTTACTTCTTTCTGTAAAAGAGACATCTAAACCTTTTTGTTTAAGTCCTAATCTAAACGTTACATAAGCTTCATCTACACCATCTACGAATTCTATAATTTCTAAGGTATTAAAATCTGTAGAATTTACTACATCTTCAATATCCTCTCTCCATTTACTCTTATCCCTTGAATACTCTATATTATCTTCATGAGTAGTGTTAATTATATAATCAATATTGCCTACTACAAAAGCTGTAAATCTTGACTTCATTAACTCTAAGGCAGTTTCTGGATTTTTTCCACTGTGGAAAACTTTACAACAATTTATATAACTCTTTTTACTTCCGCATGGACAAGATGTATGTTCATTATAAGCCATATTTAGCTCCTAAATTTTAAATTTAATATATTGATATTTATACTTTAAGTATTAATTCTTTGTACTCTTTTGTTCTAATTTTACGATTAATCTCTCTTTTTACAATACCAAAAGCATATTTACTATCCCCACCACCAATTACTGCTTTTTGAGAGTCACAAGATGGGCATAAAAAATATGTTTTATGTAGTAAGTAATCATTTTCATAAACTAAAACTTCATCACAGCTAGGACAATGGCACTCTAAATTTATAATATCTTTTTTCTTCCATTCCCATCTCCAAGGAACACTATACAGATTATCTTGAGTGTATTTATAAAAATCCTCTTTAGCCATAAAAAAAACATAATACAAAACTATGCAAATCAAAAGTAGTCCAACGCCAAGTGTTATATATGTAGTATTCAAATAAATCCTTTAAAAAAACTATTATACAAAAAAATATATTTAATACAGCACTATATTTTTAGATATCTTTATAATGTTTAATGTATTATTATAAAAAAGAAGGAGAGAGATGTTTGAGAACTTACCATTAGAACTTGTTTCTAACCTAATATCACTTATTGTAATTGGTTTAATAATTGCAAAATTTGTTAGTTATAAAAAAAAGATTGCAGTTATTGAAGGCTTATGTCAATTAGAAGAGGATAAGAAACTAACCCCTGAAGATAAAGAATTTGTCTCTTCAAGTATAAAAGAGTATGAAATACTACAAGCAAAACAACAAGGTTTTAATAAATTGATGTATCCTGCATTTATCTTAATTGCTGGTGTATTTTTTATATTTTTTGATTTTGCTGAAGCTATGATTCATATTAATATTCTAGTTGTTACTTATATTTATCTATTTATAAAAACAATTCACTATAAAAACTTCATTAACCTTCTTAGGAAAATCAACATTTAATGAAATCTTTCTCCAAACTCTTTTTGGCATCATTTTTAATTTTACTTTCATGTCTAGGGTTTGGAAGATTTGCCTTTGGTATGATTTTACCAAATATGCAAATAGATTTAAATATCTCAACAACACTTATTGGCTTTATAGGTAGTGCAAATTTTGCTGGATATTTTTTAGGTGTTATTTTTACAAGTAGAATCTACTCAATATTTAAAACCTCCTCTTTAATCTCAAGATTACTTCTTCTTCAAGCTCTTAGTATGATAGTTATGACATTTTTTAATAACTATATATTAATATCTATTTTATATTTTACTTCTGGTTTTTTTGCAGCTATTATAAATATTTCTATTATGGTCTATATTTCTCATGTAGTACCACAAAACATAAGAGGAAAAGCCTTAGGTATTGCTATAAGTGGTTTTGGAGTTGCAATTATTACTTCTGGGTTTTTAGTTCCTTTTTTAGAACAATTCTATGAAGCAAACACGTGGAGAGTCTCTTGGCTAGTTTTTTCATTTATCATATTTATAATATCTTTTTCTATCAAATATTTACTTACATATGATGTGGATAATAGCGTAAAATCAGATACTAAATTTTATGAATATAGAAAGAATAAGAACTTTTGGAAAATCGCCTCTTTATACTTTTTATTTGGTATAACTTATGTTGTTTATGTTACTTTTTTTGTTAGTGCATCAATGGAGAAGTGGAACTTAAGTTCACAAGTTTCTGGTATGTTTTGGTCAACATTTGGTTTTATATGTATATTTGGTGCATTTATATTTGGTGCAATTGCAGATAAATATGGGACATTTAAGACTTTAATCTTAGTTTTTGGATTTCAAGCTTTTTCTATTTTTATACTTATATTTGATACACCTAGTTTTGTACTATTTGTCTCTGTATTCTTCTTTGCTATATCTGTTTGGAGTGTACCAACAATCATTGCAATGCTTTGCACGGAGTTTTTTGGGCTAAATAAAACTGCCCAAGTATTTTCCTTAGTTACTCTTATTTTTGCCATAGGACAAATTATTGGACCTATTGGAGCTGGATATATTTATGATACTCTCAACTCTTATGATTTTGTTTTTCTTATGACATTTTTATTAAGTTTTTTAGGCTTTTTATTATCAGTGATTTTTTCATACAAAAAAATATCTATTTAATTTAAATAAAGACATAAAAAAAGGGGAAGCAATAAGCCTCCCCTTTTTATTTGAATTATAAGTTTCTTATAATACAGGAGATTTGATAACCATCATTTTTTCGTTAGTCATCTCTTCCATAGAATGGTGAATACCACCTAATCCTAATCCAGAAGCTTTAGCTCCTCCAAATGGCATCCAATCAACTCTAAATGCAGTATGATCATTTACCATTACAGCTGTTCCATTTAATCTTTTTACTGCTTTTAAAGCAGTGTCAAGATTTTTTGTAAATACTGCTGCTTGGAAAGATACTTCTAATGCATTTGCTCTATCAAACGCTTCTTCAATATCAGAGTAAGAATAGATAATTACAACTGGTCCAAATACCTCTTTTGTAGATACTAAAGCATCATCAGCAGGATTTAAAATAACAGTTGGTTGGAAACACGAATCAGAGATTCTTTTCCCACCAGTTAAAATTTTTCCACCTTTTGTAACTGCTTCATTAACCCACTCTTCTACTCTATTAACTTCATTATGGTTAATAAGTGGTCCAACTTCAGTTTTTGGGTCTAATTGATCTCCAACAACTAATTTAGAAGCATAATCAGATAATCTCTTAGCTACTTCGTCAACAATTGAATCATGTACAAATACTCTTTGAACAGAAACACAAACTTGACCAGCGTGGTAGAAACCACCTTTTCCAATTGATGGAATTAAGTCATCAATATCAGCATCAGCTTCAACAATAACAGGTGCAACTCCACCGTGCTCTAAAGCAACTCTTGTTCCATTTGCAACTTTAGAGTTTAAGTACCAACCAACAGCACCAGAACCAATGAAAGTTAAGAAATCAACTTTTGGAGATGTTGCTAATAATTCACCACCATGTCTATCACAAACTACTGCTTGTGCCCAACCTTTTGGTAAACCAGCTTCTTCTAAAATCTCAACTAATTTAATAGCACTCATTGGTGTTTGAGTTGCAGGTTTAATAATTACTGGACAACCAACAGCAATCGCAGGGATTACTTGGTGAACTGCCAAGTTAAATGGGTGATTAAATGCAGAAATTGCAGCAACCACACCAATTGGTTCTTTGAATGTGTAAGCCATTCTATTTGCACTAGAAGCAGTGTGACCCATAGCCACTTGTTTACCTTCTCTTACACCTAGGGCTTCAATAGCAAGTTTAATACCGTTGATTGCTCTTTGAATCTCAACTTTAGAATCAACATAAGGCTTTCCACCTTCACTTGCACAAAGAATTGTTAATTCTTCAACTTGTGAAGACATAATCTCTGCAACTTTTTCTAAAATCTCTACTCTTTTATATGCAGGTAATGCATTTTTGTGGTCAAGAAATGTATCACTTGCTAATTCAATCGCAGCTTCTACTTCTTCAACTGAACTAAATGGAACAGTTCCAACTACTTTACCATCAAACGGTGATGTAACTTCTATTGTTTTACTCATTCTCTTCTCCTTCTAATAATGTTTCAGCATTTTTCACAAGGTCATTTAAGATAGCATGATTTAAAGAATAATCTACAGCTAAATCAATTAAATGTACACCTTTCCCATTTACACATTTATCTAAAGTTTCAGTAAACTCTTCACAAGATGTAGGTCTATGTCCACTTGCACCATAAGATTCTGCATATTTTACAAAATCAGGGTTACCATAGTCAAGTCCAAATGTATCAAATCCCATACCTGTTTGTTTCCATTTAATCATACCAAATGCATTATCATTTAAGATTACAACAGTAAGATCAAGTCCAAGTCTAACAGCTGTTTCAAGCTCTTGTGAATTCATCATAAATCCACCATCACCACAAACAGTAACAACTTTTTTCTCTGGATGTACCATTTTTGCAGCCATTGCAGAAGGAAGTCCTGCTCCCATTGTTGCAAGGGCATTGTCTAATAATAGTGTGTTTGGTCTAGCAGCTTTATAGTTTCTAGCAAACCAAATTTTATAAACACCATTATCTAAAGTTAAAATATCATCTGGCCCTAAAATATCTCTAATAGTTTTTACTGCTCTTTGAGGTAAAATTGGGAATCTCATATCACCAAAATATTTTGTTAATCTTACATTGATAGTTCTAATAACTGTTTTATAGAAATCAAAATCCCAATGCTCTTGTGGAGATAATGCTCTATTTAAATCTGTAATACTTCCAGCAATATCACCTACAACATCTAAGTGTGGGAAATATGTTGGGTCAACTTCTGATGGGAAAAAGTTAACATGGATAACTTTAGTAGCATCAGGTCCCTCTTCCATGAAAAATGGTGGTTTTTCAATAACATCATGACCAACATTAATAATTAAGTCAGAAGTTTCAATTGCAGCATGAATAAAATCCGCTGAAGATAGAGCAGCAGTTCCTAAACATAATTTGTGATTATCATCAACAACACCTTTACCCATTTGAGTAGTAAAGAATGGAATTCCTGAATCATTAACAAAATCAGTTAATGCATCACCAATTCTATTTCTGTTTGCTCCTGCACCAATTAAGATAAGTGGTTTTTTTGCAGTTTCAATCATTCTAACAGCTTGTAAGATAGTTGCTTTATCAGCATATGGATATCTTACATGTTGTACTGGATATAAATAATCAGTAGATGATTCTTCTTCAGCAATATCTTCTGGTAACTCAATATGAACAGCACCTGGTCTTTCAGCAGTTGCTATTTTAAATGCTTCTCTAACCATTGATGGAATGTTATTAGCATTTACAACTTGTTTAGCATATTTAGTCATTGGTTTCATCATACCAACGATATCAATAATTTGGAATCTTCCCTGTTTTGATTTTTTAATTGGTTTTTGACCCGTAATCATCAATGATGGCATACCACCAAGTTGTGCATATGCAGCACTTGTAGCGAAGTTAGTAGCTCCAGGGCCAAGAGTAGAGATACAAACTCCAACTTTTCCTGTAAGTCTTCCATAAGTTGCAGCCATAAATCCTGCACCTTGTTCATGTCTAGTTAAAACTAGTTTAATGTTTGATGTTCTTAAAGATTCTAAAAAATCTAAGTTCTCTTCTCCTGGTATACCAAATATATACTCAACGCCTTCGTTTTCTAAGGCTTTAACAAATAAATCAGATGCCTTCATTTTATTCCCTTTGTTTGTTGTTTAAAATTTTTATTTTGATAAGTTTCTCACAAATAATGTTTAAAAAGTCTTAAAATTAAATTTTCCTTATACTGAATATAAAAAAATTTATTTTAGTTCTATTATTACACACTTTTTTTAAAACTCAAGATTATAGTTACATTAAATTAAATAACTAGATTTTTTTTTCTATATAAATTAAGTTTTATGTCCATGCCCATTTTAATAAATTATCCTTATTTTTTATTTAGTTTTTTAATGTAAAATCATTAAAAAAGTTTAGGAAAAACATAAATGAAATCCATGATATTTGACCTTGATGGAACACTAATAAATTCACTTTTAGATATAGCACTTAGTATGAATAGTGTTCTAAAAAAGCACGATTATCCAAGTCATGAAATTGAAAAATATAATTACTTCGTAGGCGATGGGGCCTTGGTTTTAGTAAAAAATGCTATGCCTGAAAACTCAAAAGAAGAAGAGATAAAAAAAGTACTAAAAAGTTTTATAGAGATATATGAACAAAACACACATAATAACACCTTTGCCTATGAAGGTATTTATGAGATGTTAGAAAAAATAGAACTTTTAAACATAAAAAAAGCAGTTTTATCAAATAAGCCTCACAAATTTACAATAAAATATATGGAAAAAATCTTTAATAATTTTTATTTTCAAGAGATTCATGGACAAAAAATTGATGTTCCTAAAAAACCTGACCCAACTATGGCAGTGCAAATTGCTACAAAACTAAACACAAATATTGAAGATATGATTTTCATAGGGGATACTTCCACAGATATAAAAACAGCAAAAAACGCAAATATGAAAAGTATAGGCGTAGCATGGGGCTTTAGACCAATCGAAGAGTTAAAAGAAGCAGGGGCTGATTTTATTGCCCATAAGCCTATGGATATAGTTGATTATGTATCATCGTTGTAAAATAGATTTTCTATTTTACAACTCCACTTCAAAAAACTTCTCATCGATTTTTTTATACTCTGCAACGGAACAAGTTATTTTAGAAGCATTTTTATAATCTCCAAACTCTTTTGCAAATAGTTTTTGAAGGTCACTTAGATTTGCTGTTCTAAAAATAAAATAACCCAAAATATCTTTTCCTCTTGAACCTGCTTTTTCTATACCAAAACTATCAAATTTCCACTCAACACCTTTAGCAAACAAAAATACTTCACTTAATCTTTTTTCCAATTCATCTCTCACAGAATTGTTATACTCTTTTAAGTGTATATAAAAAGCAACATTTATATTATAGTTTTCTTGTGATAATTTCTCTTCATATGAGTTCTGTGGTTCTTGTACGATTTTCGTATTATCCATTAAATAAATCCTCTGTAAAATATATCTGTTATTATAATATGTTATACTTTTTTTAAATATAAAAGGAGTAAATTATGATTAGAAACTTATTTGTTTTTTTATTTTTAGTTAGTTTTGTTTTTGCAAACAATTTAACAAACCCACAAACCATCTATCAAAAAAAGTGTCAAATGTGCCATGCTATGGATTATCCAGAAACTCTTGAAGAAAAAAGAGCTCAAGTTGCGCCTAATATACTAATGGTTATGCGTAATATTAGTATTGGAATTGAAGCAGTTGAAGAGCCAAAAAACAAAGAAGAGTTAAGAAAACTTGTCATAGAGTTTATGAATGACTATATTTTTGAACCAACTGCACAAAAAAGTTATTGTGAAGAGGTTATTTTTAAGCACTTTGATTATATGCCATCCCTTAAAGGTTTTATTTCAAAACAAGAGGCTCAAATTGTTGTACCATGGGTTTATGACACTTTTTCACCTAAAAAGGATTAGATATGTATGCAGTTATATTTGAAGTTTGGCCTACTATTAATGGCAAAGAGGAGTATCTAAATATAGCCTCACAGTTAAAACTCTTTTTAGAAGAGCAAAAGGGATTTATCTGTATAGAGAGATTTCAAAGTCTAAGCAATGAAGATAAGCTTTTGAGCCTTTCTTTTTGGGAAGATGAAGAGGCTATAGGCTTGTGGAGAAACCTTTTTGAACATAGAATTGCCCAACAAAAAGGTAGAAAAGAACTTTTTGATGACTATCGAATTAGAGTTTCTAAAGTTGTTAGGGATTATAGTATGAATAATAGAGATGAGATTCCTCAAGACTCAAAAGATACTAATTAGTTTGTTTAAAGAAACCTTCTTAAAAGTTTTAATTGATATAATATTTTTTCTATTAAGGATAAAAATGAAAATACTTTTTATACAAATACTGATTATTTTTTCTTTTTCAATTAATTCATTTGCAGATTCAATTAAATTTTCAAAAAAAGAAAAAGATTTTATTGATTCAAATCCTGTCATCAAAGTTGCGATGATGCCAGACTTCACACCCTTTACATACTATATAAACACTACACCTGTTGGATTTGAGCATGATTTATTGAAAATCATTTCTCAAAAAACCGGATTAGTGTTTGAGAAAAAAATTGATAAATGGACAAATATTTATACCTCTTTTAAAAATAAAGAGGTGGATATGATTAGTAGTATTTCATATAAAAAGTATAGAGAACCTTTTACTACTTTTACAAGCTCTTATTATGATATTCCTATTATGATATTTGTAAGGGATTCTTTTGGAGAATATAATGGAATAAAGAGCCTAAAAGGCAAAAAAGTTGGAGTATTAAAAGATGTATTTTATGTAAAAGAGTTAGAAAAACTAGAAACAATGAACTTAGTATATTATGATAACTATGCAGAGTTAACGAAAGATTTGGTTTTTGGTAAAATTGATGCTCTAATTCAAAATCTTACAAATATAAATTATCTTATTAAAAAGAACCTCTATTCAAACTTGAAACTTGCTAGTGAATTAACTCTTCCAAATACAAAAAAAGAGGATTTGAGATTTGGAGTTCAACCTGAAAAACCACTTTTAAGTTCTATCATACAAAAAGCTCTTACTTCCATAACAAGTAAAGAAAAAGAGAGTTTAGTCAATAAATGGATTGGCTCAATAAAAGAGTATAAGGGTGGACATATTGAACTTAATAAAGAAGAAAAAGCATACCTAAATACTACTATTATCAAATATTGCATAAATCCAGATGGATTACCCTTTGAAGGTCTCAATGAAGAAGGTAATCATTCGGGCATGAGTTCTGATTATTATGATCTATTTGAACAGATACTTTCTGCAAAATTTGAACTTGTAAAAACAAAAAACTGGAATGAATCCATAACTTATATAAAAGAGCACAAGTGCGATATGCTAGCTCTTGGAATGGAAACCCCTGAAAGAAGAAAATACCTAAATTTTACAAGTAACTATTTAGAAGTTCCATTAGTAGTAGCCACAAGAGTTGATGTGCCTTTTATAAATAATATATTGGATTTAGAAGGTGAGAATATAGGTATTGTAAAAGGAGATGCTTTTGTAAAAATACTTCGACAGAAATATCCCTCTTTAAATCTAATAGAAGTAACTAATATAAAAGAAGGACTAGATAAGGTAAAAGATGGAGAACTCTTTGGATATATTGATACCCTTGCTAGCATAGGGTATGAGTTTCAGCAAAAATATTTTGGAGAACTAAAAATAGCAGGAAAGATATCTGAAAACTTAAAATTATCAATCGCTATTGTAAAAGAGAATCATTTATTATTAGATATCTTACAAAAAACAGTCAATAATATAACAAATGAAATGCATAGAGAGATATTTACAAAATGGATTCCTATAAAATATCAAAAAGGAATAGATTATACTCTTGTTTGGAAGATATCTATTGCTGCGATACTTTTAATCATACTTGTTATATATTGGAATAGAAAAATCATACAAGCAAACAACTTACTAAAACAAGCCCAAAAAGATATCCAAGAAAAGAATAAAGAGCTAGAGAGACTCGCAATTACAGATAAGTTAACCAATTTATATAATAGAAGAAAACTAGATGAACTCTTACATAATGAGTTAAATAGATACGAACGATTTGGTCATACATTTGGTATAGCAATTTTAGATATAGACCACTTTAAAAAAGTAAATGATTCATTTGGGCATCAAGAGGGAGATAAAGTATTAGTAGAGATTTCAAATATCTTAAGAACACATATAAGAAAAACAGACTTCGTAGGTAGATTTGGGGGAGAAGAGTTCGTGATTATTTGTCCAGAATCCCAAGAAAATGGTGTATATAATCTTATGGAAAATATCCGTAAAGATATAGAAAAGCATGACTTTAAAAAAATAGAAAAGATAACCACTAGTTTTGGAATTGCCATATTAAAAGAGAATGATACAATTGAATCTCTTCTAAAAAAAGCAGATGAAGCACTTTATGAGGCTAAAAAATTAGGTAGAAATAGAGTCGTAGTAAGTAGTAAGTAGTTTAAATAAGTTCCTAGGATACTTTTATAAACTGCTTTCTATAGTTCTCTTCTAAAGCTGTTTTATCTTTATAATCAATTATATCACCAATTTCTATTTGAACTTTTAAGCCTTTTGTTCTATTTTTAATAGCATCTTCCAAAACTTCATTTGCATTTGATTTTATATATACAGGCAAAATTGGCAATCTATTTTTCAAAGCAATAATTCTAGAGCCTTCTTTAAAAGAGGACAAAGGAGTATTCTCTTTATTTCTCGTTCCTTCAGGAAAGATATATAAAGAGTGTCCCTCTTTTACTACTTTTTTACTATCTTTAAAAAATGGTGCCATATTTGAAGCATCTCTATCGAGTAAAACTGTTCCAGCATTTTTGGTAAATGTTCCAAAGAAAAAGGAGTTATACAACTCTTTTTTAGCTACCCAAAAGCCATTAATCTTACTACTTTTTAAAGCAAGTTCAATAATCAAAGGGTCGATAATACTTCTGTGATTTGAGACGACTAAATACTGTCCATCAAATGGTAGTTTTTCTTTGTTTATCACATCAACACTTATGTTGAGTTTTCCTAATAGTTCTTGTGCATATTTTAATCGTAAATCAAATATTTCTTGAGAGTTTTTTACTTTTTTGAGTTTAAATCCATATTTATTTGTAAGATACGTGGCATATATTGCCATACTTATTTGTTTAAAATTCAATAATATCCTAGTATTTTTTCGTAGTATATCCAGATGAACTTAGGTGGAGGATTGATTTTAAATTTACATTGACTATTGAATTAAAAGTATGCTATAAAATAGTTTTAGGAGTTGTTATGAATATAGAACAAAGGTTTTTACTAAAAGCTATGGAAGATAGGAATTTTGTCTGCTTTAATTATGAAGACAAAAGTTTTAAAAGTGTCAAGATTTTAAAGTTTGAGAATGGTTTATTGTATACGGATAGTGGTAACTTTGAGATTGAAAAGATGAAAAAAATTATTGTTTTGAAAGATAGATTTTAATAGTTTTCTTGAAGACCTAAAGGTCTTCGCTTCTTCACTTTTTACCCTTCGGGTTTAGTCACTACGTTTCTGCATGATGGCAAAAAGTAAAACAAAAAGTTACCAGCCGAGTTACCAAATAAAAGTATAAATTTTAATAAAAGCTTACGATTGATAATTTCATACTTATTTATTAAGGTATTCAATTGTTTTATTAATCAATCCATTTAGATGTATATTATTCATTTTATTTACTGGTTCCATTTCTGATTGTGTTATATTTTCAATATTATTTGGAATCTTAAATCCACTTTTTTCCTCAAATGAATTTAACATAGGATCATAAATAATTGTAACTAAAGGATCTCTATTTACATTTATTTTAGCAAGAGGATTAAATAAATAAATCTGTGATTCTACTGATAAAACAGCAAAAAACCTTTTCACACCTAGAAAATTTGAGGACACTACCCCTGTTCCTTTTACATCAAAAACATATGGATTAAGAAAAAATGACCCTGGACCATCTGTAATTACAATTAATGCTTTTAATTTTAGATCATTAACTAATTTTTGATATAAAGTTTTATTATTAATAACCCACTTATTATCTTTTCCTACAATTAAATCTTTAAAATCACTATTTTTAAATCCTAATAAAGATAAATTAATTAACTCTTGTCCTAAATTATCATGTAACTGCTTTTCAATGATACCTTCTTTTTCCCATGCATATAAATAGCTTTTTTCAAAGTTATTAAATGCTGTTGTTCCAACATGACTATGTTCAACTTTTTTAGGAATATTAATAATATAACCAATTTTGTCATTTTTGTTAATTGTATACTTTGGAATATCAGGTTGTTGAACTGCACATCCTGAAAACAAAACTATAAGTAAAAAAGAGAAACCTAATATTTTTTTCATAAAAAATCCTTATCTTATAGGTAAATTATAAATGTATTGTATTTAAATTACATTTATATAATCCTAATATGTTACTCTATAGCTAGTTAATTTATGAAAATCATTAGTTTTAATTTTAATATTCTCTTGAAGACCTAAAGGTCTTCGCTTCTTCACTTTTTGGTGGCAAAAAGTAAAACAAAAAGCCACCAGCCGAGTTGTCAAAGGCAAAGCTCCCCTTCCACTTCACTTTTTAAAGCTAGCCTGCAAAACTCGTCGAAAAAGTGCATTTAGCACTTTTCTCTCCTCAAACAGTTTCGGCTTTTTCCACTTAAAAAAGCAAAGCACTCGGCTTTAACAAAGGCTGGATTTCTATAGTTGAAACTTTATCTAATAATTATTTTGTCAAAATATATGGAATATAATTGAAATCTTTAAAACCTACATTAAAGGAATCCTCAGATTTTAAACCTTCGTAAAATTTAACATTTGGATTTTGTCCTTGAAGAATCAAACAAATTATTTCTAAAAACTCTCTTTCAATTTCTGAACCAAAATATACACCCGTTAGTGCATTGGAGTCATATCCATAAGCCTTATTAATTTCATTATGAAAACATCGCCATTCTTTTTCATAAGTCCAATCTAAAGACTTTACACAAAGTAATTTTTTGAGAAGATAAATTTTTTCTGAAGAAACCATTTCAACTAAATCTAAATAAGGAGGTTTATCTTTATATTCTACAGGAAAAAGTTTTTGAAAGGGTTCTTTTTTTGTATCAAACTCAAGACAAAATCCTTTTCCAGAAGATGCATAATGTGACCACATAAGCTGATTATCATTTTTTTCGCTAAAACAACTAACACCTTTATTTTTATAAACATTATCTATTCTTTCATTCATTACATCATTAGCTATTTCTAAAAATTCTGAAGATGAAAAATTTTCTAATTCTTTTTCCCATGTTTCATTCTTAATATATTTAGAAAAATATTCTTTTAACTCTTTTATTTCTTTTGTATTTAAATTTTTAAACTTTAATTTAATATTACAATCAAATGGGTCATTAAATTTAATAGAAGAATTAAAATAAATACATTGAGATTTTAAATTAATTAATGATTGAACAGTTGCTGGTTGATATTTATAAATCTTTTCTGGAATATTCAATTATATCTCCCTTATTGGTATTAAATTTTATATTAACTAAACTTAAAAATAACGGCTAGAAATTGGTCAATTTTGTTCTAGTTCAAGGCGGAGTGAAAATTAGCTTAGGAGCTTACTAGAAGTAAGTGAGTAAGTTAATTTTTGCGACAACGCAGAAATCGGGCAAAAGTGGCTGATTTATAGCCGTTATTTTTTTGCTAGGCTGACGCCTGCTAGATAGCCACTAGCCCACGCGAATTGTAGATTGTATCCACCTCTGTTTCCCACTATATCTAAAACCTCTCCTGCCAAATACAATCCTTCTACCTTCTTACTCTCATAAGTTTTATTATCCACCTCATCGGTTCTCACTCCACCACCACTTGCTTCTGCGTGTTTGAAGCCTTGGGTGTCTGTGATTTTAAATCTCCAGTTTGTTAGGGTGTTTATTAGGCTTCTTATTTGTTTGGCATTTATATCTTTTGCATTTGCCTCTTTGTCTATGTTATTTATTTGACATATTACGGGGGCTAGTTTGTTTGATACTATTCCTGTTAGTAGTAAGGCTGCATTTGAGTTTGGTAGGATTTTAAATAGATTTTCTATTTGTCCTAGAAGTTCATTTCGGCTTATATTTGGGAAAAGATTTATTGATAGTTGAACATCTTGGTAAAGGCTTAGGGGATATACTGCATATTGGGAAATGTCTAGTATAGCAAACCCTGATAAACCGTATTTTGTGAAAAGTACATCACCATATATTTCACACTCTTTTTTTCCATCAAGATATAAAGATACATTTGCCTCTTTTTTTACCCCTTGTATTCTTGACGCTTGTTCAAAATCTGTATGAAGTCCTACAAGAGAGGGATAAGTTAGGTTGTAGGTGTGTCCAAATTTTTCGGCAATATTCATGCCCACCTCTGTGGCATTTAATTGTGGGGCGGCACCTAGTCCTGAGCTAATTACTACTTTGTCATAATCTTTGAACTCATTGTGTGTACTTTTTATTATGAATTTATTTGCTTGTTTTTGTATATCTATTACTTTTGTCTCTAGGATTAGATTTACTCCTAGATTTTCTAGTTCATTTTCTAGTAGATTTACTACTGATTTTGCTTCATTTGATAGGGGGTATACTTTGTTTGTCTCTTTTATATCAAGTAAGAGTCCAATGCTTTTACAAAACTTTTCAAAAGCTTTATAATCAAACTCTTTTAGGGCATAACTTGTAAACTCTGGTTTTTCACCTATGAAGTTCTCTACTCTTGCTTGGGTATTTGAGATATTACATCTTCCATTTCCGCTTGCAAGTATTTTTTTACCTATGGCATTGTTATTATCAAAGAGGTCTATTTTTATATTTTTATTTAATCTTTTAGCAGTGATTGCAGATATTATTCCTGCTGCCCCTGCTCCTATTATTGCTATTTTCAAAGTTTGCCTTTATCTTTATGCTTGGATTATACACTTTTTATGTTTTGAGTTTATTCAAGTAAAGGGCATAGTTCTTGCAATGACTCTTTTATAAATAATATAAGGAAGCTCATGAATCCCCAAAGCGCTAAAAGAGCAATTGCACATTTAAGTAAAAGAAAAGTTCCAATATTTTTGTGGGGACCTCCTGGTATTGGTAAGTCTTCTATTATTGCTCAAATAGCAAAGGAAGCAAATATAGCCTGTATAGATTTACGTCTTTCACTTCTTGACCCAACAGATTTAAGAGGAATACCCTTTTTTAATGCCAATGATAACTCAGCAGTTTGGGCACCAGCTTCATTTTTACCAGATGGAAGCCAAAAAGAGGGAATACTATTTTTAGATGAGCTAAATACTGCGGCTCCCATGGTGCAAGCTTCTGCTTATCAGTTAATATTAGATAGAAAGATTGGTGAATATACTCTTCCAGATGGGTGGAGTATAGTTGCTGCTGGTAATAGGGAAAGTGATAGAGGTGTAGTATTTCGTATGGCTAGTCCACTTGCAAATAGATTTGTTCACTTAGAGATGGAAGCAAATAGTGATGATTGGAAAGCATGGGCTATAAAAGCAAATATTCATCCTACTATTATCGCTTTTATCTCATATAGACCTGATGCCCTTTTTGCTTTTAATACTCAAAATGATGAAAAAGCTTTTGCCACGCCAAGAACTTGGGAGTATGTAAATGAGATACTAATGTCCGAACCTGATGATGATTTACTTTTGACTATGGTAAAAGGTTCTATTGGGGAAGAGTTAGCCTCTTCTTTTTTAGGATTTAAAAGTGTTGAAAAAGATTTACCATCTATTGATGATATTTTAGAAGGTAAAACTACTGAAGCTCCAAAAGACACATCAGCTTTACATATTTTGTGTACGGCACTTACTATTAGAATAGATGATGAAACAAGAGCAAAAGAGATAAATAATCTTATTTTATACACTCTAAATCTTCCAGGAGAGTTTGCTGTTATGGTAATACAAGATTTAAGACAGAGAAAGATTGAGTTAGATTATCTAAGTAATTGGCCTCTTTGGATGAAAAAATTCAATAATCTATTACACTAATCATGACTTCTGATACTCTATTAACCAAAGCAAAAAGTCAACTAACTTCAAAATATCCCTACTTTGGGATGTTGGCTTCAAGACTTAAACATGAAAGCAATGATGAAGTACGATTTTATGCAAGTAATGGTGTAGTGTTTAAATATAACCCAGAGTTTATAGAAAAGTGCTCTATAGATGAACTTATCTTCATACTCACAAACTGTGTTATGCACCATATTCTATCCCACAGTCAGCGAAAACTCAAAAGAAAAGGTTTTTTGTGGCAGTTAGCAACTGATTATGCTATAAATAATCTACTTAAAAAAAATGGTCTCAAAATCCCAAAAGGTGCAAACTTTAATAGTGACTTTAAAAATATGTACGCAGAAGAGATATATGAAGTCCTAAAAGAGCAAAATAACCTTGAAGAGATAAGCAGTAGCTTTAGCGATGAACAAGAAGAGGAAAAGAAGTTTGCAGATATAAATAATGTAGAGGAAGACTTAGATGAGAAAGATGAAGCAGCTTGGGAATATGCAGACTCTTTAGCAAAAGAGGTAGCTTTGAGAAAAAGTAAAACTCCCTTAGGACTTGAAAGACTAGCAAAAAAGATGCAACTCAAAAATGTGGATTGGAAGTTTGAACTTTACAATGCCATAAATAGACATATGAGAAATAACTACGCCTTTATGCCACCAAATAAAAAGCATATTTACAGAGGCGTTGCCCTTCCCTCACTTTCTAGTGATACATTAAGTCTTGTAGTTGCTATTGATACATCTGGGTCTATTCAAGATGAACTTTTAGGTGCTTTTTTAGATGAGTTTAAATCTATCATGCAAAGTTTTCCCTCTATTGCTATTGAGCTTATTATTGCAGATGCAAAAGTGCATGCACACTATAGTTTTCAAGGAGCAAATGAGATTGACTTTGCCCTAAAAGGTGGTGGGGGAACTGATTATCGACCTACTTTTGAGTTTATTGAAGCAAATTTACCTATGAGTTCTATGCTTTTGTATTTTACAGATGGGGAAGGAATATTTCCAAGAATTCCACCACCATATGAAGTAATTTGGGCACTGTCTCAAAATAAAAATAAAATACCTTTTGGAAGAGCTTTAGTAATTCTTTAGAAAAGAATTAAAATATAAGTACCTAATAAAATATAGCCAACCAAATAGTTGGCTGATCTAAAGAGGTATATTTTATCCTATGTCTTTGTCTTGATTTTATATCAATAAAATCACCTTTTTTTAGTTTTACATCTTTGTTTTCAAACTGTAAAATTGCTTCACCCTCTAAAAGTAATACAAACTCATTCTCATTTTGTTCATACCAAAAATCTTCATCACTAACTTGCCCATTTGAAACAATTCTTTCAATTCGTACATCTTTGTCTCTTAATATCTCTATAAATTCTTCATTAATTTTATCAACATTGATATTATCAAATATATTTTTCTTATCCATTTTTCCTCTTTTATAGTTCATAGTATATTAGTAAAGATTTATTTTATCTACTATTTATGATTTTATAATCTTTAAAAAGTACTATAAAAAGGTACTTTATAAGATATAAAGATACTAAAGTACATTAATCACTATTAAATCACTTGACATTAAATGAAAAATATATTACAATTTCACTATAGATTTAATATAATATACAAAAAGGAATAAATATGCAACAAGATACAATCGCATTACACGCTGGATATAATAAAAAAGAGGGATGGGGAACAATGAATGTACCTATTGCTCAAACTACTGCTTTTGCATTTAGAGATGCAGAACATGCAGCTAATTTATTTGCACTTAAAGAGTTAGGGTCAATCTACTCAAGACTTACAAACCCAACTACTGATGTACTAGAGCAAAGATTTGCACAACTTGAAGGTGGAGCTGCTGCTATTTGTGTAGCATCTGGGCAAAGTGCTATTTTTTATGCTATTGCAAATGTTGCAAGTGCAGGAGATAATATCTTAATCTCTGACAAATTATATGGTGGAGCTGTTACACTTTTAACTCATACAATTAAAAGATTTGGTATTGAAGCTAGAGTATTTAAAGTATCAGATGCTTCAAATTTAGAAGAACAAATTGATGATAAAACAAAAGCTATTTTCTTTGAATCACTATCAAATCCTCAAATTGCAGTTGCAGATGTGGAAGCAATAGTTGAAGTTGCAAAGAAAAAAGGTGTTTTAACTGTATGTGATAATACAGTTGCAAGTGCAGCTTTATTTAACCCAATCAAATGGGGAGTTGATGTTGTAGTTCACTCTACTTCAAAATATACAAATGGACAAGGTAGTGCTATTGGTGGTATTATTGTTGAAAGAGATGGATTAGCAGAATTTTTCAAAGAAAACTCTTCTAAATATCCAGAATTTACACAACCTGATGAATCATACCATGGTTTAGTTTATGTGGATGTTCCTCTTCCAAACTTTTGTTTAAGAATTAGATTATCACTACTTAGAGATATAGGGGCTGCGCAATCTCCACATAACTCTTGGATATTAATTCAAACATTAGAGACATTATCTTTAAGAATGGATAAACACTCAAGTAGTACTTTAGAAGTTGCTAAGTTCTTAGAGTCTCATCCAAAAGTAAAATCAGTAAATTACCCAGGACTAGAGTCAAATGGTGATTATGCAAAAGCACAAAAATATTTCAAAGATGGTAAAGCATCAGGACTATTATCTTTTGAAGTAGAGACTTATGAAGAGGCAAAAAGGATAATTGATAGTACAAAATTATTTTCAGTTGTAGTAAATATCGGTGATTCTAAATCATTAATTGTACACCCAGCTTCAACAACTCACTCTCAAATGAACGAAAGTGAACTACTAAAAGCAGGTGTTAACCCAACAACTGTTAGGCTTTCTATTGGATTAGAAGATCCTATTGATTTAATTGAAGATTTAACACAAGCGTTAAACTAGGAATGAGATTATGCCTTTAATCTCTTCAAAAGGTGTGTATGGACTTGCTGCCATGCATGAGTTACTTCAAAATGAAGAAAACAAACCAATGCAAATTAGAGAGATATCTGCTCGCGCTGATATTCCTCAAAATTATTTAGAGCAGCTTCTAGGAAAACTAAGACATGCAGGATTAGTTACTAGTACTAGAGGTTCTAAGGGTGGCTACATGTTAGCTAGAGATGCAAAAGATATACTTATAAAAGATATTATTATTGCTTTAGAAGATGATATAAAAATTATCGATACAAAGAGTAATAGTCCTATTTTAAATATATTTTTTGATGAAACAAAAGAGAAAACGAAAAAGTTGTTTAACTTGTCACTGAAAGATTTAACTCAGTATCAAGATAAATATAATAAATATCTACATTATAGTATTTAAGGAGAAAACGATGAAATATGCAAATAACGTAACAGAATTAATTGGAAATACACCGCTAGTAAAGTTAAACAAAGCAAGTGTAAATGGTACAACAGTTTTAGGTAAATGTGAATTTATGAATCCTACTCATTCAGTAAAAGATAGAATCGGATTTAACATGGTTGAAGAGGCTATCAAAGCTGGTAAGATTGGTGAAGGTACTACTGTAATTGAACCTACAAGTGGAAATACTGGTATTGCTTTAGCATCTGTTTGTGCAGCAAAAGGAATCAAACTAATCCTTACAATGCCTTCAAGTATGAGTATTGAAAGAAGAAAACTTTTAAAAGCTCTTGGTGCAGAGATTGTATTAACTGAGCCTGAAAAAGGTATGAAAGGTGCAGTTGAAAAAGCAGCTGAATTAAGTGAAGCAATGGATAACTCAATTGTATTACAACAATTTGCAAATGAAGCGAATCCTGATATTCATAGAAAAACTACAGCAATTGAGATTTTAAGAGATACAGAAGATAAAGTTGATATTTTAGTTATTGCTATTGGAACAGGAGGAAGTATCACAGGTATTTCTGAAGTTGTAAAAGCTAAAAACCCAAATGTTAAAATAGTTGCAGTTGAGCCAACTGACTCTCCTATACTTTCAGGTGGTAATCCTGGACCTCATAAAATCCAAGGTATTGGAGCTGGATTTGTTCCTGCTATTTTAAATACAGATATTTATGATGAAGTTTTAACTGTATCAAATGATGATGCAATGGAAACAGCTAGAAACCTTGCAAAAGATGAGGGATTATTAGTAGGTATTTCTGCTGGAGCAAATGTATATGCTTCAACTGTTGTTGCGCAAAGAGAAGAGAACAAAGGTAAAACAATTGTTACTATTCTATGTGATACAGGAGAGAGATATTTAAGTACTCCTTTATACCAATTAGATGACGAATAGGACTAAGTAACAAAGATGGCAGAGAAAGCTTATAGATCTGTAGCTAAAACCGTTTCGTGGCGAACAGTAGGAACTTTAGACACAATTATTATTTCATACTTTATTACAGGCAACCTAATCATGGCTGCCTCTATTGGTTCTATTGAAGTTGTTACGAAAATGATTTTATACTATTTTCACGAAAGAGCTTGGAATAAGATCTCTTTTGGGAAAATAAAAGAACCTGATTATCAGATTTAGGAAGATTATAGTGGTAAAAAAAATAGAAGAATTAAACAAAAAATTAAAAGATTATAGTGCTGTTGAGATTTTAAAATACTTTTTAAATGAATACAAAAATGAGGCAGCACTGTCATCTAGTTTTGGAGCAGAAGACCAAGTTTTAACTCATATGATGTTAAACCTTGACAAAGATGCAAATATTTTTACGCTAGATACAGGAAGACTTCCATATGAAACATATAGCGTAATGGATAATACGAATTTAAAATATAATATAAAAGTGAATGTATTTTTTCCAAAAAGTGAAGATGTAGAAGAACTTTATAAAAAACAAGGAATCAATGGATTTTATGAATCTATTGATAATAGAAAATCTTGCTGTAATGTAAGAAAAATAGAACCATTAAAAAGAGCATTAAAACCACTAAAAATCTGGATTACAGGTCTAAGAGCTGCACAAAGTGTTACAAGAGTAGAGATGCCCTTAGTTGAATGGGATGATAATTTTCAAGTAATAAAAGTAAACCCTCTTATTTCTTGGAGTGAAGATGATGTTTGGGACTTTATAAAAGAGAATAAAGTTCCATATAATAAACTTCATGACAAAGGATATCCAAGTATTGGATGTGCCCCATGTACAAGGGCAGTAAAAGAGGGTGAAGATATTAGAAGTGGAAGATGGTGGTGGGAAAACCCAGAACATAAAGAGTGTGGATTACACGCAAAATAGAAAAAGAGAAAGTGATGATTAGTAAAGAAAGACTTACACATTTAAAACAGCTTGAGGCTGAATCTATTCATATTATGAGAGAAGTTATTGCAGAGTTTCAAAACCCAGCAATGCTTTACTCTGTAGGAAAAGATTCTTCTGTAATGTTACACATTTTACAAAAGGCCTTTTATCCAGCGCCTCCACCACTTCCACTGGTACATGTTGATACAACATGGAAGTTTAAAGAGATGATAGAGTTTAGAGATAGACGTGCAAAAGAGGTTGGAATGGAACTAATAGTTTACTCTAACCCAAAAGGTGAAGAGATGGATATCTCTCCATTTACACACGGTTCAGCAGTTCATACTGATATTATGAAAACTGAAGGTCTAAAAAACATGCTTAACATCCAAAAATTCGATGCAGTTTTTGGAGGTGCTAGAAGAGATGAAGAGAAGTCTCGTGCAAAAGAGAGAATCTACTCTTTTAGAGATGAAAACCATAGATGGGATCCAAAAAATCAAAGACCAGAATTATGGAACATCTACAATGGAAGACACACTAAAGGTGAGTCTATTAGAGTTTTTCCTATATCTAACTGGACAGAGCTTGATATTTGGCAATATATCTATTTGGAAGGTATTCCTATTCCTGATTTATACTTCTCTAAAGAGAGGGAAGTAGTAGAATACATGGGTACAAAAATCATGGTTGATGATGAAAGAATGCCTGAGGAATTACGAAAGACTGCTAAAAAAGAGATGGTTAGATTTAGAACACTTGGTTGTTATCCATTAACAGGTGCTGTAAATAGTGAAGCTACAACACTGCCTGAGATTATTCAAGAGATGTTGATTTGTACAACTAGTGAGAGACAGGGAAGATTGATAGATAGTGATGGTGAAGCATCAATGGAGAAGAAAAAACAAGAGGGGTATTTTTAAGATGGCACACCAATCAGATTTAATTGCAGAAAATATTGAACAATATTTAAAAGAGCATGAGAATAAAGAGATATTAAGATTTATCACATGTGGTAGTGTGGATGATGGTAAAAGTACTCTAATTGGAAGATTACTTTACGATTCAAAAATGATTTTTGAAGACCAATTAGCTGCTATTGAAAAAGATAGTAAAAAAAGCGGAACAACTGGTGATAAGATTGACTTAGCACTTTTGGTTGATGGACTGGCATCTGAGAGAGAACAAGGTATTACTATTGATGTTGCTTATAGATTTTTCTCAACTGAAAAAAGAAAGTTTATCATAGCAGATACTCCAGGACATGAACAATACACAAGAAATATGGCAACAGGTGCTAGTACTGCTGATGTAGCTATTATCTTAATTGATGCAAGACAAGGGATTTTAACTCAAACAAAAAGACACTCTTATATAGCTTCATTACTTGGTATTAAGAACCTAGTAGTTGCTATCAATAAAATGGATTTAGTTGACTTTTCACAAGAAGTATTTGAAAATATTAAAAAAGATTATGCACAAATTATCCCTAATCTTCCACATAATGAAGATATCAATTTTGAGTATATCCCAATCTCTGCTTTAGATGGAGATAATATTCTTACAGTTTCACCAAAATGTTCTTGGTACACGGGTCTTCCTCTTATGCAATTACTTGATACAATATCAATTCATAAAGATGAGAATGATGACTTTAGATTGCCAGTTCAGTATGTGTCAAGACCTCACCTTAACTTTAGAGGATTCTCTGGAACAATTGCAAGTGGAAAAATCAGCGTAGGTGATGAGATTACAGTATTACCTTCAAGAAAAACATCAGTTGTAAAATCAATAGTATCAAATGAGATTAAAGATTTAAGACCAATAGGAAAAGATGAAACTGTTGAGACTATGGAGACTGCATTTGCTCCAATGGCTACAACTATTACACTAAAAGATGAGATTGATATTTCTAGAGGAGATATGATTGTAAAATCTAACTCTATTCCTCAAGTATCAAATAAGCTTGAGGTTATGGTTGTTTGGATGGATGAGAAAAAGCTTGAGCTTAATAGTAATTATATTATTAAAAGAGCAACTTCTGTTATTAATGGAACATTCAAATCAATAGAGTATAAAAAAGATATCAATAGCTTCAAAGAGATGTCAGCAGATACTTTAGAGCTAAATGATATTGCAAAATGTACTCTATCAATAGATAGACAAATTGCAGTTGATGCATACAATAAAAACAGACATACTGGAAGTTTTATTATCATTGATAGATATACAAATACTACAGTAGGTGCAGGAATGATTGTATCTTCAGTTATGAATGAATCTGAAGATAAGGATGAGAAGATAAGAGATTATACAAAAGCAGAAATTGAGCTTAATGCGTATATTAGAAGTAACTTTCCAGAATGGGAATGTAAAGAGATAATAGGATAAAAAATGGCAAGAGAAACAGCAGCTCAACAAAATGAGAGATTAAAAAAAGAAAAAAATGGACTTGATGTTCTAAAAGACATATACTTATATGCTGTTCTAGGGGAAGAGATAAGTCCTGAAGATATAATTAGATTTAAATGGTATGGTTTATATACTCAAAATAGAAATCTTCAAGATGAGGATGATAATACCTTGTATTTTATGTTGAGAGTAAAACTTGAGCATGGTTCTATGAACCTAGAACAGATGAGAGAAGTTTCAAAAATCTCCCATGAATATGCAAGGGGAACTGCTGATTTTACAACAAGACAAGATATTAAGTTTCATTATATTAGAGTTATAGATTTACCTGAGATTTTTAGAAGATTAAATGAAGTTAATTTATCGACAGTTTTTGCAGCAGGTGATGTACCAAGAAATGTTGCAACTTGTCCTGTTTCAGGAATAGAACATGATGAAATTTATGATGTTAGACCAATTGTTGACAAAGTAAACAACTACTTAAGAGGAAACAAAAACCTATCAAATTTACCTAGAAAATATAAAATAGGTATTAGTGGCTGTCATAAACACTGTATGGGACATGAGATACAAGATTTATCTTTTACTGCTGTGGTTTGCGACTGTACAGATAAAGTACTTTTTGATGTAAGTGTTGGGGGAGGATTAGCTTCAAATAAACAAATTGCAAAACATATTGGATTTGTAACTCCTTCTCAAATCTTACCAATAACTAAAGCTGTTAGTACAATCTATAGAGACCATGGACTTAGAGAAAATAGAAGAAAAGCAAGACTTGGACATCTAATTGATGAATGGGGAATTGAAAAGTTCAAAGAAGAAGTAGTTTCAAGATCAAAAGTTGCATTTAAAGAAGAGAAAGAAGTTCCTTATACTCCTTATGCAAAAAGACAACACTTTGGAATCCAAGACTCAAAAGAGAAAGAGAAATCATATATTGGATGTGCTATAAATGGTGGACATATTGGGGCTAAAGGATTAGAAGATTTAGCAAATATTTTAGAAAAACATGGTGCAACAACTATAAAAACAACACCAACTCAAAACTTTGTAGTAAAAGATGTACCAAGCAAAAATGCTCAAACTTTAGCAGATGAATTAATCACTATTGGAGTTGATTATAAGCCAAGTCCATTCAAAGCAAGAACTCTTTCATGTACAGGATTAAACTTTTGTAAATTTGCCATTTCAGAAACAAAAGACAAAGCAATTTCGCTGGCAGAAAATCTAGAAAAAAAGTTTCCTGATTTTAATGAAACAGTATCTATTTCTGTAAATGGTTGTCCAAACTCTTGTGCCCATCCACATGTGGTTGATATTGGATTACTTGGACTGAAAGTAAAAAATGCAGAGGGTGTTACAGTTCCTGGATTTGAGCTAATTATTGGTGGAAATTTAGAAGGGGCTAAATCATCTTTTGGAGAAAAAACTAAAATCAAGTTTTTACCAGAAGAGGCTGAAGGTGTTGTAGAAAAAATTATTCAAAGCTATATAAATAGTGGAGAAAAAAACTTAAATAACTATTTAAAAGAGAGAATAAATGACGAAGAATTTATTTCGTCCCTTCACTAATCAACACACAGAAAAACTTTCATACTTAAAGTATGGAACAATAGGTAAGCACAAAAGTGCTTACTTTGATTATACTGCTTCAGGATTGGCATTTAGGGCTATTGAAAATCGTATTTATGATATGTTAACAACCTATGCTAATACCCACTCAAAAGAATCCGGTATGGCAAATCAAACCCATAATTACTATGAAGAAGCCTTAGAAAATCTAAAAAAATCTTTAGAATTAAATGATGATTTTGAAGTTATCCCTAGTGGCTGTGGTTCAACTGCTGCTATAAAAAGATTTCAAGAGTTATTGGGACTTTATATTCCCCCTGCTACTAAAAGAAGGTTGAATATAAACATCGATAAATCAAAACTTCCCCTTGTAATTGTTGGACCTTATGAACACCACTCAAATGAGATAAGCTATAGAGAAGCTATGTGTGAGACTGCAAGAATCGGCCTTACAAGTGAAGGCTTAGTAGACGTAGAAGAGCTTGAAGAGGTATTAAAGAAGAATCAAGACAGAGAACTTATTGGTTCTTTTTGTATAGCTTCAAATGTTACAGGAATAGTAACTTGTTATAAAGAGATTTCTAATATATTAAGACGTTATAATGCTATAGTTTGCCTTGATGCGGCAGCTTCTTCATCATATATGAATATTGATTGTAACTACTTTGATGTTATGTATCTATCTCCTCACAAACTTTTAGGTGGCCCAGGAAGTTGCGGTTTACTTGTCATAAAAAAAGATTTAATCGACCCAACCCTATCCCCAACTTTTGCAGGTGGAGGAACAGTTAGTTATGTTAGTAGAACAACTGTAGAGTATGAAAATAATTTAAGAGCAAGGGAAACAGCTGGAACTCCTGGAATAATCCAAGTTATAAAAGCAAGTTTAGCTTATCAGCTAAGAAATGAGATAGGTTTTGATTTTATTTTAAAAAGAAAAGATGAGTTGTTATCCTATTTTTTAATGCAATTAGAAAAAGTACCAAATATCATCATTTATGGGAATAAAAAGTAATACAATATAGGGATTGTTTCATTTAATATAAAAGATTTAGACCCTTATATGATTTGTGAAAAAATCTCAACAGACAATGGGATACAAACAAGAGCAGGATGCTCATGTGCAGGACCTTATGGGCATGATTTATTGGATTTTGATGATAAAGATGAGCTTGATAAAAAACCAGGTTGGATAAGAGTATCTATTCACTACACTCAAACAAAAGAAGAGATTGATAATCTAATTGAAGCTATCAATAGTTCAATAAAAACTATAATAAAGAATTAACACTTAATTAAAAAACTTTCTATATAATCCTATCATGAGATTTATAATATTTGCCACAATTCTTATAGTCGTGATGGGATTACTTAGCCTTTTTATTTCAAAAAGGTTTATCAATAAGTTAGCTATTTGCCAAAAATCAAAAAAGTTTTTAAATCTGTTTTTACTAATTAACCTATTTGGTGTAATTTTATATATGACATCAAGGTATTTAATTTCTGTACCAAATGAAATATACTTTTTACTCTCACTTCCAATAGGAGTTATATTTCTACTATTTTCTACAACAGTAATTTATGAAATAATCTCACATCTTCCAAAGATACGAAAAGATGAAAAAAGAAGAGCCTTTATAAAAAAGTCTATTGATTTAGGCTCTTTAGCTTTTGCAACTTCTATTACCACAAAAGCCATCTATAATGCAAAAGAATCTTATGTAGAAAATATAGAAGTAAAAATTCCTAATTTAAAAAAGCCATACAATATTGTTCAACTAAGTGATGTACATATTGGTGGACTAATTGACCATGATTTTATAAAAAATATTGTTTATAAAGTAAATAAATTAAATGCAGATATTGTTGTAATAACAGGCGATTTAATAGATACAGATATAAATTATATAAAAGATGCAGTTGATGAACTTAAAAATTTAAAATCAAAATATGGCACATATTTCATAGTTGGAAATCATGAATATTTTCATGAAATAGAGAGAATCCTTGAGTATATAAAATCAATAAATATCAAAGTTTTAGAAAATGAAAATGTCTATATTGGAGAAAAAAATAGTGGCTTCAATCTAGCAGGAGTTTATGATATTTTTGGATATAAAGCTAAAAAATTTGAGCCAAATATAAATAAAGCTTTAGAAAATATAGAAGATTCACCAACGATTCTTTTAGCCCATCAACCAAAATATATAAAAGAAATAGATACTCAAAATATCGACCTAGTTTTGAGTGGACACACCCATGGAGGCCAAATTGTTCCTTTTAATTTGCTAGTAAGACTTGCTCAACCATATATAAAAGGATTACATCAACACAATAAAAAAACTCAAATATATGTAAACAAAGGGACAGGTTTTTGGGGACCACCTATGAGACTAGGCGCAAGTGCAGAAATTAGCAATATTTAAATTAGCTAAACAAATAAAATTATTTAAAGATTTTACGTCTTATATTACTGTATAATATTACTTTAAAATAAAAGGATTTAATATGTCTTTAAAAGTTGTACTTTCTCACAAAACTAAATATAAATATGATAGAAAAATTTCATTATCTCCACATATAATAAGACTAAGACCAGCAGCTCATAGTAGAACTCCTATTGAGGCTTATTCATTAAATATAACACCAAAAAATCACTTTATAAATTGGCAACAAGACCCTTTTGGGAACTACCTTGCAAGAATAATTTTTCCAGAAAAAACTGATGAATTTTCAATTGATGTGGAAATTATTGCAGACTTAATTACCTTAAATCCTTTTGATTTCTTTGTTGAAGAGAGTGCAACAAACTTTCCTTTTGAATATAAAAAAGATTTAAAAAAAGAGCTAAAACCATATTTGAAAATTAATGAAAAAGGCAAACTTTTAAAAGAGTTTGTAAAAAGCATAGATAAAAGTGAAAAACCTATTATTGATTTTTTAGTTGAAGTAAATCAAAAAATCTGTGACTATGTAAACTACACTGTAAGATTAGAACCAGGTGTTCAATCTTGTAAAACAACACTAGAAAATAAACTTGGTTCGTGTAGAGATTCTGCTTGGCTTTTTGTACAAGTATTAAGACATCTAGGTCTTGCTTCTCGTTTTGTATCAGGATATTTAGTTCAATTAACAGCTGATGTTAAATCATTGGATGGTCCAAGTGGTCCAGAAAAAGACTTTACAGACTTACACGCATGGACAGAAGTTTATATTCCAGGTGCTGGATGGGTAGGTCTAGATAGTACAAGTGGACTGTTTGCAGGAGAAGGTCATATTCCACTTGCTTGTACTCCTCACTATAATAGTGCCCATGCCATAGAAGGATTTAGTGATAAGTGTGAAACAGAATTTTTCTTTGATAATAGTGTAACAAGAATTTTTGAATCACCAAGGGTTACAAAACCATATAGACAAGAGCAGTGGGATGAGATTTATGAACTTGGATTTAAAGTTGATGAAGATTTAGAAAAAAATGATGTAAGACTTACTATGGGTGGAGAGCCAACTTTTGTATCCATAGATGATATGGAATCTGCACAATGGAATACAGATGCAGATGGAGAGCATAAAAGAGAATTAGCTAATAAACTCTCAAGAAAACTACTTGATTCTTCTACAACTGGTGGATTACTTCATCATGCCCAAGGTAAATGGTATCCAGGTGAGCCACTTCCAAGATGGCAGACAACTGTTTTTTGGAGAAAAGATGGAAAACCAGTTTGGCAAAATCCTGAACTTTTAGCTGATATGAATAAATCATATTCATATACAAATGATGATGCCAAAAAGTTTATTTCAACTTTATCACTAGTTTTAGGAATAAGTGATGAAAATATCGTACCAGCTTTTGAGGACCCAGTTTATTATATTATGAAAGAAGCAGAACTTCCACTTGATATTGATCCTTTAGAGTTTAATTTAGATGACCCATTAGAAAGACGCACTATTGCCCAAAAACTGTCAAATGGTTTAAATAAAGAGGTAGGATATGTACTACCTGTAAACTATGGAGAAACAAAATGGATTAGTTCAAAATGGGAATTTAGAAGAGGTCATATGTTCTTAGGTGCTGGGAACTCGCCACTAGGATTTAGACTTCCTCTTGAGTCTCTAATTGCGAATCCACAAGTTGAATTAGAACAAGAGTTTGAAAATGACTTATTTGCTTCTTATCCTGCTTTAGGTGAGTATATACCTTTAGTTCAAAAAAGAGCTAAAAAGTTGAGCAAAAAAACTACAATAAAAAATAAAAACAAAGAGTTTGTAAGAACTGCACTTTCTGTTGAAGTAAGAGATGAAAAACTTTGTATTTTCCTTCCACCAATAGAAAAAACAGAGCCATTCTTAGACTTAATTGCTTCTATTGAAGAGAGTGCAAAAAGATTAGATATGGCAGTTATTATTGAAGGTTATGAACCACCTCATGACTTAAGAACTGATAGAATAAAAGTAACTCCAGACCCAGGTGTTATTGAAGTTAATATCCAACCAGCAACTTCTTGGAAAATGTTAAGTGATAATTTACTAGGTCTTTATGAAGATGCAAGACAGTGTAGACTTGGAACTGAAAAGTTCTTAATAGATGGACGACACACAGGTACTGGTGGAGGTAATCACGTTACTATTGGAGCCCTTGAGCCTAGTGATTCACCACTATTAAGAAACCCTCAATTACTTAGAAGTCTAATCACTTTTTGGCAACACCATCCAGGTCTTTCATATCTATTTAGTGGAGCATTTATAGGCCCAACTAGCCAAGCACCAAGAGTAGATGAAGGAAGAATGGAAAATCTTTATGAATTAGAGATTGCTTTTTCTCAAATCCCTGAAAAAGGAGATGTTCCTTTTTGGTTGACAGATAGATTATTTAGACACTTATTAACTGATATTACGGGAAATACTCACAGAAGTGAATTTTGTATAGATAAACTATACTCTCCAGATAGTAGTACAGGAAGACTTGGTATTTTAGAGCTTAGAGCTTTTGATATGCCACCTCACTCTCAAATGGCACTTTTACAAATGCTGTTAGTGCGAGCTTTGGTTTCATGTTTTTGGAAAAGACCATATAAACATGATTTAGTTAGATGGGGGACAAGACTACATGATAAGTTCTTACTTGAGCATTATGTAAAAGAGGATATTAAAAGTGTAGTTCAATACCTAAATGATGAAGGATATGAGTTCAAACTTGATTGGTTTGACCCATTCTTTGAATTTAGATTTCCATTACATGGTATGACAATGGTTGAAGGAATGCCAGTTGAGATTCGTTCTGCAATTGAGCCTTGGCATGTACTTGGAGAAGAGTCAAGTTCTCAGGGAACTGCAAGATATGTTGACTCATCAGTTGAGAGACTGCAAATAAAGATTGAAAACTTTAATTTAGAGCGATATATTGTATCTTGTAATGGAGTACAAGTTCCACTTAGTGCGACAGATGTTGAAGGGGTGTATGTAAGTGGTGTTAGATATAAAGCTTGGCAACCTTGGTCAGCACTGCATCCAACAATTAAAGTGGATACACCTTTAACTTTTGATATTATAGATAAATGGAATACTAGATCTATTGGAGGGTTTAATTACTTTGTTACACATCCAGGTGGAAGAAGTTATGATACATTCCCTGTAAACTCTTATGAGGCAGAATCTAGAAGAATAAATAGATATTGGGATTTCAATCACTCTCAAGGTGAAGTTGAATCTCATCAACCAGAAATCGGAGGAGAGAGTAACTCTATTTTTGCAGTAGAAGCAAATAGAACATTAAGTGCAACCAAAGGAAGTAAGAAACTTTACTTCAAAGAGATGCCAAAAAATAAAGAGTACCCTCATACTTTAGACTTAAGACAAAGATGGACGAAATAATAGATGTCAATATTTGATGCATATAAATTAGAATCATCATTTGATGAAATGATTGATAAAGATAATAATGTAAAAGAACACTGGAAAGAGATATTAAAAAATCTTGAAACTTCAGGTGTAGAAAAGCTAGAACAAAAACAAACAGAAATTGATTGGCGTTTAGAAGATAATGGAGTTACTTATAATATCTATAATGATCCAGATGGTACAAATAGAAGATGGAATCTAGATCCAATTCCTTTTGTGATTACAAAAGAGGAGTGGGATGAAGTATCAAAAGGTCTAGCACAAAGAGCAAAACTTTTAAATCTTATTTTTAAAGATATCTACACAGAACAAAGACTTATAAAAGAAGGGATTGTTCATGCTGAGATTATTTTTGGGCATAAGAGTTTTTTACCAACAATGTTTAATTTTGAAAATATAGAGTACTACTCTATGAAATTTTATGCAACAGATATAAGTAGGGGTCCAGATGGTAAGTTTTGGGTTCTAAATGATAGAACTCAATCTCCTTCAGGACTTGGTTATGCAATAGAAAATCGTCTTACTATGAACTCTGTATCTTCTGAATTATATCCAAATGTAAAGATGCATAGAATATCGAAGTTTGTTGAAGGTTTTAAAAATATGCTTACTTCCGTAGCATCTAAAAACAACTCAAATCCTTTGATAACCCTGCTTACTCCAGGCCCTCACAATGAAACATATTTTGAGCACTCTTATCTTAGCTCGTTTTTAAATATCACTTTAGTACAAGGGGAAGATTTACTTACAAAAAATAATCAACTATGGCTTAAAACTTTAAGTGGATTGAAAAAAGTTGATGCAATGATAAGAAGAGTTGACTCAAAGTTCTGTGACCCACTAGAACTAAGAAGTGACTCACAACTTGGAGTGGCAGGACTTGTTAATGTTTTAAGAAATGACAACCTATCTATGATAAATCCTATTGGTGTAGGTATTTTAGAAAATGTTGGTCTGATTCCTTTTATGGAAAATATTGCAAAGTTTTTCCTAGATGAAGAACTAATTCTACCTCAAATAGCAACTTGGTGGTGTGGACAGAAAAAAGAGTTAGATTTTGTTTTAGAAAACTTGACAAATTTGATTGTAAAAAAAATAGATAAATCTAGTAAATTGGAAGTATATTTTGGTAATCAATTAGATGAAGCACAAATTCTTGATTTAAAAGAAAAAATCCAACAAAATCCTCACTATTATGTTGGTCAAGAGATTATTGACTTCTCTACTGTTCCTTCATTTTATGAAGATAAGATTGAGCCAAGAAATGCAGTTATTAGAGCCTTTTCATATTTAAATGAAGATGAATATGCTGTAATGCCAAGTGGTCTTGTTAGAGTATCTAGTTCAAAAAACTCTTTAGTTGTTTCAAACCAAAAAGGCGGAACAAGTAAAGATTTATGGATTTTAGGTGAAAATGATGCAAGTGCTGCTGTAAATATATTTAAAAATAAAGACTTTATTGATTCAAGGCTAGAAAATATCTCTACTAAAAGAGCTGAAAATCTTTTTTGGCTTGGAAGATATCTTACACGTGCTATTAGTACTACTAGAATGATTAGATTTAATTTAAAAAGTTTATTAAACCTAAACAGATATGATGATCAAAATATATCTAAAAAGACTACAAATATATTAAATGTAAGTCTTACTCATCTTACTATGACTTATCCTGGGTTTTTAAGTGAAGAAGAGGTTAAACCCCTCAAAGAAGTAATTTCTGTGATAAAAGATGCAAACAAAGCAGGAAGTCTATCTTTTACTTTGTCAATGCTTTCAAACATAAATGCAAACGTTAAAAATCTTCTTACAATGGAAGCTTGGAGAATCTATGAACGTATGCAAAAAGATTGGTTTTTTTACAGTAAAAGAGATGTCCTTTCAAACAGAGAACATATAAATGAACTAGATAATCTTTTAATATATCTTATGGCCTATAAAGAGCTAATAGATGAGAGTATTTTCAAAGAACAAGGTCTTATTTTATATGATATTGGATGTAAAATAGAGGCTTCTCAACTTCTTATTTCAAAAATGCGTTCTCTTCTTACAACAAAATTAGATAAAATTTTGGAGTATGATATTTTGGACTCTATGTTAAACTCTTATGAGAGTTATAACTCATATAGAGCACACTATAAGTCATCATTAGACCTAGAAAATATTGTGGAATTTTTACTTTTCAATTCTAAATATCCTAAATCATTAATTTATATTATTAATGATTTATTAGAAGATTTAAAAGAGCTTCCATATATAAACAAAGATACTCATTTAAGTGATTTTGAGGCACCTATTTTTAAGATTTATTCCATGTTAAAACTTTCAAATGCACAGGGTCTATTAAAATCTAAAGAGAGTGATTTTATTTATCCAAAGTTAGATAGTTTTCTATCTAAAGTTTCTCATCATTTAGGTAATACTTCTGAAGAGTTAACAAAAACATATTTTTCACACTATAACGAGTAAACATGATATACGAAATTTTTCACGAAACCAAATTTGATTATGAATCTATAGTTACCTTTAGCCATAATATTGCTAAGTTAAAACCAAAAAACTATATAAGACAAAAACTACTTAGTCATAAAATTAAAATAGACCCAAAACCATACGAAGTAAGTGATTTTGTTGATTATTTTGAAAATGCTAATACTTTCATGCTTATTAGAGAATCCCATAACTCTTTAACCGTAACTGCAACTTCAAAAGTCGAAAGGGTTGAAGAAGAGATAAAAAAATATATGGCTACTTTAAAAGCCTCTACAATAACAGTTAAAGAGACTAGAGAATTACTATCTTCATACAATAAAGATCATGTTTTTGCAAAACAATTTCTTTTTGAAACAGAGTCTATTCCCGCTCCATCAAAAGAGATTATGGATTATGTTTTAGAATCTTTTGATGAAAATAGATCCCTTTTTGAAGCAACCAATGAGTTTATGGCTAGAATTTTCAAAGAGTTTAAATTTGTAGCAGAATTTAGTGATATAACAACACCAATCGAAGAGATTTTTAAAGAGAAAAAAGGTGTTTGTCAAGACTTTGCCCAGTTTGCAATTTCAGCTCTAAGAGGTATTGGAATTCCTACAAAATATGTAAGTGGATATATTCAAACTTATCCAAAAGAGGGACAAGAAAAACTTTTTGGAGCGGATGCTTCTCATGCATGGTTTTCTATCTATATTCCAGGTTTTGGCTGGGCTGATTTTGACCCAACAAATAATAAAATACCAAATGAAGAGTATATAATTTTAGGCTATGGAAGAGATTATTTGGATATTTCTCCGCTTAAAGGTGTTGTTCAAAGTAGTGGAGATAGTGAATTGAAAGTTAGGGTAAATGTTCAAAGATTGGATAAATAAATCCAATCTTTACATCTGCTTATTGTTCAACTACAATTTTGTCAATCTTACCATTAATTGAGTTTAATATAGCCTCATAAGTCTCTCTTTCATCATGGGTATTGAACTGTGCATCTGGTGCTAAAATAGATACAATAGTATCAATCTCATCCATAACTACTAGTGAGAAACCTTTGTCCCTCTCAAGTCTTAAGTGAAAGTCTGTCTTCTCTACAAGTTTTCCAAGTCTTATAAAATAATCACTTGTATTTCTCTCTTGATTTCTTGTTAGCTCGCCCCAAATCTCACTGATTAAAGATAGAGCTTGGTCTATAAAATTACAATCAATCCAAAAGCTACTATTATCTGCATGCTTTAATAAATCAGACAACTCAATTACTGAACCAAAAGCTTCTGTATCTAGATAAGTTCTAGAAATAATTGCATTTTCTCTTGCATATCCCATAAGAACATTTATATTTGCATCATGTTCTCCAAAAACTGATGTATCTAAAAACTCTTTTGCATTTTTATATTCAATATCTATTTCAAACTTTTGATAGAGTATTTTTCCTGCATCTTTATCTATATCTATGATTTTATCAAAGGCATTAACCACTTCAATTAAGGTTGCTTCTATTCTTTCTAAGTATCTACCAAACCAATATAAATTTGATGCTACATTTGCTGTTAATAATTGTTCCATATTATGCCTCCATAACCCAAGTATCTTTAAATCCACCACCTTGAGATGAATTAACTAAATAATTACCAGCTTCCATTGCATATCTTGTCAATCCACACTGCCAAACAGTTGGTTCTTCATCCATTACAACATAAGCTCTAAAGTCAGCCTTTCTTGGAACTATCTCATTGTTTAAATAACACTCTTCATCATAGAACTCTATTAACTCTTGAGCAATAAATCTTCTTGGATTTGCAGTTATAATTGTTTTTAAATCATCAAGTTGGATTTTAGACATAGAGTGTCCAAACATTACACCATAACCACCAGCTTCTGCTACATCTTTAATAACAAGTTTTTCAATGTTTTCAAAAATATATTTTTTGTCTTTTTCAAAATATGGTAAATACGTAGGTGCATTACTTAATATTGGTTCTTCACCTAAATAGTATTTAATCATCTTAGGAACAAAATAATATATACCTTTATCATCGGCAACTCCATTTCCAGGGGCATTCATAATTGCTACATTTCCAGCTAAATAAGCTTCCATGATTCCTGGAACTCCAATCAAACTATCTTTATTGAAAAATTTTGGATCTAAAAACTCATCATCAAGTCGTCTATAAACAGCCCCTACTCTTATTTTTTGTCCATCATAGTTCTTAAAGTATAGAACTTTATTTTGAACAACAAGTTCACTATTTCGTACAAGGTGAGCACCCATTTTTTTAGCTAAATAGGCATGTTCATAATAAGCGGAGTTAAATCTACCAGGAGTTAAAACTACATTTATTCCTCCACAATTTACATAATCCATTGATTTAGCCAAAATAGATGGATAACCTTTTATTGGTTTAATTTTAAGTTTCTCAAAAAATTCTGGATATAATTTTCTATAGGTATCTCTAATAGATAAAGGATAACTAGCTCCACTTGGAACTCTTAGATTATCTTCTAATATAACCCATTCATTACTTACGGTATCTTTTACTAAATCTATACCATTGATATGTGTTCTAATTTGTTTTGAAGGAGAAACCCCTTCTAGCTCTTTTAAATACCCCTTTGCTTGGTAAATAAACTCTTCGGGGATTACTTTATCTTTTAGAATTTTTTGTCAGTGTATAAGTCTTCTAAAAAGAGATTTAATGCTTTTATTCTTTGGCTCAAACCTCTATCCATCTTATCAAACTCTTTTGTGTCGATAATTCTAGGGATTACATCAAAAGGAAGTGATCTCTCAATAAAATTTCCATCTTTGTATAGGTTAAAATTTACTGCAAATTTGTCCATATATTTTTTGAATTCATCAATTTTTTGCCTATCTTGGTTTGAAAATATCTCCCAAAATATTTCTGTTGCACTATTTTTACTATCTAGCAAATTACACCTCCTAGGTCTATATTAAATTTTAATACTATTAATATAAAAAGGTTATAAATTATTTTATATTTTTATTAATTAATTGTATAAAAAATATACTATTAGAGTAATATTATTATAAAATGCATAAAAAAAGGGGAAGAAAGTTATTTCTTCCCCTTTTTACTCAAAAAATTGTGCTTTAATTTTAAATATACTTTATACTAAAAAACCAGTGCACCTCCAAAATTTAATCATATCTTTTTATATTTCTTATCAAATCTTTACTGAGCAATATATAAAAATGTTGTTGCAATTGCAATCATGTAGATTGTCAATGTTATCAAATAATCTTTTCTATTCTTTTTTACTGCTACTTTTATTCTTTCCATTTATTCCCTTTAATAAAGAAGGAATAAATCCTTCTTATTTAATCTCTACTATCTTTTTATGTTTTTCTTCACTAAGTTTTGGAACAACTACTTCTAAAACTCCATTATCTCCACTTGCTTCAATATTCTCCACATCTGCATTTTCAGGAAGATTAAAACTTCTAGAGAATTTACCAAATGATGTTTCTATTTTATAATAATCATCTTCCTTAATCTCTTCTTTTGTTTTTCTTTCCCCTGAGATTGTAAGAATATCTTTGTGTATATCAACTTTTATATCTTTTTTATCTACACCTGGCAAATCTACATCTATGTGATAAGCAAACTCTCCTTCCCTTGTATTAACTACAGGAACAAACCCACTTACTCCTTCATTTGAAGGGTACTCATATAAACTTTTTTCCAAGTTTCTAAATTGTTTAAAAGGGTCAAATCTTGTAACTAACATATCAAACTCCTTAAAAATAATATTTCTTGATAACTTTTGTATCAAGTTAATGGAATAATAACATAATATTTAGCACTTGTCAATATCTAGTGCTAATATTTTTAGCAGTTATATAAATAAAGTGCTAAAGATGCTTCTTCTAAGTAATTACTATATAACTTGCAAATATTGTAATAGTATATATTGTGATTAAGATAATATAATCTTTCTCTTTTGTATTAATATTATTCATTTTTTCTCCTTTTAGTAGGAGAAAAAATCTCCTACTCTTTTATAAATTTATTTGTTTTTTTGAATCTCATATGGGACTTCAAATTTTTCCTTTTTTTGTTTGCTTTTTTTAGACATAAAAAAAGGGAAGAGCTAAAAGCCCTTCCCTTCGTAAAATTTATTATTTTAAATTTTATTCGAATTTCGTCTTTTTAGCTGTTCTTTTTCTTACTGTTGGATCAAGTTCTCTTTTTCTAACTCTTACAGACTTAGGAGTAACTTCAACTAACTCATCTTCTTCAATCCACTCTAGTGCATTTTCTAAAGACATTTGTCTTGGTGGGATTAGCTTAATAGCTTCATCAGCACCTGAAGATCTAACATTTGATTGTTGTTTCCCTTTTGTAGGGTTAACATCTAAATCATTTCCTTTAGCATGCTCACCAATAACCATACCGTTGTATACTTTATCTTGAGGCTTAATAAACATAACCCCTCTATCTTGTAGGTTGAAAATCGAGTAACCTAAAGCTTCTCCATTTTCCATAGAAGTTAAAGCACCATATTTTCTAGACTCAACAACTCCTGAATATGCTCTAAAATCTAAAAATGAGTGATTCATAACACCCTCACCTTTTGTTTCAGTTAAAAATTCAGTTCTAATACCAATCAAACCTCTTGCTGGAATTTCAAACTCTAATCTTGTAGAACCAGAACCCATTGGTACCATATTTGTCATATTTGCTTTTCTTTTTCCAAGTTTTTCAATAATTGCACCTGAAAATTCATCTGGAGTATCAATAACTAAATGCTCAAATGGCTCCATTTTAACGCCATCTTCAATTTTAGTAATAACTTCAGGTCTTCCAATACAGAACTCAAAACCTTCTCTTCTCATGTTCTCTGCTAAGATACAAATTTGAAGTTCACCTCTTCCGTTAACTTTAAATTTACCCTCACCAATTTGCTCATAATTCATAGCAATATTAGTATTCATCTCTGCATTTAATCTCTCATCAATTTTATTTGAAGTTACATACTTACCTTCAGTTCCTGCTAATGGAGAATCATTTACTGCAAATGTTACAGACAGTGTTGGCTCTTCAATATGCATAGGATCAAGAGGCATTGGATTTGCAGGGTCACAAAGTGAATCACCCACATCAATAGTTTCAAAACCTGCAACAGCAACGATGTCACCAGTTCCAGCTGTTTTGATATCAAATCTATCAACACCCTTAAATCCAATAAGTTTTGTAACTCTTCCTTTAATCTTTTCACCATCAGCTTTAACTAAAAGTACAGTCTCACCCATAGAGATTGTTCCATTAAAGATTCTAGCAATACCGATTTTCCCAATAAAATTATCATAATCAAGAGTAAATACTTGAAGTTGTAAACCATTTGCATCATCACCTTTTGGTTTTGGAACTTCTTTTAATATTGTTTGAAATAGTGGAGTTAAGTTTTCATTTGCATCTTCTAAAGCAAGTTTTGCATAACCATCTCTTGCTGCTGCATAAACTACTGGGAACTCTAATTGTTCTTCAGTTGCACCCATTTGATCAAACAGGTCAAATACTTCATCAACAACTCTATCTGGATCTCCACCTGGTTTATCAATTTTATTGATAACAACAATTGGTCTATGTCCTAGTTGTAAAGCTTTTTTCACAACAAACTTAGTTTGTGGCATAACACCCTCTTGTGCATCAACAAGTAATAAAACAGAATCAACCATTTTTAAAACCCTCTCAACTTCTCCACCAAAGTCAGCATGGCCCGGAGTGTCAATAATGTTGATTCTTACATCTTCATAATCTATTGCTGTATTTTTAGAAAGAATAGTAATCCCTCTTTCTTTTTCAATGGCATTACTATCCATAACTCTTTCATCAACTTGCGTATGCGCTGCGAAAGTTCCTGATTGCTTTAATAGCTCATCAACTAATGTTGTTTTACCGTGGTCAACGTGTGCGATAACGGCAATATTTCTGATGTCTCTCATGTTTTCTCTTTATGATAATTTTTGTTTAACTTTCATTTTATTAAAAGCTATTTTATTAATTTTGCGGATTATACCCAATATTCTCTTAAAACTTAATGTAATCTAAAATTAATTTTTGTTTTAGTAAAAAATAAAAAATCCTTTTTTATTTAAAACAACTACTTTTTATACTCTATTCTTAGATATACTTATAAAAAAACAAAAGGGAGATAATGGATTTTAATACTATTTTAAAAGAGATTCAAGATGAGATTCAAAAATATTTTACAAAAGGAAAACTTCCTAATTATATACCAATGCTAGCCCAAGCCGATGAAAATGATTTTGCCATGAGTTTAGTAACACTTGATGGAGAAGAGTACCATACAGGATGTAGTAATAAGAAATTTTCTATTCAAAGTATCTCTAAGGTATTTACTTTTACTTTAGCTTTAGAGCACTATAGCAAAGAGCTATATAAAAGAGTAGGACATGAACCATCAGGAAATCCATTTAACTCACTTGTACAACTAGAATATGAGAGTGGAATTCCAAGAAACCCTTTTATTAATGCAGGGGCAATAGTCACAACAGATTGCTTATCCTCAATTTATGAGAATAATGTTTTTAGTAAAATTCTAGATTTTATTAAAAAAGTCTCAAATGACCAAGATATAACTTTTGATGAAGATATTTTTATATCTGAACTAGGGCATGGTTTTAAAAACTTTGCACTTATCAATATGATGAAAAGTTATCATAATATAAAAAATCCTATAGACGATGTAATCCAAACATATTTTAAACAGTGCTCTATCATGATGAACACAAAGCAACTTGCCCACGCGATGTTATTTTTAGCAAATCACGGGAAAGACCCTTTTTCAAAAGAGCCAATCATAAGTGAGTCAAAAGCAAAAAGAATAAACTCACTAATGCTAACTTGTGGACACTATGATGCAAGTGGTGATTTTGCATATAAGGTTGGACTTCCAGGTAAAAGTGGTGTAGGTGGCGGAATTGTAGCTGTTGTTCCAAAGAAAATGGCCATATGTGTTTACTCACCAAAACTAAATTTTCATGGAAACTCTTTAATTGGAACAAAAGCCTTAGAACTTTTCACTACAAAAACAGGTCTTTCAATTTTTTAAGAATATAACTATTTTAAAACACAAGCCATCATTTTTATTTTGAGCTGTTATCTCTCCATTTAGTTTTTTAGAAACTATCTCTTTAGCTAAATAGAGACCAATTCCCGTAGAAGAACTCTCAGAGAAGTCTTTTTCAAATATCTTTTCTAAGAAGTCTTCACTTACTCCACCTGCATTATCTTCAAAAGCAACTTCAAGTTCTTTTTCTATTTTTCTTTGAGAAATTTCTATTTTATGATTTTTTATCTTTTGAACTTCAAAGGCTTTCAGTGAGTTTTCAAATAAAATCATCAAAACATTTAAAAAATAGTTTTTTTCTATTTTTATTTTTATCTTATCATTACAATCATAATTTATCTTAATATCTTTTTTTATAAACTCATTTTCAATAAGTTTTATAACATATTTTATCTCTTCACAAAACTCAACTTCTTCAATATTCTTTTCTTCTTTATAGAAATGTAACTGCCCAAGAGCTGTCTCTTTAAGATAACTTGTAGTTTGTTTTATATTTTTAAGATTATCCATGATAATCATATTTAAATTAGAGTCATTGAATTCATATGCTGTTTCTATGTGATTAATACTATTGTATATACTATTAACAGGGCTTTTCCATTGATGTGAAATATTTACCATTGTTTGACCTATTAAAGAAAGTTTCGAATAGTCGTTTAAAAGTTCTACATTTTTTTCATGCTCTTTACTTAATCTATATGCTGAATGTATCAAAGCAAATCCTAAAAATAAATCTTGCCCGATAGTTCCAATTGCAAAGAAGTAATAAAAAAAGTTTTCCAATCTTAATACTCCAAAAAATACTAAAATATATATAACAACAAAAATAAAAAAAATCCCATTTGAGAAAAAATAAAATAAAGAACCTTCTTTTTTAATTAGTAATAGCCTAATAGAAAATATTAAAAGAATTAACATTAATAAAAAACTAAATAGACCATTAAATCTACTTAGTAATAAAATATCATTATATAATGGATAAAAAAGTTGTAAAAATCCTATAAATAAGAGTAAAAAGACTAATACCTTTATAATAAATTTTGTAACTTTATATTCATCTTTTTTAATCTTAAAAAAATACAAAGGGAATAAACCCAATAAAGCCATTGATACTTCTGAAATAGAAAACCCAAATATAGTATTTAAATAAACGGGGATACCAAACTGATAAAAAAAGCCTGATATGGTAAATTGATAGATAATACTACATATTGTAAAAAAAGAATAAATTAAATAACATTTGTTTTTTAGAAGAAAAAAAAGAAATAATGAAATAATAGCTGTGACACTAAAAAACCCAAAACAATAAAAATATACCATTGATTGTTCATAATAATAAGAATTAAATTCTTTAATGTTTTTTGCATTCCATTTAATATCCATAGGACTATAAGTTTTTTGTTTTATAAATACTTGCACTTTTTCATTTGCATGAAGAGATAAGTCAAAATAAGAAACTCTAAAGTTATTATCTCTTATGTCATACTCTCTAAAATCTCCTAGTTTATAAGTTTTTACTATTTTATTGTTTTTAAAAATATATACATCTATTAAATCGATTCCTGATCTTTTATTATATATTCTTCTTTTTATCATTTTTTCTGAATTATTAAAAAAAGTTAGTTTTACCCATACTACATTTTTAGTAACACCCAAATTATCTTTAGATAGGGGATAAAAAGACTCTTTATTTTTCAAAACCTCTTTTATATCTAAAGAATTATTTTTATCGATGAAATATTTTTCATCAATAAGTATTCCCTTAGCAGAAAGTGAAGAGATAAATATAAGAATTACTATAAAAAATTTCACCTTATTTTTTTACCATATAACCAATATCTTTTATATTTTTTATAATCTTTATTGGTAATTTTTTATTTATCTTGTAGATTAAAGATATTAATGATTTTTGATTTTGAGAATCTAAAATATCCAATAATTCATCATAGGTAACAACTTGATTTACTCTTTTAAAAAGATACTCTATTATTTTTATTTCATAAGAAGTAAGTTTGTATTCTCTTCCTTCATCAAAAATTATTCTTTTTCTTCTATCATAATAACAAGTTTGCGAGATCTGATATTTTAATAAACTTTTTTTTTCAATGTTATTTACAAATCTATTTAAAACATTTTTTAAAGTATCTAACTCATAAGGTTTTACAATATAATCTAATAAATTTAAAGAAATAGCACTTTTCAGTTTAACTTTATCATCATATGAACTCATTATAAATGCAGATATTTCATCATCATTCTCTCTTATTTTCGATAAAAATTCATATCCATTCATAATTGGCATATCATAATCTACTATTAATAAATGACATTCATTTGTAAAATAAGTTTCTAAGGCTTCTTTTCCATTATTTGATATAAATACATTTTTAAAATAGTATTGCAATATTTTTTTTAGACTTTCACAAGCTTTTATATCATCATCAACATATAAAACATTTAGTTCTTTTAAAATACTTAAGTTATTCATCTAAGAATTTTACCATCTTGAAACTAATTTTAACTCAACAAAAAAATTTAATACTATATTTATTGATTTTGTGTTGATTTTGTCATGATAAAGTGTTAAAAAGATTTTATTAAGGAAAATATATGAAAAGATTAATAGACTTTAGCTCAAGATTTAAAATCCTAAAAGGTGGAAAGATAAGCATGGTAGTATCAGCTCTTTTAACTGGAGTTACTATCTCTTATGCTGCACCTAGCGGAGGAGTAGTTACAAGTGGAACTGCAAATATCTCTCAAAATGGAAATACCACAAACATAAACCAATCTACCCATAAAGCAACTATTAATTGGAATAAATTTAACATAGCTTCAAATGAAACAGTAAACTTCAATCAACCAAATGCAAGTTCTATTACACTAAATAGAGTAATAGGAAATGAAAGATCTGTTATCAATGGAGCACTTAATGCCAATGGTCAAGTTTGGATATTAAACTCAAATGGTGTTTTATTTGGTAAAAATGCTAGTATTAATACTGCTGGGCTATTAGCAACTACAGCTAAACTTTCTGACAATGATTTTAATATAGGAAACTATAACTTTAAAAACTCTTCTTCAAACTCAGTTATAAACTTAGGAACAATAAATATCTCAAATGAAGCATATGCAATATTAGCTGGAAAAGAAGTAACAAATGAAGGAAGTATAAAAGCTGTAAAAGGAAAGATACATTTAGTTGGAGCAGATGAATACTCTATAAACCTAAATGGTAATTCTTTATTAAACCTAACAGTAAAAAAAGGTATCTTAGATTCTATTGTAAAAAACAGTGGTTCAATAAAAGCAGATGGTGGAGAGATTTATCTTACAACTAATGCTGTTAATGAATTATTAAAAGGGGTTGTGAATAATACAGGAGTTATTGAAGCTAACTCAATGGATGGATTAACTGGTAAGGTTGAACTTTTTGCTCATGGAGGTGAAGCTCAAGTTGGTGGTACGATTAGTGCTACTGATGGGTTTGTGGAAACTTCGGGGAAAGATTTTACTTTTGATGGTGCAAATATTATTACAAGTAATTGGCTTATTGACCCTGTTAATATAACTATTGATGCTGCCCTTGCAACAGCAATACAAAATGCTTTAGATACAGCAGATGTAACTATAACTACTGATGGAAGTAATACTCCTGATACAAATTCTGGTGAAAGTGTAGGCGATGGAAATATTAATGTAAATGCTAATATTACAACAAATGCATTGGCTTCAGATAAAACATTAAGCTTATTAGCACATAACAATATTGTTTTTGCTGATGGTGTTTCTATAGATGCAAGTCAAAATTCAAATGCAAATAAATTAAATGTGATTTTAACAGCAGATAAAGATAATAATGGTACAGGGCAAGTTATATTAACTGGGGCAACGGGGAATACTATTATTACAAATAATGGAGACTTGACAATTAACAATCAAGTTGATAGTAATGTGGAGGGAGAGACACCATTTACGATAAATGCAGGAACAGGAAAAGTAACATTATATGATGATTTAGGACAGAATAAAAAATTAAAATCATTAACAGTTTCTGCTGCATCTTTAGATTTAGGAACAAAACTACATTATATTAATACTCTAAATGAACAAGTTTATAATGCAGTGGTAAACTCTCTTGCAACAGCGCAATTTGCAAATGCAGGTTTTGAAAATGGTGATACATCAGGTTGGACAGTTGATACAACAAATACAATATATTTAAATGGTGGAAGTACAATAGCCGGATATGGTACACCAAACGATGATACTTTACCAACAACTGTAGCAACAAAGACAAGTAATAGTGGTGCATATGATGATTATACATCAACAGGAACATATACTTCACAAATCTCTACAGATACGGATACAGATGGAGGAAGTTCTTCTTTACAGTTAACATATTCTGGGGGACAAGTAAGTGAAGGTTATGGTGTTGTTCACGGCCCATCTGTAGTAAGTGATAATACAGTATCTTTACAAGAAGGAGATGGAGTATCATTTAAATGGAAAGCTGCTGGAGGAAGTGATGCATATGATGTATTTGGATATATTTTAAATGTAGATACTGGGGAAACACAAGCAATATTAAATCAAACAGGTGCAAATGCAAGTGCATCTACCTCTTGGGATAGTGCTTCTGTTACAGCTACAAAAGCTGGGAACTATAAATTTATTTTTATTGCTGGTTCTTGGGATGCAAGTGGAGGTAGAGCATTAGGAGCAAACCTTTATATTGACAATATTGCAACGTATAGTAATAAAACTTTTTCTGGCTCTGCAGTTACTTTTAATAGTCCTTTAAATGCAAATCAAAGTGAAGTACAAATAAAAGCAGATAAAGTTAGTCTTAATGCTAATGTAACAGGAACTAATATTTTAAAAATAAATCAAAGAACTGCTGGAAATGGCATTGAAATTGGTGGAGCTACAAATTCTGATACATCTGTACTAGATATAACAACTGATGATATGGCAAAAATTGGTAATTTTTCAAAAGTTGTTTTCGGAGATGATACAACAGGAAAGATTACTACAAAAGGTGACATTACAGCTGGTTATGATTTAACTTTAATTGGGAAAACAGCTGGTGTTGAAATAGCAAATGAGCTAAATATTGGAACAAAGACTTTAACAATTGAAAGTAATAGTGATGTAACAGATACTGGTACAGGACATATCATAGCAAAAAACCTAAATCTTAAAGGAACGGGAACTTTTATATTAGATAATGATAATAATGATGTAGATGTATTAGCAGCAGGAACAAAAGATTCACCAATTGGCAAACTTATTTACAAAGATGCAGATGATGTAACAATTGGGAAAGTTGATAATTCAAAAGGGTTAAATGCTAAAGATACTATTGAAGTTACAACTTTAACAAATAATATTAATGTTTCACAAGATATTATTACAGATAATCAAAATACAGATGCAATTAAATTAAATGCAAATGGAACAGTTTCTAAAGGTAGTTCATATGTTGGACCAAAAATCCAAACGACAGTAAAAGAAACTGATACTAGAGCAGATGAAATTAAAAAAGTAATTACAACAATTACAAATAATACAACAACAAATGTTGTATTACCAAAAATAATTAATACTCCAAAAGTAAAAGTATCACAAAATCAAACACCTCAAACAAATGCAAATATCGCAAAAAATGTAGGAGTTGAGAATAATAATATAAATATTGTTTCAAAGACTAATGATGGAGAAAATGCAAATAAAGTAATAACTCTAAGTGAAATAAAAACAGCAATGAAAGAGGATAGTACAAAAAATACTAATCCATCAAATAAACAAGAAGATGTAAGAGTACCTTTATCGTCAGATTCTGTAATAGACTTAATCAACGGTGGAGTAAATCTTCCAGATGGTGTTGATCAATTGTTCTATGTAGTTGAAAATAAAACAAATTAAGATAAAAAATAGGAATAAACAAAATGAATAAAATAAATAAATTAATAACACTATCACTTATAGTTTCAAGTTCACTACTAGCAGCAACACCAAATATTGGTGATGCTGTAAAACAGGTGCAAACTCCTCAAAATGTTATAAAAAAAGATACTCCTCTTGTAGAAGTTTCAGGAATAAAAAAATATGCTCCTACCATGAAAGATGATAAAAGTGGCAAAACATTATTTGTTAAAAGCTTTAAAATAGAGAATGCGATTCATGTTGAAGAATCTAAATTACAAGATTTAATCTCTTCTTATGTGGAAAAAAATTTAAGCTTTAAAGAGATTCAAGAAGTAACTTCTATTATTACAAAATACTATAGAGCCAAAGGTTACTTTGTAGCAAGAGCATATCTTCCTGTACAAAATATATATAAAAACAATGGAGTAATTACAATTTCAATTATTGAGGGTAATTATGGAAAGTTTAATTTAAAAAATAGCTCATTTGTTAAAGATAGTATTGTTAAAGGAATGCTTGATACAGCAAAAAGTGATAATATCGTTTCAACAAATACTTTAGAAAGAAGTATGTTAATTATTAATGATACACCTGGTGTAATTGTTACAAGTGCTGATGTTATGCCAGGAAGTGAGGTTGGAACTTCTGATTTTACTATCACAACAGAAGCATCAAAAAGAGTTGATGGATATATTTTAGCTGATAATTATGGAAGTAGATATACAGGTAAAAATAGAGTTATGGCTGGAGTTAATGTAAACTCTCCTTTTAAAATAGGAGATAAGGTATCATTAAGTGGTCTTTTAAGTGATAATACTGATTTAAAAAATGGTAGGTTAGCATATAGTGCTCCTTTGATGTCAAATGGTTTAAGAGGAGAACTCTCTTATTCTAAGACTACTTATGCTTTAGGGGACAAATATTCAAATCTTGATGCAAAGGGTAATTCTACATCATTAGAAGCTACTTTTACTTATCCTATTATACTAACAAGAATGGAGAATTTAAATAGTTCATTAAATCTTGCTAAGAAAGATTTAAAAGATGAAATAAATGCTCAAGATGACACAACAAAAAAAGATGTTAAATCTTTAAGTTTAGGATTAGACTATGATAAGAGTTATTTAGCATTTAATCTTCCTTCATCTTCACAAGTTAGTTTTAATTATACCTATGGGAAGTTAAGCTTTGATGATTCTAGTAAAGAAGCTGATGATGAAGCAGGAGCTAATACAAATGGCAATTATTCTAAAATTAATTTAGATTTATCACATAGTATTGATTTTACTGAAAAACTTTCATTAAGTACCTCATTAAACTTACAATATGCCTTAGCAAATAAAAACCTAGATGGAAGTGAAGATTTATCTATTGGTGGAGCTTATGGAGTTAAATTATATCCAGATAGTGAAGTAAGTGCTGAGAATGGTTATGTATTTAATATAGAAACAAAATATAGATTACATAATATAAACTCTTTAACAAACACTGTTGGAATCTTTTATGATAGAGGAAGAGCATTTATGGCTAATAACAATGTAGGCTATGAAGCTAAATCTTTACAAGATGTTGGTATTGGTTATTATGCGACATATAAAGACTTCTTTGGTCAAGTTCAAATAGCTTGGAATGCGGATAGTGCACAAGTTACTAGTGAACCTGATAGAAACAGTAGAGTTCTTTTTCAAGGTGGGTGGGTTTTTTAATAAATCTTCTACTTAAACGGAATATGAATTTTTTTTCATATTCTATTCATAAAGGCGTCATCTAAAAACTATATTATTCCCTAAAATAAAAAAGGAAATATGTGTTAAGTATGTCGCTAAAAGCTTTAAAAGCCAATCCTCTAAAAACAACTTTAATATATATAAGTCTAATATTTTCAATAACATCTATTTTTCTTATTAGCTCTATTTCAAACGGAGTTATTTCTATGTACTCAAATATGCTAAAGAGTGATGGGGATATCATCATAACTCAAGCAAAAATCTCTGATACATTTTTTTCAAGTGTAGATATAAATCTAATAAATAAAATTAACCAACTAAAAGAAGTACAAAAAACTTCAGCGATAATCGTAGGGGCTAGTCCAGTTGAAAACTTGCCAATCGTTGCTGTTTATGGAGTTACAAAAAATCGATTTGATAATTATAAATTAACACAAGGTTCTTATGCAAAACTAAACGAAGTACTTGTTGGAAAATCTATTTACAATTCACTATCAAACAAAAAAACTATTCAAATAGCCCATAAAAGATTCAGAGTATCAGGAGTATATGAAAGTGAAATAGGCTTTGAAAATGGAGGTGTGGTTTTAAATATCTCTGATGCTAGTTCCATATTTAACAAAAGTGCTTCAATGATAATGGTCAATAGTAAAATTGATACAAATATCAAAAACCTTATATCAAAAATACAAAGTCTAAGTTCAAACATAGAAGCAAAATCAACTCAAAATTTTGTGGATAATTACAACCAATTTAAAATCATAAAAACCTCATCAAATCTTATTGGTCTTATCTCTTTTTGTATGGGATTACTTGGAATTGTGAGCATCATGAGTATAACAATAAATCAAAGAAAAACAGAGTTTGGTATAAAAAGAGCTATTGGAATTTCTACAAAAAAAATTATTTTACAAATTATGACGGAAAGTTCTATTTTAGGATTTTTAAGTTTTATTAGTGCCTTTTTCATCTCTTGGATTTTTTTATATTTTATAAGAACTTCATCGCTTTTTCATGGATATGTAAATGGAGAGATTTCATCTACTTTAGCTTTTTATCTCTTTGTCTGTTCTCTTACAATGGCAATCTTAGGCTCAATTATCCCCGCGCTAAATGCCTCAAAAGTTGACCCAATTATTTTAATGCAAGGGGATAAGATATGATTATTGAAGCTTCAAATATTTCACACAATTATGCTTGTGATGTTGCACTAAAAGATATTAACTTACAAATAAAAAAGAGTGAATTTATCTGTTTAATTGGAGAAAGTGGTAGTGGAAAGACAACACTACTATCTATATTATCTACACTTCTTAAACCTAAAGAAGGAGATTTAAAATTTGAAGATAGTAATTATTCTGATATTAAAAACATAGATAATTTTAGACAAAAAAATATCGGTTTTATTTTTCAATTTCACTATTTGATAAATTACCTAAACAACTTTGAAAATATAAAACTAGCAAACGAAGAAGCTACAAAAGAAGAGATAAACACTCTTCTTGAACTACTTGATATAAAAGATTTAGCAAAAAAATTTCCAAATGAAATATCAGGGGGAGAGAGACAAAGGGTTGCCATAGCTAGAGCACTTATAAATACTCCAAAAGTTCTTTTTGCAGATGAACCAACAGGAAACTTAGACTCTAAAAACGCAAAAATAGTATTTGACCTATTTAGAAAACTATCAAATGAAGGCATGACAATAGTTGTGGCAACGCACAATAAAGAGTTAGCAAAAACAGCTGATAAGATTTACGAAGTAAAGGATGGTCAACTTGGATAATTTTAATATTTTTGTTAATAGACACTTTAAAATATCACTAATATTTCTATTTTTAGCACTATTCTTTGGGATTTTATATTCAGTAAATTTATTAGGTTTTTCTATTGACTCTAAGACTTTATTACCATCAAATATGCGTTCGCTTCATATAAGCCTTATACTTTATGGTTTTGTTCCTTTGATGCTTTCTTATTTACCATTTTTGATTATAAATAAAGAGGGGGTAAAAAGTGAGCAAGGTTTACACTACCTAAATCTTTATACTATTTTTTGGTATATCTTTTTAGTCTTTATGATTAGCTCACTTCTTTTTGGAAACACAAGAGGCTTGGCTTTTTATGACTTTCCCTATGAGTTAAATTTTATACTTGCCCTGTCTGGTCTTTTTTATATAGTTGCTTTATACAAATATATAAAAGCTTATGAAATTATACCTTTATGGATAAAGGTATGTTTATGGATAGTAGTTATTGCACCTTTTGGGCTTTTGATTTTGATGAATCCAACTATTGGACAAGTAGAAAGTACAATTTCAGGACCTCATGGAGATAATACTTTAGGTATGAGTTTAGCTTTGATTCCTATATATTATCTCATCATCAAACTTCTAAATATTGGCTCTTTTAAAGCTAGATGGAACATCTTATGGATTATTCCTACTATATTTTATTTTGGCTCAGTTTTATATAGAACTTTTATAGGACACTTAACATATGAACAAGAGTGGTTTTTACAATGGCTTACATTTTTGTATATACCTATTTTATATAGATGGTATAAAGATGCACAAATAGAAAACTTTGCTAAAAAAGCCCTTCTTATATCTATCCTTGCCTTTTTATTTGTAGATGTTGAAGGCAATATTCTGTTTATCCCAGAGTTTAGATGGCTTTTTCATAGAAATGATCTAATTGTTGCCCACGCACATGTTGCTATGGGGATAGGTGTATTTTTTATGGTAATTGCTATGTTTGTTTCATATATAAAAGAGTTAAAAAAAGTATCTTTTTATGTTTTATATCTTGGTGGTCTTTTAGGTATTTTCACAGTACTTAGTATTTCTGGATTTATTCAAGCAAATGTTATCCAAGGAAATATTCAAGCACTTTGGACATATAGAAGTATATTTGGAGTGGTGACACTCTTATCACTATTTAGTTTCATATCTTTTAAACTGCAACTTACAAATCTACAAAAGTATAATCTAATGGGAGTATTGGCTGATGGACTTGGAGGAGTATTTTTAATACTTCTTGCAAGTTTTTCATATCCACTTTTAGGTTTTACTTTTTCGGGTTCTTACGAATACATAGTTTTTGCTTTTGTTAGTAGTACTGGGATTATTCACTATTTTGCTTTAAGATACAAAGAGCATGAGCAAATACTTACAAAAATCACAGTTATTACAAGAGTGTTGATTAGCTCCGTCTTTTTTGCACTCTTTTATAATAAAACTTTAGGAATAGAAGCACTTTTGATTTCACTATTTGATATCTCTTATGCCTCTGTTTTTTTACTATTTTTTTTAGAAAGAAGAACTCGTTCTTCTCTTTAGGATTTGTTTCTTTAGTTGGAATTTATTTCCAACGATAAAAGAAAATCATAATATTAAGGTCCCTTTTTAAATGGGACATTTAAAAAGGAGAATTTATGCCAAAAATAGCACTTACACTTTTTATAGCATTTGAACTTTGCTATTATTTACTTATAGCGCAAACAGGTATTGTGGAATATTTTGGGTCAAATATTTTTTTAATAGCATTTTTACCTATTGGGGGAATTATTGGTTCACTATTAAGTTATTATATAAAAGTTCCAAGTCAACAGAAGATAACTATATTTTTAACAATGCAATTAATCATAACTTTTTTCTACCCAAACTTTTCAAGTATCGATCTTTTTTTATTGGGTATTAGTGTGGGAGCATTAGCACCCTTACTTATAAATGAGTTAAAAAAGGCTAGTATCATAGAGCTTGGATTTGCTCTTTCTATCTCATATGGAGTAGGAACTCTACTTTTTAATTATGATGTATCAAAAAGAGAGTACATAGCTATTGCTTTTACTCTAATTGCTTTACTTTGTTCTACCCAACTTCCAAGATTAAAAGAGCTAAAGAGTAATTCTGCCTTTGAGTCTTATTCTCTATTTATAATGGTTTTATGGATATTTTTAGATTCAGCACTCTTTGAAACACTATCACGAGATATAAATGTACCTATTTGGAGAGGGGGATATACTTTTGAGATAGTTGCATTTCATATTATTGGAGTAATTGCAGCTTTAAAATTTAAAATTCAAAAGTTAGAAAAAGAGCTTTTTATAGTTATCCTATTTGCACTTTCTTATCTTTTCTATTTTTTACAAGAAGCACTTTTATTATCAATTGTTTACCCTTTTGTAATCTCTTATTACAATGTGACAATTTTACAATCATTATTAAAAAGAGATTTAAAAAGTCTAGCCTTTTATATGGTATTTATAGGATGGATAGCATCAGGGGCAGGCTTATTTGTAGCCTTAGAAAATCTTACGCTTTTTGTACCAATTATATTTTTAATTTCACTAATAAAAGTTTTAAGTTCACAAGAAGAAAATCAATCAAAGGAGAAAGAATGTTTAAATTAGTTTTAGTCTTATTATTTGCATTAATTGTAAATGCACAAGAGTTAAAGTTGCTTGATGGTCAAATTCAAGCTCACACTGAAGTTTTTGGAGATAGTACTATTAATCCACAAACTAAAGATATCATAGCAATTGTACAAAGAGGGGACAATATAGAATCAATAAGTGGAGTATTTAGTATCAACTCTTCAACACTTGTAAGTGATAACAAAGATAGGGATAAGAATATGTATGAGTTATTAAAATCATCTATCACACCAACTATTTCTTTTAATATCACTTCAATTACAAAAGTTGAAGATAAATACAAAATAACTGGAAACCTAACACTAAATAGCGTTACTAAAGAGATTAGTTCATTATCAACTATTAAAGAAGCTGATGGTCTAGCTATGAATGGTGATTTTTCATTTCTACTAACAGATTTTGGACTAGAGCCACCAACAATGTTTTTTCTAACTGTTAGAGATCAAATCGATATAAAATATAATTTTACTTTTGTAAAAGGAATGTAGATGTTAAAGAAACTTTTAATTTTACCTCTATTTGCACTATTTTTATATGCAAATAGTTTTGAACTTAACCAAAATATTGGTAGTTTTTCTCTTCCAAATCAGTTTGATGAAAAAGAGACTATTGATAGCTCAATAGAGATGATTATTGTCTCTTTTGAAAAAGGTACGGGAGCAGACATAAACCAATTTTTATCTACTAAAGATAAAGACTTTTTGAAAAATCACCATGCTGCTTTTATTGCAAATATCTCAGGAATGCCTTCAATTATTACAAAAATGTTTGCATTGCCTAAAATGAGAGATTATAAACACAGTGTTTTATTGATCTATGATGAAGAAGACAATAGATTTGTAAGTAAAGAGGAAAAGTCAACTCTATATAGACTTGAGAATGGTGTTATAAAATCTATCTCTTATATTACAAAAGAAGATTTAGAAAAGATTTTTTAATGAACTTGCCAGCACTAAATGAAGTTGAAGTAGCTATAAAATCTGATGATTTAAACCATCTAAAGATACTTCATCTTAGTGATATGCATATCAATAAAAAAACTACAATAAATAGTATCCAAGAATTAGTAAAACTCAGTAATAACTGCGAAGCAGACTTTGTAGTTATCACGGGGGATATTATAGATTGTCACACAAAATACATCGCTGATAAATTAAAGCTTCTAAATACAATAGAAAAAAAAGTTTTTTATATAAGTGGAAATCATGATTTGTTTTATGGCTTTGAAGGGTTAAAATTTTTACTAAAAGATTTTATACTACTTGATAATGAAACCTATATTTTTGAATACAACGATTCTAAAATAGCCCTTGCAGGGTTGAGTGATAGATTTTCAAAGTTTTTTAAAATCAAAAGAGAAGAGAGCAAAATTGTAAACTTTTTAAAGGAGCATAAAAACTCTATATTTTTAGCTCACCAACCAAAAGATTATAAGTTTGCTTTAAAAGCCAATGCCAAACTTTTTTTATGTGGACATACACATGGAGGACAGATTTATCCTTTTCACTATTTTGTGAGACTTTTTCAGCCTTTTTTGGCAGGACTTTTTTATATAAAAGATACAGCAATTTACGTTAACAAAGGTTTGGGTTATTGGGGTATAAATTTTAGATATAAAGCAAAAAGTGAAATTACCCTATTAAAATTAACATCAAAAAGTGTAAAATAATCAAATGAAAATCTTAATAATAGAAGATGATGTAAAAATCGTAAACTTTTTAAAAAAAGGCTTGGAAGAAGAGTCTTATAGTGTTGATTATTCATATAATGGTGAAGAGGGATTATATTTAGCGAGTGTAAATAGCTATGATTTAATTTTACTTGATATTATGCTTCCACTACTTAATGGAATAGAAGTTTGCAAAAAACTAAGAGTAGAAGATATAAATACTCCAATTATTATGTTAACTGCACGGGATAGTATTGAAGATACTATCAAAGGCTTGGATATTGGAGCGAATGATTATTTGCCAAAACCCTTCTCTTTTTCAGAGTTATTAGCAAGAATTAGAGTGCAATTAAGAGCAAAAGATTCAACACAAACTAAACTCAAAATTGCCGACTTAGAGTTAGACTTACTTGCAAAAACTGCCAAAAGGGCAGATGATACTATAAATCTAACTGCAAAAGAGTTTTCGCTTTTAGAGTATCTAATCAAGAACCAAAATAGAGTTTTATCAGAGACTTTATTGGGTGAAATGTTGAATAATATGGAGGAATCAAATATTAGCAATATTGTAAATGTTTATATTTATAGACTTAGAAATAAAATAGATAAACCTTATGAAAAGAAACTTATCAAAACAGTAAGAGGATTGGGGTTTAAAATAAATGCTGAATAATCTATCAATTAAAAGAAAACTACTCATTTATAATGTTTTAATTCAAGCTTTTATTTTAATTATTCTATCATTTTCAATTTATAAAACTCTTCATTTATCAACACTTGATAAGATAGAAACCTCTTTGAAAGTTATTGTTTTAGATATTGTTGATGATATACTTGACCATAAAAGTGATCTTCTAACACTAAGTTTTGATGAAGAAAACGAATATAAATTTAAACCCTTATATATAAGATTAGTAGAAGAGAAAAATTTCAAAATTGTAAACTCTTCTTCTTTCCCAGCTTCTATTCCACATGCTTTTAATGATATTCAAAAAAATGTTATTCATTTTGAGAGGTACGAGAGTTTTATAGTGGGTGAGATAAAGTTTTTAATCAAAAAAGAAAACTATATTTTACAAGTGGCAACTGACTATAAAGTACTAAACCACACCATGGAAGACCTTTTTTATATCTTGATATTTATAGTTCCTATTGTATTAATTTTTTCTATTATTGGTGGAAACTTTCTAATTTATAAATCATTTGCACCTGTTGAAAAAACACTTCAAGATTTAAAAAATATAAATGCCACAAACCTATCAAAAAGATTAGAAGTTTTAAATAGCAATGATGAAATATCTCAACTCTCACAAGAGATTAATAATCTACTAGAAAGACTTCAAATCTCTTTTGAAAAAATTAATCAGTTCTCTAGTGATGCTTCCCATGAGCTTAAAACTCCACTTACTATAATAAGAGGAGAAATAGAAATTGCCCTAAGAAAAGATAGAAACACACAAGAGTATAAAGATACTTTAAAAGTTTGCATGGATGAAGTTTTGATGATTCAACAAACAATTGATGACCTACTTTTTTTAGCTAAAAATGAAAATAGTCTACAAATTATTGAAGAAGATGCCTATATAGATGAGATAACTTTTGATGCAATAAAAGAGCTAAAAGCCTATGCAAAATTAAAAAATATAAAAATACAATCACAAATAAAGGATATTTTTCAAATCAAAGGACATAGCAAGTTATTGAAAATTGCTATTAAGAATATTCTTAAAAATGCTATCTCATTTAGTCATGAAAACTCAACAGTACTCATAAAAAACTACCAAGAAAATAATCAGTTTATAATCAGTATAGAAGACAAAGGAATAGGAATAGCACAAGAAGAACAAAATAAAATATTTGAAAAATTTTATAGAACAGATAAGAGTAGAAATAAAGAGTCAGGTGGCACAGGACTTGGAATGGCAATTGTAGAAAAAATAATAAGCTCACACAAGGGAAAAATTGAGCTAAAAAGCAGTGAAAATGAGGGAACAACAGTAAAACTTGTTTTTATAAAAGATTTATAGTAAATTTTGTGATTTAAATCTTTTTAGCTACAATTCCACTAAAAGATACACTTATGGGGATTTTTTCCTCAAAACCTAAGAAAAACAATCAAATTTCAATTTTTAAACAGTAGTGGAGAAAAAATGGTAAAAAAATATTTTAAAAGAGATGAATGGTTTAGTAATATACGAGGAGATACCCTCTCTGGACTTGTTGTTGCACTTGCACTTATTCCAGAAGCAATAGCCTTTTCAATTATTGCAGGAGTTGACCCTAAGGTTGGACTATATGCTTCATTTTGTATAGCTGTAGTAATTGCCTTTGTTGGAGGACGTCCTGGGATGATAAGTGCTGCAACTGGTGCTATGGCACTTGTTATGGTAACTCTGGTAAAAGACTATGGTCTACAGTATTTACTTGCGGCAACTCTTTTAACTGGTATTTTTCAAATAATTGCAGGGTATTTAAAGCTTGGAAGATTTATGAGTTTTGTTCCACGGGCTGTTGTTGTTGGATTTGTAAATGCCTTAGCCATTTTAATCTTTATGGCTCAGCTTCCAGAGCTTACAAATGTAACTTGGCATGTTTATGCACTTACTGCTTTTGGACTTGCTATTATATATCTATTTCCTTATGTTCCAAAAATCGGTAAGATTATTCCTTCTCCACTTGTTACAATTATAACCTTAACTCTTATTGTGATTTTTTTAGGTGTAGATATAAGAACTGTTGGTGATATGGGAGATCTTCCTGATACTTTACCAATATTTTTATTCCCTGAGATTCCATTAAATCTTGATACTTTATTTATCATTCTTCCCTACTCAGTATCCCTAGCAGTAGTAGGTCTTTTAGAATCACTAATGACTTCAACAATTGTTGATGAATTAACAGATACAAAAAGTGATAAAAATAGAGAGTGTTCAGGACAAGGTATTGCCAATATTGCATCTGGATTTTTAGGTGGGATGGCTGGATGTGCTATGATTGGACAATCAGTTATCAACGTAAAATCGGGTGGGCGAACAAGATTATCAACACTACTTGCTGGTCTTTTTCTACTTATTATGGTTGTATTTTTAAGTGATATTATCTCAGTAATTCCAATGGCTGCACTTGTTGCTGTTATGATTATGGTATCAATTGGAACCTTTGATTGGAGTTCTATTAAGAACTTAAAAACTCTACCAATATCAACAAATATTGTTATGCTTACAACCGTTTGTGTTACAGTATATACACATAACTTAGCCCATGGTGTTTTTTCAGGAGTACTATTAGCATCTCTATTTTTTGCCAATAAAATCTCTCACTTTATGTATAGTGAAACTTTTTATAATGAAGATAATAGTGCTAAAACTTACAAATTTGTAGGTCAAGTATTTTTTAATAGTGCTGATAAATTCTATGAAACATTTGACTTTAAAGAGGTTTTAGATAAAGTTACTATTGACCTAACACGTGCACACTTTTGGGATATATCAGCAGTTTATGCCCTTGATAAAGCCGTTATAAAATTAAGACGTGAGGGTGCAGAAGTTGAAGTAATCGGTCAAAATGAAGCTAGTAAAACTATCATCGATAGATTTGGTATTCATGATGATCCAGAAGAGATTGATAAAGTAATGGGAGGACACTAAAGTGAGTTCAAAAAAAGTTTTAGTTTGTATAGATGATTCTTCGTATTGTAAGGCTGCCTGTGATTATGGAGTTTATATCTCTAAACTTCTTAATTTACCTCTTGTATTATTAAATGTAGTAGACCACTCCCACATCTCCAAAAAAGTTAATCTTTCGGGTAATATTGGATTTGGCTCAAAGGAAAATCTTCTTGAAGAACTTACAAGAGAAGAGCAAGCAGAAAGCAAAGAGCTAATAAGTATAGGTAAAAAACTTTTAAAAACTTTTAGTGCTTATGTAAAAGAAAAAGGGGTTGAAAACCTCTTTTCTATGCAAAGACATGGTAACTTTGAAGAGAATCTTGAGGATTTAGAAAAAGAGACTAATATTGCAATTATTGGTTTTGATAAAACTAGTTAAAATTATAAAAATATAGAAGATATAATAAGAGCATTAAATATTCCAATACTTCTAGCAAACTGTGAATTTACTCCTATAAACTCTATCTTGATGGCATATGATGGTTCTGATTATGCAAATAAAGCTATTGACATAGCAACAAAAGATCCTATTTTCCCAAATGTCTCAAGACACATTGTAAATGTAAATAAAGATAAAGCATCTTCTGAAAAACTTTTAAATGAAGCTAAAAACTTATTTGCAAGAGCAGATTTTGAAGTAAAAACTTCATCACTAGATGGTGATAAAATTGATGAAATTTTAAAATATCAAGAAGATAATAATATTGATATTATTGCTATGGGAGCTTATAGTCACAATAGACTAAAAAGTGTTGTTTTTGGAAGTATTACCTCTAAAATGCTTGAAAAATCAAAAAAACCTCTACTTCTTTTTAGATAATTTTCTAAAAAGAAGTTAACAAACTAACTCAAATATAACTTATTTCCAAATTGTAAAGAAACTGTCAAGGAAGTTTGTATCAATACTTTAAGCTTTTCTTTTATACTTACAATATAAAAATGAAAAGGCTTAAAGATGAAACTACTAATTCTTTTGGGATTAATCCTAAATCTAACTTATGCATCAGTTGTTGGGGACTATTTAAACACTCTTAAACAAGAAGTTCAAAAAACAGACCCTAACTTTAAAGGCTTTGATATAAAAAGATGTGAAGAGATTTTCACTTCAAAACATATGGGTAAAAAAGGCAAAGAAATATCGTGCACTTCTTGTCATGGTATTGACTTAACAAAATCAAATAAAAACTTCTTCACAGGAAAAGTAATAGAACCACTATCTCCTAAAGCAAATCCAGAAAGATTTACAGAAGTTAAAAACATAAAAAAATGGTTAAGAAGAAATTTCAATGATGTTTACAATCGTGAAGGAACAGCACTAGAAAAAGGTGATGTTGTAACTTATATCTTATCAAAGGACAAATAATGAAACTTTTACTACTAATTGCATTTTTATTGACCGTTTCTTTTGCAGATGATGACAAGCGATATGGCAACTATGGCAAGTCGACGAAAAAAGGGGTAGCCCCTGTAAATAATACACTTTATCTTAAAGAGTGTGGTTCATGTCACTTTGCTTATCAGCCAGGACTATTGCCTGAAAATGCATGGACTAAAATGATGAACAATTTGGAAAATCATTTTGATACAGATGCTTCATTGGCACAAGAAGATTTTGTTTCACTATCAAATTATTTAAATGCCAACAGTGCTGAAAAAAACATGCATTACAAACGAAGTAGCCGAATTGTGAATAGTTTAAGAGGGAGACCAATCCCTGATTCAATTTCCTTAACACCGTATATGATTGAAAAACACAAAGATATACGTCCAAGCTTAATTACTCAAGAAGAGGTTAAAGGAATTTTTAATTGTAAAGCGTGTCATACGACTGCTGATAGAGGGATTTACAGCGACAATGATATTTTAATTCCTAATTTTGGACGTTGGGAAGATTAAGGAAACAATATGTTTAAATCTTATATATGGAGCTTACCAACACGTGTTTTTCACTGGTTGTTTGCTCTTTTAATTTTATTGGCATTTTTAACCGATGATGATGATTTGTTAAACTATCATGCCATGATTGGTTACGCCATACTTATTCTTTTGGGCTTTCGATTCTTTTGGGGCTATTTAGGACCTAAATACTCTAAGTTTAGAGATTTTCCTTTAAGTATTGCAAAAGTAAAAGAGTTTATGTTCAATATTTTTAATTCTGAACAAAAATATGTAGGACACAATCCTCCTGCTTCTTTTGTTATGATAGGTATGTTTGTTGTTATTTTCTTTGTTATTGTAACAGGGGCATTAACCTTTGGTATTCAAGAAGGGAAAGGAATTTTTTCATTTTTAAATGACTCTTTTTTCAAAAAAATGGAACTTTTTGAAGAGTTACATGAAATTTTAGCCAATTTGGCTATTGTTCTTATTGTTGCTCATGTTGGAGGGGTATTAACAGATAAACTGCTTCATAGCAAACATGAAACATTGAGCTCTATTTTTACAGGTTATAAAAAAACAAAAGAGTCAGTAAGTATAAAATTAACATTTTTTCAAAAACTCATTGCTGTGTTTTTTCTTTTTTTAATGATTGCTTATTTTGTATTTAATGTAAGCTCTCCTAAAAATATTTTAGTTGCATCAAAATATGAACCAATTGATTATGAAAAACAAAATGAACTTTTTGTTAGTGAGTGTGCATCGTGTCACACTCTATATCCCTCCCAGTTCTTTGCCTAAACACTCATGGATAAGTATGATGAGCGACTTGGAGAACCATTTTGGAGATGATGCATCAATTAGTGAAGAAGATAACCAAAATATTTCAGCATTCTTAATTAAAAACAGTGCGGAAACATCGACAAAAGAGTTCAGTTTTAAGATTTTGAATTCCATTGGAAATAAAGATATAATTGCCATTACACATACTGATTTTTGGAAAAAAGAGCATGAAGAGATTCCCAAAAAAGTGTTTGGCCACGCCGATGTTAAAAGTAAAGCCAACTGTAAAGCATGCCACAGTGATGTTGAAAAAGGATTGATTGAAGATGATAAGATTAAAAATATTCGCGCTTTTATGTAGCCTATTTTGGGCTTTTACTCTTTATGCAAGTGAAGATGTAAGCCAAAATAATCATAATCATATTTATAAAAGCTTAGACTATTTAAATTTAAGTGCTGCACAGTATGAAGATATAAAAGAAGTACTTATCAAATATAGGAAAAAATATTCAAAATATTATCACAAAAAAGAAAAAGAGGAAAAAAAGCTTCAACAACTTTTTCAAAAAGAGTATTTTGATAAAGATGAATATGAAGAGATAGTCGAAGAAATCCATGAAGAAACCATAGAGCTTGAAGCAAAAAAGTTTAAAAAGATTCATGAAATTTTAAATGCCAAACAAAGAAAACAATTTTCATACTATTTACAGGAGTGGAGAGTTGAATAAAAAAGTTTTACTTATAGAAGATGATCTTCAAATGCAAACTCTTATAAATGATTATCTAAAAGATTATCATTTTGATTGCACCTCTTTTGCAAATCCAAAAGAGGCACTTGAAGAGTTTTCTAAAAATCAAGATTTCTCTATTGCTATATTAGATTTGATGCTTCCAGAAATGGATGGATTTGATCTATTTAAAAAACTAAAAAAGATAAAAGATATTCCTATCATAATCTCATCAGCTCGTGGTGATATTGGAAATAAAATACACGGTTTTGAACTTGGCGTTGATGACTATTTAGCAAAACCATACGAACCAAGGGAATTAGTGCTTAGAATAGAACATATTTTAAAAAAATATGAAAATAGTAAAATAATAATAGGTGATTTTGAGATAGATAAAGAGAATAGAGAAGTTAAAGTTGATAATTTTCCTGTAGAATTTACAAAAATAGAGTTTGAGGTTTTTATATTTTTAATTGAAAACCTAAATAAAATCTCTTCAAGGGAGCAAATACTTCACGCAACTTCATTGGATATAACTACAAAAAATAGAACAATAGATATGCATATATCAAATATAAGATATAAGATTGGTGATGATTCTAAAAACCCCAAATATATTAAGTCTGTTTGGGGTATTGGTTATAAGTTTGTGAGTTAAAATGAGTATTGTAAAAAAAATCTCTATTTTATTTTTTATTAGTTTTATACTTATGGGTATCATTGGTTTTTGGATTGATAGTATTAACTCACAAAGAATAGAGACTCTAATAAAAGACAAATATCTTAAAATATCAAATGAACTTCTTGAAAACATAGATAATACAAAATTAGTAAATAACATTATCCAACAATATAAATTAAGACCACTAAAAAAACTTAAAAATGCAAAAAAAGATATTTTGTACTACAAAGCACATACTTTTGGATTTATCTCTATTTTTCAAGAAAATTTTCAAGATGAATTTATACTTCATATAAAATACTTAGATGATGAATATATTTTAAAAACACAAGATGAAGAGAATTTAAATGAAAAGTTTAGATTAAACTTATTGGTTTTTCTTGATATTTTTGTTTTAACTCTTATATTTTTATATATATTAAAACTTCTCTCACCTCTTAAAAAAATCACAAAAGAGATAGAGAGTTTTTCAAAAGGAGACTTAAGTAGAAGAGTTGAAGTAAAATCAAATGATGAAATAGGTGTTTTAGCAAAAACATTTAATCAAATGGCAAGCAACCTTGAAGAGCTAATAAAAACAAGAGAAGAGCTGCTAAGAGATATTGGGCATGAGTTAAGAACACCTATTGCAAAAGGGAAATTTGCCATAGAAAAGATTGATGACTTTTCACAAAAAGAGCTTTTGAAAAAGATTTTTAGTGATTTAGAAATCTTAACAAATGAGCTAATAGAACTAGAAAAATTAAACTCTTCTAAACTAGATATCACACACTTTAGTGCTGAAACCTTGATTTTAGAATCTTTAGGAAAACTATACATAAATGATGAGTCAAAAATAAAGATTGAAATAATAAATGATTTTAAAATAGAAGCAGACCTAAATTATCTAGCTATTGCTTTAAAAAACTTAATTGATAATGCCTTAAAATATACAAACTCTTTTCCTATAATAATAGAGGCTAAAAACTCTCAAATATCCATAATAAATAGTGGTGAAAAACTTTCAAAAGATTTAGAATATTACTTAAAACCATTTACTCAAGAATTAGTCCAAAGAGATGGTTTTGGATTAGGACTTAGTATTGTTAAAAAAATATTAAAAAGACACTTTTTAAAATTAGAGTATGATTATAAAAATAATAAGAATATTTTCAAAATCAATTTTAAATAAAAAACTTAGTATAATCCCAAAAAATAAAAGACTTTATAAGAAAGAGTAAAAATGACAGCCTTACAAATTGCATATATCATTGGAATCATTTGTTTTGCAACAAGTGGTTTTTTAATTGCGGTTCATTATAACTTAGATATTTTAGGAATAGTTATCTCTTCATTTTTAACAGCTCTTGGTGGTGGAATGATTAGAGATGTTCTTGCAAATAAAACTCCATATATTTTTACAGATACACTTCCAGTAATACTTGTAATTGCAACGGTTTTTATATCACTAATTTTTAAACTTCATAAAATTCCAGACTTTGAAGGTAAAACTGCTTTTATAATATCAGATGCAATTGGCCTAGTCTCTTTTGCAATAACTGGTTCAATTATTGCCCTTGATAATAACTTCAATTTTTTGGGTGTTTTAATTTTAGCTTTTCTAACTGCTGTTGGAGGAGGAACAATAAGAGATATTCTTATAAATAGAGTACCGTCCATATTAGTAAGTGAGTTTTATGGAACAGTTGCAATTATTGTTGGGCTATTCATGTATATCTTACATTTATTCCACCAAACAAATATTTTAACGATAACTATACTATTTGTCGCTGGAGTTCTTTTAAGACTTGTGGCTTATTATAAAAAGTGGTCGCTTCCTAGGTTGTGATTAGTTAGTCACAACCATATTTTTACCACTCGCTTTTGCTGTATATAGACCTTTATCTGCTCTGCTAATTGTACATTCTAAGTCTTTATCTATTTGTGGTTCAAATTCTGAAACACCTAAACTTAGTGTAAATTTTAACTTTTCATCTTTTACTTCAACATAAAAATCTTCTACATTTTTTCTAATATTTTCTGCAACACTTTGAGCATAACCTAAAGTAGTATTGTATAAAAGAATCACAAACTCTTCTCCACCCCATCTTGCAACAATATCACTTTTTCTACAATTATTTTCTAATATTCTAGAAAGAGAAACTATAACTTTATCCCCAACTGAATGTCCATAATTATCATTTATTTGTTTGAAATTATCCACATCCAATATGATAATAGAGATATGGTGATTATTTCTAACAGATAAGCTTTGCATTGTTGCAGCTGCTTCTCCAAAATATCTTCTGTTATAGAGTTGAGTAAGGTGATCTTTACTTGAAAGATCTTGTAATTCTTCATTTAGTTTTTTTAATTTCTCACTTGATTCATGAAGTTTTGTATGGTCATATATGTATAAACACACAAGTCTTCTTTCTAAATCATAAGGTACAAGAGTGATATCTTGTCTCATATATTTAAAAACTTTACCCATAATAGTATTTGATTTAATTTTGATTAAATATTCATGTGGTTCTACACTAAAAAAAGAAGCGTTTTTAGTTATAAGGACAGATTTTATTTTTCTTACTAATTTTTTTTGTTCAATATAGGGAAATCTTTCACAGATACAGTGATTTACAATTTCATCTGACTTTATACCTGTTTTTACTTCAAGCCATTTATTCCATGCTTTGATATTTAAGTTTTCATCTAAAATCATTATCCCATTATCAATAGTATTAAAAATTATATTATTATTTAATAATTCCATCTTAATACTCATCCATAACTTTGTCTAATGCATCTCTCAAATATGTAATAGAATCATCTTTTAACATTATTACTAACTCACTGTTAATATTCTGTTCTTCAAACTCTATTAATGTTGAGATTATAATTATATGATTGTATTCTACTTTATAATAATCTCCTAAATCTTGTGCAGAGTCAATAATTTCCACATGAGGAGGAGCAAATAAAATATCAGTTTCTATAAGTTCAGCTAGTTTACTTGAAGTTGTTGATGAAATAATATTTGTAATTTCCAAAACCACATCTTTTAATTCATCCTCATCTATTTCCACTTCACTTAAACCAAACTCTAAAGCTAAATTCTTTAAAGATTTGTCATCCACTAAAAAGAGATTTTCACCTGAAAGTTTCCCATCAATTGACTGACTAACCAAATAGCAAACATGGTATTCATCTACTTTATTTTTAATATAGTCTTTAAAGTTTTCACTTGACAATGTGGCAATTTTTGGAATACTTAACTTTGCAAACTTTTCAATAATATCAGCAATTGCAGCAGTTGCTGAACCATATGAGATATTCATTAACTCCTGCAGACAATCTTTTTGATCCTCACTTAAGAAGTCATTTTCAACCATTATAAAACCTTCAGTTTTTGAAGAACTGGTTTCAAGTTCTCTTCATTGACAGGTTTTTTAATAAACCCTAAAGCGCCATTTGCTTTTGCTTTTGCCATAGAGCCTTCTTGTATATCTGCACTTGCTACAATTATTTTTGCATCTTTATTTTTTTCACAAATTATTTTAACTGCTTCAAAACCACTCATTATTGGCATAGTTAAATCCATAAATGTAACTTCAGGAGATATTTGAGTATATAAATCTACAGCTTCTTGTCCATTTGAAGCTTCAACTATTTCAATATTTTCGCCAACTAAAGCCTTAAGAGCTTTTATTAGCATCTTTCTAGCCATCTTAGAATCATCACAAACTAAATATTTCATTCTTACTCCAAAATTAATCTTGCTTTATTATATGTAAAATATTATTAAATAGCAAACTACTTTATCAATTTTAAAAATGCTTCTACTACAGCTGTCTTTTCAAGCTCTTTTATTTTCTCTTCAAGTATTTCTACTTTTTCATCTTGAAGTAAAGTGATACTTTTTTGCAAAATATACTCTCCTTCATCATAGTTTTCATTAACATAATGTATTGTACAACCTGATTTTGTCTCTTTTGATTCAATTACAGCCTCATGTACAAATCTCCCATACATACCACTTCCACCAAATTTAGGAAGTAAAGCAGGATGGGAATTTATAATTTTATTTGGAAAGTTTTTTAAAAGATTTTTTTCGATTTTTTTCATATATCCTGATAAAAATATATAATCTATTTTAAACTCTAGCATCAGATTTGTGATTTTTTCATCAAGATTTTCATTTGGGTATTTTTTTGCATTTATTACAAAATTTGGAACATCTTTATTTGATGCTTTTTCCAATACTTTTGCATTTTGATTATTAGAAATTACTAATACTACTTGAGCATCTAAGATTTTATTTTCGCAAGCTTCTAAAATAGTATCAAAACCACTTCCATTGTGTGAAGATAGTATTCCAATTCGTTTCATTTATTATCCTAATATTTTTAGAAGGCGAATTATAACAGCTTTTGTTTAAATTATAATATCACTTTTTTATTTTAATCTTTGAGCATGAGTAAGTGCAATTGCTATTGCATCTGTGATATCAAGTGGCTTAATCTCTTTTTTTATACCCAACAATCTTTTTACCATAAAAGCTACTTGTTCTTTTGTAGCTTTTCCATTTCCCGTAACTGCTCTTTTGACTTGCAAAGGAGTATACTCAGAAAAATTTCCAAAGTTTTGTAAAACTTTTAAAGATATGGCACCTCTAAATTGAGCAAGCTTTATTACACTTTTTGGATTAAAAGCATAAAACATATCTTCAATAGCAACTTCACTTATTTCATGATTTGAAAAAATCAAGTCTAAGCCTTCTACCATTTCTACTATTTGCTCTTGCAGAATTTTGCTTTTTATTTTTATCAATCCTGCTTCACAAAGTCTTAAATCTCTACTATCTTTTTCTATAACTGCATAACCACAATTTATAGTCCCTGGATCTATTCCTAATATCTTTTTTTTCAACTGTTCACATATCCTTAAAAAATCTATTCACTTGTGTAAAGTGTAGTATATTGGTAAATCTTTTATTAGTTTTCACTTAAATTATATAGTTTAGCAAAAGTTATTCACTTCTTAATCAACAATATTTTTATTATATCTTAGTTTTTAAAATATTTTAGCTATAATATCTACCAATCAAATAAAAAAGAGTTTATATTTAATGACAAGCAAAGAGATTTTATCAGTTTTAAAAAATGAGACATCAAAATCAGATTATGAAAGATATTTAAAACAACTAGTATACAAAAAAATTTCATCTGATGAAAATATAGCTATTTTCGAAGTCCCAAATAAATATATTGCAAATTGGATAAAAAGTAAATACTCAAAAATCATACAGCACTGTATCGAGACTATCGATGGGACAAAACCAGCTATTGAGATAAAATTAACTGGTGAAAAAAAGACAAAAAAAGAGATATTAAAAGAAAAGAGTGGAAGAAAAGAGGTGGAAAGCACCATCTTAAACCCTTCTTATACTTTTGATTCATTTATTGTTGGTCCATCAAATCAAATGGCTTACAATGCTTCACTTGCAGTTTCTAAAAAACCAGGTATTCAATACAACCCACTTTTTATATATGGTGGTACTGGTTTAGGAAAAACTCACTTACTTCAAGCTATTGGAAATGATGCCGTAGAACATGGAAGAACAATTATATATGTTACCATTGAACAGTTCATGAATGACTTTACCTTTGCAATTAAAAACAAAAATATGGAACACTTTAGAAGCAAATACCGAAAATGTGATGTTTTACTTATAGATGATATTCAATTTTTAAGTGGAAAAGAGCAAACTCAAGAGGAGTTCTTTCATACTTTCAATGAACTTCACAATGCAGAAAAACAAATTGTAATGACATCAGATAGACTGCCATCACAAATAGCAGGTCTAGTAGATAGATTAAAGTCAAGATTCGAGTGGGGTTTAACAGCAGATGTTCAAATACCAGGACTTGAAACAAAAATTGCAATTATTGAAAAAAAATCTGAATTAAATGGTATTAAGTTATCAAGAGATATTATAAACTATATTGCAACCAATTTAGATAACTCTATTAGAGAAATAGAGGGTGTTCTTATACGAATAAATGCCAGTGCCTCGCTACTTAATCAAGAGATTAATTTACCAATGGTACAAAATCTTTTAAAAGAGCAAATTAAAGAGACAAAAGAAAATATCAAACTTCCTGATATAATAACAACTGTGGCAATTGAATTAAATATCAAGCCAAGTGATATTAAGTCTAAAAAAAGAACTGCACTTGTTGCAAATGCACGAAGAATAGTAATATACCTTGCTCGTGAGTTAACACATAACTCTATGCCAGATATTGCTAAATTTTTAGGGATGAAAGATCATAGTTCAATTTCTCATAATATCAAAAAAGCAAATGAGCTTATTGAAAAAGATGAAAATTTTAAACTTATAATTGAAAATTTAAAAAATAAAATCATAAATAGAGGATAGGTGTAGAAAAGTTTCAAATCATTATGTGAATAGATGTGAATATCTTTAGTTCTTTAATCACTCTTGCAAGAGCTGATATAATCGGATTAAAATAAGAGTTTTCATCTATTCACATAGTCTACTACTACCACTAAATTAAATATAAATAAAGGGGATAAAATGAGATTTATCATTGCAAAAAATATTTTTGAAAATATAATCTCTTCAATGCAACCATTTTTAGAAAAAAAAGATTCAAGTTCTATTACTTCTCATATATATTTAGAAGTATTAAATTCTAAATTAACATTAAAAGCTACTGATTATGAAATAGGTTTAGAATCTTATGTTAATGATATTGAAGAATCAACAGATGGAAAAGGTACAGTTAATGGAAGTAATTTATTAGGTATTATTAAAAGATTAAAAAATGATACTATTACTGTTGATACTATAGATAATAATTTAGTTATAAAACAAGGTAGATCTACTTTTAAACTACCTATGTATGATGCTAATGAATATCCAAATTTAATTATGAATAGTGATTTAAATATTTTAAATATTTCTACTATAAGTTTAGTAAATAGTATTAGAAAAATTACACCAGCTATTGATAATAACAATCCTAAGTTTGAATTAAATGGAGCATTAATTGATATTAAAAATTCTAAAATCAATTTTGTTGCAACAGATACAAGAAGACTTGCTATTTCACATTTACAAAATATATCAAATAATGAATCTCAATTTATCATTCCAAAAAAAGCAATTATTGAGATTCAAAAACTATTTTTAGATGATGCTAAGATATCTTATGATGATACAAACTTAGTAGTAGAAGCTGATAATTCTAAATTTTTTACAAAACTAATTAATGGAAAATTTCCAGATTATGAAAGAATTATTCCAAATAGTTTAAAATATAATTTAACATTACCTAAAGCTGTTTTAATAGATTCTATTAAATTAGTTACTTCACTATTTTCAAATATTAAAATTACTTTTTCTCCAAATTCTATAATTTTTGAATCTTTAGATGAAGATACTGAATCTAAAACACAAATAGATATTGATTTAAATATTAGTGAAAACTTTTATTTGGCAGTAAATGCAAAATACTTATTAGATTTTTTAAGTATGTCAAATAATGAAAATATTGTTGTAGGATTCAATGAATCAAATCTACCATTTTACTTAGAAGATGACAAATTTTTCACGATTGTAATGCCAATCGTGTTAGATAAATAAAAAAGGATAATTTATGAGCCAAGAGTATGGTGCTAGTAATATTAAGGTTTTAAAAGGTTTAGAAGCTGTTAGAAAAAGACCAGGTATGTATATTGGTGATACTAACACTAACGGTTTACATCATATGGTTTATGAAGTTGTTGATAACTCAATTGATGAGGCAATGGCTGGATACTGTAGAAATATAAAAATTACTATGACTAAAGATCATTGGATTAGAGTTGAAGATGATGGTAGGGGTATTCCTACATCTATCCATGAAGGTGAAGGAATTTCAGCTGCTACTGTTGTTTTAACAGTACTTCATGCAGGTGGTAAATTTGATAAAGATACATATAAAGTATCTGGTGGGCTTCATGGGGTTGGTGTTTCTGTTGTAAATGCACTATCAGAAGAACTTAAAATGACTATTTACAGAGAAGGTAAAATACATTATCAAGAGTTTTCAAAAGGTATTCCAAAAGCTCCACTAGAAGTAATCGGAGAGAGTCCTAGAAAAACAGGAACTACTATTGAATTTTTAGCAGATACTTCTATTTTTGAAGTAAATACTTATGATACAGCAGTTTTAGCAAAAAGATTTAGAGAAGTAGCATATTTAAACTCATTTATTTCTATTACTTTAGTAGATGAAATTCATAAAAATACAGAAGTTTATCATTTTGAAGGTGGTATTAAACAGTTCGTTGAATATATAAATACTGCAACAGCGGTATCTGATGCAGTTGCTTTTAATGATAGAGTTGATGATGTTGAAGTTGATATTGCAGTTATGTACAATGATACTTATGTTGAAAAGACTTTATCATTTGTAAATAATATTAGAACAATTGATGGGGGAACTCATGAAGCTGGATTTAAAGCAGGACTTACAAGATCTATTGTTAAATACTTAAATGAAAATGCAGCAGCTAGAGAAAAAGATACAAAAATCACAGGTGATGATGTAAGAGAAGGTCTTATTGCAATTATCTCTGTAAAAGTTCCGGAACCTCAATTTGAAGGTCAAACAAAAGGTAAACTTGGTTCTTCTTATGTAAAACCTATTTGTCAAAGATTAACATCTGAACAATTAGATAAATATTTTGAAGAAAATCCAGCACAAGCTAAAGCTATTATGGATAAAGCTTTAATGGCAGCACGTGGTAGAGAAGCAGCAAAAAAAGCTAGAGATTTAACACGTAAAAAAGATGCTATGACAGTAGGAACTCTTCCTGGTAAATTAGCAGAATGCCAAAGTAAAGATCCAGCTATTAGAGAATTATACCTGGTGGAAGGGGACTCTGCAGGGGGTTCTGCAAAACAAGGTAGAGATAGAGTTTATCAAGCGATTTTACCACTAAAGGGTAAGATTTTAAATGTTGAAAAATCAAGACTTGATAAGATTTTAAAATCTGATGAAATTAGAAATATGATTACAGCTTTAGGTTGTGGTATTGGTGAAGATTTTGATGAAGAAAAAATCAGATATCATAAAATCATTTTTATGACGGATGCAGATGTTGATGGATCTCATATCCAAACACTACTTTTAACTTTCTTCTTTAGATTTTTAAGACCAGTTATTGAAAAAGGTTATTTATATATTGCTCAACCACCTCTTTATAGATATAAAAAAGGTAAAAATGAAACATATTTAAAAGATGACAATGCCCTATCTGCCTTCTTAATAGAAAATGGTTTAGAATCATTTGAGTTCCAAGGTCTTGGATACAATGACTTAGTGGATTTATTTAAAACAGTTTCTAGATATAGAGGAATGCTAACACAATTAGAAAAAAGATACTCTTTAGCAGAAGTATTAAAACACTTAATTGAAAATTCAAATTTAGTGAATCTAGACTTTACAGCCCTATATGAAGAAGTAAAAAATTTCCTAGAAGCAAAGGGATATAACATTTTATCTAAAAGATTAACAGATGAAAGTATTCAACTTTTTGTTCAAACAAATGAAGGTCTTGAAGAGTTACTAATTGATGATGAACTTTTTGCATCACCATATTTTAGTGAAGCTACTTATATTTACAACAAATTAGTTGAAAGAGATTTAACTGTATTTGAAGGTAGAGATTTAGTAGAAATTTTAGAAGAGATAGAAGCTTTAGCTAAAAAAGGTGCTTATATTCAAAGATATAAAGGTCTTGGGGAAATGAATCCTGAGCAACTTTGGGAAACAACAATGACACCAGAAGCAAGAAGACTTCTAAGAGTTACTATAGAAGATGCAACAGTAGCATCAGATACTTTCACACTATTTATGGGTGATGAAGTAGAGCCAAGAAGAAACTATATTGAAGAACATGCGAAAGATGTAGAACACTTAGACGTTTAGTCTAAAAGACATCTTTTAATTAATCTCTGCGTTGGAGGCTGAGTTTTTACTCAGTCACCTACTTCTAGTAGGCTCCTTCGCAAAAACTCAACCGTCGCCTTGACCTTAAATAAAATATGACTTTTAAGGATTTATATGAAACCTTCTCAAAGAATGAAACTTAGCTCTAAAATTACAATTAAAACTTATGAGTGCTGAAGTGAGGATTGATTTATGAGTACAGTTACATCAAAAAAATATGGTAAAAAACAAGAGTTTTTACAAAGACCAGAAAATTATATTTCTGCTGCTATTGATGAATTTCTTTTAGCAGAATATCCTGATAAATTATTAAGCTCTCTTATACATCTAAGTATCGGATTAGAAACATTTTTAAAACAACAATTGGAAAAAATCGATAGTAGACTTATATATTCAGAATTAAATAATTCCATATATACAAAACTTAAACAATATATTAAAATTGTAGATAAGAAGTCTTTAATAAAAAGTTCTTTAAATAGTTATAAACAAAAAAAATATAGTCAAACAATCAGTTTTGAAAAAACAATAATTTTAATATCTTCTTTTTATAAAATACCAAAGCAAATTATTTATGATTTAAATACATTAAAAGACATTAGAAATGGTGTTTTTCATTGGAGAACACAATTACATGATTTTATATTTTATAAATTATTTATGAGAATTTTTTATTGGTTTTATAAGTTTATTATAAAGTTTTACAATAATGACCCAATTTTAGCAACTACACAAATTGACCCATTCCATAGAAAAAAAAATATTATTGATGATTTGAAAAAATATATAAAAAATGAAGTGGCTTTTAACGTTAGAAAAAAAATTTATAAAGCAAATTTAGAATATGGTAAATATACTTATATTAAAGCTAGAGTAGATGGGCAAGTAATATTAAAACCTGAAAGATTTGTTTATTTACCATGTCCTTCTTGTGATAGTAAAAGAATAGCTATTTACAATACAAGTATAAATTGTGAAATATGTAGTTTTGCTCTTACAAATATTGAATATAATAAATATATTAACTTTCAAAAAGTACCAATTACATTCGATATTCTTCATAATGATGAAAAATTGAAGATATTAGGTATTAAGTATATTAAAGCTGAACCTAATAATGCATTTGACTAAATAATATGAAAACTCTAAAATATTTAAACCACTATCCAAAAGACATAATCTCCCAGATACAAAAACTAATAGATGATAAAAAGCTTGATAAATATTTACTTAATAAATACAAAATTTCTCATGATTATAAAAATGATAAAGCGCTCTACTCTTATGCTATGGATTTCAAAAATAGCTATTTAAAAAAGTCACTTCCTCTTAGTAAGGTGATTTATGATGGAAAGATAAATGTTATCAATGATGCTTTGGGTTTACACACTTTTATTTCTCGAGTTCAAGGTGGCAAGCTTAAGAGTAAAAATGAGATACGAGTAGGAACTTTGTTTAAAAATGTTCCAGAAGAGTTCCTTAGGATGATTGTAGTGCATGAATTAGCCCACTTAAAAGAAAAAGAACATGATAAGGCCTTTTATAGTTTATGTTGCTTTATGGAGCCTAATTATCATCAATATGAATTTGACCTAAGAGTTTATCTTACATATATGGATTTATATGGAAAACTCTACTAGTATTTTATTTACTATCTAAAGGTATTTCTATAAAAAATTTAGCACCTTGTTCAGTATTTTTAACATACAAATTACCATTTAATTTATTTGTTATAATATTGTGTGACATATAAAGCCCTATTCCTGTACCTTGACTTTTATGTTTTGTTGTAAAGTATGGCTCGAAAATTTTTGAAATAATATCTTCATCTATTCCTCCACCATTATCTTCAATAGTTGTAACAATATCTCCTTTTATAATTTTACACTCTATTTTTATCCAAGGAGTTCTAATATTTTTTTCAATTAAGATATCTTTTGCATTATTAAATATATTTAATACAACTTGTGACAAATCACCAATTGTTAGCCATTTATTTATAGGTTTTGAGTAATCAATCTCATTTATTAGTGTTATGTGATTATCTTTTAATGTTGTAGATAAAATATCTATTACAATATTTAATCTATCTTGAAATACAATCTCTTTTGTCTCATTGTTTTCGTTAATATAATTTCTAAAAGTATTAATTGTATCAGATAAAAATTTTGTATGATTTAATATTTTATTTAAGTTTTTAATTAACTCCTCATCATCCAATAAGTTTAGTTCTTTTTGTATTATTGTGGAGCTAATATTACTAGAAATCGCACTTAATGGTTGTCTCCATTGGTGAGCTATGTTTTCTATCATTTCTCCCATTTGTACCATTTTTTCTTGTTCAAAAATATATCTTTTTTGTTCAATGTTTTCTTGGGTTTTCCTTTGAACTTTTTTCTCTAAATAAGCGTTAAGGGAGTCTAGCTCTTTTGATGTAGTGTTTATTATGTGAGAGATAGCTTTTTGTTTTAAAAGTTTATTTGAAATTTTTGTATTAGATATAGGTTTTATGTTTTGGTAGGTTTCAGAATGTTCACTTAGGGCTAAAACAGTTAGTGATTCATTAAGTAGTTCATTAGAAGTATTTGTTGAGAAAAACTCTCCATAGGTAAAAAAACCACAAGTGGGAGCAAGTTTACTAAAATCTTTTATATCAAAAGAGGCTTTGTTTTCTAAAAACCTTCTTCTTGCCATACATGAATATATAAATATTGCCTCATTTTTATGTAAGCTTAGCCTATTTATAAGATGTGAAGAGCCGTTTAATATCTCTTCAATATTTCCTATTCCAAAACGTACTTCTGCATTTTCTTCAATATTTCCTGCAAAAATCATTGACCCATCTTCTTGGAGATATAAAGGTGCTCTTGCTATTTTTTGTCCATTCTTTTGAATGATTAGTGGGAACTCTATTCCAATACCTGGAAGTTCATTGGCTACTTCTTCACCTAGATACTTTTTGTATAAATTATATGGGGTCATATTATCAATTTCATAAATAGTATTTCCAGATGATTTATTTACTTTAAACATTTTCCCTAAGTTTTTCCAAGCTAGTGAGTATTGGTTATTAACATACAGATTATCGGAGTTAATTGAAACTCCTATTGCTGAAGAGGGAAGTAATTTGTTAGTACTAATAATATATGTACCACTAAACTTTGCATTATCTCCAGCTAAACCACCTGCAACAATTACTTTTGGAGCACTTTTTTTAATACCTTTTAAAAACTCTTCTGGATTTATATTTAATCCTGAAGCAAATATAATAAAAACTTTTGATTTTTTATTTAAAAGCATTTGTGTTAATTCTTTTCCATCCTCAAAAGAGTTGTTTTTTGAGTTTAAATCAATAGTTGAAATATTTAATGTACTGTGTTCAAATGTTGTAAAAGATATTATGATTTGGTGTGTGGTGGCTTTGTCGTTTAATATTTCGCCATCTGTTGTTGCACCAATAATTTTGGCTTGGGGGAGGTGATTTGTTAAAAAAGTACTCAACTCTTCAAGTATATCTTTGTCAATAATGCCTGAAAAGATTTGTATAAGTAAGGATTTATGAGTATCAAGCTTATTTGTTTTTATATGAGTTAAAAGATTCTTATAGTCTGTAAATTTTATATTATAAGAATTCATTTTATACACACTCCATATATTAAAATTACGATAAATAATAACATAATTATATAAATTATTCACTTTTAAATAATATAACAATCTGCAATAAAATCAATGCAAATTAAAAATTTATCTTATACTTCTATAAATCATAATATTGATGTCCCTTTTAAATGGGACACTTATAAGGAATAATAAAATGAATATATGTGGAATAGAACTAAAAGCAAATCAAACCATCTTAGCAGTTCAAATTGATAGCGAATACAAAGATTTAAAAACAAAAAAAATCACTTTAGAAGATGATGAACATCAAGAGTCTATACGAAGTTATTGTAATGATTTATTGGTATTTTTAACTGAGAATAATATTGAACAAGTATATATCAAAAAAAGAGCAAAAAAAGGAAACTTTGCAGGTGGTGCAGTTACTTTTAAAATGGAGAGTTTAATACAACTAAATCCTAAGTGTTCTGTAGAGTTAGTTTCTTCACAAGCAATGGGAAGTTTTGAGAGAAAAAATAGTGTTGAGTACCCAGAGGGTTTAAATAAATATCAAGAGCAAGCTTATCTTGCCCTTTTGAGTTCTATTTAATTAGTCCAGCATCTTTGTAATATCTTTTAGCACCATCATGTAGTGGAGCAGATAGACCTTTTAGTAAAGATTCTTCAGTAATATGTAAAAAGGCAGGATGAGATTTTCTAAATAATTCAAAGTTTTCTAAAACTTGTTTTACAAGGGCATAAACAATTTCATCACTTGTATCGCTAGTAGTTACTAAAACAGCTTTTACACCAAAAGTAGAAACGTCTTCACTGTTTCCTTTATATGTATTAGCAGGAATAATATCTTGTGTATAATAGGGATACTTTTCTACAAGTTTGTCAACTTTGTTGCCTGAAATAGGTACAAGTCTAACATCAACAAAATCTGAAGTGATTTTTATATTTGCTGTTGGGTGACCAACCATATAAAAATATCCATCAATTCTGCTATCTTTTAATTCCTCTGGCATTTCAGCAACTTTTGACATTCCTGCATAGGCTAACTCAGACTTTTTTATACCCAAGGCAGCAAATAGTATTTCTGCGGTTGCTTCATTCCCTGAGCCTGGACTTCCAAGGTTTATTCTTTTACCTTTTATATCCATTATACTTTTTATATTTGCATCTTTTCTTGAGACTAGTGTAAATAACTCAGGATATATTGCCATCACTGCTCTTAATTTAGGAACGTCTTTGCCTTCAAATTTTTCAATACCTTTTAAAGCATCATAAACAATATCAGATTGTACAATACCAAAATCTAGTTCACCTTTTACTATTGAGTTGATATTGTAAACAGAACCATCTGTTGATTCTATTGTACATAAGACATCTGTTTGTTTTTTTATCATATTTAAAAGTCTACAAATTGCTCCACCTGTTGGGTAATATGTTCCTGTTATACCACCAGTTCCTATTGTAATATACTCTCTTGCAAATAATGAAATACTAAGTATTAACAATGATAATGTAAGTTTTTTCATGGTGACTCTTTTATTATTATTTTTAATTTATATTATACAATTAAAAACTATAAAAAAAATAAGATAGTTATTTTCTTATAGTTTTTTGTTATTAATTACTAGATTTTTTGTATATGGATATATATATTCCAAGAAGTATTAAGATTGTTGATATAACTAAGGTAGAAGTTAGTTTTTCATTTAAAAATATTACTCCTAAAAATATAGCAAGGGGTGGAATTAGAAGTTGTAAAATCCCAGATGTTACTATTTTTATATTTGGAAGTAAGTAGTACCATAAAAGATATCCAATAGCAGAGGTAATACCACCAGAAATAAAAGCTAAAGTTAGCCCATAAGTTGAAATATTTATATTATCTACAAAAAAAGTGAAAAATATTAAAAGAAATAAAAGTGATTTTGTAAAATTATCTGTTGTATTAAGTGTGGCATTGGCAGATTTTTTTCCAAATAATGTATAAAGTCCCCAAGCAACTCCTGATATCATCATCAAAAAAGAGTGATAAATTGATATCTCAAAACCTTCAGAAGGGTATAAAAGATAGACTAAACCTGCAAAAGCTATAGTAATACCTAAAGCTTTTTTTAAATCAATGTGTTCTTTTTTTATCAGGGCTGCAATTATAATCGTAAGTTGCACAATAGCAAAAAGAATCAATGCCCCAAGTCCAGCATCTAAGTTTATATAAGCATAGGAAAAACAGATGGCATAGGCAAAAAGCATAAATGATGTGTCCCAGTTTTTAGTTAGGCTTAGATTTATTTTTTTTTCTTTAAAGTATAAAATCACAAGAAGTGTTAGCGCTCCAAAAAATAGTCTAAAAAATGTAAAGCTATATGGATCAATGGAGTTATTTATTAGTGCAGCTCGAGCTAAAACTGAACTTGTGGAAAAGAAAAAAAGAGTAAGACAAATTAGGATTAATAATTTAAAATTCATAAATTATTATATCCAATATTTTTATTTAAACTCAGGATTTCTTTTAAGAAACTCTTCTACTTTGTCCGTATAGGCATAAATTTTACCTGTTCTTCTCATGTATGAGTTTACTATATGATAGCCATGGTTTAGAGAAGCTGCAATGGAACCTCCTGTATTAAAAGCTATATCTCCAGCTACATATAAAAAAGGTATATTTGTACGATAGTGCTCATCATAGATAGGTTTGTTTTCATCATCTAACTCTATGCCACATTTTTTCAAGAAATCTATTGGACTAGTTCCTCCTATTGCATAAATAACCCTATCATATAAGGTAAAGTAACCATCATCAAAATTCACTTTTACTTTTCCATGTTCATTTTCTAAGGAGATAATATCTGTATTCATTCGTAGTCGAAGTTTCTCTTGTCCATTGTAGGTTTTTAGAATCTCTTCATTTTCAGGATTCAATCTAGTAAATTGAGATTTTCTATAAACTAGTGTGACATTGTTATTTTCATCAGCTAGTTCATAAGCATACTCAGCTGCACTATTTCCCCCTCCTACAACCAATACTTTTTCACCTTCACTACAGCCATCTAAATTTATATTTACTTTTGCTTTTAGTGATGGTGGGATTTTGTATTTTGGCATATTAGGCTTGCCCATTTTTCCTATTGCTATTACTACAGCTTTTGCTTTAAAACTTTGATTTCCTGTTGTAACTAGAAATTTCTCTTCATTATCTTTTTTAATTATTGATTCAACTTCTGTATTAAATAATGTATCTATCTTATCATGGTCCAAAAGTTTGTCAAAAAAGTCTAAGGTTGACTCTTTTGTTCCATCCATAAAAGGAATATTCCCCTCTATATCGACACTTTTGCCTTTCCAGTCTTTATCAACTCTTTTGTTCTCTTTATAAAATTTTCTAATAGTACTAGAGTGATTGTCAGCTTTATCTATTAGTATAATATTTTTGATACCATGAACGACTGCTTCAAGTGCTGTTGCAATGCCTCCAGGTCCACCACCAATTATTGCTATATCATATTCATCTGTTCTCATATGTAAACTCCATAAATAAGTTTTTCTAATACTATAATACCATGAAATTATATTAATATAACATTTGTAAGAATAGTTTTGATAAAATCATGTACTTATAATATTTAAAGAATTTTCAAGTAAAAGGCAAGATAGAATGAAATATGGTGAAAAAGAGATAGTTGAATTTGATATAAACAAAGAAGAAAACTTTTGGCCAAATGAAAATGACAAAAATTATGTGATAAATATAGAGCTGCCAGAATTTATGGCAAAATGCCCTAGAAGTGGCTATCCAGATTTTGCAACAATATTTTTACATTACACTCCAAATAAAACAGTTATAGAGTTAAAAGCTTTAAAACTATATATAAATTCATTTATGATTAGAGAAATTTCTCACGAAAATGTGGCAAATGAGATTTTTGATACTCTAATGGAAAAATTAGAGCCAAGATGGTTAAAAGTTGTAGCTGATTTCAAACCACGTGGAAATGTTCATACGGTTATTGAAATAGACTCAAATAAACTATAAGTTGTAACCTTGGAAAGATTAGTAACTACAGCACAAGCGGCGGAGATACTTGGAATATCTTTACAAGGTGTTCATTATAGAATAAAAAATAATCAATTAAAATCTATAAAACAATCTGGGAAAACCTATGTATATTTATGGGATGACAAGAGTAAGAAAGATGCTTATGTTGCTTCTGTAGAAGAAATAGCAGAAAAAAAAGAAGAAAATAGTGTATCTATTCAAAAAGTAATAGAGGGCAAAGATGAACAAATTGTTCTTCTAAAAAAATCTGTAAAATGGTTAAGAAGACAGTACCAAGAAGAAATAGCAAGATTAGAAAAAAATCAAGACAAAATAATAAGTGTCTTTGACTCAGAAATAAAACTTTTACAAAGTGCCTTCAATGAGATGCGTTCTGTTTATAAACCAAAGATAGAAGCTAGACCAGAGAAAAATAAGTTTATCTCTTTGCAGGATTTTACAGCTTTGATGAAAAGTTATAAAAAAAATGATAATGAAATAAAAAACTTGATTATAAAAGCTCTAAAAAGTGGGGATAAAAGATTTATTTATATTAAAAAGACAAAAAAAGTTTTGATATTAAATGAAGATTTTTCAGATTTTAAATAAGCAAAAAAAAAGAGAGCCAATAGCACTCCTCTCCAGATACCTAAACACACCATAAAAGAAGGTGCCTTGCTATGTTCCCATCCTGGGGCGTTGTCTTCAGATATAATTGTAAAGGTCTAAAGAAGAGCCCAAAAAATAAATTTTTATTCTTTGGGCTACTCTTTAGGAGTGAAATAGTATCAAAATAAACTTAAAATTATAATAAATTTTAAAAGTAGGAAAAAGAAAGTTGATGACTTATTTAGCACTTCTCTTCTCAAGTTTCATATCTGCAACACTTTTCCCAATGGGAAGTGAGGCTTTACTTGTATATGATATCTTAGAAGGGTATAACGTATATCTACTTCTTTTTGTGGCTACTTTAGGAAATAGTGCGGGTGCTTGTTTAAATTACTATTTGGGGCTGAAGGGTGAAGAGTATTTAGAAAATAAGAATATCATCTCAAAAAAGAGTTTACAAGGTGCTAAAAGCTTTTTTGATAAATATGGAGCTTGGTCATTACTTCTATCTTGGGTGCCATTTATTGGCGATCCTATAACTTTTATTGCAGGTATTTTAAAGTTTAATTTCAAATACTTTTTATTATTGGTTGTTATTTCAAAATTTTCTAGATATGCTGTTTTGGCTTATATCACTTTATCTTAAATAATATTTATGTTGTATGCTTTGAAAAAGGCATAAATTAGATTATTTTTTTCAATTGATAGGTTTTTATAACTAGAGTTTGTGATTTTTTCATTTATTATATCTTTATCTCCACAATCAATAGTCAAATAGGTGCTTATTCCATCATCATCTATCTCTTTTACTCTACCTTTAAGGTAGTTTCTAGCACTACTAGAGTTTTCATCTTTTGTAATAACTACGGAGCTAGTTTCAATTAATAGTTTTACAGGTTTATCAACTTTTAACTCTCTTTTTAATAAAAATTCTTCATTTACAATAGTTATTAATTTTTGTTTTGAGTTTAAGATAATCTCTATTTCACAGGTTTTATTTGTTGAAATAATATTTGTAATAATTCCTTGAAGTTTTGAGAAAACAGGTTTTTCATTTTTTAGGTCAATTACTAATCCATCAAAAAGATTAGTCATATTTTTTAAATAAGTTTCATGTAGATTTTTTAACTCATCATAAGCATTGATGATCTCTTTTGCATAGGTTGTTATTACTGTTCCACCTCCACCAACGCCACCAGTTACTTTAGTAACTAAAGGTTCACGAGATAGTTTATTCATAATATCAACACTATCCCAAGCAGCTTTATAGATCATTTTCATTTGCTTTGCTGCTTTAGAGATAGATCCATAAATTTGGATGTTTTTTAGAAGTTCAACTCTTCCTTTGCCAATAAAGGCTTTTTCATCTTTGTTTACCCAAAAATTGCCATCTATATTAAATTTATTTTCCATAAATGAAATATAACCGAATGGGCATTAATTGTCAACAATCAAAGACTAAAATTGTCCTACGTTTGCGTAAGATTCTCTATCTTCAATAGATATATCTTCGATAAACTTTTGAGCTTTTACAGTAGGTAACATAAGACCTTTTGTTTTATGTTCTCTAATTTTATATGTTCCTTCGTCATTACCCATTGCATAGTACTCAGAATACTCTGCAGTATAAGGCATATCCCATACAATTGCACCTTCTGTTGGACATGCTTCTGCACATCTTGGTTTGTCTGCATGATCAACACACTCAACACATGATTCTGGTTTTACATAAAATACATCTGTAGGATTTTTTGCATGACCATCTTCTAAAATTGCTGCCACTGGACACTCTGGAGCACATGCCTCACAACTTATACACTCTTCTGTAATTTTAACTGCCATTGTCTTTCCTTATATAAATATATAAAAAGAAGATGCAAATAGTGTTCCATTATTGAATTATTTTTATAGAGTGTAGTACCAAGCGTTTAAATTACTTTGTTTAAATTTCTTATTTGTATAAAACTCTTTTGCAGTTATATTGTCTTCATCGCAGACAAGTTGTAGTCTTGTTAGGCTATTTTTTTCAGCATAATCTTTTATATATTCAAAAAGATAAGTTCCAACTCCTAAATCCCTATAATCATCTTTGATTATAAAATCCTCAATAAGTCCGACTTTTGTTCCCATAACTGTAGAGATAATCTTTTGTATTGTTATCATTCCAATTATTTCATTTTCAAATTTTACGATTATTACTTGGGAGTTTCTAGAATTGATTAATAAGTTTAATCCATCTTTATGTTTTTTTTCATCAAAAAAGAAATCTTTTTCTATACTAAATAGTGCTTTAAGAAGTGTTACAAGTATAGGTATATCTACACTTGTAGCTTTACATATTTGTAAATTACTTCTTAATATCATCGTAGCTTATCTCTTTTGAGACTTTTTTTTCACTACTTTTTGTATAAATCAAATCCACATCTTTATTTTCAGTTATGTAATCTTTTGTAATCACACAGGTACCAAGATTCTCTTCAGATGGTATTGTGTATTGAAGAGGAAGCATAAGTCTCTCTATGATACCTCTAAGACCTCTAGCACCTACATCTTTTTCATAAGCAATATTTGCTATTTCATCTAAGGCTTTATCTTCAAATTTTAAATCAACTCCATCAAGCTCAAAAAGTATTTCATACTGTTTTGTGATGGCATTTTTAGGCTCTTTTAAAACTCTGATTAAATCATCTTTTGAAAGCTTGTTAAGTTCAGCAATTACTGGAATTCTTCCAATAAACTCTGGAATCAATCCAAAAGAGATAAGCTCTTTTGCTTCTATATCTTTTTTATCTTTTTGTTTGCTATCTTTATTTAAGAATCCCATAACAGATGATTTATCTTTATTTTCATCTTTTCTTAATCCTACAAAAGCACCACCACAGATAAATAAGACATGGGTAGTATCAAAAATAATTGTTTCAGCTGAAGAGTTTTTTCTACTTCCTTTTACAGGAACATAAACTTCTGCACCTTCTAGGATTTTTAATAAACCTTGTTGAACACCTTCTCCACTTACATCTCTTCCACTTGTAGCACTTTCACTTTTATTGGCAATTTTATCTATTTCATCAATATAGACAATCCCTCTTTTTGCTTTTTCCAAGTCAAAATCAGCAGCTGCAAGAAGTCTTGAAAGTATAGATTCAACATCTTCACCCACATATCCAGCTTCTGTTAAAGCTGTTGCATCTGCAACGGCAAAAGGTACGTCCATGATTTTTGCTAATGATTTTGCAAGTAGAGTTTTACCACTTCCTGTAGGACCTATTAACATAATATTTGACTTTTCAAGTTCAACATTTTTGATTATTGGTTTATCAATTCTTTTGTAATGGTTATATAAAGCTACTGCTAAAACTTTTTTAGCATCATCTTGTCCTATTACATATTCATCAAGATGTTCTTTTATTTTAATTGGAACACTAAGACCTTTTTGAAACTCTTTTTTAGCCTCTTTTATTGTCTCTTTTTCCATAACATTTGAACACATAGAGATACATTCATCACAAATATTTGATTTTTCACTTGAAAATATTTTTTTGACCTCTTTTATCTCTTTTCCACAAAAGTCACATGATTTTAATTTACTAGGCATGGCTATTTATAAACTCATTTAAACTCAAATTTAAATTTTCTAAATTGTGAGTTTTAATAAATTTATCCTCTTTTTTTGTTAGTTCAGGTTTATTAAGTATAGTAAACCCACCTTTTAAATCCATCGTAATCTCATTTGCTACCATTCTAAAAGTATCTTTAGCAAAATCAACACCCATAAAAAGGTACTCTTTATCTTTTCTAAAATCTTTTAGTATAGCAGGTATAGCAAAACCACCCATGGCTTCAGTTAACCAATCCACAAAATCAGCATCTGAGATGATAAAATTCATCTCAGGTTTTGTTGAACCCATAGGTTTAAATAAAATTGGTAAATCTAAAGTTAAGGCTTCTTTTTCTATTTTTTCATAATCATTTTTACTAACATCAAATTTATATATTATAAATCTATCATAATCAGCAGTTATTCTAGAAACTCCTGTGATAAGAAAGTGTTCTTCATCACTGTAGATTTTTTGTAGGCTATCATCCATATTTGTATCAATGATATATTTTGGTTTGATTTGTTTTAGCCAAGTGTATACATTTGGTAAATCATACTCTTTAGAACTGTAGATATGATTAGTCATTTGAATTATAAATTCTCTACCTTTTCTTTGCTCTAAACTCATAGCTGCACGACTGTATTCATACATAAGTCTTGGGCTCATAGCTCTTCCGTTATTTAAAGCTAAAATCATCGAATCGCTATCAAATGGAAGCTTTGTTCCATCTTTTGCAGTACAATCTTCGAATACACCCATCCCTAAAAATGGGACAATAGTGCCACTTTTTAATTTTTATATTAAGTTATCCATTATGGTATCCAATCTATTACTTTATCTGTATATAATATGCAAATGCCGTTCCCTTTGATTAATCATTTTAAAATACACTACACTAGCCTAAAACTAGAGAGTTTAAGGCAAAAACAAAGGGATTAATCGTGGCAACCAACTCCTGTATATGATTGGTAAACTTTGTTTAGTTCGATTCTAATTCTATCCATATCTAAAGGTTTCTCTAAATTTTCTGGCATATCAATATGGTAGATTGCGCCATCTTTTCCAACTAAGAATAGTGCTTTTGTTAGACTATTTTCTAAACTTCCATTTATGATTTTTGTGCCATACATATTTGCAAAATCTTCATTTATATCAAAAACTGGAATTATTTTTTTAAATTTATAATCAAAATTTGTGTTTTTATTAAAAATTAAATAGGTAAAAATTTCAACTTCTGCATCATTCATAAACTCATCAAAAGCTATGATTTCTTCTTTAAAGTCTTCAAAATTTGGAAATGATAAAAAAATCTGAATCATTCTATTTGGACTTGCTTTTTTTATAGTTAACTCATTTCCTTGTAAATCTATAGCTTCAATATTTTCTGCCATATATCCAACATCAATAAACTCATCAATAAGTTGAAACTCTTCATTTTTATAATTCATTTGTTATTCCATATTTATTGATTTTATAACCAATTTGTCTAAGTGTTATGCCTAACTCTTTTGCCGCATGTGATTGATTAAAATTATTTGCAATTAAAGCTTCTTCTATAGCTGCTTTTTCCATCTCTTCTAAACTTTGTTTAGGTAGAGGAGTTTGTTGAGTTGCTGCAGCAATAGGTTTATTCTCTATTTTACCTCGTTCAAGTGCTGGAAGAAGTAGTTGCATATCAAGGGCATCTATACCATCTTCATTTCCCATTAATACAATTCTTTCAATTGTATTTTCAAGCTCTCTTACATTTCCTGGCCATGGATAAGCAGCAAGTATTTCCATTGCATCATCTAAAATCTTTACGCTCTTTTTATGATTTTTTATTGCGCGTTCTAAGAAATAGTTTACAAGCTGTTTTATATCATTACCTCTTTCTCTAAGAGCTGGAAGATCTATAGGAATAACATTTAATCTATAGTATAAATCTTCTCTAAATTTACCCTCTTTTACCATTTGTTCAAGATTTCTATTTGTTGCAGCAACTAGCCTAACATTTACTTTAATTGTTTTACTTCCACCAACTCTTTCAAATTCTCGCTCTTGAAGTACCCGTAAAAGTTTTACTTGTGCTGAAGCAGAGATATCACCTATTTCATCTAAAAATAGTGTTCCCCCATCTGCTAGTTCAAATCTTCCTTTTCTTGTCTCTCTTGCATCGGTAAAGGCACCTTTTTCATGACCAAAAAGTTCACTTTCCAATAAAGTATCAGTAATTGCAGCACAATTTAATTTAATAAATGGTTCATCTTTTCTTTTACTTCTTTTATGAATAGCAGCGGCAACTAACTCTTTACCTGTACCTGTTTCCCCTCGCACTAAGATAGTAACCTCAGATTGGGCTATTCTTTCTATTACTTTGAAAACTTGTTCCATTTTTGGGCTATCACCAATGATATCTCCAAAGTTGTGAACTTTTGAGTCCCATTCCATTTTATAATATGATTTCAACTCTTCTAATCTTTCTTTCTCTCTGTTAAATAGTTGATAAGAGTAAATAGCTTGTGCAAATATTGAAGCAATAATTGTCAATATTCTTACGCAATCCTCAAATCCTATTTCTGTACTCTTTGTAAGAGCAGCACCTAAAACACCAACTGTTTGATTATCTACAACTAAAGGAACTGCAACATATGAGAGATCTGAAAAGTATCTTTTTCCTGATTTGTTTAAAAATAGTGAATCACTATGAATATTTTCTACAACTACAGGTTCTTTAGATTCAGCTGCAATACCAGTTGCACCTTCACCTATTTTATACGTTGCTAATTTTTTTTGAATAGCTGTAAGTTCTACAGATGCAAATACTGATAGTAGGTCTTCGTCTAAAACATGTACAGTACAATTTGTAAGGTTTAGACTATTTTTTAAAATCTTTATGGATTTTTCTAAAGAAGTTTTTAAATCATAGTGATTTTAAATAACTGCTGAAATCTCATAAAGTGTTGTTAACTCTTTTAGTGTTAGACATGAATTACAGGCTGTATTATCAAATAGCGACATAAAAATCCTTTTTTACTATTAGTATAGCATGGTGAATAGAAATTCACAAATTAATTTGTATAAAAAATATACAAATTAATCTTAACCATTTAGTTTTTTACAAACTTCTTCTTTTGGTAGGTTTTTAGGTCCTGGTTGTATCCACCAAGTCTCTCCATTTGAAAGTTCACACTCTCCACCCCAGTTTTCTTCAGTATTAAACTCAACAGACTCTATAATCTCTTCCATATCTTTTTTTGCAAAATAAAAATATATTTTGCCCTCATTTTCTCTTAACATTACTTTTGCCATTTTATTCTCCTTTTTTTAAATTTAATCCATTCTATTTATAAATAGATTTCTTATTTTTGTAAGTATTGAGTTATCTTCATATCTTAATCTGAAGAAACCTTTTTGAATCTCTTTTATTAAAATATGTTTTTTATATTTAATATTTTCTTCACTATAATCTTCCCTAAAATGGGCCCCTCGACTCTCTTTTCTTTTCTTAGCAGCAAGTATAATTGCTTCAGAAATCTCTAGGGCATTTCGTAGTTCTAAAATAGAGACAAGTTCAACATTATTTCTTTTTTCTTTATTTATACAATGTAGTGAATATGATTCTCGTCTTAGGTATTTTACATAATCAAAGGCTTTTATTAAGCTTGTTTTTGAGCGTTTGATTCCTACTTTTTCAAACATTGCTTTTCCTAAAGATATTCTAATAGCATTGAAGTTTTTTGATGTTTCACCATCAAAAATTTTATCTATATTTTGAATATCTTTTATCACATCATTATAATCAATTGGTAAAAAGTCATTAAACTGGGCATGTTTACTAGCTTTTATTCCTGCTAATACACCAAAAACAGTCCCTTCTAGAAGTGAATTTCCTCCAAGTCTATTTGCCCCATGTACACCATTTGCTGCCATCTCTCCACAAACATAAAGACCTTTTATATTGGTTGTTCCCATTTTAGTATCAACTCCACCCATACTATAATGGGCTACTGGTTTTATTTTTAACAACTCTTTACTTATATCAATGCCTACTTGATTATATGCAGCGTTGAATAGAGAAGGTAGCTTTTCTTGGATTTTCTCAAGTCCTAAATGTCTTAGGTCTATAAAGACCTCTTTGCCATTTTGTTGTTGTTCAAGTATTGCTTTTGCAATCTTATCTCTGGTCTCAAGTTCATTAATAAACCTTTCTCCATCACTATTTATTAAATAGCCACCCTCACCCCTTGCTGCCTCAGTTACCAAATAATTTGTTTTTGCTATTCCTGTTGGATGAAATTGTAAAAACTCCATATCTTTTAAAACCATTCCAGCTCTTAAACAAACAGCTAATAAATCACCTGTATAATCTTGTGCATTTGTTGAGTTTCCTCTAAATATACCAGCATATCCCCCACCTGCTAAAACAACAGATTTTGCAGGATAGACTAAAACTGAAGAGTCTGATCTTCTTAAACAAACAACACCAGAAATTGAAGTTTTATATCTTGCTAAATTTAAGACATAAGTATTAACTAAAAATGTAATCCCTACCTCTTTTGCTTTTTTTATAAGTGCTTGAGTTATTGCAAATCCAGTTTTATCTCCCACATAACAAGTTCTATTAACAGAACCTCCACCAAAAGGTCTTTGTAAGATATCCCCCTTTTCATCTTTATCAAACTCAACACCGTAGTCTTGAAGTTTTGTGATGATATCAGAGGCACTTTTACACATATAGTTTATGGACTTTATATCACCTAATCCCTTTGAAGAGTTAAATGTATCATTAATATGTGAGTTTAGTTCAGTAATGTTATCTTTATCTAAAACTGCATTTATTACACCACTAGCCATGGCAGAATTAGATTTAAATATATTTCCCTTGGTAATTACAGCGACGCTATTATCAACCTCTTTGGCCTCTATTGCTGCCATTAGTCCAGCAATTCCTCCACCTACAACTACTACATCATAAATCATTATTTATACTCTATACATTAGGTCGTAGTGTGCTCTTGGAGTTGTTTTTATTTCAGTTATTTTTAGATTACTTTTTATATGTACAGGAACCTTAGATGCAAAAAGTGAACTTATTATTCCTGGTGTTGAACGTACAAATTGAAGTGCTAGTTGAATATCATTTTCTAAAACCATTTTATTATCAAGTAAATAACCAGTTTCTGCTTTAAATGATTTTTTAAATAGATTCATTTGAAGTAATGAAGAACTGCTAATTACTCCAACTTTAAGTCTATGTGCTGCTTGTAAAAGTGTACACTCTTCACCTTTTACACTCTGTGTTGGCATAGTATATATTGAGGTTTTTGCTATGTTAAATGGTGTTTGAATATATTTAAAGTGATGATTCTCTCCACCAACATTTTGTGCAATATTTACTAAATCTTCTAAGTTAATATGTTCACCTGTAGATTTATCACTAAATCCATTCCAAACAGCAACTCCATAATATTTTATAAAGCCCATAGTTACCATTTTTTCAAGTCTTCTGAAGATGGTTTCTACTTTTTTTAGGAACTTTTTATATCCATGTTTTTGTATTTGTATCTCTGGATTATGTAAGTAGTAGATATCAAATTTATCAATTCCCATATTTTCTAAAGATTTTTTACAAGACCACTCTATAAAGTCAGCACTTAAACAGTGTTGGTCAAGTTCTATGTCATCTTTTGTTGCAAGTTTTGAATCGATGATATTCTCTTCAATCCAAGTATATGGGTTTTTTGGAAATGGATATTCAAGTTGAATAAAACCACCCTTTGAACAAATAATTAGTTCTTCTCTTGTAACTATTTTCTCTTCAAAAAGCTCTTTTAGTGCTATTCCTATCTCTTTTTCACTTTGTCCATATCTATAATTACTTGCAGAATCTATAAGGTTTATACCATTTTTAACAGCCTCTTTTACACCTTCAATATAATGAAAAACATAATTCTCTTCTTTGTAAGGCTCTTTATTAAAAGTTCCAAGACCAAGTTTTGAGAAAATCAGGTCATTGCTTTTAATATAAAATTCTTTATAAGTTGAAAACTTTTTTGCAAAATTATGAGTTGCTTCTAGAGTTGCTTCTGCCATAAATACTTCTTCCTTTTTAAATCCCTTTTAAAAAAAGAGTAAAGTCGGGAAACTTTACTCTTTAAAATTTAACTACAAAAGGTTAGATAATGTATATGCAAGAAGTGTTCCGTAGATTTTTATGCTTTATTTTTATATTTATAATTTGTGTAAAGAATAATTCCAGTAGTGTATAAAATTAGTATTAGAGGTAAAATAAACTTCTCAAGTTCCAAATGCAATCCTTTTTTAAATATACTAAGTAAGTTGCAAGTAGCATTCCTTTTAGGCAAATGAATAATTTATTTTATTATTTTTTATTTATCATTGGTGCAAAAGCTTTTGTACTCACTTGTACAATTTGACCAATTTGTAAATCTTGTGCTTCTTCCTTTCCTACTACTATTTCTACAAGCTGTTGTCCAATTGCTACAATTGCTATAAAAATCACATCTACTTTTACAATATCTAGTAACTCCCCTTCAAAAGAGAATTTTTGTGTACCGCTAGTTTTAAGTAATACATCTTTGGCTTGTCCATCATTTATAACTTGACCATGATTTAATACAACAACTCTATTTGACAATCTATATATCTCACTTGGATCATGACTTACCATTATAGTTGTAGTATTAAACTTCTTATGCAAGCTTAGTATCTCGCCTTGGAGTTTATTTCTCATTTGTGGGTCTAAAGCAGATAAGGGTTCATCCATAAGTAGAAGTTTTGGTCTGTTCATCATAGCACGACATAGACTAACTCTTTGTTTTTGACCTCCACTTAGAGTGTTTGGTAATCTCTTTTTTAGTTCACTTAACTCTGTTATTTCTAAAAGTTCATTGGCAAGATTTTTGTCTTTATTTACATATAAAAGATTTTCTTCAATACTCATATTTGCAAAAAGTGCATAATCTTGAAATACAAATCCTATTTTTCGTTTTTGTGGTGATATTACATTTTTGTTTTCCAACCAAACTTCATCTGCAATACTTATATGTCCAGTTGCAGATTCTAGTCCTGCTAGGATTCGCAGAAGTGTAGTTTTCCCACTACCACTTTGTCCTGCTAGGGCAACAAAATCACCCTCCTTAATAGTAAGATTTACATCTAAATCCATATCTCCATTTGCCCCATGAAGTTTTTTATTAATATCTATTTTTAGCATTAGGCAACTCCACCAAGTTTTTTATTGTTTTTACCATTAAATATATATACACTTAAAAGTACTAAGAAGCTAATAATTACCATAATAGCACTATAAATATGAGCCATACTATAATCCATAATTTCAACAAATTCATAAATTGCTACAGAGGCTACTTTTGTATCTCCTGGAATACTTCCACCCACCATAAGAACTACTCCAAACTCTCCAACTGTATGAGCAAAAGTTACAATTATAGCAGTCATTAAGGCTGGTTTTATGTTTGGTAAGGCTACTCTTATCATGGTTTCTAATTTACTTTTCCCACTTATATAACTAGCTTCTAGCATGTTTTTATTTATACTTTCAAAGCCACTTTGAAGTGGCTGCATCATAAAAGGAAGTGAATAAAAACAGCTAGCAATGACAAGTCCAGTAAAGTTAAAAACAAGTTTTATTCCAAAAGTCTCTTCAAAAAATGCTCCAATAGGAGAGTTAATAGAGAGTGCCCATAAAATATAAAACCCTAAAACAGAAGGAGGAAGTACAATAGGAAGTGCAGTTATAGCTTCGAATATTGGTTTAAATTTTGATTTTGTTTGTGATAAATACCAAGAAAAAGGTAAAGATATAACAAACAAAATCAAAGTGGTAACAAAGGCCAATTTAAATGATAATAAAAAAGGGGTAAACTCTAGGCTTTTTAGTATTTCAATCATTTATCACCTCATATATTGATAAATCACTAGCTTTTATTAAAACCGTAACTTCATCATCTTTTTTTAAATCCATTTTAGAAGAATTTGATTGGGTAATAATTGATTCTAAATTTAGCTCTTTTACTTTTAGAGAAATAGAACTTAAAAGTTTTCCATTATCTACTTCTTCTATTTTTGCCTTGAATTGATTGGAGAAGCTTAGCATTCCTTCAAAGTTTTTTGCCACTAAGATATTTGTAGATTTTACTATCAAAATGACTTTTTGACCCACTTTTATATTTTCACTTAAATCCAAACTCATCATTTTAAGACTGATTCCCAAAAAGTCAAATTGAACAATATTAAGATTATCAATATTGTCTATTTGAGATATGATTGCTTCTATTTTATTCATGGTACTAAATATCCAAACTCTTTAAATATTTTTTTTGCATTTTTACTTAAGATAAAGTTATAAAATGCTTCTACTTCTTTATTATCTTTTGCATTTTTTAGTATAACTATTCCCTGGTTGATTGGAGTATAGAGTCTCTCTTCTACCTCTATCCAATTAATCCCTTTTTTATACATACTCATCTTTGGGCTGTATAAAGATGACTTTGCAATAAAACCAATATCAGTAGCTGTTAGTGTGTAGGTAACAGTTTGTGAGATTGACTCTGCATATACTAGTTTCTTTACAATATTCTCATATATTTTTGCATTTTTCATAGCTTCAAGGGCAGCTTTTCCATAGGGTGCAGTTTTAGGATTTGCAATTGCGATTTTTTCTATTGAATTATCTACTGCAAGATTGATTCCCTTTGAAAAGTTTAGTTTTTTTGCACTTAAGATTGCTAAACTTCCTTGGGCATAAATTATTGGCTTTGTTATGGCAATATTTTCACTAAAAAGTGCATTTGGGTATTTCATATTTGCTGCCATAAAAAGATTATAAGGTGCTCCGTTTTTAATTTGAGCAGTTAGTTTTCCACTACTTCCAAGTGTTACATGAACTTTTGTATTTGGATTAGTTTTATTAAACTCTGTTATTAAATCATTGATTGCATAGCTTACATTTGCTGCAACTGCAATATTAATTTTATTTGCAAATAGCGTTATACCCAATAATAAAACTCCTAAGACTATTTTTTTCATCTTTTTTCCTTATTGATAAAAGCATTATATATTTTTATATATAACGATTAGCTAAAAAAAACTAGAGGAAAAACCTCTAGTTTTAAAATTATCTTACTGAATCGAAGAAATAATCTGTTTCAGCAATATCTTTTGTCTCTTCATCTAATTGGTCTAAGATACCATTAGTAATCCAAGTTAAAAGGTTGATAGCTCCCTCATAACCACTCATAGAGTATCTATGTAAGTGATGTCTATCAAAAATTGGGAAACCAATTCTGATAAGTGGGATTTTTGTATCTCTGTAAAGTTCTTTACCATAAACGTTACCAATCATGAAATCAACTGGTTCTGTGAATAATAATGATCTTAATGCCCATAAATCTTTACCTGGCCAAATGTTACATTCGTCAGTTCTGTTTGATTTATCTAAGATTGCTCTCATTTCTGCTTCCCAGTTTTTTCTAGGAGCATTGTGACAAACAACATGTGTTGGGATTGCACCCATTTCAACTAAGAAAGAAACCATTCCTAAAAGGAAATCAGGATCTCCCCAGATTGCAATTTTTTTACCATGCATATATGGGTAAGAATCTTGCATTGCATCAACTAGCTTAGCTCTTTGATTTTTTAATTCTTCAGGAACTTCTTTACCAGTTAATTCTGCTAATTTCATAACAAATGCATCAGTACCACTTAAACCAATTGGATTACAAGTTTCGTAAGTTTGTTTCCATTTGTTTTTAATAGTTTTAGCAGTTGCAATAGAAGAATACTTTTGTAAAGATATAGTTGCTTTTGCATTAATTGAAGTCTTAAGATCTTCAATTTTTGTTCCACCAGCGTATAATTTATATTCACCAGCTCCTGTATCCCATTGTTCTTCATGGTCACCTAACATTACAATTTTGTCACCGAACATTTTAGAAATATTTTTAATCTCTTTTAAAGAACCTAAATATGGTTCAAATCCAGGGATAATATTAATTCTTTCTTCATCAACAGCACCTTTTTCAGTACTAACTTGCTCTAAGATAGATTTCATCATATTATCATAACCTGTAATATGAGAACCTACGAATGAAGGAGTATGTGCATTAGGAATGATAACATTGTCTAATTCACCCTCAGCATCTTCTTTAGCTCCAAGAATAAAAGCACCAAGGTCATCCCCGATAACTTCTGCCATACAAGTAGTAGATACAGCTATCATATCTGGCTTATAAAGTGCATTACAGTTTCTTAAACCATCTTTCATATTTGATAATCCACCAAATACCGCTGCAGATTCACTCATAGAATCAGAAACACATGGAGTTGGTTCTTTAAAGTGTCTTGTAAAATAAGTTCTAAAGTATGAAACACATCCATGAGAACCATGTACATAAGGCATAGTATTTTCAAAACCAAGACCAGCCATTACAGCACCTAGAGGTTGACAAGCTTTAGCAGGATTAACAGTAATTGCTTCTCTTGCTAAGTTTTTTTCTCTATAATCCCATGATTTAGTCCACTCTTGGATTTCATCAACTTTAGCAGGATTAATAGAACCCATGTTACCTTCGAATTCTTTTTTGTTTTTTAAAACTTCTTTATATTCAGGTTTTAAAAACAGTTTTTGTCCGTTTACTATATTATCTAAATCTTGCATATTACGCTCCCTCTACTTCTTTATCCCATGGAGCTGTAGTATGATCCCATACAGGAGAATTCATAGCCAAATCCATATCTTTTGCAAAAATTGCAAATGCGTCATACCCATGGTATGGTCCACTGTAGTCCCAAGAGTGCATCTGTCTAAATGGTAGACCCATTTTTTGGAATACATATTTCTCTTTAACACCAGCTGCAACTAAGTCAGGTCTTAATTGTTTAACAAACTCTTCTAACTCATACTCATTTGCATCATCATAAATAAGTGTTGATCTTTCTAAATCTTCTTTAGTTCTTTTATAATCATCACCATGTCCAAACTCATAACCAGTACCAATAACTTCCATTCCTAAATCTTCATAAGCACCAATAACGTGTCTTGGTCTTAATCCACCAACATAAAGCATAACTTTTTTACCCTCTAACATTGGTCTATATTTAGCAATAACAGCATCTGTCATAGCAGTATACTTAGCTATTGTAGCTTCAGTTTTTGCTTGGATTGTTTCATCAAAGAATGAAGCAATTTTTCTTAAAGACTCAGTAGTTTTACTTGGTCCAAAGAAGTTATATTCCATCCAAGGTATACCAAACTCTTGCTCCATATGTCTAGAAATATAGTTCATAGATCTATAACAGTGAAGTAGGTTTAATTTTGCTTTTGGAGCAATTGCTAACTCTTTATAAGTAGCATCACCAGACCATTGTGCAATAACTCTTAATCCCATTTCTTCTAAGATTAATCTTGTTGACCAAGCATCACCACCGATATTATAATCACCGATAATTGCAACGTCATAAGGAGTTGTTTCGAAATCTTTTCTATGTGATGTATCTGGCATAACGTGATCTCTAATCATGTCATTTGCGATGTGGTGACCAAGAGATTGTGAAACCCCTCTAAACCCTTCACATGATACAGCAACAGTTTGATGACCTGTCTCTTTTTTATGTACTTTAGCTACTGCTTGAATATCGTCACCGATTAGACCGATTGGACATTCTGATTGAATTGAAATACCATTGTTTAATGGGAATAATTCATCAATCTCTTCTAACGCTTTTTTAAGTTTTTTATCTCCACCAAATACGATATCTTTTTCATTAAAGTCAGTCGAGAAATTCATAGTAACAAATGTATCTACACCAGTTGTTCCTATATAATAGTTTCTTCTTCCACCTCTTGAATATTGCCCACAACCTATTGGTCCATGAGAAATATGAATCATATCTTTAATTGGTCCCCAAACAACACCTTTAGATCATGCATATGCACAACCTCTTTGAGACATTACTCCTGGTACAGTTTGTTTATTACTTCTTGTAGTATCACAAGAACCTTTTACACCCTCTGGATTATCAACCCCAAGGTGTTTTGCTCTATTTTTTTTAGCTTTTTCTGGATAAGCTTCTAGTACATCAGCAATTGCTTGCTTTTGAATACTTTCTAATGTTTCTGGTCCCATAATTTTCTCCTTTGAAAGAAAAAGTAGCTTATGCTACTTTAACTCTATATAGATTCATGTCATCTAATTTTTTACAAATTGCTTTAGTTGCATCACCGTCAACAGATTTTGAGATTTCAGAAATTTGGTATTTGTTAGTATAATAAACCATTTTAAAACCATCTTTTTCTTTACACTCAGTATTAGTATAATAATCAACTAAGGCAGTATGTAAAAAAGAACCTTCTGGGATAGAAATTTCTTCTAATTTAACACCTTCTCTTGTTTCACTTGAAACAGTTACAGATTTACCTGTAGCATCAATTCCATCTTGTACTTTCTCTATTACTTTATCAAAACTTACATCATTACCCATATCAGCTGGGAAGTGGTATCCACATACAAACATTTTGTTCTCCTTATATTTCTTTTTTTTATTTTTTAATTTATTTATTAAGCTTCTTCTGCTTTTTTACCTAAGTTTTCTTCGTCAACTTCTTCTTCAAGACCGAATTCCATTAATAGGTTTTCTAAGTCATCCATTTCTAATGGCTCAGGAATAACTTTTAAGTCATTAGCAATAATTTTTCTTGCTAACTCTTTATATTCCATAGCTTGGTCAGATGATGGTGAGAATTCAACAACTGTCATTCTTCTTAACTCAGCTCTTTGAACGTGGTTAGATCTTGGTACGAAGTGAATCATTTGAGTACCGATTTGTTGTGCTAAGTGTTTAGATAAATCATACTCTTTATCTGTCATTCTTGCATTACAAATTAAACCAGCAAGTCTAACTCCACCAGTATTTGCATATTTTAAAATACCTTTAGAAATGTTATTAGCTGCATACATAGCCATCATTTCACCAGACATTACAATATAAATCTCTTGTGCTTTACCTTCTCTAATAGGCATAGCAAATCCACCACAAACAACATCTCCAAGAACGTCATATGAAACGAAATCTAATTCATCATCATAAGCACCTTCTTCTTCTAGGAAGTTAATTGCTGTAATAACACCTCTACCTGCACATCCAACACCTGGCTCAGGACCACCTGATTCAGTACAATTAATGTAACCTTCAGTTATATCATTGTTATCTGGGTGAAATTCTCCAGCACCTGGTTTACATACATCTTCTAATTCTAAATCTTCAACAGTTCCAGCTTCAGCTGCAAGTTGCATAATTGTACATTGAGCTTTCTCATGTAATATTAATCTAGTTGAATCTGCTTTTGGATCACACCCAACGATTAAAATTTTCTTTCCATAATAATGACACATTGCTGCTAATGTATTTTGAGATGTAGTTGATTTACCAATCCCACCTTTTCCGTAAAACGCTATTTGTCTTAAATCTGACATATTGTCTCCTTTTAATATTATAATTACAAAATAGATAATTGCACATAGTGTTCCACAGAAGTTTTTTTATATAAAGAAATTTTACAATTTACTTAAAATCCCTAAAATATGGGATTTTATTGATATAATATTTTAAAAAAAGAAAAAATAGGATAAAATCTATCTTATTTACACTATTGTTTTACAATGACTTTTTTTGTAAATATTGATAAAATTACTACAAAATCTAGTAGTATTTTTTTAACTTTTAGGATAATAAATGAGAGACATAGTAAAGAATTATTTAAAAACTTTAGGATTTGATAAGCAAATTAGTAGCTTAGATGAAATTACTCACTTAATAAAAGCACATTTAAAAACATTTTCTTTTTCTAGTATGACTGTTTTATTAAAAGATGAAATATCTTTGGATATAAATAAGATATATGAAAAGATTGTTATAAATAAAAGAGGTGGATATTGCTTTGAGCACAATAAACTTTTTTTTGTAGTTTTATCTGAGTTAGGTTTTGATGTAAAATCATATATGGCAAGAGTTGTTAACAATACAAACAACATTGTTCCAAAAACCCATAGATTTACAATTTTAAACTTTAATGATGAAAGATATCTAATTGATGTGGGTATTGGATTTAGATCTCCTTGTGTTCCAGTTAAAATAATAGATGAATTCACGCCAAGTCATTTGGGTATTTCATACTGTGTTAAAACATTGGAAAAGAATCTTTTTGCCCTAGCGTCATTAAAAGATGAAGAAAAATTTACTATCACAAATTACGAGTTAAACAATTATAATGAAGCAGATTATGAAATGGGACACTTCTATTCACACAAACATCCATCCGCAGTTTTTGTAAATAACTTAGTAATCTCATCCATAAATGATACTGAAATAAGAAGTTTACGAAATGACAACTATATAAAGATATATGAAAATTCACAAGAAGAGATTTTAATTGACGGTTTTGAAACTTTTAAAAAAATAGTATCAAATGATTTTAATATGAGTTTTAACGAAGAAGAGTTAGAGTCTATTTTTAATCATTATGTTAAAAATAAACTCTTGTAACTTTTTTAATTTTTGTTTTATATATGGGAAAACTTTAAAAGCTTTCCCATTCATCTTTAGTTGTTTTAGGTCTTATTATTTCATTTTTTGAAATTCTTGTTTGTTCATTCTTTTTTTGTGAAGAAGCAGTTTTATTCTCTTTTACTTGAGTAGATTTAGATTGTTCAGCTTTTAAGTTCATCTCTTTTGCTTTCACTTCATTTTTACCAATAAACTCTTTTTAGTTTGCTTCTGAAACGACAAGTTTAGCAATAGTATCTGTTGTAACTGCTATATCATGAGCTTGTGATGCAATCATAGCATTTTCTTGTGTTTGTTGATCAAGTTGATTGACTGCTGAATTTATTTGCTCTATTCCAGTTTGTTGTTCTTTACTTGACATCTCAATATCTGAAATTAGATTTATAGTTTTTTGAATATTTTCATTTAACTCTTTATATCCAATAATCATATTTCCAGCTATATTTTTACCTTCATTTGCTTTTAATGTAGCATTTTCAACTATAGCTTTTATCTCTTTAGCTGCTTCTGCGCTCCTTGAAGCTAGATTTCTTACCTCTTGAGCAACTACCGCAAAACCTTTTCCAGCTTCTCCTGCCGTTGCTGCTTCAACGGCTGCATTTAGGCTTAGGATATTTGTTTGAAATGCTATTTGATCAATTACACTAATTGCTTCATTTATTGATTTTACTTGTACATTAATTTCATCCATTGCAACTGTTGTTTGATTTGCAAGGTTTTCTCCGTTTGAAGCAGAAGTTGTAACATTATTTGAGTAGCTTGCCATTTTTGCAATATTTTCAGTATTGTTTCTAATATTTGATGTTATCTCTTCAAGTGCTGCTGCTGTCTCTTCTAAAGAAGCTGCTGCTTCATTTGAACTTTGATTTAATTTATCTACATTTATTAAAAGTAAATCTGAACTTTTATCGAGTGTTAATCCATTTGCTTTATTTTCGACCAACATATCATTTACAACATTTGCTAGGTTATTTAATCCTTCAGATACCTCTCCTGAATCTTCAGATATTCTATGTGTAAAGTCTAACTTTTGATAAGATAATAGGGCATCTGAAATTTTATTTAAATCACCACCAACTTTAGTAGATACAATGTCAAATAGCTCATTAACCCCATTTTTAAGGTTTTCGATGCCATCATTTTTAGTTGTTTCTTTTATAGTTTGTTTCATAATTCCTGTTTTTGCTAAATCAATTGCTGCATTAACTGATTGGATTACTTTTTTTGCATCAGTAATATCTTGAGCAAATTTAACAACACGAGTTACTTTTCCACTTTTATTTTTTACTGTTGTATATGAAGCTTGAATCCAAACAGATGTACCATCTTTTCTGATTCTTTCAAATTCGTCAATTTGAGCTATTCCATTTGCTAGATTTTTCCAAAAATCAGCATATGCTTGTGTAGTTGTATAGGTTTTATCACAAAACATTCTATGGTGCTTCCCTACTACTTCACTTGGTTTATAACCACCTAATGCATTTAAGAAATTGTCATTTGCATGAATTATTGTGCCATCTGGCTTAAATGATATAATTGCAAAGTTTTCTTCCATAGCAGTTAATCTTCCTGCTTCTTCTTCTGTTTTTCCAAAATTAAACATAATATTCCTTTATGATTCTTACTGAAATATTATCTTAAGAATAGACTAGTTGGTAGTTGTTTTATGTCATTTAATATCTGGGAAGAGTTTTATAAACTTTATTTTAGACTTTTGGGCTCTGCAAGATAAAAACCTTGTATAAAATCAACATTTAATTGAAGAATTGTATCATAGACCTCTTTACAATGGACGTATTCTGCTACTGTTTTTGCATTTAATTCTTTTGCCATATTAATAATATTTCTAACAATAGTTTTTGATTCATTAGATGTATGAATATCTTTTATTAATGAACCATCAATTTTTATAATTTCAGGATTTAGTTTTAAAATATTTTCCATACTAGAAAACCCACTTCCAAAATCATCAATAGCAATTTTACAACCAAATATTCTAACATTATTTACAAATGTCTCAACAATTGAAAAGTCTTCAATAAAATCTGTTTCTAAAATCTCAAAAATAATATTGTAAGAATAAGGAAAAGATTTAACTTTTTCATATATAAAATTCCTAAAGGATTCATTAGCAATATCTTCATAAGATAAGTTAAGGCTAAATTCATTATCTCGAGTTGAGAAATAAGATAATGATTTTTCAACCATGATGGTCATCATCTTTTCATAAAGCTTAATTTTCTTTGCAATATCTAGATATGGGAATATGGATTTAACCTCAAGGGTATTTGGATTAATTATTCTCATTAAACATTCATATTTTTCTACTTTCATTGTTTTTGAGTTATAGATTGACTGAATATAAGGTTCTATATTATTATTTTCAACAGCTAGTTTTAGTAAGATTATTTCATCTATAAGTTTTGTTTGTTCTTCATCTTGATAAGAAATAGTTAAGATATCTAAGTTAATATCAATTATTTTATCAAAAGCACTTAATACTTCATATCTTTTTTCAGATATTAGTTTATCTTTTATGAATCTTCTCACAAAACTAAATGCTGCATTTACATAGTGTGTTGGTAATCCAATACGAACATGAACTTCACTTATAATATTTAATTTATAAAAGTAATTAGTATCGTATTTACCACAAAATAAATTTCTATACCAAGCTCTTATTCCTTTTTCATGTCGATATAAAATCTCTTGATTATGTAAAAATCTTTTTGCATGATTAAAGGAGAAAATAAATTTATAAAACTCTTCCAATAAACTCTCTTCATATTTATAAACTAATTTCTTAATTTTTAATAATTGTAAAGCATCTATTTCTCTAAAGTCATAGTTATTTAATATGTCTTTACAACTATTTTCTGTGATATATTCAATTGTTTTATAGCTATTTTTTTTCATAATAATTTAAGCACATCTACTACAAGAGATACTTTCTTTACCTTCAAAACTCTTTTTATTTGCCTCATCAACAATTGTATTTGCAATATTTGATGTTTGGGTTGCAATTTTATTTGATTTTGATGATACTTCTGAATTTGTAAATATTTGCTTTTCTAAAATTTGTACAGAATCATTAATTTGAATTATACCATCTTGTTGTTCTTTAGATGTTATTGCTACTTCATTTATAAGTTCTATTGTTTTATCAATATCAGTATTTAGATTGCTATACCCATCAATCATCTCATTTGCAATAATTTTTCCTTCATTTGCTTTCAGGTTTGCAGATTCTACAAGCTTTTTAATATCTTTTGCTGCTTCAGTACTTTTATTTGCTAGATTTCTAACTTCTTGTGCAACTACTGCAAAACCTTTCCCTGCTTCTCCAGCCGTTGCCGCTTCAACTGCTGCATTTAGTGATAAAATGTTAGTTTGGAATGCAATTTGATCTATAATACTAATTGCTTCATTGATAGAACTTACTTTTTCATTAATTTCATCCATTGAGATATTAGTTTTATTTGCTAGAATTTGTCCTTTTCTTGACGAGGATATAACGGCATTTGCAAACTCTGACATTTTAACAGTCTTTTGGGATGTTTTACTAATATTTTGAGTGATTTGTTCTAATACTATAGTTGTGTCTTTTAAACTTTTAGAAGCTTCAGTTGAAGAACTATTTAGTTTTAAAACATTATCTAACAGGATTTCTGATGATTGCTGTAATGTCACACCATTTTTCTTATTTTCTAATAACATATGAGTAATTGCATCTCTAAGTTGATTGATTGAAGTCGATAAATTCATAAACTCTCCATCACTTGAAATGTTTTCTAAAACCAAATTATTTTTATAGTTGTAATTGGTATATTCATTTAGAATACCATTAATTATTTCAAAATGTTTTTTTGTATCAATAATCATATCATTAACAACTTTTTTAAATTCTTCAAGTACATCATTTGAAGTTTTTGCTTGAATAACATTTTCATAAGAGCCATTTTTGGCTTGTTCAAGTATATCTTTTGCTTCTATGATAAATAATAATTCTTCTTTTTCTTTGATTTTTTGATTTTTATCTCTATTATCAATAATATCTTTTATTTCAGAGTATTCACTAGCAAAAGTTGTATTTATTTTAAGTTTTGCATTTTTATTGTCCATATTCTTTAGAAAGTTAATTAATGCCTTTGAAAGTTGTTTCCCATTTTTCCTTTCATCTAATTCATGAAAAATTAAAGATATTGCAATAATAACTTGAATAGTTTGTGAAGTTATATTACCAGTAAAAAAGAATGCATTTATAGGTAATAAGATCATTCCTAGATAATGGATTACTGTCATTCTAAAATATAGTGATTTTATATTAAACATATGTTGTCCTTATTTTTTTTAGAATATTATCTAAATAGGACAAAAATTGTCTTGATTGTAATCAAGCCCTAAAAATGCCAGGTATTATGATTTTAATGGATAAGAATAGAGTTTTAAAAAGAAAAAAGACAGCAATATTTATTTTATAAATTTTCTACTTTATAGAGTTTTTTTCTCTCTTTTGATGAGGGTACATCTAACATTTTTCTATATTTTGTAATAGTACGTCTCACCATTGATAAGCTAAACTTTTCTTGAATAGCATCAAGAATATCTTGATCTGTTAGTGGTTCATCTTTATTTTCATATTCTACTAAACTTTTAATATAGTTTTTTATCTACGAAGATGATAAATCTTTATTATTAACTGCATTTGAGAAGAAGTGTTTTAGTGGATATGTTCCTAAAGAGCACTCTATATATTTATTTGCAACAGCTCTTGATATTGTAGATTCTGCGAAACCAATCTCATTGGCTAACTCTTGCATAGAGTAGGGTCTAAGTTCTCCTCCCACAAAAAATGAGATTTGTTTTTCAACAATTAAAAGAACTATTTTGTATAGAGTTGATTTTCTTAAACCCAATAAGTTTACTAAATCTCTAGCCTCTTTTAACTTCTCTCTTATACCTTCATTTTTAGTATTAAAAGCATCTTTTACTTCTAAATCAGGATAATAAGCATGATTTATTTTGATATTAATATCTTCACCAATTTCTACAAAGAAGTCAGGAATTATCTGTACATTGTTATTCATATAATTCACTGCTGGTGGATTATTGAAGTATTTGATAATATCTTTTGCTTCATCAAATCTATGGTGTGAGGCATACTTATCTAAGTGAGCAATATCTTTTATGATTTTTTTTATGAAATTGTATAGTTCATTATCAATTTGTTTATCACAAGCATCTAATTGAAAAAGAAATGATTCTGATAAATTCATTGATCCAATTCCACTTGGTTATAAAAGTGAAAATCTTTGTCTTATTGATTCTACATACTCTTTATACACGCCACATGTTATAGCAATCTTTTCTATATCACCTTCAAAGTATCCCTCTTCATTTATGTCACACAAAATTTCCATAGCTACTTTTTGTGAGTTTGGAGTTTAAAAGTTTGGTGCACAGATTTGTTCACTAATAATATCATTTAATGATTCATCATAAAGTGCTAAAGATTCTATAAACTCCCCACTTGTACCTTGTGGCATAAAGTTGTTATAAAACTCTTTTGGTTTTTTGATTTCTAAAAATGGATTTTCATAAGATACATTTTTTAGATGTTTCTCTAGGTCTTGAAGTGAAGATTGTAGCATCGGAAGCCACAATTTCAAAGATAAATTAAGATTTTGCTTCTGAGAAGCGGAGGTTGATAATGTTTGTGCCATATCGTATTTTGCCCAAATTCAAAAAGAATTTGGACATAAACCTGTATATTTTTTAATACTTAATTCTAACAACACCGTTAGGCTTAACTATTTTCATTTGGCAAGATAATCTTGTGTTATCAGTACAAGTACCAGCACAAGCCTCTTTGATTACTTTGATTTCTTTCTCATTGATATCAGAAATAAATTCCATACCTTGTTCTATTTCAACAACACATGTTCCACATTCTCCATCTCTACATCCAAAAGGTAAAGCTGAACCAGATGCTTCAACTACATCTTGAATTGTACTTCCTGGTTTAACATTGATTGCTAAAAAATCGTTAATAATTTCTACTCTAGTTGTCATTTTCTTTCCTTATTTTTTTAATTTATACGGTTTAACTAAAATGTCACCTTTGATTAACATCATTGGCGCAATTCTAACTTTAGGACTTATTGTAAATTGTTGACATTGCTCAGCTTCTTCAGCAGTGATTGCCCCTAATTTAACTAATACATCTAACTCTTCATCTTCCATATAACTTGTAGGTTCTTCAGTTGCAAGATTTTCAACAGTAATTAAACTTTTTGAGTAATCTTTAGTATCTGAAGGCATAGGAACACCTTTTTCTTTAGCCAATCTTACAATTGGTTCACCAATTTTTGCATCATAAACACCATCAGTAACAGTATCAAAATGCATAAAAATAACTTTTGCCATATTTTGTCTCCTTTTTTAGCTTGTTTCTTCATACAAACCAAGCCATATGATAAAGTTCTGAAAACTCTTTCATCTGACTTGGTTAAAAAAATTTAGTCTTTTGAGTAGTTCTTTTCTATATGCTTACGCATAAATTCTAACTCTTCTTCTACTTCATCTCTAAAATCTTCCATTGCTTCTAGTTCATGTTCTCTACACCCAACTATTTCAACAGGAACATCAAGTAAACCTAAAAAGTGAACTTCATATACACGAATAACTTGTAAGAATTCACCCATTGATTTTATATAACCTACTGCACCTGCTGGCATCAAAAGTGTCCCAATTGGTGCATGAGGGTATGTCCCATCATTTACTATCTCTTTTATTAGTTTTACTTTTTGTCCTAAACCAAATTTTGGTTTATCTTCATCTTTTCCAGAACGATTAGCTGTTACACTATCATGCAAAGGAGTGTTTGCATCTACGATATCTTTATGATTAACACCCACAACTTCCTCCTGTACTTGTTCCTGCTGGACTTGGACTACATGAAGAACAACCTTCAAGTTTTCCTGTTTCATACATATTCCATACATCAGCAGCACTTGGAGAGTGACCAGTTTTATAATCACCATAAACTCTAAGTAGTGAAAATTTCAAAAACTCTAAAAGTTTATCTTCATCTGCTATTTCAGCTAAACCTTTTTTTATAAGAGTTCCATACTCTTTCATCATATGAAATCTTTTTACATTGATTAACTTTTGGTCAAAATCAATATCAAAAAATTTAAAAAAATCTTCTGTATCTCTTAATTTATAAAATTCTTCTACAGTTTTCATTTTGTATCCTTTTAAATATCCCAGATTAAAGGGATATTATTTTTTCTAAGCTGGAATCTCTTCTTTTAAAGAGTCAATCCATTTTGTTACTCTATCTTCAGTTTTGTCTTTTTCATTGTGTTCATCAATTGCTAAACCACAAAGTTTTCCATCCATTTCTGCTTGTGAAAATTCATATTTATAATCACTTGCATCAACAAAACCAACAACTTTTGCACCAGCATTTGTAAATGTTTTATGTAGTTTTCCTAATGCTGAACAAAAATGTTCACCATGTTTTACACTATCTCCTGCACCAAATAATGCAATAGTTTTTCCAGAAAAATCTATTCCGTCTGATTCAATTTCAAGTAAAGGATCAACCCACTCAAAATATACATCACCTTGTCCCCAAGTAGAACTTCCTATAAATAAAACATCATGTTCAAGCATTTGATCAATATCATCAAAATCTTCTTCCATATTGATTACTTCATCAACTTCAAAAGCTTCTGCTAAAGCTTCTGCAACTATCATAGATGTTCCACCTGCTGTTCCACAAAAAATCCCAATATTTGCCATACTTTTCTCCTTCAAAATGTCCCATTTTTAAGGGACCTATATTTTTATAACTTCTTTTATAAAGAAGCAAACCCTAAAGAGCTTTATGAATAAAGCTTATAAGTTTTTATATTTGTTATAAGTCTCTTCTGCTTTTAGAAGATATTTTTCACCATCAACTAGCAAGTCATCATAAGTTCTAAATGAGAATCTATGAGCATCTTTGAAGAATTTCTCTGCAAGCACAATCTTCCCTGCAAAAACTACAACTCTTCCAAAACCTTCATGACTCATCTCCATTACAACTGAACACATTACCCCTGTTAGTTTTTCAAAAGCTAAAGCTACTGCTTGAAATACTAGTCTTATATCTTTGATTTGCATTTCATCAATATCTGCAATAATAGGGATATTTTTTAAATCCTCTTTGCTTCTTACATATTTTTCTACTAGTAGGTCTTCATCACTTTTGTTAACCCATGTACCAAATTGGTCCATTGCTCTAATTTGTCCAATTAGTGTTACTTTAAATAGTTCTTTCTTATCCATTATAAAGCCTTCTTTTCTATGATTTTTTTGATAAATGGTGGAGGGTTTGAATTTAACATATCTTGTAGTTTTTTTACTTCTTCTTATATACTTACGATCTCTTTGTATTTGATTGTGAAGATTCCACTATTGATAAGTTTTGCAGCAGCTATTGCTCCTACATTTGTAAAATAAACAATATCAATACCTTCTAGTAGTGCTACAGCTTTATCAGTATCTTTTTCAAGAACTTTTTTAATTTCACACATTGTAGTTGTTGATTTACTTATTTCGTAAACAGCAAATTGTTTTGCACTTCCAAAGTGAGAATCTATGTTTTCTAAATCTGTAGTTGCGAATGCAACTTTTAGAGAACCTTCTTGAGAGTCATTTGTTGTGATTTGAATACTACTCATAATTTTGTCCTAAAATAAATTTATATAGGTATATGCAAATAGTGTTCCACAACTTTTTTAAGTAGTTTTTTTACTTCTTATAAGAGCTAGAAAATCAATAAGGTCACTTAAGAAGAAAGCCCTATTTGAGAGCTCTGCGAAGTAAACATTTGTAAAAGTATTTTGTCCGGCAAATGATTTTGCACTTGCTATAAATTCTTGAGGTAGTTGTCTGTTTATAGCAACAGGTTTTATAAGTTCATCACAAACTTCTTCAAATAAAAATAAAATTTCTGCTGGTTTTTCTTCACATAAGAGATAAATATCACTTCTATAAAGGTCATATTTTTTATAAAGTTCATGGTAAGTCTCTTTACTCATTTTCCCACCGCCATTAAATATAAGATGTTGTTGTGTGTTTCTAAAACCTTTTTTGTTTCATCATCAAAATATGCACCAATTCCTGTAGAATTGATATTTAAATTTGTGGCTCTTAGTGCAATAATATGCGCTAAAAAGCCTGATAAAATAGTGTTAAAAGAGTAGTTTGATTCTAGTTTAGATGTAAAAAATATAGTTGCAGCAGAAGTTCCACCAATTTTTTGATTAAAGGCTAACATTTGGCCTAGCTCACTAAAATCACCCTCTTTTTGTAAATTATACTCTTTATAAATACCTTTTTCAAGATTAGTGATTAGATGGTTTATAAAATAAATTTCAAGTCCATACTCTTTTGCAAAGATGAAAATATCTTTTAATATAGTTTCAAACTCATCTTTTAATATGGGCTCTTTTTTAAAAGCTCTGACTGATCTTCTTTCATCTATTGCTTTTTGTAACTCTCTTTTAGTCTCTTCTTTTAAAAAGTTTGAACTAAAACTTTTAAAACTTTGTTCATAATATTTTGAATAAAATTCTTCAATAAAAGGCTCTTTTATATAATAATCACATGGGTTTACAAAAGGAATTTTATCCCTTAGTTCTTTTGTCTCTTTTTCTTTATACTCGCTTGAAAAAATAGCACAAACAAAGTGTTCATAGTTATCAAAACAAAAAGCTTTATTTAACTCTTCTTTATCAAAGTTAAAATCAAAAGTATAATCAAGTCCTTGTAAAATCAAAGAGGCATAGATGGAACCTAGTTGGTGACCAGAATCAAGTAAAAGATACCTTATAGCTCTTTTTTCATATTTCCAAGATGTCCTAAAGTAGGCATTACTAAGTAAAAAGATGAATTTTTTTTGTGATATATTCATATAACTCTCTAATCCATCACTACTTAATTCATGAATTAAAGCCAAGGTGCTTGTTAATGGTTCATAGTGATAAATTCCATTTAACAAACCCTTTGCTCCTCTTATTTGTATATAAATTTCGCAAGGATAAAGTCCACCTGCACTTGGATTGACTCTTAGATTTACCTCATCATTTCCATATTTTTTTGTGTAGGTGATTTTTCCAAAGTTTTTTATGAATTTTAACTCTTCATAATCATCAAGATTAAATCGTCTAAAAAACTTTGGATAGGTTTTGTAAGCTTTTGCTTGGGTTTGCCAGTTTATAAATTGGGTTTGAGTAAAGGCATTCTTTTTTGTAATATCTGTTTGATTATGAAACTCTTGCATTTCTCAACATTTTTACAATCTTTGGAGTTACTGCTAAATCAATAGCTTTAAAGCCATCAAGGTTTTCAAAAGAGCTATCTGCACCTTTTTGCAAAAGAAGTTGCACAAAATCCTCTTTCCCCGCACTTGCACAGTACATTAATGCTGTTACATCATTAACATTTTTTGAGTCTATTTCGATACCTGCATTTACAAGAAGTTCAAAGCACTCATATGATGAAGCAAAACAGGCATTCCATAAAGCTGAGTTTCCATCTACGTTTTTCATATTTATATCTACATCTAAGTTTAGTAATTCAGATACAAGTTCTGATTTTCCTTCTCTTGCTGCTTTCATTATTGCAGAGTTTCCATATTTTCCAGCGTTATTTAAATCATTTTCATCATAGTCATTCTCTTTTATCCATTGGAGTAAATTTTCTGATAAGGTTTTCATACTCCCATCCAGTTTTCGTGTGTATGACCCTTTACTTTGAAGTTAATAACTTCTTGCAATGATGACTCAAGCTCATCTAAATCAAAAGCGTGTTCGCAGTTATTTGGGATATTTTTATATTTTATAACACCCTCTTTATCAATAATATATATTGATTTTGCCACAAGTGTTTCATTTAAATTCACTCCAAATTTTAAAGAGAATTTATTAAAATCATTTGAGATAAAACCATTATCTAGTCCAAATGCTTTTTGAACTTTTGTTATAGCATCTTCTGAGCTACTTGTAATAATATAAGGTAATATTTTAGAAGCAGATTTTTCTAAAATATCATGTAGACCATTATTATAATCTTTTATATTAGGTAGGGTAATCATAACTTGAATTTTAGGTGCCATCATACCTATAACTTTTGACTCTCCATTTAACATGGTAACTCTAACAGCAGGTGCTTCTGATTCTATCTTTCTCTCTTTTGCTTTTAAAATATAAAACTCTTTTTTATACTTAACTTCCATTTATAAGATCTCCTTGTGTGTTATTTGACAATTTGTATCAATTATCATTAAAGATTTTTTTAGTTGATTTTTTTCATCTTTTATTCCAAAGGTATTTGAGAACTCTTTATATTCCCTTGAGATTAGGCTATCTTTTAGTTTAAATTCATTTTGTATCTTTTCACATTCATCAATGCTACTTGTTGTTATAACAAATGTTTCTGCCCTATTTTTAAAGAATGTTATTGCATCATGCAGTTGAGTATTAAAAGCTGTAATATCAGGCAAAGAGATTATAACTTGAACCTTTTCTTTTGGAATACCTAAAAGTCTTGTGCTTCCATTTATCATCTCTAATCCAAGAGCTTTTACAATTGGCCTTTGTAGATTAATGCTCATTTTCTCCTCCATGTTGGTGATAATGATTTATTAGGTTTGCTAATTCAAAAAGTAAGTAAGCACTTCCTTCATATAAAACATCATTTTTAAGTTGATTACCAACTCCCTCATAATCAGGGAATCCCCTTAACATTAAAGCTTTTTTGTGTTTTATGGTATATCTTTCCCCATGAAAACTTGATATTAAAACATCACTTTCTTTCAGATACTTTTCAACATCTTCAAAATCACCAATTAGTAAGTTTTCACACTCTATTTCATCTAGTAAGTCATTTTTGTGAGTAGTTACTATGGCTTTTATTGTTGCTCCTGCTTCAATGATTGTATTTGCTACAGAGATACATTGGTCAGGCTCAAGTGCTAGCACAACAGATGCACTTCCTATTGCAAAGTGGCTATCTAACATGGCATCTTGAAGTCTTTTTCTCCATCTCACAATACTTGGATGTGGAGTTGAGATATTTTTGATTTTACATAGGGCTTTAAAGAATTTATCACTTTGTTCTAATCCCCCTAATGAATCAAAATGTAAAAGTTGCATATTTTCATTTTTTGCTTTTAATTTATCTCCAGCTTTTTTTACACTGCTTCCTACACTAATAGCAAGTGAACAATTTCCAAGTTTCTCTATATCTTCAACAGTAATACCTCCACTGCTAAGTGCTCCTTGTTTTAATCCTAAGTGACCATCTAATGAGTCACTCAAATCTGGTAGGGCTAAAACTTCATAACCAAAGAGTGCTACGGTGTCTTTGATTTTTTCTATCTCTATTGGTTTTAAATTTACATTTGGGATAATTACAGCTTTATTCATATCCACTTCACTTGAGCTTGCAACTAGTTGGTCAACGATTGCTTCAATTGATTTTGCAAAACCACTTTCAATAGAGCCTTCAAAATCAGGAGTATTTACATAAACCATTTTTTGCTGGTCTTGTACTAGTAAACAAGCACCTTTTATATCATCACCTTTTGTTTCTGTAAGTCCTGTTGTAAAAAGTCCTACTAGGTCAGGTTGTACTTTTTTGGTGATATTTTTTATTGATTCAGAGATTGCATAATCTCCTCCATCAATTACTGCTGTAATATCATTTACTGCTGTTGTTTGTACGGCAATGGGGTCATTGAAATGTCTTGTGAAAAATACCTTTGTAAATGAAGCACATCCTTGAGCTCCATGCATAAGTGGCATACAGTTTTTTATTCCTAAAAAGCAAAGCATTGCTCCCATTGGTTGAGATAGTTTAATAGGGTTTAATTGTAGAGGTTTCGCACTTATACTTTCCATGATATTTCCTATAATATTTTCAATAAATATGCAAATAGTGTTCCTAAGCTTAAAATAACTAAATAATAACATAAATAACTATTTTTATCTATTTTTAAGGTAAGTGATTTTATAATCTTTAAATTATACTTTTCTAACTAAGGAACAACTATGTCTGGAATTAATGATATTGTAAATAGTTTTAATATTGGTTTCTTTCAGACAACTAATAATAATAAAAATCCAGTTGATTTAAATATTCCAAAAGATTCTGAATTCGCTGATTTTGAAGAGACTTTAAAAGTAGTAAGTTCTGAAGCCTATATACCCTCTCCTTCAGAATATGTACAGCTAGATGGATTTAGATTTGATGATAATAACAAGGCAATACCTACAAAGATCACTTTAGAGGGTGTTTTTGCTCAAGACTCTTTTTTAGATGAAGATGGAAATTGGGATGAAGAAGCAGAATATAAAGCTTATGCCCAAAAAGAGTTGGCTTATAAAAACGAGGTAATATCTGACTGGATGGAAGAGAGAGGCTATGATCTACAAAATAATGCAACTTTGATGAAAGCATTATTAGCTAAAGAAGATAATCAACTTTAGCTCTGTTTAACATTTGACATAAGTAGCGAAATCCATTTTGTAGTATCATTTGAATCAAAGGCAATTTTTAAAGTCATAGTAATAGGTACAGCTAAAAACATCCCTACTATTCCTAAAACCCAACCCCATAAAATCAAAGAGAAAAATATAACTAATGGAGAAAGTCCTAGCTCTTTTCCCATAAACTTTGGTTCAATAATATTGCTTATAAAAATATTTATCGTAAGATATAAAACTATTAATATCAAAGTTGTATTTAAATCTGTTGTTACAAAAGATAAAAGTATGGCAGGAATTGCTGCAATAATAGAACCCACAACTGGAATAAAGTTAAAAAGCATAGCTACCACACCCCAAAGAATAGGATAGTCAATATTAAAAAAGATCAAAGTAATTGCCACTAAAAAACCAGTTAAAAAACTAGTCGCTGTTTTTACTAAGAAATATTTTTGAATATTACTTGAAAAGAGATTGAAGTGTTCTATTTTATCTCCCTCTTTTCTAAAAATAAGTCTTAGTTTTTTTTCAAAAGATTTTGATTCTGCAAGTATAAATCCAATCCCAATGATAATAAGTAAGAATTTTGATAAAAAGGTACCAATACTTCCAATTAAATTTGTAGTAATACCAAAAAATGAGTTTAAATTTAGAGTATCTAGGATTGTTTTTTTATCAATTTCATAACCATATGACTCTCCAAAGGCAATAGTATCAACAATAGCTTTTTGCAGTTTTGTTTCATATATAGGAAGATTTGTTATAAAATCTTTTAATGAGATATTTACAATATATGCAAGCAGTAGTGAAATAAGTGTAAAAACCCCAAGAACAACTAGATAAGAGATAAGTTTAGGGATATGTTTTTGTTCTAATATGTTTAAAATAGTTGAGATTATAGATGAAATAAAGATTGCTAAAAATAACACAATTACTATTTCATTTGCTGCTTTAAGTCCTGCAATAATAATTACTAAACTAGCAAAATAAAAAAAATAGTTCCTTACTTTTTCCTCTTCCATTTTATCCCTTTATTTATGTAAAAGTTTATTATAACGGCTTTTATGTAAATAAGAAATAAGATTTTTCATGATATACTTTTTTATCTAATTTTAAGTGGAATTTATTTGAAAGGCTTTAATTATGAATGTAAATGCTTATGATGAACATGTAAATATAGTAAAAAATCTAAAGATGGCAGATAGTTTTTATGAAGTGAGAGAGCCTTATAAAGAGAGCTTTGAAGAGCTCTATAATAAAGAAAAAGAGGAAAAAGTATCTATCTCAAATGCAAAAGAGTTTTTAGACTCATTATCAAAAGAGGAGTTAAGTACACTTCAACACTACACTCTTCTTGCAGATGATATAAATGTAGACTCCTTAAGTGATGAGGGAGCTTATAATCTACTTTTACATCATTATGAAAAGTATGATTTTGATAATGATGGTTTAGTTTCAAATGGTATATCTAAAGGAATAGGCTTTATACCAGCAAATATGCCAAACTCTGATAAGGAGCTTTTGGTTGAATCTCTTAATGAACTTGATGAAAAAGATAGATTTTTATCAATGGCTATGATAATTCCTATGCCAATGTTAAAAGAGGAAAATGGAGAAATCATTCAATTGGGATATAAGCAACAGTTTGATTATGATTTTATGATGAGTCGAATAGATGGTATTTTAAATCCACCACCAGGAGCATATACAAGCCCTGAGTTAAAAGAAACTTTTAGACTTTTTAAAGAAGTTTTAGAAAAAAATCATGAAGAGAGTATTCAAAAAAAAGAAGAACTTAATGCAAATCTATCAAATCAAGCAAATATCTCTAAGGCTAAAATAAATAGTTAAACTATTTATTTTATTCTGTAGTCCAAGGTTCAGGAGTTCCTACTACCTTAAATACTTTGTTATTTACAGCATTGCAAACATCTTTTGCTAAGTTAATAAGTCCATTATATGCACCATAACTTACCTTTTTCTCTTGATTTACATCCACAAAAGCAACTTTTTTCTTAATAGCAGTATATAAACTTCTTCCACCTGCAAGTAAGATATCGATGTTATGTTCATCTATTAGTTTTGCTTGTTCTGTCCCTGGATCTGTAATAAGGATTTTTACATATTTAGCACAGATTTCTTTATCTTCTAAGGTTGCTTTTTTTACAGATGTTGCAACAACATCTATACCTATATCTTGAAGTGCTGAAGCTATTGACCAAGTTTTATTTCCACCTGTATTTAAAATAGCTTTTTTCCCTTCTAATATTTTTTTATAAGGGATTAGTGCTTCTTCAAGTTTTGCTTCTTCTTGGGCAATTACTTCTTTTGCTTTTTTTATAAGTTCTTCATTTCCAAAAGCATTTACTATACTCATTATTGCATTTGAAGTGTCACGTTTTCCATAAAAAGAGATACTTATATAGGGAATATTATATTTTTCTTGCATTTTTCTTGTTAAGCTTATAAGTGATTTTGCACAAACGATTACGTTAAGTTTTGCTCTGTGTGCCATTTGAATATTTTCAACTCTTCCATCACCTGCAAGTGTTGAGATTACTTTTATTCCAATTTTTTCTAAAATAGGAGTATATTGCCACATATCACCAGTAACGTTATACTCTCCAATTAGATTTATTCCAAAAGGATGGATAAGTTCTGGCTCTTTTGTTCCAATTAATTGGTGTAAAACTGACTCTCCACCAAGTCTTGAACCTAAGTTTTTACCACCTACAAAACCTGGAGAGTGAATGACAACCACAGGAATTTTATATTTTTTCTCCATTCTATTACATACATTATCCATATCATCACCAATCATTGCAGTGACACATGTCTCATATACAAAGATAGCTTTTGGATTTTTATTTTCAACAATGTAATCAATAGACTCTTCGAGTTTTTTATCTCCACCAAATATTACATCATTCGTATTTACATCTGTTGTATAACAACTAACTGTATTGTTATCTCCCTCATGAGAAGTTAAAGTAGCTCTTGTTTCCCAAGACGCTCCAATACAAGTTGCAGGGGAATGAACAAGATGAACCACATCTGCATAAGGGAAAAGTGCGATTTGTGACCCCTCAAATGCACACCCACCACTTGTTGCCCCTGGTTTTGGCTTATCACAAGATGATTTTTTCTCTTTATTATGTGAACAATCACTTTCGCTTAGTAACTCTTGAATTAATTTTTTATTTACCATTTTAGTTCCTTTGTTGTCTACTTTTTAATAAGTAGCAAAAACCTAAATGAGGATAATGGTCTTATCCTTATATCTGTTTATATCATTTGCAATATCTGTTCCTTTTAAAATAAAGGAATAGATTTTGCATAGATAATTTTATAATTATTTAAAGGATTTCAAATGATAGCTATACCATTAAGTAAAGAAGATTCAACAGTGATTTCAGATTTATATGGCAATGCCCCATATTTTGCCCTTCTTGATTTAAGTTCAGGAAACTTTAGTGTTGTAGAAAACAGAGGCTGTGGAAATGGAATAGATACTGCAAAGTGTGTAAAAGATTTAGGTGCTAGTAGGACTATCTTTTATCATATGGGTGAAGGTGTATTTAAAAACTTGGAAGAGAATAAAATAAAAGTTTATAGTGCTACAAAAGTTTTTCTTACTATAGAAGAGATATATAGAAACTTTATAAATGATGTTTCTAAACTTGTAACAAAATCAAATTGTGACACTTTATTAGATCCTGGAACATCATCTTGTTCTTGTGAGTGCGATAAAAATTAGTAGAGGTTTGAAAAATGTCTGTAATTATTACCGATGAATGTATCAATTGTGATGCTTGTGTTGATGAGTGTCCTGCAACTGCAATTGTAAGTGCAGATGAGGCGCCTATTGCTGATGCTGAATTTACATATGTAAAGCCTGAAAAGTGTATTGAGTGTGTGGATTGTTCAGTTCCTAAGTGTTTTGATGTATGTCCAACTCCTGGAGCAATTGCTTGGGATATGCCATATACACAAGAGTTTGATGAGTATTATCTTCAAAGAGATGAAGAGGGTATTTATAAAATCAGAGTTCACAAAAAAAATGGAATTTACTCACCTGCAAATCAACCTAGACCTTTTAGAGAAGTGATTGATATGCAAGATAGAATTGATTATAAGCCTTTAGAGTTTTAGTATGGAAAAAGATTTAGATTATTATTTATCATTAAACTATCCCTTTGAGTGTTACAGTGGAGAGCATGAAGTGGGAGATGCTTTTTTAGTAGAGTTTTTTGATTTTGATATAAAAGCTTCAAGTGAGGATTATGATGAGGCAGTTGAAATAGCTTACACATATTTAGAAGAACATATTAAAAGAGAATTAAAAGCAAATAGAGAAATTCCAAACCCAAATGAAGGAAGAAGATTTATGAAACATAGAGAAGCACTAGCTGCATATAAAAGTAAAGATTTTTAAAAAGCTCATGCTATTTGGCAAGAAGAAGCAAAACTAAAAAATGACCAAGCAATGGCAAATTTGGGTTTGATGTACTTAAAAGGTGAAGGTGTAGAAAAGCATTATTCTATTGCTAAAGATTGGTTTGAAAAAGCTAGTTCTTATGATAATGACTCTGCAAACTTTAACTTAGCACTTATGTATCAAACAAAAATAGGTGTTGAAGAAGATATGGAAAAAGCAAAAGATTTTTTTAGACGAGCGGTTAGAAAAAATCATACTCAAGCAGCCTTTAGATTAGCACTTATTTTACTTCAAGATAGACAAAATATCAATGGAGTAAAAGAGGGCTTTGATTGTATGTTAAAAGCTGCACAAAATGGCCATACAATGGCAACTATACAATTAACAGGTATAGATAAAGAGTTAGCAAGTGATGTTGAACTAAATGATCACTTTAGAGCTCAAACAATGGAAAAACAGCTAGAAATTATAAATGATACTTTTGATAGATTTATAAGACCAATTTTATTAAAAGATGGTGGAAATATTTTATTAATAGATTATGCAAATGAACCTGAAATCGAAGTAAGACTTGCTTATCAAGGTGCTTGTGTAGGATGTTCTATTGCAAGTACTGGAACTTATGAGATGATAAAAGGTACTTTAGAAAAAGTAATTGATCCAAGGGTTAGGATTTATATATTATGAAAATTGCATTTGCTTAAAAGGATAATATTCACATCAATCAACATTTTGGTTGGTGTAAAGAGTTTTATATTTATGAGATTAAAGATGATACTTTCTCTTTTATAAAATCAGTTGACTCTTCTATTGAAATAGAAGATGAAATTGAGAAATTAAATTACAAAATTGAGTGTTGTGAAGGTTGTGACATATTATATGTACAGCAAATCGGACCAAAAGCATCACTTATGGTAAAAGCTTCAAAAATATTTCCAATGCAATCAAGTAAAGAAGATGAAAAGATAGAAGATATTTTAAATAAATTAATTAAAATGAAAGAGAACCCTCCCATTTGGATGAGAAGGTTAATAGGCTAATAACATGTATTCAAATAAACCTATAGAAATCGCACCAAATATCTACTTTATTGGATCTTTTGATCCAGATATTAGAACTTTTGACATTATTATGAAAACAGCCAATGGCTCTTCATATAATGCATACTTAATCAAAACAGATGAAGGTGTGATTATTTTAGATACGGTTAAATTAGAATTTCAAGATGAGTTTTTTAAAAAAGTTGAGTCTTTATGTTCATATTCTGAGATTAAATATGTTATTTCTCACCATCTAGAACCAGACCATGCAGGTGCAATACCAGAACTTATGAATAGAGCACCCCAAGCAAAAGTTCTAATCTCTCCCCAAGCAACACCTATGCTAAAAGCAATCACAAGAAATGAAAACATAGATTTTGAAACTGTTTGGACAAATAAAAGTTTGACCTTAGGTGATAAAACAATTAAATTTCTTACAACGCCATATTTGCACTGGCCTGAGACTATGAGTTCATATGTAGTAGAAGATAAGTTACTATTTTCAGTGGATGTTTTTGGAAGTCATTATCACGATAGAAGACTATTCAATGACTTAGTAGGAGACTTTTTCTACTCTTTTAAATACTATTATGACCATATTATGAGACCATTTAAATCGTATGCTCTAAATGCAATCAAACTTTATGACAAACTTGAAATTGATATGATAGCAACACTTCATGTACCAATATTAAGAGAAAACCCAACCCAGTACATTGACTACTATAGAAAATGGAGTCAAGATAATTATAAAGATGTCTCTCATGGTAAAAAAATCATTTCGATTTTTTATCTAACAAGTTATAAAAACACTAAAGATATGGCAGAGGCTATATTTGAAGGTGCAGAAAGTGTTGATGGAATTGTCGCTAATGTTTATGATTTAGCTTCAATTGAAGAGTCAAATATGATAAATATACTTGAAGAGAGTCAAGGTGTCTTAATAGGAACTCCCACAATTAATGCAGATGCTCCAAAACCAGTTTGGGATTTACTCTCTTGTATGATGTTATTGGAAAAAAGAGGAAAAACTGGTGGTGCTTTTGGCTCTTATGGTTGGAGTGGCGAGGCTGTTGATATGATAATACATAGATTAAAATCACTAAACTTTAGAGTTCCACCAATGGAGTCTTTAAAAATAAAATTAATACCTACTACAGAAGAACTTGCCCAGTGTTATGAGTATGGAGTAGAGTTTGGTGAAATAGTAAATGGAAAAATGCTGGAAATGACTATGAACTAGGATGAATAAAATGGAGATGAGTATAAATAACTGACTAAAACTATTACTCATCTCCAATTTATTTGGAATAATTAAATAAAACTCTTCTTTTTAACACACTTTATACCTCAACAACAAATTTATATACTAATTTTTATTTATTATTTGACATAGGATTAGATTTATTGATATTATACTCATATTTTGAAACTGAGGGAAAATATTTGAATAGATTATTTGATAGAAATGATAACTTAGCCATACTAATAGCAGGTATTTTTGCAGTAATTATTGGTCTTGGTATCTCAAGGTTTGTTTTTACCTCTCTAATCCCAAATATGTTAGAAGATTTTTTAGATATTACCTTTGCAGGTATTTTAGCTTCACTAAATTTTGCAGGGTATTTAAGTGGTTCGATTCTCTCAATTTTTATAAAAGATATAAATCAAAAGGTAATACTTTTTCGAATAGGTATTTTTATTTGTATTATCAATACTTTTGTTTTAGGGATTACTACCAATGAAACTATTTGGATAATCTCAAGACTATTGGCTGGTTTTGGGGGAGCTATGGCTTTTGTTGTAGGTTCTGCTATTGTAATGACTAAGTTAAATATGGAGAGTAAAACTAAAGCTATGGGGATACACTTTTCTGGTATAGGGTTTTCCATCTTAACTACTGATTTGATTAATCGAGCTGTTTTACATTTTAGTAACTCTTGGCAAATCTCATGGATAGTTTTAGCTATTTTTGGGATTATTATCTCTATTTATTCTATGTATATTTTATCATTTGACAAAAAAGTTGACACAAAAATTGTAAAACACAAATTTGACAAATCAATTTTCACTTTTTTTGTAATTATTTTAATAATCGCCTATTTTACAGAAGGGGTAGGTTTTGTTGTTCAAGGTACATTTTTACCTGATATTATCAATACTTTGCCAGGACTTCAAGGGTATGGAAACCTAACTTGGACACTTGTTGGAATAGCTGGAATTCCTTCTTGTATTATTTGGTTAAGACTTGCTCACAAATATGGAAGTGTAAACATAATAATTATAGCTTTAGCCCTTCAAGCAGTTGGAATTTTAATACCAACTTTTACAAATAATATCTATCTAAATTTATTAAGTGGAGTTCTTTATGGTGGGACTTTTGTTGGATTAGTTGGTTTGTTTATGACTTTAGGTGGGCATTTGTCAAAAGGAAATCCAGTTGTACTAATGGGTGCACTTACTACTTCTTATGGAATTGGGCAAGTTATCGCACCGTTATATAGTGTGTATTTAATTGAGAAGTTTGGTAATTATGATTATGCTTTATATTTAACAGCATTTATTGTAGTTTCTGGGATTGTACTTTTACTGTTTGCAAAAAAGTTTCAAGCCCACAACCTTTAAGTTTATGATAGGTCACTAAGTGTTGATACTTTATAAACCACATCTTTAAGTTCATTTAACTTTTTTACTATATCTTTATTGCAGTGTTCATCTAGTTCAAATCTTGTCTCCATGAAATCATATATATTATCAATGTTTGAAAAAACTTCTTGCAATAACTGCTCTTTAATCTTCTCTTGAATATTACTCATTTTATCTCCTTAAGTTTAAAATCTAAGATTTTAGTTAAATCAAATCCACAAAATTTATTAGAACCAATTGCTATAAGAGGTCTTTTTATTAATATGGGATTAGAAAGCATAAGAGATAATATCTCATCTTCTGAGGTATTTTCTATATCTAGTTCTTTGTTCTTTACAATAGGAGCATTAGGGTTTATGCAATCTTTTATACTCTTTTTTCCAAAAAAATCTAGAAGTTGATTTTTTGAAAAGTTTGTCTTTAGTAAATTAGTACTAATAACATTAAAACCAAAATCAACTAATCTCTTTTTTTGTTTGGTGTTATTTACACACCCTGGTTTTTCGTAAAAAATTACTGGAATCATATTATCTCCTTATATAAGTACTCTATGCATTTTTTATTCCCAGAAATTTTATGGAACGCTATATGCATAAGGTACTTCATATAATTAAAAAGGAGATACTATGAGTTGTTCTTGTACATCAAGTAGTACGCAAGAGGAATTACAACAAGAGGTTATGGATAAGATTAACAATCATCCATGTTATTCTGAGGGTGCCCATCAACATTACGCGAGAATTCATGTTGCAGTTGCACCTGCTTGTAATATACAATGTAACTACTGTAATAGAAAATTTGATTGTTCAAATGAGAGTCGTCCTGGTGTAACTTCATCGAAATTAAGTCCTGAAGATGCAGTAAAAAAAGTTTTATATGTAGGTGGGGATATTCAACAGCTTTCAGTTGTAGGAATCGCAGGACCTGGAGATGCACTAGCAAATCCTAAAAAAACATTTGATACATTTAGAATGCTTCACGAAAAAGCACCTGATCAAAAATTATGTTTATCAACAAATGGACTAAGACTTCCTGATTATGTTGATGAAATGGTTAAATACAATGTTGATCACGTAACAGTTACTATTAATTCAGTTGATGAGACTGGTGAAATTGGAGCTAAAATTTACCCATGGGTACATTGGAATCATGAAAAAGTATTTGGAGCTGAGGGTGCAAAAATTCTTTTAGAACAACAACTAAAAGGTATCAAAATGCTTACTGAGCGAGGTATTTTGGTAAAAGCAAACTCTGTTTTAATTCCTGGTGTTAATGATAAAGAGTTAGTAAATGTAGCTAAAAAACTTAAAGAGTTAAATGTATTCTTACACAATATTATGCCACTTCTTTCTAAAGAAGAGTATGGAACACATTATGGTCTTACAGGACAAGCAAGTGCTACTGATCAAGAAGTAATGGCAGCACAAGAAGCATGTGGTATGGATATGAAACTAATGAGTCACTGTAGACAATGTCGTGCAGATGCTGTTGGACTTATTGGTGAAGATAGAGGAGAAGAGTTTACTCCTGATGTTTTCCAAAATATGTCTTGCGAAGAGTTACAAGAACAATATAACATGGAAGCAAGAGCTAAAAAACATGAAGTTATTGAAAACTGGAGAGCAGCACTTGATACTGCAAATGAAAGAATCAAAATAGAACAAGCTAGTAAACAAGAGTTAAGCTCTACTGGTGAGACTAAACTTGTAGCTGTTACAACAGCTGGTGAAGGAACAGTAAACTTACACTTTGGTAATGCTACAGAGTTCTTAATTTACGAAGTTGGTGATAAAGCTATCAAATTTGTAATGCATAGAAAAGTTGAAAATGCTTATTGTAAAGGTCCTGAAGATTGTGATGGTTCTTATCCAATTGAAGAGATTAAAAATACACTAAAAGATGTAGATATTCTTTTAACAGAAAAAATTGGTGGATGTCCTCAAGAAGAATTATCTCAAATCAACTTTATTTCTGATGACTCATATGCACTACAACCAATAGAAAAATCTGTATTTGCAGCAGCTCAAAAATATTTCTTTAGTGCTGAAGCAAAATCACAAAAAGAGTTAGGGTAAACCCTAGCTTTATTTGATGAACTCAAAAGTTATACTCCTAAAAGGAAATGGACCAATCTCTATAAATAGTGAGTTACTAGAACTTTATCCTGTAACTACTTGCCATGGAGCCATTGGTTTTCCTCTAAAATCATTAAGAGCAGATAAGATTTATATTGTTGATTCTATTGATGAGTTTTGGCAAATAGAAAAAACTATCAAAGAGAAACCTTGCTGCTTTTTATACTCCTATGAAAAACTTGAAAATGAAGATTTAAAAAAGATACATGCTGAGGAGATTTTAAGCATATAAATTTTTAGGGAATAGTTTTTGCATGTTTACTTATAATCCAACAAAAGGTAAATATTATGTTTCTTATTAATGATACTACTTTAAGAGATGGCGAACAAGCACCATATGTAGCATTTAATACACAAGAGAAACTTTATATTGCCCAAAAACTTTATGAAGCGGGCGCTGATGAACTTGAAGTTGGAATACCAGCAATGGGAAAGAAAGAGCAAGATGATCTAAAAGAGATATTAGCTTTAAATCTTCCTATTCAAATTATGAGTTGCAATAGAGCAACAATGTCTGACTTGGAAGCCTCTTTAGGGTGTGGCTTAAAAGCGGTTGATTTGTCTATTCCAGTTTCAGATATTCTAATCGATGTAAAATTCGGTGGAGATAAACAAAAAGTTTTAGCACAACTTGAAAAAGTTATTATTGAGGCTAAAAGAGAAGGGTTATTTGTTTGCATTGGGGGAGAAGATTCAAGTCGCGCGGATTTGGATTTTTTAAAAGAGATTTTAGCCTTAGGTAAAAGTCTTGGTGCAAATAGATTTAGATATTGCGATACGGTTGGAATATTAACACCAACAAAAACTTATCAAAATATAAGTGAACTTACAAAGTTAGATTTACTTGATATTGAGATGCATACCCACAATGATTTTGGTATGGCAACAGCAAATGCAATTTCTGGTTATGAAGCAGGAGCTAAAAGTGCTAATACAACAGTTATTGGATTGGGTGAACGCGCGGGGAATGCATCTTTTGAGCAAGTATTGATGACTTTGGCAAGACTTCTTGGAAAAAATACTCAAATAAAACCTGATAAATTAAAAGCACTTATTCAAACAGTAGGATTAGCTTCAAATAGAAGAATTGATACTAATTTACCTATTGTAGGAGAGTATATTTTTTCACATGAGTCAGGTATTCATGTAAATGGTATGATGAAATCAAAAAGTGCCTATGAACCATTTACTCCTATGGATGTTGGGCTAGAGAGATGTTTCCCTATTGGAAAACATTCAGGAACATCAACACTACTTTTTCATCTACAAGCATTGGGAATAACTCCAACAAAAGAGAGTTTACAAAAAATATTGCCAATAGTAAGAGAGATTGTGACAAGTAGAAAGAAAGTGTTAGATATAAAAGAATTGGAAGAGTTATACTTATGTTCGTTGGATATTTAAGAAATAGTTTCGAAGAAGAGCTTTCTGCAATAATAGAAAGTGATAAGCTTTTTGACCTAGAGTTATTAAAGCAGACCTATGAAGTATATCCTGAATACTGTTTTGCTGCTTATGATGAGGGTAAAATAGTTGGAGTAATTAGTGCTTATGCTTTTAGTAAACATATTTTTATAAATGTAATAAATGTCTTGGATGAACATAAAGAAGTTCTAACAAGACTTATAAAACTTTTAGTTCAAAATGTCTCAAGTATGAATATTTATGTTTTAGTTGAAGATAAATTAAACTCATATTTCACAGCATTTAAGTTTCAAGAGCATTCAAAGTTTTTGAGATATATGCATAGTGGAGAGGCTGTTGCATTTAATTTTTCAAACTCAACTGCAAAACAAGTAAGCGGTGAAAATTATGTGGAGATATCTAAAGAGATAGATAAAAAAGTATTTTGGGATGATAGAGAAGAGTATATAAAAAAAGATTGTGTTTTTTCAAACTCTTTAAAGCTCTCTACTACAAGTGGTTTTATGCACTCTTATGTTGTAAATAAAAGATATATAAGAATCTCACCTTGGCTTATGCAAAATGAATCTTACTTAGATGCTGAAAAGCTTTTAAGAGGAGTTTTGTATTATCGAGGGTTAAAGAAAATCTTTGCTTTTATACCAAAAGATATAAAAGAGATAAGTGAACTCTATGAGAGTTACAAATTTAAAAAAGATGCAAATTTTACTTTGCTTTATTTAGGTGAAAAACCTGAAATAAAGTTAGAGAATTTATATGCAATTTAGAAAAAGTACGACTCGTCGTACTCTTTAGGATTTCTCAAAGAGAGTGCAAGCACAAGGCTTCTTTAAAGGTGGCTTTGCCATCTTGTAAAAAGAAGTAGAAAATGAAAGGTTCCCTTTTAAATTGGGAACAAATTTAAAAGGAGAATATTATGGCAGATTTAACACCTGAACAAAAAGAGAAGAAAAAAGAGTTAGCAAAATACAAAAGAAAAGTTGTAGAAAAAGCTGGCGTTATGCATGATATTGTTGAAGATACAATCTGGACTGACTATGTGAAGTTGCCTCAACTTAGTGAAGAGATAGGCTTAGCTATGAAAGATGTTGAAAGCTTTCTAGACGAACATCCTTATTTAAGATAAAATACTATGGAAGATTTAAAATATAAAATTATTTGTGAATGTGGAGAGAAAACAGTTCTTGATGCAGTAAAAATATTTGAAACTACAGATCTTCCATATAAGAAAGCTAAAAAGTTAGTTACAGGATGTAATAAAACTTGTTGTAGAAAACCTCTTATGGCATTGTTTAATATGGTCGACTTTGGATTTGTTGATTATGAAGAAGTATCATTTTTAATAGATGCTATGAATGATAGATTAAAGGGACAAAATGAGAAGTAAAATTGAAGATTTTGTTAGATGTGTTCATACAAACGGATTAAGCGCTTTCATTTCCACTCATATTGATGATATAAACGGCATGACTCATTTGGATTTATCAAAAAAGAAAATCCGAGAAATCCCCGAATCCTTTTCTGTGTTGGAAAATCTAACAGTTTTAAAGCTATCAAATAATAGATTAACGAAGTTACCCAATTGCATAGGAGACTTTAAATATCTAAAAAACCTACAATGTGAAAATAATTTACTTACAGAACTTCCAAGTAGTATTGGAAACTTATCTAAACTAATGATTTTAAATCTAAATGGGAACAGACTAGAGTATCTTCCAAAAGAGTTATATGACTTGAAAAGTCTTACAAGACTTACATTAGCTGCAAACAAGATAAAAGAGTTGGATAAGGATTTAGAAAAGCTAAATAAGCTTTTATACTTCTCTTTAGATACTAATGAGTTAGATGAACTTCCTGATAGTTTTTCTAAGATGAAGTCTTTATATTATTTAGATGTTTCCTTTAACAACTTAACTAAATTACCCAACTCTATTTCTCAAATAGAAGAGCTACAAACACTACTTTTAGAGGGAAATCAAATAGATGATTTACCATCTTTAGAATCTCATGATATGCTGATAAAACTTGATTTAAGTGAAAATTCCTTGAAGTCATTGGACTTTAATGTTAGTAAATTAGAAGATTTGAAAATTCTTATTTTGGATAATAACTTTTTAACAACACTACCTGATGAGGTGTGTGAATTAAGCAATTTAAACAATTTGAGTATAAGCTCAAATTCCCTAATAAGACTTCCAGAAAATATTGGAGAGCTTCAAAACCTAGAAGAGTTGGATTTAGAAGATAACAATATTAAAAGATTGCCAGAGAGTTTTACAAAGCTAAAAAAGCTAAAAAACCTATATTTAGCTGATAATAATGGAGTAGAAAAGCCTGAGGGAATGGAATTTGAATATTGTGACTTATAAGAAAGCAATTTAAAGGAGTTTAGTATGCTTGATTTAGAACTTATGGAAAAAGAGGTTTTAGCTCTTTTAGTAAAACATGCAAATAATGAAGATATAAAAACTACCCTAGCTCCTCTTATAGCAAAAACTTCTATCGAGATGGGACATCTTTATTCTGACTTGGGATTACCAAGCAGAGCAGAGATGGGAAAACTTATGAGTGCAAACTTCTCAACACTAGCAAAAATGAAACCTGATGATGTTAGATGGAAAAAGTATCTATATGACTGTATAGGAAAAACTGCACCTGCGTGTGCAAAGTGTACGGATATCTCAAACTGTTTTAACTGCTCATTAGCTTCATAATTTAGGGTAAACTATTTTTAGTTTACTCCATAAACTTATTATATAAATCTTTGTTTTTAGAGTATATTTTATATAAAACACCCTCATAACTAAACTCTAAATAGTTAGCATGAAGCCATAATCTATGGCAACCACTTACCTCTTTTCTTTTTTCTTCATCTAACATTCTATCTAAATAAGCATCAGCAAATTCATCCTCAACGCCATAAATAGGATCACCTAATATGGCATGACCTATAGAATAAAGATGTACTCTTATTTGATGTTGTCTTCCTGTTACTGGTATGGCCTCTACAAGTGTTAAATCTTTTTTTTCATTATATTGTAAGTGATTAACTATGGTTTTTGATTTCTTTCCTTCTAACCCTGCTTCCATTCTCACCCCTATATTTTTACCCTCTTTTTGAATAGAAGTATCAATAGTAACAGACTCTTTTAACTCACCTTTTATTATGGCTAAGTAAGATTTTTTGTATTTTTTCTCTTCAAACATTAATTTTAGCTTAGATTCTATATCTCTATCTTTTGCACACATAATTAATCCAGAGGTTTCTGCATCAATTCTATGTACTAAGTTGGCATCAGGCCCGAAATGATAGCGCACTTCGTCCAATAAACAGTATTCTGTATTCTTGCTAATTGGATGAACAACAATTCCAGAAGGTTTCTCAAAAATAGCAAAGAATTTGCTTTGAAATAGTGGTTTTAAGCCTCTTGTATGACCTTCAAATTGTGCCATGTAAATTAAGTCTGAATCTATAATATCACCATATTTTAAAGTATTGAAAGTTTCATCAAAAACTCTTCCTTTACTAATAGACTTTTGCGCTGTAGACGTCTTTATCTTTAGATTTTTGACTAAATGCACTTGGATTTTTTCTCCAGAGAGTGCGGGGTATTCTTTTAATATGAACGGCAAAACTATATCCTTAAATTAAGTAAAAATTAACCAAAAATTAATAAGATTCTTTGACTAAAGTAGATAACATATCATATTAAAAAAAATCGAAATTTATGATAAAAATACAAAAAATTTAAAAAGTGCTACAAGGAATTTATGAATGGTTGAAAGATACGCAAGAGAAGAGATGAGCTCAAAGTGGACTCAACATGCAAGATATGCTGCATGGCTTGAGGTAGAAAAAGCAGCAGTGAAAGCCTGGAATAAAATTGGGCTTATTCCAGATGCTGATTGTGAAAAAATAGTTAAAAATGCTACGTTTTCTGTTGAGAGAATAGAAGAAATCGAAGCTGTTACAAAACATGATTTAATCGCATTTAATACAAGTGTATCTGAATCACTTGGGGAAGAATCAAGATGGTTCCATTATGGTATGACTTCATCAGATGCTGTTGATACTGGTGTTGCAATTCAAATGAGAGACTCTTTAGAAATCATCATTGAAGATGTAAAGATGTTAATGGAATCTATTGAAAAAAGAGACCAAGAGCATAAATTTACTTTGATGGTAGGAAGAAGTCATGGTATTCATGGGGAGCCTATTACATTTGGTTTGACTTTAGCTGTTTGGTATGATGAAGTGAGCCGTCATCTTAAAAATCTTGAAGAGACTATGGAAGTTATCTCTGTGGGTCAAATCTCTGGAGCTATGGGTAACTTTGCCCACGCACCACTTGAGCTTGAAGAGTATGCAATGGCAGAGCTTGGACTTAAGCCTGAGCCTTGTTCAAATCAAGTAATTCACAGAGACAGATATGCAAGACTTGCAACTTCACTTGCGCTACTTGCAAGTTCTGTTGAAAAGTTTGCAGTACAAGTAATACACTTACAAAGAACAGAAGTATATGAGGCTGAAGAGTATTTTGCAAAAGGGCAAAAAGGAAGTTCAGCTATGCCACATAAAAGAAATCCAATTTTAACAGAAAATATCACAGGACTAGCACGTATGATTAGATCATATGCAACTCCTGCTATGGAAAATGTAGCATTATGGCACGAAAGAGATATTTCACACTCTTCAACTGAGAGATTTTGGTTGCCAGATGCTTTTATTACAAGTGATTTTATGTTACATAGAATGAACAACGTAATTGCTAACTTAACAGTTATGCCAGAAAACATTATGAAAAATCTAAATCAAACTGGTGGATTAGTATTTTCACAAAGAGTATTATTAGAACTTCCAAAAGCTGGAGTTTCTAGAGAAGATGCTTATAGAATAGTTCAAAGAAACGCAATGAAAGTTTGGGAAGAGATACAACAAGGTAAATCAACTACAAATGAAAAAGGCGAATCTTTATATTTACAATATTTATTAGGGGATGAGGAGTTAAGAAACTCTTTATCAGAAGAGCAAATAAGAGAGTGTTTTAATTTTGACTACTACACTAAAAATGTAGATGCAATTTTTAAAAGAGTTTTTAAATAATAAAATAAAATCTATTTAAAGGTAAGATGATGGCTTTAATGATTCAGAAAAGAAATGGTAGAAAAGAGGTTTTAGATATAACTAAAATCCAAAAGATGACAATTGCAGCAACACAAGACTTAGAGGGTGTTTCTCAAAGTGAGTTAGAACTTGATTCACAAATAAAGTTTATTGATGGAATGAGTTCATCTGATATTCAAGATGCCCTATTAAAAACAGCAATTGAAAAAATCGATATTGATGTTCCAAATTGGACTTTTGTTGCAGCAAGACTGTTTATATTCAATCTATATCACAGAGTTGGAAGAACAACAAATAGCGTAAAAGGTGAAGCTTACTCACATATGAGCAATTATATAAAAGTTGCACAAGAAGCTGGAAGAATGATTCCAGGATTAGAGAGTGGATATGATTTAGATGATTTAGATAGTTATTTAAAGCCAGAAAGAGATTTACAATTTAATTACCTTGGTATTAAAACATTATATGATAGATACTTAATCAAAGATAGAAATTCTGAGCCAATAGAGTTACCACAACATATGTTTATGGGTATTGCTATGTTCTTGGCACAAAACGAAGATAATAAACAAGCAAGAGCAAAAGAGTTCTATGATGTTGTTTCTAAATTTGAAGTTATGTTAGCAACTCCAACACTAAGTAATGCAAGAACAAATAGACACCAACTATCATCTTGTTATATTGGATCAAGCCCAGATAACATCGAAGGTATTTTTGATGGTTATAAAGAGATGGCACTACTATCTAAGTTTGGTGGTGGTATTGGTTGGGATTGGAATCAAATTAGAGCCTTAGGTGGAGCTATTGATGGTCACAAAAGTGCTGCTGGTGGAACTGTTCCATTTTTAAAAATCACAAATGATATTGCAATCGCTGTTGACCAATTAGGTACTAGAAAAGGTGCAATTGCAGTTTATTTAGAGCCTTGGCATATGGATATCTCTGATTTTCTTGACTTAAAGAAAAACTCAGGGGAAGAGAGACGAAGAGCTCATGATTTATTCCCAGCACTTTGGATTTCAGATATTTTTATGCAAAGAATCATGGAAGACTCACACTGGACACTATTTGATCCAAATGATGTAAAAGATTTAAGTGAACTTCATGGGGAAGCATTTGAAAAAAGATATATAGAGTATGAACATGATGATTCTATTGTAAAAGAGAGAATCAAAGCAAAAGATTTATGGAAGAAGATTTTAACTTCATATTTTGAATCTGGTTCTCCATTTTTATGTTTCAAAGATAATGCAAACAGAGCAAATCCAAATGGACACGTTGGACATATCAGAAGCTCAAATCTTTGTACAGAGATATTCCAAAATACAAACCCAAATAGATATAAGATAAAATTAGAGTTTGAAGATGGTGTAATAGAAGTACATGATGAAGATGATACTATTAAAGTGGATTCTGGAATAGTTAAAAAAGCAAATAAAGTAACAGCCCTAGACTCTATTGGTGGTAAAAAAATCTTTATAGTTGAAAAAGAGAAAACTGATGGTGATACAGCAGTTTGTAACTTGGCTTCTGTTAACTTAAGTAAAATACATACAAAAGAGGATATTGAAAGAGTTGTTCCAACAGCCGTTAGAATGTTAGATAATGTTATTGATTTAAACTTCTATCCTCTAAGAAAAGTAAAAGCTACAAACCTAAAATCAAGAAGTATTGGTCTTGGTGTTATGGGTGAATCTCAAATGCTAGCAGAAGAGAAGCTTGCATGGGGAAGTTCAGACCACTTGAAAAAGATTGATAAAGTTATGGAAGCAATTTCATACAATGTAATCAAATCAAGTTCTGAATTAGCAGTTGAAAAAGGTATATACCCTACTTTTGAAGGTTCAAACTGGTCAAAAGGTATTATGCCACATGACCATGCACCACAAGCTGTAAATGCTTTAGTAGATAAAGACTTATTTGATGCTGGTTATGATTGGGATGCACTTAGAGAACAAGTTAAAAAAGATGGTATGAGAAATGGATACTTAATGGCTATCGCTCCTACTTCATCTATTTCTATTTTAGTTGGAACTACACAAGCAATCGAACCTGTTTATAAAAGAAAATGGTATGAAGAGAACTTATCAGGACTTATTCCTGTTGTTGTTCCAAAATTAAGTCCTGAAACATGGTCTTATTATACACCAGCTTATGATGTGGACCAATTGGATATAATCAAAGCTGCAGCAGTAAGACAAAAATGGATTGACCAAGGACAAAGTACAAATATCTTTATGTCTTTAGATAAAGCAAGTGGTAAATATATGCACCAAATTTATACTTTAGCTTGGCAATTAGGTCTAAAATCAACTTATTACCTAAGAAGTCAATCACCAGAAGCTGCAAATGATGTGGAAGATAGAAGTATGGAGTGTTCAGGTTGTCAATAAGATAATCTGATTTCCCATAAGAAGAAAAATAATATAAGGCAAAACAGTGGCAAGAAAAACTATATACAATCCAGAATCAAAAGAGAGTTTAAACGATAGAAGAATTTTTGGTGGAAATCCAGATGGTATGATAAATTTCACTAGAATGAAATACCAATGGGCAATAAACCTGTGGGATACTATGGAAGCTAATACTTGGTTTCCAAGAGAAGTACAAATGACAGGTGATGCAAAGGATTATAAATACCTAACTGCACCAGAAAAAAGAATGTATGACTTAGTTTTATCTCAGCTTATTTTTATGGATTCGCTACAGACAAATAACTTAATGGATAATATTAACCCTTATATAACAGTTCCAGAAATCAATGCTTGTCTTTCAAGACAATCATATGAAGAAGCAAATCACTCAAAATCATATGCAGTTATGGTTGAGTCAATTTCTGATAATACAGATGAGATTTATGACAAATGGAAAACTGATACTCAATTAAGAGAAAAAAACAACTACATAGCGGCTGTTTACGATAACTTATCTGATGATATTACAGATAAAAAAATGGTTTTAGCAATGTTTGCCAACCAAATCTTAGAAGGGCTATACTTCTATGCAGGTTTTGCAGCAATGTATGCCCTAGGAAAATCAGGGAAGATGTTAGGAAGTTCTCAAATGATAAAATTCATCCAAAGGGATGAAGTAACACACCTACTACTTTTCCAAAATATGATTAACTCTACAAGAAAAGAGAGACCTGAACTATTTACTCCTGAGTTAGAACAAACTGTAAGAGGAATGTTCAGAAAAGCAGTTGATTTAGAAGCTTCTTGGGGGTCATATATTACGCAAGGTCAAATCCTAGGTTTTACAGATGGAATCATCAGACAATATATTGAGTATCTAGCATATAAAAGATTAGATGCAGTAGGATATAAACCAGAATATAACGTAAAACATCCAATACCATGGGTAGATGGATATGCAAGTTTTAATGACCAAAGAACGAATTTCTTCGAAGGAAACGTAGTTAACTACAGTAAAGGTTCAATCGACTTCGACGATTTTTAATAGGTCTTTTAGACCAATCTCTGCGTTGGAGGAGTTTTTTAACTCAGTCACCTACTACTTGTAGGCTCCTTCGCCAAAAAACTCCCCCGCCTTGACCTTGACTAAAATACCTATTAAAAAGGATTTAGATGTTTATCAATCAAATTTCTTCAAATAAAAAAGATAATAAAAAAAAGTTACCATGGGTTTTAATATCATTTGGATTATTTGCATTATTCTGTATTGTTAGCATATTTGGATATTACAAGATTATATTTTGGAATTTTACTATTACATCAGATACATAAAGTTTTGGACAGTTTGGAGACTTTATTGGTGGTACATTAAATCCAATATTAGCATTTTTAAGTTTCATGGCATTACTTTATACTATCAAAATTCAAACAGATGAATTGAAACTTTCAAGAGAAGAATTAGAAGCAACTAGGGAGGAATTAAAAGGTTCTAGAATTGCACAACAAGAGCAGAGTGAATCTTTAAAACTTCAAAATAAAGCTACAGAATTACAAATTTTTGAAAATACTTTTTTTAAATTACTTGACCTTTTTATTGAGAATAAGAATAATTTTTCAGTTAAACCTTCTATAGGAAAAACTTCTTATTCTTTAGAAGCAATTAAATTACTTTTAGGTTGGTATAAAAGCTACAATAGTTATGATGAGTTTAATAATAATCATGAAAAAAATACTGGTGTGTATTTTGGGCAAATATATAAAATATTAAAATTTATTGATAATAGTAATATTGAAAATAAACAAAGATATGTAGGTATTTTTCGAGCCCAATTTATGAAAGATGAATTAGAATTCTTATTTTATCATTGTTTAGGAAGTATTGGTAAAAGAAGATTTAAAAAACAAGTTGAAGAGTATGAATTTTTTGAGCATATTTCATTTAATGGAAATATTGGAAAAGAGTTATTAAAATATAATATTAAGGCTTTTGGAAAGAATGAAATAATATTAGAAATATACAATAAATTAAAAAATAAAAGCCAAAACACCAAAGAAATCCCAGCCTTTGTCAAAGCCGAGTAGTTTTAAATTTTTTTCGGAAAAAGTCGAGGACTGTCTGAGTGAAAAAGAGTGATAAACTCACTCTTTTTTGCGAGTTCCGCAGACTAGAAAACAAATTTGAAACTGGGAGGGAAGCTTTGCCTTTGACAACTCGGCTGGTGGCTTTTTGCCTTACTTTTTAACACTAAAAAGTAAGAAAGCGAAGAACTTGTTCTTCAAGAGAATATTTAAAGCCCAAACTTAAACCCCTTTAGTTAAAATATTCCATACAATTTATCAAATATAAGAGGCAAGAATGTTCACAGAACTAATAAGACCAAGATTTTTAGAAACAGATGCTTTAGGGCATATAAACAATAACACTTATGGAGTATGGTTTGAATCTGCTCGTGACCCAATTTTCCATATCTTTATGCCAAAGGTTGATGTAAAGAAGTGGAATCTTGTGATGGCTCATAGCTCTTTTGATTTTCTAAAAGAGGTATTTTGGGGTAAGGAAGTGATTGTTAAGACAGGGATTTCTAAGATAGGTAACTCTTCCCTTGAACTATGTCATGCCGTTTATCAAGAAGGTAAGCTATGTACTACTGGAAAGTGCGTGCTTATTCATTATAACTTTGAGACAAAAGAGTCTATTCGTATTCCTGATAATATAAGAGAAGAGTTAGAAAAAGATCTATTTACAATATCGTGGTTTACTTCTTTAAATGAGTTAGAAGAGTATATAAAAAGTAGCAAAAACTAAATATTATTTTTGCTACTAAAATAGTTATTCAAATATAAACGGTATCACAGAGGCTATAAGTAGTATCGCCATGATGATATTGAATTTTCTTACATGACTTTCATCTTTTATAAATCTTTTCAAAGCAACCCCTCCAATAGCCCATGTATTGGTTGAAAGCATTCCTGATAGTAAAAAAATAAGAGATATAATTAATACTTGTGTAATACTATCCTCTTTGGAGCTTACAAAAATAGATATAGAAGTAAGTGACATAATCCAACCTTTTGGATTAACCCATTGAAATAGTGCTGCTTGTATAAAACTAAAAGGTTTACTTTTTTCTTTTATATTCATACTTCCTTTGCTAGTTGCTATTTTATATGCCATCCAAAAAAGATAAGCTATTCCTACAACTTTGAGTACTTTTAAAACTACTGGAAACTTTTCAAATATAATTCCAAAGCCTAGTCCCACAAGTAAAACCATCAAAGAAAAACCTAATGTCACACCAAGTATATGTGGAATAGTCCTTTTATATCCAAATGTTAGTCCAGAAGATAAAAGCATAATATTATTTGGTCCTGGAGTCATAGTACTACTTACAGTAAATGTTGCAATAGAAAGTAGCATGGTAAAGGCATAAAACTCTTCCATTAGAACTCCTTTTAAATTTAGTGAGGTAATTATATCTGTTAAAATTTTTTTACTCTATACATATATTGATATAAAAATTATCTATTCTTGCTAAAAGATATCTCTATAATATGATATAATTTTTCATGATAAAAATAAACCACTTAGATCATCTTGTATTAACTGTTAAAGATATAAATAAAACTGTTGAGTTCTATACTCAAATATTAGGCATGGAAAAAGAGATTTTCAAAGGCTCTCGTATTGCTTTAAAGTATGGTAACCAGAAGATTAATCTTCATGAACTAGGAAATGAATTTGAACCAAAAGCTTACAATGTAAAAGAAGGAAGTGCAGATTTGTGTTTTATTGTAGATACAAAAATTGAAGATGTAAAAGAGTTTTTAGAATCACAAGGTATAGAAATCATAGAAGGAATAGTTCCAAGAACTGGTGCAATTAGCAATATAAAATCTATTTATATAAGAGACCCTGATATGAATTTAGTGGAGTTATCAAACTATTAGTTAACTTTTATCCTCTGTCTTCAAATAAATAATAAATATTCCATAGTAATGATAAAATTATATTTATATTACTTTTTTAAAATATTTAAATTGTATTAATATTCATTATGCTACTATGCAAAGAAATTTTATGCTATTTAATACATAAAGTAGGAGTAATAATGAAAAATAAGTTTAAATTTGTAGGACAAATAACAATAATATTATCTATTGTTTTTTCTTTTCAGGCCTGTTCTTTAAAGGTTCCTTTAAAATCTGTTGAGAAATCTGAAAATACATATGTACCAACTCTAGAAGAAAAAGAGATTACAGAAATAAGTTTTATAGATGGACTAGGAGATAGTCCTCAAATAGTTACTGGTATATTTGAAAAAGCAATATTTTTGGAAAATGACAAAAAAAGTATTGAAGCGTATTCTTTCATATCAAATGCAATAAAAAAAGAGTTTTTAGCAAGAAAACTACCTGTAAAGTTTGTTGAAACATCAAACGAATCATTGGTTTTAAAGAAGTTTGAAATTTTTACACATAGAAGCACTGGATTTTCACCAATTGTTACAATATCTATGTTAAAAGTTACTGTAAATATTGGTAGTGAGGAAAAAATATTTACATCAGTTATAAAAAGAGGAAAAGTGCCAATATGGTCACCTGATGAATTAAATGACCCTTGTTTTAATGAACCTATTATGCTTATGGTAAAAGAAATTGTTGCAAAAATTAATAAAGCTTATTTCAATTATAAATTAAGTGATGAAAAAGTTGCAGAAATAATAAATAAAATAGAAAATGAAATAACAACAAAAGATAACCTAAACTATATTAATATGTATGAATTAGGTTTCTCAAACAATAAAAAAGCTCTTGATACTGTAAAGCTTTATAATAGTAGTACTGATGAATATTTAAGATTATCATCTATTGCAGTAGTAGGTTTATTAGGAGGAGAAAAAGAGTTCTCATACTTAACAAATATTTATAGAAATGCAAAACTTTGGCAAGATAGAGCAATGGCCTTGAAGTCAATTGCTGATATAGGAACAAAAGAGACTAGAGAGTTTATTGATAGGGAGTATAATCTTTGGCAAACTCAAGATACAAAAGAAGGTAAGTGGAATAGTATGATTTTAAAACTATATGAAAAAAATTGATTTTTCATATAGTTTTAAATATGAATTTAGTGGAGTTATCTAACTATTAGTTAACTTTTTCATCAAGAAAGAGTTTTATTAGAAGTAGCGTTAAGACAAAGAACAATGAATTTAATATAAGATAGAGACTATCTAGAAGTTCTGATGTTGTTAAACTATCTGTTTGATATTGAAAATTAATCAAATCAACTATTCCCATAGAAACAAAATATGAAAAAAGTATAGCAATGGTTAATTTAAAAGCTTTTATAGTATTTACAGTTAACATATAAGTATCCTAAAAAGTATTTATATATTATTTTAGGATAAAGACGTCACATATTACGTCACAAAAAAGCTAAATTTTAAAATTTAGTCTCATCGTGATAAAACTCATTTACACCATTAAAGCCCTCTAAGAAGTAAAGAAAAAATGCTACATCATCAATTTCACTTAAGCTTATTTTTCCTTTGAGACTTGGCATGGTGTTAAAATGTTTTACAACCCCTTCAAGACAGATTGTTTTTGCTTTATTTGGATAATAAAGATAATCTTTTACAAAATCACTTGCTTCTATAATCTGAAACTCAATATCATTTATACTACCTATTTGACTCTTTAGTCTAAAGGATATTTCATTGCCTGTTGGGGCTTTTAGATTTAGAAGTTTGTTATCTTCCTCAATAAAGTTTTTCATCAAAAGTGCTATATCCATGTATTTCACATGGCATTCAGTACATTTTTGCTCAAAAACTTTTTCACCTTTTGAATACTTTTGTTTATCAAATTGTTCGGGTAAGGCGTAAATGAAACTAAAAATTATACAAAAGAGAGCTAAAAATCGCATATGTACTCCTTCTTGTTTTATCAATACTAAAATTGTACGTAAATTAAATAAAAATATAATTACAAAAAAAATGTTAAATATTTCATATAAGAAATATTTTATTTCTTTTTACAATTTATTATTTTTTGTTTAAAAATATAATTTTTTTAGATACAATTGATAGATTTCATCAAAGAGAGATAAATGAGTGCAATTAAACAGATTATTTTTTTAACATTTCTTTTAATAGCCGTAATGGTTGGTTGTGTATATACATACATTAATCAATATGGAATCCAAACAGATACTACAATAACTACCCCTTCTCAAGAAGAGACAAAAAATACAGAACCTATAGAAGAAAAAGTAACCAAAGAAATAACCAAAAATGAAGAAGTTATTGAAAAGGTTGAAGAAAAAGAAAATGAAAATATCGAGAAAAAAATAGAAGAAACTAAAGAGATTGATAAACCTAAAGAAAAAGAAGTAATAGAAGAAATAATAGAAAAACAAAAGGAAGAACCAGCTCTTTTAGAAAAGATACCACAAGAACAGAAGATAGAAGAGTTATCTAAAAAGATTCAACCTAAAAAACTACAAAACAATAAAACTCAAGAAGAGATAGATAATATTCTTTATAAAGAGAAGATATTTTTCAAAAGATTAGGTACAGATATTACAGAAAAAAGTTACAAAGTTGTTCAAGATATAGCAGGTATTTTATTAAGAAATCCAGATGTAAAAGTAGAAATAGGTGGACATACTGATGCTAAAGGTGAAGAGGATGTCAATGAATGGATTTCCCTACAAAGAGCAAAAAGCGTAAGAAAAGAGTTAGTTAAGCTTGGAGTTTCAAAGGATAGAGTTACTGCAAAAGGTTATGGTGAAACAAGACCTTTGGTACCTAATGATAAAAATGGTTACTCTTTTGAAAATAGAAGAGTAGAATTTAAAATAATTGAGGAATAAGTATGTTGATGATTGCTTCTAAAATAGTTTTTTGGTTACTTGCTGTGTCTATACTCTCTATGTATATTGGATTTTTAATTGGAAAAGTAAGATATAAGAAAAAGCCAGTAAGTTATGAAATCAACCCAATTTTGCGAAAACCTGGAAATATTTACAATAAACCTTTTATTTTAGGAAATCCAAGACCTACAGGAAAAGATGACTTAAAAGAGATAGAGGGTATTGATAAAGAGATGGAAGTCAAGTTAAACGCACTTGGAATTTTCCATATTGAGCAAATAGCAAAATGGAGTGAGAAAAACATAGATTGGATAGAAGAGTATTTTTCTATTGATAATCGAGTAATCGAAGAAGAGTGGGTTGAAAAAGCTAAAGTAATCACAAAAAGATAGAACTTATTTTTCTATCTTTTCCTCTAAAAGATTTTTAACACAACACTCAATCATATCAAAAACTTTATCAAAGCCTTCAAAGCCATCAAAAAAATATGGGTCAGGAACATCTTCTCCCTCATATCCATAATCTCCAATAAGAAGTGGATTCTTACATCCTAACTCTTTTAGTGAAGCTATATTTTTTGAATCAAGCCCTACTATTAAATCAAACTTTTTAAAATCATCTTTGCAAACTTGTCTTGCTTTATAGTTTGAGATATCAAGTCCTCTTATTTTGGCTATCTTTTGAGAATCAGGACATGGAGCATCACCTATGTGCCAAGAACCTGTTCCACAAGAGTCTACTTCTATAGAGTAACCTTTTTCTTTGGCATAATCTCTAGCTATTGCTTCTGCAAGTGGTGACCTGCATATATTTCCTAAACAAACAAATAAAATTTTCATACTATTTTATACCCACATCTAAATATTTTCTCATAAGTTTTATCTCTTTTAAATCTATTGTCTTTGAGATAAGCTCTTGGCTATCATCTATTGTCATATCTCCAAAGGGAGTTATAATAGAGGAACTTTTTGCACAAGACTCATCTGAACTGTCACTTGCAATAACAAAACACTGATTTGCAACAGCTAAGGCTCTTGATAAAGTCTCATAATTATCTTTTCTTTTTGCTCCCCACATAGCAGGAATCAAAATAATATCAGCACCTTTTAGTTTTTGCCAATAATCTAAAAACCTTAATTCAAAACAGATTAATACTCCAATTTTAAGTCCATCTACTTCAAAAAGTTTTATATCCTCTTCTCTACCACTTTCAAAATATTTATTTTCGTCATTTAGTGTAAAGAGTTTTATTTTTGATTGTTTATGTATGATTTTACCTTTATGAAAAATATAAAAGGTATTGAAGTAATCTTCACACTCTTTATTCGTCATAGTTAAACTAATAGTTCGCTCTTTTGATAGCTCTGTAAGCTTTTCTATAGCTGTTTTAGTAAACTTTCCAGCTTCTATTATTCTTCCATAGGCATAACCTGTTAAGCATAATTCAGGTGCTAAGATAAATGACTCTTTTGGAGTTTGTAAGATAAGAGTTTCAAGATGATTTAAATTATCTTGAAAGTTTGTACTAGGCTTTGTTTGAAGAGTTATTAAGTTCATTTTTACTTCTTTTTATTAGTTCATTAATTTTTGTTTCATAAAGTTTTGCAACTTCAAGATCTGTTGATTCAAATCTAGTTACAAGCACAGGTGTAGTATTTGAAGCTCTAACTAATCCCCAACCTTGTTCAAATATTATTCTTACACCATCAACTTCTATAATATCTAAGATTTTAGGAAAATCACTCCCTACTGTTATTAGATTTTTTTTAATTTGATGCATCAAATCAAACTTCTCTTCCTCTGTTGTTTCTACTTTTATCTCTTCGGTTGAATATACTTTTGGTAAAGAGTCTATCTCTTTATCTATATCCATACCATTATGGATAAGTTCTAAGAGTCTAAAAGTAGCATAAATTGCATCATCAAAACCATAATATCTATCATTGAAGAAGATGTGCCCAGATACCTCTGCTGCCATATCTGCATTTAGTTCTTTTAGTTTTACTTTTAGGTTTGAATGACCTGTTTTATACATAACAGCAGTTCCATTTTCATTGATTCTGTCATACATAACTTGAGTACATTTTACTTCTCCAATGATTACTGGATTTTTCATAGTTTTTGCAAAAAGTAGTGCCATGATGTCACCTTTTACATTGTGCTTTTTAGTTAAAAATGCAATTCTATCAGCATCTCCATCATAAGCAAAACCATACTCATACTCACCTTTTAATTTTTCAATAACGTCTTTTAGGTTTTCCTCAACACTTGGATCTGGATGGTGGTTAGGAAATGTACCATCTGGCTCACAATAAAGAGCATCATAGTTTAGCTCTAAGGCATCTAAAATATCAGTTAAAACAGTATCTGCAACTCCATTTCCACAATCAATAATAAGCTTTTGTTTCATACCTTTTAAATGTGCAAACTCTTTAATCATATAGTTTTTATATAAGCTTTTTACATCTATTTCTTTAAAACTATCATTATCTTCGATAATCATATCTTGATTACTTGTGATTTCTTCACACATTGCATAGATATCTTCACCAAAGAAGGGTGCATTATTAATAGTTATTTTGAATCCATTATATGGACTTGCATTATGGCTACCTGTTATCATAACTGAGGCATTTGGCAAAACTGAATCAAACTCTTGAAAAGAGGCAAAATAATTAACTCCTGTTGCTACCATACCCATGCCTAAAACTTGGCAACCAGCTTTATTAAATCCAGATGTTAGGTAAGAAAAAAGTTCAGGAGAGTGAGTTCTAGCATCATAACCTATTACAACAATAGGTTTTGTAGTTTTTACTCTTTTGATAGTCTCTAGTCCTAGATAATATCCAATAAGTTTTGTACTTTGCTCATTTAGCTCATTCCCAACAATCCCTCTAATATCATACTCTCTAAAAATACTTTTATTTATCACTTATCTACCCTATTTTTTTATAGATTATAACTAAAAATTATTTTATGGAAGATTTATTAAATTTTTTTATTTATTATGATAAACTTTATTATGCAAAAATTATTAATAATAATTACTCTTATTTCATCTCTTTATTCTTCTGATTTAATATCACCTATTCCCACAAATGAAGATTATGATATAAATAAAGCACTTCTTGGGAAAAAATTATTTCACGAAAAAAGATTAAGTGTTGATAATACAATATCTTGTGCTTCTTGCCACATAATAACTGAAGGTTGTGATGATAATAGGAAGTTTTCTATTGGAGTTAATAACAAAAAAGGAAATGTAAACTCTCCAACTGTATTAAACTCAAGATACAACCTTTCGCAGTTTTGGGATGGGAGAGCAAAGGATTTAAAAGAACAAGCCCTTGGACCTATTCATAATCCTCTTGAAATGAACAATGATTTCAAAAATATTATAAGTAAACTGAAAAATGATGATTATTATAAAAATGCTTTTAAAATCTACAAAGATGGCATGACCCAAGATAATATTTTAGATGCAATAGTAGAGTTTGAAAAAGCCCTAGTAACACCACACTCAAAGTTTGATAGATATTTATTAGGGGATAAAGACATTTTATCAACTGAAGAAAAAGAGGGCTTTGAACTCTTTAAAGATTATGGTTGTATATCTTGTCATAATGGAGTTAATATTGGTGGAAATCTTTATCAAAAGATGGGCATTATAAAAGAGTATAAAATTAAATCAGGCAATTTAGGTAGATATAATGTCACTAAAAATGAAGAAGATAAATACTATTTTAAAGTTCCAACACTAAGAAATATAGAACATACCTCTCCTTATATGCATGATGGTTCTGAGGAGAATTTAAAAGAGACAATAAAAGTGATGATTGAGTATCAAGTGGGGATTATTCCAACTGATGAAGAGATATATAAAATTGAACTCTTTTTAAAAACATTAAATGGGAATACTCCGGTTATTATGGTTGATGAATGAAAAGTACATATTTTGTTGCACTGTTTTTTTTATTGTTAATTAGTAGTTTGATATATAATGTTGTAGAAGATAATAGAAGAGTAAATAACTATTTTGATTTTGATGAATATATAGCAGATATTGTAATAATAGATAATAATTTTAACAAGTTTATAGGTAGTGATATTGGATTTATAAATTTTGATTTTATAAATGACCAAATTGAAAGAGCTAACTTTAATATAAATAAGATAGAAGAAGCAAATATTTTTAATAATATTGCAGATAGAAGTTTAAAAAAAGAGTTTTTATCTATAGCAGAGTTATTAAAAAAGAAAATGAGAATAGTTGAAAGATTAAAATCTCATAATGCTATTTTAAATAATTCACTTAGAAATAACATAAAAATCATTGAACATATTGAAGATAAAAGATATTTAAATATTTTTGTAAAAATAGTAGCACTAAATTTTAATTCTGAGCAATCAATGGATTCCTTAAAAAAACAGCTTGAAGAAATTACTCCAAAAAATAAGTTTCAAGAGCTTTTTTTAGTGCATAGTAAGATTATACTCAAAAAGATGAAAGAGTATAAAGCACTAAAATAGGATGGCTCAGTATTAGCTTTTGGAAGAGAGTTAGAGAGTTTTGAGAAGAACTATTCTAGTCATACTAAAGAGTTGATTTTAGGAATAAAAAATATAATTTTAGCCCTTCTTCTTTTGCTATCTATTTTAATATTTGGATTTTTGTATTATTCATATAAGGTTTTAAAAAGTCAACTAGAACTAAAAAGATTTAAAAATGCAGTTGATAACTCCAACAATTTTGTTGTAGTTACAGATAAAGATAAAAAAATAAAATATATAAATAAGAGTATGTCTTCAGTTACTGGGTATAGTCTAAATGAAGTTATAGATAAAACACCAGCTATTTTTGCTGCAGGAATTATCCCAGAAGATTATTATAAAAAGATGAATGAAGCTATTTATTCAGGGGAAAAATGGACAGGTGAATTTATAAATAAAAATAAAGAGGGTAATATTATTTATGAAAAAGCAACAATCTCTCCTATTTTTAATGAAAAAGGTAAAATAGAAGAGTTTTTAGCAATTAAACAAGATATTACCAAAGAAAAAGAGATATTAAAATCTCTTAAAGAAAAAGATCACAGGTTAACTCAACAAGCCAGAATGGTAATTATGAATGAGATATTAAACTCTATTGCACATCAATGGAGGCAACCTTTATCTATAATCTCAACAGCTGCAAGTGGATTACTTATACACAAAGAGTATGGTACTTTAAATGATAAGTTATTTACGGACTTAGCTGATTCTATTATGAATAACTCTCAATATCTATCTCAAACTATAGATAATTTCAAATCATTTTTTAAAACAGGTAATGATGTGACTATATTTAATATAAAAAATAGTCTTGATAAGTCTTATAAACTAATAGAGTATAGACTTAGTAATCTTGAAATAAAATATATTTTTAATTGTGATGATGACTCTATTGTATTAAAGGGAATCGAAAATGACCTAATACAAGTTTTTGTAAATATTTTAAATAACTCTATGGATGCTTTAGAGAACTTAGGAAGTAGACCAAAACTTATTTTAATAGATATAAGTAAAGATGAAAACAATGTTTATATAAAAATCAAAGATAATGCATTGGGAGTTAGTGAAGAGGTTATAAATAAGATATTTGAACCATATTTTACCACAAAACACAATTTTCAAGGAACTGGTATGGGATTATATATTTCTCATCAAATTATATCAGATCAGTTTAAGGGTAAGATTTCTTTAGAAAACACAGGATTCTCTTGGGAAAAAGCTCAGTATACAGGGGTAGAGTGTCTTATTACAATCCCACTTTTAGATGATAATTTTGAAAATGAAAGACCTACTTTAGGGACAAATTAGAACTATCTAATTTGTCCATTACCATAAATCTTAAATTTAAATGTTGTTAAATCATTGATTCCCATTGGTCCTCTTGAGTGAAGTTTATTAGTAGAAATCCCAACCTCAGCACCTAGTCCAAAAGCACCACCATCTGTAAATCTTGTACTTGCATTTGCATATACACAAGCAGAATCTACTTCATTTAGGAATTTATTTACGCTACTATAGTTTTCACTAATAATTGCCTCAGAGTGACCAGAACCATATTTCGCAATATGTGAGATAGCCTCATCCATATCTTTTACAACTTTAATAGATAAGATATTTGCTAAATACTCTGTATCATAATCATTTTCACTTGCACAGTGAATATCTATGTATTCTCTTGTATTACTACAACCTCGCAGTTCTGTATCATTTTGCATAAAAGCTTCATGTAATGGAGGTAAAATATATGCTGCTACATCTTTATGAATTAATAGTGTTTCTAAAGCATTACAAGCACTTGGTCTAGAGCATTTAGCATTTATAGAAATAGAGATTGCCTTTTCATGATTTGCATCTTTATCAATATAAGTATGACATACTCCCTTATCATGTTTTATAACAGGAACACTAGAGTTTTCACTTACATATTTTATTAGTGCTTCTCCACCTCTTGGAATGATTAAGTCAACATATTTATCTTCTTTTATTAACTTTGCCACACCCTCTCTTGAAGAGTCAGGTAGTAAAGATATAGCGTTTTGTGGAAGACCATTATTATCTAAGACTGTTCGTAAAATAGTTGCTATTGCTTTATTTGAATGTTCAGCCTCTTTTCCACCTTTTAAAACACAAACATTTCCACTTTTAAAACATAAAGCGGCTGTATCACTAGTAACATTTGGTCTACTCTCATAAATGATTCCAATTACTCCAATAGGAATAGATATCTTTTGAATATTTAATTCATCTTCAGTAATCCAACCCTCAAGTGTTCTTCCAACAGGGTCTTTTAGCATGGCTATTTCTTTTATAGCTTTTGCCATACCCATAACTCTATCTCCTGTTAAAAGTAATCTATCCATCAATGCTGCATCTAGATTATTTACTCTTCCATTTTCCATATCTTTTTTATTATGGCTAATAATATAATCACAGTGCTCAATTATGGCATCTGCCATCTCATTAAGTACTTTGTTTTTTATTTCACCACTTAGTGTTGAGATATGTCTGCTTGTTTTTTTTGCTTCTACTAAAAATTGTTGCATGAGACTCTCTTTTTATATTTAGTATAAATTTTCTCTATTTTATCCAAAAAAATCTTTATATATTTTTCTCAACATCTATAATTGTATTTTTTAAGATATTTATTATATTATTTTTATCAATTTGATTTAGGTCCAAAATAAGGTTAAATCCAGTTTGTTCTTCTATTATTGTACTATTATTACCACTTGAGATTACTTCATAAGTCTGTATAGGATGAGCTATACCTTTTATTTGTAACTCCTCTTTTTTTGTACATTTAATAGTATCTTTAATTAGTGTGTAAGTTTCACTTGATATTAAAATTTGATCAGGTCTTGCATTTGATTCCAATCTTGAGGCTAAATTTACAACCCCTCCAATAATAGTATAATCAAGTCTATTTTTAGAACCAAAGTTTCCAACTGTACAGTAACCACTATTTATCCCCATTCTTATATGAAAAGGTTTACTAATCCCATCTTTTTGCCATTTAATACGTAGTTTACTCATCTCTTCTTTCATCTGGATTGCCATATTCATACAAGAAATAGCATCTTGTGCTTTTCCATTTGAAAGAGGATCTCCAAAGAAGACCATGATACTATCCCCAATATACTTATCAATTGTTCCACCATGTTTTATTGCAACAGTGGACATAATATCTAGGTATTCATTTAAAATCTCAGTTAAGGTTTCTGTTTCAACACTATCCGTTATATCGGTAAAGCCTTTAATATCTGAGAAAAACACTGTTAAGTATTTTCTTTTAGATTCTATTTGTACATCTTGTTTTCCACTAAAGATTGACTCGAAAAGTTGAGGTGAAAGGTATTTGGCAAGTTTGTTTGATAGATTTTCTAATATATCTTTTTGTTTTTGGATATTTACTAGAGCTCCTTGTAATTCGTTTGTTCTAAGTTTGATTTTCTCTTCTAGGGTATTTTGATGCTCTTCAATATTTTGAGCCATATTATTAAAAGTTGTAGCAATTTCACTAAACTCTTTATCCTCTTTTATAACTATAGTTGAACTATAATCTCCATCTTTTAATCTTTTAACTCCACTATTTAATTTTTGTATGATACTAGTAAGTTTAGATGAGATATATAGTGTTAAGGCAATTGTTATTAGAATAATTGTAATAACTAAAATTAGTTCTATAAAAGAGATTTTACTTAAAAATTGTTCTGCAACTTCTTCTATTTTTATCTCTATTGAGCTAGATTCATCTCTATTTTCTTTTAGAATTTTTATAAGCTTGGTAGTCAGAATTTTTTCTTCTTTTTCAATATTGTGAATATTTATAGCCAAGTTACCCATGATTTCTACGGTTTCTTTGTACCCTGTAAAAAGAGGAAGAATTTTTAACCTATCGTTTTTTCTTAGCTCTAAAATAATTTCATCAATAGAGTTTGTCCACTTTTGAAATGTTTCCATATCCCTATGTTGATAAAGAGTCTCTTTACTGTAATATCTAAGGTTTCCAAACTCTTGTATAAGTTTTAAGTTGGTTGTTTTAAATATAAGTTCTTGAAGTAGTTTTCTCTTCTCATTCTCTTCTGGATAGATTTTAGAAAATAGGTCATTATGATAGATGTGTTTGTTTTGAAACTTATAAATATCATCAAATATAAGTTCGATTGCATGTTCATTTTCAAAGAGATTGTTTAATGATTTTGAGATATTTTGATTTTGACGAATATTGGGTAAAATATAATCAATTAAATCTTTGTGATCTTTTTTAGTTATATCTTCCCTTAGTAATTCAAAATCATTTTCGAAGCTAATAAATTTTTCTTTTATATTTTTTAGTTTTTCTAATGAATTTTCTATTGTGACTAAGTTAATTAATTCATTCATATCTTCTTGAATATTGATTAACCTAGAAACCTGTTTTGCAAAACTAGAGTTTTCTTTCATATGGTATGTTGTTATCATACTCAATGAACTAATTGATATAATAAAAGCAACTAGAATCACAAAACTAAAAATTACTTTTTTTCTTATATTCATCAAGTCCCTTTAATTTTTTAAATTAGTAGACTTAATAATATTATATTTTAACTAAATATCTTCCTGATGCTTTTCCTGCAATAAGAGACTCATATGCTACTTTTATCTCATCAAGTGTAATTTCATTTGTAAGTTTTTCTAAAGTATCTATTTTAAAATCACCTGCAATTTTTTCCCAAGCTGCAATTTTTTTCTCTATTTTACACTCTACAGAATCAATTCCTATAAGTCTAACACCTCTTAATATGAATGGAAAAACATTTGTATTTAATTCAAAAGAAGAAGTTAATCCACAACAAGTTGCAACTCCATCGTATTTAATAACCTTTAAAGCCTCTGCTAAAATATTCCCTCCAACAGTATCAATTACACCATCATATTTTTCGCTACCCATTGGTCTTTTATTTTCAACATCAAACTCATTTCTTAGTATCACTTCACTAGCACCCAAATCTTTCAAAAATGGTATTTTATCCTCTTTTCCACTAATAGCAGTTGTACTAAATCCAAGTTTATGTAGTATACTTATGGCTATGCTTCCAACTCCACCTGTGGCACCTGTTACTAAAATATTACCTTTTGTGATACCATTATTAAGTAATTCATTAACACTTAAAGCAGCTGTTAATCCAGCAGTTCCATATATCATAATCTCTCTATCACTTATAGTTTCTGGAATTTTAACTACCCAAGAATCTGGTACTTTTACAAACTCTTGATGACCACCATCTGTGTTCATTCCCATATCATATCCAGTTACTAAAACTTTTTCTCCTACAGCAAATTTAGCTGAATTTGATTTTTCAACTACACCTGCAACATCAATACCTGTTACATGTGGAAAATTTCTTGTAACTCCTGGATTTCCAACAGAACTTAGTGCATCTTTATAATTTAGTGATGAATAAGTTGCTTTTATTAAAACTTCATTTTCAGAAATCTCTGGAACCTCTATATCTTTTATCCCTGATTCAAATTTTTTATCTTCTATTTTTTCTACTATATATGCTTTCATTTCTTTCTCCTATTTACTTATACTGAAACTTTAGCTAAAATTAGACAAAAGAACAAGAACATACAAAAAGAATAGGTACTATCTAAAAGTATAGTTAGGAAAGAACATGGTTAAAAAAATTGAAAATAGTATTATTGATAAGTGTCCTGTAGAGACGGCACTTGATGCCTTATCAGGGAAGTGGAAAATTCTTATTTTATGGTATTTAAGAGCTGAGAAAAAAAGATTTAATGAATTAGAAAAACTTCTTCCACGAACAACTCAAAAGATGTTAATTCAGAAATTAAGAGAGTTAGAAGAGGATGGAATTGTGCATAGAGAGGTTTATCCAGTAGTTCCTCCTAAAGTGGAGTACTCTTTAACTGAATATGGGCAAACCCTAAAACCAATCTTAAAACAGCTATATTTATGGGGAGAAATCCATAAAAATAAGAAATAAATTTATTTTTTTTATTAGTTTTATTTTGAAGTAAGTTTTTAAAACTTATTGATAGAATATCTCAAAAATAACGGTTTAAATTATGAATTCTAAAAAAGTACTAATATTAGATGAGTCCAAGATATCTAAAGAGAGACTTGTTTTTTTAACTGCTAGTATAACAAACTTTGAAATTGATACTCCAACTGATGTTGAGAGTGCAAAAGAGTTATTTGATAATCACCCTTATGAGTTTATTGTACTTGAGCATAATTGTAAAATGTCAAATGAATTTATGACATATGTATTGAGTTTAAATTCAAAACAAAAAATGATTTTCTTAAGTGATAGTATCAATTGTCCCGTAGATTGTGATACTTGTGTAGACACATTCAAATTTGTTAGACTATTAAAACCAATAAGTATTGATAATATTGTAAAATATTTGTTAAATGGTGATGATGAAAATTTTATTTGCCCAAATAAATATAGATTTGATAATATAGATAGCTTAGAAAAACTTTATGATTTTATCTATTTGGATGAAAACTGCTTTTTTACAGAAAAAGAGATAAAAGATGATGTTTTATATATAAAAACAAATGTAAGTGGACCTTTACGGTTTGATGAATTGGCAAAAATTGAAGATAATGTAAATGAAAAATATTTTAATCTAACTTTTACAGAAGACAATAATATTGCTATAACTCAGCTTTAACTTTTTTTAATAAAAAATAAACCATTGTACTAATTCCCGCACTTGAGATTACCATGGTCATTATCATTATTTGATATCTTACTGCAATTAAAGGATCCACTCCAGAGAGTATTTGCCCTGTCATCATTCCAGGAAGCGATACTAGTCCAACGGCAAGCAAAGAGTTTATTTGAGGTATCATACAGGCTTTAAATGCTATCTCTCTAGCTTTTTCAAAGATAACATCTCTACTTATCTCTTTTTCATATCTCTCAATTGCTATAGATAGAGCATTCATAGTATTTGCAAATATCATCCCAGCAATTGGTATTACAAATCTTGGTTCATAAAACTCTTCTAAATCAAGTACAAAACCTACAATTAAAACAAGATGAATAAGTCCTGATATTCCAATAGATATGAAAATAAAAGAATAGTGTTTTATTGATCTATCTTGGGTATTTCTAAGAGCTATCCAAGTGGATACACTAACCATAAATAAAATAATAAGTAATCCAATGAAATTATCTTTTTTTTCAAATAAAAGAATAAGAAAATATCCTATTAAAAGTAGTTGAAAAACCATTCTAATAGTTGATATGAGTATTTCATATTTGTCGTTTGTCCATTTATGGTAATAGTACCAAACAATTAAAAGGGGAATAAGTGTTAATGATAGGTTAAAAAATGGTATTGTCTGCATTTTTAACTTTTCAGTAAGTCCTTTAGGCTATCAATAGGACTTTTACCATCAAGTATTTTTTTTACTTCATTGGCAATGGGAGTATAAATATTGTTTTCCAAAGATAATCTATATATTGCTTCAGCTGTTTTAACACCCTCTGCTACTTCTCCAAGCTCTTCTAAAATCTCTTCTAAGGTTTTTCCATTAGCAAGACCAAGACCAACTCTATAATTTCTACTCATTGTAGAACTAGCAGTTAAAAATAGATCCCCTGCTCCACTTAGACCTAAAAAAGTAGACTTTCTTGCGCCAAACTCTTTTCCAAATCTTTCCATCTCTACAAGGCCTCTGGAAATTAGAGATGCTCTGGCATTATTTCCAAGATGTAGTCCATCACAAATACCACTAGCTATAGCTAAAACATTTTTATATGCACCAGCAATTTCTGCACCTATTACATCTTTTGAGTAGTATGTTTTTAAATAGTCTGGAAAGAAGTGACTAAATTTTTTATATAGTTTTTTTGATTTAGAGTTTATTACAATTGCAGCAGGTAGAGCTTTTATTACCTCTGCTGCAAATGAGGGACCAGAGATAAATCCTATATGTTTATCTGGAACAAACTCTTCGTAAATCTCATTTAGAAATTTACCACTTGAGGCTTCAATACCTTTTGAGGCTACGAGTATTTTTTGGCCATTATAAACAAAGTTTTCTTTTAGCCATTTTTTTATCTCTTGGGCTGGAATTGCTATAATTAAATATTCACAATCCATTGCAGTTTTTAAGTCAACAAAGTTTTTAATATCTTTTGTTGTTCTTGAAGTTATATATACCTCTTGTTTTAAGCTAAGGGCAAAATGAAGAGCTTGTCCCCATTTACCAGCACCTATTACTGCAATAGAATTTTTTTTCATTTATGCTAATCTTTGCTTTAAAAGTTCATTTACTTTTTGAGGGTTTGCACTTCCTTTAGAAGCTTTCATTGTTTGACCAACAAAAAAGGCAAGTAGTTTTTCTTTACCTGCTTTATACTCTGCTACTTTTTCAGGGTTATTTGCTAAAATCTCATCAATAATTGCAAATAGTGCACCATCATCAGAAACTTGTTTAAGTCCTAACTTATCAATTACATCATCAACACTTGCATCATTTTCCATTAGGTAATCAAGTACCTCTTTTGCAGCTTTTCCTGAGATAGTATTATCTTCGATTCTTTTTACTATAGTTGCTAATTTCTTAGCATCAACAGGTGAGTTTGTAATAGAGTCTGATAATCTTCCTTGTAACTCGACTGTTAACCAAGTAACTGCATTTTTACCACTAATCCCTTCTTCTAACATCTCTTCAAAGAAGTGAGCCATTTCAAGTTGGCTTGTAATAACACTTGCATCATAATCTTTAATATGATAATCTTTTACAAATCTAGCTTTTTTCTCATCTGGAAGTTCAGGAATTTGTGAATACTTTTCCATCATTTCCTCTGTAATAATTACAGGTCTTAAATCTGGGTCTGGAAAATATCTATAATCAGCAGCATCTTCTTTACCTCTCATAGATCGAGTTTCACCTGAATCTGGATTAAAAAGTCTTGTTTCTTGTACTATCTCAGTTGAGTGAATACCATCTTCCCAAGCTTCTATATGTCTATTTACTTCATAAGCAATTGCTTTTTCAATAAACTTAAATGAGTTCATATTTTTGATTTCACATCTTGTATAAAGGTTTGTATCACCTTTTGGTCTAATAGATACATTTACATCACATCTAAAGCTTCCCTCTTGCATATTTGCATCACTTATGCCAAGATATCTTACGATTGAATGAAGTTTTTTAAGGTATAAAAGAGCCTCTTCTGCAGTTCGCATATCAGGTTCACTTACTATTTCAAGTAAAGGAGTTCCAGCTCTATTTAAATCCACATGTGAAACTGGACCAGCATGGATATTTTTACCAGCATCATTTTCTAAATGTGCTCGTGTTACTCCAATAGTTTTTTGGCTTCCATCTGGAAAATCAATAACTAATTGACCAAGTCATACAATAGGAACTTCAAATTGAGAGATTTGGTAGCCTGATGGTAAATCAGGATAGAAGTAATTTTTTCTATTAAATATTGATTTTTGATTAATTTCTGATTTTAATGCAGTCCCTAGCATAATTGCTTTATGAACAGCCTCTTTATTTAATACAGGAAGTGCTCCTGGAAGACCTAGACATGTAGGACATACATTTGTATTTGGCTCTTCTCCAAAACTAGTTGCGCATGAACAAAAAAGTTTACTATTTGTGTTTAGTTGTACATGTACCTCAAGACCTATTACTACTTCAAACATTTATTTCCTTTATCTTATCACTTTTATATCAGCAGTTAATTTTAATTTTTCAAAATACTCTTTTAAGAATTTTTGTTCTCTTTCACTCATTAATGTATTAAAAATTTTGCTTTTTACATCTTCAAATTTTAAAGTTGTAACTCCACTTTTATTTTTTACATAAAACATTACAAAGTTTCTATCAGCTGTAAAAATAGGAGTGAACGTTCCATTTTTAGTATCATTTAAAAGAAATTTTAATTGTGGATTTAATTTATCTTGCTCTAAAACAAAATCTTTTTTAACAACATCTTTAAATGTAGCCATTGGGTTTTGAGCTATTGTTATTAAGGCTCTTTTATTTTTAGATGCATATTGTGTTACTTCGATTGCTGAAGCAGTTGTAAACATATTTTGATTATTGTTATAGTATATTTTTAAATCTTCTTCTGTGGCAATTGCTAAGTTTCCACGTACTAATTTATCTATTAGTTTTCTTTTTAAAAGTTCTTTTTTAGTTTGGGCTTCAAACTCATCATAACTTTTATTTTTTTGTCTTATGATTGATTTAAAAGCATATAAATCCATACCATTTGAAGCAGCTATTTTCTCTAGATAGTTATTTAATTCAAATATATCTACGCTAATACCTTGCTTTTCTAATTCTTGATTATATAAAATTTCATCAACTAGTAGACCAACTGCATCCATTTTTTTGAGGTTTGTTTCGGCCATTTTTTCATTGATATCACTTATAGTAATTGGTTCATCATTTACAGTAAGTGCTAGACCATTTATAATTTCTGCATTTGAAATAGTGAATGTTGCTAATAAAGTGAATAGAACTCTTTTTGTAAAAAGTTTGATATTCTTATCTTTCATCATTTAATCCTTTTTAATAAAGCAAATATTTTACCACAAAGTTGGTAAAATATTTGTTTGATGAAAGTTCTGTTTTTTAAATTTTAGAAGAGCTACATCTATTTACTAGATATAAAATAGAGTTATAATCAAGTCCTGATTCTTCGCTCAATCCAATTTCACAAGTTTTTGATGTGGAAAATGCAAGTTTTGCTCCACTTGTTTGTTCTTTTAAACTACTAAGTGCTGATTTGTTTAATTCAGGGAAATTAAATCCTCTATCCCCTGCAAAACCACAACATTTCACATCAGCTGGAACTATTACTTCATTTGAACATAGTTTTGCAAGAGCTATAAACTTTTCATGTAATCCCATTTTTCTAGAACTACATGTTGTGTGAATAGTTATTGGTTCATCTATTTTAGTAAACTCTAATTCATTTACCACATAATCTAAACAAAACTCAATAGGCTCATAAATTTTTATATCACTAATAAAGCTTTCCTGCATCTTTTTAGTACAAGGACTTGTATCACAAAGTATTGGATACTCTCCATTATTACTAACTTCAAGTAAAGCTTTTTCTAATTGAGTTGATTTTTGCTCTGCTTGTTTAGTGAAACCTTTTGAAGAAAAAGGCATACCACAGCATAACTCTTCAAGTGCTTTTGGCAATACTATTTCAAAACCAGCTTTTTGTAAAACTTCAACAGTCACATCATATAGACTTTTTTCTTCTTGTGAAAAACTACTTTGTCCCATGGTTCTACTAATACATGAAGGGAAATATACTATTTTTTTATCACTTGCTTTATTGGTAAATTTTTCATTTATACTCAATCCGCTTGGAAGAGTTGCACTCCATTTTGGAGTTCCTAATAGTTTTCTAAAATTGTTTGTCATCCCTGTCATTAAAGATGTTCCAATTAATGAGTGTACAAAATTTGCACTTTTTAGGCCTACTCTCATTCCACTTAATGTTGTAGAGAAATTGTTTGCAATAAAAGTTGCAACTTTATCTTGTGTTGGAGTAATTCTTTCATGTCTTAGATACTTTGTTAAAGCTCCTGTATCTATCCCAACAGGACAAGCAGTTGAACATAAGCTACAAGTTGCACAAGTCTCTAAACCATCATATACATATGCCTCTTTTAATTCGTCAGCCTCTTTTTGTTCTCCTATAACCTCAAGTCTACTAATCTCTCTATTTGCTACAATTCTATGTCTTGGCGTAAAGGTAATGGCATTTGATGGACACATTGGCTCACAAAAACCACACTCAATACATGTATCAACTAAATCATTGGTTGCAGGTAGTGGTTTTAGATTTTTAAGGTGAGCTTGTTTGTCATGATTTATTATTACACCAGGATTTAAAATACCTGTAGGGTCAAAAAGGTTTTTAATACTTTCCATCATATCAAAAGCAGTTTTCCCCCACTCTAACTCTATAAATGCAGCCATATTTCTACCTGTACCATGTTCAGCTTTTAGACTTCCCTGATATTTAACGGCAACTGAATTTGTAACATCATTCATAAACTCGTCGTATCTTTTTATCTCTTTTTGATCATTGAAATCTTGTGTAAATACAAAGTGGAAGTTTCCTTCTAGGGCATGTCCAAAAATAAGTGCTTCATGGTAACCATGTTTCTCAAATAAACTTTGCAGTTCTAATGTTGCTTCAGCCAATGATTCTATTGGATATGCAACATCTTCAATTATTACAGTTGTCCCTATTTTTCGTATTGCACCAACAGCAGGGAAAAGTCCTTTTCTTATTTTCCAAAAAAGTGTGTACTCTTCTACTTTTGTAGTAAACTTTATAGGTCTTACTGTTTTAAATTCACTTAAAATATTTTCTATATCTTTTGTTTGAGTTTTTAAATCTTTTTTTAGATTTGCTCTAGTTTCAACCAATAAAGCTGTAACTTCACTATCAAATTCTTTAAGATAGCTTGGCATTCCTTCTTTATCTTGAACAGATTTAAGTGCTTTGTTATCCATAAGTTCAACTGCATCAACAATGATTTTTCCATCATCTTTTGCAAGTTTGATTTTAGATACTGCATTACAGGCATCTTTGATATTTTCAAAAAATATTAAAGCACTTGCTTTATTTGGATAATCTTCAACTGTATTATATGTTACCTCTTCAATAAAGGCCAAAGTTCCTTCACTTCCAATGATTAAGTGAGATAAAATATCAAACTCATCTTCATAATCAACAAGTGCATTTAAAGAGTAACCACAAGTATTTTTTATCTTGAATTTTCTTTCAATTAAAGACTTTAACTCTTTGTCATGTTTTGTTTTACTTGCTAACTCTTTTAAGTTTTCTAAAAACTCTTTGTGCTGGTGTCTAAATCTTTTTTTAGACTTCTCTGAAGATGTATCAAGCTTTGTTCCATCAGCCATTATAAGCTTGATTGATTTTAAAGTTTTATAAGAATTTTGTGATATACCGCAACACATTCCAGAGGCATTGTTTGCTGCAATTCCACCTATCATGGCTGCATTAATACTTGCTGGGTCTGGACCTATTTTTTTGTTAAACTCTTTTAATATATTATTTGCCTGTTCACCAGTAAGAGCTGGTTCTAAACTTATATAACTTTTATCATCAGCTAATTTAAAATTGGTAAATTTTCTTGATGTAATTAACAAAATAGAGTCACTAATTGCTTGACCTGAAAGTGATGTTCCTGCTGCTCTAAATGTAATAGGCAGAGCTCTTTTATATGCTTCTTTTATGATAAATTGTACTTCATCTGAGTTGTCTGCTTTTATAACAATCTTTGGTAATAATCTATAAAAAGAGGCATCTGTTCCATATACTAAAGTATGAAGTTTATCTGTGAAAATTTGATTTTTTTTAATTTTTTCAGAGATAGTTTCTAAAAATTCTTGGTAGTTTCCTTCTAACATTGTAAATCCTTTTTAATTTTTAATTCTTTTAATTAAAAAAATAATCTATTCAAGGCGAGGTACAGTATAAATTCTTTGTTGTGGGTTGTTAATAAATGAGTGCATTATGTCACTTTGTTTTAAAATAATATTTGATAATAATTTTAAAAATTGTAACATAATGCCTCTGGGTTTAGTTAATTAGAAATGCTCATTCCAAATATTTCTGGATAGAAAGCTACTAATGCTAATACGATTACTTGTATAAGAATGAAAGGTAAAACACCTTTATAAATCTCCATAGTTCTTACACTATCTGGGGCACAGCCTTTTAAATAGAAGAGGGCAAAGCCAAAGGGTGGGGTTAAAAATGATGTTTGTAAATTCATTGCTATTAAAATTGCAAACCAAATAGGATCTATACCTAATGCTTGTGAAACTGGAATTAAAATAGGAACAATAATATATGAGATTTCAATAAAGTCAATAAAGAAACCTAATACTAAAACAGCTAACATTGTAAATAGAATAAATGACCATTTACTATCACCTGGTAAACTTGTCATAAAATCATGTACAATCTCTTCTCCACCTGTATATGAGAATACCATAGAAAAAGCCGTTGCCCCAATTAAGATACCAAATACCATTGAAGTAATTTTAACAGACTCTAGTGCAGCTTCTTTTATCATTTGAATAGAAAATGTTCTATACATTAAAGCTAGTCCAACTGCTCCTATACATCCAACTGCTGAAGATTCAGTAGGTGTTGCTACACCTGCAAAAATTGAACCTAAAACTAAAACAATAAGAGTTAAAGAAGGAATAATTGCAATTAGTGCTTGAATTATTTGTTGTTTTTTATTTCCGCCATGTTCATGAGCTGGAATTGCTGGTGCCATATCTTTTTTAAAGTATGAAACAATTAAGATAAAAAGAATATAAGCACCAACAAGAGCAAGTCCTGGCCAAACTGCTGAGGCAAATAGGTCACCAACAGGCACTTGAAATACATCTCCTAAGATGATTAGTACAATAGAAGGAGGAATGATTTGTCCCAAAGTTCCAGAAGCACAAATAGTTCCTGTTGCTAGTGGAACATTATATTTGTATTTCATCATAACTGGAAGTGAAATTACCCCCATTGCAACAACTGATGCTCCTACAACTCCTGTTGAAGCCGCAAGAAGTGTTCCTACTAGTACCGTAGAGATTGCAACTCCACCTCTAATTTCTACAAATAAAAATCCCATAGATTCAAGAAGTTTTTCAGCAAGACCTGTTTTTTGTAAAACTATACCCATAAAAATAAACATAGGAATAGCCATCAAAATTGTATTTTGTTGAATTGCAAAAATTCTAAAAGGCATATAATCAAACATCAATACACCTTCATACAGACCTTCTGTAATAATCGGTATTATTCCTTGACTCAATTCCATGTAAGACATAACTTCAACAATACCTGCAATCATTCCAAAAAATACTGAAACAGCAGCAAAGGTAAAGGCAACAGGAAATCCAATTAACAGCATAAATAATGCTGTAAAAAACATAATTATACCAATCATTTAGATTCTCCTTTTTCATCAATATCTTTAATATGATATTTATGTTGTTCTAAATCACATTTTAGATTTTCAATTTCACCTTTTAAATTATAATCATCTGAAGGATGAAGACCCTTATAAATATTTAAATTTTTAATGAAATATCCAATTGATGTTATTAATAAAAGTAAAAATGATAAAGGTATAAGTGCTTTTACTATCCATCTATAAGGTAGTCCCCCTGGATCGCCACTTTGTTCCATTGATAAATATGCTTCATGTGCATTACCAATTGAACTTAGTCCTACTAGCAAAGCAATAGGAAGAATAAAAGTTACAACTCCTACCATATTAATCATGGCTTTTTTCTTGTCAGTTAATCTATCGTAAATTAAATCTACTCTAACATGTCCATCTTCTTTTAGTGTATAAGAGATACCTAAAAGTATAATTACAGAAAACAGATGCCACTCCATCTCTTGCATTGCGATACTTCCTGATCTAAAAAAGTATCTCATAATAACATCATAAAATACATTTAAAATCATAAGCACCATAGTAATAGCAGTAATAGTTCCGATAATATTAGCAAATTTATCGAAACCTCGCTCCAGTTTTAACAGCATAAAAAATCCTTTGGGGTTTTCAAATAAGTCAGATAAATATACTTTAAAAGTATATTTATGTTACTTATAACAGGTTTAATCCCTAAAAAGGGATTAAACAATTTTCTTATAAATTATCTTTTAAATATAAGTAATCTGACATTTCAGTCCATTTTCTAGCTTTCTTTTGGTAAGCTTCTTGAGAATCTAAAATCTCTTTTAATAATGGTTGTCCTTTTACTATTTCAGCTCTTAACTCTTTATTAGTTTGTTTTAAAGCATCCATAACTTCTTTTGGAAATGTTTTAATTTTAATATTTGGATATTCACTTATCATTTTAGACCAAGCTTCAGCACTCATATGATAGTTTTGAATATACATATCATAAGCACTTACTCTCATCGCTGTTACTAAAATCTCTTGTAAATCTTTTGGAAGTTTATTAAATGCTCTTTCATTTACTAAAAACTGTAAATCTAATCCTGGTTCATGCCATCCTGTATAGTAGTATGGTGCAACTTTATGGAACCCCATATTAATATCCATTCCAGGTCCAACCCACTCTAGTGCATCAATTGTTCCTCTTTCTAGTGAAGTATATAATTCACCCGGAGCAATATTTGTAACAGTAAGTCCTAATTTTGCCATAACTTCTCCAGCAAAACCTGGGATTCTCATTTTAAGACCTTTTAAATCATCAACAGTGTTGATTTCTTTTCTAAACCATCCACCCATTTGATTTCCACTACTTCCCCCAGGGAAAGATAAAACTTTATGTTTTGCATAAGTTTTTTTCATAAGTTCCATACCACCACCGTGATAGAACCAAGCATATTGTTCAGGTGTAGTCAGACCAAAAGGCATAGTACTAAAAGGCATAGTATTAATATCTTTACCTTTCCAATAATATGATGCAGAGTGACCCATATCATATTGTCCACCTTTAACCATATCTAAAATTCCAAATGCAGATTTGTGTTTGTTAGAAGCATCAACTCTTATTTGAAGTCTTCCATCAGACATCTTTTCTACCATTTCAGCCATTTTTGTAGGTGCATCAATAAATGGTGATAAAGTAGGCCCCCAAGTTGTTGCCAACTTCCATTTATATACTTTCTCAGCAGCCATTGAAGCAGTACTTAGACCTGCAAGTAATGCAGATGCTACAAGAAGTTTAGTTGTTTTACCAAACATATTCATATATTCTCCTTTTTTGTTTGTTCAATTAAATTGTAACTTGTAAATATGATAATGGAATGATATTTTTAAGTTAATTTTTAAAAAAAGGTTAAAATTTAGATTTTAAATATGTACCCTGTATCAACTACAGTTTGGATGTACTCTTTAATTAAAATCTTTCTAACTCTTCTAATTAGACTTCGTATTGACTCCAAAGAGACAAAGTTACCTTCCCACACATAGTTTTCAATTGTCGCATATGAAATTACTGCATTCTTTTTAGTTAAAAATAGATTTATTAGAAGTCTCTCTTTTTTTGTAAGTCTTATTTCTTGATTATCTATTTTTAATAAAGATGATTTAAAATAAAAAAAACAATCCTTGTCAAACTCTATAATATCATTTGTGATTTTACAAAGTTTTTCAATTTTTATCTCTAGTTCATCTATAAAAAAAGGTTTTTTCAAATAATCATTACAGCCAAAATCATAAGACTCTTTAATAATATCAAGTTCAACAGTAGAACTAATGATTATAACTGGTACATCTTCATTATACTCTCTGATTTTTTTTAATATTTTTATCCCATCAACATTTGGAACATTTATGTCTAGTAAAAAACAGTTGTATCCATTACTTAGTGCATCATAAGCTTTTTGTCCATCATAAAAAGAGTCAACTTTATATCCCTTTAGTCCAAGCCTCTTATTTATGGTTTGATTTAGTTTTTCATTATCTTCTAATAGTAAAATTTTCATAATCAAACCTTTTTATTTTTTGGAATTTTTATAGTAAAGACTACATTGTTTTCATCATTTTTTACAAAAATTTGCCCTTGCATTTTATCTTCAATAATTACCTTTGCCATATAAAGACCTATTCCAGTTCCTTCTTCTTTTGTTGTGAAGTAGGGATCAAAAATTGAGTGAATTATAGTTTCATCTATTTCACCAGCATTGTCAATTATTTCTATAATATTATAACTACTATTTTTATAAACATTAACCATAATCTTACTTTTGTTTTCTAACTTCTTTTCTACAATTTTATTTTTTGCATTATTTATTAGATTTAATAAAACTTGTTTAAACTCATTTTTATATCCAAAAATAATAAAATCATCAATATTTTCTTGGTAGTTTATTTCAAGTTTAATATTGCAATAAAAGAGTTGCTTGCTTACAATCTCTAAAATATCATCAAAAGATTGTTTTATAGAAAACTCTATTTTTGTTGTTGAGGGTTTTAAAAAGTTTCTAAAATCACTTAAGGTTTGTGACATATATTGAATTTGAATCATAGAGTTTTTCACAAAACTCTCTACATCTTGGGTTTGTAACTCTTCTAACATATGAGAAGTTTGTATATCTTGAACTAGGGCAGAGAGTTCTACAAGTGGCTCATTCCATTGGTGGGCAATGGCTGCAACCATATCTCCCATTTCTGCTAATTTTGATTGCTGGATTAAAAACTGTTTTTGTTGAACCCTTTCAGTTATATCATCCATGATACATACAATACCACCTATCTCTCCATCTATATTTTCATAGGCAGCTTTATTTAGAATAAAATATTTCATTTGTAAGTTAGATAAATGCAGGGCTATTTCTGAGGTATCAGTTATCTGCTCTTTTAATATTTTTGCATCTATTTCAACATTTCTTTTAGCAATCTCTTTTGGGAAAAAGTCAAAGGCTGTTTTTCCAATAACTTCTTTTTTTGTGACATTAAAAAGCTTTGCAAAGGCTAAATTACAAGCTATGAACTTACCATCTCTATTTTTATAATATATTGCATTAGGAATAGTATTTAATAAAACTTTTTCAAATTTAAGTTGATTGGAGAGGTAGTTTTCTAGTTTTTTTCTTCTTTGAATATTTGCTCTCATTGTTACAACCATAATACTCAAAATAAAAATTATAAGAATAGATATAACTACAAATTTTGTGTGTTGTCTATATACAGAGTTTGGCTCATTGATTATTTCATAGTTTTCCACTGCATTTTCTAGGGATATATCAAATCTTTTTAATTCATTATAATCAAATATATATCTATTGGGAGATTTTTCTAGGATGGGTATATCTTTTATATCTTTGCCATTTAAAACCTGTAGTGCCATACTTGCAACACTATCTCCTTGTGCAGTTGCAGAAGTTAGTAATCCTCCTACAATCCCATAATTTAAATAAAAATCCCACAAGCCATAAATAGGATTTTTACTCACATCCCTTATTTGCTTAAAGCCTCTTTTATAAGTAAAGTATTTTCCGGTAGTATCTTTAAAAAGCAGTAAAAAAAGCATTACATCATCTTCATGCAAATGTTTAACTCTCTCTTTTAGATGCTCAATATCTAGTTGGTCAATATATTCTATGTTAAATTTATCTTTATATTTTTCAATTATTGGACGTAAGTCTCTTTTTACAGCATATCCTGTTTTTGATTTATCATTTATAATAATTAAATTTTTAATTTTGGGATGTAAGTTTCGAATTAATCTAAAGTTATTTTCTAAATCTACTTGTTCAACTACTCCTGAAATATAATCTTTCATATTGTTTTCATCTAATAAGGCTTTGTCAAAATTGTTGATTCCACAAAAAAGAACGGGAATATCTTTAAAGAGATATTCATGATATCTTATGATAAATTCAAAGGCATTATTATCACTAACAATTATTAAGTCAAACTTTCTATTTGAGAGTTGTTCTTTATATAGATTTGCTAATTTATTTAAATAAATTGGGTCAAGAATTCTTTTTGTATCCATGTACATAGTGGTAAGTTCAATATTTTGGTGAGATGCAAATTTATCTTCAATTGCTTTTGAGATATCATCACTCCACTTATACCCTTTGTGGTAAGAGTGGAGGAGTAAGACTTCTTTGTTGTTATCATCTGCATGAGATAGAGCAATAAAGATTAAAAAATAGAGTAATAAAAATTTCTTCATAATGGTTGATTATATCATTATTATACAAAAATAATATAGCCAGACTTTGGACCATGAGCTCCTATTACAAGTGATTGTTCTATATCAGCAGTTTTAGAAGGTCCTGAAACAAATACTCCATAACCACTATTTTCAAACTCTATTTTTGAATATGCTTCATGCATATTGTTTACAATATCATTTTTGTTTACTACTATTATGATATTTTGAGCTATAAAATAGAGACTTCTATGTCTATTGTTTTCATCTTTTATCCAAACTGCACCATTTTCAGCAACTGCAAAGTTCCCTTTTACTATTGCTAAATCTATATCTTTTAAATAGTGGGCATCATCTTGTTTGTTTGCATCAAAATTACTCAATGAACAAAACTCAACATTTGAATAAACAATAGTTAAATCTTCATATAGGTTTTGTATAGTCTCATCTAGTTTATCTTTTGATATTACCATAGATTCTCCACCTACGGTTTTAATAACTTCTGCATATTTTTCTAATTTATTTTCATAAGTTATCCCAAAATCATCATACTCAGGAAGGATTGTGTTCTTTACTATATTGTTTGATTTTATAGCATTTAATATCTCTTCTTTACTTGACATTATGAATCCTTTCTTTGTTTATATAACTCTTTAAAAGAGTTCTTTGGCATCTTAGGAATATCTCTTTGTTTTCCCCAAACATTTGCTTTTGAGTAAATAATTGAATCAGGAAGCATAGGTATTATTTTTCTCATAATTTTCCCACCAAGGGTAAATATTTTTGGATGGTCCATTACCCATGAAGTTATCTTCATAGCCATTGCTTTTTTAGCATCTATTAAATGTTTTTTTGCAAGGTCTTGTCTATGGGCATAAAGCTGAGAATCTAAGTCTATTTTTACAGGACATACGTTTGTACATGATGAACAAAGTGTACAAGCAAAAGGTAAAGATTTATGCTCTTTTGGATTTCTAAATGCTCCTAATGTAGAACCAATAGGTCCAGGAATAACATACTTATATGAGTGACCGCCACTTCTTCTATATATTGGACACGTATTCATACACGCTCCACATCTAATACAATTAAGTGCTTTTTGATAAGTCTGGTCTGCTAAAAATGGAGTTCTTTTATTGTCTACTATTACAATATGCATCTCTCCACCTTCAATTGGGCCATGAAAGTGTGAAGTATATGATGTAATTGCTTGACCTGTTGCACTTCTTGCAAGTAGTCTTGTAAATACTGATAAGTCTTTAAGTCTTGGAATGATTTTTTCTATTCCCATAGATGCAATATGAAGTTTAGGAACACTTGCCCCCATATCTGCATTTCCTTCATTTGTACAAACAACTACTCCACCTGTTTCACTTATGGCAAAGTTTACACCAGTTAGTCCTGCTTGGGCACTTAAAAAATCTTCTCTTAGACTTGCCCGTGCAGCTCGTGTAAGATAAGTAGGATCATCATTTCCTTTTTCTGTTCCTAAGTGTTCATGAAAAGTATCACTTACATCTGATTTTTTAAGATGAATAGCGGGTAATACAATATGTGAAGGTGGTTCATTTCTTAGTTGAACAATTCTCTCACCTAAATCTGTATCAATAACTTCAATACCTCTATCTTCTAAGTAAGGATTTAAGTGACACTCTTCTGTTAGCATTGATTTTGATTTAACAAGTTTTGTAACTTTGTGAGAAGATAAAATCTCATGAACTATTTTATTGTGTTCTTGGGCATCTTTTGCCCAATGAACTTTTATACCTTTTTTTATGTCATTTTTTTCAAACTCTTCTAAATAAAAGTCAAGCTTGTGCATAGTGTGAGTTTTTATACTATTTGCATATTCTCTTAGTTTTTCCCATTCAGGAATACCTTTACTTGCAACATCTCTTTTTTCTCTTACAAACCATAATGCCTTATCATGCCAATGCATTCTTTCGTCATTGGCTACAAATTTTGCTGCTTCTTCTGGGTGACTCATAATGTTTCTCCTAAAAGTATTTCACTTATATGCATGACTTTAATAGGGGTTTTATCTCTATTTATAATTCCTTGCATATGCATCAAACATGACATATCAGCTCCTGTCATAACTTCTACATTTGAATCCATATGATCTTTTATTCTATCTTTTCCCATAGCAACAGATATTGCTTCTTCTGTTACACAAAAAGTACCACCAAAACCACAACACTCATCACTTCTATTTAGTTGAACTAACTCTATTCCTTCAACAAGTGATAATAGGTTTTCTAGTTTATTATATGGAGTAATATTGAGTTCACTTGCACTTCCAAGTTTTAAAACTCTATGTCCATGACATGAGTTATGAACTCCAACTTTAAAATTAAATTTAGAGTCTAGTTTGTCAATTTTTGCAATATCGTGTAAAAATTCTGTAATCTCATATATTGATGTTTTAATTTTATTGTAATCTTTATTATCATTAAAAAAAGGTTCATAATGCTCTTTTACCATAGTTACACAAGAACCACTAGGTGCTACTACATAATCATATTTTTTAAATGTATTTACAAATCTGTGTGCCAGTTTTTCTATATCTTGGCTACATCCTGAGTTTGCCATAGGTTGCCCACAACAAGTCTGTTCTACGGGATATTCAACATTAAAATTCAATTTTTCTAAAAGCTTTAAAGTTGCCATTGAGGCTTCTGGATAAAGCTCATTCATAAAGCAAGGTATAAATAATCCTATTGTCATAAAAACTCCTCTTTTGATGAGCTTATTTTATATTTAAAGTATGAGATATTTATGATATTTTATTTTTTTAAGATTATTGAGACGTCATTTTCTAAATAGTTTTCTTCTATTTGCATATTTTTTGTAAGGGTTTTACAATAGGATAAGACATCTTTAACTTTTACTTTAGTCAAAGGGTCATCTTTTAAAAAGTTAAATATAAAAGCTTTTGTTGAGGCATTAAAACATTTATGTATAAACTGGAATATTTCATATTTATCTAAAATATTTAGTGCTCCACTACATATATAATAATCAGCAGTTTCTAGTTCATCATAAAGAATATTTTTGATATGAAAATTAGTATCTAAAAATCTTTTGCTAGCAAGTTTTATCATCTCTTGTTCACAATCTATTCCTATATATGACTTTGGTTTTAAATCATTATCAAATAGATAGTTATAATACTCCCCAAATCCACAGCCTGCATCAATTATGGAAGAGTTTTTTATATCTTTTTTAATAAATCGAGTAAGTATTTCAAATCTCATATATTGGGTAAATTCAGAATTCCAATGTACACCTTTGGCACTTATCCCATATTTTTTTATAGATTTTTTATAAAATGTAGTGTTGTCTTTTTGCGCCATTTAATCTATTTGTTCTATGATTACTTTATTTTCTTTTAAAAATGTAGAAACAATATCTGAATCTGTATGTTCATAAGCTCTTTGAAAAACAATTCTTTGGATTCCTGCTGCGATTAAATTTTTTGAACATTCACTACAAGGTTCCAATGTTACATAAATTGTTGCCCCTTCTATACTTATACCTCTTCTTGCTGCCCAAATAATTGCATTCATCTCTGCATGTATTTCATAAGTCTTTGACCAATCATGGTGATCTTTTGTATATTCCCCACCCCAGTGGTCATTACAGTTCTTAAATCCAGCTGGTGTTCCGTTATATCCAGTAGATAAAATTCTTCCATCTTTTACGATGACTGCACCTACTTGTTTTGATACACATTTTGAAGCACTAGCTATTTCATTGGCAATATTTATAAAATTTTTATCACTTATCATTCTCTATCCTAGACTTTTTTAAAATTTCTTAAAATCTTCAATTTTTGCTTAAAATTAACTATTTTTTCGCAATTTCTGTTAAAAATGTATAAATTATTGCAAAAATTGTTAAATTTTATTAATTTTTGATTTATGACATTTTTATAGTTATTTGTGTATTATACCTTAAAATTTTCAAAAAAAAGGCTAGAGATGGAATTTAAAGATATAAAAGAATTAATTAGAGTTTTTGATAAAAGTGACTTAAATAAATTAAAAATCAAAGATGGTGAGTTTGAAATTAGTATGCAAACAGGTTTTGATGGTGGAACAGTTGTTTCACAAGCAGCACCTGCTGTTCAAACTATTCAAGCTGCACCAGCAGCTACTGCACCTGCTTCAGCATCTACTACAGAGACTACAGCGCCAGCTGTTAGTGGTGATACAATTAACTCTCCAATGATTGGAACTTTTTATGCTTCACCATCTCCTGAATCACCAGCATTTGTAAAAGTAGGAGATACTGTAAAAGCTGGACAAGCATTATGTATTTTAGAGGCTATGAAAATAATGAATGAGGTTGAGGCAGAATTTGATTGTAAGATTGTTAAGATATTAGTTGAAGATTCTAGTCCAGTTGAATATGATATGCCACTATTTCTTGTAGAAAAATTATAAGAAAGATAAAAGATGGCAGAAATTAAAAAAATCTTAATAGCTAATAGGGGAGAAATTGTTCAAAGAGCAGTTCGAACTATTAGAGAGATGGGTAAAAAATCAGTTGCAGTTTATAGTGCAGGGGATAAAGAAGCATCATATCTAAAACATGCTGATGAAGCTGTTTGTATAGGTGGAGCTAGGTCTAATGAGTCTTATTTAAATATTCCTGCAATTATAACTGCTGCTGAGATGACAGGTTGTGATGCAATTTTCCCAGGGTATGGATTTTTATATGAAAATCAAGATTTTGTAGAAATTTGTAGATTACACAATATCAAATTTATTGGTCCTTCTGTTGAAGTAATGGAAAAAATGGCTGATAAATCAAAAGCAAAAGAAGAGATGATAAGAGCAGGTGTTCCTGTTGTTCCTGGTTCTGAGGGTGCTGTTCATTCTGTAGAACAAGGTAAAATTGTAGCTCGTGAAATTGGATATCCAATTATGGCAAAAGCATCTGCTGGTGGTGGTGGAAGAGGTATGAGACTTATTGAATCAGAAGATAAGTTTGACCAACTATTCACAGCAGCTTCACGTGAAGCTTTAGCAGCTTTTGGTGATGGTACTATGTATTTAGAGAGATTTATCAATAACCCAAGACATATTGAAGTTCAAGTTGTAGGTGACTCTCATGGAAATGCTATTCATATTGGTGAGCGAGATTGTTCACTACAAAGAAGACATCAAAAAGTTATCGAAGAATCACCTGCAATTTTATTAAATGATGAAACAAGAGCAAAACTTCATGAAGTTGCAGTTAAAGCAACAAAATATTTAGAGTATGAAGGTGCAGGAACTTTCGAATTTTTAGCAGATGACAAACAAAATATCTATTTTATGGAAATGAATACAAGACTTCAAGTTGAACATCCTGTTTCTGAAATGGTATCTGGAATTGATATTGTTGAACTTATGATAAAAGTTGCAGAGGGTGAAAAAGTACCTCCTCAAGAAAAAATCAAATTTAGAGGTCATGCAATAGAGTGTAGAATTACAGCAGAAGATCCAAATACATTTTTACCAAGTCCAGGGAAAATAACACAATGGATGGTTCCTGGTGGAAGAAATGTAAGAGTTGATTCACATATTTATACAAACTATGTAGTTCCTCCTTATTATGACTCAATGATTGGAAAACTAATTGTTTGGGGAAGAGATAGAGAAAAAGCTATCAATATTATGAAAAGAGCTTTAAATGAGTTTGAAGTTTATGGAATCAAAACAACTATTCCTTTTCATATAAAAATGATGAGCAATGAAGATTTCATCTCAAATAACTACGACACAAAATACCTAGAAAACTACAAAGGTTTAGGTGATATTTAACAAAAGAGCATAAAACTCTTTTGTTAAAGCTTAAACTAATACATTTTTATGTATAATCCGGCAAATATACACAATTATACTTATTACTCACTCATTTAGTTACTGTACACTTTTATAACTAAACTGTTTTATCAAGTTTCAAACTTTTAGTTTTAAATATATACGTGTATATAAAATACACAAAGGTAACACATGACTTTTCAAGACTTTAATTTTAAAGCAAATTTACAAAAATCAATTGACGATGCGGGGTTCAAAGAACCTAGTCCAATACAAAAAGATGCTATTCCTGTAGTTTTATCAGGAAAAGATATGGTTGGTCAAGCACAAACAGGAACTGGTAAAACAGCAGCATTTGGTCTTCCAATGATTAATATGATGAAGGGTGGCTCTGGCGTTGAAGCTGTAGTTATTGTTCCAACAAGAGAGCTTGCAATGCAAGTATCTGATGAACTGTTTAGATTCGGTAAAAACTCAGGAATGTATACAGCAACTGTTTATGGTGGACAATCATATAATATGCAGTTAAGAAATATCGAAAGAGCTTCAATCATTGTTGCAACTCCAGGAAGACTTATTGATTTACTAAAAGGTAAAAAAATTGATATTAAACCATCTTTTGTAGTTTTAGATGAAGCTGATGAGATGTTAGATATGGTATTTTTAGATGATATTAAAGAGATATTTACTTTCTTACCAAAAGAGAGACAAACTTTACTATTCTCTGCAACAATGCCTCCTGCAATTAAAAAACTTGCTCAAAATATTTTAAAAGAGCCTGAGTTTATAACTGTTACAAAATCAGAAATGACTAACTCTAAAATTACACAAAGCTTTTATGTGGTTGATGAATATGAGAGAGATGATGCATTAATTAGACTTTACGACTTTAAAAGCCCTGATAAATCAATTATTTTTTGTAGAACAAAAAAAGAGGTTGATAGATTATCGACTTTTCTAGTTTCTAAAGGGCATATGGCTAAAGGACTTCATGGAGATATGGAGCAAAGACAAAGAGAAGAGGTAATTAGATCTTTTAAAAAGGGTGCACTTGATGTTCTTATTGCTACTGATGTTGCAGCAAGAGGTTTAGATGTAAATGACGTTTCTCACGTATTTAACTATCATTTACCATTTGATTCAGAATCTTACGTACATAGAATCGGAAGAACAGGAAGAGCTGGAAAAGAGGGTGTTGCAATTTCAATAGTTACTCCTCATGAGTTTAGAATGATTCAAAAGATTCAGCATGTAACTGGTGGAAAAATGGAAGCAAAAGTTATTCCTAATATTGATTCAGTTAAAGAGAAAAAAACAAGTTCTTTAAAAAGTAAAATTTCTGAACAAAAAGTTTTTGATTCTGGTATTGCTATTGTTGAGAGTTTAAAAGAAGAGTTTGATTTATCTACTATTGCATTTAAATTAGCTTCAATTTTAAGTGATTCTACTTTTGTAAAAGGTAATAACTATATTGGTAAATCAGAAATTGATATTAAAAAACTTTTCGAAAGATTAAAAGATGACAAAGGCGGAGACTCAAGAGGTCGAGGTCGAGGTGGATACCGAGGTGGTAATAGAAATGGTGGCGGTGGAAACCGAAACAGAAGTGGTGGCGGTGGAAACCGAAACAGAAGTGGTGGTGGAGGAAGAAGAAGAGATTAATCTCTTCCTTCATCTTTATAGTACTTCTTTGCTACTTTTTTGGCTTTTTTAAATGCTTCCCGAGTATTTTTTCCAAAACCTCTAAAGACTCCATCTTTTCCAAAAAACTCTACAATTTCAAGCTTTCCTGTTTTCATATCTATAACTCTAAATATATCAAATCTATTTTTCACTTTAGATACTTCAGGAAATTCATTTTCTGTTAATATTTTAATAGACATATTCTTTCCTTTCTCTATAAATTATTACTATTATATATATTAAAATTTAAAAAGAGCTTAATTTTATCTTTATCAAAGAATTATAATACAAATTTTAGAATTTTGGTGGAATAAGTTATAGAGTTTTATAATATTTTACTACTAAATAGTATAAAAGTTTAAGCTTTGTTTAAGAATTATGTAAATTAAATGTGGCTAATATCCTACACTTAAAAAATTACAAAACGATTACAAAGGTGAATTTTGGATTTTAACACGATAAAAAGTATGGACGAAGCACGAGATAAATCTCTACCAGGATTTGCAAAGTTATCAATGGCACTATTATTTTTAGTAATTGTATTTTTGTGGAGTTATGCTTCTCATGAATCTTTACCAAATAACAGCTTTTTGATTATTGGAGCAGTTTTTGGTGCTTATATGGCGATAAATATAGGTGCTAATGATGTTGCAAATAATGTAGGGCCTGCTGTTGGTGCTAAAGCAATGACTTTAATGTGGGCAATAGTAATAGCAGCTGTATTTGAAGCTGCAGGTGCATTTATTGCTGGTGGGGATGTTGTTAAAACAATCAAAAAGGGAATTATTGATCCTGCGTTAATTTCTGATCCACAAATATTTATATGGGCTATGGCTGCTGCACTGTTAGCTGCTGCTTTATGGCTAAACTTCGCAACTTCTATTGGCGCACCTGTTTCAACTACACACTCTATTGTAGGTGGTGTTATGGGAGCTGGTATTGCAGCTGCAGGATTTGCAATTGTTTCTTGGGGAACTATGGGTAAAATTGCTGCTTCTTGGGTAATATCACCAGTTTTAGGTGGAATAATTGCTGCCTCCTTTTTATATTTTATTAAAAAGAATATTATGTTCAAAGAAGATAAGATTGAATCAGCAAAAAAATTTGTACCTTTATTAATTTCTTTCATGACTTGGGCATTCTCAACATATATTATTTTAAAAGGTATTAAGCATCTTGTTAAAGTTAACTTCTTAACTGCTGCAATTGCTGGGTTAATTATTTCAATTGTTCTTTATTTTTTTATTAAACCTATGATTGCTAAAAAAGCTGATAAATTAACAAGCAGTAGAAAAGATGTTAATACTCTATTTAACATCCCATTAATATTTGCTGCTGCGCTTCTATCTTTTGCCCATGGTGCAAATGATGTTGCAAATGCAATTGGACCACTAGCCGCTATTAATGATGCAGTTATGAATGCTTCTATTTCATCTAAAGTTGGAATTCCATTTTGGGTTATGGCTGTTGGTGCTGTTGGTATTGCAATAGGACTTGCTTTATATGGCCCTAGGCTTATTAAAACAGTTGGATCAGAGATTACTGAGCTAGATCAAGTTAGAGCCTTCTCGATTGCTATGGCTGCTGCTATTACTGTTATAATTGCTTCTCAGCTTGGACTTCCTGTCTCTTCTACTCATATTGCTGTTGGTGGTGTATTTGGGGTTGGCTTTTTAAGGGAGTGGTTAGACTCATCTGAAGAGAAGTTTTTAAAAGATATTAGAGATAAATTTAAAAAAGATAAAAAAGAGTTAGACAAATATCAAAATGAACTATCAGATATCACTGCTACTGAATCAAAGTCTAAATCTGACTATAAAAGAATAGTAGAACTATATAATTTAATTGATGCAAAAGATGAAAAAGTAAAATTAGAAAAAAGAGAACTTAAATCTGCAAAACGAATTAAATATGTTAAACGTGATGCTGTTAAAAAAATAGTTGCTGCATGGATTATCACTGTTCCTGCAGCTGCATTCTTATCAGCTGCAATATTTTTTATGATTAGGGGGATTATGCTTTAATAGCATAATTTTTCTTTCTTAATATACCTTATGATAATATTTCAAAAATTATCATTAGGAATATGCTATCGAAGCTTTAATTTCAGTTGCTACAATTTATTTATTTATTATCATAGGATTTGTTTTTAAAAGAACTTTTCGTGATGATGTAAATGAGAGAACAATAGTTTTACTGAATTTGTACTTCTTACAGCCTATTTTGATCTTCTGGGGCCTAACACGAGCCCCATTAAGTTTTGAACTTCTTATTTCTCCTATAATTTATTTTATTGCTATTTTTATTGTTTTGGGTATTGCATATTTATATTCATTAAGAGCCTTTAAAAATGAAATTCAAGATAAATCAATATTTATGGCTTCATCCTTAGTTGGAAATACAGGAAATCTTGGTATTCCTTTAGGAATAGCCCTTTTTGGCTTGGAGAGTGTTCCTTTTACCTCTGCTTTAAATATTGCAAATATTTTTTATATCTGTATTTTTTCAGTATATTTTTTCGCTGGTGAAAAGTTTAATTTTACTAATTCTTTAAAAGAAATCTTTAAAATACCAGCAATTTGGTTTACTTTTTTTGCTTTATTATTTAACTATTTTGATTTTCATATGAGTGCTGATTTTGAAAAAGTTTTTACTATGGGTGCTTATACTGCAATCGTTATGCAACTAGTTATTTTTGGTATCTTTATGTCTCAGGTTAAAATTAGAAGTGCAAATTGGAATTTAGCACTTAATATTTCACTATTTAAGCATTTTGTTTTACCTGTTGTAGGTTTATTTGTTATTTTGTTTTTTGATTTGCCAGCTTTCGTTGGAGCCATAATTTTTATGGAACTATTTGTTCCACTTGCAGTAAATAATGTAAATATTGCTTCTTTATATAAGTGTAAGCCTATTGATACAACTTTTTCTGTTCTAATTAGTTCTTTTATATTTATATTTTTAATGTACGTCTATATAGTCTCTATAGAGATGTTTTTCGGACTTTAATATGTGTGGTATATTAGGAACAAACTTTATTAGCGATAACTTCTCTAGGGCCTTATCTTTTATGAATAATAGAGGTCCAGATAATAGCAGTGTAATCAATCATAAAAATTATCAATTTGGGCATACAAGATTATCTATTATTGATGTGGATGATGAAGCAAACCAGCCAATGGTCTTTGATGATATAGTAATTGTATTTAATTGAGAGATATATAACTTTAAAGAGTTGATTATTAGTGAAAATTTATCTTGTAAAACCTCTTCTGATACAGAAGTTATAATTAGACTATATCAAAAGTTTGGAATTGACTTTTTAAACAAGTTAAATGGGATGTTCTCTTTTGTAATCTTTGATATAAAAAAGGAAAAGTATTTCTGTGCAAGGGATAGATACGGTAAAAAGCCATTTTTTTACTATTTTAAAGATAATAAATTTATTTTTTCATCATCAATAAAGTCTATAATTAAAATTCTTGGCACAACACCTAGCTTTAATAAAGTTGCATTATCTCAATATTTACAATATTTTGTTAGTTTAAATGATTTGACTTTTTACAATGATATTATGAAACTTGAAGCTTCTTCCTACATGACCTTATCAAACAATGAAATTTTTATTAAAAAATATTATAAAGTTAACACATATAAACAAATAAGCGATGAAAAGATTGCTTTAAATGATATTGAGGAACTTTTATATAAAAGTATAGACTCAAGGCTTGTAGGTGACGTAGAAATAGGCTCATTGTTAAGTGGCGGCATAGATAGTTCTTTGATTTCAACTTTATATACTAATATGTCTGGCAAAAAAACCCATACATTTTCTGTTGGGTATTCGGATTATAAAAACTATTCAGAATTGGACTATGCAAAATTGGTATCAAATGATATAAACTCTATTCATCACCCTTTAGAGATTACAAAAAGAGATTTTTTAGATGTTTTTGATGATGTTATTGATGCTTTAGAGGAACCCCATGCTGATAGTGCTGCATTCCCTCTATTTTGTTTGACAAAATTGATAAATAAAAATGGAATAAAAGTTGTTTTAAGTGGAGAGGTAAGTGATGAGCTCTTCTTGGGCTATGATAACTACTCAAAGTTTTTAAAGTATTATGAGTTTAAAGACTCTTTATCTACGTCACAAAACTCTTTTCTAAAAGATATAGGCTCTTGCTTGCAAAATAATACAAAAGAGAGTGAATATCTAAGACGTGTTATTAGTGATGAAAACATTTATAACTCTTTTGGAGAAATTTATACAACTTTACAAAAAAAGAAATTATTTAAGCGCTTACCTAATTTTAAGCAAGAAAAACCTAAAAAAGACCCTATAGATTGGATGAGTTATATTGATTTAAAGGTGTGGCTAGGGCAATCTTTACTTTCAAAGGTTGATAAAATATCTATGGCTAACTCCATTGAAGTCAGAACACCATTTTTGGATTATAGATTAGTTGATTATCTTTTTTCAATTAAAACTGATTTAAAAGTTGGAGATACAAATAAATATCTACTAAAAAAAATTGCACAAAAATATATTCCTCAAAAAATTATAAATAGACCAAAAAAAGGCTTTAACTCTCCATATAATGAATGGATATTTTCTACTTACGATGATGATTTATTAAAACTTGTCCTAAAAGTTAATTCTCATACTAATTTATTCAATGATGATTATGTTATTATGATTTATAATCTTGCAAAATCAAATAAATTTAAACAACATTTTTGGGCATTATATATTTTTTCTTATTGGTTTAACAAAAATTATCTTATATAATAACTTTATAAAAAATTCAAAGGTTTAATATGACACTTTTAATTCCAACAAATTCTAACAATAGACACGAATGTATTATTTCAAGTATTGAAGAAAATTCTTCATGGGCTTACATAACATTAAATGATGGACAAATCATTTCTTGTGATTTTTTTGATAGAAAAGAAGATATTATTGAATGGATAGATTATGTTGTTGTAATCAATGACAAAGAATTTATTTGGACATTTATCGATGAAAAAACAAAAGTTTTAATTGTGGAAAATCAAAAAAGTATTGATGAAATAATAGAATCTTTTTTATTAAATAACTTATCAGAATTTACACCAAAACTTTAATCTTTTTATTTTAAGAAATTATTATTTTTACTAATATTTGATTATTAAACTTGTGCATTTTTACGCACTTTTTTAGCCATAAATAATTAGTTCTAGAAATATTTAGATAAATTAAGATATAATTTTAAGAGCCCATAATATAGGAACAAATATGGAAAAAAGAAAAGTAGGAAGACCAATACAAAAGATTGGCAGAGTAAAGATAGGTTTATCTATTGATGGTGAAACAAATAGTTATTTAACTGAACTAAGTGTTAATAGTGGGAAAACTAAAAGTAGAATTATAGAAGAATCAATTGCTTTATATTATGAAAATAATAAAGAATTAACTGATAAAATAATTTTAGCGAATAAGCTAAAAGATGATCCATATCATCATTTTAGAGATGTTCTAAAAAAATCAATGGATAAATAATTTAAAAAGAGTTTGGATTAAATCCTGTGTCAAAATTGTTAAATTCATTTAAGAAATCATTACTTTGAATTGTTGGGTCAGTGTATCCATTTTGAATTGATTTCATTCTAAGATTCATGATGTCAGTTTTTGGATCAATAAATTGTGGACAGGCTATTGTACAATTTCCACATAAGGTGCAATCCCAAATTCCATTTGTTTGTATTGAATCAAGTTTATTATTTATGTTCAACTCTTTCTTGTCATTTACATATCTTAAAACTCTTGTTAAAATATATGGACCTTTAAATTCCTTATTCACTTCATAAACAGGACATGAACTGTAACAACTTTGACATAAGATACAATTACTTTGCAGATCAATAAGTTTTTCATCTTTTTTTAGAATTTTTTCATTTGATAGTTCTTCTAGGTAGGTTTTATTATTTTTAAGTAAATCTTCCATCTGTTTTACATCTACAACTAAATCTTTTATCACTTTTACATATTTTAGTGGTTTAATAGTATCCTTATCACTTACTTTACATTTGCATGCAAGTGATTCTTTATCATTCACTAATACACTACAAGAGCCACAAATTCCGCTTTTACATCCACTTCTATATGCCAAAGATGAATCAAAATTTTCTTTTACATACTCTAAGGCTGCTAAGAGGGTTATATTTTCTTCACTAATATTATATTCTACTTCATTACTATCTCTAGTTACTGTTATTTTCATAATATTTCCTCAAAGTTATGTTCAGTTTTGTTATTTATATTTTTTATTATTGATATCTTTTCATAATTTTTTGATGTTTCTATAAAGTCACTTCTATAGTGTGAACCCCTTGATTCTTCCCTCTTTATCGCTGATATAGTGGTGAGTTTTGATAGAAGAATTATATTTCCAAGTTCAATATAATCTAATAGATTTTTATTATATTTTTTCTCTTTGTTTGAAATTCCAGTATTTTTGTACTCTATTTCTAATTCTTCAATTTTCTCCAATAAGTTTTCTAAATCACTTTTTGTTCTAAATAAGCCAGCATATGCAAACATTAGTGAACTTAACTCTTTTTTTATAAGATATATGGATTTATTTTCATCTTTAATTAAGATATTATCTATAAAGTCATCACTATTTCTTTTATCAAAAGTATCTGACTCTTTTATTTCTTTACTTTTCTTTGATGCATTTTTTCCTGCTATTTTGCCAAATGTTACTATTTCAAGTAGAGAATTTCCACCTAATCTATTTGCTCCATGCGTGTTATTTTGGGCTACTTCCCCACAGGCATATATGTTTTTATTAGATGTTTCACATGAAACATCTGTCAAAATTCCTCCCATAGTATAGTGTGCAGCTGGTGTAATAGGAATCAAATCTTTTTGCACATCCAAGTTTAATAGCTCTTTTATTAACCTAAGTTCTTGGGGCATTTTTTCTTTTAGAGATTCTATGTCGATATGTCTCATATCTAAATATACATTATGATTATTTAAGAGTTTTGTTTTTATTGCTCTTGCAACTTCATCTCTTGTTGACAATTCATCAATAAATCTCTCTTCATTATCATCGACTAAATATGCGCCTTCTGCCCTTGCACTTTCACTTATTAATGTGTTACTTCCCTTTAATGCAGTTGGATGAAATTGGACAAATTCTAAGTTTGATAAAGTTAGACCTTTTCTAAAAGCAACTCCAAGTCCATCGCCTGTTGTGGAGAGACTATTCGTAGTATGTGAAGAGTAAATATTTCCATATCCTCCAGTTGCAATTATTAATGTTTTAGAGTAATAATTAACAATTTCACCACTTATCAAATCTAATATTTTAACACCTTTATAACAAGAGTTTTCTATAATTATATCTACTAAAATATGCTCATACAAAAATTCAATATTGTTTTTAATGCAGTTATCATAGAGTGTATGAAGTATCTTTAGTCCTGTGTAATCTGCACTGTAACAAGTTCTTTTGAATTTTGTCCCACCAAAATATCTTTGTTCTATTTTGCCATCATTGTCTTTACTAAATGGTACACCAAGTTTATCAAGCCAGGTTATAGTGTCTTGGGCATTTGTGCACATAGTTTCAATACTTTTTTTATCAGATAAATGTTTTGATGAATTATATGTGTCTATTATGTGCTTTTCAACTGAGTCATTTTTTGTATCAAAAACACAGTTTATCCCTCCTTGAGCTTGTACTGTTTGGGAGTGTGTTGGGAATGTTTTGGAGATAATCAAGACTTTATCTGTATTCTCTTTAGCACTTAATCCTGCACTTAATCCTGCGCCCCCTGCACCTATAATAATTACATCTTTCATATTACTCCCAAAAATCTTTTAGATTATCTTGAATTACTGTTTTATCGTTGTTTATAATTCCTTCAATATTATCAAGTTTGTCAAGAAGAGCACTCTTTTTTGATTGATGTTCTATATTTATCTCTTCATTTATTTCTTTATCTATTGTACTAGTATCTATTTTTTCTTCGATTCTTTCTGTTTCTTTTATATTTATAGTTTCTAGCATTGCTAACTCTTTATCAACTGAGAGCTTATTTGAGATAAAAAAATTGATAAGTTCTTCATATTTTCCAAAATCCATTAATAAAAATGAAGGTTTTCCATCTCTTAATATTACAGCTTTATCAACTTCATTGTATTGTATAGCATCAAATACTTGTTTACTCTTTCTAATGAGCTGTGTTGATGGTATCATCTCATTTGATTTATATTGTAACAATGATCTTAATTTATCTTCATTCATTTATAAATCCTTTTATATTTTTATATACGCCCTCTATTAGTTTTTTTCTTGACTCTCTTGATGCCCAAGCTATATGAGGTGTGATAATTATATTTTCTAACTCTAATATACTATTTAAGGGAGAATCTTCTTCTATTGGCTCTGTAGATATGGTATCTAAACCAAAATATAAATTTTTCTCTTTTATTATTTTAGTAATATCATATTCATTTATTATTCCACCTCTAGCAACATTTATGATAATTGCATTATTTTTTAACAATTTCATATTTTCATAATTTAGTAAATCTTTTGTTTTTTCATTTAGAGGGCAATGTATGGATATTATATCAGATGTTTCCAATAGTGCTGTAATGTTAGTCGTATTGTAGTTTGTATTAAAATTCATATTTGAAGTTGAATAATAGTTAATATTACAGTCAAAAGCAGTTGCAATTTCAGCTACTTTTTGACCAATATTCCCAAGTCCTATTATTCCCCAGTTTTTGCCACTCAATTGTGAAAAGGGTTTATCAATATGTGTGAAGATCTTTGATTTGTGCCAATTACCTTCTTTTACGTAGTCAGAATAGTAATTGATTTCTTGCATAAAATGAAGCACTAAAGATATAGTTAATTGTGCAACGCTTGCAGTTGAATATCCTGCTACATTTCTTACTTCAATCTTTTTGTGTTTTGCATATTCAAGATCTACATTGTTTGTTCCTGTTGCACTTATACATATTAATTTTATGTCTGTATTATCCATAACATCTTTAGTAATTAGTACTTTATTTGTAATTACAACATCACAGTTCTTTAATCTTTCAATTGTATCTTCTTCTTTAGTGTAAGCATATTCAGTTATTTCGCCAAATTCACTAAGCATAGATAAGTCTATGTCTGGTCCTAGAGTTGATCTATCAAGTATTACAATTTTCATTTTGTATTCCTTTACGTATTATAATACGTAAAGGTATCAAAGTTAAGCTAAAATTTTGATTATTTATTTTTATTAGAAAAGATATTTTCTGCCCATTCTGTAACAGGACCTCTTAATACTTTTTGTAGTTCAATAGCAAATATATTTACTAAAGATGATTCTTCTTTTGTGGATTTTAATAGTGTAGTTAATGAGTTGGTATATTTATTTACATAGAAATTATCTATTTGTTTGTTACTACCAAGAATTACAACTTTACAAGTATTATCTATTCTAGAAAGTACCATTTGCATAGTTTTATTTGACATGTTTTGAGCTTCATCTATTATTACAAATGCATTTGATAGTGTTCTCCCTCTCATCTCTCCTACCCACATAGTTTCAATAAAGTAGTTTTGAATCATTTGATCAACTCTAGTTTTTAACTCTTGTTCATCAATCTCTTGTTCTTCTTTACTTTTATTTGTTCTTCTTTTTTTGTATTCTGATCTAACTATATGATCTATACTGTCCATTAGGTGATGATTATATATTTTGAACTTCTCTTCCAATCCTGGTAAATATCCAACATCTTCACCTTTGTCTAAAGACTCAATTGAGTTTCTTATATATATAATTCTTTGGTATTGTTTATTTTTAACAAGTTTTAGTGCTCCACTTAGTGCTAATAATGTTTTACCAGAACCTGCTTTTGCTTCTATAATTAGTACATTAAAATAGTGCTGAATGATAGCATTTGAGAAAAAAAGTTGTTCTTTATTAAGTGGAGAAATTATTTGACTTATTACTTCATCTTCATTTAAAACTCTAATTTTACCATTTTGTATAGAGGCTAGTACAACTTGGTCGGAACCTTTTACTTTAAAACAATAAGAGAAGTTAGAAACTTGATAATCTTTATCTAACTCTTTAATATCTCTATTTTCAATAAATTCTAAATCTTCAAATTTAATTTGAATAGTCTTTATAAATTCATGTACAAAGTCATCTTTATTTGAACCAATTAGCGATTCTGTTTTTATATCAAGAGATATAGCTCTTGTTCTTGCCATGATATCCATTGATAAAAATGTTGAGTCTTTATCATAATAAGTTGTAGTAAATTGCGCAATTTCTAATATCTTTCTATCATTAGCAATATTTAGTGAAGTTGTTTTAGATACTAATTGATATTCAAGTTTTGAAATAATATCAATTGAAACTGGTATTTCATTTTCAATATTTAATCTAACTATTTTAAAGTCTTTTATACTTTTAGTAAAGATAATTGTTGAGTTTTCTAATATTCTTGCAAACTCTCTTGCTTGAAAATTGATTTCATCAAAACCACTTTTTTTAGAATCTATTTCATCTAAAACTGTTTCGGGAAGAATTATAAGATTTTTATTATCATCTGATAATTTAAAAATATTATTAGCATCTTCTAGTAGGATATTTGTATCAAGTACATAGTACTTATCAAAGTTTTTATTGTTCATTTTTAGCTCTCTTAGGTTTCATTATCATGTATATTATAAATGCAAAAAGTAGTATCATAGCTGCAGTAAAAGTTATGGAAACAGTTTTTACTACAACGTATGTAACAATCAAAATTGCTAGTAAAGTAGGTATTTCATTATATGCTCTAAAAAACTTGCCGCTCTTTGTACAAATATTTTCTGCTAGGTTTTTTCTAAAATATTCTAATGAAAATGAGTAGATTATAAGTATAATCACAACTGTTAGTTTTGCATGTAGCCATACACCAGTTTTAAATAAATCTTCTGCAAGGTATATCATAACTATACCACTTATAATTGTTGCCCACATTGCTGGCATACCAATATATTTGTAGATTTTATACTCTTGTATCTTTACAATTTCAACATACTCTTCTTTATCTATATTTTCTACATGGTATACAAAAAGTCTTGGCAAATAGAACAGCATAGCCATCCAAGACATAACTGCAACTATATGAAATGTTAATATCCAACTATAATATTCCAATCATTTATCCTTTATTTTTTTTATCCATTCATCTAAAGTTTTTTCAAAACCTATACCTTTAGAAGTGTATAAGTTGATTGATTCGCTTAAATATGTTTGTTCAACATATCCACCAAAGTTGTGTGGATATAAATAATCTTTATGAAATGAGTCTATATTTTTTGGTATATCAAAGATTTTACCATTTTTAACTTCACTTATTCCTTTATTTATTGCTTCATAACAAGAATTTGACTTGGGAGAAGAAGCTAAATATATTACACATTGAGATAGTATTATTCTACTTTCTGGATAACCAATCTTTGAAGTTGCAAGCATAGTACTTACTGAAAGATTAAGAGCATTTGGATTTGCATTCCCTATATCTTCGCTTGCTAATATTACTAATCTTCTAGTAATAAACTCAACACTTTCTCCACCTTCAATAAGTCTTGATAAGTAATAAAGTGCAGCATCAATATCTGAGCCTCTTATTGACTTAATCATAGCACTTGCTAAATCATAGTGTGTATTAGAAGATGATACACCATCTCCTATTACATTTTGTCTTAACTCTTTTAATGTTTCACATGAAACATTGCTATCAACTTTATAAGCAAACTCTAGCAGGTTTAACATTGCTCTTGCATCACCTGATGAACTATTTATTAAATAATCTTTAGTATCATCTGTTAAGGAAATATCTAATTTTGATTGTGCAACATCAAGTATTTGAATTAAGTCATCTTTTGAGTGTGGCATAAATTCAAATAAAAAACTTCTTGATCTAATGGCATTTGTTAATGTAAAAAATGGATTCTCTGTACTTGCACCGATAATTATTGCTTGATAATTTTCCATTATAGGAAGTAAAACTTCTTGTTGATTTTTAGAGAGTCTGTGAACTTCATCAATAAATACTATTGGTTTAATTAAACTGTTATCATACTTATTAAAGACTTTTCTTAGGTCTTCAATTTTAAGTGAAGTTGCATTGAAATAAAAGTAATCAGTGTTGATAGTTTTTGCAATAATTTTTGCTAAGGTAGTTTTTCCAGTTCCTGGTTTACCATAAAAAAAAAGGTGAGGAATCTCACCTTTTATAATAAGTTTATATAGGACTTTATTTTTTGAGATTATGTGACTTTGACCGACAAAGTCTTCAAGTCTATTTGGACGTAGTATTGAACTTAAATTAGTCATTATCTTTTGTAGCTAGATAATCTTTTAAATTCTTGTACTCTTCTCTTGTAAGGTATCTACTTTTTCCAGTAGGTAGATTATTTAAAGATATACCACCATACTCTACTCTTTTTAAGTCAAGTATATCAAGTCCAAAGTGAGCAAAAAATCTTCTTAATTCTCTATTTTTTCCTTCTGTGATTGCAACTTTTAGTTTAGAAAAAGTATCTTTTATAGAATCTACTTTGTATCCTAAAAATGGTGCGAAGTTCATAGACTTGATTTTGCTATCTTTTCTTGCACCTTTTGTTGCATCTTCTAACTCTAGACCACTATTCATTGCATCTTCTACTTGTTTAGTTAGTGCTCCATTTAGTTTAATTTTATATACTCTTTGTAAGTCTGAATGCATAAGTCCATTAGCAACCTCTACGCTGTCTGTCAGAAGCAAAACTCCCTCACTTGAATAGTCAAGTCTACCTATTGGTAAAAAGTGCTTATATTTGCTTCCTAGAGTATCAAAAATTATTCTTCTACCTTGTGGATCATTCTTAGTTACTAATTCACCCTTTGGTTTATTATAAACTAGCACTGTATACATTTTATTTTTTTCAAATTTAATAACTTTGTTATCTATTAGAACAATATCCATCTCTGTTACTTTTGTTGATAAGTCAGTAATAGTTTTTTTATTTACTTTTACTCTTCCTTGCTCAATTAAAGTGTCAGCTTCTCTTCTTTAATATTTACTATTGTGTGAGATAAATTTGTTTAATCTTACTTGGTTTGTTTCTGGAGTTTCATTCATATTACCTACTTTATTCCTGCTTCTATTAAATCATGAATATGTAATACACCAATAAGTTTATTACTTTCATCAACAACAACTAATAGTTGTATCTTATAATCTTCTACAATCTTAAGTGCATCACTTGCTAATAAATCTTTGTTGTTTAAAAGTCTTGGATTCATTGTTGCTATATCTTCAACTTTACACTCAAGAGAAAAGTCATCATTCATTAGTGCACGTCTTAAGTCACCATCACTTAATAAACCTACAACTTTGTCATTATCAATAATGATAACATTTCCAAGTCTACCCTCACTCATTTTTACAATAGCATCTTTAAGAAGTGTTTCACGTGAAACAAGTGGCAAGTTATCAGTTCTAATTAAATCAGAAACTTTTATAAAAAGTTTTTTACCTAAGCTTCCACCCGGATGAAAAGATGCAAAATCACTTTTTTGGAAATCTCTTTTTTTCATTAAACAAACAGCCAATGCATCTCCCATTGCCATTGTTAATGTAGTAGATGTTGTGGGTGCGATATCTAAAGGACAAGCCTCTTTTGTAACACTGATATCAAAAAATATATCTGCATAATTTGCTAAAGTAGAGTTTGGAGTTTTTGCCATTGCAATCATTGGAATATCAAATCTTTTAAGATGGGGAAGAATTTGTATTAACTCTTCACTCTCCCCTGAATATGATATAGCTAAAACAGCATCATCTTTTCCAATCATACCTAAGTCACCATGCATAGCTTCTGTTGGATGAAGGAAAAAAGAACTTGTACCTGTACTAGCTAGTGTTGCAGCTATTTTTGTCCCTACAAGTCCAGATTTACCTACACCTGTAACAATGAGTTTACCTTTAGTTTTAAAAATAAGCTCAACAGCTGCATTCATATCAAAAGTATTCTCAACTGAGGCTCTTTCTAACTCTTTTGCTTCAGTTAGTAAAACCTCTTTTGCAATCTCATTATAATTCATAATAGATCCTTACTGAACAAATATAGTAGGCACAATCATAGGGTATTTTTTATATTTTCTAACACAATGTTTTCTAACAACTTTTCTAATTTAATCTTCTAAATATTTATTATTTTTAAAGACACCCTCTTTTGCATTTGTTAAGAATATTTCTAAAATATCTTCAATCTCTTTTGCAAAGAATCTATCTTGTTTATCTGGAACTAATCCAAATGAAGTGACTCTTGTTCTTTCTGAAAGTTTTCTATCACTTTCACTTATTTGTGCAACAATCATAACAACACCTTCATTTGCCATTGTTTGTCTATCTAAAACAATGTCATCAGCTATTTTATGATTTAGTTGATTATCAATATAAGTTTTTCCAGTCTTAACTGTTTTTACTTTTTTAAGATATTTAGGTGTAACTTCAACTTGCTCACCATCACTCATGATATAAGTATTTCTCTCTAGTACACCACATGCAATACCTGTTTGTTGATGTTTAACTGCATGGTTGTATTCTCCATGAATTGGCATAAAGAATTTTGGTTTTACAAGTCTAAGCATAAGTTTTTGTTCTTCTTGTGCAGCATGTCCTGAAACATGAATTTCTGAGAAGTTTTGATATGCAACTTCCGCACCAGCTTTTAAAAGGTGGTTGATGATTTGAGAAACACTCGCTTCATTTCCAGGAATTGCTTTAGCAGAAAGAATGATTTGATCACCTGGCTTAATTTTAATATGTCTATGCTCATGTATAGACATTCTATATAGTGCACTCATAGATTCACCCTGAGAACCAGTTGTTATGATTAAAACTTGCTCATCATTGTACTTGTGAACTTCATGTGGATCAATAAATTGATCTCTTGGGAATTTGATATATCCTAAAGCCATTGCAAGCTCTAAGTTTTTCTCCATAGATCTTCCAATAACACAAACTTTTCTTCCATATTTTAAACCATGTTCAATTGCTTGAGAAACTCTATGGATATTTGATGAGAAAGTTGACATTATAACTCTACCTTTAGCTTTTGAGAAAAGGTTGTCAAATGTAGGACCAACAGTTGATTCAGATTTTGTGAAACCTGCTGTATGTGAGTTTGTAGAGTCAGACATTAATAATAAAACACCCTTCTCTCCATAATGTGCAAATCTATGTAAATCTGTTGGAAATCCATCAATTGGAGTGTGGTCGATTTTGAAATCTCCCGTATGTATGATTGTTCCAGCTTCAGTTGTAATAGCTAATGATGAAGCATCAATTATAGAGTGAGTAACATGCATCCATTCTATTTCAAAATCCCCTATTTTAATAGGAGTTCTTTTTTGAATTGCTTTAAAATAACTTCTGTGTTGTCTCATTTTATGTTCATCAAATTTTGAACCAATCATCTCTAATGGTAAAGATGTTCCATAAACTGGAAATTGCATCTCTTTAAATAAATATGGCATTGCACCAATATGATCTTCATGACAATGAGTGATAATAATTGCAGCGATTTTATCTTTGATTTCTCTAATATAAGTTAAATCAGGGATTAAAATATCAACTCCATGCATATCTTCATCAGGAAAACTCATACCAACATCAACAATAATTGCACTTTTTTCAGTCTCAATTACCATCATGTTTCCACCAATTTCACCTAATCCACCAAGTGGAGTAATTCTAACTTTTTGTGTAGCGTTTAGATTTAATTTATTGTGTGGGTTAAGTCTATCTTTGTGGATTCTTTCATTTATAACATGAGCTTTTCTAAGGTCTGTTATCCAACCATCACCAGATTGATCTTCCATTTTAGGAACAACTATTTTTTTTCTTTTGTTCATTGGTCTTTTTGGTTTTTGCTTTTTTGGAGCAGCCTCTGTTGCTTGTGTAGTGTTTGCAACTTTTGAAGTTGCTGGAGCAGAATTTTCTACAACTGGAGTATCAGTCTGTACTGTTTTGTTTTCTTCCATTTATTATTGCCTTTGTATATATTTGGCTATACAAAGATGAACTAACCTCATGAGGTCGAATATTATCACTAATTCCAAGCTCTTCAAATAAAGAAAGAATAGTCTCTTTTGGAACAACAGATGAAATATTTTTAGATAGCTTTTTTCTAGGCTGTTGAAAACAAGCCTTTAAAAAACTATTAAAATCCTTATCCATTTTTTTAGACATATCTTTTTTTATGTAAAGAATTGAAGAGATAACTTTTGGAGGAGGATCGAAAGATTCTGGTGGCACATCAAATAAAATCCTAGACTCTTTTGAGCATAGTTTTGATATTACACCCAATGCAGAAAACTCTTTGTCTCTTTCATTGGCAGAAAATTTTTCAGCAACCTCTTTTTGAACCATTACAATAATGTGTTCACAAGCATCATCTTCAAATGCTCTTAATATTATATTAGTCGCAATATAATAGGGCAAATTAGCGATTAAATCATACTTACTATCATGTAAACTTTTTTGTTTATCCCAAGCTTCTAAAACATCGGTGTGGACCAGTGTTAGAGAACCATTTTCTATAGGAGTAGCAAACTTAGTTTTTAATATAGTAAATAGATCTGTATCGACCTCGTAGGCAGTTACATCTTTGCATTTGACTAAATTTTTCGTCAAATCACCTAATCCAGGCCCAATTTCGACAATATGATTATTGTTCTTGGGCATCGATTGGATGATTCTTGATAAGACTGTGTCATCTTTTAAAAAGTTCTGACCATATTTCTTTTTTGCTTTTACTTTTTCCATAAGAAGAAAGATTATATATGAACTTAACTTACATTTAGATAAGATAAAAAGTTAAAAATGATTAAGGATAAGAAGTGAGCAATTTTGCAAAGAGAATAATTCCATGTTTAGATGTAAAAGATGGAAGAGTTGTTAAAGGTGTTAATTTCGTTGGATTAAAAGATGCAGGTGACCCTGTTGAGGTTGCAAAACGATATAACAATGAAGGTGCAGATGAAATTACTTTCTTAGATATAACAGCTAGTCATGAAAATAGAGATACAATAGTTCATATAGTAAAAGATGTGGCAAAAGAGGTCTTTATCCCCCTAACAGTAGGTGGTGGTATAAGAACTTTAGAAGATATATATAAACTACTAAATGTAGGGTGTGATAAAGTTTCTGTAAACTCAAGTGCAGTTGTAAACCCTGGGTTTATAGATGAAGGTGCAAAAAGATTTGGTAGCCAATGTATAGTTGTTGCTATTGATGTAAAAAAAGTAGCAGATGGCTCTTATCACGTTTTTGTAAAGGGTGGTAGAGAAGATACTGGACTTGATGCACTAGCTTGGGCAAAAGAGGTTTATAATAGAGGTGCAGGTGAGATATTACTTACTTCTATGGATACAGATGGTGCAAAAACCGGTTTTGAATTAAATATTACACAACAAATATCAAGTTTAATAGATATCCCCGTAATTGCAAGTGGTGGTGCGGGAACTATGGAGCATATGAAAGAAGCTTTTGAGCATGGAGCAAGTGCAGCATTAGCTGCTTCAATTTTCCATTTTAAAGAGATAGATATTATGGATTTAAAACACTATTTAAGAGATAACAATATACCAGTAAGGATTTAATATGAAAAAATACTTATTTTTACTAATACCTTTTCTTCTAAATGCATATGAAATTAACTTTAGTAAAAAATTTACAAAAGATTTAATACCAAATATTTTGGGTGCAGATATTTCAATAATTGTTGAAGATAAAAAAGAAAAAGAAGTGATTGAAAGATTGGACATTTTTAATAATAAAATTAAAGAGTACAATAAAGTGGAGAAACAATTAGGTTCATTTAATGTAAGACCTCAATATCAAAGAAGCAGTAATAGCCCTAAAATATATGGCTATAAAGGGACTTTAAATTATAAAATAGAAACTACTGATGCATTAAATATGGGAGAGTTTATCTCTATGATAACTTCACTAAAAGAGGATAGGGATACTTCAGTATCTTTAAATAATCTTTCATGGAGAGTAAAAGATGATAGCTACAATGTAATATTAGACTTGCTAAGACTTGAGTCAATAGAGTGGGTAGAAAATTATGCAAAAAATCTTTCTGCTGATTTAAATAGAACTTGTAGTGTAAAAGTAGTAGATTTACAAAATAACATTTTACATACATATAGAGAAGCAGTTGCAAGTTTAAGAATTGATTCATCTCTTAAAAGAGAAAATGTACCAGTACCTGAAGTATCACAACAAAAAATCTCAATCACTACCAACTATAAATTGGAGTGCAAATGATTGTTTGTGCTGGAGATATAGAGAGTTTTAAATATGCAGAACCTATGGGAATAGGCTTAGTTGATATGGCAATAAACCTAACTCGAAGATGTCTGTTCAATAAGCCTGAGTTTATTTTATTTATAGGAACAGCTGGAAGTTATGGAAATCACAATATATTAGATATTGTTGAATCAAAGCGTGCTTCAAATTTGGAGTTGTCATTTTTAGAAAACAACTCTTATACACCTATTGATAATGTCCTAGAATCAGAAAATAAATTTGTAAAAAATGACACCATAGTAAATAGTTCAAACTATATTACTACAAACTTTGAACTTGCAAAAAAGTATAATGACTATGGAATAGGTATAGAAAATATGGAGTTTTTTTCTGTTGTAAAAGTGGCAAAGGAGTTTGAAATTCCAGTTGCTGGAATATTTGCAGTAACTAACTATACAAAACAAAATGCCCATGAAGATTTTAAAAAGAATCACAATGCGGCAATGGAAAAAATCACAAAATATTTATTAGAAAAAAATATAATTAAGTAATATGATGTTTCATGTTTCATGTGAAACATTATAAAAAAGGAAAAAATTGCAATCAATATATGACTTTACTTTAGATGAATTAAAAGGGAAACTAAAACCTTCATTTAGAGCAAAACAGGTTTATAATTGGATATATAAAAAATATGCTACTTCTTATGATGAGATGAAAAACATACCAAATGATTTAAAAGATGATTTAAAAAAGAACTATGCAATTGATATTTTAAAGATTATAAAAAAAGAGAAAAGTAGTGATGGAAGTATAAAATATCTTTTCCAACTTCATGATGGGCATACTATTGAAACTGTATTTTTATTAATGCGTGAGAAACAAATAGGTGATGATGGAGTTGTTGAAAAGGGTGAAAAATATACTGTTTGTATATCAACACAAGTAGGATGTAAAGTAGGGTGTACTTTTTGTTTGACTGCAAAGGGTGGTTTTGTTAGAAATCTAAGTGTTGGAGAAATCGTTGCCCAAATTGTAAATATGAAAAGAGATAATAATATTGACGAAAATAAATCACTGAATATAGTATTTATGGGAATGGGTGAACCACTAGACAATTATGATAACTTTGTTCATTCTGTAAAAGTATTCTCACAAGAAGAGGGCTTATTTATTAATAGAAGAAGACAAACAGTCTCAACTTCAGGAATATCTTCAAAGATAGAAAAACTAGGAAATGAAGATTTAGGAATACAACTTGCTATCTCTTTACATGCAGTTGATGATGGATTAAGAAGTGAATTAATCCCTATGAATAAAGCATATAATATCAAATCAATAATAGATGCTGTGAAAAAATTCCCAGTTGATGCTAGAAAAAAAGTGATGTTTGAATACCTTGTAATAAAAGATAAAAACGATGATACTGCAAGTGCTAAAAAACTATTATCATTACTTGATGGAATAAAAGCAAAAGTAAATCTAATATATTTTAATCCATATCCAGGCACTACATATCAAAGACCAGAAAGCAAAAAAATGGTAGAATTCCAAAATTACTTAATAGGTAAAGGTTTACTTTGCACAATTAGAGAATCAAAAGGTTTAGATATCTCAGCTGCATGTGGACAACTTAAAGAAAAGGATGCTGATGGAACCGCTTGATTTAGCAATGTTAATATTTATAGTAGGCGTTATTATAGTATCGGCAATAGGATTTTTTAAAAGTTATAAGAATAAGGAAGATTAATGGTAGTAACAAGATTTGCACCAAGTCCAACAGGTTATTTACATATTGGTGGACTACGAACAGCTTTATATAGTTATTTATGGGCTAGAAAGTCAAAAGGTGAGTTCAAGTTAAGAATTGAAGACACTGATACAGCAAGAAATAACGAAGATGCACTCGGTGCAATTATGGAAGCTTTTGAGTGGGTTGGTTTAGATTATGATGGAACAGTAGAGTATCAATCAAAAAGAAACGACATTTATAAAAAGTATATAGATCAACTTTTAACTGAAGGGAAAGCTTACCATTGTTATATGAGTAGAGAAGAGCTTGATGCTTTACGAGAGACTCAAATGGCAAATAAACAGACTCCAAGATACAATGGAACATGGAGACCAGAAGATGGTAAAACATTGCCAGCTATTCCAGAAGGTATTGAACCAGTAGTTAGAATAAAATCACCTCAAAGTGGAACTATTACCTTTGTTGATGGGGTAAAAGCTACTATGAATTTTGAATGTAGTGAAGTTGATGATTTTGTAATAGCTAGAAGTAATGGAGTACCTACTTATAACTTTGTTGTTGCAATTGATGATGCCTTGATGGGTATGACAGATGTAATAAGAGGTGATGACCACTTAAGTAATACTCCAAAACAAATAGTAATTTATAATGCTCTTGGTTTCACTCCACCAAAATTTTATCATATCCCAATGATAAATAATCCATCAGGTAAAAAACTATCTAAAAGAGATGGTGCAATGGATGTAATGCAATATAAAAAAGATGGATATTTACCAGAAGCACTTTTAAACTTTTTAGTAAGACTTGGTTGGTCAAATAAAGATCAAGAGATATTTTCAATGGAAGAGATGTTAGAACTGTTTGAACCAACAAATATAAATAAATCAGCATCAGCTTATAATGAAGAAAAACTTTTATGGTTAAATTCACACTATATAAAAAATGTATCAAACGAGAGATTGGCACGTGAGTTAGAGTTTTTTGACTGTCATATTCATGGACATGATAAAAAAGAGATGCTATTAGATTTAACAAAAGAGAGAGCTCAAACATTGGTTGAGCTAAAAGATGCTATTAATATTATCTTAGAAACACCAAGTGACTATGAAGCAAAGGGTGTTAAAAAATTTGTTAAAGATGAGACTAGTTTAAAAATGTTAGAAAACTATGTAAAACTACTTGAAGAGAAAAGTGATACTCTTCATTTAAGTATTGATTATGAAGCTATAACTAAACCTTTTATTGAAGAGTTTGAACTAAAATTTCCTCAACTATTTCAACCAATAAGATTAGCTTTAACAGGAACTACACAAGCACCATCAGTTTATGATATCATGGAGGTACTTGGTGCAAAAGTAACATGTGAAAGAATTAAAACAGCATGTGAAAAAAACTTTAATAAAGAGTAATCTCACTCTTTATTAAAACTCACACTACACACAATTTTTATATAAAAACAATATAATACCTTTTAAAGGATATATTATGAAAAAAATCTACAAAGCAAATAATATAAACTGCGAAAGTTGCAAAAACCTAATAAAGGCCTCTTTAGAAGATGAATTTGGAACAATAGAAGTTGATTTGACAAAAACTCCAAAAGAGATTACTTTAGAGATAAATTCTAATGAAGAAGAGAATAAGTTAAAAGAAGAAATGAAAGACTTAGGCTTTGATATATTAGATTAAAGGTTAAATTATGGCAAAAGAGAAGATTAATTTAAACATATCAGGTATGACTTGTGTTAATTGCTCTGGTGGAATAGAAAAGTTTTTAAATAAAAAAAAGGGAGTAATCTCTGCAAATGTAAGTTTTGCTTCAAGTGAAGGGGAGTTTATTGTAGATGATACTCTTTATTCTAAAGAAAAATTATTTAACGACATACAAAAACTAGGGTATAAACCAGAAGAAGATTTAAAAGCTTTAGAAAAAGAGCAACTACTCTCTTTTTCTAAACTAAGAAAAACATTTATTATATCTATAACTTTGACTATTGCCATTTTTTGTCTAGCATTCTTAAATATATTTAATGATGAGTTGACAAAATATTTAGTGTTTTTTATAGCTTCAATTGTTCAATTTTATTGTGGGTTTAGATTTTATAAACTAGGTATAAAATCAGTAATAAACAGAAACTATGACATGAATGTACTAGTAGCCTTAGGTACAAGTGCTGCATATTTTTATTCCTCTGCTGTTGTTTTCTTTCCAAGTTTATTTCCAGAAAACCTAATGTTTTTATACTTTGATGGAGCAGCTGTTATTATCACTTTCGTTCTTTTAGGTAGATACTTAGAAGAAAACTCAAAACTAAAAGCTAGTGACTTTTTAAAAAAACTTATGAATTTAGCACCTGTAAATGCTAATTTAATAGATGAAAATAAGAATATAAAAACAGTATTGGCAAGTGATTTAAAACTAAAAGATATAGTCCTCGTAAAAAGTGGAGAAAAGATACCCACAGATGGCCTTATTATTGAAGGAAATGCAGATATTGATACTTCAATGATAACAGGTGAATCAATGCCAGTTTTTAAAAAGATTGGTGATGAGGTTTTATCTGGAACATTAAATAGTAATGGTGTGATAAAAGTTGAGGTAAGTAAAGAATCTGCTGATACAACTCTATCAAAAATTATAACACTTTTAAAAACAGCCCAAAGTAGACAAATACCAATTAGTAGATTTGCAGATAAAATTGCAAATATTTTTGTACCTACAGTGATTGCTATTTCAATAGTCACATTTTTAATTTGGGGCTTGATGTTTGGTGATTTTCAAAAAGCAATAATAGCTTCAATTAGTGTTTTAATTATCTCTTGTCCTTGTGCTTTAGGATTGGCAACTCCCATAGCAATAGTGAGTTCAGTAAGTAGGGGAGCAAAAGAGGGAATTTTAATAAAAAATCCAGAAATTTTAGAAGAGATAAAAGAGATAAAATACGCAGTATTTGATAAAACAGGAACTTTAACTAAAGGTGAAATAACTGTTTCAAAAACAAATATTGATGAAAAATATTTTGAATTAATAGGCTCTATTGAAAACTATAGTGAACATCCCATCTCTAAAGCTATAGTAAATTTTATCAAAGATAAAAAATATGATGTAAATAAAGAGATAAAAGATATTGATATTATCCCTGGAAAAGGTATAAAAGCTTTTTTTAATGATGATGAAATAATTTTAGGTAATAAAAAGTTATTAGATGAAAATGACATTGAAATAGATAAAAAACACGAAGAGTTTTATTTAGAAGAGTTAGAAAAATCAAATGGATTAATCTATGTGGCTATAAATAAAAAAACTATAGGCTCTTTTTCTTTGGAAGATAAGTTAAAAGAAGATGCCATAAAAGTAATAAAAGAGTTAAAACTGTTAAATATAGAACCTATTTTATTAACAGGTGATAATAATATAACAGCTCAAAAAATAGCTGAGAAACTTGGTATTAAAAAAGTTTATAGTGAAGTTTTACCAACCCAAAAATATGAAATAATAAAACAGTTACAAGAGAAATCAAAAGTGATGTTTATAGGAGATGGAATTAATGATGCTCCTTCAATAAAACAGGCAAATATAGGTATTACTTTAAATTCTGGTTCTGATATTAGCAAAGATGCTGGAGATATAATTTTAGTAAATAATGAGTTGATGTCTATTATAAAAAGTATTAATTTGTCTATTGAAACTATGAATGTAGTAAAACAAAATCTATTTTGGGCTTTTGCTTATAATATACTTGGTATTCCCCTTGCAGCAGGTGTTTTATACCCAATCTTTGGACTTATGTTAAATCCTATGTATGCAGGTATTGCTATGAGTTTTTCTTCTGTAAGTGTTGTGTTAAATTCATTGAGGTTAAAAATTAAAAAGTTGTAAATATAATTTACAACTTTTTTTTAATGTATTTCATAAACTCCACTGCTACCATCTTTATTTATATATATTATGTTGTAGGCTTGTTTCATATTACCCTGTTCCATACCTGGACTGCCTATTGGCATACCTGGAACTGAAATACCTAAAATATCAGGTTTTTCATTTAGCATTTTTTGCACAGCACTATAATCTACATGTCCTTCTATAAAATAACCATCTACAATTGCTGTGTGACAAGAAGTCTGTCCTGCTTGTAAGCCAACTCTTTTTTTTAATTTATTGACATTGTTTGTTTCTATGGTTTTTACGTCAAAACCTTTACTTTTCATTATGTTTATCCATTTTTCACAACAACCACAATAAGGAGATTTGTAGACAGTCATAGTTTTACCTTCCATTGCGAAAATTGATGTTGCAATGAATAATAGTGATAATATTACTTTTTTCATTTATTTTCCTCTAATACTTTCTTTTTTGATTTATACTCTTCTTCAGATATGTCGCCACTTGCAAACTTTTCTTTTAAGATATTAATTGCAGTATCTTTTTCATATTTATTCTCTTTATTACTAAAAATTGAAAATATTAAAAAAACAATAATTCCCCAAAAAATAAGCATTCCAAATCCATGAAGCAGTGTCATGTTCATATTCATAAAATGAAACATCATATCCCTTTTTTTTGTGTTATGTTATCAAGCCTATGTGTAGAGTGTGTGGAAAAGAACTAAGAGAAACAAAATCTTAAAAAAATATTATGCTACAATTACTTTTTTAAAAGGAATAAGATGAAGATACTTTTGATGGAAGATGATTTGATTTTAAATGAGATTATTGAAGAACACCTTCAAGACAAAGGTCACACAGTTATTTCTACATATGATGCAAACTCAGCCCAAAATCATCTTTATGAAGATACCTTTGATTTACTTTTACTAGATGTAAATGTTCCAGGATTTACGGGATTTGAGTTACTAAAAGAGTTAAGAGATAATGGTATAAAAATCCCTGCTATATTTATCACTTCCCTTGATATGATAGATGATGTTGAAAAAGGTTTTGCTTCAGGTTGTGATGATTATATTAAAAAACCTTTTGAACTCAAAGAGCTTGATTTACGAATAAACAATATAAAAAGACTCTTTAATATTTACCTTTCAACACTAAAAATATCTGAGAACTGCATAATTGATAAAGAAAATCTTATGATTATCATAGAAAATAAAAACATACATATTACTCAAAAAGAGTTAGATGTATTGATTTACTTGTATAATAATAAAGAAAAAGTAGTAAGTATAGATGAACTTAGTTTAAATCTTTGGAGTTATGAAGATAGTCCAAGTTCAGCAACAATAAGAACATATATAAAAAACTTACGAAAACTATTAGGTGAAAACTATATATTAAATATAAGAGGAGTAGGTTATCGATTTAACAACAACTGAGAAGAATACCTTTTTTAGATTTCTGTCTTTATATTTAGGCTCTGCTTTTATTCTAATGATTTTAGTAGCCTTTTTATATTTTCAAAATGAAAAAACTCTCTATTTTGATTTAACAAAATCAAATATGCAAAATGTAGTTTCAAAGCTTTCCAATGAGATTATCTTTGCACATATGAGAGGAACACACTTTAATCAAGATGAATACTTAGAAAATAGAGATTACAGACTCTCTTTTTATGATGAAAACCAAAAGAAACTTTTTGGAAATATTGATGAAGAGATAGATTTTGATAAAAAGTTTATAAAAAATGATGATTTTATAATGATTATTGATAACTCTACTGTAGGACATTTGGGTATAGATTATATAGTTATAAAAGATAACTCTTTTACTAAAAAAATAGATAATCTTATGGGTAAGATTATAGTTGCTTTTATTAGCTCTTTTTTGTTTATCTCTTTTGTTGGATTCTATTTGGCAAAACTATTTTTAAAGCCAATTAAAGATGAGAGGGAAAAGTTAAATAATTTCATCAAAGATACTACCCATGAGTTAAATACACCAATTAGTGCAATATTGATGTCAACAGAGAGTGAAAACCTAAACTCAAGACAAATAGAGCGTATAAAACTAAGTGCAAAACGAGTATCTGAAATATATAAAGATTTAACGTATGTATTTTTGAGAAAAGATATAAAAGCAAACGAGTCAGAAGAACTTGATTTGGCTTTTTTAATAAAAGAGCAATTAGCCTACTTTGAACCTTTAGCAAATAAAAAAAAGATAGAGATTACTTTAAATATTGAACAGTTCTTTTATAAGATTGAAGAGGATGAGTTTATAAGACTATTTAACAATATAGTCTCTAATGCTGTAAAGTATAATAAAATAAATGGGAAAATAGAGATATCTTTAAAAAATAGAGTATTGACAGTAAAAGATACAGGTATAGGAATAGAGACTCCAAAACTAAAAGATATATTTAACAGATATTATAGAGCTACCACAGAACAGGGTGGTTTTGGTATAGGACTAAATATTGTTTATGAAATTGGTAAAAAATATAATATTAAAGTAGAAGTTGAATCTATTTATAATGAAGGTACAACAATAACTCTTCGATTTTAATCTCCACACAATCTCCACACTAAAAAGATAGAATTCCTAAACTAAAAATTTAGGAGTTCAAGAATGAAAAACTTATTTAAACTGTTTGCTGGTTTATTAATAGCATTTAATTTAGTACATGCTGATCCTTTACTTCAAGAAGGAAGTAAAGATGGCTATGATATAAAACTAAGTAGTGAAAAATCATTAGTTGTTGGTAGTAATGAAATAGTAATCGAGTTATTTAAAGATGAAGCTATTTTAACAAGTGCAAAAGTTAAAATTAAATTTTATATGCCTGAAATGCCGGGTATGCCATATATGGAAGATGAATCTAAAGCAAAACTTATTGATGGCAAATATAAAACAAATGTAAACTTTTCAATGGGTGGAACTTGGCAATACCAATTAAAGTTTAAAACAGAAGATGGGAAAGTTCATAAAGTAAGAGGGAGTGTAAACCTCTAATGCTAAGAAATAGTTTTATTCTGCTTTGTTTGATGATTTCAAGCTCATTTGCCCAAAGTTTGGAAGAGATAATAAATAGTGCCATAAATAATAACAGAGATTTACAAGCTATTGAAAAATCTATACAAATAGCAAATGAGCAAATTAAGCTATCAAATAAGTGGGATAATCCTATTTTGACCATTGGTGCCAATGACTTGCAGTTCGACACTTCTCGTAGAGATTTGGAGCCAATGCAAGCACAATATCTAGGCTTCTCACAGAATATTCCAATAAATGATAAATTTACTCTACAAGAAGAGATAGCACAAAAAGATAAAAACATTGCACAGCTAAATTATGAAGATGCAAAACTAAAATTAAAATCAAAACTTATTCAATATGTATATAGTATAAAAATATTAGAAAATAAGTATTCATTGCTAAATGAGTATCAAAAAAATATAAAAAGTTTGGAAGATTTAACTACTTCTTTATACGAAAATAGTAAATCAAATCAAAACATGATAATAGACCTAAAAACAGACTATTTAAAAATTGAAGTTCAAAAAGAAAATCTAAAAAATATAATCAATAACAGCTATTTAAAACTTGAAGAGATAACTTATGACAAAGTATCAAGTATAGATATTGCTTTGGATATAAAAGAGCTAATTTTTGTAAAAGAGATATCAACTCATCCAAAAATAAAAATATTAGAACAAAACAGTGAAAAGTTTAATAAACAAGCCCTTTTAGAAGATGCAAAAAAATTATCAGATGTAAAAGTAAATGTAGCATATTTCCAAAGGGATGATAAGTATAAAGATTACGCAAATATCTCTTTATCTATTCCCTTAGCACTATATGGCAAAGAGAATATAAAGATAGTGCAAGCAAAAATGAAAGCAAGTGAGTTTAAAGATAAGCTTGATGATATGAAAAAAAGTTTTGAGTTAAAATTAGCTTCTCTTCAAAATGATATAGATAGTTCATATAAAAAATATCAGCTTATAAAAGAGAGGATTATTCCTCTGCAAGTGAATAATCAAGATACTATTGAAAAATACAATAGTTTAGGAATAACACAGCCAAATGAGATATTAAAAAATCTAAATAAAATAATCAAAAATAGAGTTGCAGCATATGATGAGATGAAAAATTATTTTGATGCATATGGCAAAAGCTACTACTTCACCCAAGGAAAAATTAGATGAGAAATATACAAAAACTATTTTTATTTTTACTATTTGTAGGGGTCTTAAATGCCCAAATTCTTGAGGTAAATCAGCTATTTAATAAAAAGATTGTAAAAGTTAAAGATGAGACTATTTATGAGACAAAAAGCTTTTACGGAGAGACTTTGTTTGCAGAAGATAGTATCAAAGATATAGTTCTTAGATTTGATGGGTATGTAAGTTCTTTAGAGGCAAATAAAAACTTAATGGAAGTAAAAAAAGGTGATAAGCTATTCTCTTTATACTCAGACAAAATAGAGAGTATAAAAAAAGAGATAGAGCTTACAAAGTCTATAAATAAGGCCTTGTATAAAAGCTCACTTGAAAAGCTTGACTCTTTGGATGTAAAATTATCCCAAATAAAAAATAAAGATATATCATATTATGCCCCATTTGATGGGATAGTTTTAAATAAAAAGATAAATGATGGCTCATATATAAAAACTGGCACTTTAGTTATGCAACTTGCAAACATAGATAAGATTTGGTTTATTTCAAAGGTTTATCAAAGTGATTTAGGTTTTTTATCAAATGATATGGATGCCAAAATCAAAATAGATGGTATCGATATGAACTTTAAAACAAAAGTTGATTATATCTATCCCTTTGCAAACAATCAAAGTAAAACTATAGATGTAAGGTTTGTAATTGATAATAAAAACAAAAAACTTTTTCCAAATATGTTTGGAAAAGCCCTTATCAAAAGTAGTTCAAAAAAGGTGCTAACCTTACCAAAAACTGCGGTCTTAGCTAAAGGAGATAAATATTATGTATTTAAGCCAATTTCAAAACAAGAGTTTGAGCCAGTTTTAGTGGAAGCTAGACGGGTATCTTCTTCAAAATATGAGATTGAAGAGGGATTAAGTGCTGGTGATGAGGTAATTGACAACGCTTTATTTTTATTGGATTCTGATGCCATTACAAATAGTTTGTATGATTCAGAAGATGAAGACTGGTAATAAGTAATGGTAGAATATATAATAAATAAAAGCGTACAGAATAAGTTTTTAGTTCTGTTTTGCGTAGTTATTTTGACAGTTGCCTCTTTTTGGGCTGTAAAAAACAGCTCTTTAGATGCACTTCCTGATTTATCACCTCCTCAAGTGATTGTTCAAGTAAAATGGGCAGGACAAAGTCCTAAAACAATAGAAGAGCAAGTCTCTTACCCTCTTATTTCAAACTTGATGAGCTTACCAAATATAGATACAGTAAGAGCTATGAGTTCATTTCAAAATGCTTTGATTTATATAATATTTAAAGATGGAACAGATCTTTATGACTCTAGAAATAGAATACTAGAACAACTATCCCAACTACAAGGAGCTTTTCCCGAGGGTGTTGATGTAGCAATTGGTCCAGATGCTACAGGTGTTGGTTGGGCTTATGAATATGCTTTAAAATCAAAAACAAAATCCCTAGAGGAACTAAGAACTTTACAAGACTATTATTATAAATATGCACTTTTAGGAGTGGATGGAGTATCAGAAATAGCCTCTATTGGTGGATTTATAAAAAACTATGAGATAACACTAAATCAAGATAAATTAGTTCAATACAACCTTAGTATCAATGAAGTAAAAAAAGCCCTTACTTCTAATAATGATGAAAAAGGTGGTCGAATCATCTTAGAAAATGGTTTTGAGCAGATGATTCAAGCAAAAGGTTATTTACAAAGTGTGGTTGATATAGAAAACATCACTGTTAAAACCTATGATTCCATACCTTTAAAGATAAAAGATATAGCAGAGGTCAATATAACTTCATCAAACAGACGTGGAATGGCTGATTTAGATGGTGAGGGTGAAACAGTTGGAGGGATTGTTGTTGTAAGATTTGGTGAAAATCCATATAAGGTTATAAAAGCAGTTAAAGAGAAGTTAAAAACTCTGCATGTGGATGATGTAGAAGTTGTGGAAACTTATGATAGAAGTTCTTTGATTGATAAAGCTATTGATACACTTAAAAACACATTATTGGAAGAATCAATTATTGTTATGGTGGTTACTGCTTTATTTTTATTTCATATTCGAAGTGCTTTAATTATAATCATAACTTTACCCTTAACAGTTTTATTTACTTTTCTTTGTATGAAACTCTTTGGAATGGGCTCAAATATTATGAGTCTAGGTGGAATTGCAATTGCTATTGGAGCAATGGTTGATGCAAGTATTGTAATGGTTGAAAATGCCCATAAACACCTACAAGGAAAAGAGAATATAAGCAACGAAGAGAGAATAAAAATCATCATAAAATCAGCAAAACAAGTGGGCCGTCCCATCTTCTTTGCTTTGATTTTAGTTGTGGTTTCATTTTTACCAATATTTGCCCTAACAGGACAAGAGGGAAGACTTTTTTCTCCTCTAGCTTTTACTAAGTCATTTGCTATGATTTCAGGTGCCATTTTATCTATTACACTGGTACCTATTTTAATGATATTTTTTATACGTGGAAAAATCATGGATGAGAAGAAAAATTATATAAATAGATTCTTTATAGCTTTATACTCTCCATTGTTAAAATTATCACTTAGATTTAGATATTTGGTTGTAGTTATATTTTTCGCAACTTTAATTTTGGCATATCCAGTTTATAAAAATCAGAATTGGGAATTTATGCCAATGATGAATGAACAAACCTTTATGTACATGCCCGTAACCCCCTATGGTATTGGTGTTGATTTAGCAAAAGAGCTTACACAAAAGACTGATAAGATTTTAAAATCATTTCCAGAAGTACAAACTGTATTTGGAAAAGCAGGGAGAGCTGATACGGCAACGGATCCAGCACCCTTAGCTATGATTGAGACTATTATTCAATTTAAACCCCAAGACCAATGGCGAGAGGGAATGACTTATAAAAAGCTAATGCAAGAGATGGATGAAAAACTAAGAGTTACTGGACTTATAAACTCTTGGACATATCCTATTCGAGGAAGAATTGATATGCTTCTAACAGGGATTAGAACTCATTTAGGAATAAAGTTGTATGGAAATGACCATCAAAAGTTAGAAGAGATAGCTTTAAAGATAGAGCAAAAGCTTAAAAAGTTTGATAAAACCCTATCTGTATCATCTGATAAGATGAATTCGGGATACTATTTAAATATAAATTTAGATGAAGAGATGTTATCAAGATATGGAATAACTAAAAATGATATTTTATCAACTATCTCTTTAGGAGTTGCAGGAGCTAAAATATCTACTTATCTTGATGCACTAGAGCGATATCCCATAAGTTTACGGTATGAAACAACTCAAAGGGAAGATATAACATCTTTAGAAAATCTTCAAGTAAAAACAAAACTTGGCTTTCAACCTTTAAAAGAGTTCGCAAGTTTAAATTATGAAGAGGGACCATCTGTAATAAAATCAGAAAAAGCTTTAAATGTAAACTTCACATATATAACTCCTAAAGCTGATGTTTCAGTAAAAGAGTATAAAGATAAAGCCCAAGAGCTTTTAAAAGAGATAAAACTGCCTTCAGGTTTTTATTATGAGTGGGCAGGGCAAAGTGAGTATTTAGAGTCTGCCATGAAAAAGTTAGCATATATTATACCTTTGACTTTTGTGATTATATTTATACTTATCTTTTTTGCTCTTAGAAATCTTACATATACGATGATTATATTTTTTACTCTGCCTTTTGCAATTACTGGGGGAATATTTTATTTAGATTATCTAAACTTCAATATCTCAATTGCAGTAATCGTTGGATTTCTAGCTCTCCTTGGTGTTGCAGCAGAAACTTCAATCGTAATGCTTGTATATTTGCATGAAGCTATGGTAGAATTAAAAGATAAATGTATATCACTAGATGATGATAAGCATGTTTTTCATGCCATTTATAAAGGAGCAGTTTTAAGACTTAGACCAAAGCTTATGACACTCTTTGCTATTTTGGGTGGATTGATACCTATTATGTATATTGATGGGGTAGGAAGTGAAGTGATGCAAAGAATTGCAGCACCTATGATTGGAGGAATGATAAGTTCAGCCTTTTTAACGCTGATTATTATCCCTTCTATATTTTATATTTTAGCTTTAAAAAGAAGAGATAAAATCTTAGAACAGCAGTTATCTCATTAAAAAGATAACTACACGAAAAGTACACAAAGATTTTATAGAATAATAAAAGCTAAAAATCAAACAAAAAAAAGGATCTAAAAATGAAAAAATTTATGTTATTAGTAGCTGCGTTACTATTTACTGCTGGTGTTGCTATGGCTGATGGTAAATCAGGTTCATGTGGAGCTGGAAAATGTGGAGACTCTAAAAAAGAGATGAAAAAATCTGCTTCTTGTGGTAGTGGAAAATGTGGTGGTGAAATGAAAAAAGGTATGAAAAAAGATGGATCATGTGGAACTGGAAAATGTGGTGATTCAATGAAAGAGAAAAAAGAGATGAAAAAATCAGGTTCATGTGGAACTGGAAAATGTGGTGATTCTAAAAAAGATATGAAATAATTTTTGTTTTCATATAGTTAGGGTGTAGACTTCTACACTCTAATATTACATAAAACTTTCAACTTATACATTGTATAAAAATAAGCAAATATTGCAGCAGAATAAATCATAAAAAACATACCAACAAACAAATAGATGTAATCTAGTTCAAAATATTTAACAATAATATATGAAACCAATGTTTTAGCAATAATTTGTCTATATATTCCTATATAAAATATCATCTTAGGTTGTTTGATAGCTTGAAGTGTTGATACACAAACAAATAAAACAACATAAGCATAAAATATCCAAACTTCAACAAGTAAATAATCAAAGCCATATTGAACAACACCTATGTCATCATCAAATTGTGCAACTATGAGTTTCCCAAAAATATATAAGAAAATAATCCCAAAAGTTGATATTATAAAGCCATATTTAAAAGCTAATAAAACAATCTCTTTTACTCTATTAAATTGTTTTGCACCATAATTATTTGAGACTAATGAAAGAACAGCAGTACTTAGTCCAAGAGCTGGCAATAACATAAGTTGTTCTACTCTAAATCCAATTCCATATCCCGCTACTGCTTTATATCCATAATGTGTAACAAAATATGTAAGAATTATAGAACCAAAGGCCATTGTTAGCATATTGAGACTTGATGGGGTTCCTTGCTTGATAAAAGCCTTATAAACTCTAAAGTTGGGTAAATAGTACTCTAGCTTTTCAAAGTGTATAATCTTTGTTTGTAGGACTTTATAGAGCATATAAAACATATTTATAATTTGTATTAAAACAGTTGCAAAGGCAATACCTGCAATTCCCATACCTGGAATAACCCAAAAACCATAGATAAACAAGGGATTTAATGCCAAGTTTGCAAAAAAACCAAAAATCAAAGAGTTTCTATATGTTTTTGTATCTCCCCTTGAAACTAGTATGGCATTTAATGAAAAGTTTGTCATAAAAAATACTGCACCTAAAAGTATAATATTCATATACTCTAAACATATTTCAAGGTATTTACCTTCAGCACCTAGGATTTTAAATAGCAATGGAGCAGTAAAGTATCCCATAATAGAAAAAAGAACTCCAAGAATAATTAAAAAGCTAATACCTTTGTGGGCATATATGGAGGCAAGATGATTTTTTTTTCTTCCAAAAGAGTTTCCAATAAGTGCTGTAATTGCAGATGAAAAACCATATCCAAAACCAATAATTAAGAAAAATATCATAAAAGATAGGGATAAAGCAGCAATGGCTTGTGTTGAAATAAGTCCAGCATAAAATGTATCTACTACATTATACATGGTATTAAAAAACATACCAGTACTTGCTGGTATGGCTAACTCTTTTAAGAGTTTTGGAATTGGGGCTTCAAGCAAGTATTGCGTTTTATTCAAAAGTGTTCCTTACTTGAATTATATTATATAGTTTAGTCTTCGATTCTTATCATTACAGGTTTTATAGTAACAACTTTTGAGTTTTCTAATTGTGAAATCGCTTTGTGAATATTTTTTTCAATACAAGTATGCGTTGAAAGTAAAAGATGAGCACAAGTTTTATTAAATGGTTTTTGAATCATTTTTTCAATTGATATTTCATTTTCACCTAAAATAGTTGCAATTTTTGCTAAAACACCAACTTTATCTTCAATTCTTAGTCTCAAATAATATTTTGTTTCTATTTCATCTTTTGGCATAATTGTTAGGTTTTCTTTATTGTCACTCTCAAATCCTAACATTGGTGAACCTTTCCCACGTCGTGCGATATCTACGATATTTGCAATAACAGCACTAGCAGTTGCATCACCACCTGCACCTGGTCCATAATACATAGTTTCACCAACCTTATCTCCAATTACAGAGATACCATTCATAACTCCATCAACCTTTGAAATCATCTCATCTTTTGAGATAAATACAGGATGAACTCTAAGTTCAATTTGACTTCCTATTTTTTTAGCGATAGTTAGAAGTTTAATTGTATAGTTAAACTCATTTGCAAAATCAATATCAGGAGTATCAATATCTTGAATACCTTCAATTAAGATATCTTCAGGTTTTGCATCAATACCATAAGCAATAGAACCTAAAATAAGAAGTTTATGTGCTGCATCAAAACCACCAACATCAAAAGTTGGATCAGCTTCTGCATAACCTAACTCTTGAGACTCTTTTAAAATAGTATCGTAGTCTACACCTTCATTTATCATTTTTGTAAGCATATAGTTACAAGTACCATTCATAATCCCTCTAATAGACTGAATATGATTAGCTGTCAATCCATCTCTTAAGGCATTAATAATTGGAATACCACCAGCAACTGCTGCTTCATATTCAAAAGGAATATTTCCTGCAAGTTTTTCTAGGTCATATCTATGATAAGCAAGAAGTGCTTTATTAGCAGTAACTACTGATTTACCCTTTAAAAGGGCTTTTTGTACGATTTCATAAGGTTTTTCAATTCCACCCATTAGTTCAACAATAATATCAATAGAGTCATCTTCTAAAACTTTATCAATATCATTTGTTAATTCAATAGTTACATCTCTTTTTTTACTCAAATCGTTTACAACACCAATAGTAGGAACAATTTCAATACCAGCACGTGCGGTTATAATATCTTTGTTATCTTTTAATATGTTTGCTACACTTGCACCAACAGTTCCTACACCAATAATTGCGACTTTTAACATTTTTATTAATCCTTCTTATATTTCAATAGCAGTTGTATTATAAATTTTATGAGATAATGTAATGTGTTTAATTCTTTTGTTTAATAATCTTTTTTTTACCATACTATCACTAAATTTTTTACATATAAATATGCATTTGTGTATATTTATACCTTGGTTTTCTAAAATTCTGTAAACATTAGATATTTGTTCAATAATCTCTTTTAATATATGATTTGTAACTGTACCACATTTTATTTCAAGAAGTGTAATCTTATCATTCTTATGGATAATTAGACAGTCACAAAGCGTTGGTTCTATTGAACCAAATATTGATTTTTTCATTTTTAAGTCTTTTATTCCTAAATCTGGCTTGTATATTTGTTTAATATCTTTTTTACTTAGTTTACACGTATTATCTTTACATTCTGATGATGTATTAAATATTAAATTTAAAGTATTAATCATTTTTATTTAATATTCTTTCATTTAATTCATCACTTCTATCTAAAAGTTCATCTAGAACTTCATCAAAATTATCATTTGAAATACCAAATTTGTCTATTTCAAGTTTATTGACAGTTGTCTTTGTTTTTTCATTTTTAAATAAATAGGCTGAAACATCATCTTTTGATATTGCAAATTCATTATCTTTTTCAATATTGTCTAACTTGATACAGTTATTAATTTCATTTAAAATATAATCACTATGTGTAGTTACTAAAACTTTTGCTCCTGAATTAGAAAGTAAGACAATAAATTTGGCCATTTGTATTTGTGCTTTTGGATGGAGGTGAGCTTCTGGTTCTTCTATAACAAAAAAAGTTTTAGAAATATCTTCTGTATTTTTTAAAAAAACAATAAAAGGTAAAGTTTCCAATGTTGCTGAAGAGGCTAAATGCAAATCTAACCTTGTATTATTTTTTGTTTTTAAGTAGAAGTTTTTATAATTATCATCCAATTTTTCTTCTTCAATTGAACCCTTTATTATATTTCTTTGTAAAAAGTCAATAAGAAGTGTTTGAAGTTTTTTATTATCTGGATTGTCATGTTTAAAAATAGACAACCATTTAATATCTAATTTATTTGATCTAATATCAGAATAGTTTGTAATGAAATCTATCGTTGGTTTTGTAAGTCTTGCAGAGCTTGATTGTCCTTTATATTTGTCTCTTAATAATCCAGAGACAATTTCATCAAATGCTAAGATGAAACCTGTTCTTGAGGCTGGAAAATACTTTATACCTGAATAGCTAGAAAGATTATTTTTAAAGTATAAGAATATTTTATCAAGTATGTTACTTAAAAGCATGTATATGATTAAATCGTCATCAACATCTTTTGTATCATTAAATATTTCAATTTCATATTGATTTTCTTGAAATAAATCAGCTAGATTTAAATTATTTTCATAAAATATTTTTTCTAAAACATTTGAATTATTATTAAAACTTTTATTGATTAATTTTGTAAATAATGTATTTATTAAAAAATACATATGATTGATAAGATTATTAAAATCAGTTCTTTTATTTTCAAATGAAAAAATTACATGAGTAAATTTTCTATTTGTTTCTTTGATGTCTCTTCTTTCTATAATTGTTTCAATAAGAAACTTTGATTTTGGAAATAAAAGAAATAGAATTTCTTTTTCTTCAGGTTTCTCTTTTATTAAAGTTAAAAATTCATAAATAATGTGAGCCATATAACTCTTATGAGTAGAATTTTGTCCTACAAAAAGAGTTAAGTTTTTAACTTCAACTTCTGCTTCTTTTATATTTGCAAGATTTTCTACTCTAAGCTTCATTATTTATATCTCCTATAAACTATTTAAATATTTTTTTATATTTTTTGCTGCTTGTCTAATTCTTTTTTCATTTTCAATTAAAGCAATTCTTACATATTGGTCACCATATTGTCCAAATCCAATACCAGGACTAACTGCTACTTTTGCTTCTGTAAGAAGTTGTTTAGAAAATTCCATACTTCCAAGATGTGCAGCTTTTTCAGGGATTTTTGCCCAAATAAACATAGAAGCATTTGGTTTATTCATTTTCCATCCAGCATCTTTAAATGCTTCAAGCATAACATCTCTTCTATAATTATATTTTGCAATATGCTCTGCAACACAATCTTGTGGACCATCAAGGGCAATAGTTGCTGCAACTTGAATAGGTGTAAACATTCCATAGTCAAGCCATGACTTGATTCTTTTTAAAGCACCTATTAGTTTCTCATTTCCAACCATGAAACCAACTCTCCATCCTGCCATATTGTATGATTTACTTAAAGTAAATGATTCAACAGCAACATCAAGTGCACCTTCAGCTTGGAAAATTGACGGAGTTGTATATCCATCAAAAGTGATATCAGCATAAGCAATATCAGAGATAATATAAAATCTCTCTTTTTTAGCAAGGTCAACTAATCTTTGGTAAAACTCAGGTCTAACTGTTGCACAAGATGGGTTATGTGGGAAGTTAACTAAAACATATTTTACTTTTGGAATAGACTCTTTTAATGTTTTATTTAATCTTTCGAAAAATAACTCTTCATCTACTTCAAAACCTTCACCAAATGGTAATTCAAAATTATGAATAGCAGCACCTGCTAACATAAATGCATAAGAGTGAATAGGGTATGTAGGGTCTGGAACAACAGCCACATCTCCAACATTTACAATAGCTTGTACTAAGTGAACATATCCCTCTTTACTTCCCATTGTAGCAACGGCATGTTTATCTGGGTCTAAATAATCTACACCATATTTTCTTTTGTACCAATTACAAATAGCAAGTCTAAGTTTATAAATACCAGCACTTGCACTATAGCCATGGTTTTTTGACTTATCAGCTGTCTCTTTTAATTTATCTATAATATGTTGAGGTGCAGGACCATCTGGATTTCCCATTGAGAAATCTATGATATCTTCACCTTTTCTTCTAGCTTCCATTTTTATATTATTAACTTCAGCAAACACATAGTTTGGAAGTCTTTTCATTCTTTCAAATTCAATTTCGGGGAACACATTTACTCCTTGATTAATACACTTAATCCACGCTTTATATTAAATAGCGTGTATAAGTCTGTTATTTTTATATATTTTGTATTTTCTGGTATAGAAAGTGTTATACTTCTATAAACTTTTTCCTCTTTTGAAACCTTTAGTATATTCAAGTGTTCATCATAAAAAACAACATAAGGTAACCATCTATTTAGTGTTCTACTTACTATGTATATTTTACTTGCTTTATCAACTCGTATAAAGTAAGGAGATAAAGGTTTTGAAAAAACTACTTTTTCATTATTTGTGATATATGTTGCATCAAATAAAGAAGCATTTGTAGTATCTAGTTCATAAGTCCATTTATCATTATTTCCTTTTGTTATATCCAATACTCTACAGTCATGTTGAAATAACTCATTTGATAATACCAAAGGGTCAATGGCGGCTTCTGTTTTCAACTTTATTGTCCAAGTTAAACTTTCACTTCCATCATATATTGTGTGTTTTGTAAAATAGTAGTAATAACCTAGTGATTTTAGAGTATATTTTAATATCTTAAATGATTTTACAGGATTACTATTTATTTTAAAAGTAACTTCTATATTTTTAGGATTGTTGAATGCTAAGTTTAAAAGTCCATTATCTTTTAAAGTTTTTAATATAGTTTGATAATTGAGTCCATCTACTGTTGTGTATTGGTACTCTTTTTTAAAGATAAAATTTATTAAATTTTTATGTGTTAGATAGTTTTGTGTACCTATAAAGTTTTCAATCTTTTGATTTAATAGCTCATTTGCATTTAAACTTATTACTAAAAAAATAGAAATTAAAATTTTTTTTATCATTATCTTCTCTTTTATTTCATTAAATTATATATTAAAATACCAGCTGCAACAGACACATTTAAAGAATCAAAATTGTTTTCCATACCTATTGAAACTTTTAAATCCAATTTACTAATAATCTTATTAGATAAACCTTCCCCTTCACTTCCTAGAAAAAGTGCAACTTTATCCTCTTTTGTGATGGTTCCATATTTTTTTAAATCTGTACCATTCATAGTTGCACCAATAAGTGCATAACCACACTGCTTTAACTCATTTGCAAGATCCAAAGAGTTTGGATACAAAGAAAATGGCATGTCTAGCATAGCACCAGAACTAGTTCGTATAACACCTGATTCATTCAGTGATTTTACTCCAGAAGCAACTATTCCATCAACACCTAGTGCGTAAGCAGTTCTTGTGATTGCTCCAATGTTACCCACATCTGTAAGACCATCAAGCACTACTATAAAATTGTTTTGTTTCATTTCGTTTATTGGAGTGTAATCGAACTCTTCTTTTAGTTTTAGAAAAAATCCTTGATGATTCCCACCTTTTGCCAAAGATTGGGCTTTTTTATTGTCAAGTCTGATTATTTTTTTACCAAGTTTTAAAAACTTTGAAAAAATCTTTTTATCTAATTCTTTAGAAAACATAACCTCTTCAATGATTGAAGGATGATTCTCTAAAACGTATAAAACTATTTGTTTGCCATATATTATCATAGGGGGATTCTATCCAAAATATGTTGATAATTATCTTTTGTATAAGTATATTTTTATTTAATAGTTATTCTAGTGTAAAATTGTGATGATTAATTTTTGTCTAAAAGTTTTTGATAGATATCTTTAATCTTTTCACCTGTTATTTTTGCAAGGAGTTTTGCTTTTACTTTTGGTGGTAAATCAAGCTCTTGAATGTCACTTAGTCCTAAGTTTTTACCAGAAGTCTTAATAGGTTCAATTATGACAACCCATTCACCTCTTATATTTGTGTCTTTAAGGTTTTTGTATAGATTTATTGAGCTATCTTTGAAAGTTGTTTGGTATTGTTTTGTTAACTCTTTTGCTAAAAAAACAGTTCTATTTTCATCAATATCTTTTAACTCTTCTAAAAGTTTTAAAAGTCTATGTGGAGATTCGTATAAAATTGGTAGAATCTCACTATTCATTACTTTTTGTAGTTTCTCTTTTCGATCAGTTCCCTTATGGGCTAAGAAACCAAAAAAAGTAAATTCAGTATGCTCAAATCCACTCATGGCAAAAGCTGTTAAAACTGCATTTGCTCCGGGAATCACATCATATTTTATATCATTTTGTATAGCAAACTCTACTAAGCTAGCTCCTGGGTCTGAAACACAAGGCATACCTGCATCACTTACGTATACAATATTTTTATCAAAATCATCTTTACTAAGAGTTTTTAAAACTTGTTGTTCATTATGTGAATGAAATGATTTAAAATCTGTACAAGGGAAAGTTAGGTTGTATTTTGAAGCAAAAAGTGTTAGAAGTTTTTTTGTGACTCGTGTATCTTCACAAAAAATTAGTTCCGCTTCCAATAGGGCATCAAGTGCACGCTTAGAGATATCTTCTAAGTTTCCTATTGGTGTTGGAACTAAAGTAAGCATAATAAGACTTGTGGTCTTATTTTTGTGCGTATTTAGCTTTGAATTTTTCTACTCTACCAGCAGCATCAACGATTTTTTGCTCACCTGTGAAGAATGGGTGACAAGCTGAACAAATATCAATTCTTAATGTTTCAACATTTGATCTAGTTTCAAAAGTGTTACCACAAGAACAAGTTATAGTACAAGCTTTATAGTCTGGGTGAATTTCTTTTCTCACTTTGTTTCCTTTTAATTATGTAATATGTAACAAAAGGTCGCGTCTCATTTGTCGCCCTTTATTAAATATTTAAAATAAGATTGGGATTATACTGTAAAATACTTAAGAATATCTGAATTTAAGTTCTCTATAATATTGGTTTCTTGGCTTTTATTAAATTGTGATTTATTAAAGGTAGTTTGTCTTTTAGCCAGTTTTGCTGTGTTTAGAGCTACCTTTTCTTCTAATTGTTCTTTTGTAAGTTTGCCATCAAGATATTCTAAGGTTTCAATAATGCCAATAGAACTCATGGCATTTGGCTTTCTTGTATATTTTTTTTCTAAAAACAAAACTTCATCAATAACCCCATCTTTTATCATCTGTTTTGTACGAAGTGCTATTCTTTTTTTAAGTTCTTCTTTTTCCCAATGGATTTCAAAAAGTTTAAGCTCAGGAGATATTGGTTTTTTGGGATTTTCTAAAAAATACTGAGTAGGAGTTAATCCACTCTTTCTATAGATAGAATAGGCTTTTTGTATTCTATACTTGTCATTTGAAGCGATTTTTTCCATATGTTTTTTATCTAACTCAAAAAGTAATTTATAAATCTTCTCGTGGGGCATATCAAGTTCTACATCTTCACCAACACCTTGGCTTATTCCTTCAATTAGAATCTTTAGGTAAAAGCCAGTACCACCTACGATGATAAGATTTTTATCATTTTTAGTGGCATATTTCTTAGCTTTTTTATAGCAATCTAGGAATTCAACCACATCAAACTTCTCATTTACAAAAACTTCATCTATACCAAAATGTATGATTCCCTCACGCTCTTTAAGTGTAGGTTTCGCTGAAGCTATATCTATCTCTTTATAAACTGAAAGTGAATCAAGAGATAATATTATAGAGTTTGTTTTGTGGGCTATATCTATTGATAAGCCCGTTTTACCAGAAGCTGTTGCCCCTATGATTGCTATTTCTTTCATAACCTTTGATTTCCTATACTCTTATAACATCATAAATATCTGTTCTTCTATCTTTTAGATTATTTACACTTCCTACACTATGTAGTTCTGTTAAAAGTTCTAAATCCACATCTGCTATTAGTATCATCTCTGTATTTGGCGTTGATTCTGCTTTTACACCATTTGCAGGGAAGGCAAAATCACAAGGTGTAAATACTGCTGATTGGGCATATTGGATATCCATGTTTTCAACCTTTGGTAAGTTTCCAACACATCCAGCTATTGCAACATAACATTCGTTTTCTATTGCTCTTGCTTGTGCACAAATTTTTACTCTTGAGTAACCATTTTGGGTATCCGTTAAAAATGGTACAAAAAGTATATCCATACCTTCTTTTGCAAGAAGTCTGCTTAGTTCTGGAAACTCACTATCATAGCAAATAAGAACTCCAATTTTCCCACAATCAGTATCAAAGGCTTTTATCTTATCTGAGCCTTTCAATCCCCAAACTTTTTGTTCATCTGGAGTTACGTGTATTTTGGCATATTTTTCAACTTCACCATTTCTCTTACATACAAAACCTACATTGTTTAGAGTTCCGTCAATAAGTTCTGGCATACTTCCTGATATAATATTTATATTATATGCAATAGCTAGTCTTGAGAAGTCTTCTTTAAATCTTTCAGTGTATTTTGCAAGTTCTCTTATGGCATCTGCTTCACTTAGGTGGTTAAACTCTGCCATTAAAGGTGCGTTAAAAAACTCTGGGAAAAGGGCAAAGTCACTTCTATATCCAGATACTGCATCTATAAAGTATTCAGCTTGTTCAATTACCTCTTCATAATTTTTATAAAGTCTCATTTGCCACTGTATTAGTCCTAGTCTTATGACTTTTTTCTGTGCCATTGGTTTAACTGTTGGTTTTGCATAATATATATTATTCCACGCAAGTAAACAAGCATAGTCTTTGCTGTATATGTCACCTTCAAGATAGTTTTTTATAACTCTTTTTACATAAAAGTCGTTTGATAGTTGAAAGTTAAGTACGGGATCATATATTTCCCGCTCTTTTACTTTTTGTATATACTCTTTTGGTGTTATTTCATCTGCATATTTAGAATAATTTGGAATTCTACCACCAAAAATTATTCCTTGTAAATTAAGTTCTTCACAAAGCTCTTTTCTAAAGTCATACAATCTTCGGCCAAGTCTTAGCCCTCGAAATTTCTTATTGATAAAAACATCTACCCCATAAAGCATATTTCCATTATCATCATGGGTATCAAAAGTATAGTTACCTGTGATTTCTTTGTAAGTGTGCGTATCGTCAAACTTTGTATAGTCAACGATAATACTAAGTGCGAAACCTGCAAACTCACCATCAATTTTTATAGCTACTTGACCATTTGGAAACTTTTCAATTAAAGAGTCATACTCTTCTTTACTCCAAGCTGATTCATCAAGATGTCTATATTCATCTTCCATTAAAGTGCAAATACTATTGTGATTTTCTTTTTTTAAATAGACTAATTCAATTTTGTCTATATGTTTTATATCCATAATTATTCCTATGATTTGTATAAAAAGATTATATTATATTATTTGATTGTTACTCATAAAACAATTAAACGTAAAATATCTTTCAAATAAATTATTTGATAAAATGCGCCACATGAATAATATATTGAAAAAACTTAATGATTTTAACGAACTAGTAATGTTTAAACACTCTATTTTCTCTCTGCCTTTTATCTTTATAGCAATGGTTGTAGCAGCCAATGGCTGGTTTGGGTGGAACTTACTTTTTCTAGGTGTTTTAGCAGCACTAACTGCTAGAAATTTTGCTATGGGATTTAATAGATATTTGGATAGAGATATTGATGCTTTGAATCCAAGAACAGCAAATAGACCAAATGTTGATGGAAGATTATCTGCTAACTCAATTTTATCATTTACTTTACTTAATGCTGCTGGATTTATAATAGTTGCATTTTTAGTAAATAAATTAGCTTTGGTTTTATCAATTCCTATTTTGATAGTGATTGGTTCATACTCATATTTTAAAAGATTTTCATATTTGGCCCATCTTATTTTAGGTGTCTCTTTAGGTCTAGCTCCTATTGCTGGAGTAGTTGCTGTTAGCCAAACGATTACTTTATGGTCAGTCTTTTTAAGTCTTGGAGTAATGTTTTGGGTTGCAGGATTTGATTTACTTTATTCGCTTCAAGATATAGATGTAGATAAAAAACTAGGACTTCACTCTGTTCCAAGTAAATTTGGGGCTAAAAAAACAATGCTTTTTTCAAAGATAGCACATAGTTTTACAGTACTGTTTTGGCTACTTTTTGTTATTAACTCGGAAGGTACATTATTTGCATATTTAGCTGTTATTGTAAGTGCTTTGATGTTAAGTTATGAACACTACTTAGTAAATAAAGATTTTAGAAAAATAGACAAAGCTTTTTTTACAGTAAACGGATACTTAGGGATTATATTTTTTATCTTAATAATAATAGATGTAGCCTTTGTTAAGTAATTCTTTACAAATAGCATAGAAAAAAAATATAGTTGAGATTTAGATTTATTTTTTAATAATAAACTATTATAATCAATATGATTATTTTTTTAATTTAGGAGTATTATGGAAAATAAATTAAAAGAAGTGACGTACTTAACGTTAAAAAACTTGAAAAAACATAATATTGTTCTACCTGAAACTTATTTAAAAACATTTCAAGATATCGCAAAAGAACTTCATGTTGATATAAAATATGAAGATTTAGCTCTAAAGAGTTTTGAAAAAGATGCTAAACATGTAGAGAATATTGTTAAAAAAACTAACGAAAGCCTGACTAATTTAAATAAATCTACTTCTGAGGCTAGAAAAGCAATTGAAAATAAAGATGATAACTCCTTAAAAAAAATAAATGCTGATTTAGAGAGAATGCAAAAACAAATAGACTTTTTACAAAAGGAACTATTTGCTGACCCTTTAACAAGTGCGTATAATAGAAAATGGTTTTCAGATTATTATCTTAAAAATGATAAATTTCAAAATGATGGACATATAGTTTTTATAGACATAAATAACTTTAAAAGAGTAAATGATACTTATGGACATGTAATTGGTGATCAAGTCTTAAAATACATGGTGAAGTTTTTAGAAAAAGAGTTAGCACATCCAAATATTGATATAGTAAGATTTGCAGGAGATGAGTTTATTATTTTATTTAATAATAAAAAAACTTCAAAAACAGTTGATGCAAATAAATGTATGCAGGAACTTCAAGATAAACTTTCAAAAAGAAGATTAAAAACAGAAAAAATCAAAGAGTTTGGTTTTACTTTTTCGTATGGAATCACAGCTTTTAAAAAAGAACAAGAAGTCGAGCCAGTCTTAGAATTGGTCGATAGTTTGATGTACAAAAATAAAGAGGCTAATAGATAAATTTATAAAACATTTATAAGCTTATATGTGATACTATTCCCATCTACTTTTAAACGCGTCTGTGGCTCAACTGGATAGAGCACTGGGTTTCGGCCCCGGCGGTTACAGGTTCGACTCCTGTCAGGCGTACCATCTTAAAGCTCGATTTATTCAATCATTGGATTGTTTAGGTCGGGCTTTTTTTATATTTTAGTGATACTAACTCCCACTTATTTCCCACTAAAAAAGATTTATGATTATACTATATTAAATAATCTATTATGCATATCAAACTTATAAAATATTTTCGCTGGCGAAAATTTCAATATAGAAGGAATATGTTTATTTACTATATATTAGGAAATACATATATTTATAAAGAAGAAATCAAGAAGTTAAAACTTACAAATAAAGGCTTTAAAAAATGGTGGAAATACAATAAAGACTTTAAGTCTTGGGAACTTGAAGTATCAAATGTATTTAATACTAAAAAGTTTGAAGATAGTGTGCGAGCTTTTTGTAAAGAGTATACGTTAGAACTGAAGAGGTTAGAGAATCCAAGAGGAGTAACGAAGTCTAGTAAGGACTTTTATACTCCAGAGGTTTTTTTTGAGTATTTTCATGGAGAAAATAGTATGTTATAGATGTTTTATATGAATTCTCATTAATGTATCATTTATTTTGTTATATAACGATTCTAAGTTAATTTCTGCAATACCTAAATTGGCTTTCAATGTTAATATTTTTTCTTCAATTGTTTTTTTCTCAATTTTTTCAACTTTTTCATTAAGTTTTAAGAGTTCTTGAAGAACAGTTTGAATTAATAAAAATTCTTCTTCTTCTTTTGAGCGAACACTTCCTAATAATTCTCTAATATCATATTCTTTACAAATACTATTATTAGCAGATTCAGGTGTGAATTTTAGTATTCCTGCTTTTTCTAATTGTTTTAGGTAAAGGTAAGAAATAGGTTTAGGCTCAGTATTTTTTTCTTCAATTTTTAAAAGCATATTAGGTGCTTCAATAGTATCAAAAAAAGGTTTGTGTATTTTTTCAATTGTATTTCTTATTATTGCTAAGTACTCTTTCTTATCATCTCCTGAAACTTTTACATGGAGCGTTTTTCTCTCTTTATCTGCTTTTATCTCTGCTTTACAATTAAATATTTTACTTTCTAATAAAACACCTTGTTTCCAAACAATATCATTTAAAATATCTTCATTTAAATTAACAATTATTTGAGGCATTATAGATGCTGGCATAAAAACATATTGATAAATTACATAAATGTAATCATTTAATGGTGCATAATCATGATAGTCACCGGATAATAGATCTGGCAGGAGCATTTTGTTGTCAATCATAAATCCTAATTTAAAGACTTTAAATAATGTAATAATAAATTTACCTTCTAAACGGTTATAGGTATAGTTCTCTAGTTCAGGATATTTTTTAAACTCTTTAAAGTCATTAAAGTTTAAAATATCAAGGATGTTCGATTCATTTAATTCTCCCTTATTCAGTTTAATCGTAGGAGAATTAATAATTTTATATGCGGCGTCTAATACCCATTTTGGTTTGAGAATATAATAATTTTCTAAAATTAGATCACCTTCAAAATGTAACATTATCCCTAATTCATGCAATAAAGATATTAACTCTTTTCTATGACTTTGGGGAATATTATATTTTGTACAAAGGTTATCGAACATATTATATTCTTGATGATTTTCTTTTGAGCCTAAAAGAGTGTCTTTTATTTTAACCCATTTTGTTGGAATTGGTGTTCCCAATGACAAATGTTCGTTATTGGAGGTATGTATAAAGTTAAAGAGTTCTTTTTCTAATTTTTTTGTGCCTTGTTCATTTTCTTTAAGACAGTTTAATTCAATAAAATTTACTATTGAAGGATATTGCTTATGTAAGTCTTTTTGGCTTATATCAAAAACATTAGAGTCTTCTTTTTTATTTAATGCTACAAATATAGGAGAATCACCTCCAAAACTTTTAATCATATCAAGCCAATATTTAGGTTTTTCATCTTTTCTTCCATCTAAGACCAAAACATATACACATCTTTTTGATAGAAAAAATTGGTGTGTAGAATGCATTATATCCTGTCCACCAAAATCCCAAAAATAGATAGTTTTATCTTTATCTATTTTTTGATTAATTCGTATTCCATGTGTTTTTGGTTCATCAATATTAAAAATATTTTTTGTAATTCTATTAATAATTGAAGTTTTACCAGCTGAACCTTCTCCAATAAATATAATTTTTACTTCTTTAAGCTCTTCACTACCTTCTTCAAGAGCTTCAATGTAAGTATGTAGTGTATCACCACCTTTTTCAATAAATTCTAGTGGAGGGAAAATAATAGGATTATTGAAAACAAAAATACCCTCATCTTGTTCTGTAACCTCTTCTTTTAATTTAATTTTATTAAATAATGTAGAAGGTATTTCTTTCAATTTATTATTATTTAAATCTATAACATTAATATAATCTATATTATCTGGAATAAAGCTAATATAGTTATGTTCTAAATCTAAAGCTCTTAAATTTTTTAACAATACAATGTCTCTTGATATTTCAGTAAGATGATTAAAGCCTAGAAATATACTTTTTAAAGAAGTCACCTTTAGCAATTCTTCTGGAAATTTAATAAATTCATTATGCCTTAATTCTATAAGAGCTAATTTTTTTAGAGATTTGATTTCTGATGAAATTGCATCAATTTGATTATTGTTTGCATATAAGTATTGTAGTTTTGTGAGGTATTCAATTTCTTTGGGTATTTCCGCAAGCTTATTTTCAGAAATATTTAAAAAGGATAAATTGGGAAGTTGCCCTTTCTCAATATTAAAAGTAGTAAGTTGATTTTTAGAAATTTCTAATCTATCTAGTTGTTCGAATTGAAATATTTCACTAGGGAAGATAGTGAATTGATTTTCATTAATTTCTAAAGTGGTTAATTTTTTTAGATTTGTAAGTTCAGGTATTAATTCTCTTAATTCATTGTTGTTTAATTGTAATGTATTGAGCATACTAATTTTAGATATTTCTTGAGGAAGATTAGATAATTTATTAGAATTAATAGTTAAAATTCTAAGTTTATGCAAATATCTAATTTCAGCAGGAAGACTAACTATATTATTGTTAGAAAGATCTAACATATTTAATTCTGAAAGGTTTCCAATTTCAGCAGGTAAAGTACTTAAATTATTGTGTGAAATATCTAAACTGTCCAATTTTTCAAGGTTCCCAGTCTCTGATACTAAATTGGTTAAGTTATTGTTTGATATGTAAAAAGATTCTAAATTCAAAAGGTTTCCAATTTCAATTGGCAAACTAGATAGTTTATTATTACTGATAAAAAAAGATTTTAAATTTAAAAGATTTCCAATTTCAGTTGGCAAATGAGATAGTTTATTATTACTTAGATATAAATATTGTAAATTTAAAAGGTTTCCAATTTCAGTTGGTAAATTAGATATATTATTGTTATCAAAATTTAGAAAAGTTAACTTTTCTAAATTTCCAATTTCAGTGGGTAGAATTGATATATTATTGTTAGAAATCTCTAATCTATTTAAATTCTTAAAATGTGAAATAATAGATGGGAATTTTGTTATTGCATTACTAGAAATATGTAAGGTGTTTAAATTTAAATGATTTTTAATTTCAACGGGGAAGCTAGATAAATTATTGTTAGAAATGTCTAAAAAATTTAAATTTAAAAGATTTTCAATTTCAACGGGGAAGCTAGATAAATTATTATTAGAGATGTCTAAGAAATTTAAGTTTGAAAGGTTTTTAATTTCCTTAGGCAGGGTAGTGATGTTATTGTGAGAGATAGTTAAATTATTTAAATTTTTTAGGCTTAAAATATTATCATTAAGTTTTACTGAATTAGAATATGTAATTGATAAAGTTGTCAATTTAGTTAAATTTTCTATTTCAGGAGGGAAGTCTGAAAATTCACATTTTTCGAGCGCTAATGAGTTTAAATTAGGAATTTCAGTAATTTCTAATGGAAATTCTTTTAAATATTCGCAATTTATATCTAGTAGTTCTAAATTTTTTAAGTTTTTAATTCCTTTAGGTATGGATGTACCTAGATATAGACTTTCTAATGTATCTATAAGAGTAATATAATCTAGTATATTTTGTTCTTGCATATTTATTAAATTTAAACCAATAATATCTTTTTTATCATCTAAACAATAACTATTGCTTTTATATCCTAACTGTTTATAAGTAGTTACTTCTGTTGCAATTTCAAATAGATTTGATTTTAAAATATTGATATCCATTTCATTCCTTTACTAAGATATTAGCTAAATAAGATTTTAATTATTATTATATAAGTTATTAATAGCTTCTCTTCCACTATCAGTAGATAATTTAGCATATCTCAATGTCATATTTATATCCCTATGATTCATCAGTTTTTGAATAGTATAAATTGGAGTACCTTTTATTGCAAGATTACTTGCAAAACTATGTCTAAAAGTATGTATTACAACTCTATTCTTTGAGTCTTTAACATCTAAACCATCATTAAATAAATCATCTAGGATTGGTTTTAATCGCTTTTGAGTTTGGCTTGTTATTGATTTACATACTCATTTGTTTTAAATGATTGATTAGTACCCATCTTGGTTGTAATAAAATCTTTATACATACTATTATTCTATACATCCCTAAAATAGGGATTTCCAAAGTTTCTTAAAGTTGATTGTGCTAAAACTGTGCCAAAATATGTTTTAACTTTTATAATAATTAAAAAATGTATATTTGTTAAAGATTAATCTAACAGTGGTGCTGGCATACCGAAATAATACCCTTGTGCATAGTCGACACCAATTTCATGTACTTTATTGTAGACAGCTTCTGAGTGAATAAACTCTGCTACAGTTTGAATATTCATTTTTTTAGCAAAATCAATAATAGTCTCTGTAACCATTTGTGAATCTCTATTTGTATCAATATCTTTTATCATCGAAGCATCAATTTTAATATAATCAACTTTTAGTTTCATAAGATATTCAAAATTAGAGTAGCCTGTACCAAAATCATCAATAGAGATTTTAGCCCCAAATGTTTTTACCTCTTTAATAAACTCTAATACCTCTTCAAAATTCTCAATACCATCTGATTCAATGATTTCGAATATGATTCTATCACCTAGTTGATACTCTTCTAATTTTTTTAAAATGGCTGCGTGGACGGTTTCATTTAATATATCTGATACTGAAAGATTAATTGAAACCTTTTCTTCTCTATTTTTAAATTTCTCAAATGTTTTATCTAACATAATTAAGGTTAGTTGAGGATAAAGTTTATTTTTCTTTGCTAACTCTAAAAAGAAAAAAGGTGAGATGTATTTCCCATCATCATCAAGTATTCTCATAAGAGATTCATATTTTATGATTTTTTTAGTATTAATATCAACAATTGGTTGATAAAGTGGTACTACTTTGTCATTTTTGATTGCATTTTTAATTCTTTTTGCCCATTTGAGATTTTGGTCATACTCATGCTCAATATTCATAAAAGAGTCATATACCAAATATTTTTTCTTGGTTCTTTTTGCTAATTTTAGGGCAATATCTGAATTTGTCAAAAGAGAAGTACTTCCATACGCAATTCCAAAGGTAGCATTGATAAAAATTTCAGAACCATCAATATAAAAAGTTTCATTTTCAATTATATTTGTTAAATGAATGGCGATACTTTTAATCTCTTCTATATCAACATCTGCCTCATAATAAAGAGCATATTCATCGGCGTGTAGTTTAAAAAGCTTTGATTCTGGTGATTTACTTCTCTCTAAAAGTTGTGCGGTTTCTTTTAAAATCTCATTCCCAAGAGCATCACCATATAAATCATTAATCTCTTGAAACTTATCAATATTTATTATCATCAGTACTGCATTTTTAGTTGTTGTAATAGTTTCAATAAGACGTTTACGATTTGGTAAACCAGTTAATGTATCATTATAAAATTGGTATTCTATAGAATCAAGCATTTTATTAAATACTACTTGCATGGAATGTAGCTCTTCCACATCATTTTCTAAATCAATTCGTTTAGTAATATCTTTCTCTTTTGAGATTGCAAGTATATTGCTAATGAGTTTATTGATAGGTTTTACTAAGTATTTATCAAATTCAAAAAATAAAGCAACAAAAATTGCCAATGAAAAAATAAGGACAAATATAATAAAAAAGTTGATGATTGAAGAGAGCGAGATTTTAAGTTCATCAATTGGATAACTAATGGCTATGACACCTAAAACTTCTCCTGTAGTAGCATTTGTATGGCATTTCTTACACTCTTGTGTTGCAATAATTGGATAATAATAATCAATTTTTGAATCATTTCCTAGATTAAGTATTTCATCTTTTTGAAAAGCTTTTTTCACATAAAAGTTCTCTTTTCTCACCTTTACATCTCTTGGTATATCTCCAAACATTTCAGCAACTGTTTCACCACGATAGATATTAACAACCATATTTTTTTCTATGGAGTTAATTCTTTTGATAATATCATTTAAATCTTCTTTAGTCCAGCCTCTTGCCATGGCTGAATAAAAACTCTCAAATATTAATTTTGTGGTTTTTTTTGCTTCAATTTTTGATAATGATTCAATCGCATCTTTTTTCATGATTTGAGCATAAAAAAAAGCAATGGCTAGTGAAATAGTGAGGGTCATAATGATTATTCTTAATATTAGTCGTGTATAGGTTGTCTTGTTTTGCATATAAATCCATAGTTTTGTTAGTTATTTAATTAATAATCTATAAGTATATATAAAATTAGCTTCAAAGTATGATTTTTAACATCTTATGAGTTTATTTTAAAACTTATAGATAACTTTTTTATTTATACTTTTTGTTAAAGTTTTGTTCATGTTAGTTTGTTAAAGTTCTCTTCTAAATTTGAATGTATTATTAGAAAGGAAAATGAGTTGAATGACTAACTACTCATATTTCCTCTTCTTACTTACTTTAAACGTACAATTATTATCTCTCGTATATATATTATTTCATTTTGTAATATTTTTTATAGTAGTTTTCTATTTTAGATAATATTTTATTATAAGAAACTTTGTAGAAAAAAGGGGTTAAAATGATAAATATATTTACTAGCACAATATTAATTGTAGCTATTTTAGGAATATACACTTATATAAAAGTTAAAATTGAACAAAGAAAAAAGATACCTTTTAATATTAGATATGAAAAAAGGGATTAGCCTGCCTGTCTTACTTTCTCTTTGCCAAAAGGTATGTATCCATCTATAATTCTTGAATAACTATCATTTCTACAATTAGGACATTCAATATTGTAGGTTGATTCATCTTTTTCACACATTACACAAGGATTTTTTGAAGAGAGTGAATCATTTAAATCTATTTTTTCAACAGCATGTATATTTGCTATAAAAGCAACATTGAAAGAGGGATCATGTTGTAAGATATTTAGTGTTTCTTGGGAAGTATTTGGATTTCTTGCTACTGCTCTTCTTACTTTATAATCAAAAGAGTTTGAAAGCTCATCTAATTCACGGACATCATTACTTCTTTTTGCTTTAATTATATTCTCAACACACTTTTCCATGGATATCTCCTAATGTAGTTTAAAATTCTTGTAGTAACAATATTATAATGACAAATCAGAAAAAAATTAATAACTTTTAAAGTAACTTTAATTGAGTTTTTCATTATATTTAACAGTGATAAAAGTAGTTGACATAATAACATAATTAATTTAATTATGCAAAGGAATAGTTATTTATTTTTATTTTGAAGTTTTTGGGTTAGAAAAGCTAAAGCAATTATAACTATAGAAACAATTATAAATCCAATTAATTCACTTTGTAAATCTGACATTTAAAATCCTAATCTTTAGTAAAATATACAACAAAATAACCCAATGCCATCTCTGCAAAACTTACTAATGCCCACATTGGTGTATAAAAAAATCCAGAAACTATGGATATACAAAGAATAATAAAAAAAGATTTTTTAGGCTCTTTTATAACTTTTGCTATTATAAAACCAACAATAGCAAATATAATTAGGTAGGTCAACATTGTATACTCTCTTGTTTTATTATATTAGGCAGGCATCTTTAAAAGTAATTTGAAAGTATGCTCCTGTGTGTGTTTTATCATTATATTCGTATGTACTATTAAATACTTCAATTGTGGCATTATGATGTTCTGCTATTATTTGATACGCCATTGAAAGACCAATTCCTGTTCCTATGCTTTTGTGTTTTGTGGTAAAGTAAGGTTCAAAAATTTTATGGATAATATCATCTTTTATTCCACCTGCACTATCTTTTATAATCAAAAATAACTCATCTTTTATAAATTGTGTTTCAACAAAAATTAATTTGTCTTTATCAACTGTTTTTTCTTTTAGAGCATCTTTTGCATTATTTAGGATATTTATAAAAGCTTGAATAAGCTGGTTTTCAAAGCCATCGATATAAATATCATCTTTTAAATTAACAATTAAATTAATATGATTATTACTTATTGATGGCTTTATAATAGATAAAGACTTTTCTATTGTATTAACTAATGAAATTCTTTCTTTATCATTATTCTCTTTTATGAAATTTCTAAAGTCATCTATTGTATTAGATAGATATTTTGTTTGTGATATGATTTTTTCCATATTTGAAGATACATCTACATTATCTGTTATATTTAGTTCATTTTTTACTAATATTCCACTTGCAATTGTTGAAATCATACTTAATGGCTGTCTCCATTGATGAGCAATATTTCCTATCATTTCTCCCATAGAAGCTAACTTTGATTGTGACTCTAAGGCTTTTCTTTGGGATATATCTTGTGCAATACCAAGATATCCATATGTTTCATCATTTTTATTTTTTAAGGCTGTAATATTTAATAAAACAGGAATGTGTTCACCTTTTTTTGAAATATATGTCCATTCATTTTCATTTTTTAAGCCTAGTTTTGTCTTTTCAACAAATACTTCAAACCCTTTTTGAATCTTTTTGTTTAGTTCTTTTGAAAGATATTCTGCTTTTAAAATAATTTCAGATTTTAAATGAAAGATTTCTGGGGTATGGATATTTATTACCTCTTTTGCTTCATATCCTAAAAGTTTTTCTGCTTCTTTATTAAACTGTTGAATAATTCCATTTTTATCTGTACTTATCATCAAATATCCAGAGTTATCAAAAATTGTTGTTTGTAACTCTAGTGCTTTATAAAGGCTAGCTTCATTTACCTTCTCATTTGTTACATCATAAAACCAACCAATAATTGCTTTCTAACCATCAAAGTCAATATTCATATATGAAGCTAATGCCCATGTTTGTTTATTTTCAATATTAAGTTCAATCATTATATTGTAAATACGATCACCATTTTCTAGAGTTTTTATAATATGTTCGTAAGTATCTTTATTTACATAATAATCTTTTGGGTTTTTTCCACTAATTGTTCCCTCTTTAAGATGCAATAATTTTGAATATGCCTTATTTGCAAAAATTACGTATTCTCCTCTATTTTTTGCAATTCTTACAGCTATTGGACTTAATTCCAAAAGATATTCAAGTCTGTGTTCATTTTTTTCTAAATTATCTCTTGAGGTCTTTATTGACTTAATCATTGTGTTTATACTATTTGTTAGTGCGGAAACTTCTTTACTACTAGAGTCAGGTATTAAAGTATTTGGAATCCCTGTTCCATCACCATCATTAATTGTATTTATAATATTTGAAATAGGATTTAAAATATAATACCTAATACTTATATAAAGAAATAGAGTTAAGAAAATAGATAATAAAATTGTATTAAACAGTGTATCACTTACTATTTTTTTTAGCTCTTTTTCAATCTCATTGTTTGTAATATAGATAGAAAGTGTTCCTAAAATTTCATTAGAAGAGTTTGTGATATTAACACTTTTTGTAAAAAAAGCATTTTCTAAGAGTTTATTTTGATTTTTATCTTTAATATTATAATCAAGAATATTTACTTCTGAATTTTTTATTTTACCTGTAATGTAGACATCTTTACCTAGGATTTTACCCATGGCATAATCTTTTACAATAATCGCAAATATATCTTTACTTTGGAGTTCATTGATTATAAGTTTTTCATATTCATTTATTGAATAAGAGATAATTAGGTTTGTAATATTACTTTTCAATGAAAGGATAGCTTCATTTGAATTATCTTTAATCTCATCTATAATTCTATTTTTTATATGGTAATAATTATATGCAGCGTTTATAGTTAAAATAGATGTAACGGAAATAGTTATTATTAGGGCAAGAGTTAAAAATAGAGATAGTTTATATTTTTTTGTTTGGGTATTTTTCATATTACTTTTCAATACCAAGTACATTTAATTTTATAATAGGAAGTTTTTCTTCTATATTTTTTGCTGAGATAATAAGTATAGGTAGTTGTAAATCTTTTTTAACACTTATACCATTTATATGATTATCTAGTTGTACTAATGCTGTCTCTCCCATCAAATGAGGTTGTTGCATACCTGAAGCAATAATTACTCCTTTTGGAATAAGATTTAAAAACTCTGGTTCTGCATCAAAAGTAACCAATAAAATTTTATCTTTTTTTTCGGATTCATTTATAGCTTTTAATGCACCTTTATAAATATGAGATGTCTGAAGCCATATGGCGTGAAGATTAGGAAACTTATCTATCATCTCTTTTGTGTATTTATATGTTTTTTCATTTGTCATGGATTCAAACTGTTTTAAATCTGCATTTACTATATTTGATTCATCTAGTGCTTTTATAAAGCCAATAGTTCTCTCTTGTCCGTTTAATCTTTTTTGAGGTATTGCTATAATTCCAACTTTTCCATTTGAAAAGCCTTTTTCAATCATCTTATTTGTTAGAAGTTTTCCTATTTTGTAAGCACCATTTTTATTATTAGAAGATACATAAGAGACATATTCTCCCCCATCTGTACCAACATCAGAAATTACAACAGGAATGTTTGCTTCATTTGCAAGCTTCAAAATAGTAACACAAGCAGATGAATTTGTAGGAGATACAATTATTCCTATGACTTTTTCTTTTATGGCTTTTACTGTATTTTCTAACTCTTTTTTAGCACTATTTTGTGTGTCAAGTATTTCAAAGTCATAGCCCAATAAAGTAGCTCTTTTTTCTATTCCTTTTGCCATAATATTCCAAAATGGAATATTTATATTAGGGACTATATATACAATCTTTTTTTTGGTAGGTTGATTTTGTACTAATTCATTTGCATTTGCATATAAAAAGAAGAAAGTCAAAAAAGCAAGTAAAAGTTTTGATATATTCATTTAGTATCCCACTTTAAAATAATTATTTAGTTTTTTATTTTATCATGTAAAAAGGTGGTTTTTTATTAAATAATAAAAAAAGAGAAAAAATAGTATATTTGAATGGATATATGAATGTATAAAAATTATACAGTTTACTTCTTAAATTGAAGAAAGGGTTAAGCTATACTAAAAAGATGTTACAAAAAGATAATAAAACGGAATATCTGATTTTTACAGACTTAGATGGAACACTATTAGATCATGAAACATATGATTTTAGTGAAGCTAATGATATGCTTAATTTTATAGATAAGCAAAAAATACCTCTAATTATTGTTACAAGTAAAACAAAAGATGAGGTTTTAGAACTTCAAAAAAAGCTAAATATATCTATGCCATTTATTATAGAAAATGGTGCAGGAATATTTATCCATAAAAACAATGGTTTTGATCTTATTGCTTTAGGAAAAACTTACGAAACTACAATTACAACTTTTAAAAAGTATTAAAAAAACTTTCCCTTAAAAGGTTTCCATGAAATGAGTGATGCTGCGGTGTCATTATATACGGAACTTCCTATAGACAAAGCAAAACTTGCAAAAAGAAGAACATTTAGTGAACCTTTTATTTTAGAAGATGAGAGTAAATTAGAGGCTTTGAAAAAACTTGCAATTGCAGATGGCTTTGATGTGGTGAAAGGTGGTAGGTTTTATCACTTAATTACTTATGGACAAGATAAAGCAAAAGCAGTAAAATATATGAAGAGTTATTATGAAAACTTGTATAATAAAAGTTTTCAAACTATAGCTTTGGGTGATGGGGAAAATGATATAACCATGCTTGAAAGTGTAGATACTGCTATCTTGATAAAAAAATATGATGGTACTTTTACAAAATGTGGTATTAAAAATCTTATAAAATCAGAATATATAGGTCCAAAAGGTTGGAATGAGAGTTTAAAAAGGATTCTAAATGCTTAATAAAAAAGAGTTAGAAAATTGTTTTTTATCTATATTAGAAGAGATACATCCTAAAAAGCTTATAAAAAAACAGTGCAAATTTGAAGATGATAAATTTTATATAAATAGTGACTTTCTTGAAATTCCTAAAAATAAAAAAATACATATTTTAGGTTCAGGAAAAGCAGTTATTAGTATGGCTGAAGCTTTATATGAAATCATGGAAGAAAAAATACAAAAGGCCACTTTAGTAGGTGCCTATGAAAACAATTTAGAAAAAAACAATCTTACATATATAAAGAGTACTCATCCCCTACCAAGTCAAAAGAGTATAGAAGGGGCAAAGGCTTTGATAAAAGAGTTTGAATCTTTAGGGGAGGATGATTTTTTTATATATTTATTATCAGGAGGAAATTCAGCTTTAGTTGAACTGCCTATTGATGGAATAAGCCTTGAAGAGTTTCAAGAAACTACTCAGCAGATGCTTCAAAACTCCATGCCAATTGAGTCAATAAATTGTGTAAGAAAACATCTCTCAGCAGTAAAAGGTGGAAGATTGGCAACTTTTACAAAAGCAAAAGGAGTTGTTTTAACTCTAAGTGATGTTTTAGGTAATAATTTAGAGGCTATTGGTTCTGCTCCTCTTTATTTTGATAGTACTACTTTTCAAAATGCCCTTGATGATTTGAAAAAGTTTGATATTTTAGAAAGCTTACCTTCTAGTGTAAGAGGATATCTTGAAAATGCAGTTCAATCAAAAACTTTAGAAACACCTAAAAAAGAGTTCCCAAATATTAAACACTATTTAATAGGGTCAAATGATATTTTACTTAATAAAGCTAAAAATATTTTAGAAAAGAAAAATCTAAATCCTATAATAGTAGATGAAAAAATAGAAGATGATGTAGAAATTGTATGTGAAAATCTTTTGAACTTTTGTAAAGACAAAGAGGAAGGATGTTTTATTTACGGTGGAGAAGCAACTGTAAATGTAAAAGGCAAGGGAAAAGGTGGAAGAAATCAACACCTTGTGTTATCCTTTTTGAACTCTTATCCCAAAGATAAAGATATTATATTTTTAAGTGGAGCAAGTGATGGCATTGATGGTAATTCTGATGCTAGTGGTGCTATAATTGATAAAGATACAATAAAAAAAATGCAAGAGTTAGATTTAGATATAAAAACTTATATGGAAAACTTTGATTCAAATGGGTTTTTTGAGAAGTTAAATCAACTCTTAAAACCAGGACCTACACACAATAATATGTTAGATATTGTAATAATATATATAAATTCAAACAAAAACAAAGGAGATAAAAATGTCTGATTTCTTTCAAAATGGTGTAATAACTACCTTACAAAAATTGGGGGATAGAACACTAGAAGATATGGAAAAAGAGCTTGAAAAATATAGTGATAGAAGAAAAATGGTACTTCTGCTTCCTGCCCTTTATTCAGAGTTTGAGACTCCCGCCATGCACAAGATTATAGAAGAGTTAAAAAATGTAAAGTATCTGTATAAGATAATTTTAGGTTTAGATCAAGCTACAAAAGAGCAGTTTGAAGAGGTAAAAAAACTTATGTCAGTACTTACGTGTAAGGTTGACGTTTTATGGAATGATGGTCCAAAAATCAAAGAACTTTATGAGGACTTAACAAAAGAGGGGTTTCCCGGACTTGATACTCCTGGAAAAGGAAGAAATGTTTGGACAATGATGGGCTATGGTTTAGCAGATAAAGATGCTTACGCCTTTGCACTTCATGATTGTGATATTGTAAATTATAATAGAGAGATTCCAGCCCGTCTTTTTTTCCCAATAGTTCATCCCGCATTGGATTTTGAGTTCAACAAAGGGTTTTATTCAAGAGTTACAGATAAGCTTCATGGACGAGCTACTAGATTACTTTATACTCCTTTAATTAACTCCCTTAAAAAAGTTTATGGAGTAAATAGGTATTTAGATTATATGGAAAGTTTTAGATATGCATTATCAGGAGAGTTTTCATTTATAAGATCTCTTGGTCGAGGGATTGCTATTTCTCCAACTTGGGGATTAGAAGTTTCAACACTTAGTGAAGTTTATAAAAATACTTCAAATAAAAGAATTTGCCAAACAGAAATAATGGAAACATATGAACACAAACACCAAGAGCTAGGAAGTCAAAGTGAAGGTGGAGGTATTTATAAAATGGCAAATGATATTGCTAAAACTATTTTTAGAGTGATGGCTCAAGAGGGAGTTGTTTTCTCTTCTAGTTCATTTAAAACTCTACTTGCAAGATATTATCAAGAATCTAGATTTGAAATATCAAAATTCAATGCTTTGAGTAAATTAAATGCCTTAGAATATAATAGAGAAAAAGAGATACATGCTGTAAATGCTTTTGAGGATGCTATAAAAGAAGCAGCTGAAGAGTTTTATGATGATCCTATGGGTATACCATCTTTATCTCCTTGGATTACTGTTCGTTCAGTTATGCCAGATTTTTCAGCAAAGTTTGTTAAATATGTAAAAGAAGATAATCAATGAAACATATATCAGACCCCAGTCATACAATAAATAAAAGAATTCATCGTCTTTATCCTGAAGATATAGCTCAAAGAGCCGTAAATGATATTATTGATTTGATTTTTAAATATAAACAAAGAATTAAATCAAAAGAGTATCACTTAAGTCAAAAAGATATTGTACTTATCACTTATGGAGACCAAGTATCAAAATATCATGAACCATCTTTAGGTACTTTAAATAGTTTTATGGATAAGCATTTAAAGGGTGTTATAAACTCTATTCATATTTTGCCTTTTTATCCATACTCAAGTGATGATGGCTTTTCGGTAGTTAATTATAATGCTGTAGATCCACACATGGGTTCATGGAGAGAAATAGAATCAATAAGTTCAAGTTATAGACTTATGGTAGATGGCGTTATAAATCACATTTCACAGTTTTCTGATTGGTTTAAAGCCTACTTGGCAGGGGATCCGTATTTTCAAGATTTTTTTATTGATATTGACCCTTCTACTGATTTAAGTAAAGTAGTTCGTCCAAGGGCAACTCCGTTATTGAGTGAATATATTGATGATGATGGAAAAATAAGAAATATTTGGACAACTTTTAGTAAAGACCAAGTCGATTTAAACTACAAAAGTCATAGAGTTTTACGAAACGTTTTAGATGCGCTTTTTTATTATATAGAAAAAGGGGCAACTTTAATAAGACTTGATGCTATTGCATTTATTTGGAAAGAGATAGGTACTCCTTGTGCTCACCTTCCTCAAACCCATGAGTTAATACAACTTATGAGAGAAGTTCTACATGAAGTGGCTCCTGAAGTTATAATTATTACAGAAACAAATGTTCCCCACCATGAAAATATTTCATATTTTGGAAGTGGTGCTGATGAGGCACAAATGGTATATAATTTTGCTTTACCACCTTTATTGCTTCACTCAGTTTTACATGGAAATACAAAGAAGCTTACTGCTTGGGCTAAAACTTTAACCCTACCTAGTGATAAGGTTTGTTTTTTTAACTTCACAGCAAGTCATGATGGAATAGGTATGCGTCCAGTTAAAGGGCTTTTAGAAGATCATGAGATTGAATATTTGGTAAATTGTGTTAAAGAACATGGTGGATTGGTATCTTATAGGGCTGAAGAGGATGGAAGTCAAACTCCATATGAGTTAAACTGTTCTTATATAGATGCTCTAACAAATCCAAATGAAGACCAATATTTAAGAATAAAAAGAATGCTAGTAACTCAAGCTGCTGTTTTAGCTATGCCAGGAGTTCCTGGGATTTATTTTCATTCTCTTGTAGGTTCTAAAAATTATCATGAAGGGGTTAAACACTCTGGAATAAATAGAACAATAAATAGAGAAAAGTATAATATTGACTGGCTTGAAAATGAACTCTCTAGTCAAGGAACTGTGGCAAAAACAATGTTTGATTCATATAAAAGACTTATCTCAATAAGAATAAATGAAGAAGCATTTAACCCTTTTGGAGATTTTGAAATTTTAGATTTAGATGATAGGCTGTTTGTAATAGACCAGTCATGTTGTGGGCATGAGACTAGAATAATAGCATTACATAATTTTTCAAATGAAGAGGTTATTTGTAAGTTACCTGATAACATTTCTCTTCCTCTTTGTGATATACTATCTTCAAATTGTATGACAAATAATGGTCAAAATGCAGATGAACTCAAACTAGAACCTTACCAAATAATGTGGTTAAAAGGTAAAATTTAAAAATGAAAAAGGATAAAAAATGAATAATAAAGAAAAATCAATAACAAGCTGTCTATTTCCAGCCGCAGGGTATGGGACAAGATTTCTTCCAGCAACAAAAGCTATGCCAAAAGAGATGTTACCAGTTCTTACAAAACCTCTTATTCAATATGGTGTTGAAGAGGCTATGGAAGCTGGCTGTGATATTATGTCGGTAATTACAGGACGAGGGAAAAGAGCAATAACAGACCACTTTGATATCTCTTATGAGTTAGAACACCAAATTCAAGGTTCATCAAAAGAGAAGATGTTAGCAGATATTAGAAATATCATTGATAAGTGTACATTTACTTATACAAGACAAAATGAGATGAAAGGTTTAGGTGATGCTATCTATAAAGGTAAAGTTTTAGTAGGGGATATTAATCCTTTTGCTGTAATACTTGCAGATGACCTTTGTGTAAATCCAAAGGGTGATGGAATATTAGCTCAAATGGTAAAGCTTTATAATAAATATAAATGTTGTATCGTAGCTTGTATGGAAGTTCCTAAAGAGGATGTACATAAATATGGGGTAATAGAAGGAAACCAGATAGAAGATGGTGTATTTATGGTATCAAATATGGTAGAAAAACCTGATAATGATAAAGCACCTTCAAATCTTGCAGTTATTGGAAGATATATTCTGACACCAGATATTTTTGAGATTATTCAAAATACAAAACCTGGGAAAAATGGAGAGTTACAAATTACAGATGCCCTATGTACACAAGCAAAAAAAGGCATGGTAATGGCTTATAAATTCCAAGGTAAAAGATTTGATTGTGGAAGTGTTGATGGTTTTGTTGAAGCCACAAACTATTTTTATAATTTAGAGAATAAAAAGAAATAAAATGAATACAAAAAATAATCTATGTGATTTTATACTTTTTGGAGGGCATGGTGATTTATCATTTAGAAAACTCATGCCTGCACTATATCATTTATGCAAAGATGAATATATATCAAGTGAAAGTAGAATAATAACAATCTCAAGAAAAGAGATAAGCATAGATGAGCATATAGACTTGATAAAAGAAAAGCTCATTGAGTTTTTGAGTGAAGAAAAACTTGATGAGAAGTTTTTTGAAGTCTTTAAAAAACAACTTTTAATGGTAACTATAGATTTTTCAAATGAAAGCTCATATGAAAAGCTACAAAATATCTTAAATGAACATACTGATAGAGATAGAATCAATTATCTATCAACTTCACCTGATTTTTTTGGAAGTATATGCAACTCCCTAAATAATTGGGATTTGATAAGTAAACAGACAAGAGTTGTATTAGAAAAGCCTTTAGGTAGAGACCTGAAGTCATCCCAAGAGATTAACAAAGAGGTTTTAAAATATTTTGAAGAAGACCAAGTATATAGAATAGATCACTATTTAGGTAAAGATACTGTTCAAAATATTATGGCTTTACGTTTTTCAAATAGGCTTTTTGTACCCCTTTGGAACTCTAATCATATAGACCATGTCCAAATTACAGTTGCAGAGAGTGTTGGTGTTGAGAATAGATGGGGCTATTACAATGAGTATGGAGCCCTAAGAGATATGATTCAAAATCATCTTATGCAACTACTTTGTCTAATAGCTATGGAGCCACCTTGTTCACTTGAAGCAAATAGTGTAAGGGATGAAAAAGTAAAAGTTTTACGCTATTTTAGAAAAGTAAGTGATGAGGATATTAAAACTAAAACAGTAAGAGCTCAGTACAAAGCTGGCTCTTCAGATGGTTCAAGTGTTCCTGGATATTTAGATGGTAAAGATGAAGAAAGTAATACAGAAACATTTGCAGCAATAAGAGTTGATATTGATAACTGGCGATGGAATGGGGTTCCTTTTTATATAAGAAGTGGTAAACGTCTTCAAAAAAGAAATTCTGAGATAGTAATACAGTTTAAAACTATTCCCCACTCTATTTTTGGTGGAGATGAAACTTCAATAAATGCAAATAGACTTGTGATAACCTTACAACCAAAAGAGAGTATTGAGTTAAAACTTATGAATAAAATTCCAGGACTAAGTGATACTATGAAGCTTCAACAAGTAGACTTAGAACTAAACTCACCCCATAATAGCCACAGAAAACCAGATGCTTATGAAAGACTTATTTTAGATGTAATTCGTGCTAATCCAACACTGTTTATGAGACTTGATGAGGTAGAGACAGCTTGGAAATGGGCAGATAAAATTATTGATGGTTGGGAAAAAAATCTATCACCTATGAAAACCTACACAGCTGGAAGTGATGGTCCTAGTGCGGCTATTCAATTAATCGCAAAAGATGGAAGAAGTTGGAACGATGAATGATCTTAAAGAATTTTCTTCAAGTGAAGAACTAGCCCAAAACTTAGCTCAAAATATAGCTTTAATACTTGAAAATAGTATAAAAGCTTATGGGCAAGCCACCCTTTTAGTATCAGGAGGGAATACCCCAAAACTATTTTTTCAAAAGCTTTCAGAAATAAATATTGCATGGAAAAAGGTAACCATTGGACTAGTTGATGAGAGATGGCTTGAAAATGATTCTAAAAATAGTAATGCTTTTTTAGTTCAGGAAAATTTACTTATCAATTTTGCAAAAGAAGCTAGATTTGTAGGGCTTTATGTAAAGGGAGTCAGTGCAAGTTCAGCTCAAAAAATTTGCTCTAAGATTTATGAAAAAGAGTTTGAAAGAACTGATGTATTAGTTTTAGGAATGGGTACTGATGGTCATACGGCATCACTGTTTCCCAATAATGAAAGACTAAAAGAGGCTTATGATTTAACAAATGACAATTTTTGTATCTCTATTGAGCCAAAAACAGCTCCATATGAAAGAATGAGTCTAACTCTTAGAAAAGTTCTTGAAGCCAAAAATATAATTTTACATATTGAAGGAAAAGAGAAATTAGAAGTTTATCGTAGTGCTATAGAAGCAAAAGATATTTACAAATATCCTGTAAGCTCAGTTTTAAATCTAAAGGGCAAAGAAATCGAGGTTTATTACTCATGAACAAAATAATCAAAGATGTAACAAATAGAATAATAAAAAGGTCGCAAAATAGTAGAAAAATCTATTTAGCAAGAATAAACGAAGCTAAAAAAAATAGTGTCAATAGGGCTGTTTTAGATTGTGCTAATTTAGCCCATGCAATTGCTCCTATGAATGATGAAGAAAAAACACATTTAAGTGATATGAAGTCTTTTAATATGGGAATTGTAACTGCATATAATGATATGTTATCAGCCCATGAACCGTACCATGCATATCCTGACATATTAAAAAAAGAGCTTATAAAATATGGCTCTACTGCACAAGTTGCAGGGGGTGTTCCTGCTATGTGTGATGGGGTTACTCAAGGACAACCAGGTATGGAATTGTCCCTATTTTCTAGGGATAATATTGCAATGGGAACAGCAATTGCCTTAAGTCATAATACTTATGATGGAGCATTTTATTTAGGGATTTGTGACAAAATTGTGCCAGGTTTATTAATAGGAGCTTTGAGTTATGGTCATCTGCCTGCTATTTTTGTGCCTTCTGGTCCTATGCCTTCTGGTATTTCTAATAAAGAAAAAGCAAAAACACGACAAGAGTTTGCCCAAGGTAAAGTTAATGAAAAGGTACTTTTTGAAGTTGAAAAAGCTTCATACCATAGCTGTGGTACTTGTACCTTTTTTGGAACAGCAAATTCAAATCAAATGCTTTTAGAGATGATGGGACTACAACTTCCTAATGGCTCTTTTGTAAATGCTAATACACCTCTAAGATATGCTTTGACAAGAAAATCAGCTCAAAGACTTATTGATTTATGTGATAAAAAGATATCAATATCTGATATTGTAAATGAAAAATCTTTTGTAAATGCAATAGTTGGATTAATGGCAACGGGTGGTTCTACAAATCATACAATACATTTAATTGCTATGGCAAAAGCTGCAGGTATTGTTCTTACTTGGGAAGACTTTGATGATATTTCAAAGGTAACACCATTGCTTTGTAAAATGTATCCAAATGGAAGTGCAGATGTAAATCATTTTAGAGATGCAGGTGGGATGAGTGTTGTAATCGCACAACTTTTAAAAGCTGGCTTAGTGCATAATGATGTTCAAACAGTTGTTGGAACAGGATTGGATGATTTTATAAAAGAGCCAGTTTTACAAAATGAAGAGGTGCTGTTTAGTGATGGAGCAATTATTTCTAAAAATTATGAAGTAATATCTGACACTAAAAACCCATTTTCATCTGAGGGTGGATTGAAACTTTTACTTGGAGATATTGGTAAAAGTGTTATAAAAACTTCAGCACTTAAAGATGAACATCTATATATAAAAGCACCTGCACTTGTATTTAATTCCCAAGAAGAGTTACAAGAAGACTTTATACAAGGAAAACTTGAAAAAGATTTTATTGCAGTTGTTAGATATCAAGGACCCAAATCAAATGGTATGCCAGAACTTCACAAACTTATGCCTCCTCTTGGAGCTTTGCAGGATAAAGGTTTTAAAGTTGCAATTATAACTGATGGTCGTATGTCTGGGGCTTCTGGAAAAGTTGCTTCTGCAATACATCTTTATCCAGAAGCCGTTGAAGGCGGACTTATTTCAAAAATAGAAAATGGTGACATAATAGAGATGGATATTAGAAATGGAACTATAAAACTTTTAGTTGATAAGGAAGTTTTAGAAAAAAGAGAAGTTAAACAAATAGATTTAGAAAAAAATAGACATGGCTTTGGAAGAGAACTATTTTCAGCAATTAGAGAAAATATAAGTTCAAGTGAAACTGGAGCTACAATTTTTAAACTTGTAGGAGAGGAAAATTCATGAATGCAAATGATGTAATGAAAATATCACCAATTGTACCTGTTATTGCACTTGATGATGTAAAAGATGCTTTACCTTTAGCAAAAGCTTTAAGTGAAGGTGGAATAAATATCATGGAGATAACATTAAGAACACCTGCTGGACTTAAAGCTATAGAGGTTATCTCAAAAGAGATGCCTTCTATGCATGTAGGAGCTGGAACAGTTTGTAATAATGTAGATTTATTAGAAGCAAAAGCAGTTGGAGCTAAATTTGTATTTTCACCTGGAATTAGCCAAGAGTTAATAGATAGTTCAAAAAAACACAATATGACTTTGATTCCAGGAGTTGCTACTTCTTCAGAAGTTATGCTTGCTCAAAATAATGGTATTTATAATTGTAAACTTTTCCCTGCAACACTAAGTGGTGGTGTTGATATTTTAAAAGCATTTCAAGGACCATATTCAAAAATGAATTTTTGTCCTACTGGTGGAGTTAATTTAGAAAACCTCAATGATTTCATATCTTTAAAAAATGTTTTATGCGTAGGTGGAACATGGATTGTTCCAAAAGATGTTATAAAAAATGGTGATTTTAATAAAATTACCCAGTTATGTATTGAAGCACTAAAAACTATAATATAAAAGGAGAATATTTTGTCAAATGATTTAGCAGGAAAAAAAGCACCCAAAGAGATTTTAGAAGATATTCCAAAACTAATTTCCTCTTATTATGATAATAAGCCAGATATAAATAAAGTAACACAAAAAGTTAGTTTTGGGACATCAGGACATAGAGGAAGTTCATTAAAAATAAGTTTTAATGAAGACCATATTTTAGCTATTTCACAAGCCTTATGTGAATATAGAAAAAGTTCAGGTATAAGTGGAACACTATACATAGGAATAGATACTCATGCTCTCTCAACTCCTGCTCAAACAACAGCTTTGCAAGTATTTGTAGCAAATGAAGTAAAGTGTAAAATTGCCCAAGATAAAAACTTCACTCCCACCCCAGTAATCTCATATACTATTTTACAAGCAAATAAAAATAGTAAAGTTTTAAATGATGGAGTTGTTATAACTCCTTCTCACAATCCTCCAAGTGATGGTGGTTTTAAATATAATCCACCAAATGGAGGGCCAGCTGATAGTGATGTTACAACTATTATAGAAAATAGAGCAAATGAGATTTTGGCAAATAATTTAAAAGATGTAAAAAAAGTCTCAATAGAAGAGTTAGAAAATTCTAATTTTATAGAAGAGTTTGATTTTATTACCCCTTATGTAAAAGATTTAATAAGCATTATTTATATGGATTGTATAAAAAAAGCAAATCTTAAAATCGGTGTTGACCCAATGGGTGGTTCAGGAATAGAAGTTTATAAAAAGATAAAAGAGATATATGGCTTAAATCTTGAAATTGTAAATGATAAAGTTGATCCAACATTTTCATTTATGACTTGTGACCATGATGGGAAGATAAGAATGGACTGTTCTTCAAAAGATGCGATGGCTTCATTGATTGGCTTAAAAGACAAGTTTGATTTAGCATTTGCAAATGACCCTGACTTTGATAGACATGGAATAGTAACTCCTAGTGTTGGGCTTATGAATCCAAATCATTATCTCTCAGTTGCTATTTGGTATTTGTATTCAAATAGACCTTGGAGTGATGACCTAGGCATTGGAAAAACACTTGTTTCAAGTTCTATGATAGATAGAGTTGCAAAGATGTTAAATAAAAAGCTTTATGAAGTGCCTGTTGGCTTTAAGTGGTTTGTTGATGGATTATATAAAGGAACATTAGGTTTTGGTGGAGAAGAGAGTGCTGGAGCTTCATTTTTAAGATTTGATGGAACTGTTTGGTCAACGGATAAAGATGGAATTATTTTAAACCTATTAGCTGCTGAAATTACTTCAAAACTAAAAAAAGACCCAGGAATTATTTATAAAGAGTTAGAAGAAAAAAATGGAACTTCATTCTATAAAAGAGTTTATGCACCGGCAACTTTAGAGCAAAAGGCTAAATTAAAAAACCTAAGTGTTGAAGATATTGTTTCAAAAGAGCTGGCAGGTGAAAATATTGAAAATATTTTTACTAAAGCCCATGGAAATAAAGCATCCATTGGAGGGCTTAAAGTGGTCACCAAAAATGGCTGGTTTGCAGCACGTCCTTCAGGTACTGAAGATATATATAAAATCTATGCAGAGAGTTTTATTAGTAGTGAGCATTTAGAGCTTATTTTAGCCCAAGCTCAAGATATAGTAACACAAAGTATAAAAGGATAAAAGATGAATTATAGCGCAAATTTTAATCCAAGGGTTTCAGATGCTGAGATTTTTGAAAGTATAAAAAAAGAGAAACAAGATATTGGGTATTATAATTTACCTTTTCAAGATACAACTGAAATTAAAGAGTATGCCCAAACTGTTAAACAAAAAGATATAGCAATAATTGGGATTGGTGGGAGTACTTTAGGAACATATGCAATTTATAGTTTTCTAACAAGAACACATAATTTTTATAAAAAATTACATTTTTTTGAGTCCACTGACCCCATTGATATAAATACTAGATTGGATAGGCTAGATTTAAAAGACACGTTATTTATAGTTATTAGTAAATCAGGAACTACAATTGAGACAATAAGTGTTTTTAAATATTTGTATTCAAAAGTTAAAATTGATAAAGAAAACTGTTTGGTAATAACAGAAAATGATAGTAAGCTGAATGATTTCGCTGTGGCAAATGAGATAAAAACTTTTGAAGTACCTAAAAATGTAGGTGGAAGGTTTTCTGTTTTTTCTACAGTAGGACTTGTACCACTTGCTATTGTTGGAATTGATATTGATAGATTATTGGATGGGTGTAAAGAGGCTTATAGTGAGTACTTTGAACAAGAACTTTTATATAAAAGAATTATGACAAAAGCTAGATTTATGGCTGAATACAAACATAAGTTTAATAACAATGTTGTTTTTTCATATGCTTCAGAACTTGAAGGCTTTAATAAGTGGTATGTTCAACTTTGGGGTGAAAGTTTAGGGAAAATTGATAATGATAATACTCACCAAGGTCTAACACCAATTGGACTATTAGGACCTGTTGACCAACACAGTTTTTTACAACTTATTATTCAAGGAAAAAGAGATAAAACAGTTACTTTTATAAAAATAAAAGATTTTGCTGATAATTCAAAAATTCCTGATGTTAAATTAAAAGGTTTAGAAGAACTTGATTATATCAATAATTTAAAATTTTCTGAACTAATAAATCATCAAGCAGATGCAACAATAGAAGCAGTGCATAACTTACAGGATATTCCTTGTGATACTATTACTATGGAAAAAGTTGATGGATTTAACCTAGCTAGACTGATGTATATATATGAACTTTTAACTTCAATTGTTGGTAAGTTTTTATATATAAATACTTATGACCAACCAGGTGTTGAAAGTGGTAAGATAATATTAAAAGAGAAGTTAAAAGGTAAAAAATAGTCTATAGAAAGTATTTTTAGATATATGAATGATATTTGAATTAATGTATAATCTTATATAAAAGATGTAAGGAAAAATTATGAAATTAGGAATATCATCATGTTTGATTGGAAATCTTTGTCGTTATGATGGCGCGCACTCAAAGGATGCCTTTGTATACAATATCCTTCAAAAATATTTTGAGATAGTTCCATACTGTCCTGAAGATATGATATTTGGTTCACCAAGGGAAACTATTAGGTTAGTTAGAGAGGGTGAGGATATTAAAGTTACCACAAGTGATGGCTCAAAAGATGTGACAAAAGAGCTGGATGATATCTCTGTTGTTTGTGCACAAAAAATAGCGAAAGACGATATTTGTGGTTTTATTCTAAAATCAAAGTCCCCAACTTGTGGTATGGAGAGAGTTAAGGTATATCAAGCCAAAAATGCTCCAAGTGTAAAAGAGGGTGTGGGTTTTTTTGCAAAACGAATAAAAGAGCATTACCCTTATTTACCTGTTGAAGAAGAGGGTAGATTAAATGATGCTTGGCTAAAAGAAAACTTTTTAATGCAAATATTTGCCTATAAAGATTTACATGAGTTGCTAAAAAAAGATATAAAATTAAATGACTTAGTTGAGTTTCATACTTCATATAAATATCTAATTTATGCAAAATCACAAGAGTTTTATAAAGAGTTAGGGAATATTGTTGCAAATCATGATAAAAAGCCTTTATCAGAGATTTTAGATGAATATAAACTGAGTTTTTTACAAGCTATTAGTCAAAAAAGCACTATCAATAAAACTTACAATGTCTTGCTTCATATCTTTGGTTATTTTAAAAAGCATATATCAAAAGAAGAAAAAGAGTTATTACTTATAACCATGGATGAATATAAAGATGGTATAGTTCCTTTGATAACAATAGTTAAGATGTTTAAAATCTATATTAGTAAACATGATATAGAATATCTAAAAAAACAAAAGTTTTTAAATCCATACCCTGCAGAGTTAGCGCTAAGGTCTGATTTAAAAGCAAATAAATAGGTTTAATATGGAAGTTTTTAATAATATCCCCCTTCATATGAATGTAATGGTAATATTTTTTTCGATATTACCCTTTGTAGTTTTATTAAGTATTAATTACGCAAGAAATAAAAAGTACAAACTACATCTTATCTCTCAAGGTTTTGTCCTTATATTAACACTCTTAGTGTTAGCATATTTTGAAGTTATGATTAGAATAGATGGTGGTTTTTTTGAGTTTGCAAAGCAAAGTAATATGTCCCACGATTTCTTAGTTAAATATCTTTTCTTCCATATTGCATTATCTATTATTGCAGCTATTTTGTGGATAAGACTCTTTTTTAATTCGATGAGCGTATATAGAGCAGGCAAGATAGACAGCTTAAAAAACTCAAAACATAAACGAGATGGAAAGATAACATTTTTATTTTTATTGCTTAGTTGCGTGACGGGAGTATTTCTTTATCTATTTTTATTTATTTTTTAAAAAAGGTAATAAAAACCCTCTACCTAAGTAGAGAGTTTCTTAACAATCAGAGAAGTTTTTTATTATCTCTTTTGCACTTTTTAGGGCTTTATCACTTGAATCTTTATCAAAAGTAAGTGCTACTGCCATTCTTCTTCCAATGTGAGATTGAGGTTTCCCAAAAACTCTTACAAATGATTTATCACTAAAGGCATTTTCATTTATGTCAATAATAGGATTAAAAGTATCTGCAACAGCTTTATATGCTGCACTTGCACCTGCTCCATATTGAATGTAATTTAATGGCAATCCAAGTACTGCTCGTACATGAAGCGCAAATTCACTTTGAGATTGAGTAATCATTGTTACCATTCCTGTATCATGTGGTCGGGGACTTACTTCTGAAAAATAAACTTCATCCCCTTTTACAAACAACTCAACTCCAAAAATACCTCTACCGCCAAGGCCATCTGTGATTTTTTTAGCTATCTCTTCTGATTTTTTGATTGCTATTTCACTCATATTCATTGGTTGCCATGAAAAAACATAATCACCATCTTTTTGTATATGACCTATTGGTTCACAAAAAATAGTTTGTTTTTCATTTCGTACAGTTAATAGTGTTATCTCATAATCAAATTTAATAAACTCTTCTACAATCAACTCACTAGCATCTCCTCTAGCTTCCTTTGCAATTTCCCACGATTTTTCCAAATCATCTGCACTTTTAGCAATACTTTGTCCATGTCCTGAACTACTCATTACAGGTTTTATAACACAAGGAAAATCAATATATGCTGCTGCATCTTTTAACTCATCAAAACTTTTTACAAATTTATATTTGCTTGTAGGTATATTTAACTCTTCTGCTGCAAACTCTCGTATATTTTTTCTATTCATAGTTTTATTTACAGCTTCAGCATTTGGTATTACATGAAATCCCTCTTTTTCAGCAGTAAATAAAGCATCTATATTGATAGCTTCAACTTCTGGCAAAATATAATCAGGCTTTTCTCTTCTAATTACATCTAAAATCTCATTTTTGTTTTTCATATTGATTGTATAAGATCTATTTGCAACTTGTTGTGCAGGAGCATTATTATAACTATCAACAGCAATTGTTTCAATACCTAATCTTTGAGCCTCAATTATTACCTCTTTACCTAATTCACCACTACCAAGTAGCATAATTTTGATTGAATCAGATTTCAATGGAGCACTAAATTTCATTTTTTTCCTTTGTTAAATTATTGTAAAATTTTTCATCATATTTTTGTAGCTTATTTTTTTTGATAACATTTTTTAATATACGTAAATATTTCTCTCTTATTTGTGAGTAGTTTATCATTGTTTGACTCAATGGTACACCTGTGATTTTTTTCTTTTGTTTTACTAGTTCTCGTCTTTTATTTCTAAAAGTGTAGTAGGCCTTTGTTCTATTAAGGTTTAACATATATGCAGAAATAGAGTCCTCAAATGAGTCAAATATTCTTATTAAGTGTTTTGCCTTTGCATCTCTTCTTAAGGGCATAATACCTTTTTTACCATAAGTCCAGTGTCCAAATAAGTTATTTCCAAGTTTTACAAATCTACTCATACCCCAACCACTCTCAACGGCAGCTTGAGCTAAAGCCATAGAGGGTGGTACTATATTTACTTTTTTTAAGAGTTTGTCAAAATCAAGAGGATCTTTAACACTATATTTTTTTGCTATTTGAGTTAGTTTTAAAAACTATTGAGACTCTTCATCTAAGTCTTTATTATCTTTAAGAGATAAAATAAATTCTCTCTCTTTTAAGATATTTTTATTTGCATTTTCAATGTGGGGGTACAAATAATCAAAAAAATAGTTTTGTTTTTTTATTGTAGCTCTCATTTTATAATAATCTTCAGGAAAACCTGTAGTTTGGGCAAAACTATAAGAAAAAAGAAATGTAATAAATAAAGCAGATAATACCTTCTTCATTTTAAACCTCCGTTGTAAAAACTTTTTTTACAGCACCTTTGAAAAATAAGTTACCATCTTTAATACTTAGAGTTAACTCTTCTTTACTTTTAGGATATACAAAAGTTTTATTATTTACAAGATTAAGGTTATTTGCTCTTAAAAATGCAGCCGCCATTCCTGTTCCGCAAGCTAATGTTTCACCTTCAACACCTCTTTCATAGGTTCTTATAAATATTTTTTTATTTTCTATTTTTATAAAGTTTACATTTGCATTGTATGCATATCTCATTTTTGCACACAAATCATGGTCATATTTTTCTAAATCATCTACAATAGTTACCAAGTGAGGAACACCAGTATCTGCAAGCCACCAAGTAAAACCCTCTTCTTCAAACTCTTCTTTTAAAACTTTTGGTGTTGTTAATTGTGTTTCAACAATATTATCTTCCACAACAGACTCTATTTTTCCAGCACCTGTTAAAAATTGCATTTTATTTGAAGCTAAGCCATTGTTAAAAGCATAGTGAGCACACGCTCTTGTTGCATTGCCACACATGGCGGCATCACTTCCATCACTATTATAAAATAGCCATTTGAAATCAGCATCACTAGTAGGAATTAGTACCACAAATCCATCTGCTCCAATTCCTTCAGTTCTATTGCATAGTCTTATAGCATCTTGTGAAAAATCTTTTTGTAAAAATGAGTGTGATATTATAAAGTCATTCCCACTTGCACTATATTTTGTATAAGTCATATAATCTCTCCTATAACTCTCTCAACCTCTTTTTGGAGGTTTTTTAAATTTGTTGAATTATCAATTACTAAATCTGCTAACTCTTTTTTCTTTTCTATATCCATTTGATTTGAAATCTTTAATTTCGCCTCTTCTTCGCTTATTTTATCACGTTCCATCAGTCTTTTTATTTGTAACTCTTTAGGTGTATATATTACCAAAGATTTCTTAATGGGATAATTCATTTTTTCATAAAATAGAGGAATATCTATAAAGTAGGGTTTTCCTTGTCCTTCAAAGATTATTGACTCTTTTTCTATCTCTTCTTTTATTAAAGGATGAATAAAGTTCTCTAGTTTCTCTTTATTTTCTTGATTTGAAAAAATTATAGGCCCTAACTTTTTTCGAAGAACCTTTCCATTTTCAACATACTCTTGACCAAACATTGAAGCTATTTTATCACTATGTATATCTAAAAGTTTATGAGCTATCTTATCTGCATCAATTGTCAAAAAGCCATGTAGTTTAAAAAGACTACAAACGGTACTTTTACCTGTGGCTATACCACCTGTTAGTGCAATAGCATATTTAAATGTTTAGTTATTCATTATTAGATTTTACAATAAAGTTGATTAATTTTAAAGGCGGATGGATTTTGTATCGCAAAGCTTATCGCTTTGCAATACCTGTTAAATCTTTTTGAATGTGAGTAGGAAATACGAAAGATGCATGTTGAATCTCCGTAGAATAGTAGTTTAAGTCCACAAGTAAATCAGATCTTTGTAAAATAATATCAGCTGTTGGATGATACTTTTTAGATGCTAATACACAAGTTGTATGTCCAAAATTATATGGCATACAAATCCAAAAATTAGCCCCAGTGATTGTTAAATCGTTTTTTAACCTATTGGCATCTTTAGAATAACTATCTGTTTTATATGAAATTAGGCCGTCATCTTTTAAAACTCTTTGAATATTTGCTAAAACTATTTCATCAATATTTGTATCTGTTAAAATTACTACATCAACGTTTTTTTCATTTTTAGAGTTTAATAAAGAGATGTCTCCGTATTCTACATTTAATTTGTGTTTTGCTACTTCAGATTTTAGTTCTTCATCACAGTTTCCTATAACTAAGATATTTTCTGGTTCTTTGTGTGTACACAATGGAACATGAACAATCATTTCATTAAAGCTGAAATTTTTGTTTTCAATACTTGACATTATCAGTCCTTTTATTTTATTAATTTTTCGATATAATACCGAAAAAGTTTTAAATTAATAATAGATAATTATTTTAATTGTAAAAAGTAAAAAAAAGGTGAAGAATGAGCACAGTTAGTTACAAAGATGCTGGTGTAGATATAGATGCAGGAAATCAGTTTGTTGAAAATATTAAACCATATGTTAAATCAACAATGATTCCAGGTGTACTTGGAGGAATAGGTTCTTTTGCAGGTGCCTTTGAGTTACCAAGTGGTTACAAAAAACCAGTATTACTTTCAGGAACTGATGGTGTTGGAACAAAACTAAAATTAGCAATTGATTCTAAAAAATTTGACACAGTAGGAATTGACTTAGTTGCTATGTGCACAAATGATTTATTATGTAATTTTGGTGTGCCACTATTTTTCTTAGACTATTATGCAACAGCAAAACTAGAAGTAGATGAAGCAACAGATGTTGTAAAAGGAATAGCTGAAGGGTGTATTAGAAGTGAATGTGCACTTGTAGGTGGAGAAACTGCAGAGATGCCAGGAATGTACAAAGAGGGTGATTTCGATTTAGCTGGTTTTTGTGTTGGAATTGCTGAAAAAGATGAATTAAATAGAATTGAAAAAATCTCTGTTGGAGATACTTTGATTGCACTTCCATCTTCTGGAGTTCACTCAAATGGTTTCTCACTTGTGAGAAAACTATTATTAGAAAAACTTGAAATGTCTTTAGATGATGATTTCCAAGGAAAACCACTAAAAGATGTATTATTAGAGCCAACTAGAATTTATGTAAAAGAGTTCAAAGCAAACAAAGATAATATCAATGCCTTAGCTCATATTACTGGTGGTGGGATTACTGAAAACTTACCAAGAGTTTTACCAGATAATTTTAAAGCAGTAGTGCATAGAGATAAAATAAAAGTATTACCAATCTTTGAATTTATGTCTGAATATGTTGAAGTAGAAGAGATGTATAGAACCTTTAACATGGGTGTTGGTATGGTTTTAGTTGTAAATCCTGCAAATGTAGATGCCGTTTTAGCAAATACAGATGGTTATGTAATAGGTGAGATTGCTGAGGGTGAAAAAGGTGTAGAGTTTATCTAGACTTTTAATAGTTTATTTAAAAGGTAAGTTCTTATGAGCTTGCCTTTTTTTATGCTTTTTAAAAAGTATAACTATCATCTTTTAGATTTGCATGGGAATAGTCACAAAAAGGTTTGTTTTGAGAGTTTCCACAACGGCAAAGGGTAAACTTTGTTTTGTTTGCAAATGATGACCATTTTTCAATTTTGATATTAATAGGACCACGCACTTGTATAGGACCATGTTTAATAATATCTATTTTCTCTTTTTGACAATCTTCTAATTGACAATCATCATTTTTGTTTAAAGTATATGATAGTGCACCAGAAGGGCAATCTTCTACTGAGGCTATGATATCTTCAATAGTTCCTTTTTCAAGATTAATCCAATCATTTGAACCAGATGTATAGATATCTGGAAATTTCTTTACACAGTTTTCAGAACCTGCACAAATTGATCTATTAAAGGTAACTGTTACACTTTTTGAATCATAAACTTGAAGTATCTCTTCTTCTAAATCATTTTGTGATGTGAACTTATATTTTATATGTGTTCCATCACAAAAGGGTTGAGTATTTGATCTTCCACATCGACATATAAGGTTAGTTTTAGCCAAATTCATGGCTTGGCAGTCATAAAAAAGTATATCTTTTAAAGTCTCTTTTGTTTGGTTAACAATTTTTAAAGGCCCATTTTTAATAGGTTCTATTGACAACTTTTTCATAATCAATCCTTTTTTTATGATTTATTTAATAATAACCTTAAGCCTCTTTCATTTCAATAAATAGAAAATGAGAATTTGTTATAGCCTCTATAGTTATTTTTTCCTCTTTTGTTATCTCCATGGCATCACCACTTTTTAACTCAATTCCATTTATTTTTGAACTGCCTTCTATTTGTGCAAAATATACTTGTCTTTGGTTTTGTATTTCAAAATCTAGACTTTTTGATTTTTCTAATTCACTTACATACATATTTACATCTTGATGAAGCTTGATTTTGGCATTGCCATCTTGTGATGATACGATATTCAATAATTTATTTTTTCTTTCATCTTGAAGATATCTTTTTGAACCATAAAGTCTTGGAAGGCCATTTTTAGGAGGTATAATCCAAATTTGCAAAAGTCTTAAATCTTCAGTTTTATTGAGATTATGCTCACTATGATAGATGCCATCACCTGCACTTAGGTATTGTACTTCACCTCTTTTAAGAGTTTCACTATTACCCATAGAATCCTTATGTGTAATCTCTCCTCTAACAACATAAGAGACTATTTCCATATTTGCATGTGGGTGTGTATCAAAACCACTTTCAGTGTGAATAATATCGTCATTTAGAACTCTTAATACTCCAAAGTTAATATTATCTGCATTTCTATAGTCTGCAAAACTAAAGTGAAATCGACTTTCTAACCATCCTAAATTAGAAGTGCCCATATTTTCCTTTAAAAGTTTTTTTAACATAAGTTACTCCTTTATTATTTGGACAAACTGCTCTAAGATTTTTTTTGAACTTTCTTTATCCAATGATTTTGTATAAGTTGTTATTATTTCTCTTGGCATAACAATGGAACCTAATCTTGTAAATTGGTTTCTCATTGCATTTGATACATCAATTCCATTACTTCCCGAGTGAGTTGCTAATTGAATTTTTTTTAATGAAAATAAAGCTCTAAAGTCATCTCCTATTCTTGAAATCCATGCAATCATATTTACCAATGATGGAGGTAGTGAAAAGTTATATTCAGGAGAAACAAAAACGTAAGCATCTGCTTTTTTCATTTTATTGGCAATATCTAAAGCTTTTTGTGGGATACCATCATTTTGCTCTTTTAAAGTATCATACATTGGAAGCTCAAGTTCTACTAAGTTTATTATTTCGCTTGTTTTATTCTTTTCTTTTAATTGTTCTTGTAATATTTTTGCAAGTTTCATATTTTCATTTAAACTTGCCACAAAAATTAATATCATAATTTACTCCTCAAATAATATAGTATCCATTGATAGATTTCCATACATATAAACATCATGTAAAGATTTACCAACTTTACTTTTAGATGCACCTAAACTCACAAAAAGAGGTAAAAAATGCTCAAGAGTAGGGTGGTTGTGTGCTAAATAAGGAGCTTGTTTATAGTTAGAAAGGGAGTCTATATCTGCTTTTTCCAGTTTATCTACTACCCAATCTCTAAACTCTTTTGCATAAGGTTTTACATCTGATTTATTTTCATCCCAAACTATATCACCTAGATTATGAGTCATTGAACCACTGCCAATAATTAAAGTATCTTCTCTTAGTTTATATAAAACTTCTCCTAAATGCATCAACTCTTTGGCATCATAAGTTAAAGGTAAAGAGATTTGTATGATAGGAATATCTGCTTTTGGATATAAAAACTTAAGAGGTGACCAGACACCATGGTCATAACCACCTCTTGAGTAATCCTTTTGTATATCAATTCCATTTGATGTAAGTAAATTTACGATTTCATCATTTTTTTCTTTACTACTAGGGGCTTCATAAGTTAATGCATAAAGTTCTTTTGGAAAATTATAAAAGTCATATATAGTGTGAGGGTTATCTTCATACAGTATTTTTAAACTGTTTGTTACCCAATGTGCAGATATTACCAAGATATATTTAGGGGTCTGGAACTTTGTTGAAAGTTCTTCTAAAAATTTTGTTGTATTATTTTTCATCAAGGCAAGTCCAGGACTGCCATGTGAAATATATATACTTGGTAACATCATACTTCCTTATTTAGCTAAAATACCTTCTAGTTCTACATTGATTTTTACTGTTTCACCAACAACAACTCCACCTGCTTCTAAAGTTTTGTTCCAGTTAAGTCCATAATCTTTTCTATTGATTTTTCCACTTAATGCTAAACCAACTCTTCTATTTCCCCATGGGTCAACAATACTTCCATTATTTTCAAAATCAAGTGCAACTTCTTTTGTAACACCTCTCATTGTTAACTTACCATATGCCTTATCATCTTCAATTTTATCTAAAGTGAAAGTAAGATGAGGGAAATTTGCTGCATCAAAAAAATCTTCAGATCTTAAATGTTTGTCTCTTTTTTCATTTTCAGTATTTATTGAAGCTACTACAACATTACCAGTTAAATTTTCTAAGGTGTTAGTTTTTTCGTCATATTCAAAAGAACCTGTAAATTTATCAAACTTTCCAGTTACACTTGAAATCATTAGATGTTTAACTTTAAAGCCAACATTTGAGTGATCTTTATCAACGTTATATGTTCCTGCAAATAATGCACCAGCTGCCAATATTGAGATTAAACCTAATTTTACGATATTCATTTTCTTTCCTTTAATTACTAATTAGTAGTATATGTTTAAATTTTAATTTACTTTATAGACTTTATCAAGTAGAGAATATAAAGTATACAACTCTTCGTCATCTAAAACTTCTAAAGCATTATATAGATTTTTTGCATGATTTGGAAATACTTTTTCTATTACATCTTTACCTTTTTGAGTAATGGTTAAAATAGATGCTCTGTTATCGTTTGGATCTTTTATTGAAGTTATCCAGCCATCTCTTTTTAGGTTTTTTATAACTACTGTTATATTGCCTGGCGTACTCATGGTAAGTTTTGTAATAGAACCAATATTTAAATCACCTCTATGATATAAAACTTCTAAAACTTTAAATTGATTAAATGTAAGGTCAAATTGAGATAAGTAAGTTATAGTTTTATTTGTAATTTTTAGTGCAGTCTTTTCTAATCTAACAATTGTTTTCATAGATTTGTCTGTTCTTTTCCCATAACTTTTCATCATCTTCAACTCCTTAAAAGAAGTATACTACTAATTAGTAATAAATGTCAAGTAAAAAAGCCTAAGACTTTTATATTCTCTTAGGCTTTTGGAATAATTATGCTTTTTTAGCTATTTTTTTAGCAGCTTTTTTAGCAGTTTTTACTTTAGTTGGTTTTTTAGCGATTACTTTTTTAGTAATTTTTTTAGCTAATTTTTTAGCAGGTTTCTTTTTTGCAACTTTTGATGCAGCCTTTGTTGCTATTTTTGCAACTTTTTTCTTTTTAAGTAATTTTGACATGTTTTTTCCTTTTGTATTTATCTATTACTTCTATATAAAAGTAATAATATATAGACATTGTAATGAATAAAAAATATTTTGTCAAGGTATTTAAAAGAAAAAGCTAAAAAATCTCAAAATTTACGTTTAACCATTTAATAATCTATCTTTGGATAAAATTTACCGTTTTACTCAAATGAAAGAAAATTAAGGAAAATGAATGTTATTGACTCCAGGTCCTACTCCAGTACCAGAATTCGTAAGAAAAGCTATGGCTGACGTTACAATTCATCATAGAACACCAGAGTTTGAATCTATTTTTGGACAAACTAGAGAATTATTATTAGAAATTTATGGAATGGATGAGGTTGTGATGCTAGCATCTAGTGGCTCAGGTGCAATGGAAGCTTGTGTTACTAACTTAACAACAAAGAAAGCCCTTACTATCAACTCAGGAAAGTTTGGTGAGAGATTCGGGAAAATTTGTAAAGCTTTTGATATCCCATATACAGAAATAAAAAATGAATGGAACACTCCTGTTAGTGTAGAAGAAGTTATAGAAGCAATAAAAAATGATAAAGAAATTGACGCAATATTTATTCAAATCTGTGAAAGTGCAGGAGGATTAAGACATCATGTTGAAGAGATTGCAAAAGAAGTAAAAGCATTAAATAAAAGCATTACAATAGTAGCTGATGGAATTACTGCAATTGGTGTAGAAAAAATCGATACTACAAATCTTGATGCTGTAATAACAGGAAGTCAAAAAGCACTTATGCTTCCTCCTTGTCTTGCAATGATTGGTTTAAGCAATGTTGCTGTTTCAAAAATTGAAAGCCAAGCAAAAGGTTTTTATTTTAATTTAGCAACTGAAATTAAAAAACAAAAAACTAATACAACAGCTTGGACAGCAGCAACAACATTGATTATAGGTTTAAAAGAAATTTTATCACATATAAAAAATAGTGGTGGGTTTGATGCTTTATATGAAAAAACAGCTTTAAGAGCAAAAGCCTCAAGAGAAGCTTTAAAAGCAATTGGGTGTGAGATATATCCAAAATCACCAGCTGATGCTATGACAACAGTTTATACTGAAAATGCTCCAGCTATTAGAAAACTTTTAAAAACAAAATATAATGTAAATATTGCAGGTGGTCAAGATCATATTAAAAATTCTATTTTTAGAATCAACCACATGGGACTAGTTGAAGATTTTGAAGCTTCATGGGCTGTAAATGCAGTGGAACTTGCAATGGATGAGTTAGGATTAAGAGAGTTTGATGGTACAGCAAACAGAGTATTTTTAGCAACAACTTTTAAAGGTAATTAATGATATTTGAACATGAAATACCTAAAGGAAGCCGTCTTTATTTTGGAAAAACAGCCAAATTAAAAAGAGAACTTGAAAATAAAATTAGTGATATATTATATGAGAATAATTTTGAAGAGATAGTAAGTCCTAACTTTTCATACTCTCAACATCAATCAATAACTGATGAGAAAAAATTAATTAATTTTTCAGATGTAGAAAATAATCAAGTCTCTTTAAGAGCTGATTCTACACTAGATGTAGTAAGAATTATTACTAAAAGATTGGGAAGAACTACAGCACATAAAAAATGGTTTTATGTGCAGCCTGTATTTTCTTATCCTTCAAAAGAGGATTATCAAATTGGGTGTGAGTGGATTGACCATGACGATATAGGGGATATTTTAAATCTGATTGCAAATATTTTAATAAATATTAATGTTAAACCAATTTTACAATTATCAAATATCAATATTCCAAAACTTGTATCAAAAGAGTTAGATATAGATATTGAACTTTTCAAAAATGGTGAAATAGCACAGTTATTTGATTTAGATATATCTTGGTTAAACTCTTTGATTAGAGTTAAGAGTATTGAGGATTTAAAAGATGTAGTACCCTTGGTACCAAGTAGTATAAAAACACATCTTGAAAAGCTTTTGAATACAGCATTAAAAGTTGACTATGACAATTTGGTTATAGCTCCTTTATATCATGGTAGTTTAAAGTATTATGATGATGTTTATTTTAGAGTTATTCAAAATAATTTTGTTATCTGCAAAGGTGGCAAGTATAGTGCTGATGGTATAAGTTCATTAGGGTTTGCACTATATACAGATAGTTTACTAAAAATTTTAGAGGATTAATAGGGTATGAAAGCAGATTTAATAGTAGGAATTCAGTGGGGTGATGAAGGTAAAGGTAAGATGGTAGATATGCTTGCCCAAAATTACGATATGGTTTGTAGAAGTCAAGGTGGACATAATGCCGGACATACAATTTGGGTTGATGGAGTTAGATATGCATTGCATTTAATTCCATCAGGTGTATTAAATCCAAAAGCTATAAATATAATTGGTAATGGAGTTGTTTTAAGTCCAGAATCAATCATAAAAGAGATGGAGCAGTTTGATAACTTAGAAGGAAGACTTTTTATCTCTGATAAAGCACATCTTAATCTACCTTACCATGCTTTGATTGACCAAGCAAAAGAGAGATTAAAAGGTGACAAAGCTATAGGAACTACAGGAAAAGGAATCGGACCTGCTTATGCTGAAAAAATAAGTAGAACAGGATTTAGAGTAGGTGAGCTTTTAAACCCAAGTAAACTAACTGAAAATATAATTGAATATTTTATTCAAAATAGAGCAATTTTTGATGTATTACAAATAGATACACCAACAAAAGATGAATTATTAATTATAATTAGTGAATATAAGAATAAATTAGCACCATTTATTGCAAATACAACAAATATGGTTTGGGATGCATTAGATAACGATAAAAGAATACTTTTAGAAGGTGCACAAGGGACGCTACTTGATATTGACCATGGAACATACCCTTATGTAACTTCTTCAAGTACAGTTAGTGCAGGAGCTTGTACAGGACTAGGAATTAATCCAAAAGATATTGGAATAGTTACTGGAATTGTAAAAGCTTATTGTACAAGAGTAGGAAATGGACCTTTCCCATCTGAAGATCATGGAAATGATGGTGATACAATGGCTACAGTTGGAAAAGAAGTTGGTACAACAACTGGAAGAAAAAGAAGATGTGGTTGGTTTGATGCTGTTGCTGTTAAACATGCAAGTAGATTAAATGGTTGTGACCAATTATCATTAATGAAACTTGATGTTTTAGATGGATTTGAGAAAATTAAAATTTGTAAAGCATATGAGTTTAATGGAGAAGTTATTACTTATATGCCTTCAGAATTAGATGATGTAAAACCTATTTATGAAGAGATAGATGGCTGGGATAGTGTTGTTGGTTGTAGAGACTATGATAAACTTCCCCAAAATGCAAAAAAATATATTGAAAAAATTGAAGAATTAACTGGTGTAAAAGTAGGTATAATCTCTACATCACCAGAGAGAGACGATACTATAATTAGAGGATAATATTTATGAGAATGAAATTACATCATACACCCTACATATCAAGAAGAATTTCAAGAGACCTTGTAAATTGTGAATTTGTAGAAGTAAGAAAAACTAGAGATGAAATCACAAATGAAGTTGAGAGAATTTTAGATATAGATATCGAAAAAGAGCATGACTTAGATGAAAAAGTTGATGAAATATTAGCAGAACAAGAAGAAGAGATTGCATTCTTAAATGCTGATTATAGACAACTTTTTTGGATGACTAAAAAAAGACTTGCCAATGAGTTTGGCGTAATTTTAAATAATGATGATAGATTTTCAGACATCTCTCACCAAATTTTAGACTTCCTTTGGGAAGAGGATTATATTCATTATACTGTATCAGATAATAAAGTAAAAAATGTTATATTTGATTCAATTAGTGAATTTCTAAAAGGTTTTGAAAAAGCAGATGATGCAGTATATGAAAAAGTTAAGAATTATAAAAGAAAATTAATACCAGGTACTGATGAGTATGATATTGTTTATCATAGATTATACGAAGAAGAGTTAATAAAAAGAGGATTGATTTAAAATGCAAAAAGTGTGGATATATTTAGAAAACGGAACATTTCTAGAGGCAAATTCTTTTGGTGCAAAAGGTACAGCAGTTGGAGAGATTGTATTTAATACATCTTTAACTGGATATCAAGAAATAATAACAGATCCAAGTTATGCAGGACAGTTTGTTACTTTTACTATGCCAGAAATTGGAAATGTTGGTGTAAACAAAGATGATATGGAGAGTAAGACAGCTTATTGTAAAGGTGTTTTAGTAAGAAATTATCACCATGAATATTCTAATTATAGAGCAGAAGGTGATTTATGTGCCTTATTAAAAGAGCATAATGTTTTAGGTATAAAAGATATTGATACAAGATATATAACTAAAATGTTAAGGGATGAAGGGGCGATGATGATGATTGCTTCTACTGAAATCTCTGATAAAGATGAATTAGCAAAACAATTAGAAAAAAGTCCAAGAATTGAAGATATTAATTATATAGAAGAGGTTTCTACAAAAGAGACATATATTCATAAAAATGGTGCTTGGAATCATCAAAAGCTAAGATATAACAAAGCAGTAATGAGTGATAAAAAAGTTGTTGTTATTGATTTTGGTGTAAAAAGAAATATTCTAAATGAGTTAGTAGAAGCAGGTTTAGAAGTTGAAGTTGTTCCCTCTTCATTTAATGCTGATGAATTAATAGCTAGATTTGAAGCAAAAGAGATAGGTGGTATATTTTTATCAAATGGACCAGGTGATCCCTTAACTTTAACAAAAGAGAAAGAGCAAGTACAAAAACTAATCTCAGCAAATATCCCAATGTTTGCTATTTGTTTAGGTCATCAAATGTTATCAATTGCCCATGGTTTTGATACATACAAATTAAAATTTGGACAACATGGTGGTAACCATCCTGTATCAAATAAAGGGATTGTTGAAATAACTGCACAAAATCATAATTATAATGTTCCTGATAATATAATTGAAATTGCAGATGTTACACATATGAATTTATTTGATAATACAATTGAGGGTGTTAAGTATAAAAATAAAGATATATTTTCTGTTCAACATCATCCAGAAGCTAGTCCAGGACCACATGAATCGAAATACATCTTTAAACAATTTGCAGATATTGTTAAGTAAATAGTTATTATTCTTTGCTTTTTAGTGAAGAATAATAGTATACTTGCATATCAGTAAGGAAAAAAATGGAATCTCCAGAAAATAAAACAGAAGAAGTAGAAAAAACTAAAAAAGAAGATCCTTCCCAAGAAAAGCCAAAAGCTCCTGTAGAAGAAATTGATGCAATGGAGATGCTACTAAAATTAAGTCCTAAAATACCATTCTTTTCTATCATGACCAAAGATGAAATAAAACAAATAATAAGTGAAGTAAAAATTATAACCTACAAAAATAAAGAGATTTTATTTCAAGAGGGTGAAACTACAAGAAATTACATATACTATTTATTAAAAGGTCAACTAAATATAAATAAGAAAAAGCAAGTTGATGCAAAATCAAGTATTAGAATTGCAAGAATAGATAAACCAGCCCTATTTGGCGAGATGATGAGATTAACAGGAGAACCAAGAAGTGCTACTGTTGAAGCAGGAGAGCCTAATACTTTAGTATTAGCTTTTAAAATAAGAGATTTTAGAGAACAAACAAGTATCTCAAAATTTTATAAAAATGTAATTATTGAGTTATCTGACAAAATTGTACAAATGAATAAAAAGCTTTATTAATTAATTACAAACTTCAGTAAAAGTTGATATGTTCCCGCTGCTGCAATCCCCGCTGCTAGACCTGCAAGTAAATCATCACCCATTACACCCCAACCACCTTTAACATCTCTATCAATCTTACCAATAATAGATGGTTTCCAAATATCAAAAAGTCTGAAAAATAAAAATGCTAATGCACCTAAAATGATAGTATTATTTGTATCGTGAATATTTATTCCGCAAATTGAAAGTGCTAGCCACATACCTGCAAGTTCATCAATAACAATCTCTTTACCATCATGTGCACCTACTTCTTTTTCATAGATGTCTATTTGTTTTACAGCAACTGCTGTAATAAGAAGACTTAATAAAAAAAGTGTTGATTCATGTACATATTGTAAAAGAGCAAGTCCCATAAACAAGGCAACAATACTTCCAACGGTTCCTGGAGCCTTAGGAGATAAACCACTATAAAAAAGAGTTAAAAATGCTTTTCTCATTATTTTTTCTTCTCAATTCCTAGTTTTTTTCTTTTTTCCCAAAGGGACTTTCTTGAAATTCCTAGTTTTTTTGATAATTCTGTGTCAGGGTATTTTGTTTGAAATGATAAAACCATCATTTTTACATAATCGTTAATAGTCATAATATTATTATTTAACATAAACATATCAGGACGTAAAAATTCAAGTTTTGAAAAAGGGAAGTCATTCTCTTTTTCTAAAGAACTAATAATGCAATTTTTGTGTTCTATTGCAATACATACATTCTCTTTAGCACTCTTTTTTAAAGTATGATAATCTGTTAGATAAACAATCTCTTTATTTGTTATTGTAGATAACTCTTTTTGCCAAGTTGAACTAGTAAGGGCAATAAATTTAATGGGTAACTTTAATGTTTCTGATACTTCGAATGCAAGTTTATCAGTACATCTTTGAGAATTTGTTTCTATTAATGTTGGAAGTGAGTGGGCAATATTAACATCTGTTGTATCAATCTCTTCAAGTAAGAATTCAACATAAGTTTTTAGTGTAGCAAGTTCTTGTTTCATCTCTCTACACTCTTTGTAATGATAGATTTTTCTAATCAATTCATCCATAATAAATGGTTTCATTATATAATCTTTAGCACCTTCATTAATAGGTTCAGTTACAGTCTCATCACTTATATATGAAACAAGTAAAATAATAATTGAATTTTTATATTTTTGAATAGTTTTTTTTACCATTTCACTTGGTAGAGATGTAGATAACAAAATCATATCATAATCTTTTGTTAAGTTATCATTTGGCATCTCTACAAAGTCACAGGAGTGACCATCGTCAAGTATTCTTGATACTACTTTTTGTGCTAGGTAAATCTCATTTTCTATTATTAATATATTCATTATTCTTTCCAATTAAAATATTTCAAGGTTGCAACAGAGTGAACAGTAATACCTTCACTTCTTCCTACAAATCCAAGTTTTTCTGCTGTAGTTGCTTTTACATTTACAAACTGCATATTTACATTCAATAAATGTGCCATAGACTTTTTAATCTCATATTTGTAAGGACTTATTTTGGGTTTCTGTGCAAGTATTGTAAAATCTACATTAACAATTTCATAGCCAACACTATAAACAAAATTAACTATCTTTTGAAGTAGTATTTTTGAATCGATGTTTTTATAAGCCTCATCAGTATCAGGGAAAAACTCTCCAATATCTCCTGCTCCACAAGCTCCTAGAAGTGCATCAATTACAGAGTGTATTAAAACATCTCCGTCACTGTGGGCTTTAAACCCAAAGTCACTTTCAATTTCTACCCCACCTAGTACCATCTTTTTATTCTCTTCAAAGGCATGAATATCTATTCCAAATCCAGTAAAAAAGTTTTTACAAGGAGCTTCTAAACAGTTATTTGCTTTTAAGTCATCTTCAAAAGTTAATTTATTGCTTTGTGTACTTCCCTTTATATATAAAACTGATTCACCTATGTTTTTTATTGCAGAGCTATCATCGGTGAAAAGAGTAGTTGTACTTAGGGCTTTTTTAAGAATTTTTGTATTTGAAAGTTGGGGTGTTTGTATAAGTTTTACATCATCTCTATTGATAGTTTCATTTTTAAATGTTACAGTATCTGAAACATTTAAGGTAGGAACTATACAAGAAGCTTTGTCTTTATTTGATATTAAATCTAAAATTACATCTTTTGGTACACAACATCTTGCAACATCGGTAACCATAACATAATCAGAATCAATAGTTTCAAGGGCATTTTTTATGGAGTCTTGTCTGGTGTCACCACCTAATACAAAATCATAATCATCAGAAAAATTTTTCATATAAGTTAATTCATCTTTTGATGAAGTAATAATGACTTTGTCAAAATTATAGTATGAAGCAATTTTTTTAGTAACAAATAACCATAGTGGAATATTTCCCACTCTTAGCCACTGTTTTTTGCTACTAAGTCCAAATCTTGAAGAAGATCCAGCACATAATACTAAAAGTGTAACTTTAGACAACAAAACCCCCTGTGTAAAAAAGTTACAAATTATATCTAACGTTACTTATGATAAATTTAAGTAAGGAAATTAATTGCTATGTAAATGCTACTCTTCTTCTATTTTTACTTTTATTCTATCAATTGCATTAACAAGTGGTTCAACTTCTAATCCATACTTTCCTGCAAGTGCTAAAGCTCTTTCTACACATGCATCACCAAGTGGTTCTCTAATATCAGTTAAAATTTTAACAACTTCTAAAATTTTAACTCTTCTTTGATACTCTTCTGGACATTGGTCAATTTTTCCAACAAATCCAATTGTAAAAATAAGATTATGACTTAAATTCCAGTGTTTGAAGATATTAGCTGTAATTCTTGAGCATGAGAAACCAGTAAACTCTTCTTCAATCTCTGATAATAACTTATCTTCTTTTAATGCTTGTTGGAACTCTTCTACTTTACTTTGTTCTTGAATTAATTCAGAAATGATAAACTTTCCAGTTTCTTGTAAGAAAGCTGGTAAAAGTAACTCTTCTTTTAATCCAAAGTCAATTTCTCCAACCCAGTTATTTATAATATTTGAGGCTAAATTAGATGCCATTAAGAAATCATCCGTAGAGATACTATATGCACTTAGATTAGATTTTATTAAATCTTGAACAACTGAACCTAAAGCAATAGAAATTGTAAAATTTATTCCAAGTAAATTTACTGCTCGACTTGGAGTTTCCACTTCACTTCTAAATCCAAACATGGCAGAGTTTGCAACTCTTAATAGTGTGGTAATGATAAGAGGATCTTGTTCGATTATTTTTAAAAGCTCTATTGGCTCTTTATCGGGTCGTCTTCTAAAGTTTTCTAACTCAATAACACTATTTGGTAAAGGTGGTAACGACTCTATTTTTTCTATAATATCATTTTTCATTTATATCCCTATTCTTCATAAAATAATAGATTATTTTTACTTATTATTGCCTTATCTAACGTTTTTACAGATTTGCTATATACATCATATTGAGTAATTGTTACGCTAATAACGAAGTCAAGGTTAATCTCTTCGCCATTTTTATTTATTTTAAACTTCATAAGTTTATCAATTAATGTATTAATATAATCCTTGTTTTGTAGTATTATACCAATTTTCCCTTCATTTAGATAGTATATTGAATCATCATCATTAATTAATGTGGAAATTTTATTTATAATCGTTTGTAGGTATTTTTCTCCAACAGTAAATCCAAATTCTTGGGTCATTTTGCTAAAAGATTTTACAAAGATTTGAATAAATATTGTTAAATAACCAGATTTATTAGTTAGGTCAAGTTTTAACTTATGTATATTTTCTAGTCCAGTTGTATTGTTTGTAAAAGTTTTGCTCTCTTTTTTATAACTTGACAAAATATTTTTTAAGTTATTGATAATAAAGTCTTGGTTTTGATTATTGATATATTTAAAATTATCTTCATAAACAGCAGGAAAAATAAATTGAATACTATACTCTTCATCTAGAGGGATAATATGCTTTTTATATCCTTCATCTACTATTGCGGAACTTTTTCTCGTAAGTCCTAAAATTGATATTTCACAAATTCCATAATAAACTTTTTCTGTTAAAAGTGAGCAAATTTGGCTATTAAGTCTCTCATAATTTAAATTATTGAGATTTAGAACTTCACTAGTTATTTGCACAAGTGCATCATTGATATCATATTTTGTTTTTAGTTCACCATACTTCATATAATTTCTAATACTAATTTTCCCCATTGAAGTTAATTCTTCATTGCTTACTTTTTTAATATCAAAAGGAAGTTCTCTAAGCTGAAAATTTCCAAATTCTTTTAAGAGGTTGGAATTAATATATTTATATTCATTTTTTAATAAATCAAATCCATTAATATTTACAAATTTTGAGTATATATCCCTTGACTCTCTTATTGATTGAAAATCTTTAAATTTTGAAAAATAGTATGAAATACTTAAGTATAGTTTTGAAAACATTGGCATAAGATGCGAAGCTATTTTATTCCGTTCTATATATTTATAAATATTTCTAACAAACTTTTCTACTTCTTTTGAGCTCTCATTATTTGTTAAAAAATTTAAAATAACATCAATGGTTTTTAATTTATAAAATTCGTAATAATCATTTTTAAGTGATTTTGAGTTTATTAAGGTTTGACCAATATTTATATAATAGTGTTGGTCGACATTTTCAGCCAACAACAAGATATTATGTATTGGCTCGATATTTTGTATATTATAATTGTCTGCCTCAATAATAAAGTCATTGATGGCACTTCTATAATCTTTTATTTGGCCTAAACTATTTTCATTAATGTATGTTAAAGCAAGTGAATCAATAAGGTCTTGAGTAAGTGATGATAGAGTGATTTCACCATTTCTTGAAAATGAGATAGAGAAGTTTTTTTCAAATAAAACTATACATCTTTTTAAAGAGTCACAAATAAAATACTCCTCTTTTTTAAAGTCATTATGAAGTTTTTTTAGCATAATTAAAAACAGATATGAAGAGTTGCTTCTAAATCTAAAGTACTCTTCCTCTTTTAAACTACTATTACCAGCAAAATTGGTATCTTTTGAAATATGGTACCCATCACTGATTTTTTCAAATAATAGATAATATTGCCCAATCAAATAGTTTAAATCTTTTCCCTTTGAGTCTACAAAAGGAAGGTGTGAAAAATAATAAAGGATTTGACCTAAAACATTATTTAAAATATTTAGATGTTTTTCCTTTAGTTTAGCCGTGAATTTTAATAGATTTATTGTTTCTGTTAAAATCTCAGTGATTGGATTTATAGTCTGTTTTCTTTTAATATCAATTGAGTTTATTAAACAAAGTTTTGTATAAACTTTTAATAAACAAGTATAACAATCAAAAGTAGAATCAAATAGTTCTTCATTTTGTATAGCTTGTAATGAACTCTCATACTCTCTAAATAACTCTTGTATTCCTTCATAATCATAAGTATTATAATCTTTAAAAACTTTATAATTATTTGCCCTTGAAAGAAGATTTATTATGGAGTTTATATCTTTGAAAAATATTGCTGAACCATTTTTTAAAATATTATCTAGTTTTTTATTGATATATAAAACTAAATATTTATTAAAATAGAAATTATTCTTAATTATATTTGCTAAATCATCTGGAATATCTTTTTCCAAATAATATAAGTTGTCAATATAGTCTATAACTGTTATATAGTTCGTTTCTGATGAATTTAAAAGTTTGTCTGTGGTTTTGATAATATTGTATTTTTCGATGATTTTGTGAATAGCTGAGTCTTCAAAATTATCAAATTCTTCTTTTGTTGACAATGAAAAGTTTGAGTTGTTAAAGTCTTCGTTCATAAAAATCCTATGCAATAATTAAAAATTATATAGAAATGATACTTAGAAGATTAATAAATTCAAATTAATTTAATAGATTAAGTTTTTATAAACTTAACTTGATATAATCAGGAAAATTTTTAGATAGGAATATTTTATGAGAGATTGGCTAGATAATCATAAAGATGATGAAGTAAGAACACAGATGTATTATGCAAAAAAAGGCATAATAACTCCAGACATGGAATATGTGGCAAAAGTTGAAAAAATTGACCCCCAATTAGTAAGAGATGAAGTTGCAAGAGGAAGATTAATTATTACTGCAAATGTAAATCATAAACATTTAAATCCAATGGCAATTGGTATGGCTTCAAGTTGTAAAATCAATGCAAATATTGGTTCTTCAGCTTTAGCTTCAGATATTGCAGGTGAAGTTGAGAAAGTTGATGTTAGCTTAAAATATGGTGCAGATACAATTATGGACTTAAGTACAGGTGGAGATTTAGATGCAATTAGGTCTGCTGTAATTGAACACTCAACTGTACCAATTGGAACAGTGCCTATTTATCAAATTATTCACGACTGTGGAAATGATATCAATAACTTAACAATTGAAGCGATGTTAGAAACACTTGAAAAACAAGCAAAACAAGGTGTAAGCTACTTTACAATCCATGCAGGCTTTCTATTATCAATGATGCCTCATGTTGCAAAAAGAAAAATGGGTATTGTTTCAAGAGGTGGTTCACTTATGGCTTCTTGGATGATGCATTATCATAAAGAAAATCCATTTTATGAAGCTTATGATGATATTTTAGAAATCTGTAGTAAATATGATGTATCTTTATCTTTAGGAGATTCTTTAAGACCTGGTTGTTTATATGATGCATCAGATGAAGCACAATTAGGTGAACTAAAAATATTAGGTGAACTTACACTTAGAGCTTGGGAAAAAGATGTTCAAGTTATGATTGAAGGGCCAGGACATGTACCTTTAAATCAAATTGAGCGAAATATGAAACTAGAGAGAGAGTATTGTCATGAAGCTCCTTTTTATATCTTAGGACCTCTTACTACTGATATTGCAGCTGGATATGACCATATTTCATCTGCAATAGGGGCTGCTGTTGGTGGATGGCATGGAGCTAGTATGCTTTGTTATGTTACACCAAAAGAGCACTTAGGTTTACCAAATGCTGATGATGTTAGAGAAGGTATTATTGCATATAAGATTGCAGCACATAGTGCAGATATTGCAAGAGGTAGAAAAGGTGCAAGGGATATTGATGATGAGATGAGTGATGCAAGATACAGCTTTGATTGGAATAAACAGTTTGAATTATGTTTAGACCCAGAAAGAGCTAAAGAGTATCATGATGAAACACTTCCTCAAGATGTATTTAAAGAAGCAGAATTTTGTTCAATGTGTGGACCAAAGTTTTGTTCATATAAAATCACTCAAAAGATTGTTGAAGAGCATGGTAGTGAAATGGTAGCAGCAGGATAAAAGAAGTTTTATGAAAGTAAAAGTTCTTACTCATTGTCATTGTATTCGGAAACTAAAGTATGACAAAGTTTTTGAATATGATGATAAAGAAAAAGCTTTAAAAAAAGCAGAAGAAATTATTGATGTTATGAACGAAAAGAGTTGTCATACCCATGAACTTACAATTAATCAAAAAGATAATGAGATTGAAATATCAAGTAAAGTTAATTATAAATCATGGTAAATAGAGTATATTTTTTAATTAAGAGAAAAATTATCCTATTTAAAATATAATACGAAAAAATTTAATAATAATTTCAAGGAAATATTTATGGCAGATATAACTAGTATAAAAAAAGAGTTAGAAAAAGTAATCTATCCAGGATTTACAAAATCAATTGTAGAATTTGGCTTTTTAAAAAATGTTGAGGTAAATGGTGATACAGTAAGTATACTTGTAGAGATAACTTCAAGTGCTCAAGAAGTAGAACATGAACTAAGAACAAATATTAAAAATGTATTAGAACAAATTGGTATTACAAATTTAGATCTTCAAGTAAAAAAACCAGAAGCACCAAAGCAAACAAGTAATAGTGTAAGTGGAAAGAATATTGCACCTCAAATAAAAAACTTTGTAATGGTAAGTTCAGGAAAAGGTGGAGTTGGAAAATCAACAACTACTGTTAATCTTGCTGTTGCAGCTGCAATGCAAGGCAAAAGAGTAGGTATTTTAGATGCTGATATTTATGGACCAAATATTCCACGAATGTTCGGATTACAAGGTAAAGAAGTTGAGATTGTAGGAAATAAAGCAAAACCATTCCATGCATATGGAGTAGATGTTATGTCTATGGGCTCACTAATGGAAGAGGGGCAAGCTCTTATTTGGAGAGGTGCTATGATTATGAAAGCAATTCAACAACTTCTAAGAGATATTTTATGGGAAGAGTTGGATATTTTATTTATTGATATGCCTCCAGGGACTGGTGATGCACAATTAACATTAGCCCAAAGTGTTCCTGTAACATGTGGAGTTAATGTTACAACTCCTCAACACGTTGCTCTTGATGATTCAAGAAGAAGTTTAGATATGTTTAAAAAACTTAACATACCAGTTGGTGGAATTGTAGAAAATATGAGTGGATTTATTTGTCCAGAGTGTAATACAGAATCAGATATTTTTGGAATGGGTACTTGTGAAGCATTGGCAAAAGAGTATGGAACAACTGTTTTAGGAAATCTACCAATTGAACCAGCTATTAGAGAAGGTGGAGACAATGGTAAACCAATTGTTTATTTCCAACCTGAGTCAATTTCAGCAAAAAGATATATGAAAGCAGCAGAAACATTGATTACTTATATTGATGAGGTAAGTGAAAAGGCAGAAAATGCTTCTATTCAACCAACAACACCTCCTGGTGTATCTGCTTGTTCAACAGCAAAATAATAATTTAACAATATTTAGAGTTTTTAAACTCTAAATATTTATTCTTCTAAACATCCCACAATATAGACTTTATAAGCAAAAATTATTCTACTTATATCAAATGATTATAAATCCTTAGATATAATGTGCAAAAAACTATTAGGCTTACTATGAAAAAAAATATTGAAACAAAACTTTCACATCTACAAGATTTTGCAACAATTCAAGATCCATATGGTGCTTCGCACTTTCCTATATACAATACAGGAACTTTTGATTTAAAAAAACAAGATGGCGAAAAGGTATATGATTATACAAGAAGTGATAATCCTACAAGAGAAGCCTTAGAAAATCTTTTTACTGATGTAGAAAATGGAGCAGGGTGTGTATGTACGCATACTGGAATTGGGGCAGTATCACTTCTATTTGAAACAGTTTTAAAAGCAAATTCTCAAATTCTTGTTGAAGCTGACTGTTATGGTGGAACTTTTAGATTACTAAAAGTTTTCCAAGTAAAATATAATATTAAAGTACATTTTGCTAACTTTTTAAGTGAACCAGAGTTAGAAAAAATCCTAAAGAATAATAAAATAGATTTAGTTTTATGTGAATCCCCAACAAACCCAGGACTTAAAATCATAGATTTAGGTATGGTATCAGTATTGGCAAAAAAGTATAAAGCACTTTTTGCAGTTGACAATTCATTAGCAACTTTTATTTGTCAAAGACCTCTTGATTCAGGTGCAGACTTTTCACTTTTTTCTACTACTAAATATATTTCAGGACATGGAAGTGTAGTTGCAGGTGCTATTGTTGCAAAAACAAAAGAGTTGGCAGAAGAGCTTCACTATTATGCAAATGCCCACGGGCGAAGTCAAAATCCTATGGATGTATTTTTAATCTCTTTGGGAATACCAACACTTAAAATAAGAATGGAAGCACATCAAAAAGCTTCAATTAAAATAGCAAAGTTCTTAGAAAAACAGAGTTTTATAAAAGCTGTTATGCATCCAGGATTAGAGTCTCATCCTCAATATAAACTTGCAACTTATCAAATGGATTATATTCCAGGTGTTTTTTGTGCAGAATTTATAAATAAAGAGTTTGCAGAAAAATTTATAGAAAGCACTAAAATTTTTGGGGAAAAATGCTCATTTGGAAGTCCTGATTCTAGAGTTGAAATACCTGCAAAAATTTCCCATGCTTCATTTTCAAAAGAAGAACTTGCGGCAATTGGTATAAGTGATGGAACAGTTAGATTTTCTATTGGTTTAGAAAATGTAGATGATTTAATAAAAGATATTGAACAAGCTGTAAAATAGATGGACAAAAGCGTTTTTATAGGCCAAGAGTGTGGACAAACCCTTCCACCAAATAATATTCACGCAGTTAGTGTGAGTATGCCAATACTTCAAGATGTGATAGATTATGAAGAGGGTTATGGAGAGGCAGTAGAGAAGATTAAATCTGGATATCCCAGATTTACTATGCATCCTTATTTAAAAATTCTTGCAATTCATATTAAACAAAAGTACAAAGTAAGTGATGCTTATGAAGTGGTACTTCTAAGTTCTCAAGATGCAGTTGATATTGTAAGTGATAAATATTATATACATAATAAAATAGAAATAAATGAGCCTTTTGGAGTAATATTAGTTCAAAATGGAACTACACAGCTTCAAAAAGTCTTGATGTTTATTCAACATGTTGGATGTAATTTATCTTCTAGATTTGCTGAGGATTACTTATATAATGTAGGATTAATAGATACAAAACATAAGGAAGAGATAGAAAAAGAAGAAGTTGCAAAAGATATAGTAATTTCAACTTTAGCAAAAGCTTATAATCAACCTACTAAAAATATTACCTTATCACCATCAGGTATGAATGCTATATATGGAGTGGTAAAAGGTTTACGTTCAATTCAAAGAAGAAATGGTAGAGATATCTTAATTCAACTAGGATGGTTATACCTTGACACTATGAATATAGTAAAACATCACTATGATCAAACGAAAATTTTTCCAGATATTAAAAACTTAGATTTATTAGAAGAGTATTTAAAAGAAAATGGTTATAAAATAACTGCAATTATTACAGAAATACCTACAAACCCACTTTTACAATGTGTTGATGCAAAAAGATTAAAATCACTTTGTAAAAAATACAATATTCCCTTAGTTGTTGATACAACACTCTCTACATCATATAATATAAATTTTGAAGATTATGCAGATATTTGTATTGAATCACTTACTAAATTTGCATGTGGAAATGCAGATGTTTTAATGGGCGCAATTATTTTAAACAAAAACTCAAAATTATCCTACATGGATGTGGAGTTTTTTAAACATTGTGATAAAGCTTATATAAAAGATATCCAAAGATTGGCTTTTGAGATTAAAAATTATGAATCAAGAGTTAAAAAAATTAGTTCAAATACAAAAGCATTAGTAGAGTATTTTAAAACATGCTCTTATATAGATAAGATATATTATTGTTTAAATAGTGAAAATGAGTCAAACTATAAACAAATAATGAAAGATGAGAACTCATATACAGGGCTTATCTCTGTAACATTTAAAAAATCTTTTGAAATAGTTTATAATAATTTAAATTTTGCAAAGGGCCCAAGTTTAGGTACTGAGTTTACTCTTCTTATGCCTTATACCTATCTTGCCCACTATGAATATACAAAAAGTGATCAAGGTTTAGAGCTTTTAGAGAAGATAGGACTCCCAAAAGATATACTTAGAATATCTGTAGGAAGTGAAAATATTAATGACATTATAAATGAATTTAAAAGATTGGAGGATTAAATAATGGATATGGAAAAAATAAAAGATTTAATTTTAACATTTTCAAAACAAAGAGATTTGGATAAATTTCATAATCCAAAAAACTTAGCAATGGCACTTAGTGTAGAAACAGCAGAATTAGTTGAAATATTTCAGTGGCTAAATGAAGAACAAAGTTTAAATTTAGATAAAGCAAAGAGAGAACATTTGGAAGAAGAGATTGCAGATATTGCAGTTTATTTGCTAAGAATTTGTTATTCACAGAATATTGACCTAGAAAAAGCAATTATCTCAAAGATGAAAAAAAATATTGATAAGTACACACTACATGACAAAAATGGCCAAAAAATAGCCTATGGGAAGAAAAACTAGCACCAAAACCCGAGAACTTTAAAAATTTAAGCCAAGATTAAAGAAAAGCACTTGACAAAGGATAAAAAACCTATTATAATTCCCGTCCAATTTGAGTGATGGAAGTCACGAAGAGTTGAAGTTCTTTAACAAACTANTTTTATAAACCGAATATGATATAAAACAAGAGAATTTATACAATTCTCGTCTATTAAAAAAACAATGAGTAATGTCAGTAAACAATTGCAATTAATATTTTTAGGAATATTAGATAAAAGAGTTAGACACTAGTCATGATTAAACTAAACATTTATGGAGAGTTTGATCCTGGCTCAGAGTGAACGCTGGCGGCGTGCTTAACACATGCAAGTCGAACGAGAACGGATTAAAGCTTGCTTTAATTGTCAGCTAAGTGGCGCACGGGTGAGTAATATATAGGTAACATGCCCTAGAGAGGGGGATAACAGATGGAAACGTCTGCTAACACCCCATATGCCTTTAAGTCTTAAGACTGCAAGGGAAACATTTATGGCTCTAGGATTGGCCTGTACGGTATCAGCTAGTTGGTGAGGTAATGGCTCACCAAGGCAATGACACCTAACTGGTTTGAGAGGATGATCAGTCACACTGGAACTGAGACACGG
>PKUK01000002.1:277655-278785 GCA_002869535.1 Arcobacter sp.
TATATGAATAAGCACCGGCTAACTCCGTGCCAGCAGCCGCGGTAATACGGAGGGTGCAAGCGTTACTCGGAATTACTGGGCGTAAAGAGCGTGTAGGCGGATAGATAAGTTGGAAGTGAAATCCTATGGCTCAACCATAGAACTGCTTCCAAAACTGTCTATCTAGAATGTGGGAGAGGTAGATGGAATTTCTGGTGTAGGGGTAAAATCCGTAGATATTAGAAGGAATACCGATTGCGAAGGCGATCTACTGGAACACTATTGACGCTGAGACGCGAAAGCGTGGGGAGCAAACAGGATTAGATACCCTGGTAGTCCACGCCCTAAACGATGTACACTAGTTGTTGTGAGGCTAGACCTTGCAGTAATGCAGTTAACACATTAAGTGTACCGCCTGGGGAGTACGGTCGCAAGATTAAAACTCAAAGGAATAGACGGGGACCCGCACAAGCGGTGGAGCATGTGGTTTAATTCGACGATACGCGAAGAACCTTACCTGGTCTTGACATAGAAAGAACTTTCCAGAGATGGATTGGTGCCTGCTTGCAGGAGCTTTCATACAGGTGCTGCACGGCTGTCGTCAGCTCGTGTCGTGAGATGTTGGGTTAAGTCCCGCAACGAGCGCAACCCTCGTCGTTAGTTGCTAACAGTTCGGCTGAGAACTCTAACGAGACTGCCTACGCAAGTAGGAGGAAGGTGAGGACGACGTCAAGTCATCATGGCCCTTACGACCAGGGCTACACACGTGCTACAATGGGGTATACAAAGAGCAGCAATACAGTGATGTGGAGCGAATCTCAAAAATGCCTCCCAGTTCGGATTGTAGTCTGCAACTCGACTACATGAAGTTGGAATCGCTAGTAATCGTAGATCAGCTATGCTACGGTGAATACGTTCCCGGGTCTTGTACTCACCGCCCGTCACACCATGGGAGTTGAATTCATTCGAAGCGGGGATGCTAAAATAGCTACCTTCCACAGTGGATTTAGCGACTGGGGTGAAGTCGTAACAAGGTAACCGTAGGAGAACCTGCGGTTGGATCACCTCCTTTCAGAGTAATGAGATTAGATTCGTTTCTAATCTCAAGAAATAAAATAAAATGGGTATACATCCAATATCATATTCGGTTT
>PKUK01000003.1:0-155380 GCA_002869535.1 Arcobacter sp.
ATGTGTTAAGCACGCCGCCAGCGTTCACTCTGAGCCAGGATCAAACTCTCCATAAATGTTTAGTTTAATCATGACTAGTGTCTAACTCTTTTATCTAATTTCCCTAAGAAAATTAATTGCAATTGTTTACTGACATTACTCATTGTTTTTTTAATAGACGAGAATTGTATAAATTCTCTTGTTTTATATCATATTCGGTTTATAAAAATTNTAGTTTGTTAAAGAACTTCAACTCTTCGTGACTTCCATCACTCAAATTGGACGGGAATTATAATAGGTTTTTTATCCTTTGTCAAGTGCTTTTCTTTAACATCTGCTTAAATTTTGAATTTCTTTTTTGTTTGTAATTTTTAGTAATAATATATAGAGATTTTAGGTAGAGAATATAGAGTTAATTATTAAAAATAAGAGTCTAAACTCTTATTTTAATAATTCATCAACTATTTTTATTAGATAGTCTGCTGAGTTTTTAGCACTTGATTTCAAAAATTCATCAAAATCAAAGCCTGCATCCATATCTGCAGTATCAGAAATAGCTCTTAAAATAAAGAACGGAACATTTAAAGCATCACATACTACTGCAACACTTGCACCTTCCATTTCTAAGGCATCTGCATTAAAAGTACTTTCAATAAAGTTTTTTCGCTCAACTGAGTGAACAAATTGATCACCTGTTGCAATTGTACCTTCAATAACTTTCAATCCATTATCAGAAGCTACTTTCTTAGCTACTTCATTTAACTCTTTAGATGACTCAACAAATACTGCACCACCAGGAACATATCCATTAGGATGTCCAAAAGCAGTAATATCTAAGTCATGTTGACAAAGTTTATTTGCAATAATTAAATCACCAATATTAAGTTTAGGGTTAATTCCACCTGCAACTCCAGAAAAAAGTAAAGTATCACATCCAAATTTTTCAATCATAGTAGTTGCTGTTAAACTTGCAAATACTTTTCCGATTTTTGAATAGGCAATAACAATATCTAATCCATTGTATGAAACTTCATAATACTTATTATTTGCAAACTCAACTACATTTACACTATCAAAATGAGCTAATAGAGGTTCGATTTCCTCTTCCATAGCTCCCATTATTGCTAATTTATTCATTTATATCTCCAATTACTTTTTCTAAAGAACTCATATCTGATACATTAGATGTAGGTACTTTTACAATTTTTCTATTTAAACCTTTTAAAACAATACCATTTCCAAACTCTATAAATAAATCTATTTTAGAAGCATGTTTTTCAATTGATTGTTTATACTTTACAGGACTAGTAAGTTGAGAAGCTAATAGTTCTATTGCCTCTTCTTTTGTTGTATATATATCAGTAGATACATTTGAAACTACTGGTGAAAACTCATCTTTTATATACTCTTCTAGGTATGGTCTTAAGTTTTCAACTGCACTTGTTAATAGCTCACAGTGACTAGCAACACTCATATCAAGTACAATAGCTCTTTTTGCCCCAGCTTGTGTAAAAGTTTCAACTAGTGACTCTAAATCTGACTTTATACCTGCAAGAACTAGTTGTCCATCCATATTATAATTTGCTGGCCAAACTTGTTTACCATTTTCTCTTTGCTCTTTACAAATAAGTTCAACTTTTGAATCTTCTAATCCAACTAGTGCCATCATTCCTGCATCTCCACCAGAACAAGATTCATTCATAAAAAGTCCTCTTTTATGAACTAATTCAACCGCATCTAAATAATCTATTGCACCAGCTGCAACTAGTGCTGAAAATTCACCAAGAGAGTGTCCTAATAAGAATTCTGGTTTAATATCACATTTATCTTTGAAAAGTTCAAATGCAATTGCAGATACTAAAAGAATAGCGGGTTGTGTATATTCAGTTTTACCTAAGTTCTCATTTTCCTCAAATAAAAGCTCTTCAAAATTTACTCCTAATCTATCACTGGCTTTTTTAATCATATCTTTTGCGATATCACTATTTTCAAAAAAATCTTTTCCCATACCAATTTTTTGACTTCCTTGTCCGGGGAATATAAAAGCAACTTTTTTCATATATCTTTTTCCTTATATCTTTTACTTTGTTTTAAAAATGAGCATTATACTATTTAATATGTGTCATAAAAATAAAATGCCCAAAAGCACTCGTGCTTTTGGGCATTTTAAAGTTTTTACAGTTGTAAGTATTAGTGACTACAACCACATCCACCGTTAGAAGGTTTTTCTTCTTTAGGTTCACTAGAACAACATCCACCTTCATAATCACCATGGTCATGGCTTCCGCCACCACAACATCCGCCACCCATAGCAGCCATACCACCAACAACACCTGTTTGAATCTCTTCTTCAGTTGCTGCTCTTGAACTTAAAATTGCTACAGAAAACATTAATGTTTTACCAGCCATTGGATGGTTATAATCAATTGTTACTTCAGAATCTGTAAAACCAGTAACTGTAACTTGTACAGTTTCACCTTGTTCACCAGTTCCATAAAGACTCATACCTTCTTTTAATTCAATACCGGCAAATTGCTCTTTTGGTAATACTTGTACCGCTTCTGGGTTTAATTCACCATAAGCATCTTTAGGTTCAACTAATACATCAGCTTCTTCACTTACAGACATATCAACTAATTTTGACTCTAATCCTGGGATTATTTGACCTTTTCCTGAAACGAACTCTAATGGATCTTGACCTACATTTGAATCTAAGTGATCTCCTGTGTTAGCATCTTTTAATGTGTACTCTATTCCTATAACTTTTGACATGTTTTTCCTTTTTTAATTTAATTTTGATAGATTTCTATCTGCACTTTTTGCTTCCTTTGAGTCTGGGTAAACAGTCATCAAAGTTTCATAAAAAGAAGCAGCATTTTTAAAATCGTTTGTTTTTTCAAATGATATTGCACTATGAAGTAGCAACTTAGGCATCCATTCTGCCTTATCATACAACATCGCAGATTTTTTAAAATACGAAATTGCTTTACTATAATCTTTTCTATAGTACCACATCTCACCAAGATAAAAATTTGATTCTGCAGGTTTATAATTTGCAGATATCAGTTCTTCAAACATTGGTATTGCTTTAGTAAAATAATCAATTTTAAAAAGTATTTTTGCTTCTATTAGCATTTCAGCTTTATCATCTATTGATACTTTATTTTCCGAATTATTACTTTTTACACTTATTTTAGGTTGAGCTATTTCATTAGTTTTGATATTTAAGCTTTTTTTCAAAGCTTCAAACTCTTTTACAGTAACAAATTGATTCATATTTTTTTTAAAATCTTTTTCTGAAATATAATTAGAATCTATAACATTTATTTTTTTTGTTAATTTTTCTACAGCTTGTTTAAGATTTTCTAAATTTTTCTGATTTTCATCTGCAATCTTTTTTTGTAAAGTATTTAATTGATCAATAGATTTTTTTAACTCTTTTACATCTTCACCATTTTTATCAGTTAAATTTTGATTTGATTCAAAATCATTTAAAAGCTTTGTTAATGTTAAAACAACACTATTTAATTTTTGTGAATCACCTTCATAAATTGATTCTAAGCCATCAATACGCTCACTGATTGAATCCATAGTTGATTTTACAGTTTTAACTTTTGTATCAATAGAACCTAGTTCTTTTTTATTTTTTAAAATACGTTGTTCTGATTTAGTAAGACCATAAGGGTTAGAAGAATCTAAATTACCAGCACCGAAAACAGATACCTCTTTGGCATATGTTAAGGTGCTTAATAAAATAACTATTAGAAATTTGTTCATATATTATGGAAGAGGCTTATATTCTGCTCTTCTGTTTTTTGACCAACATTCTTGTGTCTTATCTGAACAAACAGGATTACTCTCTCCAAAACTTACAACAGTAATAGAGTTTGATGAAATACCATCAGAAATTAAAGCATCTTTTACAACTTTTGCTCTTTTTAAACCTAGTGCATAGTTATACTCATCAGTTCCCCACTCATCACAGTTTCCTTCAACTTTAACACTACCTGCTAAACCTTTTAACTTAGAAGCATTTTCAGAAGCAACTTTTCTTTGCTCTTCAGTTAAATTAAATTTATCAAATGCAAAATATATTGATTCAATAAACTCTTTTTTACCATCAACTATAAAATAGTTACCTTTTCCATCAGCTGCCATGTTATCTTGTGCAATGCTGTTGTTTGTTGTTTCTACTGTATTTAATGCAGATTCAGAATCTGCTGGAGTTGAATCCATTTCAACAGTTTTTTGACTACATCCTGTAAATAGTAATGTAGCTGTTATAAAAGCTAGTAAACCGAACTTTTTCATTAATTATCCTTATTGTGATTTGCTAAATTTTACTCAAACAAAACTTAACTCATTATTATAAAATTGTAATTTACCAATCTATTGATTGCAATTTACCACTAACTAAAGGAAATAAGAAAGATTTGTTATAGTTCAACCTTATTACCCCTACACTACTTTTTCCATTGTAGTTTTTTATGAATAGTACTGATTCTCCATCACTTGAAAATTTTGGAAATTGATTTACACCATTCGTTGTTAATCTTCTAATAAAATCACTTTTTGTAGAGATTAAGTATAAATTGAAAGTATTGTATGAAAATTCATTATTACTCTCTCTACTACTATAAACAACATAATTATCATATGTAGTTGCAGATGAGTTATTACTTCCATGATAAACTAATCTCTCAACACCTCTACCGTTAATCTTTTTGGCAAAAATATTTGGGCTTTTTAATCTATCAGATACAAAAACAATTTTACTGTCATTTTCAACAAAATGTGCTCCAACATCAATACCTTTATAACTTGTCAATTTTACTTTTCTTTTATTTTTTGTTTCATATAAATATATATCTGGTTGACCTTCAGGTGAGGCAGTTATAAGAAGTTTAGAACCATCTTTATTTACATCTGAACAAACCACCATCCCCTGAGATTTCATGATTTTTTCTACTTTTCTAGTATATAAATTATATTTAATTAACTCTGGAAGAAAGCCATTATATGTTGTATAATAAAAACTATCTTGCTTACTATTTGCCCATTTAGGAAAAATATTTAATCCACCACTAATTATTGTTTTTTGGAAAGTTAAAGTATAATCAGCAATTACAATATCTGCTTTTTTTGCCTCTTTGTAAACAGAAAAAATTACAAATTTATCCATCCAATCAATTGGGGGAGCATTTAAATATTTGTTAATTGCAATAGATGCTCTATGTGCAACAAATGGGTATCTATCCAATTGAGAAGAACTAATTGTTTTTTCTAAAATTAGTCCCATAATATTATTATCAAAGAGTTTTATATTTAAATTTAATCCACCAAAACTACTCTCTTTTATTGTTAGATTTAAGAATAAATCAACTCCTCTATTTTTTAATCCTAACATATTTGGATTTTTGGAAAAAGCAAAATTCTCTTTGCTATTTGATGATTGAAAATGTCCACTTACAAGCAAATCTTTTACAATCATATTTCTGATTTTATTTGCATATTCAAAATTCTTAGTATCACTTGCAACAGCAATTTCGATTTTTGGTAAATTGTCTGATTTTTTGATAATTTCCATTGTTGCATCAACTGCAAATAAATTTGTACAAATCAATATAAATACTAAAAATATTTTTTTCATAATTATCCTTCTGATTTAAATATTACTTCTATTTTTGTCTGAGAACCCTTATTGTGTTCTGGGTATGTAATATTAACTTGTTCATTTAAAAAAGAGGTTAAAGATTTATCAAAAACCTCATTTCCAGAATATTTTAAAAATTTATAATCAAAACTTCCATTATTTGTAATTATCACTAAAACTTTTGCAAATAATTCATCCCCTACCATCATAGGATTCCATCTTTGTGCTAAAAGTTCATAAATCTTTGAATAATAGGGGTCTATAGAGTTTTTTGACTCTGTACTTGGAAGTACTGATGTTTTTGATTTTACATTATTTAGCAGTGAAGATACAGATAGTTTTTCACTTTTTCTCTCTTTTTCAAACTGTGCCTTAAATCTGCTAGCAACTTCAGATTTAACAACATTATTTACAGTTTTTTCTATAACATTATTACTTGTGTCTTTTACATTTGCGAAAAGTGACTTTACATTGTTTTGTTGTTTTGCACTTCTTGATTTTGACTTATCAACAATATCATCAATTTTTTTATTCTTTATCTTTTGTACTTTTTTATTTACAACTTTACTATTATCATCAACTAATATACTAAGTTCAATAGTAGTTGTTTTATTAAAAGCATCAAACTTTTTGACATCAGAAGTTTTTAAATATAAAAAAAATAAAAAAATTATACATAAGTAGATAGATAAAGCTATAATTAGACTATTTTGCTTTGAAATAGAATTATAAAAAAACATAGTTATCCATCAGTGATTAAAGAAACTTTGAAAAAACCAGCCTCTTTTACAGTCTTTAATACAAAAATAACATCATCATATATCAATCTTTTATCTGCTCTTATATGAACAGGTGTATCTTTGTTTTTATCATTTGAATAAAGTATAAAGCTATCTGCAAAATTTTCTAATTCATAGCTATTTTTGCCTATTGATATTATTTTATCTTTGGAGATTAAAATAGAAATCTTTTTTACGTCTTGAATCTGTTGAGATCTACTTCCATTTGGTAAGTTTACAGGCTCTTCAAACTCTATTACTGGGGCAGTAACCATTAATATTGCAAGTAATACTAACATAATATCTACTAAGGGAGTTATATTTAAATCTGGTTTTTGATTAAAATCATACATATGTATTATGCCTTAGCGATCAAGATTTCGGATTGTGCCTTTAAGTAAGTGTTTAATTCATAAACTTTTCTAGTTAAGATTTGATGAAATGTATAAGCAAATATTGCTACAAAAATCCCAGCTGCTGTTGCCACAAGTGCTTCAGAAATAGCAGGGGCTATAACAGAAAATCCAACTTTTGAATGAGTTGAAAACTTTGCAAATGATTCTAAAATTCAAATAACGGTACCAAACAATCCTATAAAAGGTGATGTTGAAGATACAATCGAAAGCCAAGATAGACCTTCACTGGCATCTTTAATAATTGAAATTTCACAAGCATGTAATAATGGCTTTGATTTAGATGTTTTAGCACATCTACTTAAACCTGACAAAGGACTTAATGATGACTCTCTAGAAGTAAGTGTTTCTAAAGATTTTCTTTCATTAGTTATTAATGCAGTAACTTGACTATTTTTATAAATAAAAAGCCAAAAAATTAAGACAAAATAAACAGATAGCAGGGCTAATACAACAAGTGTAATAGCACTACTATTTGTAAAATAATTTAAAATTAAATCAATCATTTTCTTCTTAACTAAATGAGTTAATTCTTGCTTCTACAGAAGCAATTGATACATTAGCATCAGAAACTGAATTAACAAGTTCTTTAGCCGCATCAATAGCTTTTGCAATATCAGAATCTCCACCCTGAGTTAGAGAAACAGCACCATCAGCCAAAACATCAACTGAAGTTTCGCTAACATTAACGTGACCCCAGTTTATAGCTACTGCTTCAGTAGTATTCTCTTTTTCTATTATAATTACACCAACTGTTAATGAAGATACCAAAGAAGCATGTCCTGGTAGTACTCCAAACTCTCCCTCTTTTCCAGGGAGAGTTACAGTTTTAACATCACCATTAAATATTGATCCATTTGGTGTAACTATTGATAATCTTAATGTATCCATAAATTTACCTTAATGGTTTTATTTCATATTCTCAGCTTTAGCTAGAACTTCATCAATTCCACCAACCATATAGAACGCCATTTCTGGAACGCTATCGTATTTACCTTCTAAGATACCTTGGAAACCTGCAATTGTATCTTTAAGCTCAACATATTTACCAGGAGACCCTGTAAATACTTCAGCAACGAAGAATGGTTGAGATAGGAATCTTTCAATTTTTCTAGCTCTAGCAACTACAAGTTTATCTTCTTCTGATAACTCATCCATACCAAGAATTGCAATGATATCTTGTAAATCTTTGTATTTTTGTAATACAGATTGAACACCTCTTGCAACATCATAATGCTCTTGTCCTAAAACATCAGCACTTAAAATTCTTGAACTTGAATCCAATGGATCAACTGCTGGGTAAATACCTTTTTCAGCAATTTTTCTATTAAGAACTGTAGTTGCATCTAAGTGAGCAAATACAGAAGCTGGAGCTGGATCTGTTAAGTCATCCGCTGGTACATATACCGCTTGAACAGAAGTAATAGAACCTTTAGATGTAGATGTAATTCTCTCTTGTAATTTACCCATTTCTGAAGCAAGTGTAGGTTGATATCCAACAGCTGATGGAATTCTTCCTAGAAGTGCTGACATCTCAGAACCTGATTGTGCAAATCTAAAGATATTATCTACGAACATAAGTACATCAAGACCTTTTTCATCTCTGAAGTACTCAGCCATTGTAAGACCTGTTAATGCAATTCTATTTCTTGCACCTGGAGGCTCACTCATTTGACCATAACACAATGCAACTTTATCAAGTACATTAGAGTCTTTCATTTCATAATAAAGGTCATTACCTTCTCTTGTTCTTTCACCAACACCTGCGAATACTGAGTATCCTGAATGTTTGAAAGCAACATTATGGATTAATTCCATGATAATAACTGTTTTACCAACACCAGCACCACCGAATAGTCCAACTTTACCACCTTTTGAATATGGTGCTAAAAGGTCAACTACTTTGATACCTGTTTCAAACATTTCTGTTTTTGTTGATTGCTCTTCAAAAGAAGGTGCAGCTCTGTGAATTGACCATCTTGGAGTTTCTTCAGGAATTGCTTCACCTTCATCAACAGGGTCACCAATTACATTGAAAATTCTTCCTAATACTGCTTCACCAACTGGAACTTGAATAGGTCCACCTTGTGCAACACACTCTTGTCCTCTTGTTAATCCTTCTGTCATATCCATAGCAATAGTTCTAACTCTACTATCACCAATATGTGCAGCAACTTCAAGTATTAATCTGTCAGATTTAGCATCTTCTAATGTAACTTGAATTGCTTCATTAATTTCTGGTAAGTATCCGTCGAACTCTACGTCAACTACTGGACCCATTACCTGAACAATTTTACCTTTCATACGGGCAGCTCCTTTAAATTATTTTAATTATTCAACACCACTGATAATCTCTATCAGCTCTGTTGTAATTGCAGCTTGTCTAGCTTTATTGTACTCTACTGTTAAACTATCAACTTTTTCTTTTGCATTCTTTGTTGCGGCTTCCATAGCTTGCATTCTTGCACTATGTTCAGCTGCTAAAGAATCAAGTAAAGAGTAATACATATTAAATTGAATATATTTCTCTGTTAATTCATTTAACACTTCTTCATCATCATCTGGCTCAATATCAAGCATAGATGATTCTTCTTTTATTTCAACACTTTCTAAACTAATAGGTAAGATTTCTCTAACTCTTAACTCTTGAGTTAACATGTTAAGAAATCCGTTGTAAATTAAAACTACTTTATCAGTAACTCCATTTTGGAAATCATTTACAACTTCTTGAATAAAGTCAGAAGCTCTATTATAATCAGGTGCAGAAGATAAGTCGCTAACTTTTTGTGTTAATGGTTCACCTTGGAAAGTGAAATAATCAACACCTTTTCTACCAGCAACTCTTAATCTTACAGTCACACCTTTTGCTTTGTACTCATTCATCATATTCGTTACAGCTTTTATAGTAGCCATATTGAATCCACCACAAAGACCTTTGTCAGCAGTAACAAAAACAATATCTACTGTTTTTGGATTTTCATTTTGAGAAAATGCTCTATTGTGCATTCCATCATCTTGAACTCTGCTAACTCTGTGTGCAATCTCAGAAAGTACATCATTAATCTTTTCTGCATAACTTTTAGCTTGATCAGACAATTGTCTAGTACGCGTAAGTTTTGCAGAAGATACAAGCTTCATAGCTTTTGTAGTCTTCTGAGTATTTTTAACACTACCAATTTTTAATTTAATCTCTTTTAAGTTAGCCATTGACTAATCCTTATTTTGCACTAAAAACAGTTTTAAACTCTTCTAACGCAGATTTTAAATTATCTTCAGTATCTTCGTCTAATTTTTTCTTAGATTTAATATCATCTAAGATATTTGAGTATTTTTGCTCAATAAAAGCATGTAATTCACTCTCAAATCTAACAACATCAGAAACTGCAATATCATTTAAATATCCCTTAGTTCCAGCATAAATAATTACAACTTGTTTTTCAATAACTAAAGGCTTATTAACACCTTGTTTTAATACTTCTACCATTCTTTGACCAAGTTCAAGTTCTCTTCTTGTACTCTCATCAAGATCAGATGCGAACTGAGCAAATGCTTCAAGCTCTCTATATTGTGCAAGTGATAATTTTAAAGTACCAGCAACTTGCTTAGTAGCTTTAATTTGTGCAGCTCCACCAACTCTTGATACTGATAAACCAACATTAATAGCTGGTCTAATACCTGAGTTGAAAAGGTTAGTTTCTAGGAAGATTTGACCATCTGTAATAGAAATAACGTTTGTAGGAATATATGCAGCAACATCCCCTGCTTGTGTTTCAATGATAGGTAATGCAGTCATAGACCCAGCACCTTTTTCATCTGACATTTTTGCAGCTCTCTCAAGTAGTCTTGAGTGTAGGTAGAATACATCCCCTGGATATGCTTCTCGACCTGGAGGTCTTCTTAAAATTAATGACATTTCTCTATATGCAACTGCATGTTTAGATAAATCATCATAAATAATTAAAGCATGTTTACCATTGTCTCTAAAATACTCACCAATTGTAACACCTGTATATGGTGCTAAAAATTGTAATGCAGCAGAATCAGCAGCTGCAGCGTTAACTACAATTGTATAATCCATTGCACCAGATTCTTCTAATGTTCTAACAACAGAAGCAACTGAAGATGATTTTTGACCAATTGCAACGTAAATACAAATTACATCTTCACCTTTTTGGTTAAGAATCGTATCAATAGCAACAGTTGTTTTACCAGTTTGTCTATCTCCAATAATAAGCTCTCTTTGCCCTCTTCCAATTGGAACAAGAGCATCAATTGCTTTAATACCTGTTTGTAATGGTTCATGAACTGATTTTCTAGCCATGATTCCAGGAGCTTTTTCTTCAACAAGCTTATGCTCTGCTGCTTCAATAGTCCCTTTTCCATCAACTGGCTCACCTAATGCATTAACAACTCTTCCAACCATAGCATCACCAACTTGTGTTTCTAATAGTTTTCCAACTCTCTTACAAGAAGAACCTTCTCTTAATCCATTACCAGAACCAAGAACAACAACACCAACTGAAGCCTCTTCAAGGTTAGCAGCTAATCCTCTTTCACCATTCTCAAATTCTACAATTTCACCAGCCATAATATTTTTAAGACCGTAAACTTGAGCAATACCATCTGCATATGAGATTATTTTACCAGTCTCATTTACATCAACATTTAATTCAAAGTTATCAATTCTTTCTTTGATGATCGAACTGATTTCATCAGCTTGAATTTTTGCACCCATTCAATTTCTCCTTTATAAGTTCTAAACTGCTTTTAAAATATGATTTATCATTTGTGACTTAAGTCTATCTTTTGAGAAAGAAATCTCAACCCCAAGTCCATCAATATCAACTTTAATACCATCATAATCACATACATCTTGAGTTAAAGATAATTTAACATCAAATTTCTTACTAAATTGCTCTGCAATAGAGTTTATATACTGCTCAGATAAAGCATTGTTTGTATAAACAACACCTTCATAACTATTTCCCATTGCTCCAATTTTAGCTTTTAATTCAGCAACAATAAATGGAATTAATTCTAATCTTTTTTTACTACCTAACAATTTTATTAAATTTTTTGTAGTATCAGAAGTATTATCAATCAACGAAATAATTAAATCCGCTTTTTGACTCTCTTTAACTTCAATAGAAGATATTATTGAGATAAACTTATCATCAGCAAATGCTTTTGAAATTTCACTTAATTCATTATAAATTGAAGTTGCAGCAGCTACATCTTTACCATCTAATAATGCTTTAACGTATCTTTTTGCAATTAAATCATTCATTACGCCACCTTCTTAAGTACAATATTTGCTAATTCATCTTGCGATAAAGAAATATTGTCAGATTTTAGTAGCTCTTCTAGAATCTCTTCTACAATTTGTCTTTGTAGTTTTCTAGTTTCAACTTCGATTTTTTCATCAAAGTTTCTGTTTAATTGAGCAATCTCATTGTCAACTGCATCTGCAACTTTTTGTTTCAATGCACCCACTTCAGATTTTGCAAGTTCAACAGTCTCTGCTGCTAGTTTTTTTGCATTTTCAAGTTTTGCAGCCGCTTCATCGACTTTTGCTTGAGATGCTTTTAAAGTATCTTGTACTTTATCTAATTCAGATTGAATTTCTAAAGTTCTATTTGCAAAAAAAGCTTTAATTTTATCGGCTAATAAATACCATAAAATTCCAGCAAAAATTACAAAGTTAACGGTTCTTTGAATAATATCAGTTTCCGCACCTTCACTATTAGCAAATAATGCTACAGGAGCTAAAGCTAATAAAGTTAATAATAGTAATTTTTTCACTTTCTCTCCCTTATATCGAGCTTAATTTAGCTTTTAAGCTCTCATTAAATTGAGGCATTGAAGCAATTAATGAATCTTTTAAAGCTTTTGAATCATTTTCTAATGAAACTTTGAAATCAGCATATTTAGCTTCTATATCTGATTTTGCAGTTTCTAATTTTGAATCAGCAACTTTTTTAGCTTCGTTTAAAGCTTCCTCTCTAATTGCAGCAGCTTCTTTTTTAGCCTTTGCAATAACATCATTTGCTTCAGCCAGCATTCCATCTACATCAGCTGTGTTTGACTTTGCATTCTCTAAATCACTTTTTATAGATATTGCTCTTTCATCCATATGCTTTAGTAGAGGTGTAAATAGACAACTGTTTAGTCTGGCAAGTACTAACAAGAAAATAATACCAGAGCTAAGCAACAATACAGGACTTATGTCTAACATTCATTCCTCCATATTTTTTACAGTTTAGTTTGACTAAAACTGATAAATTCTAGCGAATAATTCTATAAAAATATATTAAATGGGTTAATTTGTTAAATAAAATTTATAAAGTGTTACGAAAGTAATTAGATATCTTTTCAATATACTCTTGAGATTTAATTTCTATCTTAAAACAGTTCTTTTCTAATTTTACTTTTAGATTGTTTTTAGATAATTCATCAACAACACTATTAAGTGGATTTAAATCATAATTTTTAGGTGTTGATTTGCTTTTTATTTTAGTTTTTGTATCTGGGGCTTTAATATCTTTTATTAATTGCTCAGTTTCACGTACAGAAAGTTTTTGACCAATGACACTATCAGTAATTTTTCTTTGAGTATCATCATCAAGTCCAATCATAACTTTTGCATGACCAGCAGTTATTTTTTCATTTGCTAACATTTGCTGTACATATGAAGAGAGTTGTAATAATCTTAATGTATTTGTAATAGAAGTTCTACTTTTAAAAACTTTTAAAGATAACTCATCATGTGTTAATGAGTGTTCATTAATAAGTTGAGCATAAGAGTAAGCTAATTCAATAATGTTTAAATCATCTCTTTGAATATTTTAAATAAGAGCAACTTCTCTTAATTTCTCATCATCAAGATCCATTATAGTAGCTTTTATTTTATCAATATTTGCTAATTTATGAGCTCTTAATCTTCTCTCACCAGCAATTAAAATATACTCTCCATAAACATTTGATTCAACAACTGTAATTGCTTGAATTAAGCCATGCTCTTTTATAGATTCACTTAACTCTTTTAATTTATCTTCATCAAATATTTTTCTAGGTTGTGCTGGATTTGGTTTTATACAATTTACATCTAAATAGATGTCCATACCACCAGTTTTTGAAGAGTTATTATTACTTTCATAAGCTGATTCAACTTCACCTAATAACTCACCTAAACCTCTACCTAATGCTGCCTTTGCCATTTTTTATCCTGCTATTGCTTTTGCTAAATTTGTATAAGCTTTTGTACCAGTTGCTGTTGCATCATAAAGCATAATTGGCTTTCCAAAACTAGGAGATTCTGCTAGTTTTATGTTTCTTGGTATTACAACATATGAACTACCATCTATTTTAAATAATTTACTCTCAAAGTGTTGTGCCAAGTCTGCAAATACTTGTTTTGCTAAATTGTTTTGTGCACTGTACATTGTAGGAAGAAATCCTCTAATTTGTAGCTGTCTATTTATAGTTTGTTTTACTAATTTAATAGTATTTAGTAATTGTGCTAAACCTTCTAATGCAAAGAATTCACACTGTATTGGTATTAATACTGAGTTTGAAGCACTTAATGTATTTATCGTAATTGGTCCTAAAGCAGGAGGTGAATCAATTATAATATAATCAAAATCTTTTTTAATAGGGTCAATTTTTCTTTTTAATATTAATTCTCTATCTTTTGTATTTTTATAAAACTCTTTTTCAATACCAACTAATCCGATATTTGATGGTGCTACCTTTAAGTTGTCTATTTCTGAGTCTAAAATGATTTCGTTAAGTTCTTTTGTTCCAAGCATTACATGATAAATATTATATTCATAAGTATCCCTATGAAATCCTAAACTTGTAGTTGCATTTGATTGTGGGTCTGCATCTATGAGTAATACTTTCTTCCCTTGTAAGGCTAATGCTGCACTTAAATTAACAGCTGTTGTTGTTTTACCAACTCCACCTTTTTGATTTGCTATTGTTATTACTTCTGCCATCATCTTAGACTAAAAACCTTTTTATTATTTATATTTATTGAACCATCACTATTTAACTGTGCATTGATTAAGGGTATTTTTTCATTGTTAATTGTTGCGTATAAATTTTTACTTCTGCTGAATTCTACCACATATTCTTTTAAAATATCCTCCCAAAGGATTTTTTTTTCAATATTTTTGAAATATAATTTAAATAATTCTTTTACATCAATTTTTATATCTAGTTTTAAAAACTCATTATTAACATTATTTAAATTTAATCCTATTCCACAATAGACTAAACCATTTGATACAGACGTAATAGTCCCACCTATCTTATTATTATCTATATAAAAATCATTGGGCCATTTAAGCCATAATTTTGAACCAAAACTTTTTAAAATCTTTTTTAAAATATAAGAAAAATAAATAGATGCACTCTGAATTTGTAGGTCAGGTGGTAAATCTTCTTGTTTTATTACAAAGGAAAAGAACAAGTTTCCTTTAACTCCTACCCAAGAATTGCCACGACTACCAATACCAGAAGTCTGCTCTTGTGTTGCGATACACAAATTGTTTGTATAACCATTTTGTTTAATATAATTTTTTAAGTAAGTGTGTGTTGAATCAACACTTTGTAGATATCTTATTTCCATAAAAAGATTATACTAAATATAATTTCAAGTTCATATTAATAAAGTTATATATATAATAATTACTTTTAAATTTGGAGAGATAATGTTAGATCCCGTTTTACCAATTGCTTTATATTTAATAATTGGATACTTTTTTAAAGTTTTTATAAAAGACCATTCTCAAGCCTTAGTTGATTTTGTAATATACTTTTCATTACCAGCAATGGTTTTTATAAAAATTTACCCACTTGTTTTAGACTTAAAAATTTTAAATTTGATAATTATGTTCAATGGAATAATTTTGATAAATCTTATTTTGACATATTATCTAGGGAAGTTCTTTAAATTTGACAAAAAAACTTTGGCAACTTTTATAGTAGTTGGAACTTTTGGTAATACCTCATTTATAGGATTTTCATATATTGATGCTTTTTATGGTCAAGATTATGTGGTATATGCACTTATTTATGATCTGTTTGGTTCTTTTTTATTAGTAGTATCACTTGGAACTATAATTATAAATTGGGGTAGTGGTCAAGTTGTGAAATTTAAAGCAATGACTAGAAAAGTAATTTTTTTTCCACCTATTATAATGTTTTTTGTAACTATATTTTTAAAACTCTTTACAGTTCCTGTTTTTGTGATAAATACAGCAGAAGCAGTTGGTGCTACCTTAGTTCCACTTGCAATGATTGCAATAGGGATGAAGTTAGAACTTAAAAATATTTTTTATAAATTTAAAACTACTACTTTACTTTTAACAGTAAAAATGTTTGTAATGCCAATACTTGTAATGATAGGATTCTCAATATTTTATAATCTTGATGAAACTTGGAGTAAAGTTACAATCTTAGAAGTTGCAATGCCTCCTATGACTACAGCTGTGATTTTGGCTATTCAGGGTGGTTTAGATGAAAGATTAGCAATTAATTCTTTAGTTTTAGGTGTTTTGATTTCACTATTGAGTGTAACAGGTTTTTATTTCTATTTAGCCTGAAATTCTATAGTGAATAAGGCCCCTTTGCATTGTTTATTTTCATATTCAAATTGACAATTTTCAGCCTTAATATTACCACTAAAACTTTTTTCAACAATTACTTTTGTCATATATAGACCTATTCCGGTCCCTTTGTGTTCATCTTTAGTTGTGAAGTTTTTTCTAAATATTTTTTTTAAATATTTTTCTTCTATTCCACCTGCATTATCTTTTATTTTTATATAAATAGTATTATTTATCTTTTCTAAGTAGATAAAAATAATTTTCTTGATATCTTCATTATTTATATAAAATGCATCTTTTGAATTTTGTAAAATATTTAATAAAGCTTGCTTTAATTCATTTTCAAAACCATAATAAGTTAAACTTTTATCCAAATAATATTTTACTTCAATTTTATTTTCATATAAAGAGGCATTTGTTATTGATACACTTTGATGTATATTACTAGCGATATTAAACTCTTTTGCTGACTTGTCAATTCTATAAAAATCCCTAAAATCATCAATTGTTTCTGAAAGATATTTTGTAGTATCAACTATTTTATTTAAGCCATCAATAGTCTCATTTTTATTATAATTATCAAGCTCTATATTGTAACTAAGACCACTTGCAAGTGTAGATATAGCACTTAAAGGCTGTCTCCATTGATGGGCAATATTGCCTATCATTTCCCCCATAGATGCAAGTTTTGATTGATGATAAATTATTGCTGATTTTTTTTCATTTTCACCTATTTCGTGTTCTACTTTTTTAGTTAATTTTTCATTTGCAACTTTTAGTTCATCATTTAACTCTTTTAACTTTAAAGAATCATTCTCTGCTTGTGAAATAGTTAAAGCAATAAGAGAACTAACGATTGATAGGGTATCTTTATCTTTTTCTTTAAAATCGACTTTTTTCCCACTTCTCAATTTATTTATCAATTGAATAACACCTAGTTTACTATTATCTATAGGATGTATAATTGGGGCAGTAATTAAGGAGTATGTTTCATAATTATTATTCTTATCATACTCTTTAACTCCCAAAAATTCATATTTGTTGGTATTATAAATATCATTTACAACAATAATTTTTTCTTTTAAGAGTGAATCTACTGCAATGTATTTATTATTTTTATCAAGTGGAAGTTTTAGACCTTTTAAATCTAAGTATTGAAGATAAATTTGTTCGTAATTCATAAAATCATTTTGAAATACTTTAAAATCTAAAGAGTCTCCATTTATTGTGTATATAGACCCTGCTTCAGCATTAAGTACTTCTCTTGTTTGTTTCAATATTTTATGTAATAAAACATCAAATCCATTTATTTTAAAAAGTTTTAAATCATATATATTACAATTTTTACCATTTTTTTTCATTTTATTACTTTAAGATTGTAGTTTTATAAATAATATAATAAATTAAATTAAAATATCCCCTATAGAAACTCTTTGACCTTTAATATAATCAATTGAATTTATAGCTTTTTTAGAAGGTGCTTGTAGTGTTTTGATTTTTATACTACCCTTTTTACAAGCAATAGATATGCCCATATCATCAATAGCTAATATCTCACCTGCATTATTAATAGACTCATCTTCAAGTAGTGAGATATCTTTTAATTTTAGTCCTGATTTCAAATAAATTCCAGGCCAATAAGAGTATGCTTTATATTTTTGATAAACTTTTTTTGCATCACTAAAACTTACTTCCCCATACTCTTTTTTTATCTTTTTACAAAAACTCACTTCTGATTCATTTTGTCTTTTAGGATTTATATTTTCAAAGTTTTCTAAGGTTTCAATTGTTAGTTTTGCTGCTAATGTTGAGAGCTGTGAAAATAGTTCTGCCACTTCCATATTAAAAGGTATTTTAAAATATTTCAAAGCTAAAACATCTCCACTGTCAAGTCCCTCTTCCATAAGCATAGAAGTAACTCCCGTATAAGTATCTGCATTAAGAAGTGCTTCTTGAATAGGACTTGCACCTCTATATTTAGGTAATAAAGAGGCATGTAAATTAATACAAGGTGCAATATCTAAAATCTCTTTAGGAAGTATTTGTCCATAAGCAGCTACGATTATGAAATCAGGATTTAAAGATGCTAACTGTTCTTCAACTTCCTTATTTCCTCTTAATTTTTCTGGCTGAAAAATAGGAGTTGAGATATTATTATCTAAGCAATACTGTTTTATATGTGGAGGAGTCATTATTTGCTTTCTTCCAACAGGCTTATCAGGCTGAGTGAAAAGAGCAAGAACTTCATAACCTTCTTTTATTATTGCATCAAAAATTATTGTTGCATAATCAGGCGTTCCCATAAAAACAATTTTTTTAGACATTATTTTTTAGCCTTAAAAATTGTTCCGCTTTTGTAACTGTCATTTAATAAATACGCATATGCATTTTCCAAGTCAAAACCACTTGTTAAAAACATAGGTATATCATTTTTTAAAAGAAAGTCAGCAGCTTTTAGTTTTGTAGCAATTCCACCTGTTGCAAACTCTGTATTTGGAGTATGCTTCATATCAAGCATATCTGGCAATATTTCATTTACCTCTTTTTGAATAACAGCATCATCAAATTGATGTGGATTTTTATTATAATAACCATCTATATCTGTCAAAATTGCTAACATATCTGCTTTAAAATGATATGTTACATGAGCAGCTAGTTGGTCATTGTCTCCAAATAACAATTCATCCGTTGCAGTTACATCATTTTCATTTATAATTGGTAAAATATTATTTGCTAATAAAATCTCAATTGCACCTTTTGCATAGGCTGTTCTTTTTCTTGAATCAAAATCATCAGCAATAAGTAACATTTGTGCACAAATAATGTCATACTCTTTAAATCTTGTTTTATAATGCTTCATTAAAAGTGGTTGTCCAATTGAAGCTAAAGCTTGTCTATTTGCAATATGCTTTTTATCTAACTGTAATGATGTAAATCCAGCAGCAACAGCTCCTGAACTTACAAGTATTACTTCATATTTTTTTTCATTTTTTAATTTTGCAATTAAATCAACAAGATTACTTAATCTTTCAAATGCAAGTTTCCCGTTTTCTGTTAAAACAGCACTTCCTACTTTTAAAACTAATCTTTTCATTTTTTTATTTACCTTGAGCAATTAAATTATATAAAGCAAACTTTAATGAACCCACATTATTGTGTGTTACTGATGATATTGGTAATATAAAATATGGTTTAGAACTATCATATTTTTCATATACTGTATCTTGAATATAATATGTTAACTCTTTATCAAAACCAAACTCATTAGAACTTGTAACTTCTAAACCTAGCTCTTTTATAAAGTTTTCAATATCACCACTTAAATCTTCACCATAATATGCATCTGTTTTAGTTAAAGCAATAGCATAATCTCTCTGGCTTAATTCTGATGAGAAGTTTTTCAACTCTTCTCTTAAAACATTAAATTGATCAATAGTTTTTCTATAATTTGTAATATCAATAGTAAAAAGTAGAGTTTTAGTTCTCTCAATATGTCTTAAGAACTCTAAACCTAAACCTTTACCTTCACTAGCTCCATCAATAATTCCTGGAATATCTGCCATTACAAAAGAGTTGAAATCACCAACTTCTACAACACCTAATTTTGGAGTTAAAGTAGTAAATTCATAATTTGCAACCTCTGGTGTTGCATTTGAAGTTGTAGATATTAAAGTTGATTTACCAACATTTGGATATCCAACTAATCCTACATCAGCAATAAGTTTTAACTCTAATCTTAAATTCATAGTTTCACCAGGAAGTCCAGGTTGGAAATAAGTAGGTCTTTGATTTCTTGAGTTTTTAAAGTGAGTATTACCTAATCCACCTTTTCCACCTTCAAGTAAAAGTTTTTTATCACCCTCTTCAAGTAAATCCATAATAACTTCATTGGTATCATCATTGATTACTTGTGTTCCTGGAGGTACAACTAGGATTAAAGCTTCTCCACTTTTACCAGTACATCTACTTCCTAGTCCTTGCTTTCCATTGTCAGCTTTTAACTTGTGCTTTCCTTTATACCAAGACAAAGTATCAGTGTTATTATCTACTAAAAAGTAAACATTTCCACCTTTTCCTCCATCTCCACCATCAGGACCACCTTTTACAACAAACTTTTCTCTTCTAAATGAGGCACAACCTTGTCCACCTTTTCCTGAAGAGATACTAAATTTTACGCTATCTATAAACATTACAAACCTTTTAAATAATCCATGTAACTATAATTATTACTAAAAACAAGCCCTTGTATTTAGTAATAATTATAAACTAAAAAAGGGGTGTAGGCAAAAGCACTACACCCCTTTAAATAAAGAAAAGTAAAATTTACGAAGCGTAAACTGAAACTTTTTTTCTATCTTTATCTTTAACTTCGAATTTTACAACTCCGTCAATTAAAGCATAAATTGTGTGGTCTTTTCCAATACCTACATTGTTACCAACATGTACTTTCGTACCTCTTTGTCTGATGATGATATTTCCAGCTTTTACAGCTTCCCCACCATATTTTTTAACTCCAAGTCTTCTACCAGCTGAGTCTCTATTATTCTGTGTACTACCTTGTCCCTTTTTGTGAGCCATAGTCTATCTCCTTATGCAGCTATTTTAGTAATTCTAATTTTTGTAAAGCTTCTTCTGAAACCTTTTTTTAACTTAGAATCTTTTCTTCTTCTTTTTTTGTAAATAAGAACTTTTCTGTCTCTATTTGCACCAGTACCGTCTAATACTACTACAGCTTCTACTTTTGCAGAAGAAATAGCATCACCACATTTTAACTCTCCATCGTTTACTGCTAAAACATCAGTAATTTCTAGAGATTCTTTAGCAGCTTTTCCAGTATAGTCGATATCAATCATATCACCTTCTGAAACCTTATACTGCTTACCACCACACTTTATAATTGCATACATATCTTTTCCTCTAACTTATCAATTCTTTAGTAACTTTTTCATTTAACGGGACGGAATGTTACCAAAGGTTAGTTTAAATTTAGTTTAAGCGAAAAAGCATTACATGTTAATTACGTCATCACTTGCAGCAATTACATCAATCTCAACTAAGACATTTTTAGGTAATGTTTTAACAGCTACCGTACTTCGTGCAGGTTTATGTTCACCAAAGTATTCTGCATAAATCACATTTACAACACCAAAATCTTCCATATTTTCTAAATAAATTGTAGCTTTTATAACTCTTTCTAAAGAGCTATTTGCTTCGGCAAGTACATTTTGTAAGTTTGTCAAAACTTGATGTGTCTGTTTTTTAATATCTCTTTCAACTAATTGACCCTCAGCAGTAAGAGCAATTTGACCAGAAGTATAAACTAAACCATTATATTTAAGTGCTTGTGAATAAGGCCCAATTGCAGCAGGTGCAGCCTCAGTTTGAATAATTTCCATATTAGTTTCCTTGATTTTTTATTATTTTACTTTAAAAAAAGTTTTATGAATATTAATTTTATAGATTATATGCTATTAATTTTCCACTTTTTAACATTGCTATATTATCTTTTATTTTTCTAATTAGAGAACTTTTTTCATTGAAAGTATAAGTTTTATCATATAAAACTTCATTTAACTTATTTGAGTAAAATTTTCCTAATAAAACTAGAAGTTCTGCATTTAATCTTTCATCTTCATAATCTTCTAATCTCTCATTTAAAAGTATTGAGTTTAATCTATCATCATTTATATTATCCATCAATATTTCAAACTCACTTTTATGATATTCAAACATTGAAGCATCTATAACATCTAAAACCCTTGAAAGTCTTTGCTTATCATTTAGAATTGCTTTTATAATACAAAGCTCCCCAATATTTACCTTTGATAACTCAAGATTATTATTACTTTTTACTGTATTTTTTTTTACTTTTATTAAATTTTCTCTAATATTTAGCTTTTGGGCAATATACCTTGAATACTCATCATGATAAAGAGCATTTAGAGTATTTAAAAACTCATTAACATCTTGTAGGGCTTTTTGTTTATTTTGAGGGTCATTTAAATCAAATTGAGAAATTATATGATCAATAGCAAAAGGAATAAATGGTTTTGGTTTTGAAAATATTTTATTTAACTCTTCTATCTTCCCATCTTTTACCATATCTGCTGGGTCAAAACCTTTTTCAAAAATAATAACTCCACCTTCAAAATCATTGTGTGCCATAAGTTGAGAAGCCTTAAAAGCAGCATTAAGTCCTGCATTATCTCCATCATAGGCAACAATTACTTTTGGCTCACCACGTTTTAATATGGGTAAGTGTTCTTTTGTAAGTGCAGTTCCAAGTGTTGCTACTGCATTATCAAATCCAGCTTGATGTAACATAATTACATCTAAATACCCTTCTGTGATAATTATCTCTTTTCGTTTGTATATTTTCTCTTTTGATAAGTTATACCCATAAAGGAGTCTTGATTTGTTGAAAATTTTAGTTTGAGGTGAATTAACATATTTTGCATTGTGTCCTGTTATTGTTCTTCCACCAAAACCAACTAAAGCACCATTTAATGAATAAATTGGGAAAGTAATTCTCTCAATAAACCTTGCATATAAGCCATTTGCTCCTGAATCTATAATTCCTAACTCTTTTGCATCATTTAGATTTAAAAAGTTTGATTTCAGATAATTTATTGTCTCTTGGGAAGTTGGGGCATATCCTATTTCAAACTTCTCAATAGAAGACTCAAATATCCCTCTTTCTTTTATATAATCTTTAGCAACCATATTAGATACAAAGTTTTTCTGATAGTACCTATTTATCTCTTCTATTGCTTTTGTATCTTGTTTTTTTTGTTGGGTATCATCATAAACTAGTGAAAAGTTATTCATACTTGCTAATTTTTCTATAGCTTCTGGATAAGAAAGTTTTTCATATTCCATTACAAATTTAATGGAATCACCTCCAACACCACAACCAAAACAGTGGTATATCTGCTTTGCAGGACTTACTACAAAAGAAGGCGTACTCTCTCCGTGAAAAGGGCAACAAGCTTTAAAGTTTGCTCCTGATTTTTTTAATTGTAAAAATTGTGAGATTGTGTCAACTATGTCAACATGGTTTTTTAAATTTTCTATTGAATCTTTGTTTATCATGGAAAAGATTATACAATTTAATCTCTTTGATTTTACAATTTAGATTTTTATATGTTCAATTATGATAATATTAATACCAAAATAAAAAACAAGGTTTAATAATTGCAGTTAGCATTTGAGTATAGAGATCCTCTTTTTGGAATAATTGTTCTTCTATTACTTATCTTTGTAATCTCATTTTTAACTTACACTTTTGGTGCCTATAAAGAAAAAGTTGCAAGAAGAGAGTACCGTAAACTTCTAAAACGTTTTGAATTAGGAAAACTAAAAGAAGAAGATTATGTACACCTATATAAAACATATAACCTCCCCTTTGACTCTATTTTACTTTTAGCTTCAACATTTTTGCACAAGGGTGATTATACAAGAGCTATAACAGTTTATTTGGCACTATTAGAGCATGTAAAAGACAGAGTAAAAAAAGAAGAGCTTTTGGAACTTTTAGGTTCAACTTACTTTAAAGGCGGATTTTTACAAAGGTCAAGAGAGATATTTTTAAAGATTTTAAATTTTTCACCAAGAAATAGTGAAGCTTTGAAGTATCTACTTTTGATTAATGAAAAACTAAAAGATTATGAAAAAGCCTTAGAGGTGATTAATTCACTTGAAGAGCTTGGTATTGACACAATTAGAGATAGAATTTATATTGAGACATTGATTATTTTAAATGATCCTATTATCTCTTTTGATAAAAAAACAGAAAAACTCTATGCCTTTTTTAAACTAAACAGAATCGTGGAAAGAATGCTTTTAGAATATTTATTACAATACAATAAAAACTTCTTTTGGGAAAATATTGAGAAGTTCGATATTACCAAAATATTAGATTTACTTTGGTACTTAGATTTCAATGATATTGATTTTGATAAAGTTGAGAATAGTCCCCTATTAAAAGAGTTATATAATGCCAAGGGGTATTTAAATAATTTAGAAAAAAGTGATGACTTTAGTTTTGGAATATTAATATTGATTAATCAAAATGAAGCAAACATAAATGCTGATTTAAATTTTGAGTTTTTATGTACCTCTTGTAAAAAGACTCTTCCAATTTATTCAACAAGATGTCCCCACTGTCACAATACATTAACATTTAAAGTCAAGCATAATTTAAATAAGGGAATAAGTGAAAAAAATCAATCTTTACAGTGATGGTTCATCTTTAGGAAATCCAGGTCCTGGTGGTTATGGAACAATCTTAGAGTTTAATGGTAAGAAAAAAGAGCTAAGTGGTGGTGAAGATAACACCACAAATAATAGAATGGAATTAAAAGGGGTAATTGAAGGCTTAAAAGCTTTAAAAGAGCCTTGTGATGTTCATATTACTTCTGATTCTACTTATGTAGTAAAAGGAATAAATGAATGGCTTAGTTCGTGGATTAAAAATAACTGGAGATCATCAACAAAAAAACCAGTTAAAAATGATGACTTATGGAAAGAGTACGCTGAAGTTTCACAAAGACACAAAATCGTAGCTTCTTGGGTAAAAGGTCATGCTGGACATGAAGAAAATGAAAGATGTGATATACTTGCAAAAGATTTTGCACAAAATATAAAGGACAAAAATGAATGATTATGCAAATTTAGAAAAGTGCCTGGATTATCAGTTTAAAAACAAAGATCTGATAGTCGAAGCACTTACTCATAAAAGCTTTAAGAAACCATACAATAATGAAAGATTAGAGTTTTTGGGTGATGCAGTTTTAAATTTAATTGTTGGTGAATACTTATATAAAAAGTTTCCAGCTTCTAATGAAGGGGATTTATCAAAAATACGAGCTTCACTTGTAAATGAAACAGGTTTTACAAAATTGGCAAATGAGATAAAGCTTGGCGATTATATTTATCTTTCAGTTGCAGAAGAGAGAAATAAAGGAAGAACAAAAGCCTCTATCTTATCAGATGCTTTTGAAGCAATTATGGGGGCTGTTTACTTAGAGTATGGCTTAGAAGTTTTAAAGCCAATTATTTTGACACTATTAGAAAAATCTTATGATAAGATTAATTTAGATGTCTTATTTAGTGATTATAAAACAGCACTTCAAGAGATAACACAAGCAGAATTTGGTTCAATTCCTGAGTATAAAATAGAAGCTTCTTATGGACCAGATCATAAAAAAGAGTTTGAAGTATCAATTTGGATAAATGATAAAAATTATGGACAAGCAATAGGCAAAAGTAAAAAGTTAGCTCAACAAGCCGTTGCAAAAATAGCATTAGATACGTTAAAAGGTTAAATAACAATGAATAGTTTTGGACAAAAGTTTCGATTCTCAACTTTTGGAGAGAGTCATGGAAATGCATTAGGTTGTATTGTTGATGGAGTTCCTGCAGGAATCAAAATTGATGAAAGATTTATACAATCTGAAATGGATAGAAGAAAACCAGGTAAAAATGAGTTTGCAACAGCTAGAAAAGAAGGCGATAAAGTAGAGATTTTATCAGGTGTTTTCGAAGGACAAACAACAGGAACACCAATTGCAATGGTTATATTTAATGAAAATCAAAAAAGTAAAGATTATACAAATATAAAAGATCTTTTTAGACCAGGACATGCTGATTTTACATATTTTCATAAATATGGAATCAGAGATTATAGAGGTGGAGGAAGAAGTAGTGCAAGGGAAACAGCAGCTAGAGTAGCAGCTGGTGCTATTGCAAAACTATTTTTAAATGAAATGAATGTTGAAGTAAGAAGTGGAATTTATGCCATTGATGGTATAGAGTCCTCAACTTTTGATTTTGAATATGCAAAAACTTCAGATATCTATTCACTTGATAAAAATAAAGAAGACTTCCAAAAAGAGGCAATTTTAGCTGCTAAGAACTCTCATAATAGTGTTGGTGGAGTTGCACTTGTAAATGTTAAAAATGCTCCTATTGGTTTAGGTGAACCACTATATTATAGACTTGATGCACAAATTGCAGCTGCTATGATGGGAATAAATGCCGTAAAAGCAGTAGAAATTGGCGATGGAATAGAGGCAAGTAAAGTAAAAGGTTATGATAATAATGACCAAATAGATGCAAATGGATTTAAAACAAACCATTCAGGTGGAATTTTAGGTGGAATATCAAATGGCGATGACATCAATGTAAAAGTTTTCTTTAAAGCGACACCTTCTGTATTTATAAAACAAGATAGTATTGATATACATAATAATGAAGTATCATGTGAACTAAAAGGAAGACATGACCCATGTGTTGCAGTTCGAGGCTCTATTGTAGCTGAATCAATGATGGCATTAGTTATTGCTGACATGCTTATTTTAAATATGAGTAGCAATATAAATAATATTAAAAAAGTTTATAATTAAAAGATATTAAAGCAAAGGTTTTGTAATATTACTTAGCCTTTACTTTGGTTAAGTTGAAAGGTTGAAGCTGGTTTATTCCAGCTTTTTTTTTGATTTATTTTTTAGGTATTTTGATTTAAAAATTTTGTAAAAACCGAAATAGTACTAAAATATGATAAAGTGGTTTTTACAAAATAAAGGGGCGCTTATTAAAATTATTCTCCTGAAGGGGGATAGAGAAATAAGATTAATAATGTATGTTATTTGTTAGATTTCAAATAAACAACAAAGGAGCTAAAATTTATAAATACTGTAAAAATATTCATTTAAATTTTACTTTCTAACATTAATGAACATATGACAGGAATTATAACTACATTTTGAGCATATGTCAAGTATATTATGCTAGAATATTAAATAAATTAAGGTAAGCAATGGCAAGAGATAAATTAAAACGAAAATTAGACCTTGTACCAGTATGTAAATACTTTGGTCCAAAGGATATTGAAGCAAAAGAAGATATAGTATTACTACATGAAGAGTTAGAAGCAATACACCTTATGGACTCATTTTGTATGTATCAAGAAGATGCTGCTAAAAAAATGAATGTATCAAGAGCAACCTTTGCTAGAATTGTTAAAAGTGCTAGAAAAAAGATTTCACTTGCATTAGTAACAGGAAGTAATATCAAAGTTCATGAAGTAACAAATGAGTTTCACCTTGCTGTTTGTTCAAATTCAAACGAAAAAATAGATTATGCAAATGAAGATTCACAATACATTTGGATATATTTTATAAAAGATTATAAATTAAAATCTCAAAACTGTATAGTAAATCCAGCATTTAATAATGACGATGAAATAGCCTGTAACTTATTGCCTGAACTTTTACATGATTATAAAGTAAACTACTTCTTAATCAAAGATATAGATTATGACTTAAAAATTTCGCTTATTGCAAAAGGGATTTACCCTATTTTACAAGATTGTGTTGATTTAGACACAATGGTTGATATTTTCCAATAAATCTATTTTTTTAGTTCAAACTTCAACTCTTCAAGTCTTGCTATTCTATCTTCAGTTGTTGGGTGTGTTCTAAATAGATTTCCAAATTTTATATCTCGTCCTGAAAAAGGATTTATTATAAACATATGTGCAGTCTCTTCTGTGGCCTCATTTATTTGTCCTCTTTGGGCATAAGATTCTAATTTTGACAGAGCACTTTGTAAGCCACCAGGATCTTTTGTAAGCCTAGCTGCTCCTTCATCTGCTAAAAACTCCCTACTTCTACTAACTGTCATTTGTATTATAGAAGCGGCAATAGGCAAAATAATTGCCATAAGAATCATAACTATAGGATGAGCACCTTGTCTATTATTTCCACCAAACATAGCCGAAAATTGCATAAAATTTGCAATCATAGCAATAGCCCCAGCAAAGACTGCTGCTATTGTTCCAATTAAAATATCATAATGTCTTATATGAGATAACTCATGTGCTATAACACCCTCTATTTCTCGCTCATTTAATAAATCAACTAAACCTTGAGTAACAGCAACAGCTGCATTTTGATGATTTCTTCCTGTTGCAAAAGCATTTGGAACTCTATCGGGAATTAGATAGACCTTAGGCATAGGAAGATTTGCTTCATAGGTTAATTTTTCTACAATTTTATATATGTAATTTTTTCTATCTTCAATAATAACTGCGTTGTAGTGTTTTAATACTTGCTTATCAGAATAATAGTATGCATAAAAATTCATACCACCTGCAATTAAAAATGCAATAAGTGCACCATTAGCACCGCCAAATGAGAATCCTATAAAAACGAATAAAACAGTTAAAAGTGTTAAAAAAAAGACTGTCTTTACTTGTTCCATGTTTCTTCCTTAGTAAAATTATATTAGTATTCTATAATCTTTTATATAAAAGGAAAAACATATGAAAAAATTATATTTATTAAGACATGCAAAGTCTTCATGGGAAGATTCTTCTTTAAAAGATATTGATAGACCATTAAACAATAGAGGGAAAAATCAAGTTAAATATATGAAAGAGTTTGTTTTAAAAAATAATATAAAACCAGATTTGATTCTTTGTAGTACATCAAATAGAACTAAACTCACTGTTAATGGAATATTTGATAAGAAAAATTGTGTTTTTATAGATAGTTTGTATCATGCAAGTAGTACTGAAATAATGGGTATAATAAAAAAAGTTGAAAAACAAATAGACTCTTTGATGATAATTGGACACAATCCGGGACTTAATGAATTTGCTTATGGACTAATAAATTTTGAAAATAATATTCAAACTGCAAGTCTTATTGAAATAGATATTTTAATTGATGATTGGAAAGATTTTCATAAAAACGACTCAAAATTTGTTTCATATACTAATCCACCAAAGAAAAAGTAAAATATTTTGTAATTTTTTATATTATTTCTAGGAAAATTTACTTAAAATAATAACAATAAGAGAATTGGATTAAAAATGAAAACACTTTATATAATGAGACATCCTCAAAAGCAAGTAGCAAAACCAAATCAAGATGATTTTGATATTAAATTATCACAAGAGGGAATAGAAGAAGCAAAAAGAATTGCACAAAATTTGAGCTCTTTAAATATTAAGCCTGACTTGATTGTTGCAAGTCCGGCAAATCGTACAAGAGAAACAGCTGAAATAGTCTCTGAAATATTGAAATATGACAAAAATATTATGTACAACGAAGTTCTTTTTCAAGCCTATGTAAATGAGCTAATAGAAACAATATCTTATACTTTTGATACAGTAAATGAGATGTTTTTGATAGGTCACAACCCTTCTTTAACTGCACTTACTATAACACTTGATGTTTACAGAGAAGAGATAAAACCAGGGGAAGTCTTAAAAGTAGAGTTTGAAACAAATTCTTGGATAGATATAGGTAAAGAGAATGCAAAATTTATTTGGATAGAAAAACCTGATTATAATAACTTCTTAAAAATCTAAAAGTTTTCCAGCTAAATTGCCACTTGAAAAAGACCATTGGAGGTTATACCCTCCACATGGTCCATCTAAATCAACAACTTCACCACAAAAATATAGCCCTTTTATAATCTTACTTTGCATGGTTTTTGGATTTATCTCTTTTAAACTAACCCCACCCCTTGTAATCATAGCTTGTTTAAAACCAACATGATCAATGATTGTTAAAGGAGTTGAGACAAGATTTTTTATAAGTTTATCTCTTACTTGCCCTGATAAATCTTTAAACTTCTTATTCGTATCTGCTTTGCTTAAAATACAAAGTTCATTTGCAACAGACTCGGGAATAAGTGTACTAATATTTTCTAAAATAGTTGAGTCAGGATTTGCTTTAATCTCATTGTTAATATGTACCCTAACCTCTTCTTCATTTTTGCCTTTAATCATATTGATTAAAAGTGGAACTTCTCCATATTTTTCTAAAAAAGGTGTAACTTCCCGTGAGAAATCTAAAACAACAGGACCTCTAATACCCTTGGAAGTAAAAATCAAATCACCAACATCTTTTAGTTTTTTTGCTTTTGGTAAATCTATTCTTAGTTCTGCTTTTGCTATAGTATCAGCTTTACAAGAAGCTACCCAACTCTCTTTTGATATTAAAGGTAACATTGCAGGATATAAATCAGTAACTCTATGACCTAACTCTTTTGCAAAAGTAAATCCATCACCATTGGCTCCAAGCATGGGATAACCCAATCCTCCAGTTGCTACAACAACATTAGGACTTAAAAACTTTTCATCCAAAGTTTGAACACCAACTATTGATTCATCTTCAAATAATAGAGTCTGGGCTTTTGTATTACATCTAACTTCAACTCCCACACGAGTAAGTTCATCTTCTAATGCTTTTATAATAGTAGAAGAGTTGTGAGTAATAGGAAATACTCTAAATCCATCAGGGATATGAGTCTCAACACCTATTTCTTTAAAGAAGTTCATTAAGTCTTTATAATCAAAAGCAGTTATAGCATCCATCATAAAACGACCATTGCGACCAAAAGAGTTCATAAAGTCAGAATTATCAAGGGTATTTGTAAGGTTACAGCGTCCACCACCTGTAGCTTTTAGTTTTGGACCCAGCTTTTCTTGCTGTTCAAGTAATAGTACGCTCTTGCCATCCCTAGAAGCTTTTATACCAGCAATCATCCCAGCAGCACCAGAACCTATTACAATCAAATCATAAGTTTTCATTTATTTCCTATTATTCTAAACTACTAAAAATTGCCGAGGTATAGATTTTTAGTGCAATTCAAGGCAGAGTAATTTCTTTGCGATTGAGCGTACAATTAGTACGTGATTGAGTAAAAAAATTACTCTAACGCAGAAGTGTGCAAAAAGCTATACCTCTACAGCTATTTTCCGAGGCAGAAGGCTCCAAACATCACATCCAACATCTGGTCATTTTCATATGGCCTTGTTATTAGTGAAATATTCTCAATAGCTTCATGTATATGATGTGCAAAAAACTCTAACTCACCAGTTTGTAGTGGCATTCTTGATTCTAGTATATGATGTAGTGTTTTTTCCACCGCATCTACTTGTCTTTTAGATATCAAAGTCATATTATCATCATGGGAATTATTATCTAAAATCTTTTCAATTCTTTCAATCAAACTATTAATACTATTTTTTGTACTTAGTTCTATATAGTCATCTTTTAAAGCAGACTTGTCAAACTTTGATTCCAAATCAATTTTATTTAATACAACTAGTTTTTCTTTATTTTCAATCTCATCTAATATATTTATGATTTTTTTATCTTCACTATCACAAACTTTTGAATTATCAAATAGTGAAATAATAATATCAGCTTCATCTACTGCACTTAAAGACTTCTCTATACCTATTTTTTCAATTGTATCACTAGCTTCTCTTATACCTGCTGTATCAACTATCTTGATAATGTGAGTTCCTATTTTTACTGACTCTTCTATTGTATCTCTAGTAGTTCCTGCAATATCACTGATAATTGCTCTATCAAAGTTTAGAAGTTTGTTTAAAAGTGAAGATTTTCCAACATTTGGTTTACCTATAATTGCTACTTTAAAACCTTCTATTAGACCTTCTCTTCTTTTACTTGATTCAAGTGTATCTGATAATTTGACAACTATTTTTTCTAACTTTCTCTCTATTTGTTCAAAAATATCTTCAGGTAAATCTTCCTCTGCATAGTCAATATTAACTTCTGTGTATGCAAGCATAAAAAGTAAATCTTCTCTAATATCATTTACAAAATTTGTAAGTTCACCTTTTAGTTGTCTAGCCAATAATTTAACGGCATCTTCACTTCTAGCTTCAATAAGTTTTGCTATTGCTTCTGCTTTTGATAAATCTATTTTATTATTTAAAAAAGCTCTTTTTGAAAACTCTCCTGGATTTGCCATTCGACACCCAAGTTTAATAAGCTCATTTAATATGATGTTTGAAATAGCAATACCACCATGACATTGAAACTCTACAATATCTTCACCCGTAAAAGAGTGTGGATTTTTAAAATAGATTAATAGTGCTTCGTCTATAATTTCATCATTGCTATTATAAACATTTGATAGAGTTGCAAGTCGTGGTTTTAGGATTTGTTTTTTTGAAAGAGCTAAAGCAAAAGGTAAAGCATCTTTACCACTTACTCTTATTATTGAAATAGAACCAATTCCATTGGCTGTTGCAATTGCAACAATTGTATCTAGTGAGTCCATAGACAATTAATTACTTCTATACTCATTTACTAATACGTACTTATCACCTCTAACATTAGTTTTAACAGCTACGTATTTATTAGGAAACTCTTCTCTTAATCTTTTTAAAGCAATATGAACCAAAATACCATCTAAAGGTTTAGTTTTGTATGTTCCTGTTTCATTGATTGTTTCAATTACAGGGATTAAGTAGTTATATATTGCTTCTTCTTGATTTTTCAAAAATTCTGCAACTTCAAGTCTTAACATAAATCCATATTTTTCATTTATCCAATTGAATAAAATATATGATAAAGCTTTATATCTATACCCTTCTTTACCTATTAAAAGAGCTGAATCTTTACCACTAAACTCTACGTATAAAGTCTCATCATCATGAAAGTTAACTTCTATTTCGTCTATTTCATAACAAGTATTTAAAAATAAGTTATTAATATCTTTTTTTACTTCAGAGATGATTTCATCTCTATCTTTTTTTATTACTATTTTTGATATTTCGTCTTTTTGATTGTTTTCTGTATAAAAGTTATCAAAGATTTGTTCTTTTCCTTCTACGTTAGGAACTTTTGTTGTATTTTGAACTGTTTGTTTTTTTACTTCTGATTTTGATGTATTTGCGATTTTTTCAGATACATCTTCTATATTTATATTTGATTTTTTATATCGGGTATCTTTGTATTTTTTGTTTTCTCTTCTTTGTCTTCTTTTTAATTGAGCAGTTGCTATGGCAGTTTTTCTACCAAAGCCAAGAAAACCTTTACTTGGCTGTTGGATTATTTCTATTTCTAAATCAATAATGGAACAACTAAATTCATTTGATGCTAATTCATATACTTCTTCTAAAGTTTTTGCTTCAAATTTTTTCATATTTACTTCCTATTTTTTAGCTAGTTTTTTCTCTTCTACTTCTACTGTTTTTCTTTTTTCAAACAGTTTATTAATATAAAATTGTTGAGCAATTGTAAATAAGTTATTTATAAACCAGTAAAGAGTTAACCCTGCTGGGAACCACAAGAAGAAGAATGTAAAAATCACTGGTAAAAATTGGAAAATTTTTCTTTGTGTTTCATCTTGTAATGTATTTGGTGTAATTTTTTGTTGTAAAAACATAGTTGCACCCATCAATACAGGTAATACAAAATATGGATCCATCTCTGCTAAATCGTGAATCCAGAAAATCCACTCAGCACCTTTTAGTTCAATTGCATTTAATAAAACTCTATAGATAGCAAAGAATACTGGGATTTGCATAACTAATGGCAGACATCCACCCATAGGGTTTGCACCATGTTTCTTATACAGTTCCATCATATGAGCTGATTGTTTTTGTTTATCATCTTTGTATTTTGCTTGAATATCTTTGATTTTTGGAGCTAATTCTTTTAGCTTTTGCATTGATACCATACCTTTGTATGATAAAGGATAAAGTACAAGTTTAATTAAGATTGTAGCTATTACAATAGTCCATCCCCAGTTACCTACATAACTTTGAATAAATTGTAAGAATAAGAACATTGGATTTGCAATAAAAGTAAACCATCCATACTCAATAACATCAGTTAACTCAGGATTTAAAGCAGTTAATGTTTTGTGCTCTTTAGGTCCAGCATATCCACTAAAAGAAATAGATGCATTTTCAGAGTGAATAAAACCTTGTGGGTTTGATTCTTTATCAGGCATAAGTGATACTTGGAAAGTTTTTTCAAAGTTATAAAGTACAGTTGTATAATATCTATCAAAGGCACTTAAGAATTTAGCCCCTGTATATGTTTTTGATTTATCAGAGTCACCATCAACAGTTACGTCTAAAGTACCATCAACTAGTTTTACAATTACACCATGGTCAGCATACATATCAGCTAATACATTTGGTCTAAATCCTGATGTTATAAAAAACTGTTTGTTATTTGTTGCTTTTGCTTTTAAATCATAATGACCATCAGCATAAAAAGTAAATGTTTTAGTTAAAACTGTATCTTTTAATACTTGTGTTAAAACAAGAGTTTGTGTATCTTTTGTTGCATCAACAATAACAGAACTTGCAGTTACTGGAACTTTAAAAGCTTCATTATTTATAGTTGAATCTGCAAATCTAACTTCTAAAGGTCTTAATTGATCTGCTTCAAAAAGTTTGATATGAGAACCATCTTCTGTGATATATTGTCTCTCTAAAAGAGTAACTTGTGCTATTCTACCTAATTTATCAATTTGGATAATATTTTTACCAGTAGTAACAGTTGAAACTATATCATTTGCTATAATTGCTTTTGTAGATAAAGCATCAACTATATTTGAAGGGCTTGATATATTTGAAGCTGGAGCAGATTCAGGATTTGCGCTATTTTGAACCACTTGTGGAGCACTATTTGCTTGTGTACTTTTCTCTTGAGCTACTTTAGCAGCTTGTGCCTCTTTTTGAGGTTTTAAAACCAAAAATTCATAAGCTACAAAAAATACAAAAACAACTAATGTCATTATTAACATTCGCTTTTGCATACCCTGATTATTATTTAAATTATTCATTATTCTTATTTCTCTCCCAATTCTTTACTACAAAGTATTTTTTATCATTAGTTGGTATATACCAATATTTTACTTTGATTTTTTTATGTATGACAGTTCTACGCGGGATTTTATTAACTATTGGATAGTCAATTCCTCCTTCAAAAAGCTGGTTACATTTTAATATCCGTGTTATTGTAAAATAAATACCCTTAAAAAAAGAGTTATTTTCCATCTGCCATAGTCCATATTCTGAACAAGTTGGGTAAAATCTACAACTTCCATATGTATAAGGTGAAATAAATTTCTGATAAAACTTAATTAGATATTTAAATACAAAGTTCATTTGTATAGGTTTAGTCGTTTAAAAGCAAAGTTAAAATCTTTTTGTAATTGCACATATGACTTCTTTAATAACTCATCTTTTGCTACAAAAATATATTTGCCTGTTATGATTTTTTCTTCATTTTCCAAAACTATAGCTCGTAGTCTTCTTCTAGCTTTGGCTCTGCAAACTGCATTTCCTACTTTTTTTGAAGTAACAAAGGCAATACTTAGATTTTCACTAGAACTAAAAAAAGCGACAAAAGATGGCGTATGCCATTTTTTGCCGCTTTGATATAGTTGTTTAAAATCTCTTGAGCTATTTAGTCTGTATTGTTTGCTTAAACAGCTAATCTTTTTCTACCTTTAGCTCTTCTTCTTGCAATAACTTTTCTACCGTTTTTAGTAGACATTCTAACTCTAAAACCGTGAGTTCTCTTTTTTGGCGTGTTATGCGGTTGGTATGTTCTTTTCATAGTGTCATTCCCTTTTTAAAATTCAAGTTGCGGATTATAGTTAAAGTTAACTTAAAATTTCTTTATATTAAGCCAGGATAAACCTTTCCTAAAACTATATTTTTGCTATTACCTCATCATTTTGAACATCAAATACAACTTTACTTCCTGATTTAATTTTATCTTCCAATATCAAATCAGCAAGTTTATCTTCTACTATTTCATAGATTGCTCTTTTTAGCGGTCTTGCCCCATATACTGGGTCAAATCCAACTTTTGCAATAAACTCTTTTGCACTTTGGCTTAACTCTATTTGGATATCTTTATCTTGTAACTTTTTCTTAATATCATCAAACATTATAGAAACAATATTTGTAATTGAGTCTAATCCTAATTGTTCAAAAATAATTATATCATCTAATCTATTTAAAAATTCTGGTCTAAAATAGTTTTTTATTTCTAAAAATACCTCATCTTTTCTTTTATCTTTATCTGATATTTCTATAATTTTACTACTTCCAATATTTGAAGTTAAGATAATAATTGTATTTTTAAAATCTATTGTTACACCTTTGTTATCTGTTAATCTTCCATCATCAAGAACTTGAAGTAAGATATTAAATACATCGGGATGAGCTTTTTCAATCTCATCAAATAAAATCACACTGTAAGGTTTTCTTCTAACAGCCTCTGTTAACTGTCCACCTTCATCATAGCCCACATATCCAGGAGCTGCACCTATTAGTCTTGAAACAGCATGTTTTTCCATATATTCACTCATATCAAATCTTATAAGTGATTTTTCATCATCAAATAAAAACTTTGCTAAACTTTTTGCACTCTCTGTTTTACCAACACCTGTTGGTCCTAAAAACATAAAAGAACCTATTGGTTTACTATCTTCACTTAGTCCCGCTTTATTTCTTTTGATTGCTCTACTTATTGCTTTTAGAGCTTCATCTTGTCCTTTTACATCCTCTTTTAATACCTTTTCAACCTCTAGAATTCTTTGTTTTTCACTACTTAGCATTTTATTTACAGGAATTCCAGTCCATCTTGAAACTATACTTGCAATTGCATCTTCATCGACACTATTTCTTAAAAGTGTCCCCTCTTCTTGCATGATGTTCCATTTTTCTTCATTTTCTTTCACTTGTTTTTCTAACTCTGGTATTTCCCCATACTCTATAGAAGCAGCTTCTTCAAATCTTGATTCTCTTTTTGCCGCTTGAGCTTTTGTTTTAAGTTCATCAATTTTTACTTTTAATCCTGAAGCTTTATTAAATGTCTCTTTTTCATTTAAAAATCTTGATTCTAAGGCTCTTTGTTCTTCACTTAGATTTGCTAACTCTTTTTCTATTTCATCTATTCTTTGAGTATTCTTTTTAGATTTTTCCATCTTTAAAGCTTCTTTTTCTACCATCAAAGTCTGAACAGCTCTTTTTACAGTTGATAAAACTATTGGCTCACTCTCAATTTGCATTTTAAGTTCTGCTGCTGCTTCATCAATAAGGTCAATGGCCTTATCTGGTAGAAATCTATCAGAGATATATCTATCACTTAATTTTGCAGCTGCTACTAGTGCACTGTCATTGATAGTTACACTGTGAAAAGTCTCTAGTTTCTCTTTTATACCTCTAAGTATCTGTAAATCTTCATTTACACTAGGTTCATCTACAGAGATTGGTTGAAATCTTCTTTGCATAGCTGTATCTTTTTCAAAATACTTTCTATACTCTTTTAATGTTGTTGCTCCTATTGTATGTAATTCACCACGTGCAAGTGCTGGTTTAAGTATATTTGCAGCATCCATACTTCCTTCGCTAGCCCCTGCTCCAATGATAGTATGTATCTCATCAATAAAAAGTATAACATTTCCAGCTTTTTTAACTTCATCTATTACTGATTTTAGTCTATCTTCAAATTCACCTCTATATTTTGCTCCTGCTATTAAAGCACTCATATCAAGTGTTACCACTCTTTTATTTTGTAAAGATAGTGGAACATCCTTTGCTACTATTCTTTGAGCTAAGCCTTCTGCAATGGCTGTTTTACCAGTTCCAGGTTCCCCTAAAAGTATAGGGTTGTTTTTTGTTTTTCTTATAAGAATCTGCATCATTCTTTGTATTTGTTCATCTCTTCCAATTACAGGGTCTAGTTTTCCATCTATAGCTTGTTGGTTTAGGTCAATTCCATATTTGCCTAAGGCTTCTAAGTTTTCATCACCTGAAGCTGAATCAATAACACTTCCACCTCTTATGGCTTCAAGTTCTTTTTTTGCTTCTCTTAAGTCTATATATTTACCTAATACCTCTTTAAATACTTTATTATCAAGATTTGCTATTAGCCATGAGTCAATAGCAATAAATTTATCCCCAAGTGTAGCCATTTGTCCTTCTGCTTTTTGTAGCGAATCCAAAAATGCTCTACTTAGTTTTATATTCTCTTTTGTAACTGATGAAACAGTTGATAAAGATGAAGTATATGATTTTGCTTCTAGTACTAAAGCTGTTTTGTCTATATTCATTTTATTTAATAATTGGTTTAGTACTGAGTTGGTATTTGTTAACAGTGCCCAAAGCATATGTATAACTTCAACTTCTTGATTTTTATTATGTAAAGCTAAAGCAATAGACGAATCAATGCTTTCTGCCATTTGGTTTGTTAGTTTTTCAAAAATTTTATTCATAATTAGCACTCCTTTAATTTAACTGCTAATAAATTATAGCACCTTGAGTGTAGTTTTGTCAAGTGTTATTTTTATTTTCTTTAATATTTTTTACAATATAATTAGCTAAACAGAAAGGAAATAGATGTTGTGTGGTATAGATGAAGCAGGAAGAGGTCCACTTGCTGGCCCAATGGTTGTAGCTGGAGTTGTTTTAAAAAACCCAATAGAGGGATTAAATGATTCTAAAAAACTAAGTGAAAAGAGAAGAGAGAAACTTTTTGATGAGATAATAGCCAACTCTTTTTATCATATAGTATTTACAGATGCAAAGACTTTAGATGCTCTTGGCTTGTCACTTTGTTTAAAAAACTCTATAGAAGAAATTATGACTAAATTAAGTGCAAGTGAATACCTAATGGATGGAAATACCTCTTTTGGAATAGAAGAGTTAAAACATGAGATAAAAGCAGATGCAAATTATCCTGAAGTTAGTGCTGCTTCTATTTTAGCAAAGGTAAGCCGTGATAGATATATGGTTGATATTGCAAATAGCTATCCAAACTACAAGTTTGAAAAACACAAAGGTTATGGAACAAAAATTCATATAGAGATGATAAAAGAGTTTGGACGAAGTGAAGAGCATAGATATAGTTTTAAAACAAAAGGTATAGATTACTAAAATAAGTGCTATAATTTCACAAAAAATTTAGTAGGTTATATGACTGCACCTTTTGATATAAAAAAACTTGAACTTACTCAAGTTGGCAATAATGTTTTTTGCCCAAAACACTGGCTTGATACTATTGTTCCTGAGAGTATGAAAATACTTCCTAATCCCTATTATGAAGCCCCATTTATATATGAAAATATTGATTTTAATTTTTCAGGCATGAAAAGTTTTGTAAAAAACCATGAAGATGAATCAAAAAAGATAGGGATAATTAGTACAGACGATGGGGTTGTTCTTCCTAAAAAAAATACACAAATAAGAAATACATATAATATCATCCCCAATGAGACTTTTATAAAAGAGTATAATAGATTTTTTGAATCACAAAGAAATAAAATAGAAGAATTTTTCAATGTCTCTCTTATGCAATCAATTGAACCACAAATACTTATTTATAAAGATGGCTGTTTTTATAAAAGACACTCTGACAACTGTAGTGAAATAGTTGACTTAGACAAAAACATTATTGAGTTCAATCCAGTAGCACCTGCAAGAATTATCACAACTGTTTTATTCATCACTACAAGTGTAAAAGAGCCAAAAGATGAATTTGAATTTAGTGGTGGAGAGTTAGTTTTTGATTTCTTATTTGATGATAAATTTAGAAAACTATCAATCAAACCTAAAGAGGGAGACTTTGTCTCTTTTTTAAGTAATCCCTACTTTTCACATAGTGTAAAAAAAGTAAAAAGTGGTATGAGAGTATCTATTGTGCAATGGCATAATGCCATTGTACACTAATCAATATCTTTTGGTAGACGTTTTAAGTTTTTCAAATATTTGTATTTATCAGCTTTTGTATAAAGGATTTTTATCTCTTTAACATCTCTTTTTGATGTTGATTCATACTCTATATAATACTCACCATGCATACAAGTAAAAATAACTGATGTTTTAGAAACTGTTGATTGAACACACTCTTGTAAATCATCTGCTGAAAAAAGTGTACTTACTAATAATGTTAATATAAATATATATTTCATTTTGAAACCTCTCCTATATGTTTTTCTATGGACTCTATTTTTGATTTTAATCTATTATCATGACCTTTTCTAATATCAAATGTTAAAGTAGAATAAACCCTATTGCAACCATTTGATTCTAAAATATTATAACACTCTTCAACAAGTTTTAAAGCTTGCCCTATTTCATTTGTTTCGATTATTGTTCCCATTGAAGTTAGTTGATATGTATAGCCACTCTGCCTTATGAGGCTTATAACTTGAGCTACATATTCACTTTTACTCTCGCCTTGGTCAGTTGGGAACATCGCCATTTCTAATAATACTGACATCTAAACTCCTCCTAAACTTCTTTTTCTACTTTGTTTTTACCACTATTTTTAGCAGCATATAAAGCATGATCAGCCCTTGAAATGACTTTTTCTATTGTATCATCTTTTCTAAATGTAGCAACACCAAAACTTGCTGTTACTGAGCCTTTTACAAGATTGCTTAACTCAAGGTCATCTTCAAAACTTGCTCTTATTTTTTGAGCAACTTGAAAACTTTGTTCTACATTTGAGTCATTTAATAAAATTAAAAACTCTTCTCCACCCCATCTTGATATAGTATCACAATCTCTAATTTGAAGATTTAAAATTACTGCAATTCTTTTTAAAACATTATCCCCAACTAAATGTCCATAGTTATCGTTTATCATTTTAAAATTATCTATATCAAAAAATATAACTGACCTAGGAATATTATCTCTTTTAAAAAGCTTAAGGGATTTTTCAAAATATTCATTAAAGTTTCTTCTATTTGGTAAGTGAGTCAAACTATCATATGAAGCTAAGTTTTCCAATTTCTTATTGTAAGTTCTAATTGTATATAAAATTATCATTATAATAATTGCTGTTATAAGCAAAGATATTAGAAGATTGGTATAAAAAGTTTTTTCTAACTCTTTTGTAAACTTATCTAATTCTGCTTCTACAAACAGATATAGCTTTAACTCTTTTATATATTTAGTATTTAAAATATATGCTTTTCCATTTTTTTTGTACTCAATAACTTTAGAGTTTTCAATCAAACTAGCTTTATCTAGGTTTAGGTCTTTTATATTTCTGGCTTTGCCTATATCATTATTTTCTTGTTCTGAAAGTACAATATTTCCATCTTTATCTGTAAAAAAAACATTGAAGTTATATTTGAGTCTAAAATGTTTTAACATATCATCTATATATGAGATTTTTATTCCAATTCCAGTGGCACCTAAGTAGTGAAAGTTGTCATCGAAAATCTTATAATTAATAAACATAATTAAAGAATCCCCTAGGTATTTATTAAAATCTAAATTTATCTCATAATTATCTTGAATATCTCTGAATTTAAAATACCATTCATTATTTGGATTTTCTTCTTTTATCTTTTCAAGTAGACCTTTTGAGGTATAGTAGTTACCTGTTTTTTGCGAAACTAAAAAAGTGCTAAAAACATTATGTCTATTTTTAATACTCTCTAAATATCTAGCTATTTTATTAGTTTTACTTTCATCATGGATTATCCAATCTTTTAAAAAGGTATCATTTGCCATCATTGAAGATACTAATGTTGGTTCTATTAGATTTCTTTGAACTTCTGTGTATATATTATCAATGGATAAAGGTAGTGAACGCTCTTTTAACTCTTCTTGTGTTTCATTGAGTGACTTCATATAGTTTAAAACTGAAGAACCAATTGAAAATGTAATAAGTAGAAAAGTAACTATAAGTACAACATAGTTTTTAAAATTCATATATTATCCTATTTTTTTATTCTCTATTAAGGGGCAAAGATATCTTAAAGTTTGCACCTGTATATTTTACAGACTCATAGTTTAAATTTACATTTTTTACTTTTATAAAACCATCCAAATGCTTAACAACAATTTCTTGAGTCATATATAAACCAATCCCGGTACCTTGTGCCTTGTGCTTTGTTGTAAAATATGGTTCAAATACTTTTTGAATTATTTCTTCACTTATTCCACCTGCATTGTCAGTTACACTAATTATTACATTGTCATATTTTTTATAAATTTTTACAAAAATTAATTTTTTAGATCTACCATTTTTCACTAAAACATCATGTGCATTGTTAAAAATATTCATTAAACATTGTACAAGTTCATTTTCTAAAGTAGTACAATATATGTCTTCACAATCTTCTATTATCTCTATATTCAAGCTATCAAATTTTGATTTTAAGAGTTTGATAGTATTTTGATATACTATTTTTATATTACATTTTGTTCTTACTTTATCTTTGACAAAATACTTTCTAAAATCTTCAATTGTATTAGATAAGTATGTTGTATTATCAATGATATTATCTAAACCAGTTGTAAGTTTATTACTATCTAAAAGGTTATAATCATTCTCTAATTTCATTCCCGTAGCACTTGTTGAAATAGCAGATAAAGGTTGTCTCCACTGATGGGCAATATTTTCTATCATCTCTCCCATTGCAGCCATTTTTGACTGATTAAATAAAAGCTTTGATTGTTCTTAAATTTTTTTATCTTTTTCATATTTTTCAGTTATATCTTGCAGTGTTCCAATAACAATAGTATTACTCTTTTCAATAAAAACTTCACTTTGATTGTTTACCCATTTTATTTTATTCTTTATTTTTATTCTGTGAGTAATTTCATGGGATTTTTTATCTTTTAATAACTTTTCAAAAACAGTATTAACTCTATTTTTATCATCATTATGAACAAAAGATAAAAATAGCTCATATGAGGGTTTTTTTCTATTTTTATCTATTTCAAAGATTTCATAAATTTCATCTGAAAAGATTATCTCATTAGTATCAAAGTTATAACTCCATGAGCCTATTTTTGATATTTTTTGTGCTTTTTTTAGATTTTCTTGACTTTGAATTAACTTTTTTTGGTCTTTTTTTATTCTTCTTTGGATTTTATAAAAAATAATTGTTGATAAAAGTATCATCACACAAGAGAAAATCAACCCCCAAAAAAGTGAATTACGAATCAAACTATCCAAATATTCACTTGACTGTTTATTTAACTTTTCTATTTGTGAAATTAAGTCATCAGGATAAAATCCGCAAGCAATTACCCAATTCCACTCTTTATTAAGATAAAAATATGTATATTTTTCTTTATGCTCTTTAACTCCTGGTTTTTTATACCAATACTTTAAAAAGCCCTCTCCTTTTTCTCTTAAAATCTTTAAATACTCTTTTCTATATAAGTTTCCCTTTGAATCTCTTACTTCATCATCTAATACTTTTCCAACTAACTCTTTTCGATTTACATTAGCTAGCATTGTTGCATAACTTTTTCCACCATTTATATTATGCACATCGAGTATGAATACATATTTATTCATATCATTATTTTGAGATACTTTTTTGATAAAATCATTTTTAAATTCATTTATTGCATCATCTATGTATTCGCCTGTTCCTACTAAGATATCAAGTGGTTCAAAATATTTAACTGCAACTATCTTTAAAAACTTTTTCTTTTGGTTATTTGGCTTGTAAAAATGATATTTTACAAAACTAACTTCATCTTTTTTGAGACTTTTTCTTATTTTTGTAGATAAACTTACATTATCCACATCAAAGATATTGCTTGTACTTTTCCCAATCATCTCTTTTATGGGGTGTTCTATTAACTGGTCATTTTTATCAAGAATATAATAATATCCTCTATTTTTATTATAAGACAAAAGAGATAATCTCTCTGATAAAATTTTTACAATTTGTTTTTTGGATAAATTTTTATTCTCTTTAAAAATATTTTCTGAAATTTTTATAGCAGTGTTTATTTTTTCTTTTAGTTCTTCTTTTATATTAAATTCTATTTTATTGTTTTGAATTTTTATTTCACTATTTAAGTATTGTACTTTATTGTATACAGATTTTTTTTGAATATCGAAGTATTCAACTCTTTTATCTTTTATCTGCTTTTCTAACTGTTTTTTTGTTAGGTGAATGTTATAAATAGTTATACTTATTATAAGAAAAATTATTATTAAAATTGGTAAAAATATTATCTCAAATATATAGTTCTTTTGTTTTTCCATCTTTAGCCTTAAAATACACATGTATACTACAAAAAACAATAGAAATAACAACTTAATTTATATTTCTAAAAAGAAAAAATTTAAATAAAATATTAAACAATATTTCAATTCTATTTTGCTATATTTGTTGTATATATTTTATTAAAGGATTAATATGCAATTAACTATGTCACCTGAAGTTGTCTTATCACAATTGGGTTACTCAAAAAGTGAGAGTGCACTAAAACAAGCAGAAGTAATGATACAAAATACAAAAGATTTTGATAAATTTGCAAAACATATAATTAGTTTAAATGATCATCTAAAAAAGATGAATGCATATGTAGGTTTATCAAATAAAACTGAGTTTTTAAAAATCAAATGTGATGAAAATGATTCAAATGAAATCCTTGAAGAATTTCATGAAGAGGTTTCTCATTGGTCAAATAAGTATGGTGTGAAAGTTGAACAAATAAGTGAAAAACCTATCTATTATATTTTAGGAACAGAAAACTAAAATATCTTTTTATAAGTATGACAATATGGCACCTTATGGTGTCTGTCATAATAGTCCTGATGATACTCTTCCGCCTCATAAAATGTTGTAGCTTCTCTTAGTGTTGTAGCAACTTTAAAACCTCTATTTTCTAACTCATCTAAAAGTTCTAAAGATATATTTTTTTGTTCTTCATCTTTGTAAAATATTGCAGATAGATATTGACTACCTATATCTGGACCTTGTCCATTTTCTTGAGTAAAATCATGAATTTCAAAAAAAAGTTTTGCTAACTTTTCAAAAGAGACTTTTTTCTTATTATACTCAACTTGCACAACTTCTAAATGCCCAGTTCTTCCTGTACAAACTTCTTCATAACTTGGATGTAGTGTATCTCCACCCATATATCCTGAAACTGCACTATATACTCCATCTAAATGTTCAAAATGGTATTCAACACCCCAAAAACATCCAGCTGCAAAATAACATATACCTTTGTCTTTATTTGATTTATTTTCATTGTCAAAGTTTACTGAAATAGAATTTACACAGTGTCTTGTGTTTTTAGAAGTAAATCCTTCTCCCTCAAAGACATGTCCCAAGTGGGCACCACAATTTGCACAAATAATTTCAACGCGTCTGCCATCAGCATCTGGAACTCTTTTTACAGTTCCTAAGTCATCATCAAAACTTGGCCAACCACATCCAGAATTGAATTTACTTTTAGAAGAGTACAATTTTGTATCACACTTCTTACACTTATAAATTCCTTCTGAATAAAAGTCATAATATTTTCCAGAGAAAGGTCTTTCTGTACCTTTTTTTTCTATAACTCTAATCTCTTCATCAGTTAATTTATTAAATTGCATTTTTTAAAATCCTATATTTAATTTTGAAAAGTTTATCAAAAGAAAGAAAGTTCTCTTATAAAAATTAAATATAGTTTATTTGTTTAATTAAACTCAAATTTAATGAGAAGGTAATACTTCAAATTTAACTTCAAGTAATAGCTCATCTTTACATAATATTTTTCCAATAAAATGGTCACCCACTTTAAACTGTCCAACTCCACTTGGCGTTCCTGACATCAAAATATCTCCATCTTCAAAAGATGAAAAAGTACAAAACTCTTCCATTATGTCCAAAGGTTTGTTTATCATCATAGATACATCACCTTTTTGCTTTAGTTCATCATTTATATATAATTCAACCTCAAGTTCTGAGATATCACCATTGAAATTTACAAACTCTGAAAAAACAGCTGCATTGTCAAAAGATTTTGCTCTCTCCCAAGGAAGACCCTTTTGTTTTAACTTTGATTGAACATCTCTTAATGTTAAATCTAAACCAAATCCAACAGCTGATATTTTATTCTCTTCAATCAAAAAAGATATTTCAGATTCATAGTGGCATGAATTTGCAAACTTTGGAAAAAAGAGTTGATTAGCTATTGCAGAGTTGGGTTTAATGAAAAAAACCATCTCTTCAGGTGTTTCATTATTTAACTCTTTTATATGTTCAACATAATTTCTTCCAATACATACAACTTTTGATGGAAATATCTCTTTATTATTAATTACTATTCTATTCATGATTCCTACTTTAATTTAAAATATTTTACAAATATACTTAGATGTAAGATTTAAATTATATCAAAATCAAATTAATAATAATTATCTATTTTTTAAATATAAAATTATCAACTGATATCTTTCCTGCACCATGCGATAGAAAAATACCTAAGAATAATAAATAATATAATGGTATCTCAAATCCATTATCTCCTGCACTAAAGCCATTTCCAATATGTACTGTAAAAATTGCAACAATCATTACAACTATTAAAGGTATAGAAATTAACCTAGTAAATAAACCAAGAGCTAGTAGTACAACCCCTAAAAGTTCAGTTGTAGCAGCCATATATGCGTTTAATGTAGGAAATGGAATCCCCAATGATCCAAACCATTGTGCAATACCCTCTATATCAGACCACTTTTTCATTGCTGGTTCATAAAAACCGTATGCAAGAGTTAATCTAGCCAATAGTAAAAATATAGATTGAAAGTTACTAAAAAGGTCCGAAATTATGTCGTGAATTCTTGAAATCATGATTTATCCTTTTTTGTGTATTTACTTTAATTATAAATAAATAGTATTTAGTCTTTGTTTATTTATAACAATTTTGTTTGAATTTTAATACTTTTTTAATAAATCATTTAAAATAACTGCTGTCAATCCCCAAATAACTCGTTTTTTATACTTATATACGTAGACTTTATGTTTTTTATTTCCCCATGGTTTTTGATATGTTTCTGGAAGTTTTAATTTGTCAACTGGAAAATAAACCTCTTTATTTCCATGTTCATCTATGTGATATGGCTTTACTTCAGTTCTTAGATTATAAATATCTGGTTCATTTTTTTTGAAGTAATCTAAGGGAATCAAATATGTATTTTCAACTTCATTTTTATCAAGTTTCATATTTTTGATAGCTTTTTTCTTTATTAATCCAACAAAAGGCTCTACTATAGTTCCAAATGAAGCAACCATCGTATCAAGTTGTCCTATAATTTTTATATCTTTTTTAGCAATACCTAACTCTTCATTTGTCTCTCTTAGTGCTGTATCTTTGAAGTTTTTATCAATACCTTCTTCAAAGCCACCTCCTGGAAAACAGATATCTCCGCCTTGTTTTATACCTGCTGCTCTTTTTTGAAAAAGAATAAAATATTGACCCTTAATTTTTACAAAGGGGATTAAAACTGCACTATTAAAAAATCTATCTCGACCCATCACACCAGGATATTTTGGTAAGTTTGTTATTAACTTTTTAAAACCCTCTTTTTTCATCTTAACTCTTTATTGCTTTTATTGCTTTAATCATAGTTCTAACAATTTTTCTTAAATCTTCTTCTTCAATAGTATATGCAACTATGGAATAAATAAGTTTTCCAAAAGGTCTTATCCATACCCCATTTTTCACACAATAATCTTGAATCTCTTGTGCATAAGAGTCATCTTTTAATTCAATTACTCCTATAGCCCCTATATTTCTCACATCTTTTACAAGCTCAATACCTTTTGCATTTTCTAGTTCATCTGAAAATATTTTTTCTATATTTTGAACTCTTTTTTCCCATGAAGACTCTATCAAAAGTTCAATAGAAGCTATGGCAACACTACAAGCTAAAGGATTAGCCATAAATGTTGGTCCATGCATAAGTACACCTATTTTGCTATTTGATATAGTATCACTTACCTCTTTTGAGCTAATCATTGCTGCCATAGTCATATAACCACCAGTAAGTCCCTTTCCAAGTGTCAATATATCTGGTTTTATATTTGCATGTTCACAAGCAAACATTTTTCCTGTGTGTCCAAAGCCTGTTGCAATTTCATCTGCTATAAGTAAAATATCATATTTACTACATAACTCTCTAGCTTTTTGTAAATAGCTTGTGTTATATATCCTCATGCCACCTGCCCCTTGAACAACTGGCTCAAGGATAAATCCTGCTATTTCCTCATGATGTTTTTTAAACTTTTCTTCTAAGTGTTTTATAGAACTAGTACAATCACTATCAAAACCAAATTCTGGTTCTTGGGTAAATATATGTTGTGGTAAATATGAACCATATATTGAATGCATAGAGTTTTTTTGATCACATACACTCATTGCCCCCAATGTATCTCCATGATAGGCATTATTTAGTGCAAGAAATTTATACTTTTCTTTTCCTTTTGCTTTTTGATATAAAATTGCAGTTTTTAGTGCAACCTCAACAGAAACTGAGCCACTGTCACATAAGAATACAGAGTTTAAACCTGTCAAATCAACCAAAAGTTTAGAGAGTTTTGCAGCACCCTCATGCGCAAGTCCCCCAAACATAACATGGGGCATAATATCAACTTGTTTTTTTAATGCTTCATTTAGTTTGGGATGATTATACCCATGAATCGCACTCCACCAGGAACTCATACCATCTATAAGTTTTGTCTCATCTTCTAAAAATATAAAAGTTTTATCAGTTCTTTTTACTGCTAAAAGTTTTGTTTTTGAAGGGAGTGAATTGTAAGGGTGCCAAACATGCTTTTTATCTATATCTAACCAGTTCAAATAGCAATTCCTAATTTAATAATATGTAGTAATTATATCAAAAGTTAAATTATTAGTCATAAAAAATTATTTTAAACTCTGCGCCTGTATATTTGTTCTTATTGTACATATACTCTGTATTTGAGACATCTAATAATCCATTCATGTGTTTAGAAATAATTTGATTACACATATACAACCCTATACCTGTACCTTGACTTTTATGTTTAGTTGTAAAATATGGCTCAAATACTTTCTCAATAATTTCAGGATCAATCCCACCTGCGTTATCTTTTATCTTAATAACTGCAGTATTTTTTTCTTTATAAATATCAACAAAAATGAGTTTTTCTTCTAACTCTTGAACCATCAGTGCATCTTTTGCATTATTTAATATATTCATTAACACTTGTATTAATTCTGTTTCATATCCTACTATTTTTATCTCTTCTATATTTTCTATTATCTTTATATTTTCATTGGCAAACTTAAAACTAATGATATTTAAAGTTTTTTGAAAACAGTTTTCTAAAATAAAACTTTTTTTATCTTTATTTGGTTTAAAGAAAAATCTAAAATCATAAATTGTATGTGAAAGATAAAGTGCAGAGTTAGTTATTGAATCTAAAGAAGAAAATAGATACTTATCATCTAATTTATCCATCTCTTTTTTTAGTTTTATTCCACTAGCCCCAGTGCTTATTACAGATAAAGGTTGTCTCCATTGGTGAGCAATATTTTCTATCATCTCACCCATTGAAGCCATTTTTGTTTGACGCTGTAAAAGCTTATCTTTTGCTAAGTTCTCTTCTACTTCTTCTTTAATTCTTTGTTCTAGATTTTTATTTATATTTTTTAACTCTTCTGTTTTTTCTTCAACTTTTTCATATAGAGATTTATTTGCAGCTTTCAATACTTTTTGTCTATATAAAAGTGCTAAAAAAATCACTCCAACTACTGCTAATATTTCCCAAAGAAGAGTATATTCAGTCTTCTCTTTATACTCAACTGTTAGCCATGGTTTAATAAGTTTATCAATACTTTCATCATCAATACTATTTACAGCTTTATTTATTATATTAAAAAGATATTTATCATCATTTCTAACCCCAATACTAAGATTTCCTCCAATATCAAGTTTATTTGAAATCTTTAATTCAAAATTGTTTTTATCATAAAGCTTATACAATGAACTATAAAGAACATCAACATGTCCATCTATTTCTTCATTTAATACTTTTGCAATACCCTCATCTATATCTTTTACATCCACAAACTCTATATTTGGATATTTTTCTTTCACTCTTTTGCTAATATTATAACTACCAACTATTCCAATTTTTTTATCTTTTAAGGCACTTAAACTATCAATAAAGGGAAAATCTAATCTAGAAATAAGAACAAAAGGAATAGAAAAGTATGGTTTAGTGAAATTTGCATACTCTTTTCTATGTTCTGCATTTGATAAAGAGCTATGAATATCACACTTTCTATTTTTAAATAAATCAACAGAGTCTTTAAAGTTATCTCTTTTTATTATTTCAAACTCTATTCCTGTTTTTTTTGATATTATTTCAAAATAATCAGAAACAAAACCTTTGAAATCTTGATTTTCAAAATAACTATATGGTTTTAAACTTGGATGTGCACATACTTTAAAAGAATTTTTTTCATTTAAATAACTTTTCTCTTCTTTTGTTAAAGATATTTTTCTGTTTTTATGCTCATAATAGACAAATTTTTTAGGATCTGTCTTTTGGGGAATTAAACCCATAACATTGTATAAGTCATATATTCTTTGTACTTTTTCTTCTTTTATTTTTCCAAGAGTTTTTGTATGATGATATGATAGTTTTTTTAACTCTTTTGCTTCATATGCTAATGCTTTTCTTGATATGTTCTGTGAATTATATTTTTTAGAAATTAAATCAACTGATTCATCTATATTTGAATAGGCATATTCCCAGCCCTTTAAAGAGGCCTGCTTAAAAGCATCTACTATATCTAAATCCTTATTTATCATATTCTCATTGGTAAATAAAAAATCACTGTACATATCAAAGCCATAATCTTTTGGGTCAAATACTTTATAAGGTATTCCTTTTTCATCTAAGTCAAAGGGAGATTTGGAAATATATGCGGAGATTATGTCTGTATTTTTATTTATTAAGTCATTTATGTTGTGAGTATGTTTTATAAAGTGTAAATCTTCAACTTTTACTTTTTTTGAGCTAATCATAGCTTTTATAGAGACCTCACTAGAGTCATCTGATGTGGTCATTATTTTTTTATCAACAAAGTCTTCAACTTTGTTAATATTTGTATCATTTGAAGTGAGTAAAATTAAAGGGGTAGCTTGAAACAAAGCATAAAGTGCAACTATTTTTTTGCCCTTTGCCCTATCTAAAATTAAAGTCTCTCTTCCAACCCCAAAATCAGCTCTTCCTTCATCTATCTCATTGGGAACATTTATTCCAAAAGCAAATGGTTTTATTTCAACATCTAAGCCTAAATCTTTATAAAAACCTTTTTCTTTGGCTATATAATACCCAGCAAATTGAAATTGATCAAACCAAGAGAGCTGAAGAGTTACTTTTTTTAACTCTTGAGCACGTAATACTTGAAAAGAGATTAACAGTAATAAGATAATAAAAAGTCTCATTTTCAAGCCATTTCCTTAAAAAGAAAAATTATATCTATATTATTTAAAAACAAAATAAATTCTAATTATTAGCTTGCTGTTCATCAACCCACTCTTGGTCTTGTCTTGGGTCAAACTCTGGTACTATAGCCCCTGCTGCAACTGGAACAGATACAAAGACACTCATATGATCATCTTCAACACGTTTTCTTGATAAAGAATATAAGGCTAAATAAACACCTAAAATAAGAAACATAATAAAAAGTATTTGATGTGATAGGTAATTAAATCCTATCCCAATGATAACTGGTGCAAAAAATGAGCCCATACCATATGCAAAAAGTAAAGCTCTACTAATCTCTACAATATCTTTATTTTCATCAATAACATCATTTGCTCTAGATAAACTTAAAGGATAAATACAAAAAATGCTAATTCCCAATAAAACACCTAAAATATATGTCATGGTTTCACTTGGAGGTAATAATATGAACATCAAAGAGATAATTGCTGTAAAAAATCCAGTAAATGAAATAAGTTTTCGTCTACCATAAATATCAGAAAGCTTACCAATAGGCCATTGTGAAAGTAGTCCTCCAATAAGAGTAAAAGTCATAAATAAAGATAAGACCTCTTTAGAATCAAAAACTTTTAAAATATAAAGTGGCACCATTGTAAAAAAACCACCAATAAAAAAACCACTAATAAAACTACCCGTTACCGCTAGGGGTACCACATTATAAAGCTTTGGAAAACTATATCTTTCAAAAGGCTGTAAAATAGGTTCTTTAATCTTTGTCATTGCTATAAATATTACAGAAAAAAGTACCAACACAGCACCAATAGAAAAAATCATATGTTTAAAATCATCTTCAATATTTAATAATAACTGTCCAACCGCAGTTGAAAGATAAAATACAGCAGTATAAATAGCTAATATCTGACCTCTTTGTTCATTTGAACTTTTTTCATTTAGCCAACTCTCCAAAATAATCAATAAGCCATAATAAGCAAATCCAGATATAAGCCGAAGTATTGCCCAAAATGCTTCATTTAAAAATAAAGAGTGAAGTAAAAATGTAATAACCATCAAAGAAGCAAAGGTAACAAAACTACGAATATGCCCAATGTTAGAAATAATCTTTTGAGAAAAAATAGCAGAGGCCATAGCACCTAGGAAGAATGCAGCATTTATAAGCCCAATAACCATATCCGAACTTCCATTTTCTTTAAGAAATACACCAACAAAAGTCATAATCATCCCGTACCCAATAGCTAAAAAACCAATTGAAAAAAATAGTGAAGATATAGCTATAAATACTGATTTTGTTCGTTCCATTATATTCCTTTTATTTTTCGTGATGATAGTGCATGTATGATTAAAAAGCGGTAAAAGATATTATACAATTTTCATATTTAATTGAAATGTTTTATTAGCAAAATTCAGATATTTAAAAATATCTTTATAGAGACTTTTCATTCTTAATCAAAGTATACGATTTACTAAACATCTATCTTATTTTTCTTTTAAAAAAAGTCTGTAAATATTCCCACTATCAGTTGAAATATAAAGCTTGCCATTTTTACCTTCCATAACACTTCTAATACGTTCATCTAACTCTTGTAAAAGGCGCTCTTCTTTTACAACATTATTGTTTTTATCAATAACTATACGATTTAAATGGGTGAGTTTTAAGGCACCTTGAAAGATATCTCCTCTCCATGATTTAAAATGACTGCCCTCATAGACTATCAAAGAACCAGGAGCAATTGATGGGTCATAATATTTAATTGGTTGAGCCATCCCTTGTTTATGTGTGTCTTCACCTACAGGTAGTGGATTCCAATACTCTTTACCATATGAAATAACTGGCCAGCCATAGTTTGTGCCTTTTTTAATAATATTGATTTCATCTCCACCTCTTGGTCCATGTTCTCCACTAATTAGCTGTTGGGTCTTTTTATAAAAAAAGAGTCCTTGTGGATTTCTATGACCAAAGCTATAAATTTCAGGTAAAGCATTTTTTTGATTTATAAAGGGATTATCTTGTGGAATTGAACCATCTAAATTGAGTCTAATAATAGAGCCTGAGTGTGTGCTTAAATCTTGTCCATTGGGTCTAACCCCTCTATCACCTATACCAAAATAGATATGCCCTTTATCATCAAATGTAATTCTACTTCCAAAGTGTCTAGTTGTATCACTTAAAGATTTTGTGACTAAAATATCTTGTATATTTTCTAATTTTTCATTAATTAACTGTGCTTTTGCAAGTGTTGTTGCACCTTGATTGTTGATATTTTTCACATAAGTAAAAAATATCGTCTTATCTTTTTCAAAAGAAGGTGAAGCTTGCACATCTAACAAACCAGCTTGTCCTTGCAAAAACACATCCAAAGATGGTTTAAGAGGTGTTGGAGTTCCATTTTGCGTGTTCAGGACAACAAATTGACCTTTTTTTAAACTCAAAATTATTCTGTGTTCATCTAACTCACTCATACCCCAAACTATTCCTAAGTTTGATGCAATTTTTTCTACAACCACCGTCATTTTTTCACTTTTAAACTCTAAAACATTTTGTGAAAATAGAGATAAAGAGAGTATTGCACTAATTATAAAAACTTTTAACATGAGATTATCCTTGTAATTTTTATATGTAACTATTGTAATAATATAAGTTTTAACTACAATAAATTATACACTTTAAATATATACTTAATAAACTCAATATCAAAATAAGCTATACTTTTTTCATGAAATACATATTTACAATACTATTTTCTATCTTATTTATTGGATGTACAGCATCAAACATACAAGTTAATGAACAAGTAGATAATAATAAGTTAGCCATATTATTATACTCTTTAAATGAAAAAGTAGATAAAAAAGAAGCCACAATTCTCTCCAATGAGATGTTTAAACAAGCAAAAATTTTAAAAGAATCATACAGTTTAGTAAGCCCTCCATTATTTCATAATTTTTTAGTCAATATTGGAGTAAAAGAGAAAGGCTACTGCTGGCATTTTGCAATTGATATGTTAAAACATGCAAAAAGTTTAGAGTTAAAAAGTTTTGACTATTATTTTGCAACAGCAAATTTAGGTGACTATTGGAAAGAACATAACACCTTAGTAGTTACCTGTAAAGCCTGTGATATCAATGAAGGTATAGTACTTGACCCCTGGAGAAATTCAGGAGAGCTATTCTACTGCAAAATTAAAAATGATACTGAATATATCTGGTATCAAAGAGGTGAAAAAAGAAATTGATAAATTAAATTAAAGTCTAAGAACCGGTGGTCATGTAGGAGCTAGTAGACAATGACGCAGACTGTTTAACACTTCAAAACCTCCCTCTTTTAGGGACATTATATTACTTTGAGGATATAATGGATTCAAATTAAAGGAGAATTATGGAAAATAAGAAAAAACAATCAACTGTTTTAAAACCTGTATTTTACCCCTCCGTTGCTATTATTGTAATACTTGTAATATTTGCAATGGCAATGCCGCAGGTAGCAGGTGAAACTTTTAGTGGTATGAAACAATTCATAGCAGACAAATTTGGTTGGCTTTATATGCTTAGCGTTGGAATATTTACTTTATTTGTAATATTTTTAGCAGTTTCTCCCTTTGTGCGATTTAAACTTGGACCTGACCAATCAAAACCAGCATATAGTCATATTTCATGGTTTGCCATGTTATTTAGTGCTGGTATGGGTATAGGATTGATGTTTTGGGGTGTAGCAGAACCTGTTATGCACTATGGCGCGCCTCCATCAGGTGATAAAGAGACAATAGAAGCTGCTAAGCAAGCTATGAGGATTACATTTTTTCACTGGGTATTACACGCTTGGTCAATTTATGCTGTTGTTGGTTTAGTACTAGCATATTTTTCTTTTAGACATGGATTACCTCTTTCTATTAGATCTGCACTTTATCCAATGATAGGTGATAAAATTTATGGAAAAATAGGACACAGTGTTGATACTGTTGCAATTCTAGGAACTATTTTTGGTGTTGCTACCTCTCTTGGTTTGGGAGTTTGACAAGTTAATGCGGGACTTAATTATATCTTTGATGTACCAGTAGGACTTACTACCCAAATTATCTTGATTGCTATTATTACATCAATGGCAACTGTCTCTGTTGTTTTAGGACTTGATGGAGGAATCAAACGATTATCTGAACTAAATCTTTATCTTGCCTTTGCACTTGTTTTATTTGTATTTATAGCAGGTCCAAGCTTTTTCTTACTTGGAGCATTGGTTGAAAATATAGGCTCTTATTTAACTCATATTGTACAAATGACTTTTAATCAATATATATATGAAGATACAAAATGGATGGGTTGGTGGACATTCTTTTATTGGGCTTGGTGGATTGCTTGGGCACCTTTTGTTGGGATGTTTATTGCACGAGTTTCACGAGGTAGAACAATTAGAGAGTTTGTACTAGGAGTATTATTTGTTCCTGTTGGATTTACTTTTATATGGATGACAGTTTTTGGAAACAGTGCATTACATGCTATTATGAAAGAAGGTTTTACTGATTTAAGCAAAGCAGTATCAGCAGATGTTGCAACTGCCTTGTTTAAATTCTTAGAACACTTTCCTTTTGCTAGTATTATTTCAATAATTGCAATTATTTTAGTTATTACTTTCTTTGTAACTTCTTCGGATTCAGGTTCATTGGTAGTTGATACTATTTCAAGTGGAGGAAGAGAAAACAACCCTGTATGGCAAAGAATATTTTGGGCAGTACTTGAAGGTGTCGTAGCAGCAGCATTACTTATAGCTGGTGGACTTGCAGCATTACAAGCCGCTTCTATTGTTATTGCTTTACCCTTTGCTATTATTATGCTTATTGCTTGCTGGGGACTTTATAAAGCCTTACATTTAGAATCTATTAGATACGAGTCACTTCAACATCATATGAATGCAGGACGACATGGAAAAGTATCTGGAACTTGGCAAAATAGACTTTCAAGACTTATTGAATTTCCACCGCCAGAAGAGACAAGAAGATATATCAATGAAGATGTAATCACTGCTATGAAAACTGTAGAAGAAGAGCTTGAAAATAATGGTTGGAATGTAGAAGTTACCAATAATAAAGAGAAAAGTGTTTCTGTTTTAACAGTAGAGCACAATGGTGATTTAGACTTTATATATGAAGTAAGATTTAGTAGATATGATACACCAACATATGCATTTCCTGAGATACTTAACCCTACTCATGAACAAAAGAAATATGCTAGAGCAGAAGTCTATTTACAAGATGGTAATAAAGCTTATGATATTTATGGTTATGAGATGGATGTAGTTGCAAATGATATTATTGATCAGTTTGAAAAACACAGACACTTTTTACATATTACTGCTGGATTGAATCCTGTTATACCTATAGATTAGAAAAAATTATACCAATAGCTTTTAGAGCTATTGGTGTTTTAAAACTTTCATTATAATTTTTTATTTCTCTTGAAGAGGAAAACCTCTTCTCTTTTCTACTTTTATCTTTTCCTCAAATTTTTCAAAGCAATCCCCTTGACACTCATAAAAATATGTGTTACTTTAGAATAATTCATATACATACAAAAGGAGTACCTATGTTAAAAGTAGCTATTTTAATAGAAGATATGGTTGAAGATGTTGAGTTTTTATATCCTTACTATCGTTTTTTAGAAGAAAAACATGACGTAGATGTGATATCACAAACAAAAAAGAGTATCAAGGGTAAAAAAGGGGGCGTTTTTAAAACGGACTTATCTATTAGTGACGTAAAAAGTAGCACGTATGATATTGTTTTTATATCAGGAGGATATGGCCCTGATAAACTAAGAGCAAATAAAGATGTTTTAGATTTTGTTCAAAAAATGCACCAAAGTGAAAAACTGATTGCTGCGATTTGTCATGGCCCTTGGGTTTTGGTTTCAGCTCAAATATGCAAAGATAAGAACATGACATCTTTTCCATCTATTCAAGATGACCTTAAAAATGCAGGTGCAAACTACACCAATAAACCTGTGAGTGTGGATAAGAATATCATCACAGCAATGGATCCATCTGCCATGCCTGAGATGTTTCAAGAAATCATAAAAGCATGTAAGAGTTTGAGTTAGGGCTCAAATAGAATAATCAGGGATAGTATATTGGTTTTAACTATATTATTTTACATATTTTATTAATAAGTACCTCTTTCTTGGAGTTATAGTTATCACCTGCCCCTATTCTTTTACTTTATTCTCTTGAAAACCTAAAGGTTTCCGCTTTCTTACTTTTTAGTTGTAAAAAGTAAGACAAAAAGCAACCAGACGAGTTGATGAAGGCAAAGCTCCCTTCCAGTTAAATATTTATTTCCTGCCCTGCAAAACTCACTAAAGAGTGCATTTAGCACTCTTCTTAACGCTCAAACAGTTTCGGGTGTTACCGAAAATAAACATCTAACTTCCAGCTTCATCAAAGTCTGGAAAGAAGAAAAGTTCAAACTATCATTTGTAAATTTAAATAAGTAAAAGTTTGAATATAAGACAAATCAAAAATGCAAATGTCCTTATCCCACCTTTGTTCTCCAACATCTGCAAAAGACGAGCGTTTATTTTTCATTTCGGAAAAAGCTGAGGACTGTTTGAATAAAAAAGAGTGATAAACTCACTCTTTTTTATGAGTTCCGCAAGCTAGAAATTAAAAATAATAAGTGAGGGTAGTCGAAGACCTTTGAAGCCGTTGGTGGTTTTGCTTACTTTGTCCACACAAAGTAAGAGAAACGAAGACCTTAAGAGGTCTTCATGAGAATCATTGAAATATATTATTAATTTGTATCCTATCCTTGGATTTTACCACCACTGTCTTGGATTACAGTCTTTTGGTGTAGGTTTCCAGTTTTGTACTAACTTATCACCTTCTATAATTTGTTCCTTAGTCATTTTTTTAATTGTAATTTTAATTAGTTTTTTAGCATACTCTTTTTCACTATCATATTTTGCATATCTTTCAGATAGTTTATACCATTTATATGATTGAACTATATCTTTTTCACACGTTTTACAATATAAGTATCCTTCATTCATAGGGTCATATAAATCTCCAAGCCTCGCTTGAGCCATTTGTTGGTTTCCATTAGCCGCTTTTTTAAATAAAGCTACAGCTTTATCTTTGTTTTGTTTTTTACCTTTTCCAAGAAGATAAGCCATTCCCATTGCATTTTCAGCATCACAATCACCTTTTAAAACGAGTGGTTCCCAATACCTTACAGCATATTCATAATTTCCTCTATCATACCATCTAGCACCCGTTGCATAATCATCAGTTGTACTATAATAAGTATTTGGAATACATCCCGTATAAAATAATATAATCCCTATTAACAAAATTAATTTAAACATAATATCGTTCCTTTTTATTAAAAATATATTTTATACAAAAAAGTCTTAAATTAGTAGTATAAATAAAATAATTATATTATATTAATAAAATTTAAAAACATGAGATTTTAAAATAAATCCAAAAGATTGATTTTATGAGTAAGATTTCAAAAGAAATCAAGGCAGAGAAAACTTTATTCGTAGGAGCTTACTGGAGTAAGTGACTAGAAGAAAGTTTTCTCTAACGCAGAGTTATGAAGAAAGATGATTATTTAAATCATCTTTTTAGTGTAAGAAATGTCGTTTATTACTAAAATAAAGAGACATACCGTACTCATCCGCCGCTTCTATAATCTCATCATCTCTAATAGAACCACCTGGCTCAATCACACATTTCACACCAGCTTCTTGTGCTGCATCAATTGAATCTCTAAATGGGAAGAAAGCTTCACTAGCTAGTACTGAACCACTTACATCTATACCTAAATCTTCTGCTTTTCTAAGTGCTGCTTTTGCTGCGTCAACTCTTGAAGTCATACCCATACCAACTGCAACCATAGCTGAGTTTTTCACGTATACTACACAGTTTGATTTTGTTAAAGATGCTACTTTGTAAGCTATCTACATATCTTTTACTTCTTGAGTAGTCGCTTCTCTTTTTGATTTTAGTTCAGAATTTTTAACTTCGTCCTCTTCTACTTTATCAGCATCTTGATAAACAAATCCACCATCAACTATTTTGAAGTTGAATTCATCATTTGCCATTTCAAGTTTAGATGTTCCTTGTTTGAATAGTTTGATTCTTTTCTTTTTATTTAACTCTTCTTCAGCTTCAGCTGTAAAATCAGCTGCAAATACTACTTCTAGGAAGATTTCATTCATTTTAACTGCTAAGTCTAAGTCAACTATTCCATTTACAGCAACCACTCCACCAAATGCTGAGATTGGGTCACATTTAAGAGCTTCAGTATAAGATTCTAAAAGTGTATCTTTGATAGCAAATCCACATGGGTTACCATGTTTTACTATACATACTGCATTGTCATCACCAAATGCTGATGCTATTTTAGCAGCTCCACTTATATCTCCCATGTTATTAAAAGATGCTTCACCTTTTAGTGTGATAAATTTATTTGATAGGTGTTTATCAAACTCGTATAATGCACCTTTTTGGTGTGGGTTTTCTCCGTATCTTGTATCAAATACTTTTTCACCTACGATGAATTGTTTTGCACCCATTCCACCGTTGAATCTTTTGTTCATGTAGTTTGCAATCATTGCATCATAAGCAGCTGTATGCTCATATGCTTTTATCATCATATCTCTTCTAAACTCTTGTGTATTTGTGTCATTTTTAAGATTGTTTAATACTAAATCATAATCAACAACATCAGTTACAATAATAACACTATCGTGGTTTTTTGCAGCACTTCGCACCATCGCTGGTCCACCGATGTCGATGTTTTCAATAATCTCTTCAAAATCATCTGTTTTTTCAATTGTTGCTTTAAATGGGTACAAGTTTACACATACTAAATCAATACCTTCAACACCTAATTCTTTCGCTTGGTCCAAATGAGATTGCTTGTCTCGTCTGTGTAAGATTCCACCATGAATATATGGGTTTAGAGTTTTAACTCTTCCTTCAAAACACTCTGGGAATTTTGTAACTTCGTTTGCTTCTATTACAGGTATATCTGCATTTTCTAAAGCTTTATAAGTACCACCTGTACTAATTATCTCGTAACCTAATTTTACTAACTCTTTTGCAAAATTCTCAACACCACTTTTATCACTAACACTGATTAATGCTCTCAAATTAATTCCTCTGTTATTATATAATTTTTCGAGATTATACAAAAAAAGTAATTAGTAGTCGCTTTTAAAAATCTGTATATTTTATATACAGTATGTAGTTTTTAAGAGATTACTTTTTGGATATTATTTCTTCATATTATATGTTACGTTAGGAAGTTTCTTATGAGTAATATTGACTTATTATGGATTTTATTATGCGCCTTTTTAGTTTTTATGATGCAACTTGGTTTTGCACTAATAGAGACAGGTACAGTTAGAACAAAAAACACTATTAATGTGGCAATGAAAAATCTTATTGACACTGTGTTTGGTATTATCTTCTTTTGGATTATTGGTTTTGGATTGATGTTTGGAACTGATAATTTTGGACTATTTGGCACTGATAGATTTTTAATAAGTGGCTTAAACTTAGAAGAGAATGCAATCTTCTTTTTCCAAGCGATGTTTGCAGCAACTGCCATTACTATTATTTCAGGTGCAGTTGCAGAGCGAATAAAATTTAATGGTTATATTATTGTAGCCATTATCGTTTCTGCACTAATATATCCTATTTTTGGACATTGGGCATGGAATGACAATGGATGGTTAAAACAACTTGGCTTTATCGATTTTGCAGGTTCTACTGTTGTGCATTCACTTGGAGCTTGGATTGGTTTAGCTGGAACACTTGTTTTAGGACCAAGACTTGGAAAATGGAAAAATGGAAAAATAAAATATTTTGCACCAAGTAATCATAACTTTATTGTTTTTGGTGTTTTTATACTCTTTTTTGCTTGGTTTGGATTCAATGCTGGAAGCTTACTAAAGTTTGATGCTTCTGTTACTTTGATTTTGTTAAATACTCTTTTATCAGCAGTATTTGGTGGATTTGGGGCATGGGTAATTACCCTATTTTCTAAAGAGAAAGTTGAAGTTGAAATATTTAGTTTTGGGATAATTGCAGGACTTGTTGGAATCACAGCAGGCTGTTATGAGTTAACTCTAATTCAATCAGCTTTTGTAGGTTTTATTTCTGCTTTTGTTATGTTTTATAGTGATCAGCTTTTATTAAAAGTGTTTAAAGTAGATGATCCTTTGAGTGCCATAAGTATACATGGGTTTACAGGAGCTTGGGGAACTATTGCTGTTGGGATATTTGCAAAACTTCCAGAAGGATTTTCAAGGTTTGAGCTTATTTGGGTACAAACCTTAGGTGTTTTGGTTGCTTTTGTTTTTGCTTTTTCCCTTGGAGTTATTTTATTTCTTTTTTTACATAAAATCAATCTATTAAGAGTAAGAAAAAAACATGAAGTTTTAGGATTAAATACAAGTGAACATAATGCAAGACTTCCTTGGGTTGAGACCATTGATAGTATTGTTAGTATTATGAAAACTGGAAATATACAAAAAAAAGTTTATGAAGAAAGAGATACTGAAATTGGAATTGTGGCAAAGTTTTTTAATCTCTTGCTAAGTATTTTAAGAGAAAAAAATACAGTATTGACTAACACAAATAAGAACTTACGCCTTAAAGCTTACTATGATGCTTTAACTGGTATTTACAATAGAAGAGGATTGGAAGAAAACATAAAAAATATGAACCTCAGTTTTAATTACTCAATTGCCATACTTGATATTGATAAATTTAAAGATGTAAATGATACCTTTGGGCATGATGTGGGAGATACTATACTAAAAGAACTTTCAGCTTTGATTTCAAAAAAGATTAGACAAAATGACATTTTTGCAAGATGGGGTGGTGAAGAGTTTATACTTTTATTGCAAACAAAAGATTTGGCAATCGCTGAAAAGATTACGGATAAACTAAGGTCTGATATAGAAAAAGCAGATTTCTAAATAGTAAAACATATTACAGTATCTTTTGGAATAAGTAATTTTAAAACTTCAAAACAAACTTTTGATGAAGTATTTAAAAATGCAGACAATGCTTTATACCAAGCAAAAGAGAGTGGTAGAAATAGAGTTTTTACTTACTAAACTCTGTTTGCATTTGTACTCTCTATATGCTAAATAGTTATAAAAAAATCACTTTTGAAACACTAATTAAAATAATTTTATAAATTATATAAGACTATATTATAACTAATAATAAACTTATATTATTTGGTATATTTTTTATACAAAATCGCTTGACTTATAAAAAGATTATGCTACTATTCTATTTACTAAACTTAAGTGGAATCTAATTTTGAACTTTTTAAAAAAACAAGCTTTTATAAAAATAACTATCATAACAACCCTATTCTCATTTATTATATTGGGAACTTATTTACATGGGGTATATACTAAAATTGAAAACAACTACATAATAAATATTTAAAAACATAATGAACTTCAATATAATATAATAGAAAAAAACCTACTAAATACAAAAAAAGATATCTTATATATCGCAAGTGTTTACAATTACTTCTTAAATAACAAAAAATATTATTATGATGAAAATCTAGAATTTTTCACACAAGATTTAAAAAGAATATCCCAATCAAGAAAAGTCTACTCACAAATACGATTTGTAAATAACAGTGGACAAGAAGTTGTAAGAGTAGATAATAAAAATAACAAAACAATTATTATAAAAAAAGAGAATTTACAAGATAAATCAAATAGATACTACTTTAAGGAATCAAAAACTTTAAAAGATGGTGAAATCTATCTATCTCAATTTGATTTAAATGTTGAAAATGGAAAAATAGAAATACCATATAATCCAACAATAAGAATTTCTACTCCTGTAACAAATGCAGATGGCAAAATATCTGGATATATATTAATAAATTATTTAGGTGATGAGATTTTAAAAGAGTTAAAACTATCTTCTATAGATATAAACAGCTTACTTTTAAATAAAGATTCATACTATATGTTAGGGTTTAAGTCATCGGATGAATGGGGATTTATGTTTAATAAAAATATAAGTTTTCAAAATGACTATCCTAAAGGTTGGGCAAAAATCAATTCTTCTAATGTAAAACACTCAATAGCGCTAGATGAGAATAATAAACTTTTTGCTTTTCGTCAGATAAATCCTGTAGATATTATTAGTCCAAATAGAGAGACACTCTCAAGAAGAAATTGGACTATCATATCTTATATACATAAAGAAAAGATATTATTGAGCTTTTATAATTTCATCGATTCAATTAAATATTTAACTATTGCCTTTGGTTTGATTATTTTTGCATTTGCATATATTATTTCACAATATGTAAAAAAACTTCAAGAAGAGGGTTTAAGAGTTGAAATTGCAGATGAAGTTTTTAAAAATACTATGGAAGGTATCTTAGTACTAAATAGTGATAGAAAAGTAATCCAAACTAATCATGGTTTTGAAAGAATAAGTGGCTATAAAGAGAGTGAAATCATAGGAAAAAATCCTAGTATATTGCATGGTAAGCATGGAGAGTCAAAAGAGTTTTATAAAAAGCTATGGAAATCAGTAATCAATGAGAACTTTTGGAATGGTGAATTAACAAATCAACATAAAAATGGTCAAAAGTATATTTCAAAACTTGCAATTGGAGTTGTAAAAAGAGATAAAAAAATAGTTTATTATATTGGAGTTTTTTCAGATATAACAAAACAAAGTGAAGATAAAAAGAAACTAAAAAATACAGCTCTTGCTTTAGAGAAGAGTTTAAATGAACTAAAAAATGCACAAAACAAATTAATAGAATCAGAAAAACTAACAGCCTTAGGACAGCTCATTGCAGGAGTTTCTCATGAGATAAACTCTCCTCTTGGTGCAATAAAATCATCATCTGATAATATTCTACAATCATTAAATAATATAATTAAAAATATCCCTAAACTAGCCTTATTGCTAAATGAAGATGAAAAAGAGACTCTTTTAAAATTAAAATCAAACCTTCCTCTTAAGATTTCTATTTTAAGTATAAAAGATGAACGAATATTAAGAAAAAGACTAGTGGAACAACTTGATAGTATAGGTGTTGAAAATAGCAGATATTTTGCAGATAAGTTTTCACAGTTTAACATCGATGATATCACACCATACAAAAATCTAATTACCCACAAAAGTGCACACTTTATTATTGATGTACTTTATGATGAATATTTAACAATCTCAAATATACACAATATAATACGGGCTGTAAATAGAGCTTCTAAGACTATATATGCACTTAAAAAATTTGCTCACTTTGACCACGATAGAGAAGGTGTTATAGAAAGAGTAGAAAACTCACTTGATGATATTTTAATACTATTTAGTCACAATCTAAAACAAGGTATAGAAGTTACAAAAAACTACACTTCATTAGATGCAATTTTTTGTTATCCTGATGAACTTTCACAAGTCTGGATGAACCTAATATCAAATGCTATTCATGCCATGGATAATCAAGGCAAACTTGAAATTTCTACTTCTGAAAATACAAACTATCAAATAATAAGTATCAAAGACAGTGGTTGTGGAATACCACAAGAGTTACAAAAAAAGATATTTAATCCATTTTTTACAACAAAAAAATCTGGTGAAGGTAGTGGACTTGGCTTAGATATTGTTAAAAAAATAGTTGATGCACATAATGGTAAAATTGATCTACAAAGTGATGAACATGGGACAATTATTACTGTTTATTTATCAAAAAATATAAAAGGAGAAACAAAATGATGTCAGCCATACTATGTGTAGACGATGAAGATATTATACTTAGATCTTTATCCCAAGATTTAAGCAGACAATTTAAAGACTACACTATTGAACTTGCACAAAATGCTGAAGATGCTTTAGAGATATTAGATGAGCTTAGCAGTGAAGGTGTAAAAGTATTAGTTATTGTTTCTGATTGGTTAATGCCAGGAATGAAAGGTGATGAATTTTTAATAGAAGCACATAAAAAATTTCCAAAAGTAATCAAAATACTTCTAACAGGACAAGCAGATGAAAAAGCTATTAAAAATGCTCAACTTAATGCTGATTTAAAATGTACTTTTTCAAAACCTTGGGAATCATCTGAATTAGTTTCTAAAATAAAAGAAGAGATAGGTAAACTAGATGAGTAAAGCAATATTATGTGTTGATGATGAACAGATTGTTCTTACTTCTTTAAAAACGCAATTATTTACTTTTTTTGGTGATGAGTATGATATAGAACTTGCACAAAGTGCAGAAGATGCTTTAGAAATAATCGAAGAATTAAAGCTTGATGGAATAGAACTTGAACTAGTAGTTAGTGATTTTTTAATGCCCGGTATGAAAGGTGATGAGTTTTTAATTAAAGTACAAAACTTACTACCAAATACAAAAAAAATGCTCCTTACTGGACAAGCTGATCTTGATGGAATAACTAATATTATTAATAATGGTGCCTTATATAGATATATTTCAAAACCTTGGGAACAAACTGATTTTATCATGACAATAAAAGAGGCTTTAAAAAGTTATGCAACTGAAAAAGAGCTAGAGTTTTATACTCAAAATCTTGAAGAGTTAGTAGACAAAAAAACTTTAGAAAACAAAACCTATTTAGAGATAATAGACACATACTTAATAGCTTCAAAAACTGATTTAAAAGGTAAAATCACAGAAGTATCAAAAGCATTTTGCAATATATCAGAATACACGCAAGAAGAACTAATAGGACAACCTCATAGTATAATAAGACATCCAGATACTAAAAAAGAAGTATTTGAAGAATTATGGCAAACAATTAAAAATGGTCAGGCTTGGGAAGGTGAGATAAAAAATCGTAAAAAAAATGGTGGTTTTTATTGGGTAAAAGCAAGAATTTCTCCTATGTTTGATTCACAAGGGAATATCACTGGTTATGCTTCTATTCGTGTGGATACTACAGATAAAAAAGCAGTAGAGATACTCTCAGTAACTGATCATATGACAAATCTCTATAATAGAAGATTTTTCAATGAAATATTTGAAAAAGAGATTCAAAGAGCACAAAGAGATAATAAAGCACTTGGATTTATAATATTTGATATAGATTGTTTTAAACAATACAATGATACATATGGACATCAAATGGGAGATAATGTACTTATTGAACTTGCAAATACTCTAAGGGATAATTTACATAGAGCTAGTGATTATGCATTTAGACTAGGTGGAGAAGAGTTTGGGGCATTAGTTTATGATATAGATTTAGAGGGAATTACAACATTAGTGAAAAAAATAAAATCTTCAATTGAAGATTTAAAAATACCACATACACAAAATTTAGTATCAGAATATGTTACAGCTTCTTTTGGAGCATGTGTTTTTGATGTAAATAAAAATATAACTAAAGAGAAAATTTTCAAAATTGCTGATGATTTACTTTATGAAGTAAAAAATAGTGGGAGAAACAACTTTAAAATCAAAGAGTATGAAGAAGTTGATTAAAGTTTTAAATATGAGAACTTAGCATTGGTTTATTTGGGTTATTTAAATATTCATATCCATTGTGCATAACATAAATACCAAATATAATTACCAATATTGAAGCTATTGTAATAAAAAGGTTTCTTAGGGCTATTTGTTTAAATATTCCCACAAAAAAACCTAGAGAAAACATAGCAGGAATTGTACTTAGTCCAAAGATTAGCATAACAAAAGCACCCCATAAAATACTTCCAGTACTAGCTGCTGTGATGGCAAATACATAAACAAATCCACAAGGAAGTAGTCCATTTAACATACCCAACAAATAAAAACTAATAAAACTATTTGAACCTAATAGTTTACGAAAAGTTTGTTGATAAATTTTTTATTTAGAAACAGAGTGTTCTATGCTTGTAAGAAATTTTAGTTTACCACTTAAAGATAAGCCAACTAATACCATCAAAAAACCAGTAAATAAAAGTAGTATTCCACTTGTAGTATTATCAAAAGTTACAACACTTCCAGCATAACCAAATATAGCACCTAAGATAACATAGGTTGATACTCTTCCTAGGGCATATAATATATGAGATAGGGATTGTTTTACTTTAGACCAAGAGTTGTCTATCTTTGTACTTGAATATGCGACAACTATTCCTCCACACATGCCAATACAATGGCCAAATGAACCTAAAAATGCTATGGTAATAATAGTTATGATGCTTATATTTTCCATAAAATTCCTAATTGTATTGGATGAGTAGTTTAATAAAAAAGGCTTTTAACCTTTTTTATTATAAGTCTTGTTCGATTACTTGTTTAAATTTATTAAAATAGATATCTTTTGCACTATCTAAAGAGATTGTAACATCATTGATAGAGATTGTATCTCCACCAACTGTTCCAATTTTAGTACAAGAGATACCCTTAGTAGCTGCAAGGCTAGTAAATGCTTCAATATTTTCTTCTTTAACTTCTACAACTGCTCTACTTAAAGATTCACAGAAGATATCTTTTGAGTCATTTAACTCAACAGATACGCTTACCCCTTTGTTACCAACAACAGCCATCTTAGCAATAGCAATTGCCAATCCACCAACGTTTACATCTTTAGCACTTGCTAAAAGAGATGATGTGTTTGCATCAATAACTGTATCCCAAAGTGCTAACTCTTTTTTAAAGTCAACTTCAGGATGAAGACCAGCAACTTTGTTATACATTTTTTTCATATATAAAGACCCACCAAACTCACCTTTAGTATCACCTAAAAGGAAAAGTGTGTTTCCATCTTCTTTTAATCTTGAAGGTAAAACTCTGTTTGCATCTTCATTAACTCCAACCATTGCAATTGAAGGTGTTGGGAAAACCCCTACTCCATTTGTTTCATTGTATAAAGAAACATTTCCACCAATAACTGGTGTTACAAGCTCTTTACAAGCTGATTTGATACCTTCACAAGCCATTTTAAACTGCCACATTACTTCTGGGTTTTGTGGGTTTCCAAAGTTAAGACAATCTGTAATTGCTTTTGGTCTTGCTCCACTCATTGCTACATTTCTTCCAGATTCCATAACAGCTGCGGCTGCTCCTAATTCTGGGTTGATATAACATAATCTAGTGTTACAATCAGCACTCATAGCAAGTGCCTTACCAGTCTCTTTGATTCTAATTGATGATCCATCTAAAGTCCCAGGTCCTTCGATTGTATTTGTTTGTACCATAGAATCATATTGAGAATAAACCCATGATTTATCCACAACTTCCATATCACTAAACATATTATCAAAGGCATCTTGATTTGCAATATTTTTATCTAAAGTTATATTTGCGATATCTTTTAAGTATTCTGGTTCTTTTACAGGTCTGTCTAGTATTGGTGCTTCTTCAGATACTGGTTGAACAGGAACTTCTGCACACTTTTCTCCATGCCAGAACAGTTCCATATTTCCAGTTGCTGTTACTTCACCTATAACTGCAACATCTAATTCCCATTTTTCAAAGATATCAATAATAGCTTGCTCACAACCTTTTTTAGCACAAATAAGCATTCTCTCTTGAGATTCACTTAGCATAAAGTCATAAGGAGTCATTCCCTCTTCACGTGCAGGTACTTTATCTAAATGCATAATCATACCTGAACCACTTCGTCCAGCCATTTCAAATGATGATGAAGTAAGCCCAGCAGCTCCCATATCTTGAATACCAATAATTAAGTCTTCTTTAAATAACTCTAAACAAGCTTCTAAAAGTAGTTTTTCAGTAAATGGATCACCAACTTGTACAGTAGGTCTTTTTGACTCTGAATCTTCTGTAAATGAAGCTGATGACATAACTGCTCCACCAAGACCATCTCGTCCAGTTTTAGAACCCACATACATAACAGGGTTTCCTAAACCTTCAGCTTTACCATAAAAGATTTCATCAGCTTTTGCTAAACCTAAAGTAAAGGCATTTACAAGGTTATTTCCAGCATAACACTCTTCAAAAGTAGTCTCTCCACCAATAGTTGGAACTCCCATACAGTTTCCATATCCACCAATACCAGCAACTACACCTCGAAGTAAAAATCTATGTTTTTGAGCAACTTCACCATCACCCTCAATTGAAGCAAATCTAATAGAGTTCATATTTGCAATAGGACGTGCTCCCATTGTAAATACATCTCTTAAAATACCACCAACACCAGTAGCTGCACCTTGGTAAGGTTCAATAAAACTTGGATGATTGTGTGATTCCATTTTAAATACAGCAGCATATCCATCACCAATATCAATAACCCCTGCATTTTCTCCAGGACCTTGAATAACCCATGGCGCTTTTGTTGGGAAACCATTTAAATATTTTTTACTAGATTTGTATGAACAGTGTTCACTCCACATTGCAGAAAAAACACCAATTTCAACGTAGTTTGGTTCTCTTTTTAGGATAGTTCTTATGTTTTCTAACTCTTCAAGTGTTAAAGAGTGGGCAAGAGCCATCTCTTCAGTTGTCATCTCTTTTTGCATTATTAACCTTAAGTTGTTTTATTAATGCGTGATTATAACTAAAGAAGATTTAATAAAAGTTTTAACCCTCCGAAAGGATTAAAATTTTATCTCCATCAAGCTGAATATAAAGCTCTTTTATCCCATCATAAAGATAAGTTTTTGTTTGGTAGTGTTGATCCATAACTATTTTAAACATCTTTTTATTTAAAGAGTTAGGATAAGGAATTATATTTATATTTGTAAATCTAATAGTTTTATCTTCTTTTCTAGAAAATATATACTTTTTATGTTTTGTAAAAGCATCAAAGTCTTGACCATTTGCTCTTTTAAATTCTGTAGAATAATATGCTAAATATTTATCTGTATCAGAAACTCTCCAAGCATCAGTCCAAGAATAAATAAAAGATAAAACTTTACTCATCTCTTCTTTAGTAGTTGGTTCAACATTTTTTTCTGAGATTAATAAAACAGATTCATCAAAGTTCATATTTTTTTCTAAAGAGATCAAATTATCATTATCTAAAGCAATACAACCTTTTGTAAAATCTTCTCTTGACTCTTCTAAAGGCATACCATGTATCCAAATTCCATGTCCTGCTTTATTTAAAGATTTATCAAAAGTATTTGGATAGTTAGTAACAAGTGCAAAAGGACCATAAAATTGGTCTAGTTTTGTTAATTTTCTAGTTAATCTATAAGCTCCAACTGGGGTTTTTAAATCACCCTCTGTAAACTTATCCCCATCTTTTTCCCCACTAATCATACTTTGAGTTAAAAGTTTTAAAAATTTTTTATCTTGTTTTTTAAAAAGTTCAATCTTTTTTGATAGCTTATCAGCGACTATTACATATTTATTTGATTCATAATATCCGTAACTAACGTCAGTATTCTTCAAATACTCATTCCAGTATTCTTCAGTTTGTAATTGTTTTTCTAACTCTTTTTGTACTTCTTCTATACCCATTGTTCTATAAATAGAAACGAAATCTGCTAAAAGGTATGTATTAAATAAGACCAAAAGTAAAAGTACAGTTTTTTTCAAAAATTCTCTCCATAATTATATTTAAGGTTTCAATTGTATAATAATAGTCTTGATTTTATAATAAAAAGAGAGAATAATTGAAATATTTAATTAGCATATTCCTTATGGTTACGTCACTATACAGTTTAGAAGTAGAAAAATTATCTTGGCCGAAGGGTGATACCTTCCTAACATTTTTACAACAGTACAATATAAATAATAAAATTTATTTTGATTTGGAAAAAGAAGATAAAGAGTTATGTTCTGAAATAAGAGCAGGAGCAAGGTATTATTTAACAAAAAATGAGAATAATGAGCTAGTTCAAGTTTTAATAGAAGTATCAGAAGAGATGCAACTTCAAATATACAAAGATGATGATGGCTATAAATTTACTACTGTTCCAATTGTTTTTGATGAAGTTGTAGAAACTGTAACTATACCTATTACCTCATCACCTTATCAAGATATTTTAAATCAGACATCAAATAGTGAATTAGCCAATGAGTTTATTAGAGCCTATAGTGGAAGTGTCAATTTTAAATATATGAGAAAAGATGATAAAATCATCATTAAATATAGACAAAAAGTAAGAATGGGTCAATACCATGGTACTCCTGATATAATATCATCAGTTGTTCAAATAAGAAAAAAGAAATATTTTATATTTAAAAATGAAGATGATGGCAGATACTATAATTAAAAAGCCAAAAGTTTAACAAGCTACTTCTTTAAAGTTCCCCTAACATACAGTAGAGTATCTAGCAGATTTACAAAAAAAAGATGGCATCCAGTTTTAAAAAGATATAGAGCACACCTTGGAATTGATTATGCTGCACCAAGAGGAAGAGCAATATACTCAGCAGCTGATGGTAGAATCACATTTAGAGGTAGAAAAGGTGGTTATGGAAATGTTATAAAAATAGCCCACAAAAATGGCTATGTAACACTTTATGCTCACCAAAGCAGATTTAAAAGTGGTTTAAAAAGAGGAAGTAAAGTAAGAAAAGGTCAATTAATTGGATATGTGGGAACAACAGGGGTGAGTACTGGACCACACTTACATTTTGGTTTATATAAAAATGGAAGAGCTATAGATCCAAGTAGAATAATTAGAGTCACAAAAACAAAATTAAATGGAAATGCAAATAAAAAGTTTCTTAAATATACAAAGAGTTTAGCACAAGAACTTATTGAAAAAAGAGATGAGCCAACACAAAAAGTATTAAATTTAAAAAAAATAGAATCAAAGAGTATATTAAAATCTAAAGCTTAAGGATTAAGGTGAGTGAAAAAAACATAGAAAAAGATCCTAGTAAGCTATTAAAAGAGATAGAAAAATTACATCCAAGTGATATTGCACACTCTTTAAAAAAGATAAGCAAAAAAAAGCCAGATGACTTTATTTTTGTATTAAAAAACTTGCCAGATGATACCCTTGGGGATGTAATTCTAGAGCTTCCTGAGAAACTTAGGGAGTTTGCTTATAATGAACTCTCAATTGAAAAATTAACAGAGGCTGTTGATGAATTAGAATCTGATGACCAAACCGATATTTTACAAGAGATTGAAGAGGTAAATGAAGATAAAGCAAAAGAGATTTTTGATGGTCTAGAAGAGGATGACCAAGAAGAAATCAATTGGCTAAAAAGATATGAAGAGCGCGAAGCTGGTGCTTATATGCAAACAGAGCTTTTCAGTGCAAATATAAATGAAACAATTAGTCATTCAATAGAAGAGCTTAGAATTGCAAAAGAAGAAAAAGAGCTTGAAAATATTCATCAAGTTTATATTGTAGATGATAATAAAAAACTAGTAGCCTCAATTTTGCTTGAAGATTTAATAATCTTTGACTACAAAAAAACATATAAACAACTTATCGATGAATATGAACCAAATAGATTTAGACCATATAAAGTAAATGACGATGAATATATTAAAGATGTAACAAAACAGTTTGAGAAGTATGATTTAAGTGTGGTAGCTGTTGTTGATTATAAAAATGTTCTTATGGGAAGAATTACATCGGATGATGTTTTAGATGTAATTGAAGATAGTGCAACAGAGCAGATGTATCAATTAGCTGGTGTTGATGATGATTTTGAACATGATAGCTTAGTTACAACTGCTAAAAAAAGAGCTATGTGGCTTTTTTTAAATCTTGGAACTGCTATTTTAGCTTCAATAGTTATTGGCTTTTTTGATCAAACTATTCAAGCCTATGTTGCACTAGCTATTCTTATGCCAATAGTTGCTTCAATGGGAGGAAATGCAGGAACACAAACTCTAGCTGTAATGGTTAGACAAATGGCCTTGGGTGAAATTGATTTTGAGAACTCCAAAGATGCTATAAAAAAAGAGGTTTTCATCTCTTTATTCAATGGTGTTTTATTTGCTTTTCTTATTGGTATAATTGCTTATTTTTGGTTTAGTATTCCACTTCTAGGAGTAGTAATTGGGCTTTCCATGATAATAAATCTATTTAGCGCAGGATTTTTTGGAGCATCAATTCCTCTAATTCTTAAGAAATACGATATAGACCCAGCTGTAGGAAGTACAGTTTTACTAACAACTGTAACTGATATTGTTGGTTTTTTTAGTTTTCTAATGCTTGCAAAACTAATCTTATTATAAATTACTAATTGTGTTATAATAATATAAAAGCAAAGGAAATTATGAAAAAAGTTTCAACAGCACTTTATATTGCTACAGTATATTTTATCCTTAGTTTTTTCTGGATTTTATTCTCAGATAAAGCTATTTTATTATTTACTCAAAATAATGAAGTTCTAACTTATATACAAACTATTAAAGGTTGGCTTTTCATATCAATCACTTCAATCTTTTTATATTTTCTTATTTCAAAAGAGTTTAAAAAAGAGCAAGATTTAAAGGAATACTTTAAAAAAACTCTTGATAACTTAGCCTCTCCTATTATTGTTTTTAATGAAGATGGAGAAGTTTTATCAATAAATAAAACTTTTGAAAAACTAACTGGATATAAACATAAAGAGATAGATACAATTGATAAATGGCTTAAAATTGCCTATGGACAAGATGCTTCAAATGTAAAAAATATAATTGACTCTCTTTATACAATTGATTCTATTACTGATGATGGTATCTACCATATTAAAACAAAATCGGGCAAAACATTGATTTGGAACTTCTATTCTGCTCCTTTTGGAATAAGAAATAATAAAAGAACAATCATATCAAATGCAATAGATATTACAGATGTAAAAGAGAAAGAAAAAATCATGATGCAACAGTCTAAAATGGCTGCCATGGGAGAGGTTTTAGAAAATATTGCCCATCAATGGAGACAACCCTTATCAAATATCTCAACAGTTGCTACAGGAATTGATTTAAAAAGTGAATTAAATACACTAGAAGAAAAAGAGATTAGTCAATCAATGAAAGTAATCAATGATACTGTTCAATACTTATCAAAAACAATAGATGATTTTAGAAGTTTTTTCAAACCCTCAAAAGAGAAAACAAATTTTACTGTTGAAGAGAGTTTTGAAAAGTCATTGCAAGTTATAGGAAGTAAGTTTACAAATGAAAATATCGAATTTATAAACGAAATAGAAAATATAAATATTTTAAATGACAACAATGCTTTAATACAAGTATTTATAAACCTATTCAACAACTCTAAAGATGCCTTTATTGAAAAAAATTTAAGTACTAGATTAATATTTATTAAAACTGATATAAAAAAAGATAAACTCATAATTGAAATTAAAGATAATGCAGGTGGCATTGATGAAAATATTATAAATAAGGTATTTGAGCCTTATTTTACTACAAAGAGTAAATCATTGGGTACTGGTATTGGATTATACATGAGTGAAGAGATTGTTGTAAAACATATGGAAGGTTCAATTGAGGTTGAAAATGTAGAGTTTGATTATAATAAAGAGAAACAAAAAGGTACAAAGTTTACGATAAGCCTGCCGCTTAATAATTAAATAAGCTCTAAGCTTAGTTCTAAATAATCTTTATCAAAATCAACTTTATAGCTCATATTATCTTCACTACTTTTAATCAACTTTGTGTATTCGCTACTATTTGCAAAATAGTTCGTTCTAAAAAAGAGTTCATCCTTGTCTTTTTTTAAATATAAAAAGACTTCACCATTTGCACTTAAATTTGTAGCCTTACAATACATATAACATAAAACTTCACTGTTTTTAAACTCTAAGCTATCTTCAATCATCTCAAAGGGATAGATATATCCATTTGAGTCAAAATAGGAGAAATCTATTTTTCTGATTTTTTCTAAATCAATCATTATGTTATTTGTGTAGAGATTGAGCTACTATTGATAAAAATTCATCTTTAGTTTTTTTCTCTTTTTTAAATAATCCTCTAAGTGCAGAAGTAACAGTTGTAGAACAGATTTTTTCAACTCCTCTCATCTCCATACACATATGTCTTGCATCTATCATAACAGCAACACCTTTTGGGTTTAAAGCCTTATGAAGAGCATCGCAGATTTGTTCTGTCATCTGTTCTTGAATTTGTAATCTTCTAGCAAATACATCAACAACTCTTGGGATTTTTGAAAGACCTACAACTTTTCCATTTGGGATATATGCCACATGTGCTTTTCCTATAATTGGTAACATATGGTGCTCACACATAGAATAAAACTCTATATCTTTTATAACAACCATTTCATCATTTGAACTTGTAAAAAGTGCAGAATTAATTATCTCTTCAGGATTTTGCTCATATCCACTACACATGAACTCAAAAGCTTTTCTTACTCTACTTGGAGTTTTTTCTAGCCCTTCTCTACTTATATCTTCACCAACATGTTCAAGCATACTTCTTACTGCTTCTTCAAATTTTTGTTCATCTTTCATATATAAAACCTTTAAATATTTAACATCTCACTCATATTCCAAATTGGAGTAAAAATAGCAAGCATAATCCATAATATCAATGATGAAATAAGTATAAAAAAAAGTGGTTCTATAACTGATGTAAGATTTTTAACTCTTTTTTCAAACTCTTTTTCATACATAATTTGTAATCTTTGAATAGATATATCTATAGAGTTTCCAGCCTCACCACTTCTTATTAAACTAATAACCAATTCATCAAATAAATCCGTTACCTCAAAAGCATATGCAATTGATTTACCATTTTTAAGATATTTGTTAATAGATGACATTCTAGCCAAAAGGTATTTATTTTTTATTAAAAGTGATGCATTTTCCATACATAGATGAAACTCATATTTTGATTTTAACAAAATATCTAAAGCAACAAAAAAATTATACAACTCATAGTTTTTTGAAAGCTTTCCAAATATAGGAAAATATTTTATTGTGAACTCATCTTTAAAAAGTAAAAGCCTATCATATTTGGATGTAAGAAATTTTGTTAAAAAATACAATATAACAACTACTACAAAGGTATGTAAAGAGTAGTTTATAAAGAAATTCTTTACCCCTAACAACATAATAGTTGCCACTGGCAGTTGCATTTGGTACTGTAAAAATATATTCTCAAACTTTGGAATTACAAAACTAAAAATTAATCCCAATGCAAAAATAAATGTGACAAATACAACAATTGGGTATCTTAAAGATGTTTTTAAATCACGCTTGTTTTTCATTTTTATTTTTAGCAAAGTTGCTAGGGCTGAAATGACAGGTTTTATATTTCCATTTTGTTCAAATATTTTAAAAAAAGCAATAATAATCGAATCCAAATCTTTTTCATATTTTTCTAGGGCTTTATATACTGGTCTTCCACTTTCAAGTGCACTATTCATATCTTTTAAAATATTTTGTAAAAAGCTATTTTTGATACTTTTTGATAAAATTTTTATCGCATCAGGAAGTAGTATATTTGATTCTAACATAATACTAAGCTGAATAAAAAGCTCAATTATCTGCTCTTCATTTGCCTTTGAGAGTTGTTGTATGTTTTTGTAGTTGAACTTTTTCAACTCTTTTATTTTTATAATATTATTAGGTAAATCTTCGTTTTCTAAACTATTTGTACTAATAATCTTTGATTTGATTTCTTGATTTTCTTGATACTTTATTTTGTATTTATTCAAAACAATACTTTATCTACTTCTTCAATAGTTGTAAGTTTTTGTTCAATTTTTTCTTTTGCATCATCGTGTAAAGATTTAAAGCCTTTACTTAATGCAAACTCTAAAATCTCACTTTTATGGGAACCTTTTGAAACCATAGAGGAGATAGTTTCATCAAACTCCAAAAACTCAAATAAAGATAATCTACCATCAAATCTTGTATAGTTGCATCTACTGCAGCCATCACTACAGAAAGAGCAGAGTTTTAAAACTAATCTTTGAGCAATCACTGCTTTTAAAGTTGAAGCTATTAGATATGGTTTTGCATTTAAATCAACAAGTCTTGAAAGAGTTGATATGGAATCATTTGTATGTAAGGTACTAAAAACTAGATGTCCTGTCAAAGAGGCTTGAATTGCGATACTTAAAGACTCTTCATCTCTAATCTCCCCAATCATAATGATGTCTGGGTCTTGACGTAAAATATTTTTTAATACATCATTAAATTTTAATCCAATCTCATTATTAATAGATACTTGTTGTATACCTTTTATTTGATATTCAACTGGGTCTTCTATTGTTATGATTTTTTTTGAACTATCATTTAACTCATTTAAAATAGAGTATAAAGTTGTTGTTTTACCACTTCCCGTTGGGCCTGTCACAAGAATAAGTCCATTTGATTTGATAATTGAATTTTTGACTTTTTTTAAAACAATGTTATCAAAGCCTATACTATTTAAATCTTTCTTATTCACTCCATTATCTAATATTCTCAATACTATAGACTCTCCTGTAATAATAGGCATAGTAGAGACTCTAAAGTCTACTCTTTTTTCCTTTATGAGTTTTGCAAACCTTCCATTTTGTGGCTCTCTTTTTTGAGTAATATCCATATTTGATATTAACTTAATATATGAACTAAGTAACATATAAAACTCTTTTTCAAAACTAAAATAGGTCTTTAAAAGACCATCTATTCTTAACCTGATTATTAAACAATCAACTAATGTCTCAATATGAATATCACTACATTTTTTATCTAGTGCGTATGCCAATAGTTTTTCAAAAAAACTTTGTATTGATTTTTCTTGGTTTAAAGTGAGTGCATTTTTATAGGTCTTATATATCTCATGTTTTTTCTCAAAATCATCTAAACAAAATAGTATTTCATTTTTAAAAGATTTTACCTCTTTGAGTACTATATTTTCAGAAAAGTTATCTAAGTTCTTAGTTTTGGAACATACAGCAACACTCATAAAGTATTGATCTTTTTTTATTGGTAATATTAAGTTTTCTTTTAGCTGAGCTAAATCAAAATTATTGATTAATGAGTAGTCACATATAAAATTATCTAGTAAATTCATTATCATACATCCAGATTTTTTTAATATCTCCCTCTTGCTGCAAATCAATATGGTCACTTTTTATTAAAACTATTTTTTTGTTATCTATATTATTCCCCTCTTCGTACCAAGTATTATCCACTAAAACACTTTTACCAATAATTGCAGAAATTTCTACCTGCTTATTTTTATTATTCACTTTATTAATTGTCTGCTTATATTTTTGATATAACGTATCACTTGAAATCTCTTTTGAAACTTGCTTTTTATAATAATTTACTCTTTTTGTTAATTTAACTTCAATATTTAAATCAATCTTTTTATCACTTAAAGCCTCAAATCTAACTCTTTTAATGTCTAAGTTTGGACTATACTTTTCAATATAATCAATAATTTTAACACTTATAACAAAATCTCCTTCAAGATTCATAACTATAGTATTTGAGGCTATTTTGAAGTTTTTTATTTCTAGATTGTTTTTATTTATATGAGTTTCTAAATCTTTTGCAAAATCAAATAATTTTATACTTTTTTCTTTTTTTATAAAATCGGCTTTTTGATTGAGACTACTTTTATTTATACTATTTTGATAAAAATTACTATATAAAAAATAGCTCATAAGAACAAAAGGTAAACCATAAAGTAATAAGGAATAATATTTATTAAAAAGTAACTTCTGAACTAATTTCATAGCCATCCTTAGTTTTAATAAATGAGTGAACTTTTATATTTTTATATTTTTGTAAAAAAGCGTAAGCATTGGCACTATTACTTAAAACAATAGTTACCTTTAAACTCTTATTTAAAAAAGCATACTCTTTTATCTTTAAGTTGTTTTCTCTTATTTCATTGAGTAATAATGTAGTTTTATAATAAAGAGCATCTTTTTTGTTTATATAATTTTGTATTTTTTTCTTTTCTAAGCTAAGTACTCTTTGCTCTTCTATCATTCTTTTATTGTTATACTCGTAAGTAAAAATAGAAAATCCAATCAAAAATAAAACTATCAAATATATAGAATATATTTTTGATGCGCTTCTGTTTTCTATATAATTTAAAGAGCTTTTGTACTTTTTATCAGTAATTAGCTTGTTTATATCAGAACTATTTACACGGTAACTTTCATCAATATCGAACTTAAATCTTTTTTTTATATACTCTTCAATATCTTCATGGATAAGTTCTTTTTCAATTTTTTGAAAGTAGTAAAATCTTGAGTGGTTAAACAGTAAAAAATAGTCTTGAAAATATATTAGTATACTTTTATTATCAAGATTTTTATTTTTTATAAACTCAATTATAATATCTATTGTTGTAAGAGAAATATCTTTATTTTCGAAATAGCATACAAAATACTCTTTTGTTTTATCTAAGTAATTATAAAAAATATTATGATTTTTTTTGAAGGTATTATTTTCTTTTATATTATGTAATATAAACTCGTCTATGTTCTTATCTAAAATTTCTTCAGATACTTTAAAAAGCTTTGTATAAATAGAATCTAATAAAAGTGCATTTTTTAACATGTAAGTTTTCCAAAATAAGATAATAAATTATATTATTTTAAAACTTAAAAGTTTTATATGTAGTTTCACATAAGTTACAAAAATATAATTTATGTGAAACTTTTACTCAAAGAGCAAATAATCCTTAGTCTATATCGTAACCTAAGTCTTTTAATCCCTCTTTGTTTTTAGTCCACCCTTTTTTAATAGAAACAAATAGTTCTAAGAAGCACTTTTTACCAGTAAGTTTCTCTATTTTTACTCTAGCATCTTTCCCTATTCTTTTAATTGCTGTGGCACCTTTTCCAATAATCATACCCTTTTGTGTAGATTTTTGTACGATAATTGTAGCTTTTATTACATCTACATTCTTTTTCTCTTCAACTTTATTTATCAATACATCTGTCTCATAAGGAATCTCATCTGAAATATTTTCGAAAATTGACTCTCTAATAAACTCTTTAAAAATATCTCTTAAATGGTCAGTTGTTAAAATTTCTGGGTCAAACAAATAAGGGTGTTCTGGCAAATGCTTAACTACTACATCTAAAATATCTGCATGTGTTGTAGCTTTTTTAATAGATACAGGTATTATAGACTCATACTTGTCTGAATACTGCTCATACTCTTTCATCTTTTCTAATACCTCTTCATTTGAAACAAAATCAATCTTTGTAAGAAGTAATAAGTGCTTTGTATTTTTTTTATTCTTTTCTAAAAATGCCTCATAATGAGAAATTTTATCAGTAACTGGTGCTAAAAAAAGTATTAAATCACAATCCCCCATAGCCTTTAGTGCTTCATCAAGCATAAACTGGTTTAATAGTTTTTCAGTTTCATGTAATCCTGGAGTATCTACAAATATAACTTGGTCATTTTCATGCATTACAATTATATTTGATCTTTTTCTTGTAGCATTTGCTTTATGAGAAACCATTGCAATCTTTTCACCAACTAGCCAATTTAATAGTGAACTCTTACCTGCATTTGGTCTTCCTATTACTGATACATATCCGCATTTTGTCATCTTAATCCTTTGTAATCAATACGAAGTTTTCTTCGTAAAATCTAATTTTTTCGCATTATACAATAAAATCATCTTTTTCTGAAACTTAGTGCTTCTAAAAGATGCTCTTTTTTTATATTTTCACTAGCTTGTAAATCTGCAATTGTCCTTGCTACTTTTAAAACTTTGTTTATACTTCTAAAAGAGAGTGAATAATTTTGGGTTGCCATATTTAAGATATTTTCACTTTGGGCATCTAAAAGACAATATTTATTTATATCTTCATCTTTTAGCTTTCCATTTAAATCACTCTGCCCTCTTTTTATCTGTAAAGTAAAAGCATTTTGTACCATTTTATGCATCTTTTTAGAATCAATATCTGCTTTATCTTCATAATTGACTTCATTCATAGTAACAAACAAATCAATCCTATCACAAAATGGGTCTGAAAGTTTTCCTTTATATCTTGTGATTTCTATATCATTACATCTACACTCTTTACTCTTACTCAATAAATTTCCACATGGACATGGATTCATAGCACAGGCAAATAGGAACTTTGTTTCATAATTTATTTTTGAATTTACCCTTGATATTAATATCTTATAATCTTCTAGTGGTTCTCTCATAGCTTCAAGTATAGTTTTTGAGAAGTGTGGTAGTTCATCAAAAAAGAGGATTCCGTTATTTGATAGAGCTATCTCTCCTATTTTAGAGTTTATTGTACCTCTGACATTTGCAACAAATGATGCTAATATACAGCTAAAAATGTCTAGTTTTTTACAAATATATTCAATATTTAATGCAAATTATTCAATAAATAATGCAACTAGGTATAAACTTATTAATAAATAATGCGAATGAGTAATATTATGAAATATGATTTAAATAATTTAACAGAAGATGAACTTACAGAACTAGCTTTTGGTTATCCAAAATTATCTACTGAAGCTAAAAAAGCCACAGATGATGAAGAAAAGAGAAGAAAAACTTTAGCTAAAATAGATAAAACATATCTAGATTATCCGTATGTCTCAGTTCAAACAGGAGAAATTATTAGTTACCCATATAAGGGATGGTCAAAAGAAGAAATAGGTGAAGCAATAAATAATACCGACAAAATGTTTTAAATAGGTACTTATAAGTAATATATCTTAATATAATAATTTTTTAAATATAATATATAAATTTTATAAAAGGTTTTGCAATGCCTTCTAGAAAAATACCAAAAAACTATAGAAGTGTTACAGGTACATTTCCAAGCTATAAAAACAAATGTAATGTATCTTACGAATCACTATTAGAACGTGACTTTTATTTACTTCTTGAATTTAACACAAATGTAAAAACTTACGAAGAACAACCTTTTACAATTTACTACACTAGAAATAATCGTACATTCAAGTATACTCCTGACGCATTAGTTCATTATTTTGATAATTCATTACCTGATGTATATGAAATTAAAATGAGCAATGAAATAAAAGAAAAAAAAGTATTTTTCCAGGAAAAACTCAATAAAATAGAAGAGTATGTTACAAATAATGATATGAACTTTAAAGTATTTACTGAATTAAAGATTAATTCTGTTTTTTTAGAAAATGCTTTATTTTTGTATAGATATAGAGATCTTAATAATAAAATACTACCTCTTAATATTTTAACAATATGTAAAAAAATAGATTCAATTTCTGTAAAAGATTTATTAAATGAATTAGATGATAATAAATTTAAACAAGCTGAGCATTTACCATATATCTGGGCATTAATTTTCCATAATAAACTTATTGTCAATATGCAAGAAAAAATTACTAATAGTTCTATTCTAAGGATTAATAATGAAGAAGATTAATCTAAACATAGGTTCAACTGTATATTTCAAAGATGAGGAATATATTATATTTAAACAAGTTGATTTTAATTCAATCATAGCAATTAATAATAAAAAAAATAAAAAAGAAACATTAGAAATTAAATACTTAAAAGCAGAAGCTCAAAAAGATGTAACACATATCTACTATGATGATATACCTGACAAAGATTGGAATGAAGCGAAAAGAAGATTAAAAATACTCAAACCAATTTTAACTAAAGAAAAAACTAAAGAAGAAGCTTCGAATGATAATAATATTCATATTACTACAATTTATAGATGGCTTAATTAATATACAGAAAATCCAATACTTAGTTCACTCTTACCAAAACATTCTTCCAAGGGAGCAAAAGGATTAATTAGAGTTAATGAAGAAACTGAACTTGTAATACAAAAAGTAATCAATGATTTATACTTAAGTCGTCAAAAGTATTCAGCAAGACAAGTATATTTTGATATTGTAAGACGATGTAAAAATGCAAAAATAACTCCACCAAGTGAAAATACTGTAAGAACTAGAATTAATGATATTACCGAAAAGAAAAAATTAAAATATAGAGAAAGTCCCATTTTAGCAGATAGAAAATATAGAAATACAGATGGTCAATTTCCTGAAGGAAAATATCCACTTGATTTTATACAAATTGACCATACACCAGTAGATATAATAATTGTTGATGAAAAATATAGACAACCCATAGGAAGACCTTACTTAACAGTCGCTATTGATGTATATAGCAGAATGATAACAGGCTTCTTTCTTAGTCTTGATGAACCTAGTTACTTTTCTGTTCAACAATGTATAACTCAATCTGTACTTCCAAAAGAAAAATATTTAAGACATATTAATGTTCAAGGAGAATGGAATATCTTTGGAATTCCTCGTGCTTACGGGCTTGACAATGCAAAAGAGTTCCGAAGCAATAACCTACAAAGAGTATGTGAAGAACTAGGTATTACAATCTCATGGAGACCAGTAAAGAAACCTCAATTTGGAGGACACATAGAAAAACTGGTCGGTACTTGCATGAATATAGTTCATACATTGCCTGGTACTACTTTTTCAGATATTAAAAAACGTGGAGAATACAATTCAGATAAATTTTCTATTATGACTTTAAATGAATTAGAACAATGGTATGCAATTTATATTGTTAACTTTTATCATAAAAATCTTCATTCTGGAATTCGTATGACTCCTGAAAAGAAATATGAACAAGGTATATTTGGAGATGATGATAATCCAGGTAGGGGTTTACCTGAAAAAATAGATGATGAAGAAACTTTTAAAATATCTCTTCTTCCTACAGAAGAAAGGACTATTCAACAATCTGGAGTTAAAATTGACAAAATACAGTATTATTCAGATTCATTAAGAAGATGGATAAAAGCAAAAAATCAAGATAAAAGTGCTAGAAAATTTATATTTAAAAGAGATCCAAGAGATATAAGCACAATATGGTTTTATGATCCTGATATTAAACAATACTTTCCTGTTCCCTACAGAAACATAACCTATCCACCTATTTCTATTTGGGAGCTTAGACACGTTAGAAAATATTTAGATGATAAAAATATTCAAGACTATGATGAAAATATTCTTTTTAGAACTTATGAAAAAATGCAAAAAATGCAAGAAGAAGCTGCTTTAAAAACTAAAAGTGCACGTCGTAAACAAGCTGCCAAAAAAGCAAGAAAAGAAAAACAAGATTTTGATAATTTAAAACCAAAAAACAAACCACAATATATTGAAGAAAAAGAAACAAATTCAGATAATAATTTAGATGATATGTTTAAAGACATTCAACCATTTGATGAAATAGATATTTAAAGGCATAAGATGGATAATACTCATTTACAAAATTTATTTCCAGTTGTCAAAGAAAAACTTTCTTTATCAAATGAAGAAAGAAAACAATTTATATTTGAAGATAAATGGATTACATATCCTTTGGCAAAAGAGATTTTATCACATTTAGATTTCTTATTAAATCATCCAAAAAAAAGTCGAATGCCATGTATGTTATTAGTAGGAGAAACAAACAATGGCAAAACTTCTATAATAAACAAATTTATAAAAACCCATCCACCATATGAAGCAGAAGAAGTTACAATTACTCCTGTATTATCAGTTGTAGCACCAGAAACTGCAACTATCACTGATTTATTTAGTAAAATACTTTTACGATTAGGTGCTCCATATAGAAATGGTGATAAAATAAATAAAAAACGTGAATTAATTGAACACTATTTTAATATATGTGAAATTAAAATGTTAATTGTAGATGAAATTCATAATATTTTAGTTGGTCCGGTTTCAAAACAAAAAGCCTTTATGAATGCATTAAAAAACTTAAGTACTGAATTACAAATTCCTATTGTAATTGTTGGTATTGCAGATGCACTACATGCAACAAATACTGATAGTAAAATTAATAATAGGTTTAAACCTATAGCACTTAAAAAATGGCTATTTGATAGAGATTTTCTTTCATTATTAGCTAGTATTGAGAAAACTCTTCCTCTTAAAAAAGCTTCAAACCTAGCATCTACTAAAGAACTTGCCTACTATATACATGATTATAGTGAAGGATATATAGGTGAAATTGTTGATTTAATTAATACTTCAGTTAAATATTCAATTGATAATAACATAGAGAAAATTGATTTACAATGTCTAAAAAAATGTAAGTTTGTAAAACCTTCTAATAGAAAACATTTTGATGATATTAAAACATTATGATAAGTCATGTAAGTAGATTTATTGATTTAAATAATAGAAAGTTTATAATACGTCCTAAACCAGAAGATGATGAATTATTAAGTTCTTGGTTAGTAAGAGTTGCAAGAGCACATTTAACGCATACAACTTCTTTTACAAATATGCATTTTAAAGAATATAAAGCAAATATAATTTGGCAAAGAGATTTAGACATTTGGTGTCCAGATAGTTTAATAAAAAGATTATCTTTCAAAAGTGGATATTCAGAAAATATTATATTTAATATGACACTTCGAAGTTTAGAAGGAATTATTGCAGATAAAATCACTGGAAAAACCAACACACCTAATATAAGAGCTTTAGGAAACTATTGTCATATAAAAACAAAAGGTGGATTAATGTACTGTCCTGAATGTTTGAAAGAAGATAAAATAGCCTATTTTAGAAAAATATGGAGATTAGAGAAACATTCTGTTTGTTATAAACATAATATCAACCTTTTAGATAGATGCTCTAACTGTTTGACACCTTTAACTATTTCAAAAAGTTATGAAGAAAAAAGTTTTGTTTACTGTTATAAATGTGGTGAAAAAATAATCAGTTGATATATTTTTAATTATTTTATGTTAGATATTACTTATCTAACATAAAATGTTGAAGCAACATTTTGTGCTTCTATATCTAGTTGCTCAAGTGTTTCAATTTGAACATTAAACTCTTCTTTTCTTTCTTGAAGTTGTGAAGAAAATTGTTCCCAACTTAATTCTTTTGAATCACTACTACCTAAAGTTTCTAATGCTAATTGTTCAATATTTTCCAAGATATCCCCTTTTTTAATTTTATTAAATCTTTTTTAATCTAGATAATTGTTTTTTATTTTTCATAGAATTATTTGCAAAACTAACAACAACATTCTTATTATTACAAATTAAACTATATTGTCTATCTCTTTTATGTGCAGATGCATCAACTACAAAATAATGTGTTAAATTACTTTCTAATACTTCATTTATATAGCCTTCTACGTACCAAACATAATGAGGCATCATTACACTTTCATATGAATCATCTCCACATGTATGAAGAAATTGCTTTAATTTACATGATTCTACTAAAATCTCTCTTGTTTTTATATTAATAGTATTTTTATCTTTTAAGTCAGACTTTTCTAAATTCTTCTTTGTCCAATTTTTATATTCTTCAATTATTAATTTTAAATATTGGTAATGAAAATAAAATCTATCAAAAGTTGGTGCAATTACAAAAACATTAGTTTGCTTTAACTCTTTTAAAATATCATCTTCTGATATAATTGCCACATGAGCTTCTGTCTTTTTAAAACTTTTTGTTACATGATAAGTAGAATCATCAGCAATTACATAATGTCTTTTGCCATTATGCATATGTCCTATAATTAAAATAACATGTGAATTAAATGCTAATATGACTGGCAATGCACTTTCCAAAAAAGAATTTATATAATCAATTATATCTATATTGCCATACTTAGCACATTTAAAATGAGTCGCAATTGGATTATAATTATTTGCGCTTAAAATCGATAACATTTGAAGAATATTTAACCCCTCAGATGGAAGTTTCCGTCCATTAGTATCGAGAAAATTATTATTTTTAATAATATCCTTCAATTTATAATTATTAAAATTAAATTTTTTATACATATATTTAGAAATCATTAGTAAATCGGCATGTGCACATATTGCAACCATTCCATCTTGTGCATAAATAGGAAAACTATTAAACTTTATAGAAATATGGGGTAAATTTACAGATGTATCCATAGATAAACAATAAATATCATCATCAGAAAATTCTTCAAACGCTTTATTCGTACACTTAAACCTAACTCTCGAAATTTGGGATATAGGAATTGGTCTTAAATCTATATATCCAATATAATTTTCTTCTGTAATACCTTTTACCTGATCAATATCATCACTTATAAAATGAACTCTTTTAACAAAACTATTACAATGAGAGTAAAGTGTTTTAGAATAATACAAATCAAAACTATCTCTCCACTCATTTTCTATGTAGTCTTCAATTATAAACACTTTGCTTTTATTAACAAAAAAATCGAATCTAGTTTGAATAGTATTAATTAATTGTTCTTTCCCTTCATAATATGTATGATTTTCAATTGTATCATTTAGTGATTTTTCAACAATAAACATAAAGTATTAACCCCAGAATTATAATATATTAAATTATATCATAATTTTATTCATATAAAGATTAAATAAGTTTTTTATAAGTTTCTAAAAATAATAATATACTAATTAATTAAATATAAATGTCTTATAAAAATAAAACTATATATTACATATAGAACTTTTATGATAATATATAGAATAAGTTTAATATTACATAAATAGGAAACGTACCATGAAAAAAGTAGAATTTAATGTAGGCGCCAATGCAGTCATACAATTAGGTGAAGATTTATATAAAAATATATATGGTGTGCTTATAGAATATATTACAAATTCATATGATGCAGATGCAACGCAAGTAGATATAGAAATAAAAAGTGATGTTGGTGAAATAATTATAAATGATAATGGTATTGGAATGTCTTACGATGAACTAAGTAATGCATATATGACCGTTGGATTAAATAGAAGAAAAGTTAAAAAAGGAAAAACATCTAGAGGTAGGGCTGTAACAGGAAGAAAAGGATTTGGAAAACTAGCTTGTTTTGGCTTATTTAAAAAGTTTAGAATTGAATCTATACAAAATTCTTTAAAAACAGTATTAAAAATTGATACTGGATATACTAAGGATGGAGATTTTTATTATAATGCTTTAATCGATGACAAGGCAATTCCATCAAAAGAAAGTGATGGAACAACAATATTTTTAATTGATAATAATCAAAATATCCCTGAAGATAAAAAACTTGTTCAATCAATTGCAAAAAGAATAAATATTATGTACGGGAATGAGAAAGATGAAGATAAATTTATTATTAAACTAGGCAATTATACAATTGATAAAAAATTTAGAGATGATGAAGTTATCAACCAAAGTAATAAATTAGAATATATAATCCCAAAAGATATTGATAAGTTTTTAACAGATACTGCAGATATTGAATATATAAAAGAAAATAATATTACAGGAATTATTATTGCCCGAAACAAAACTGTAACTCTTAAGGAAAATAAAGGTGTTGTTTTATTTGCAAGGGGTAAGCTATGCCAAGAGGCTACATATTTAAATACTAATCCATCAAATAGTTATGGTTATGCATATTTATATAGTGAATTAAATGTTGACTTTATAGATGATGAGAATCAAGATAATATTGGAACAGATAGAACTGCTTTAAAATCTACAAAAACCACTGAAAAACTATTTGAAATCATCAATAAGATTTTAAAAACTTATGCAACTTTATATGATAAAGATGAAAAAGAAAAAAAAGAAACAGCAATTGATAAATATAAAAATACTACCGAATATAAAGACACAAAGTTTATTATTGACTCAATATCAAATAAAGAAGTAAGACAACAAATTGATATGCTATTTAATATGAAAATTAAAGATAGTATAAAAGATTCTGCCGTAGATAATTCAAAAGTCAAAGACTTTAAGTATATTGCACAATCAATTACTCCAACATATATTTTAAAATCTGATCAAATTTTTAAAAATGATGCAAAAGATAATATTACAACCTCTTATGATACATTATTACATACAATTAGAACAAAATATAATTATCTAGGTAAAGATGGAGATGATGCTTTTAATAATATATATAGTGAAAAAGAAAATTATGCAAAAATAAATGATTTAGTGAAACAGCAAACTCCTGAAACACAAAAAAATATCAAAAATTCAATAAGAGAACTTGGTAAATCTATTGTTGCTATGAGAAATGCAACGGTACATACAAATGATAGAAAATGTTTTAACAAACAAATATCAAAAGAGAATTCTAAAAGATTTCTTGTTTTAGTTGACTTATTCTTAGAACTTGATAAATTATCTTTTAAAAAATAACTATTATATCTTAAGCAATTGCAAATATGAAAGTCTCACCAACTGCTTTAGATAAGTTAATAGGAACAGCATTGCCGATTTGCCTTGCTATTTGAGTATCTGTTCCATAGAATTGATAATCTGAAGGAAATGTCTGAATTAAAGCTCCTTCTCTTAGAGATAAAGCTCTATCTTGTTCTGGGTGTCCAAATCTACCACTATAATATTGATTAAATTTTGTTGTAATAGTAGAGCTAAATTTATCCCATGCAAGTCTTCCATAGTTATCTAAGAATTATTCTTTTTTCTTATGACAAGCTAATTTTAGTTCTTCACTCCAATCAGTTCTAAGTCCACCATTTAACGGAGTAGCTTTAATTCTTTTTAAATTTAATTCATCAAGCCTTCTAGCTCTGTGTAATTTATCAGCTTTAGATGGTTGGTTATGTTGAATTTTTTCTAAATTATAGATTACATCCTTTAAATAAATAGATTCCTTTGTTTTGATATTATCAAAGGAAAGATTAACTTTTTTTAATTTTGTTGCAATTAAAAATAATCTTTTTCTATTCTGCGCTACACCAAAGTTTTTAGCATTTAATACTTTATATTCATATTTGTAACCATTTGTTTCTAGCATATCAATAAACTTAGAAAAATATGGATTTTCTTCATTTAATCTACTAACATTTTCCATGAGTACAAAGTGTGGCTTTACTCCATTTATAATTCTTCTGAATTCATCTAGCAGAGTTTTTCTATTATCATCTTGTTTTTTTCTTGTATTAATCATGCTGTATGGCTGACAAGGTGCACAACCAGCTAGCATAATATAATCTTCTTTACTAGTATTATTTTTAAATAGTTCTTTTATCTCTTTGGTAGTAACATCTATAATACTCTTATTAATAAATATTGCATCATTATTTTTTTCATAAGTATCTCGGCATGATTATTCAAAATCAATTCCCGCAAAAACATCTATGCCAGCTTGGCTAAGCCCCTTTGTTAAGCCCCCTGCCCCACTAAAAAAATCTATTGCCTTAATTTTTTTCATAATAACCTCTTAATGTTTTTATAAGTTGTATTATTTTAATATGTTTTTACTTAATAAAGGATTAATATTGTTTGAAATTAATACAATAAATAATAAAGGTATAAACAGAGGAAAAACACTAAAGTCAAGTATGCACTTTAATGATTTTGAAAAAAGGCTCTTAAATATAGACATGGATATATCAAAGTTTTCTAGTTACTTTGGTATTGCAAGATCAACCATATATGGGTGGAAGAGAGAAAATAAATTGATAATTCCACTTTATATTGAGAAAATTATTGATTTATTAGAAGTTAAAAACCAGCTAAGAGATGGAATAGAAAAATTACACAAGACAAATTCATATGAAGTAAAAAAACTGTATGAAATAAATACACAGGAACCTATTAAAAAAAGAAAAGTTAAAAAATAAAGGAGACCGTAAAATAAATGTTTTAAATTTAACTTTTCTTTTTTATTTTTAATATTAGTCTTTTATACCAATCATTTAAACTATCTCTATTTTCTCCTTTTGGGTGTTCAAGAAAATTTTTTTCAAAATAAATAGTTCCAAAATTTTTTAACCATCTGCCATTTTCATAAACAAAATTTTTAGCTATTAAGTAAATTAAATTATCATCTATTCTAGAATTATCTTTATCATATATTATTAAACTACTTAGCCCTTTTACTAAACTATCTCTTTGTATTTCAATAATTGTAAAATTTCTTTTTTCAAAAGTAATATTTATAGCTAAATATTTTCTTTTAGTCTCATTATCAACTAATTTAGATTTACGCCATTTTCGTCTTTTATCTTTATCTTCTTCTGGTTTTTGAGGTAAATAATCATCAATTGCAATTCTATAACTAAATTCTTTATTTTCTTGAGCACAAGAAAATAACATATTTTTAAAATCTTCTAAAGTTAGATAATCTTTATCATCTTCATCTTGTTCATTATCTTCACCATTTACATTTGATGAAGCTGTATTTTCATCTCCATTACTTTCAGCATCTTCTGAACTTAAATCTACATCTTTATCTTCTGATTCTTCACTACTTTCAGTAACATCACTATCTGAATCAACTTTTACAACTGTTTTAATGACCTCTTTACCTTCAAGCCCGAGTTTTCTTTCACGTTCTTCTAATTCAACTTCTACATCAACTGGAGATTTATCTATTATTGGTTTTTCTGTAGTAATTCTACCTGACAAGTTGTTTTTATCTGACTTATCCTTATTAATAACACCTACTGGTTCATCTGGTTTATTTTTTCTTTCAATCTTTACAAAAAGCCTCTCAAAGTTATAACTTGTATCTTCTTCTAATATTTTTAAAACCAATAAGGAACCATCTGGTAATACTTTCACTCTTGCATGTATATCAATTACTTCTTTAACTGGAAAATCTACTTTCAATTTCATTTCATTACCAGTTGATCTAATTCCAGATACTTGCTTTTGTTCTCTAATCTTTATTGCACTTGCAGTTAAATTTCTTCTAATTTGATGCCAAGCATTAAAAGAATCTACATTGGTAGCAAATCTATAAATATTTTCTGCATCATTCGTATTTGCATTTTGTGTTAATACTATTTCTTTTGTATCTAAATCAATATCTTCAATATTTTTATATAATCCTTTTAGAACAGAGGATTTCTCTTCTAAAGCTGCTGAAAGTATTTGTCTAGTCATTGAAGGTGATGTAAAGTAAAATCTTCTTGCTACTTCATAATGTGGAATATAAATATTTTTACTAGTAAATTCATCTTTTAAAATATAATACCATTGTCCTTTTATATGAAATTTACAATTAAACTTATTTATTTTATCTGGTACTATGGAATTTTCAATATATTGATTTAGTTGAGGAATTTGGAATAAAAGCTTTTTTTCAATCTCTTTAGCTCTTGCATCAATACGAATATCTGTTCTTGTTCCTGCAAATTTATTAGTTCTTTCTTGATTTTTTATACGTATTCCAATAGGAAAAGCTAGTAATTCTTTTAGATTTATATATACTAAAAAATATTCTGGAATATCACTATCTATACTTTTTAATATTATTGCAATTTTAAAATTTGTTTCTGTTTGATAAATATTACCGTAAGAAAAAACAACAACATCCCTATCTTTTGGGAAGTATGTTAATGTAAAATCATTTAATTCAATATCTTCTTTAGCCAAGTATATACTCCAAAAGCTATTTGCCTAATCCACTGTATCCATATTAGTTTTTCTTTGAACTATTTCCATATCCATAATTATTGTATTTTTTAGTTCCTTTTTCTCCTGTATAAGGATTTGTATTTCCATAAGTGCTAAAATTATCGCTTTTAGTACCATTTGGACTACTCCTATAATAACCTTTTACATATGTTCCATTACTTTTATAGTAACCATTAACATACTGATCAGCAAACAAAGTTATATTTACCAAAAGTAAAATAAATATAATCAAAATTTTCATATTAAATCCTCAGTATTTTTAATTTAATCATCACATTCTAATATACTATTATAATTAAGAGTTACTTAATAAAATATAATTAGTACATAAAGAAAATCTTTTAAATGTTTAATTATTTTAAATTTAAAATAAAATTTATTTAATTTATATTTAGCTATATTATATTCATAATAATTTATTAAAGGTACTCTTTGAAGAAATATATACTACTCTTAATATTATCATTTTCCATATTTGCTCAAGCAAACTCAACTATTGATTCCTTTTCAAAATCAAAAAAACTATTAAAAGAAATATACAAAGATCATCAAATTACATTCTATGCTAATTGTAAATATAGCTATAAAGATAAGAACAATATGATTGATAGACAATCATGTGGTTATACTCCTAGAAATGAATATACTAAATCTGGAAAGTTAAATAAACGAGCAAGAAGAATTGAATGGGAACATGTAATTCCTGCTGAAAACTTTGGAAGACAATTTGCATGTTGGAGAGAAGGTGATTCTCAATGTGTTAAAAGTAATGGTAAAGCCTATAAAGGAAGAAAGTGTTGTTCTAAAGTAAATAAGCAATTTAAACTTATGGAAGCTGATATACATAACCTTGTACCTGCTATTGGCGAATTAAATGCTGATAGATCTAATTTTAGATATGGAATTATTGAAGGTGAAAAAAGAGCCTATGGCAGAGATGTAGATTTTGAAGTAGATTTTAAAGCTAGACGTGCTGAACCTAAAGATGACATTAGAGGGAATATAGCAAGAACTTACTTTTATTTTGAAGGTACTTATGGAATGAAAATATCTAAACAGGAAAAGCAACTATTTAATGCTTGGAATAAGTCAGATCCTGTATCTTCAAGAGAAAGAGAAAAAAATATAAAAGTAAATGCTATTCAAGGTAACTACAATAAATATATTCAATAAAAGTAGGTTTTTGTATCCTAATTATCGTTGACAGATAAGATAAGAGGAAGAGTAATTGAAAACTTAGCACCTACATACTTAGTTCCCTCATATTCAAAACTCTCATTTTCTACTTTAATCTTACCCTTTAAATGTTTAGTAATTATAGTGTGGGTAATATAAAGTCCAAGTCCTGTACCACGTCCTTCATCTTTTGTTGTAAAATAAGGTTCAAAAATTCTTGGTAAAATCTCTTCTGGTATTCCACCTGCATTATCTTTTATTTCAATAATAATAGAGTCTTTTTCAATTTCTTTCACTGAGATTATAAAGACTAATCTATCTCTAGAATCATTAATATTTTTAAAAGCATCTTTTGCATTATTTAAAATATTTATTAGAGCTTGTAAAAGTTGCTTAGGGTCTCCATAAGAATTAATTTTTTCATCTATTTCTTTGATTAAACGTATTGTATTAGAGTCAAAAGATGCAGTTACTAAATCTATACACTTATCAATATACTACTTAAGACTATACTTCTTATTTATAAAAGTTGGTGTAAAGAATGATCTAAAATCATCAATTGTGTGAGAAAGATATTGTGCATTTTTATTTATAGTATCCATATCATTAATAAAGTTATTTAGATTAATTTCTTCTCCAAGTTCTTTTTTTAATTCATAAGAAGTAGCTATTGTAGAAATCATAGATAATGGTTGTCTCCACTGATGTGCAATATTTCCTATCATTTCTCCCATAGCGGCTAGTTTTGATGACTGTATTAACATTTGCTCTTTTTCTTCAAGCTCTTTTTTTAATTCATATGATGAGATAAGGTTACACAGTTTTTTATCTAAAGCATCAAGACTTATTGGCTTTAAAATAAATCCTTCAACTTGAAGTTCTATCGCTTCTTGAAAATATAAAACATCACTAAATGCAGTAGTAAAAACAATAGAAACATCTTCTGATATTTCTTTTATTTTAGTAGTCATTTCTAAGCCATCCATTGTAGGCATTTTTATATCTGTTATAATTATTTCAGGAGTATATTTTTTAAAAAGTTCTAATCCCTCAAACCCATTGTTAGCAGTATATAAATTATCACAAAAGTTTTCTAAAAATTCAGCTAACTCATTTTGAACATTTATTTCATCTTCAACATATAAAATTGACTTTATTTTCTTCATTCTTTAAACTTCCTTTTTATTATGGACTAATTGATTTCTACCTTGCTCTTTTGCTTTGTATAATAACTCATCAACTTTCTTATAAAGTAAAGTCTCATTTTCAATTAAGCTTGCTTCTTCACATACAAGACCTGCAGATATTGAGAGGTGTTTAGAAATACTACTTTTACTATGTTCTATTTTAAGATTTTGTATTATTTCTATAAATTGATTACAATATTCTATTACATATTCTTTAGAATTTGATTTGAAAAGTATTCCAAACTCTTCTCCTCCCAATCTAAAAATATAATCATCTGCTCTGTGCAAATTATTTTCTATTTCATTTGCAACTTTTATAAGTGCATTATCACCTTCTTGGTGTCCATAAGTGTCATTATACTGCTTAAAATAATCTATATCAAATATTGCAAAACAAACTAATTCTTCATTTCTTTTTGCATTTTGTATATATTTGCCAATTGTTTGATTAAAAAAGTGTCTATTATATACATTGGTTAAAGCATCTTTTATTGCCATTTTCTCAATTTTCTTTAAATTTGTTATATCATGTCTTATTGATGTATAACCAGTTTTCATTCCATCTTCATTAAAAACTGGATAGATTTTCATATAAACCCAATAACTTTGACCTTTTTTATTTTTATTTTTTAATTCGCCTGTCCATATTTGATTTTTTATTATAGCATCCCAAAGTTCTTCATATAGTTCTACTGGAGTATCCATATTTTTAATAATATTATGTTTTTGTCCAATTAATTCTTCTTTAGAATATCCTGATATATTACAAAATGCTTTAGAAGCGTAAGTTATTCTACCTTCTAAATCTGTACTTGAAGTAATAATATTTTCATCTATAATTTCTAAATATTCTTGAATCTTTTTTTGAGAATTAACTTCTTTTGTTATATCTTTGGTAGCAATTAATATTCTATGATTTTCTGGCATTATAGCTAATGACATATCTACAATGATTTTTTTACCATTTTTAGTAATACATTTTTTTTGAAAATGGTCAATATAACCTTTTTCTAAAACTTCTTTTATCACTTCTTGTATTGCACTTTTTTGTTCTAAAATTGTAATATCAAATACATTTTTACTTTTTAGTTCAGTTAAAGAATATCCAATCATTCTTTCATAAGCACTATTTGCATACAAAAAGTTTAAAGATAAATCTAAAACTGCAATACCATCAATTGTAGTTGCCAATATAGTTTCTAATTCGGCTTTTTTCTTCATTTCATATTTTGTTTTTAGGTCTAATTCTTTTCGCATATTTTGTATTTTTATAGTCTTAATCAACATTGATTCAAGCTTATCTAAATCAATTGGTTTTATGATGTATCCATCAGCATGAATTTCAATAGCTTCGTGTAAAAATGATTGGTCATTAAATGCTGTTGTAAATATTATATGTGAGTCTTTATCAAGTTCAAAAATAGCATTAGCCATCTCAAGACCATTCATTTTAGGCATTTTTATGTCAGAGATAATTATATCTGGGCTATATTCTTTAAATAAAGATAATCCTTCAAGTCCATTTTCTGCTAAATACAATGTCTCACAAAAATTCTCTAAAAATTCTGCTAACTCTTCACGTATATTTTTTTCATCTTCTACATATAAAATAGAATTTATTTTTTTAAATTTTTTCATAAACTATATACCAAACTCTATATAAACTTCAAGACCATTATCAATATTTTTTAAAGTTATTTTACCATTAATGTTATCTTCAATAATCATTTTAGACATATACATTCCAATACCTGTTCCTTCACCTTGTTCTTTAGTTGTAAAATAAGGTTCAAAAACCCTCTCTATAATATCTTTAGGTATTCCACCTGCATTATCCCGAAGTATTAATCTATTATTTTCTACAATAATATCTATTTTTGGCTCTTTTGTTTTATTTAAAATAAATGCATCTTTTGAATTATTTATTAAGTTAATCAATACTTGCTGGAACTCTGTTTTAAAACCGTTATATACAAAATCATTTTCATTGTAATTTACTTCAATAAAATGATTTTTTAATTGTGAACCTAATATATTTAATACATCATCAATAGACTCTTTAATATGAAATTCTTTTTTTATTTTATCAATTCTAAAGAAGTTTCTAAAATCATCAATTGTTTTACTCATAAAATCTATAGTTTTCTTATTCTTTTCAACATACTCATTTACATATTTTTCATCAATCTCTTCATTTTTATATTTATATTTTAACTTTTGGATTCTTATAGTTAATTCATTTAAGGGTTGTCGCCATTGATGTGCTATTGCCCCAATCATCTCTCCCATTGATGCTAGTTTACTTTGTTGTATCAGTATTGTTTTTTGTTTTTCAGACTCTTTTTCTACTAAAATCTTGTCTGAAATATCTTGTACTGTAGCCCTACGTTCTATAGGGTTTTTATTATTATCAAATATAACAGAAAGGAAAATATCAATATATCTTATACCTATTTTTTCAGAATTCAATCTAATGCTAATATTATCTTTGTTATTACTTTTACCTTTAAAAACCTCATTTCTTTCAATAAATTCTTTTATTTTATTTTTATCTTTATCATATATCTTTGATATTATTATGTCAGGATCAATTTTTACAGATGAACTTATTTCGAAAATATTATAAAATTCATTTGATACCCAATATTCACCTGTAATCATGTCTTTTTTGATTGTTGCAATCTTTGCCAGTTTTTGAGTATCTTCATATATTCTATTTAGTTCTTTTAATTTTTCAGTTGCTCTTTTTACTTCTTGTTCTATTGCTTTTTTTTGTCTAGTTAAAATACTTTGACGAAATAGCATAAAAAATATTATTATTATGAAAAGCACACCAACTATGTATATAAAGGTATAATCTACTTTTTCAAATTTTGTATTATGAAGCCATTTATTAATTATTTCTTGTTTTTTATTTTCATCTAAATTATCAATTAATTTATTTAAAATAGGTACCAATTCTTTATTTTCTTTATTTACCATTATTTGCACATCAAAATTAAACTTACTAGTTACAGATATTTTTAAATTAGTAAAACTATTTCTATTAAGTTCATAATTTAAAACAGGTAATATATCAGCAACTGCATAAACTTTCCCATTGGCTAGCAGATTAAGTGCAGTTTGTATATTTTCAACGGGTACAAAATTAATCTTTGGAAAATATTTTTCAAGTAGTTTATGAGCAGAATAGTTTTTTCCAACTGCTACAGTTTTCCCTTCAAGTTTTTTTAAATCTATTAAAAAATCTTCTTTTATATTAGTTGCAATTCCAATAGGAAATGAAACATAAGGTTTACTAAAAGAAGCGTATTTTTCTCTCTCTTTTGTAGAAGAAGTGGCTGTTAATAAAGAAGTGGGATTTTGTTTAAAAAGCTTTAAACTTTCTGAAAAAGTATCTACTGGAAAATATTTTGCTGAAATTCCCGAGCTTTTTGCAATTTCATCCCAAAAATCTACTGCAATACCTTTTAAAATATTATTTTCATTAAATATAAAAGGTAACCAACCTTTTACATTATAGTAAATCGTGAATTTATTTTCTTGAATATATCTATTTTCTATAGATGATAAAATTGAAGAATGCTGATAATTTGTTACATTATTTACTATATTGATTTTATCTTCATAAGTTATTGAATTTAGTGTTTTAGTTAATATAGACTGAAGTGTTTTATTCGAGCTAGCTGCTACTGATTCAGTTTGCAGATCATTTAAAAGATACAGAGGCTTGACGTTATTAAGAAAATGTTTTTTAATCAAATAATTACCATCATTATGAAAAGCAATTAGCACATCTGCTTTATTGTTAATAACCTTCTCAAAAGCTTCAAATGTTGATTTAACTTTTATTAATTTAAATTCTTCATTATATCTTTTTAAATAGTTATCTAAAAATTTTATATTTTCTACATATACAACACGAAGATTATTTAAATCTTCAATTGAATTTATTGTTAATTCTTTTTTTCCAAAAACTCCAAGTAAATGAGTATAAATCGGGTCTGTGATAAGTAGCTTATTATTTTTTGCAGTATTTGGTGCCATTAGTGGAATAAAATCAATTTTGCCATCTTGTGCATCTTTAATTGTTTTATCCCATGTATTTGTTCTGAAATTTATTTTTATGTTTAATTTTGAACTAACAAGACTATATAAATCTGGAATAATTCCATTTACAGTGCCCTCTACCCCATCTTTATTATACAAAGATTCAAAATCTGTAGAGTAACCTGCAGTTAATACAGGATTATTTTTTAAATAATTCTTTTCTTCTTTTGTTAGTATCAACTCTTTTGAGAACAAACTATTATTTATAAATAATAGTACAATCAACAATATAATATTTTTCAAACTTTTTCTCTTATCTTACAATTTAGGTAATAATATAGTATATTCACTTATTAACGCCTAAAGTATGGACATAAAAGTTTAACTTTACAGTGCACAATCAGTAGGATTAGAAGACAAAATATACTTTTAACAAGCCAATTAATTTTTCATTATAAAAAGCTATAAAATATAATACTATAAAATTTTGCATTATTTACTGCATATTTGCATCTTTTATTGAGAATAACAACCTCCACCAAATATAGATGCCTTTGTTGACGTATGGTGGGGAGAACGAAAGACAATACTACCATCAAAGTTTGGCTCTCTTAAGTTTAAGGAGTCTAGTTTTGCTTTTTCAAGTATTTGATCAACTGTTTGTGGAGGCATAATATATTTTAATCTTTTTATTATCATAGATTTTCCACAACCAGGACTTCCCTCAAATATAACATTATGATTGCCACATACTGCTATCAAGGCTGCTCTTTTAGCTATGATTTGCCCTTTTACATCACGAAAGTCTAATTCATACTTTTTATTATAATAATAAATCTTATCATCAATAGTGAGAGTGTCACAAGGCATTTGGGCTTGAGTTACTTTATAAGTATCTTTCTCTTTTGTGTTAAAAAACATAATTGCTTCATTTAGATTTTTTACACTATATACATTTATATTAGGAATCATTGCAATTTTATTTTCTATTGATTTTGGTACTAACACATTTAGATTCTCTATCTTTTTTGCCAAAGATAATACCAAAGGAAAAATTGAACTGTTATCTTTTAGTGTTCCATCAAGGGCAAGTTCAGCAAATATATAAAAACCATCAAACTTTACTTTTGTATCATACATTGCAATTAAAAGTGCAATTGATAAATCAAAGTGGGTACCATTTTTATTTATATCAGAAGGTGAAAGGTTTATAGTGATTTTTTTAGGTGGAAATTTAAACTCATTGGTTAATAAGGCAGATTTAACCCTATCTTTTGACTCTTGAATAGATGAACTTGCTAGTCCAACTATTGAAAAACTTGGCAAACCTTTTGTAAAAGTAGCCTCTACATCCACACATATGGCATCTAAAGATTCTAAAGTAGCACTTTTGATAGTTTTCATATAAAATCCATTTAATAATTAATTTATTTATTATATGTGATTTTTTATTAATTTTATTATAATTTTATAACTTTTCTGAATATTTGTTTAAATTTATCTAAAACAATTCTTTTTATCAATTATATATAGCTTTTAAAAATAAAGAAAATGTATAATTAAATATTGACTTAGTGGAGGTATTTATGCAAGTATCAAGAACAGCTACAAAAGAAGATTTTAATCATCTAAGAATAGATGATATAAAACAACCAATAAGTGAAAGTAGATTTGATGCTCTACTTGAAAAATTGCAAATAAATAATTTATCTGAGGATGAAAAAGATTTTTTTCAATCCATTGTGGAAGATAGAATGGTTACTGAAGAAGAATTTAGTACTTTAACATATGAACAAACAAAAAAAATCAAACAATTTACTTCAAGAAGTGATTTAGAGGGAAATTATATAGCAGATAGTTCTATTGGCTTTGAAAAGCTATCTATGGCTCCACTATTATCTGCACAAAATATAAGTGATGATGAAGAGTACAATGAAGCTATTTTTAATACTTTTAAAAAACTGAATCTTTCACAAGATGATGGAATATCTATGTTAAACGAACTTGGTGGATATATTAATCAAGAAGAAAAAATCATCTTTGAAGACTCATTGACTGATGAACAATATGATTCAGGGATAAGATATAAAACCTATATAGGTTTAGATATGAAGGAGTTAGTTAGTAAACGTTTAGAAGAGCTTAACCAAGGACTTTTAGAAACAAGTGATGAAGATGTAAAAAGTGATTATAAAAATATGATTTATGTTTATAGGGAAATAGAAACCCAATACAATAATATACAAGATAAAAATAGAGTAGAAAATGAAGCACAACTTGAACAATATACTAGAAATACAAAACCAAATCCATTGTATAACGCTGACGTTGTAGAACTTTATAATAATATAACACATGAATATGAAGAAAAAGAGAAAAAAGAGTTTGATGAATTAATGGATAAATTAGATATCAGTAATTTAAACAATAGAGAAAAAGAACTTTTTAGAACTATCTTAGAAGACAAAGAGATTTCAAATATAGAAATGGACAAACTCTCTTATGAAGAGATGAAAAAAATCAATCAGTTTATCTTTAAAAAAGATGAAAAAGGAGAAATTATTGATGATACTCTAATTAGAACAAACAGTAGAATCAATGCATTACTAAGAACTACAGAATTAACAGATGATGAAACTTTTAATCAAGTGTTATTTAATACAGTAAAATCTATGAATGATATATATGAAATAAATAACTTTTTAAATCCTATTTTAAATTTAATATCTGAAAAGTTTACTGCTTTTGATGAAGTAAATAGTATAAACTTCATAACAGAAGATATGAATAAAGTCTTAGATGAGTTAATCAAAACTTTTGATGAGCATTACCAAGAAACAGAATATGACGAGATTAAAGAGCACTACCTAAGTGTAATAAATAAATATCAAGATTTAAAAGAGCAATATAATAAAACAACGATAGATAGTTAAGATAATATTTCAGGAGTATATTTTATAAAAGTCCATATAATAATTATATATACTTTTATATAGTTTATTTACTTTTTTGAGCTTCCCGAAAAAGTCTCTTCTAATATACTTGGATTAAAATAAATATATATAAATAATATTATCAATATGATTACCCATGAAGAGATGTAAATTATCATAGCCTTTTTAGCTTCCTCTTTTTCATGCCATAATCTTGGTCTAATACCTTTAATAAAAAATATTACTTTACTAGCTAAATTGATACTTGTAATATTAATTAAAAGTAAAACTCCAGCTCCTATAGCTAACTCACTATTCCCAGATCCAATCATAATTCCTAAAACTGCAGCAGGAGGTAAAAGCGCTGCAGATACCATAACTCCAACTAACACACTAGACAGACCTGTTGTAATTGATAAAGAAGCAGCAGCACCTGAAGCTAAAGCAAGAATAAAGGAGTCATAACTAACATCTGTCCTTGATAATAATTCAGGGGCATCAAAACTTTGATTAAAGGCCATTGCAAAAAACATTGGAAGGATTATTGATATAAAAAGTCCAAATAGCACTGTTTTAATTGAAGAATACATTAACTTTGTATCTCCAATTGAAGCTGAAAAACTAAATGCAATATTAGGTCCTAATAATGGAGCAATAACCATTGCTCCTATAATAATTGCTAAATTATTGTGAATAAGTCCAATTGTAGCTACTATTGTAGAAAAAACTAATAAAGAAACATAGTTTGAATTAATATCACTATTTTGTTTCATTTCTTTATATATTGTTTCTTTTGCAGCATTTGCTTCATTTTCTTTTTTTTCTTTTTCTTCTGATTCTTTGGGCAAATAAGCTTCTATAGGAAGAATCATAACTTTTGAGCATATTTGATCTCCCATAATATGAGAAAAACTATCTATGGCTTCTTGTAAATTGTAGTCTGTTACAATCATCCGTGATATTTGCATACCATCTTTATCCACAGGATAAAAACGTAAATCCTTAGCTTTTACATTTTCAGCAATTTTTTTTATAATTTCGTTGCTTGATTCATTTAAAACAATTTCAAGATATTTCATATAATCTCTTTTTTATTTTATTGTATAAAAAAGCTCTTTATTTACTCTTTTGAGCTTTTTTATACTCTTTTTCTAATTTCTTTCTTTTCATTAAAGAAAGCTTTTCTATAAAAAGGTGACCTTCTAGATGGTCCATTTCGTGTTGCCAAGCAACTGCTGGGAAATCTTCTGTTTCCATTTGTAGATGATTTCCATATCTATCTTGATATTCAACAATTATATGTTGAGCTCTTTTTACATCTTCATTAAATCCTGGAACACTTAAACAACCTTCTGTAAAGACTTGAATTCCATCTTTATGTGTAATTTTTGGATTTATTGCTTCTATTAAAGAGTCTTTTTCTTGAATATCATTCTCATCTGGAATTAAGATAATAAGTACATTTAGAGGAATAGATACTTGAATAGCAGCTAAACCTACTCCACTTTGTGCAACCATAGTGTCGTACATATCATCCAAAAGAGTATGAAGTTCTTCATCGAACTTCACTACATCTTTTGATTTTGTTCTAAGCAGTTTGTTTGGATAAGTTATTACTTCTCTTATCATTTATTCTCTTTACTATTTATGGTTTGTAATCACTTCATCAATCAAACCATATTTGCATGCTTCATCAGCACTCATAAAGTTATCTCTATCAGTATCTTTTTCAATAACTTTTAATGGTTGACCAGTTTGTTCAGCAATCATTTTATTAAGAGTATCTTTCATTCTTTGAATCTCTTTTGCCTGAATTTGGATATCAGTTGATTGACCTTGTGCTCCACCTGATGGCTGGTGAATCATAACTCTAGAGTTTGGTAAAGAGTATCTTTTACCTTTTACTCCTGAACTTAATAAAAATGCACCCATTGAAGCAGCTTGTCCAATACAAATAGTACAAACATCAGGTTTGATATAGTTCATAGTATCATATATAGACATTCCACTTGTGATAACTCCACCCGGAGAGTTTATGTATAAATAGATATCTTTATCTGGATCTTCAGCTTCTAGAAAAAGTAATTGCGCTACAACAGTAGAAGCAACAGGATCATTAATCTCTCCACTTAACATAATAATTCTATCTTTAAGAAGTCTTGAATAGATATCATAACTTCTTTCACCTCTACCAGATTTTTCTACAACGTATGGAATATAACTCATATAATCTTCCTATTTATTAATTTATTTACCTAATTTTTCATCAAATAATTTATTTAGAACTTTATCTTCAATCATTGACATTTTAATTGCTGGCATATAACCTGCATCTTGATATTGTTTTAAAACATCTTGAGGATTTTGTCCATTTTGCATTGCTTCATAATAAATTACTTGAGTAACTTCTTGATCATTTACTTCAACACCTTCAGCAGCTGCTAAGGCATCTACAATAAATGTAGCTTTTACAGAAGTTTCAGCATCTGCTCTTAACTCATCTCTGATTACATCAACTTTTGCTGCATCTTCTTGAAGTTCTTTGATTTCTTCTTCTTTCATTGTTCTAACTTTGTTGTTTAACGCATAATTTACTTCTTGTTCAACAACTGTTGCAGGTAATGCAAAGTTTACTTTTTCAACTAATTTATCTAAATATGCAGGTTTTAACTCTTCTCTATAATAAGAGAACATTAATTCTGTTTTCATTTGCTCTTCAATTTTAGCTTTTAAAGTATCAATTGTAGCATCTTCTTCATTTGGAAGCATTTTTTTAGCAAATTCATCATCTAATTCAGCAGGAACTTTTTCTTGAATTTCATGTAATGTTACTTTAAATGTAGCCTCTTTACCAGCTAAATCTTTTGATTGGTAAGCTTCAGGGAAAGTTACTACTACATCTTTTTGCTCTTCATATTTCATACCTAAGATTTGTTCTTCAAATCCTGGAATAAAAGAGTTTGAACCAATTTCTAGTGCATATTTCTCAGCTTTTCCACCTTCAAATGCAACACCATCAACAAATCCTTCGAAATCAATAACAGCGAAATCACCATCTTTTACCATTCTTTTTCTTTTGATTTTTTCTAAAGGAGCAGAACCTTTTGCAAGAGAATCTAATCTTTCATTTAAATCTTTTTTAGCTACTTTTTTCTCTTTAACAGCTGGAATTAATGATTTATAATCACCTAATTCAAATTTTGGTTTACAAGATATTTTAAGTTCAACATCAATATCACCATTATCTTTTTTCTCATATTTAGTAACAGCTGGCTCACCAATTAACTCTTCATTCGCAATTTCTAACTCAGCTAAAGCTTCTTGTAATAAATCTCTTAATACTTCATTAGCAGCATCTTCAGATAACTTTTCACCATATCTAGCTTTTACAACATTAATAGGAACTTTACCTTTTCTAAATCCTTGAATGTTCATTGTTTTAGCAGCTTCTTTAGCAATCTTGTCTGTTTTTGCATCGATTGCAGCGCTATTCATAGTTGCAGTTATTTCTGCATTAGCTTCGTCAACTCTTTTTGCGTTAAATTCCATTAACTTTTCTCCAATATAATAATTTTGAGCGATTTTATCTAAATTTTACTAAGGCTTATATAAAATAAATTTTTAATCAAATCTACACACAAAGAGTAACAATGCAATTTTTATACCCTAATGTACTTTTTCTTATGCTAATTCCAAGTTTAATACTCTTTTTTTTGATTATTACACAAAAGAGTAAATTTGAAAAAATATTCAATCAAAATGTTTTAAATAAACTCACAATTTCAAGTTCAAAATTAACAAAAAAAAGTAGAAATATTTTACTATTTATTTCTCTTATATTTATGATAATTGCCCTTTCTAGACCTGTTAGTAATGAAAAAGAACAAAATATACAGCAAGAGTTAATTCCTATTGTTATTGCAATTGATGCCTCAAAATCAATGTTGGCACAAGATGTTTATCCTAGTAGATTAAAAATGGCAAAAAAGAAGATATTGGACCTAATAAAATCCTCAAAACAACTATCAATTGGAATTATTATTTTTGGGGAATCCTCTTTTATCTTGTCGCCTTTAACAAATGATTTTTTATCACTAAATTTTTTAATAGAGAATTTTGACTATAATTTAAACATAAGTAATGGTTCAAATATCTTTTCAGCACTAGAGGCTTCAAATAAATTATTAAAAGATTATAAATCTAAAAATATTCTTCTTCTAAGTGATGGTGGAAATGCAAATGAATATCAAGAAGAAATAGAGTATGCAAACAAAAATGACCTTAATATTTATACTATTACAATAGCAACAAATGACCCTACACCAATACCTACAAAAGATGGTTATCTAAATGACATAGATGGCAATATTGCAATGGTAAAACTAAATGAAAATATTAAAAAACTTAGCTTAAATACACAAGCAGGATATACCAACTATACTCTAAACAATGATGATATAAACTCAATAATCAATGATATTTCTAAAAAAACAAAAAAGATAAGCATGGAAGTAAAAAAACAAAAAATTTATACTGAACTTTTTTATTACCCTCTTGGATTTGCACTTTTTATACTTTTAATTGCTTTTTCTTCACTGCCAAGTATCAAATCATTTACTAAAGCCTCAGTTTTGTTAATAGGGCTATGCAATATTGATGCAAATGCCTCAATTTTAGATTTTAATACTATAAAAGAAGCAACAAAGGCATACAACAGTAAAGACTATGCTACCTCATCAAATAAATTTAAAGATTTTATAAGTACAAATGAAGGTAAATATAACTTTGCCAACTCATTATATAAAGAAAAGAAATATGAAAGTGCTTTAAAAATGTATAAAGATATTACCACAAGTGATGATTCTTTGGAGTTTAAGAAGTTGCACAATATGGGCAATACCTATGTAAAACTCAATGATTTAAATAGTGCTAAAAAAATGTATGAAAATGCTTTAAAAATAAAAGATGATAAACAGACAAAAGAGAATTTGGAACTTGTTAAAAAAGCTTTAGAAAACAAGCAGAATAAAGATTCAAAACAAAAGCAAGACAATAAAAACAATAAACAAGAAAAAGAAAATAAAGAAAATAAAAATAATAGTAATAACAAAGAGAAATCTAAACAAAATAAAGAAAATAGTACTAATAATAAAAAGAGTAAAGATAGTAAAAGTAATGAAAAGAAAGATAATAAAGAGGCTTCCCAAAGTAAAATAAATGAAGATTTATTATCAAATAAAGAGGAAAAGAAATGGCTAAATTTACTAAAAAATCAAAAAACTCCTATTCTTTTAAAAAAAGTGGAAACAAAGAACAATTCTGAAAATAGTTCTTCATCTCCTTGGTGATATTAGTAGTTAGCTGATTTTCTCATTTGCATCAACTCTCTTTGTACTGAAATATTGATTTTTTCATTTCCTTCAAAGTTAATAGCATAGTTTTTACCATCATAGTCTACTGAATTTAGTATGATTTTCATAGCTTCAATTCTAGATAAAAATTTATCATCACTTCTAACAATATGCCAAGGTGCACTTCTTGAGTTTGTTCGTCTTAGCATTTCGTATTTTTTCTCTGAAAACTCACCCCATAAATCCTGAGCTTGCATATCTACTTCTGAAAACTTCCATTGTCTAAGTGGATCATTGATTCTTCTATCAAATCTTCTTTTTTGTTCATCTTTTGAAACTGAAAAATATAGTTTAATTAGAATCATTCCTTGTCTTACTAAATCTTGCTCAAAATTAACAACATCTTCCATAAAGATTTCATGTTCTTCATGTGTACAAAATCCAAATATTGGTTCAACCATAGCTCTGTTATACCAAGATCTATCAAATAAAACTATCTCACCACCTGTTGGAAAATGCTGAATATATCTTTGGAAAAACCACTGATTTCTTTGTGTATCATTAGGTTTACCAAGAGCAACTATTCTGTAGTGTTTATTATTCATATATCTTGTGATTCTTCTGATTGCCCCACCTTTTCCAGATGCGTCTCTTCCTTCAAAAAGAATAATCATTCTTTTATTCTCTTTTTCTAAATAATTTTGAAGTTTTATTAGCTCAATTTGATAATGCTTAAGCTCTTCTAACTCATAAATCTTTTTGATACCACTTTTCATAATATTTTTATCAAGAGTTTTATAATTTCCAAGTATCTCTTTCATCTCTTTATTTTGAGATAATAGCTTTTCATACTCTTTGTTTGTTATTGATTGGTCTTCATTTTTTATTTCTATTTTTGGTTCTTCTTGTGTAGCAATAATAGTCTCTTTATAAGTATTCATTAGAGATATTGCATCTCTTTTTGTAATATTATCTTTTTTTGAGTACCCCAAAACTTTTACATATCTTTTTTTATTGTATTGAAATCTAGCTACATATTTTTTTCCAAAAGTAACGTGAGCTACTTTAGAAATATATAAACCATTATAATCTGTCTTCTCAAAATCGTTTAAATTCATCTATTATACCTTTGCAAATTTGTTTTCTTTTTCCATATATTCTATCTCTTGTGTTCCTGTATTTACGAAGTCTTTATCTACTTCAAATATGTTTGACTCAACTTTTTCTGGATAATTAACATTTGACAATATATATTTAATACAGTTTAATCTAGCTAGTTTTTTATTGTCACTTCTAATAACTGTCCATGGTGCAATGTCAGTATTAGAAGCCATTAGCATAGAAAACTTAGCCGTTGTATAATTATCCCAAAGTTTTTGTGACTCTTTATCTACAGGAGAGAGTTTAAACTGTTTTAGCGGATCTATCTCTCTTTTTTTAAATCTTCTTGCTTGTTCTTTTTTTGAAACAGAAAAATAGAACTTAAATAAAATTATTCCAGACTTTACAATCATCTTTTCAAACTCTGGGACCTCTCTTAAAAACTCATGATGTTCTTCTGTCGTACAAAATCCCATAACAGGCTCAACACCACCTCTGTTATACCAAGATCTATCAAAAAGAACTATTTCACCAGCACTTGGAAGATGTTGAGTGTATCTTTGAAAATACCACTGTGTTTTTTCTATGTCACCTGGCTTTCCTAATGCTACAATTCTTGCACCCCTAGGATTTAAATGTTCTGCAATTCTTTTGATTGTACCACCTTTTACAGCAGCATCTCTTCCTTCAAAAAGCATCAAAACTTTTAAGCCTTGATCTTTTACATAGTTTTGAAACTTTAACAATTCTATTTGTAATAAAGTGAGTTCTTTTTCATACTCTAAGGTCTCTTTTTTGACCCATATTTGAACTTTTTTACCTTTTTGTTTTAACTCTTTTCTTTTTCTTTTAAAATTTTTAGATTTATGTTTTAAACTCTCATGGGTATCAATTTCTTCTTCATCCCTAAATTCATCTTCAATTATTGAGCGTTTTTGTCCCATGTTTATAACCTTTTTGTATTTATAGTCTTGATTTATATTCATTATAACCAAAGTTTTTTACAATTTGGTAACAACCATCCCCTTTTTTTATTGCAATAGATGGCAACTTAATTCCATTGAAAGTTGTAGTTTTTACCATCGTATAATGTATCATATCTTCTAAGATTATCTTATCTCCAACTTTCAAAGGCTCATCAAACGAATAATCCCCTATAATATCCCCTGCAAGGCAAGTATTACCGCCAAGCCTATAATTGTGTTTTTTAACATCTATTTCAGCACTATTTTTTATATCTGGTCTGTAAGGCATAGCAAGTGTATCTGGCATATGAGCTTCTGCAGAAGTATCTAAAATAGCTATATCCATACCGTTATTTACTATATCCAAAACTGTTGCAACTAAATATCCAGTTCTCCATCCTACAGCTTCACCTGGTTCTAAATATACTTCTAAATGAGGGTATCTTAATTTAAACTCTTTTAGAAGATATATCAAGCCATTTACATCATAATCCTCTCTTGTAATATGGTGACCACCACCAAAATTTACCCACTTCATTTGAGGTAAAAATTCACCAAATTTTTCTTCAAAATTATTTAAAGCACCCTCTAAAGCATCAACATTTTGTTCGCAAAGTGCATGAAAATGAAGTCCATCAACATTTTCGATTGCATTTTTATCAAAGTTTTTTCTTGTGATTCCTAATCTTGAAAATGCTCCGCAAGGATTATACAAATCAACTTCAACAGAAGAGAACTCAGGATTAACTCTAAGTCCAATTGATGTTTTTCCTATAGCTTTATGTTCAAGCTTCTTTAATTGTGCCATTGAATTAAAAACTATATGATTTGATATGGATACTATCTCATCCACTTCTTCTTCTTTAAAAGCAGGTTAATAAGTATGAACTTCTCTTCCAAACTCTTTAGAAGCAAGTAGTGCTTCATGTAATCCTGATGCACAACACCCTTGCAGATACTCTTTGCATAAACCAAAAGTAGAATAGAGTGAAAAGCCTTTTAGAGCAAGTAAAATTTTCACTCCCGCTTCATCTTGAACTTTTTTTAAAAGTTCAAGATTTTTATTTAAAAGTTCTTCTTCACATACAAAGCAAGGACTTGGTAGTTCTTCAAAAGAATTAACAATATCACTCATTATAAGGCTCAAAGTCTTCTTTACTTACACCACAATCTGGACACTCCCAATCTTCTGGAAGATCTTCAAATGCAGTACCAGCAGCTATTCCACTATCTTCATCGCCAAGAGCTGGGTCATATATGTAATCACACACTGTACAGATATATTTTTGCATAATTTTTCCTTTAAAAATGTCCCATTTTTCAAGGGGAACCATAATCTTTAACTTCTTTTATCGATGGAAATAAATTCCATCTAAAGAAGCAAAACCTAAAGAAAGTAACGAATTACTTTTTAAAATGTTTTATTCTAACTCAACAATTTTCCAAGGAAGACCTTGTTCCATTAACTCATCCATAAATTGTTTTGCATCAAACTCTTCGATGTTGAATACACCTTTGTTTTTCCAAATACCTTTATAAAGTAATTTAGAACCAATCATTGCAGGAACTCCTGTAGTATAACTTACAGCTTGTGCTCCTGTCTCTTTATAACACTCTTGATGATCACAAATATTATAGATATAAACTTTTTTTGGCTTACCATCTTTTATACCTTCTATGATACATCCAATATTTGTTTTTCCAACAGTTCTTGGTCCTAAGCTTGAAGGGTCTGGTAATAATGTAGTTAAAAACTCTATTGGAATAATTTCTACACCTTTGTGCATAATAGGTTCAATTCCAAGCATTCCTACATTTTGTAAGCAATTCATATGTTGAATATAAGAATCGCCAAATGTCATAAAAAATCTGATTCTTTTAAGACCTTTTATATTTTTAGATAGTGATTCCAACTCTTCATGATATAAAAGATATGATGGCTTTACACCAACTTCAGGATAATCATGGTCAACTCTTATTTCTAAAGGTTTTGTTTCTATCCACTCGCCATTTTCACAATACCTACCATTTGCAGATACTTCTCTAAGGTTAATCTCTGGATTAAAGTTTGTAGCAAAAGGATATCCATGATCACCTGCATTACAATCCATTATATCAATATAGTGGATTTCATCAAAAAGATTTTGTTGAGCATAAGCACAAAATACGCCAGTAACACCTGGGTCAAATCCTGAACCTAATAATCCCATAATTCCAGCATCTTTAAACTGATCATTTCTTGCCCATTGTTCTTTGTATTCAAATTTTGCAACATCTGGATGTTCATAATTTGCAGTATCCACATAATCAACACAACATTTTGTACAAGCGTCCATGATTGTTAAATCTTGATATGGCAATGCCACATTTAAAACTAACTTTGGGTTAACTTTTTCAATAAGTATTACTAAATCATCAACACTATCAGCATCTACAGAAGCTACAGAGATTTCTACATTTTTATTTTTTAAAATGTCATCTCTAATTGATTCACATTTTGAAATAGTTCTTGAAGCTAATGTAATTTTCTCAAATGTATCTATATTCATCGCACACTTTACAGTTGCAACTCGACTAACCCCACCAGCACCAATAATTAATATACCTTTTTTCATAAAAACCTCTAATTTTAAAATTGTATTATTATATTAAAATAATAGTTAAAGAACAACAAGGTTACCAAAATTTGGTTAAAATTTAATTACAAAAAATAAATTCTCTTTAAAGAAATTTAAGCTATACTTCTCCTCTTCGATATGGGGATGACTTGGTATCGATTAGAGCAGTGAGGATTGGTTGCATGTCGGCCTGAACACGCCGTTATACGGTTCATTTTTTTTAGACGCAAATAATACAAATTACGCTCCAGCTTACGCTAAAGTAGCATAAGTTAAACACAGACTCGCCTAACGGCTTGAGACTTTGGAGGTTTCCACTACAGATTCTATCTATGTAGTATTACGGAGATTCACCCTAGATAGATTATCATTTTAGAGTTGATTTGACTATTTTGAGACATTTAAAATCTTAGCTTCACAATATGCCTTGCAGGTTGAGTTGTTGTAAAGTGAAATTCTTCAACCTTTTACTAAACATGTAGACGCTGGTAGTAGCTGTTTTAAGACTGGAGTTCAATTCTCCACATCTCCACAAAAAATCTAAATCAATCCTTAGAAGTTTGGTTTTTCCCACTATGTTTAGATACATACATTAACTTATCTATTCTTTCATAAATAGAAGTTGGAGTATCGTTATCTTTTACTTCCGTAATACCTATACTAATTGTAATTTTTTTATTATTAACCATATTCATTTTAGAAACTGCTTCTCTTATTTTTTCTGTGACTACATAGGCTTCATCTATTAATGTTTTAGGAAAAATTATAACAAACTCTTCACCACCAACTCTAAAGATTAAATCTGTTTTTCTTATATTGTCTTTTATCTCTTTTGTCATTTCCACTAAAACTTTATCCCCTACATCATGACCATAAGTATCATTTATTACTTTAAAATCATCAATATCATACATGGCCATACAAAATTTACTTTTGTATCTATTATATAAATCAAACTTCTCTTCTATTCTTTCATTGTATGCTTTTCTGTTAAAAACTGATGTCAATTCATCACGATATGCTTGTTTTTTTAATTTTTGATATACTTCATGTAGTTCAGTTATATCTCTACTAATTCCTAAAATACCTTCATTTTTACTTTTTTTATACTTGAAAGGAACCTTTTTTGTTTGCAATAGTATATTAGAGTTTTCTATTTTTGCCCATTCATTATTTACCAATAATTTATTTTTACTAAGTACCTCTTTGTCTTTTTCATAAGATAATTGTGCATACTCTTTTTCAAAAATATCAAAATCATTTTTACCTATAATCTCAGACTCTTTTTTACCACAAAACTTCTCAAAACTCTTATTACAGCCTAAATATCTAAATTTATTATCCTTATAAAAAATCAAATCATCAGTAGAGTTTATTACTATATGAAGTAGCTCTTTGATACGTCTACTTTTATTTAAAAAATAGATAATTAGCAAAAAAACTACAATTAATGAAAGTATAAAAAACATAGTTAGCTTTTGATCTCTTTTAGAAATTTCTATAGTCATCATCTTACGAGGATTTTCATCATAGATAAACTCGTCTATATTAATCTCTTCCTTTACTAAACCAAATAGTTTAAAAACGTTATAGATATTTTCTAGTTTATTCTTATCAAGATAACCTATACCTTCATTATAAGAATAAGCTAATCTTTCTAAAATCTCACCTTCTTTTATAAGATGTATGTATGATTTATTTTGCGTATTGTATTTTTTATATATTAATTCAGCTGCTTCAGTTTTATTCTTAAATGCATATTCCCAGCCTCTTATACTTGCTTCATAAAAGTCTTTTGTAATTTTTGGATTATTTTTTATAAATTTTGAAGAAGTAAAAAGTATATCACTGTAAAAATGAAACCCATAATCACTTGGATGAAATATTTTATAATCTATATCTTTATCTTTTAATACTATTGGTTCATTTGATAAATATGATGCCATCGCATCAGTTTTTCCTACTATTAAATCATTTATATCAAAAGAGTGTTTTTGTACGATATAATCACTATTTTTTAAGTTATTTGCACTTAACATTGCCAATAAAGATGCAGAAAAAACAGCATCAGGTGTAATCATAACTTTTTTATTTCTTAAATCTTGAACACTATTTATATTTGCATCTTTTCTTACTAAAAGCATCAAAGGTGATTCTTGAAAAATTGCACCCAAGGCAACAACATCCTCACCATTTTCTCTCTCAACTAATAAAGAAGATCGACCAACTGCAAAATCAGCTTTGTTTGTTTTAATATCATCAACTAAATTAGTAGTAGAAGTAAATTCTTTAATTTCTACATCAAGCCCTACATCATTATAAAATCCTTTTTCTTTAGCAATATAATATCCTGCAAATTGAAATTGATTTAGCCAGTTAAGTTGAAGTGTTATTTTTTTATTATTAGCAGATAAAAGAAGTGAAAAAAAAGTTAATAGTAAGAGTATCTTTTTCATGAATTGCCCTTGTTTATAACATTAGTATATCAATATTTTTATTATTTTTCCACTTTTTTTAAGAGTTCAAAGGGATTAATCCTTTTGAACTCTTGGTTTTCGTTGTCTATTTTGTCTATTATCTACTCTTGAAGAGTTTGGTTTAGCTGAGCCAAACTTTGAGTTATTTGAAGATTCTTTAAATTTTTTACCTTCATTACTCAATTTATACTTTCTATTTTCTTGAGTATTTTTTGATTCATTATCTTTTCTAAAAGGTTTTTTATCTTTATTTCTGTTATCTCTTGGAGCTCTTGTATCAGTTTTTTTAGGCGAATTTCTAGATGATGAATTGTTTCTTCCTCTATTTCCACCTGCTTTAATAGGTTCAGCTTTTATTCTAGGGTCTACTTCAAAACCTTCTATTACAACTTTTTTTATTGAAGTTTTGATTAATTTTTCTATACCTTTTAAATAGTCATGTTCATCAACACATACTAAAGATACAGCTTCTCCTTCATTTCCTGCTCTTCCTGTTCTTCCGATTCTATGAACATAATCCTCAGCAACATTTGGCAACTCAAAATTAACCACATGGGGAAGTTGGTCTATATCTATTCCACGTGCTGCAATATCTGTTGCCACAAGTACTCTTACAGCACCTGCTTTAAAATCAGCAAAAGCTTTTGTTCTAGCACCTTGAGATTTATTACCATGTATTGCAGTAGCACTAATTCCATCAAGTTCTAATTGCTGGCTTAATTTATTTGCTCCATGTTTTGTTCTTGTAAAAACAAGTATTTGTTTCCAATTACCCTCTTTTATAAGTTTTGATAAAAGTGCTTTTTTTCTATCTTTATCCACTAAGTGAATAACTTGAGAAACCATTTCAGAAGAAGTGTTTCTTCTAGCTACTTCTATTAACTTTGGATTGTTTAATATTCCATCTGATAATTTTTTAATCTCGTCAGAAAATGTTGCTGAAAATAGAAGGTTTTGTCTATGAGCTGGTAAAAGAGCAAGGACTTTTCTAATATCTCTTATAAAACCCATATCAAGCATTCTATCTGCTTCATCAAGGATAAAACATTCAACATGTGATATATCAATTGTATTTTGTTCTATATGGTCCAAAAGCCTTCCTGGCGTTGCAATTACTATATCAACACCTTTTCTTAAAAGTGCTTTTTGGTGATTTATTCCAACTCCTCCAAAAATAACTGCTGTTTTTATAGGAAGATATTTTCCATAATCATCAACACTTTGTGCAACTTGAGCTGCTAATTCTCTTGTGGGTGTTAAAATCAAAGCCTTAATATTTGGCTTTGTATTTTTTGAAGTTTTGCTACTTAATAATTGTAATAATGGAAGTGTAAATCCTGCAGTTTTACCAGTACCTGTTTGAGCACCTGCTAAAACATCATGTTTGTCTAAAATAACAGGAATAGCCTGCTCTTGTATAGGACTTGGTTTTGTATAACCTTTATCCTTAATTGCTTTTAATAATGGTTCAATTAAACCAAGTTCTTTAAATGTCATAAATACCTTTTGTAAATATATGTTGTTTTGTTGGTTGGTTTTTCGTAAGAATTACTAGAAACTGAGTCAATCTGTGAGTAATATATTTTATTTTGTATATTATAGCATATAAATCAAACTTTTATACTGTAAACATAGCCCAATGCTTGTAATCTTTTAAAGCAGTAGTTAAAAGTTCTCCTGTGTGATTACAAATAATCCCTAAACTTTCTAATTGTTCAACTGCTCCATATTCCTCAACACATACAATACAAGAACTAAATTCAACGCCAACTTCTAAAAGTTCTTTTACTTTTTCTTGTAGTGCAGTTTCATTTTTAAGGGTTTTAATTGAAGCTCCCCAAAACATAATATGAACTCTTTTCCAATACTCTCGAGGTAAAGAAACACCACCATATAAAAAAGGAAATTTCAATATTGTATCTAGATTATCAGTTGAAATTACAATTAAAAGATTCTCTTTTGCCATATTTATAATCTTTATTTATTTCTTCTATCTTTATTTGGAAGAATAATTTTAAAATTAACACCATCATTATAATTCTTAACACTAATCTTACCACCAAGTTTATCCACAATAAGTTTTGTTGCATACATTCCAACACCTGTACCTAAACCTATTGGTTTTGTAGTAAAGTTTAAATCAAATATTTTATGAAGAATATTCTCTTTTATTCCACCTGCATTATCAAAATAATCTATTTCTATATTCTCATCTTTTTTAAAAAATAGTATCATTATTTTTCTATTGCTTATGCTATTTTCGATAAAAGCATCTCTTGAATTACTAATAAAATTAAGAAAAATATGTTGAAACTCATTTGATATGCCATATAATTGAATATCTTTATTACCATCAATTTTTACATCGATTTGATTATTTTTTAGCTCATCATCAACTAACAATAAAACATTTTGTAGATTTTCATATAGAGTAAATTTATCATAAGTATCACTTGGATTAAAAAAAGTTCTAAATCCATTTAAAGTAGATGCTAAGTGAGTTATTTGTCTTTGTATCTTTCCTGATAAGTCATCAGCATAAGCTTGATTCATCTCACCATGTTTTACACTCTCACTCAAATCAATAGCATATAAAGACATTATAGATAAAGGCTGTTTCCACTGATGTGCAATAATATCAACCAAATTACCAATTAGTGCTTTTTTAGATTGTTGAACTAAATTGGAATCTAAAACTTCCATTTCATTAATATTTTTTTCAATTTGTTTTTTAAGTTCACTATTTATATCATCCAATCTTTTTTTATCTGTGATATCTTTTCGAAATGAGATAAAACCACTTATATTCATGTCTTTATCATATTTTGGAACAATTGTTCCATCAACCCAATATGTATGTCCATACTTATCAATATTTTTAAGCTCACCCTTCCAAATCTTTCCAGAATGTAAACTTTCCCACATATCCTTAAAAACACTTTTTGGAATATCAGGATGTCTTATTATACTGTGAGGTCTTCCTATTAATTCATTTTCTCCATAACCAGTAATCTCACTAAAAGCAGATGAGATATGAGTTATTATCCCATCTCTATCTGTCTCTGTCATTAGAATATATTTATCCATAACATCTAACAGATTTTTATACTCTTCATTTTTTAGAGCAAGTCTTGCTTTTATATTATACACATAATATGCATGTGCAATTAAAATTAAAATCAAGATTGAAAGAACAAAAAACAATATCTTTGTTCTATATTTCATATCGTAAATTCCTGCTTGATTATTAAACTCTATAAAATAGTTTAAATCTCTTTTTATATCATAATAAGGAATTAAAGATATTGATACTACTTTTTTATCTCTTTCAAATAAAAGAATATCTTTTTGTGCATATTTAATTGCATTAAATACTTCAGTTTTTTTCAAGTAGTATAACTGTTCTTCATCTGTAAATATTGAAGAAAGTGTTAGCAGTCTTTTTTCATATTCTAAATAGTTATGAATATCTTTTACTGAATTTAGTAAAATGATCTTACGAAACTTATTATAAATTTTTTTGTCAATATCTTCTGAAAAAAACTCTTTTATAACTTTAAACTCTTTATAGTCACTGGCTAAAGTATTTTCTAAAACACTATTTATATGTAAGTTTTGATTATAAATTAAACTAGTATATATGACTAATTCTAAAAATAAAAAAATAAAAAAAGTAGAAATTATATTTAACATTTATGCACTTAAAACAGTTTCTAACTTTTTCTCAATATTTTCCATAGAGCTAAATGGCTTCATTATATAATGAGTTGCTCCATTTTTGTGGGCTTTTAAAACTCTATCAAGAGTTGAACTTGCAGTCATCATAATAACTTTTATTCCAGGATTCTTTTTGACTATCTTATCTAAAGCTTCAAGTCCATCCATTTGTGGCATAACAATATCTAAAAAGACTACATCTATCTTAGAGTCAATATTATCAATAGCAGTAAGAGGATTAGAATAAGTAGAGATATTATACTTTTTACTTCTTGACAGAGACTTTTGTAACATATCAATTATTTCTCGTGTATCATCAACAATAGCTATATTATAAATTTTATCATTCATTATCTATCCTTTTATTTTTTTTCAAATAATTTATTAGCAGCATCATGCATTAGGTGTTCATTTTTTTCTTCTAAAATTTTATCTAAATACTCAAATACACCAGCACTTGCTTCTTCTATTTTTTGTATTTTATTCTCGATAACTTCTGTTGTACATATTTCATCTTTACTAGAACACTCTGTTGCAAGTTCATTTGCATTGTCATGTACAGCTTTATGGTAAGGTTCTAGTTGTTTATATGATTTAACAAAGCTAAATTCTGTTTTTCCAAGTCCATTTTCATACCATTTACCAAGTCTACAATTATGGTGATCTACTCCATTAAAGCCGTTTGGTTCACCAAACAGTAGTTTATATAAATTATTTTTGTAAATAATATGATCTAATTTTGCTAGATTAATGAAAATTTTATTACTAATACTTTCCACTTCAAAAACAGACCGGCTAGAATTTTTCTCAAAACCATTCATTAACTTAATTAGTTCATCTACTCTTGATTTTGTTTCATCTACAGATTTTGCAATTTGGTCTGAACTATTTTTTATATTTACAGTCTCATTTTGAATTAAATCAACTACACTTTTTATCTCTTTTGCAGCTTCTGCACTTCTTGTTGCTAGATTTCTAACCTCTTGTGCAACTACGGCAAATCCTTTACCTGCTTCTCCTGCAGTTGCTGCTTCAACTGCAGCATTAAGTGATAAAATATTTGTTTGAAAAGCAATTGCTTCTATCATGGTTATAACCGATGAAATATTTTTACTATTTTCCACAAGATTATGTACCATAGTATTTTCTGATTGAATATGATTTTGTATACTTGCTGTATCTTTTACAATACTTTGTGTTAAATTAAGACCAAGGTGTGAGCCATCAGCTGTCTCTTTTGATTCTGTCATCATCGAGCTTAAGTCATCTAATAAACTAACATAAACTGTTTGGGTAGAAGTTAAGGCATTTCCAATATTTTCACTATTATATTTAGTAATAGAGCTATTTTCTGCATCTTTTATTGATACTTTTGTAAGTATTGCAATATTTACATTATCAAATTTTTGAAATGTTATTTTTGCTTCACAATCACCTAGCACTATTGTAGATGCCCCTTCAGTTATTGCGTTTACTATTAAAGAGCTATCTTCAATATGCGAAGCTGCTCTATCATTTTTAAAGATTTCATTCATATTTTTATCAAATGCAATAAGCCCCTCTTCATATGAAGATTTAGAAATATTTTTGTAAATCTCTAATTTTTTTTGTAGATTTTCTATTTCATTTTTATGTTTATCTTCATTTTCTCTTTGAAGTGATTCAAACTGGGATTTTTGAGAGTTTAAACTATTATTTAACTCTTCTACCTCTTTTTTTAATTTAGCAATTTCTAAATCTTTTTCTTTACTGTTACCAAAAAACATTATTATCTCCTATATTGCAAAAATAATATCAAAAGTAAACTTAGTTTAATAAGTATAAAATGCCTATTTTATACTTCTGTCATTGTTTTTCTATTATATTTTGACATTTTAGTTTAATGAAAAAAATTTTAGCTATAATTTTTCTTTATACATAAAAGGGGTTAAATAATTAATGAAAAACAGTGATCAAATAATAATACTAATAATTACATTCTTAGCAGCGGGATTAACATGGAAAATGGTTTTTGATTTTTATAAAACAAAACTACACAAAATATTTACACATCTAATCTCAGTTATTACAGCATCATTTATGCTTTTATCAACAACATTTTTATTTATGAATAAAGATTATCAACGTGGTGGGACTGAGCCTGAGATGATTTTAAGTGCACAATCATTTGCAATACTTTTTGCAATGCTATTTGTTATCTTTATATGCTTTAAATATATTCCTTCAAGAAAATAGATGTTTTTTTTAATCCCAGAAGATAAACGAGTACTAATATTTTATATCTTAGTAATTCTAACTGGGATTTTCTTGGAGTACTTAGATATTATTGCTACTGAGAAATTCGTAGGAATAGTAATCCTTATTGCCATTGTTTTTTTTGTAATAAGAACTCTTATTTTTGGATATTGCACAAAAAATTGTGATGAAGAATAATCTTTACTGATAACAACTATCAATATTAACATTAATTTAAGTTTACTTTCTATAGTATTTTAATAATTATTATCAAAAACAAAAATATTGTTTGAAAATAAACTTAAAATTAAAGGAAATATCATGAGTGTTTTAGTTATTGGAGGGGATAAAATATCAACCATTATATCCACATTACATGAACTAGGGGTGAGTTCTGTTAAGCACTGGGATGCAAGAAAAAAATCATCTGCACCAAAGAAAAAGATTCCACAAAATACAGATTGTATTATTATGTTAACTTCATTTTTAAACCATAATGTTATGCATAAATATAAAAATATAGCAAAAAAACAAAATATTCCATATATTTGTACAAAGCATTCATCTACTTGTGTTCATGACGAATACAAAAAAATGATTGATGCAAGCAATTGTGAAAATTGTGATAAAGTTTGTGAAGCAAAAAAATGAAAATAATTAAAAATATAGAAAAATTAAAAAAAGCTATAAAGCATAACTTATACTTACAGTCTATAGAGTAATATTTAAGGGAAATCCTTAAATATTATTGACAATTAGAACAATTACCTAAAAGTTGCATTACATGACTTGTAATTTTAAAGCCATTATCTTTTGCAATTTTCTCTTGTTTTTTCTCTATTTCTTCATCCATAAATTCAATTATTTTGCCACAACTTACACAGATAAGATGGTCATGATGTTTTTTAGAGTTTGATTCATATTTTTTTCCATCAGTTCCAAAAGTAATAGAAGTAATTAAATGAACTTCTTCTAAAAAAGACAGAGATCTATAAACAGTTGCAATACCTATATTTGAGTCAGGATTTGCAAGTTTTACTTCATGGTAAACCTCTTCTGCAGTTAAATGCCCCTTTGCTTTTAAAAGAACTTCAAGAACAATTTCTCTTTGTTCTGTATATTTTAATCCTCTTTGCTTAACTATTTTTTTTAATTCATCTTTAATATCGTCAAATTTATTGTCTTTGCTAATCTGTAATATCCTTTTGATTTAAACATAAGAGTATAACAAATTAAATTAAAAAAATCAAACTGATAATTAGTATCACTTAAGTACTTATTTAATTACTCTGGAATACAATATGCACTTATGTCTTAAATAAAGAGGAAATATGAATTTAAGTGAATTACAAAAAGGCGAATGTGGAATCATTACAAAAGTAACTGCAGCACAAGTTTTAAAATCAAGATTAAACTCTTTTGGAATAACAAAAGGTGCAACTATTTATGTAATAGAACAAACCATGTCAAAAAATACAATCGAAATTAGACTACATAGTACTAAAATAGCTCTTAGAATAAATGAAGCAAAAACCATCGAAGTAGAAAGAAGTGAATGCGAAATTTAGATGAAAATAAATTAATAAAAATTGCCCTTGTAGGGCAGCCAAATGTTGGAAAATCGATGCTTATTAATTCGATTTCCAATTCAAAATTAAAAGTTGGAAATTTTTCTGGTGTAACAGTTGAAAAAAAGCAAATAGAATTTAAATACAATGATTATCTTTTCCAAATTACAGATTTACCTGGCTCATACTCTTTAAATGAATATACAATTGAAGAAAAAGTCACTAAAAGCTACCTTGAAAAGGGGGATTATGACATTATTTTAAATGTCCTGGACTCTACTAATTTAGAAAGAAACTTATACTTAACTACAGAATTATTAGCCTTAGATAAGAAAATGGTTATTGCCTTAAATATGAGTGATGAAGCAGATTATGAAGGCTTAGTTATAGATGAAAATCAATTAAGTAAAATCATTGGAAAACCATGTGTAAAAACATCTGCTAAAAATATAACGGGAATAGATACTTTAATAAAAACTTTAATTGAAAAATATAATTCTCCTAAATTTGAATCTAAACTAATTTTTTCTAATGTAATGGAAGAAGAGATATCAAATATAAAAACACTTTTAATAGAAAAAAAATATAAAAGTGATGTTCACTATAGAGAAGTAGCAATAAAACTTTTACAAGAAGATAAAAAGACTTTTTTAAAGTTTCATGATGAACCCATTTGGATAGAACTTCAACCTTTGCTAAATGAAGCATTTGAACATATTTACTTACACTATAATACAAAAGATTTAGATGAGATATTTGCCGATGAGAAAAATGCCTTTGCAAGAGGTGCAACACAAGAAGTTATAACTTAAAAAAAAGAGTATGAAAAAGACTTAAGTTCTAAAATAGACTCATTTTTAATAAATAAAATTTTAGGTATCCCTATATTTTTATTTTTTATGTGGGGACTTTTTCAACTTACCTTTGAACTAGGTAGCATACCAATGGATATCATTGACTCTTTTTTTGCCTCCCTTATTGATGGAACAAAAAATATACTTGGAGAAAATGAGCTCTCATCTTTAATTGGTGATGGAATTATTGCAGGTGTTGGAGCAGTGATTTTATTTGTGCCAAATATTGTAATACTATTTTTTGGAATTGCATTACTTGAAACAACTGGTTATATGAGTAGAGTTGCTTTTTTACTTGATGGATTTTTTCACAAATTTGGACTTCATGGGAAGTCATTTATTCCTTTAGTTACTGGATTTGGATGTTCTGTTCCAGCTTACATGGCTGCCCGTACACTTAAAAATGATAGAGATAGACTATTGACCTTGTTTATTATTGGATTTATGTCTTGTGGGGCTAGGCTTCCAATATATGTACTTTTTACAGGGGCTTTTTTTGGAGGTGAAAATGCTGGTAATATCCTCTTTTTAATATATATCACAGGGGCTATATTAGGTCTTTTTGCAGCTAAACTTTTAAAGATAACAGTTTTCAAAAGTGAAGATGAACCTTTTGTAATGGAGATGCCAAAATATAGATTGCCAACTATGAAACTTGTTTGGCATACTGTTTCAAATCAAGCTTTAATGTATCTAAAAAAAGCAGGGACATATATCTTAGCTGCATCTGTTCTTATTTGGTTTGCTTCAAACTATCCAAAACATGAAGAGTATGAAGCAAAAATCAATACCCAAATAGAACAAACAGAAGATGAAACAAAAAAACAAGCTTTAGAAAATAGTTTAGTTCAGTATAATTTGGAAAACTCATATTTAGGAATTGTAGGAAAGTTTTCACAACCATTTTTTGAACCTTTAGGTTTTGATTGGAGAATGACAGTAGCACTAGAGACTGGTTTAGCAGCTAAAGAAATAGTAGTTTCTACTTTAGGAATTCTTTATGGTTTAGGGGATGAGTTAACAGAAGAGAGTGAAACACTACTTAATAAGATTAAAAATAATATACCAGTAACATCAGCACTTTCATTTATAATGTTTGTAATGATTTATATACCTTGTTTAGCGGCATCAATGGTTTTTGCAAGGGAAGCTGGAGGGTGGAAGTATTTAGTTTATCTTTTTATTTTTACAACAAGTACAGCGTGGGTTTTATCTTTTATAACTTATAATATCGCAAAAGTGGTTATGTAAAATATTTTTTACGTAACTACTCTTCTTCTTTAATTTCAAAAGTTGTATTAAAAACTTGATCTTTATCTATTACTCTGAAATTCCAAACACCCATTTCTCTGCCACTTAAATATCTAAAATCATAAACAGAACCATGACCTGACGGGAAAAGAACTTTTCTAGTTCTTGATACTTCACCTTCTGGATTAATCCATTCCATTGTTACAAATTTATCTTCGATTGATCGCTCTGTCATATATTTACAAATAATTGAGTTTTCTTCTTTTATAACTAAACAATCAACTTCGCTACCAATATAATCACTTCCAAGACAAGATGAGATTATCAGGAATGCAGTTAATAATATTTTTTTCATTTTTATCCTTAAAATAATCGTGCAATACAGTTTTATTATACCTTATATTTACTCCAAATAGTGTCCTCATCTAAAGAGGCCCTATTTTCTAGTACTTCAAAAGGTGTGAATGCTTCTTTATATCCCATAGAAAAATGATTTTTTATCCAATAACCCAAATAAATATATGGTATATTTAGCTGTTTTGCAACTTTTATTTGTGCCAATATGGAAAATTTTCCAATTGATAATTTTTCATAATCATGATCATAAAAACAATATATGGATGAAATAGAGTTTGGTAAAATATCTGTTAATGCAACACCTATTAGTTTATCGTCTCGCATATATAAAAACTCTTTTGTAAAAGATGCTTTTCCTTCTACATATGACCTGCTATACTCTATTGGCTCTATTGGAGAATATGGCCATGCTTTTTTATCATTCATATATTTATGGTATTTGTCATATAAATTTAAATGGTCAATTGAGATTGACGGAGGCTGAATATATACTTTTGTATCTTTATTTTTTGCCAATACTCGTTTTTCTGATTTAGAAAATTTATAGTTTGCCACATCAATTCTAATACTTATACATTTTGTACAATTTTTACACTCTGGAACAAAATGCATTCTACCAAATCTTCTCCATCCATGCTCAAGCATGTTTTGATAATCTTCTGGCGTACAGTTCTTTAAGTATCTATATCTTATATCAGATATTTCATCATCAAAATAAGAACAATCTTTGTTATTCTCAACAAATTCTACTTCATCGTTTATTAATTGCATTACTACTCGTTTATTTTTTCTTTTATCTCTTTTGCTATTGCAGTTATTTTTTTAATTTTTTCACTATTACTTAAACTATCATCTATCAAATGTTTTACAAAGGCAGAGCCAACAATTACGCCATCTACACCTTTTACTTTCTCTTTTGCTGTATTTTCATAAACTCCAAAACCAATATATAATGGTGTTTGTGTATATTTTTTAACATTTTTTATGATAGTTGTCAAGTCTTCTGCTTGTCCACTACCTGTAATACCTGCATAAGCAACCAAATAAACAAATTCACTAGAGTTTTCAACAACTTTTTTTATCCTTGCTTCATCATGTGTTGGAGCTACGAATGAGATTAAAGATTGATTATATTCTTTAGCTAAATTTTGATATTTAAGTGCTTCTTCATATGGTAAATCAGGAATAATTGCACCTTTTACTCCACACTCTTGTGCTTTTGTAAAAAACTGCTCTACACCCAAATGATAAAATGGATTTGCATATCCCATCCACAATGTTCTAATCTCTGGTGCTATTTTTGCAGATACTTCAAATAAATCTTTTAATTTAAAACCATTTTCTAAAGCAATTAAATTTGCTTTTTCGATTACTGGACCATCTGCAACAGGGTCTGAAAAAGGTATACCTAATTCTAAAATATCAACACCAGCCTGCCCCATAGAGAGTGCTAAATCTACTGTAAAATTATTTTCAGGTAGTGATGATGTAATATATCCAACAAGTTTTTTCAAAATATTATCCTAATAAAATATTAATTTTAGATTATTTTATCTAATTTTATCTTGCATAGATATGAGAAAAGTATTTAATCACGCCATTTAACTTTTCTCAATTTTTCAAAAAAAAGGATATTTTAGATACAATTATTACTTATAAATTTCAAGGATTATTCAGTGAGTATTATTAAAAATGATTTTGAGAAGATGAATATTACAAAAATAAAAAAAGCTAAAAATAATAAAAAATTGACAATGATAACAGCCTATGATGCCCTATTTGCAAAACTTTTTGAAGAGATTGCAGATATTATTTTAGTGGGGGATAGTTTAAATATGAGTTTTGCTGGAAAACCGGATACCTTATCAGCAACACTAGAACAAATGATTTACCATACAAACGCTGTTTGTACAGGTGCAAAAAAAGCCTTTGTTGTACTTGATATGCCTTTTGGAACTTATATAAACAAAGATGAAGCCCTTAAAAATGCTGTAAGAGTTTATCAAGAGACAAATGCAGCTGCAATAAAAATAGAAGGTGGAGAAGATAGAGCTAGTATAGTTGAACATCTTACAAAAAACTCTATTGCTGTTATGGGACACATTGGGCTTATGCCTCAATATGTAAGAAGTGAAGGTGGCTATAAAGTAAGAGGTAAAACTAAAGAAGATAAAGAGCAACTTATTCGTGATGCAATTGCTATTGAGAAAGCTGGTGCATTTTGTATAGTAATTGAAGGTGTTATGAGTGATGTTGCAAAAGAGATTACCCAAGCTGTTTCTATTCCCACAATAGGAATAGGTGCTGGTAAAGATACTGATGGTCAAGTTTTAGTATGGTCTGATATGTTAGGATTTTTTGAAGAGTTTAAACCAAAATTTGTAAGACACTATTTAGATGGTGCTAGCCTTGTAAAAGAAGCTACATCAAACTATAGAACTGATGTACAAAACAAATCTTTTCCAAGTAAAGATGAGGAATACTAAAAGTGGATGATAGATTAGTAGATGTAGAACAAATATCTTTTGAAGATGAAAGTACGGAAGTAAGTTTACGACCATCTTCTTGGGATGACTATATTGGTCAAGAAAAAATCAAAAAAAACCTAAGAGTTTTTATAGATGCAAGTAGAAAAAGAGCTGAAGCCCTTGACCACATCCTATTTTATGGACCACCAGGTCTTGGTAAAACAACTCTTTCATATCTAATCTCAAATGAGATGAACTCAAATATAAAAATTACAGCTGGTCCCATGATAGAAAAATCAGGAGACTTAGCTGCAATTTTAACAAACCTTGATGAGGGAGATATCCTTTTTATAGATGAGATACATCGTCTAAGCCCTGCAGTTGAAGAGATACTTTATCCTGCTATGGAGGACTATAGACTTGATATCATAATTGGAAGTGGACCAGCAGCACAGACTGTAAAAATCGATCTTCCAAGATTTACACTCATTGGTGCAACTACGCGAGCTGGAATGTTATCAAACCCTTTAAGAGAGAGATTTGGTATGCATTTTAGAATGCAATTTTACACCCATCTTGAATTATCAAAAATTATTCAAAAAGCCGGTGTAAAACTAGATAAAGAGTGTGATAATGATGCTAGTTTAGAAATAGCCAGAAGAAGTAGAGGAACACCTAGAATTGCTCTGAGACTACTTAGACGTGTGAGAGATTTTGCAGAAGTTGAAAATGAACAATTAATTAAATTAGCTAGATGTAACTATGCCCTTGATGAACTAGGTGTAAATGAAACAGGTTTTGATGAGATGGATATTAACCTTTTAGAACTACTTGTTACAAACAAAGGAAAACCCATGGGTCTTTCTACTATTGCAGCAGCACTTAGTGAAGATGAAGGTACTATAGAAGATGCAATAGAGCCTTACCTACTTGCAAATGGATATATAGAAAGAACTGCAAGGGGAAGAATTGCTAGTGTAAAAACATATGAACTCTTTAGACTTACAGCTCCTAAAAGTGAAGGTAAACTATTTTGAAACCACAATATTTTTTAATAGTAATTGGAGCAATAACTCTATATTTCTTATTTGAGTTATTTAGCCCCTACTTAAAAGCAATGATTGTTGCACTTTTACTTGCAGTTGCTACAAATTCTATGGGTACATACATAACTGCAAAAATTCCTAGTAAATTTATTTCATCGCTCGTAATGACACTATTTTTAACCTTTGTATTTTTTATTCCTTTATTATATTGTCTATTTTCATTTGCAACTCTAATAAATAATATTGACCAACAAGCACTAGCTAAGATGTTGACAAAATTTGAGTCTTGGGTTGCACTTTTACCAAATGATTTTGTTATTGTAAAAGAGCATTTGATGGACTTTATTGATAAAATCAATATAAAAGAGTTAATCCAAAACTTGCTATCTTTTGGAGCAAACTTAGGTAAAAATTCTGCAAAATTTATACTTGATATGGTTCTAATTTTGGTATTTTATTTCTTCTTTAATTTTTATTCAGCACAATTAACAAGCTATTTAAAAAGTGTTTTACCTCTAAAAAAAGAGGATGCAAGTGCCCTATTCTTCGAATCATCTACTGTAATGAGCGTTGTTTTATATTCTATTTTAGCAACTGCAATATTAGAGGGATTTTTATTTGGAATATTCATTTCATTTTTTGGTTATGATGGAATATTACTTGGAGTTTTATATGGATTTGCTTCCTTGATTCCTGTTGTTGGAGGACTAATAATGTGGCTTCCTATAGCAATATATGAAGGTTTTACAGTCTCTTCTACAAATGCACTTATTATTGCTTTATATTCTATTATTATAATATCTATTGTTGCAGATACATTTATTAAGCCTGTTATAATTAAATACATAAACTTAAGAGTAGTAAAAACAAAAGCAAATATAAATGAACTATTAATCTTTTTCTCTATAATTGCTGGGTTATCTACATTTGGATTTTGGGGTATGATTATTGGACCCGCAATGGTTACCTTTTTTATATCAATAGTTCAACTATTAAAAAAGTTTTCAACTGATGCACAAAATAATGATATCAATACTTTAAAGAAAACTATTTAATTAAAACTAAGTACACTTTTTTGTATAAATTCATCAAAGTTATTTGATAAAGAAACCCCTTTATCTACCTCTAGCCAAGTCAAATCTTTAAGACTGGCTAATTCACAAGGAAGATGAGATATTTTATTATTTGAGAGGTTAAACTCTTTTAAATTTATTAGCTTATCTAAATTATCAGGTAAAGCAATTAAGCAATTATTTGATAACCATAGTTCTTTTAAATTTGACAAAGATGATACCTCATTTGGAATAGTTTTTAAATAATTTCCATATATCCAAAGATCTGTTAATTCTTTTAAATTTCCAATACTTGATGGAAGCTCTTCTAATCTATTTTCATACAACCATAATACTCTTAGTTTTTCTAAATTTCCAACACTTTGTGGTAGTTCGACTAAATAATTGTGATTTACTAATAATTCAGTAAGATTCTTGAGATTTCCAATATCATTTGGTAAATATTCTAAATTGTTGTTAAAGACGCTAAGACTATCTAGCTTTTCCAAATTACAAATACTACTTGGCAATATTCTTAATTCATTTCCTAAAAGATTTAGTTTTACTAAATTCTTCAAATCGCCAATTTTAGTAGGAAGCGACGCAATTGAGTTTTCAAATAGAGCTAAAACTTCTAAGTTTTCAAGTTCACAAATTTCATCTGGCAATCTAGATAAATTGTTTTTAGAAAGACTCAATTCAACTAAATTTTGTAAATTATTAATCTCTTTTGGAATAAATCTCAATCTATTTTTATATAAATGAAGTTTTTTTAATTTTGTTAAATTACATATTTCACGAGGCAAATATGTCAAGTTATATTTTGATAAGTTTAACTCTTCTAATTCCAAGAGTTCTTTCTTATTTCTTGGCAAACCTCTTGGATATTTACTATTAAAGCCTTTATTTATATAGTGCAATTCATCAACTTTATTTTCATCTGCCCAATCAAATATTCTAGTAATCCAAGAATCATCTAATAATATATCAATTGGATTTTCTAATATCTTTTGAGTGTATGAAATCAGTGTTTTACTCTTGAAAAGCTCCATATAAGGGGAGTCATTTTTAATGATTAATCCAGCTCTACTAGTCATATTTACTCTTTTTATATTGTTGTTGAATATTCACGCATTTTCGCAACTAAGTTCTCTTTTTCTTCTTTTAACTCATTTTTCATTTCAAAAATATATTCATCTAAATTATCTATTTTATTTATCAGTATAAACGTTTGGTCTTTTTTTATAACCTCTATTTCTGTTTTTGCTAACTTTATCTTTTCCCTTGCTAGTTCTATTTTATTTTTTAAAATATTCCTATCAAACAGGGCATCAGAGTCACAAGAAAAGCTTTCTGCATTTAGCAAGTTATTTAAAATATCAGATACTTTTTTTAAGTTATTTTGCTGATATGCAGTATTTAACTCTTTAAAAATCTCTTCTGCTTTATCTTTTTTAGTATCTTCAATAATATCAGGATGGCATAATCTACTAGCTTTTCTATAAAGTCTTTTTAGCTCTATTTTCTCTTTTTTTGTAAGCTCAAAAGGGTCATCTAGCTTAAACTTTTTTACCTCTTGATGGAAATTTTCAAAATCTTTTTTGGCTTCAAAATACTCATACTCATATTTTTTACCCTCTTTTTTATATAAAAATTCAAAATATTCTTCTCTTAAAATAAGTATCTCTTCTATTAAAACACCCACTTCTTTATGATATCTTGCATTAAAGTCATTGATTTTATTATGATACTCTTCAATCTTACAACTAAGAATTAAAAGTTCTTTTTCTAAAACTTTTAACTCTATTTTCAAACCTTGAACTTCTTTATCTTCGTGAACAACTAAGTTAGAAAATTGAGAAAGATATTGATCTATCAAAGATACAACTTCTTGAAAATTTGTATCTTCAATTAGTTTTAGTATATCTTTTACTTTATCATCAATTTGTAAAGAGTAAAGTCTATGCACTTGAGGATAAAGGCTCTCTTCATCTTCTATGGCAATACAACTTTTTATGATTTCTAATCTCTTCAAAATCTCTTTCATAACGACCTTAAATCTTTTTATTATAACACTCTATTATACAAAAAAATTATTCTTGAAATTTTAAAATCAAAAGGGAATAAGAAAAATTATTTTAAAAATTATTTAAAGATTTTGGATTATTTTTAGGCAGAAGTGCCTAAAAATAGTCTTTACAGAAGTTTTTATTTTTATTTTTATTTTAAGTAAAAAATATTTATACTAACTTTAAGAAATATAGAAAATTATTTATCGAATTTTCTATTCTCCTGATAGTAATTCACCTTGATAAGTCATAATTCCGCGGTCTAAGTTACAAACACTTTTAAAACCATTTGAAAGCATTATTGTTTGACAATATGCACTTCTACTTCCACTATGACAATAAACAACTACAGGTATATCTTTTTTATCATCAAGGACTTCTATTGATTGATAAAATGAAGTTGTAGGAACTAAATAGTCTGTACCTTTGATTCTATGTCCTACCCACTCCATCCACTCTCTTGTATCTACAAGATTAAAGTTTATAAACCCTAACTCTCTAGCTTCTAATAGTGCTTCAACCTCTATGGCATTTATTTGTGATTTATTTAAAATATTTTCACACTCTTCTTTTGTAAATCCCTTTGAGTGAGTAACTTCTTCTTTTACATCAGTTGTATTACTTATGCTATTAGCATACTCTTTAGTACAAAAAATTCCACAATGACAATGCCCTTGTGTTGGGATCTCTTTTTCAAGTGCAGGAGTACAAGGACAGAGTCTATTGTCTGCTTTATTTTTCTCTTCTTGTGTTTCTCCTATTACCATAAAACATGGGCAGTATCTATTGTCATAGATTATTTTATTTCTTGTTAATCCCATTTGAATAGATTCATTTACATCATCTTCTGGATTATAAACAAATCCATGTTCTTCACAAACTTTATCAGTAAACTGTTTTGTTAGCTCAAATGTAGTTTGGAACTCATCACTATTTATATCTATCTTTTTTATCATTATTTTCCCATTTTAGAAATATATGTAGATAAAGATTTGATGTCAGCTTCACTTAAATTCATAACTTGTGCTTTCATCACGCCTTTCATATTTCCACCATAAGTTCCATCTTTATAACCTAAAAGTGCATTTTCGATTTTTACTTCGTCCCATTCATTTATTTTTTGAGATTTTCCTAGAGCATGTATTTCGCCATTTTGTCCATGACAACCTGCACATTTTGTATATAATGCTTTAGCATTATCATTAGTATCACTTCTACTTTCAATAACATCATCAATACTCTTTGTAATCTCTTTTGCAACACTGTTTGCTTGTTTTACAACATCAGTACTTACTTCTTTTGCTTTTTCTACAACATCTTTAGTCATCTCTTTTGAGTTGTCAACTACTTTTAAAGTCTCTTCTTTTACGGCAACTGCAATCTCTTTACTTGAGTTTAATATTTCATTACTTTTTTCTTTTATTATCTCAATATTTTTGTTATTTTGAGTAGTTGCAACACTTTTCTCACTTTTTACCTCTTCTTTTTTTTCTTCAGTACATCCAGTAAAAAGTAGTACAGCAGCCATAGAACTAAGTAATATATTTTTCATATTTTTCTCCATTTTATAATTTCTCATATTCAAATACAAATTCATTTTTCACAAAATCAACTTTTACTAAACCACCATTTTTAAGTTTTCCAAATAAAATTTCATCTGTAATCTTATCTTTAATTTCAGTAGAGATAACTCTATTAAGTGGTCTAGCTCCCATATCTTTGTCATATCCTAATCTTGCTAACTCTTTTTTAGCTTTTAGGGTTAATGTAATATCGATTTTCTTATCTGCAATTTGTTCTTTCATGTCATCTATAAATTTACCAACAACTTTTGAAACAATATCTAAAGTAAGTGGTTTAAAGGTTACAACACTATCAAGTCTATTTCTAAACTCTGGGGCAAAGAATTTTTTAATTGCTTTATTTTCATTTAGTGAATCATCTTTTGCAAATCCCATTACATTGGCTTCTGAAGAACCTAAATTTGAAGTCATTATTAAAATAACATTTTGGAAATCTGCTTTATTACCACTATTATCTGTTAACTCTGCATTATCCATAACTTGAAGTAAGATTGACATCAAATCAGGATGTGCTTTTTCTATCTCATCAAGTAATAAGACACAATGTGGATGTTTTCTAATGGCTTCAGTTAAAAGTCCACCTTGTTCAAATCCAACATACCCAGCTGGTGCTCCTATAAGTCTTGAGACAGTATGAGCTTCCATATATTCACTCATATCAAATCTTTCAAAATGAACACCCAGTTGAGTAGATAACTCTTTTGCGACTTCAGTTTTACCAACTCCAGTAGGTCCAGTAAAAAGAAAACTTCCAACAGGTTTTGACTCACCACCTAGCCCTGCTCTATTGATTTTTATTGCTTTTATGATTGAAGTAATTGCATCATTTTGACCAAAAACTCTTTTTTGCATATTTTTTTCTAAAGTTCGCAATAATGTTAAATCAGATTTTGTAGCTGATTTTGGTGGAATATTTGCCATAAGAGCAACTGTATTTTCTATATCAATAGCTGTTATATTTATAGCTTTTTTCTTTTTACCATTTGGGTTTAATTCTAGTTTTTTAGTAGCAGCAACCTCATCAATAACATCAATAGCACTATCTGGCAAAAATCTATCATTGATATATTTTTTACTCAATTCCACTGCTGTTTCTAATGATTTTTTATTAAACTTAACATTATGAAACTCTTCATATTTTGATTTTAGACCTTCTAAAATTGATACACAATCTTCACTTGTAGGTTCATTTATATCAACTTTTGCAAATCTTCGACTTAGTGCTTTGTATTTTGAAAAATCATTTCTAAACTCTGCAAAAGTTGTAGCACCGATACATCTTAGTTTTCCATTTGAAAGCATTGGTTTTAAGATATTAGAAGCATCCATCGCTCCTCCACCAACACTTCCTGCACCAACTATTGTATGTATCTCATCAATAAATAAAATAGAGTGAGGGATTTTACTTATCTCTTTTAAAAGTGATTTTAACTTCTTCTCAAAATCTCCTCTATATTTTGTCCCTGCTAACATAGAACCCATATCAAGTGAAAATACTTTTGAATTATTTAAAATAGAAGGAACATTTTTATTGGCAATTTCTAAAGCTAATCCTTCAGCTATTGCAGTTTTACCAACACCTGGTTCACCCACAAGAATTGGGTTGTTTTTCTTTCTTCTACTTAATATTTGAATAACTCTATGTATCTCTTTTTCTCTACCTATCACTGGGTCAATTTCACCTTTTTTTGCTAAGGCTACTAATTCTACTGAGTTATTTTCTAAAACTTCATTTTTCTTATTTAATAACTTTTCTTCATCTTCATTTTCTTCTTGCACATCAACTTCTACATCTCTATGAGCTATCTCTTCTAAGATATCAATTCTTTCAATTCCTTGACTTTTTAGGGCATATGTTGCATATGATTTATCATTTTTTAAAATTGCTACAAACATATCATCTACATTTGCATAACCTTTTCCTGATGTTTGAGTATGTGCAACCATATGTTCAATAACAGCTGTTAAAGTTGTAGTCTCTATTGGTTCATCATTAACATCAGCAGGAAGTCTTGGAGTACTAATATCAATATGTGCTTTTGTATCATTAAATATCTTTTTAGTATCTAAACCTAAATCAACTAACATATTAGCAATAAATTCATCATTTAGTAACATCAAAAAAATATGTTCTAAGGTCAAATACTCATGTTTACTTGTCTTAGCATAGGATACTGCTTGTGCAAATATCTCTCTTAATTCTTTACTTATCATAATTTACTCTTCTTCCATAATAGCTTTTAAAGGAAATCCCTTTTGTCTTGCTAAATTTTTCACTTGCATTACTTTTGTAGAAGCAATTTCATGGGTATAAACACCACACACTTCTTTTCCATTATTATGAATATTTAGCATAATAACAGTAGCTTCATCAGTACTTTTTTTAAAAACTTTTACAAGTATCTCAATTACAAAATCCATTGTTGAATAATTGTCATTCAATAATAAAACTTTATATTTTTTGGGCTCTTGTACATCTAGATCATCATTCAACTCTATTTCAAACTCATTTGCCAACTTAAAACCTTTTTAGGATAAAATCAAATAATATTATACCAAAAAAGAATTTACAATGATAAAAAAGAAAAATTACGTTTTAAATCAAAGCTTATTTATAACTGGCACAAATACAGATGTTGGTAAAACTTATGCATCTTCTGTTCTTTTAAAGAGATTATCACAAGAAGGATTTAAAGTAGGATATTTTAAACCTATTGAAACAGGAGTTATAGACCACCCTGTAGATGGTCTAGCAATGTTAGAATTAACAAAAAAATTAAATCCAAACTTCAATGTTAACATTGATTTTATTGTACCCTATCAATTTAAATTACCAGCAGCACCTTATGTAGCTAAAAAAGATACAAATATTGATATAGAATTTTTAATAAAAAGAAAAAATGAACTTGAAGAACTTTGCGATATCCTTATAATTGAAGGAGCTGGAGGTCTTATGGTGCCTATTATGAAAGATTTTTTTATAATATATTTAATAAAAAAGTTTAAATCAAAAACAATTTTAATATCTCCAAGTAGATTAGGAAGTATAAATGATACTCTTCTTTCCCAAGAAGCTTTAAAAAATAGAAATATTGATTTTGACTGGTATATAAATCTTTTTGAAGATAAAGATAGTTTTGATGAAGTTACACTGCCTTTTTATAAAGACTATTTTGATGAAATAAACTTTTTAAATGACATTGCATAAGTAAACCCTGAAAGATTAACTTATAAAAGTTAATCTTTCTAAAATTCTTCTTTTTGTAATAGTTTTTTATAAAGAGTCTGCAAGGCATTATTTGCAGTATTTTGAGATATTCCAATATGAAGTGAAATTTTAGATGGACTCATATCAAACATTTCAAATGAAATATTATTTTCTTTTAATGCATTGATTGCATCAACTATTGCAAAAGTATTCTCCTTAAGACCTATTCCTACAAGAGTGATTATAGATAAATTATAAGATACAAAAATATTATCAGTTTTTAATCTTTTTTCAATGGATCTTCTTAAGTTATTTATTTTTCCTTTTAAATCCTCTTGTTCAACTAATATTGCAATATCATCCTTATCTGTTGGATAGTGATAAGTATTTATTCCAAATTCGCTAAATATTTTTAAAAGTTCTGCTGTAAAACCAATCTCATCAGCTAACATATCTTTTTGAAGGTGAATAGAAGCCATATTGTCAAGTTTTGCAATTCCTACTAAATCCTCCATAGGAACTCTCTCACTTAAAATAATAGTCCCCTCATGCTCTTTATTATTTGTATTTCTAATATTAATAGGAATTTTACTTTTTTTACAATTTAACATTGCATCAAAATGAAAAACATTAAAACCTTTTGAACTAAGAAGTCTTAACTCTTTAAAAGTAAGTCTTGGTATTACATTTGCACTACTAATTACTCTTGGATCTACTTCATAAACACCATTTGTATCTGTCCAGTTTTCGTAAATATCTGCATCTAAGGCATAAGCTAACTCTCCACCAGTTAAATCACTTCCACCCCTACTCATTACAGCTATTTCATTCTCATTAGTTACTCCATAAAATCCTGGTACTAAATATTTTACATCTTCGGTTATTTCAAAATTTTTCTCTATATTTTCATAGGTTTTAGGTAAAACCTTCCCATCTCTAAAGTCTTCACTTAATATAAATCCAAACTCCTCAGGAAGCATAAGTTTTATATTCAAACCTTGGCTTATAAAATAATTTGTAATAATCTTTGCATTATAATGTTCACCTCTTGATAAAAAGTAAGCTTCTCTTTTTTCATCTTCTAAAGTAGACTCATTCAAATCTTTTTCTAAAGAAGCAAGTATATGCTTATCTTCAATTTCTAAATCAGAACACAATTTTTTATATTTTTTTATAATTGCATTAAAACTTTGTTCTTTTGATATATAAATCTTTTGTTCATCAAAATATTTACCACAAGTTGCAACATTTAATAAATGGTCAGTAATTTTTTCATCATACTTCTCATCTCTACCAGGTGCGGAAACAACAATAATATTTCTACTATCATCATTTTTAACAATATCTAAAACTTTTTTTATTTGTATAGCATCTTTTACAGAACTGCCTCCAAATTTACATACTTTTCTACTCATTTTGCCTCAATTGCTTTAAAATCTTTTAAACATAAAAAGTCAGCTCTATTTTTAGGAGCACCAAATGGCTTCACAGGTTTATTTTCAACTGAATTAAATACAAAAAATGTATTTGTTCTTGAATCAGGGGAAATATTATCTGGACTTCCATGCAATACATTACCATCGTGAATTACTAATGTTCCAGCCTTTCCATAAGCTCCTACAAGTTCACTATTTTTTGTTAACTCTTTTATTGCATGAATACTAGGAACACCATATTCTTGTTTTTTTAATGATTTTTTATAGTTATCTTCAGGAGTAAATCCTTTACAAGAAACAAATTTCTTATGACTTCCTGGAATAAGATATAAAGGCCCATTAAACTGTGTATTATCTGTAAGCATTATCCAAGCAGTTAAACATCTACACCTTGGAAGTCCATCTTCACAATGCCAAGTTTCAAAATCACTATGCCAAGGAAATGATTTACCCTTATATGCAGGTTTTATATTAACTCTACTATGATGTATATATACATCACTTCCAAGTAGCTGTTTTACCTTATCAATTATTCTTGCATCTTTTGAGATTTTTTCAAATAATGAACTAAAAAGGTGTTGATTAAAAATAGTTCTTAATTCATTATTTCCTGGCTCTTTAATAAACTCTTCATTTTTTACTAAGTCTTCATTTGAAGCCATATAATCTATCTCATTTATCTCATCTTGACTAAACAAATTTGGGAAAACTACATATCCATTATCTTCATACTCTTTTCTACTTATATTGTCTATAGAATATTCTCCAACAGCTTTATCACTGTATACAGTTGGATCTATTCTCTCTATTATGCGCTCAGTCTCTTTTCTTGATGGATATAAGTCATTCATATATTATGCTCCTTTATCTTATTTAGTTAGGTATTACTTTGTATCCTCTGTGTCTTACCGTTTCTATAAAGTTTTCATCAAACTCTTTTTTTAGATTATTTCTAATATTATTTATATTAATTTCTATTACATTATCAGATACCATTTCTGGTTCATCCCATATTGCATGTAGAAGTTCATCTTTTGAGATTGGAGGTCGATGTTTGTTTTTAATAAGATAACTTAAAATTGCAAATGATTTTCCAGTTAAATATACTTTCGATTGGTCATGATTAAATGACTTTTCTTGAATATTTATTTTATATCCATTTTTAAATGGAATCACATTTTTAAAATTTTCTCTATGTATAGATTCAATTTTTGCTAATATAAATTCATTACTTACAGGCTCTTTTAAAATACTAATAGCGCCAAGTTTAAGTAACTCTAACTCAAACTCTTTACTATTATTATCAGTTATAATTATCACTGCAGTTACTTGGCTGTTTATCTTTTTTAATATTTCTTTGCAAGCAAAGATATTATTCTCTTTTATCAAAATAAGATTATAGTTTCTCACTTCACTATGATAAGTAGCATCTTCTACATCTTCTGCAATATCAGTTATGTAGATATCTTCTATACAAGCAATTAGTTTTTCATCTATATTATAAGAAAGCAATCTCATTTTATATAGCAACCTTATTTATTATTTTTTCTTCATTTAAGATAATTAATTCATTCTCTTCAAATATAAGTTTATCAACAAAAAGTGTGTCAATATCTTTATCATCATCAAAAAATTTATCTATTGAAGATTTTGCAATATCAAAATTTGACTCAATACTTAATTCAAGTATTAATGAATTGTCGTTTAATATTATTTTTTGATTATTGACTTTAAATTCATCAAAAGAATATATATATTCAATAAATTGATTTTTTTTTATTTTACTAATATTTAAATAGTTTTTAATATAAATAAATTTCATTCTTAGTCCTCTAAAGGATAAACTCCATTTTCATCATGGTTTTCAGTTCCCTTTATTGGTGGATTAAATACACAAATCATTCTCATATCTTCACTTCCACCATATAGGTTATGGTCATCATGTTCGTTTAGTGCATACATAACACCATCATGAAGTTCGTGAACTTCTCCAGTTGCTAAATCTTCAATTTTCCCATTCCCACCTACACAGTAAACTGCTTCTAGGTGATTTTGGTAATGAATATGTGTTTTTGTATTAGCTCTAATAATAGTTTCATGAAATGAAAATCCCATTCCGTCATCTTTTAATAACATTCTTCTACTAACCCATTGCCCTTCTTCAGCATGTACTTCTTTTTCTGTTCCTATAATGTCTTTGTTAATATCTACTACTATCATCTTCTAAAATTCTCCAGTTAATTTTTCTTTTTTGTCTGCTACTAATTTTGTAATAGCATTTTCAAATCTTTTTAAACCCTCTTTTAATGTATCTTCATCAATAATCAATGGAGGTAAAAACTTCACAATTTGACTTTCGCTACCACAAGTCTCTACAATTAACTTTTCAGCAAAAGCATAACTTGATATTTCGCCTGCAACAGAGTTATCACCTTTGATTTCAAAACCATAAGCTAAGCCTCTTCCTCTAACTTCAATATCAAAGCTATCTTTAAACTTATCAGCAATTTTTTCTAAAGTCTCTTTTAAAAGTTTCTCTTTGTATTTAACTGCATTTGATAAATCATCATTTTGCCAATATTGTTCAATAGCAACTTTTGCTGCTACAAAGGCTAAGTTATTTCCTCTAAATGTACCTGTATGTTCACCTGGTTTCCATTGGTCTAAATCTGGTTTTAAAAGTACTATTGCCATTGGTAATCCACCACCAATAGATTTTGACATAGTTATAATATCTGGATTGATACCTGCAAATTCAAAAGAGAAAAACTCTCCACTTCTTCCATTACCTACTTGAATATCATCAATGATTAATAAGATATCATACTCTCTACAAATAGATTCTAACTCTTGTAACCACTCTTTACTAGCAACATTAATCCCACCTTCACCTTGAATAGTTTCAACAATAACTGCTGCTGGAATATCAAGTCCACTACTACTATCTTCTAAGAACTTTCTAAAAAATGACATAGTATTCATATCACCAAAGTACCCATCAAATGGCATAAATGATGCATTTGTTCTACTAATATAACTCTCATCTCTATAATCATTATTTCCAGTAACTGAAGATGAACCTTGAGTTAAACCATGAAAACCATTTGTAAAAGAAACAACATTACTTCGCCCTTTTACTAGTCTTGCAAGTTTAAGTGCAGTTTCAACGGCATTGGTACCTGTTGGTCCTGTAAATTGTATTTTATAATCTAAGTTTCTTGGTATTAATATAGTGTCATTAAAAGCGTGTAAAAACTCTTTTTTTGCACTTGTTGCCATATCTAATCCATGAACAATACCATCTTTTTGAATATATTCAATCAATGCTTTACTAATATGTTCATTGTTATGTCCATAGTTAAGTGTTCCTGCTCCTGCAAAAAAATCAATAAAATTTTCACCTTGCTCGTTTGTTAAAACTGCACCTTTTGATGTTTCAAATATTGTTGGGAAACTTCTAATATAACCTCTAACTTCAGACTCTAGGTTTTCAAATATTCTCATTATTTTTCCTTTAATTTAAATGGTCCTATTTCATATAGAACCTCTTCTTCGTGTGAATTATTAAAATCTTCTTTTTCAAAAAAGCTTTTATTAACTATCTGTGTTTTTAACTCTTTGCTTAATTTCTCAAATACTCTAATTGATGAGTTGTTACTTGGAGATACCGTTGTGTTTATAAACTCTAAATCTATATTTTCTTTTCTTTTTATAATATTCATTAGAAGTATCTTTGCAAGATTATTACCTCTAAATTTTTCATCAACTGCAACTTGCCAGATAAATAGTGTATTAGGTCTTTGTGGAAGTCTATATCCAGAAACAAAACCAATAACATCATCACCACTTAATGCAACAGAACAAGTATTTTCAAAATGAGTTGATTGTAAAAGATATAGATATTCAGAATTTAAATCTAATACTTTACTATTATCAACAAGTTTGTAAATTTTTTTCCCATCTTCCTTTTTCGGACTACGTACTAGTATATCAATTTCAGACAATGAATTACTCCTTATTTTATTTTATTAAGTAGAATATTTACATATATTGTGTAAATATTCTACTTAAATGATGTAAGAATATAACATACAAAACTAAGATAAAGCTTAAAAAGTATTCATTTTTAATAAAAAGTTATGAAAAAAAGTGTATAATTACAATTCAATTACAAAAAAAGGAATAAATTGGCTCTATTAGATAATAATAAAGATGTTTTGCCATTAAGTAGCATTGCGGAATTGCTAACTGCAAAAGTAAGAACTCTTAAAATGTATGAAGATAAAGGATTATTGCCACCAAAAAAAGATATAAAAAAACTTTATTCTATCAATGATGTGAAAATCATCTCTTTTGTACACTACTTGGCAAGTGTAAAAAAAATCAATGCAACTGGAATCAAATATATTACAGAAATGTTAGAAAATAATATGGATGAAAAAAATAAAAGCGAATTTTTAGATTTAGTAGAAAGCAAGATGGAAAAACTTTCAGGAATAGATGTAACAGATGTTGAAATAATCTAATCTATTTTAGAAAATAACTTTATTATAAAAAAGGTAAAATAACTTTTTTATAATAAAAAGCTACAAAGAAAAAAGCAATCCCTAATATAATAGTAATAAAGCTTAGGGGAATAATATCTGCTAAAACACAAATAAAAAGTGTTGTAAGTACATTTGAAAGCATAAATATCATATCATTATATGATATAACGCGTCCAAGATACTTGTGTTCTACTCGTTCTTGAATAAAAGCATAAGTTATGGACCAAATTGTTGTTGTTGTAAAACCTGTTAAAAATACCATAATTAACGCTAGATAAAAATCAAACTGAAACATCCCCCATAAAACTATAGCAAAGCCTTGAAAGATGAAAAGAACAGTTAATCTATCTTTGTTTACCCAATTTGTAATAATAAAAGGGCCTACCATCAACGCTAGTGCTCTAAGTGCATTTGTTATACCTATTGATAAGGGTACTGCAATTACATACTTATACTCATTTTTAGCTAACAAGGTCACAAGTGTATCAAAGGCAGTTAATCCTACAGAGGCGTGTAAGATTAAAAGATGTAATACAAACTTATTGTTTTTTATGTATACAAAGCCACCTTTTATCATAGATAAGATTTTTTCTTTTGTATGTACTATCTCTACTTTAAAGTCAATATTAAAAAAGACTATTATGGCTAAAATAAAAAATAAGGCATCTAAAATTATAGCTGTCTTTACTCCAAAGTAATTTACAACAACACCACTAATATCCATACCAAAGGCATAGCTAAAAGACCAAATTATAGAGTGAATTTCATTTGTCTTTTTTAAAACATCTCCAGATACTATTTTTGGTAAAAGTGTCATTTCCGCTGAGAAAAATATTGAAGCACTGCTCATTCGTATAAATATAAATATCAGTAATAGCCAAATCTCTTCTTTACTATCAATTGTAAGAAAAAGTAAAGTCATTACTAATTCTGTACTTAATAGGGTTAACATTAAAGGCTTGATTTTAAATCTATCTATGATAGTTCCCGATAATGGTGCAATAATAATAGCAGGAATAAAATGCATGGCAGTAACTACTGAGATAGCAAAAGCACTAGAGTTGAACTCTACAAGCATAGTATAAATAGCTACATTTGAAAACCAAGCTCCAAAATATGCTATTACTTGTAGAATTGAGAGTTTTCGTACAAGTGTGTAGTTAACTAAAAGTTCTTTATAGTTCAAGTTATTCTATTTATTTAAATTCAATTTTAACTAATCTTGAAAATGTTTTTGGATCATCAATTAATATTTCACATTTATATGAAGAGATATGTTTGCTATCAGCAACTTTATAAATCTTGTTGATTTTTAAATCAGTTTTTTCTCCATTCATATAAATAGTTTTATTTGAAACAATTTCATAATCTGATATTGGAATATATATTTCTAATTTACCTTTAGTCAGATCTTTTGCTTCATATAAAAGTGTACCAGGAGTTACATAATCTCCTTGTTTAACACTTATATTGTATATGTACATATTATCTTCAAATAGTAGTTTGTTTTTGATAGTATCTTTTAAAGTAGCAATTTTTATCAATAAGTCACTTTTTGATGATTGTAAATTTAAAACTTGGATTTTTTGATTATCTTTTTCAAAGGCAGATTTTGATGAGATTTTATAAAGTCTATTATAATTTTTTTCTTGAATCTCTAACATAGAGTTTAATACATCTAATTTTTTTTGAGTCTGAGCTAAATCTATCTTATCAACGCTATTATCAATTTCAACAATTTTTGTTTTCTTATTTAGTGATTTACCTTCAATCTTATCATTTGAAAATATCACTTTTCCACTTACTGCTGATTTTATAACATAACTATTATATGGCTCTAATTTAGAGTAATACTCCATCCCAAATACAAAGCTTGTAAACAGTAGTATAAAGCTAATAATTTTCATAAATTTCCTTTTACAAATTTAAAGATTCAACTATTTTAATAATCTCTTTTTTAATATTTTTTAAATCAATATCTTCGTTTTTTTCAAGTTTAAAAATCATCTCATCTAAAGTTTTATTATATCCAATATATGGAAGAAGTAGTTTTATTACTTCATTGTTAGTTTTTGATATTTTTATTGATTTAACTAAGGGTAAATCTTCTTTTTGTTCTGATTTTCTATTTTTAACATAGAAGTATAAACCAAATGTTAATATTGTAAAAAGTATACCAAAAACAAAAAATAATATCATCTGTTTTAAAGATGTTTTGTAAACAATTTTTTCTTCAATAATTTTTTTATTTTCTTGTGGTTTTGCTTTTTCAAGACCCAAAAAAGAGACTTGTTTATCTGTTCTTTTTACATCTATTTTATAACTCTTACTTTTTTGTGTCACAACTTTCTTAATATTTTTATCAAAATAGCTAAGTTCTATTGAGGGTATTTCAAAATCTTTATTTGCAATTATTGAAAAAGATTTTTTATAGCTTCCTACATTCTTATTATTCTGTATTTTAGTTTCTATTTTTGCTTTATCTTCAAAAATTGTTACATCATCTATTTTAAGTTTTATATCTTCAATATCTTCGATATTTCCCGTTCCATTTATTTCAACTTTGTAAGATAAGGATTCTCCTTGTCCTATCTCTTCTTTTGAAACAGAAGTACTCAAAATAAACTCTCCAATTAAGTTAACATTAGCAGGCAATGGTTTTACATCAAACTCTAATGAATTTGAGTATATTTTTTGGGTTTTTGTTCCTTGTGAAAATAGAGAATAACTGTAGTTATTCATATCTATTACTTTTGCCTCTATTTTTATTGAAGGTATTTTAAGCAATCCACTTTTTTGAGGTGATATTAAAAAATTTAGTTCTTGAACAACAAAACCATTTTCTTCATAACTACTATTTTGTTCTTCAATTTTTTTACTCCAGATATTGTTAAAAATTGGCATTAAAAAAGATAAATCAACTATTTCTAAATCTTTTTTATATTTAAACTTTAAGTTTAATACTGCCTCTTCTCCCACATATAAGGAGCTATTACTTAGCGAGATTTGAAAATCAAAATTTGAAAGCTGAGATTTTTTAACTGTTTGTTGAGTTATAATTTTCTCTTCTGTTTTAAATACTTTTCCATCTACCTTTAGCTCAAAAGATGGCAGTGTAAAATTATTTTGTGGTTTAAATGAATAGGTTTTTTTTATCTTGTTTATTATGTTTCCATTTATATTAGACATGGTTCTACTCGTGCCTAAATTTACAACTACTTGATTGTCAATCTCCTTTATATCTGGAAACTCTATGTTTGAGCCTTGTGCTTCTATTTCAAAAACAAAGTTTTCATTTAATATAAAACTATCATTTGATTTTAGTAAAACATCACCATAAATAAAAGTTGTAAAGAATAAAAGAATAAATTTAAAATATAATTTCATAATTAAAACTCTAATGTTCCTTCTATTGCAAAATTTGCTTTAGAATCAAGTTCTGCATGACTAAGAACTGCTATTTCTAAGCCAAATTTTTCATAAATTTCAGAAATTCTTTTTCTCAACACTGGATCAACAACCATTGCAACTTTATTGTATCCTTTAGCTTCCACAGATTTAACTAACTCTTTTGTATGAGTAACTAAATTATTTATTTCTCCAATTGATAACATAAGCTGAGAAGCCCCACCTTTATCTTGAAGTTTTCCAATAAACTGTTGTTCTAATTCTGGTTTAATTGTAACTATATGCAAAATATTATCACTATCTAAATATCTGTTAGTAATAAGTCTATACAGTTTACTTCTAACATGTTCTAACAACACATCTGGAACTTTAGTATACTCTGCAATATCTGCAACTGCTTCAATAATAGTTAACATATCAACAATAGGAATACCTTCGTGTAAAAGATCCTTTGCAACCTTTAAAAGAGTCCCATGTGATGTTAATTTCATAGCTTCATCAACAACAATTGGGAAGTCTTTTTTCAAGCCATCAACAATATCAACAATATCTTGTCTAGTAAGTATATCTTCTGCATGTTTTTTAATTATTTCAGAAATATGAGTAGAAATAATTGTTGGAGCATCAACTACTGTAAATCCTTTTAATAAGGCATCATCTTTTAATTCAGGCTTTATCCAAGTAGCTTCAAGTCCAAATACAGGCTCTAATACTTTCTTACCTTCAAGTTTTGCTTTTGCTGGTCCTCCCATTGCAAGGAGTTTATCAACCTCGACATTTGCAACAGATAAAGGTATTCTTTTTAAATATAGTGCATATTCACTAGAGTTTAAAGCTGCATCATCTGAAATTTTTATTTGTGGAATAATAAATCCTAAATCAGCAGCAACTCCTTTTCTAATACCTCTAATTTTATCTAGTAAATCAGAATTACCTTGAACTAATTGTAGAAGTCTCATCCCAAGTTTTAACTCTAAAACTTCCATTTTCATGATATTGTCAATTGCTTCTTTATCATTTGTAGGTTTAGCAGCTTTCTCTTTTTCTTCTTTAATTTTGTCTAATATATCGTTTTGTGCTTCCTCTTCTTTTTTCTTAAAGAACTTAGTTATACTATTTTCTTGTCCACTATCAATCATATAGATAAGATAACCAATTAACCCAAGTAATGATCCCATTACAATTAATATTCCTGAAGGGAAACCTGGAATCATAGCAAATAAGAACAGCGCAAGTGCTAGTATCATTAATGATTTAGAATCTTTTACAAGTTGATTAATTGCTTGATCTGCAAACTTATCTTCATCAAGATTTGATCTTGTAATAATAATACCTGTTGCAGTTGATAAAATAAGTGCTGGGATTTGAGCAACTAATCCATCACCAACAGTTAAAATTGTAAAAATCTCAGCACTCTCTGCGATACTTAAATCATGTTGAAATACCCCAATTAAAAGACCACCAATAATATTTACAACAGTAATTATAATACCTGCAGTGGCATCCCCTTGAACAAACTTAGAAGACCCATCCATGGCCCCATAAAAGTTTGCTTCTGCAATTAACTCATGTCGTCGTTCAGTTGCCTCTTTATCATCTATAAATCCTGCATTTAAATCAGCATCAATAGCCATTTGTTTACCAGGCATTGAGTCAAGTGTAAATCTAGCTGTTACCTCTGCAACCCTTGTAGAACCCTTTGTTACGACCATAAAATTAATAAGTACTAAAATAATAAATATGATAATACCTATTACCATATTCCCACCAACAACAAATTCACCAAATGCTGAAATAATTGAACTTACAGCATCAGGACCATTATGACCATCTGTTAAAATAGACCTTGTTGTTGCAATATTTAAAGATAATCTAAATAGAGCAAAAATCAAAATAAGTGTTGGAAAAGTTGTTAAATCTGTAGGTTTTTTAATATATAAACCAATTAGTAAAATCAATAATGAAATAGATAAAGATAAAATCAAAAAGAAATCTAATAAAAATTTCGGTAACGGAACAATTATTATAGAAAGTATAGCAACAAAAAATGCTACAGCAAATAAATCTTTTGAAAATATCTTTTTAATGTTCATCTAATAAAGAACTATTTTAACTTAAATAATTAACTAATGATAAGCTATTTGTTTTACTAATTGTTGAATAAAGTGTTTTATATATTAACTCTAACTGTTTTGATTCAATGGCTACTTTTGTCATATCAGCAGAACTATTTTCAATAGATAACACATTAAAATGTGTTAATTTTGAAGTAACTCTTTCATATGCTGTTTCAAAAGTCTTATTTCTACCACCAAGTTCACCATGTGCAGTATTTGCTGCATCATATGCATTATTTAAATCATCAAGTGCTAAAGATATTGCATCACCATCATTGTTTCTTAAAGCAGCAATTGCATCATCAATAGCTTGAAAACTATTATGTCTTGCATTAAAAATTTTTTCACTTCCATCTTCATTTGTTGGAACTTCTGCAATTGTATGTACTTTATCTGGTGAATCACCAGTTGTAGTTACTTCAACAAAATCTTTAGTTGCTTTTCCATCTTCATCATATCTTACAAGAACAGTCTGTGCCGCATTTAGCTTCCACTCATCTCCATTTTCATCAATGATTCTTTCACCTTCTTTGAAACTTACCTCTTGTCCAGAAACTGTTGTTGAGACACTATAGGACATCATTTCAAATCCTGTAACACCTCTATCTCTATATGAATCTATTTCCACTGCACTTTCTCTTAAGTTTGGATTACCATTATAAGTAATCTTCCCATCTTGATCTTGTACAAAAGCTTGAACATTTGTTTGAGAACCACTAAAAATATATTCATCCTCAACTCTTTCATTTACAAGTTTGAATAGGTTCTCTTTTGCCCCTTCTATTTGTGTAGCTATTGCATTTCTTGAAATAGGATCACTAGTATCATTTCTTCCTTTTATGGTCTCTGTTTTAATAAAATCTAAAAGGTTTTTAATTTCTGCTAATGTTGAATCTGAAACATCATTTTGTGCACTTGTTTTTTCAATTTGTCTTTTTAAACCTTCAAAAACATTAAGTTTATCTTCAATGTAGAGTTCTTGCGTATAAATTTGTGTGTCATCACTTCCTTTATCAATTGCATCTCCCGTACTCATTTGATGGTTAACTTTTAACTGTTGCTGATTTAGCATGTCAAGTCTATATAGTGTTGATCTGTCTGTATTAATCATTTAATCACCTCCATAAATTGGCTAAATATCTGGTTAAAGTCATGTTTTTCAGCGGTTCCTTGAAAAAGAAAGCTTTTTATTTTCTCTCTTTTTGCTAAAGCCTCATCTAACTCTTTATCCATACCTTGCTTATAAGCACCCACACGAATTAAAATTTCATTCTCTTTTATTAGTGATAATACTCTTTTTAACTTTAAAAATCCATTATAATGTTCAGGACTAACAACTTTATCCATAACCCTTGAGGCAGACCTTAGTAAATCTATAGGTGGATATTGACCTTGTTCTGTTAGTTCTCTTGTTAGTACAATATGTCCATCAAGAATTGATCTACTTTGATCTGCAATTGGATCGTTCATATCATCCCCATCAACCAAAACAGTAAAAAATGCCGTAATTGAGCCTAGTTGAGTATTTCCAGCTCTTTCCATAAGTTGTGGTAATAGTGCAAAAACTGAGGGTGGATATCCTCTACTAACTGGTGGTTCACCAATACTTAAACCTATCTCCCTTTGGGCCATTGCAAATCTCGTTACAGAGTCCATCATTAATAAAACATCGTGACCTTTATCCCTAAAAAACTCTGCAATTGCCATGGCAGTGAAGGCACCATATTTTCTCATAAGTGCTGACTCATCAGATGTAGCTGCTATTATTATTGTATTTTCTAGGTTATTATTTAAGTTATAGTGAATAAATTCGGGGATTTCTCTACCTCTCTCACCAATTAGTGCTACAACTTTTATTTGTGCTTCACACCCTTTTACTATCATCCCCATAAGAGTTGATTTACCAACACCACTTCCTGCAAAAATACCTACTTTTTGGCCTTTTCCTGAAGTAAGCATTGAATCTATTGATTTAACACCCGTAGAGAATCTTTCATCTATTATTCCTCTTTCAAGAGCGGGAATAGATAGTTTATTTATTGCAGAGTTTTGTTCTAAATCGCCTATTTTCCCCTTTTTATCAATTGGCTCACCCAAAGCATTTACTACTCTTCCTAATAAACCATATCCACTTTTTACACTAAGTCCATCTTTTTGTAAAAATACCTTATCATGGATTCTAAATCCTTCAATAAAAGAGAATGGAACTATTTTAAATCCATTACTCTCAACAGAAGCTACCATTCCTAAAACCGTATACAAGTGTTGTTCCGACTCTATTTTTACGATATCTCCAACTGCTACTTCTATACCTACTGCTTTTATTGTTGTAGAACTAATATGTGTAATTCTTCCAAAAGGAATAATTAAATTATTTGTATCAATATCATCAATAAACTTGTCGAAATCTACCATATTACATCTTATCGCACATGTCTTTATATAAAGACTCTTGTGCATTTTTAATATCTTTACATCTAGTTATAAATTCATTTTTCAAATCACTTAAACCTTCATCATCATATAATCTAATTAATTCGTAATAAACTCTTGCTTGATCATTTGGCTTCATATTTCTAGTATTTTTTATAGAGTCAGTCAAGTATTCTATTGCTTTTGTAATATTATTTTTTCTTTTTTCTAACATTGCTAATTCTATATCTACAAATGGAGAATAAATATATGCTTTAAACTCTTTTTGTTTATTATATAGTTTATCCAAAATCTTTTCTGCCTCGTCTTGTTTATCTTTTCCAATTAAATATAGATAATACTGATAATAAAAATCTATAATAATTGGATTATCTTCATTATTTTTTATAAATTCTGGAAATCTTGTTGCATAGTAAAAAAACTTTTCCATTGCAATCGTATCATTTTTTGCACTATAGACTAAAAATCTGTATAAAAACTCTTTTTCTAAAATTTCTTTATTATTTATCATTTCAACTTTTGAGGAGAAATCTAATGCTTCATCAACTAATCCTAAAGCATATGCCATTCTTTCTAAGTATAAATATAGTGTCGCATCTCGACTTGTATTAAATGTCTCTTTTAATAATTCATAAGCCCTTTCATATGGTACTTCAATTAAACATTCAAAAAATTTATATTTTACTTCTTTATCTTCAATTAAAAGTTCCAAAGTCTCTTTTCTTGTAGTTTTTAAGGCTTTATTCATTAAAAAACATTGGTCTTTTTTTAGATAGTCTTTTATTAGTAAAACATTAATCTCATCAAATAAAACTCCAATGTTTTCGTATGAAAACCTTTGGGTTATTGTATTTGCAATTTTACTATAAACTCTTTTTGACTTTAAAAGAAATTCATACTTTTTCTCTTTTTTAAAGTTTAATAACTCTTGCAATAGTGCTTTTTGTTTCATAGCTTCAGAGTTTGGATACTTGGATACAATTAAATTAGGAGATATATTACCTTCACGCATTAAAATTTCATCAATATACATCTTTGATTCTTGAACATATAATCCAGTTGGGTATTCACTTAAGATATCTTTATAAAGCTCTTTTGCTTTAAATAAATAGTAGTTAGTTCCATCATACATATTCATATAAACATTTGCCAATTTAAATTTAAACTCTTCTATAAACTCAGCTTTTGTTGCTCTATTTAATAACTCTTTTAAAATTTCTACAGCAAACTCTGGCATATTAGCATCTACAAGTTTATCTACTTTTTTTAAAGCTACAAAAGAATCATCTGAATAATAATCGATGTTTTTATCTAATACTTTTGAGATAAGTTCATAAGCTTTGTCTTTTTGTCCATCTAATATATATATATCAAATAGTTCATCTGCAACAATTGTTGCAACTAAAACATCTGTCGTATCAACCAAAATATTATATAAGGTTTTTATTGCATTGGAATAAGACTTTGTATATTTGTAAACTTTTGCTAAATAAATTTTTCAATATGCATTTGTGATTTTATCAGAAAAGTTATTGATGATGATTTCTGCAAAGTATTTTGCTTCTTTTACTCTATTGGTTGCTAATTTAAAATCTACCATTAGCATATATGCTTTTGATAAGTCTTCTTCTCGAATAACACCTGTATTTATAGCAAGTTCCAATTCATTTGAAGCCTCGGAGATTATTCTTTTTGTCTCTTCTTTTAGTGCAATTTCAGAGTATGTAAGTATTACATCTGATTTTAAAATTTCTATTTTATTTAATTCTTTAAAATTTTTAATTTCTGCGTAAGCTTCATCTATTTTGCCATCTTTAGCCATCTTTTTAATTTGATTAAGTAATTCAAATCCATCTTTTATATCATTTTTTCTTTGTTCAGAAATTTGAATTCCTGATGGATTTATAAAACTATAATAAAAATCTACTTTTGCATTTGAAAGTGTAACTAGTAACAAAAATATTAATAAAAACTTCAAAACTTACCTTTTATTTTTATTTAATTCATGGACATAAGAAAATACTTCAGCCATTGCTTTATAAAACTCTGAAGGGATCTCTTGATCTACTGCTATTTGATCATATAAAGCCCTTGCTAAAGAAGGATTTTCAATTATTGGTATATCATTATCCCTTGCAATATCCCTTATTTTTAAAGCTAAAAAATCAATTCCTTTTGCAACAATTTTAGGAGCTGCATCTACTCCACTATCATACTTTAAACCAACTGAGTAGTGAGTTGGATTTGTAATAACAACATCTGCATCTTTTGCATTTGCTCTCATTCTCTCAAAGTGTAGTTGAAACTGAATATTTCTAATTTTGGCCTTTACCTTTGGATCCCCTTCCATATTTTTATGTTCATCTTGTACCTCTTGTTTACTCATTTTAAGAGACTTAGTATAATAATGTTTCATAAAAAAGAAGTCTATTATAGCAAATATTATCACTATAAATAGTATAGCTTGTAAAAAATATAATAAAAGAAAAAACATAGCATCTAATGATGTAGAAATATCTTGATCCATCATTGCTAAAAATGCTTTATATGTAAGTCCAAAAAGTATAAACATCACAAAAACAATTAATGACAATTTTGCTAATAATTTAACTCCCTCTAGAAGTTTTTTTAAAGAGAATAGACCTTTTATTCCTGATATTGGATTTAGCTTAGAAAACTTGATTTTTATGGGATTCATTAAAAAACCAAATTGTGCTACATTTAAAACAACTGCTAAAATTAATACAGCTAAAAAAAAGGGTGCTAAGGCATAAAAAGTTTGGTGAATTATAGTATCTACTATATTATAATAATCAGTACCGTTTAACTCTTTTCCTATTTGATTAAAAATATATATCATAATTCTTTTTATAGAATCATATGTATAGGTACTCCAAAAAAGCATATAAACTGTTCCAAATAAAAGGATAGCAGCTCCTACAACTTCTGCTGATTTGGGAACATTTCCTTCACCTCTAGCTTTACTTAACCTTTTGGAGGTGGGGTCTTCTGTTTTTTCTTCTTCTGACATAGGTTCCCCTCCTTATTGAAATTTCATTATAAAATAGTTAGTAAAGGCTTCAGTAAATACTTCCATACCTAACATAATAAACAACATAATTAAAGCAAATTTTAACTGAAAAGTAATAACAAAGGGAGAAAATGCTGTCATTGATTTTGTGCCATATGCATAATATACATCTATAACAAAGCCCACAAAGAATAGTGGAAAAGCAAAAGCAAAAGTAAAAGCAAACATTCTATTAATTTCGTCAATAGTCATTTTAAGCCCATCAAAAGAGAACAAATCAAAAGAGCCTAAATGAACAAAAGAAAAACTCTTTGCTAACATAGAAAATGTCATCTCATACATACCTGATTCAAAAAAAACTGCTAAACCTATATAAAACATCAATCTTGCCAAAATTCCCTCATTGGTTCCTGAGGCAGGGTCAAAAAAGTTTGCCATTGCAAGGGCTGTTGCATAACCAACAAACTCACCTATCATTTTTACAGCATTAAATATAATATTTACTAGCATTGATGCAATTAAACCTAATGTTGCTTCTGATAAAAGGGCTAATATAAAATTATCTGGAGTTACTTGTGATTGGATTTCAATTAAAGGAAATAAAAATATAGTTACATAAAATGCAAAAGCAGCTCTAATTGTAACATTAACTGCTTTATGTCCAAAAATAGGCATAAGAGCCATAAAGGCAAGAATCCTTGCAAATAATAGTGTAAAATTAATTACTACATTTTCATTAAGTAAAGATAATATGGCTTCCATTACAGATAATTATAGCTATTATCTTCTATGACTTTACTTTCTTGTGTTTTATTATTTGTTTTTGAATTTAACTCTTGTGCAAATAAATTTTGATTATCAGAAGAATCTTCATTATTTTCTGAATTTCCAAAATCTAAATCAAATGACGTGGCAGTTCCTGCAAAACTTTTAAATAAACTATCTTTTAAAGATGTTTGATTATCTTCAAGACTCTCTTTTGTTGCACTATTACTGGCTTTCATACTAATAGATAAAGAGTTATTTTTTTGTTCATTTCTTATTATTATTGATATGCTTCCTAAAGCAGCTGGATTTAAACTTATTCTAAATGCAGTAACAGGAGGATTATAGTTTTCATACATAGTTCTAGCTAAATCTGACATCATTGAAGCCATTTGTTGTCTTGCACCTATTATTCTATTTTGTATAGTTTGAGCTGCTGCTGGACTTACTGTCATATTAATTAACTTAGAATCTTTTAATTCATCACCAAGTGTTTTACCATTAACTAAAAATCCATTGTTATGTTTTTTTGAATCATGAGAGTTTGAATTTTTTGAATTATTTGAACTATTTTTAAAAAAAGACAATCTATCAAAAGTAGATGAAGATTTTCTATCAATTTTCTCTTCAACTGACTCTTCAATATTTACTTCAAGTTTTTCTAAACCAAGATTTAAAACCTTTGCACTACTCTCTACTTCTTTTGTAGTTGTTGCATTTTTTGCAAGTTGTACACCCTCATGTTTTGTCTCTAAATTTTTATCATTTATTGATTTCTTTTGAGTACTCATATAGATATTTGTTAATATACTATCTTTTGATTTAGCACTATTATTGCTTTGAGTATCTGAACCTTTTAATAACTCTTTAAAAGATGAATTATCTTTTGGTTCTTTATCAGATTTTATTGTATCTTTCTTATTTTCATTTAAAATTTTATCAATTAAAGATTCACTTTTTTTGCCATTGTCTTTTTGAGATAAAAGCTCTTCTTTTTCAAGACTTATATCTTTACTACTTGTTTGTGAATCTATTTTTGCTAATTCATTTGCAACTTTTTGATTCTTTACTTCACCAGTAGATGTCTTACTATCCAATTGTTCATTTTTTAATTCATTACTATTTTTTAAAATACTGCTATTTTGTTTTTCATCTTTTTTAGAACTTTTTTCATCTATTTTTTCAGTAACTAAAGTATCATTTTTTGCACTATTTTGTGAACTTGAGTTTTTATTTGTACTCTCATTTTTAATATTCTCACCAAGAGTAGATACATTTTTTACTTCAATATTATTACTGTCATTTTTGCCATTTGTTAAAGATTCTCTAGCTTTTTGACTATTTTCTAAGTTGTTATCAACTTTTATATCTTTACTTTTTGACTTTATTTCTTCTGTATTATCTTTTTTTATCTCTTTATTATCAGACTTTATTTCATCTGTATTCTCTTTTTTTACATCTTTTGTTTTTGATTTTGACTCTTGAACTAATCTATCCATCAAAGAAGTTGGTTTTGCTTCATTTTTTACATTATTTTCTTTTGCACTTTTATCTTCTTTTGTATCTT
>PKUK01000003.1:155386-199886 GCA_002869535.1 Arcobacter sp.
ACTAATCTATCCATCAAAGAAGTTGGTTTTGCTTCATTTTTTACATTATTTTCTTTTGCACTTTTATCTTCTTTTGTATCTTCTACTTCTTTTTTTACATCTTTTGTTTTTATATCTTCTTTATTTAAATCTTTTGCTTTTATATCTTTTGTTTTTGCTTCTTCAAAATTTTCTTTCTTTGAATCACCAATATCATCTTTTGCTTTAGATAACATCTTGTCAAAAAGGGATTCTCCCTCTTTTTTAGGACTATTTTGTGATATTTTAGAATTGTTTGAAACTTCTTTTGTTTTAGAGGGAACTAAGATTTCTAATTCATTACTCATACTCTATCCTTATTCAGATGTTCTATCTAGCAATTATGTCTAAGGTTTTTGTATCCATTGTCTTATGAGTTGTAAAGGCTGATACATTCGCCTCATAAGATCTCATCGCTTCAATTAAATCAACCATTTCAATTACAGGGTTAATATTAGGATATGCAACATAACCATCTTCATTTGCATCGGGATGATCTGGTTCAAATTTCATTACAGGTTCTTCTTTAGACTCTACAATTTGTTTAATACCAACTCCACTTAAGTTTTTATTTGGAAAGCTTGTCTCTTTTTCTTGGCTAGGACTTGCCGTTAATCTTTCTTTTTCGCTTAAAAGCATCTCTTCAAAAACAACATTTTGTTTTTTATAAGGTCCACCATCAGTGGAATGAGTAGTTTGAGCATTAGCAATATTTGCACTTACAACATTTATTCTTGTTCTTTGTGCACTCGTTCCTGAAGTTGCAATATTGTATCCATCAAAAAAACCCATCTTATCTCCTTATATTAAACTTGCATTGCCATAATTTGTTTATATGCACCCATTGCTTTATTTTTAACTTCTAATGCAAGTTTCAAACTTAATTCTGCTTCTTCTATTTTCTGTACAGCTTCTTGTAAGTTTTCAACTTTTCCTGTTGCAATATTTTCCATTGCTTTATATCCATCAACTTGCGTCTCATTTACTTCATTTATTGCATTGTTTAACATTGAAGCAAAAGATTCTCCTGCATTGTCATTTTTGTTATCAACCTTTTGAACATTATTTTGGTTTAAAACATTAGAAATGCCATTAACTCCTGAAATATCCATAAAACACCCCTCTAGCTAGCTGTATTGCTATTTTTATTATTTGAGTCACTTGTCGTTAACTCACTTATAAGTTCATCTATTTTTTGAGTATGATATTTAAAATCTAACTCAGCTTTTTTATTATCAAGACTAAATAACAGTATTAGTAATGATAACATCACATTAGACATTGTTTTTAAAAAAATTGTTGTAAAAATAATGCCTAACACCATTTCCATAGGTGTAAATAGATGAACATTAAATAGAAAAAATAAAGATGTACCAAAGAAACCTATAGCTACGTAAAATCTAAAAATTCCACTAGCTATAACTGTTTTTGAAAATCTTTCTATTATCACTTTTTATCCAAATCTATTTATTTAAAATTTTCAGCAGTGAACTAACTATAAACTCCAACTCTTCTGTAACGGCTTGACTTTCAAACTCATTTACAAATAATTTTCTCAATCTTCCAGTTGTCGAAATATTCTTAGAACTGCTTACGTTACCCATATATTCTATCATAAAATTAGAATTTAGCCTATTTTTAAGTGCAAGATTTTGTAAGGAATTTGTTATAGACTCGCCAATTTTGTAGTTTTTTGTATGATTAAAACACAACATAAGCGAACTTTTATCTTTGGAGAGCATTTTTACCAAAGCATAAACATCTGTTAATGCACTAGGATCTGTAGTTGTTAAAGCCAAAATATTTGAAGAAATAGATAAAAACTCTTTTACATAATCATTTAAGCCTGCTCCTGTATCAACTAATACAATATCAAACTCTTCGATATCAATTATGTCCTGAACTATTCTTGCTATTACTAAACTGTTAGAATGATTAGAGTATTGATAAACACTCTTCCCTGCTATTAAGGTAATATTTGGATATTGTGTTTGAATAAAAACATCTTCAAGATTTGATTTGCCATCAATATAATCAAATAGTGTAAGATTTGGTTTTATGTCAAAAAGAACTTGCATATTTGCTAAGCCTATATCTGCATCTATTACTCCTACTTTTAATCCTTTTTTTGCCAATAAGTAGGCAATATTTGCAGTAAAAGTAGACTTACCAACTCCTCCTTTACCTGAGGTTATGGTTAAAAGTTTAGTTTTTGAAGGAGTAGCTCTATACTTTCTTTTTGTTAAGTTAATTAACATATTTGCTTGTGTTGAAATTGTATTAATCAAATCATTCCCTACCTTGGGCAGCTGTGTTGCATAAAACAATTAATCAAAAAGGATGAATCAGAAACAACCAAGTCATCAGGAACATTTTGTCCAATAGAGATGTATGTTATTGATTTTTTTGTTTTATGTGCAAAGGAAATCAAGTTACCAAAACTTTTTGTTTCATCAAGTTTTGTAAAAGTTAAATAATCAATATTTAGTCTTGAATAATTTGTATAAATATCCATCAAATCACTTTGTTTTACATTTGCTGGAAGTACTAGAATTTTCTCAATTGGTAGCTCGTCAACCTTTTTTTGGAACTCATTTATAATTTCTATTTTATCAACATCGTATTGACTAGAGCCTGCTGTATCTATGAAGATGTAATTACAATCTTTTAGTCTTAATAGTGATTCAACTAAATCTTCAGGTTTTTTCACTACCTCTAAAGGCAACCTCATAATACTTGTATATGCTTGTAACTGCTCAATTGCACCAACTCTAAAAGAATCCAAAGTTACAATACCAACTTTATAATTCTCTCCTAATTTGTATGCATAACGAGCTGCTAATTTTGCAATTGTAGTTGTTTTTCCAACACCAGTTGGTCCTACCATCATCATAATTTTTCGCTGATGTTTTCTAAGTGGTACTTCATTTTTAATTGGAATTATTCTTCTTAGTATTAATTTAAAAAAATCATTTATTTTTTGTGGATTTGATTTCATTCCAACAGGCAGTTGTTTTATAGTCTTTTTCATAATTGTATATGTCATCTCTTGGTCAAATTCATTTGATTCAAAAAGATTATATATATCTACAAACTCTGGAGGAATAGTTAAATCATATAGCTGTGATTTTGGATCCCAAATTGACTTTTTAACTTGTTCGATTGCATCTTGCATTTTAAGAATTTCTTCTTTAAAATCATAAACTTTTGCGCTAAAGTCACTATCTTTTAAACTATTATTATTTGTAGTTATTTTTTTTGTGAAATCTTGCCTATTTTTTGTTTGTACAAAATCTTGTTCTTCTTCTAATGCAACTACAACTTCATACATATCTTTCTTACTTTTAGGATCAGAAATCTTCTTTGTTGATATTACAATTGCATCTTCTCCACACTCTTCTTGTGCCTTCCTTAAAGCTTTTGTTGGTGTTTCTCCTAAAAAAGATAACATATTCATCTAGCTCTTCCATCTTTGTAAATTTTTTCAATCTTTCCATTATCTCTTTTTATCTTTATATAATCATCGTTTTCATATAAAATTTTTCCATTTGTTTCAATTTCAATTGACCCAAAACTAAATATTACTTTATTATTATTCTCTTTTTTTAAATCATCATGGCATATGATTTTTTCTTTTTGTAAATACTTTTTTGTAAAATATTTCTCTTTTTTTAATTCTGCAATTGTAATAGGTTTACAATCTTTTGGTATATTATCTAGTTGTAAAATAGCGACATTTGAAGGACTTAAGGCAATATTATACGGAATATCAATTTTAGCAATAATTACTTCAGTTGAAAAAAGTTTTAAAACAGAAATTATTGTTAAATAAAAAAAACTAAATCTTAATTTCAACTATATTCCCTCCACTCTCAGTTGTTAATTCATCAACAATATCCTTATACATTTGTTGAATAGGAAGTACTATAGAGGCTAGTTTTGCATTTAATACATGTAGTTCTGTTAACTCTTTTTCCAAATTATCAACATCATTTCGATATATATTTATATCTACTCCCTCTTGCATCTTTTTAACTAACTCTTCATTTAAATTTTGTCTTAACTCAATTATTTGATTCATATAATCTTGTTTATCATCGTTTCTATCTAACAACTTTTCATGCCTAGCTGCTTTTATATCTTCAATGTCACTATTAATTAAATCTTTCATTTTTAAAACTAAAGAACCCATTTCATCTGTAATGTTTTTAATCATGTTATTACCTAATCTAAACTATTTATTTTTTACTTAAAAACTCATATAACAAATTACTAATACCCATTCCACCTGCAGCACTATTTGATACAGCATCTGTGTACATACTTTTTATAATATCAGAACCTGTTCCCTCACCTGCTATATTTGTAGACTTTAAGGAAGTATCCATTATCTGTTTTAAGAAGAAGGCCTCAAAATTATCACATACATCTCTTAACTTATTATCTTCTAAGTTCTTTGTATTAACATTTTCGAATTTTTTTTGGTTTAATGTTGATATATCAACATTGTTTGTTAAATCTATCATTGTTCCAACCTATCAAAGAAGTTTTCTTTTTCTAATATATTTTTTTGTTCAGTTGAAGATACGAATCGTAACTCAACTCTTCTATTTTCTGCTGCATTCTCGCTTTTTGGTCTGTATGAGCTATAGGCAGAAACTTTTAATTGGGCAGGGTCTATTCTATTTTTTATTAACTCTTTTACAACAGAAATAGACCTTAAAGCTGAAATATCCCAACCATCTCTTGGTATTGTATCATTTGTAAAATTACTTCTATCTGTATGCCCAATTATCTCTATATCAAAAGTTTGAGGCATTGTTCTTATAACCCTTGCTATTTTAGATATAAATCTCTTAGCTGATTTATTCTCTAAAGTATACTCTCCCTCTCCAAACATTAAAGAAGATGGAATATCTAAAGTAAATTCATTATTCCCTTCCGTAATTTGAACTTGTTCTGTCATTGTTGAAGTTTGTTCATTTATTTCTTCTGCAATTTGTGTCATTTCCTCAACTGCTGATTGAGTATCTTGAGCATTTTAATCAGCATCATTACTAGCTTCTTTTGAAGTATTTGTTGATTCATCTCTTTTTACAGTATCTTGTGTTTGATCTAAAAAGCCCATTGCTTTTCTCATAATCTCAAAATACTCTTCAACCTTTTTTTTATCCATAACTGCCATAGATAATAAAAGAATAAAAAAGGTAAGTAATAGTGACATCAAATCACCAAATTGAACTAACCAACCTGGTAAACATTTAGGACAGTCAGGACACTTTTTATCAGCCATTATTGTACTTTATCATTGAGGTGCTTCAACTAACATTGCATTTAGTTTCATTTTAATATTACCAATTGATTCTTCTGCTGAAATCATTGCAGTACCTGTTATAATAACTTCACATGCAGTCACTTCAGTTTTATGTTTTTGGTCAAGTTTTGATTCTACTACTCCAGCCAATAATGTACCAGTTAAAGCCCCATACATTGTTGTAAGTAATGCAACTGCCATTGCTGGACCAACTGCTGCTGGGTCTGAAAGATTTGCAAGCATTGCAACAAGCCCAACAAGTGTTCCAATCATCCCCATTGAACCCGCTGTTCCACCCATATTTGAAAAAACACCAATAAGTGAAGTGTGTCGTTTATCCATATGCTCTAGTTTTAATTCTAATAAAGGAATCAAAACATCTGGCTTTGTTCCATCTACTAAAAGTTGAAAGGCTTCTTTAAAAAAAGCATTTGGTTCTGTCAATACTTTTTGTTCAATTTGCATTACACCATGTTTTTTTACTTCAGTTGCATAAAAAATAATTTTTTCAATTAGCTCAGGTAATGGTTCTGTTTGAGATTCATTTAAAGCAATTTTAAATCCATCACCAATTCTTTTCAATTCACTAGGTTGAAATTGTCCTGCAGTTACAGCAATAGTTCCTCCAAATACAATAACAATAGATGGAATATCAATATAAGGTCCAAAACCAACTCCACCTAACATAATAGCAAGAGCAACTAATGCCCAACCACCAATCAAGCCGCCAAGAGTACTTTTATCCATTTTTTATCCTAATCCTATTTGACTTAGTCTTGATGAATCGTTCCCGATGTTTTTAATTTTTAACCCAAATTTACCTTCAACAATTACAGCTTCACCTTCACCAATTTTAATTCCATTTACCAAAATATCTAAAGGTTCATTTACCATTTGTTCTAACTCTATTATTTCTCCAATATCCCATTTTAAGATATCTTTTAATAAAAAGAGTTTTGTTCCAAGTCTTACACTAAGTTTTAGTTTTATATCAAAGAGAAGTTTTAGGTTTTTTGAAGATTCTTCAGATAATAATGAATCAATCCCACTTACAGAGGGTAGAGATGACATATTTGCTCCTGCATTTTGAGTATCATTTGTATTATTAGAAGTGATACTTTCTATAACTTCATTTCCAGTTATACCTGATAAAAACGGAAGTATAATATCATCAAAACCAATAATTACTTCTGATATTTTATTATCAAGACTTAATTTAAAAGAATAGATATTATCACTATTTTCTTTTTCACTGCACTCAACAATTTTAGAACCTAAAACTTGATGTTTTAAGCCAGAGATATCAGGAAAGCCCTGTGCATTTACAGAAGTAGATATACTACCACAAATATTTGAGACAATTTCATTTACTGCGTCTGTTATTTCATCATCAATATGCTCTTTTAAATCACCTGTTCCACCAAGCATTAGATATTCAAATCTTGCAGCACTTGATGTTGGAATAAAAAAATTAAAATTTGATGCCATGTCTTTGAATTCAAACTTCACATCAATTTGTACACATTGTGAAGAATCAACTTTTGAAAAATCTGCTTTTTCAACACTTTCACATTTTGTTGATTGTGAAAGTAATTGCTCTAAAGTATTTGATAATTCGTCTTTTATAATATTTGATATATCTGATGCCAAAACTAAACCTTAATTAATTTTTATTATTTAAATCTTCTACTATCTCATTTAAATGAGCTTTTACTTTCATCATATCTTCTGTTGGATATTTAAATTCGGCATCCCCTCTTGTAACTTTTACAAAAAAGTCTTTACTATCTTTGTTGTAACCAAACTTTACATTATCTAGTACAACCTCATTTACTAGATCTGTGTGCTCATTTGTTTTTACATTTTTATACTTTTCATCAGGTACGATTCTATCTTTTTCATCTACTTCTTGTACCTTTTGAATCTTTATTTCGTGATTCACTTTTGATGCGTCGATTTCAGGCATTCTACCAATTTCCATAGTTTCTCCTTTATCAATATTATTTTAAATTATTATATCTAAAAAAATTTAAATTAAGAAATTTTGATTTATATTAATAAAAATTAAAGTGTTTCTAAAAACTCATCAAAGCCTTCTAATTTAAAATCTATCATATCATCTGTATAAGGTTTAAGAAAAAATTGTTTTGCACTACTTATTTTTAGCTCTTGTATTAATTGTACTCCTGTTAAAAATTCAGAAGCACTATCATTTAATAAACTTTTTATTAGAGAAATTTGAATAGAAGCTTCATTATAGTTCCCTGCATCCAAGTAACATGCAACTATCAAATACATAGTATATTTATCATCAAGTTTATACTCATTTTGTAAACTTTCTAAAAGTTTTAATGCTTTATTAGGATATCCATCATGAAGTAATTTTAACGCTTTGGTTCTTAAATATGTAGGAGTAATATTACTTTCCATACTAAAATCAGCTCTATTAAATAGACCTAATGATTTTAATAAATCCACATAATATTGAGTAATTAGAATTGGCCCATCCAAGAAGTTATTATTAATTTGTAAAGGAACTGTATCTTGTAATCTTGAAAAATATTCAAAATCATTTTCATTTTTTCTTTTAATGACTTTTTTAAGAAGAAAAGTTAATGGTTCCTTAAAATCTTCTTTTATTAAAGGCTCATCTAATGTGGCAATGCCCTCATTAAATTTTGGCAAAAAGTCTAATGCTCTATAAAAAATTGTTTTAGAATAATGTTTTGGCTCTGTAGAAGTTCCAATATTTTCATTAATAATTAAATTATAAATCTTTTGTCCAAAATATTGATACATACCCTTTTTAAGTTTTGCATTGGCATCTAAATACTCTTTATCTTTTATTGTACTATTTGATCTTATTGCAGTAATTAAGGCCATAACTGAATACAATTTATTACCAGGATTTAATTTACTTGCTTGTTGAAAATACTTTAAAGCATTATAAAAATCATTTATTTGAGCATAAGATAAACCCAAATTATAATATATATATGACTTAGTATCTTTGTTTAACATCTTCTTTAATATTACAACTTTTTGAATGGGATCTTTTTTTATTAACTCCAAAAATGAAGCATTATATGAAATCATATCTTCTAGATTTTCTAAACTTTGTTTATCTTTAAAAATAAAGCCTTTTGTAGAGTCATAAATAATCTCTTCATTATCAGAAAATATGTATGGGGCATAATAATAAATATAATCAATTTTTCTATTTAAATCAAAATTTGTAACAAATTTAAAATACTCTTTAGGAGTATATTTATCTTTGTTTAAAAACATTTTAAGTTCTAACTCTTTGTTTGTTTCAAAAGATGATTTTCTCTCTTGAATTAAAGTCAAATTTTCATCTAATTTTTCTAAATTGTTTGATTTTAAATTATTAAAAACCTTAAACCATAAAATCTTATCTTTTACCTTTAAATTTACTGTACTTTCATATGCTTTTGCTAATAATAAATCTGCCTTATTATAATCTTTTAGTTTAATTAACAAAAGTGCTTTTTTTAAATTTGATGAGTAATCCATAGCTTCTAAAAGTGTTAAGGCCATTTCATAGTCTTTTAGTATTATAAAAGTATCAGATACAAGCCTTTTACCATGCTCTGACAAATCTTTTCTTGTTTTTGCTATTTCAATAATCTTTTTTAAAAACTTTTTATTATTAGATATTAGGTATAAATAATAACAAGCAGACATGTAAGAGTATGTATTTTCTTTAATAGCAGCAGAGTGATTATATATTCTTTCTAGATATATTCTTGCATTATAAATTGAATTTAACTTATAATAAGCAATTCCAATATTCAAATATGAAGGTATTTGTAAAAACTTTGAAGTCTCTTTTAAAATTTCAATGGCTTTTAAATACTCATTTTTTTCTAAAAGAAGAACTGCGTTATTAAATTGTACTTGTTGAGATATGCTTTTTTGATTTTTTGTTAAGTCATCATATTTAAAAATAACTTCAGGTTGTGATTCAACTTTTGAAACGTCTTCTGCAGTTAATATAGTATGAAAAATAGTAATTAATAAAAAAAGAAAAAACTTTTTCTTTAAATTAAATAGTTTAATGAGATTCTCCTATTAAATCATAGTATTAACTTGAGCATAAAGCTCTTCAGACCTCTTTTTGAGTTTATCAACTTGATGTCTTAACTCATTATTTTGTAACTTCACATCTCTTAAGTCATTCCTAGCAACGGAGAGGTTATTTTCAGTATGTTTTAAAGCATCATCTTGCGCAACAACTTGTTTATTATATCTATCCATTAACTGAGTGTATTTATTCTTTTCATCTTCTAATATATTTTTTTCTTCATTTACTTTTACATATAAAGATTTATACACATTTGTTGTAGAAAAATAATATAAAAACATTATCATCAAAAACAAAATTAACAAAAAATTTTCCAAATTTAACCTCTTTAAAAAATAGATAGAAAAATCTATCTATTTAATTTATTATCGTTTTAAACCAATTAATGTAGTTAATAATTGGTCAGATGTAGTAATTGATTTAGCATTGGCTTCAAAAGCTCTTTGGAATACCATCAAGTTAACTAAACTTTCACTTAAATCAGCAGTACTTAACTCTAAAGTTGCAGACTCTATGGTTGCAGTTCTATCATTATTAATATTATATGTTGGCTCACCACTTTGAGTAGTTTTTGCTAAAAGGTTATTACCCATTGGGTCAAGTCCTCTTTCATTATTAAACAGTGCAATAGCAACTTGTCCAATAGCAAACTCAGCACCATCTTGTTTCATAGTAATTAAACCTGAAGCATCTACGGAGAACTCACCGAAGGCGGAATCGGATATGCCCAAGGTATCGAGCCTTAGTTGAAGTGAGTCTTGAGATGATGTTTGGTCAAGGGTCGTTTTTATTTCCAAGAACTCTGCACCGGCACCTTTTCGTCCAGAAGCATCTGCATTTTTATCAATACCACCTGCTACTTTGTTTATAGTTAATGTCGAAGGGAAGTTACCTGATGGGGCACCTGATGTTTGTTGAATTATTAACTCCCCATTTACAACTACTGCATTATATGGCATTGAAACTGTTGTACCACTAGCGTTTGTTGCTGTATTTTTAGAAAATATATCATTTATTTTTCCAGCAAGTGTATCTAAATCTCTAGGAGAAGATATTGTTCCTCCAGTAGTTGTAATAGCACTTAGTACAGTACCATCAGATAAAGTAATTGATGGAATTGTCATTGTAAAACTTGTCTGTCCATTTGCTAAAACTGCTGCTGTATCATCAAAAGTATAAGAACCAGCACTTCCTGTTGCAGTATAAGTTTGTGCATTAGCATACAACTCTGAACTAAATTCAACATCATACTCTTTTGCTTCAATTACTAGATTACCATTTATATTTTTTGCAGTAAAGTATTTATTAAAATTTTCAACTGAGATATTTGTGCTTCCTGTTGCATTTGTAGTTAAGTTTGTAATAATATCATCAATGTCATCTGTTGCAGAAACACTAATTGCAGAACCAAAATTAATTGTTTTTTCTAAATCTTTGTCATATACACTAAAGTCAAAACTATAAGTATCTGCATTATTTAAATTAAGTTCTTGCAGAGTAAAAACATCTCTTTGATTACCACTAATTGCCATAGCTAATGCATCTCTAGCACTTTGTAGTCCTCCAAGTCCAATACCTTCTTGTGCAGTTGTAGCACTAGTAGTTTCATTAAAAGAACCATAAACGATTGTATCCCCTGAAACTTCTGCAACTTCTGTTATTTTAAACTCTTGTCCTGGAATCATTGATTGAATTTGAATCATTCCATGTAAAACATCTGCATCTTTTGTAGATTTTGTAAAGGTATCAAAAGATTCAAAAGAGTTTACAGCACTTCCTGTTTCAGTAGTACCACCTCTTGAAATATCTTCATCAGTTACAGTATATGCAACAAATCCTGTTATTTTAGAAATTTGATCAGCTAAAGCTTTATATGTTGCAATCTGACTTGCTTCTACATCTGTTAAAACAGTTGTTCCATCATCAGCCGTTCTAGATGGTTCAGATATATAGTTTTGAGAATATTTTTTACCATCAATATAAACATAAATTTGATCACCCTCTTTAGTTAAATCTGTTCCTATAAAATTAACTTGTGAAATTTGAGCTTGTGCACTTTGAGAAGTTCCATCTGGATTATCCTGATATGCTGATAATGCATCAGAATAATTTGAAACTAAAGCTTTAACATCATTAACCTTAGATGCCTCATTTTTTAATCCATAACCTGAATAGACATCACTAACATCTGCTTTTGCTGTCTGTTCATAATTTGTTGCTTTAGCTGTGTATGTTTCAACCGATTGAGACAAAGTAACAATTTTAGATGTAAGAAGTTCAGTGTATGCACTTGTAAATACGTTAATATTTGGATTTGTTGATAATCTGTCATCAGAGGTGATTGTACTCATAGCCCATCCCTGAACTTCATTACCAGCTGCATCTTGCAATGTACCATTATCACCCATTCTAAAGTTACCAGCTCTTGTATAATAAGTCTCACTTGTACCTGTTGAACTCTTATTTGTTACAGCAAAGAACCCATGACCAGACAGTGCCATATCATAATCTACACCAGTACCCTTTAGGTTACCTTGTACATAAAGTTTTTCGGCATCAAGTATTTTTGCACCCTTACCTATTCTATCTTGATACATTTGATCAGCAAAAGAGATTCTTGATGCTTTATAACCTATTGTATTAACATTTGCGATATTATGAGACTCGTTGTCCAAAGCCTTTTGTTGTGCTGCTAAACCAGAAATACCAGTCCATAGTGCTCCAATCATGATTTATCCTTTTAGATAAAATTATAAACATTTTATGTTTATTAATTAGTACTCTATTAAGTACTAATTAATAATCATCTCATTAATGCTATTGCTGTTTTTAAAAAATCATCTGACGTTGTAATTGATTTTGAATTTGCTTCAAAAGCTCTTTGTGCTATTAAAAGTTTTTGTAACCCAGTAGAAACACTTATATTACTAACTTCTACACTACTTGCAACCATTTCATTTAATAAATCAGCATTTTTAGGCTCGCCAGAAGCTGAAGTTTCTGAGTATAAATTAGAACCTTCTGCTTTTAATGATTGCTCATCAGGGAAATATGCTGTAGATACTCTTCCTGCTATATATGTATTAGTTCCTTGTGTTAAGTATAAGATACCATCATTTCCAACACTAAGTGAAGTATCATTATATGAAGCAAGTCCAAGGTTTGTTATTTTTAAATTAATATCGCTTAAAGATAATGATGCTTGATTAGGTGCAGGAATTCCATTTTGAATATCTAGAAACTGCGCATTTGCCAATTGAACTGCACCATTTAATGCATCCCTTGCTGATTCAACCATTGCTAATCCTGATCCCTCAACTGCATCAGTTATTTCTATAAGTGGAACACTTGAGTTTATTGTAGGTGAAGAGATTTTTGTATTATCTCCTGGTATCAAATTATCAATTGTAAGCATTCCAGTTGTAGAATCAAAAGATGATGAATATCCTTGTAAGTCAGAAATCTTATCTGATAATTTATTCATAGTAGTCAAGGCATCTGTATCAAAATATTGTCTAACTAATTGATTTCCTATATACAATTCTACTACATCGTTAGTATTTGTAAGCTCAGTTTCATAGTTTGAATATGTTAAATTTACCTGTTGATTAGTTGAAGCAACAGATACTTCATTTGGATTTGATTCTAATAATTTAAGTTTATTATTATAATCTGTTTTCAAAGCTTCAATATCTGATACAACTGAAGTTGCACTTTTATAGTTTTGTCCAGAAACACCAACATCAGTTGCTGTTTTTGTATAATCAGTTGCTTTTGCATTAATTGATATTGTTCTATCTTCTTGAGTAATTATTGAAGAGGCTAAATGTTTTGTATATGTATCTCCAAATGCTACAATATCATTAGATGAAGTAGTAGAAATTATTTCTGTTTGAACACCTTGAACAACTAAGCCTTCGCCATTTACTAGTGTTCCATCACTAGATTCTGTAAAGTTTCCGGCTCTTGTGTAGTAACTTTGTCCAGTAGCAGTATCATTTACTATAAAAAACCCTTTTCCTTCTATTGCAAAATCATAAGGATTACTAGTATCTTTTATTCCACCTTGACGAAAAGTTTTTTCAATTGACTCTTGAGAAACACCTTTTCCGTAGCTACCATTTTTATATAACATATCTTGAAAAGAGATTTCATCTTCTTTGTGACCAATAGTATTAACGTTAGAAATATTATTTGCAGCTACATTTACAGAGCTTGATGATGCATAAATTCCAGATAATCCGTTGTATAAACCACTAATCACTTTTTTTCCTTAATAAATTTTTGTTATATTGTCATAATCAATTTTTGACATATCTTCTGCAAGAATTAAAGAACCAGATTCTGAATCATATCCAATAACTTGATAACCAGTAGCTATAACTTTTCCTTCATCTGATTCAACAGATGTAATTTGGAAACTTTTAGGATTTCCATCTTGTCCCATATTTCCATCTTCTACAATTCTGCCAATAACATCAGTTGCACTTGCTAGTGCCATTTGAGAGAATGAGTTTTGTAAAGATTCCATTGCCTCAATAGTAGATAAGTTTGTTTGTATACTCTACATTTGCATTTGAGAGTCTAACATACTAGCAGAATCCATTGGTTTGGTAGGGTCTTGCAGTTTTAACTCTTCTAACATTAACTTTAAAAAATCTTCATTTGTAAGCCCATCATTACTAATACCAGCAGTATATTGCTGTCCAGTAGCTGTCGTTTTAGTACTTGTTGATACACCATCTACACCTGCCATGATTTTCTCCTATAACATATTTTCTTCAAAGAAATATCGTACAACATTGTCTGAATCCATTGAATCTTGTACTCTAACTGCTAATCTTTCATCTATTACGATGATATCACCAGTACCAATAATTCTTGTATTAACATATATATCACCTCCAGCACCTGCTGCTTTATCAAGTGATAATATATCTCCTTCACCCAAATCTAGAAATTCTTTTATTGTTATATTTGCAGTACCCAGCATAACATCTACTGTTATTTGCGTATCAACTAATAAATCATATACTCTGTCGTTAATTTCCATAATCTTAGGTCACTTTACTTAGGTTTGATAATGAATTATAACACAAAGATTCGAATTTATATTTGTGTAAATTGAATAAAAAGGTCGATATTTAAATAGTTTTTGGCTTTTTAAGCTAATGTTTATTTTTGGAGAATTACATGATTGAATCGAGTGATTCAAGCATTGAATTTACTTTTGCTTCTATATTTCCATCGAAATTTCCAAGGTCACTTGCAATTACAACACCACCTGCAGTTACATTTGCGTCTTGCACTAAAGAGATGTGAGTACCTTCTAAATTTAAGTCATTTTTTAATAGTTCAAAATCTCTTGTGTTTAAATGTATTTTAACTTTTGAAGCAGTTTTTATTTTGTCTAATATATTATGTATAGTCTCTTTTGCAATTTTTGAGGAGTTCTCACCTATCTCAACAGAAATGATTTTTTTTGCAATTGATATTGAAGTTCTAAGAATTTTTGTTTCCATTTGGAAAGTCGCTTGTTCAAAAAAAGCTGCATAGTGCTTTAAATCTTTTATTGCTTGAACAACTTGATGATCAATATCTTTTCCACCTGCTAATCCAATATGCTCTAATCCATTAACTTTTTGTTGAACAGCATCAATAGTTCCTGCAAGCGCTTTAATTTCTGCTAAAATTTGATCACCATTTATACTGACTTGTTTTTGATCTAATTTTGCAACTTTTTGCATTTGATCATTTTGTGTAATTTCCCCAGTATTAAGAAATGTTCCTAATTGGAAATCTTCAACACCATCATTTGCTTTTATTACTTTTGCATTAGAATATACGTTATTTTTTTCCATAAATTATTCCACATCCCTTTCAATTACGCCCTCTTCAATAAGCTTTTGGGCCGCATCAAGCATTTTTCTTTGAGCTGACTCAATATCTTTAATTTTAACTTTTGTAAGCATTTCGAACTCTTCTTGGAATCTATCACTTGCTCTTTGAGACATTGCACTTCTAACTATATCTAAATCATCTTCAGTTGCATTTTTCATAGCAACAGCAACATCTGCCATTTCTACATTTTGAAGTACTTTCATTACATCATCTTTATCTAAAGCAAGTAAATCTTCAAATACAAACATGTTTTCTTTTATTTTTGTAGCAAGTGCTGTATCTACCCCATTGATATTTTTAAGTATATCTTGTGATTTTGGTCCCATTCTATTTAACATATCAGCAACAACTTTAACACCACCAACATCAACAATAGAAGATAATAGTGATTCTAGCTTTTTTTCTAGTACAATTGATATAGTTCTTACTACATCAGGAGATACATCTTTTATTGTAGCCATTTGCATTGTAACTTTTACTTTTACATCTTCTTCAAGTTGATTAAGCACGTCTGCTGCCCCATTTGATTCCATGTGTGCCAATATTACAGCAATAGTTTGAGGAGACTCCTCTTTAATAAAATCTGCAAGCTGTTTTGGGTTTATGGCATCAAGATAATTAAATGACTGAGATGCTAGTTGCATCTTAGATAGTTTTGCTAATATTTCATCTGCTTCATTTTTACCTAATGATTTATAAAGAAGATCTTTTGCATAGTCATATCCACCAGCACTAATAAACCCTTTAGTTCTAGTATATAGATGAAACTCATCAAGTATGGCTAAAGAGGTGTCTTTATCAACTGAACCTAATTGTGTAATAGCAGTAGATATCTCTTCAACAAGATGTCTTGGTAAATGTTGAAATATTTTAACAGTAGCTTCTTCACCAACAAGTACAAAAAAGATTGCCACTTTTTTTATCATTGGCATTCCTTTGGTAAGTTCGTGTTCTAAAGGATTCTCTGCCATTTACTATTTACCTTTCTTTTTATTAAATTTTTTGCCACTATCTTCTGCTAATAATAACTCAATCATTTTTGCCATTTCTGCTGGTTCGTTATTGATAATTTTATCAATCTCTTCAATTAATATCTCATACTTAGTTGCTGATTCTTCATCTAATCCCTCAAGGTTATTTAAAATCTGACTTTTTATTTTAGACTTTAATCTTCCCTTTGCACTATTAAGATTATACTCATCTTCTAAATTTGTATCATCAGTTAATCCTGGAATATTTGAATCAGAACCACTTGTACCTCCTGCTTTTGAACCTGATGAAGAACTTCCACCTAAAGCATCCCCTAAAATAACAACATCATTTTTTACAATAAACTTTCTATAAAAAACAAATAACATAATCAAGGCAATTAAATATTGAAAATATTCACTAAATTCACTTAGAATAGCTTTTACCATACCAATCGTATCATCTACTGGTTCAGCCGTTCCATCGCCAGCAGCTCCAGCTTCAGTTGCTGTGACAAATTTAAAGTCTTTAACAGTAACTTTATCACCTCTTCTATCATCGTAACCAATTGTATCTTGCACAACTTCAGAGATATTATTTAAAAACTCATCTTTATTTTGAACATCCGTTAAAACACTTGAATCAAATGTAACAGCAGCAGTAATTTTATTTATAGTAGAGTAATTTTTATCTTCATGGTCAATTACTTTTTTTGAAATTTCATAATTAACGATATTTTTAGATGCTTCATTACTTGATGAGCTACTTCCATTTCCTTCATTTGTATCAGGTCCTTCAATATTACTTTGAACACCTGGCACAGCAGCTGGCTCACCTGAAGTTCCTTGGGAAGAAGAAGTATTTTCAGTAGTTTGTTGACTTCTAATAGTACCTTCAGGCTCATATATCTCTTCTTGTGTATGCTTTTTTGAAAAATTTAGACTTAATGAAACTCTAGCAACAACCCTACCTTGACCTACTATTGGTTCAAGTAAATCTACAATTTTACCTTCAAAATCTTTTTCTAGTTTCTTTTTATATTTATTCTGAGCAATTGAACTTATATTGTCAATATCCTCTTTTGATTGTTCTAATATTGAACCATCTTGATCTATAAGTTTAATGTTCTCATTTGTTAAATTAGGAATAGCAGAAGAGATAAAGTTTTTGATTCCATCTATTTGTCTTTGTGTTAAAAAAACACCAGGTTTCAAACTCAATACTGCAGATGCGGTAGGTGGCGTTTTTCTTTCTGTAAAAATAGTCTCTTTGGGAATACCAATTTTAACTGATGCTCTTAAAATACCAGAAAGAGACTCCAATGCTCTTGATAGTTCTCCCTCTAAAGCTCTTAAATATTTAACTTTATTTTCAAAGTTTGTAGTACCTAAAGATGATTTTTCAAATATTTCCCAACCAACATGTTGGCTTGTAGCAGCATCACTTGTAACTAATTTTATTTTTGCAATATTAATAAAATCTTTTGAAGTTTTTAAGGTCAAGGAATTACCACTTCCTACTACAGAAAATTGAATTCCTGCAGCTTCAAGTTCACTTGATGCTAGCATTACTTGGTTTTTTGTAAGATTTGTAGCTATTGTATAGTTTAATTTGCTATCTTCAGACTTTATATTTGAATAAATTAATAATCCCAGTAAAAGAACTAATAATAGTGAAAATCCCCCTATTATAACTGCTCTTTGTGCAGAATTTAAATTATTAACAAACTTTAAGAGTTGATCCATATATTATTTATCCTAATTAGTTTTTAGCTGAAGCGTCTATTACTGATGTGAAAAAAGTAACATCTTTTTTAATTGATGCTTGGATAGCACTAAATATAACATTATTCTTAGCCATCTCTCCCATTTGTGTATCCAAATTTACATTATTACCATCATTTTGTTCTTGTAAATTTTTTACTTCATAAAGTTCTGTTTTTGATTTCTTTGAATCTTCTGAACTGTCTTTAATATGATTTTCTTTCGTTACAGCTAACTCTAAATCTTTTTGTCTATTTTTTTCTTGCAATTGTGACTCAAAACTCAACTCTTTTGTTTTATATTCTGGTGTATTTATATTTGCTATATTACTTGAAATAACTTTTTGTCTCTCTGCTCTATAACTTAAATGATTAAATAAAGTTTGTGTTACACTACTTGCGTCCATAATTACCTACTTTCACCTAGTTTTTGTATTACTTTTTGATTTAAATCGTCAATACCCGTTATACCTTTTTGTGCTAACTCCATGCCTCTTTGTGCTTCAATTAGTTGAACCATTGATAAAACACCATTTACATTTGAATATTCTAAAGAACCTTGCATAACAAATGTTTCATTATTTTCCATAGCTTGTACTTGAGCATCCAATTGAGCTTGGTCTTTTAGTTTATAATTATTATTTCCGTACTTTTGTAAGTTTTCATAATCTATTTTAAAAACACCAATAGCTTGTGCAAAACCTTCTTCAACACCAATTGGCTCACCATCTGCACTTAAAACATTGTTTCCATTACTATCTACTAAAAAACCATCAAGATTTTTAAAAGAGCCATCTCTAGTATACTGAACATCACCATTTTGTGTTAAAACAGCAAAAAAAGTTTGTGGATCTTTTAGAGAAAAGTCTAATTCATTACCTGTATTAACAATTGCACCTTGTGTTGCATCAACGTAACTTTGATCAATTTTAGGAACTTTATTTGTTAATTCATTTATATATTCAGATTTTTTGCCTTCTTGTTTTGCTTTTTCTAAATAATGATTAAAAGTCCCTTCTGCTAAACCCTCTTCTTTAAAACCAATTGTATTTGCATTTGCCAAATTATTGGAAACTACATCAACTCTATTTATTTGATTTACCATTGCTGCTGCTAGGGGATATAGTCCTTGATTCATACTTTAATCCTTATTTACCAAATTCTGCAATTAATGACTCTAAATCATCACTATCTACTAAATAATCAGAATGATCACCAGGTAAGTGATTTGCACCTGGTAAATTAACACTCTTTGATTCATCATCAAATATAGAATTTAATTGACGAGAAAGATTTATAACCAATCCCATAACTCTTTCTATTTTTTGTCTATTTATATCATGAAATTGCATTAATTCCATTGTTTCAAAAAGTTCTTTATCTCTATTATGTAATCTTGTTTGTATCTCTTTTGGCTTATCAATTAAACCATTAATTGTCTCCAAGTTATCAGAGAACTCTTTTACTTTTGGAAATTTTTTACTTAACATTTCTAAGAGTTTCAGTTGGGACTGCATAAACTCATCTAATGTTTTTGTTGTCTTTCTAAGTTCTTCATTATCATCTAAAATATAACTTAAGGCATCAAAAATTTTTGTTGCTTTCTCTTCTGAATCATTTGCAACTTCTCCTAATTGGTTAGGAATATTAATTTTATCAACATTTACAACATCATTACTTTTTTTATTAGAAGAAGAGCTTGTCTCATCTTTTACCTTATCCATTGCATCAATAGAATCAGCATCTAAGTTGAAATCTAAACCACTTAAGTAATCATCATCTTCAGACTCTTTACTTGTCTCTAAACCTGCAATCATATCATCAATTTCACTTGTGTCTACATCTTCATCTTTAGTAGCATCTTCTTCTGACATAATTCCATTTATAATTGAATCTATTTCATCACTTGATACTGAAGAGTTTTCATCTTCTTCTTTTGAACCTGTATCTTTCTCTTCATCAACTGAATTTAATAACTCGTCAATATCTGTATCTGAAACATCATCTGGAGTTTTTTCCTCTTCAGATTCGCTTTTTTGAGAATCTTCTTCTGTATTATTATCCATTGAATTTAATAATTCGTCAATATCAGTATTAGAAAAATCTTCTTTAGTCTCTTTTTCTTGGCTTTCACTATTTTGTGAATTTTCTTCTGCGTTTTCACTCATAGTATTTAAGAGTTCATCAATATCTTCAGTAGAAGCATCTCCTGAAGGCTTTTCCTCTTCTGTTGTAGAAGTATCAGTACTCTCTTCGCTCTTTACATTTGAATTTGATAAATCAGTTTGTGCTATTAAATCAGCTATATCATTTTCTGACATATTTTCTGAATCTTTTTCATCAGAAGATGAATCATCATTTTCAGAATTTTCGTTTTCAGAGATATCCAAACCATTCATTAAAGCTTCTATCTCTTCTTGACTCATACTCATAGTTATACCTTTTTACTTAACTATTTTTTAAATACACCATCTAGTTTTTCTTTTAATATTTCGGCATTAAAAGGTTTAACAATATAATTATTAACTCCAGCTTTCAAAGCAGTTATAACTTCGCCTTTACCACCTTCAGTAGTAATCATAATTATAGGTGTACTTTGATGATTACCCTCTTTTCTAACTTTTTTAACTAAATCAAGTCCATTCATATTTGGCATATTCCAATCTGTCAGAATAACGTCATACTGTTTTTTTGCCAACATTCCCCAAGCTTTAACTCCGTCTTCTGCTTCATCAAAATCTTCTTTATCAATTCCTAATTGCATTACGACATTACCAATAATTCTTCTCATAGTAGAACTATCATCAACTATAAGTATTTTCATTTATACACCTTTGTAAATTTCAATTTTTTTACATTATAATTAATTTGTTTTAAATCTATACTTAATATAAGTGAGATTTAGCTTCAAATTTATTTGAATTTAAAAATTCTTTAAATATAATGTATCATATTTTGGCAAAAAGGATTCACCATGGTAAGAGGATTGTATACTGCCGCATCTGGAATGTACGCACAGCAGCATCAAATTGATGTTACATCAAATAATATAGCCAATGTAAACACAGCAGGATTTAAAAAAGATAGAGCTGAGTTTCAAGACTTAATGTATCAAAGACTAAATTTCACAGGTGGAGCTACTAGTGAAACTACAAGAAACCCTACTGGAATGGATGTTGGTTTAGGGGTAAGAGTCTCAGGAGTTCAAAAATCTTTTGAAGAGGGTGACATTCAAACAACTGGAAATACCTTTGATATTGCAATTGAAGGAAAAGGCTTTTTTCAAGTTACTATGCCAGATGGAGAAATCGCATATACTAGAAATGGTGGGTTTAAAGTAAATGAAGAGGGTACCATAGTAAATGGAAATGGCTATCCTATGGAACCTGAAATTGTAGTCCCTGATAATTTAATTGATATTAATATTGCACCAAGTGGACTAGTTACTGCAACTGATCCAGCAACTGGACAAGAACAAGAACTTGGGCAAATAACATTAGCTGATTTTATTAATCCAGCAGGTCTAAAACCTATTGGAGAATCACTCTTTCAAGTATCTACTGCTTCTGGAGATCCCATTGAGGCAAATCCAACAGAAGATCAGTTTGGAGGGCTTAGACAAGGGTTTATTGAGATGTCTAACGTTGCATTGGTTACAGAAATGGTAGATTTAATAACTGCACAAAGAGCATATGAAGCAAACTCTAAATCAATCCAAACTGCAGATAAGTTATTAACTATTGTAAATCAACTTAAACGTACATAATCTTTAGGTTAAAATGGATTTAGAAGAATTAAAAAGACTCAGAGAGCGAAACTTTTTAGATCATAAGAAGAAAAAAAGAGAATATTATCTAAAAAAAAAGTTAGAAAAAGAGTCTAATGAATCATTAAAAAAATCTAAACAACAGATTTATGACTATGAAAATGATTTAAATATAGAAAACTTTGATTTAAAAATCAAAGAGATAATTAAAAAACAAAAGTCTCATGTTGATAGTAGAAAAGATAAAATTATACAAAAAATAAAAGATTACAGAGAACAAAAGAAGAGTTACTACAATGATAACAGGGAAAAAAGGTTAGAATATGACAAAGAGTACAGAGAAAAGAAAAAAGAAGAGTTAAAAGAGTATAGAAAAAGATATTATGAAGAGAACAAAGAAAAAATTTTAGCAAGACAAAAAGAATACAGAAAATCATCTAAAGAGTAAAAATGGCAGAAAATCAAGAAAAAACAGAAGCAGAACTTTTAGAAGAAGCTATGCAAAATTTGGGTTTAGAAGAAGTTGTTGATGAGGGAAAAGCTGAAGAAACATTAGTTGAAGGTGCTCCCCTTTCAGATGAAGATATTGAGTCTTTAATAAAAGAAGATGAACCAGAAGAAAAAACTCAAGAAAGTCCGCAAGATAATCAACCCACTGACACTGTAGAAAAAAATGACTCAAAAGATGAAATATCTGATGTAGATGATATTAATTTAAACAATTCAACTGCAGATGAAATAGATGAGATACCTGATAACTCTGTACTTAAAGATGAAGAGTTTGATGTTCAAAAAAAGCAAAGTAAAATTGTAAGAAGTTTAATTGTTATTGTATCAATACTATTAACTTTTGTATCTATTGGTGTACTACTTTATTTTGTAGGTTTTTTTGATTCATAACCAGTTAAAACAGAAATTAAGCCAGAAGTCGAAAAAACTCAAAAAGCTCAAAAAGATGAGTATGAATTTAAAGAAGCAGATATTGATGCAAATAGATTAAATAAAAAGTTAAACTTATTAACAAAATATGAAATTGTTGAGAATAGTGCAACTGAAGAGAAGAAAGCTATAGAAAAAGAGAATTTATACCTTGAAGCTAAAAAACAACTTGAGATGGAAAGACAAGCTCAAATTGAAAGAATAAAAGAAGCAGAAAGAAAAAGACTAGAAATGACACTTCCTCCTGTTCAAAAAGAAGAAGATATTAGTCAAACTATTGATAAAGAAATAGAAAAAGTAATTGATAAAGAAGAGACTCCAGCTGTGGCTGTAGTTGAAGTAGATAATAGTGCTTCTGTTGAAGAAAAAACAAAAGATGAAGAAGTAGCAGCTAAAAATGATGAACAGCTTGTTACTCCAGATGCAGTAATAGTAAAAGTTGATGATTCGCAAGTTACAGTTGTTGAACCAGTTGTTCCTGTAGCAGTAGTTGAGCCTATTATAGAAGAAAAAGCTAAGAGTCAATTTGTAAAAATCATTAAAATAGCCACAAAAAGTCAAGATATATACAAATCATTCCTTGATAAAATATATTCTGTAAGTGATAATGTGACATTATGTAGAGATTATCAAAATAATGTTGAAATATTTATTGGCACTTTTGATGATGATTCAAGTAGGGATAAAATCACAAAAGAGTATGAATCAAGATATAATATAGATGCCCAAGAGTATGATTATACAATCGAAGAGTATGATGAAAGATGTAACTACTAACTATTTTCTAAAATAGGTTTTGCATCTTTTGTTAGAATTTTTTTATTAACAATGTCAACACTTATGATATACTTTTTTTCATAAGGAAGTAAAAATGTTTTAGGTAGAGTTTTTTCTACTAAAGCTTTGTCTGTATCAATTTCAAAATAGTCACCAAGTGGATACCTATGGATATCACTTATTGTTCCCAATAACTCATCATTTTCATAAATACTACAATTCATTAAATCAAACCAAAAATATTGATCTTTATCTAATTTACAGTTTTCTTTAGTATCTTCTTGCGAAGTAAATAGTTGTTGATTTGTAATTTTTTTAGCATCATCGATATTATTAATTTCATGGAAAAGAATAAGTCCTCGTGATTAATTATAGTCTTTTACGGTAAGAGATATACCTTTATTAGTTGTAAATGTAGCATTTTTTTTAAACTGCTCTGGAAAATCTGAGTCAATGAAAATTTTTATTTCACCTTTTAAACCTACAGATTTTCCAAGTTTAGCTACATAAATTTGATTATTCATCTTCAAGTTAGTTAGCAACTACTTGTATTTTATATGATATTCCATCTTTTGCCTTACAGCCATTAGCCATAGTTTTTAAAGCATTTATCATATTTCCATTTTTTCCTATAAGTTTACCCACATCAGATGTGTCAGCACCTATAGTAACTTCAACAAAAGTATCATCAATTTGTTTTTCTGATACAGTTATTGAGTCTGGACTACTAGCAATAAGTTTCACATAGCTTTCAATGAAATTCTTAATCATGTTAAAACTTATTTTGCTTCAGCTAATTTTTTAACTTTTTCAGAAGGTTTAGCACCAACACTTAACCAATAGTTATATCTCTCTTCGTCAAGTTTTAATACTTTTGGTTCTGCTACTGGGTTATAATAACCAATTGATTCAATCCATCCTGAATCTCTTCTTTTTCTTGAATCTGTTACAACGATTCTATAAAATGGTTTCTTATTTCTACCCATTCTTGTTAATCTAATTACTGTCATGTTTTTCCTTTTTTTATTTAATAGTATTGAATTCTAAACTCACATTAGAAGTTTACAACTCAACACTATTTGTTAGTTTTTTTATCGAGGTAGACCTTGCATCCCACCAGGACCTTTCATTTGTGACATCATATTTGATAAGCCTTTCATTCCGCCTTTATTTGACAGTTGCTTAGCCATTTTTGATGCACTTTTAAATTGCTTCAAGATTTTATTAACTTGAACTTCTGATAATCCAGAACCCTTAGATAATCTTTTCTTTCTACTTGGATTTAAAAGAGATGGCATTTCTCGCTCTTTTGGAGTCATAGAACCTATTAATGCTTTGATTCTTTTTATCTCATCTGAGTTTTCAAAATCCATATCTTTAAGTTGTCCAGCCATTTGTGACATACCTGGAATCATTCCTAAAATAGATTTCATAGAACCTAATTTACTCATCATCTTAAGTTGTTCTAAAAAGTAATTAAAGTTAAATTCACCTTTTTTGATTTTCTTAGTTACTTCTTTAGCTTTCTTCTCATCAATAATTGCTGATGTTTTTTCTGCAAGTCCTTCAATATCTCCAGCGCCCATAAGTCTAGAAACAATTCTATCTGGAATAAATACTTCCAAATCTGGCATTTTCTCACCAGTACCAATAAATCTTAAAGGAACGCCAACTTGATCAGCTAAAGAGATTGCAACCCCACCTTTTGTATCACCATCATATTTAGATAAAATAACTCCATCGATTCCTATTTGTTCTTTAAAAGAACTTGCTGTTCTAGTTGCATCATGACCTGTTAATGAATCTGCCACATAAAAAATTTCATCTGGATTCAGTGCTTTTTTTACTTCGTGTAATTGATTCATCAATTCTGCATCAATTGCCAATCGACCTGCTGTATCCACTAGTAAAACATCATAATGTTCATCTTTAGCTTTTTTCTGAGCAGCTTTTGCTATTTTAATAGGATTTTTTTCACTATCATCAAAGTATAAGTCAACTTCTATTTGAGCAGATATTTGTTTCAACTGTTCAACTGCTGCAAGTCTTTGTAAATCACAAGCAGCTATTAAAACTTTTTTCTTTCTTAGTTTTAAATATGTTGCAAGTTTACCAGTTGTTGTAGTTTTACCTGACCCTTGTAGTCCAGTCATTAAAATAGTTGTAGGAGGAGTACTAGAGAAAACAAACCCTTGGTTACCCTCTGCTGTTAGTATAGTTGTTAAGTTTTCTTGTAAAGCCTTTAGAAAAGAGTTTTGACCTATTCCTAACTCTTTTGTTCTTAACTCAACATTGAAGATTAAATCTTTCGTAGTTTTATGGTGTACATCTGCTTTTAATAGTGCTTTTCTAAGTTCAGTTGTCGCTTTTTTTAATGACGCGGCATCATCTTTAAATCTTACTTTATTTACTGCACTTTTAATCGAACCAGTTATTACATCAAACAAAACTCTACTCCATTTTTTAAATTTGTGTGATTTTACTAAAGTAAAACTTCATTTATGTTTAATTGAGTGTATTTTAAGTTAGATTTTATATTAGTTTTTTAATTTTGATTGGTTTAATGACGTTTTTAAGGGTGTTTAGTAATTTTATTAAATTACTAAACCTTAATATTTATTTAAAGTCCAAAAATATTAAACTCTCTTGGAACTTTTGCTTCAAAAGTATAATCAAAGATTTTAGTAATTTTAGAGTGTAATAAAACTCTATTTACATGAGTTGAAGCTTTACCATAAACTACATCACCAATTATTGGATAATTTGCATTGTTCAGATGAACTCTAATCTGATGTGTTCTTCCTGTATCAATTACGATTTTAACTTTTGATTTATTTCCTTCAACAAGCATTGGATAAATAGTTGTTTTTGCACTTTTACCTTTTTTCATATCAACTTTACTTCTTGCAACACCTTTATTATTTTTGATAGTTAAAATTGGTTTATCAATAACTATTGTCTCGATAACTTTTCCTTCTACAACAGCAACATACTCTTTATATACGTTGTTATTTTTAAACTCTCTAATAGCTCTTGTTTGAAACTCTTCGTTTTTAGCAAAAAGCATAACCCCACTAGTCTCTTTATCAAGTCTATTTAGTAAAAGGTATTTTGGAAACTTTCTTGATATCTCATCTGCTGTTAAAAAAGCTGGTTTATCTACAGCTAAAATATCATCATCTTGAAATATCATTTTTATAGGAGCAACATCTTTTACAATAAATTTTGTATTTTCAGAGATATCTCCCCTTGCTATTAAAACTTTTTTATCCCCTACTTTTACTAAACCTTTATCTATTAAGTCTTTAGCTTTACTATTTGATATATTCTCTTGCTTTGCTAATACTTTATATGCTTTATCTTGTCCCATTTATTTCCCTTATTATTGGTTCTATTGTACCTTCGCCTTTTAAAGAGGCAGGTTTTATATCTTTTATTTCTCTCATTATATCTTTTAATTGAGAGTTTTTTACAATTTTATAATTCTCTATACACTCAAAAAGAGCTTTTTGGTTAAAGTAGTTTTCACCACTTATTACTCTACAATTAAAAAAGGCAGGCTCAACTGGATTATGTCCACCTATTTTTTCAAATGCCCCACCTAAAATAACTGCATCTGAAATTTCATATATATTATTAAGCTCACCCATAACATCTACCAAAATTATATCACTAGAAAAATCATTTTTCAAGGAAAACTTATGATAACTTATCTCTTTATTTTTTATAAAATCTAAAATAAGCTGATTTACTTTTTCAAATCTCTCTGGATGTCTTGGCACAATAATTAACTTTCCGAACTCTTTTTCATAAGAGTTTAAAATCAACTCTTCTTCATTTTCGTGAGTACTACCAGCTGTTATTACAAACTCATCTAGCTTTGTGAACTTATTTGTTCTTTTAGGTAGTGTTGCAAGTTTAATATTACCTATTACTTCAACATTTTTTGCACCCAACTCTTCAAGTCTATTTTTATCTATTTGGCTTTGGGCAAAAACTTTATCTATATTTTTAAATATTCTTTTATAAAACCAAGAAAACTTTTTATATGAACTGTATGACCTATCACTTATTCTTGCATTTATTAAAATAGTTTTTGTCTTTTTTATTTTTGCAAATAAAAAAAGCATATACCAAAGTTCTGCTTCCATGACTAATAAAATTTTTTGTTTATTAATCCAAAAAGGAAGTAGAAGTTCATAGGGTAAATATCTTACATTTTTACTTAATTTTTTTGCCTCATCATATCCTGTATTTGTTATAACTGATATATTTACCTCTTCTTCTATTGCATCAACAATGGGCTTAATTGCCTTTGTTTCACCAAAAGAACATACATGAAACCAGACCTTTGCTTCTTTAAAAGAACTATTGTCTTTTAAAAAAAATCTTGCGGGTAAAGCTTCTTTGTATTTTGTGTTTTTTGATTTAAATAAAATAAAGGGGATTGCTAAAATATATAATAGTAAAGATACTAAAAAATAAAATATTGAGAAGAGGCTCAAAGTTAAGCCTCTACAGTTTCTTCTTCTTTATAAATAATTCTTCCACAATGGGGACAATTAATAATCTCTTCTGATTTAATTACTTCTGCATATGTTTGATCACTAATTTTCATAAAACAACCATAACATGCTTGTTTTTTAACAGGAACAACAGCTGTATCTTTTGCCCATCTTTTAATTTTTTCATAGAATGTTAAAACTTTATTATCAAAATTTCCTAATAATTCAGCTCTATCTTGATATACAACATTTCTTTCTTTGTTGATTTCTTCAATAGCATTATCAACAGAAACTTGTAACTCTTTAATTCCATTCTCTTCTTCTGTTAACTTCTCTTGTAACTCTTTTAACTCTTCTTCTTTTGCAGTTGAAAGTTTATCAAGTCTTTCAATTTCTTCGTTTGCAAATGAAATTTGTTCTTTTGCAATCTCTTCTTCTAATTGTAAAGCTTTAACTTCTTTTTCTGTTTGAACTACTGCGCCTTTTTTAGAAATATCTTCTAATTTTGACTTTAATTCAGCTAAGTGAATATTATTTTTAGTTCTTTTTGATTTTATCTCATCAATTTGAGCATAAGTATCATTTATACCTTTTTTAATCTCTTCTGCAATCTCAACAAATGTTGCTAATTTGTCTTTTTCATTGTCAATTTGTGGTTCAAATGAACTAATTTTGCCGTCAAATTTTGATAATTTGATTAAATCCTCTAAATACTTGTTCAACCGTTTCTCCTTGTATTATAAAAACTGAATGGATTTTTTGAATTCGCCATTATAGCTGTTAATTTATTTTTTTTCAAATATTTTTCAATAAGAGAAAATAAAAGTGTAGTAAAATGGTGCTCACTTTCATAATGTCTTATATCAATTAATGAAATTCCTCTTGATTTTGCTTCCATTGCATCATGATATTTTATATCACCTGTTAAAAAACAATCCGCTTCAACTTCCGAAATCATCGACATTCCTGCTCCTGTTACCAAAGCAACTCTTTTAACCTCATCACTACATTTTACAAATTTCAATTCATCAATATCTAATTTTTTTGATATTTCTTCACAAAACTCATTAAATGATGAATTTACATTGTCATATGAGATATATTCTTCACTATTTTCTAAATCTAATCCCAAAATATCTTTTCCAACATATCTATTCAAATGTGTTTTATCTATATTTGTATGCATTGAAATTAGTGAAATATTTTTTTGAATCAGTACTCTTAAAATCTTGGTTGCGTATGAATCAAAATTTACTCTTTTAAGTGCTGAAAAAATCAAAGGATGGTGAGTGATAACTAAAGAGTTTTCTTCCATATTAGAAACTAATTCTTCATCCAAATCTATACTAATATAAACTTTTTCTACTTCATCATCATAACTACCTACAATCAATCCAGAATTATCCCACTTTTCTTGTAAAACAAAAGGTGAAAGTTCATCTAAATAATTATAAATATCTTTGATTTTCATTATTTACCAATTCTTTTTAATCTATCTTCTTCTTGTTCTTTATATAAAACAGCACATCCCATTGAAAGCTCTCTTACTTTTAAAATATAATTTTGTCTCTCAGTAACAGAAATTGCTTTTCTTGCATCAAGTGTATTAAAAGCGTGACTTGCCAACATACACTGGTCATATGCAGGAAGTGGAAGTCCAGCTTCTAAACAAGATTTACTTTCATTAAAAGCATCATCAAAATGTTTAAATAACATATCTACATTTGCAACTTCAAAATTATATTTAGAAAACTCATATTCACTCTCTTTATGAACATCTGCGTAAGTTGTTTTACCATATTCATTTTCATTCCAAACTATATCAAATACAGAATCAACCTCTTGTAAATACATAGCTAACCGTTCAGTTCCATATGTAATCTCTACAGCAACAGGGTCACAAGCTAATCCACCAACTTGTTGAAAATATGTAAACTGAGTAACTTCCATACCATCAAGCCAAACTTCCCATCCAAGTCCCCATGCTCCTAGTGTCGGAGATTCCCAGTTATCTTCTACAAATCTAATATCATGTTTAGAAATATCTAAACCTAAATACTCTAATGATTGTAAATATAAGTCTTGTATGTTGTCTGGGCTTGGTTTGATTAAAACTTGAAATTGATAGTAAGCCCCTAGTCTATTTGGATTTTCTCCATATCTTCCATCAGTTGGTCTTCTACTTGGTGCAACATATGCTGTACTCCAAGGTGTTGAGTCTAAACTTCTTAATAGTGTTGCAGGATGAAATGTCCCAGCACCAGCTGGCATATCATAAGGTTGAACAATATTACAACCCTGCTCTGCCCAAAATTGTTGTAATTTTAAAAGAAGTTGTGAAAATGTAATCATCTATTTTATCCCTAATACTTTTTGTATCTTATTTTTGTTTTGAATTATATTTTAAGATTATCACACTATTTGAATAAAAAAAACAAATAGCGTGATGTTTTAAACTATATTAATACTTCTATAGTTTTAGAATCAACTTCAACAGCTTTACTTTTTACTATTCTATCTTCTTTTAATTTTACAGCTAACTCTTTATCTGTAATAGCTAAAATTTGAATAGCTAAGTATGCAGCATTGATAGCACCTGCTTTTCCAAGAGCAACTGTAGCAACAGGCATTCCTGAAGGCATTTGAACAGTTGAAAGCATTGCATCCATACCATCCATAGCTCCACCTTTCATTGGAACTCCAATAACAGGTTTAGTTGTAGCTGCTGCTAATGCACCAGCTAAATGTGCAGCCATACCAGCAGCAGCAATAAAGGCAATTGCACCTTTTTCTTCAGCTTCTTTTACATAGTTTTTAGTTCTCTCAGGAGATCTATGTGCAGAAGAGATAATCATCTCATACTTTACATTGAATTGCTCCAATGTGTCAGCACAGTTTTTCATTATTTCATAATCAGATTTACTACCCATAATAATAGAAACAAAATTCATATTTTTCCTTTTATATTTTTATAAATAGTTGCGATTATATCAAAAAAATTCTAATTATTATATAAAGCTAATTCCTTTGACTTTTTAAAATCCTTTTTACCACTACCAAGCTTTGGGATTTCATCTACTATTTTTATTTTTGCAGGAATCATCAATTTATTATAAAATTTTTTAATAATATCATCTTTTAATTTTAAAACCTCATGTTCATCAACATGGGAAATTAACAATACTATTTTTTCACCTTTTTTTTCATCTTCAACTGAAGTAACAATAAAATCAACCTCAGAATCTTCTTTTAAAACTAGAAGTTTAGATATTTTATCTTCTATGGAAGCTAGACTTATCATCTCTCCTGCAAGTTTTGCAAATCTTGAATATCTATCAACTATAGTTATAAAACCATCTTTATCAATTTTTCCTTTATCTCCTGTTATATAATATAATTTCCCATCAATTCTTTTTAAAACTTTTGAAGTTTTTATCTCATCTTTTAAATACCCTTTCATAACTTGAATACCACAAATTACTATCATACCCTCTTCATTTGTTTTAAGCTCTTTAAGAGTATCTGGGTCAACTATTTTTATAATGGTTCCAGGTATAGGCATACCAACACTGGCTTTTTTTGAACCAATTTGAATAGTTCCATCACTTGCAAGTGTATCAGGAATATTACAAGCAACTACAGGAGAGGTTTCTGTCGTACCATAGCCTTCTAAAATATCTTTTTCAAATTTATTTTTAAAATCAACCCTAACCTCATCTCTTAATTTTTCAGCTCCAGCAACTACAAGTCTTAAACTATGAAACATAGTTTTATTTACTTTAGGATTTTTTGTATATAGTCTAAAAAAAGTTGAAGTTCCACACATAATTGTTGCTTTATATTCATCAACCAGTTTACCCAAACCTAACCCATCAGTTGGATCTGGATGAGCTACACATTTTATTCCTTCAATTAAAGGCAAAAATGTTGTAACCACTATTCCAAAAGCATGAAATAAAGGTAGAGATCCAACAATAATATCATCATGTGTTGCATTTATTATTGTAGCTATTTGTTGAGAATTTCCTAAAATATTATCACCACTTAGCTCAATACCTTTTGGGATATCTTCACTTCCTGATGAGAACATAATCATAACAGTATCATCTTTTTTTGTTTTACTTAAGAATATTGGTTTTAAAATAAATGAAGGTAAAAGTTTTATCATAGCAAAAGTTATAAAAGCACTTGATTTTGATATTTTTTTCTTTAAATCTTCCACATAAACTACATCAACTAATTCAAATATCTCTTTTACATCTATACCTTTTTTCTCTAACTTTTCAACAAACTTTTTAGAAGCAACTATTGTTTTAATTTCTGCTTGTAAAATTGCTTGTTTTATTGAGTTTAGTTCACTTGTATAATTTAGATTTACAAGAGTTTTTCCTAACATTAAACAAGAATAATTTATAAAAGCCCCTGCTGCTGTTGAAGGAAGAACTAAACCTACATTTTTTCCTTTTATCTCTTTATGCAATAGATTTTTAAATAAAATTGAGGCAGTTAAGAATTTATTTCCCGATAGATTTACCCCTGTAGAATCTGCAAAAATCATCTCATTTGATACTGATTTTAATCTATCAAAAACCACTTCATTTAATGTAGCTAAGTTATTTGTATGCTCTTGCCAAGCGATAGTTGATAGATTTATAATATCTTGTTTTATACTAACTGCATTTGCTTTTTCTTTTTTTACTCTTTTTCCAAAAGATACCGTTACGCTATTTACTTTGTATGAATCTTTATATTTTTTACTTGCCCTTGAAAAAATTGTTTCCCAAAGACCTCTTATATAAAATGGTACTACTCTTATATCACTCATTGTTAATTCTAAGATTTTTTCAAAACCTTTTTTAAACTCACCCAAATGTCCATTTCTTGTAATACTTCCTTCTGGAAAAAGAACTACAATATTGCCCTTATCCAATTCATCTGCAACTATTTTAATAGTATTTTTACTTCCTGTTGTTCCTATAGGTATTGTTTTAAACATCCTTAAGAGCCAATTTAAATACCATTTGTTATAGATTGGTTTGTGCATTACAAATTTTACTTCCCTTGGAACTGCCATTAATACTACTGCCCAATCTATCCATGAAGTATGATTTCCTAGCAGTAATACTCCGCCAGTTGAAGGTATGTTTTTTATTCCACTAACTTCAAGTTTATATTTTATTCCAATAACACTTTTCAAAAATAGTAATATAAGTGATTGAGGTAGTTTAATTATTGTATATACTGTTCCTATAATAGTAATAAGTAAAATCAAATATATTGTATTGAGAGGGTTTAGATTATAAAAAGAGACAAGGGTTGTCATACACAACATCAAAAACATTGCAACTGAGTGAAACCAATTATTTCCTGCTAATACTGTTCCTAGTATTTTTTTCTTTTCATTAAATTGAATTAGTGCATTTAAAGGAACGACAAACATCCCTCCAAATATTCCAAAAAGGAAAAAAGAGACTCCAATAAAAAATGGACTTTGAGCTACGGTTGCTGCGTAAATAGTCGCTGCCATTCCTAGTGCAGATAAGGGTATAGTTCCTACTTCTATATAGTGTCTTGAAATACGAGAATAAAGAAGAGAACCAACCGCAATACCAACTCCTGATACACCAATTACTGCATTTATTACAAAAACATCAGTAACATTTAAATACTCTTTTGCAAAAGATGGAAAAACTGCCATGATACCTTGAGATATTCCCCAAAATACAGAAAGTCCAATAACAGATAAAAAAATTACACTATTTGAAGAGAGTACTTTTATATTTTTGCTTAAAAGTTCTCCTTTAAATAAAGCAAGCTTATCTAAAGCCATCTCTTTATCTCTTTTGTAATAAGTATTTACTCTTCTTAAAACTAAGAAAGAGACAATCATCTCTAAAAAAGCAACAGGTAAAATATAATATGTTAAAGGTAAAATTGCATATAAAAGTTCCTCTTTTGTATTTAAGAGTTCTAGGTTGTTACTATTATAAAAGCCTTCAAAAAAGAAAGAAGCACTAGCTATTGAAAAAAGTATCGCAATTATAGAGATTGCTTGCAGAGCTGAGTTTCCTGTGGATAGATTTTTTTTGCCATAAATATCAAGTATAAGCCCAAACTTTGCAGGTGAATATATGGCACTTTGTACTGCCAATAAAACTAAAATAAACATGGCAAAATAAAAATTTGAGATAATATATGCAAATATCATAAGAACTGATAATAAAAAAGAAGAAACTGCCCCATATATTAAAATATTTTTCTTATTGTATTTATCTGATAAATAACCGCTAAGTGTAAAAAGAAGTATAAAGGGAATAAGAATTAATGCATTTATGATGGATATCCAAATAACCTGCATACTTCCATCAAATATCTTAAAAGCAATATTTTGTAAAAAGATTTTATGGGCAATATCTACAACTACATTACAAAACACAACAAATAAAAAGGCAAATTTTATAACTACTAAATTATTTATTTTTCCCATTATCTGTTTTTTTTCTTCATTTTTTTCATCTAATACTCCATAAGATACATTTTATTTGAAGTATAAATATTTATGAATAAGAAGTCAAGTTACACTTGTAAATATGCAACCAAGTTGTAACCTTTATTTATGTTCATATTTAATATATTTATTAAAATAGTGCTTTTATTTCTTCACTATTTAAGAGCTTTCCTGTTGATTTCACTTCTCCATCTATCACAAGTGCAGGTGTACTCATAACACCATAAGCCATGATTTTTTCAATATCTTCAACTTTCTCAACTTGAGCGAAAACTCCTGCTTGAGCAAGAGCTTTTTTTGTATTTTCTTCTAAGGATTTACACTTTGTACATCCAGTACCTAAAATCTCTATTTTCATTATATCTCCTGTATGTGATCTTTTAATGTATAAATATAAGTATCTACTTCTAACTCATCATATCTCTCAACAGTTACGGGTGTTCTCACAAATTCAGCCCCTTCAAACTCATCTAAATAATCCCAATGATTAATCAAATTTGATGAAGTAAATAAAAATCCATGCACAGTGTCACCCTCTGGGTTAAGTCTTATTCCTGGATATCCCATACCTGCACTCCAACCAGCATCTATCAAAAATCCCTTTGCCGTTGCAGGTACAAACTTACCAACTATATTTTCTAACACATGACCATTTGGACAGTTTGGCATAAGTGTTCCATAAACAAAAAGTGTCTCTGTCATTATTTCTCTGCTTTAAATAGTTGATAAATAGATGAAAAATCTTCATCACCTTTACCTAACATCTTCATTTTAGAAAATAGTTCTTTTGGAATAGCTGCGCTGTAAAGTGGTTGGTTTAAACTAAAAGCTAAGTTTTGGAGAAGATGTAAGTCTTTATTTATTGCACTATTTGAAAAGTGTGGAGAAAAATCTTCATCAATAAGTTTTTGTGTTTTAGCTTTTAAAACAAGTGATTGTCCACCACCTACACCTAAAATCTCTAAGGCTTTTGATTTATCTATTTCACAACTCTCTGCAAGTGCAGTACACTCTGCTAAAGTTGTCATAAATGAACCAAGACACAGATTATTGATAAGTTTCATTTTTGTAGCACTTGCAGGTTTTTCTAAATAAAATATCTCTTTTGCTATTTTTTCTAGTATTGGTTTTGCATTATCAAAAACCTCTTTTTTACCTGAACTTACAACTGTCAATTCACCTTTAAGTGCAGGAGCTACACTCCCAAAAACTGGATTTTCTAAATAATAACCACCTAATCCATTTACTGCTTCATGGAACTTTAAAACATCTTCATAATGATTCGTAGTCAAATCAATAATAGTCTTACCTTTTATCTCTTCACATAATAAGCCATCCGGCATAGAAAAGATGTTATTAACAGCAGGAGAATCAAATAGACACATAAATATAGTATCGCATTTAGCTAGTAACTCTTTAGGAGAGTTTACAATTTTATATCCTAAATCTTTTATTTTTTCAGCATTTCTATTATAAACAACTAGCTCTTCACCAACATCACTTAATCTTGAAGCAATAGCACATCCAAGATTCCCAAGTCCTATAAAACCTATAGACATATTTTCTCCTAAGTTTTTTACTATGTATTATAAGGATATTACATTAAATAAAGATGATATTTTTAAATTGAATTGAAAGAAGTGTTGAAAAGATGAGTTAACTCATCTTTTCATTTATTTTAAGTCAGCTAAGATTTTAGCCTTAAGTTTAGTAATTGTAAATCCAAATTGGTCAAATAAGTCATTTGCAGGACCAGAAGCTCCAAAAGTATCCATACCATAAACTACATCAGCAAATTTATAATACTCTAAACCTCGTGCAGCCTCTACAGCAAATACTTTAGTACTAGGATCAATGATTGTATCAATATATGTTTTATCTTGCTCTACAAGTAAATCATAACAAGGTACAGAAACAACATTTGCTATTACACCCTCTTCTTCTAAAGAACAAGCAGTTTGAAGTGCTAGCATTAGCTCACTTCCAGATGCCATAATTGTAATAGTTGCATTTTCTCTTTTTTTAACAATATATCCACCATTTGAAACTTCACCAAATGCTCTATCATCTTTTAATACTTTTAATCCTTGTCTTGAACATACAAAAGCAGAAGGAGCATTTAATTTTAACGCCACTTTCCAAGAAGCCACATTTTCAGTTGCATCTGCTGGTCTAAATACATAAAAGTTTGGTAGTGCTCTAAATTGTGTTAAATGTTCAATTGGTTGGTGAGTTGGTCCATCTTCTCCAACACCAATAGAATCATGAGTCCAAACAAAATATTGAGGAATAGAAGCCAGTGCTGCAAGTCTAGCTGCTGGTTTTAAATAGTCACTAAATACAAAGAATGTTGCAGAAAATACTCTAAATAGTCCATATAAGTTCATAGCATTACAAATAGATGCCATAGCGTGCTCTTTGATACCAAAGTGGATATTTTTACCATTTGGAAAATCACCAGCACCTTTTAATTCTGTTTTATTTGATGGTGCTAAATCTGCACTTCCACCAATAAACCCAGGAAGAGCTTGTGAAATTGCATTTAGGATTTTATGATTTGAATCTCTTGTTGCTACACTTGAATCTGCTTCAAACTCAGGATAAACAATAGAATCTAAATCAGGATTTTGTAATTTTTCTATTTGCTTTTTAGAATCACTTGATAAAGAGTCATTCCAAGCCTTTTCACTTTCAGCTCCACTTGTAGTTTTATCAAAAGCAGCTTTTACATCATCAGAAACATAAAAAAACTCTTCAGGGTTAAATCCTGCTTTTGTTTTTGAAGCAGATATCTCATCAACACCTAAAGGTGCACCATGTGTATGGTGACTTCCCTCCATAGTTGCAGCACCTTTTCCAATAGCTGTTTTTGCTATAATAAGGACTGGTTTTGAAGAAGTTTTTGCTTTTGCAATTGCTTCATCTATTTGAGTAAAATCATGCCCATCTATTTCTAATACTTCAAAATCAATTGCTTCAAATCTTTTCTTAACATCTTCACTCCAAGCAATAGAAGTATCACCTTCAATAGTAATAGAGTTTGAATCATAAATAATAACTAGATTGTCAAGACCTAAGTGTCCAGCAGTTGCTGTTGCTTCATATGAAAGACCTTCTTGTAAATCTCCATCTCCACATAAACAAAAAACTTTGTGATTGATTACATCTTCACTTAAAATATTTTTTGCATATTTACTAGCCATTGCAAAACCAACTGCATTTGCAATACCTTGCCCCAATGGTCCAGTTGTAATTTCTACCCCATGTGTATGTCCATATTCAGGGTGTCCTGGAGTTTTAGAATTTGTTTGTCTGAAGTTTTTAATATCTTCAATACTTACATCAAATCCCCAAAGATGTAATAAAGAATAAACTAATCCAGTTGCATGACCACCTGAAAAAACTAATCTATCTCTGTTAAGCCACTTTGAATTTGCTGGGTTTACATTTAAATGTTTGCTCAATACCGTTGCAATGTCAGCAAGTCCCATAGGTGCACCTGGGTGTCCTGAGTTTGCTTTTTGAACCATATCTGAAGCCAAGAATCTGATTGTATCCGCTTGTTTTTGAAGTAAATTATTTGACATATTTTTCCTACTGTGTTGTGAGTTTTAAATTGTATTTCGCGGATTATAACTAATTTTTTATAAAGATAAAATTTGTAGAAAAGAGAAGTCTCTCTTTTCTACTTATTAAAAGTCTGGATCAATTGAAACATCATCGTCAATAAGTACTTTTACATTTGAACTTATTCCTTCATAAACATTGAATGTTTCTCCATCAATTTCTTCTTGTCCTTTACTAGCCCAATTATCTTTTCCACCTTCAAGAGTAACTTTATCATCACTATCTCCGAAAATTTTTAACTCATTATCACTATCTGTAATATTTAAAATATCTTCTAGATTTATACTGATATCTTGTGCATCTGAATTAGTTAAATCTATATTTTCAATACTTTTTATTTCAGTTTGTTCTAAAATATTTCCTAAATCTATATCTTGATTTGTTAAAATTAATGTATCTTCTCCTGAGCCACCATCAATTTTATCCCAATTATCGCCAGCTTTGATTGTATCATCACCAGAACCAGCATCAATTTCTGACCACCCATGTGATTTTGAATCTCCTACTTGAAGTGTATCATTTCCACTACCTAAAGTAATTTTATCCCAATCATCACCAGCCTTAATATTATCATTTCCACTATCAGCTTCAATTTTAGACCAATTGTTGCTATCTGCATTTCCGATTGTTAAATTATCATCTCCGCCTTCTAAATCGACTCTATCCCATTTATTTCCTGCAATAATAACATCATCAGCATCACTAGTTTCAATTTTTTCCCAACCATTTGTTCCATCACCTTTATCAACTGCATTTTCAGTTATAGGATCTTCAATAGTTGTAGAAGGAGTATCATTATTATCTGATGTAGCTGCAATTACATTCATACCTACATTAAATGAAGTTGTATCTCCATCTTCATCTCTTGCTGTTACTGCAAATGTTTCAAGAACATCAGATGTAAAATCAGATGAATTTACAGTATATGTATATGCACCAGTGATGAAATTTACAGCTAATGTTGCCCCTAGTGGAGTTGTGATTGGCATATCGTTTGAAGTATAATCTGTTCCACCTATTGTAATTTTTGTTAATGTAATATCTCCGTTTCCTCCGCTTACATTATCTAATATATTCCCACTTACACTTGTTGTTATATCATTTGATGGTATAGATAAACTTAACTGTGTTGAATCAGTTACAACAGTTGTCTCTACATTTCCAGCTTGTGCTAAGATATCTAGATAACTTGTATCACTTATTCCACTTCCCATTGCTATTACGTGTAAACTATCAACATATGTATCTACAAAGTTATCCCACCCTGTTTGATAAGAACTATCTAACCATCCATTTTCATAATCTGTTCCTGTATTATGATGTCGGTCATATCCTTCATTATTCTCTCTTGTTGGCTCACCATCAGATATAAAGTATGCTACTGTTCTATCTGCACTTGGTTCGGTATAGTTGTTATATGTTTCATAAACCGCATCTTCATAGTTTGTATAACCACCTGCACTTAAATCATTTATAGTATCAATAGCTTCTTCTGCACTCATCCAATTATTTACAGCTTGACCTTCCGCATTAAATGTTACAAGTTTCACATTTACACTACCTTGTGATTCATACTCATTTATCATATTTTCTAAGGCTTCTTTTGCCAATGCTAATCTATTTACATGTTCATTATTATTTGTCATACTTCCTGAAACATCAAGTGTTATTACTACATTTGTAGCAATTGCTGTACTTGATGCTCCATCAAAGTTTAATGTTTGGGTTTCATCTACACTCTCTGTAACTAAATCTTCTGGAACAACTACATTAATATTAACATTAAATGCTGTTGTATCTCCATCTTCATCACTTGCTGTTACAGTAAATACTTCAGAAACATCTGCTGTAAAATTATTAGAGCTTCCAGAGTATGTATAATCTCCCGTTGTAAAGTCGATATTTAAAGTTGCACCCTCTGGAGTTGTAATAGGCATATCTGCTGAAGTATAATCTGTATCACCGATTGTAATTTTTGTTAATGTTATATTTCCATCTCCACCGCTTACATTATCTAAAATATTTCCAGAAACTGAATCTGAACTAACTGTATTTGATAAAGTACTATTTAAATCATTTGCATCATCTACAACTATTACATTATTGTTTTCTACTATTTCAGATAAATATTGTGTCAATGAATCATCACCTATTCCTACTGAATAACTATGAGTAAATGGTAAAGCTTTAAATGCAGTAGCTATTGCATCTGTTACACCTGTTGTATCATAACCATTTCCTGTTCTTGTTTCATATGTACCATTATTATTTGTATCTACCATATTATATGTTGGTTTTCCATCAGATACAAAATATGAAATCATTTGGTCACTTAAAGGTACAGTCTCACTATTCATAGCTGTAGTTACATCTACTAATGCATCATCATAGTTAGTACCACCATCAGCAGTAAAACCATTTATATATGCTTTTGCTTCAGATATGCTTAACCATACTGAACCTGTATTTCCTGTCAATGTTTGACCATAATTAGCAAATGATGTCAACATAATTTTCACATCACCTAAATCAGCATATTTATCAATCATATTTATTGTTGATTCTTTTGCTAATTCTAATTTATCACCTTTCATACTTCCTGAAACATCAAAGGTAAGTACTAAGTTTGTTGAAAGTGCATTATCACTAATATCTAAGGTTTGTGTCTCGTCTATACTTTCTGGCATTTGATCTATATCCTCAGCCATTGAAGAAGTAGTACCTTCAACTAAGGTAATAGTTGTATCAACAGTTGCAGGATTTCCAGCTTTATCTTCTGTTGTAACATTTATTGATATTTCACCAGATGATAATTCACTTACATCATAATCCTCAATAGAATAAGAGCCATTACTTTGTACTTGTGCTGTTGTTGTTACAGTGTTAACTCCATCAGTTAATTCAATATTTACAGTTTGTCCAGCTTCAATATCTGTTGTAGTTCCTGAAATATCTAAAGTTTCTGTTGTATTATCAAAATTAATTGTATTTCCATTTACATCTACAAAACTAGCAGGCTCTACATAAAATCCACTATCACTTGCTTGTCCATTGTCTGTATGAGCATCAAATGCAATATAGGCAAAGTTTTCGCCTAAATTATCTATAGTAAGATAAATATCTCCACCATTACTTTCAAATGTACCTACAGTTATGGCATCACCATTTGAATCAAAAGCAACCCATCCTCCTTCAAATGATTCATTTGAAGGAACATTTAATTTAAATGTTGCACTTGAAGAGTCTTGATTAAGAGCAATTAAAAGTGTTTCGTTATCATCAATTCCACTTTCACTCTCATTTTGATTATTTTGAATGCCAACACCATACTCTGTTGTTACAGCAGTTTCATTTACACTATTAAGTTTTATACTTCCTGGATTATTAAAGTTTCCAGTCATGAAATTATCACCATTGTAAGCATATGCTGTATATATTGCATCTGCTGTACTTGTAATATCTGCATTATCTATTGTAATATTAGCAGTTGTATCCATATCTACAGTATCACTTGCACTTGCAGTATTTCCATATGTATCTTCACTACTTAAATTAACAGTTAATGTTCCATCACTTAATGAAGAAACATCAAAGTTTTCTATACTGAATGTTCCATCACTATTTACTGTTACATTCGCTGGATCAATTTGAATAGCTGAAGTTCCATCTGTTACACTTAAACTTGTAATAGTTGCTCCAACTTCTATTTGACCACCAATAGTTGCTTTTTCTACACTTCCATCACTTGCATCAATAACATCATTTGAATCACTAGCATCTACAATTGAAACAGTTGCAGTAGTTGAGTTATCCACATCATCATCAATTATTGTTCCTGTTGCTGTATCACTATAAGTAACTTTAGATGCAATTGCTTCATTTGATGAATCAATTCCACTAACTGAAACAATATAAGACTCATTATTTTCATCAAGTATATCTTCTATTGTATCATTGAATAAGAATACTCCACTCGTACCACCATAAATTCTTACAGCAGTTTGAGATGAATAATCAGATGATTCAGCGCCATTTGCTGATGTTGGGTTATAATTTAAGTTAACTTCTACCCATTCACCTGCTGGAACTCTTACTTCATTTCCATTTTCATCTACTAGTGTAATTTTATGAACTAATGTTCCACCTTCTATAGTTTCTGCATTTCCAATTTGTACGTAAATATTTTCAGGTAAATTATCTACTGATACATTATTTAGATTAAGTTTTAAAGATGCAGTTTCTGTATCCCCATCTCCATCAGTTACAATAATTGGTATATTAATTTCTCCACCTGATAAAGAAGCACTTTGAGTAATAGAATAATCTCCACTTGATGAATCTATAGAAATAGTTGCAGCTCCATCATCTTTTGATAAAGTTAATTTATCTTGGCTTAAAGTCCAACCATCTAGTTCACCTAAGTTAAATGACCCTTCTCCATCAGCTCCAAATGATACATCAATATTAGCATCATCAGCTAAAGTTCCTTTAGTAGTCACTTCTGAAGCTGTCATACTTATATCATCGATTGCCATACCCCAGTTATCACTACCTTCTCCAACTTCTTTAAACTCTAGTCTGTTAGTTCCATCACCAGAACCACCAACTACTTCTATAGAAGATGTATTCCATCCTGATTGGTTACCTTCAATAACTTGAATAAGTTCTCCACCCCAGTAAACTTCTAATACTCCAGAGTCAGACTCATTTGCCTGTGTAAAGGCTTTATCTGCATATGCAAAGTTTAATTCATATACTACATCATCTTGAACGCCACCAATAATTTGTCCGATATGAGTATTTTCTACATCACTATCTCCACTATTATTAGTCTCTCCTAAGTCCATATAATTTGATCCATCAGCTGTTCCAACATTAGCATGGGCACCTTCATGTGGCTCCATCCATTCAGAAGTTGGACTCATAAGTTGCCAACCTTCCATAGACTGCATTCCTGACCAGTTTCCAGATGAAATATCTTGGTCATCAATAAAGCCTTTGTTTCCACTTCCATTAACTCTATGACCAGTTATATTTTCAAAACTTCCGTTTATAATTAAATTGCTAAATTGACTATTATCTAAGCTGATAGCATTTTCATTTGAATCATCTATTGAAACAATATCATCTGCTATAGTTATATCTAAAGTAGTCTCTTCACTATTTTCATCATTTGAAGCAACTATTTTTAATCCAAGTGTTTGAGCATCTTCACTAGTTGTATCCATGTGATCTACTACACCAACTAAGTCAAATTCATAAGATGTACCATCTTCTGACAACGTTGTCGTAAATACTGGACCATCTTCAGTTTCACCAACTATAGTTTTCCCATCAGAACTAACGCTCAATGAGATTTCTTTTCCATGAGATGTTAATGATGTAGTTTGATTACTTGCAAATACTACTTGATCAACATTTTCTATTGTTATATCTCCTGTAACAACTTTTTGTGTAGCATATCCATCATTATCAGTAGTACCAACTAGAGCATCTTCATCAACTTCAACAGCATTTGCTTTTACTTTTACTGTTTTATCAATGATAGTTGTTGTGACACTATCATTACTTACTACTAAATTCTCAAAGTTCCCACCACTTACTTCATAACTGCCAGTTGCATCTTTTGCAATAGATACTTTAAAGTCTTCATTTCCTTCTACTTCACTATCTTTAACTGTTTCAACAGTAAAAGTAGCTTTTGTTTGACCTGCTTTTATAATAACATCTTGAGTCACATCAACTATATCACCACTTTCAGTAGTAATATGTCCAGTTACAACTTTAACTGTTACATCAGTTTGTGCTTTTTCATCTATTTCAATAGTATATTTAGCTGTTTTTCCCTCTTTTACTTCACTAGAACCAGAAATTGTTAAGTTTACATCAGTTATTGAATCAAGAACATCATGGCTAGTTGCATCATTAACTGGTGTTACTTGCTCATATCCTGAATTATTACTTGCAGTTAAATCTGTTGGTGCTGGAATTGTATCTGTATCTGTAAACACATCTGATTCTGTAAAGTCAACTGTTGTTGTTCCTTCAGTTTGTCCTGCTGCTACAGTTATAGTTTTTTCAACACCATCTACTTTAAATGTAAATGTCTCATCTGCTGTTGGAGCTGTATCTAAAGTCATTGTATATGTAACAGTTGCTCCATCTTCATTTCCTGTAATTGCTGATGTTAATGTTGCATTTGTATTATCTATTGAATCAAGAACATCATGGCTAGTTGCATCATTAACTGGTGTTACTTGCTCATATCCTGAATTATTACTTGCAGTTAAATCTGTTGGTGCTGGAATT
>PKUK01000003.1:199914-346436 GCA_002869535.1 Arcobacter sp.
CTCATCTGCTGTTGGAGCTGTATCTAAAGTCATTGTATATGTAACAGTTGCTCCATCTTCATTTCCTGTAATTGCTGATGTTAATGTTGCAACAACAACTCCAGTTGAAGCTGTAGGAGATGTAGGAGGTGTAGGATTTACAGGATCGGGTGTATTTTGGTCATCTGTACTATTAAATGAAGCTCTTGAACTTCTACTTCCCGTAGGTCTATCTGCTCTTCCTCCAAAAATTAAACCGCTATCTTCATTTCTAGCAAATGGAGTAGTAGATGAATCAGATACCACTTGTCCTGCAGCAGATGCACTTAATGCTTCAGTTAAAACACCAAAATCATCAATTAATACACCATTTGATTTATCTGCAGAAGCTAAATTTTGATCTAAAAGTTCACGTAAAGAAGCATAAACGTCATCACCTTTAAATTCAGGATTTAAAACAGTTTGTTGTAAATAATAAATCCCCTCAGCATCATTAATGATAGATAATACTGTTTTGGGTGCATCTGGATTTGAACTGTTTGCTTTAATTAGGTCAGCCATACCATTGAATACTAATTTAATAGGAGGTTCAGTTCCTAAAACAAGTTCTATTGAACTACCACCATTAATTAAATTTACTACATAATCAGAACCTGAAAAGTTATCAAAATAAAAGCCTTCCCCCTCTTTTGGGTCAAAAACCATATCTTTATCAACTTTTATTACCTCATAACTTCCATTTGGTTGTTTTAAAATAAGATTCATCATAACTAGATCCTTTTTTCGTGACTATTTTTCTTAATTATATGAAAAAAAAGTCTCTAAAAAGTCTCTATATTATAAAAAAGAAAGCTATTTTATAATTCTTTTTATTATTTTTATTTTGTGGATTATTTTTGATCTTTTTTGTAGGTAATTATTTTGAATTCTGCACCATTATTTGTATTGTTAACTAGAAGTTTTCCATGCATATTATTTTCTATAATCAGTTTTGACATAAAAAGTCCAATACCAGTACCGTTTTTCTTTCCATGGGTAAAAAAAGGTTTAAATATCTCTTCAAGTGGACTTACATCTATTCCACCAGCATTATCTTCAATATTTAATATAATCTCTTTTTCATACTCTTTTACTCTTATTATTATTTTTGGATTTTCTATTTTTCGTTGTATTAAGGCATCTTTTGCATTATTAAGTAGATTTATTAAAACCTGTGTATACTCATTTTTATAACCAAGTACTTTAGGGTTTTTACTTACAAATATTTCAAGTGAAATATTATTTGCTTTAAAGCTTCCACTCATTAGTTTATATGCTATGTTTATTTGTTCTAAGAGTTTAAATTCACTTATTTCTTTATTTGTAGCAAAGAAATTTCTAAAGTCATCTATTGTATTTGACATATATTTAGTTATGTCATTTAACTTTTCAATTGACTCTTTTATTTCATCTTGTTCGACTTTAACACCTAAATTTATTTTACCCTCAAGTGGGATGAATAAAGAAGACAATTCCATAAGTGGCTGCCTCCACTGATGAGAAATATTATTTAACATCTCTCCCAATGCAGCCATTTTATTTTGAGAAAACATTATTTTATCTTTTTCTCTATTTTTTTCTATCTCTTTGTTAATAATATTTTGTAACTCTTTATTCTTTTTTAAAAGTTCGTATAACTTTGCTTCTTTTTCTTTATTCATAGTTACTCATTAAAATTTTGACCACTTGTAAAAGTTGGGTTTATAATCTCTTTTCCATCTTTACCTATATATCCAACTTTTTTGTCCAAAATAACTTTTGTAAAATCTGAATAAAAATTATTTACAAAATCATACTTTGGTTCAACTACAATTTCACATTTTTGATTTATAAAACCCCATTTATCGTCATTTATAACTCTTGCATATGAATTTATAAAAGGAAAAATTTCATCAAACTTCCCTTCAATCAGAACTTTCATTTTATTGGAAATACATCCCCATTTTTCATTTGAAAACTTTACAAAAGCAACATTATTTGAAAACTCTTTTGCATCTAAATATAATGGCTCTTGTATTATTTCAAACTTCTCATTTAAGTATCCATATTTATTATCTTTTTTGATAATAAAAAATCCATTATAAATAGTGGAAATAGATTCATAATCTGGATTTACCAAAAACTCATTTTTCTCATTTATAATTCCATACTTACCATCTTTTTTAACTATTGAAAAAAGTTTCCCATAGCTATTGTGAAGCCAATGAAAATTAAGAAGATGTAAATGTTCAGTATTGACATTTTTATCATCTGCACTATCTAAAACAGATATCTCTTCATAACTATTTTTTTGTATATCTGAATTTGAATTTTCATAAAACATATAATTGCCATCTTGGCTGACAACAATTGACTCATCTTTTGAGATACAACCATTAAATACAATAAGTAATAGAAGTAAGAAAATGGAAAAAAGTTTTTTCATAAAATCTCCTTTTTATCTTTCATGCATAGAGTTTTGTTTAGCTTTTAGAATTGGTTTTAATATAAAATCAAGTATTGTTTTCTTACCTGTAATAATATCAACAGAAGCCACCATACCTGGGATAATTGGAAGTTTCACACCATTTCTTTCTAAATAATTTTTTTCTGCTTTAACTAAAACTCTATAATAACTTTTACCCTCTTTTGATTCTTTATCAATAATACTATCTGCTGATATCTCTATGATTTGACCATCAAGCCCGCCATAAATAGAAAAGTCATATGCAGTTATTTTTATTATTGCTTTTTGACTTGGATTTATAAATGCAATATCTCTTGGATCAATTTTAGCTTCTACAACTAAAAGATTACTCTCTGGAACAATTTCTATTAAATCAACACCTGGTTGGACAACTCCCCCAATAGTATTATAATACAACTGTTTTACAATTCCATCAACAGGAGAGGTTATAGTTGTTTTTGCAACTTTATCTTTATCACCAACTAATCTTGCTTCAAACTTATTTATTTCACTTGCAGTTTTTTGAAGTGTATTAGAGGCTTCTGCTTTAAAAGAGTTTATTTTTTCTGCCATTCTGTTTTTTGCTTCAGAAATAGCAAGTTTTGACCTTTTTACAGATAATAAAGCAGCTTCTAAATCACCTGCAACTTTATTGAACTCTTTTTCAATATCAAGTAATTCATATTTTGACTTTACGCCTCTATTTACTAGTTGTTGTATAGTAACTCTTTGCTCTTTGATTAACTTATAACTCTTACTTAAGTTTTTGATAGTATTTTCTATCTCTTTTAACTCTTGTTCTTTTTGTCCAACTTGTGTCTCTAAAACTCTAACTGAAGACTTTAATTCATTGAATCTATTTATTAATAAAGTTTTTTCTAAAATATCATATCTTGATTTATCTTGGATAACTTCTTCGGGAAATGTTAGCTCTGGTAAATCTTTATTTAAATCAAGATTCGCTTCAATCATTAATCTCTCTTTAATAGCTAATAAACTTAAATACTCTTGCTTACTCTCTTCTAAAGTTGCTTGAAACCTTGTTGTATCAATTTTCATAATAGGGGCACCTTTTTTTACTATTTGCCCTTCTTTAACTAAGATTTCAGAGATTATCCCACCATCTAAGGATTGTACTTTTTGTATTTTATCAGTTGGTATTACTTTCCCATTACCTCTTGCTAACTCATCTAATTCTGCTACAGCTGCCCAAACTATTGCTATACTAACAAAAGATATAATAAATAAAAACAAAACATTTGATCTCTTACTTGGACTCTCATTTGCATTTGAATAACTTGTATAAATAAATTCTAAATCTTCGTTTTCATCACCTCTTAGACCATAAAGTTTTTTAAACCAGCCAAAAAAACCACTATTTTTCTCATTTGATTTTACTTCTTGTGGCGATTGCTTATTCTTATTCATTGTTGCCACCTTTATTTAATTTGTATAAATCTTCTTTGGGACCATCAAAAACTATTTTTCCATTATCTAATATAATTGCCCTATCAACAAGTTCTAATATTGATGTTTTGTGGGTAACTACAATAACAGTTTTATCTAAGATTATATTTTTTAACTTATCTATAAAAGCCTTTTCAGTTTGACTATCCATTGAGTTAGTAGGTTCATCAAGTATTAAATAATTTGGGTCAGAGATAAGTGCTCTTGCAAGTGTTACACTCTGTTTTTCACCACCACTTAATCCATCACCTCTTTCACCTACCATTAAATCAAAACCAGCTTCATGTTTTCCTAAAAACTCATCTAATCCAGCCACTTTTGATACTTGCAATAACTCTTCATCAGAGACATATTGTTCACCAATTGTGATATTGTCTTTTATTGTTCCCATAAACAGAAATGGCTCTTGAGGCACAACTCCAATGGAGCTTCTTAAATCAATAGGATCTATTTGTCTAACATCAACTCCATCAACTAAAACTGAACCATTTTTGGGCTCATATAAATTCATAATAAGTTTTAAAAGAGTAGATTTTCCAGTTCCTATTTTTCCTAAAATTGCAATTCTTTCTCCTCTTTTTATTGTCAGGTTTAGACTTTTTAAGATTTGATAATTACTCTCTTTATAAGAAAAATCTACATTTTTAAACTCTATATCTCCATTTAAATCTGGTCTACTAATATAATTTTTATTATCTTTTTCAACTGGCATTCTCATAATTTCATCTAAATTATTCAAGGAAAGCATAGTTTTATCATATCTAACTATTAAAGATACTAACTGAGAAACGGGAGCAATAGTTCTTCCATTTAACATCATGGCAGCAATAATCGCACCCATTGTAATATCACCTTTACTTGCCAAATAAACTCCACCTGCAACTATTGCTATGTTGGAAAACTGCGAAAGAAATGCAGTGAAAAAACTTATACTTTGAGATAAAAATTGTCCTTTATCTGCATAGTGTACTGTTTTTCCAACACTATGATCCCAGTTTGTTCTCATTCTGTTTTGTGCTTTTACACTCTTTATAATCTCTAATCCAGTAACTGTTTCTATTAGGGTTGTCTGTTTTATTTGCTCTTCTTTTACAGACCTTTCAATAATTGTTTTTAAAGGTCTTTGCATATACCAAGATAAAACTATTGATATAATAACTGTAGCAAGTGTAATTAAGACTAATGGTCCAGCAATATAAAATATAACAATTAAAAATAGTATTGCAAAAGGAAAATCAACTAAAGCTGCAATTGTTGCACTTGTAAAAAACTCTCTAACACTTTCAAAAGATTGTAATCTACTAACAAATTGTCCTGTTGAGGCTGGTTTTGAGTCAATTTTTATATTTAAGACATGGTTAAAAATTCTATTTGAAATAATGGTATCTGTTCTTTTACTTGCGATTCCTAAAAAATATGACCGTAAAATTTTCATAAGAAAATCAAATAACATCACAACACTAATACCAATAAAAAGTACCCACATTGTCTCAATTGCATTATTTGGAAGAACTCTATCATAAACATTCATTGTAAATAATGGAGTTGCTAGTATAAAAATATTTATAAATAGGGATACTATTATTACTTGATTGTAAATAGCTTTATTTCTAAATAAAGTTCCCCAAAACCACTCTTTAGGTGTCTCTACAAGAATCTCTTTATCTAACCTATTATTAAAGTTAAACTCTGGTTTTATGATTATTACTTCACCTGTAAATTCAGAGTTTAATTTATCCAAAGGAAGCTCAGTCTCACCAGAACTAACACCTGGAAGTATAACTTTTGCACTTGAATTTTCTACATCATAATCTAAAAGGACACAAGATCTATCTTTATCCAATAATAGAACAACTGGTAAGGCTAATTTTGTAAGTTTTTCAATACTTTCTCTTTCTACTATTTTTGTAGTAAGTCCTATTCTTTTAGAGGCCTTTATAAACATGGGTACATCAAAAGATCTATTGTGAATAGGTAGATTAAACTTTAATGAATCTGCAGAAGTTTCTCTTTTATGATATTTGGCTAAAAATAGCAAACACTCCAATAAAGTGTCAACTTCCCGTCTATCTTGCAAAGTATGTAAATCACGATTGTTGTTTTCTGTATTACTCAAGTTAGCCCTTTTTTGTAAATTTATTAATTATATTTTTTATATAACTCTTGGTGTTTTTTAACTCTATTTATAATTGGTTTATTTTTTATAATCTCTTTACTGAACTTATTAATATCCTTTTTTGCGGCTTTAGAAGTTTTATAAATGCCATATATAACTTTTGCATATTTTTTATCTGCGCCAAATTCATAAACAAATGCATGGTCTATCAATTTATTATTTAATACAAATTTTTGTGCTTTTTGCAGTGTATTAAAGGTAGCTAAATTAATAGTAAACTCATCTTTTGATGCAGCCAATAAAAAGTTTGTAGTTTTTGGTTTTTCAAAATCTTCTTTTGCAAGCTCATTTTTTAAAGCTTCTATATCTTTGTTTTCTAAGGGGTCATTATTTAAAAGTTGTTGTGCTTCAGCTACTAGTTGTTCCAAATCTTTTTTTTTAGACTCTTCTTCAATTGCTTCTTTTGTATTACTACTTACTAATTTATTTTTAGTCTCTTTTTTATTTGTCTGGCTAAGATTAGGTTCTATCTTTTCATTAGTTTTTTTTACTACTGTGTTTTCTTGGTCTTTTTTTATTTTACTTATAAATGGTCTATTTTTTAATATTTTTTCATTAAAGTTTTTCATATCTGATTTTGCATCGGAAAAACTTTTATAAACTCCATAAGCAACTCTAAAATTTATTTTATCTGTGCCATGTTTATATACAAAAGCCTTATTTGATAAATCATTTTTTGATAAAAAGTTTTGGGCTCTTTTCATTGAGGAAAAACTTGCTATGTTGATAGTATAGTTATTTTTTGATTCATCTATATCATCTTGTTTTAATTCTTCTGTTTTATTTTTATTTGCTAATTTATCTATTTTTTTTACTTCTTGTTTTTCTACTTTTGGCTTATTTTTTATAGGTTCAGTCTCTTTGTACTCTTCTTGGCTTAAATTAAAAGATTCTATCAATGAACTATCCATATCACTGATTAAATCGCTAAGTTCAGATTGAGTCTCTTTATTCTGTTTTTTTGCTGAAAACTCTATTATTCTAGGTTCTATCTCTTCACAGTTTTGATTTTTAGAAGAGAGTATACTCTCTGTCAAAGAAGAGAAGTTATATAACAATTCATAGTAATTATTTACTGCTATATATTCTAAATCTATCAAAGTTTTAATTGATTCAAAAAGTTCACTTTGAGCATTTAATATATCAATAAAAGTTCTTGTACCTGCTAAAAATTGATCTTTATATACATCTACAATATTTACATTTGCTTTTACATATTTTTCAATTTCAATCATTCTTGCTTGATATTTTTGATGTTTTCCATACAATGATTTTATCTGTGCAACTATTTCATTTGTAATATCATCTAAGATCTTTTTTTGTTCATTTAAAAAGATTCTTTCTTGTTCTGTAATAGTTTTATCTTTATTACCATTAAATAGATTCCAATTTAAATTTAATCTTGCATAAATGTTTTTAGTTGTTCCATCCTCTGTCAAATCTAAGTCTTCATCAATAGAAGCCTTAAGTTCAAGATTCAATTTTGGTAAAAACTCTCCTTTTACTTGAGCTATTTTTTCTCTTTGTGTTTTTATTTTTTCTATTTGTTCTTGGATTTTGTAGTTTTTTAGTATTGCAAGTTTTATCGCTTCTTCAACTGTTTTGGGAATTTTTGCGTCATCTATAACTGGTCTGCATGTTCTGCCTGTTGGTTTACTTCCTACATATCTTATATATGAAGCTATTGCAGTATCTTTTTTATCCTCTTCTTCTACATATCTATCAGCTACGAAATGCAGTTTTGATGCCACTTGATAAGTCTCTAATACTTCACCACTTATTTGTTCATTCTCTTTTGCGGTGTTCATATTCTCTTCATTTGTATCAACCATATTTTTAGTAAGTTTTAATTTTTCATCACTTTTTACTAATTCTGTATATATTTTTACAGCTTCAAATACTGTTGTTTCAATTGCATTAAAGCTTCTATATCTATTGGCTAACTCTTCATGTCTAGCTTGATTAACTTGCGCAGGAGTTATTCCTCCATCATAAAGGTATTGTCTAAAAGTAATTGCAGCGTTGTAACCATCTTTTCTACTCCATTCTCCATCTGTAGTTGAACTTTTTCTATCAAGACTCTCTTTGCCACTTTCTAAATATGTATCAAGATCTACTGTAGGAAGATAATTCCCCTCTGCATCATCAACATATTTTTTATACCCTTTTTGGTTTTGTAGTTCTGATAATACATATGGATTGTTAGTTATTACTTTTGAGATTGTATCTTTTAGGCTTACTGCATTTAGGTTTATTATTAAAGTAAAATAGATTATTATGGTTAAATAAAAATTTTTTCTCAATTTCTTTCCTAAAATATTCAAATATAAATTATTTTATTATATACTTATGTTCGTAAATATAGTTAATAGTATACCTAAAAAAGGTTAATAAATGATAAACGACCTGTCAGAAAAAAATAATAAATTGCTAAAAAATAAGATTTTAAAAGAGTTAAATTTATTATATATTGAAGATGAAGAGAATATTAGAATAAACATAATAAAAACTTTAAAGTTACTGGTAAATGATATTATCGACCTTCCAAGTACAGAAGGTGCCTTGGAGATTTTAAAAAATAAAAACATTAATTTAATTATTTGTGATATTAATCTTCCAAAACAAAATGGCATAAACTTTATAAAAGAGATTCGCCAGTTTGATCAAAAAATACCTGTAATTTTACTAAGTGCATCCACAGATAAAGAGTATTTACTTGAAGCTACTAGATTAAAACTTGTTGATTATTTAGTTAAGCCTATTGATTTTAATGTTTTACAAAATGCTTTACATAAAGTTGCAGATGAAATAATTGATGATGGGAAGTACCTTTTAAATTTTGAAAATGATATTTTTTATAATTTTATTGAAAAAAACCTATACAGAATAAATAAAGATAATAAGATTGCATTAACATCAAAAGAGATTGAATTATTGGAGTATCTAATAATTCATGACCAAAGAGTTGTCTCACATGAAGAGATAAAAGAATATATGTGGGAAGATGATGAGAATGCAACAGATTCTGCTTTAAAAAATCTTTTAAATAAATTACGAAAAAAAATAGGTAAAAATAGTATTAAAAACATATCAGGGTTTGGATATAAAATTCAATACTTTACCTAATAAAAACTACAATTAATTCTTTGAATCCATTGCTGTAATTGCAGTTTCAATCTCTGTCATACTAGTATCTTCCTTATGCGTTAAATTATAAGATTCAATTATTGGACTCTCTGTATTGTTAATTAAATCATTAAGTTCCAAATCCATATCTTTATGCTGTTTTTTTGCTTTAAACTCTATTGCTCTAGGTTCTATCTCTTCACAGTTTTGATTTTTTGAAGAGAGTATATTATCACTTAATGAAGAAAAATTATACAATAATTGATAATAATTATCTAATAAAATATATTCTAAATCAATCAATGTTTTTATTGATTCATATAGTTCACTTTGAGCATTTAATATATCTATAAATGTTCTAGTACCAGCCATAAATTGGTCTTTGTAAACATCTACTATATTTACATTTGCTTGTACATAGTTCTGAACTTCTATAACTCTTGCTGTGTATTTTAGATGTTTTCCATATAACGATTTAACCTGTGAGATTATTTCTCCTGTAATATCATCTAGATTCTTTTTTTGTTCATTTAAAAAAATTCTTTCTTGCTGTGTTGCATTATTATCTTTATTTCCATTGAATAAATTCCAATTAAAATTTAATCTTCCATAATAACTTTTTGTTTTCCCATTCTCTTCTAAATCTAAATCTTTATCTATAGAAGCTTTAAATTCAAGATTTAATTTAGGTAAAAACTCGCCTTTTGCTTGAGCAATTTTCTCCCTTTGAGCTTTTATTTTTTCAATTTGTTCTAAAATTTTATTATTATTCAAAACTGCAATTCTTATGGCCTCTTGTAATGTTTTTGGAATATTTGTTTCATCTATAACAGGTCTACAAGTTTTTCCTTCAGGCTCTATACCAACATATCTTATATAATTGGCTATTGCAGTATCTTTATTATCTTCTTCAACTAAATACCTATCAGCTACAAAATGAAGTTTAGATGATACTTGATATGTCTCTAAAACTTCTCCACTTATTTGCTCATTTTGTTTTGCAATATCCATGTTTTCTTCATTTGTCTCAACCATATTTCTTGTTAATCTAAGTTTTTCATCACTTTTTACCAAATTATTATATATTTGTATTGATTCTAATACTGTCTTTTGAATAGAATCAAAACTTCTATATCTATTGGACAAATCTTCATGTTTAGCTTGACGTACCTTTGAAGGAGTAATTCCCCCATCATAAATATATTGTCTTAATATTATTTCTGAATTGTATCCATCTACTCTTTCCCATTTACCATCAGTAGTACTAGTTTTACTATCTTGATTCTCTTTACCACTTTGAAGATATGCATTTAACTCAATTGTTGGCAAATAATTGCTTTTTGCATCGTCAACATATTTTCCATAACCTTTTTGGTGTAATAGTTCTGATTGAATAGTTGGATTATTAATCATTACTCTTGAAACTGTCTCTTTGAGGCTTACAGCATTTAAACTTAGTGTAGTAATCAAAAATAAACTAAAAGAAATAAAAGATTTATTTTTCAAAGTTTTTCCTTTGGATAATTGTCTCTTTAATAATAAAGTTTGTTATTATAATGATAAAACTTTTAAAAAGTAATTAATTGTATTTATAAAGTAACTTATAAGTTACGTAATTACTTACAAAAGTCCATTTATTGCTCTTTTTATATTTTAAATAACTTAGAAATTAATTTAATTATTTTAATGAATAAATAGAGATTTGTATTATAAAGAATAGAAGTATCAAATTTGTATCAGTTAAAATTAAAAACTATTTATTATAAGGTTTGAAGATTATTAATAGTCTTGGTAGTAATAATAAAGCAGAACTAAGTATTGTAATCATAACAATCACAGTTAAAATTCCAAAATATATTGTAGGTATCAAGTTGGATAAAACTAAGATTGAGAATCCAAGCACAACTGCTAGTGTAGTGTAATACATGGCATATCCAATACTAGAATGAGACCTTTTCATAGCCTGAACATAATCATGGTCTTTCCTATACTCTTCTTTAAAACGATGAATATAATGTATTGTATCATCCACTCCTATTCCTATGCTAATTGCAGCAATGGTAATAGTCATAATATCTAATGGGATTTCTAGCCATCCCATAATCCCAAATACTATTCCTATTGGTACAATGTTTGTAATAATAGCTATAAAAGCGATTTTCAATGACCTAAAAAGAATAATAAACATCAAAAGTAAAATGCCAACAACAAAACCTAAAGTTTTAATTTGTGAATCAAAAAGTGATTGGAGCATATTATTATACAGAACCATAAGATTTGTTAGTTTGTAACTTGCAACACTTGAAGGAACTATTTGAGCTAAATCGTTTTTGATTTTTAATAAGAAGTCATTTCTTCGTAAGTTTGGATTGGAATCTATAATTCTCACATTAAATCTTGCTTGATTATTCTCAATATTTATGTAAGGAGAGAGTATTATATCTTTATATTTTGGAGGTAGTTTATTATATAAAAGTGCTAATTTAAAGCCATCTAAATTAACATCGTTATTTAATGTTTTACCTATTTTTAAAAGTGTTGCTAAAGATTGAACATTACCAACTGAATCTAAGCTTTCTAGATAATTATGAACCTTCATAATCAAATCCATTTTATCTTGAGTAAACCAGTATTGAGCATCGTTTGATGTTGCTTGAAACTCATCCTCAAAGGAAAACTCATCAGATGAAGATTCTTCTTTTTTATCTTTTTCTACTTTAAAATCTATAATTATATCTAAAGGTGTAGTCCCACCTAGTTTTTTATCAATTACTTCCATACCTTTATATATTTGTGTATCTTTTTTGAAATAATTTATAAATGAATTTTCTACTTTTAATTTCATAGTTCCTGATATACTAAACAGAATAATTATTCCTGTTGCGATAAAAATATACTTTGGTTTTTTTTCTACTATATATGAAGTTAAACTTGTCAATGAAGAGTTGTTTTGAAGCTGTTTATGTGGTCTTTTAATTTCACTCATTATCATAACAGCAGGGAATATAATAAAAGAAATAAGTAATGACATTGCAATACCTGCACTCATCATCCAACCTAAATTTATAACAGGATGAATTCCAGAAAAGACAAGTGATCCAAAACCTGCAATTGTAGTAATAATAGCAAAAAAAGATGGGTTTATTTTTGATAAAACTGTATTAATGACTAATTTATATTGAGAAGCATGTTTAAATTTTCCACTAAGTTCTCTATATCTTACAATCAAGTGTAAAACTATAGATATAGTAATGATAAGTTGAAGTGCTATAAAGTTTGATGATATAACAGTAATTTCCCAGGCAAACAATCCAAGTAATCCAGAAGTAGCAACTACAGAAAGTGTACAAATTAAGATGGGTAAAGTTATCCATACAACTTGTCTAAAGATTAGCCATAAAACTATGATTAAAATCAATACTAAGCTGGAACCATAAATTAGTAAATCATTTTTCACAAAAGTTATAATATCATCAGCAATCATTGTAACACCACCTAAAAACAGTGTTGCTTCATTTTCATACTTCTTAATAATAGCTCTTACTTTTAGTATATTTTGATGTTCTAATTCTCTTAATCTATCCCTATAAGTTTTGAACTCAGTTTTTAATGTTTCAAGTTGTTCTTCTTCAACTTTTGAAATAGAGCCATCTCTTTGCTTTTGTATTAAGCTATTTCTTTTTTCTATAAACTCAAAATATTTATTATCTCTTGCTAAGTTAATCACTAAAGAAGTTGTCTTAAAATCAGCACTAACAAGTGCATTTTTATATAAAGGACTAGTCAAGAACTCTTTTTTTGCAAGTTTTTTATCTACCTCTTTATCTTCTAAAAGATATACTTTATCAACTAAATCTTTTATCTGCCTAACAGGAGATTGCAGCATTGGTACAGTTAAAATTGAAGTTACTGATTCCACGCGAGAAAGGTTTTCCAAATCACTTGAAATAGCTTTGATTAAGTCAATAGTTTTTTGAGATAATAAGTCATCTTTTGGGGTAAGTGTTAAAACTAAGATGTCGCTATTATTGTATCTTTTATTTATTTGTCTTGTTAATTTTAAATCTTTGTCATTTTCTAACATGAGAGTTTGAGAAGAGGCATCAATTTCTAGCTTAGTAGAAAAATAACCTAAAACTGCAATAATTATAAACAATCCTAAAAGAACTCTTTTAGGACTGTTTATAATAAATCTATCAAAAAATGATTTCATAAACTACTTATTCGAACCGCTTAAACTAACCAATAAATCTTTAAAACTGTTGTTTTTCAAATATCCTGAAAATTCTTGTCTGTATGTTTGCATAATACTAACACCGATTATATTAACATCATATATAAGCCAATTTGTCTCTGTAGCTTTAAAAAACTTATACTCTATCTCATATTTATCATCTTTTCCTATTAGGTAAGTCAATAATTTAATTCTTTTAGGGTTTAGTTTTTGTAAATCATCTATCTCAATCTTTTGATTTGTATAAAGGTCTAGCTTATCAATATATGAATTTTTTAATTTCAGCTCAAAAAGTTTTGTGAACTCTTCTTTTTGTTTATTTGATAAATTTTTCCAATCACTTCCTAATGCAATCTGAGACATAACTTTATAATCAAAAACTTCATCCATAATAAAAAAAATCTTTTTTGTTTTTTCTAGTTTTGTTTGAGTTTTTTCTTGTAGTATTCCAATTACTGTATCAATTTTTGCTTGCATTATCTCTTTTATTTTAGACTCTTCAAGTGCAAACATATTATTTGAAAAAACAAATAATGAAATTAGTAAAAATAAAACCTTCTTCATATACATAAAATTATTCCTTAATCTCATTTTTTCTTTTTTGTTCATATATATTTCTTAAAAATGGATATAAATCTAAAGCATCTTTTTTAAGGTCTTGATATCTTCCTAAGTGAAATGAATTTTTATTTATATTTTTTGAAGTTGATATATAAATAGTTTCTTCACCATTATTTGGAATCTTATATTTTAAATCACTATCTCCAAAATTATTTAAAGGAGAAACATAACCATCCGCAACCAATCCTAAACTATCTCTTAAGTTTGAAGGTCCTAAAATAGGTAAAACAATATGAAACCCAGAACCTACTCCATAAAAGCCTAATGTTTGCCCAAAGTCTTCATCATGAGCTTCCCAACCAAGATGTTCACTTGCTGGATCCATAAACCCTAGTAAACCAAAGGTACTATTTATTAAAAATCTACCTAACTCTTCAGCACTATTTTCAAACTTAAATTGTAGTAAATTATTTACAAATCTAATTGGAAATAAAAGATTATCAAGGAAATTTGAAACACCTGTTCTTGCAACTTCTGGCATAACAGCAGTATATCCTCTTGTTACAGGATCAAATACATATATATATACTTTGTCATTAAATGAAGTCATAACTCTGTTATATCCACTTAATGGATCAAAAACTTCTAACTTTTCATCATTAAACTCATCTGAGAAATCGTTTGATGCTATGTTATCAGCTGCCATAGCAATATTAAATAACAAAAATACACTAAAAATAATATTTTTCAATCACAATCCTAAGTTTCTTTTATAATTTTAGGATTATAATATAAATTTAATTATTAGCTCATAAAATCACCTGTATAAAAGTTCTCATTAAAAAATTAAAAAACTATGTATAGTTTATACACACTTATTAGAAGATTAATTTAATTTGTGATTAAATTCAGGAACTATCTCTTTTAAAACTTTTATTTTATCATCACTTACTAAGAGCTCTTCTATTTTTTTATTTAATAAATTTATATCAAATCTTGTTGAACTTGCAACTGTGATAGAATCATAATCTGTTTTTTTATCACTATCATCGATAAGAAGCTCTTCATATAATTTTTCACCAGGTCTTAATCCGCAATACTCGATTTGGATTTCTTCTCTTCCACTTAATTCAATCATTTTTTTAGCTAAATCCACTATTTTAATAGGTTCACCCATATCTAAAATAAATATCTCACCACCTTTTCCAATTGAAGCTGCTTGTAAAACTAATTCACAGGCTTCTGGTATAAGCATAAAATATCTTGTAATATCAGGATGGGTTACAGTAATTGGACCACCAGATTCTATTTGGGCTTTAAATTTAGGAATAACACTTCCACTACTTCCTAATACATTCCCAAATCGTACAGCAACAATCTCAGTTGACTTTGAAATTACATTCTGTGCGTATAATTCGCATACCCGTTTTGTTGTTCCCATTACATTTGTAGGTCGAACAGCTTTATCTGTAGAAATTAAAACAAATTTTTCAACATTGTATTTTATTGATAAGTCAATACAATTTTTAGTTCCAATTATATTATTTGAAATACCTTCTAAAATATTATCTTCAACTAATGGCACATGTTTATAAGCAGCTGCATGTATAACAATTTGTGGTTTATACTTTTTAAATGTATTTTCTATAAAACCAATATTTCTTACTGTTTGCATAACTGGGATTGTATTTTTACATGATAACTCTTCAATAATTTGATAAAGGTTATATTCACTATGATCTAATAAAATTAATTGTTTAGCTCCAAATTTTTTACATTGTCTACTTATTTCACTCCCAATACTTCCACCTGCACCTGTAATTAGAACAACTTTATCTTTTATAAATTTTTCAATTTTATCCTTATCTAAATCTTTAGGATGACGTGCAAGTAAATCTTCGACAGAGATATCTTTTAACTGTGCAGAATAATCCTTTTCTTGTAATATTTCATCAAGAGAAGGAAGTATTTTAATAGTTTTAAAATGAGGGTTTAATTTATCATATATAAATTTAACCCTACTTTTATTAGCACTTGGCATTGCTATAACTAAAAGATCAAATTTTGTATTTTTAACTATAGTTTTTAGCTTGGACTTAGAAATTATTTGAATACCATCAACACTTCTTTTTTGAAGTATTTTAGAGTCATCCACGAAATATTTTATCGTATATTTACTATTTCTAAATTCATCACTTAATTTAACTCCAGCTTTTCCTGCTCCATATATTATGACCGTTTTATCTTTTATAGTATTACACTTATTTGTAAAATAATTATATGAATACATTAAGAAATTTATGGAAAACAGATACAAAAAAAGTTCACTTGCTAGTAATGCAAATCTAACATCACCATAAAAAATAGGTAAATAAACTATGAAAGAACTTATATATACAATACTTTTAATTAAAAAAGTTCTTTGAGTTGATTTACTCCAAGATATTGAATAATCTTTATAAATTAAAAAAGAGGATATTATTCTAGTAATAATAACTCCGATTATTACACTTATTTGAGGAGATTGATGAAATATAAAAAAAGTCCAGTAAAATGTAATAAAAGTTAAAATTGCAATTACTAAGATATTTAAAATTCTTTTATCAAATTTAAACATTATTTAAAACCTTTTTGTCTATCAACATATAAAATAATACCATACAAAAGAATTAAAGAAGAAATAAAAGCAATAAATATATTAGAAAAGAAATAGACTATAAAAAATAATATCATATTTATTACAATAGAATAAATCGTAACTTTACTATGACTCCATCCACTTTGAGTAAGTCTTTGATAAGCGTGTTTTTTATGAGCTTGACTTAATTTTTCACCATTTATTTTTCTTCGATAGAGGGTTAATGTAGCATCAAACCAAAAGATTCCAAATAAAATAATCCATATCCATAAATTTTTATTATCATTATTTGCATAGTAAATAGTAAATATTGCAACATTATATCCAAGTAAAGTACTACCAACATCTCCCATAAATATTTTTGCTTTGTGCCAATTCCAAATTAAAAATCCAAATACCGCTACAATTAGAATTAAAAAATGACTTCCTCCATATAATATAAATCCAGAGAGTGATAAAAAGATAGCTTCACTCCCTGCATAACCATCAATCCCATCTAAAAAGTTGTAAAGATTAATAAACCAGATAATCATAAAAAAAGCAAAAATATTAGTAAAAATAAAATTATCTATATCAAGTAAACCAAAACTTATACTATCTAATCCACCTAGCAATATAAGTCCTAGTAATGCAACTAAAGATTGAGTAATTAATCTAACCTTTGCACTAAGTTCAAATAAATCATCTAGATAACTAACAACTGAAATAATTACTCCTATCATCAAAGCATAAAAAAGATTTATTTCTATCTCATTGTTTACATATAAATAAATAATTCCTAAAAACCATGTAATAGCGATTGCAATTCCTCCTCCATGAGGAATAGGAACAGTATGAGAACTTCTTTCATTTACATGAGCTACTAAAGATTTTTTAATAGCATAATTTTTTATAAAAAAAGTAAGAACAAAAGAGATAATTACTAATAATAAATAAATCATTATCTTAAAATTTCTTTTATAGAATCTAAGTATTCTTTGATAACAATACTTTCACTAAACTCATTTAGCATTTTTTTTCTTCCTTCTTTTCCCATATCTAATTTTTTTTCACAAGGTAAATTTATAAACATTTCTATTTTCCTAGCTAAATCTTCTGAACTTCTAACTTCACACAAATAACCATTAACTCCATCTTCTACAACTTCTTTACAACCTACAACATTTGTTGTAATAATAGGTTTTTCCATTGAGGCAGCTTCTAATAAACTTCGTGGAGTTCCTTCTCTATAAGATGGTAAAATTACACAATTAACATTTTTTAATATATTTTGAACCTTATCACTTGTACCTAAATAATCAACTAATCCTTGATTTACCCATTCATTTAATTCTTCTTCTGAAATAGCTGTTTTATTTTGAACCCCAACTTCTCCTAGAAGTTGGAAATCAATATTTTCATATTTTGATTTTATAATTTTTATTGCATCAATATATTCATATATCCCTTTATCTCTTAATACACGAGCTACAACTAGAAATTTCAAATTAGTATTTTCAATTTTATTTAAAATTGGAGTAAATTTTTTCGTATCTACTCCACTGCCTGGAATTAAACCACACTTTTTTTCACTTACTAATTTATTTTTTAAAAATAAACTTTTATCATCATTATTTTGGAAAAAAACTTTCGAGCAACAACTTAATGAAATTTTATATAAAAGTTTTACAATAGTTGTAACAATAGATTTTTTAATAAATACAGTACCAAGACCAGTTATATTATTAATTGACTTTATTCCTAAAATTTTTGAAATAATTGAACTATAAATATTAGGTTTAATTGTAAAATTTAAGACCATATCTAGTTTAATTTTTTTATATAATTTATAAAATGATATTAATGTTTTAAAATCACCAATTGGATTTATACCTTTTGGATCAATATAAATATGAAAGAACTCAAACTCTTTTTTTAAAAATTCACTATATTTATTATCATAAGGTGCAATAAAAATAACTTTATAGCCAGAATTTTTTATCTCTCTTGCTAAATTAAGGCGAAAATTATAAGCTTGCCAAGATGAGTTTAGTACGATTGCTACTATTTTCATTATTGATTCTTCTTCCATATCTCTAAGCTATATAAAGTCCACAACATTTTTGCTCTTTTCTCGTTTGAAACATTTATTTTATAATTTAAAAGCTTATTAATAAATTCTTTTTCAATAAACTTTTGACTATAACAATTATTATTTAATATATCAAAAATATTCTCTTTTAAATCATTTTCAACCCATTTTTTTAAGGGAACTTCAAATCCTCTTTTAGGCTGATTTATAAGTTCTTTTGGCAAATACTGTTTAGCTAATTCTCGAAGAATGTATTTGGTTGTTGTACCTTTTATCTTAAAACTATCATTTAATGTTGGAGCAAACTCAAGCATATATTTACTCAAAAATGGACTTCTTCCTTCTAAAGAATGAGCCATTGTTGCAATATCCATTTTTTTTAATAAATCACTTTGTAGAATAAGATTAAAATCCATTAAAAGTATCTTTGATAATTCTGTTATATCTTGATTAGATATATCATTTATAAAAGTATTCATACTATCAAACATGCCATTATTATGAAACTTATATACATCTTCAAATATATCATTTGTTGCACTTAGGTAAAAATCAAGTCCACTCTTGCTTGACATAGTTAACAATCTATAAAAATAATTATACATAGATTTTTTAGTATGTGTATTTGGTAATAATTTAATAACTGATGAAAAATATGAGGCAAGTTTAATCCAATTATTTGCTATTGGAACATATCTTCTATATCCAGCAAAAAGTTCATCTGCACCATCTCCGTTTAAAATAACAGTAACATACTTTTTTGCTTCTTGGGAAACGTAATAACTTGGTATTGCACTACTATCCATAAATGGTTCACCATAGTTATAAAGAATTTTTTCAATATCATTTTTTAAATTCATAGAAATGTTAATCTCTTTATGTTCAGTTCCATACTTTTGTGCAGTGAGTTTTGCTAAATGAGACTCATCAAATGCACCATCAAACTTCACTGTAAATGTTTTAAGCTTTTCACTGTATTGACTTGCAATTGCTACAATTAAAGAGCTATCAATTCCACCACTTAAAAATGCTCCTACTTCTAAATCAGAAGAGAGTAATCTGTCTTTGACACTTTTATGCAACGATTTATCAAGTTGAATCATTGATTCATCAAAATTCACAGTAGTCGTTTTTTTATAATAATCCAATAAGTTAAAATAAGATTTCTTTACAATATTTACATGCGTAATATCAATAATGCAATATTCACTTGCATTTACTTCAAAAACATTCATATATGGTGTATCTTCTTTATAGAAAAAACCTGTTCGTAAATATTTATTAATATTATCTTCATTTATTTCTAGTGATATCGTCTCTTTAAGGGCATTAAGTTCACTTGAGAATAATAACTTTTTATCATTTTTATAAACATATAATGGCTTTTTACCTGAACGGTCTCTAGCTAAAATTATATAGTTTAATTTTGTATCTAAAATAGCAAAAGCAAACATTCCATCAAGATATTCAAACATTTTTTCTCTATACTTTGAATATAAAATCAATAGTGTTTCAGTATCAGAAACAGTTTTAAAAGAAAACTCTTTTAAATACTTTTCTCTTATTTCTAAATGATTATATATTTCACCATTAAACACAATAGATAAATTTTCAAAATGGAAAGGTTGATGTCCATGTGATATGTCTTGAATTGATAATCGCGTGTGCATAAGATTAATATTCTTAAATTCATAAAATCCATTCTCATCTGGCCCTCTATGATTTAAACTAGAAAATATTTTCTCTTTTATTGTATCATCAAAATTTATTGAACCTGCTATTCCACACATATTAAACCCTTATATCTTCAAGAATTTTATTTAATCTCTGAATAGATTGTTCTTTGGAAAATTGTCTAGCTCTTTTCAATGCTGCAGTTTTATACTTGTCGTACAATGTTTTATCTGAAATTAGGGTATCAATTGCTTTTTGAAATAAAGATATATTATTAATTGGCGTTAAAATACCATATTCTGCAATATCAATTTTATTTGAAATTTGAATACATTCTTTTTTTTCAGTTAGAATTTCTCTGGGACCACTATTACAATCTGAACTTACGATAGGTAACTCACAAGAAAGTGCTTCAATTAATACTGTAGGAAATCCTTCATAATTTGATGAAAATAAAAAAATATCACATTGTTTTAAATATTTAAATGGGTTATAGTCAAAGCCTAAAAAAACAACTCTATTTTGAAGATTTAATAATGAAACTAAATCTTTTAGTTTACTCTTTAATACACCTTCACCAAGTATATATAAAGTACTTTTTTTATTTTTTATTTGTGAAAAAGCTTTTATCATCATTTCATGATTTTTTCCTTCATCTAATCTTCCAACAGTGATAAACTTTAAATTCTCATTTTTTTGTAAAAAACTAATTTCTTCTTGAGATGATTGAACAATATAGTCAATATCAATTGGACTATAAATTGTTTGAACTGGCAATTGATTTAAGAAATTCACACTTAAATCATTAGCAACACCATATGAATTTGCAAGTACTAAATCTGATTTTGGATAAATATGCATAATCATCTTTTTAACAATAAAAGAAGAAAAACAATTTTCTTGATACTGAACAGAAGGGGTTGCAACTTCATAAATAATACTTTTACTTTTTTTAAAAAATAATTTTGATAAAATATTTATAAGATTTGGGCGAGTAGTCAATGAAAATGTTATATCTGAATGAATTTCATTTGAAACTTTTGCAAACTTGTATGCAAATAGCAATAAATTTATAAATTTACTTATACCTGTCAAAGAGTGTTTTTTATCAGATAAATATATAATTTTAATATCATCTGGTATTTTATATTCAATAACTTTTTCCATTAAAACAAGTGTTATATCAAAATTTGTATGTAAATCATTAATGATTGTACATAAAATACGCTCTGCACCACCACCGGCTAATGAATTAATAAAAAAAGTCACTTTTTTCATAATATATTACTTTCCTTTAATTTAGTTTCAATAAAAGAGAGTACACGTTGAAATTTTTCCACATTAATTAAGTCATTAAGTTTGCTTACATTTGCAGTAGATACTTTAATTTCCTTTTTCTCAATATTCTTATATTCAATACTGTAACCGTGGAGTTCTAAATAATCTAAAATCATTTTTACGGAAACCCCTTTCCCTGTTGCAATATTTAAACAAGTGACTTTTTTTCTTTTTAAAATCCTTACATATGATAAAACAACATCATCCACATGAATAAAATCTCTAATCGAAGTGCCATTATTAATCAATGTTATCTTTTTTTTATCCTTTGCAGCTTTTATTATTTTTGATATAACAGAGAAATTATCATCTCCCCCATACATATTAAATATTCGTGCTATAGTGTAATCAATCTCTAAATTTTCACAGAATTGTTCTAAATGTTTTTCAGATGATATTTTAAGTGAAGCAGGTAGATTCATAGGTATTAAACTATTATCTTCATAACAATAATTATTATTTCCATAAACAGATGCACTGCTTGAGTAAATGATTTTATTAATTTTTTTACTAAAATTTTCTTTTAAAATTTGATTCAATATTAAGGAAAGTACATAGATACTATTTTCTATATATTCTTTTGGTTTATTAAACTAATCGAACTTTAAAGTTGGATGAAAAGTATTAATTATAATATTAATACCATCATAATTAACATATTTTCCAAAAGAAAATTCTTCAGCAAGAATTGATTTACTTGCAATTAACTCAGAATCTTTTATTGCATAATTTAATTTATTTGATAAATTACTTCTCTTACCAATTATTAATGTTTTAATTTTCATCTATATTTTTATATCCATTTTTTAAAATTCCATTTTTAAAATTCCTTGCATATAAAGCAAGTAACAAAATAACTGGTATTATCTGCACTTTATATCGCATAGCTGTACCTAAATTACCTGGAGATACAATTACATATAACAATAACCAAGAAATAATAAAAAATAATAAAAATCGTGCATACTTATCAAAAATAATCAGTTTAATATTCCAAGCTATATATCTCAAAAAAACATACAATAAAAGTAAATTTTCTAAAGAAAAAAACCATAGGAATATATTAGAGGTTCCCAGAAATGGCAATGGTAAAAAAAGTGTAATAAATGCATTTGGTATAAAATAATAAATGTAATCCCACAGGGTTTTTATTATAGGCAAATTAACTGCACTATTTCCTCGTGAAAAACTTTGTTGTAATTGTCCTACCCTGTTCATTAGGCTGTCAAATGATTCAATATTAAGAGTAACCATTAACTTCATTGAAATAAAATAAAGAACAGGAATGGATACAACTATTAATATTAAAGATATTTTATTAAATTTAATATTATAAACGACTATGGAACTTAGCATAATTAGTGGAATCCAAGGTCTAATATAAAATGCTAAAATGAAACTAATCAAAAATAATATAATATTAAAAAGTGTAATTTTATTAATGAGTTTTAAAGAAGAGTAAGTAAATAATGATATTGGAAATAAAATTAGAGCATCCTTTCCTAATAGCGATGTCCAGAGCAATACTGTAGGTACAAAAAACAATATATAAGATAGTAAATTATCGTTTTTGTTATTCTTATACTCTTTTCCAATAAGTAAATAAGACTTATGAAAAAGAATTAATGCACAAAAAGAGATAAAAGAGTTTACTAGTTTTAATGAATATAAACTTTCTCCAAAGACTTTTACAAAAAATGCATTCAAACCTATTATAGTTCCAATACTTGTCTTGAAAAAAGGATGACTTTCAGGAGCATAAATTGCAGTAACATAATATGAAAATTGATCTAATCCATAATATAAATATTCTAAACCCATTGCTATAAAAATAGTAACAAAAGCTTTTATTAACCATGCAATAATATATAATTTATTAGAAACAAATGTCATCATACATATAGTTATTGCTATAAATGCTAATAGACCTAAAGAGAATTGATAATAAGGATTAGGAAAAAGATTATAATAATTATAAAGCTCAAAAATATTTATTGTTAATATATTCAATTTATACATTAAAATTAATATAAAAAGTGAAACAATAATACTCAAGGGATATATTGAAAATTTATTTTTTAATATTTTATTCATTTCTTTCCTTTAATTAATCTCATAAACTCAACTCTCTTCAATTCTTTATTTTCATAATCTAGTAAAGATTTCATATCAATTCTAATTTTATCAAAGTTAATTTTTTTAATTTCTTTTATAAAATTCTCAATCTTTTCAAAATTATCACTGACATTACTTTCATAGTTTCCTATACTAAGAATATATTCTAAATTTTCATTAATATCTGTATCTTTATAACCTATTATTATTGGCAATCCACATGCCAAATATTGCCTACTTTTTAAAGGGCAGGCTTCTGTCATATTTTTTCTATGTAATGCCAAAGTTGAAATCCCAATATCACAACTTGCAATAATCTCTTCAGATTTTTCTTGGGTTAAATATCCATAAGTAGTTATGTTGGATGCAGTTGTTTGTAACTCTTGATTTGTCATACCAATGATATGAAACTCATAGTTTTTAAAATACTTTGCCATTGTAATAACTTTATCAATGCCATGCCAACTTTGTTGAGGAGTCCCAATGAATACGAATCTAACTATCTTATTATTTTCTTTGTGAATATATTGTGCCGAATTAAAATCATACCCATTTCCAACAACAATGAAAGGTTTTTTATATTTACTAAAAATTGGACTATGTATAAGTTCATGTGAAACCGAGACAAATCCTGCTGCATGTTTTAAAAGTATTGATCTTGTTAATTTATTATATAAATGCACTAATATATTATTTCTTTTACTTTCTGCTAAATCATTTGAGTTTAATTCTATAACATAATTACACACGCTATTAAAAGCACTAACAATTCCAATATAATATTTCATATGACGTAAATATATAATGTCAGGTTTGAAGTGAATTAACTCTTTTCTTAATGTCTTAATATTTTTATATTGAGCAAAAAACTTCCTAAAAATACTTTTATTAATAGACAATGTAGAAATTATTACACCGTTATAAATACACGAAATATCTTTTTTTGATCGAAGAGAAAATACTTGAACCTGATTTCCATACTTTTCCCACTGCCGAATCTTAGAATCAATTTTATTTACTACACCTGTTCGTGTAGAGATATCATCATCAAGTATATATGCAATTCTCATTATTTAACTCTTAAAACTTTAAGTATTTTTTTAATCAAAACTACACGTTTTCTTTCAGATTTATAATCTGTAAAATTTTTATTTGGTAATGCTATTAAGGTTTCTAGTTCAGCTGTTGATATACCTAATTTTTTTGAAATAAATTCTTTATCATTTTTTAATTCATTCACTTCATACAAAGGTTTTTCTAAAATACTCAAGGCCTCATTTCTTGATAATTGCCCAGATGCAATCAAACTCGATAAATGTGCTTTTCTTTTATCATAGCCGAATTTTTTAGGTAAATAATAAGATTGGAAAAATTTTGTAAAAATACTCTCATGGTGTTTTCCACCATAGTCACGCCAATCTAACTCTTTGGAAATAATCTTTTTAGCTTCATTTTTATCATATTGTAAATAATTTAATGGCGCTATAGTTTTAAATTTTTTAATATAAGGATAATAAATATGTTTTTGAAAAAAGCTCAAAAATGTATAATTCTTCAATTTCTTTTTTCCAAAAGTATTATGAATATCTTTAATTTGAATAGAATCCATTGCATTATATCCCCAAGAAGAAGGGAGAATTGACTCTGTTGCTAGGTTATATCCAGTTAAAAAGTATTTTATATTATATTTTAATGCTTGTTCATAAAGTGTAGCAAAAAATGCGTGGTCTTGGGGAACATCTTGATTTGCAAGTGAAGATTTTAAATAAGCTACTTGTAAATCTTTCATTTCTTCCCAATCAATAACGCGTGTATATAAATCAATATCTAATTTTTTAACAATATTTTCAATGTTACTTACTGCTAATTCAGAATTCCACCCCCCATCAACATGAATAGCAAGAATTCTAAGTTCTGGATACTCTTTTTTTAAGATATATGCTAAGTAACTACTATCTACTCCTCCACTTAATCCTATAACACAATCATAATTATTTGACTTACTAGAGTTTTTTATTTTTTGAATAATTGTATCCAGTTTCTTTTTTCCTTCTTTGTTAGGAAAATACAACTTTTTTTGTGTATTTTCATAAAGCTGACAATGGCTACATACACCTTTATCATCAAACTCTATTTCTATATCTGTTGTATCCATAACACAATTAGTACAAATTTGATAGTAATTTTTCAATCAACTTTCCTCAAATAATATTTTTAATTTTTTATACGCTGGATATGTAATTAATACAGCTTTATGTTTACCATGAAAAACAAACATACTTCCAGCAGCAACACCAGAAACTTTTAATTCTTTTGCCACTTTAAAATCACTTAAATCTTTAGCACCACCACAGTAAATCATAGGTACATTTAAATCATTTATAACATACTTAATTAACTCTACATCATATCCTAATTGAGTACCATCCAAATCAACATTATTAAGTAGAATTTCACCTGCCCCCATCTCTTCAATCTTTTTAAGATATTCATTTAAATTTACTTTCTCAATCTTTTTTCGTACATGATTGTAAAGACAATATTTTCCAAATAAATTTTTTTTAACATCTACAGAGACTACTATACTTTGCGAACCAAAAGCTTCAACAGCATGTTTTAATAAATCTGTTTTATTTAAAATAGAACTGTTTAAAGAAACTTTTTCAATACCTAATTGAAAAATCTTTTTTATCTGTTCAACAGTTGTAATACCACCACCATAGCATACTGGCATAAAACATTCACTAGCAATTGACTTTATAATTTCATAGTTTGGCTCTTTATTATGTTTTGTTGCTTCAATATCTAAAAAAATTAATTCGTCAACTTCTTTCTCATTAAAAATTTTAATGGCATTAATGGGATCACCAATATATTGATTTTTTTTAAATTTAATTGTTTTTACTAATCCATTATTTTTAAGTAATAAAACTGGTATAACCCTCGTTCTTAACACTAAAAATTCTCCAAAAAGTTTTTAAAAAAATGTATTCCAAATGTATGACTTTTTTCAGGGTGGAATTGAACACCAATTATATTATCTTTTTGAAAAGAAGAAACAAACTCTTTACCATAGCAGGTTGTCGTTAAAATATCTTGATTATCTTTACAAGAAACAACAAAAGAGTGAACAAAATAAAATCTTTGTTCATCTATATCATTATCGTATAAGTTGTTAATTTTTTTTATATCAATAAGATTCCATCCCATATGAGGAACTAATAAACCATTTGCAGTATCAAGCTTATTAGAATATCCATTAATATAAGAAAATCCTTCTAATATTCCTTCTTCACTTCCTTTTGTCAGTAATTGCATTCCTAAGCATATTCCTAAAATAGGAATCTTATTTTCAATAACTTGTTTATTTATTGGGTCAATAAGATTTAGTTCTTGAAGGTTTTTCATTGCATTATCAAATGAACCCACACCAGGTAGAATAAGTTTTGAAGCATTTAAAATGTCATCTACAGAAGAAGAAACAATACATTCATATCCAACTCTCTTTATCATGTTAACAATAGAACCAACATTCCCCATACCGTAATCAATAACAACAATCAAATATTTACCTTACTAGACATTTAAAAATTCTGCTTTGTACTCATTAAACTTATTATGTTCAATATATCCATTATATTCGTTTTTATTTTTAAAAGTTTTACACTCTTCTTTTTTAAGTTTTTTTATGATTTTTGCAGGATTACCAGCAATCACACAATAACCTTCATCAAAACTTTTAGATACAACCGAACCAGCACCGACAACAGTAAAGTCACCAAGAACAACATTTGGAAGAATAACTGCATTCATTCCAATCCAACAATATTTTCCTATATTTACTTCACTTATATTATGTTCTTTTGTATTTGTTAAACTATGATTTGAACTTATAATACCTACATTAGCCGCAATTTGTGTATAATCTCCAATATAGATTTTACCCAAACCTTGGATATAACATCCAGGTGAATAACCAGGTGAAGTATCAATTCCAGCATAAATATTTTTGTAATTTGCAATTACGCTAGTAAAATGTACCGGCCAATATACAAATCGATTAAAGCCAAGGATTCTCTGTAAAAACCATATTGAGAACTTAATAGGGTTTTGACTATCTTTTGTCTCTTTTATCAATCTAAAAATAGTACCAATTTCTATTAATGATAAATAAATTAACTTTATTCTTCTGTACATATAAACCTCTAAATGTATAAATTATAGCAAAACTCAACTTAACTACTTTTATTCAATAGCCATTTAACAATAATTTTATCTATATGAATTGAATTTTCTATTTTATTATTACAGTCTTTGATTAAAGGCGCAGATATAAAATCTACATTATTAATATTCTCAAACAATAACTTTTCTCTAAAATCAACTATAAATTTAGGTGTAAATTTTTTTAATTTTCTTTTTATCTTAGCTTTAAATGTATTTCTTCCAATTTTATCTGGGGGTACAATATCAATATCATACACCTTAAAAAGTGTCTTTAATAATACCTCTTCATAAAAATAAGGTTCACTTTTATACTTGTAAGGAAGTATTCTAAAAAATTCTGTCAATTCATCATCCCATAGCGGTAACCTATGCTCAAATCCAAAAAATTCATAAATTCTATGAGAATTAATAATAAATCTTGCAATTTTTCTATTTACAAAAAAGTTTTCTACTATTGAATAAGCATAATTTTCTGTTAAATTATCATAGATACGGTACTTAAGTAAAGTGTAATTTTTGGGTTTACTTAATGCGTAAGTTTGACTCATAACTTTATTAACTATTTTACTATTAGTGCTTTTATATTTAATTTCTAAAGGCAATTGGCTTCCTGCTAATAAGTCTCCACTATGTCCAGTAATTACTATTGCATCCTTATTTACAAGATTATTATCTTTAAGATATTGTATCGCAAAATAATCTTGTAATAGAAAACATGCCGTATTATTATATGCATATTTATAATATTGATTAAATGTATCAGTATTTACATAATAACCAATTAATTCTTGAGTATATTCAACATAAAACCATTTAAAACCAAGTTTTTGTGCGACTTCTTTTGATATTTTCACTTCAAAACTATTTTTATTTCCATAAGTAAAACAAATAACATTGCTATAATTATGCTTTTTTAGTAAAGTAGCAACTAATCTAGAGTCATAGCCACCACTTAAAGGAATTAAAGCCATTCTACCATTTAAACTTTTAATAAGTCTTTTCGAAACATTATCTAATATATTTAAAAAGTCTTTTTCTAGCTCTTCAGGGGAAGAGGAAGATACTTTATTCGTTGCATATGATCTGTAAAACTCTTTATTTAATACTAAATCATTGTTATTAAAAATAATTAACTCTGATGCTTGCAATTGAAAAAGGTCATTATACATTGTATACTTATCTGTTATATATCCACTTGATAATAATTCATCCTGAGATATCTTATTTATAGATAAATTAAACTCACTTTGAATAATACTAGTATCATCTGTAATTATATATTCGTCTTTTGTTTCATAATAAAATAGAGGAAATGTTCTTAACTTATCAACTGCTACAAAATAGTTATTACCATTTTTAATAATTACCGAAAAAAGTCCATTTGCATTTTTAATCTTTCTCTTAAATTCATGATATTTGTCAATATTATTAAAATATTATAATAAATCCTCAGATTCGCAATATTTGCCATCTTGATCTGTTAAAAAACCTTTAACAAATACATCTTTATTTTTCCACCATTTAAAACCAAAATTATAATTTAATTTTATCACAATATAATTCCTCTCATAAAACTTAAAATAATAATTGTAGGTACAAAAGTTTTTACAATTTCTAATAATGCCCATAACAAACTTATTTTGACTAATCTTAGGATATACCCACATAAAAAAATCCAAAAAATTGTACCAACAATACCAAAAAGTGCTACAGTTAAATAGGCATCTTCTAGAAAAATAAAACCGAATATAATACTAGAGATTCTTGAAATAAAAATTAATATATTAAAGAATAGTGACTCTTTTTGTTTTTCCAATACAATTAATAAATTAGATAGTGGGGATGTTATAAATACAAAAAATAACCATAAGGCAAGAACTTGCGAAAACTCTCCAGAGATTTTCCATTCATTACCAAAAATAAATGCAAATATCACATCTCCAAAAATCATAATAATTCCAATAGGGAGTACTCCAATATATACTAGTTTTGAAAAAATTGATTGTGTAATAAGTTTTAGTTGCACTATATCTTTACGTGTTTCTGAAGCTTTTTGTAGAAAAACTTGTCCTATAGACGAACCTAATAAAGATAAAGGCAAAAGCAATATTCTATTTGCTAAAGCATAAAAACCTGCTGTTTTAATACTAAACAAACTAGTGATTAAAATAACAGGAACTTCTGTTGATGAACTATTTAGTAAATTTGACCATGTTTCATATAGAGGAAAACGTTTATATCTCTTTGCTAAAGCATAGATTTTATTTTGTTGAAATCTTCTAATTAAAATTTTCTTTTTCTTAAAAAAGATTCTCAATATCACCCATGTTGAAAATACTTGCCCTATTATTCTTCCTGTAATAAGACCACTTATTGTGATGGTTAAAACCCCCATTAACAATTGAAAAAAAGCAGTTGTTCCACTTTGAATAACTCTTGTTGTTGCAATCTGTTTATAATACTTATGTCTGTTTAACCAGAAACTTATTGTTTGATATATCCCCATCAAAAAAATTGATAATGGAAGAAAATAGAGCCAAATTCCAATTTCTTTGTTATTTAACAATATCATAATTTCATTATTAAATAAAGTAACAATTACTAAAACAATTATACTTATTATACTTGTTATTAGAAAAGATAGTTGAAGTAAAGGTATAACATCTTTATCATGTTTAGGTAAAACAATGGCAAAATCATATGCTCCCGCAATAACAGTAGCTAAAATAGTTACAATACTTATATAAATTGCCAATAATCCAAAATCTTCTGGTGAATAAATACGTGTTAATATTGGACTTATAGCAACAGGAATAGCTTGTGAAATAGTAGTCCCAGTAAGTAATGTCAGAACGTGTTTTCTAAATTCAGTTTTTTTTAAAAAATTATTTGTCATTTAAATATTTTTCTCTATATATTCCCAAACATATAGATGAAATAAAAGATAATAAAAATACAGATACAACAAAATAATAATTTAAATAGTAGGGTTTAGGGGAGAACTCAACATCTTTTAACACATTACTATAAACAATTTCTTTTACTATCTTTTCTTTACTAATTTTTAAAACAATGGATTTCTCAATATCATTTAATTTCTTTATAGCTTGTTTTAAATGATTCTCTATTAAATCTTTATCTTTACCAACACTATATAGATAAATTTTTGCTTGACTCACCTTTTTTTCTCGATGGTCAGTCTTTAATTCAACAAATTGATCTTTAAATTGAGAGATATGCGTTAATGGTTCTTTTATAAATGATTTTTCATTCTCTTTTATAATATCATTATACACTGTTAAGAATCCCATTTGTAACTCTAGTTTTCCAATCAAAAAGTCATTCTTCTTATAATTATTTTGTAAAATAATTTTCAATCCAATAGCCAATAAGGTAGTAATTATAATAAAAGTTAATATTAATTTTTTTTGCTTAAAAACAATTTCTTTTATATATTTTAAATGTTCCATTTTAAATTCTCATTTCATGTAGTGTTTTTTATAAAATATAAACTTGATTATTTTGAAGTTTATATACTGTATTATCATATGTATCAATAGCTATATTCTCATTATTAAATACTAAGGTATTACCAGATATTGATACCCAGCCAATTTGTTTTGCAGGAACACCAACCATTAAAGCAAAATCTTTTACATCTTTATTTACTACACTTCCTGCACCTATTAATGCATACCTACCGATTGTATTTCCACATATAATGGTTGCATTTGCACCAATTGAGCTTCCTTTTTTTAAGAGTGTTTTTTTAAATTCAGACTTTCTAATTACGAATGCCCTAGGATTAATTATATTTGTAAATACCATAGAAGGGCCTAAGAAAACATCATCTTCTATTTCAACACCTTTATAAATTGATATATTATTTTGTACTTTTACACTATTTCCAATAGTAACGTTAGGACCAACTACACAGTTTTGTCCAAAAGAGCAGTTTTTTCCAATTTTTGAATCTTCAAGAATATGTGAAAAGTGCCATATTTTAGTATTGTCTCCTATTTCAACATTACTATCTACAAAACTTGATTCATGCACAAAATATTTTGACATACTAAATCACCTTTTTTATAAATGAATGATAATCACCTTTTAAACCAGCGATTTCAGATTTTCGTATATCAGAAATTATTTGAATAGAGTTATATGATTCATCTAAACCAAATCCATTTCCAGATAAAATCTCCTCATATGATTTTGTATGAAGATCTTTAAAACCTGCAGAAAACTCTATTTCCTTTCCATCTATTTTTATTGATCGAAAAGTAGTTTGCCCTTGTTCTTTAATCTTTAAAGGGATATAATTATAGTTAACCGATAAAAACCATTTTACCCTTGCATTCTTTAATATTAAGTAGCCCGCATTAGCATCTACTGTTTTAAGATGCAAAATATTTTCTTTTACTTCTCCAAAAATCCAACAAAGCATATCAAAAAAGTGTACCCCAATATTTGATGCAATACCTCCAGATTTAGATTCATCACCTTTCCAAGAAATAAAGTACCACTTTCCTCTTGATGTTAAATATGTTAAATCAATATCATATACTTTGTTAGGGTTGTTTTTTAATTCTTTTAATACTTTTTGCTTTAGTGCAATTATTGAAGGATGAAGTCTTAATTGTAAAATATTATTTACTTTTTTCCCTGTCTCTTTTTCAATAACTTTTAATTGTTCAAGATTATGTGGATTTAAAACTAAAGGTTTTTCACAAATTACATCTGCCCCACTTTTTAAAGCAAATCTTATATGTGCATCATGTAAATAGTTAGGTGTGGTAATTGAAATATATTCAATTCTTTTTTCATTTTCCCGATGATATTTATCTATAAAACGATCAAATCTTTCAAATTCAGTAAAAAAGGATGCTTTAGGGAAATAACTATCCATTATTCCAATTCCATCATAAGGATCTAGTGCAGCAACTAATTCATTATTAGTATCTTTTATTGCCTGCATATGTCGTGGAGCGATATATCCTGATGCTCCTATTAAACCAAAATTCTTTTTTTTCATAATAACCTTACTTTAATTTTAAAAATTTGTTTATTATACTGTGCACAACTCTAAAAATAAATTTTGATAAAGAGTACATTATTATAAAAAAATATTTAACAATACCTATATATTTTGAGTCATAACAAAATTTATAATTAGATAGTTCGCCTTTTTCCATCGCCCATAAATGAGAAGATAAGCCACTCTCCCCATAAGCATATTTGTATAAACGTACTAAAATAGGCTCAACAATTATATATAAAGGCTCATAATATGATGCTTTAAGCCATAAATGATAATCTTCTGAATACCGCTGCTCGAAATTGAATCCATTTACTTTATCAAATAAATTTCTTGTTATAACTGTACAAGGAGTAGATGTTCTATTAGAAAGTAAAAAATCATCAAATTTATACTTTCTTATCTTTACATCTTTTGAATTATTAAAATCTTTAAATGTATATTTTGTAGATATAAACTCAGCATTTAACTTTTGTATATAAAAATATTGTATTTTTAACTTATCCTCATGCCATTCATCATCTGAATCTAAAAAAGCTAAATATGTGCCTATAGAATTTTTAACTGCATTATTTCTAGCAGCTGCAGCCCCCGCATTCTTTTGATAAATATACTTAAATGATACTGTTTCCTTTGATAAAGTTTGATAAATAATCTCTTTTGAATTATCACTACTACCATCATCTACAATAATTATCTCGAAATCTTTAAATGATTGTTTTAAAACAGACTCCAGTGCTCTTTGAATTGTACTTGATGAATTAAAAGTAGGTATAATAACAGAAAAAATCACAATGCATATTCCAATCTAGGCATAAGTTTAAGAACTATTTTCATAATAAAATTATCTTTATTTAACAATTGAACCCAATGGCGATTATCCATAGGTAAAGTATCAATATATTCTTGAATATCTTCTTTCTTTATTTCAACTAATTCATTAAGTTTTGAATCATATACATAAACTGTATCATCAATGTCAATCTTTGTACCATATTTCTTATCTAACAAATAACTATTTCTATATACAAATCTTCTATTTAAAGTTGATACTTTATAATCTTCTTTCGTTGCAAATTTAAAAATATGAGTTGCCATACCTTGTGCAAAAAATTCTATATGTGATAAATCCCCTAATTTACTATATTGATTATAGGTTACAAATAACTGTTTTGTTCTATCAAACTTTTGTATATCTTTATTAGTTTTAATATTGTTAATAACTTGTAATTGAGTTTTATTCCACATTTTCCAATGATTAGAAATTCCAAGTGAAGAAAATATGAAAATAGAAAAGACTACTGTTGCACTTTTTTTATTATTCATTAATAGCATTACAACCAAAAATGATATAAGCAAAGAACCATATATGGTAACTCTATTTCCTAGATTAAAAGCAATTTGAGGATACATACCTGTTAAAGCAAACATTCCGAATGCGAATAGTACAACCAATGCCAATACAATCAAGAGCTGTTTATTAGTTTTTTCTTTTTCTATTTTATAGTATTTATAAAATAAAATCACCAAGACTACACCAATTATCATTGAAAAAAGAGTTAATTGCATTATTGAATAATAAATTTTCAGCCAAAAAGATGGACCAATAGAAGCATCAATAAATGTTCCAACTTGTAAAATAAATTGTTTTATTAATGATACTATACTAAAATCTGAGCTTCCCTTTATAGTTTGTGTATTAAATACTTTTGAAATTACAAGATAATAAATAATATATATAATTTGTGGTAACAAAAAAGTTATAAACTTTTTATATTGTTTATTTAGTAAAAATATTATTGATAAGCCAAAGACAAATGGAGGAGATGCATATCCTGAAAAAGATCCCAATAAGCCAATTAAAAAACCTTTAATATTTTTATCTTTATGTATTAATCTATGTGATAACATAACAAATGCTAATGTAATAATTAAATATTGTCCTACTGTCCAATAGTTTGTTGCATCATGTATTGGAAATAATATAAATATTAAAGAGAATAAAAAAGCTTTTGAACTTTTCATATAATCATTCATAAATATATATATTATGTAAAATGCACTAAATGATGTTAATATTTTAATAAAGTCAAAATAAATTGAACCAAAGTCAAAATAATAAAATTGCAAAAAATCATATACTATTATTGGTATACCTTTAAGATATAGAGGTGTTGTAAATATATTTATAAAAAGTTCATAAAGGTTATCTTTGAGATTTACAATATGTATAATGTCATCAGAGTGAGTACCTGTAAAAATATACAAATAACAAAATAATAAAAATACTATTCCTAAACATATTTTTTTAAACATATTTTTTCTCCAATACAAAAAATAACCACAAACACATTATAGTTATAATCTGTACTACATGATATACAATAGCAAAAGATAATGCCTCGCTACTATTAATATTAAAATACCCTAAAATATATACAATTGTTGCTTCATAAACACCAATTCCTGCAGGTGATGATGGCAATGACATTCCTAACGCTGAAATCACAAAAACAATCATAATTTCAAAAATTGTCAAATTGAACTCAGTAAATAAATATATAAATCCATATAAAGATACTATATAAAATATATATAATACGATTGTTGCATAAATACTATTAAATAATATATAAGATTTTGTTTTATAAAGATTTATAATAATTTTTAAAATTGTAACTCTTACTTTTTTATTAGAAATTCGTTTTGTAATATATATAATTTCTTTTGCATATTTGACAAAAATAAATAAAGCTATAAATAAAAAAATTGTAATTGGTATTAAAAAATAAAAATTATCAAAAAATGTAGTGCCTAATAAAACTATTAATCCTAAAATAAAAAGAATCATCAAATCTAAACTTCTTTCTAAAATCAAAGAGCTAATAGAATTATGTAGATTAACACCGTAGTTTTTTTTAATATAAACTGGCTTATAAAAATCACCAGCCCTTGCCGGCAGTATTTGATTTATAGCCATAGATATTAAATTTGTTTTATAAGAGTTATAAAAACTAATACTTGAACTTGTTAATGTTTGCCATCTAATTGCAAAAAATAAAAATGATAAAATAGTAATAACAACTACATAAGATATTGCATAAAAAGAATAGCTAGATAAACTAGCTACTAACTCATTTATATTGGTATTATAAACTAAATATATTAGTGCAAGTATAACCACCAATAAATTTATTAATTTATTCATCAAAACCAATTTTTTCTTTTATTATATACGATTTATTAGGATTTATTTGATCGTATATTCTCCAAATATATTCAGATATAATACCTAACATTAAAAATAGAAGTCCAAAACCAAAGGTATTTAAAGCAACAAGAGTTGACCAACCTTCTACAACTATATTACCAAATAAACTCATTAAAATAATATATAAACCATATCCAAATCCAATTGTAGAAAAAATGACTCCCAAAATAGTAATTAATCGTAAAGGAACAACTGAAAAAGATACAAAAGTATCAATAAACATTTTAACTTTTTTCTGAAATGTCCATTTACTTTGCCCTGAGTTTCTTGATAATTGGAAATAAGGAACATACTCTTTTGTATATCCCATATTAAAGATATTTCCATAAATTGATGTATTTTTTATATTCATATTTTGTAAACTTTTTAAAACATTCACATTTAACATAAATATATCTACTCCTTTTGTTGGAAAATTAGATATTGCATATTTTTGTACAAGAGAATTATATATTTTAGAAAATAAAATACTAAGTTTATCAGTATTTCTATTTTGTCTATCTGCTAATACAATATCAATATTTGAATCTGAATTAAATTTAGTTAACATATCTTGATATAAATGAATTGGCTCTTGCATATCAGCAGACATAAATGAAAAATAGTCACATTCTTTTAAGTTATCAATAGCTGCAAATATTGCATAGTGAGATCCATAATTTTTTGACAGTTTTATAACTTTCACATTATTCATCTCTAATGATAAATTTTTAACTATTTCAAAAGAATTATCAGTTGAACCATCATCTACAAATAAAAATTCAATATTTATATTATTAATTGTTCTTTCAGTTTCTTCAATTCTATTTTTATACAAACTTAAGTTATCTTCTTCATTTAAAAATGGGATTACAATAATTAATTTCTTTTTCACACTAATTTCCTATCAATAAATTTTTACTGGTGTACCATATGCCTTAACATTTGATGGAATATTCTTATTCACAAAACTATTTGCACCAACAATTACATTATCCCCAATACTAACACCTTTAGAGATAACAACATTGGGTCCAATATAACAATTATTACCAATATTTACAGATGCTTTTGATATCTCATTTTGATATACTATTCTATCAACTGTGTCATGTGTATAAATTTGAACACCTGCTGAAATATCACAATTATTACCAATTATTAAACTTCCACCGGAACCATCTAATATTGTAAATGGACCAATCCAGCAATTTTCTCCAACTTTAACATTTCCTAAAACAAGTGAAGAATCATATACACTACTGCCTTCACCAAATTTTAAATATTTTGCTTTTTCCCATCTATCATTTACATAATCACCGAATGGTAGAACTCTATTATATTTTGTATTAACTAAATCTCTTTTTTTATGAAAAAAATTAATTAATTTATTTAACATTACTTATATAACCAGATATTATTTTATATATTTTATTAATTTCCAAATTTTCATAACAAGGAAGTGTGATAGTGTTCTTTTCTAAATTTGATGAATTTTTCTGAATATTGTTATATTTATTTTTGTAATAAGTCGTCGCACTTAAACTGTAAGTTCCAATTGTAGTTTCAATTTTATTGTTTTTCAAATAGCTTACTAAATCATCTCTATTTATTTCAGATGGGACTTGAAATACTAAAGACTGAACATTATAAACCACATCCTTGGTTACTTTTTGTTCTTTAAATCCAAGTTGTTCAAGTTGTACTATGAACATATCTCTTATTGTGTTTCTTGATTTAACAATTGAATCTAACTTTTCTAATTGTTTTATTCCCATAACGGCTTGTAATTCTGACATTCTATAATTATAGCCATAATCAATAAAGTCAAACTTTCCATCATTAACAACTGAACCATGATTTAATTTAATTTCTAATAGTTTTGCATACTCTTCATTATTAGTAGTAATAGCGCCACCCTCACCTGTTGTTAGTAATTTTCTTGGATGAAAGCTAAAACAAGTTAAATCGGCTATATTTCCACATTTTATAGTATTTTCACTACTTCCAATTGCACATGCTCCATCTTCAATTAAAGGTAAATTGTATTTCTCACAAATTGCTTTTATTTTAAGTATTCCACTTGGATTTCCCAAAGCATCAACAAAAATAACTGCTTTAGTTTTTGTTGTAATCTTATTTTCAAGCTCATCTGGCAACATATTAAAAGTTTCTAGAGAAACATCAGCAAATATTGGTATTGCACCTAAATCTTCAACTACATTTGCAGTTGCTGGAAATGAAAAATCTGAAATAATCACCTCATCCCCTGCTTTGATATCTAATATTTTTAATGACATTGTCAAAGCTGTAGTAGCTGATGTTGTTAAAAAAGCATTTTTTGAACCTGTATATGACTTTAATAAATTCCTAAATTCATCTACAAATTTACCTTTTGTAAACCAACCACTTTCAAATACTTATTCAAATTCATTTCGAACTTCTTCAAAGTTAACATAAGGCTTAATTAATCTAATCATTTAATATTTTCCATATACCATTTTATTGTTTTTTCTAAACCAATTTCAAAGGGTGTTAATTGATAATCAATTAATGCTTTAATCTTTTTATTACTAGCATTATGACATTTTACATCTGCTCCACGAGCCTCTTTTTTTAAAATTTCACCTTTATATTCCATAATATTTACGATTCTTAATACAACATCATTCATTGATATTTGTCCATCTGTTGAAATATTAATACTTTCAGCTTTTTTCATCTTTGGATATAACTTTAAAATTGCATCTACTGTATCTAACACATATATAAAGTCTCTACTTTGAAGTCCAGTACCATGGATTTCAGGATTTATATCATTTAATATTCTTGATACAGTTATTGGTATAATACCAGCCATATATCCTTTATGATTTTGTCTAGGACAATAATTATTAAATGGTCTAACTATAAAAGCATCTAAATCAAACATATTGACATAACTATTTATGGCTACATCAGCAGCTGCTTTACCAGCCGCATAAGTTGTTGTTGGATTTATTGGATGCTTTTCATCCATAGGCTCATAAACTGCAGTACCATAGACTTCAGATGTTGAAAAATGAACAAGAGTTTTAAATCTACCAGCTCTTTGATGTTCTAAAATATTTAAAATACCATTAACATTAGTGTCAAATGCATTTTTGGGATTTACAAAAGAATAATTTAATGCTTTTGTGGCACAATTAAAAACAATGTCAATATTATGTATTTGGAAAATATAATCTAATGATGAAGTTATTTCAATATCATCTTTATAGAGAATAGCCCCTTTTAATATTGCATCTTTAAGATTATTTTCATTTCCTAAAAACATGTTATCAATAATAATTACCTCTTTTGCACCTTGTAATATTAACTGATCAACTAAATGACTACCAATAAAGCCAGCTCCACCAGTAACTAATATTGAACTACCTTTTATATGAGGTCTCATCATTTTGACTCCATAATTTGCTGCTGAATTTTACTTGCTATTTCCATTGCAAATAAGCCATCAGTCTCATTTGGTACATCTACTACTTTATCTTGACAAAGACTTATAAAATCTATAAGCTCCAATAATAAACCTTCTTGAGGTCTTATTGTAATTGTTTCCTCTTTTGATAAAATAGAGACATCATCCAAATACTGCTCAATTGATTGTTTATTTACTAATACTTCTTTTCTTAATAAATCGCAATCAATATACATATCATCACAAGTTGCACTTATATGTCTTATTCTTTTCTCAGTAATTCGACTAGCTACAATATTGGAAAAACTTCCATTTTCATGTGTAATGATCGCTCTCGCATACTCAATCATACCGTTATTTATATATCCGTGAGCATCTACTTTTTTGGCATTTCCATTTATATATAAAGCTAAGTCAATATCATGAATCATAAGATCAATTACAACATCAACATCTGTAATCCTACTACTAACTTTATTTGTTCTCGAAAAATCAATATTTATAATATGATTACTATTTCTTATAACTTTTTTTAAACCAACAACAGCAGAATTATATCTCTCAATAAATCCTACTTGTATATTAAGATTATTTTCTTCCGCTAATTTAACTATCTCTTTCGTTGATTCTAAAGTATCAGTTAAAGGTTTTTCAACAAAAATATTTTTAACGTACTTACTAATTTGCTTAATGTAATCATAATGAGTAAATGTAGGTGTAACAATAATAACCCCATCAACATATTGTAAATCATCTTCTAAGTCCTCTGAAGCTTTTACATTATATTCTTTTGCTAGCTTATTGCAAATTTCTTTGTCAAAATCATATATAAAAGATATTTCAACTTGTTTTATCATTGATAAATTCCGAAGATGGTTTTGTCCCATCTTTCCAACACCTAAAAGTCCTATTTTGACAACATTATTATTCATTTATTTTATTCTCAACTTTATTTCCCATTTTGTCAACATAGCTATAATGAACGGCAGGGTTTCCCATAACCAAACTATATGGTTCTACATCTTTAGTTACAACACTTCCAGCAGCAATCATTGCATATTCACCTATTGTTATTCCACATACCAAAGTAGAATTAGCACCTATACTTGCACCCTTTTTAACTAAAGTAGGTGTTATTTCCCACTCTTCATCAAATGCTCTAGGAACTTTATCATTTGTAAAACATGCATTTGGACCAACAAAAACATCATCTTCAATAGTTACTCCATGATAAACTGAAACACTATTTTGTATTTTACAATTATTTCCTATTTTGACTTGAGTATCAATATATGTATCTTTAGAAATAATACAGTTACTTCCTATTTCACTTTTTTCTCTAACTTGTGAATTAATCCAAATTTTAGTACCTCTACCTATAACAGCTTCAGGTGACACTGATGCAGTTTCATGTATAAAAATATTATTCATTTACAACCTCAATGATATAATTTTGTTCTTCTTCTGTTAAAAAAGCTGACATAGGAAGTGCCATGATATTTTTTGATATTTTTTCTGTTATGGGGAAATCACCTTCTTTATATCCTAAATATTCAAATACCTCTTGTAAATGAAGAGGTATCGGGTAATACACACCAGTAGGAATGTTATTATTGGAACATTTGCTTAACACCGCATCTCTATCTTCAACAAGTATACAATATTGAGCCCAAACAGATAAGCTATTGGGAAAAATATAAGGAGTTGTTATATTTTTTAGTTCGTTATTATATTTTTGAGCAATCTGTTCTCGCTTGATAATTTCTTCAGTATAATACTTCAACTTAACATTTAATATTCCTGCTTGAATAGAATCTAATCTTCCATTAATTCCTATGTGACTATGAACATATCTTTTAGTTTGTCCGTGATTTAAAATAATTCTTAATTTATTTGCTAAGTCATCATCATTAGTAAAAACTGCTCCCCCATCACCATAACAACCTAGAGGTTTTGCTGGGAAGAAAGAGGTACATGCCAAATTTGATAAACTACATGATTTTTTACCTTTATACTCTGCTCCAAAACTTTGAGCAGCATCTTCAATAACTTTTAAATCATGTACTTTTGCTATTTCATTAATTTTATCCATATCTGAAATTTGACCAAATAAAGAAACCGGCATAATTGCTTTTGTTTTTGAAGTAATCTTTTCTTCAATTAAAGAAGGGGCAATATTAAATGTTTTTGCATCAATATAAACAAAAACAGGTTTAGCACCTAAGAATGCAATAGTTTCTGCTGTTGCAATAAATGTAAAAGGTGTAGTAATAATTTCATCTCCTGGCTGTATGTCAATTGCCATTAATGCCAAAATTAAAGCATCTGTGCCACTACTACATGCTATTGCATGTTTTATACCTACAAATTTTGCTAAATTCTCTTCTAAAGTAGAAACTTTATTACCCATAATATATACTGAGGTATCAAGTACTTCATGAATCTCTTTATCAATTTCACTTTTATATTTCTGATATTGACTTTGTAAATCTATAAAATTAATTTTAAATGCTACTATCCTTACTTTTCTTTTAATGCCAAATAGTCATAATAACCTAATATCTTTTTTTCTAAAGAAAAAATATCATCACTGGCTATGATTTCTATTCTTTTTAATCTCTTTAAGTCTAAATTTTGTTTTGTATTTAAACCAATATGGCTTGAAGTTACAATATTGTATCCTAACTTTTCTATAATTTTTATTGTATCCTGATTGTATGAACCATGAGGATAACTCATCTCTTTAATTTCATGACCAACAATATTTTCAAGTCTTTTTTTACTATCAGATAATTCTATATACTGCACATCATAGGTTAATCTATCCAAATGAGGATGTGTTATGCTATGAGTACCCAACTTACATAAAGAACTCTTTGAAAATAATTTAATTTCCTCTTCATTCAAATACTGTTTTTTGCCAATAAAACCCGTAGATATATAAAGAGTGAAAGGTACATTATATTTTTCACACAATTCCAGTGCATATAAGTTATCTTTATACCCATCATCAAATGTTAGGGAAACCGTATTTGAATTTAATTTATATTTATATTTATCATCAATAGGAATAATATCATGGTGTTCCTTAATATATTTTATATGTTCAGAAAACCTCTCTTTTGAAATTGAAATTCCATAATTATCATGAGATAATTTTGAGCCAATAGAATGATAAAGGATAATTCTATTTCCTACACTTTTCTTATATTTAAAATATACATTATAATAAATTGATGATAGTGTTGCTTTAATTAATTTTTTCATTTATTTTTTTTCAAATACTATTATATATTGGCTTGCCCACATTTGATATCTTTTCTTGTACCAAATTAAAGGTAAAAATAGCAATTCACATATTTTATATGATATTTTTCCAAAAATATATTGATGGAATTTTGTTATTAATATTTCATAATACTTATCACTAACAAATTTAATTCTATGATCTTTTCGGAAATTCTTTATAATTAAGTCATAATCCATACATTGAGGATAGTTAACATCACTTCCAACTAACATGAAAATACCCCCTGACTTTAAACTATCAATTATGTTAGAAACTATCTTATGTTGTTCTAAGTATGAATTTACTCTTGTAATTAAATATACTTCTCTTGAAAATATAAAATTATAACTATTGTCTTCCTTAAATTTAGTCATATCACCTTGCACTAAATTTAATTGTGGATTATTTCTTTTTAACATATTCATTGCGTCGTCTGAATATTCTAATCCTTTTATATTAAAACCTTTTTTTAAAAATTCATTTGTAATATTGGCAGCTCCACAGCCTAGATCAATGCAATTATTAGTCTTTTCTAAATTAAAACAAATTATATTTTTCAAAAAAAATAAATAACCTTTTACTATTTTTTTTGATACAAAAGCATCTGCCGTATGAGAAAAAATATCCTTATCTTCTAGATAGGCTAAATGAGTCTTCTTTTTTGCTATATCATTAAATCCTAACATACAACAATCTCCTATTTTTAGATAATATATTTTATTAATTTATTAAAAGTAACATTAACCAACTTATTATTAAATAATTCAAATTCTCCCAAGTAATTGACTATTTTTCCTCCAAATCCCACCTTGAATTTATTAACACCATTAGCACTTTGTTCATAAGGTGTTATTCCAGCAAAATCAAACCTTTTTATCCCATTGATAGTAAGGTAATCTAGTAACTCTTTAATCATGAAATATGAAGCAAACAATTTTCTACCATCTTCATTACTTGCTGCCAAATAATAAAATGCACAATCTTCAAAAATTAGGATAAGACAGCTTGCAACCACCTTCTCTTCAAAGTAGATTGTTTCAATTAAAAAATTCTTATTAAACGCATTTGATAAATTAATAATATCTTGGTGATTGATTCTTAACTTTTGAAGGTCTTTAGCCCTAGTCATATTATTATGAATATCAACAAAATCTGTTATACTCTCTGTTGAAGAGAAGGTGGCTTTTAAATTATTTTTTAAAGCTTTTTTATAATAATAACGATGGTTTGAATTCATATTTTTAATATAATCAATATCTTTTTCAAGATAATGCACTATACTGAAACCACTGTTAATTTTAGAAGAAACTATTGTAAGTAAAGGGAGTATATTAAATAAATTTTCACCATTTTTATTGTCATAAAAATTAAACCTAAAATTAAAAATATAATCTTTATAATATTCTCTTATAGAGTCAATAATTGGTGATAAATATTTTGCATTAACATAATTAATTCCACCACTATTCCATGCTAAGGCTAATCCAAATTTATATTTAATTAAAAATTGACATTGCCCCAAATAGTTTCCACTTTTATAAAATGCCAATCGTTCAACTTTCCAATTTGCTGACTTATAATTTCCCCATTCGTATGTTGAAAAAATATTATAATTAACGGTGTTTTTTAACTGGCTATTCCAATCTTCTTTATTCTCTATAACTCTAACTTCTACCATAAAAAAGGAACCATCCATACATTTTTATAAAACTTATAATTACCTGATAAAATCTCTTTTGGTAAATCAGGCCAAGGTAATACAAAATAATTCTTATTTAATAAAAACTTTTAAAATTTATTTTTTTCATATTCATTTGCAATAAATGCAAAAGCATAGGGAACAGTATTTTTATTTAAACTACCATATATTGGCTGAATATTAAAATTTTTAGCATAAAACATAATCATATTATACATACATTTCCTTCTATTTATCTCATTTTGAATATCTAGTTGTAAAACTCTAGTATCCAATCGAGGTGTGATTTTATCATTTGAAGGAAGCTCAATATCACTTGATTCATCAAAAGTAGGAAGTGAATGACCAGTTTTAATAAAGCGTAATAGTCTTCTAAATTTTAATATAATTAAACCTAATATGGGATGTGTATAGTTAATTATTTTCTTAATCATTAATTTATTGTCATAATAATTATCTTCTGTTGTATATTGACTTTGACTATTTTGGAAGTTTATATTTTTTCCTAAACTACTATTAACAAGCAGTCCTGCCCCATTTGGAAGAAAAACAGTTTTCCTAAAACTAAATATACCAAAATCACCTCTTGTTCCCAAAAATCTACCTTCATTATCTTTGCTTAAAAATCCATGTGCATTGTCTTCTATTAATAAAGATTGATATTCTTGACAATAATTTAAAAAAGGTTCTATGTTTTGTGCAAATCCAAAATAATTTACCATTATAATTGCATCCATTTTCATATTTTCTAATATTGGTTGTAACTTTTCATTTACATGATAAAATTTATATTCTATACCTAAAGTATTGATTGGTGATAAAATATCTTTACATATAAAAGCAGGTAGATAAATAGTATTTATTTTTTTTTTCTTTAATAAGTCAAGTAAAGCATATCTGCCATATGAGTATAAAAATAAACTTGAATCATCAAATAATGTTGACAATTTCAATTGATTTATTGATTTATTTAAATCAAATGGCGTCATAGTTTTTTAAACTTTCTACGTAAATTTACATAGTTTGTATATGACATAAAAAAAGAAAGAATGTATGGTATTAAATACTTTTTTTCTTTTTTAATTGCATTACTTAAATATTGTCGCGATTTTGATTTATTATTTCTACTCCATTCACACATGCCATACATATTGTTAATTTTTGTTTGTAACTTTTGTATAGAAGTTTTATACTCTATTTCAAAATTTTCAATCATGTTTGATAGATCTTTTAATAGAACTTCATATTCTCTTGGAAATAGACATAAACTTCTATCCGATTCACTTCCATGTCCGTATCTCCACTTTGCTAAAGGTTTATCTAAATAATAACTTTGAGTGTAATATGATAATTTAATAAATAGCTCTGCATCGCTACTTACATTATACTTTGAATTAAAATAAATTTTATACTTATCCATTAAAGATTTTCTGACCATAACCGTTTCAAAAGAAAAAAAATAATTTGATAGTAGCTCTTCAAAAATCTTCCCACTAGGCATTTTTTTGTCATAAGCAAGTCTTTCAACACCCAAATCATTAAAATAAATAGTATTTGAGTACACGATTCCAATATCATCATTTTTCAACATAACTTTTATTTGTTTTTCTAACTTATCAGGCATCCACAAATCATCAGTATCTAAAACACAAAAAAACTCACCATAAATAAATTCTTTGGCAAATACTCTTGCATTGCATAAATTCATATTATATGGTGTTTTATAATATTTTATTTTAGAATCAAATTTATCCACTATAGTTTTACTTTTATCTGTTGAACAATTATCTATAAATATAATTTCCCAATTAGTATATGATTGTGAATATACACTTTGAATAGCTTCTTCTAAATATTTTTGACAATTATAGCAATTCATCAAAATTGATACTAGTGGCTTTTTCATTCTAGTCCTTTTTTTAATAAATTAATATATATCTTTAATGAAACTTCCCACTTTTTCATTATATTTAAATTTAATAATTCCAATTTATAATTATATGCTGACTCATTGTGAGAAACAGGAGCAATTCTTTTAAACATACCTTGAGGTGCAACTTTTACCTCACAATCTATATCAAAAAATTCAATGATTTTTTTTACATAATCATATCTTGATATATTACTCGCACTATTAACACAGTTGAATATACCAAATTGTTGATTTTCAATTAAAACTTCTATTTGTTCAACAAAGTCACTAATATACGTAGGATTTCCTATTTGAGTATTATCTGAATAAAGTGTGCCATTCTGTATTGCTTCTAAATATCTTTTATAAACAAAATTTTTCCTATGATTTTTATCTCCACCATATAGCCAACCTGTTCTTAAAATTAAATATTTATTTAAATGATTTCGTACTATTTTTTCACCTTCAAACTTAGATTTGTGATGAACTGTTGTTGGATTAACTTCATCAAACTCATTATATCTATCATCTTTACTTCTGCCATATATTCCAGTGCTTGAAATATAAACAAATAATATGTCTTGATTTATACAATAATTGACCAAATTTTGTGTCATAAGAGTATTAACAAGATACGATTTGTCTTGGTTAGTTTCACAGGACTCAACATCAGTATAAGCTGCTGTATGAATAATAATATCTGGCTTTACTTCTTTTATCTTCTTACAAACTTGTTGATTATTTGTAAGATCTATTGTACTATCAATTCCTACAATATTGTTATATTTTAAATTTGAGATTAGACTAGAACCTAACATTCCATTTTTGCCAGTAATTAAAATCTTTTTACCATGCATAATTAATTTTTTCTAACTCCATACTTTGGGACTCATTTGGATCATGTTCTATACTTGCTAAATTTAAAAGTATATTATGTTCTCCTATTCCTCTAAATGCAACCCATGCCTTTGGTTTTACAGTCAAACGATTATAATTATTTTGTGATAATTTAATCGAGAAAAATTCTTCAATATCTTCATCAAATACAACAAATTCTACTTCACCTACTGGAACAATAAGATTTAGAATCATTTTAGTATGTTTTTTCCATCCCTTTATTTCATTTTTATTTATACATGAAAAATAAGCTTCTCCAAAACCTTCATATCCTTTATCGCTCTTTTTCATAGCATGATATATATCACCTTTAGCATGACTAATTTGTTTTAAGGGTGTAACAATTACTTTGTCCAAACTAAACCTTTTTCTTTAGCTAAAGTTTCATACTCTTGAATCTGGCTCATTGTTATATCATAAATGTCTTTATCCGTTTTATAAAAATCATAGTACCATTCACTTGTAAATCTAATAGTATCTTTATATTCAAGATTAGCCTGCCATTTAAAATAAAATAAAGCTTTATCACAATTAAGTTTTAAAAGGCCTGCTTCATGAAATGGAATATTCCCTGTAACTTTATAAGCATCATTTACATCATTAAAATCCCAGTATCCACTTAAATCTATTAATAACTCTTCAACTGTATGATTTTGCTCTGCTCTTGGACCAAAATTAAATGCTTCTCCATGTAAAGAATTATCTTCATATAAAACCTGCCCAAGATTAAGATACCCACTTAATGGTTCCAAAACATGCTGCCAAGGTCTAGTAGCTTTAGGAGCTCTAATTTCTACTATTTCACCTTCACTCCAAGCCTCCATACAATCAACAACAATTCTATCTGTTGCCCAATCTCCACCACCAATAACATTTCCAGCCCGACCAATTGCTAATTTTATATTTGAATCTTTACTTTTGAAAAAAGAGTGAAAATATGATTTTATAATAAGTTCAGCAGCACCCTTACTTCCACTATAAATATCTTTTCCACCCATTTTATCATCTTCTTTATATCCCCATATCTGTTCAATATTATCATAAGCTTTATCACTAGTGATAATAATAGCTGTACATTTATGATTTGATATTTTTAAAGCTTCCAATATATTTGTTGTGCCCATAACATTTGATGAAATAGTTTCAATAGGTTCAATATAAGAAGTCGATACTATTGGCTGTGCCGCTAAGTGAAATAAAAAATCAGGTTCTTCAGTTGATATAATTTCTATCATTTTAGACAAATCTCTTATATCTTCTTTATAATGCACAATTTTATTTTCTAAATGCAATTCTTCGAACATTGAAGGTTTTGTAGGAATATCTTTTGATATTCCTACAACTTCTGCTTTTAATTGTAGTAACCAAGCGGTAAGCCAAGTTCCCTTAAACCCAGTATGCCCAGTAACTAAAACTTTTTTACCTTGATAAATATTATTATACATTACCAAACTTTCCAAGGAGCTTTCTTATTTTCCCACATCTCATTTAATTTCATTTTATCTCTCAATGTATCCATTGGCATCCAAAAACTGTCATGCTTAAATGTATATATTTCATCTTCCTTTGCCAATGTTTTAAGGGGTTCTTGTTCAAAAACTGTTTGGTCACCATTTATAATGTAATCAAATACTTTAGGTTCACATACAAAATATCCAGCATTTATCCAACTCCCATCACCTTTTGGTTTTTCCTGAAATTCAATAACTTTATTATTTTTATCAATGTGTAATGCTCCAAATCTTCCATCAGGCTGAGCTGACGTCATTGTCATTGCTTTTCCATGAGACTTATGAAATTTAATTAATTCTTCAATATTTATATCTGCAACACCGTCTCCATATGTTAACAAAAAGGGTTCATCCCCTATAAAATTTTGTGCCCTTTTAATTCTTCCACCTGTCATACTATTAAGACCTGTATCTAATAGTGTTACTTTCCAAGGTTCACTTGAATTATTATGTACTTTCATTGAGCCATCTGACATATCAATTGTTACATCGCTTTGATGTAAAAAATAATTAGCAAAATACTCTTTGATATAATATCCTTTATATCCAAGTAAAATAACAAAATCATTGAAGCCATAAGTTGAATAAGTTTTCATAATATGCCATAAAATAGGTTTTCCTCCTATTTCAACCATCGGCTTTGGCCTTATATCTGTTTCTTCACTTAGTCTTGTTCCTAGTCCACCAGCTAATAATACTACTTTCAATTTTTATCCTAATATTAATGATTTATATCTATTTATCATTTGTTTAATAGTAAAGTTTTTATTAAACAAATTGTACCCATTTTCTCCAAAAAATTTAATTTGGTCCTTATTGTCTAAAAAAAAGATTATTTTTTCTACAAAGCAATCAATATCTCCTTGTTCTACTAAAAAGCCATTAAACCCATCTATTATTTGTTCTATACTTCCACCTGCTTTTGTTGATATTATGGGCATGCCTATACTCATAGCTTCAAGTGTAACGATGGGAAAACCTTCAATTTTTGAACTCAATAAAAAAATATCACAATCATTGTAATATTGAGATGGATTAGTAAAGCCATGTAAAATAATATAATTTTCTAAATTATATTGTTGTAACAAATTTTTTAATCTTAATAAATACTGTTCATCTATTGATTTTCCCACTAAATGTAGTTCGAGATTTGTATATCCTAAGTGTACAAGTTTATTAAAAACTTCAACAAAAAATATTTGATTTTTTAAAGAATACAAAGAAGCAACATTTAATAATTTAACCTTCTCACTAAAGTTATACTTTTTTTGTTCATTTAATTTTATTCCATTGTAAATAACAGTTATTTCTTGCTTGAAATTTCTGTTATCTTTTAAAATATTTGCATTATGTTTTGAAACGCATATGACAGTTGCTATTTTGTCAATCATCATATCAATAAAATACTCTAACATTATAAATAATTTAAACCTAGGTAAGGATGCGGCACTATGTATGATATGGAAGCATTTAAGACTTGCAAAATAAGCTGATATTGTTGCACTTCTACAATACTCACCACCAGGGTACCCTCCATTGTTAGAAATAAAGTATTTTGCATCTAATCTTTTAAACTTAAAATAAAAATACACTATAGAAAATATTATTAGAGGATACAGAAATAATAAATTAAATACTTTTAATAAAATATATATAGTAAAAATATGTTTTTTACTATTTGAAAAAGAACCTAATTCTGCAGTAGTAATAAGTCCATAATATATAATCTCAATATTAGAAGGAAGTTCATCTTTTAATAAATTAGATGTATCATTGGATTTATTTACAAAAAGGTATATCTTTTTAGCATTAATGTTAGCTATTATATCATGGGCAACCATATCACTGCCTCCTGCAATATAATTTTCTATAAAAAATATTATATTATTCATTTATAAAATCTATATTTTTAATAATACGCGCTGGATTTCCAGCTACAATATGATAGTCTGGTATACTTTTTGTTACAACGGAGCCTGCGCCAATCACACAATGCTTTCCTATCTTAACATTTGGCAGAATTGAAACACCAATACCAATCCAGCTTCCTTCTCCTATTGATACATCACCTGCTGAATAGATCTCTTGTTCTATTATTGGTCTATCTTTTATCTGAAAACCATGTACAGCATCACCTATATAACATCTATCTGAAATCATTACACTATCTGAAATAGTAACTTGATTAACACAGGCTAGGGTAAGATACCGACCAATATAAACATCACTTCCAATACTTACAATTGGATTACCATTAGGAGATATACTAATCCATGCATCTTTATTTATATAAGTTTTACTTCCAATATCTATGTATTCAGGATAATCTATATCAAATCCGGAAGCAATATAACTATTCTTACCAATTTTCTTAAATTTCTTTTTAAAAACTTTAAAATATAGCCTATGAAATATTCTTAACATTCTTTTTACCTATATACACTAAATATGGACTAAATACTTTACTTTCTATTCCTTTTTTCTTAAAAAATAGTTTAAAAAAAGTATTGAAAATCTTATAAGTTCTGGAAAAACATGACAAAAATAAGTTAGCAATAAAACTTTTTTCATTGGTTAATAGGCCATAATGAAATATGCCAAAGTAATTACAATATAACTCTTCTAAATCATCTCTTTGAAATAATTTTTTAAAACTATCTATTTCCATTATTTTAAGATTATGATGAGTCAATACAATAGGATTAAATTGTTTTGTCCAATGGTAATAAAAACCTCTTAAGTTTGGAATAATAACTACCAAATAACCATCATTTTTAAGAAGTTTCATATGACGATCAATAACATTATCTACATCATCAAAATGTTCTATAAAACCATTTGAATTTACAATATCAAAAAAATTGTAAAATTGCTCTATATCCTCTGAAAAAAAATCTGCCCTAATTACATTTGATTCATCAATATTATTTTTTTTAAACAAAATCTTATTTATTTCAGAACCACTCTTTGTATACTCTATACCAAAAGGTTGATAACCAAATTGTTTCTTAAATTGTAAAAGATTGATTCCAGGAGCGCTTCCAATTTCAACAACTTTTTTATTTTCTCCAAATGGTAAAAATTTATTTAGTAATACATCCCATAAAAAATAATTCCCATAATCATTTTTATCTAAACCATCTGTAGAAGAACTAGTAAATAAATTTTCTATATTTAAAATCTTTTTATCATAGTCTTCATTCCATAAGTCATAATCTGTTAATTTATTCATAATTAAATCTTTTCCCTACTTTTTTTATTTAAAACAAATAACGAACCTTGAATTAAAAAAGGAGATAAAAAATTTACATATTTATATATTTTTTTTGATATTTTCAATTCTAAAGCTCTTAAACTATTTGCCTTTTGCTGTCTATACTCTATACTGTCAGTATTTAAAATATGACTACTTTGATCAGGGAAAAACCATTTAACAGGTTGATAATATTTTTTCATCAAATTAAGTGCAGAAAGATAAGAGAAAAAATGTATATGTCCGATTGTTCGTTCTTGTTCTTTATAATATTGACCTTTAAAATAAATATTTCTCAACTTATCAAATAAATTTACTTCTAGTGGTATATTATATATTGAATATTTAGAAATCTTACTAATCTTTTTTGCCACATCTTGATAATTAGGAATATGTTCTATAACATCAATCATAAAAATAATATCAAAGTCTTTCTCTGATATATCTAGTATATTTTGATTTATAATCTTTTTTATATAAGGATTATTTTTTTCTTGAACTAAAAGCATCTCTTTAGATAAGTCTAAAGCATAAAACTCAACAGAAATTCCTTTTTCAATAAAGTACTCACAAACAAATTTACCAATAATTCCGGCACCTCCACCTACATCTAGAAGTTTTACAGTAGTATTTTCCTTGAATTTAACTGATTCTAAAAGTAACTTTATAGATGAAAATTTATATTCACTATCTTCAATATGTAAAGTCTTATTATTATCTATATATGTGCCATCATTATAAATATCTTCTTTTATCACTATTTATTTCCTCATATAATATTTTTTTAAATAAAATAACCATAATCTTTAAGATCTAACTCGTATCGTAAAGACAATTTATTATTATCCATATAATGTTTCTCCAGTATTTCTTTTTTAAGATTTTTACTAAATGGTTTGTATTTAATATAAAATATTTTATCCAAAATATTTTGTAAAAAATATGTTAAAGAAATTCTATAGGATATAGAACGTAATATACGATAGGCTATAAAATTATTCTCAGTATATTTTTTATTAAAAAAATCAAGAAAAGGTTGTTCTGGTATCAATGGTAAACTATTTAATCCATTTGCTCTAAATCTATTTAATAAAAATGCGATTTTAGCGGACAACAAAGAAAAACTTTTATTACTATACTTTTTTGTACTTGGATATACAACTTTTACACCAATAAAATTACAAATTTTTTCTATAAATATTCTTTGATTACTTTTCATTAGTTCATATGGAAGTAAACAAATAGACTCCTTACTAAATAATACTTCATATACATATACCATTTTCAAATAATTTAATGAATGAATATCTACATTGACACCATATTCTCTTAAAAGTTTAAAAGATTCAAACGTTCCTTTCTTATAATTTAGAAATTGACTAACTGTTTTATAATGCCCCTCATACAAAGAATATAAATAGGCAGATTCAAGTAAATCATCTTGCTTTCTAATCGTAAATATAATTTTAGATTTTGGGAAAACATGTTTTAAAGCTTCTGCAATATTTTTTAGTGGATAATAATTATTAAAAGAATCTCCAATTAAACCCTCAACACTAATTAATACTTTTTTTTCTTTTATTGTACATAAATAATTATCTATACTTCTTTTTCTTTCATCTAATATATCTATTAAATATGTATTTGTATATATGAGTTCATGAATAAAATTCATTATAGGATTGTCAGTATGATGTAAAAAATATTTTACATCAGTCAGCTCTTCAAAAACCTCTTGCTGTAAAAATGTTGTCCCAGTTTTTGGCATTCCTATGTGTATATATATCTCTTTTTCATCCATATCTATCTTCCTATAAATTTTTTAAAAAATTTGTAACTTCAATATTACTGTGATTGTAAATAGTTTTTTTCTTAAACGTCTCTATATCTTGAAATTTCTGATATTTTAATACATCTTTCAAATCTTCAACATTGTATATTGTTTTTACAAAATTTTCATTAAAAATAGTATCCTTTGCCACCTGACTTTGCCAATTTATACATAAATAGTTTACATTAGAAAATGAACTTTCATATATAACAGTACTAGCCTCTCCAATTACTAAGTCAACCATATCAATAGCTTTGTAAATACTTACATCTTTTAAAATATTTTGATGCGAAATTTTACCACTTAAAATTTCTTGAAAAAATAATTGATTCATATTTCCAGGGTGTATCTTTATTAGGATATCATCATTCTTTACTCCACATTGATTTAATATTCCTACAATATCTAACAATATTTTTACTTGTTTATTTTGACTAACTGTAACAAATGAGCTAAAACCAGTAGGTGACAATACAAGCACTTTTGATTTACCCAAATTAAATAATCTTTTACTACCCTTAATAGAGTTTTCTAAAAATTGAGGATACCCTACTTTATGGACTTTTAATTTTAAATCATTCGCCAAATATTTAGAATAATCATATTCTCCCCAAGCAAATACTTCATCAACTTTTTCACATAATTCATTATCATATCTAGAAAAATCTCTAAATCCATGTTCCCATATGTATATTTTTCCAAATCTCTTGCTTTTATAATATTCAAAAAAGATAGTTGCTAATTTTGAAACTTCTCTTACAAATATCGCCTTAGTTATGAGATTTTTTTCTATACTATTTACAACTTTATCAATCAAGGCTATTGTCTTTAATTTATTTTCATCATATGATTTCTCATATATAACTTCAATAATACTATTAAAGTCATAATTAACTATATTTTTTAACTTTGTCTTATCTGTAAGAATAGTTTCATATGTATCTTCATATGAGACATATAACGGTTTATATAAGGACAATAAATTTTTTCCAAAAAACCTATTAGAAATAAACTTATTTGATAAATTTGAAACAACTTCATATGTTGAATGATATGTTTCAATAAATACTTTTTCTTTTCTGTTATATTTTAAAATATTGTTTATATTTTTCAAAGTTTTTTTAATAATATTTTTAATCTTACCTTCTTCAAAGGCAGATGATTTTTGATAAGTTACAAAATTAAATTGATTTATCTCTTTTTGTGACTGTATTATTTTATGCCTTATATTTAATACTTCAACTAGATTAAGTATTGTTGAATCAAGAACATAACTTTTACTAATATAAATATTTAATATATTTGAACTATTTATCAAATTATTTGAAATAAGAAAAAGTATAAACTTAATATTCTCTACATTCATTTTATATATATCAAACGCAAGTATATTTCCTATAGACATGCCATTATAAAGTGTATAGTCTATGCCATTTTTTTTATACCAATTTTTAGCTATTTTATACGAATCTTCTTCAACATTGGGAAATCGTTTAAAGTCAATAAAATTTTCAAAAAGCTCTATATTATCTGACTGCATTAAATATTAAAAGCATATATTTATAGTCATTTTAATTCAAACCCTTTTTCATAATCAATTGTAGAATCCAATCTCGGTAAAAGCGCAAAACCAACCGTTTTAACTTGTTTTTCCCATATTTTTCTTCTAAACTTTTCATCCTTTTGTATTTTAAGAATAAGTAGTTTTAAATTAATTTTATTATTAACAGTAAAATTATCTATATTATCTATATTTTTAACTTGAAAATCTTTTATGTCATAATAAATAGAATTTATACCCCGAAATAATACTTCAAATCCTGAAGATGTATATCCTATAGTAATAGCAAGATTTTTATTGGATAAAATATCATGTTCCAATAATAATCCACCATCTAATACTTTTATATTTTCTTGATTCGTAACGTGATTTATAACTATTTCTTCAAAGAATTTTTTTTCAGATTCATATTTTGGTTTAATATTAACTTCACCATTTAGCTCAGTTATTGTATCAATGATATCAATTACAAATCTTTTCATATCTTTTTTCCCAATATAACTATTATCACCTATTTCAACAGGAAAAACTATTACTTTTAACTTCGATAAATTATCATTTTTGTATAACATTGTTTTATTTAAATTAATACTATCATTAAAATATGATATCTTACCAATGTTAGAATATTCTGATGTTGTAATAGAATTTTTCCAGTATTTACTCCAATAAATCATATGATCACAATACATGTAATCATATTCACAACAATCAACATAATATGCCCTTGTTTGATATGCAGTTAATTTTGTATTCTTATTTAACACTTTAATAGCAGTATAAATAATACTATCATGAATAAAAGGTGATCCTATTCCATTTGTGTGTGTTGAAAATAAAATATTATCAACTTCGTAATTACTCAATAAGGTAATGTACGATAATTTCAAATTTGATATTTCAAAAATAATTCTACTTAACATAAATGAAGGAGAAAATAATAAAGACTTTAAATTTAATTTAAAATAAGAAAAAAAAGAGTAATGTATTTTCAGCTCTTTTTCATAAATCACTTTAAAGTCAAGTTTTGTTACAGCTTCAATTTCTTTTTCTAAAATATATCCATTTTGATGGAATAAATTAAAATCACTCATTTTACAATAAAAAGTGATCTCATTTACATTACTTTTTTTCAATGGAAAGGTAATTCCATTTTCTAAATAATTAACACTTTTAGCAATATTTATATCTCGTATTATTTTTATTTTTTCTAATTTCTTTGTTTTAAATCTTATATTTTTAATTAGATTTATAAAAAAACTAAAAAATAGAAATATATTTAGTACCTGAAAATCACTAGATATACATTGTATTTTTTGATATTGTTCTTTTTTTACTAATTTACATATTAATTCAAATGCAACTTTTTTTGGTAATGATGACATGAATATAACTTTTTCAAAATAATTTTTATCTTCTTCATTATATTTAATAACAGATTTTAAACAAAAATAATAATAAAAAATATAGTTAATCATCATGTTCTTAAGAAGAAAACTCTTTTCTTCTTTTGTCAATTCTTTATATGCCAATTCTAAATAGTCAATAAGAATTGTTTCCATTATTTTACTTTCGGAATAACTTTTAAAAAATATCTTTGAATAAGAAGAAAAATTAATATTATTTGGAATTGTATAGATATTTGTGAAAAACTTTATTAATACTATTCGAATAATTTTTTGTTCACTTGGATCAATTTCATATATTCGTAACTTATTTTTTGGAAAATAAAAAAAAAATCGTAAAAAAAATCCAATATAATTTAATAATCCTGGAGCAATTATTACTATCATTTATTTATCCCCTTGTACAAAGTTGGTCTAAATTTTATTTCAATATATTTGAAAGTTACAGCAGATATAAGTATGGTAAGTGTTAATGTTGAAATAATTTGCATTAAGTGAAATATGATGCTATCTTGTATAAATGTACCATAACTATTTTCAGAAATATATTTTATCAAATAGTTACTAATCACAACTAAAATTGGATAATGCCACAAATATACACCATAAGAAATTTTTCCCAAAAACATTAATCCTTGCAAAAATTTATTTTCCATATTTTTTTTAAAATTAATTCTTTCTAAAAAGTATATTAAACACATAATAAAAAGAATAAGAATAATTCTTGCAGTAAAATCATTATTACTATTATAGAAAAAATAAAAAAATAAATTCGAAACAGTAAAAGTAATCAATAATACTAATAGTGGGTTTAATTTTTTATTATCTATTTTTTCCTTATTTAATAAGAAATAATTTATAGAAAATCCTGCTAAAAAACAATACATGTAATTTAAACCAGTAAAATGTAAACTTATAAAAAATAAAAAAATTAATAATCCATACTTAAACAATTTCATATTAGCAGAACTTTTTAAATTATTAAAAAATAAAAAAATAAAAGGTGCTAATAAGTAATATTGCATTTCATGTGATATTGACCATGTCACTAAATTAATATTTCTGCCAGTTATATTGTTAAAAAAGAAGAAGTCACCTATAATTTGTAGAAAAGAAGGATTTGATTGTTCAAAAAAAATAAGACAAATTATTAAATTAAAATATAGTAAAGGTGCGATTCTAAAAAACCTATTTTTATAAAATCTTAATAAATTTTCTTTATCAAATGTGTATTTCTCATTGAAAAATAATTTACCCATTAAGTAACCACTTAGTACAAAGAAAATTAAAACAAAATTAGCTCCACCCATAGGATAAATACTTAATAAGCTTTTACCTATAAGAGATGTGCTATTTTCTAATACTTTGTAAAAAGCATAATTTTCATAAGTTAGTGCATGCCCAAAAATAACACCTATAGAAGCTAATCCTCTTAATATAAGAAGATAATCAATATTTTTTGATTGCATACTTTATTATACTTCGAAATAATTTACTAAAATCAGACGCTCACCTTCATGTAAAGCTCCTCTTCTATGTAATCCTTTAGTATCAACAAGTATAACATCACCTTTTTTCCCTGTAAATATTTTTTCTTTAAAGCCAAATTTTGTTTTTAACCGTTCAACTTGATGAGGATGAAAACAATTTAGTGAACCATCTAAATCATGCTGCCAATATATATGTTCTTGAGGATATCTCCATGCTTCATCTTTATGACTACCCACTAAATAAATAAAGGGAGCATTTCTTTCATCTACATCGCTTAAATACAAGAATGCTTTAAACCTATGGATAATATCATCAAAATGCCAACTATCAGAACGTCCAAATGCACCAATTTTATTTGAATAATCTGCTATTCTAAACTCCGATTTAACATCTTTTGATACATAAGCTTTTGCTATATCATATATATCTTGATCATCAAAAAAGTCTTTTGCATACTTATTCTTTAAGTCAGCATTATCTAGTCTAAATTGTCCATCTAAAACACGAACAGCATCTTTCTCTACTTTTGAGAGTTGTTCCATACTTGGATACAAGTCATTAACAATATTATCAACTGTTTCAGTATCATAATAACTAGGAATAACCGCAATTCCATCTTTTAAAAGAGTTTCTAGTATATCTTTACTTTTAGTAAGGGAACTATCTAACTTATAAGCTTTTTTCTTATATATACTTTTTCTAACAAGTTCATATGTAATTGGCAAAGATTTAACAAATTTTTTTATTAACATACTTCTCTTTTCCTTCTATAATATATTAACTTCTAGTATAAATTATATGATTAAATTCCTTTAAAAATACTTGAACTAATTCCTTAGAACCCATAGTTACAGAAATATAATTTTCTACAGGAGTAGGCAAATAACCTCTTACCCATATATTTTTTTCTTTTAATTTATCAGTTACATAATTAGCCATTTCTTTTTATTTTAAATCAACTAAAATTGTATTCGACTTTTCTCCATGAGTTCTATATTCCAAATTTTCCAACTCATTTTTTAACCAATTTCTTGTCTCACTTACATCTTTTGCATAGTTTTTCATAATATCAATATTATCTATTGCCCATATTGCTATATCTATTGTAATACTATTTGTTTCGTGTGCAAATCTTTTTGTTGCTAAATATTTAATAAAATCTTTATTCGAAATTAAATATCCAAGTCTTATGGCTGGTAAACCCATACCTTTTGAAAATGTTCTTGCCACAACTAAGTTTTCATATTCAGTAATTAAGTTTATTGCAGTAGGTGATCCAAACATGTAGTATGCTTCATCTAAGAAAACAAGTACATCATGCTGCTTAGCTTTTTTAAATATTTTTGTCAAATCATCTAGGTTAAATATGTGTTCAATTGGCTCATGAGGATTAACAATAAAGATAATATCAACTGTATCATTTATACTTTCTAAGACTTCATTCAGATCAATTGTAAGTGTATCTCTCTTTGATTTTACTTCTATCATATTAGTTTCAAAAGCTTCTGAATATACATGATACATCCCATATGTAGGTGTCAAGCATACAATATTAGATCCTTTTTCACTACACATTTCAAATACAACTTTTAACCCACCATCTATTCCTGATGTCAACAAAAAGTTATCAGCACTTAAGTTGTGAAACTCTGCTAATTTTGCATATAACAAATCAACATCAGGATATCGATTCAAATTCTTAAAATTTAAATCTTCCTTTAATTTTTTTTCAAATTCTTTAGAATAAAAATCAATTCTAGTATTTCTGTGCATTTCTTGAGTACCTTTGGGTGGAACCAAAATTCTTACTCTGTCTATATATTTTGATTTATAATACTTATGATTCATAATACTTTTTCCAAATTTTAGCATACTGTTCACCATGTAAAGTACCATCAGCATCACATGTATTACAAGGTGGTAAATCTCTTTTACAATTAGATAAGTGTGTTCTATACTTTTTCAATATTTTTGAAGTCCATACTTCATAGACACTATTTAACATTAAGTTACCAGTTTTTATTCTTCTATTCCAGTCCTGAGTACACAAAAAAACGTCTCCATTCCAATCAACCATCATTGAATAGAAAGGATAGAAACATTGTTTATTATTATCTATTATTTGATTATTATTCAATACACCTGCACGGTTTGTCAACTTCACACCATAATTATCTTCTTTTGTATACCATCTATCTCTTAAAATATATTGAGAAGGAGAAATCCCTGCTTTAGAAAAAAGGTTATTAAATTCATCTATTTGATGTGCACCATCATACATACTTATTATTATTTTACTAACTCCAGAATTATATAGATCTTTTATAAACTTTTCATTTAAGGGGTCACCATTAGTGGTTATTTCAACATTAGAAATTTCAGAAAACACTTGACACATTTCAATTACATCTTTATTTAATAAAGGTTCACCATAACCTGCAATCATTATAGTACCTGTAAAACCTATTTCTTTAAGTTCTTTTGACATTTTTTTATACAAAACTGATGGCATTTTATGTTGTTGATTTGGAGCAATACTATCATCACTTTTGGGACAAAAAGTACAAACTCTATTACAAACATCTATTGGACTAATTTCAATCCAACTCGGTAATGGAATGCCACTACTATCAATTTTTATACTTTCACTTACAAGCTTTTCAACTCTATTAATACTATTTGCTAATGTTTCTTTATAATTCATTTTTACTCTTTCTTGCTACTACAATACAAAAACCAGTATTTTCTTTACATAATGGCAAAAATGTATCTTGATCTTGATAATAAAAATGTATTTCAAAGTTTTTAAGTTTTGAATTAATAGCATTTACAAATTCGTCTCTAGGCATTTCATTAATATGATAAGGATTTGTAATATATGGCTTATTGTCTTTATATCTTAACATAGGTGAAGATCCAACAAACACACCTCCATCTTTTAGCCAATACTCAACATTTTCTAAAAATCTTAAAAATACATCATTTGGAACATGTTCTAAAGTTTCAATAGAAACAATATTATCCAACGAAGAATTGTCAAATTCTAGATGATCAATATTAGCTTGTCTATATTCGATATTTTTTAAGTTATTATTATCATTAGCAAATGATATAGCATCTTCAGATAAATCAACACCTAAAACATTTTTAGAGTTTGTAGCTAAAATCTTACTTCCATAGCCAGAACCACATGCGCAGTCTAAACTTAAACCACCTTTTTTGATAAAATTTAATGCAAATTTATACCTTGCCAAATGTCTTTCTTTATTGTCATCATTATTATCTTCTTGCCCAGTCATATATAATCTTTCCGGTGAAAAATTATTTAATAATAAATGAATAGTAATATACCCTACTACTTGTCCTTTATCATTGATTGCAGGCAAAATATTAATTTCATTTTCTCTTAAAATTCTTAATGCTACAGATGCATTTTCGTTCAAATGTATACTTTTTGGTGCTAATGTGATAAAAGCTTCAATATCATGCACCGCATTTCCTGAAAAACTTTTTCTTACATCTCCATCTGTTAAAATTCCCAATAATTTATCATTATCATCAACTACAAACAAAGCACCTTCTACAAACATATTTAAAACTTTATCTTTTAATTCATGAATTAACTTCATAGACACTTTATTTTCTACATTTTTTTCCATTATTTCAGATACTAGTGGTATCCCATCTATCTTCATTTTATTCTCCAATATATTCAAATATGCCCAAAATAAAGCTTCTCAAGCCCATCCTTGACCAAAATAGTATTTTTTATTTTTTCTTATAATCTCTTGATTTTCGTTGATTATATCAACTATTTCATTAAGATGTCCAAAAGAATCTCTTCTTTTCAATTCATCAAGTACATAACTAACGACTTCAAAATCTTCTGCATAATCTACAGTAATCCTATATTTAGAGTAATCTTGATCACTTATTAGCTGACTAGTTTTATATCTAGCTGTTTGCCAAAATTGGAATGTTACATGTTCTCTAAATTGTGCATCTTTTTCTTCTTCCTTTGCCCTTTTCAGAGCTTTCATACTAAATACTTCAACATCCATACCATCCGGGAATGTACCGGTTTCAACTGGTACTGTGTTTGCACAATAATCAACTTTATCATTTAAAAATTTTTGAATGACAGCATCAATAATATCGGGATCAGATAGCGGACAATCTGCTGTCAATCTTACTACTGTATCTACATTATACTTTACTGCACACTCGTAATATCTACTTAAAACATCATCTTCACTTCCTCTAAAACAATCTATTCCAAAATCTTTACAAAAACTTTCAATTGAATCATCTTTATCTAAAGTGCTTGTTGCAACTACCAATTCATTTAGTAATTTAGATTTTTGAACTCTCTCAAGCTGATATGCCAAAAGTGGCTTCCCATTAACTTCTTTTAAAACTTTTCCAGGAAGTCTTGTACTACCCATCCTAGCTTGTATAATTGCCACAATCATTAGTTATACTTTCTAAATACTGGCTTTACGGGATTACCTACTAATAATTCTATAACTTTATTGTTTTCTATAGCATATTGTAGTACTTTGAGTGTTTTATCAAAAGCTTCTAGTGTTTGGCTTATTTCACTCTCTTTGTGACTAAAAGAAGGTACAACTAATTGCATCATAACTCCATGTTTTATCATTTCTTGCAAAAATAATGTTCGAAGTAACATATCAAGATTCCCATCTTTATCTAAAAATACAAAATGAGGTCTACAATCAACTCCCTCTATCCTCATAAACTGTGCTATACCAAGAGTTGAAGCTAGCTTATTAAAACTATCTTTTATCTTTTTACCAGTAGCCCAAATATGTTTTGTGACTTCATAGTTATTATGATTTAAAAGTTCTATAGTTTTTTGTGCAGCTCTTAAATGATGTGTTTCCCCACCATATGTTGTTGAGAGTAAAAAAACTCTTTCTTTATCATGTTGTATTCCACCTAGCTCCATAAGTTCTTTTTTACCAACAACAGCTGAAACTGAAAAACCATTGGCCATTGATTTTCCAAAAGTCGACAAATGTGGAGTTACTCCATACAAATATTGTGCACCTTTTGGATGAAATCTAAATCCAGCAACTACTTCATCAAAAATAAGAATTATATTATTTGCTTCACATAAATCTTTTACAGATTGAAGATAGCCTTCATTAGGTTCTTCTGTTGCTGCAGGCTCCATAATAACACAGGCGATACCTTGTTGTTTATTTTCATCTATTATTATTTTTAAATCTTCTATATCATTATATTTGAAATTTTTAGTAAGTGATTTTGTTGATTCTGGTATACCTGAATCAACTACAGTATTACCCATAAACCAATCATGTACACTAAAAAAAGGTTGATCAACACATCTAAGAACAATATCTTTTCCAGTATATGCTCGTGCAAGTTTTACCGCTGCCGTAGTACCATCTGAACCATTTTTAGCAAACTTAACCATTTCAGCACTTGGAATTTGTTCAATCATAAGCTCTGCAACTTCTGCCTCTATAAATGATGGTTTAATAAAATTACAACCATTATCAAGTTCTTTTTTTATCACATCAAGTACTGGTTCATATGCATGACCCAGTAATACCGAGGTAAGTCCCATTCCCCAGTCAATAAATTCATTTCCATCTACATCCCAGATTCTTGCACCTTTCCCCTTAACAACAAAACCTGGACTAAGTTCTGGAAACTGGTCATCACCTTTTGTATAGGTATGTCCCCCTGCTGGAATAAGTGCATGGGCTTTTTTTCTCAACTCGTTTGATTTTGTAAAATTTGTAATCATTTCTTACTCTCACTTTTTAAATATTGTTTCTCAAGTTCTTGCAAGTCAGTTTTTCTATCTTTTAATCTTTTTGCAGGATTTCCGATATATATTCCCCAAGGTTCAGTTGATTTTAAAACTAAACTCATTGCACCTACAGAAGTTCCTTCTTCAAGAATTACTCCTGGCATAATTATTGATCCCGCTCCAACAATGGTATATTTTTTAAGAATCACTTCTTTTTTATATTCATTTTTGTACTCTTTAGGAACAGTTGAATTTGTCAAAGTTTTTCCACTATAATCATCAGACTGAGTAAAAACTTGAACGCCATAAGCTATAGTGGTAAAATCTTCAAAAACTATTCCTTTTTCACTACCAGCAACCAAACACATAGGTGTTATATGGACATTTCTTCCTATTCTTATTTTTCCAGAAATTATACAAAAGTCATCAATCCTTGAATTATCCCCTATTTCTATTTGATTGTGGTTATAAATACTAGCTTTATCACTTATTTTTACATTTTCACCTATATACTTAAAACCTAATTGTTTGAGTTGATCTTGTGTATAGTATGCCATTAACTTTTTCTTCTAAATTGTACTATCCCTGTTTCTGTTTCTCTTACACCAAATTCTTCATTACCGAATGTTTTTTCTATTCTTCTTGTCTCTTCTATAAGTTTTTTCATTTGATTTTCAGTAATTGAAACGGGTGCATCAATACACTCAAAACTTTCATCAATTTTATAATGCTTTTCAATAATTTGTGCACCAGCTGATACAGCACATAGTGATACAAAAATATCATTTGTATGGTCTGATTGTCCAACAATACAATCAAACTCTTTTTGCAATCTATAAATATTTGATAATTTTGCATCTTTTTCATCAGTGGGATATGATGATATACAATGTAGAATAGCTATATTTTTAGTTCCTTCACTTAATATATTGTAAGCTTCTTTAATCTCATCAAGATTTGACATACCAACAGATAAAATAACAGGTTTACCTGTTTTTGCAACATCTTTTAAAAGTTTATGATTTACTATATCAAATGATGCTATTTTATAAAGATCAGTCCCTATACTTTCCAGATATTCTACACTTTCTGTATCAAAAGGTGTAGAAAAGAAATCAACATTATATTGATTTGCATATTCTTTTAATTCTTTGAATGTCTCAAATGATAACTCTAAGTCTTTTAATATCTTAAATATCTCATCATTACCTTTTGGAGCTCTTTTTTCTGTTAAATATGTTTGAAACTTAACAGCATCAACACCAGCTCTAACTGCTGAATCTATTAATGCCTTAGCAACTTCAATACTACCTCTATGATTAATACCAATTTCCGCTATTACATAAGTCCTATTTTCTGTATTAAATCCATATTCTTTTAAATTTTTAATTACCATGCTGTTAAACCTCCATCTATTACTACATTTTGCCCTGTTGTATAACTTGCAGCATCACTTGCGAGATACAAAATTGCACCAATCATTTCTTCATCATTTGCCATTCGTTTCATTGGTGTTCTAAATGCATAATTTTCCCTAAAACCTTCACCTTGAGGGTTTTTTGGATTAAATATACCACCAGGGCTCACACAATTAACTCTAATATTTCTCTCTGCTAAATGTACCGCAAAATACTTAGTCATTTGAATCACACCTGCTTTTGTTGCACCGTAAACTTCAGAATTTTTTCTAGGTAAATCAGTATAGTTTCTAAAATCAGGACTGACCACACCAAAAATTGAACCAACATTAATAATTGAACCTTGCTTTGATTTATACTGGTCAAAAAGATTTACATATGTTTGAATTCCTAAAAATGTTCCTTTTAAATTAACATCCATTACCCAATCAAAACTCTCTTCAGGTCTTTCTTCAAAATTTTCAAATGTACTAACACCAGCATTATTAATCAAAATATCTATTCTTTCGTACTTTTTAATTATTGATTCATATAGCTTTTGAGTATCTTCTTTTTTTGTAATATCATTTATAAAATACTCTACATCATCAATTTTATTATTTTCCGTATTTGTATCTATACCAATTACTATAGATTCACTATTTTTAAATGCTTCACATATCTTATTACCAAGCTGTCCACATGCTCCAGTAACAATTACAACTTTATTATTTAGATTAAACATTTTTTCTATATAACTCATATCATTTCCTTAAATTTATTTATTGATTTGATTAAGTTTTCAATATCTCGATAATACTCAACTGTTAAATATTGAATATGTGGATATTCCTTAATTAAATTTTTCACTTCATTTAATTTAAACTCATCAGGATAATTGTGTGCATCATATGCAAGATTAGAAATACTATCTATATCAGGAGAACAAATATGTAATTGTACTACTCTATCAAGAGGTAACCCACTCTTATAGTCTTCAAAACTAATCCTTTTATTATGGGCTGTTACTTGTGCATGAGCAATATCAAATAAAAAATATATATTATTTTTATTGACAACTTCACTAATAAAGTTTTCATCGGTAATGTATTTATAGGCTTCTGTAGGATAATAATTATTATTTTCTACTGCAATTTTAATTTCATCACCAAATATATCCTTAATTTTTTTGAAATTATCTTTTGCATTATTAAGCATTTCCTCTTTACTATAAGAATATCCACCTAATTCAAACATGCCACTTTTGATTTTTGTATATTCTAATTTAGGTTGAGTACAACTAGTTGCCATATGAAATGTAATAAGCTTCAAATCTTTTTTTTGACTTTTTATATCTTCTAAGTATTTAAAATCTTCTTCTTTTAAAATATGTATCGGTTCCAATTCACAGTGAAATAATTCTTGATTAGAACTAATATTATCAAATGTTCTATCTCTACATTCTAGACAATCAGATATTTCTATAATTTTTTGTACATATAGGACATCATTAAATAAATGAGAAATAGGTGTAGCAATTTTAAGCATTAAAAAAAGCCTTTATATGATTACATATATATTTTATATCTTCAATTGATAATTCATAATATATGGGTAATCTTAACAATCTTTCACTCTCAGAAGTTGTAAATTTATCTTCACCTCTAAATTCAAAATACTTTGCACACTTTTGTGATTGATGTAAGGGAATATAATGAAAGACTGACTGTATCTCAAGTGAGGACAAATGATATATTAAATCTTGTCTTTGACGGTCATCTTTGAGCTTAATATAAAACATATGTGCATTATGTTTTATATCTTTTAATAAAGTAGCTAACTCAAGTTTATGAATATCTTTTAAATTTTTATAGTATTCATTCCATAATTTCAATCTATGACTATTAACTTCTTCAGCTTTTTCTAATTGGGCATATAAATAAGCGGCATTTAATTCACTTGGTAAATAGCTACTTCCAATATCTACCCATCTATATTTATCAATTACTCCTCTTAAAAACTGGCTTCTATTGGTTCCTTTTTCTCTAATAATTTCTGCCCGTTGAATATATTTTTCATCATTTAAAAGAAGTAACCCACCTTCTCCAGAAGTATAATTTTTTGTTTCATGAAAACTATATGCTCCTAAATGTCCAATTGTTCCTAGTGCTTTCCCTTTATATGTAGCCATCATACCTTGTGCTGCATCTTCTACTACAAACAAGTTATATTTTTTTGCTATAGCCATTATAGTATCCATTTCACAAGCAACCCCTGCATAATGAACAGGAACAATCACTTTTGTTTTTTCCGTAATTGCTAGTTCAATTTTAGTTTCGTCTATATTCATTGTATCTGGTCGAATATCTACAAAAACAATTTTTGCACCTCTCAAAACAAATGCATTTGCTGTTGATACAAATGTATAACTAGGCATAATTACTTCGTCACCATTTTTTATATCAAGAAGAATAGCAGCCATTTCTAATGCATGTGTACAAGATGTTGTTAATAACACCTTCTTTACCATAGCATTTTCTTCAAACCATTGATTACATTTTTTTGTAAAAGAACCATCACCAGATAACTTTTTATTAATTATTAATTCTCTTAAATATTTTTCTTCCGTACCTACAACTAAAGGTATATTAAAAGGTATTTTTTTCATTATCAAACTCCATGTAAATATTTACTAACAACAACCATATTAAAAAGACATATGTCAAAAAACTTTTTATATCACCTGGAAAAAATACTTTAGGTACAATTTTATTCATATATGATTTGTCCATTTTTTAATTTATAAATGTAATCACATTTTTCAACTGTACTTAGCCTGTGTGCAATTATAATTAATGTTTTACCTCTACTTATATCATAAATTTCATCCATAATTTCAGCTTCAGTTTCATTATCAAGTGCAGAAGTAGCCTCATCAAGTACTAATATTTCAGGATCAGTGTATAATGCCCTTGCCATTGCAATTCTTTGCTTTTGTCCACCACTTAACATGATACCCCCTTCACCAACAATTGTATTTAAACCATCTTTATTTGATAAAAATTCATATATTTTAGCTTGTTTTAGACATCTAATTATTTTATTTTCATCATATTTATTTCCAAAAACTACATTTTGTGATACAGTACCATCAAATAAATAAACAGTCTGAGGAATATAACCAATTTTTGTTCTCCAATCTCTAATATTAGTGTCAGATAGTTCCACTCCATCTATAACTATTTTTCCAGCAATAGGTTTATATAGTCCTATTATTATATCAACTAAAGTACTTTTCCCTCCACCACTTTCACCAACAAAAGCAATTTTAGAATTTTTTTCAATTTTCAAGTTAAGATTATAGAGTATGGGCTTATTTTTTTCATACTCAAAATTAATATTTATTATATTAATCTCTTTATTGAATGATACATTATCTTTACCCAATATTTCATTATCATACATAAGATCATTATGTATAATTTCAAGTGATTTATAAGAAAATAAAATATTATTATAACTACTAATAATTCTATTAACCGAAGGCATAAGCCTATATAAAGCTAATATAAACATCGATAAAATACCAATAAGTTCAGATATATTTGATTGATAAATCCAAATCATATAAAGTACAAGAAGTATTATAAGTCCAAAAGCAATTGCTTCCAATAAAAATTTAGGTACTTGAATTAATGTTTGTGCTATAATATTTGTTTTGGCAAAGCTGTGACTTGAATGTGAAAATTCGTTTAAAACTAATTTATCATTAGTTTGTAACTTTATTAATTTAAAATTCCCAAAACTTTTATTAATAACCTCATAAAAATTTTGTAGTATTTCTGATCTATTGATACCATGTTTTTTTATTCTATTAGAAATTGTTTTTAATACTAAAAAACCATTAATAAATAAAAATAAAGTCAATACTAAGGTAACCTGATAATTTACATATAACATCATTATATAAATAAAAAGAATTATAAATAATTCACTAATTAAAAGAAGTAATGCCGATAATAAAGAGGACAAATTCGTTGCTTCAGATACTATTGATTTAGTCAAATTTGAAGAGTTTTTTTTGACAAAATCTTTATATGCCATTCCCATATAGTTTTCAAAAAGTCTATAAACAATGAGATGAAATCTTCCTTGGGAAAATTTTGCCATAAGATAAGTATAATAGATGTTTAAACCACTTCTTAAAATATAAAATAAGAATAGAAATATTACAAAAATAAGAATAAAATCAACATCACTTTTAAAATCTAAAAGACTATAGAATTTTGATAAATATTCATTAGTATGAATATAATTAAAATCAATTGCAATAGATAGGAATGGCATAATTGCAGATATACCAACTACCTCAATTAATGAAACAAAAATAGAAAATACTATTAGCACTATAAAAAACTTTTTATCTCGCCTTGTTAAAATATAATTTAATTTTTTAATCAATTACTATTTTCTCCTGTTAATTCATTTTTTATTACTTAAAATATTTCATATTATAAATATTATTTATAACCTGCCATCAGTATCATTTAAAATAGACTTAATATCAAATACAACATTATCATTTGTTTTTAGTTTGAACTCTTTAAACTCCTTATGAGCAACAGCTAAAACTACAGCTTTATATTCATCTATTTTTATTTCTTTTTGTAGTTCTATGTTATACTCATGTTTTACATCAGTGATATTAGCCCATGGATCATAAACATCTATATTACATCCAAATTCTCTAAGTTCTTCTATCACATCTATTACTCTACTATTTCTTATATCAGGACAATTCTCTTTAAATGTAATTCCTAACACTAATACTTTTGAACCCTCTATTTTATGACCTTTTTTTATCATAAGTTTAATTACCTGGTTAGCAACATAAATACCCATATTATCATTTAATCTTCTACCTGCCAAAATAATCTCTTGATTATAGCCTACTTGTTGAGCCTTATGGGTTAAATAATATGGATCAACTCCAATACAATGCCCTCCTACAAGCCCTGGTCTAAATGGCAAAAAGTTCCATTTTGTTCCTGCTGCTTCTAACACTGCAGTTGTATCTATATTTAATTTATTAAATATAATTGCTAATTCATTTACAAATGCTATATTAATATCTCTTTGTGAATTTTCTATGACTTTTGCAGCTTCTGCTACTTTAATAGTAGGAGCTAGATGGGTTCCTGCAGTGATAATACTTGAATACAGCTCATTTACTTTTTTCCCAATTTCTGGTGTACTTCCAGATGTTACTTTTAGTATCTTCGTAACAGTGTGTTCTTTATCTCCTGGATTGATTCGCTCAGGGGAGTAACCACAAAAGAAATCTTTATTGAAGACTAATCCTGAGAATTTTTCAAGAACTGGAACACAGTCTTCTTCTGTAGCTCCAGGATAAACTGTAGATTCATATATTACTATGTCATTTTTTTTGAGTATATTTCCAATAGTTTCACTAGCTTTAATAAGTGGTGTTAAATCTGGTCTTTTATTTTTATCAATTGGAGTAGGAACTGTTACAATGTAAATGTTGCAATCTTTAATATCTTCAACGTTTAAAGTAAATTCCATTTTATTATTCAGTGCTTCTTTTACTTGCTCTTCAGTTAACTCTAATGTTCTGTCATAACCATTTCGTAACTCGTCAATTCTCCATGATGAAATATCAAATCCAACTACTTTATATTTTTCAGAAAAGGCATGAGCTAAAGGTAGGCCTACATATCCAAGACCTATTACACATATTTTATCAGTCATTGTTTTGCTCCACATTAAAAAAATCTAAATACCAATCTATAAAGTTGTTAATTCCTTCTTGTATTGGTGTTTCAGGTTTATAATTTAAATCTTCAACTAAATCACGTACGTCTGCATAAGTTGAAGGTACATCTCCTGGTTGGATGGGTAACATATTTTTTTCTATTTTTTTGCCTAGTTTGTTTTCTATAGCTTCAATAAAATCCATAAGTTTTACAGGATTATTATTTCCTATATTATAAATTTTGTATGGTGCAGATGAAGTTGAAGGTTCTTTTTTATCCCAGCTTTTATTTGCTTTAGCAGGATTATCAATAACTCTTATCACTCCTTCTACAATATCATCCACATATGTAAAATCTCTTAACATATCTCCATTATTAAAAACATCAATCGGATTACCTTCAAGTGCAGCTTTTGTAAAAAGAAAAAGTGCCATATCGGGTCTTCCCCATGGTCCATAAACTGTGAAAAACCTAAGTCCTGTAGTTGAGATATCAAAAAGATGTGAGTAGGTATGAGCCATAAGTTCATTACTTTTTTTACTTGCAGCATATAATGAAATAGGATGATCAACATTATGATTTGTAGAAAATGGTAACTCTTCGTTTAATCCATAAACAGATGAGCTTGAAGCATAAGATAAATTTTTAACTCCATGATGTCTACAAGCTTCTAAAATATTCATAAATCCTATAATATTTGAATCCACATAAGCATCAGGATTTGTAAGAGAATATCTAACTCCAGCTTGAGCTGCTAGATTACAAACTGCATTGAACTTTTCTTGCTCAAAAAGCTGTATCATTGCTTCTTTATCTTCAAGATTTAATTTTATAAATTTGTAATTAGGATTATTCTTTGATGTAATAAGTTTCCCATATGGAATTTCTTTACCATCTTCAAGACAATCAATTATACCTGTTCTTTGTAGTCTCCCATATTTTACATTTTGGTCATAGTAATCATTTATATTATCTAATCCTACTACCTCATCACCTCGTTCTAACAGTTTTATTGCTAAATGACTACCAATGAAACCTGCTGTTCCTGTTACTAATATTTTCAATTTATTCCTCTTAACTATCACTATTAAATATATCTCTTGTATAGATTTTATCTTTTACATCAAGTAAATTTTCACTTAATCTATTTACTACTATTACATCAGAAATATTTTTAAACTCTTCTAAATCTTTAATTACTCTTGAATTGAAAAATTCATCTTCAGTTATTACTGGCTCATAAACAACTACTTCGATTCCTTTTGCTTTTATTCTTTTCATAATTCCTTGAATTGCTGAACTTCTAAAATTATCACTACCTGATTTAATAACAAGTCTGTAAATACCTATAGTAGTTGTTAGGGCTTTATGGTTAGGGGTTAGAACTTGAGCTTTCTTTATAATACTATCTGCTATAAAATCTTTTCTTGTAGAGTTTGATTCTACTATGGCATTGATTAGATTTGATGGAACATCTGCATAGTTAGCTCTTAATTGCTTAGTATCTTTTGGTAAACAGTATCCACCATAACCAAAGCTTGGGTTATTGTAATGTGTTCCAATTCTAGGATCCAATCCAACACCTTCTATTATTTGTCTAGTGTCTAAATCGTGAGATTGAGCATAAGAATCTAACTCATTAAAATATGCAACTCTCATGGCTAAAAATGTGTTTGCAAAAAGTTTTATTGCTTCTGCTTCTGTTGAGTCTGTAAAAAGAATATCAATATTCTCTTTTTTTGCACCTTGTACTAGTAAATTTGCAAATAGAGTTGCTCTTTCAGACTTCTCCCCAACTACAATTCTAGATGGATATAAGTTATCATATAAAGCATGTCCCTCTCTCAAAAACTCTGGAGAGAATATAATATTATTTGTATTAAATCTTTCTCTCAATATTTTTGTATAACCTACTGGAATAGTTGATTTTATTACCATAGTCGTATTTGGATTTATACTTAAAACATCAGAGATAACATATTCTATTGATTTTGTATTAAAATAATTAGTTTCTGGATCATAATCTGTTGGCGTTGCAATGATTACATAATCAGCATCTTTATAAGTTATTCCTTTATCTAAAGTTGCAGTGAAGTTTAAATTATCTTTTTTTAAATACTCTTCAATCTCTTTATCTTCTATTGGAGATATTTTTTTATTTAACATCTCAATTTTTTCATGAATAATATCAAGGGCAACTACTTCATTGTGTTGTGATAATAAAACACCATTTGATAAGCCAACATACCCTGCCCCTGCTATTGCTATCTTCATTTAATTTATATCTCCCAGTTTCTTCTCCCACTCATAAGCGCTTTTACATATCAATTCCAAATCTTCATATTTAGGAACCCAAGACATTTTTGATTTTATTTTTCTGTTATCTGAAACTAACATAGCTGAGTCACCATCTCTTCTTGATGTAATATCTACTTTAAAATTAGTATCTGTAGCCTTTTTTGCTACATCGATTACTTCTTTTACAGAATGACCTTTCCCATATCCAGCATTGAAAATCTCGCTTGCATTATTATCAAGATATTTTATCGCTTTTATGTGAGCATCAGCTAAATCATCCACATGAATATAATCTCGAACTCCAGTGCCATCATTTGTATCAAAATCATCACCATATATAGACATTTTTTCTCTTTTTCCCATAGCACATTCACTAGCTATTTTTATAAGGTGCGTTGCATTTGGAAAAGATTGACCTATTCTTGGAGTTAATTTATTATCTTCATAATTTATATCAGCTCCTGCTACATTAAAATATCTAAATATCATGTATTTAAAATTATCATTTAAACTTGCAGTATCTTGTAAAACTTTTTCACTCATGAGCTTACTCATACCGTATGGGTTTATTGGACTTGTGGGGTATTTTTCATCTATTCCATTTTGTGGAATATTTGTAGGCTCACCATAAACAGCAGCTGTACTTGAAAATATAAATTTTTTTACACTGTTTTCAACTGCACATTTGATTAGGTTTGTAGTATTTACTGTATTATTTATATAGTATTTTAAAGGGTTTTCAACTGATTCAGGTACAACAATACTTGCTGCAAAATGCATGATTGTATTTATATTATTTTCTTTTAATACATTATTTACTTTATCAAACTCTTTTAAGTCTAACTCTATAAATTTAAAATCTCTTATTGTTTTTAGTGTATCAAGTGTTTTTATACTACCTGTTGAAAGGTTGTCTAATATGACTATATTATAAGTTGTAGTTTCTAATAATTGTTTAGCAACATGACTACCAATATATCCTGCGCCACCTGTTATTAATATATTCAAGTATTATCCGTTATTCTTTAATTTAATAGAGTGATTATATCGAATCAAGTCTTTAAATTGTATTTACATTACAAGTGAAATTATAAATTTTGTTTGATTTTAAACTAATAGGTTACATGAAAGTGGAGGAGGTAGCCGGACTCGAACCGACGCATGGTGGATTTGCAATCCACGGCATTACCAACTTTGCTATACATCCAGTGGAAAATCATTTTATACATAAGAAGAAAATGATTAAAGGTAAGTGGCAGAGAGCAAGGGATTCGAACCCTCGGAGGCGTGAACCTCGCCGGTTTTCAAAACCGGTCCATTCGACCAACTCTGGCAACTCTCTAACATTTATATAATAGTGGTGCGAATGGTCGGAATCGAACCGACACTCCGAAACCGGAATGGGATTTTAAGTCCCACGCGTCTACCTATTCCGCCACACTCGCACTATTTGGTAGATTCAAAGAAGTGTTATTTCTTAAAATGGAGTGGAATTATATTAAAAAAAATATTCTTTGTCAATAGTTTTTAATTTTATTTTCCAAATTTTTTGATATAATCTTTTCATATACAAATATTAAGGATTTATATGAGAAGTGATGAAGTAAAAAAAGGTTATGACAGAGCACCTCATCGATCATTATTTAGAGCTACGGGACTAAAGGATGATGATTTTGGTAAGCCATTTATTGGAGTTGCAAACTCTTTCATTGAAATTATCCCAGGACATTTTTTTCTAAACAAAGTTGCAGAAATAATAAAAGAAGAGATAAGAGCAAACGGTTGTGTTCCTTTTGAGTTTAACACTATTGGTGTAGATGATGGTATTGCTATGGGACATGATGGTATGTTATTTTCACTACCATCAAGAGAATTAATTGCAAACTCTATTGAAACAGTTATGAATGCACATAAACTAGATGCAATGATAGCTATTCCAAACTGTGATAAAATCGTACCAGGTATGATTATGGGTGCAATTAGAGTAAATGTTCCAACAGTATTTGTTTCAGGTGGTCCTATGGCTAAAGGTCACACAAAAGATGGTGTACCTATTGACTTAGCAACTGCATTTGAAGCTGTTGGAAAGTTTGAAAAAGGTGATATGACAGAAGAAGAACTTACAGATATTGAGTGTAATGCCTGTCCAAGTGGAGGTTCATGTTCTGGTATGTTTACAGCTAACTCAATGAACACACTTATGGAAGCAATGGGGATTGCACTACCAGGAAATGGAACAATTCTAGCACTAACTCCTGAAAGAGAAGAGTTATATAGAAAAGCGGCGAGAAGAGTATGTGAGATTGCAAAAGATAATGAATCAAGAGAAAAATTCAAATTATCAAATATATTAAATGAAAATGCAGTTAGAAATGCTTTTGCAGTTGATATGGCAATGGGTGGAAGTTCAAATACTGTTTTACATATGCTAGCTATTGCAAAAGAGGCTGGTGTTAATTTTGAATTAAGTGATATCAATGCTATCTCTAAAAAAGTTTCTCATATTGCTAAAATCTCTCCATCTTTATCTACTGTTCATATGGAAGATATAAACAAAGCTGGTGGTGTAAATGCTGTTATGAAAGAGATGACAAAAAGAGGTGATGATATATTAATTGATAACCTTACAGTCTCTGGAGAATCTTTATATGAAAAGATAGCAGATGCTTATATTAAAGATACAAATATTATTCACACTATTGATAATCCATACTCAAATGTTGGTGGATTAGCAATACTTTATGGTAATTTAGCAGAACAAGGTGCTGTAATTAAAACTGCTGGTATTACAGGTGCACGAGCACTTACTGGTAAAGCTGTATGTTTTGATGGACAACCAGAAGCAATAGCTGGGATATTAGGTGGAAAAGTAAAGGCTGGTGATGTTGTAGTTATTAGATATGAAGGTCCAAAAGGAGGACCTGGTATGCAAGAGATGCTAGCACCTACTTCACTTATCATGGGAATGGGTCTTGGAGATAAAGTTGCACTAATTACTGATGGAAGATTTTCAGGAGCTACTAGAGGTGCAAGTATTGGGCATGTAAGTCCTGAAGCTGCCGAAGGTGGAATGATAGGATTACTTAAAGATGGAGATGAGATTCATATTGATGTTGACCAATATATTTTAGAAGTACATTTATCTGATGAAGAGATTGCTAAACGAAAAGCAGAATTTGTTCCATTGAAAAAATCTTTAACATCAAAGTGGTTAGGACAATACAGAGCCCTTGTAACAAATGCAAGTAGCGGTGCAGTTTTAAAAACTGACCTTTAATAAATCTTGGGGGAAACCCATGATTTATTAACAAATATTAACAAAACTATTAACCTTTCATTTACATAAAAAAATTATAATTTCATTATAAACTATTATAAAAAGGATTCACATGAAAATAAAAAATGTTCTCATGTTTAATAACAAACTACTAATTATTTCTTCACTTCTTGCAGTAAATCTATTTGCAAAAAGCATTGATTTTAATATGGCACAAGAAAATCCACAAAGAGTCTCTCCAAGTAATGCAAATGAAATTTTGTCATTTAATAATTCAATTAAAGACTCAATGCTATCAGTTGTAAATATATCTACAAAAAAACATATGACAAACCAAGTTGGAAATCTACCAATGGAAATGTTCAATGATCCTTTATTTAGAAGATTTTTTGGTGATCAATTTGGGAATCAATTTAAACAAAATAAAATCCAAAGAGCCTTAGGTTCTGGAGTTATTGTTTCAAAAGATGGATATATTATTACAAATAATCATGTAATTGAAAATGCAGATGAAATCACAGTAACACTTTCAGGTGAAACAACTGAATATACAGCAAAACTAGTTGGAAGAGATGCTGATTCTGATTTAGCAGTTATAAAAATTGAAGCTAAAAATTTAGTTCCAATAAAAATTTCACACTCAACAGACTTAAAAATAGGTGATCTTATTTTTGCTATTGGTAATCCTTTTGGTATAGGAGAAACTGTAACACAAGGAATTATCTCAGCACTAAATAAAAACCAAGTTGGAATCAATAGATATGAAAACTTTATTCAAACAGATGCATCTATAAACCCAGGGAACTCAGGTGGGGCTTTAGTTGATAGTAGAGGTGCACTTATTGGAATAAATAGTGCTATCATATCTAGAAGTGGTGGAAACAACGGAATTGGTTTTGCAATTCCTATTGATATGGTAATTGAAGTAGCTACAAAACTTGTAGAAGAAGGAAAAGTTACAAGGGGTTATTTAGGTGTAGTTATTAATAACTTAACAAAAGAGTCTGCAAAGGTTTATAATCATAAAAGTGGTGCACTTATTATGGAAGTAGGACGTGATACACCTGCTGCTAGATTTAAACTTCAAAGGGGTGATTTAATTTTTGCTATTAATAACAAGGCTATTAAAGATAGAGCTGCTTTACAAAATACAATCGCAGGTTTTAAACAAAATGAAAAAATTGTTATCAAACTAGAAAGAGATAAAAAAGACATTACTATAAACGCAGTACTTGGTAATAGAGATGGACTAATTATAAGTGAATCAGTAAATGGAACTATCTTAGGTGGACTACAATTAAGTGATTTAGATAACAATATTATAGATAGATTTAGATTGCCTAGAAATATTGTTGGAGTTTTAGTTACAGATGTTAAACCTAAATCAGATGCAGAAAAAGTAGGTTTTCAAGCTGGTGATGTTATTATTCAAATAGAAGATATCAATATTACTAGATTCCCTGATGTACAAGAGGCAATAAGAAAGTATAATAATAAATACAAAAGAGTTTATGTGAGTAGACAAGGACAAACTATTTTATTAGTTATTAAATAAAGGATTTCCCATAATTAAAGTATTAATGATTGAAGATGATTTAGAACTAGCTGAAATCATCACAAACTATTTAAAATCTTTCGATATAGAAGTTGTAAATACAGATAGCCCATACACTGGGTTATCTATGATTAAAACTGATTCAAACTATAAGCTTTTGATTCTTGATTTGACTCTTCCTGAAATAGATGGATTAGAGCTTATTCCCAAAATAAGAGCCTCATCAGATATTCCTATTATAATCTCAAGTGCTAGGGATGATATATTGGATAAGGTTATGGGATTAGAACGTGGAGCAGATGATTATCTTCCAAAACCATATAATCCAAGAGAACTTCAAGCTAGAATAAAAGCTATTTTAAAAAGACTAAATGTTGAACCGGCTAAAAAAAGTGAAAATTCTATTTTTGAATTAAAAAGTGAAGATATGAAAATATATTTTCAAGATGCACTGTTAGATTTAACTATGGCAGAATTTGATATATTAAAACTTCTTATACAAAGAAAAGGTGGAGTTGTAGCAAGAGAAGACTTCATATATGATAGTTTACACATAGAAGATGATAGTAGTTTAAAAAATATTGATGTTATGATTTCAAGAATTAGAAATAAGATTGCCCGTGTGGATAATACAAAAACTTACATTAAAGCAGTAAGAGGTATAGGATACCAACTATCTATATGAAAAATGTCTCTATTACAGCCTTTATAAATATTATATTTGTATTAGCACTTGCTGCAATTACAACCACATTTTTATTTTTTGTGAAATTAGATAAAGAGAAATCTACCCAAGAGAGAACACAAAGATATAGTATTATTGCAAATAGTGTTTTAAATAACTTTAATTTACTACCTACTAATGACCAATTAAAAAATATATATTCACAATTTCAAGTAACTTCAGTAGAAGATAGATTAAAAAAACTAGATGTAATCAATAATGCAAAAGAGCTTATGTATCAAGAGACATCTCTTGGAAGAGTAAGAATTTACGAGATGTACAATAAGTACTATATTTATGTTCAAAAAATGAGTTATAACATTCTGCTTGAAGATTTAAAGCCACAACCATACAACAGAAGTATAGCCCTAATAGTATATTTATTTGCCATTACGATATTTTTAGCACTCTACTTTGCCATAAGAAAAAAATTTACACCACTTAGAACTTTAGATAAACAAATCCAAAAATTCTCTAATGGTGACAAAAATATAAAACTTGATTTTACAAATAACGACGAAATAGGAAAAATTGCAAAAAGCTTCAATAATGCAATCACTCATATCAATAACTTAACTGATTCAAAAAATCTTTTTATGAGAAATATGATGCATGAGCTTAAAACTCCAATAACAAAGGCTATGTTTATTGTTGAATCTTTAGATGATGATAAAAATAAAGAGATTTTAGTACGTGCATTTGAGAGAATGAATAGTATTATTAAAGAGTTAGCAACAGTTGAAAAACTCTCTTCAAATATGTCTGTTATCTATAAAGAAAATACTACATTTTTTAAAATATACAAAAATGCAATAAATATCATGATGATAGATGCAAATTCAATTAGCAGCAAGATAAGTGATTTTAATCTCAAAGTAGATATTTCACTATTTTCAATTACAATAAAAAACTTAATAGATAATGCAATTAAATTTTCACCAAATAGTCATGCTACGTTAATAGCCACAAAAAGAAAAATAGAAGTTATATCAAAAGGTGAAAAACTAAAACATGATTTAAATTACTACACAGAACCTTTTTCACAAGAAGAGAAAAGAAAAGATGGCTTTGGTTTGGGTTTATATATTGTCAAAACAAGCGTTGAACTTCATGGGTTTAAATTTCTTTATGAATATAAAGAGGGAAAAAACTATTTTATAATTGATATGAGTAAATAAACCTATTTACTCAACTATCTCTTCATTTTCCACTCTAAACATCGTCAAATATGGTAACCGTCCTGGTAACTTTATTTTATTGATATTACCACTATGAACTGAATCTAATTCTTTATCAGTCTCAGTTAAAATCTTTTTAAAGCTTATATAATAAATCCCACCTTTTAAATATATTCTTCCTATATCATTATCTACTTCTTCAATTTTAGTGTTTAAAGGAGCAAAAATCTCTATCTCTTCATTTGGGTATGTTTTATATTTACATAAAAAATGCTCTTAATCTTCACATACAAGACCACTTACTTCAAAAGTTCCTTTACTTAAGGCATAATCATGGTTTTGAGAATCTGCTCTCTCAAAAGGCCGGTGAATCAAATATGCATCAGTAAAACCTCTATTTTTTGTAGTTGCTAATTCTCTTTGGTATTTATCTGCTTCAAAACTGTTTGAGTAAAAATCATCAATAGCCATTCTATATGTATTTGCTGTAACTGCAGCATAATAAGGTGATTTTGTTCTTCCTTCTATCTTTATAGAATCAACCGCTCCACTTTTTAATATTTCATCAACATGACTAGCTAAGTTCATATCTTTTGCATTAAAGATATATGTTCCAACACCTGGTTCTTCTTCAAGTCTAAACATTGTCCCATGGTCTTCATTGGCAGCATATAGTGTATACTCAAATCTACAATCATTTGCACAGCTTCCTCTATTTGGAACTCTTCCCATTTGTACAGCACTAACTAAACATCTTCCACTATATGCAAAGCACATAGAGCCATGAACAAAAATCTCTATTTCCATCTCAGGAAGATGTTTTTTTATCTCTGTTACATCTTTTAGACTAATTTCACGTGCAGCAATTATTCTTCTTACACCCATATCATAATAAACTTGTGCATCTAAATAGTTCATAACATTTGCTTGGGTTGATAGATGAATAGGTATATGAGGAGCTAACTCTCTACAAAGTCTTACAACACCTGGAGCTGCTACAATTAGTGCATCTGGTTCCAAAGCTGCCATATCTACAATATGTTTTTTAAGTAGCTCAATTTGTGAGTTAAAAGGGAAACCATTTATTGTAGCGTAGACTTTCTTACCCATAGAATGAGCATAATCAATTCCCTCTTTAAAACTTTCAAAAGTAAACTCTTTTCCACTTCTTATTCTTAAAGAAAAATGACTAACCCCACCATATACTGCATCTGCTCCATATGCAAATGCAATTTTCAATTTTTCTAAATTTCCAGCTGGGCTTAATAATTCTACTTTATTCATCTCTTGTCCTTATGACTTACACTTTATTTTTTCGAATTATATCAAAAAAAAATATATAAAAAGATTGAAAAAATTCTTATTTTAAAACGAAAGTTTTACTTAAGAAAAATATGTTACATTGTCACAAAAAAACATAATAAATCAAATTATTATTTTATTTTAATTTTTAGAAGAACTAGCCTATTTTTAAAAAGACCTTTTAATTTAAGAAAATTATTTATATAAATAAAAGATTTATTTTTAAATAGATACAATACGGATTAAAGAGAGATAGTTGAGGATAATGATGTTAGGTAAATTTTTAAAGAAAACAACTCCAAGTGATGTATTAGAAGAGCTCAAAAGCAAAACATTTAGGGAGTCAAAAGTAAATGATTTATTAAAAGATGTGGATATAAATAAAAAATTTACAGATGGAGAAAACTTTCTTCATAAAGTAATTCCTTTAAATAACATTGAGTCTGTTAAAGCACTAATCTCACATAACATTGATTTAAATACTCAGACTCCTTCTGGAGATACAGCTTTGCACATTGCTTCAAGATATGCATTTACAGATATTGTTAAAGCAATTTTAAATGCAAAAGGTGACCATAAGATTTTAAATGAACAAGGAAGATTAGCTATCCAAGAAGCAATTTTTAATGGAAGAGTTGAAAACTATGCAGTTTTATCACAAAAACAAACTGACTTTAATCATAAAGACTTAAATGGAAACAATTTTTTAAAAGATGCAGTAGAGTCTAAAAATGTAACTATTATAATGGATTTATTAAAAAATAAAAAAATAACACCTGACCCTTCAGTTGTCTTTTCACAAAATTTATTTAGTGATAATAATGTCTTCTCTACAGTGATTGAATATATTGATGACTTAAATGAAAAAGATGAAGAAGGGAGAAATGCTCTTTTTTATTTAGTAAAAAATGGAATAAGCTCAATTGATATGTTCGAGTCATTGATTGAAAAAGGTGTTGATATAAACTGTATAGATAAAAATGGTGATAACATCCTACTATACCTAATAAAATATATTATAAGCTCATCACAAAGAAATGAAGAAAATGGTGATAATAAAGATGCTAACAAAAAATTAACTCCAGAAGAGCTTAAAAATATCATAGATATAATTCCCGTAATCATAGAGAATGATATTATAAAAAACACTTGTAATAAAGATGGAGATAATATTCTTTCATTATGTGTTAGATCTTTAAATAAAGACTTATTAGCCCTATTACTTGATTATAACATTGATCCAAATATAGAAACATCGTCAAAAGAGACTGCTTTAACAATAGCAGCTATTATGGGTTCAGAGGCAAAAGAACTACTCTATTTACTTCTTGATTATGGAGCAAATCCAAATATAAAAGATGAAAACAATCAAACAATTATAGAAAAACTAATAAACATAGAACTTTTCAAAAAAAATGGGAAAAAATTAGTAAGTAGTCAAAGACGACAAATAGATGAAAATAGTGATTATCTTCTTATTTTAGACGCCATATTAACCAACGCTGAAGTACATTTAACAGAATATAACTCCAATGAAGAGCCATATATATTTGAACTTATTACTTATGGAAATATCCACTTAATAAAGCTTTTCCTAAAGAACGGTGCAGATATAAATCAAAGAGATGCAAATGGACTAAATATTATATATAAATATTTAGCAGAAAATACTAGCTTTAGAAGAGAAGTTGAACAAAAAAACTTTTATTCAAACCTAAAAACTATAATAAGTTTTGGAGCTAATGTAAATGCAAAAGATACTTTTGGAGGAATAACTCTACATAAAGCAATTCTTGAAAATGATATTCAAACAGTAAAAATAATACTTCATAGTGGTGCTGATATCAATGCAATTGATAATAGAGGTCGAAATATGATTCACAACTGTATGTGGAAAAATAAAATAAAAACTTTTAGATTAATTTATACTTTCAATAAAAAACTTATAAACCAACCTGATAAATTTGGGGTATTACCTATTAATTATGCAGCATTTTTAGGGTATAAAGATTTGGTTTTAGAGTTGATTAGAACAGGCTCACACATAAATAATCCAGAGAAAAAAACACCTTATATTCTAAACTTCTTAAAAAGGTTTCATCCTAGTATTGCAACACTAAAAGATAGTGCAGTAACAAATGCAGAAAAAAATACTATCCAAGTACTTTTAGACAATATGAAAAAAGAATTTCAAATAGATACTATTTAGAATCTATTAAATTCTTTGCAAAAAGATATGCCTCTTTTGTAATATTTTCGCCACTAATCATTCTTGAGATTTCTTCAATTTTGCCTTTATCATCAAGTAATTTTACACTTGAAACCCCATTTTGTTTATCTACAAAAAAGTGTTGTTTAGCAGCTGCTGTTAATTGTGGCTGGTGAGATATTGCAAATATTTGATATGAGTTAGACAGTTCACTCAAAACTGTAGCAATTGCATCACTCTCTTTTCCACTTAAGTTTGCATCAATCTCATCTAAAAATAAAATACCATTATTCAAAATCTCAAACTTACTCATTGATGTAAGAAGAGCAAGTCTTAGTCTGTTGAACTCTCCTGAACTTATAGTACCAAGATTTACACCATTAAGTTCTAAGATGACTTCATCTTTACCTAAATTGTCAATTTGTTTATCTTTTAAATAAATTTTTGCATTTGAAAGATATAGGTATTTTAAATAGTGATTAACTCTCTCTTCTAAAATCTTTGCACTAGCTGTTCTATATGTTGTTAAACTTGAGGCTAACTCTTCTACTTTTTGCGTCAATTGTTTTACTTTTTTTTCTAAAATAGTTTTTTCAAAAGAGATATTATCATAAGAATCAAGCTCTTTTTGTTTTTGTTCTTTATACTCTAGTGCCCCAGCAATTGTCCCAAATCTTTTTTGAAGTGAAGCTAGTTTTTCAATTCTATCTAAAACTGCTTCTATATCTAACTCTTCCAATTCATACAAAGAGTCATTGAAGTTTTCAAAGATATTTTCTAACTCATTAATAGTTTCATCAAAAAATGCACTATCCTTATCCATAATATCCAAAGCCTTAGATACACTTGTTCTAAAATCAAAAATACCTTTAGATAGCTCTATTGCCTCTTCTATTTTATCTTTTTTTGCAAGTCTTTTTTTTACTTCATTTAGCTCTTCATACTCATCTATTTTTGGATTTATAGATTCTATTTTTTCTATTTCATACTTAGCAAACTCTTTTAACTCTTCTAGCTTAGACTCATCTTCATTTATCTTTTTTAGTTGATTAGATATTTCCAAAAGTGCATGAAAGTTCTCTTCATACTCTTTTTTTAAACTTGTAAACTCTTCATCACTTGAAGCAGTTAATCTATCTAAAAAACCTACCAATCGTGAACTATCAAAGTCACTATTATCTTTTAAATGTAAATGTTTAACTAGATTACTTGAAAATGCAGTTAGCACTTTTTTTGAGATGGTTTGAGAGTTCAAAAAATATCTTACTTTATCTTTTTTTATCTCTTTAATTATAATATCATCACCAGCTTCAATTGCAAAACCTTCATCACTTATAGAAGAGTTTTCAACAGTGGTCTCACTTAAATTTGCCTTTGCCTCTTTTATTCCAAACAGAGCTAAAAAAGCATCCATCAAAATTGATTTTCCAGCACCAGAAGGTCCTGTAAAAACTACTAAACCTTTTTCAAACTCTAAATCTACTTTTTCAAATGATAGATAATCTTCTAAATAAAATCTACTAATCATATCTATTAATTTCCCCATCTTAATTTTTCATTTAGCACTTCAAAATAGTTTCTTTGACATCTATGAATTAATTTTGCTTTATTATCTGATATCTCTATTTTAATACTTTCATTCTCATTTATTTCATAAGTATCTTGTCCATCAATTATTACTAAGGCACCTTGATTATCAGTAATAGTAAACTCTATTTTAAAATCTGCTGGCAATACTAATGGTCTTTGAGTTAGACTGTGTGGGGCTATTGGTGTTACAATAAATGCTTCTGTTAAAGGGAAAACGACAGGTCCTCCTACAGATAGATTGTATGCAGTTGAACCAGTTGGAGTAGAGATAATCACCCCATCTCCATAATAAGAGTTAAAGTGTTTACCATCAATCTTTGCATCTAAACTTATCATTGAAGACATAGATTTTCTTGAAATTACAATATCATTAAAAGCCACAAAGTTTTGCTCTTTTGCACAACCTTTTATCATCATTCTATGGTCAATTCTATATTTATGTTCAAACATAAGTGCTAAAAAATTCTCAACTTCACTAAGTCTAATATCTGTTAAAAATCCTAAAGTTCCTTGATGAATTCCAAGTACAGGAATATGATGTTTAAAACTTCTTCTAACTACAGAAATAAGTGTCCCATCTCCACCAATTGAGACTAAAAAATCACTATTTTCTGATAATTCATCAAGTTCAACTCCACCCTTTTCACCAATCATGTTTGCACTATTTTTTTCTAATGCAACTTCAATATTAGCCCTTAAAAAATGATTTTTTATAATATTATATTCATCTTTTATTTCAGGAGAGTCAGGCTTTAAAATAAAGCCTGCTTTTTTGATTTGTTTTAGTTTTTCATTACTTGTGGTTAATTTCATGCTTGGATTATATCAAAATTATCTTTCATGTAGGGCATCTTGTTTTGTTTTTAGAATTGGTTTTAATATAAAATCTAAAATTGTTTTTTGCCCTGTTATAATGTCAACATTGGCAATCATTCCCGGAATAATTGGCAATTTTTTACCATCTTTTTCCAAATAGTTTTTATCTGTTTTAACAACAACTTTATAATATGATTTTGGTGTTTTACTCTCTTTATCAACAATACTATCTGCTGAAATCTCTACTATTTTACCATCCAATCCACCGTATATTGCAAAGTCATATGCAGTAACTTTTACTATTGCTTTTTGGCTAGGATTTATAAAGGCTATATCTCTTGGATCAATTTTTGCTTCTACTAGAAGAATATCACTTTGAGGAACAATCTCTATTAAATCAAATCCACTTTTTATAACACCACCTACTGTATTCATATTTATAACTTTTACTATACCATCAACTGGTGATTTTACTACAGTTTTATCTAGTTTATCTTGTTCTGAAACAATTTTTGACTCATAAACTTTTAATTCGTTATTAACTCTTTCTAGCTCTTGCAAAGCTTCACTTTTGAAGTTTTTTAGCTTTTCTAGTATTCTATTTTCTGCTTCATTAATTGCATATTTTGCTTTTGGGATTTGAATTTTTGTACTTTCAAATTCACTTCTTACTGTATTTAACTCTTTTTTTATTGTGATTAAATCTATAGTTGATTTTGAACCAGATTTTACAAACTTTTGCACAGTTTTATATTGTTCATCAAGTAAGTTCAGACTCTTTTTTAAATTATCTCTTTTTGATTCTAACTCTATCATCTCTTGAACTTTTTGTCCTAATTGAGTCTCCAAGATATTTAATGCACTTTTAAACTCATCAACTCTTGTATAAAAAAGTATTCTTTGGTGATTTACATATTTAGGAGCTACTACTTCTAACTCGGGAGGAAATACCAACTCTTTTGTCTCTTCTTTTACTTTTAAATTATATTCCGCTTCTAGTCTAACCTTTGTTGCTTGTAAGCTATACAACGATTGCTCATTTTCATCTAAAGATGCCTGAAATCTTGTAGTGTCAATTTTCATTAAAGGTTGACCCTTTACTACATAAGAACCCTCTTTTACTAAAAGCTCTGAAAGAATACCACCATCCAAACTTTGGATTGTTTGTATTTTTTCAGAAGGTATTACTTTACCCTCACCCCTTGCTAATTCATCAATCTCAGATAATGATGCCCACAATAAAAATATAACCATAAATAAAATTATTAATCCAAATAGGTAGTCAATCTTTTTATTTGCTTTTAAATTAGCTTGCGCATGTAGTGAATAAACAAAATCTATATCTTCTTTTGCCATAACAAACCTTTTTATTTAGCTTTATTTGATAATTCTTTTAGAACCTCTTCTTTAGGTCCATCAGCAATTATTTTTCCATCGTCCATAACGATTAATCTATCAACTAAAGATAAAACAGATGGTCTATGTGTAACTAAAATCAATGTTTTATCCCTAACTATATCTTTAATTCTTCTTTTAAATACCTCTTCAGTTTGACCATCCATAGAGTTTGTAGGCTCATCTAAAATCATAATATTTGGATTTGTTAAAATGGCTCGAGCTAAAGTTACACTTTGTCTTTCTCCTCCACTTAATCCTTCTCCTCGCTCACCTACAATCAAGTCATAACCACTTTCATGTTTACCTAAGAAATCATGAACACCTGCAATTTTTGAAGCTTTTAAAACATCATCATCACTTGCATTTAACTCACCAATGGTTATGTTATCTTTTATACTTCCCATAAACAAAAATGGCTCTTGGGGAACACAGCCAATTGCTCGTCTTAAATCCACAGGGTCTATTTGTCTGATATCTGATTTATCTATAGAAATTGAACCCTTTGTTGGTTCATATAGATTCATAATAAGTTTCCATAAGGTTGATTTTCCAGAACCTATTTTTCCTATTATTCCAACTTTTTCGCCCTTTTTAATAGTCAAATTAATATTTTTAAGTACATCAAACTGCTGACCTTTGTATGAGAAGATAACCTCTTTAAATACAATATCTCCATCAAGATTTTTTCTACTTAAATAGCTTCTATTGTCATCTCTTTCAACTGGCATTTTCATAATTTCATCAATATTTTCTAATGAAAGCATTGTTCTATCAAGTCTTATAATCATCCCTACAAATTGAGAAACAGGAGCAATTACTCTTCCGTTTAACATCATAGTTGCAATTATTGCTCCCATTGTCATCTCACCTATACTAGCTTGATATACACCCACTACTACTATAGCGATATTTGATAATTGTGCAATAAAGGCAGTAAAGAAAGTCACTATCTGAGATAAGAAATGTGACTTTTTACTGTGATGAGAAGTCTTTTCTACAGAGTTTGCCCAATAGGTTTTCATTCTATTTTGTGCACGAACTGATTTTATTATTTCTAGCCCAGATACTGCTTCAGTGAGAGCTGTTTGTTTTATCTGCTCTTCTTTTGCACTTTCTTGAACGCTCTTTTTTATAGGTTTTTGCATATAGTAAGAAAAACCAAAGGCAATTATAACTGTTGCAATTGATATATATCCAACAGGGCCACCTATATAAAATATAATAATTATAAATAAAATAACAAAAGGAAGGTCAACAATACTAGCAACCGTGGCACTTGCAAAAAACTCCCTAACACTTTCAAAAGATTGTAATCTATTTACAAACTGCCCAGTAGAAGCGGGCTTTGAGTCAAGTCTTATATTTAACAGCTGGTCAAATATATTTGTAGACATAATTACATCTGATTTTTTACTAGCAACTTCTAAAAAGTGTGATCTCATAAGTTTTAATACAAAATCAAAAATCATCACAACTAAAATACCAATAGCCATAACCCACAGTGTTGCCATGGCATTATTAGGTAAAACCCTATCATAAACATTCATTGTAAAAAGTGGCGTTGCCATAATAAACATATTTATCAAAAGTGCTGCTACTATTACTCTTTTATAAATATGTTTATTTAATCTCATTACACCCCAAAACCACTCTTTTGGTTTATCTATTGCAATATCTTTTTTTATTCTCGTATTAAAATTATATTCTGGTTTTACTAGCATCATAAAGCCAGAATATAACTCATCAAGCTTTTTAATACTTATTGTTGTAACCCCATCACTAATACCTGGCATATGTACTTTTACACTATGTTTATGAAAATCTATATCCAATAAAACACAAGCAGTATTATCTTTTAAAATCATAACAGAAGGTAGTGCCTCTTCTGAAATATCTTTTATCTCTCTTTTCAAAGTTTTTATTTTTAAGCCAATTCTTTTTGCAGCTTCTTCAAACATCTTAGGGGACATAAAAGAGTCATATATGGCTAAACCAGAGATTAAAGACTCTTTTGTAGCTTGCCTCTCATGGTATTTTGCTAAAAACAGTAAAGACTCTAAAAATGTATCAACATTTTTATTGCTTACCATATCTTCTAATTAACTCATTAATTCATTGTTATTCAATTTTTTTCTCCCCATGAAGATTTATACTTATTATATAAAAACTGGTGTCTTTCTATGTTGTCTACGTATGGATCTGTAACTTGTATTTTATCACCCAAATTACCCAATGCTTCTTCTGCTTCTCTTACACTTTTATAAAAACCATACAACACTCTTATATAATCATTTCCACCCGTTTTAAACTTATAAATAAAAGTATTATCTTTTAAATTGTATTTATCTATAAAATAATTCACATCAACTTTCCCATTTATTCCTGTAAGTGCTACTATTGAATAGGCTCGTTCATGCTCTTTAAAAAACTCTTCATTTATGTCCAATTGTTTATTATTCAATTTTTTATCCAAATTCAATTCGATACTACTCTCTTCTTGTAATATTTCAGGTTCTGCATTTATTTTAGTATCTTCTTTTGGCGTTTCAGACTTTTGTTCTTCAATAATATTTTGTTGTAATGATTTATTTTCTTCTTCAAAAAGTAAATCTTCTATCTCTTTATCAATTTTATCATGTATTCTTTTTATTCTCTCTTCATCTTTATTAACTCTATTTTCATAATTTCTATTTTTTATTGTTTCTAAATCAATTTTTTCTATTTTATCCGTACTATAAATATCCTCTAAAAGTGAATTAAAAATTCTATTTACTTTCTCTTTTTTACTAATCTCAGGGTCAATTTCATTATCACTTAATTGTAAGTTATCATCTCCTGATAATAAATCTTCTAACTCATTTGAAACAGTTTGTTTTATAACCTTTTTGATTCTAATATCAACCTCTATATCTCCACATACATTGTTATCAAGAGTATAAATAGTATCACTTAATTTAGACAAATTAAATAGTAGATTGTAATAACTGCTAAAGTTTTTAAACTCTTCTGTAATCAATTCGATTTTTTTTCTGTATAGTTCTTCTTCTTGGTTTAATACATCAATAAAACTTCGTGTACCTCCATCAAACTGTTCTTCAAATAAATTTAATATCTCTTTTAACTTGTCAACATGGTCTTTCATTATGTCAACTCTTCTTTTTGTAGCTTGATAAGTTGTATATTCTGACTCTACTTTTTGTTTTGAATCTTTTGATACATCATCTAAGTTTCTTTGAGACTCTTCTAAAAAAAGTCTCTCCCTTAAATATACTGATCTATCTTTCATCCCATTAAACAAGTTATAACTTAAAGTTACTCTTGCACTATCATGGCTTTGTTTTGTATTTTCAATATCAACACCATCATCAATCTCTTTTAATAAATAGAACTTTAATGTTGGTAAAAATCTCGATCCCTCTTGTTCTAGAACTGCTTTTTGTGCTTTTATATTTTCTATTTCTTCAAGTACTTTATAATTGTTTTTTACACCAACTTCAAGAATTTTACTTAATTTTTTAGGAATAACAGCTCGACTGATATTTGGTCTACAAGCATTAGTTGAAATCTCTTTTGGATAATATCTTTGTAGAAGAGTTTTTGTATTATCAACTTCATTTTGAAGCTCTACTAATTTTTCTTTTGCTGTTAGAATTTTATTTTCTACTAACATTCTATCAACAACATCCCCACTAACAGCTTCAGTTTGTGCTGCTATTTCAAAATATTTATCATGTATTTCAATATTATTTTTTGTAAGTGTAATCAATTCTAAATTTTTAACATACTCAAGATAAGCTAATGTTGTCTCTAATACGACATTTTCTGTTTCTGATATATTTGATATTAGTTTTGCTTGATAGTTATGCTTAGCTTCATCTACTTGGGCACCTCTTAATCCCCCATTGTAAATTATCTGTTCTAGTTTTAATTGTTGATTTGAACCATTTACAGTCTTTTGTCTTGAAGGACCATTTAAGGGAGTTGTTATAGTCTTTTTATCTTCAATATAGGCTTCATAGCTTAAAGTTGGCATATAATCGCCATATGCCTCATCAACATAAAGTTTATTTGCTTTTGAATTACTTTCAATAGATTTGATTTTAGGATTGTTCTGTAGAGTTTCGACTACAATCCCTTTTAAGGTTTCAGAGTATGAGTATACACAAAAAAACAGTAAAAAAAGAATTATTTTAATTATTTTCATTGACACTCTAAAGGCTTGATTTATCCTTTATTTTATCCAAATTCTTATGAATTTATAAATAACAATCTAAAAAAAAACCCTAGCTTTAGTAAGCTAGGGTTTTTTTAAGATAAGGCTAAGAAATGTATATTAACCGTTTCTCTTTTTGATAATTTCATCAGAAACATTTTTAGGAACTTCTTGATATGCATCAAAAAGCATAGAGTATGTTGCTCTACCTTGAGACATAGATCTTAAGTCTGTAGAGTATCCAAACATTTCAGATAATGGAATCATTGCAACAACAAGTTTTACACCAGCTCTATCATCCATAGATTGAACTTGTCCTCTTCTTTTGTTACAATCCCCAATAACATCTCCCATATAATCTTCAGGAGTTTCAATTTCAACTTTCATGATTGGCTCTAAGATAATAGCTTGTGCAGCTGCAGTTCTACAACCTTGTTTGAATCCCATAGAAGCAGCAAGTTTAAATGCCATCTCAGATGAATCCACATCATGGAAAGAACCATCATAAAGTGTTACTTGAATATCAACCATTGGGTAACCAGCTAGGATACCACCTTGCATAGTTTCAACACAACCTTTTTCAACAGCTGGAATATATTCTTTAGGAACAGCTCCACCTTTAATTTCATTTTTGAATACGAAATTTTCTTCTCCACCAGCTGGAAGAGGAGTAATAGTTAAATAAACATGACCATACTGACCTTTACCACCAGATTGTTTAGCATATTTATATTCTGATTGAACTTCGTTTTTAATAGTTTCTCTATAAGCAACTTGAGGAGCACCAACTTCAGCTTCAACTTTAAATTCTCTTTTCATTCTATCTACAAGAATTTCAAGGTGTAATTCACCCATTCCTGAAATAATAGTTTGTCCAGATTCTTCATCAGTATTTACTCTAAATGATGGATCTTCTTCAGCAAGTTTACCTAATGCAATACCCATTTTTTCTTGGTCAGCTTTAGTTTTTGGCTCAACTGCAACAGAAATAACTGGCTCTGGGAATTCCATTCTCTCTAAGATAACTGGATCTTTTTCAGAAGCTAATGTATCACCTGTAATTGTTGATTTAAGACCAACAACAGCACCGATTTCACCTGCATATAACTCAGAACACTCTTCTCTGTTATTTGCATGCATTTTAAGTAATCTTCCGATTCTCTCTTTTTTCATTTTTGTTGAGTTCATTACATATGTTCCAGATTCTAAAACACCTCTATAAACTCTTGCAAATGTTAACTGTCCAACAAATGGGTCAGTCATAATTTTAAATGCTAATGCTGCAACTTCACCTTCATCAGTAGAAGGAACGATAACAGCATCACCATCTTGAGTCTCACCTCTAATGTCAGCAACTTCTGTTGGTGCTGGTAAATACATAGCAACAGCATCAAGTAAAGTTTGAACACCTTTGTTTTTAAATGCAGTACCACAAGTCATAGGAGTAATAGTCATATTTAAACAACCAGCTTTAATACCTCTTGTGATCTCTTCTTCAGTTAACTCTTCACCTTCAAGGTATTTTTCCATTAACTCTTCAATTTGTTCAGCAGCAGCTTCAACCATAGCTTCTCTATATTGTTCAGCTTGGTCTAATAATTCAGCAGGAATCTCTTCTATGTGGTAATTAGAACCCATAGCAGCATCTTCATCCCAAACGATAGCTTTCATTTGTACTAAATCAATAATACCTTTGAAATCTTCTTCTGCACCTATTGGTAATTGAATAGGAATTGCATTTGATTTTAATCTTTCATTAACTTGTTTTTCAACCATAAAGAAATCAGCACCAGTTCTATCCATTTTATTAACGAATATCATTCTTGGTACTTTATATTTGTTTGCTTGTCTCCAAACAGTTTCAGATTGTGGTTGAACCCCACCAACTGAACAGAAAACTGCTACAGCACCATCAAGAACTCTCATAGATCTCTCAACTTCAATAGTAAAGTCAACGTGACCTGGAGTGTCAATAATGTTTATTTGTAAGTCGTCATTTGTTTTTTGGTGTTTCCAGTGACAAGTTGTAGCAGCAGAAGTAATTGTAATACCTCTTTCTTGCTCTTGTTCCATCCAGTCCATTGTAGCAGCACCTTCATGTACTTCTCCAATTTTGTGTGATACACCTGTATAGAATAAAATTATTTCAGTAGTTGTAGTTTTTCCTGCATCAATATGAGCAGCAATACCAATATTTCTAACTCTGTTAAGTGGTGTTTTTCTAGCCATTTGTAATTCCTACCATCTATAATGTGCAAATGCTTTATTAGCTTCTGCCATTCTATGCATGTCTTCTTTTTTCTTGAAAGCAGACCCTCTGTCGTTAGCAGCTTCGAATAATTCGTTAGCTAATCTTTCAACCATTGTTCTTTCATTTCTTTTTCTAGCAGCATCAACAAGCCATCTTAATGCTAAAGTTTGTCTTCTTACAGCTCTAACTTCAACAGGAACTTGATATGTAGCTCCACCAACTCTTCTAGATTTTACTTCTAAAAGTGGTTTAACATTTTCAATTGCTTTTTCAAATAATTCGATACCAGCTTCTTCACCTCTACCGTCTAAGTTTGCAATTGCACCATACATAATTTTTTCAGCAGCAGATTTTTTACCATCTAACATTACTGTGTTAACAAATTTTGTGATCACTTTACTATTGTAGATAGGATCTGCTAATATTTCTCTAACTGGAGCTTTTCTTCTTCTCATTTTATTATCCTTCTACTTATTTCTTAGGCTTTTTAGTACCGTATTTAGATCTTGCAACAGTTCTGTTTGCAACACCAGCAGTATCTAAAGCACCTCTAACGATGTGGTATTTAACCCCAGGTAAATCCTTAACTCTTCCCCCTCTAACTAAAACGATAGAGTGTTCTTGTAGGTTGTGACCTTCCCCACCAATATATGAAATAACTTCAAATCCTGTAGTTAATCTAACTTTTGCAACTTTTCTTAAAGCCGAGTTAGGTTTCTTTGGAGTTGTTGTATATACTCTAGTACATACACCTCTTCTTTGTGGACACTTAGCAAGTGCTGGAGATTTAGATTTTTCAACCTGTTTCTTTCGCTCTTTTCTAATCAATTGATTAATAGTAGGCATTTTTTCCCTTTAGTTTTATTATAGAGACTCTAATATTTACGTGTTGAATCATGTAGATTCTCTATTTTCTTGGTTTGAGCCTTTAAGCATGCTCATGCTTCTCGTTACATCCTCAAGATGCCATGACATATGAAAAGTTTCATAATCAAAACGATACTACCATTCTAGAGAAACGTTAGTTGTTTTCTAAAAAAGTTAGGGATTATACTTAAGTATAACTTAGGAGTTGCTTATTTCTCTATATTTCTCTTGAAAAGCAAAGCTTTCCGCTTTCTCACTTTTTAGTTGTAAAAAGTAAGACAAAAAGCAACCAGACGAGTTGATGAAGGCGAAGCTCCCCTCCAGTTTTAAAATAAGTTTTCTGCCTTGCGGAACTCCTCGAAAAAGTGCATTTAGCACTTTTGTCTCCTCAAACAATCCTCAGGCTTTTCCGAAAATTATTTCAAAACTTCCGGCTTCATCAAAGTCTGGGAAAAAAGAAAGTTCAAACTATCACTTATAAATTTACTAACTAGAAGTTAGGAATCTAAACAAATCAAAAATGCAAATGTCCTTATCCCACCTTTTATTCCCAACATTTGCAAAAGCCGAGCGTTTATTTTTCTCTTTTCTAAACAAGATTGGCAACTGTTTAAGTGTTTAAAAGTTCCTAAATGGAAGTTTTAATAAACGAGTTTTGCCAAGCAGAAAAGATAAAAATAATAAGTGAGGGAACCCAAAGGGCTTTGAAACTCTGTTGGTGGTTTTCTTGTTTCTTCTTTGCCATCAAAGAAGAAAAGAGCGAAGACCGTCAGGTATTCAAGAGAATATTTTAGATAAAATCTTCCCATGACTTTACTTAACTACAAAAAAATAGGAACAGGCAATAAAACAATTATTGTACTACATGAACTTATGGGTGACCATAGAAATTATGACCCTATATTGCCATACATAGATACTACAAACTTCACATATATATTTGTAGACCATAGAGGATATGGATTATCAAAAGATATACAAGGGGAATATACTTGTGAAGAAGCAGCAACTGATGTAAAAAACCTCATCACTAAACTAAATCTAACAGAAGTGAATCTTTTAGCTCACTCAATGTCCACAATGATAGCTCAAAAAGTAGCATTAATAGATGATAGAATCAAACAACTTATTCTAATAACTCCAATCACAGCAGCTGGTATAAAAATGAAACCTCAAGCTCAAGATAAACTAATAGATAGTATGAAAAAAAATGAAAACCTTATTGAATATGTAGTTGAAAGTGCAAGTAATAGATACAATCAGCCATGGAAAGATTACAGAATCAAGATAGCATATGAAGCTTCAACCTTGGAAGCGAGAACTGGATATATGACTATGTATCTTACAACTGATTTTATAGATGAAGTAAAAAATATAAATATACCTATAAAAATAATGGTGGGTCATCATGATTTACCTGCTTTTCATAAAAACAATATTAAAAAACAATTTGAAGCTAATTATAATGATTTTTAGATAATAGAGTGCATGGAAGCAGGACATTATCCGATGATAGAGTGTCCTGTTTATTTTGTTAGTAAAGTTGAATCCTTCTGCTAACAAGTTCTTTCTTCATAACTATACGTTGAAGAGAAAAATATTCTATGAAAACGTACACTGGTATAAATAAAAACCAATAACCAAACAAGAATTATCAAATAAACAAAAAGCCCTAGAGTTCTTCCAGGATTAAATATTATCAAATTATATATAAAAGATATAGTTGAAATAAAAAGGTATAACATTCCACCATAATTAACTTCACATAATTATTTTTATTAGACTCCAAGATGCAATAACTATTTCTTTCATTGGCAATTTATTTTGTGTATTCATAATCGTTCATTTTTGACTATTTGTTACATAACAGAATTGACAATTATCACATTAAATACATATTTCAACCGTTTACTTTTCATTTAAATAGCCTATTGTTATAAACTCCTTCAATAAACTATCTTTTAACAGATTTTTAACTATTGGTTCTATTATTTTACTACTTTCTTTTGATAAAGGTTTAGTAGTATTCATCCATAGACTGTTATCAATTTCTTTAAATGTTTTTATATCATTAAAATGTAATTCTTCAATTTTACCTTCTACGATTTCATATGAAAGCAAATCCATATTAAGTTTTATATGTGTTGCTTCCATTCCTAATGCTTTTGCTTTAATAAGTCCAATTCCACTGTGAGTATCATAATGTTCTCTGACAATCATTCCTTTTTCAAAAAGAATTAATGTGTCTAGTCTATTTCTAAGTAAAATATCTTTTAAGACCTGCAACCTCTTTTCATATTCTCCATTAATTTCTTTAATTTGAGAAGAAGATAATTTTATATTTTTCACTTTGTATTTTGTTGAAAGCATATTCAACATCACTTTTTGAATATACTCATCTATATTCCAAGCACTTATATCTGTTATATTATCCTCATTCCCAAAAATTGTTAGTCCTCGTTCTAAAGATATCATTTCATTACCATGTAAAGATATGACTCCAATACTATCTATGCTTTTTAATTTTGCAACTGGAATATTTTGTGGTGCGCACGCATTAAAAAATAACATTGCAAATAAACTTAAAAGTACCAATTTGAATTTCATTTGTTTCCCTTATTATTAAAATATCAGAAAATTATATATAATTTTCGTCACAGTTTACGTCACTATTTTATCAATTTAGAATTTTATCAAGAAAGTATATAAGAAGAAAACAAAGAACAAACCTAAACTATACAAAAAGTTTTTAAATTATGATCAATAACACACTGCATTACGTATAAAATTTTACTTACTTTGTTCAAAAGCAAAGCCTAAAAATTCATATTTTAGGAAAGGTCAAGGCGAAGATTGAAATTTATGATTGAACATAGTAAACTATGTGATTAAATAAATTTTAATATTCAACGCAGAGATTTGCTAAAAGATGGATTTTTTACTATATTTTATTATTTGTCCATTAAAAGGTTCATCTAGATAATCCTCTGTATTCAATGGCTCACTTTGACTATGCACATATCCTAAAGCAACCATCATCTTAGAAAATTTTGCATGATTTCCTCTACCTGGGTCTACTATAATTATCTCACAAGACTCATTTGTATGTTCATTTAAAAACCTACTTAAATCCTCTAAGTGAAACTTTTCATATAAAACATCACTTGCTATGATTAAATCAAACTTTCCTAAAGTATCATTATTATTTGCCCAGTTGGCACACTCGAAGGGGATTTTTTCTCCATTATTTATTCTTGTGTTTTCTGTTAAGAAAACTTCTACTTCTGGATTAAAATCTGTTGTGGTTATATTTGCATTTCTATGATTTAAAACTAGGCTTGATAGGGCAATTCCACACCCTACTTCTAAGATACGTTTATCTTTTATATTATAGTCATCCATAAGATTTGCTAGAATTATTGCAGAGGGCCAAATAACACCAAAGAGTGACCAGTTTGCAGAAGATATTCCAAAAGTAGGATTTAAATCACACTTTTTATCATATTGTTGTTTGTCTTTGAGTGTTTTAACGTGTATATCCATAGTATCAAACTCTATTGTTTGATATGTATATCGTATTTTGGGCATAAGAACCTTTCTAGTTTCAGTATACTCTTATTTAGAGTATACAAACTTAATAGGGTTTTATGCTTCTAGAAGTGCCTTTAAACTTTTTACAGTAAATAGTCTTAGTCCATCTCCTTTTAGTGCTTTTACCTCATTTGTAAAGCCACTTTTTGAAAATAGTAAAACATGGTCAGGTACAATTTCAAGTTTTTCACAAAGCTCTTTTAATCTTGTAACTTCTGTTTTTTTCATCTTACTATTTGCATATCTTGATGTTCCAACTATTATTTTTCCAGATTCAGTTTCAGCCACAAGATTTATCTCATCTTTTTCATCCCAAAATCTTCCAATCTCTTCAATTGCATCATCTTTAAAAAGCTCTTTAGTATATTCATGACTTAGTTGTTCAAATATTAGTTGCATAAACTCTGCATTGTAGTTATTGAACCTTTCAAAGAACTCTTTGTATTCTGCTCTTGCAATTCCTCTATAAAGTGGTGAAATAAAAGCAAACCAAAATCTTAAAAAAGGAGCATTAAATAGTAGTTTATCAGCTACTTCATTTTCTTCAAACTTATTTGTAATGTGGTCAATAGAAGTTTCAGTATATATTACCTCTAGCTCTTCAAGATCATGTAAAGCTTTAATACCCTCATCATACTCTACATCTGCTCTTTTAAATGCACTATTAACTCTTCTATCACCTAAAGCAATACCAGTTAGAACTTTGTAGTATGGTAAAGAGTTTTTTGTTAGTTTTGATATATACTCTTGTAAATCATAATATTCATCTAAAATATGTCGCTCTATTAGTTTACCAAGTGGTTTTGTAGTGTCAATCTTGATATCCAATCCACCAAAAATGGCAAAATAATTTAGTGCAGTTTCCATATCTTTTGGGTTGTTTTGTTTACAAAAATATTGAAATTGTTCTAATATTGTTTTAGTATTTAGTATTATAGGAAAGCCTTTTTTTGTTTTTGTGATTATAACATAAATCGGATATAATACCTTTATGAATATCAAATTTGCTACTTTTAATCTATTTCAATTTGCAGCTCCTCCTTTTTCTTGGTATTTCAAAAAAGACAGATTTACAAAAGAACAATGGGAAGAGAAGCTATCTTGGATAAAAAATCAAATCAAAATTATGGATGCTGATATAATAGGCTTTCAAGAAGTGTTTTCCATAGATGAGTTAAAAGAACTCTGCAAAGAGTTAGGTTATGGACACTTTTTAAATGTTGATACTCCAAAAACTAATACAAAAAATCCAACAATTTATAAAACTACTGTTTTAGCCCTAGCTTCAAGGTTTCCAATTATTTCAAATAAAAATGTTCGGTATGATGTACCTAGCATAAAAAAACATAACTTTAAAGAAAAATTTGCTTTTTCAAGGGTTCCAATAAAAGCTATTATTGAACTACCCAATAAAAGAAAAATTGCAGTTTATGTAAATCACTTCAAATCAAATAGATTAAATGAATTTGAGTATATATTTAATAAAGAGACTACCTTAAAAGAGAAATTAGAAAAAACAAAAGTAGCACTTGAAAATGATTTTTCCAGTGTATTAAAACAAAGATTATGTGAAGCATCTTCTCTTTTTATGGATATAAAAGAGTCTAAAATCCCTACAATCTTTTTATGTGATTTAAATGATAAAGAATTCTCTATGACAATTGATGCTTTGACAAATAAGGCTTATCATGAAGATTTAAGTAGTGATGAATATGTACTTTTTGACGCATATTATCATCATGAGCAAGAGGTTTATAACCCTCATCCAGAACAAAAAAGCATAGAAAGAACTCCTACAAGTTATCACTTCTCAAATGGGAATATTATTGATTATATTTTTATATCAGAGGATTTAAAAGAGAAAATAGTTTCATATGAAGTATTTGATGAGCATCTAAAAAGAAACCAAGACGGGTCACTATTGGAAAGTGACCATGCCCAAGTTGTTTGTGAGTTAAGTATAGATTAAACTATTTACCATCAAACTCTTTGTCTTCTGTATTATGTACAACTTTATCAGCAATAACTTTTACTTCTCTTGCAACACCATTAGCTTCTTCAGCTGATGATGCATTTTGTTGTGTAACATAATCTAAAGAGATTACAGCATCATTGATTTGTTCAATTGCACCTGTTTGTTCAGATGAAGCAGTTGAAATATCACTAATTAAAGATAATGTATTATGAATATTTGTATTTAGTTTTTCATAACCTTCAATCATCTCACTTGAAATACTTTTACCTTCATTTGCTTTTGCTGTTGCATTTTCAACAAGAGTTTTAATCTCTTTAGCAGCCTCAGCAGATCTTGAAGCAAGATTTCGTACTTCTTGAGCAACCACTGCAAAACCTTTTCCAGCTTCTCCTGCTGTTGCAGCTTCAACAGCAGCATTTAGAGAAAGAATATTTGTTTGGAATGCTATTTGGTCAATTACCCCAATTGAATCTGCAATTGCATTTGTTTGCTCATTTATCTCATCCATTGATGTGGCAGTTCGAGAAGCTAGTTCTCTACCATTTGTAACAGAGCTTGAAACTTCATTTGCATATGTGTTCATTTGCATAATATTAGTAGAACTATTTTTAATATTTGCAGTTATCTCTTCTACAGCAGCTGCAGTCTCTTCTAGTGATGCAGCTTGTTTATTTGCAGCAACTGATAGCCCTGAAATAGTACTAGATAATTTTTCAGAATTATGTGAAAGTGTAGTTCCTGTATTTCTATTTTCTATTAACATAGCAGTGATAGCTCCACCTAAACTATTTACATCATTACATAAAGCTTTTAATTCCCCGTCCATATTTGAAATATCTATTTTTGATCTATAGTCATAACTTGTATATAAAGATAGAACTGACATTGCACTCTTTACATTTAGTTCTATAGCAACTAGCATTTCATTAATAACACTTTTTAACTCATTTAATGAAGGGTTAGATGTCTCACCTTGGATTCTCTTACCTAAGAAACCTTTTTTAGCCTCATTTGCACACTCAATAGCACTATCAACTATTTCTCTGTCATTTTCAACATTTGCTTTTGTTTTTAAAATATTTTCATTTACTATTTTTGCCATTTGACCTAATTCATCACTAGAATCAATATCTATCTCATTGGCTTCTTTTGTTTCAAGATTTAAATATCTAAAGAACTCTAATAGTCCTGTTTGAAACTCTACTAAAGGATCTTTTATAGCTTTTGTTATTGTAGATATAACAAATACTGCAATAACAAGTGCAATAACTATCAATACATATAAAATATTAAGAGTTTTATCAATCTGCTTTAAATCATGCTCATATGATTCTTTATTTGCTTTATCTGCTTGGGCACTTATTTTACTTAGATTTTTATTTAGCTTTACATAAAGCTCATCTGTTACTGATAACATTGGATTTGCCATTCCAATATCAATACTCAACATTTCTATAGCATCTTTTACGGCTTGGTTATAAGCTGCTATATCTTTTTGAACTTGTATAAATGTAGCTTTCTCTTTTTTAGTTAAAAATGGTTCTTTAACTATTTTTGCAGCTGTAGATACATATCTTTTTTGTACTTCATCTAAAATTGCTAACTGTTTATCAATTTCTGTTTGGGCATAACCATCAGATGTATAACTAAAGACCTTATATAAAATTGAATTAAACTGATTTATATCAGATAAAATTGAACTACTTGATTTATAAAGTTCAAATTTAACTTCAACAATGTTATTTAAAGTCTCTTTTTCAGTTTTTAATGCATTTGTAGAAAAGATACCAAGTATTATTAAAAATATTACTAGTATTGCAGGTGCAACAAGTACTTTTGTTCCAATTTTTAAATTTTTTATTCCAAACATTCCTCATCCTATAAGTTCTAGATTACCCACTTAAATACACAAAAGTGTACTTAAATAGAAAATAAAACCCCTGAAATAAATTTCAGAGGTTTAAAAAATCATATTAAAAATATTGATTATTTATATGCACCAGCACCAATTAATTGGTTATCTCCAATACCTATAACGTATGAAGTTTTTGGTGTTTGTTTTCCTGTTGCTGGATGTGCCCAAACATAATCAACCCAACCAGAACCATCTGCTTTTACTTTTTTAATAAACTCGTTAAATAACTCTGTCCCTTGTTTATCTTTATAATGTAAAAGATTTTTACCTTTTAAAGGTTTTTTAGGATGAGCAGTAATTACTCCGTCAAAATCATTAGCCCAAATATATAAGTCATTTCTTACAAACTTACTCTCTTTTTTATTAAATTCTTCAACACATTTTGCAACGCCAACCTCTTTACAAAAAGCTACCCCTTCTTCAACTAAAGCTTTTGCTTGGTCTGGTGTACTATCTGCAAATGAGAAAGTAGCACTCAATAATAACGATGCCCCTAATGTAACTAATTTATTCATGTATTCTCCTTGTTGTTTTATAAATATTTACATATATATTATTAAAAATAACTTAATTTTGACAATTTAAAATAATCTAATTTTACAGCTAAGTTGCCCATATTGTAGGCCCTGCATACTTTTAACTCATATTTAAATAATTTTATATTTTATATTATTCTAAAAAATTATACATTTTTGTTAAAAGTTTTTACATTTTTGCAAAAACATATTCAATGAACTTGCAAATTTTTGCACATCTTTTTTATTAAAAGGTGGTGGACCTTTTGTCATTTCTCCTGCATCTCTTATACTTTGCATCAGATTTCTTATGGCTAAATATTGTTTAATATTATCATCTGTATAAGTCTCGCCTCTATGATCAATTGCATGAGCTTGTTTTTCTATGACTCTTGACGCCAATGGTATATCAGCGGTAACCACTAAGTCACCTTTTTGAACCTCATCTACTATCTTATTATCAGCTTCATCTGCACCCAAATCCACAATAATATATTTCACATGATTTGATTTACCAATATCTATTTTTTTATTTGCAAAAACTAAAGTCTCTAAGGCATTTTTTTCAATAGCTCGTAAGACTATTGGTTTTAGCATATTAGGAAAAGCATCACCATCTATAAAAAGCTTCATTATAAAATATCTTGCACTCTTCCAACTTGCCCATCTTGCAGTCTAACTTTTATACCATGAGGATGAGTAGGAGAATTTGTTAAGATATTTTTCACTATCCCTTGAGTTAGATTACCACTTCTTTGGTCTTGTTTTAAAACTATATTTACCTTTGCTCCAATTTTTACATCAAAACGCTTTTTTCCATCTGCCATTATTATCCTTTTTATTTTTGAGTATATCTATTTTTTGGTATAAAATACATAACCGTCTCATATATTCCTTCCATATAGTGTCTTAGATAAACATCATAATCTTTTTCAATACTTAAGACTAATTGCGGAACTTTATACCAATCTTCTGCTTTATGGTAAATACAAATTGCAAGTATTGGTTTATATTTTTTTATTGTTTCTTTTGCACCCTCAATTGCATCTTGTTCTGCACCTTCTATATCAAGTTTTATATAATCAACTTTTCCATTTATAAGATTATCTATACTATTTATATTTGTCGCTTGATAATCATGGGCACAATTATTTTGTTTCTCTTCTTTTATCTCACTTACTATTTTTCCACTTCCTAAACCACAATTTATAAACTCAATATTATCAATATCACCAAAATCTCTTTTTGCAATATTTATATGTAAAGTGTTTGGTTCTACACAGTATATCTTTTCAAAGTCTGGATAGTTTTTAATAATCTCTTTTAAAGTATCTCCCACATATCCACCGCCATCTACAAATCTTATATTTTCTATTTGTGGAATTATCTCTTTATAAAAATATTGACTTTCGTGGTCATTTGTAAAACCTTGCATAAACTCTAAGTCATAAGATATTTTAAAATTAATAACTTTCTCAAATATCTTTTTTGATTTATCATCTGCTAAAAGATTGTAAGTCTTTTCATACTCGTTTCTTTTTTTTATAAAGTTATCTTGAAAATCTTCTATAAAATCAGGACTAGCTAATTGTAAATCACTATATTTACAAAGAGATAGATAATTTATATTTCTAAATCCCATTTTATCAAGGCTATTTTTTACTTCAAGGGGACTTCCGCTTGATGTTGATAATATCAAAGCCTCTTTTGGAACATCTTCTATTTTTAGTACTGTTTTTTTTCGAGAACTTTGAACTCTTGTAAAATCATCAATTATTCCATCTATTTCAATATGTTTTAATACTGATTTTGTAAGTTTGTTTATACCAAGAATATACTTTTTAGCAGTAGAAGAGATAAAGAGTTCAACTAACTCTTTATCTTTTTGATTTATGTAATCAAGCTCTATTAGATTGATGATTTGTCCTTTTTTATTTGAAGGATTATATCATCATATTATTTTAGTAAATCTTTGTTGGCACTTTCATGACCTAAATATTCATGAGCTAAATATTAACTTCTAGCATATGGAGTTGAGTGTACAAATTCAAAACCTAAATCCATCGCAAGTTCTTTATATCTTGCAAATTGTTCTGGTTTTACATACTCGATAACTTTTGCAAAATCTCCACTTGGTGCTAAATATTGCCCAATACTTAAAAATTTACACCCAACAGCAACAAGGTCTTTAAATACTTGTACCATCTCTTCTTCAGTCTCTCCAAGTCCTACCATAAGAGCTGATTTAGTTTTAATCTTATCGCCACCTAACTCTTTTAATCTTTTTAATACCTCAATTGACCTCTCATAAGAAGCATTTTTTCTGATTTTATAAAATCGAGGAACCGTCTCAATATTATGTCCAATAATAACAGCACCAGAATCAATAACAGTTTGAAGTGACTCTTCACGTGCTTTGAAATCAGGGATTAAAATCTCCACTTGTGTGTCAGGACATTTTTCTAAAATATCTTTTGTTACTCTATAAAATTGTTGTGCTCCACCATCAGGTAAATCATCTCTAGCAGGACTTGTGATAACTACAAATTTAAGTCCAAGATGTTTTACAGAAGTCGTGACTTTTTGTATTTCAGACAAATCAACCTCAGTTGGAAGTCCTGTTTTTACATTACAGTATGAACATCTTCTTGTACATATATCACCAAGAATTAAAAATGTTGCATTTTTCTTTGCAAAACATTCACTTATGTTTGGACATTTTGCTTCTTGGCATATTGTATGTAATCCACCTACATCTTTTAAAAGACCTTCCATCTCTATTTGAGCACTAGGTGTTAATTTTTTTCTTAACCACTCTGGTTTTTTATAATTTACTTTTTTCTCTTTAAATTCTATATTATTTGGCATAGTCATATTTATCCTTTAATAACTCTTCTTTTTTATCTTTTTCTTTTTGTGTTAACTGTGAAGGTATTAGCTCCACATTAAAACTTTTTTCAAAAGAGTCAATTAATAACTCTTTTGCTTTTTCATATGTTAAATCTATATCTAAATCTTCTAGGCTTATTCCATATCTATTATCAATGCTGTTACTATTTTCACTATTTGTGTTACTTTTTTTCACAGAGCAAATTGGAATTGATCCGTGTTGAAATATCACTTTTTTTGTTCTTCTTTGTGCATTTCCACCAATTTTTTGTCCATTTACAAAAATATCATAGGCTTCAAAACCCACTTGACAAAACTCATTTTTTGATAACATTACACTCTCATCATCTTTGGCATAATTGGTCTTTAAACCCAGTTTTTTATAAAAATCTATCAAAAAATAACAAATTTTTTCATATGATTGTTTAATATTGTAACTTTTTAGTAAAGCTGTTGGTATTACCAATGAATATGATAAATCATGTCCATGAAATAACACTCCACCACCTGTTACTCTTTTGGCATAATCACCTTCATACTCATTTGCAAATGAATATGAAGAAAAGTCTTGTGATACACCTATTGTAAATGAATTAGTCCAATGATATACTCTTAATATTGGTATATCATTATTCTCAAATGATGATATCAATGCATCGTCTGTTGCCATGTTAATTTTAGCACTGTTTTTAGCATCTTTTATCACTCTAAAAGAGCTTTTTTCTTCAATCATAAAAACCTTTTTAACAATAAAAATAATTATTTTTATCTTAAACTTAAATTTTAATTAAAATTTTACATATTTTTAACATATTTTTATGTTAAAATTGATTAAAATTTGCACTTTTTTCATTATAATTTATAATATTTCTAATTTAACTTAAAAATATAAATTAATTTAATTTATAAATTTAATTTAAGTAAAAATACGTATCATATGCTCACAATTCGATAAACACGATACTGAGCCTACATTATTTTTACATAATGTGCATATGCTCGTTTGTAATAGTGGGAAAAATCGCAATTTATAATTAAAAATCTAACAAGGATTACTAAATGTCAGTTGAAAACTTAAACGATGTCATAAAAGATCTTGATCCACAAGAAACACAAGAATGGGTTGAAGCTTTAGATGCAGTATTAGAAACAGAAGGACCTAAAAGAGCACACTTTCTTTTAGAGAAACTAATTGATAAGGCTAGAAGAAAAGGTACATACTTGCCTTTTAAAGCTACAACAGCATATTTAAACAGTATTGATGTAAATGATGAACCTAAAATGCCAGGTGATAGAGATATTGAGAAAAAAATCAGATCTGCTATTAGATGGAATGCAGCAATGATGGTACAAAGAGCATCTAAAAAGAATTTAGAGCTTGGAGGACATATTGCGTCATTTCAATCATCTGCAACACTATATGATGTAGGATTTAATCACTTCTTTAGAGCACCAAATGAAAAAGATGGTGGAGATTTAGTTTTTTATCAAGGACATATTGCTCCTGGAATTTATGCTAGAAGTTTTGTAGAGGGTAGAATTTCTGAAGCTCAAATGGATAACTTCAGACAAGAAGCACTAGGTGATGGATTATCTTCTTATCCACATCCAAAACTTATGCCTAACTATTGGCAGTTTCCAACAGTATCAATGGGACTTGGACCTATCCAAGCTATTTATCAAGCAAGATTCTTAAAATACTTAACCCATAGAGGTATCAAAGATTGTAGTGAACAAAAAGTTTATTGTTATATGGGTGATGGTGAGTGTGATGAACCAGAATCATTAGGTGCAATTGGACTGGCAGGACGTGAAGAACTAGACAACTTAGTATTTGTTATCAACTGTAACTTACAAAGACTAGATGGTCCAGTAAGAGGAAATGGTAAGATTATTCAAGAACTTGAAGGTAACTTTAGAGGAAATGGATGGAGAGTACTAAAAGTAATCTGGGGAAGACATTGGGATGAATTATTAAGAAAAGATACTTCAGGAAAACTTCTTCAACTTATGGAAGAGACTGTTTATGGTGAGTACCAAAACTTTAAACAAAAAGGTGGAGCTTACACAAGAGAAAACTTCTTTAACAAATATCCAGAAACTGCAAAACTTGTAGAAAATATGAGTGATGCTGAAATTTTTGCATTAAACAGAGGTGGACATGATCCATTAAAAGTTTATGCAGCATATAAAGCAGCAAATGCAACTAAAGATAGACCAACTGTAATTTTAGCAAAAACTGTAAAAGGTTATGGAATGGGTGAATCTGCAGAAGGTAAGAATATCGCGCATGGTGTTAAAAAAGTTGATACTGATTCATTAAAACAATTTAGAGATAGATTTAGAATTCCAGTTTCAGATGAAGATTTAGAATCATACCCATATTATACATTTGCAGAAGATTCTCCTGAGATGAAATATATGAAAGAAAGAAGAACAGAGTTATATGGACATCTTCCTCAAAGAAGAGCAAAATTCACTGAAAAACTTGAACTTCCTGCTTTAGATAAATTTGAATCAGTTTTAGGTGGAAGTGGTGATAGAGAAATCTCTACAACTATGGCATTTGTAAGAATTTTAAATGTTTTAGTTAAAGATAAAAAAATTGGAAAAAGAATTGTTCCAATCGTTCCAGATGAAGCTAGAACTTTTGGTATGGAAGGTATGTTTAGACAATTAGGTATTTACTCTTCTGAAGGGCAAAAATATATTCCTCAAGATAGAGATCAAGTTGCATATTATAAAGAAGATAAAAAAGGTCAAGTACTTCAAGAAGGTATTAATGAGCTTGGTGCTATGGGTTCTTGGGTTGCAGCTGCAACTTCATACTCTGTAAATGATTGTCCTATGATTCCATTTTATATCTTCTATTCAATGTTTGGATTCCAAAGAACAGGTGATATTACTTGGGCAGCTGGAGATCAAATGGCAAGAGGTTTCTTAGTTGGAGGAACTTCAGGTAGAACTACACTAAATGGTGAAGGTTTACAACACGAAGATGGTCACTCACACGTTATTGCTAATACAGTACCTAACTGTGTCTCTTATGACCCAACATTTGGATATGAAGTTGCTGTTGTAGTTCAAAAAGGTATAGAAAGAATGTATGGTGAAAACCAAGAAGATGTATTCTATTATATTACAACATTAAATGAAAACTACAAACAACCTGCAATGCCAGAAGGTGTTGAAGAAGGTATTTTAAAAGGTATCTATAAATTTAAAACTGTAGAAGCTAAAAAGAATTTCAAAGTTAAATTATTAGGTTCTGGTTCTATTTTCCAACAAGTATTAGCTGCGGCTGATATTTTAGCAAATGAATATGGAATCGCTTCTGAACTTTACTCTGCTACTTCATACAATGAATTAACAAGAGAAGCACAAGAAGTTGAAAGAAGAAACTTATTAAATATTGATTCAGAAGATGAGATTGCATATGTTGATCAAGCACTAGGAAGTGATGATGAAAATATTATTATTTCAGCAACTGATTATATAAAATCTTATTCTGAGCAAATTGCTCCATTTGTAAAAGGAAGCTTCAAAGCTCTTGGTACAGATGGATTTGGTAGATCAGATTCAAGAGCTAATTTAAGAACGTTCTTTGAAGTTGATACTAACTTTATTGTATTTACAACATTAGCTCAATTAGCTAAACTAGGTAAGATTTAAAAATCTGTTGTTGCAGAAGCTATGAAAAAATACAATATAGACCCAACTAAACCAAACCCACTAAAAGCCTAAGGAGTATAAGATGAGTACTTTAGTAGATATTTTTATTCCTGATTTAGGAGCGGACAAAGACGTTGATTTAATTGATGTTATGGTTAGTATTGGTGATACAGTTGAAGTTGAAGATGGTTTAATTACTTTAGAAACAGAAAAAGCTTCAATGGATGTTCCAACAACTCATGCAGGAGTTATTAAAGAGATTCTTGTAAAAGTTGGAGATAAAGTAAACTCTGGTGATTTAATTGCTAGAGTTGAAGTTGAAGATGAAGCAAGTAGTGAAGATACTACTTCTGAAAAAACTTCTACTGCTACTTCTGAAGAAAAAGAAGAAGCTCCAAAAGAAGAAACTCAAAAGAAAGAATCATCTAAGGATTCTAGTAAAATGGATTTAAAATCAGCAGAAGCTGAACTACAAGAAATTTCAGCTTCAGGTGCAGAAATTTCTTGTCAATTTGTAAATGAGCAAACTATATGTTCAGTAATTGAAGAAGTTCATGTTCCTGATTTAGGTGCAGATAAAGATGTTGATCTTATAGATGTAATGGTTAATGTTGGTGATACAGTTGAGTTTGAAGATGGTTTAATCACACTTGAAACTGAAAAAGCATCAATGGATGTACCAGCACCATTTGCAGGAGAAATTTTACAACTATTTGTTGAAGCTGGAGCTAAAGTAAATTCTGGCGATTTAATTGCAAAAATGGTTAAAACAGTAGTTATGGAATCAAAAGTTCCTACTTCAGTTAAAAAAGAAGAACCAGTTAAAAAAGAAGAGCCAAAACAAGTTACAACAGTACAAGAAGTAGCAGCAACTTCTGCTTCTGAAGCAACTGCTGTATTAACACAAAAAGCTAAAAAAGTTTATGCTTCTCCATCAGTTAGAAAAGTTGCACGTGAATTTGGTGTTGACTTAGGTTTTGTAAAAGGAACTGGTAGAAAAAATAGAATTCTAAAAGAAGATATAAAAGCTTATGTAAAAGAGCAGTTATCTAAACCAGCAGTAGCAGCTGCAGGAACTGGAACTGGTCTTGGATTTAACTTCCCAGAGCTTAAAGAGATTGATTTCTCTCAATTTGGTGAAATAGAGACTGTTGAATTAACAAGAATTCAAAAAATTTCTGGACCATCATTACATAGAAACTGGGTTTCAATGCCTCACGTTACACAATTTGATGAAGCAGATATTACTGAAATGGAAGATTTTAGAAAAGCTCAAAATGCAATTGCAGATGGATTTAAACTTTCTCCACTTGTGTTTGTAGTAAAAGCCGTAGCAAAAGCACTTGAGATTCACCCAAAGTTTAACGCATCGTTAAGTCCTGATGGTCAAAGTTTGATTATGAAAAAATATTTCCATATAGCAATTGCTGTTGATACTCCAAATGGACTTGTAGTACCTGTAATTAGAGATGTTAATAAAAAAGGTTTCAAAGAGATTGCTCTTGAAATGGCTGATATATCTTCTAGAGCTAGAGATGGTAAACTTAAATCACAAGATATGCAAGGTGCATCATTTACTATTTCTTCTTTAGGTGGAATTGGTGGTACTAAATTTACTCCAATTATCAATGCCCCTGAAGTTGCTATTTTAGGATTATCAAAATCTGAAATGAAACCAGTATGGGATGGTGAAAACTTTGTACCAAGATTGACTTTACCACTATCTCTATCTTATGACCACAAAGTGATTGATGGTGCAGATGGTGCAAGATTTACAACTACATTATCACAACTGTTAAGTGATATTAGACTATTAAGTCTGTAAGGAAGAAAAATGAGTAAAGTTATAGATATTTTAATTCCTGATTTAGGTGCAGACAAAGATGTTGACTTAATTGATGTTATGGTTAACATTGGGGATGAAGTTGAAGAAGAAGATGGACTTATTACCCTAGAGACTGAAAAAGCCTCTATGGATGTTCCTACAACTCACAGTGGTACTATAAAAGAGATACTTGTGAAAGTTGGAGATAAAGTAAATTCTGGTGATTTAATCGCTAGAATTGAAGTAAAAGAAGAAGCTTCTGCAACACCTGCTGTTGAAGAAAAAGTACAAGAAGCTCCAAAAACTAAGGCTGAACCAGTAAAAAGTTCTGTAAATACTGATGGTGCAAATAAAGTAAAAGGTCAAGTTCTTGTAATAGGAGCCGGACCTGGCGGTTATTCTGCTGCTTTTAGATGTGCAGACTTAGGACTAGATACTGTTTTAGTTGAGAGACATGATACTTTAGGTGGTGTTTGTTTAAATGTTGGATGTATTCCATCAAAAGCTCTTCTTCATGTAGCAAAAGTTATGGAAGAAGCAGAACACATTGAACATGCAGGTATCAAATTTACAAAACCTGAAGTTGATTTAAAAGGTGTAGCTAACTATAAAGCTGGCGTAGTAAAAAAACTAACAGATGGTTTAAGTGCTATGGCTAAAATGAGAAAAGTAACTGTAATTCAAGGTACTGCAGAATTTCTTGATGACCATTCAGTTATTGTAAATCATACAAAAGATGATGGACAAACTGTTGTTACTTTTGATAACTGTATTATTGCAGCTGGTTCACAAAGTTCTAAAATGTCGTTTATTCCACATGAAGATCCACGAATCTGGGATTATACAAATGCTTTAGAAGTAAAAGAAGTACCTAAAAGAATGTTAGTTATGGGTGGTGGTATTATTGGACTAGAAATGGGAACAGTATACCAAAAACTTGGGAGTAAAGTAGACGTAGTAGTTCGTGGTCCACAAGTAATGACAGGAACAGATAAAGATATTGTTAAAATCTATACAAAATCAAATGAAAATAGATTTAACTTTATGTTTAAAACACAAACACAAGCTATCATCCCTAAAGAAGAAGGTATCTATGTTGAATTCAAAGGTGATAATGCACCTGCAGAACCTCAAGTTTATGATGCTGTTCTAGTAGCTATGGGAAGAACTCCAAATGGATTAAAACTTGGACTAGATAAAGCTGGTGTAAATGTAAATGATAAGGGTATGATTGCAACTGATAATCAACTAAGAACAAATGTTCCTCATATCTTTGCTATTGGTGATATTATTGCAGGACCAATGCTTGCTCATAAAGCAGTACATGAAGGGCATGTTGCAGCTGAAGTTATTGCAGGTCATAAAGTATTTTTTGAACCAAAACAAATTCCAGGAATTGCATATACATTACCAGAAATTGCAACTGCTGGTCTTAGTGAACTAGAAGCTAAAGAGGCAGGTATTAACTATGAAGTTGCCACTTTCCCTTGGTCTGCATCAGGAAGAGCACTTGCAGCTGATGTTTCTAAAGATGGTATGACTAAATTAATCTTTAATAAAGATACTCACCAACTAATAGGTGGAGCACTTGTGGGAGATAATGCAGGTGAATTACTAGGTGAAATTTCACTAGCACTAGAAATGGATTGTGATGCAGAAGATATCGCTCTAACTATTCATGCTCACCCTACTTTACATGAGTCAGTTGGTATGGCTGCAGAAATCTTTGATGGAACTATCACAGACTTACCAAATGCAAAAGCTAAAAAGAGATAAAAACTCTTTTTAGTTACGCTATAATGTCAAATGACATTTTATAATATACTAGACTTTATACTTATAGTTACTATCTCTTTTTTGATATATCACAGTTATATTCAAAAAAGTTATCTAAAGATATTTGACTACTTCAAAATCTTTTTTATACTTACTGTTTCTGCAAAACTTGCTGGCTTTACAGGCACACTTTTACAAAAATTTTATATAACAAAAGCAGATACTTATACTACTTTGATACTAATTGCATTTGTGATAAACATTTTAATACTTTATTTTGGATGGAATATTTTATTGAAAATTTTTGCAAGTTTAGTAAATAGTGAAAAGATTAAATCTTTTTTTGCAAAGATTTTTACAATACTAGAAGTGACTATTTTGACAACTTTTCTACTATATATAACTATGCAATTTTATCCAGCTAAAAAATACATCTATCCCACAATAAAAAAGTCTTATACCTATCCAAAAATAGAGCACTTCTATTCTCATTTTTTAAATGCTGATTTTATGATAATGATTTTAAATCAAGATACTTCAACAAATCATAAAGAACTACTATTTAAAAGTTTTAAAAATAGTTTCTAAGCTCTCTAGCCCATGCTATATAAGCTTTTGTATTAAGATGTAAGCCATCAGTAGTAAAACTACTTAAAAGGGCTTCATCTTGAGATAATGCCTTATTTAAATCTATATATGTCAAATCATTATTAGTACAATATTCTTGAAGTTTTATATTTAACTCTTTTACTTTTTTGTTAAAAGAGTTCATTTGGGTATAAAGTATAGATTGCACAATTACTTTTGAAGATGATTTTTCTAACTCTTTTAGTATTTCAACATAGTTTTCAAAGATTTTGTCTAAACTTTTATAAGAGTTCATGTCATTAATACCAATCATCAGATAAATACACTGAGCATGCACTTCAGTAGCCAAATCCAATCTTGATAAAACATCCTTAGTAGTATCCCCATCATGACCAAGGTTTATAACTTTTTTAGGATAAAGTAAAGTATCCCATTCTCCCCTAGCAATTAAGGAGTCTCCTAACATAATGATGTCGATGTTATTTTTCATAATTACTCACTTTAATATATAGTATATTATACAAATAAAGTATTAAAAATAGTGAGTGAAGAAGTTATTAGTAGAATATTTTAAACATAAGTAGTTTTATATTCCAAAACTACTTATGTAATTGTATATAATTAAGCTTTAGGCATCACTTTTATAGCCACGATTTGAATCTCTTCCATATCCCAAACTCCACCTTTAACATAAGGTTCATTTTCTAACCACTCGTTAAAAGCATCTTCACTCTCAAAGTTTGTTACTACTGATGACCCAACCATAACATCATCTTAAATTAGTGCACAAGCACTTACTATTTTACCTTCTGCCATTAGCTTTTGTGTAGCTTCTACGTGAGCTGGTCTTGAAGCCATTCTTTTGTCAAGTGCGTTTTCATTATCATAAGCTATTACTAAATATTGCATACTATTCCTTTAATTTTTTGCTAATTATAGCTAGAATAGATGATAAAAATATAAAATTAGTTGAAAATCATGCCATTTGCTATGGCAAAAGAGGCTGGGTAAAGTAGTACGTTAAAGTATCTAAAAAAGAGTGTGATTTTAATGTTTATTGGCATTACTTCATGTATTTCTAAGCCAGAGCTTAGTTTTTGCATCATATTTATTTTAAATGCCATATCTAAAAACTTAATAACAATAATTGAACTCATCCAAAAATTAAAATTATTGAGATAAACAGCTACGGCAATAGCATAAAAAAAACTTGCATGTAAGATAAAATATAAAAAAATATTTTTAATATAAATTTGATAGTTGTTATAAATCAATCCATAAAGATTGTCGTGTTTTTGCCAATTTGATTCAAAAAGCTCAACAGCCATAAAAAGTAGGAGTAAGGAAAATAAATCCATTTTAAGTAAGTAACAATAGAGCTAAAGCTCTATTGTCTATTCTTCTAAGTCTTTAAACTTAATTTTTTGATCTTTATAAAGACCAGTTCCTACTGGTATAGTTCTACCAATAACAACATTCTCTTTTAAGTCTTCTAGCATATCCATTTTAGCTGAGATTGCAGCTTCCGTAAGAACTTTAGTAGTCTCTTGGAAAGATGCAGCTGAAATAATAGAATCAGATGTAACAGCAGCTCTTGTAATACCTAATAATAAAGGATCAGCAATCGCAGGCTCTCCACCTAGTCTCATAATTCTTTTATTCTCAATTTGGAATCTTTTCTTAGAAACCATATCTCCAACGATGAATTTTGTATCTCCACCATCAAGAATAGATACCTGTCTCAACATTTGAGATAAAATAACCTCAATATGTTTATCAGCAATATTTACCCCTTGAGATCTATATACTTGTTGTACTTCAGAAACAATAAAGTAGTGAAGTGCTTTTTCACCTAAGATTCTAAGTACATCATGAGAAGCAACTTGTCCATCTGTTAATGCTTCACCAGCATGAACAAATTCACCTTCATGTACTAAAATTTGTTTAGCTTTATCCACTAAATACTCAACTTTATTACCTTTATCATCTGTAACAATAATTCTTTGTTTATTTCTTAAACTTTTTCCAAAAGAAATAATACAATCAAAAGATGCTAATACAGCAATATTTTTTGGTCGTCTAGCTTCAAATAATTCAGATACTCTTGGAAGACCCCCAGTAATATCTTTTGATTTTTGAGAAGCTTTTGGTGTTTTACCAATAATATCAGCAATCTCAACTTTTTGCCCTTCTGCAACAAAAAGTGATGTTTTAGGGTCAAGTGTATATCTAATTAATTCACTATCGTCAGTTGCTAATACAATTGTTGGTTTAAATCCTGCTGGAACATATTCATTAATTACTAATTTAGATGTACCAGTTAAATCATCAAATTGCTCAGATGCTGTAATACCAGGAATAATATCTTCAAATGTTACAGTACCAGCTTTTTCTGAAATAGTTGGGTTTGCATATGGGTCCCATTCTGCAATTACAACTTGTTCTGTTTTTTCTGGTTTTGCAAGAATTGTATCTTTTTCAATATCAGAACTATCATTTAATTCTAATACAGAACCTCTTGAAATATAGTGTCTTAATGCTTCTCTATCATCAGCATCAACAACAACTGCAAAAAGTCCTTTTTCAACAACTTTATGTCCTGCTTTAATATCATGTCTTCTCTCTAAATAGTCCCCAGTTAATTTATAATATTTAACTGAACCTTTAGCTCCAGAGACAACATTTGTAGTAATTGGTGCACCATCTTGAACTTTTAATTCTGAAGCAAATGGGATTCTGTTTGGAACATTCCATCCATCTTTAATCATCTCAACGATAGATTCATTCTCTTCAACTTCTTCACCATCTGCATATGGTAAATATAATTTACCTTCGATTTTACCACTTACACCTGCAAGCTCATTTGCTCTTGCTACATCATTCTTTCTTAAGTAGAATTTCTTCTCTTCTTTTCCATTAGTAATTGTTAAAATTGTCTCTTCATGAAGAGTCTCTGTTGTAATTTTACCTTTAAATGGTGCATTTATTTTTGGTTCTACAAGTAAGATACCTGCATTTCTTCTATTTGCAACAATTATTTTATCAGCTTTAGAAACATAAGTTTTGATATTGTAATATCTAATAAACCCTTCTTTATCAGCTCTTAATTCTCTTTCTGTTTGAGTTGCACTTGCAGTTCCCCCAACGTGGAAAGTTCTTAGTGTAAGCTGTGTTCCTGGCTCACCAATTGATTGAGCAGCAAGTACACCAACAGCTTCACCTGGATTAGCTTTTCTTTGTTCACCAAGGTTTAGACCATAACATTTTGAACATAATCCATTTTCAATTTTACAAGTTAATGGAGTTCTAATTACTACTGATTTAACTTCTGATTCTTTTACAATTTTTGCATCTTCTTCAGTAATTAATGTACCTTCAGTAAATAGTATTTCATTAGATATTGGATCAATAATATCTTCTGCAATAACTCTACCTGTGATTCTCTCTTCTAAACTCTCAGTTAATTCATTACCACTTGATAAATCAGTGATTTCAATACCTTCATGAGTTCCACAATCTTCTGCTGTAATTCTTACATTTTGAGATACGTCAATTAATTTTCTTGTTAAGTAACCGGCATTTGCAGTTTTAAGTGCAGTATCCGCTAACCCTTTTCTCGCACCATGCGTAGAAATAAAGTACTCAAGTACGTTTAGTCCCTCTTTAAAGTTAGAGATAATAGGTGTTTCAATAATAGAACCATCTGGCTTAGCCATAAGTCCCCTCATACCTGCAAGCTGTCTAATTTGAGCAGCAGACCCCCTAGCCCCTGAATCAGCCATCATATAAATAGAGTTAAATCCATTTTTATCAGTTTCAACAAGTTCCATCATCTCTCGACCAAGTTTATTGTTAACTTCTGTCCAGATATCAATAATTTTATTGTATCTTTCTTGCTCAGTTAATAAACCTTGTGCAAACTGTTTTTGAACTTCAATAACTTCTTTTTTAGATTTAGCAACGTGTCCTGGCTTAGTTTCTGGAACTCTAATATCATCAATAGAAACAGAAATACCTGCATCAGTTGCATATCTAAACCCTAAGTTTTTAAGGTTATCTAAGAATCTTGGAGTTACTTCATATCCACCATGTTTGTAAATATAATCAACTAAAATACCAATATCTTTTTTCTTTAAAATTTTATTCCATAATTCTAAAGGAACAAAATCAGGTAAAATATTATGAATGATTAATCTTCCTACAGTTGTATGGATAATTCTATCTTCCATTTTTGTTCTAATTTTTGCATGTAAATCTACTTGTCCCATCTCTAAAGCAATAACTGCTTCATTAACGCCAGTAAATAGTTTATGCTCACCTTTTACACCATCTTTTTCTAATGATAGATAATAGATACCTAAAATCATATCCTGAGAAGGTACAGCAATTGCTCTACCTGATGCTGGTAAAAGAATATTCATAGAACTCATCATAAGAATCTTAGCTTCTGCAATAGCTTCTTGTGATAAAGGTACGTGAACTGCCATTTGGTCACCATCAAAATCGGCATTAAATGCAGAACATACTAATGGGTGTAACTGAATAGCTTTACCATCAATTAGAGTTGGGTGAAATGCTTGAATTGAAAGTTTATGAAGAGTTGGAGCTCTGTTAAGTAAAATTGGATATTCATCAACAATCTCACTTAAACATTCCCATACTTCATTTGTTTCAGCTTCAATCATTCTTTTTGCTGATTTTAATGTAGTTGCATAACCTTTTTCTTCTAGTTTTGCCATTAAATGTGGTTTAAATAACTCTAAAGCCATTTTCTTTGGAATACCACATTGGTCCATATTTAAAGATGGTCCAACAACAATTACAGATCTACCTGAAAAGTCAACTCTTTTTCCAAGTAAGTTTTGTCTAAATCGTCCTTGTTTACCTTTAATAATTTCTGATAAAGATTTAAGAGGTCTTTTATTTGCACCCTTAACTGCATTTGCAGTTTTACCATTATCAAATAGAGCATCAACAGCTTCTTGAAGCATTCTTTTTTCGTTTCTTTGAATGATTTCAGGAGCATCAAGTTCTGATAATCTTTTAAGTCTGTTATTTCTGTTTATTACTCTTCTATAAAGGTCATTTACATCAGATACAGCAAATTTTCCACCATCTAGAGAAACTAGTGGTCTTAAATCTGGTGGAAGAACAGGAAGTTGAGTTAACATCATCCATTCAGGTCTATTTCCAGAGTTAATAAAGTTTTCAACAACTTTTAATCTTTTGATAATAGTTTTAGTTTTAGCTTCTGACTTAGTAGATTTCATATCTTCTTTTAAGCTATGTAATAATTCCATTAAATCAAGATTTTCAAGTAAATCTCTTACAATTTGTCCACCCATATTAGCTTCAAAACCTGTATGTTCAAAGTGGTCATAGATTGTTCTATATTGTTCTTCATTTAAAATATCATATTTCATTACTTTTTTAGAATGCTCATTATCATAAAAAGCCTCACCTGGCTCATTTACAATGTATGCTTCGTAATATAATACTCTTTCTAAATCTTTTAATTTAACACCAAGTAATGTACCAATTCTTGTAGGTAATGAACTTACCATCCAAATATGAGCAACAGGAGATACTAAATCAATATGTCCCATTCTGTGTCTTCGCACTTTTGCAGAAGTTACTTCAACCCCACATTTTTCACAAACAACACCTTTGTATCTCATTTTTTTGTATTTACCACAAAGACATTCGTAATCTTTTACTGGTCCAAAAATTTTCGCACAAAATAGACCATCTCTTTCAGGTTTTAATGTTCTATAGTTGATTGTTTCAGGTTTTTTAACTTCTCCACAAGACCAAGAAAGAATTTTCTCTGGACTTGCAAGTCTAAGTTGAAATGCTGAAAAATCTTGTGGTCTTTCTAACTCTTTAATCTCAATTGCTTCTAACACTGTATTTTTACTCATTATTTTCTACCTCGTCAAAAATCTCTACATCTAAACCTAAAGCTTTTAACTCTTTTGTTAATACAAAGAAAGTTTCAGGAACACCTGATTTTGGAACATTTTCACCATTTGAAATTGCTCTATAAGCTCTCGTTCTTCCTTCAACGTCATCTGATTTTGTTGTAAGCATCTCTTTAAGCACAGCAGTAGCTCCATAAGCTTCTAATGCCCAAACTTCCATTTCCCCAAATCTTTGACCACCAAATAGTGCTTTACCACCAACTGGTTGTTGAGTTACTAGTGAATATGGTCCAGTAGATCTTGCATGAACTTTTTCATCAACTAAGTGATGTAGTTTAAGCATATACATGTAACCCACATTTACTCTTTCTTTCATCTTATCACCAGTCTTACCATCAATAAGATTTGTCTTACCATCAGTATCAATTTTTGCTAATTCAAATAGTTTTATAAACTCATCATCTTTTACACCATCAAAAACTTGTGATGCAAATCTAACACCTTTTGTCCAATCTTGTGCATGTTTGATTAGCTCTTCATCACTTAAGTTAGCTAAGAATGCTTTTCCATTCATAAGTTTTGCAACATCTGCAATCTCAGTCATTTTAGCTCTTAATTCTGATACAAATTCAGTTCTTTTTGCATCAAAGATATCTTGAATTTGTGTACCAAGTCTTTTACCAACTAATCCTAAGTGAACTTCTAGAATTTGTCCAATATTCATCCGTGATGGAACCCCAAGTGGGTTAAGAATAACATCTACAGTTGAACCATCTTCTAAGTAAGGCATATCAACTTGTGGTACGATGTTAGAAACAATACCTTTGTTTCCATGTCGTCCAGCCATTTTATCCCCAACTTTGATTTTTCTCTTAGTTGCAATATAAACTTTAACTTGTTTGATTACACCTGATTGTAAAATATCATCGTGCTCTAAAACTTCAAGTTTCTCTTCATGGTCTTTTCTTAATTGAGATTTTTGATTAATAAAATACTCTTTAATATCATTATATTTTTTCTCAATATCTTTAGAATAAGAAGATACTACTTTTTTCATAGCAAATCTATTTACACTAGATAATACATCTAAAGGTATACTTTCACCTTTTTTGTAAACTACATCATCTAAATCAACATCTTTTGATAAAGTTGCTTTTGATAATAAATCATTGATTTTTAAAATCTCTTCTCTATCAAGCATTAATAACTTATCATGATGTTTTAAATCAAGTTCAGCTTTTTCTGATTCAATTTCAGCAACTGCTCTTGAATCTTTTTAATAACCTTTTTTAGTGAATACTTTTACATCAACAACTGTACCTTCCATAGAAGTAGGACAGTAAAGTGATTTGTTAATAACATGACCAGCTTTTTCACCAAAGATTGCTCTTAATAGTCTCTCTTCAGGAGTTGGTTTAATTTCACCTTTTGGAGTAACTTTTCCAACCATAATCATACCTGGCTTAATAAATGTACCAACTTTTACAATCCCTGATTCATCAAGGTGAGTAATTGATTCATCTTTAACACCTGGTAAATCTCTAGTTATCTCTTCATTACCATGTTTAAGCTCTCTACACTCTACTTCTTTTTCATAAATATGAATAGAAGTAAAGGCATCTTCTTCAATTAATCTTTGTGATAATACAATCGCATCTTCATAGTTATATCCATTCCATGGCATGAAGGCAACACAAGCATTAACACCAACTGCTAATTCACCTTTATCCATAGAAGGACCATCAGCAATAACTTGCCCTTTTTCAACTACTTCACCCTCTTGTACAGCGATTCTTTGCCCAAAAGATGTATTATTGTTTGTTCTAACATTTTTATTTACATTATAATGGTCAATAAATGCACCATTTTCATCTTCACCTCTAACATAAATATTTTTAGCATCAGCTTTTTCAACAACACCTGTTCTATCAGCTTTAATAGCTTCCCAAGCATCTCTTGCAACTGTTTTTTCTAAACCAGTTCCTACAATTGGAGCATTTGGTCTTAATAATGGAACAGCTTGTCTCATCATGTTTGATCCCATAAGTGCTCTGTTGGCATCATCATGTTCTAAGAATGGAATTAAAGATGCAGCAACACCCATAACCATTTGTGAAGAAATATCAATTAAATCAACTTTAGCTCTTTCAACAATTAAAATTTCACCATCTTGTCTAGCTTCAATTAATGGTTCAACAATTTTACCACTATCATCTACTTTAGTAGAACCAGGAGCAATTAATAGTCCCTCTTCTTGAGTTGCTGTTACATAAATAATTTCATTAGATACAACACCTTCTGAAACTTTTTTATAAGGAGCTTCAATAAATCCAAGTTCATTTACTTTTGCAAATGTAGATAATGTATTGATAAGACCAATATTTTGACCCTCTGGAGTTTCAACTGGACAAATTCTTCCATAGTGAGTTGGGTGAACATCTCTTACTTCAAATCCAGCTCTCTCTTTTACAAGTCCACCTTCACCAAGTGCAGAAAGTCTTCTTTTATGAGTAACTTCTGATAATGGGTTAGTTTGGTCCATAAATTGAGATAATTGACCAGATGTAAAGAACTCAGTAATTGTTGATGTAATCATTTTAGAGTTAACTAAATCATGTGGCATAATATCTTCTAATGTACCAGATAATGTAGTCATTTTATCTCTAATTGCTTTTTGCATTTTGATTAAACCAGAATGCATTTCATTAGCAAGTAATTCACCAATAGCTCTAATTCTTCTGTTACCTAAGTGATCTCTATCATCAATATGTCCATGACCAGATTTAACTTTTACAAGGTATTGAACTGTTTTAATAACATCTTCATATGTAAGTGTTGTAACGTATTCAGGAACATTTACACCTAACTTGTGGTTCATTTTCATTCTTCCCACTTTTGTTAAGTCATATCTTTCTGGATCAAAGAATAATTTTTTAACAAAATCTTTAGCAGCTTCTTTAGTTACAGGCTCACCTGGTCTCATTACTTTATAAATTCTAATAGCAGCTAAATCATTTTCATCTTCTAATTGCTCAGTTTGTTTTAAAAGTTTTAAAGACTCAGCATCTGCAGCAAAAGCATTGATAATAGAATCATCTACACCATGAGCTAAATCATTTGCAATATCAAAAGACTCAAAACCTAAATCTAGTAGTTTTTTTAATTTTAATTCATCTAAATGAGTTAAAGAATCAAATAAAACCTCTCCTGATTCTGGGTCAAATATAGTACTAGCTGTACTTCTATCCATAAGTAATTCAATAGGATATTCAACTAATTTTAATCCACCATCTTCTAAAGCTTTCGCTTTTCTAGCAGTAAGTCTTTTTCCAGCTCCAATGATTAAGTTTCCTTTATCATCTTTGATGTCAAACTCAACTCTTCCAGTGAAGTCATCAGGGTTAAATTCAGTTAAAAATTTATTATTTTTTACTTTGATATTTAAAATTGGATAGAACATTTTGATGATATCTTCTTTAGAATATCCCAATGCTCTAAAAAGAATAGTTACAGGAACTTTTCTTCTTTTATTGATTCTTACGTACAATACATCTTTTGCATCATATTCGAAATATAACCAAGAACCTCTATCTGGAATAATTTGACCAGTATAAATTAATTTATTTCCTGCAGTGTTTGATTCTTCTTCTTTAAAAATAACACCTGGAGATCTATGTAATTGGTTTACAACAACTCTTTCAACACCATTTACGATAAATGAAGTTCTCTCTGTCATTAAAGGAATCTCTCTTACGAATAAAGACTGCTCTTTCATGTCTTTAACACCGATTTTCTCACCAGTTTTTTCGTTTAAGTCCCATAATGTTAATCTGATTTTGATTTTCAATGGAATAGAGTATGTAAGACCTCTAACCATAGCTTCTCTTACATCATATTTTGGCTTACCCACTTCACTTTCAATATAATCAAGAGTAATTCTACCTTGAGCATCATGAATTGGAAAAATTGATTTGAATACTTTTTCAATACCGGCATCAGTTCTCTCGTCTTTGCCTACCATTAAAAAGTTGTCATACGAATTTTGTTGTAATTGTAATAAATTAGGAATTTCAATATGTTGTGGATTTTTAGCAAAATCGACTCTAAGCCTATTACCAGATTTTAAAGAATTTAGCATAGTTCACCTTGTCTAAAATTTGATTTTTTTTTGCTTTTTAGTATAAAGCACAAAAGCATCCTTAAAGGATAGGGTTAAAATTCCTTAGAATTTTAACCTTAGCCTTCAAAGATGCTATCTATATACAAGGCTCGTAAGCCTTGTATTACATAGAATAAATTACAAAAAAGTAATTATTTTAATTCTACTTTTGCACCAGCTGCTTCTAATTCTGCTTTAGCTGCTTCAGCATCTTCTTTTCCGATACCTTCTTTAACAACTGCACCAGCCTCTTCAGACATTGCTTTTGCTTCTTTTAATCCAAGACCAGTTAACGCTCTAATTGCTTTAATTACGTTAATTTTTTTGTCTCCTGCATCAAGAATAACTACGTTAAATTCTGTTTGCTCTTCACCAGCACCAGCTTCAGCAGCAACTGCTCCACCAGCAACTGCAACAGGTTGTGCAGATACACCAAATTTTTCTTCGAATTCTTTAACTAATTCAGATAACTCTAATACAGATAAACCAGAGATATATTCTAATACGTCTTCTTTAGAAATTGCCATTTCTTTTCCTTCTAATTTTTATTTTTAATTTTATTTAAATAATTGTTGCTTATTAAGCAGCCTCTTCTTCTTTTTTCTTTCTAAGAGCATCAAGCCCAATAGTAAAGTTCGTAACTGGAGCCATCCAAGTAGCTGCAAGCATACCAAGAAGTTGTTCTCTTGATGGTAATTTAGCAAATGCGTTAACTGTCGCAAGATCAGCAATTTTACCTTCAACGATACCAGACTTAATTACAAATTTATCTTTGTTAGCAGATGCAAAAGTATCAGCAGTTTTACAAGCTGAAACTTGATCTTCTGACCATAAAAAAATGTTTGTACCAGATAATTCAATATCACCTAATTGCGCATTCTTAACAGCAACAGTAACAAGAGTATTTTTTGCAACTTGAACTTTAGTTCCATTGATTTTTGCTTCTTTTCTTAATTCTTCTAACTCTTTATGAGATAGACCTTTGTAATCACAAACTACGATAGCTTGAGACTCTTTAAATTCAGAAGTTAAGAAATCAACGATTTCTGCTTTTTGTTGTTTAGTCATCATAATATATTTCCCCCTTTCAAAACATCCAACTTCGGCGGGTTTTACAAGATACGGGGGTATCTAACCAGCTGTCTTCAGTTTTATCTCAGTGCTTTGAATAACACTCAAAAATATTGATTATATCAACATATTTGAATGTTATTAAATAAGGATTAACTCCTTATTTAATATCCATAACTTCTAGCGCTTCTAATTTAATAGAAGGTGACATAGTTAGTGAAATTGCTGCATTAGTAACAAATCTACCTTTTGCAGTTGAAGGTTTAGCTTTATTGATAGCTGCGATAAAAGCTTCAATATTTTCTTTAATAGCTTCATTTGAAAAAGATACTTTTCCAACTGCTGCTTGCATATTACCTTTTTTGTCAACTCTATATGTAACTTGACCACCTTTAGCATCGTTAACAGCTTTTGATACATCCATAGTAACAGTTCCTGTTTTAGGATTAGGCATTAAACCTTTTGGCCCTAAAATTCTACCGATTTTACCAACCATACCCATACAATCAGGAGTTGCTATTAAAACATCAAAATCAATGTTTCCAGCTTGAATTGACTCTACTAAATCATCATTTCCAACAATATCTGCACCAGCTGCTTTAGCTTCGTCCATTTTTGTTCCCTTAGCGAAAACTGCAACTCTAACAGTTTTACCAGTACCATGAGGAAGAACAACTGCACCTCTGATCATTTGATCAGCGTGTCTTGGATCTACATTAAGATTAAGTGCAACTTAAACACTTTCATCAAATTTAGCTGATTTTAACTCTTTTACACAATCTACTGCTTCTGCTAATGTGTAACTTTTATCTTCGATTTTTTCTAATAAACTTTTATATCTTTTTGAAATTTTTGCCATTTTATTCTCCGCAATTTATTTTTTTTGCTACCGCCGTTTAAGCCTGGTGGTAAGGCCAATGAAAAGAAATATTAAATTTCTGTTTCAATACCCATAGATCTAGCAGAACCTGCAACTATTTTAGCAGCTTGTTCTCTATCATCTGTATTTAAATCTTTGATTTTCATATCAACGATTTCCATTACTTGATCTTTAGTTAATTTACCAATTTTATTTTTAAGTGCGTTGTCGCTACCTTTTTTAACACCTGAAGCTTTTTTAATTAAATCAGTCATTGGTGGTTGTTTAACTACAAATGTAAAACTTTTGTCTGTGTAGTAAGAGATTTCTACAGGAATATTAAATCCTGCTTTATCTTTAGTCTTTTCATTGAATGCTTTACAGAATTCCATGATATTGATTCCTCTTTGTCCAAGTGCTGGACCAACAGGTGGTGATGGGTTAGCAGCACCAGCAGGAATTTGAAGTTTTAAAACACCAGCTATTTTTTTAGCCATCTTTTCTCCTTTAAAATTTGTTGTTTAATGATTTAGACATTAGGCAAGAAAACTCAGAAGCTAATTTTATTGCCTAATGTCTATGTTTATTTAGTAGTTATACTACTCTTTCTACTTGTGTGTAAGAAATCTCTACTGGAGTATTTCTTCCAAAAATTGATACATTTAATTTTAAAACACCAGAAGCTATATCAAACTCTTCTACGATTCCGTTAAAGTTTGCAAATGGTCCTTCATTTATTCTAACCATTTCTCCTTCATCAAAAGAAACTTTTGGTTTAGCAGCAGCTCTATTATTAACTTTATCTAAAATAGAATTAATATCTTTTTCAGATAAAGGAGTCGGTTTTTTAGACTCACCAATAAATCTACCTACTTTTGGCATTGATTGAATTCTATGCCATAAAGCAGTATCTAAATCAATTTTAGCAAAAGCATATGCTGGATATAAAGGTCTTTCAACTATTGTTTTATTACCTTTTTTTACTTCAATTAAATCTTCAGTAGGAACTAAAACTTCAGCAATTTTTTCATCAGCCATCTCTTGAGCCAATCTCTCTAATGCTCTTTTAACTGTTAATTCACTTCCTGAGTGTGTTTGTATTGCGTACCATAAATGTGCCATTTTAATTCCTTAGTTCATTACTGACGATAAGCTAAATGACATTACCGCATCAATTAGAGCTAAAAACAGTGATATAACTGTTACAACAACAAAAACAGAAATATAAGCAGATCTAATTTGCTCTTTTATTGGGAAAATTACTTTTCCTATCTCTTCTTTTGCATTCTTATAATATGTTTTTAACTTACTCACAATCTACTCCAGAGTTATAATTATTTAGCTTATAAATATTTTTTAAAAAAGTTATTTCTACTACTTTAAGAAATATTTAGTGGCAGGCCAGGAGGGACTCGAACCCCCAGCCATCGGATTTGGAATCCGGCGCTCTACCATTGGAGCTACTGACCTGCTTAAAAAGATAAAGGGGTTAAGTAAAGTCTTACGACTTTAACTTAACTTCTTTATGAATAGTGTGTTTTCTCAATCTCGGACAATATTTGTTAACCTCAAATTTCTCAGTGTGAGTTTTTGGGTTCTTCCAAGTAGTGTAGTTAATATCTCCACTTTCTTGACATTTTAATCCGATTTTTATTCTAACTGCTGCCATATTAATCCTTATTTGATAACTTCAGCAACAACTCCAGCACCTACAGTTCTACCACCTTCTCTGATAGCGAACTTAGTACCTTTTTCAAGAGCAATTGGTGCAACTAAACTAACTGTCATTTCTACATTATCCCCAGGCATAACCATTTCAGTTCCCTCAGGTAAAGTACAAGAACCAGTAACGTCTGTTGTTCTTACATAAAATTGTGGTCTATATCCAGAGAAAAATGGAGTATGTCTTCCACCCTCTTCTTTAGAAAGGATATAAACTTCTCCTCTAAATTCTGTATGCGGAGTAATTGTTCCTGGCTTAATAAGAACTTGTCCTCTTTGTACATCTTCTTTTTTGATACCTCTTAAAAGAATACCTGCATTATCTCCAGCTTGACCTTCGTCCATTTCTTTTCTGAACATTTCAATACCAGTTACAGTAGTTTTTCTTGTATCAGTAATACCAACAATTTCGATTTCTTCGTTTAATTTGATAGTACCTTTTTCGATTCTACCAGTAACAACAGTTCCTCTACCTTGAATAGTAAATACATCTTCAACAGGCATTAAGAATGCTTGATCAGAATCTCTTTCAGGAGTTGGGATATAAGCGTCTACTTCATCCATAAGTTTATAGATTTTTTCAGACCACTCACCAGCAGTACCAGATTTTGCTTCTTCTAATGCTTGGAAAGCAGAACCAGCAATAATTGGAGTATCATCACCTGGGAAATCATAAGTAGATAATAATTCTCTAACTTCCATTTCAACAAGTTCTAACATCTCTTCTTTATCTTCATCATCAAGTTGATCTTCTTTATTTAAGAAAACAACGATGTAAGGTACACCTACTTGTTTAGATAATAAGATGTGCTCTCTAGTTTGTGCCATAGGTCCATCAGTTGAAGCGATAACTAAGATAGCTCCGTCCATTTGTGCAGCACCAGTAATCATGTTTTTAACGTAATCGGCGTGACCTGGACAATCTACGTGTGCGTAGTGTCTAGTTTCAGTTTCATACTCAACGTGAGAAGTAGCAATAGTAATTCCTCTTTCTCTCTCTTCTGGAGCGTTATCAATTTGATCATAATCCATTGTTGCTTGACCATTTTTTAGTCCAAGAACCATAGTGATCGCAGCAGTTAATGTAGTTTTACCGTGGTCAACGTGACCAATAGTACCAATATTTACGTGTGGTTTACTTCTGTCAAATTTTTCTTTTGCCATAGAATTTTTCCTTTAAAAGATTTAATTAAATTGCCCTCTGAGCAGATGAGCCCATAAGCTAATCTATTCAGAGGGGTGTTGTGAGACATTCACATAATTTAAATGTATGAATACAACTAAATTATACAAACGGGTCGCAATTATACTATAAAAAAGATTACAAGGAGATTACATGTAGTAAAAGAGTTATAATTTTTGCTATCTATAACTCAGCTCCCAGAATCAATAAAAAATAAATGGAGCGGGAGACGAGACTCGAACTCGCGACAATCTGCTTGGAAGGCAGAAGCTCTAGCCAACTGAGCTACTCCCGCTCATTTAATGGTGGTGAGGGAAGGATTTGAACCTTCGAAGCCGTAGGCGGCGGATTTACAATCCGCAGGATTTGACCACTCTCCAACCTCACCGGTTGAAAATTATTAATCTGGTCTAGCGCTGTTCTTCATTTTGAAGATTTCGCAGACTTATAACTTATATGGAGCTGGTGAAGGGAGTTGAACCCCCGACCTGCTGATTACAAATCAGCTGCTCTAGCCAACTGAGCTACACCAGCATATAAATATGTTTTACAAAAATGGTGGCGCGGGGCAGAATCGAACTGCCGACACAAGGATTTTCAGTCCTTTGCTCTACCGACTGAGCTACCGAGCCATCGTTTTTGGACTGAAATTATAATGTCTGTTTAATTAATTCTTGCTTAAAGAGCTTACGAGATTCTTAAATTCCTCACCTCTATGCTTATATGAGGTAAATTGATCTAAAGATGCAGCAGCTGGAGATAGCATGCCTACGCTATTTTGAGTAAATATTTGATCGATTTTTTCAACTGCATTTTTTAATATTTTTAAACCATAAAATTCTATACCAAACTCTTTTGATAAATGATGAATTTTTTCTTCATTTGAACCAATTGCAAATATTGTAATATCATAGTTTTTCAACTCTTCAAATAGTGGCTTTAAATTTGCACCCTTATCATCTCCACCCAAAATAAGATTTATTTTTTTATTACTATAAGGTTTTAGTGCATTTATTGTTGCATCAACATTTGTTGCTTTACTATCATCAATCCAAAGTCTGTTTTTCTTATCATAAAACTCTTCAACTTTATGTTGGTCAATTACAAAAGAGTTTATAAGCTCATAGTCAATTTCATCAAAAAGTATTTTTGAACTTGCAAGAGCCATTATTGAGTCCAATAAAAAAGGCTCTTTAAACTTTATTTTTTTCTTTTCTATTCCAAACTCTTTACATAAACAATAACTATTTTTATATGTAATAACTAAAGCATCAGTTTTGTAATCTTTATACTCTTGCGGAATAATTGCAATTTCACCCTCTCCCATAAAATCAAGAGGTTTTAATTTTGCTTTTTTATACTCCTCAAAACTTCCATGCCAACTAATATGGTCTTCACTTATTGGAAGAAGTATATATAAGTTTGGTTTGGCTTTATTTGTGTAATGATTTGTAAATGAAGAGGTTTCCAATATCCAAAGATTTGCATCTTTGTCTAGGTTTGCCAGTGGAGTGCCAATATTCCCCCCACAAACACTACCTCTTTTTTCTAAAAGTTGTTGACACATTTGTGTTGTAGTTGTTTTTCCATTTGTTCCAGATATCCAAATACTAAAAGGCATAATATCAGCAAATAAATCATACTCACTAATTACATTATTTGAATTTTTAACCATTTCATTAGCTGGCATAATACCAGGACTAACAACTGTTATTTCATTTGAAGACTTATCATAAGTTTCAAAATCACTGTCATCATATAGTTTAACCTCATCAAAAGCTTCTTCTATGGCTTTTGCAGTTATACCCTTGCCTAATACTCTAATCATATTTTCTCTATCTAATTTTAAAACTTAAAAGAGCAAAAAGATTTGCCATAAAAGCTATAATCCAAAATCTAACTATAATCTTATTCTCTTTCCAGCCCTTATGCTCAAAATGATGGTGTATTGGAGCCATTAGGAAAACTCTTTTTTGTCTTAGTTTAAAAGAACCAACTTGAAGTATTACAGATACTGTTTCCACAACAAAAATAAGTCCTATTATTAAAAGTAAAATTTCACTTTTTCCAACAATTGCCATATAGCCCATAAATCCACCCAATGGTAAAGAACCACTATCTCCCATAAATACCTCAGCAGGATGAGAGTTAAACCAAAGAAAAGCAATCAAGGACCCTACAAGTGCTGATCCTAAAATAGCTAATTCTCCAGCCATTTTGATATTAGGTACAAGTAAATATGAAGAAAAAATAGCATGTCCTGAAATATATACTATAGTTGATAGTGTAAAAAAGGCTATTATTGAAGGTACAGTTGCTAATCCATCTAATCCATCTGTTAAATTAACTGCATTTGATGTTGAAACTATTACTAACATCCAAAAAACTATTGCATAAATTACCATATCAAAAAGTGGTAACTTATAAAAAGGAATATGAAAGTCTGTACTGTGAGAATAGGAATATAAAATAGCAGAAACAACAAAAGCACAAATAACTTGAAAAATAAGTTTCATTTTAGCACTTAGTCCAGCAGAATTTTTTTGACTGAAAATTTTTGACAAATCATCTTTCATTCCAATTAGACAAAACATAAGTAGAGTTATAATTCCACCTGTTACATAAAAATTATTTAGTTTTGCAGTTAATAAAGAGGCAATCACCGTAGAAAAAATAAAAATAACTCCACCCATTGTTGGAGTTCCACATTTCTCTTGATGAGATTTTGGAGCATGCTCATATATTGGTTGACTTGCCTTTTTATTTTTTGCCCATTTAATAAATTTTGGCATTAAATACATACTTAATAAAAATGAGATTATAAAAGCAATTCCTGCACGTATTGAGATATATTGAAAGATGTTAATATCAAGATGTCTATAGAACCAGTAAAACAAATTTAAACCTTCGTTTAGATATAATCTTCGGATTATATTATATTAATAATTTCAAAAGGTTTAAAGAATGACAAATAAAACAATTCTAATCATAACAGATGGTATTGGTCATAATAATTCATCAAATTTTAATGCCCTAAAAAATGCGAATACCCCAACTTATGATTATCTATTTAAAAATGTACCCTACTCGCTAATACATACCCATGGCACACATGTTGGTCTTCCAGATGGTCAAATGGGAAATAGTGAAGTTGGTCATATGAGTATAGGAAGTGGTAGAGTTTTATACCAAGATTTAGTAAAAGTAAATTTAGCAATTGAAAATAATACCTTAAAAGATAACAAAATATTAAGTTCCACAATTGAAAAATCAAATAATATTCATCTTTTAGGACTAATAAGTGATGGGGGTGTTCACTCGCATATAAATCACATAATTGGCTTTGCTAAAGTTGCCAAAGATTTAGGTAAAAAAGTATTTATACATATTATAACTGATGGTAGAGATGTTGCACCTAATTGTGCTAAAAAGTATATCTCACAAATAGAAAAATTATGCGATGAAAATATCTCTATTGCTACTATTTCAGGAAGATATTATGCAATGGATAGAGATAATAGATGGGATAGAGTAAAAAAAGCCTATGATGCAATTGCCTCAGGTCTTCCAAAATCAACTAAAGATATAAATGAGTATATTGATGAGTCATATAATAATGATATCTTAGATGAGTTCATTATCCCTACTTCAGTAAATGATTATAATGGATTTGAAGAGAATGATGGAGTTATTTTTTGTAACTTTAGAAGTGATAGAATGAGAGAGATGTCAAATGCAATTGCAAATAAAAATTTTAGAGAATTCCCAAGAGTTGAAAAAAATCTAAATATTGCGACAATTACCCAATATGATAAAAACTTTCCTCTTCCTGTTCTTTTTCCTAAAGAAACTCCTAAAAATACCTTAGCAGAAGTTATTTCAAATAGTGGTTTAAAACAACTTCATACAGCTGAAACGGAAAAATATGCCCATGTAACATTTTTCTTTAATGGTGGAGTAGAAGAGCCTTTTTTAAATGAAACTAGAGTATTAATTCCTTCTCCAAATGTTGCAACTTATGATTTAAAGCCTGAGATGAGTGCTCCTGAAGTGGGAGTTGAAGTAAGACGAGCTATGCATGAAGAGTATGATTTTGTAGTCGTAAACTTTGCAAATGGAGATATGGTAGGACATACAGGTGTTTTTGAAGCAGGAGTAAAAGCTGTTGAAGCTGTTGATAATGAACTTGGGCTTATTTTAGAAAAAGCAAAAGAGCTTAACTATAATATAGTATTAACTTCAGACCATGGGAACTGTGAAATGATGAGAAATGAAAAGGGAGAGACATTGACAAATCATACGGTTGGAGATGTTTATTGTTTTGTAATTTCAGAAAAAGTAAAAGAGGTAAAAACTGGAAGTTTAAATAATATAGCCCCAACTATATTAAAACTTATGAATCTTGAAATTCCTCAAGAGATGGATGAAGCTTTAATATAAGCATAAAATATGTCAAAATTTACAATTAATAAACTACAAATTAAAAATAATAATCAAGAATTAGTTAATTTAAACTTTGACATAAATAAGTCAATGGCACTCATTGGGGAGAGTGGGAGTGGAAAATCTCTTACTCTTAAATCTATACTAAATCTATTACCTTCAAACTTAACTTCTACAATTGATATAGACTCAACTTTAAAACTTGATAATAAAGATATAGGATTTATTCCTCAAAACCCATTTACCTCTTTATCTCCCATGACAAAAATTGATAATCAATTCTTTTGCAACAAAAAAGAAAAAGATGAGGCCTTAAAACTTGTAGGATTAAAAGCGTTTGTTTTAAATAGATTTCCTTCACAATTGAGTGGAGGTCAACTACAAAGGGTAGTAATTGCAATCGCAATTAGCCAAAAACCAAAACTATTATTACTAGATGAGCCAACAACTGCCCTTGATACAAAAAATAAAGAAATTATCTTGAATTTACTTCAAGATTTAACAAAAGATTTAGATTTAAAGATATTATATGTCACACATGATATTTATTCCATAAAAGATTTATGTGAAGATATTATAATTTTAAAAAATGGTAAAATAATAGAATCTGGTAAAACAAAAGATGTTTTATTAAAACCAAAAAATGAATATACAATTGAACTAGTAAATTCAAACTTTATAAATAAAAAATTTAGGGAAGTATAATGATAAAATATATTTTAGGAGTTATTGCAGCTATAGCACTTGGTCTGTTTTCTTGGCTAGTTTACTTATATCTTGGATTAAGATTTGATATTGATAAACTTGTTAATTATAAACCACCATTAACAACTCAATTTTATGATAAAAATGGAGAGTTGGTTGCAAATATATTTGAAAAAGAGAATAGAGTTTATGTAGATTACGAAGATATACCACCTAGAGTTATTGAAGCACTTCTAGCTATTGAAGATACACAATTTTTTGAGCATTCAGGTGTAAATCTTGATGCCATAAGTAGAGCACTTATAAAAGATATTAAAGCAGGTAAATTAGTTGAAGGGGCAAGTACTTTAACTCAACAATTAGTAAAAAACATCTTATTATCTAGAGAAAAAAAGATAATGAGAAAAATAAAAGAAGCTCTACTTGCAATAAGAGTAGAACAGGTTTTAACAAAAGAAGAGATTTTAGAGAGATATTTAAATCAAGTATATTTCGGACATGGTTATTTTGGTATTAAAACTGCAGCATTGGGATACTTTAAAAAAGATCTTTATGAATTATCCCTAAAAGAGATTGCAATTTTAGTTGGTCTACCAAAAGCACCAAGTTTTTATGACCCAACTAGAAATTTAAAGTTTACTCTTGCACGAGCTAATCAAGTAGTTAATAGACTTAAAACACTAGGTTGGATAAATGAATCAGAATTTCAAAAAGCAATAGATTTTACGCCTGAAGTTTATAATCAAACCCTTACTAAAAACAAAGCTCCATATGTAATTGATTATGCTTTTAAAGAGTTGAAAAAAAGTATCCCTAATATAAAAGAAGAGGGTTATACTATAAATTTAACAATTGATTTAAAAGCACAAGAGATTGCAAGAGAAGCATTAAACCTTTCATATAATAATATTATAAAAAGAGATAAATATTTTAGATCACTTGCCTATAAAAATTTAGAAGTTTTTCCAATAGAGTTAATTGAAGAACAAGAATCATATACAAAAACTTTAAATGGTGGATTAATTTCTATTGAAAATAAAACAGGAAAAATCCTAAGTATGGTTGGTGGAATTGATTATAAAGAGTCCTCTTTTAATAGAGTTATTCAAAGTAAAAGACAACCAGGAAGTGCTGTAAAACCATTTATTTATCAGCAAGCTTTAGATTTAGGTTATTCACCTGCAAGTATGATTGCGGATATATCAAGAACCTATGAATTTGATGATGAAGAGACAGAAAAAGCAAATAAAAATGCAAAAGAAGAAGTAACAGCGCAAGAGGAAACCCCTTTAGATGAAAATATTCAGGAAGAAGAGAATAGTAAAAAAAGATGGCAACCTAAAAATTATGAGGAGAATTATAAAGGTCTAATCTCTTTAAGAGAAGCTTTAGTTCACTCTAGAAACCTTGCAACAATAAACTTAGTAAATGATATAGGTATTGATGTTATATATAGAGGTTTAAAAAATTATAGCCTTGAAGATATGCCATTTGATTTATCTATTACCCTAGGAAGCTTTGGAATTTCACCAATTGATTTATCACAAGCTTACTCTATGTTTTCAAATGGTGGAATACAAGTAAAACCTTATATTGTGAACTCTATTACAAATAGATATAAACAAACTGTAAATTTTGAACCAGAAGAAAAGTTTGTAACAACACCAGAACAATCTTACTTAATGACAACAATTTTAACTGAAGTTGTAAGCAATGGTACAGGAAGAATGGCAAAAGTACCTGGTATTGAAATTGCAGGAAAAACAGGAACAACAAACAATAATATTGATGCTTGGTTTTGTGGCTTTAGCCCAACTTTACAAACAATTATTTGGTTTGGTAATGACAATAATAAACCAATGAGAAAAAGTGAAACAGGTGGTAGATCTTCAGGACCTGCGTTTTCATACTTTTATAAAAACTATTTAAAAATTCACCCTGAAATTAAAAGAGAATTTACTAAACCAGCTGAAGTAAAAACGACTATTCTAAATGGAGAAAAAGAGTATTACACTGAAACTTCAAAGCTTCCATTAAATAAATCACGACTTCTAGAAAAAAATCAAATACAATTTTAAAAAATAGGCAAAAAAAAAGCTTGGCTAAAAAGCCAAGCTTTTAAAAACTTATTCTTGTTATTAACAAGAATAAGTACTCATGAATTCAAACGCAGTTGGTCTAGCTTCGTCAGGCCAAACTTGAGTTTCAAATTTATAGTGTTGATAAGTATCTATCATATCTTGAGTAAATACAGGTTTTAAGAAATCATTATCTCTAATTAAAGCTTCTAATGAACCTCTTAATGTATGAGGCATTTGAGGAATTTTTCTCTCTCTAATCTCATCTAAAGGCATTTCAAATAAATCTTCATCCATTGGACCAATTGGTTCAACTTTATTTGCAATTCCATCAAGTCCAGCCATTAACATAGCTGCAAATCCTAAATAAGGACAAGAAGTTGAATCTGGGAATCTCATCTCAATTCTAGTAGCTTTTTCACCTGCTCCATAAGGAACTCTACAAGAAGCTGATCTATTTTGAGAAGAATAAGTTAAGATTGAAGGAGCTTCAAATCCTGGAATTAATCTTTTGTATGAGTTAGTTGATGGGTTAGTAAATGCAGCAACTGCTCTAGCGTGTTTGAAAATTCCACCAACATAATGTCTAGCCATTTCAGAAAGATTTCCATACTCACCTTCTGTATAGAATAAGTTTTTACCATCTTTCCAGATAGATTGGTGTACGTGCATACCATTACCATTATCACCATAAAGTGGTTTTGGCATAAATGTACAAGTTTTACCATTTAAGTGTGCAACCATTTTACATACATATTTATATTTTTGAACATTATCAGCAGCTTCAATTAAGTCACCAAATACGATACCAATTTCACCTTGAGCTTGTGCAACTTCGTGGTGTCCTAAAACAACCTCTAAACCAACTTGCTCTAAAACTAACATCATTTCAGCTCTTAAATCAACCATTGAATCTGTTGGTTGTACTGGAAAGTATCCACCTTTAGTTCTTGGTCTATGTCCAATGTTTCCACCTTCGATATCTTTAGCATCTGACCAACAACCCTCTTCTGAGTCAACTCTATAATATGACTCATTAATATTATCAATAATTTTTACATCATCAAAAATAAAGAATTCATTTTCTGGTCCAAAATAAGCTACATCACCAACACCAGACTCACTTAAATGAGTTAATGCTTTTTTAGCGATAGATCTAGGACATTTTTCATATAATTCACCTTTGTAGATGTCATAAACATCACAAATAACAACAACAGTTGAATCAGCTGTAAAAGGGTCTAAAAAAGCAGTCCCTACATCTGGTTTTAATATCATATCTGATTTATTAATTGGTTGCCATGCATCAACTGATGAACCATCAAATGGCATACCATTTGTTAAATTGTCGTCATTAACAGCGCTTAACATATAAGTTAAATGATGCCACATACCTTTCATATCTGTAAATCTTAAGTCTACAAACTTAACTTCATTCTCTTCACAAAATTTAAAAAACTCTTTTGTATTGTTTACAAATTTACCCATACAGTATCTCCTGATATTTTGATTTGAACCATTTTATCAAAATAAAGTTTAGAAAACACAAAAAAGTTGTATAAAAAATAAACATTTACAAAATTATTTATGATTTTTTTTACTTTAAGATTGTCTAAAAATTAACCAGTTTTCTATTTCTATTATCAAAAGTTGCAACTTTTGTAAAACCAAAAGATTTTACATAATCTACAACTTCATCATATTTAAAACCAATTTGTTCAATACTATGTGCATCTGAGCTTAGAGTTATAGGAATATCTAACTCAGCTATTAATTCTAGGATATCTTTAGAGGGATAAACTTCATTTATAGGTTTTCGCAATCCCGCCGCATTTATCTCAATTACCATATCAGATTTTTTTATCTCTTTTAAAGCATCTTGTGCAATTAATTTTATATCTTTTTTAGGTAAAAATTTAAATATTTTTATTAAATCTATATGTCCTACAATATCAAAATAATTTGATTTAGCCATTATTTGAACAGTATCAAAATAGTCTTGCCAAATTTTATCAATATCACTATTTTCATACTTACCAATAAACTCTGGATTATCAAAACCCCAGCCATCTAAAAAGTGAACAGAACCAATTAGATAATCAACTTTTGCATTTAAAATGACATCTAACATCTTTACATCTTGCATAAAATCAACTTCATATGCTAGTAAAATTTTTATTTGATTTTTATACTCTTCTTTTAATCTTTTAACTTCATTTTCATAATAATCTTTTTGTGAAATATCAAGTCTATATTTTTTATCAAAATCCATAGGAGCATGCTCAGAAAAACCAAACTCATCAATTCCTACTTCAATTGCTTTTTTTACATACTCTTCCATAGTTCCAGTTGCATGATTGCAAAGTGTTGTATGGTTATGTAAATCTACTCTCATGCCAATATTCCTGAACCTTTTATTTTAGTACTTCGATTTAAAGCATAAACCCTTTTCTTATCTATTATGTCATATTTCCATATGGGAGCACTTTTTTTAAAATCTTCCACAAACTCATCAATTAACTCTAAGGCAACTCTTCTTTTAGGAGAACAAACAGCTGCTATATATGAGCTTTCATGATTAAGAACATCTCCCCTACTATGAGCCATAAGTACAATTGCATTTTGTGCATTTGCTTTTTCTTGCCAAGAGTTGAACCAATTATTTAAAATAGGCTCATAAATATCAAACGATAAACCATCTATACCATCTTCATCTCTAACTACTCCCACAAAAGTAATTATTGCACCAAAATTAGAGTTTTTAAACTCATTGTACCAATCATTGGTAATTTCTTCTACAGGTAAAGAGCCATCAAAAAGTTGTAATTTATTTTCACTATTCATTTAAATATCATCCACCACAAACAGGAGGTAAAAGAGATACTTTATCTCCACTATTTAATGTAATATCTTTTGAGCTAACCATCGTATCATTTACTGCAACAGCACAATTTTCAAGCCATGCACTCATATCTTCATCTTCTTTTAATATATCACTTAATTCTAATAAATTTTTTATATCTAAAGTAAGTGGTTTTTTATTAATTGGCCCTAAGAATTCTATTGTTACCACTTTAACTCCTTTTTTACTAATTTTTAAATATTATATCCAAACTATTTTAAGTTTAGGAAAACCAATAAATGATATTTGCAAAAATTGATTACATTAATTTATTACCATTTCACGTATATTTTAAGAAGAATATTAAACCATCAAAAATTAAAGCAATAGTAAACTCAAAAAAATCTTACCCTGCTGATATAAATGTAAAGTTTAAAAATAGAAAAGTTGATGCTGCCTTTATATCTTCTATAAAATCAAGAGGACAAAAGTCTTTAGATTTTGGAATTATAGGGAAAAAAGAGATTTTATCTGTTCTTTGTATTCCTGGTGTTTATAAAGAAGATTTTGAATCATCTACTTCTAATGTATTAGCTAAGATTTTAAAATGTGAAGGTAAAGTCTTAATTGGAGATAAGGCTTTAAAATATTATGCAAGCCATGATAAAGATAGTTTTGTTGACCTTGGAAAGCTTTGGACAAAAAAATATAATCTTCCTTTTGTATTTGCAAGATTGTGTTATAACAAACATGGAAATTATCTAAATCGTATTACTAAAAATTTTAATAAAAAAGCGGTAAAAATTCCTCAATATATATTAAAAGAGTATTCTAATCGAACTGGAATATCTGTAAAAGATATACAATATTATCTTACAAAACTTGACTATAAAATAAATGAAAAAGAGAAAAAGGGATTAAAACTCTTTTTAAAACTTGCAAAAGATATAAAATAAAAGGTTATAAATGCAAATTATAGATTCAATAATATTGGGAGTAATAGAAGGATTTACAGAGTTTTTACCAATCTCATCAACGGGACACCTGATTGTTGCAAGTGAATTTTTGGGCTTGGAACAAACTAGTATAAACAAAGCATACGAAGTAATAATCCAATTTGCAGCAATCTTAGCTGTAATCCTAAACTACCCTGACAAATTTTCAATTAAAAAAATTGAACTATGGAAAAAATTAATTTTAGCCTTTATTCCAATAGGTGCTGTTGGTTTTATATTTTCCCACCAAGTTAAAGCAATGTTTTCTATCCAAATAGTTGCCATAATGTTTATTATTGGTGGAATTATATTTTTAATTGTAGAGAAGTTTTATGATGAAAAAGAATCTCATATAACAGATGTGGAACAAGTAAGTTATAAACAAGCTTTTTATATAGGAATTGCACAAATTTTCGCACTTATTCCTGGGACATCAAGAGCTGGATCCACAATCATTGGGGCTATGTTAGTTGGTTTAAATAGAAGAGCAAGTGCTGAATTCTCTTTTCTTTTAGCTTTTCCAGTTATGTGTGCAACTACGGGATATGATTTACTCAAACACTATAAAGATTTTACAGATGCAAACTTTGTTGTTCTTGCTGTTGGATTTGTAGTAGCATTTTTAGTGGCATACCTAACCATAAAACTATTCCTAAAGTTTTTACAAAATTTTACTTTTGTAGCATTTGGTATTTATAGAATAGTTTTTGGAGTACTCTTACTTTTGATTTTCACTTAATATAAAATCAATAATTTTTTTTCTAGCATCATTAGATATTAGTCTTACTAGATTCTCAGAAATAGTTTTTACATCACTATTTAAGGCCTCAGTTAAGATAGTTCTATTTAACTCTTTTTCCCTAACTAAAAATGCAAGATTTTTCTCTTTTAGAAATTTTGCATTGCCATATTGATGATCTTGGGCAGCATAAGGGAAGGGAACAAAAAGTGTTGGCAATCCATTTGCTACAAGTTCCCATAAAGTTGATGCACCAGAACGACTAATTGCAAAATCAGCCTCTTTCATCTTATCAACTAAATTATTGGTAAAATCAAATACATCAACTTCGATACCTAATTTTTTATATTCAGATTTAACTCTAGTAAAGTCATTACCACCTGTTTGATGAATGATTTTTATTCCTAGATTATCTAACTCTTTAGCAACACTTAGTGCAAAATTATTGATTGCCAATGCCCCTTGAGAACCTCCAAGAAAAATCACTTTTTCTATCTTTTCTCTAACTCTTGAGTTTGAAAAGAACTCTTCACTTACAGGATAATCTTTTATTTTAGAGTCTTTTAAATATGAAGAAAAAACTTCTGTTGCAAACTTAGATGTTATTTTATTTAGTTTTCCCATACATGAGTTTTGCTCATGAATATACAATTTGCAAGAAGGAATTAAAATAGAAGCAAATGTAGCAGGAGCAGCAGAAAATCCACCCACACTAATCACTCTTTTTACATCATTCTTAATAAAAAAAACATAACACTTAAGTGTTTGAAAAAAGATTTGAAAAAGAGCTTTTATTTTTCCTAAAAAACCTTTATTCACAACTCCTCTAGTATCTAAAAAATAACTCTTTTTTAAATTTGCATATGCATCAAACCACTTTTTATCTTGTCCATTTAAAGAACCTATAAAAAATGGCTTAATATTTTTATTAATAGCTAATTCATCTATAAATGCCTTAGCAACTTTTAAATGTCCACCAGTACCACCACCAGTTATAACAACATTTCCAATCATTTTTTGACTCTTTCTTCTTTTGATAATTTACTAATTGATAATATTAAACCAATGGATATTCCAAGACTTAACATGGAAGAACCCCCATAACTTAAAAAGGGAACTGCAATACCTTTTATAGGAATCATTCCTGATATTCCATAAGAATTAATTAAAAAAGCAATAATTATCATAAGCCCTATTCCCAAAGTAAACAGATGATATATTGGATTATCTACTCTTTTACTTATTTTAAAAATTCTCCAAACTATCACATATAAAATCGCTGAAACAATAAAAAGACCTAAAAGTCCTGTCTCTTCAGTAATTCCAGCTAAAATAAAATCAGTATGAACTTCAGATAAGAATCCTAACTTTATGTTTCCTTGAGCTAAGCCTGTACCAAAAAAACCACCATTATGAATTGCATTTAAGGAGTGTGAAACCTGATATGGTTCAGGAAGTTCTTCTATTCTTAAATGTTTATCTGCCCATGTAGGTAGAATCGATAAAATTTTATCTTGATTTAATGCCCACCAAGAGTAAATACGTTGAACCCTATGTGGTGCTGCTAAAATCAAAGATATAATTCCAAGTACTATTAAAAAACCCAAAGCTAAAAATATCTTAAAACTTCTATTTGCAAAAATCAACAAAACAACCAAAATAAGACCTAATAATACAACTTGTCCCAAATCTTTTTGTAAAAAAGCTACTAAAAATACTACAAGTAAAAAAGCAACAAAATAAGGCAATAATAATATTGTTTCCTCTTTCAATCCCATTTTTTTGGGCTTATCCATTAATCTTCTATGAAATGACCAAGCAAGAAAATATATAAATCCTATTTTAAAAAACTCTACAGGGGATAAAGAAAAACCAGGAAGTCTTATCCATCTATTTGCTCCACCAGCAGTTGTAACAACAGAACTTGGTAAAAATGGCATTGCAATCATTAAAATTAAAAAAATTATAAATAAAAACATTCCAACTTTACCGATGATAAAATCTGGATTAAAAAAAGATATACCCCACATAAGAAATATAGATAAAACTCCTACTAATAACTGCCTTGTAAAGAAGTGGTATTGTGAATATTCATAATATACAACTGTGTAAACACTCAATGAGTATGAAAATATAATACTAATTATAATCAATAATGAGGCTAATATAAACAGCAAATAGTCAGGTTGTGAAAAGTTCTGATTTGATTTAAACATATTTTGGATAAAATTCATATCACATTATAATCTAATATGGATAAAGATGTCTTCAAAAAACATAAACAAAATTACTAGAATTAAAAAAATTTTTATAATACTTATATTTATTTTCCTAAGCATAGTACTTCTTCTATCAAATGTATTCGTAACTATATCAGATAAAAGAAGACTGCCAAATTTACAAAGTAGTAAATCAGAGTTAGCAATAAGAGGAAATATCTTAAGTGAAGATAATTTTAAAATCTCATCTTCTATAAAACTATATAAAGCAACTATTGATACTAGATTTTTGGATATCAAAAAAAAGAGTCTTTTTATTAAACTTTTTTCTATTTATAGTGATATTCCAGAAGCCAAAATAAAAGAAAAGATTGATGATTCATTAAGAAATCCAGGCTCTATTGTTTTATCATATAATATTGATTCAAAAACTGCTAAAAACTTAAAAGAGCTTGGATTTAAACTAAGACATCTTGATGTATTTAAATCTATTCAAATAAATGACAATAAGATTTTAAGAGGTTTAAATATAAATGAAAGTGGCGAAAAAAGACTATACTCCTATGAAGATACCTTAACTCCAGTTATTGGGTATATAAGAAAGTATGAAACAAAAGATGGAAAAACAAAAGTAAATGGCATAAAGGGATTAGAGAAAAGCTATAACAATATATTAAATAATACAAAAGATGGTACACTAAAAGGTACAAGAGATGTACTTTCATATATCTCTTTTAATAAAGATTCAATAATTCAAAATCGTGTTGATGGTGCTGATTTAATACTAAATATTCCCCTTAGACTTCAAAAAAACCTAGAACTAATGATTGATGGTTTTAAAACAAAACTAGGTGCAGATGAAATTATTGTTTCAATAATGGAGAGTAATACAGGTAAAATAAAAGCCTTAGCCTCTTCAAATAGATTTGACCCTGGATTAATCAGACAATCAGATATTCCTTATTTAGATGTAAGTGCAATTGAATTCTTATTTGAACCAGGTTCAATTATTAAACCAATATCAATAGCCCTTGTAATGGACAAAGATAGAATCAAAGAAAATGAACTCTTTAATGCTTATAATGGATTTGGTAAGATTAATTCAAAAGGTGAATATCCAAGGGGAAGATACAAACTTGGCAGATACACTATAGGTGATGATCATCAGTTTACCAAACGATTTTTAACAGTTGATGATATATTTGTTCACTCTAGTAATATTGGAACCTTACAACTAGCTCAAAGATTAAGTGGAAAAGAGATGTATGAAGGACTAAAGACCTTTGGTATTACAGAAAAGACACAAATAGATCTTCCTTATGAAAAAGTTGGAGTTATGCCAACAATTAGACAGTTTTCTGCAGGTGAAAGTAAGGGTGAAGATAATGTATTTAAAGCAACTATTTCATATGGACAAGGTATGACATCTACTTTTATGCAAATGTTAAAGGCATATTCAGTCTTTAATAATGAAGGAGTTATGGTTACACCCAAAATTGTTCAAAGTTTACTTGTAGATGATAATAAATTAAGTCTAGATGATGATACCAACACAAAAGTTATTTCAACAAAAACTGCCAATGAAATAAAAAGATTATTAATTAAAACTGTTAATAAAGGTACTGGAATTAATACGCAAATTGAAGGTATTGAAATAGGTGGAAAAACTGGAACTGCACAAATTGCAAGGCATGGTAAATATCAAGATATTTATATTTCATCATTTTTTGGATTTGCAAATGATAAAGAAAGAAAATACACTATTGGAGTAACAGTAATAAATCCAATTTCAACAGGAAAGTATTGGTATTATCACTATGCTTCATGGTCAGCAGTGCCACTATTTAAAGAAGCTGTAAATAATTTAATCAAACTAAACTATTTATCTAAGAGTTCAGAAAACTAAAAATTTAACCTCTTTAATACATAAAATTGATATAATTGCATAAATTTTAAAGGATAAAAATGTTCGGATCAAAAGAAGAATTAAAAAAATACGATTTACCAAAAGAAGAATTAGAAAAATTTCAATATGCAAAATTTACTACTGATAAAGGTGTAATTTGGGCTAAATTATTCCCAGAATCAACTCCAATTGCTGTATCAAACTTTGCAACACTTGCTAAAGATGGGTTTTACAATGGCCTTGTTTTCCACAGAGTAATCCCTGGTTTTATGGCACAAGGTGGTTGCCCAGATGGTTCAGGAATGGGAGGACCAGGATGGTCTATTCCTTGTGAAACAGATGCAGAAAATAAAGTTCATAAAAGAGGAACTCTTTCTATGGCTCATGCAGGAAAAAATACAGGTGGAAGTCAATTCTTTATCTGTTTTGTTGCTTGTCCACATTTAGATGGTGGTCATACTGTTTTTGGAGGAATTGAAGAGAGTGATAAAGCAAGTTTTGAAACACTAGATTCAATCAATCAAAAAGATACAATAGAATCAATTGAGATTCTAGAATCAAGAGATGATAACTAATATTATACTCTTTATCCATATCATATCAGCTGCCACCTGGGTTGGTGGTGGCTTACTACTTTTTGGTATGGGTATTTATTTTAAAGACCCAAAGGTACAAAAAGTAATATACTCTCATATTGGACCTTTTTATGGATACTTTCAATTAATCTGGATAACACTATTAATAATAACAGGTTTGCTTTTATTAAATCAACATAATCTTTATTCAATAATACTTGATGAAGAGTTCAGAAACTCTCAATTTGGAATATTGTTATATAGAAAACTTTTTATAGTTTTATTAGTAGTTCTTGCAACAGCTCTACATATGTATATATCATTAAAAGCTCATGGAAGAGAAAGAACTAACAAAGAAAAAATAATTTCTAGAGCCTCATCTATGTTTATCTTTTTATTTAACTTCTCTATTATTTGGTATGCTATGAATATATCTCAATATTTTATTTAAAAGGCAGATTATGTACAATCCAATTTCATGTGAATTTTTTGATCAACTAGATGTAGCAATAAAAAGGAAAATACCTTCTACTATCATTTATTTTAATGAGGAAGAGATATTAACTGTAAAAGGCTTAGTTCATACCTTAATAGTTATTAAAGGAAAAGAATATTTACTCTTAGATAATAAACAACAAATAAGACTTGATTTAGTCATCTCATTTAATGGCAAAAAATATATTGAAATCTAAAAACAATTCTCTATTCTTATAGAAAACTATCAAATAAAACTAGATATAAGTAAATAAAAAAGAGTGGTGCTCACAGCGGGAATCGAACCTGCAACCTCTTGCTTACCATGCAATTGCTCTACCGTTGGAGCTATGCGAGCTAATTATAGTGAATAACTAATAATGAATAGTGACACCTTAAAGTAGAAAATAAATTCTAGTTCATGGAATAATATTATACATATCAGTAAAAAAAGGGCTAAAAAAAAGCCTCTATCTAAATACTAGAAACTAGTAGTTGGATAAAGGCTTAAAAATACTCAAGAGTTGGCGACGACTTACGTTTC
>PKUK01000001.1 GCA_002869535.1 Arcobacter sp.
AGGAGTTGCCTTGTTGTTTAATATTAAATTGCCAATCAACTTTAATAGCCCGTATAAAGCATTGAATATACAAGATTTCTGGAGAAGATGGCATATTACACTATCTCGATTTCTAAGAGATTATGTCTATATTCCATTAGGTGGAAATAAAAAGGGAAGCTTTAGAACGTATAATAACTTGTTAGCAACATTTGTAATAGGTGGTTTGTGGCATGGAGCAGGATGGACATTTGTATTTTGGGGTTTTTTGCATGGAGTAGCTTTGATTATTCATCGAGTATGGAGTAACTTAGGGTTTGCTATGTGGAAATGGTTAGCTTGGTTGATAACGTTTAATTTTGTGAATATAGCTTGGGTCTTTTTTAGAGCCAAAGAGTGGGATGATGCTATTAAAGTCTTAGGGGCTATGTTTAGTTTAGATAATATTGTTTTACCAGAGAAGTATTTTAAGTTTTTAGAGGCTTATAATGGGCTGTATTTTAACTATGGAATCGTATATGAAAATATAATGGGTAAAAATAAAACGACGGCATTTATTTTGGTATGTTTTATATTAGTTTTACTATTTAAGAACTCTATGGAAAAAAAAGAAACATTTTTTAATAAGCCGTATCTAAATTCATTGGTTTTTATTGTTTTTTCATTGTATATCATTTCAATTATGAGTAAATACTCAGAATTTTTATATTTTAATTTTTAGGGAGATATATGGATAAGTATAGAAAAATTACATATTTCTGGATAATTGCATTATTGATTCTACTGTTATTTCATATTACAACGTATTTTGTGTATACAAGTGTAGTTTATCCTAATCCTGATGACAATAAATATATAGGGGATTTAGGAAGAACAAGTTACATGGTAGATATTTTACATGAAAGACCAATAAATAAACAAACCTTCACTAAGTCATATATAGATTTTAAAGATTATAATGGTGGAAAGGTTGACTTAGTTACTATAGGGGACTCTTTCTCCCAAGGTATGGGCTTCGGTTTAAATCGTTTTTATCAAGATTATATAGTTAATGAGTATAATTTAAAAGTTTTGAATATTCAACAGTTATCAGGTACAGACAATTATATAGAAACAATTGTTCTATTAGCTAATTCAAACTATCTGAAAACTATAGGTGTTAAATATATCTTAATAGAATCTGTACAGCGTGAAGCATTAGAAAGATTGACAAAAAGAGTGAATTTTTTTAAAATAAGTAAAAATGAAAATTTCACTTCTTTAATAAACAATCAAAAAGAAATATATAATATAAACTCCTTATCTGAAAATAAGATAACTATGATTAATAATTTGAATATCAATGCTTTAAAATATAATTTAAAGTATTTTTTTAGTGGGTATGGTTCTTTTGGAAGTTTTTACAGAGAAAAATTAAATCAAAAGTTTTTTACAGCTAAATCCTCTTCAGATATAATGTTTTATGCAGATGATATAAATAAGTTATCACTTGAGAATGTAGAGAATATTAAATTATTAAATTATAATTTAAATAGATTATCTGATATTTTAGAAAAACAAAATATAAAGCTTATTTTTATGCCAGCAGTAGATAAATATAATTTATATAGAAAATATATCATAAATCAAGAATATCCTAAAAGTTTATTTTTTGAAGATTTAAGAAGTTTATCAAAAAAATATTACTTTATTGATACAAAAGAAATATTGGAAAAAGAGTTGAAGAAAGGAGTAATCGACTTATTTTATAGTGATGATACTCATTGGTCATATAAAGCAAGTGAGATAATTATTCAAGATGATTTATTTAGAAGTATTGTACAAGATTAAATAGACAAACTTCCTAATCTTTGATTTTATATAAATAAAAGTTACTTTACTTTAATTAACTAAAGGTACTTTTGTGTTCTTTAGAAAGTTATGAATAACTATTTAGACCTTTGGAACATTGATACTGTTTATTTATTTTATTTGTTTGAATTTGGTCCATCATATCACGCTTAAAAGTTCCACTCTTTCTTTTATGAAAGAGATGAAACTGGTTAGCAATGTATTTTGCAGAAACTATTTTATACCCTAAACCTTTAAAACGCCATTCGAGGTCTGTATCGCTGGCATATGCTGAGTTTCCAAGTGCTTCATCAAATCCATTAATATCGTATATGGCTTGGCGATAACATGAAAAGTTACAGCCTAAAAGAGGTAACTCTTTTTTCCTTCGTTTTAAAAGAGAGTGAATCAATCCATGGGGCTTTATTCTTAATCCCTCTTCTGTATGCTTCTCCTCTTTTGCATCATTTGCAATATCAAAATATTTGCGAATAAAGTTTTTTTCAAGCCATAATGCAGTGATTTTTTTATGTCTTAACATGGTTGAGTATTTAGGTCCCAAGTTCACACGACGACCCGATACAATACTTTTTTCAGAAGAAACAGCAAGGTGTTTTTCTATAAAATCAATGTATAAAGTACAATCCCCATCTATAAATATCAAATACTCTCCTGAAGATGCTCTGATACCTTGGTTTTGAGAGTTTGATTTTCTTACTCCATTATCTTCTTGCGTGGTATGCTTTATATCCAAGTCTTTTACAGTAGCTACAAATGTTTTCATCTCTTCAGACTTTCCATCTTCAGCAATGATGACCTCAAAGTTTTTATAAGTTTGATGTCTGAGTGACTCAATGATGAGTTCTAGAGCCTCAACATCTTTATACACTGCTATTATAATACTGACTTTCATAGATTCTCCAATATATTTTTAAAAGCTTGAAACTGTGTCTGACTGTCAAAATATAAATTGGCTTTTTCTTTACCTTTTTGTGCCAACTGTTGTTGAAGTTGAGTGTCATTGACAACGAGGCTTAGCTTATTATATAAATCTTCACTGTCCATACTTTCAAAAAGCAAACCATTTTCATTGTCATCAATGATTTCAATGGGTCCCCCTTGGTTACTTCCTAAAACACAAATACCACACTTCATGGCTTCAATTAAAACCAATCCAAATGTTTCTTTTTGTGTAGCTAAAACCAAGCATGAAGCAATTTGCATTAAGTCACTTACATTATTAATAAATCCTGTAAAAACATCTTTTGGGTATTTTGTTTTTAGTTCAGTCAAATAGGCTTCATCCATCGCATGTCCAATTACTAAAGTCTTAGCCTTAAGTCCATTTTGACGTAACTTTTCAACTGCTTCTAGGACAATGTGTTGTCCTTTTGGTTTCTCAATTCGTCCTACAATAGCAACTGTAAATTCCTCTTTTAAGTTATATCTTTCTTTGAGCTCTTTTTTGTCTTCATCACTTAGTGGAGAAGGAGTACTAGCACCAATATAGCACGTTTTGATTTGGGGTCTCACTGAAGCTGGGATAAACTCATTGAGTTGGTCTTTGACTAAATGAGTCACAGCAATCATGGTATCTATATTTTTGTATAAAAATTTATGGTAAAAATCACTTTTAAAACGTGTCATATGCATGTGTCGCGTTTGTACAATTTTAGGTTTTCTTTTAGAAAGCAATTTTGCAAGTACGACGGTGGGGATATCTTTTGTCCAATGCAAGTGTACAATATCGATTTCATTTTCATCTATGATTTTTGCTAAAGGAAAGAAACTTCGACGTCCAATTTTCTTATATGTATAAGGGCTGTCTTTAAAAAAAGTTTCCAGTTTGGAAGTGCTATTAATAACCACAAGGGAGTTCAGATGTTGAGCCAGGTTTTTAACATGAAGTTCAAGTCCACCCAAATCAGGAGAAAGACAAATTTCTAAAATATTTTTATTCAATTGATAAGATACCTTTTGTTATAATGTTTGCATTTTAACGAAATATAAATTATTTTTAACTAAGAAGTGAAACCAATGCAATATAAACTAAACAGTGGGTTTGAAAAATTTGAACCTTTTATTAAAAACATACAATCGCATTTTAAACAAATAAATGGAAATATCCATAAAGCACGAAATGAACTTAAAATTTTAAATTGGAATGACACTTCGGTGGTTGTTAAGTCTTTTAAAGTCCCACATTTTATCAATAAGATTGTTTACACGTTTTTCAAAGATACAAAAGCCAAGAAATCGTATGACTACTCGATAAAAATTGGAGATTTTACTCCCACTCCTATTGCATACGTGACATTTTATAAAGGAGGTTTACTTAATGAAAGTTATTTTATCAGTGAAGAGTTTAAATATGACTTTACGATACGTGAACCACTTTTAGAAGAGAATTTTGAAGACAAAGAAGAGGTCTTTAAACAGTTTGCCCAATTCACCTATTCTTTGCATGAAAATGGCATCCTTCATCAAGATTATTCCCCTGGAAATATCTTAATTAAAAAAGAGGGAAGTATCTATACTTTTAAGATTGTGGACATCAATCGAATGCAGTTTATAAGCTTGAGTTTAGAGCAACGACTTAAAAACTTTTGTAAATTGTGGGCAAAAGATAAAGACCTTGAAATCATAGCAACAGCATATGCTAAATGTATCAAAGAAAAAGAGCAGATGTGTGTAGAATTGGCATTGCAATATTCGCAACACCATAAAAATAAAATCAATTTTAAAAAGCGTCTAAAAGGGATTGAAGTTGTTGATTAATCTTATGTATCATCATGTCAACAGTGACAGATGCAGTAATAACATAGAAGTTTTTGAAAAACATATGCAGTACATTGCTTCTCATTTTCAAACCACCTTTCCTACAAAAAAAGAACTCAAAGGAAAATACGCTTGCTTAGTTTTTGATGATGCGTATGCGGATTTTTATTATTTAACTTTTCCTATTTTAAAAAAGTACAACATTAAAGCTTTATTGGCTGTGCCCACGAAGTACATTTTGGATGTATGTAGCCAAACACCTGAGGTACGAATGTCCTTTGAACATAATGATGAGTTTAAAAACTATGAAAAAGGTACATTTTGTACTTTTAAAGAAATGAAAGAGATGATTGAGAGTGGTTTGGTGCAAATCGCGTCCCATTCACATACCCATACGAATCTTTTAGAAGAGGATGTAAATATAAAAGAGGAGTTAATACTTTCTCAACAAATTTTAGAAGAGAAACTCAGCATCAAAGTAGAGAGTTTTGTATTTCCTTTTGGAAAATACAATGATGCCATCGCAACAGAGACACTCAATTATTATACATATGCTTTTAGAATTGGCAATGCTATTCATAAAGATTTTTCAGGAATAAAAGGTATCAACTATCGTGTTGATGCTGATGGTTTAAGCACTGCTGATGAAATCTTTACATTCAAAAAGCAATTGGGTTATAAGTTCAAAGCTTTTATCAAATCATTTTAGGATAGTTATGAATATAAGTGCCGTAGTATTAGCAAAAAACAACGAAAATACCATACGAAGAACATTAAAGAGCCTAAAAGGTTTCAGTGATGTGGTTGTCTATGACAATGGTTCAACAGATACCACTATGAATATTGCACAAGAGTTTTCAAATGTTAACTTGATTCAAGGTGAGTTTAAAGGATTTGGATGGACTAAAAACCATGCAGCTTCATTTGCTAAAAATGATTGGATACTCATCATTGACAGTGATGAAGTCGTGGATAAAGAACTCTTTGAAACACTGCAAAACAAAATCTTGGATGAAAAGTGTGTCTATAAACTGAACTTTAAAGCCTTTTACAAAGAGATTCAAGTGAAGTATTGTGGTTGGAACAATCAAAAAATCAAACGCCTCTACAACAAAAAATGTACACAATACAACAGCAACGATGTGCATGAAGATATTATTACTGATGGGTTTAAGATTGAAGAGTTAAAAGGTAATGTCGAACATTACAGCTATCACTCAATTTCACAATTTGTGATTAAAGCCGACCACTACTCAACACTTTTTGCACAAAACAATGCAGGGAAGAAAAAATCTTCTCCTGCAAAAGCTTATTTCAATGGGTTTTATTCGTTTATACGTACCTATATATTTAAACGTGGATTTTTAGATGGCTATGTGGGATTGATCATCGCTTTTTCTCATATGGTTACAAACTTTTATAAATACATCAAACTGTATGAAGCCAACAAAGAGTTGAAAAAATGAATTTACTCATAACACGACATGACAAAATAGGGGACTTTATTGTGACCTTGCCTTTATTTAAAGCCATTAAAGAGCAATACCCTCAAACTAAACTCACGTCACTTGTAAGCAAAGTCAACTTTGAATTCGCACAACATATTGAGTTTATAGATGATGTGATTTTGTACGACAAGAATGATTTAAATACAACGTTACAAACGATAAAGTCTAAAAAGTTTGATGCCAGTATCAGTGCTTATATCGATACTAATTTAGGAAAACTGCTTTTTAAAAGTGGCATTAAAAAAAGAGTCGCACCCGCAACAAAGATTGCTCAATTTTTTTTTAACAAACGGGTGAAACAACGACGAAGTCGTGTAGAAAAAACAGAATGGCAATACAACCTTGATTTGGGGTTAAAACTTTTCCCTGATTTGCAAGCAACTTTTTCTAAACCACTTTTAAATATCACTTCATCTAAAGAGAAAAAAGTGGTCTTTCACCCAGGATTTGGAGGAAGTAGTGATGGAAACTTAGCACTAGATGACTACATCACCTTAGCAAGAACCCTTCAAAACAATGAATATCGTGCAGTGTTTACTTTTGGACCTGATGATGGAGATTCTAAAGAGTACATTCAAGCACATTTAGATTTTGATGCAGAGATTTTAGACTCTAAGATGTCGTTGTATGAATTTACCCAATTTTTAAGTTCATGTTTTCTGTTTGTCAGTACTTCAACGGGGCCCATGCATTTAGCAGGGGCAGTCAATACAAAAACGCTTTCATTTTTTGGAGACACACTTTTTGCAAGTGATAAACGCTGGGCAACAATCAGTGAAAAAGAGAACCAAAACAACTTTTTAGTTCCAGCTGATTATTCCAACGCATTGTATTTGGAAATCGAACAAAGATTAAAAGAGTTGACTTCATGAATCAAGCGCCTTTTTTTTGGGATGAATACTCAGACCAGCCGCATGTTATTAAAGATAAAGCGTATAAAAAAGCCATGCGTAAAAGATATGTGTTGGACTATGTCAAACTTCTTCTGAGTTCTTTGATTGTTTTGCCTTTTGCCATATTAGTGATGAAGTTTTTTTCAAAAAAGCAAAACATTGACAACTCATTTTTTGGAATGGGTGTGAATTTAGATAAAGGCAATGACCAACAAGAACTCATAGAAGAGTTGGGCATTAAACACTTAATCATTCGACTTCCTTTGTGGGAGATGGATAAAATCGATGAGTATGTTACATTTGCCCAAAGTTTTAATGTCCAAAATAAAAAACATATTTTGCTGAATATCATGCAAGACAGAGTACATATTGAAGATGGCAAACTGCTCAAAGAAGATTTAAATATCATTTTGACTAAGTTTGATGGAATCGTTGATGAGTATCAAATTGGTACCACGATTAATCGTGCCAAATGGGGCTTTTTTAGTGTGAAAGAGTATTTGGATTTTTACCTTATTGCGCAAAAATTAAAAAAAGAGCACTTCCCTCACGTTCAACTCATAGGTCCCAGTATGATTGACTTTGAATACTACTACACTATAAGAGCACTGTTTAATACTTTTAATGTAGAGTTTGATAAAGTAAATGCGCTGTTATATGTAGACAGACGAGGTGGTCCTTCAAATACTCAGTATGGTTTTTTTGATACACACAACAAAATTGATTTGTTGTATACTTTGGTGAAACTCTCTTCAAAATGCAAAAGCGATGATGTCTATATCACAGAAGTAAACTGGCCTCTTTCAAACACGGCACCGTATGCACCTACGAGTGAAAAAGAGTGCGTAAGTTGTGATACCTATACAAAATATATGAAAGAGTATCATGAGATTGCCATAAATACAGGGAAAGTTCGTCGTGTCTATTGGCATCAACTGATTGCTCCAGGGTATGGTTTGGTGGATAATAGAGAGGGTAAACTCATCAAATTGCCACAATTTTATGCTTACAAAGAGATGGTACAACACTATGGTTAAAAAAATATTTATAGAAATTCCTACATGGTTAGGCGATGCAATTATGACTACCCCTGCAATTGAAAATATCATCAAAACCTATCCCAATGCAGAGATTACAATGTTGGGTTCGTATGTCTCAACACAAGCTTTGGGAAACTTTAAAAACGTCAAACGTATTCTTGTTGATAATAGTAAAAAAGCTAAGAACCGTTATGTGGGTTTATTTAAAATTGCTAATGAAATAGGCTCAGTAGACTTAGCCATCTCTTTTAGACGAAGTTTTTCTTCTAAGTTAATGATGTTTTTTATTAAGGCTCAAAAAAAATTCAACTATAAAAGACTTGTGAAAGAAGAAAAACATCAAGTTCTTCGTTACAATGACTTTATCAATCATGCGTTAAATTTAAACAACCTCCCTGGTGATTTAAAACTCTATTTTGAACCTTTTTCATACTCAAAACCGACTTTAGGAATAAACCCTGGGGCAACTTATGGTAGTGCAAAAAGATGGTACCCAAAAGAGTTTGCAAAAGTTGCTGTTGAGCTAGCATTTAAGTATGATATTGTAATTTTTGGTGGTCCTGGGGAAGTTGACATTGCTAGTGATATTGAAAAATCTTTAAAAGAAAATGGTATAAAAAACTACCAAAATATAGCTGGAAAGACTAGCATTCCTGAGCTTATTGAAAAAGTTGAAGGGTTAGATATTTTTATTACAAATGATTCTGGACCTATGCATATAGCAGCTGCTTTTAAAGTTCCTACTTATGCAATTTTTGGTCCTACAAGATACAAAGAGACAAATCAATGGAATAATCCCAATGAGCACATTATCACTAAAAACTTAGAGTGTGCACCTTGTATGAAAAGAGTATGTCCTTTAGGGCATCATGATTGTATGAAGCTTATAACTTCAGATGATGTGTTAAAGGTAATAAATGAATAAAAACTTATCAATTTATTTCAAATCAAAAAACATACTTATAGATGAACTTCTAAAAAAAGAAAATATAAAACTCCATAAAAAACAAAATATTTTGGATAAATTAACTTTCAAGAGTAAAACTTATCCTGATATCTATTTTCATAGTGGAGTATTAGATGAAGAGTCAATTGAGTTAGTTGAAAACTCTAAGAAAACTATTGCTAATTCATATACTATGAAACAAGAGATGATAAAAGCTTGCAATATTACAAATGATAAGATTGAGGTTATTTATCCCACAATAACTTCAACATATCTAAAACCAAAAGAGTCAAAAGAAATATTGTCACAAGAGTTAAATCTTAATAAAAAAGATAAAATCATACTTTTTCATGCAAAGAATTTAATGAAAAATGGAGTAATAGAGTTTTTAAATATAATAGCAACATTGAGTGCAAATAACTTTAAAGCAATAATTGCAGGTGATAGTAAACAAATCTATACTCTAAAATTTAAATTCACTAAATATAATTTAGATGATAAAGTGATGCTTTTAGAAGATTATAAAAATATGGATTTGTTATATAGTGCTGCTGATATTTATATACTACCTACATATATAAAAGCTTTCTCTTCAAATGTTATAAAAGCTATGTTTTATAAAACAGCAGTTTTTGTAAGTGCAAATAGTGCCTCAAGAGAAGTTATTGATATATTTTCAACAATGGATTCACCAAGTGATAGGTCAATGCAGTTTAAAGTAGAAGCAATCTTATCAAATAAAGATGAACTAAAAAATATAAAAAAAACAAACAAAGAAACAGCGGATGAATTTTTATTTGATATCCAGTTTAAAAGATTAGAAGAAATACTTTCTGATATTTAAATTAAACTTAAGATAAAAAAGATATAATTCGCAGATATTTTGAAAACAGAAGGAAAAATAATGTCAAGAAGATGTGCAATATCTGGAAAAGGACCTATGGCTGGAAACAACGTAAGTCATGCAAAAAACAGAACAAAAAGAAGATTTTTACCTAACTTAAGAACTGTAAGAGTTACTTTAGATGATGGTACTACACAAAAAATTAAAATATCAGCAAAAGAGTTAAGAACTCTTAAGAAAAACTCATAATAGAGGCACTAAAATAAAGTGCTTCTATGAGCATCTTTCGTAATTTAAAAAAATCCCTTGGCTGGGAAATAAGAACTACAAAGCCAGAATACGATCTTAACCCCTTAATATATCAACAGTTAAAACCATTTAGAGTACCTTTAGTACTAGTACAATTATTAATGATGATTGGTACAGTTGGATATGTGCTTATAGATGATTTTCCAATATTAGATGCTATTTATCAAACAGGTATCACTTTTACTACAGTTGGTTTTGGAGAGATTGCTCCAATTTCTGATGCGGGTAGGTTTTTCACCGTCACACTTATTATTTTTGGGTTTGCTTTGTTTACTCTTTCAATTGCTGTACTAATTGATGCAATTGTAAAAGGTAACCTGATTGAACTATATAAGGAAAGAAATATGCTTTATAAAATTGCAAGACTTCGTAGACATTTTGTTATCTTTCATCACAATGAATATACAATTCAGCTCGCTAGACAATTTAGAGAGAATCATGTACCTTTTGTAGTAGTTGATCCAAGAGAAGACATAGAAGAGATAGCAAAAGAGTACAACTACCCATATTATGTATGTGAGGAATCTTTTACTGAAAGAGCCTTTTTAAAGTCTCACTTATCATCTGCAAAGGGTGTTATTACACTTGCAAGAAATATTTCTGATAATATTACACTTATTGCATCTGTTAGACTTTATGAGAAAGAGTTAGGAAGAAACAAACCATTTTTGATTATCTCAAATGCAGAAACACAGCATGATAAAGAGAGATTAAAAAAACTTGGGGCGGATAAAGTTGTAGCTCCTCCATCACTTATGGCAAAAAGAGTTTCGGCTATGGCAGTTCGACCTGATATGGAAAATGTACTTGAAGAGTTTTTATATAAACCTGATACTCCTATTGATATGGAAGAGGTATTGGTACGTGAAAGTTCATGGTTAGTAACAAGACAGCTAAAAGATATTCATTTAAGAGATAGATATAAGGTTTCTGTGATAGGTATTACAGAAAAAAGAGGAAGATTTATTCAAATGCCAAAAGGTTCAACTATTATTGAAGGTGATTGTAAATTACTTTTAGTAGGTAATCAAAAAGGTATCGCAAAAGCAAAAATTTTAATAAATCAAAAAGTTGTACCAGAGGAGTGTTGTAGCTAATGTTTTCGATTTTTCCAATAAAAGGTTTTATAGACCAAATTGATGGTTTCTATTGTGATGGTATCTCTGCTGGTTTAAAAGCAAATAATAAAAAAGATATAGGTTTCATTTATAGTGATACTTTGTGTGATGTGGGAGCAGTTTTTACAAATAACAAATTTCAAGCAGCACCATTAAAACACTATCAAAAATATTCGGCTAATTTTAAAACAAATTTTGTCTTGATAAACTCAAAAAATGCAAATGCGTTAACAGGTCAAAAAGGTATTGAAGATATTGATACTATTTTTTCTTCACTAAATTTTGATATTAAAAATCCAATTATGAGCTCAACTGGAGTTATTGGAAATAGACTTCCAATACAAAAAATAGTTGCTGGAGCTAAGAAGTTTGATTTAACAAGTAAAAATGGTGAGAGTTTAAGTCAAGCTATTATGACAACAGATGCCTATGCAAAAACTTGTATGTATGAAGTTAAACTTGAAGATGGAACTAGTTTTAAAATAGGTTCAGTAGCAAAAGGTGCAGGAATGATAAATCCAAACCTTGCAACAATGTTATGTTTTATTTGTACTGACGCAAAAGTTTCACAAGAGGCTATTCAAGAAGCTTTAAATGAAGCTAGTGAAACAACTTTCAATGCAATCTCAGTTGATGGAGATACTTCTACAAACGATACTGTATTAGTATTGGCAAATGGTAAATCAAATGCTTATGATAAAGAAGCATTTAAAGAGGCTTTAAAACTAGTAATGCATGACATGGCTATGTTAATGGTTGCTGATGGTGAAGGTGCTAAAAAGAGTGTTGCCTTTGAAGTTATTAATGCTGCATCAAAAGAAGATGCAATGAAAGCTGCAAAAGCTTTATCAAACTCACTGTTAGTAAAAACAGCACTATTTGGAGAAGACCCTAACTTTGGACGAATAGCTTCAACAATAGGAGCTAGTAGAATAGCGTGTGATGAAAACACTTTAGTTATCTCTTATAATGATGTAGTTGTATTTAACAAAGGTGAAATTGTATTTGATGCAAAATGTGAAGAAGATGCTGGAAAAGTATTACAAAATAGAGAGTTTAAAATTATTTGTGATATAGGGCTTGGTAGTGAAAACTTTACTGCATATGGATGTGATTTAGGTTATAAATATGTAGAAATTAATGCAGACTATAGAACATAACTGTTATAATAAAAAGAATTTAAAAACAAGGAAAACATATGTTTCATGAACACAGAGAAATAATAACTCAATTAAAGAGCCGTGATAACCACTTTCACAATCTTTTTGATAAACATAATGCTTTAGATGAAGAGATTGCACAATTAGAGAAAGCTCATGCTGATCAATTTGAAATTGAAACTAAGAAAAAAGAAAAGCTTAGACTAAAAGATGAGATCTATGACGTTGTTATAAAGTATAAAAAAGATAATAATTTATAAAAATTAGATTAAATTTGTACAAGGGGGAGAGTTTTATACTTTCCCCCTTTTTTATTCACTAACACTAAGTAAAATTTGGATAAAATATCTAAATTTTATAACAAGGCAATATCAATGGAAAACCTTTTTGAAAATCAAGATATTATAGATATAAATATCGAAGATTCCGTAAAGTCTTCATACTTAGACTACTCGATGAGTGTAATTATTGGTCGAGCTTTACCAGATGCTAAAGATGGATTGAAGCCAGTACACAGAAGAATACTATTTGCAATGCACGATTTAAATATGAGTGCAAGAGCACCATATAAAAAATCTGCAAGGATAGTTGGGGATGTTATTGGTAAGTATCACCCCCATGGAGATACTTCAGTTTATGATGCACTTGTAAGAATGGCACAAAGCTTCTCTATGAGAGAACCACTTATTGATGGACAAGGAAACTTCGGTTCAGTAGATGGTGATAGTGCAGCAGCTATGAGATATACAGAGTCAAGATTTACAAAAATCTCTGAAGATATTTTAAAAGATATTGATAAAGATACTGTTAACTTTACAATGAACTATGATGATACTATAAAAGAGCAATCAGTTTTACCTACAAGAGTTCCTACATTACTTATGAATGGTTCTGAAGGTATTGCAGTTTGTATGGCGACAAAGATTCCTCCTCATAATCTAAATGAGTTACTTGATGCAACAATGCATATTCTTGATAATCCAGAAGCTACAGCTGATGAGTTAATGGAGTTTATTCAAGGTCCAGATTTCCCAACAGGTGGAACTATCTTTGGAAGAAGAGGTATTATTGATGCATATAATACTGGACGTGGAAGAGTTAGAATTAGAGCTAAACACCATATTGAAACTAGAGGAAAAAAAGAGATTATTGTACTTGATGAATTGACTTATCAAGTAAATAAAGCAAGACTTATTGAGCTTATTGCAAACCTTACAAAAGATAAGCAAATAGAAGGTATTTCAGAAGTTAGAGATGAATCAGATAGAGATGGTATTAGAGTTGTAATTGAACTTAAAAAAGATGCCATGAGTGAAATAGTTATGAATAATCTATACAAATCAACTCCTATGGAGACTACATTTGGAATTATTCTTTTAGCTGTACATAATAAAGAGCCAAAGGTATTTACATTGCCTGAGCTATTAAATGTATTTATTTCACATAGAAAAACAGTAATTATTAGAAGAACTATATTTGACTTAGAAAAAGCAAAAGCAAGAGCTCATATCTTAGAGGGTCTTAAAATTGCCCTTGATAATATAGATGAAGTAGTTAAAATCATCAGAGCAAGTTCAAATGATGCTGATGCAAAAGAGAAATTAGAAGTGAGATTTGGATTAAGTGCAATCCAGTCACAAGCTATTTTAGATATGAGATTAGGAAGATTAACAGGTCTTCAAAGAGATAAATTAGAGGCAGAATATCAAGAACTTATGGCTATTATTGCAGAACTTGAAGCTATCCTAAAATCAGAAGAAAGATTAGTTGAAATAATCAAAGAAGAGTTAAATGAAATTAGAGAAAAATACTCATCTAAAAGATTAACTGATATTGAAGATTCTTATGATGAGATTGATATTGAAGACTTAATTCCAAATGAGCCAATGGTAGTTACTATTACTCATAATGGATATGTAAAAAGAGTACCAATAAAATCTTATGAAAAACAAAGAAGAGGTGGTAAAGGTAAAGTTGCAGTTACTACTCACGATGATGACTTTATTGAAAGATTCTTTGTAACTAATACCCATGATACCTTGATGTTTGTTACAAACATGGGGCAACTATACTGGTTGAAAGTTTATAGAATCCCAGAAGGAAGCAGAACAGCTAAAGGTAAAGCAGTTGTTAACTTAATCAACCTAAGACCTGATGAAAAAATTATGGAAATCATTCCAACAAGTGATTTTGATGAGTCAAAATCATTGGCATTCTTTACAAGAAATGGTGTTGTTAAAAGAACATCATTAAAAGAATTCTCAAACATCAGAAGTAATGGTGTAAGAGCAATTGTTCTTGATGATGCAGATGAAATTGTAACAGCAAAAATCACAACTGTTGAATCTCAATACCTGATGGTTTTCACAAGCTTAGGTCAATGTATTAGATTTGATATTGAGAAAACAAGAGAACAAGGTAGAAGTACAAGAGGTGTAAGAGGTATCAAGTTTAAACATGATAGTGACTTCGTAGTTGATGCAAATGTTGTTGATAATGTTGAACAAGAGTTGTTAACAGTATCTCAAAAAGGTATTGGTAAACGAACAACAGTAGAAGAGTATAGAGAGACAAACAGAGCTGGAAGTGGTGTTATTTCTATGAAATTAAGCGCTAAAACTGGTAGTGTTGTAGGTGCTGTATTAGTTGATGAAGCACAAGACTTGATGATTTTAACTTCTATTGGTAAAATGATTAGAGTAGATATGCAAACAATCAGAAAAGCTGGAAGAAATACTTCTGGTGTAATTATTGTAAATGTTGATGCAAAAGATAAAGTTGTTTCAATAGCAAAATGTCCAAAAGAAGATGATGATGAGTTGGATATTGAAAGTGCTGATACTATGGATGGTATTAATTTAGATGAATTTAATTTAAAAGATAAACCAGAAGAAAGTACAGTTGATAAAGATAATACTTTAGGAGAGGATTAGAAATGAGAAGATTTAATGTAGCAGTAGTTGGTGCTACTGGTGCAGTTGGTGAAGAACTGTTTAGAGTTATGGAAGCATATGACTTCCCTGTTAATAAAATTGTTCCCTTAGCAAGTGCAAGAAGTTTAGGTAGTACTATTGAGTATAAAAATAAAGAGATAAATGTTTTAGAGCTAACTGAAACTTGTTTCGAAGAAAATGAAGTAGATATTGCTTTTTTTAGTGCAGGTGGATCTATATCTGAAAAGTTTGCTAAATATGCTGTTGAAGCAGGTGCTGTAGTTATTGATAATACAAGTCACTTTAGAATGGACCCAACTATACCTTTAGTTGTACCAGAAGTAAATCCAGAAGATATAGCTTTGTGGAAACAATCAGGAATTATTGCAAATCCAAATTGTTCTACTATTCAAATGGTACTATCATTAAAACCACTTGATGAACTTTATGGAATCAAAAGAGTTGATGTATCTACATATCAAGCTGTTTCAGGAGCTGGTAAAAAAGGTATGGAAGAGCTTGTAAAACAAATGCAAGGTATGTTAGCTTTTAAATTAGATGAAGTAAATGTAGAAGCTTTTGCACATCAAATTGTAAATAATGTTATTCCTCAAATAGATGTAGCCCAAGATAATGGCTTCACTAAAGAAGAGATGAAAATGGTAAAAGAGACTCAAAAAATCATGCACAAAGATATGCAAATAGCTGCTACTTGTGTGAGAGTTCCAGTTCTTAGAAGCCATAGTGAATCTATCACTGTAACGTTTGCAGATGATGTTGATGTTGATGTTAATGAAGTAAGAACTGCATTAGAAAAATTTGAAAATGTAGAAGTAATAGATGACCTTGAAAACAACGCATACCCTATGCCAATTATTTCAACTGATACTGATATTACATATGTAGGAAGAATTAGAAAAGATATCTATTCTGCAAATATGGTTCACTACTTTAATGTTGCTGACCAAGTAAGAGTAGGGGCTGCAACTAACTCTGTTAGAATAGCACTTAAATGGATTGAGTTGGAGAACGACATTTAATGATTGAAAAGCTTTTTGAAGCTGCCATGTGGAAGACAAGATTTCTTGTTCTTTCGGCAGTTATTTTTGGGCTCATTGGAGCTTTAGTTCTTTTTGTTGTAGCTAGTATGGATATTTTTGGTGTAGCTGTATATGCTTTTGATACAATTGTTGCAAGTGCACATCCAGAACATTTCCACGAAGATATTGTAAGTGGTATTATTGGAGCTGTTGATTTATATTTGATAGCAGTTGTTATGTTAATATTCTCATTTGGTGTATATGAACTCTTTATTTCTCCAATTGACCACTCACAAGTTGCAAAAGATGACTCAAAAATTTTATCAATAACAACACTAGACCAACTAAAAGATAAAATAGCAAAAGTTATAGTTATGGTTTTAGTTGTAAACTTTTTTCAAAGAGTTTTACATACAAAATATGATGGTGCACTAGAGATGCTATATTTTGCACTTGCGGTTACTGCACTATCAGTTGGACTTTTCTTTTTGGGAAAAGTTGGAAAGAAATAGAATACAAAAGGAAAATTATAATGTCAAAAATATTTGTAGATGCATGTTTTAGAAAACCAACACCTTACACTCCTGTATGGATGATGAGACAAGCTGGAAGATACTTACCAGAGTACATGAAAGTAAGAGCTCAAGCTGGAAACTTTTTAAACCTATGCCATAATCCAGAATTAGCAGCAGAAGTTACTATCCAACCACTTGATATAGTTGGAGTTGATGCAGCTATTTTATTTAGTGACATTTTAGTTATCCCAAATGAAATGGGTATGCACTTAGAGTTTATCAAAGGTGAAGGTCCAATTTTCAGAGATCCTGTTAAAACAGAAGCAGATATTGATGCTTTACTTGGTGGAAAAGAAGCCGCTGATAAATTAACTTACGTATACGATACTATCAAGTTATTAAAACAAAAGTTACCAGAAGATAAAGCACTTATAGGTTTTACAGGTGCTCCTTGGACACTAGCAACTTATATGATAGAAGGGCAAGGGACAAAGACATACAATATTTGTAAAAAAATGATGTACTCAAATCCAGAACTTCTACATAAAATTTTAAGAAAAGTAACTGATATAGTAAAACTATATATGGAAAACCAAATCAAAGCAGGGGCAGATGTTGTTCAGATATTTGATTCATGGGCAGCAGCAATAGAACCAGCTAAATACGATGAGTTTTCATGGAAATATATGGTAGAAATTGCTGAGTATTTAAAAGAAAAATATCCACATATCCCGGTAATCATGTTCCCTAAAGGAATCCCTGCATTTTTAGACAAAGTTTATGGAAATTTTGATGTATTTGGTGTGGATTGGGGAACTCCAATGGCACTTGCAAAAGAAAAACTTGGAGATAAATATGTTCTTCAAGGTAATATGGAACCTTGTAGATTATACTCAAAAGAAGCTACAACAAAATGTGTTGAAGGAATTCAAGACATCATGCAAGGTGAAGGGCATATCTTTAACTTAGGTCATGGTATCTTACCTGATGTTCCAGTTGAAAATGCAATTCACTTTGTAAAAGAGTGCCAAAGAGTTAGTAAAAAATAGTGTCAAACATAATCTTTGGACCTATTCCTTCAAGGAGATTTGGTATCTCTTTGGGAGTAGATTTATCTCCTGATACAAAACAGTGTAATTTTGACTGCTTATACTGTGAATTAAAGCCTGCAAAAACTGTTGATAAGATGAACTCTTACCCAAGTGTAGATGAAGTCTTAGAGGCTATTGAAAACTCTTTTAAGAAGTATCCTAAAATAGATATGATAACAATCACTGCAAATGGCGAGCCAACTCTATACCCAAACTTAGATGAACTAATCACAAGAATAGATAAAATCAAAAAAGAGGCAAAGACTTTAATACTATCAAATGGAAGTACAATATATGACAAAAAGATTTTTGATGCCTTATTGAAATTTGACACGGTGAAGTTATCACTTGATTGTGTAAGCCAAAAGTGTTTTAAGAAACTAGATAGAATACATGAAAATATTGATATAGAAAAAATAATTGAAGCTATGATAGAGTTTAAAGCAAAAACTACAAAAAGTTTTGTTTTAGAGATACTTTTTGTAAAAGACTTAAACGATAAAGAAAGTGAAATAGAACTACTTTATGAAGCTGTTAAAAAGATAAATCCACATAGAGTAGATATTGGTACAATTGATAGACCACCAGCTTATGAAGTTAAACCAGTGAGTTTTGAAACTTTAGAAAGTATTGCAAAAATATTTGAAAATATAAATGTAAATATTGCATTTAAAAATAGACGAAAACAACTAAACTCTTATAGTAATGAAGAGATATTATCTTTGCTAGAAAGAAGACCTTTGACCTTAGAAGATATCGATAATATGTTTGATGAAAATAGTAAAAAAGAGCTAGAAAAACTAGTGAAATCATCGAAAATATCTCTAGTTGATAGTGCAGGTTTAAATTTTTATAAAATTTGCTAATTTTTGGGAAATTTCCTTGACAAAAAAAACAAATTTTACTATACTTCCACTCCATTTAAAGAGAAGAAAGATTCCGGCATAGCTCAGTGGTAGAGTAGATGACTGTTAATCATTTGGTCCCTGGTTCGAATCCAGGTGCCGGAGCCATCAAACTTCTTTTTAAATACCTTTTATACAAGTTCCGGCATAGCTCAGTGGTAGAGTAGATGACTGTTAATCATTTGGTCCCTGGTTCGAATCCAGGTGCCGGAGCCACTTCATTTTGCATTCAGCAAAAAAATCAATTTATTAAACAATCTTTTAAAATATTTCAGCGTTAAATCAATTTTTTGATTTACTCATTACCGTGAAGGTAAATCCTAAACCAAAAAATTAATTTGCCTCGAACTCTTTCAAAATCTTATTCACTAAATTGATTTAATTAAAATATTCTTTCATTTTATTATGTTTTTCTATCATATCTTTTGATTTGGCTAGTTCAGCTAAAATATAATTTATAATTCTTAGAGAAGATGATTTATCATTGTTTGCGATATGAGTATTTTTCAGAATTTTAGATAAATGAATTAATTCATAAGCTGTATTTTTTATATTTAATAAATCAAAAACTAATCTTTCAGATGTATATTTATGTAATTCAATATTTAACAAGTAGTCAATATTTTTAATTATTATATTTTCATTTGTTTCATTGTCATAGAAATATTTAATTAAATCTATTTCTTTTAAATCAACATCTTGGCTTTTATTTATTTCTTGTGATAATTCTTTAAAGTATGTTTCTTGGTCATCTATCATCTCATTAAATAGCTTTAATCCTGCAATTAAAATAACTTTATTTTTTTTCTTTTCATTTTCTTTTTTTTCAAGTTCAATTTGTTGAGTATTTAAAATAGTTCTAATTACAGCAAATGAAGCTATAAGTGAAGAAAGTAAAATAGCTGTTGAGGGTAGTATCTTATACAAATTTTCTTTTTCACAATTTAAATATAATGATACAGACCAAAGGAATAAACATAAAAAAGAAATAATTCCTAAGGTAATAAGTGCTCTAAATATTAAAATTAATAATTTGTTTTTCATATGTAATTACCTTTTAATTAGTTATGACTATTATAAGCAATTAGAACTTTACAATTTCTTCTTTTCTATTTTCTTTATTGGATAAAAAATCTGGTACCAGTTTATTAGTTAACCAATTGATAGTTTATACTTTTATCTTCAGTTAAATGATAAGTATCAAAGTTTTGCCAACATAACTAAAATAAATGGAACATGATGTTTTGGAGCATCAACGATATCGAATATTTTGCATGTTACACCTGCAAACTTTAAAATATCATCTTTTGTATATTCATGTTCGTAGGCATTATCAAATAACTCTAAAGTTTTTTGTGATACTAGCTCTAAATCATCACAATTAACAATATCCTCATCAAGTGATTTTACAAATTTACATGCATGTGGAAATGTTTCTAATAGCTCTTTTAACTCTTGTTCTTCAATACCTTCTAAAAGTTGTGAGTACTTATGAAAAAAATCACTTATCTCTTGAAACTTACAAACCATATGATTCCTTTGTGTTTATTTTTTAATATACAAAAAGTGTACCATGTCCTTTTTCAATAAGGATAGACTCCAAATGAGAACTTTTCTGAAACTAATCTTGAAGTTTTGAGAACACAACTTGCATAGTAATCTTTATGAATACTTATTCCTTATATTGTCACAATTGTAAAAAAAAATATAATGTTCGCAAGGAAGATTTAGAACTGATGCAAGAGCATTATAAAAGCTTTGATGGAAAAGAGTATACAAAAGGTTGTTTTTTTAAAGATTTGTCATATATTAAAAAATCAAAAGCTTCAAAGTAGACTTAATAAAAAGAGTCATTAAAACCTTTATATAATCACATACCTACAATTATAATAATCATCTTTTAGTATGATTTTTGAAGATTTGTCTAGTGCATCCTCATAGTGTATTATATATCTAAATTTCACATCATGCTCTTTTAGATTATTTGTCTTAACATAGTTGATTGCACTTTTATGAAATACTCTTATATCTTCTGCTTTGATTGATTTTGCTTTTGAGTTGTTATTGCATTTTATTAGAAATGTTTGCTCATCTTTTGTGCAAATCATGTCTATGCTATCTTCTTTAGGCTCTTTGGTTTGGTTATAGATTACTTTAAATCCTAGTTTTTCATATTTTTCGACTGTACGTAACTCTAGGCTTTGACCTTTTTTTTCATGCTCTTCATTTATGTTTATTCTATGTTTTTTGGATTTGTTATTCATAAATTTTTTTAATAATACAATAAAAATTACAATTGGGATTATATGCCATACTTTTGATAATGAAGCAAGTATCATTTCACTAGACATTATATTTTCTCATTTTATTCCTTATGGGCCTATTTTTGGAGATAGTATATCTAATTAATATAAATAGTATTGAGAAAAAAAAGAGAAAATATATTAGTAAGTTTTATTTCTTTTTTTAATTATACTTGGCAAGGCATTTATAAATATAGCAAATATAACTAATGTACCACCTATTATTGTCATTTTTGGTGGTATTTCGCTAAGAAAAAGCCATAGCCAGATTGGTGCCATTGTTGTTTCAATAGTAGTGAAAAGACTTACTTCTGCTGATGTTATATATTTTGTTGAGATAAAAATAAAATACATGGCTAATGGAATCTGAATAAAGCCCATAATACTTAGCCAAAACAGTGATTCTAAAGAGATATCTAAAAGCTTATCACTAAAAATATACATTATGCCTGCAACAAGAAAACCACTAAGAGAGATGACAAGCATAGTAGGAAAATGTCCATATTTTCTAAGCAGAGTAAGCTCAATACCCATAGTTATAGCTAAAGCTAAACCTAGTATATCTCCTATCCAATTTCCAGAAAAAGAAAAAGAGTTTCCAAAAACAATAAATACACCCAAAAAAGATATAACTATTGCAATAACAGTTTGTTTTTGAATTCTCTCTTTTAGTAAAAAATAGCTAAATATAGCTGCAAAGAAAGAAGAGGTTGCCAAAAGTACAACAGTATTTGCAGCAGCTGTGTATTTTACAGAAAAGACAAAAAGACAAGTTCCCAGTGCGGATAATATGACCACTAAAGAAAAATTCATAAACTCTAGTTTATTGGCAGGAATCCAAGTTTTGCTACTACTTCGTCTCCAAAGAATCAACATACTTATTCCCATAAAAAGACCTCTATAAAAGGAAATAACAGATGCATCAAGATTTGCAAGTCTTACTAAAAGAGCATCAAAGCTTATGATAAATACTCCCAATGCAGCAAGAATCATCCCTTGAACTTTTATATCTTTCAAAAATCAAATCTCCTCAAATTAAATATAATTTATTAGTATTTTAATTTTCTTCTACTTTTCTATTTTCTCTTATCCATGATTTAATGCCATGCTCTAAATGAAAGACATTTTCATATCCCATTTGTTTAGATAAAAATTCACCAACTAAACTTGTTCTATTTCCAGACCTACATATTAGAACAAAAGCTTGATTTTTATCTTTTACATACTTTGAAAACTCATTAAGCCAACTTTGAACATCATAATTTCCTTTTTCATCAAAGAACATGATTTTTTTACTTGTTGGAACAACTCCCAGCTCTTTCCATTCAGGAGGAGTTCGTATATCAATAAGTACTATGTTTTTATCAATTTTATCTTGAAGCATTTTAGGACTAAGTCCTTTAAAATCTCCAAATGCAAAAATAGCTAAAAATACCAATGATAGGAATACTCTCATATCTATAACCTTTTCTTAATTAATTACCAAATAATAGCTTTAAATAGTTTAATCTATAGTTTCTATATTCACAAGTTCTACGTCTGCACAATCTTTTTTTGCAAGATTTCTTTTTTTTGCATCTTCTTCACTTAGTGTTATTAAATCGGCAAAGTCATTCTTATCTACTTCAAATTTATATAGCTCTTTTTTGGTCTCTATTTTTATTTTAGCTTCACTATCTTTTGTGAGAATATCAATATTTCTAATACCTTTGGCAAATTCACTTTTTATTGTTTTTGCTATCTTTTCATTTGCAAATAGTTTTTCAAGTGTTAGCTCTAAGTTGAAGTCATTTTTACACAGTATTTTATAAGTTACTATCATTTTACCATCCATGTTTTATCCTCTATATTTTAAGTCTTATGCGATGATTGTACCATTAAAAAATGATGATATTTAAAATTATTGCAAGTTGTAAGATTTTGTAATTCCTTCACATATAATATATTTTAAAACAAATGAGTGGTTTTTATTATTATATTTCAATTTAGTTTCTTTTTGTATACTTGAAAAACTAAAAAATTAGAGGTTCATATGAAAAAACAAATTCCTTTATCTGTACTTGACTTGGTTCCTATTTGTGAAGGATATAGTATAAGTGAAGCTATTGAAAATAGTACAAAACTAGCTCAAGCGGTAGAAGAGTTAGGGTTTGAGCGTTATTGGATTGCGGAACATCATAACTTTAGTAGTATTGCAAGTGCTGCAACATCTGTGATTTTAAGTCATATTGGAGCAAGAACAAAAAAAATCAGAATTGGCTCAGGTGGGATAATGTTGCCAAATCATACGCCTTTGGTTATAGCAGAACAGTTTGGTACCTTAGAATCAATGTATCCAAATAGAATAGACCTAGGTTTAGGAAGAGCACCGGGAACTGATCAAAGAACAGCAATGGCTTTAAGAAAAGATAACAATGATGGTTCTGATTTTCCTGTTATGTTAAACCATTTACAATATTTTTTATCCAATGAAGGGGGTAAAAAAGCTATAAAAGCTGTACCTGGATATGGACTTGAAATACCTATTTGGCTATTGGGCTCAAGTACATTTAGTGCAAGTTTAGCTGCTGTAAAAGGTTTACCTTTTGCTTTTGCTTCACACTTTGCACCTGATGCGATGATGGATGCTATTGATGTTTATAAATCAAACTTCAAACCCTCAGCACAACTAAAAGAACCTTATATAATAATCTGTATCAATGCAGTATGTGCTCAGACAAATGAAGAAGCCAAATATTTAGCTACCACAGAAATCCAAAAATTTCTTTACCTTCAAAGAGGTGATGAGAGACCCATTTCCAAACCAACTGAAAATATAGATGAGTTGTGGGAAGAGTGGGAAAAAAGAAGTATAACTCAAAAGCTAAGAGAATCCATCTGGGGAACACCAGAATTTGTAAAAGAGAAGTTAGAAAATCTTGTACAAAGAACAGGTGCTAGTGAAATAATGATAAACTCATGGATTCACAATCCCAAAAAAAGAATTCACTCTTATGAGCTTATTGCAAAAACTTGGTTTTAAAATAGAGTATTTATATTTTTTTGAGTTTTATTTTTTACATTAAAGAAAGTGTAGATTAGTTAATATTGCTCTAACAAATTATCATAGATAGAATTAGTTATATGGAGAGTAAATGCAGTTAACTGAACAAAAAGAGTTTATAAAAAAGAATGCATATTTGATATACGAGTATATAAATAGTGAAGTATTAAAAAATGTAGGAACACTAAACCCTAACTTTTATATAAAACTTATTGATGATATATTTGTTAAGCAAATTGATATAAAAATAGGTGAACTAAATATAAATGTAAATATATTACCTTATTTTATTTTTACAATGCTTTTTGGAAAAGGGAAGATGGATTATACCTCTTTAAGAGCCGAGACAATTGACTTAACTGAAATAAACAAAGAGTCAAAAATCTATTATAACTATGCACGATTTACTTTAGAAGATGACTTTTTATGTATAGATTTGATGCAGACTAAAATAGGTGGGATGCCAATTGAAGAAGATATTGTAAAGTTTACAAAAAGAATTCCTGTACAAAATTCAGGATTGGAAAAGTTTATTAGTAAAAATAGAAATATAAGTTCTGAAACATTTAAAAAGATAAAAGAAGATATTGATAATATTCTTTAAGAAAATAGAAAAATATTTAATCAATGAGTTTTAATAACTCATTGATCCTGCATTTAAAAGTCCAATTGAAATTGATAAAAATGCCATCAAAATACCAACAGAAATAATTCCATCGGAAATCTTAGTTTTAAAAGAGTATTTACCACCAAGTCTTGTTACAATAAATGCAAAAATTAATTGAATAAATATTGCAACTGTTCCCCAGATAGCAAAATCTACATAAGATACAGAGTGAACCAATGCACTATACAAAGGAATTGATACTCCAATAATAGCTCCACCAAAACCAAGAGCTGCTGCTAAATTGTTTTCTTCAAAAATTAGCTTGTAATCATCATAAGGTGTAACAATTGCATATAAGTAAAGAAAAACAATCACTAAAATTATTGCGGTAAAAAAGAAACCAAGAAAGCCTATAAATAATTCTATTTCCATTTAAATCCTTTTTTTGAAATCTTATCTAAAGTTAGCTATAAAGATTCATATAATATATTATCTATAAGAAAGCTAGTTTGGTTTATAACTAGCTTTGTTTAATTTAACTTTTGAGCCACAAGTTCATTTACAACTTGTGGATTTGCTTTTCCACCAGTAGTTTTTAAAACTTGTCCTACAAAGAAGCCTAAAAGTTTTGTATTACCTGCTTTAAATTTAGCTACATTATCAGGATTTTTTGCGATGATTTCATCAATAATCGGTAAGATTATTGCAGGGTCACTTATTTGTACTAGACCTTTATCTTCAACTATTTTTTCTGGATTTTCTCCTGATTTTGTCATTTCTTCAAATACTTGTTTTGCAATTTTACTTGAAATAGTTTCTTCATCAACCATTTTTATTAGTTGGGCTATTTGAAGTGCTGTAAATTTTAGCTCATTTATTTGTTTTTCTTTTAGCTCTTTTGCTACATCATTTGCTACAATATTTGCTATTGCAATAGGGCTATTAAGTTCAGATAATGCCTCTTCATAAAATGATGATAGTTGTTCATCACGTGCAAGGATGTTTGCAACCTCACTATTTAGTTTAAGTTCAGTAGTATATTTATCAAAAAGTGCTTTTTGTTCTTCATTTAAAGGCTCTGCTTCACCATGTACAACTGCTTTTTTAATCTCTTGTTTAGGAGCAGATTTTTGTGTAGTTTCAGGTGTTTTTGTCTTTTTAGCCCAAGAGTCTTTTAGTCCTACTATTTTATTAAATACTGGTTTTTCATCACTATAATCAATAGGGTCAGCATAAAAATATCCTTCTCTTTCAAACTGAAATCTTTCATCTTTTTTTTCAGTAATAACAGCAGGTTCTATAAGAGCATTTTCAATGATAGATAAAGAGTTTGGATTTAAGTCTTCTAATCCTTCTGGTGTTTCATTTTTGTATAGTCTGTCATAAAGTCTTACTTCGATTTGTTTTGCCTCTTTTGCATCAACCCAATGAATTGCACTTTTTACTTTGATACCACTTTTATCTTGTCCACTTTTTGAAGTAGGGTTATATTCTGCTTTTATTTCAGTGATATTTCCTTTTTCATCTTTAATGATTTCTTTACATGTGATAATATAAGCATGTCTTAGTCGTACAGGTTGTTCAGGTGCAAGACGATTGTAGTCTTTAGAAGGATTTTCCATAAAGTCTTCACGTTCAATATAAATCTCTTTAGAAAAAGGTATTTTTCTTGAACCCTCTTTAGGTACATCATGAGGGTAGTATGAAGCCTCAATCTCTTCACTTCCTTCATAATTTTCGATTGTAACTTTTAGTGGGTTAATCACACACATCACTCTTGGTACTTTTTGATTTAAATCATCTCTGATACAAAACTCTAATTGTGATACATCAACCATTGAGTTTGCTTTTGCAATACCAATTTGATCACAAAAGTTCAAAATAGATTCAGGTGTATAACCTCTTCTTTTATATCCAGCAATTGTAGGCATTCTTGGATCATCCCAACCACTTACATATTTACCTTCTACTAGCTCTAAAAGCTTTCTTTTACTCATAACTGTATAGTTAATACCAAGTCTTGCAAACTCATGTTGATAAGGACGAGGAGGAGTAAGTTTAAGTGTATCCAATACCCAATCATAAATTTCTCTGTTATTTTCAAACTCTAGTGTACAAATAGAGTGTGTAACACCTTCTATATAATCAGATAAACAGTGAGCAAAGTCATACATTGGATAAACATACCACTCATCTCCAGCTCTATAATGATGAGCATGTCTGATACGATATAAAAGTGGGTCTCTCATCTTCATATTAGAAGCTGACATATCAATCTTAGCTCTTAAAATGTGTTCACCATCTTTGAACTCACCTTTTTTCATTCGTTCAAAAAGGTCTAAGTTCTCTTCAATACTTCTATTAGCATATTTACTTCTACGTCCTGCTTGTGTAACTGTTCCACGATATTCTCGTATCTCTTCTTCTTTTAGACTATCAACATATGCTTTACCCATTTTGATAAGTTCAACAGCATAATCATAAATTCGAGGGAAGTAATCAGAAGTATAGTACTCTGTTTCTCCCCATTCAAATCCAAGCCATTTTACAGCATCTTTTAAAGCCTCAACATACTTTGTATCTTCTTTTGTAGGATCTGTATCATCCATTCTAAGGTTACAGTGACCATCAAAATCACGGGCAATACCAAAATTTATACAGATAGATTTAGCATGTCCAATGTGTGGAAAGCCATTTGGCTCAGGAGGAAATCTTGTAATTACTTCTTTATATTTGCCTGATTTTAAGTCTTCATCTACTTTGACTCGTAAAAAATCTTTGTGCTCACTCATTATTATTAAACCTTTTAAATAAACTGCGTTTTGATTCTAAAACTATTTAAGAGATGTATTTTATCAAATTAGTGCTTATAGCACCTTAGTAGAAGTTATTTGAAGATAAAAAGATTAGAGTTGTTTGTTGTTTTTTAACATATAATTAAAGTAAGGATTTTTATATTATTTGAAGAAACTATAGTTTATGTATAATTTTGAATTAAGCATTATTTTGTAACTATTAAGTAGTTTAAAGGTGAGTAAGCTGTTAGTATAATCAAAAGAATCAATGTAGCAAAATGAAAGGATATGCAATGAAACATGAATCTAAAGATAATATCAAAAGTTTAAACAAACTGCTAAATAGAAGAGGGTTTTTTAAAAGTATGGCTTTTCTTGGTCTAGTAACTTTATCAACAACTCCACTACATGCAAAAGGTTCTAAAAAACAATTTAAATATCAAGATAGTCCTAAAAATGGTGAAATCTGTAAAGATTGTATGCATTTTGAACCTAAATCAAATACCTGTAAGGTTGTTGAAGGTTCAATAAGTCCAAATGGTTGGTGTACCTTATTTCGTAAACCTCCACAATAAGTTCAAGTAAGAAAAGATATAGACTATTTTATTTCATACAGTTTTTTATTTTTTTCATAATTGGCATTTTATCTTTTATTTTAATACAATTACTGTATTTTAAGAGAAGATAACACTAGGTACTAAGTAAGGCAATAATTGAAAGATAAAATAAAAAAATACATTAAAGAGGGTGTAATACTTGTGGTGATGTTGACAATTGCTATGAATGCAATTAGTTATTATCGCTCACTTGATCTAAATAAAGATAGACTAAATATAGATACATTTTATCTTTTTGATGGAACTGAATATGAAGTCTCAAAAGATAAGCCTATACTGATTTATTTTTGGGCTACATGGTGTCCTATTTGTAAAGTTCAATCACCTAATATACAAAAATTATCAAAAGAGTATGAAGTAATAACTATTGCAGTTCAATCTGGAAGTAAAGAGGAGATACAAAATTATCTTGATGAACATAATCTTACATTTAAGGTAGTAAATGATGAAGATGGTTTTTATTTTCAAAAGTTTAATATAGAAGTTTTCCCTACTACACTTATATATGATAAAGATAAAAACTTTAAATTTAGTGAAGTAGGGTATACAACTACCGCTGGACTCTATACAAGGATGTTATTAAGTAAATAAGTTATACTTTATTCCCACTCAAGTTGAGTGTAATATATGGATATATTTGCGCTATTTAACTGTTCAAAATGCTTAAGATAATCAAACTTTTTGCTTTTGACATGATTTTTAACTTCAAAAATATCAATCTCATCTTCATATGCTTTTTTTACGTCATCTCTTAATATTTTTAGGTATTCTAAAGATGCTTTGTAAGAATCTTTATGAAAATCTTTTCCATGTCCACCTAAAAGATATTTTGCTTTTATTTTAGCTAAGTTTTCTAAGGCTTCTATCCAGCCATTTATATTTGAAGTCTTTTTATAGCTTAGGAGTCTTCCATTAAATACCATATTTCCTACGAATAAAAAGCTATCATCTTTTGAATAAACTGCTATATCACTTTTTTCTTCTGAGATTTTGCTAGGTTTTATTATTTCAAGTGTTTTTTTACTTCCTTTTATCTTATATCCTCCCTCAACTAAAGTGTCAGCATTTATTAGTTCTGTTTTTTGATAAATCTCTTTTGGTAAAACTGCTTTCATCCTTTGAAATTTTGAAGGGTTTTGTTTTATGTCATCATTTATAGTTTTGTGTCCTAGAATTTTTGCACCAAGTTCTTTAAAGTAAGATGCCCCTTGAATTCTATCATCGTGATAATTACTTAAAACTACATGGGATATCTTTTTATTTGGATACTCTTTTTTCATTAGCTTATGAAACTCTTTTGCAAATATGTAAGTAGGTCCTGCATCAAGTACAACTAAACTATTTCCCATATTTACATAACACATATTTGAAACAAATCCATTGTTTTGTTTATTTGGTGGATTTATATCTCCTATTACACAGCTAATATCATCTGTAATCTTTATAGGTTTTAGATTATAAATATCTGCAAATAATAGACTACCTAAAGCACTCAATAGCACAAGAACTCTTTTAATCATAACTTCATCCTTTTGATTGTAATAATATTATACTATTTTAATTGCACTTGGCAATATAATAGTGAAGTAAGATATGCACCTGTATTATAATATATTCAAAAAAATGTATCTAAGAGTAGCTGCTTTTTATAAATTCTAAAAATATATAAAAATTGGTACCTTTATTTTCTAAAAAGTAACAATAAATGCTTGAAATCTTTTTATCAAATATTAAAGGAATAAAATGGTTTTAGATATGAATATAGAACTTGAAGGTATTGATGAAGAGTTTTTAGAAAACTTTGAAGAGCTTATTGAAGATACCAGAGTGGAGTATTTTATAATCAACCCTAAGACAAAAGAAGATGTAGAAAAAGCACAAGCACTTTGTTGTGAATATGAGAGGTTTAAGTATACTCTTCCAATAAACTTTTATGAAACTAAAGACAATAATTGTGTGGCAATAAGAGTATCCAATATTGAAGAGTTAGAAACTATTGAAAATATGCCTGTTATTATAGACTCTAAAACTCTTGATGATGAGTTTATAGATGTTTTAAACAATAAAGCAATAAGTGGAGTTGTATTAGAAGCAAAACAAAGTGATAATAGACTTCATAATTTTGCCTATGCAATCTCTTATGATTCTCTAAAAGATTGGACAAAAGAAGGGCTAACAGATACTGATTATAATAAACTTGCCTTACAAAGTAACTATCCAAAATACTCTTATGATGATTTGTTTGATTTATTGTTAAAAGATATGTCTGACCTTACTTTTAGAGCAGAACAATCAATAGCTTCAGGTGGAACAAGAACGGTATTGAAAATCTTCAAACTTTTATAAATAGCAAGATTCGGATTGTAAATATTCTTTTAAAATTATATACTTTTACATACTTAACTTATGTAATAATATATAATTAATAAAAGATATTAAAATGAATGAATTAGAAATAAAAAGTAGATACTATGAAGATATTAAAAAAGCAATTGAATATTTTGATGAAAACTATTTATATCAGCCAAACTTAGATGAGGTCGCAGCTCATGTGGGGATGAGTAAATACCATTTTTCAAGAATTTTCAAAGAGTATGCAGGTATCTCTGCTTTACAATTTTTACAAGCAACTACTTTTTCATACGCAAAAAAGAAACTTCAAACTTCCAAGTCCATATTAGATAGCTCGATTGATTTAGGTCTATCTAGTTCAAGTAGACTTCATGAACTCTTTGTTAACTTTATTGGAGTAACTCCAAATGAGTACAAAAAGCTAGGTGAAAATCTAGAGATAAGATATGGCTTTGGTTTTTCAATCTTTGGTAAAACTATGATTGCTAGTACAAAAAAGGGCATATGTGCTTTAGAGTTCTATGATGAATCATATGATGAGGTTTTTAGTAGACTAAAGTCATCGTGGGAAAAGGCAAAGTTTATCAAAGATGATAAGCATGCCCAAGAATTATTGGATAAAATCTTTATAAATAAAGAAAAAGTAAGTCTATATGTAAAAGGAATAAACTTTCAAATAAATGTTTGGAAAGCTATTTTAAACATATCAAAAGCAGAAGTTTCAACTTACTCAGATATTGCTACTTTAATTGGAAAACCAAAAGCAGTAAGAGCAGTAGCCAGTGCAGTAGGGGCAAACCATATTGGCTTTTTAATTCCTTGTCATAGAGTTATTTCAAAAAGTGCAGCTATGGGTGGATATAGATGGAAAGTAGGACGAAAAAAAGTCATACTTAGTTTTGAAGAAGCGGAAAAATAATTTAGTAAGAAGAGTCCCATTCAGTATAGTCTTGAGGAATACCTAAGCTTGAAGTATCAACTTCTTTATTTGTATTTGGGTCTATTACTGCGCTTGTTTTATTTGTGATTAGATTATCAACTGCCTCTTGGATTGAAGTAAAAGCTCCTAATGATGTATCATCAAATATTACATGGTATTCCTTATCTTCACTTTGTCCTATATCAAAAATACCTATGTCTGTAGGATATGAAATTAATACTCTCATTATAAATCCTTTTATTTGTATATAATAGTATTTTAACGATGTTTTCTTTGATTTTTTTTAAGGGGTTTTATTATTTATTTAATATGATATAATATTTAAAAATAAGATTTAATGGATTTTCATGTCAAAAATAATGTTTAAACTTTTTTTAATTTTATCGCTATTTACTTCACTTTATTCTCAAGAAAAAGTGACTTTACAGCTAAAATGGTTTCATCAATTTCAGTTTGCAGGTTATTATGCTGCAAAAGAGAAAGGCTTTTATAAAGAGGCTGGTTTAGATGTAGAGATAAAACAAAGAGACCTAAAATATAATAACGTCGAAGAAGTAATAAAAGGCAAAGCTCAATATGGGATTGCCGATTCTATACTGATACTTTATAAAGCAAAGGGAGAGCCTGTTGTTATTGTATCTCCTATTTTTCAACATAGTGCTAGTGCTTTAATATCTTTAAAAAGTAGCGGTCTCAATTCTCCTTATGATTTAGGTGGAAAAGATGTACTTTTTTATCCTAATGATACAGATGGTTTCGCAGTATTAGCTATGTTTAAAAAATTAAATGTAAAACCAAATTTGATTCGAGAAAGAGAAAAAGATGATTATTTAAAACTAATAAACAAAGAGATTGATGTTTCTCCTGTTTATTTGAGTAATGAGCCTTTTTATTTTAAAGAAAAGAACATAGATATTAATATTATCAATCCTTCTAATTATGGTTTTGACTTTTATGGTGATATCTTATTTACTAGTGAAGATGAGGTAAAGAATCATCCCAAAAGGGTTCAAAAGTTTAAAGAAGCTACTTTAAAAGGGTGGAATTATGCTTTAGACCACAAAGAAGAAATTATTCAACTAATACACAATAAATATAATTCTTCAAAGTCACTTGAACATTTGCGTTATGAAGCAAAAGCTATTGAAAAACTTATCATGAGAGAAGTAGTCTCTTTAGGAAATGTAGATAAGGGTAGGATTAGATATATTTCTGATTTATATAATGAATATGGTTCAAATATAGAGTCATTTAATATAAATGATTTTATATTTGAAGAGTATATTGAAGCAAAATCAAAAATCAATTTGACACAAGAAGAAAAGAAGTATTTGGATGAAAATCCCATTTTAAGAGTTCAAAACTTAAATGCTTTCCCTCCTTTTAACTTCATTGAAAATAATCAAGCACTAGGTTACACAGTAGATTATATGAATTTGATGGCAAAAGTTCTTGGAGTTAAAATAGAGTTTATTAGTCATAAAAGTTGGAAAGAATCTCTTGATATGCTAAAAAATGAACAACTTGATATCATACCTCACGTTGCTATTAATAATGAACGAAAAAAGTTTATAAACTTTACTGAATTTGAGCATATTAGCTATAAAACAAGTCTAACAGTTAGAAAAGGTTCAAATATAAAATCTTTTGATGACTTGAAAGATAAAACTATATCTGTATTAAATAAGTCTTTTATACATACTATTTTAAAAAATCGATATCCAAATCAAAAACTTTATTTAGCTAATAATACAAAAGAAGCAGTTATTGCTGTGTCAAATGGTAAAGCAGATGCTGTAATTGGAAGTTTGCCTACAACAGAGTATTATATTAGTCAAAACTGGTTGAGTAATTTAGAGACTATACAGTTAAACAATGTAGAATTTATTCCCTCTGAAACTCCACTATACATGGGGGTTTCAAAAGGAAACTTACTACTTAAATCAATTTTAGAAAAAACCTATATGGCAATGCCACATAATGAAGTTTTAGATTTAAAAGAAAAGTGGTTAAACGTAAACGCATCAAAAAAGATAAAACTTTCAGATGAACAATATGCCTATTTGCAGTCTAAGAAAAAGTTAAAATTTTGTATTGACCCCAATTGGTTGCCTTTTGAAAAAATAGAAAAAGGTAAACATGTTGGTATGACAGCTGAGTATATAAAACTTTTTCAAGAAGAGTTACCAGTTCCTCTTGAGCTTGTTTCTAGCAAAAATTGGTCAGATACTATTAGATTAGCAGAAAATAGAACTTGTGATTTTGTAACTGTTATGATGGATACAAAAAAACGCCGAACCTATTTTAATTTTACTGAAAATCTTATGAGTATGCCTTTGGTTATCTCTACTAAATCTGAAAAGCCTTTTATTAATGATATTTCATCTGTATTGTCAGAAAAACTGGCTATTGTAGAAGGTTTTGCCTATTCAGAGATATTAAAGAAAAAATATCCAAATATAAAAATTGTTGAAGTAAAAGATACAATGGAGGGTTTAGAAAAAGTAAATAAAAATGAGCTTTATGGTTTTATTGGAGTTCTTCCAGTTATAGGTTATCACATTCAAGAAAACTTTTCAACAAATCTAAAAATAGCAGGTAAACTAGATACTATAGTTGGCTTTCCCATGGCAACAAGAAATGATGAACCTATTTTAAATGAGATAATTAATAAATTAATATCAAACGTACCTTTAGAGAAAAATAAAGAGATTTTAAATAAATGGCTATCAATTAAGTATGAAGAGAATATTGATTATAAAACTATACTTTATGTAATTGGGGTATTTTCAATTATACTTTTAATCATCATAATCAAAAACCAAGCTATAGGTAAACTTAACGATAAACTTTCAAAATATCTTCATGTAGTAGATGAAAATGTCTTAACATCAAGTACAGATATAGATGGAACTATTGTTTCTGTTTCTCAAGCTTTTTGTGATATTAGTGGATATACAAAAGAAGAACTAATTGGCAATAATCACAGAATCATAAGACACAAAGATATGCCAAAAGAGTTATTTGTTGAGTTATGGTCAACAATCTCAAGTGGAAAAACCTGGAAAGGTGAAATAAAAAATAGAAATAAAAACGGAAGTTTTTATTGGGTATATGCCGTTATTTCTCCTATTTTTGATGAGAAGAATAAAATAGTAGGTTATACAGCAATCCGACAAGATATAAGTGATAAAAAGAAAATAGAAAAAATATCTATAACAGATGAATTAACAAGTTTATATAATAGAAGATATTTTAATGAAGTATTTGAAAACGAACTTAATCGTGCAAAACGTGAGAAGCATTTTTTTGCATTGATTATATTAGATATTGATTTTTTCAAACAGTACAATGACTTCTATGGACATCAAAAAGGTGACAGCGTATTAAAAGGTGTAGGGAAAGCGTTAATTGATATTTGTAAACGTGCCTCTGATGTTCCTTTTAGAGTAGGAGGAGAAGAGTTTGCAATTATATTTACTCCAAAAGATAAAGAAGATGCCATAAGTTTTGCAAAATTGGTTAATCAAAAAATTGAAGAGTTAAAGATAGAACATAAGCACAACAAAGCAAGTAGTTATATAACAGCTTCTCTTGGACTATATGTGGCATATGGAGATGAAATAGATGCTTCTGAACATATTTATAACTTTGCAGATACTGCTTTATATAAAGCAAAAGAGAGTGGAAGAAATAAATTTGTTTTATATGAGAAAGATTAAAAATATAAAACAAATTTTGATATTAACTTTTTGAAGCTTTTTTAGCTTTTTTATCAGCTCTTTTTTCTTTCATTGATTTTGCAGGTTCTGTTTTAACAGATTTCTGTACATCTTTACCTTTAGCCATACTATCTCCTTTATTTGAGTTTATTAGGTAGTATAGCTTAATAATTGAAATATGGTGTTATAAAAAATAGTAGCTTTGTATTTTAAAGCTTTTTAATAGTAATAGCTTGTTTTTTCATTCTATATAACTCATAACTCTCATTAAAAAACTCATCATAATCTAAAACTTCAAACTCTTCATTAAAAAAGCTTTTAAGTTCATCTTTTTTTAATAAAAAATCAGGGTTTGATGGAGGCTTTTCATTATCTTTATCTTCCATATATGTTTCTATAAATAGTATGCCATTTATTTTAAGTGCATTTGATAGTTTTGGGATTAGTTTTCTATTAAGAAAGTTTGTCATAACAATGAGGTCATAACTATTTTTAGGTATTTCATATTCATCTAAATCGACTAATTTAGTACTTATATTTTCAAAGCCTTTTTTATCAAGCTCATCAAGTGCAACTTGTGATATGTCCATAGCATCAACATCAAAACCTTTTGTTGCAAGATAAATAGAGTTTCTTCCAGCTCCACAAGCTACATCAAGAGTTTTTTTACCCTTTACTTTATCTAATATTTCAATTAACTTTTTACTTGGCTCTCTTTTTTCAAGTAATGAGGGAGTTTCATTATATTTTTTGTCCCATTTTGTTTTATCTTTTTGTGCCATCTTATACCTTTTTATTTTCCTAAAATTTTAAAATACTCTTCTCTATCTATCTCTTTTGCACCCAAACTTGCAAGGTGATCATTGTAGACTTTGCAATCTATAATTTTGATACCATTCTCTTTTGCTTGCTTGCAAAGATGATAAAAGGCTACTTTTGAAGCATCTTTTTCTTCTGCAAACATACTCTCTCCACAAAATATATCACCAATAAGTAACCCATAAAGTCCACCTACAAGTTTTTCATCTAAATAACACTCAATAGAAAAAGCATATTCAAGGTGAAAAAGATTTGTATAAGCTTCTATAAACTCATGGCTTATCCAAGTATTATCCTCATGTTTTCTTTTTATATTTGCACAAGATTTTATAACATCTTCAAATCGTTCGTTTTATTTTACTACAAAGCCTTTGTTTTTTATAACTCTTTTTAGGCTTTTTGTTAGTCTAAACTCTTCTGGATATAAAACCATTCTTTTTTTAGGACTAAACCAATGAATGTAATTGTATTCATCTATATACCAAGGAAAAAGTCCATTTTGATAAGCATTGATTATTCTTTGGGGATGAAAGTCTCCACCAATAGCAACTAAATCATCTTTCATCATATTTAGAGTTGGGAAATCAAAGTTATTATCATCAAGTAAGTAAATCTTTTCTTTATCATCTAATATTTTCATAGTAAAAATGTTATCTCAATTTCACTAAAAATTGTCATCATATGGAGTAAATTTGGGTACAATTGCAAAAAAAGGAAAAATTTGAAAAAAACTTTTAAACTTCAAGTAGAAAATAAAAAACCTCAAAGAGTTGTAGAATCAATAAAAAATGAGATAAGAAAATATATAAAAAGAGAACAAAGAAAAACATTATCAACTGATAAACACTTTTGGTTTTTTGATTGTAAGTTTGCAAAAGCTGATGAAACACCAGTTGAAATACCACTTTCTCATGTAATCAAATCTATTGATTTAGCAGCTGCTGATAATTGTGAAACTTGTTATTTAGAGATAATTGCAAGAGAAGAATTAAAGAAAGAAAAAGAGAAAATTCAAACTTTAGATGAAACTGTTCAAGAAGAATCAGATGAAATCCAAGAGATAAAAGAAGAGGATATTTAGTTATCCTCTTTTTAAGATTATCTCTCCTAAATTTCTATTTATAGTTTTTGCAACTACATTACATTTTACTTTAAATAAGAAAAATATTTTTTCATCATTGTATGATTCCAAGCACTCAAAGTTACCCATACCTTTTGATAATACTAAGGGTGTTTTGTTAAATAGTTCCATGAACTCTTTAGAAGCTCTAGTTTTGTCTAATCCTGGAGTATCAACACCTGAACTAATAACTTTACAATATTTATCAATACCACTTTGCAAAGCTTCTTTTGTAGTGATATCGTTTATTATAGCTTTTCCTCTTGTGGCATAAGATATTTGAATATTTGGATATAAGCTAACTATTGTTTTTACCAAAACCTTATCAAATACATTTTCCCCTGCATTATCAGCTAAGATAATCAAAGAGTCGCTTTTTTCTAGCTTTTCTTTAAATATTTTATAATCATTTATTGAAAAATCTGTTTGGAATATAGAATTTATCTCTTCATCTAAAGAAAACTCTTTTGTTGTAGCAAAATCAATTACATTTCCAGCAACTGCAGCTTTTATTGCAGTGAAAAGTTTATCTTCACTTGAAGAAATTTTCTCTTCAATAAGTGGTAGATAAGTTGTTGCTTTTTTTATAGATTCTTCTTTTAAAGTCTCCAATGGATCTTTTAGATTTGTTTTAAAGGCAAGATATTCATAAACATCTTTTGCCACAAAAGGAGGCGACTTTTCAAAATCAAAACCTGAAGCTCTTTTTTCTACTTCACTATTAATCTCATTTGCTAATTTTTCATCAAGTTTAAGTAATTTTGTTGCTTTATCTATTTGTCCTACTATACACTCAACACAATCTTTTGTTATATTCATTTTTTCACTTTTATGTTTTTTTTATTATAGAAAATATTTCTTTATCTTTGATTATTTTACTTGCTTTAATTAATAATTATCCAACTTTATCTATTATTTTAGGACAAAAAAAGAGAATATCCTCTTTTATTTAGGATTTTATGTGGGTTTTTTTAAATTAAAAAAAAATAATACAAATGTTAAAACTGAGTTTACAGCTGGGTTAACTACATTTTTGACGATGATGTATATTGTTCCAGTGAATGGATTTATACTTTCAGATGCAGGGCTACCTATGGATGCTGTTATAACAGCAACAGCACTAATTACGATTTTAGCAACACTATTTTCAGGTATTTGGTCAAATACACCTATTGCTATGAGTGTAGGTATGGGATTAAATGCTTATTTTTCTTATGGTTTAGTTTTGGGTATGAATATACCTTGGCAAACAGCCTTAGGTATTGTGTTTATTTCAGGTTTGCTTTTTGTAGCTTTATCTTTTACTAATTTTAGAGTTTGGATTATGACTTCTATTCCTATGAATTTAAGAAGAGCAATTAGTGCAGGTATTGGTACCTTTATTGCTTTTATTGGTTTAAAGCAGATGGGTATGATAGTTGACAACCCAGCTACTCTTGTTGCCTTGGGAGATTTTACAAAAGATACAGTTATGTTAGGTACTTTTGGTTTGATTTTAACTTTTATTTTGTTTTCTTATAATTTAAAGGGTTCTTTTATCTTTTCAATAATGATTACCTCTATAATTGCGTGGTTCTTTGGAATAGGGGATGCTCCAAAAGAGTTATTTTCAACACCAGCATCTATTGCCCCTATATATATGCAACTTGATATTGCAAGTGCAATCAGTTTGTCACTTTTACCCGTTATCATTACTTTTTTAATAACAGATATGTTTGATACCTTAGGTACTTTAACAGGTGTTGGTTCACGTGCTAATCTTTTTCAAGAGAATAATAAAGAAGATAAATCTTTACAAAAAACACTTGAAGCAGATGCAATTGCAACAGTTGGTGGAAGTTTATTAGGAGTCTCTACTACGACTTCATTTATTGAGAGTGCTTCTGGTGTAGAACAAGGTGGAAGAACAGGATTAACAGCTGTATTTACAGCCTTGTTTTTTATAACAACACTTTTTATGTTGCCACTTTTTAAATCTATTCCTTCAAATGCTATTTATCCAATTTTGGTGGTTGTTGGAATTTTGATGTTTAGTGAATTGGGTAAAATAAATTTTGAAAAAGTAGATTTTGCTACTGCTTCAGCGTCATTTTTTATAGTGTTACTTATGCCTTTGACTTTTTCTATTACAAATGGAATTGCAGCAGGGTTTATAGTATTTACTATCATAAAATTGGTAAAAAACGAGAGAGAAGATTTAAATTTAGGAATCTTTCTTTTGACATTTATTTCATTATTAGTTTTTATATTAAGAGGTTAAAAATTGCAAGAAAAATATTATTATGGTTATGATGAGTTTAAAAATGATACTCAAGTTTTAGTAGACAAATGTAGAGATTATGAGCCTGATATCTTATTGGGAGTAGCACGAGGTGGTTTAACTTTGTCGCATCTAATGGGACAGGCTTTAAATATGAGAAATGTATTTACGATTAATTCTATACATTATGAGGGTGAGTTAAAACTAGATACTTTTAACATCTTTAATATTCCTGACTTATCCCATGCCAAAAGAGTTTTGGTTATTGATGATATCGTTGATAGTGGTGAAACTATGAGGGAAATTTTAAAGCTTTTAAATAAAAAGTTTCCAAATACAGAATTTAAACTAGCTACCATCTTTTATAAGCCAACAGCCTGTATTAAGGCTGATTATAGTGTTAAAATAGCTGATAAGTGGATAGAGTTTTTTTGGGAAGTAGATATTAAATAATATATTTAGTATATATATTATATATATTTAGTATATATCTAGTATAATTAATTATTATTAAAATAGGAGAATATATGACATTTATAGATTTTAAGAAGCTTCTTTTGGATGCTGAGTTAACGATTCCAAAGTTTACAGCACTAATAAAAGTTAGTGAAAAAAACATTCAAGCATATAAAAAGAAAAAAGAAGTTCCAAATGCTATAGCTGTAGTTGCTGCATGTTTTGCTAAAATGAATCAAGATGGTGTTGATTTTAAAGAGATAATTGAAGATCTAGATTTAAAGAAAAAAGAGAAAAAAGGTGCAGGTTTTTCTGCTAAAAAATAATTTTAAATTTTCAAATTAATTTTTTTTCGATATACTTCCAAGAAATTAGGGAGTATATATGTTAGTAACAAAAAATACAAAAAACTTTTTGATTATTGCCTCATTTATGATGGCAGTTGTCATCGCAATTGGTGCTTTTGGTGCACACGGATTAAAGGCTACAAACGACGAGTATATGATGGCCATATATAATACTGGTGTTCAATACCATTTTTACAACACACTTGGACTTTTCGCTATAGCACTAATCACTCATTTCTTACCAAATTCTAAACAAATCGTTGTATCTGGATATCTACTTATTTTAGGTACTTTAATCTTCTCTTGCTCTTTATATTTGTTAGTTATTTTAAAAGTTTCATGGTTAGGTGCAATTACACCATTTGGTGGGACATTGATGATTATTTCGTGGATGGTTATTGGATTTACTGTTCTTAATGAACTGAAAATTAAAGAATAAAAGAGATAAATAGAGTCTCTTAACAATTATTACATATAAATTTTATATAATGTATAAATAATTATTAAAAATAGGAGAAAATATGGCAGTAAAAGAACATGGATTTGATATTTCTGCAAAGTTAGATATGCAAGAACTAAAAAATGCAGTTATTCAATCACAAAAAGAGATAGAAAATAGATATGACTTTAAAGGTTTAAAAGCAGAAATAGATTTTAATCAAGGTGCTAAAACTATAACTTTAATATCTTCTAGTGATAATAAAGTTGATGCTATGTATGATATTTTGATTTCAAAAATGAATAAAAGAGGCTTATCTATTAATTCACTTGATGAAGCAAAAAAAGATGATAGTTCAGGTGGAAACAGAAAGTATGTTTATGCAATAGTTGATTCAATCAAACAAGATGAAGCAAAACAAATCCAAACAGAGATAAAAAACCTTAAACTAAAAGTAAAGGCTGTAAACCAAGGTGATGAGATAAGAGTTACTGGAAAAAATATTGATGACTTACAAACTATCATGAAACATTTAAAATCATTGGACTTTAAATCACCACTAGTTTTTGATAACTTCAAATAAAACTCAAGGAATATCATGAAAGTTTTACTTTTAGAAGATGACCCAGCTTTAAGTGATATTTTAAATGATTATTTAAATCATAAAGGCTATGAAGTAACTTTGTGTACTCAAGGTGAAGATGCTTTAGAAAACCTAATTGAGAGTGTATATGATTTTGCAATATTAGATGTAAATACTCCAACTATGTCAGGACTTGATGTTTTAAAGCATGTTAGAGATGATTATAAGAGTCGAACACCAATTATAATAATAACTGCATACCAAGATACAAAACATCTAAAAACTGCCTTTGAATTAGGAAGTGATGACTATATTAAAAAGCCTTTTGATTTAGAAGAGTTAGAACAAAGAATAAATAGACTTTGCAGATACTTTTCTTTGGGGACAAGAGATGAGATAAAGATTGATAATAGTATCTCTTTTATTCCCCATGAGTGTATAGTTTTATTGGATGAAAAAAAAGTTCATATTGCTCAAAAAGAGAGAGATATTTTAAAGTATTTTGTCAACCATGCAAATAGGGTGATTTCTTCAGATGAGTTATTACAAAACATTTGGCAATATGATGAACAACCAACTGATGCTACTATAAGGGTTTATATAAAAAATCTTAGAGAAATACTAGGAAAAGAAAAAATAGAGACCATAAGGGGAGTGGGGTACAAGTTTGAACAAAAATGAAAAAAAAGCCCTATATAGTTTTCTTTTTATTTATATAGGTTCAACAGTTTTAATTCTTTCTATTTTATTATTATCTTACTACCAAAAAGAGACTGATATGGTGGAACGTCAGTGCTCAATTGAGATGATAAGTGCAGCAAATAAAATAAAAGCAGATATACTTAATGCAGAAATGGAAAATAAAACTTTTGTACCCAAAGAGTTAAAAAACAAAAATCTAAAATATGGACTTTTTGATAAAGATGGAAATCTCATCTACTCAAAACTTGAAAACAGCAGTATAGACTTAAATACTGAAGTATCTCATAACTCAACTCATTCTTTTCATGTATCACAATTAGAAAAACAACACCATGAAAAAATCAAAATCAAATATATAGTAATAGAGACAAATCAAGCAATTAGTGAGATAAAAAAACTAAAGATTTATATTATATTAATTCTTTTTTTAAGTACCATTTTTATTGGTTTTATTGGATATTTACTTGCAAAGCTTTTATTAAAGCCTGTAAGAGAAAAAGTAGAGCATATGGATAAGTTTATAAAAGACTCTGCACATGAATTAAATACTCCAATTGCAGTTTTGATGACTTCTACATCAACATTAAAACAAGGAAGAAACCCTGAGAAAATGTTGAACTATATAGTTAGTAGTGCAAAACAAATTTCACAGCTATATAATGATATGCACTATAGTGCTTTTAGTAAACAAGATACTTTTTTAGATGTTAATATAGATTTTAATGAATTGATTAATGAGAGTGTTGAGTTTTTTCAAGATATTGCTATTACAAAAGGTATTAAGATTTATGAAGAGTTAGATGAGTGTGATATCTTTATGGATAAAACAAAAACACAAAAAATAGTAAATAATCTTATTTCAAATGCCATTAAATATTCTAACAAAGATTCTAAGATAATTGTAAGAGTAAAGAAAGGTGTTTTTTCTGTTCAAGATTTTGGAATAGGTATTGAAGAAAAAGACCAAAAAGAGATTTTTAAAAGATATAAAAGAGGCAAAAATTTTGAAGGTGGTTTTGGTATTGGCTTAGATATTGTAAGTGAAGTATGTAAAGAGTACAACTTAAAGCTATGGCTAGAATCACATGTGGACAAAGGTTCTATATTTTACATAGATTTTGAGTCAGTTTTAAAATAGTTATTGCTTTAAATCTGGGATTCTTATTTCAAACTCTAAACCCAAATAGCTATCTTTTTGGAAATAAAAGTATGCATTTTTAGCTGTTATTGTACCTTTTAAATGTCTTCCAACTATTTCTTGACACATATATAGTCCAATACCAGTTCCTAGTTTTTGCTTTTTTGTTGTGAAGTATGGTTCAAAGATTCTTTCCAATATATCTTCTGGTGCACCATTTCCAGAGTCTAAGATTTTTAATACTAATAAATCATTTTCTTTATAAGCTTGTATACCTATATATCTATCCTCTGTATTTTTAAGCTCTGAGAGTACATCAATTGAGTTATTTAGAATATTTATCAATACTTGTATTAGCTCATTTTCATAATTTGTAATTATTATAGGAACAATCTCTTTTTTAATTTTAATATTTTCATTCTCTACTCTTGAATCTATTAATTTAAGTGCTAAATTTAATACAGTATCTATTGAAAAACTATTTTTTTCTTTAACTGTAGCAAAATAATTTCTAAAATCATCAATGGTATTTGAAAGATATTGGGCATTTAGATTAATGCTTTCAAATGCTTCGTTTTCTATATTTGATGTATCAATTCCATATTTCTTTTTCATCAAAATACCTGTAGCATAGGTTGATATGATAGATAAAGGTTGTCTCAACTGATGGGCAATATTTTCTAACATTTCTCCCATCATGGCTTGTTTTGTTTTATGCATTAGGATTTGTTCTTTTTCTATTTTCTCTTCTTCAAATCTTTTTTTCTGTAAATAATTGTTATGATTTTCAACAGCAATTCCAGTGATATTTGCAATATCTTCTATAAGTTTTATATCAAATTCGCTAGGTTCTTTTGGAGTATTATAATAAATAGCAAAAGAGCCTAATACTTCATTTGAAGAGGAGAAAAATGGTTGAGACCAACATGCTTGAAGGTTAACTTTTGCAGCTAAGTTTTTTGCATATTTCCAGTTCTCGTGGGTTTGTATATCTTTGACAATAACCCTTTCTTTTAGAAAAACTGCTGCACCACAAGAACCAACATTTGCTCCTATTTACATACCATTTAGTTTTTCATTGTAAAACTCAGGCAAAGATGGAGCTGCACCTTTTATTAGTTTTTGTTTGGATTCATCTAAAAGTAAAATAGAACAAATCATATTGTTATTTCTTTTTTCAACAGATTTAATAATCTCATCTAGAATAAATTCAATTGGTTTAGCTGTGGCAATATACTTTAATAGATTTTTATGGTCATCATATAAAACTGAATATTTTTTAAACTCAGTAATATTTCTTCGTATGATTTTTATATAGGGCTCTTTGTTAATTTTTTTTACTAGAACTCTTTTTATTTTGAAATAATATATCTCTTTGTTTATTTCAATTGTTTCATCTAAAATCTGTTTTGAATTATTTGATAAGTTGAGTTGTTTGAAAAAATCACTCTCTTTTTTTCCTAAAACATCTTCAATATTTTTATTGATAAACTTTAGAAAAGCAGAGTTTGCCTTAATTATATTATTGTCTAAATCGACTTTTATAGTTAAGTTTTTAAATAAATTAAATGTGCTTTTCCCCACCTATTTTATCTCCAATAACTAGAATCTTATTTGTAACTCTAAAGTACAATTTTCGTTTTCAATAAGCTTTGACTCAACAGAAGTTTTACCTTGAGCCAAATATCCTTGAATAGTCTGTAATACATGCCAAAACTTTTCATTAAAAGGAATACTAATATCTCTTATTTTATGCTCTTTGATTAAGTTTGAGATTATTTCTATAATATGCATATAATAGATTTTGTTTATTGCTCTTTGAACTCTATATTCATGCATTATCTCTAAATTGTTTTTTAGGGCATTTAGTTCTAAATCACTTAAAAGAGGATGCGAATCTTTTATATTTTCAATCTCCGCTTTTAAATAAATTTCATAAGAGTCTACCTCTTTTTCAATTGTATCTTTTAATTCAGGTTTATACTTTGTAATAGTATCTTCTACCTCTTGATCTGACAAGTTTGTAAAGTCAGGATCATATTTATATACTTTACCTTTTATATATTCATGATTTATTGCATGTAGAATCTCTATTGCATTTTGAATATATACATATTTGTCTTCTTTACCATCTTTAAAACTTATACCATGTTCCGAAATCATAGGTTTGGGCCCTACATATTTTAATTGCATTTTCAACCTTATACTTTGTAGCTTATATGTATTTTACTATATGTTTACTTTCTTTAAATAATTTTTGTATAGAATATCAAAATATAAAGGCTATTTTATGAATAATATTATAAAAAATTTTGAAACATCTGAGTTAAATAATACAAAATTTGTACACCCTGTAAAAATAACATATAAGCAAAATGGTGTAAAAAAGTCATGGGAAGCAGTTAAGAGTTTTGATTCTGTATCTGTCTTACTTTACAATGTAAATAAAAATGCATTTTTATTAGTAAAACAGTTTCGACCACCTGTTTATTTAAATGATAACTCAAACCTATGTACTTATGAACTTTGTGCAGGGATTATTGATAAGGATATCTCTTTAGAAATGATTGTAAAAGAAGAGATAGATGAAGAGTGTGGATATGATGTTCCTATAGAAAATATAGAAAAAATAACCTCTTTTTATACAAATGTTGGAGTAAGTGGAGCAAAACAACACCTATATTATGCCAAAATAGATGATAGTATGAAAAAACACAGTGGTGGTGGAATTCATGATGAAGAGATTGAGACTGTGTATTTGAAAGTTGATGATTATGAAGAGTTTATTTATGATGAAAATAAAGCGAAAACACCAGGATTGATGTTTTCGTTTATGTGGTTTATGGAAAAGAAATTATCTAAATAGAACTTTAGAAAATATAGATTAACCAGCTATTTTTAATTGTTAAATAATATTTATAGAAATAGTTTTTTAACATTATCTTTCTAGAACTTTAGCTAATTGTAGTTTGTTACTAACAATCTCTTGTGCGGCAGGCAGCTCTTTTTTATCCATATTTGTAAGTTTCGTGTCAAGCTCTTTTAATAACTCTGCTCTTATTTTCACATCAGCAGTATTATTGATTTTATAAACTAATTGACTAACATCAGATACTCCTGATGCAAACAAACTTGTTGTTCCTACAATTGCTAAGATAGCTAATTTTTTACCTAATTTCATTTTTATATCTCCTTGATTTTTTATGTGTGGAAGTATATAAATAAAGTGTAAGTTAAATATTAGTTCAAATTTTTTAATCAAAGATTCTTTATTGGCAAAAAAATTGTCTTGATGTTTAATGAATATTCTATTATAATACAGGCCTTAATAGTGGAGTTTGTAGTGATATTTAGGTTTTATATTCCATTATAATTATTAAGTATTTTCCCATATAAATCTAATAGTAATAGGGAATAAATAAAAAATACAAATATGAACGCTGTTTTATTGTAAAAGGAAAAATATAGATGTATAAACTATTGCAAGTATGTTTTATAACAGCTCTTTCAATAACACTAATTGGGTGTAGCCAAAAAGATTTTTCTATAGGTGAAAAAAAGAGTGAGTCTTCAAAAGAGATTATTAGAGATAAAAATTGTAATAAATATAAAAAAGCTATGGATTATGCCTCTACATATATACAAGAAGAGTTTGAAAAAGGCTACTTTTCAAAAAATGATACAGTAGGTGCAAAAGCACAGCTTTTTTTAATAGAGAGTAAATCTTCAACAATTTTTGCAAAAAATATAAATGCTGCAAAAGAGTCTTATGATGCTAATTACAACTTATCAAAAAAAGGAAATTGCAGTCTAAAAAGCTTTTATATACATCCTTTCGAAAAGTTAAAAAATAGTATAGAGACTTTAGAAAAACAAAAGGTTAAATAGTGAGATTAAAAAGTTTAATAATTATATTTATCTTTTCTATGACTTTGCAATTATTTGCTAAAGAAAAAGTAGTGGAAACTCTTCTAGAAAAAGTTAATCAAGCTTCAACACCCCAAGAAAAAAAGCAATTAATAGAAAAATTAAAAGTGGCCTTAGCAAAAAAAAATAAAAAAGCTAGAGAAGAATCAAATGCCATAATAAAAGCAAAACAGAAAGTGCCAATTAAACTTTTTGATGATAAAGTACTTGATAAATGAATAAAAAAATAAAAATCTTACTTTTAGAAGATGATACAATTTTAGCCCAAACTATGGTGCAAATTTTAGAACAAGAAAATTATGATGTTACATTAGTATCTGATGGAGAAGAGGTTATTGAGTATACATATGATAATAAATATGATCTTTATTTATTTGATATAAATGTACCTTTGCTTGATGGAATGGAGACCTTAAAGCTTTTGCGTCAAGCAGATGATAATACACCTACTTTTTTCATAACAGCACTAATTGACATAAAATCTACCCTAAAGGGGTTTGACTATGGTTGTGATGATTATATAAAAAAGCCTTTTGATTTAGATGAGTTGTTAGCTCGTATTCAAGCAACTTTAAAACGGAAAAATCCTGTTCTTAAATACAAAAATATTACATTTGATTTACTAGAAAGTAGGGTATTAAAAGATGATATTGAAGTGCCCTTGGGAAGTGTAGAAAAAGAAGTCTTTTCACTTCTTATAAGAAATATTGGTATGACTGTAAACAAATCTACTTTTTTTGATTATATGAATAAGCCTAGTGAACCAGCACTTCGTGTTTTAATTAGTAAATTAAAAAAGCTTTTAGATTTAGATATTTCAAATATAAAAGGTGTAGGATACAAACTTGAAAAACTATGAAAAAAAGTCTTTAATTACTACTATTTCTCTTTTTTTTATTCCTTTATTTATACTTGCAAGTATAGTTTTATATATGTATCACAGTGATAAAGTTAAAGATATAGAACAAAATATTTTATATCAAATGAAAGATTATACTTTTGATTTTAAAGGTGATACGTTTAGCCTTGATATTGTTGAGGATAATAAAGAAAAACAACTTTTTAAAATCTATCATTGCAAAGAGGGACTTTGCGCTTATTTTCAAATACCCTCAACAGGTCCATATCTTTTAAAAGTAATTTATGACAAAAAGAAGTATGAAAAAGTTTATTATGATTTTCTAGTAGATATTTTTAAGTTTTCAGTTGTAATCTTCTTTTTTCTACTTTTTATCTCTGTTGGTTTTGCCCTATATTCTCTGCGACCAATGAAAGAAGCACTTCATCTTTTAGAAGATTTTCTAAAAGATTTAATTCATGATTTAAATACCCCTGCAACTTCTATTTTGTTAAATTCAAAATTATTAAAAAGACGTGGAGATTTTGAAGAGACTGAAAGAATAGAGTTAAGTGCTAAAACTATATCTTCTCTTTATAAAAATCTAGAACTAATAACTCCTAAACAGATATCAAAAACTGAAGAAGTATCTCTTAGTAAATTGGTAGATGAAAAGATTGAAATTTTACAAAAGTTATATCCTAAAATCAAATTTAATAAAAATATGCAAAATGTTTTCATAAAAAGCAATAAAAATGCAATGGAACGTATTATCGATAATCTTTTAACAAATGCTTGTAAATATAATAAAAAAAATGGTGAAGTAAATATTAGTGCAAGTGAACAAAAACTTATTATAGAAGATAGTGGTATTGGTATAAAAAATGTTAAAAAAGTATTTCAAAGATATTATAAAGAGAATGAGACCGGACTTGGTATTGGCATGAGTATTGTAAAACAGCTTTGTGATATTTTGGATATAAATATTAGTATAACTAGTGTGATTGATAAGGGTACAAAGATAGAGCTTACTTTTAAATAGCTTGAGTAAAAATCACCTTTGAAAAATTCAAAGATGATTTTTACTACTTAAAGAACTTTAGATATTTTTAGTTTAGTATTAATAATTTGCTGAGCGGTAATAAGGTCTTCTTGCCCCATTGATGAAAGCTTTGCATCAAGTTTCTTCAATAGTTGGCTTCTTTCATTTAAATTAGTAGCTGTATTGATTTTATCTACTAATACATTTACATCATTAATTCCAGCAGCGAATAATCCCGTTGCCCCTAATATTGCAAAAATTGCTATTTGTTTACCTAACTTCATATTTCACTCCTTTTTTTAAAGATGTGAAAGTATATGAAGAAAGTGTTAGTTAAGTGTAAGTTTTATCTTGAAAGGCTAATTCCAAAGCTTATTCGATTTATTTCTTCATTATAATCAATTAAACTATCCCCATAACCACTTGATACTTGAACATATCCAAAAGTATTTTTTGAGTTTAGTAAAGGGAAAGTCCAGCTAAGTTCTGCAAAACCTTTATTTGAATCATCAAATTTTAGATTATTTCTAAGCAGTAATTTAAAAGTGTGTTTTTTATATGGTAAATCAAAAGTTAAATCCCCATATCCAAGATAGTCTTCTATATCTGGATTATCATCATTTTGTCCATCTGGTATTCTATACCAAATTCTTGGGCTGAAAAATAGACTTGAAAATTGAAAATAACTTTGGGCATATAATCGGTTCCATGATCTAGATTTTGCTTGGGCTTGGCCATTTGATTCATGTAAAAATCCAAACTTTAAGGCTTTTAAAGAGGTTTTGTTTTTTTTACCATATGGAATCATAACAAAAACTTCAGGCTTATAATTTGTCTCTCTAAAAGGTGATGATTCAGAATATAGTTGCCACCAAGACTTTTGAGTATATGCGAAGTTTATACTCTCTTTTAAACCAAAAAAGTTATAAGAAATAGGCTTTTTAACACTTAGTTGAAATACTGTTTCAAAATCTTTTCTTCCATCATCAAGTTTTGAACTATATGAAAAAGGTAGAAGATAGTTTTCATTGTATGGATATAGGTCAAAAGAAGAGGCTAATATTTGAGATAAAGTGTTTCTTGTCTCTTTATCTTCAATTGTATCTAAAACCTTTTTTGTAGCTTTTACTTCTGCTTCTTTGTCTTCATCTATAAAAGTAATTTTATCATTAGTTTCAGACTTTGCTATTTGTTTATATATAAGCATAGCCTCTTTATAGTTGTGTTCATCTTCAAATTTTTTAGCTTTTGCATAGAGTTCATCCAAATTTTCATTTGCAAATATTGCTGAGATTAAAAAAATAGATAGTAGAAGTTGTTTCATTTACATAAGCCTTAAATAAGTTGGCACAATATTAGCATAAAAAGTAAAATAAAACTATAAAATGATATAATCGCCACAATTAAAGAAAAAGGTATTTTTATGTTAGTTGCTCCTTCGATACTATCAGCTGATTTTGGGAAATTAAATGAAGAGATAAAAGCTATCTGTGATGGTGGCTGTGATTTGATTCATGTGGACGTTATGGATGGTCATTTTGTACCAAATATGACACTAGGACCTGTTGTTGTAAACCCTGTTGCAAAAATAGCAACTAAACCTCTTGATGTACATTTAATGGTAGAAAACAATACTTTTTTTGTGGATTTATTTGCACCTTTAAAACCTGAATATATCTCATTTCATATAGAGAGTGAAAAACATCCACATAGACTTATCCAAAAAATAAGAGATTATGGAATAAAACCAGCAATTGTACTAAATCCTCACTCAACTCCTGAGTCAATCGAATACTTACTAGAAGATTTAGATATGGTTTTACTAATGTCAGTTAATCCAGGTTTTGGTGGACAAAAATTTATTAAAAGTGTTGTTGAAAAGAGTAAAAAACTAAAAGAGCTTATAAATAAAAGAAACCCAAACTGCCTTATTGAAGTAGATGGTGGAGTAAACGATAAAAATATTCATGAACTAAAAGCTGCTGGTGTTGATGTGGTTGTTGCAGGTTCTTTTGTCTTCTCTCAAGATGACTATTCTAAAGCTATAAAAAGCCTTCAGGTATAAGTTATGCGAGTAAAGATTTGTGGTATTACAAATTTAGAAGATGCTATTGATGCTATTAATGCAGGAGCAGATGCTTTAGGATTTGTATTTTATGAGCCAAGTCCTAGATATATTAGACCCATTGATGCTAAAAAAATAGTTGAGCAACTTCCTCCTTTTATACAAACAGTAGGGCTTTTTGTAAATGAGTCATCAAAACACATAAATGATATTTGTAAAGTTGCCCATATGCAATTGGCACAAATAATTGATGATGAAGATACCACAGAGTTTGATAATCTAGAAATAAAACATGTAAAAGTTGAAAGAGTAGCTTCAAAAGAGGACTTAGAAGACTTAGAAGAGAACTTTATGTTAGTAGATGCTTTTGTTCCAGGTTTTGGTGGAGAGGGCAAGCGTATAGCTCTTGATTGGTTTGAGGGTGTTGATTGTTCTAAAATAATTATTGCTGGTGGATTAAAAACTGAAAACTTGAGTGAGTTAAAAGGTTTTGGTTTTTATGGTGTTGATGTTAGCAGTGGAGTAGAACAAAGTAAAGGTAAAAAAGACAGACAAAAAATGATAGACTTTATAAAAGTTGCCCATGAAATCTAAGAAACAAATCGTACCTTCAAACAGTGATATTATTGTATAAAAAATAAAAAAAGGATTATCTACTTTAGATGAGTTGCTTAGCTTAATTGAATCACTTAAAAATACATTTTTTGATGATGCTTTTTTAGAACTTGAACTTCTTCTATCAAATGGTTTACCCTTAGAAATAATAAATGATAAAGTCTTTTTAAAAACAAACATAAACTCTTTATCTGAACAAGTTTTTTGTATAGTGGATATTGAGACAAATGGAAGTAATGTAAAAAATGGGCAAGTCATAGAAATAGGGGCAGTTAAACTTAAAAATGGGCAGATAATAGATAGCTATGAATCCCTTGTTTACGCAAAAGATGTACCGCCATATATCCAAGAAGTGACAAATATAACTCCCTCTATGTTAAAAGATGCACCGGTCTTAAAAACTGTACTTGAAGAGTTTAAAATATTTTTAGAAGATGATGTTTTTGTTGCACACGATATTAAGTTTGATTATAGATTTATCTCTGAGTCTTTTAAAAAGTACAATTTAGGTGAACTGCAAAATAGAAAACTTTGTACTATTGATTTAGCAAAAAGAACAATTGAGGCACAAAGATATGGATTGGATTTTTTAAAGGATTTATTGCATATAAATATAGATACTCAACATAGAGCTTATAGTGATGCCTTAAGTACAAGTTATATTTTAAAAGAGTCTATATCAAAGTTATCTGAAAAAATTATCACAGCTGAAGATTTAATAGCTTTTTCAAAATCAGATAATATAATTAACAATAAACATAAACAAAAAAATAAAGAAAAGGAAAAGTAATGTTTTCACAAGAAAAATACCTAAAAGCACTAAACTATGCAGCAAAGGTACACGGTGAGCAAAAAACACCACATGGCTTACCTTATCTTACTCATCTTACAGCAGTAGCAATGGAGATGATGCATGCTTGTGAGCAAGGCAATGTAAAAATAGAAGATGCAGACTTTGCAATATCAGTTGCTCTACTTCATGATGTATTAGAAGATACAAATGTAACTATTAGTGAACTAATTGAAGAGTTTGGGGATGAGATTGCAAGTGGAGTTGAAGCCTTATCAAAAGATCCAAATATAGAGTCTAAAAAACAGCAAATGGCTGATAGTATAAATAGACTTCTAACTCAAAATTATGCAGTACAATGTGTAAAATTAGCAGATAGAATTTCAAACCTACAAAAGCCACCAGCATCTTGGGATAATGAGAAAATATATAGTTATTTTCAAGAATCGAAGTTTATACTTAGTTGTTTTAAAAATGCTAATCCGTTTTTGTCAAAGAGATTGGAAGATAAGATAAACATCTACCGAACCTACATAAAATAAAAACTCAGCTTTTTGCCCAACTCTGCGTTCGACTGCAATATTAATTACACTCACTTACTTTAGTAAGCTCCTTTATTAATATTTTGTCTGCCTTGATTTGAACAAAAATCAGAGTTTTTAGATATTTTTAGATAAAGTTTTTATAAAACAATAAAGTAATTTATTGTTTATCTTGGAGAGTGTAAGTGACGTTATTTATTAATTGTACCTGCCTCCCTTTATCAATAATAAAAGAGGAAAATAAAATGATTAAATATTTACAATATTTTGTTGCTTATTTGAGCTTAATAATACTATGGATTTTTTTTATTTTAGCTTTTGGTAGTATATTTAATTTATTTGGAGTTGATACTAATCCAGGTTTAGTTATAATTGGAATTTTTTTTGCTTTAATTTATCATAAATATAAACCTATGAAATTTAAAGATTTATTAGCAAAAATAGGTATATCTATATAACATAGACATCGGGGTCATGAATAAAGGGGGACAGGCATCTTTTTTAATTCTTAAATAACTGACTGTGAGTGCCTATTCTTGTTAGTTTAACATAACCATCATCTATTATATATACTAAGAGCATATCTCCACTAATATGGCATTCTCTAAAACCTTTATAATTACCAATAAGGTCATGGTCTAAAGCTTCATCAGGAAGCTTTTTATTTTCAAGTAATGAAGAAACAAATTTTATATACTTTTCATAGTGTTTATCTGATAACTTAGTTTTATCATAATCTTTTACAAATTGTTTTGTTCTAAATAGTTTATACATTATTTTATAAATCTTTTAGAGAAATTTCATCTCCTTTAAACTCTTTTGCTTCTTTCATTGCTTTTAATGTATCTTTATTTGGAATTTTTATCTCAAATGGAATACCATTGTTTAGTTTTACCATATTTAAAAACATAACAATCGCTTGAGAAGTATTCAGACCTAAACTTTTAAATATTGATTCTGTTTCTTCTTTTAATTGGCTATCTACTCTAGCTCTTACTGTTGCATTAAGCATTTATAATCCTTTTTATTGAGTGTAGCACAAATGAGCTACAAAGTCAATAAGTAATGAGCCTATTGCAAATGATAAGCTTTAATAAAATATTAGCCAGAAACCTGTCTAGCATACTCCAAACCTAAATCAAAGGCTTTGTTGTTTATCTCATGTACTTTTGCTGGTACTTTTGAGAGCATGGTTTCTCGCAAGGTATTATTGTCTACACTTTCACCTGTCATATAGTTAGCAATAGCTAAAGCTAGGACTGATTGGGTGATTACATTTCCTACTTCTTCTTTTGCTATTGTTATGATTGGGATTTCATAGATTTTCCATCTTTTTTTATCTTCATCTGTGGGTTTTACTAGGTTTGGTTCTACTACAATTACTCCACCTTCTTTTACACCCTCTTTAAACTGGTCATATGAAACTTGGGCAACTGATAACATAAAGTCTATCTCTCCATCATTTGCATATGGGTAAAGGATTTCTTTATCATCTAGTGTTATATCAACAACAGTTGCTCCTCCTCTTACTTGTGAGGTATATGTGGCTGTTTTTAGACCATATCCACCTGCATTGATTTTTGCTGCTGCAAAGATTGCACCTGCTAGTAAAACACCTTGACCACCGACACCTGTAAATCTCATCAAAATCTTACTCATTATCTTTCCTTATAACACTACAGCTGTTTTGTTTTTATGTGCAGTTTTTACTTTTTCATACTGGTCTGTGTACTCTTTTGCTTCTTCATCTTGTTTTAAAATGCCAGTTGGAAATTTGCCAACTTTTTCTTCATCACTTAGTTTTTCAAATTTATTTTTTGCAACTGTAATTTCATCTATCCAATTAAGATTTTCCATTGCAGAGTTCATTTTGTTTTTTCTTCCTAGGTTTATATGACAGTTTGAAAAAATATCAAAAAAAGCATATCCATTATGATTTAAACCTTTTGTAAAAAGTCTCTCTAATTTTTTAGGTTCGTTTACACTCTCTCTAGCTACAAAAGATGCACCCGCTGCGATTGCTAAATTACAAGGGTCAAAAGTAGGGTCAATATTTCCTCTTTTCATAGTAACAGTCCACATTCCCTGTGGAGTTGTTGGACTTGTTTGTGAGTTTGTTAAACCATATATGAAGTTATTTACAACTATATGATTTATATCTATATTTCTTCTACATCCATGAATTGTATGATTCCCCCCAATTGCAAGACCATCTCCATCTCCAGTTACACAAATAACATGTTTGTCTGGGTTTGCCATTTTGATACCTGTGGCATAGGCTATTGCTCTTCCATGAGTAGTATGAACTGTATTGCAGTTCATATATGAAGAAAATCTTCCAGAACAACCAATTCCAGATACTACACATACATCATTCATATCCCAACCAAGCCCATCGATAGCTCTAAGTAGGGCTTTTAAAATAACACCATCTCCACAACCCCAACACCATAAAGTTGGCATTTTATTTATTCGTAAATATTTATCATAATTAAAAGCCATCTTACATTCCTTTGATTTTTTTTACTATTTCAAGTGGTGCTATTGGTCTACCATTTGCTTTAAACATTGTTTCAAAATCTAATCTTCCACTTACTCTTTGAATCTCTTGAATATATTGCCCAAGATTTAGCTCACAAACTAATACTTTTTCAAACTTATCACATAACTCTTTTATCTTTTTAGCAGGACTTGGCCAAAGTGTTATTGGTCTAAAAAGTCCAACTTTTACACCTTCTTCTCTTAGTCTATTAACTGCTTCTTTTGCAGAAAGAGATAAAGAACCATAAGCGATAATCATAATATCAGCATCTTCAAGTTCATACTCTTCATATGATTCTATTTCATCAAGGTGTGCATCTACTTTTCTAAATAGTCTCTCTATTAGATTTTCACACATAGTTTCATCTTCTGTTGGATGTCCATTAAAGTCATGATGAAGTCCAGTGTAGTGATATTTGTAACCTTTAAACATAGGATTTAAAACAGCTGGTTGGTCATCTGCTACATTATAAGGTTCATATTCACTTGGGTCACCTTCAAAGACTTTTCTTGGAACAATTCCTTTTTTTACCTCTTCAAGAGTTGGTAGAACTGCTTTTCCACTCATATGTCCTATTGTTTCGTCAAGTAGTACAAAAACTGGTTGCATAAATCTATCTGCTAAATTAAAAGCTCGAACTGTTTCTGTATAACACTCAGCTAAATTTCCTGCACATAAAGTAATAGAGTTATAATCTCCATGTGTAGGATTTTTAGCTTGTAAGATATCACCTTGTGCTACACGTGTAGGAAGTCCAGTTGATGGTCCTCCTCTCATAACATTTACAATTACAAGGGGAACTTCTGCAATAAAACCAAGACCAATATTTTCAGCTTTAAGTGAAATCCCTGGACCACTTGTAGCTGTAAGTGATCTTTTACCACTCATTGATGCACCTAAGGCTGCACAAATTCCTGCAATCTCATCTTCCATTTGAATAGCAGCACCACCTGATGCTGGAAGCAAATCAGATATTACATGCATAACTTCACTTGAGGGAGTAATTGGATATCCAGAAAAGAACTCACAACCTGCATCAACTGATGCAATTGCTGAAAGTTCATTTCCAGTACTTATAATTTCTCTTGACATTATTATTCCTTGATTCTGAAATTGTTTTCTTTTAGTATTCGTGCTCTCTGTTTTGCTTCTTCTGTAAGTTTTGAGAATTTATAATCATCTTTACTTGCTACCGAAATAGCAAAGTCAGGACAGGCAAGTTCACACTCACCACAGCCAATACATGATTCTTTTGAAATAATTCTTACCATTGAACCAAGAGTTGATGTAGAGTCGTAATCCATAGCTATAACTCCTGCTGGACACAAAGATGCACAGATATCACAGGCTTTACACCTTTTTGCATCTACCCAAACTGGAGTATTTATTGGAGTTTCCATTATTGTCATTTTATCTCCTTTTATTTTTATTAAATAAAAATATTAAATTGTATTTAAAAATAATATCTAATAAAGACTAAATCTTTATATAAATTAAAATAGTAGTTTCAAATCATTATTAGAGAGTTTTTAGTACAATATCAAAAAATAAAAAGGCTATTTTTGCTTCTATATCAACCCCATGATGGATATTGCTATAACAGTGATACTCATTTTTTGCATCATTTTATAAATACTAATTTAAAAATCTTTAAAAATATAAAAGGTGAACTTTTAGATATAGGCAGTGGAAGTGGAATACTTGGCCTTCTTGTTGCTAGAGATAATGCAAAGTTAAACCTCAATCAATGTGAACTGCAAGAGAAGTTTCAAGAGCTAAGTAAAATAAACTCAAAAAACAATAAAATAGACTCAAAAATATATAAAGGGAAATATCAAGATATAAGTTTTGATAAATTATTTGATATATGTGTATCAAACCCTCCTTTTTATCATAGTAGTGTAGTAAAAAGTGAAAATGAAAATATAAAGATTGCAAGATATAATGACTCTATGCCTTTGGTTGATTTTATATCAAAAACATCAAAAATATTAAATCAAAATGGTAAGTTTTTCTTCTGTTATGATGTTAAGCAGTTAAATGATATTATATTAACTTTAAATGAGTTTAAATTTAATATAGAGTCAATACAGTTTGTACATCCAAAGCTGGGAAAAGATGCCACTTTGGTTTTAATATATGCAAGAAAAAATTCAAAATCTTTGATGAAAATTTTAAGTCCACTCATCGTTTTTGATGGGGAAGATTTTACAAATGAGGTTCAAGATATTTATAAGGTATCGTCAACTCATAGTATAAAAGTTGAAATATGAATGAAATAATAAAACAAGATGGTTTTACCTATGGCTTCAATCCAAAAGCATGTGATACTTGTGAAGGTAATTGCTGTATAGGTGAGAGCGGTTATATTTGGATAGCTAAAAGTGAATGTGAAGAGTTAGCCAAACATCTAAATATAGAATTAGAAGATTTGCTACACAATTACTTAAGAAGAATAGGGTATAACTATTCTATAAATGAGAAAAAATTATCAGAAGATAATTATGCATGCATATTTTTTGATTTAGAAAAAAAACAGTGTTCTGTTTATGAAGCTAGACCAAAACAGTGCAGAACTTTCCCTTTTTGGGATTATTTTAAAAATAGAGTTAAAGAGGTAAAAGAAGAGTGTCCTGCTATAAAAGATATTTAGTTATATTTATATTTATTTCTTCTTTATTTGCAAAAGAAGCAAACTTCAATGAAGATTTATATATTTTATATGCTTTAGAGTATGAGAAACAAGACAAAACAAATGAAGCAAGAGCTTTATATGAAAAATTATTTGAGAACACACAAAACTATGAGTATTTTATAAAGTATTTAAGAGCATCTCTTGCAACAGGAAACTTTCAAGATATAGTTAAAAAAGTACCAAGTCATTTAAAAAAAGATATAGATGAACAGGAACTAATAACTAGAATATACTGTGTTTCTTTGCTTAACTTAAATAAGACAGATAAAGCATTAAGTGTTGCACAAGAACTTTTAAGCAAATACAAAACTGCACTAAATTATGAAGTTTTGGCAAATGTTTATTTTGTAAAAAAAGAGTATACAAAAGCTGCTTCATATTTTGAAACTTCATACTCAATGAACAATAACTCAAATACACTTTTCAATTTAGTAAATATTTTATATGCATATTTAAACAGAAAAGCTGAAGCTTTAGCATATCTTGAGACTCATGTTAGACTTTATGGATGTGATTCAATTGTCTGTTCAAAGCTAGTATCTATTTATCAAGAGCAAAATAATATAGATGGTATTATATCAGTATTAAAAAGGTCATATCAAGCTAATAGAGATGCTGGAAATAAAGATATGGCAAACAAAACATATAAACTTTTAATAACATACATAGAAAAAAAAGATATCAATGAAGCCATCTCTTTTTTAGAAAAAGAAAAAATCGATAATGTAAAATTAGTCAATTTATATAAAAGAACAAATCAACCCCTAAAAGCTTTGAAATTAGTTCGTAAACTCTATAGGGAAGATGGCAATATAGATTTTCTAGCACAAATAGCAATTTTAGAGTTTGAAACAGCAGAAAATAAGAAAAAAGTCTTAAATAATGTTATTAAAAAGTTCAATGATGTATTAACAGTACTAGATAGTCATGTATATCAGAACTATTTAGGATATTTGTTAATTGACTATGATATTGATGTTAAAAAGGGTTTAGAGTATGTTGAAAGTGCCTTAGAAAAAGCACCTAACAATATAGCATATTTAGATTCAAAGGCTTGGGCTAATTATAAGTTAGGAAATTGTGCAGAGGCTTATAAATCTATGAAGAGAGTTGTTGATGAAGTTGGTCTAAACGAAAGTGAGATTAAACTTCATTGGAAGAAAATTAAGGAGTGTAGTAAAAAATGATTTTAGATGAGATAAACAGAAGAACTTTAGAAGATGTGGAAAAAAGAAAAAAAGATTTGCCACTTGAATTACTTGGAAGAAGTTTAAGTTCTAACCCATATGCACCAAGGGATGTTAAGCCTTATCTTACATCAACTAAAGAAGAACCAATTAGAATCATTGCTGAAGTTAAAAGAGCAAGTCCTAGTAAGGGAATTATAAAAGAGGATTTTGATCCACTTAAGATAGCACAAGAGTACTCAAACACTGGAGCAAATGCAATTTCTGTACTAACAGAACCTCACTATTTCCAAGGAAATTTGGAGTATCTTACACAAATAAGAAGATATGTTCCAACACCACTTCTTAGAAAAGATTTTATTTTGGATAAATATCAAATCGTAGAAGCTTTAGTTTATGGAGCTGATTTTATACTTCTTATTGCAAAAAGCTTATCAACTAAAGATTTAAAAGAGTTATATGAATATGCTCTTCATTTAGGATTAGAAGTATTAGTAGAAGTACATGATAAAGAAGATTTAACAAAAGCTATGAAATGTGGAGCACATATCGTAGGAATCAACCATAGAAATCTAGAAACAATGGAAATGGATATGACCCTTTGTGAAAAATTAATACCAATGATTCCAAATGGCAAAATCATAGTTGCAGAAAGTGGAGTAAGCAATACTGAAATAATAAAACACTTAAGCCAAATAGGAGCAGATGCTTTTCTAATAGGTGAACACTTTATGAGAGTTCCAAGTATAGAAGAAGAGTTGAAGAAGTTCAAAAACTCACTAAACTAAAATGTTTTTTGAAATTATTCTATTTTCATTATTATCAGGGTCTACCGTATTTATTGGAGGTTTGATTTCTTGGTATTTTGAAAATAGGGTACATAACAAAGAGCTAAAAGAGATGACGATTCATTATCTAATAGCTTTTGCAACTGGTATTATGCTTTCAGCTATTGCCTTTGTACTTGTTCCAAAAGGCATGGTAGAAATCTCTATTTTACTAAGCTGTACTCTTTTTATATTGGGAGGAGTGAGTTTTTATTATTTTGATAAATTTGTTGAAAAAAATAGATACAAATTACCACAAGTAATAGCTATGTTGTTGGACTTTATACCCGAATCAATAGCTCTTGGAGCTGTTTTTGTTTATGACCATAAAACTGGAATCTTACTTTCTATTTTTATTGCTTTACAAAATTTGCCTGAATCTTTTAATTCATATATTGAATTAAAAAGATTAAATCACTCAACAAAAAAGTCACTAAAACTGCTGTTTATTTTAAGTTTTGTGGGACTATTCTTTTCCTTGTCAGGGTATTTTTTCTTAGATGAAAGAATAGAAATCACATCTTCTTTGATGCTTTTTTCAGCAGGTGGTATAATGTATATTATTTTCCAAGATATTGCACCACTGTTGCAATATAAAAAAAGAAGACTTATTGCCCTTGGGGTAAATTTTGGTTTTATTGTTGGTATGTTAGGTGAAGCAATAGTATAAGAAAATCTTATGTAATTTTTAACATTTATTTTATGATTTATTCAATATAATCTTTTACAAATTACTATATAAAGGTTTTTTTTGAATAGAATTTTATTAGTTATTCTTATTGGAGTAATTCTATTTTTTTCATATGGTATCTATTCAAATTTAAATAAAAAAAGTATAAAATCAAAAAGAGTTGTTTGCCAACAGCAAACAGTAACCTTTGAGTCCATTTATGATAAAACAAATATAGCTAAAGTACAAAAACTATTTACGTCTAAAAACTATATTATCAAATCAAATATTATCTACTCTGTTTTTATGCCAACTGTTTTAAAAAACAATTTAAATGCTAACTTAGCAGATGATATTTTAAAAAGAAATATCCCTATAACTGACATAATAAAAACCGATGAAAAGCTTGTAATAGATTATTATATTTATGAGAATGATAAAGATGATAATAAGAAAAAAAATCCAAAAGCGAAACTATATGCGGGATATTTACTTTTTGAGTTTAAATTAAATGAAAAAATAGTTTATAAAATACAAACTGATTATATGAAACAAGATGGAAGTGATATAGAAAATAGAATAGAGTGTGTGGTTAAATCGTTTTTAAGTATATAAATAAATTTAGGAAAAGTCTATTTAAATAGACTTGAACCTACTCGAATCATATTTGAACCACATGTAATAGCTAACTCAAAATCACCGCTCATACCCATAGAACAATATTTTGCACCTAAGGGTTGAAGTTCATCAAAGATTTTTTTAGTTGTTTCAAAAGATTTTTTTATAGTATCTTCATCTTCAACATGCGCACCTATACTCATTACACCTTTTAAACTAATATTTGGGCAAGATTCAATTATATTTTTATAAACTTCAATTGCCTCTTCTGGCATAACACCAGCTTTTGATTCCTCATATGCTGAGTTAATTTGAAGAAGGGCATTTATTTTTTTATTTTTTGCTTCAAGTTTTTTATTTAATTCAATTGCCAAATCAAGTGAGTCAATTGATTGAATTAGTGTTGGATTTAAGTCAATAAGATTGTTTATCTTATTTTTCTGAAGTCTTCCTACAAAGTGCCACTCTAAAGGTAACTCTTCAAGTATCTCCATTTTTTCTTTTAAATCTTGAACTTTATTTTCCCCATATGCTCTTTGCCCTGCATTATATAGTGTTGCCACTTCATCTGCTTGGCTATATTTACTAATAGCTATTATTTTTACTATATGGTGATGTGAAACTTGAAGTCTTGCTGCTTCAACTTTTTCTATAACTTTGTCTAAATTTTCTACAGCTAACTCTTTTGTTAACATCTATTCTCCTACTTTAATAATCTGTTGATATCATTGTAGATACCTAAAAGCATAAGTGAAGCAAGGATTACCCATCCTGCAACAGTTAAGTATAAAAATGCTTTATCACTAGGCTTTCTTCTTGTAATGATTTCATAAAGGTTAAACATAATATGTCCACCATCAAGAGCTGGTATTGGAAGAAGATTTAAAACTCCCAAATTTACTGAAATTAGTGCAGTAATTGTTAAAAGTGCAATAATACTTGATTGACTTGCATCTGAGATTACTTTTCCTATTGTTATAACTCCACCAACTTCACTACTAGGAATTACCCCTTGAATTAGTTTTTGAACACCTTTAAAAATCATTTTTGATGATTCTATTGTTGTGTCATAGGCAAAAACTAAAGACTCAATAGGCGTCATATTTAAGGTTACAACTTTTGGAGCTGGTGCAATACCTATCATTCTTTTTTTGATTTTTTCTTTAAAAATATTTTCACTATCACTAATATGAGGTCTTATTACTTTACTAAGTATTACTCCATCTCTTTTAATATAAAATTTTAATGCACCTTGTGAATTTATAATTTGTTTACCAATATCTTTCCACTGCTTAACATCTGTATTATTTATTCTTAAAATCTCATCATTTACTTTTAGTCCAGCCTTATGGGCAGGAGAGTCAACTACAACTTGTCCAATAGTTGGACTTAAGGCATTTGCTCCGAGTAGAGCAATTGTAAAATATAAAATTGCCGCAAGGATGAAGTTAGCAAAGGGACCTGCAAAAAGTATAATAATTCTTTGCCAAGGTTTTTTGTTGTTGTATGAATCATTTCCAGCTTCTACTAAGCCAGGTTTTGTATCATCTTGACCTTTCATTTTTACATATCCACAAAGTGGTATTAGTGCAAATTGCCAGTTTGTTCCCATCCAATATTTAGAAAAAAGTTTTTTTCCAAAACCAATAGAAAATACTTCAACTTTTATCCCAAAATAACGTGCTGCTAAAAAATGTCCTAGTTCATGGAAGAAGACTAAAAAAGAAAGAACCAGTAAAAAAGTTATAGTACCCAAAAATATCCTTAGTTTTTAAAATAGTCTCTTATATATTCATATCCTGAATATATTGTTAAAATTACTGCTAACCACAAAAGTTCAGTTGCAAAAGGCCAATTCATAATCAAAAAACCTATTGCAACCATTTGAATTACAGTTTTTATTTTCCCTGCCATTGTAGAGGCAACATTTTTGCCTTCAGCTACTGCAACAACTCTAAGTCCTGTGATAAAAAATTCACGAGAAAGTATCAAAAATACAGCCCAAGCTGAGGCTCTATCTATTACCATAAGACCTAAAAAACCCGCAAGCATAAGCATCTTATCTGCAAGAGGATCTAATATTCCACCTAGTTTTGTTATTTGATTCCAAGAACGTGCAATAAACCCATCAAAGAAATCTGTAACAGAAGCTATGACAAAAATTAGTCCAGCAAAATAGTCAAGCCAGCTAGGGTGCCAAGCAGAAAAGAAGCTTGAATCTCTATCAACTAAAAACCAAAGCATTAGCGGAGCTAATGCTATTCTTAAAAGAGCGAGTAAATTTGGAAGATTTAGTGCTTTTGACATTATCTAAAAGTTGTCCCACCATCAACGATTAAAGTATGACCTGTAATCCATGATGCATCATTAGTACATAAGAAATAACAAGATTGTGCCAAGTCTTCTGGTTGACCAATTCTGTTTAGTGCAGAAAGTTCAGCTGTTTTTTGTTTAACTTCTTCATAGTTTGTAAATGCTTTAAGTGCATCAGTGTCTATTGGACCTCCTGATACTGCATTTACTCTAATATTCATAGCTCCAAGTTCTGTAGATGCATATCTTACCATTGCTTCTACTGCTGCTTTATTTGTCCCATGACCTGCATAGTTTTCAATATATACTAAGTTTCCTGTTGAAGATAAAGAAACAATTGCTCCACCACCAACTTTTTCCATTCTTTTAGCAGCTTGTTGTGCTCCACAAACAAAGGCATTTACAGTTGCAGTATAGATATTATTTAATCCTCTAGGTTTTAGTTTCATAAACTTACCATATCCACCAACAACAGCTCGACCATAAATCATAGCGTTTGAAATAAAGAAATCAACTCTATCAAAATCTTTATCTATTTCTAAAAACAGCTCTTTGTATTTTTCTGGCTCTAGGATATTGAAAGGGTATGCTTTACATTTTACACCAAATTTTTCTTCAACATCTTTACAGATATCTTCTGCAAATTGTTGGTTTGAATTATATGTAAAAGCAACATTTATACCATTGCTAGCAAATTTATAAACACACTCTTTTCCTATACCTTTTGTTCCACCAGAAATTACTAGTGTTTTACCCTTCATTTCGCTACTCATTATTTTATTACCTCATAGTTTTTAATTACATCTTCAATTTTTTTCATATTCTCAGCACTTGGTTTTGTAAGTGGTAGTCTATACTCTAAAGTATCTATTAATCCTGCTAAATACATAGCAGCTTTAATTGGAATAGGATTGTTTTCACAAAACATAATTTTATTTAAAGCATAAAGGTCGTTATTGATAGTTCTACCTGTTTCATAATCACCTTCAAACACAGATTTTACTAATTTGCTTTTATAATTAGGAAGTAAATTTGCAGTTACTGAAATGATTCCTTTTGCTCCATTTGCTAACATTGGAAAATCAATAAGGTCATCACCTGAAACTACACAAAAATCAGCTCTTTTTGCATTTAGTTCAATTGCTCGCTCTAAACTTCCCGTTGCTTCTTTAATAGCATAGATATTTTTTATATCATCAAAAAGTTTTATTGCTGTATCTGCTTCAATATCAACGCCAGTTCGTCCTGGTACGTTATAAAGCATAACTGGGATTTCAACAGATTGTGCTATTGCTTTGTAGTGTTCATAAAGTCCATCTTGCATAGGTTTATTGTAGTATGGTGCAACAGATAATATTCCGTCAGCTCCTACAGTTTGTGCATGTTTTGCTATATCACAAGCTTCATGGGTAGCATTTGAACCAGCACCAGCTATTACTTTTACATTAGTTCCTTTACAAACTGCAACTGCAATTTCTATACACTCTTTATGTTCACTATGCGATAGCGTTGCACTCTCTCCTGTAGTTCCTACTGGAACAACTGCATCCATTCCTTGTGCAATTTGTCTTTTTATTAAATATTCATAGCAATTAGTATCTAGTTTCCCATTTTTGAAAGGGGTAATTAATGCTGTCATTGAACCTGTTATTATATTCATTCTTTTCCTTTAAACTTTTACTATATCTTCTGGTAATTTTAGACCTGTGTCAACATTTACCGTATGTTTTGAAAATGTTTCTAGATAGTTCCAAAAGCTTTTCTTTGCATCTTGTGAAATATCTACATTAGCTAAAACTTGTTGCATACATCCTAGCCATTCAGTTCTTGCTTTTTCTGTAATTGAAAATGGCTCATGGGCCTTAATCATATCAAAGTGACCTACTGCTTGAGTATAATATTTTGGACCACCACAAGCTTCAATAAAAAACTTTACATTGTGAGATTTAACTTTTGCTAACTCTTCTTCATCTTGAGGAAAAAAGTTAGAGATATCACTATCAACTAACAAGTCATAAAAATCATTAAATAGTTTAACTAAACCATCTTCTCCTAACTCTTGATAAAATAAAGGTGTTGGTAAATCAAAATGAGGTTTTTGACCAAATTCTGTTTTACTTATCTTGTAATCCATCTTTATCATCCTTTTTTAAAATTAAAGTTGTAGAGTTATCTTCTTGTAAATATTTTTTTGCAACTTTGACTATATCTTTTAGTTTTAGTTTTTGTATATTTTCTTCATATGAAAAAAGAGGTTTAACATTATCTCTTACAAAGTAACTCCCATATAAAGATGCAACAGAACTAGAACTATCAAGTGAAAAAATAAAATCAGCTTTTGTATTTATTTTTATTTTTTCTAAATCTTCTTCTAGGATTTTCCCTTTTTTGATTTCATCAATTATACTCAAAATCTCTTTTTCAACAGCTTGTGCTTCTACACCTTCGTTACAAACGGCTACAAATAAGAAAAGACCTGGATCTTTTAGTTCTATATTATATGCATAAATAGAGTTTACTAATCTTTTTTCATCAACTAATATTTTTTGTAAAATAGAACTTTTTCCTGAACTTAAAAGCTCACTTAGTGCTGATAGAGCTGTTTGATCTTTATGTTCAAAATTAGGTATATGATAAGACATAGCTAACATCTCTACTTGAGAATCTTTTTTAACTATTGCTCTTTTTGCACCATCAATTTTTGGTTCAGTCATGTGAACAGTTGTTGGAATATCTTTTTTATTTTTTATATCTTTAAAATGTTTTTTAACTAATTTAAAAACATCATCTTTATTTATATCCCCAGCAATTACTACTATTGCATTTTTTGGTTGATAATAAGTGCTATGAAAATCTCTAATATCTTTTATTGTCCAAGTTTTAATATCACTCATAAATCCAATTGGAGTCCAATGATAAGGATGATAGATATAAGAATTATTGAAGAGTCTAAATTGTAAATATCCCATTGGATTATTATCTGTTCTCCAACGTCTCTCTTCTGCAACTACATCACGTTCAGGTTGAAACTCTTTATCTTTTAAAGTTAAGTTTTCCATCAAGTCAGCAAAAAGATTTAAAGATTTACCCATGTTTTTAGAACTTGATTTTATGTAATAGTGCGTATAGTCAAATGAAGTAGAAGCGTTATTAACTCCACCAAATCCTTTTACTATCTCATCGAATTCGCCAGCTTTTAGGTTTTTAGTTGATTTGAAATTTAGGTGTTCAAGCATGTGTGCTATACCACTTTTACCCATAACTTCATTTCTACTTCCAACTTTATAAAAGATATCAGTAGATACAACATTTGAACCATTATCCATAGGAATAGCTACTATTTGTAATCCATTGTCTAAAGTTTTTGTAAAATATTTTGGTAGACTATTACTCATTAATTCTCCTGCAAATATAAATAAAAGTGAGAATTGTATTAGTATCAATTTTATCACTTTTTATCATTTTTTATTTTTTTAAATCAGCACCAACTGCTTGGGCTATATTTGTAAAACCATCTTCTTCAAGAAGTTTTAACATTCCTTCATTTATGTTTTTTACCATTGATGGGCCTTCAAAGATAAGTCCTGAATAGACTTGAACTAATGAAGCTCCGGCTTTTATTCTTCTATATGCATCTTCAGGAGTTGATATACCACCCACTGAGATTAAAATTGTTTTTCCAAAAAGTTCATGGGCAATCTCTTTAAAAAGTTCATATGACTTCTGTGATAGAATTGCACCACTTATCCCTCCAAAGCTTTGACAGCCTGGAAGTAAATCATAATCAATAGTTGTATTTGTAGCAATAATTCCAGCTGCTCCTGCTTTTACAGCAGTTTTACATAAATCAATTGCAACCTTAGCTTCCATATCAGGAGCAATTTTTAAAAAGATTGGTTTATCTGTTTGCTCTTTTGCCATAGAAAAAAGCTCAGTGATAAACTTTTCATTTTGTAAGTCCCTAAGATTTGGTGTATTTGGACTAGATATATTTATCACTATATAATCACTAATATCTTTAAACTTATTAATTAAAACCTTATAATCACTTAATGCCATATCTTCAGGTGTTGTTTTATTTTTCCCAATATTAGCACCAACTGGTATAACATATGGAAAAACTTTTCTAAGGTTTTTAGCCACATCATATGAACCTTTGTTATTAAATCCCATAGCATTTTGAACTGTTTTTTGTTCTGGATATCTGAACATTCGTGGCTTTGGATTTCCATCTTGTGCACGTGGTGTCATAGTTCCAATTTCCGTAAAACCAAAACCTAAAGCCATCATAGATTCTATCATAGTTGCATTTTTATCAAATCCAGCTGCTAAACCAACAGGATTTTTAAAATTTATTCCTAAAATATCTTGAGATAATCTATGGTCTATTATAAAATTTCTATTCACCATATAATTATTAAGTGTTCTACAATAAGGTAATTTTGTTAATCCAAACTCGGCAATGTTGTGTGCTGTTTCTGGTTCAAAATTAAATAACAGTTTTTTTAATGTGTTGTAGTTAAACAAATCGTTCCTTTTATATATTTTGGTATTTTATCTAAAACTTTGTAAATATTTCTTTATTAAATATTTGCTAAATTATGAAGTCTCTTATATTCGTCGCAGTTTGATAGTAACTCATATTCAGTTCCTTGGCAAACAATTTTACCACCTTTGAATACTGCAATTTTATCAGCACTTTTTATTGTACTTAATCTATGTGCAATTACAAAAGTAATTCTATCTTTACTAACATCATCAATAACTTCTGAAATTATTGATTCACTCTCATTATCAAGTGCTGAAGTTGCTTCATCTAAAATCAATATTTGAGGGTCTTTATATAAAGCTCTAGCTATTGCTATTCTTTGTCTCTGACCTCCACTTAAGTTTGTTCCAAACTCATCAAGTTTTGTTTGAACCCCATTCTCAAGTGACATTACAAAGTTATATGCGTGAGCTTGCTTAAGAGATTCAATTACTCTTTCCTCATCAATTTCTTGTCCATAGGCAACATTTGCAGAGATGGTATCATTGAAGATATAAACCCTTTGGGTTACTATTGAAATTTGATCTCGAAGTGATTTGATATTTATGTTTTTTATACATTTATCATTAAAAAGTATTTCACCTTCACTTATTTCATAAAATCTGATAATCAAATTTACTAAGGAAGATTTTCCACCACCACTATCACCAACAAGTGCTATCTTTTCACCTCTTAAAGCTTTTAAATTAATATTTTCTAAAGCAGTAAATCCATCATATTGTAGTTTGATATTTTTAAACTCAACTGCTTCTATTTTTGTGGGAAAAGAGTCACTTCCTGTTAGAATAGTTGCTTTTGTATTAAATATTTCATTAACTCTTTCATTGGCTGCAAGGGCATCTTGCATTTTATTGTATAGACTTGATAATCTTTTTATTGGAGTATAGAGCATAAATAGTGCTGTCATAAAAGAGAAAAATGAACCAACACTTAACTCTCCCCCAATAACTTTATGTCCACCTACAACAATTACTACAGCAACTGCAATTGAACCTAAAGTTTCCATTATGGGAGATACAAGTTCATTTGTTTTGACTGATTTTATATTTATATGAAAAAAGTTTTTATTATGGGCTGCAAATTTCTTTGCTTCGATTAATTCAGTCGAATTTGCTTTGATTATCTCTATATTATTAAATGTTTCACTTAAATTTGTAGTAATATCAGAATTTGATTCTTGAGATCTAAAAGATAGCTTTTTCATCTTTTTAGCTAACACAGTTAAAGGGTATATTGCCATTGGAAGTACAACTAAGCCATAAAATGCCAACTCTGTACTTTGATATATAACAACCCCAACAAGGGCAACGATTGTTAAACTTTCTCTAATAAATTCTGCAATTTGATTTGATACTGCTGTTTGAATTCTATTTATATCATTTGTGATACGAGAAATTAATTCTCCACCATGTCTTTTTTGAAAAAAATCAATATCTAAAGTTAAAACATGAGCTAAAAGTTTATCTCTTACTATTCTAACAATATCTTGTCCTATATATGAGATATAGTATGCTTGAATATACCCTCCAAACCCTTTAGCAAAATATAAAGCTATAACTATGAATGGAAGAACCTGCAACATATGAGCATCTTTTGCTATAAATATTTCATCAAGTAGCGGTTTGATAACATAAGCACTTCCACTTGTCCCTGCTGCAACTAATGCCATACCAATAAAAGCGTAAAAAAATTTTAAAATATAATTTTTATAATAAGGTATATATTGTCTAAAAAAATCTTTCATATCTCTCCTAAAAATTAGGATTATATCCAAATATTACTTCATAACAAAATATTGATTGATAATAAGATCATAAGTAGTGTTATATAGATGTTTATAGCAATAAAAACCTTTAAATAGTTGTGCTGTTTTCTAAGTTGAAAAACAGAGTATAAAGTATAAAGTACTAGTAGAAAAATAAGCAAAAATATAATATTTGATTTTATAGGAAATAATGCAACTGTAAATAGTCCACAAATTATTGTCAAAAGTAACCAGACAAAAGTAATTCTTTCTAATCTTTGTACGCCAAAAGTATTTGCAACTGTATTAAAGCCTGCACTTTCGTACTGTTTGTGATACTTTAATATAAGAAGCCAAAAATGGGGTATTTGCCAAACTAAATAAAATAGTCCAATTGCCAAAAATCTAATATCAGTAATTTCTCCACCTCCAGCTAACCAACCAATAAGAGGAGGAATAACCCCTAAAATTGCACCATAAACAGCTGCATAGACAGTTGTTTTTTTTGTTTTAGTATAGACAAAGTTATATAAAATTATTACACTAGTAAAAATTATTATACCTACATAATTTAGACTAAAAAATATAGTTATATAAGATAATAAAATTAAGCCTAAAGAGATAATTAAGCCTTCTCTTGGACTGATTTTACCAGATGCAATAGGTCTATTTTTTGTTCTTGCCATTTTTGCATCATCAAGGTATTCTTGGTATTGGTTTAAGGCACTAACTCCAAGTGCTAAAAGTAAAACTCCTATTAATGGATATATTATGTCAAAACTTATTTCCTCTCTTACAAGAATAAAAGAGAAAACAGAGGAAAGAGTTACTGCAAATGACAATTTAAATTTTGTTAAGACTAAAAAATCTTTTAAGTTTATAGACATAGTATTCCTATTTGATAGTTTTTAAATAATCAATGATTGCTTTTATCTCGTCATCATTTAAGATATTTTCAAAGGAAGGCATAACTCCTGCATAATACCCTTCAACTATTGCATCATTTGGTTTTAATATTGAGCTTTTAATATACTCATCATCCACAATTATCTCTTTTAAACTATTATTGATAGTGATTTTTTCTATTCTTCCATAAATACCTTTAAAACTTGGACCTACAACTTTACTTCCATCTAATGAGTGACAACCAATACAGCCATTATTTTGAACTAATTCTTTTCCACTAATTTTATTTTCTTCTTTTTTAGGGGCTTGATTATTATTTTCAGCTGTACCTTTGATGTATTTAATTAATTCATTAACATCCTCATCACTTATTACATCTTTAAAGGTAGGCATCATATCTGGATTGAAGCCCTCTACAATATCTTTATTTGCATCTAATATTGCAGTTTTTAAATAGTTGTCATCCCTTATTATTTCTCTTTTTTCAGAATCAGTTGTTACTGTAACTTTTTTATTATAAATATCTTTAAGTGATGGTCCAACAAGTACCGTTCCATCCATAGAGTGACATCCTACACAAGCATGTTGAGAAAATAGTTCTTCTCCTTTTGATTTTGTATCTTCTTGTTTTCCAACTTTTGGATCTAACCAATCCTTATATTTATCTTCATCTACAACTTCCACATATGAGTGCATATATGAGTGCCTCATTCCACAATATTCAGCACACTCTATGTCATATTTACCTTTTTTGTTAATATTAAACCAAAGCTGTGTTATTTGTCCGGGAACTACATCTTCTTTTGCTCTAAATGCAGGTACATAGAAGCTATGTAAAACATCATTTACAGGAGCAGTCATTTTTAGTTTTATATTTTTATTTACAGGAATCATTAAAAAAGAACTTTTTTTACCATTTTCATACTCAAAATTCCAAGACCATCTTTGTCCTATAACTTTTACAACAATAGAATCAGTATCTTTAGGCATTGTTCTTTGAGCTCTTAAACTATCTAATCCATAATAAAATACAATTCCAAGTAAAATAGTTGGAACAACCGTCCAAATTATCTCTATTGGGGTATAATGTTCGATATTTTTGGCATTTTCAGGAGGATTTTTACTTGCTCTATATTTATATACAAAATATAACATTGCCCCTATAGTTACAATAAAAAGAAAAAGCGTGATTAAATTTACAACCCAAAAGGCTCTATCCACATCTACTGCATAGGTTGAAACACCTTCCATTCCTTCTAACATATCAGCCTCCTACTTGAAACATATCAAATGTTTCATTTCTAAATATGGCATCTGTTGCCGTTATTACAAAAAATATCCCAAGGGTAACTACAGCAAATAAAACAATATATCTAAATAAGGCAGTTTCATATTTCAAGTGCATATAATAACTAACTATTAAGATGGTTTTTACACATGCAATAAAAATCTGAATAACTACTGTTCCATGAAGAGAAGAGGGTAAAATCATAGGTTGTAAAAATGTTAAAGTTGTTAAAATAACTAGTGCAATAAATATCTTAATATACTTTTGTGCTGTCATTTCATGAATTGCTATATCTTTCATGACTCACCTCCAAAAGATATCATATAAAATAGTGGAAATAAAAATACCCAAACAAGATGTACTAAATCCCAATATAACGCAATATTTTCTAAAACAACACTCTTATTGGGATTTATTTTTTTATTGTTTATGAGTTTTATTGCCCACAACATAACTCCAATTCCAACTATAATATGGAGACCATGAAAACCTGTCATTGTAAAATATAGACCAAAAAAGAGTATTTCCCCATTTGCTAGCTTATTTAAAGCTTCTGAATCTGGATATATTCCATGATGGATTTCTGCCATCCACTCAAAATATTTTATTGTTAAAAAAATAAGTGATAATATAATTGTAATATAAATAATTTTTTTTGATTTTTCTATATTATTTAACTTCATATTTAATGATGCAATTCCCATAAAGTAAGTACTTATAAGTAAAACAACAGTATTAATTGAACCTAATGTTAGATCTAGATTGCTTGATGCAATTACGAAATCATGACTAAATCTATAAAAGAAAAATGAAAATACTAAAAACATAGAACCAAAAAGCATAAGTTCTGTAAATAAAAAGAGCCAGAAGCCAAGTTTTGAGCCTATGTCATCATTATTAAAATCAACTACTTCGTGCGCATTCCCCTCTTTGTCATATACAAGTTCCGGGTTATTATTATCATTATTCATTGCCTTCTCCTTGTATAATCTTACTTAAGTCTCTTTTGGGTTTACCATTTTCATACTCATATGGTCCAAAGTCAATATATGGAATATGTTTAAAATTTTCTAGGGGTGGAGGAGAGCTTATTTGCCACTCTAAGGTTGTAGAGTTCCACGGATTATTTCCAGCAGGTTTACCATTTTTTATTCCTTTATAAAGCACATAAAGCATAAATAAAATACTAGCTACGGTAATAACTGCTCCAACTCCTGCAACTCTATGATATATTGTAAATTCTGGCAAATAATCAAAGTATCTTCTAGGCATTCCTAAGGCTCCTGCTAAAAACATAGGAAACCATAAAGTATTAAATCCTATAAAAATACCCACAAAAGCTATTTTTGCTTTAGTCTCATCGTACATTTTTCCTGTGAATTTTGGAAACCAATAGTGCATAGCTGCAAAAAGCATAAATACAACACCACCAAAAATAGTATAGTGAAAATGAGCAACAACATAATATGTATCATGCAAATGTATATCTACTCCAAGAGTTACTAGTGTGATGCCAGTAAGCCCACCTATAGCAAAAGTGATTATTGTACCTATTACCCAAAGCATCGGAGTTGAAAATATTATGGAAGCTTTATACATGGTTGCAACCCAGTCAAAAAACTTAATACCTGTAGGAATAGCAACAAAAAATGTTAAAAATGAAAATATAATTTTTGTCCATTCACTCATACCAGAAGTAAAAAGATGATGTCCCCAAACCAAATAACCTATTATTGCAATCATTGCTGATGAAACAGCAATTGATCTATACCCAAAAATAGTTCTTCTACAAAACGTTGGAAGAATCTCTGAAACTACACCAAATGCAGGTAAAATCATAAGATAAACAGCAGGGTGAGAATATATCCAAAATAGGTGTTCATAAAGAATAGGATCTCCCCCTTTGGATGGGTCAAAGATACCAATACCTAGTGTTCTTTCCAAGATAACTAAGATTAAGGTTATTCCAATAACAGGAGTTGCAAGTATTTGAATCCAAGCTGTTGAATATAAACCCCATACGAAAAGTGGCATTTTAAAAAAGTTCATACCTGGAGCTCTTAATCTATGAATTGTAACAACAAAATTTATTCCCGTGAGGATTGAAGCAAGCCCCAAAATATAAGCAGCACTTAGTGCAAAAATAACATTTGTACCAGTTTTTACACTATATGGAGCATAAAATGTCCACCCAGTATCAGCAAATCCTTGACCTACAAATAGTGAAGTTACAGCTAATATTGCTCCTAGTAAGTATAACCACCAAGATAATAAGTTTAATCTAGGAAAAGATACATCTCTTGCACCTATTAAAAGTGGAAGAAGGAAGTTTCCAAAAACAGCAGGAATCCCTGGAACTACGAATAAAAATATCATAATAGTACCATGTAGAGTAAAAGCTTGGTTGTAAGTGTTTGGATCCATAATTTGTTGACCAGGGGAAAAGAGTTCCATCCTCATAGAGAGGGCTATAAATATGGCTGTTACAAAAAAAGCCATCATTACAGCTAGGTATAATATAGCTATTCTTTTATGATCAATTGAAAAAATCCATTGAAGAATTTTATTGTCATGATGTCCAAATACTGTGTGTGTTTCATCATAGAAGCTTTTTTGAGTCAAATTATTCATCATCTTTCTCCTGTTTTTTTCTACCTGTTTTTACAAGGTAGATAAAAAATATAGCAACAATCAAAAACATAAGAATCCCTATAACTTTTTCTGCTTGAAAAATATAGGTTTTACTTTTTGCATCATATGCAAAACAAAATAGTAAAGTTTTTGCTATTGTTGGGCCAACTCTCTCCTCTTTTGCTTCAAGTAAAGCAAGTTTCAAATCAAAGGGTAAATAATCAACTCCATTTAAATATCTTGAAATCTTTCCGTTTGGTGAAAGTACAATGATAACGCCTGGATGAAGATAATCAACAACTCCATCTTTTATTCTTTTTTTATATTTAAATCCAATTGCATCTGAGATTTGGTTTATGTTTTCTTGCGTTCCTGTTAAGAAACTCCAAGTTTGAGGTGGAAAATCTTTTTTTATCATTTTTAAATGAGTTTGTTTTTTTGCAAGTGCTGTTTGATGGTCATCTTTTGGATCTATACTTATAGTCAGCACATTATAATCAACATACGGTTTTAAGTCTAATTTGTTTAAAACGTGCGAAACACCTGTCAGAAGAGGTGAACATAGTGCTTTACAACTATAATAGTTGAGTGTTAAAACAGTTGGTTTATTTCTGATAAATTCTTCGAGAGTTTTTGTTTTGTTATATTCATCTGTAAAAGTTAAATGTAGTGGTACGGTATCACCCTGATGTTCATATACACCAATTTGATCAAGATTATTTTTCATTTCTATTTCTTGGGCATTGGTATAACAAATTAGAGTAAGAAGAAGCAAGTATAACTTTAATAACATAGAAAACTCCTGCTATTTAGTTTGAGTAACAACTATAATTATAGAACTATTAAAATTAATTTATTCTTAAGTTTAAATGTATGAAAAATTATTTATTTAACAATAAAAGTTTGAATTTTGAAAAGCCAAACTCTTTTATAGTAAGAAAAAATAGTATAAATCCACTTAAAGTACTTGCAAAGGCTAAGCCTGCCGCTCCATATGGTTTGATTAAAAGAAGTGAAAAAACTATATTAAAAGCTAGAGCTTTCATAGAAATTTTTGCAGCTAAGAATTGCTGTTCATGGGAGTATAACCACAGAGAAAAAATCTTTGCAATTCCAAAAGGAATAAGTCCAATTAAATACATACTCAATATTAGTGCTGTATTTTGTGTATCATTACTTGTAAAAGCGCCTCTTTCAAATAGTAATTCAACAATAAATTTATCAAATACTATTCCTATAAGAGTGGCTATTGAGAGTAGGATTGTCAAAATAATAGTTGATTTTCTCATAAGTTTCAGGGCTTTTTCTTCATCTTTATTTTTAATTGATTTTGCAATCATTGGAAAAAGTGCGATTGATGTTGCTATGGCAAAAAGTGCTAAAGGAAGTTGAAAAACTCTATTTGCGTAGTATAAATAAGAGATAGAACCACTTACTAAAAATGAAGCTAACCAGGTATCTAAAAAAGCAGAAATATGAGAAGTTGAACTTCCCAAGGTTGCACTCACAAAGTTTTTATAAAACTTATTTTCTTTTATATTTACTTTTCTAAAGGTAAATATTTTTAGTAAGTTTTTATTTTTCATTGCAAGAAGATGAACTAATACTTGTAACAATCCCCCAACTAATACTCCATATGAAAGATAATATGTAATTTCATATTTATCTAAATCTTTTGATATAAGAAGTGCTGCTATTAATGCTAGATTTAATAGTGTGGTTGAAAATGCAGTAGTGGCAAAGTGATGTTTGTATTGTAAAAGTGCAGCCATAAAAGTAACTACAAATATCATGGGTAAATAGTAAAAGTTAATTGCTACAAGTGGTGCTGCTAAATCAACAGTTTTTTCATCAAATCCTAAGGCTATAATATGTGTTACAAACTTTGAAAATAGGGTGACCAAAAGTGAAATAAATAAAATAAGAGCCAAAAACTGTAGAAATATGGCACTTGAAAATCTGATTTTTTGTTTTGTATTTGCATATGCAGGAATAAAAGCTTGAGTAAATGCACCCTCTGCAAAGATTCTTCTAAAAAGATTTGGAAGTTTAAAAGCTACAAAAAATATATCAGAATAAATATTTGCTCCCAAAATAGAAGCTGTAAGTAAATCCCTTACAAAACCCAATACTCTTGACACTAAAATTCCACTACTATTTGTAAAAATTGATTTAATCAACATATGCATAGTCACTTTTTTTATAGATTATTATTTGTGGTTTTGATTTATAAAAACCTAAATGAGCATTTATTATAGTGATTTTTTGCCCATTTTTTGGTAAAAGTTCTCTATTTTTTGAATAAATTCTTATTTTCTTATTTTCATTTTTAAAAATATAGTGAAAATATTTATCTTTTATCTTTCCAGTTATATTTGTAATAATCTCATTTTGAAAACTACTCTTTTGTATGTCATATATTGAAGCATCTAAATAGAGAGTTTTTTTATTTAAGTTACTCATTTGACTCTCTTGAATATCAAAATCAACTATTTCTAAAAGACCATTAAACTCTTTTATTTTATCTATTTTTATAGTATAAAGTTTGTTATATTTTAAATTGTCTACATTTTTATAAATGAAAATTGCTCTATTGTTTTTTTGTTTTATTATTGCTACTTCATTGGTTTTATATATAAGTGTTATATCTTTTAATACTATTGGATAAGTAAGATTGTTTTGAGAGTAAAGTTCACTAATAAAGCTTACTTTTTCAACTTCAATTTTTGGCTGCTTTGAAGTGCTAAAAGTACCAAAAATAGGTAAATGATCAGAGTAACCTCTATTTTTATGTATGTTATTTTTCATTTCCCATCTATATATTTTATTGTTATTAATTAAATATTTAGGTTTAAAAATACCAAAACTATTATTAACATATGAGATATTTTTATTGTCAAACAAAGATTTAGGTAAAAGCATATTATCGGGGGTTTGGCTTTCTCCTCTATATTTATAAGAGAACCTTTTTTGATAGTTTAACTGCAACCAAAGGTTATAGTGAACTCTTTTTTTTTCACTTAAAATTTTATTAATAGACACATACTCATTTTTATTTCTTGTATTTAGTACATCATTTATTCCCGTTAGGTTGTATGTATTGTTTAGTTTTGAGTATTTGAAGGTTTCAAACTCATTATAGTTTGAATTCAAATCTCCTAAAATGATGTAGTCAATATCATCATTTAAATTTTTTATATAATCTTCTATTGCTTGGGCATATAAAACTCTTTGACTCTCTTCTTTTCTTTTTGATGGCCAATGGTTATTAAAAATTATTAATTTATTTTCATCAATATTTATTGAGACTTTTAGAATAGGGCGGTTTACTTTTGAGTGCTTAACATCTAAAAGCTCATAATCTATGATTTCATATTTACTTAAAAGAGCTAAACCTATACTTGAAGATTTGTATTTTTTAAAGATACTGTATTTATATTGGGGTAGATTTTGTGTTATATCTTTAAATGCTTCATATGATTCTATCTCTTGTAAAGCTATGATATCTTTATCTAAGTCATTTATTACTTTTAATATATTGTTTAATTTTGTTGTGTATGTTTTTTTATTCCAGTTCGCTTTTGTATTTGGAATATATTCTTTATACTCTGTCTTATCATATTTTAAATCAAAGAAATTCTCTACGTTGTATGAAGCTACTGTAAAATCTTTTGAAAAAGAGAAATTATATAAAAAAAGTATAAGGATTAAAAGTCTTAATATCATAAGCAATTATATAGTTAAAAGGATTAGAATAGGGTAAGTTTTAGGTTATTTGCAATAAATCAAATAACCTAAATGGGTTTTTATTTTTTAGCGTTCAATCTTGATTGATACTCTTGAGGGTGTTTACATACAGGGCACATTTTTAAAGCTTTTTTCCCTCTGTGAACATGTCCACAAACTTCACAAATCCACTCTTCTTCCTCATCTTCACTAACATGTTCAGCACCACTATCAAGTCTGTCTTTTAGATTTTTATACATATTCTCATGTTCGATTTCGATTTTACCAATCATAGTTAACATTCTTGAAATATCTTTATGTCCTTCATCTGCCGCAATCTTTGCAAAATCTGGATACATTGTTGTATTTTCGTAACTCTCTCCATCAATTGCGTATTGTAAGTTTTCACTTGTATTTCCAAACTCTTTGTCATAGTTTAATACATTGTGTGCTTTTAATTCTAGTTTTGCATGCATTTTTTCATTGTTTGCAGCTCTTTGAAAATGTTCAGCAATATCTCTATATCCCTCTTTTTGAGCAATCTTAGCAAAGTATTAATACTTATTTCTTGCCATTGACTCACCAGCAAAAGCTTTCATAAGTACAACAGATGTTAAATCACTTGTGATACACTCCATAGTCTGACCACAGCAAGAAAGCTCTCCTGCACCTACCTTTGATACTTCAACTTCGTTTCCACATATATTACACTTGTAACTTTCATGTATTCTCATAATTTCACCTTTTTATAGTTTTGGATAATTTTTATCTTTTGATAATTATAATCACTTATACCTTAATATAATATAATAGTTAAATAATAATTTTTTTCTTTAACAAAATATTATCATATTTATAATAAGATTCTAATACTAGAATAAATGTAATATATACTTTTAAAGGAGGTTTCATGGAAAATTCTACAAAATTATTAAAAGAGTTTAATTTGAAAGTAACACCTCAAAGAGTAGCTATAGTTGATGAACTTTATCATAAAGGACATCTAAATATTGATGAACTTTATGCAATTATGTTAAGTAAATTTCCATCAATTTCACTAGCAACGATTTATAAAAATGTAAATTCGATGGTAGAGAAATTTTTTATATCTGAGGTTAAAATACCTAGCGAAAAATCTGTTTATGAATTAATAAAAGAAGAACATTCTCATTTAGTTTGCGAAGAGTGTAAAAAAATCGAAGATATAGTTATAGATACTTCAAGTGTTTTAGACGAATTAAAATCTCAAAGTAAATTTAATATCAAACATACAAATGTAATTTTTACAGGTGTGTGTTCTGAGTGTTCAAAATAGCTTACATAAAGCTATTTTGAATTACTAATCCAAATACTACCATTAGTGCAATTCCTGCACTCTTATTATACATCTTATTAGCAGTTATAAATACTAACATAAGTGATAAGATAAAAGCAGCTGCTATATCAAAAAAGTTTCCAGTTAAGTCCACATTTAGAGGGTTTACAATAGAAGCCACTCCTAACACCATAGTAAAGTTAGCAACATTTGAACCTATGATATTTCCTATTGCTAAATCTGCTTGATTATTAAGTGCTGCTTTTACTGAAATAGTTAGTTCTGGTAAACTTGTACCAAAGGCAACTAAAAATAATCCAATAAGCCATTCACTAATTCCAAACTCTCTTGCAATACTTGAAGCACTATTAATCGCAAAATCAGCTCCACCGATTGTTAAAATAAATCCCAATGCTAAAAATAGTGCTGATTTGCCCCATCCAAAAGGTTCTTTTTTTAACTCATCGTCTAGTTCTTCAACTTGATTTGATGAGATTAAAAAAAGTAAGAATCCACACATTAAAAATAAAAATAAAATACCATCTACTAAACTAAGTTTTCCATCTATACTCATAAGTATAAAAACTAAAATAGGAAAGAGTGCCCATGCTGAATCTTTTGCAAATAAATCTCTATCTGGCATGATTTTTTTAGCTAATAAAAATACTGCTCCTAAAACCAAAGCAATATTAAAAATAGTACTTCCAATCACATTTGCAACAGCAATATCAGCACTTCCTTTAAGTGAAGCAGAAATAGAAACAGCCATTTCAGGTAAACTCGTACCAACTGCAACTAATGTAGCTCCAATAACAAAGGGTGAGATATTATAATGAAATGCTATTTTTTCACTTTGATGTATTATGAAATCAGCTCCATATATAAGGGCTGTCATTGAGACAATAAAAATTAAAATATCCATATTATGAATTCCTTACGATTAAACTATTTGGAAGATTGTACTTTTTGATTAACTCTTCTTCTTTTTCTCTGTGTTCACCATTGTCTTTTTCGTGGTCAAATCCAAGTAAATGCAAATGTCCATGAATAAAAAGAAGTGTTAATTCATCTAAAAAACTATGATTATACTCTTTTGCTTTATCTTCTACAAAATCAACCGAAATAACAATAGATCCTAAAGGCATATTTGGCATATCATATTCAAGTGGAAAGCTAAGCACATCTGTAGCTTTATCTATATTTCTATGCTCTTTATTTAAAATCTGTATTTCATCATTTTTTACTAATATTAATTCAATATCTTTTGGAGTTAAATCATTGTGAATTATTTCAAATGATGAAATATCAATTTCTAAATCTGTTTGATTTTCAAAGTCAATCATTTCTATCCATTAATTTTTGCGAATTATATCAAAATTAGTCAAAGTAGTAAATAAAGAGTATTTTTATTTTTAAGTTAATTCAATATAAAATATAAAAACTTTTAGGAGAGAACTATGTCATTAGAAATTGGAACAAAAGCTAGTATAGAATATAAAGTAGAAGATAAGGATTTAGCAAAGAATTTACAAATATCAGCAGAAGATAATTTTCCAGAAGTATTTGCAACAGCAAGAATGGTAGCACTTATGGAGTGTTCAGCTGCAAAAATGTTATTACCATTTTTAGAAGAGGGACAACTTTCTGTTGGAGTTGAAGTAAATATAAAACATCTAGCCCCAACACTTAGTGGTGATGTAGCTGTTTCCACTGCAACTTTTGAGGGTATGGAAGGTAAGCTTTATAAGTTTAGTTTAGAAGTTGTGGATTCTGCAGGAGTTGTAGGAACTGGAACCCATACAAGAGCAATAGTTACAGAAGAGAGACTTATGAGTGGCGCTAATAAAAGAGTAGGAAAGTAATACTTAGATAAAAAGAATTGAGCTATTAAAATAGCTCAATCATTTTTACCACTTCATCCACAGGAAAAACTTTTAGGTTTGTTTTAATATTTGGTTTTAAAGCAACTATTGCTTTTGTAACACCTTGTGCACTAGCCTCTTTTAGTCTCATATCCACAGAATATACATCTTTTATCTCACCAGTAAGTGAAACTTCACCAATAAATACAGATTCTTTAGAAATAGGTCTATCCCTAAATGAACTAATAATAGAAGCAATCACAGCCAAATCAGCAGAACTCTCTTTTATCTTAATACCACCACTTATATTTATAAATACATCATAATGATTTAGAGGTAAATCAAGTTTTTTCTCTAAGAGGGCTAAGAGCATATTTAATCTATTTACATCAAAGCCTGTGGCGCTTCGTTTTGGGTTTGGGTAAGTACTTTCACAAACTAAAGCTTGAACTTCAATAATAAGTGCTCGAGAGCCTTCCATAACTACAGTTAAAGCTGAACCACTTTGGGGTTTACTTTTATCAAAAAACTTAGAGGCTATATCTTTAGCACTTATAAGTCCCTCTGCTGTCATCTCAAATATTCCTATCTCACTTGTACTTCCAAATCTATTTTTAAAGCCCCTTAGCATCCTAAGTTCTTTGCTAGATTCTCCTTCAAAGTATAAAACAGTATCAACCATATGTTCCAAGACTCTAGGTCCTGCGATACTTCCATCTTTTGTGATATGTCCAATAATAAACATAGCGATATCAGATTCTTTTGCTTTACGCATAAGTTAAAAGGTTATCTCTCTTACTTGTGAAACAGAACCCGGAGCTGATGTTAGTGAGCTTGAATATATAGTTTGAATAGAGTCAATTACTACTGCTTCATAATTTTCTCTTAATAGCTCTTCTTGTATCTCTTCTAGTTTGATTTCAGATAATAAATAAAGGTTATCACTATTTGCATCAAGTCTATTTGCTCGCAGTTTTATTTGTCCCATACTCTCTTCACCTGATACATAAAGAACTTTTTTACCTGATTGTGAGATATCTCCAGCTACTTTTAAAAGCAGTGTTGATTTTCCAACCCCTGGACTTCCACCAATAAGTGTAAGGCTTCCAGGAACTATTCCTCCACCTAATACTAAATCAAATTCATGGTTATTTGATGAAAATCTGATGATGTCATCTTGTTCTATTTGTGTTATTGGTTTTGCTTTTGATGTTGTGTTTATTATTTTTGATGTTTGTTTTAATACTTCTTGTTGTTCTGTATTGAGTTCAACAAAGCTATCCCATCCTCCACAAGATGGACATTTTCCCATCCATTTTGTACTTTGTTCTCCACAGTGTTGACACTCAAAAAGAGAGGTTTTTTTCTTCGCCATATTTTTTCCTTATAATCACAAGGGGATTTTATATTATTTTTGTTTAATTTTATGAACTTTAGCATAAAAAGTTGGAGGGGATTGAAAATATTGCAATTTGTGATTTTTTTGTTATTTAATAACTAACATTTAAAATGTATAGATATTAATAATTTTAAGGGTAAGTTATATAAAATATATGATTAATAAATAGTTAAGTTACAAAAGGAATATTTTGCCATCAGTAAAAGAAACACCTCAATGGAAACAATATGAATGGCTCATTACCAAGATATTTCATGATAAGAATGCATCACTATCTTCTAAAGTATTACATGATATAAATTTAGTTGGAGAGTACTCAGAAATTCCCCGTCAAATTGATATTTTAATTAAAGAAAATAATATAAAAACAATGATTGAATGCAAACATTATTCAAAACCTGTCAATATAAAAGAGCTAGAATCATTTTTAAGTATGTTTTCTGATGTTCAAGCTGATTTTGGTATATTCATTTCTTCAAGTGGGTTTACAAAATCTGTTTATAAGCGTATTAGAGAATTTAATGGAAGAATAACTCTTGAACATATTAATTGGGAAAAAGCATATACATCTTTTGAAGAACGACCTCATGGGCGAATTACTGATTTATGTAATGAATGTACAGATAAATATGAACGAGGAAAAGAAGTTCCTGGATTACTTTGTTGGGAACATGGATTAGGACTTGAAGTTGATGGAATTATATCAATGTATTCAATCGGTGAATGCCTAAAATGTGCTAATAAAATAGTTTATTGTGACCCCTGTGGATGGATTACAAATGTAAATGAGAAAGAAAGTTGCTGTACTTTCAGAGATGTTTTTCTGAAGCTGTATAGTGCAACTTAAAAACCTTTGCCAATAAATGCCTAGCGGTCATTTATTGGATAGAGTCTAACGTTAAACAAAGAATAAATAAACCTTTAGTTTACTATAGGTATTCTATGGTTTACTTTTGGAACTATACTCGCTATAATTTGTAAAAAAGGATTTGATTATGGCAAAAACATTTTTTCCAAATGCTAAACAAACAATTTATGTCGAGGCAAGTGAACCACATCCAAAAAATACACAGTATAAAATTTCAATTGGATTAGAAAGTTGGGGAAATGAAAATCATGAAGTAGTAAAAGTACAAATGGTATATGATGGTAAAATTTCTGGAAGAAGAAGTCCTTCTTATCCAATTGGTACAGATGATTTCCAAAGAGTAATGACAAAAGTAAATGAGCTAATATCAAATAGAGAATAAACTGTCTAACTAAACCTAGGAGTATAAACAAAGCTATAATATGATTTTTTGAGCTTTTATTGTATCAAGTTAGATACCTTATTCTCATAAACACCTGACGGTCTTCGCTTCTTCTTACTTTGTGTGGACAAAGTAAGCAAAACCACCAACGGCTGCGAAGCCCTTTGGGTACCTTCTCTTATTGTTTTATCTTTCCTGTCTTGCAAAACTCATAAATAAATATGCGTTTAGCATATTTATTTACTCAAACAGTTGCAATCCTTTTCCGAAAAGATAAAACAAACGCTCAGCTTCTGTAGATGTTGGTATCAAAGGTGGGATAAGGACATTTGCATTTTTGATTTGTTTAGATTCTTTGCTTTTAATTACTCTTCTTTACGCAAGATAGTTTAAACTTTTTAAAATAGAGAAAGTGACAATTAAAGGGATTTCTTTCTGCCTTTGATGAAGCCGGAAGTTTTGAAATAATTTTCGGAAAAGCCTGAGGACTGTTTGAGGAGACAAAAGTCCTAAATGGACTTTTTCGACGAGTTTCGCAAGGCAGAAAACTTATTTTAAAACTGTAGGGGAGCTTTGCCTTCATCAACTTGGCAGTCTTTTTTGCTTACTTTTTCGAGATCAAAAAGTAAGAAAGCGGAGAGGTTTACCTCTTCAAGAGGGATAAAGTTTTATATTCAGAGCAATTTCTATATAATATATAAAATTAGACAGATAGACAAACAAGGAATCATAAATGGAATTTTTAGAAGTCAAAAAAATATGGGATAAATCACCTCACAATGCTTTTACTGATTTGATACGATTTGGTGATTATCTTTATTGTACTTTTAGAGAAGCCAATGAACATATGTCTATGGATGGGAAGCTTCGGGTTATTAGATCTAAAGATGGAAAAAGATGGTCTTCTGTTGCACTTATGGCTTATGATGGTGGAGATGTTCGTGATGGTAAGTTTTCTATAACTGCTAAAAATGAACTTATGTTAAATGCTGGAATAAGGCTACATGAGCCAATAGAAGGACATAAAACTCGCTCTGTTTCTTGGTTATCAGAGGATGGCAAAAAGTGGAGTGAAATCTTTACTTGTCCTACAGGTCTAGGAACTTGGAGATGGAGTGTATCTTGGAATAAAAAGTCTGGCTTTAGTATAGGCTATACTGGAAAAGATAAGCAAGGGTGTTTATATAGTACAAAAGATGGGAAAAAGTGGAAAGTAGCAAAAGATAAGTTATTTCCTTTTCAAAATTCATATTGGAATGAGAGTTCAATAGTATTTTTAGAAAATGGTGATATGTATACTCTTTTACGTCGTGATTCTCAAAGTTATGCGGCCGTTCTTGGATTTTCTAAGTTTCCTTATGAAGAGTGGTCTTGGAGTGATTTAAATGTTCCTATTGGTGGACCAAAGATGATTTATGTAGAAAAGTATGATAAGTTTTTATCTGCAGTTCGTCTTTTTGGCCATAAAAGTGCAAGAACATCTTTGTGTTGGATTGATTATAAAGAAGGGGAGTTAATAGAAGCTTTAGCTCTACCATCAGGTGGTGATACAAGTTATGCAGGAATGGTATATGAAGAGGATATATTATGGATAAGTTATTACTCTTCCCATGAGGGTAAAACATCTATTTATCTAGCTAAAGTAAAAATCTAAAAGAGGTAGTCAATATGGATAAGTTCTTAGAAGTAGCAATAGAAGAAGCAAAAAAAGGTATGGCTGAGGGTGGAATACCTATTGGCTCTGTACTTGTGCTTGATGGAAAAATAGTTGGAAGAGGACATAATAGAAGAGTACAAAAGGGAAGTTCTGTTTTACATGCAGAAATGGATTGCTTAGAAAATGCAGGACGAATAAAGGCAAGTGATTATAAAAGAGCAACTCTGTATTCTACTTTATCTCCATGTGATATGTGTAGTGGTGCAGTTTTACTTTATGGAATACCCAAGGTTGTTATAGGTGAAAATAAAACATTTAAAGGACCAGAAGAGTATGTTAAATCAAGAGGTGTAAAAGTAGAAGTTATAGATAATCAAGAGTGTATAAATCTAATGGAAACATTTATAAAAAACAATCCAGAGTTATGGAATGAAGATATTGGAGTATAGTTTATATTGAAATAGTATAACTACTTTCAAATATCTCATTTGCAAGTAAAGTGATTATTCCTTTTTTTTCTTCGAGTTTTTTATTATGTCCTATAAAATCAGCAATACCATGCCAAGGCTCAATACAGATAAATGGTGCACCACTAGGTTTTGACCAAAGTCCAAGATAATCAAATCCATCAAAATTCATCTTTATACTTCTAGTGTCTTGACTATTTTTTAAAGTGATAGTTTTATTTTCTAAGTTTTCAATAACTAGGGCATCATCTTTAAAAAGTTCTTCATTTAAATATAATTTGCTGTTTTCTAAATCTAGTATCTCTTTATTGTCTGATATTCCATCTTGGGTTAAGGGTAGTCTTTCTAACTCATTTGTATCTTCAAACTCAAAATAGTAGTCACTCTTATTTGCTTTTTCTAGGGGCCAATTAAAAGCAGGGTGTGCTCCTATGGAGAAGAGCATAGTTTCTTTTGATTTATTTACTACTTTATAAGATACTTGAAGTGTGCTATTTATTAGTCTATATCCTAGATATAGTTCAAATTTAAAAGGATAAAACTTTAAAGTATCAATACTATCTTCTAGTTTAAAACATATATAATCATCTTCTTGTATAAATACTTGAAAAACTTTGTCTCTAGCAAAACCATGTTGTCCCATCTGGTAAGTAGTATCTTCATATGTATATTCATTGTCTATAAGTTTACCAACTATAGGAAATAAAATAGGAGCATGACGGTTCCAATATTTTTCATCACCTTGCCAAATATACTCAGTGGAGTCATATTTCTTTTTCAAACTACAAAGTTCTGCACCTAAATCTTTAATTGAAACTTCTAAAAAAGTATTTGAGATTTTGTATTGCATATTTGTACTTTATACTGATTATAATCAAATTTAGATTATGATAAACAAATTATTAGAATAATATTAGTAAGGTTTTTTTATTATTATATATATACATGGTTTTGCATCATCTGGACTTGGTGGCAAAGCAGCACTTTTTAAGGAGTATTTTGACGAAGAGTTAATCTCTCCATCCCTTTCATATGTTCCATCACTTGCAATCAATACACTTGAACAACTTATTGAATCATATATATCTTTAGATGAAGAGGTTTATTTAGTAGGTTCATCTTTAGGTGGGTATTATGCTATTTATTTAGCCAATAAATATGATTTAAAAGCAGTGTTAATTAATCCTGCTGTTCATGCCAATGATACTTTAGATAAAATTGGAAGTGCAACTAACTATTATGATTATTCAAGTTTTGAAGTTATAAAAGAGCACTTAACATATCTTAAATCAATAGACGTAAGTGAGATAAAAAATCAATCAAATTTTATGGTACTACTTCAAGAGGATGATGAGGTTTTAGATTACAATGATGCAATGGAAAAACTTCCAGAAGCAGAACTTGTAGTAGAACAAGGTGGTAGTCATAGTTTTGATGAGGTTGAAAGATATTTTAGAAAAATAACTACGTTTTTTAGATGAATACATTAAAACTTTTTTGTGATGGAAGTGTAAATCCCCAAAGTAAAATAGGCTTTGGGGCTTATTTTATCTATGAGGAAAACTTAACTACTCAAAATATAAAGCTAAAAAAGTTTGAAGACACATCTTCTACAAAGTTAGAGTTAGAGGTTTTACTATGGGCTTTAGCTGATGAAAGTATTTTAAAAAATGAGATTATAGTTTATACTGATTGCCAAAATATTTTAGGCTTAGAAAATAGAAGAGAGAAGTTAGAGCAAAACTCTTATAAAAGTAGCACTGGCAAAGATATAAAAAATAGAGATCTTTATAAAGCTTTTTTTGAAGTATGCGATAGCTTAAATTGTAAATTTATAAAAATAAAAGGGCATAAACCCTCTCAAGAAAAAGATGACACAGATAAACTTTTTAACTTGGTTGATAAAGCTTCAAGAAGGGCACTAAGAGAGTATCTCTCTTAATCCCAAATATTTACATCAATACCTTTTTCTCTTATCTTATCTGCTCTTTTGGTAAGGTATCTTTGAAACTCACTTTCAGTTTTATATGCATCACTTACAACATAGTCAACTATACTTTGAAAATGAAAGTTTTTAAACATGGCTTCTATTCTCATTATCTCATTTGCTTTTTCATCAAAAAAGATGATAGTAGGAGTATGGGTGATATTTAGTATAGTTATCCAATCTTTTATATTGTAAACCATCTTATCCGGACTAACAATAGCTTCTTTTGAGTTTATATCAACTTGAACCAAATCTATTTTTTTGAGTAGTTCTCTTGTAGTTTTATCTTTTAAAAGTTTGTTATGGAGTATTTCACAATTATCACAATTGGATGATTCAAAAAATATTGCTATTTTTTTAGAATCTTTGGTTCTCATGAAATTTTTTAACTCTTTAAAAAAACCTGGTTCACTTATCAAAGCACTATTTTGTATTTTATTTTTGAGTATATACTCTTGAAAAGTTAAACTAGTCTCTTTTTTATCTTTTATATAATCTAAGGCAAGATTAAACTGTGGTATATCAATGTATCCATTTAATCTTAGTATCTGTTTTTTGTTTTCATCAAAGAAGATAATAGTTGGAGTGAACTGTATATTATGCTTTTTTGCAAACTCTTTTTCTGTAAACTCTTCACCATCAGTATCTATAACCTCTCTGTCACCAAACATATTTAAATCAATGACACCAAAATGTTTTTGCACTTTTTCTTTTGTTTTTGTATGGCTTAAGTTTTTTGTTACAAAAGCATGACAGTAGGGGCAACTATCTTGTTCTACAAAGAGTATAAGTCTTTTGTTCTCATTTGCTAAACTTTCGATATCTTCAGAAAAATCAAGAAAGCTATTCATAAACCAAGAAGGCATTGTAGTTTGTTTTGTACCAGAGAATTCTCCAATTTTTGGACTTTCTGCATATAGTACACTTATAAATAAAAGCATTGTAAATAGAGCTATTAAATTCTTTTTTAAATACATAACTGACTCCTTTTCGAAGTTTATATATATTAACCTATATGTTTTAAAAATAAAATATAAATTTATTTTAGTTCAGAAAATTTAGGAAACTCTTTTTTGCTTTATGGAATAAAGAGCACAAACTATTAAATCCAAGTAGAGAAATCTACTTGGATAAAAAGTTTTATTTTCCTTTGATTGTAGCTAAGTCTAAACCAAAGGCTTTAAAGTTTGATTCTACAGAGTGCATTTCACTTGAAACTTTTGAGTTATAGTGACCCATCTCTTCTTTTGGTAATAAACGTTTTTGTAAATCAAAATCATCTCTTTCTTGTGCATTTACAAAGATTGAGATATCTACAGCCTCTTGCATAGATAAATCAGGATTTCCTAAAGGCATATTTCCTCTCATCCAAGTTACCATTTTATCAAGTTTACTAAGTCCTGCTCCTGTATTGTAAGAATTACTTCCCCACACAGGTGGAAATGTTGCTACACCTTGTCCATCCATACCATGGCAGCTTGCACATTTCGTATTGTAAAGTTTTTGTCCATTTAGATAGTTTTCATGTGTTGCTTTTACTATAAAAGGTTTAACTTCTTTTGTTCCTGGCCAACTTTTAGTATAAAAAGGATTTACTGGTTTTTTAGGATTCATTTTCATAGGTAAATCTTCTGATAACCAAGTGATATATGTAGCCATAGCAATTGATGCTTCTGTGTCTACAATAGGTCTTTTACCATTCATACTTCTCATGAAACAGTTATTTATTCTATCTTGTAATGACTGAACTGTTTTTTCTCTTTTTGAATAAGCAGGAAAGGCAGTTGCTGTTCCTATAAATGTACCTATTGCTTTATCTTTACCACCATTTAAATGACAATTTGAACATGTCAAACTATTGCCCACATAATCTTTTGTCAGTTCATGGGTATTTGTTTTCATGATGATTTCTTCACCAAGTTTAACCATTCTTCCTAATTCACCTTCTGGGTATACTGTTGGTGCATCAGGTACTTGTGCATATACAACTAGACTTAATGCTAGTATTGAAATTAGCTTTTTCATACTATCTCCTTTTGATTTGAGATATTGTAACAATTTAATGTAAGTTGAAAGTTTGTTTTATAGTTTATAATTTAAGTATAAATTAAGATTGTAAGATATAATTAAAAGTACTACCTTCATTTAGTTTTGATTTTACTTCTATTTTGATGTTATTTTCTTCACAAATATTTTTCACAATATTTAGACCAATACCAAAGCCACCTTTTATAGAATCTTCCCTGTAATATCTATTGAAAATTGTTGATGTATCTTTTATGCCTTTGCCAAAATCCTTAATTGTAAGTTCTATTTGAGTCTGTTTTTTTAAACTTACAATTATTTTTTTGTTTTCACTGGAGTATTTTATTGCATTTGATAGGGTGTTATCTATGATTCTTTGCATTTGGGCTCTGTTTATGTGTATAAATATATTTTCTTGGATATGTAGCTCTAAAGAGATACTTTTGGAGTTTGCCAAGCTTTCGAAGAGTTCAACTCTTTGTTTTAAAAACAAAGATAAATCAAGCTCTTCTTTTGTAAATGTTACTCTTTTATTTTTTATTAGATATTCAATATCTTCATAAACAAATAGAAGGTTTTTGAGACCATTGAGTGAGCGGGTGATCTCTTTAGACTCTTTTTGTTTTGATTCTAACATCTCTAGATTTAATTGCATAACTCCAAGGGGTGTTTTTAGTTCATGCATGGCATCATTAAAAAAGGCATCAAGGTATTCATTTGCTTTTTTATATGGGGTAATACTCTGTTTTAAGATTAAAAACAAAGAGATAAAAATAAATACACCAATACAAAGTGTCAAAAGAGAGATTTTGATATAAATCTCTTCATAGCTAAAGTCTTTTGTTACAACCAAATAACTAGCATTGAGTCTATTTGTCTGCAAAGATACTTTTTTTATAAGTTGATTTGTTCTATTTTCATCATAGCTTTTATTATTTGTTGAATAGATAAGTTTGTTTTGCTTATCAAATAAAAAGGCATCAAAAATAAATGATTTTGGAAAGTGAAAAATATCGCTTTTGGAGTCTGAAAAGTCACTGATACTTCTTTGTATATTTGAAGTATGTATCTCCATAACTCTATTTTGGTCATATTTATAACCTTCAAGTTCTGCTTGTGTGTAAAAATAAGCAGGAATACAAATAAGAATTATGATTAAAAAAGAGTAGCCAAGAGCTAGTTTTAAAATATAATTTTTTGTTTTAATCTCTAACAATTTTGTATCCTAAACCTCTTTGATTTATTATAAATGTTTTTGAGGTTTTTGTTCTTATGTTTTTAATACATACTCTTATATCTGCTTCATTTATATATTTATTATCCCAGACCTCTTCTCTAAGCGTATCAATACAGACATATTGGCTTTTATGACATAATAGACAAAAAATAACTTGTTGTTCTTTTTTAGTCAAATTTATAACTTCTTCTTTATGTAGAAGTTCCATTGTTGTAGTATTGAAAGAGAAATCTTCAGAAAGTTTTAGGAAGTTTTGATTTAGATGGAAGTAGGTTGATTTTATAACTTGTTCAATTCTATACTTTAACTCTTTTGGTGAAAAAGGTTTTTTTATATAATCATTACATCCTAATTCATATCCCATACTTAAGTTGTTGATATCTGTTAGTGAGGTTATAAAAATAACAGGAATATCTTTATTATCATCTCTTAATATTTTAACTAGCTCATATCCGCTAATTGTGGGAACTTTAATATCTAAGATTAAAAGATGATAACACTTTTCATAAATAGCATTTAAAGCATCTTCTCCATCCTCAAAATCATCAACTAAATAATTTAGGGATTCTAAATACTCTTTAATACTTATCTTATAATCAAAATCATCTTCTAATAAAAGTATATTCATTGGATAAAGACCTTACTTTCTTGTTTTGTATATATGTTTTCATAATTCTCATTGAGTTGCAGTTTTGAACTGTTTTTTGAAGATATTATAAAATATCCAAGTTTTTCTTTTTTTAGTGAGTAGTATGTAAAATAACTAAAACCTAACTCTTTATTTGTAAAATAGCCATAATCTTTTAATTCTTTTAGACTAAACTTATGAGAATGTAGTGTTTCTTTTTGATTTACTAAAGTAAAGCCATCTAGTTTTTGATTGTTTTTCAAAGAAGTTGCAATATTTAGGTATTTATCATCCAGTAAAATACAAAGTTCATATGCTTTTTGTTTTAACTCTTTTTCTATGTGCTCAAAGCCTATTATTACTTCAATAGAACCTATAAAGTTATTATTATCTATTATAGGCGAGATTGCTTTTATATTTAATCTTTTACCAAGTTCTATGGAAACTAAAGGTTTCTTATCCTCTTTTACTTTTACTAAACCTTGTCTAAAAGAAGATAGAGGAATATCTTTTATAGAAAAGTCCCAACTTCTTATATAGGTATTTAACTCTTTTGTATGAACTTGAACTTCAAAAAGAGTATTTTGAAGTTTTTTAAGAGTATTGATTTTTTTATTTACTATGTTAAATACTTTTAGTCGTTCATCATTTGAGTATGCCTTTATGAGTTCTTTGTCTTCTGCAAGTAAAATTGATAAAGATAGAGCATATCTTTTTTCTTCTTCTAATAAATTCTTTGTAATAACTAAAGAGTTTTCAAGTTTTGAGATTAATTTTTTTTCATTATTTATATTAAGAAGTACGTAAAAAATAAAAGTTATGAAAACAAGTGAGAGAAGGGCAGTTGCTAGGAAATATTTGTTTGATTTTGATTCAAAAAAGTTCAAGATATTTCCTATTTATGTATTTATTCCGCTATATAAATTTCATCCAAGAGTGAATCAACAAAGCTATCTGGTGAAAACTCAATAAGATCATTCATTGTTTCACCAACTCCTATATAAAAAATAGGAAGTTCTAGTTGGTTTGAGATTGAAAATAGTGCTCCACCTTTTGCAGTTCCATCTAGTTTGGTAACAATAATTCCATCAATACCAACCATTTCATGGAAAGCTTTTGCTTGCTCAATAGCAGTATTACCTTGTGTTCCATCAAGTATCATAAGCTTTTGATGGGGAGAACCTTCTTTTGCTTTATTACAAACTTTTACAATCTTTTTTAACTCATTTGAAAGATTTGTTTGAGTTTGTAGTCTTCCTGCTGTATCTATTATGGCATAGTCAAAGTTTTTGGCAACAGCTGAAGAGATAGTATCGTATGCTACTGCACTTGGATCATGTCCTTGTTTTGTTTTTATAATAGGAACTTCTAATTTATCTGCCCAAATAGAGAGTTGTTCAATAGCAGCTGCTCTAAATGTATCTCCAGCTCCTAAAATAACTGTTTTATTCTCTTTTTTATACATATTTGCAAGTTTTGCTATTGTAGTAGTTTTACCAGCACCATTAACACCAATAATTAGTTGTATAAAAGGTGAGGGTAAATTTTCCATATCAACATCTGGGGCATGTTCAAAAAGCATAACAAGCCTATGTCTAAGCTGTTTTCTATTTATCATCTCTGGAAGTCCATCCATAGCTTTTTCAATAATAGAATAATCCATATCAGCTTCTATTAGTAACTCTTCTATATCCTCAAAAGAGATTTTCTCTTTTTTTTGAGGAACAACTGATTTTATATTTTCAAATGTTTTTGATAAGGCATTGGAAAAAAAGCTTTTACTCTCTTCTTTCTCTTCAATTGTTTCTTCTTTATTCTTTTTTAGAAAACTAAACATCTATTTTATTGCCTTTTTTATATCAATTTCCATCATCTCTATTGGAACTATTCCAACATATTTTTGAATGATTTCACCCTCTTTGTTATACAAAAACATAGTAGGAATCGCTTCTACTCCACCAACAATATCAGAAAAAGTTAAATTCTGTCTAGAATTAGTTACTACATAGTTAATATTATACTCACTAATAAAATCTTTTACTTTATCATTTCGCTTATTATCTTCAAGTAATACAGAAACAATTTAAAAGTCGTTTTTATATTTTTCTTTTAAGTGCACTAGATAAGGAATTTCTACAATACAGGGTTGACACCATGTTGCAAAGAAGTTCACAAGTACGGCTTTTCCTTTATACTCTTCAAAAACAAAACCATTTTCTATTCTTGTGATATTTAGAGTTTGAGCCTCTGTTGTTGTAAGTTTGAAGTTCTTAATTTCTTCAATATTAGTATTTTTATCATTTTTTGAATTATCTGTTCCGCATGCTGCAAAAAATATTGTTATAAAAAATGTTAAAAATGCTATTTTTTTAAACTGCATTTTAATTCCTTTTGGTAAAATATTTGAAGCTAAGAATTTTAGCTAAGTAAGGCTTAAATATGTCAGAAAATCACAAGAGTGATTTTAGAAAATCGTGTATAAAAAAATTAAAATTTGTTAGTCGATTTACAAAGAATTATAAAGATAAAAAAATAGTTAATGAAATATATAAGACTATTTGTAAATTAAAAAAAGAAAATGTTTTATTATATATCCCACTTGACTTAGAAGTGGATGTATATCCTTTGATTAAAAGATTAAGAAGAGAAAAAAGAGTTCAGGTTTTTGTGCCATATATGGAAGGGCTTAGTTTCAAAGCAGTTAAATATAGGCTGCCTTTAAAAACTAAAAAATTTGGCATAAAAGAACCCAATAACTCTTTTTCTAGTCGTAAAATTGATTTGGCAATAGTTCCTGCTGTGGGAATTGATGGTGCAAATAAAAGAATTGGTTTTGGTAAAGGCATGTACGATAGGTTTTTTTATAATCTAAATTACAAGCCAACAATACTTTTTACTCAAAGAAAACTTTGCAAAACTACAGAAATTTTAAGTGACAAATACGATATTAAAGCCGATATAATAATTTCTAGCTAAAAGCTAAAAGGTCATAATATGGATATGTTACTAATAGAAGGGTTTGTGGTTGCTATTCTTACTACAGCAATTACACTTTTCGTAATGAAAAAGTTAAATAAAGAGAAAATAGAGATTTATATAGAGCAAGCAAAAGCAAAGGCAAAAGTTATTGAGCATGAGGCAGAAGTAGTTTTAAAAGATGCTCAAATAAAGGCAAAAAGAGACTATGAGAGGGAGTTTAAACACGCCAAAAGAGAATATGATGAGATGTTTTCTAAGATTGAGAAAAAAGAGAAAGATTTAAATCATCATTTAGAATCAGAACTTGCTGCAATAAAAAAAGAGAAGCAAGAAATAGTTGAAAACAATCAAAAAATAGCCTCACTAAAAGAGGGATTACAAAAGCAAAGTAAAACTTATGAAGAAAAAATAGTAAAAGCTTTAAAAGTTTTAGAAAATGCATCTGGATTAACACTTGATGAAGCAAGAGAGTTGATGCTTGAAAAAGTTGAAGAAGACTCAAGGGCAAAAATAGCTTCTATTTTTAGAAAAAAATATAAACTTGCAGAAGATAATGCTAAAAAAGAAGTAAACAATATGCTTTCCCATGCAGTTACTCGTTATGCAGGTGAGTTTGCAGCTGAAAGACTTATAAATAATATTCCTATAAATGATGAAGAGACAAAAGGGAAAATTATTGGTAAAGAGGGAAGAAATATAAAAGCCCTAGAGATGCTTTTAGGTGTAGATATTATTATTGATGATACTCCAAATACTATTACTATCTCTTCTTTTAACCTTTATAGACGTGCAATTGCTACAAAAACTATAGCTGACTTACTCGAAGATGGAAGAATCCAACCTGCTCGTATTGAAGAGATATACAACAAAGTTAAAACAGAGTTTGATAAAAATATCTTAAAAGAGGGTGAAGATGTAATTATGGATTTAGGTATTAAATCTATGCATCCAGAGCTTATAAAACTTGTGGGAAGATTAAGATATAGAGCTTCATATGGACAAAATGCACTTAAACATACCCTTGAAGTATCACATTTAGCTGGATTATTAGCTTCTCAAATGGGTGGAGATGCTATTTTAGCTAGACGTGCTGGACTTTTACATGATATTGGAAAAGCATTGACTCATGATTTACCAGGATCTCATGTGGATTTAGGTGCAGAGATGTGTAGAAGATATGATGAGCCAGCAACGGTTATCAACTCTATTTATGCCCACCACGGACATGAAGAGCCTATAAATGTAGAGAGTGCTGCTGTTTGTGCAGCTGATGCACTAAGTGCTGCAAGACCAGGGGCTAGAAGAGAAGTCTTAGAAAGCTTCTTAAAAAGAGTAGAAGAGGTTGAAAATATCTCTACTTCTAAACGAGGTGTTATAAATGCCTTTGCTATTAATGCAGGAAGAGAAGTAAGAGTAATAGTTAAAGCTGAACTTGTAAATGATGATGAAGCTATTTTACTAGCAACTGAAATTGCAGAAGAGATTGAACAAAAAGTTCAATACCCAGGTGAAATAAAAGTAAATGTAATCAGAGAGATAAGAGCTGAATCTTACGCAAGATAGAGTTTCTCTATCTTGTTAAAATTGAAATAATCTCAAATGGGCTAGTTTTATTAAGCTTAGCCAACTCCTCTATTGATGAAGTCTCTATATATTTTAAATTCTCTTTTTCCAACTTTTCTTTACCATTTGTTATATTTAAAAGAGCAAATGATTGATTAAGTGGTGCTTTTAGTACTGATTGGATAATTTTTCCTTTAGGACTTTGACCTTTTGTAGAACTTTGTATAATAAAACCACTACTAACAATAACTGCTAAAAGTAAAGTACTAATAAAAACTCTTTTAGTAAAATAGTTTTTCATACTTTTAAAGTTATAAAATACATGAAAAATTACAGCACCTACAAAAACAAGTCCCAAAATCTCGTGTAACTCTTTAACTTGCCCATTATAAAAGTGAAAAAACATCATAATCCCACTTATTGCTATGACTAAAAATAGGGTAGTTGTTAGAGAGGTTGCAAGTGTTTTATTCATAAAAGTCCTTTAATTTTTTTAAAATAGTAGCATATTAATTTAACAAAATATTAATAGAACTTAAATGAAAGTGTATTTAGTCTAAAAGTATATTTATACTCTCTATTTCATCATCTTCTAATTCAAAAGAAAAAATATCCAAATCCTCTATCATATGCTCTTTTGATGTTGTTCCATTTAAAGGAGTGATTCCTATTTGCGTAAGAAATCTATAAAAAATCTGTGCTTGAGTTCTTTTGTATTTTCTTGCTAGATTTATTATTATTTCTGAGCCCAATAGATGTGGATTGGCACTTAGTGTCCAAAAACCTAGATATGTAATACTGTTTTCTTTACAAAACCCTCTAATCTCTTTATCATAATTACTATCTTTATAAAATCTATTTTGTAATATTGTAGGTTTTATTGTGGCTTCTTTATATAAAGCTTTTAAAACTCTTATATCATAGCAGTTACTTATTCCTATATTTTTTGTTTTTCCTTTTTCATAAAAGCTTTCCATGACTTTCCACACTTTCATCATATGATTAAAAGGGAAAATAGGAGAGTGTAAAACAAAAGAGTCTAAATATGAAGTTTGAAGGTTTTTTAAACTCACTTCAAAAGAGTCTGATACTTGCTTTTCTAAAGCATCATCGGGATTATAAGGGATATTATTTATATCTTGTCCATCTTTTGGAGTAAATTTTGTTTCTAAAAATATCTCTTCTCTTTTAAAACCTTGCTTGTAAAGACTCTGTAGGGCATCACCCACACCCTTTTCATGGTAGTGTCTTGGTTGACAAGCTGTATCAATAGCTCTAAAGCCACTTTTTACAGCAAGTTCTACTAATCTTTCAGTTTGATCTTTTTTCCATGCAGTTCCATATATAAGTTTTGGTATATTCATTTTTCATCCAATTTTTGCGTTTATTTGATTATAACAAAATATAAGATGCAAGAATCATTCGCTTTTGAATTTCATAATTATTTGAAAAAGTTCTGATTGGTTTTCCATTTGATCTGGAAGATTTTTTTTAGCTCCTCTTTTTAGTTCGGTAACAGCTTCTTCAGCCATATCGAGTCTTTGTGTCATATTTCCAATAGAACTATTAGTACTATCTTTATTATCAATAGACTCAGCATCAATAATCTCTTCTCCTGTGATTTTTTTCTTATAAAAAGCTATTTCTTTTTCTAATCTATCCATCATCTTTTGAACATCTTTTTTATTATAATTCTCTTTTTTTATTTCTTCTTTAATTTTTGCTATGAGTTCTTCTAATGCTTTTATCTCATCTGTTGTCATTCCTGTTCTCATAACAGATTTAATATCTTCAAATAATTTTTTTATATCTTCTTTTATTTCTTCTTCTGTTCTAGTATCACTTTTATCATTAATTATTTTTGTATCTAAAGTGGAATTCATCTCTTCTTTTTTTACATCTTCATGTTCAAATACAGACATTCCTACTAAATCTTTTTTAAACTTAGATACTTTTTTTTCTAGTTCTTCAACTAAATTTTCTAGTTCTTTTATATTAGGATTATTATCCCTTAACTTTTCTTGTGTTATTTCAAGCATCTCTTTAAATACTTCTATTTCCTCTTTTGTTAAACTTTTTTTTATGACTGATTTTATATCACTTAGAAGTTTATTTATATCTGTAATTTCTTCATTATCACTTTTTGTGTCATTTTTGAGATATTTACTTTGTGCTTCATGCAAAGAGTTTTCAAAACTATCTGAGCCTTTTTTACTAGTTGAAGCATTGTGTTTACTTCTTTCTTGCTGATAAATATCGCTTGAGTTTGGTGAAATAAGAGTGGTTTTTTTGTTATCTGTATCGATATACATAATAGCTCCTTAAAATATAGTAATATTTTACATGATTTTAAGTAATTTATTCATATTAAATAAGTTGCTTAAGTATTAAATTTATATAATTTAAACTAAAATTAAGCATTATTAATAATTTATAAAGTTATTATATAAAATACTATTTTTCAAAATAGAACCCTCAACAACTTTTGACTATAATTACAAAAAAACTAAGAAGTATAATGAAAAAAAACATATTAACAACACAAATTATCGCAGGAAAATATAAAGGCAAAAAGATAGAACTTCCATCTTTAGATGTTACAAGAAGTTCAAAGGCAAGAGTTAAAGAGTCATTCTTTAATGTTCTTCAATTTGATATTATTGATAAAGTATTCATTGAAGCTTTTGCAGGAAGTGGAAGTATTGGTTTAGAGGCAGTTTATAGGGATGTTAAAAAATCATATTTTATAGAATTAAATAAAAGCTCATATAATATCTTGGTAAATAATTGTAAATCAATAGATATAAATAAGTGTCAAACAATGTTGGGAGATACTTTTGAACAGCTACCACTTTTATTAAACTCATTGAAAAACTCTAGTGAAGAGTTGATTGTTTATATTGATCCTCCATTTGATTATAGAGATGGAATGGAAGAGATTTATGAAAAATCATTTGAACTAGTTAAAGATATAGAAAATGATAACATCATGATGATATGTTTTGAACATGTTTCAACAGTAGATGTTCCAGATATATTAGGAAGATTTGAAAAATATAAGTCTAAAAAATTTGGTAAAACTACACTTACATATTTTAGGTTAGCATAAATCATGGGAAAAGTGGCATTTTATATATTAGCTTTTTTTGTAGCTATTATTTTTTTTATGCCACTACTTTATAGTGTTTCCCCTTATGAATTAAATCCAAGTAAAATATTACAAGCTCCTAGTTTAGAACATATAATGGGAACAGATAGACTAGGAAGAGATATTTTTGCTAGAATTTTAGATGGTGGACAAACTTCTTTAATAATCGGCTTTGCAAGTGCTGGTATATCTTCACTTGTAGGTCTTTTTATAGGAATAAATGCTGGGTATTTAAAGGGTAATATTGATAAAACTATTACCATAATTATTGATTTGTTTTTGACTTTTCCAACTTTCTTTTTACTGCTTGCCTTGGTCTCTTATATTCAAGCTTCTTCAATTATATTGATTATAGTTATTTCTATAACGGGTTGGATGGGAATGGCAAGAATGATTAGAAGTGAAAGTTTTTCAATAGGAACAAAACCATATATCAAGGTTTTAAAACTTGCCAATGTAAGTAGCCTAAAAATCATATTTAAATATTTCACTCCGCTTTTAGCACCTATTTTTCTTATTTCTTTTACATTTGGAGTAGGTGGGGCTATTTTAGCTGAGTCTGGATTGTCCTTTTTAGGTCTTGGTGTTAATTCTCCTGAGATGTCATTGGGAAGTCTTTTAAGTGATGGAAAAGCAGTACTTGATATTGCTTGGTGGGTGAGTTTCTTCCCTGGTTTGATGATATTTATTGTTACTTTTTGTTTGATGCAAATAAGTGATTTCTTACAAAGTAAAATAAATACAAAAGAGATACAAAAAGGTTAGTTTAGTGTTTGAAGTTTTACTGTTATCATTTGCTTTAGCTATGGATGCCTTTGCTGTTTCTATAGGACTTGGAGTAAAAAGAAAAGAGTTTGATAAAATGTTAGCATTAAAAGCTGCATTGTTTTTTGGTATTTTTCAAGCTTTGATGCCTTTTATTGGTCATATGGCTAGTTTAGGAGTAGGTAGTTTAATAGAGTCAATTGACCATTGGGTTGCCTTTTTACTTTTAAGCTTAATTGGTGGAAAAATGCTTTATGAGAGTTTTGGTGAAAATACAGAAGATGAAATAAGTATTATTACAAATAAGGTTTTACTAATCTTAGCAATTGCCACAAGTATTGATGCTATGGCTGCTGGATTTACTTTGAATTTATTAGATTTCAATCCTTACATTTCTATGATAATTATTGGACTTGTTACCTTTTTATTTAGTTTTGTAGGTGTATTCATTGGCTCAAAAGGTGGAAGCTTTTTAGAAGATAAAGCTGAAAAACTTGGAGGAGTAGTGCTCATAGGTATAGGAGTCAAGATACTTGTTGAGCACACACTGTTTTAAATCTTATTTAATAACTTATCAAGTAAATTAGTACTTAGTACTCTTTTTGCAAAACCTAAAAGATAAGTGGCAATAGTCACATAATATCTAGGTTTTGGTTTTTTGGCTTTCATGATTTTTAAAACAACTTTTGCAACACTACTTGCAGGTAGATTAAAAGGTGTTGTATCTTCTTTACTTTCTAATCTACTTTTTAATTCTTGTTCATATGTATTTCTAAAATAGCTATCTTTTGCATTGATATTTTTATTGAACATCTTAAGTGCATTTTCTCTAAATTTACTAGTAACTGGTCCTGTATTTATTGTAGAGATAAAAATGCCATTGTGATTTAGTAACTCTTGCCTAAATGTATCTGTTAATCCCTCTATGGCATATTTGCTTGCATTGTATGCGCCTCTAAATTTTAAAGAGATAAGTCCAAGTACAGAACTGTGTTGGATTATTTTTCCATAGCCTTGATTTCTAAAGATTTTCATAGCTTGAAATGTAAGTTCATGGGTACCAAAAAAGTTAGTTTCAAACTGCTCTTTTAAAACTTCCGTTGATAAATCTTCTACAGCTCCAGGTTGTCCAAAACCTGCATTATTAAAAACAGCATCTAAAGCTTTGTCAAGCTTTAATATTCTTTCCAAAACTTCTGTTATCTCAACACTATTTGTTACATCTAGTTTATAAGAGATAAAATCCAACTCTTGCAACATAAGCACATCTTCTTTTTTTCGTGCAGTTGCATAGACCTTGTAACCTTTATCTTTGAGAAGTTTTGCAGTTTCTAATCCAATACCTGAAGAACAACCTGTTATTAATATATTTGCCATTTTTAACCTATCTTTTTTTCTAAGATGCTATTATAACGAAAAAGATTTTACTTCAAAGAGTTATATGAACAAAAAAGATATCAAACTTAAAAACTTACTAGACAATGAAGTTCTTTGTAGAAATAATGAGTGTGAATTAACACTAGAACGTCCTGATCCCTTATTTATAGCAAAAAGACACAATGATGAATATATCTCACTTATTTGCGCACTATTTGCCTATGGTAAAGCCTCTTTAATAATAAAATTTTTAGATAGTTTAGACTTCTCACTTTTAGATAAAGATGAAAATATTATTAGAAAAACCATTGATGGATTTTATTATAGGTTTCAAAGCAGTAAAGATATCCAAGAGTTTTTTATAGCATTATCAAGACTAAAAAAACAAACAAGTTTAAATGAACTATTTATAGAAAAGTACAAAATAAATAATGATATATGTGAAGGTATAGATAACATAATATGCAAAATAAATGAAATCAATCCATATACTTCACAAGGCTACAAATTTTTACTTGGTTCAAATTTTAAAAGAGATAAACAAAACAACATAAAACAAATAGGAAATGCCGCATATAAAAGATGGTTTATGTACTTAAGATGGATGGTTAGAAAAGATAACTTGGATATGGGATTATGGCAAGGTGTATCAAGTAAAGATTTACTTATGCCACTAGATACGCACACCTTTAATGTATCAAATAAAATAGGGCTAATAGAGCGAAAAACCTGTGACTTATATGCTTCATATTTACTAACATCAAAGCTCAAAGAGTTTGATAAAGAAGACCCTATCAAGTATGATTTTGCACTATATAGAATTGGTCAAGAAAAGTTAATATAATCTATTAAATAGGTAGTTTGTTAAATATTTAGAAAATAAAAGTACACTTATTGTACGTTTTGGATAATTAATTTGTTAAATATTGAAGAATTATTAATTAAAATCATGCAAATACTTGATTTTGATATGAATGATGTAAAACTAAAACGAACATTAGAGAAAAGAAGGTTTTTTAATAAAGAACTGAGTGCTGAAAAATATAGAGAACACATTGAGCTTATATTAGAAAAATTAAGTCTTGATACAAAGAACAATCAACTAGTAGATATTTTTATTGATTTAATTAATTTGTATATACCAATATATCAAAAACTTAATTTAATTAAATTTGGTGCTACTCAAAAAAAGATGAACTGGGTGATATTAAAAAGACTTGTAATCCCATATTTAGCAAAAAGGTTATCTTCTTTGGATTATGATTATAATTCGAGAATTGATAAAGGTTTGTCAGGTGGTCGATTTTGGTATTTACCTGATATAACTGATTATCCTAATATTAAATTACCAATGGAGTATATAATGAATTGGTGGGTAGATTTATATGGTAAGAACTTAGATAGTTTATGTGATGAATTAGATAATAATAATCAAAGTGAAAGTAAAGCATTTGAATCAAAAAATACTATTAAGCAGTGGTTTAAAAAAAGTATACCTGATAGAAAATCTATTGAAAAGTATTGCAGTATTCCAATAAGATATGTCGGATACTTTAAGCCAAATGTAAATGATACTTTAAATATTCAATTCCAAAAAGCTTATACCTTTGTAGTTGAGACAAAAAAGTTATCAATTGATGAAATAAAACATGAAATTCCATACAATTCGTTAGTTGATAAAGTTTTTAGTAATGAATCTATCTCAAAAGATGAAAAAAAAGAGTTTGTTAGATTTATTTCGGAAAGATGGGAAGTACCTACTAAAGAAAAGCTTATTAGTATTTTTATTATTGCTAGAGGTTCTCAATCAATATATGAAAACTTATTAGAGTATTTTGCATTTGAAGACTCATCTGATATTGAAGAAAATAAACTTTTGCAATTGATTTATTTATATTTTCAGTTATATAATGAAAACCTTCAAAGATATTTACATAGAGTATATAAGTATGACGAAGTAGATATATTTAAAACCAACTATGAGTACTTAGATGTATTAAATAACAACTTTTTAGAAATAGTTACAACAATTTCTAATGATATAGGTATTGAATTATCAAATCAGAACTTTTCAAAAACATACTTAGAAGATATTTATCAGATAAAACTTAATGTATTTTTGCAAAATAAAGATAAAAGAGCTGAATTAGTTTCTAAGCAGTTGAAATAGCATTATGAGTTTTTTTATGAAAAATTTGATCAAATTGAATATGATATTAAAAAGTATTTTTTATTGTCTTCTGAAGAAAAAAAACAGTTTATAAATAATGTTCAAGATATTCAATGTTTAATCAATATTTGTGATAGAGAGTTTTTTGTTAATTATGAACTTGCTGAAATGTGTGTTAAGCGAATGGAAATCTTATCAAAAACAGACACTGATGAGATTATAGTAGTATCATATTATCTAAAGTTTTATACTTGGTTGGGTTTTGAACAAAATTTAACAAAACGGGATGAGGCAACTACTTATATTGAGAATTATAGTAAGTTAATAAAAAATATTGAAGAGAAGTATATAGAATTATTAAAATACAAATTATATTTTTACATTAAATCTAAACAATTTGATAAAGCTTTAGTTATATCAAATGAGTTTTTTAAACGATATATTGAAGCTAAAAAGAAAGATGAAGACTCAATCGAAGTTCTTATTTTAGGTGCATATATTGCATATATTGAAAAAGATAAAAAGGCTTTAAAACAGTATAATAAGTATTTAAAGAAATATATAAATATGTCTTTTCAAAACAGTCAGTCTTTACCTTTTAAAATATATTTTTATAAAAAATAAAAAATGTACGAGTTAACACCCTAAATAAAAATATCATATTCTTGTAATCTTCTCATAGTGATTTTAAATCACAAAAAACTAAAAGGAAAGATTATGTCTAACAATAATCATAAAGCTAATCAGGCTAATTCAAACAAAGGTACTAGTGGTACAAACAGTGCTAATGCAAAAGTGCATGGTAATAGAGGTGCTCAAATGAACCCTAATAATACTAAAGGTTCAAAAGGTAAATAATGGCTTCTTTATCTAATATAACAGGTAGAGAGTTAATAAAGTTTGTCAAATCTATAGGTTATAGATTTGATAGGCAAAATAGAGGTAATCATAGAATATTTGTTCATGATGAGAAAAAAACTTTAACCATTCCTGTATATAAAAAGAAAATGGTAAAGATTGGATTACTAGGTGGAATACTAAAAGATATTGGTATTTCAAAGGCTGAGTTTATTAACTCAATTAGTTAAAAATAAAGGAAATAAAATGTTTAAGTATATTAATTGTTCAGATTGGATTGATGATAGAGGATTGGAAGATGAAGATTGGGTAAAAGATAGAGGTTTGAGATAATACACTAAATTTACTCTTAAAAAGACAAAGATAATTTTCTTTGTATTAATAAAAATGTTACTTTTAGTAATAAAATAAATTTTTTATAATAAATTCTCAAAAAATAAAAAATAAATTTTTTTTACTCTGAATTCATTATAAAGTTATATAAGATTCTCTTCAAAATAAACTTAAAAATAAACCTTGTAAAAACTATAAACCCCTAAAAATAAGACTTTTTAAAAGAAAATTAAAAAAACTTGAATTTTCTACATATGATATGATTACTTATCAAATAATATAGATATATATATGAAAGGATAAGTATGAAATTCATAGTTGATGAACAAATATTACAAGAACTATTGACAAAACAAAATAGAATTTTGGAGTTGATTAATAAAAAAATAATTTTTAATTCTTTACCTAAAGATTATTTTAAATCAAAATTATTAACTGTATCTCAATCTGCTGAACATCTTAATGTATCAGAAATATTTTTACGAAAAAAAATTGAAGCAAAAGTTTTAAAAGTAAAAAGAATTGGAAAAGCAATTCGTATTGATATTAATGATTTAGAAAGTTTAATAGAGGACTAATTGATGGGAAATTCAAAAAGATATTACTGGTTAAAACTAATGAAAGATTTTTTTCAAACAGCACGTATTAAGAAGATGAGAAAAATTGCAGGTGGAGATACTTATGTAATCATATATCTAAAAATGATGTTATTGAGTATCAATAGTGAAGCCATCATAGAATATGAAGAGGTTGAAAATACATTTGCAGATGAAATAGCTTTAATTCTTGATGAAGATATTGAAAACGTAAAAGTTGTGATTGCTTTTCTTATTGCAAATAATTTAATGACACAAATAGATGAACATAATTATAGATTGAATGAAGTTGAATATTTAATAGGTAGTGAAACTGACAGTGCACAACGAGTAAGAAAACATAGAGATGAAAAGAGGGCGTTACAATGTAACAAGTATGAAATAAATAGTAACACAGATATAGATGAAGAGCTAGAGATAGAGTTAGATGTAGATAGACAGATAGAAATAGAGAATAATAAAGAGAAAGAGTTAAAAGAAGAGAATAATAGAAAAGAATTTTTTGATTTTAAAAATGAATTTATTAAACTACACTCTGGAAAATTTAAATTTAAAGTACCTTATCCCAATCCCATGAGCTTAAGTTTTATAGAAGGAACAGTTCTTCAATTAAAAGAGAATGGATATCTACACAATACTACAATAAAAAAAGATTTGAATAAAGAACAAGCATTTAATGTGTGGGATTACCTTTATGCTAATAGAGATTATCTCTTGACTCAATTATCAGAGAAATAAACTTACTAACCTCTCACTAAAGTGAAAGATTATTAAGTTCAAGGGGTACGTCGCCCCCCTTAAAAAACCCCAAAAGAAGGATTTGTTTGCAAAAGAAAAAAGTTCAAATCAGATTTCAAACTTCTTCATCTGCAATAGGAAATGTTAATCATGATTTTCGATTAAGCAAACCAAACTATCTTCGTGATGATATGTTTCACAATAAATGGGATAATTTATATTTTAACTTTAATCCACATGAGGTTAAAGGTTGTATTAAAAAATCATATTCTGAATATAACCAGTTGTATAAACAAAAGCATGGAAGAAACTTGCAAAAAGGTAAACAAAGTGATCTGTTAATTGGAGTAATAACTTTGAGTCCGATAGTTAATAGTTGGTTAAAAAAAGGACAAGTTTCAAAAAAAGAACTAGAAAAATGTTTCAATGAATCTATACCTAAAATTCAGGAAAAGATAAATGATATTTTAGGGAACAAATTAGAACTATTTTCATACGTGATTCACTATGATGAGAAAACACCACATCTTCATTTTTCTTTTTCTAATCATACAAGTTCAGGTGAGAGTGGCTTTTATAATATAAAGTTGTCAAAGCGATTAAACGAATTTCAAGATGTAGTAGCAGATGTTTTCAAAGAAATAGGTTTAGAGCGGGGTGATAGAAAATCTCTAACAAAACATATGTCTGTTCGACAGATGCATCAAAAAGAACTGACACAACTTCAAAAAAAAATTAAAACTTTACAATCAAGAAAAAAGATTTTAAAAAATGAGGTTGAAGATAAAAAGAAGTTAAAAGAAGAACTTGATGAGATTGATAACATTATTCGAGAAAAAAGAAATATTATAAAAGATTTAAAATTAAAAAAAGACAATTTAGAAAATGAGCTAACGGAGATTGATAATGAAAAACCGTTGCTACAAAAAAAAGGTACTAAAGTTTATCCAACTGATGAAATTATTGAGGAAGCAACTAAAAAGAAATTTTGTATAAAAACACTCGATGAAAATATTATTCGAAAATATTTTGATTTTTATAATGAACAAATAAGACAATATAACGACTTTAAAGATGAAGTTAATGGACTAAACCACCCTAGAGACTTATTAAGAATTAATAAAAAACTAGAAAAAGAAAATGAAAGTATAAAACAAAAACAATCTGATATTGAAAAAAATTATGTTACCAAAGAAACTTATCATAAATTACAACGAAACTATAATGATTTAGTTGAAAAATATAAAGAGTTAGATTTAAAGGAAAAACAATCACAAAGCTTTTTAGGTCTAAATCAACTTTTAAATGCTGATGTTCAAACTTTGAGAAATGAATTATTATTATATAAAGCAAAAAATAAATTATTAACTGAAAAGTTAGAGGTACTAAACAATATGCAGGATGAACACAAACGCATGGATAGTCTATTAACAAGATTATCTGATTATTTAAATTGTGATGATACATTATTAGATATTGAAAACAGTGTTAAACAAGTTTTAGAAATAAAAGATAATAAAACTAGTAGAAAGAGTAAACTATGATTTTAGTAGTAAAAGAGCTATTATCAATTTTCACTAAAAAGAAAACACTAAAAAATGATGAAGGTTTATATTTACTATAGTAGAAGATTAGTAAGTGTAACATAAATAGAGGTGAGTTTTAGAGGAGTGAATTTATGAAACCAAAAAATATTTTTAGATAACATCAGGATATTAGACAATATCTAGTAAAATAACATACTTAAAAATAATAAGGAATTATAACAATGACAAGTACACAACAACGAGCAGTATTACAGCGCCAAATATGGCAGATAGCAAATGATGTAAGAGGCTCTGTTGATGGATGGGACTTTAAACAATATGTATTGGGTACCTTATTTTATAGATTTATTAGTGAAAACTTTACAAGCTATATTGAGGGTGGTGATGAGAGTATTGATTATGCAAACCTTCCTGATGATGTAATTACACCAGAAATTAAGGATGATGCTATTAAAACAAAAGGTTACTTTATTTATCCTAGTCAACTTTTTGTAAATATTGTAAATAATTGTGATAAAAATTCTGACTTAAATACTGATTTAAAAGATATATTTATGAGCCTAGAAAATTCTGCTAATGGATATGACTCTGAAGACGATATAAAAGGGTTATTTACTGATTTTGATACAACAAGTAATAGACTGGGGAATACAGTAGCTGAAAAAAATAGTAGACTTTGTTCAGTTCTAAAAGGTGTGAATAGATTAAAACATGAAGATTATGATGATAGAGAGATAGATTTATTTGGAGATGCTTATGAATTCCTTATCTCAAATTATGCAGCTAATGCAGGTAAGTCTGGTGGGGAATTTTTTACACCTCAGAGTGTGTCAAAACTTTTATCAAAACTTGCAATGCATAGTCAAGATACAATAAATAAGATTTATGATCCTGCTGCAGGTTCTGGTTCATTATTACTTCAGGCAAAAAAACAGTTTAAGAATCATATTGTAGAAGATGGTTTTTTTGGACAAGAGATAAATCACACTACTTATAACCTTGCACGTATGAATATGTTTTTACATAACATAAACTATGATAAGTTTAATATAGCTCTTGGAAATACATTAACAAATCCATATTTTATGGATGATAAGCCTTTTGATGCTATCGTGTCTAATCCTCCATATTCTGTTAAATGGATTGGAAGTGATGACCCAACATTAATCAATGACGATAGATATGCACCAGCTGGTGTTTTAGCACCTAAGTCTAAAGCTGATTTTGCTTTTGTATTACATTGTCTTAACTATTTATCTCCTAAGGGAAAAGCTGCAATTGTTTGCTTCCCTGGTATTTTTCATAGAGCTGGAACAGAGCAAAAAATAAGAAAATATCTTATAGATGGAAACTATATTGAGAGTATTATATCCCTTGCACCCAATCTATTTTTTGGAACACCCATAGCTGTAAATATTTTAGTATTGGCAAAAAATAAAAAAGACACAAAGACACAGTTTATAGATGCAAGTGGTCTTTTTAAAAAAGAAATCAACAACAATATATTAACAGATAATGAAAACGTCAATAGTCTAGGTCATATTCAACAGATACTTGGAATGTTTGAATCTAAAGAAGAAATTGAATATTTAACTACAAATGTTGACATGCAATTAATATCTGAGAAAGATTATAATCTATCTGTTAGTTCATATGTAAAAGCAAAAGATACAAATAAAAAAATAGACATAGCTAAATTAAATCTTGAAATTCAAGAAACAGTTTTAAATATAGATAGGTTAAGAAATGAAATAAATAAGATAACTTTAAAAATAGGAAATATTGATAATAATACTGCATTAATAGAAAAACTACTTCAAGATGAGGAAGTTATATGGGAAAAATTAGGAGATATAGCAGAATATGAACAGCCGACTAAATATCTTGTTACATCAACAAATTATAATGACAAGTTTAAAACCCCTGTTTTAACAGCTGGTAAAACTTTTATTCTTGGCTATACAGATGAAATAGATGGAATATATAAAGCGTCAGAAAATCCTGTAATTATTTTTGATGATTTTACAACAGCAAATAAATGGGTTGATTTTGACTTTAAGGCTAAATCGTCAGCGATGAAAATGATTACATCAAAAAATGCATCAAAAGTTTCATTAAAATATGTTTACTATTGGTTAAATACCCTACCAAGTGATTTGACTGAAGGTGACCATAAACGACAATGGATTAGAAATTTCTCAAATAAGTCAATTCCTATTCCAGATATAGATATTCAAATTAAAATTGTTGAGATTTTAGATAAATTCATGGAACTGACTGATAAATTAAGTAAAGAACTAAAAAAAGAATTGGATATAAGGAATAAACAATATAGCCATTATGGTAGTTCACTTTTCCCTAAAAAAGATATAAAGGTATAAAATGGGAAAGATACTAGAAGAAATTGCTCAAGACCTTAAAGACTCTCAAAAAAAAGTACAACTAATCTATGCTTTTAATGGTACTGGTAAAACACGTTTATCACGTAAATTTAGATTATTAGTTGATCCAAAAGATACAGAGGCTGAACAAGAAGAATCAGGTATGAAAGTAATGTATTACAATGCTTTTACCGAAGACCTTTTTTATTGGGACAATGATTTAGATGCAGATACCAATCGAAAGCTGATAATACGCCCTAACAATTTTACAAAATTGGCATTGAAATTTTTGAAAGACCAAGGGTTAGATAATAATATCGTAACCAATTTTCAGCATTTTACCAGCGATTCTATAACACCTTTTTTTAATGAAGAGTATACTGCTCAAGATAAAAATGGAGAAGATATTGTTATTAAGGCATATTCAGAGGTAACATTTTCAATAACAAGTGGTGATGACCAAGGTTTGCCAAATATTAAAGTTTCTAAAGCAGAAGAAAGTAATTTTATATGGTGTGTATATTATAGTTTACTAGAAGAGGTAATTGAGACATTAAATGAAACGGATATAACTAATCGTTCAACAGATATATTTAATCAGTTAGAATATGTATTCATAGATGATCCAGTAAGTTCATTAGATGACAATCATCTCATAGAGTTAGCAGTTAATATTTCAAAATTGGTTAAAAACAGTAGGTCAAATCTTAAATTTATAATAACAACGCACAATCCATTATTTTATAATGTAATATCAAATGAACTTAATAATGGTATACGTAACGAACATTATGTCGAAGGTGAAACTAATGAAGGAATAGAAAAGTGGATTTATAAAGAAGATAAATCTATAAAGTACCGTTTTAATAAACACAGCGATGGTAAATTTAGTTTAACCATACTTGGTAGGAAAACTCCTTTTTCATATCATCTGGAACTTCTTTCAGAGATCAAGAAAGCTATTAGTGATAATCAAATAAAAAAGTATCATATTAGCTTTATGAGAAATATTTTAGAAAAAACTGCTACTTTTTTAGGGTATCCTAAATGGGAAAAATTACTACCTGAAAATGACCCTTTTGCTAACCGTATTTTAAATCTTTCTAGTCATTCTGCACATGCTGGTGAAGAGATTAGTGAAGTTCAAGAGAACGATAAAGAGAAGTTGATTGAATTAATTGAATTTTTAAAAACTGAATATAAATTTTTAGATCAAAGTGAATCAAATGACACAGCATAAAATAATAGCAGAATCAAACAACTTTATCGTTTTAGATAAATATACTAAAATAGATCAAGAGGGTAGCTCTTATCAAAATGAAGCTGACTTAGAAAATGAATTAATAAGTGATTTATCGAACCAAGGTTATGCTTTCTTACCTGAACTAAATAGTCCTGATAAAATGTTAGTAAACGTAAGAGAACAGCTACAAGAACTTAATAAAATGGAATTCTCTAATAATGAATGGAATCGTTTTGTAGAGGAATATTTAGATAACCCAAGTGATAATAGTATAGATAAAACTCGTAAAATACATGATGATTATATTTATGATTTTGTATTTGATGATGGGCGTATTAAAAATATATATTTACTAGATAAGTCAAGCATAGCAAGAAATAAAGTCCAAGTAATAAAACAATTTGCTCAAAAAGGAACTCAAGCAAATAGATATGATGTAACTATTTTAGTAAATGGTTTGCCTTTAGTTCAAATAGAACTTAAAAAAAGAGGAGTTGCCATAAGAGAAGCTTTCAATCAAGTACATAGATACTCAAAAGAGAGTTTTAATAGTGATAATTCACTTTTTAAATATTTACAAATTTTTGTTATTTCAAATGGTACAGATAGTAGGTATTTTGCAAATACGACTAAAAGAGATAAAAATAGTTTTGATTTTACTATGAATTGGGCAAAAAAAGACAATAAACTCATTAAAGATTTAAAAGATTTTACTGCAACTTTTTTACAAAAAAAGACTTTACTTGATATGCTTATCAATTATTGTGTATTTGATGTAAGTGATACACTACTTATAATGAGACCTTATCAAATTGCAGCAAGTGAGAGAATAATATGGAAAATTAAAGGTGCTTATGAAGCTAAAAAATGGAGTTCTTTAGAGGGGTTTGGTTATATCTGGCATACTACAGGGAGTGGAAAAACTCTTACAAGCTTTAAATCTGCAAGATTAGCAACACAGCTTGACTTTATAGAGAAAGTATTTTTTGTAGTAGATATAAAAGATCTTGATTATCAAACAATGAAAGAGTACCAAAGGTTTTCACCTGATAGTGTAAACGGAAGTGAGAATACAGCAGGATTAAAAAGAAATATAGATAAAGAAGATAATAAAATAATTGTAACAACCATTCAAAAACTTAACAATCTTATAAAGAGTGAAAGTGATTTGGAGATTTATAATAAACAAGTTGTGTTTATCTTTGATGAAGCCCATAGAAGTCAATTTGGGGAAGCTCAAAAGAACTTAAAGAAGAAATTTAAAAAGTTTTATCAATTTGGATTTACAGGAACACCTATTATTGCAGGGAAAAATGCTTTAGGAAGTGAAAGCACTGCAAGTGTATTTGGAAGAGAATTACATTCTTATGTAATTACTGATGCTATACGAGATGAAAAAGTTTTAAAGTTTAAAGTAGATTATAATGATGTAAGACCACAGTTTAAAACTCTTGAAAATGAACAAGATGAACAAAAACTAAATAGTTTTGAAACTAAGCAATCATTTTTACATCCTGTAAGAATAAATGAAATAACTCAGTATATTTTAAATAATTTTAACTCAAAAACACATCGACTACAAGTAGGTGCAAATGGTTTTAATGCTATGTTTGCAGTAAGTAGTAAAGCAGCTGCAATGTTATATTATGAAGCTTTTAAAAACTTACAAAAGAAAAGTGAAAGACCTTTAAAAATCGCTACTATATTTTCATATTCTGCAAATGAAGAGCAAAATGCTATTGGAGAAATTGAAGATGAGAACTTTGAACCATCTGCAATGGATGCAAGTGCAAAAGAATTTTTAAGTATGGCTATTCATGACTATAATATAATGTTTGGAACAACTTATGGAGTTGAAAGTAAAGAGTTTCAAAATTACTATAAAGACCTTGCTAAAAGAGTAAAGGGTAAAGATAACAATGGAATTGCACTTAAAAAAGAAGAAAAGGTTGACTTACTAATTGTTGTAGGAATGTTTTTAACAGGTTTTGATGCACCTACATTAAATACATTATTTGTAGATAAAAATCTTAGGTATCATGGATTGATGCAAGCATATTCAAGAACAAATAGAATATATGATGCTACAAAAACCTTTGGTAATATAGTAACTTTTAGAAACTTAGAAGATGCAACAGTTGAAGCGATTACTCTTTTTGGTGATAACAATACTAAAAATGTTGTTTTAGAGAAAAGCTATGATGAATATATGGATGGGTTCACCGATCCAACATCGGGAGAAGCAAGACGTGGGTATTTGGATATTACTAAAGAATTAGAACAGAAATTTCCTAATCCTGATGAAATAGAAAGAGAAAAAGATAAAAAAGAGTTTGCTAAACTTTTTGGTGAGTACCTAAGAGCTGAGAGTGTACTACAAAACTATGATGAGTTTTCTGCATTAAAAGCATTACAAGATTTAGATGTAGATGATAATCAAGCAGTTGAAGAGTTTAAATCTAAACACTATTTAGATGATGAAAAATTTGAAAATCTGAAAAATGAGAAAATACCATCAGAGCGTTTAATTCAAGACTATAAATCAACTTACAATGATATACGAGAGTGGATAAGAACTCAAAAAGCTTCTAATGAAAAAGAAAGTTCTAATATTGATTGGAACGATATTGTATTTGAAGTTGATTTATTAAAATCTCAAGAGATAAATCTTGATTATATTTTGGAATTACTACATTACCATAATAAAAAGATTAAAAATAAAACAGCATTACTTGAAGAAGCAAAAAGAATGCTTCGTGCAAGTGTAGATAATCGAGCTAAAGAGAGTCTAATAGTAGATTTTATTAACCAAGCTAATTTAGATGAAATAGGTGATAGAGCTAATTTTATTGATAATTTTTATAAGTTTGCACAAGCTAAACAACAAAAAGAAGCTGATGAATTAATAGTTGAAGAAAACTTAAATGAAGAAGCAACAAAGAGATATATTATGACATCACTTAAGCGTGAATATGCAAGTGAGAATGGAACAGAGTTAAATTCAATATTACCTAAAATGAGTCCGTTAAATCCTCAATATTTAACTAAAAAACAAAGTGTATTTCAAAAAATAGCTTTATTTGTTGAGAAGTTTAAAGGAGTGGGTGGACAATTATAATTTAATTTTATAATAAAAAATTTACTGATAATAAATAACAACCTTAGAATTTTGAATGTATTCTGAGGTTGTTTCCCAAATAATCTCACAGTTATCACCAACAATATCATGTATCTTTTCCATAGGCTCATTTATTGAGAATATTGATAATTTAGGCTTAAGAATAAAATGTATGAAAATTGACTTTGTATTTTTTAGTTCATTGATATTTATTCTATTAATTGTACAAATGATTTTATTTATAGATTTAGTTCTATTAAATATATTATTGAAATCTATTTCAACATCACTTTTCTGATTCGTTAAATATGTGTAGTCAGTATCAATTTTAAATAGAGATATTAAATTGGTAAATACTTCTTTAGTATAAATTATATGTTCTATACTATTATCAATTTCTTTTTTATATTTCATATTTTTCTGCTTTGATTGTTTATCTTCTTGATAGAAACATTCAGTACATTTATAATCAAAACTATCTTTTAATACAACAGCTTTAATTTTACATTTAGGGCATGACCAGTTCATATATTTTGACTTTGATGCTTTTGTATAGATATCTTGAATTGTTCTTTCAAGGTTCATATTGTATTTATAGTCGTTATCGTACATATTTATATCCTTAAATAATTCTATCCAAAGCTTTAACTGCTCTAGAAGCTTGTTCTTTAGATTTAGTAACATACCTTTGTTCAGTGACAAGTATTGAACTGTGACCTAGCATTCTACTTACATCTGCAACAGCTACTTCATTTTGAAGAAGGGTAGTGGCTAACATATGTCTTATATCATGTAATCTAAGTCTTGGTTTTCCAAGTGTATTTAAGAGTCTTTGGAAATGCCATCTTGGAGTTTCTTTTGTATAGTTAAAAATTTTAATATCAAGAATATCATTTAATTCAATATGATTTAGTGTTGCTTGTTCTTTGATTGCATTTAATAATGTATCATCTAATTCAAATACTAACTCTTTTTTACCTTTTGCTCTACCTGCAGGAATTTTAAATGTTTTTGCAGATAGATTTAAATCTGAATATTTTAAATTTAATACTTCTGAAATTCTTCGACCAGTAAGTAGAAATAAAAAAATATTTCTTATTTCAGGAAATTGATAATATTCATTTCCATCTACATTTACTAAACTATAATGTCTCATTGCTTTTATTATAGTTCTTGTATCATCTAATGCAAGGGTATAATCAATTTTATTATCAACTTCAGGTATTTCTAGTAAAGACCAGTCTAAATTTAGTGGTTTTAAAAATGTTTTTAAATTTAGTGCTAAAAGTTTTACTGTTGCCGGTTGTCTTTTACCTATTAGTTTATTTACTTGCTTTTGCACATCATAAACAGTAATTGAATTATAAGGCTTATTATGAAGTTCTTTTGAATGAGTTAATAGATTTGTCGAATAATTTTGAATTGATGATTCTCGTAGAGATATGCTCTTTTGTTTTATGTATAATTTTGCTTGTTCTAAAAATGTATTTGATTCAATATTGTTTTCAGTATATTTTTCTCTAAGTGTACCTTTTGTTGCAAGTTTTTTCTTTAATGATTCTCTTGATGCAGATACTAAGTCAATTGATTTCTTAAACCCTATGTCTTTTGTATTGAAATAAAATACTTTTTTACTTGCTTTACCATTGATTTTAAGTCTTAGTTGAAGTTTATAATTACCATTAATATATTTATTTGCTTCAATAACTGATGTTATATCTTTTACAGCATCATTAGTGTCAACTGCAAGTGAAATACCAGTACAATTTGAGTTACTTAGTTTTACTCTAATATATTTTTCCAAAGGTACACCTTTTAATAAGTACACTTTAAAGTACACTTTTTTATATATAAATATATCAAAGTATATGAAAAATATTTTTAAATAATCCTTTAAATAGACAATCTTACGGTGTATATATCAAAATATATAAAGAGGTATATCCTTATCCAATATTATATAGAATTGGTCAAGAGAAATTAATGGAATCTAATAAGTAATAACTGAAATTTATTGTATATCAGGGGTATTTATCTTTAGAGTATAACCTACACCTTTTATAGTTTGAATATCTAGCTCTGGTACTTTTTTTCTTAGTCTAAAAAGTAATTGTCTTCTATTTTCATCATATGTTGTATTCTCATGCCATAATGTTAAATCTATATATTCATTGGATATTACACTGTTTTTATTTTGTATTAGTATATATAAAAATTGTTCTTCTTTTTTTGTTAGAGTTATCTCTTTATTATTTTTCAATAAAACTTTATTTTGCACATCATAAACATATTCATTATCAAGTTTAATTGATTCAATTTTATTATTAAGTCCAAAACGAAGAGAAGCTAGTTTTACTTCTCTAAGAAGGTGAGCATCCAAATATGGTTTTACTATATAACCTGTGAAATTGACGCTAGCAGCATCGGAGAGTGTTGTATCATCGTGGTATGATGTTAAAAATATAACTGGAACATTGAAGTTTTTTTGAATAAGTTTTGCTGTTTCAATACCATTTAGTTCACCTTTGATATTGATATCTGCGATGATAATATCAACATGCTCTTTAAACATTGCCTCTAAAGCATTTTCACTTCTACTTGCAATAGCAACTACATGGTATCCTGCCCATTCTAATGTTCTTTTCATCTTTTGTGCAGTTAAAGTTGTATCTTCTATGATTAATATGTTGATTTTTTTCATGTAAGTATTTTATCACTTCTGCGTTATATTTATCGTTATATTGTAAAAACATTACTTTTTTTATGTTAGAATTTTGAAAAAAAGAGTCTTATGCGTATTCCTATTATTTTATTAGTTTTTTTATATATAAATTTACAAGCAACTATTTTGGTCAATACACCAAATAATATAGACCTTCTCCCCAACTCCAAAATATACCATGATATTGGCAATCACGAAACCATAAACACTATTTTAAATAAAAATGATAAATTTATTACAACAAATAAAAAAGTTGTTGATTATTGTATTTTAGCTCCTGAAGGTGTATGGATAAAATTTCAACTTCATAATCCCACATCAAAATTGATAGAAAAGAAAATTAGTTTCGGAAATATCTTTTTAGAAGAAATTGAGCTTTATGAAATAAAAAACCAAAAAATAGTATCTAAAAAAACCACTGGATTTTATCGCCTTGGAAAATTTGATGGTAGTGTTAAGCTTAATGTTTCTACAACTATTGAGCCAAATAGTACACAAAATTACTATCTTCATGTAAAAAATGAAAAACTCTCTTTGTGGTTCAATCCAATACTTCATGAAACAAAAGAGTTCAGTAAAGAAGATACAGCTAAACAAGTAATTTGGGCACTCTTTTTTGGTGGGATATTATCTCTTGTTTTATATAATATCTTTTTATTAATATTTACAAAAGACAAAATCTATTTGTATTACTTTTTATATCTTATTGCTACACTTTTACAAAGCGAATTTTCTATATATATAAGACTTTATTTTTTTCCTATGGATGATATTGAATTTGTTAAAAAAAGTTTAAATTTTAATCTTTTTTATGCAAATATTTTTGTTACTTTTACCATGACACTTTTTATCAGACATTTTTTAAACACAAAACTTTATAAAAAGATTGATTTTTCTTTAAAACTACTTATATATATTATTCCTGTATATTTTGTTTTACAAATCTTTGACATTTTTACTATTCCACAGGTAATTCTTTTTCAGTTTGTTACTCCATATTATTTTTTATGGATTGGTTTTTATGCTTTATATAAGAAAAATCCTCAAGCAAAATTTTTCTTATTGGGCTGGAGTTTTGCTCTTTTAGCTTGGTTATCACTATTTTTCAAATTTTTGGGACTAATTCCTGAAGAGTATGTATTTACTTATACCTTTGAAACTCTTATTATGGCAGAGGTTATTTTATTTGCTATATCATTAGCGTATCGTATCAAAAGATTAGAGATGAAAAAAAACGATTTAACCAAGTCACTTTTAATACAACAACAAAATGAATCTAACCGTTTAGAAAAAATTGTAAACATCAGAACTCAAGAGTTAAATAACGAATTAAAACAAAATGAACTCCTGCTAAAAGAACTACATCATCGAGTAAAAAACAACATGCAATTTATCACTTCTCTCTACGCACTTAAACTCAATGATAACAATGATAAACATATCCAAGAAAAACTTTATGATGTAGAGAGAAAAATCCATGCTATGAGTATCGTACACCAGATGCTTTACAATCAAAAAAATCTTGTAAATATTGATGCAAAAGAGTATTTTGAAAAAGTTTTACAAAATATAAAAGATAGTTTCGAGCTAGAAAATATCACATTTGAACTTGATATAAACTCTTTTTTAGACACAGAAGAGGCTATTTATTGTGGTCTTATAGTAAATGAACTAGTTACAAATGCTATCAAGCATGCTTTTGATTCAAAAGGAGGAATCATAAAAATTTCACTAAATAATGTAGATAATGGAACCTTACTAGAAGTTTCAGATAATGGTATTGGAAAAACTCATAATACAAATGCAACCTTTGGTGAGATGATGGTAGAATCACTTGCAACTGAGCAACTAGAAGGAGATCTTCAAATAGTAGTTGATCATGGAACACATATTTCTTTATGGTTTAAAAATAAAATACAAAAAAGTAACGGTGAAAGTAACGATAGCTAAATATAATACTTGAATATAAGAAAGGAGAAAATAAATTCTCCGTATTCAAGGAAAATAAGATGAAAGCAAACCTAAATTATAGTTCCCGTTTTAGAATCCTAAAAGGTGGGAAAGTAAGTCTAGTAGTAAGTGCACTTCTAGGAGGTCTAACTCTAAGCTTTGCAGCTCCAAGTGGTGGAGTGGTAACTTCAGGCTCTGCTACTATTTCTCAAAATGGAAATACAACAAATATAAACCAATCCACCTCCAAAGCTAGTATAAACTGGAATAAGTTTAATATAGCTTCCCATGAAACAGTAAACTTCAATCAACCAAATGTAAATAGTATAACTCTCAATAGAGTAATAGGAAATGAAAGAAGTATCATAGATGGTGCTTTAAATGCCAATGGTCAAGTTTGGATATTAAACTCAAATGGTGTACTCTTTGGTAAAAATGCTTCAATTAACACTGCAGGACTATTAGCTACAACTAAAGATATCTCAGATACTAACTTTCAAAATGGAAACTATACTTTTACAGGAGATTCAACAGAATCTGTTATCAACCAAGGTACTATAAAAGTTAAAAATAATGGTTATGTAATCTTTGCTTCTAATGAAGCTAAAAATAGTGGAACTATAGAAGCAGTAAAAGGAAGAGTACAACTCACATCAGCAGATGAATATACTATAAATCTAAATGGTAACTCTTTAATAGATCTATCTGTAGATAAAGGAACTTTAGATGCCCTAGTAGAAAACTCAGGAACTATACTAGCAGATGGTGGAGAAGTATATCTAACTACCCATGCAGTAGATGAACTCTTGAGAGGTGTAGTAAATAATACAGGAATCATAGAAGCAAACTCACTAGATGGAATAAACGGACATGTGGAACTATATGCCCATGGGGGAACTGCAAATATAGCTGGAACTATAAAAGCTAAAGGTGGGTTTGTAGAGACTTCAGGAAAAGAGCTAAGTGTTGCATCTACAACTTTAGTAGAAGCTTCAAAATGGCTACTAGATCCTACAGATATTGTTATAGAATCAACAGGTGGAAGTGATATAACAGGAGCTAGTGTAAGTGCAACTGCTATAGAGTCTAACTTAGCTACAACAGATATAGAACTAAAAGCCGATAATGATATTACTGTAAATGAAAATATCACTTGGGGTGAAGCTACAAAGCTTACATTAAGTGCAGGTAATGAGATATATGTAAATGCTATTATTGAAAATACTAACGCTACTAATGGTGGAGTTTACTTTAATGCAGTTAATAGAAATGCAGCAATAAAGTTTGATGCAACAACTGGAAAAGTAATCATAAATAATATCAATCAACTCCAATGGATAAGTCAAGCTTTAAATGGTAGATATGAATTAGGTTCAAACATAGATGCTAGTGATACTACTACTTGGAATAGTGGAGCTGGATTTAAACAAATAGGAGATAACTCTACAGATAATATAGATACAAGATTTACAGGAGTCTTTGATGGTAAAGGTTATGTTATAGATGGCTTGTATATTAATAGAGGTGGTGAAGATTATGTAGGATTGTTTGGTCGTACTGGAGCAACTATATCAAATATAGGACTTACTAATGTAGATATTACAGGAAGGGATTATGTTGGAGGATTAGTTGGGTTCAATGATTCTTCTACCATCACAAACTCATATGCTACAGGAAAGGTAAGTGGAGATACTTTTGTTGGAGGATTAGTTGGAGTGCATTATTCTTCTACCATCACAAACTCATATGCAACAGCTACCGTAACTGGAGATACTCATGTTGGAGGATTAGTTGGATTGAATTATACTTCAACCATTACAAACTCATATTCTACAGGAGATGTAAGTGGAAATATTCATGTTGGAGGATTAGTTGGAGGGGATAATATTAGTAATTCGTCAATTACAAACTCATATGCTACAGGAAAAGTAACTGGAAATGGTAATGTTGGAGGATTAGTTGGAGACTATCATTCTTCAACTTCAACCATCACAAACTCATACTGGGATATAGACACCACAGGTCAAACAAATGGAGTAGGACTTGGAAGTTCAGCTGGGGCTACAGGAATCTATAGCTCAACAAATACGAAAAATGCTTTCGATGAAGCAACTTATGCAGGCTTTGACTTTACAAACACTTGGTTTATGATAGAGGGGGAGACAAGACCTTTTTTAAGAAGTGAATACTCTACTACTATCACAAATGACCATCAACTCCAACTTATGGCTATGGATTTAACAGCTGATTATGTTCTAGCAAATAATATAAAATACACAGGCGATATGTGGAGCTCTAAAGGGTTTGATTCTATAGGAGATAGTGCTACATACTTTCAAGGAAGCTTTGATGGTAAAGGTTATGTTATAGATGGTCTTTATATCAATAGAGGTAATGAAAATTATGTAGGGTTATTTGGGCAGAATTGGTCTTCAAAAAGTATCTCCAATTTAGGACTTACTAATGTAGATATTACTGGAAAGAATTATGTTGGAGGATTAGTTGGAGATTCTTTTAGATTAACAATTAACAATTCCTATGTCACAGGTACTATAAATGGACATGATAGTGTTGGGGGGTTAATTGGATATGGATATAATAATAATTCTATAACAAACTCCTATACTTCTGTGGATATTACTGGAAATGATGGTGTAGGTGGCTTATTGGGTGAAGCTCATACCAGTAGTATTTTTTCCATAAGTAATTCATATACTACTGGTACTATAAATGGACATGATAGTGTTGGAGGATTAGTGGGGATTTTAAATTCTGGCTCTATAAGTAACTCTTACTCAACAGCTTCTGTATTTGGAAGTGGAAATAGGATAGGTGGTTTAGTTGGATATGAATATGCTTCCACAATAAATAACTCCTACTCTTCAGGAGATGTTACTGGAAATGATCAAGTTGGAGGATTAGTTGGGGCTAGCCCTTCATCTGCAGGTCTAAATTTAAGTAATTCTTATGCTACAGGAGAGGTCTCAGGTAATACGAACGTAGGAGGATTAGTTGGTTCTCTGTATTATACTAGTACTATAACAAACTCATACTGGGATATAGACACCACAGGACAAACAAATGGCGTAGGAGGTGGAAGTTCAGCTGGAGCTACAGGAATCTACAGCTCAACAAATACAGTAAATGCTTTTGATAAAGATACCTATGCAGGCTTTGACTTTACAAATGATTGGATCATCTATGAAGGTCATACAAGACCACTTTTAAGAGCTTTTATGACAGAAATTACTGTAAAAGCAAATGATGCTACAAGAACTTATGATGGAACAACTTATAATGGAAGTGCAGGTGCAACTTACCCAAGTTCTTCTTATGATAGTTCTTTAGTAAATGGTACTTTAGTTTATAGTGGTACTGATTTAAAAAATGCAGGTACATCTACAATAGATATAGATGGTTTATACTCTTCTCAACAAGGGTATATTATAAACTATGATACAGGAACTTTAACTACAAATAAAAAAGATATCACAGTAACTGCAAACTCAAATACTACTACTTATAATGGAACTGTACACAACATAAGTGGATTTACCGCAAGTGGTTTAGTAGGTGGAGAAACTGTTGCTGTACTTGATGGAGTTACAGGAGATAGTGTAAGTGGTAAAAATGCAGGAACTTATAATACAAACCTAAGTGGTACAGATGAAAACTATAATTTAACTTTTCAAAATGGAAGTTTAGATATCAATAAAAGAGCCTTAACCTTAGAAGCAAAAAAAGATTATGATGGAACAGATAACCTCACAGGCTTTGTAAACTTTGGAAATCTTGTAGGAGCTGAGACATTAGAGTATACACAAGCAAAAGCTAATTCGAGTAATCCAATAGCAGATAACTTTATAAAAGAGATAACTTTACAAGATGGAGAAAATGGTGGACTAGCTAGTAACTATGAACTTCCTTCTTTGCTAGCATATTCAGCTAATAATAGTGTTCAAATAGGAGATATTCCTGTTGTTCAAACAACACCTGATTTAAGTACGATAGTTTCAAATATAGTAAATAAAACAGTACTGACAAATAAAGATATAGAAACATTACTAAAAAGTGGAATAGATATAAAAACAATCTTACAACAACTAGATACTAATGAACTAGCACTCATCCCCGGAATTGTAATGAAAGTATTAAATGGTGGGATAAATCTTCCCTTTGGAACTAAACAACAGTTTAATTTAAATCAAGAAAGTGAAGAAGAAGAAAATACAATATGAAAAAAACATAAATACTATTAGCGACAACATTAAGTCTGTATTCAGCACCTATACCAAATATCGGTGATGTTGTAAAAGAGGTAAAACCTCCAAAGATAGAAAAGAAAAAAGAGGTTCTACCTGTACTTCAACAAGAGAGTGATGAGTATAAAAAAAGTTTTGAAGATGGTAAAAAAGTATTTATCAAAAGTTATTCAATAAGTGGAAATACACAACTAAGCACTAAAAAACTACAGACTATTTTAAAGCCTTATGAATCAAAAGAGTTGAGTTTTAAAGAGATTCAAAAAATAGTTAATCTTATTACTAAAGCCTATAGAGATGAAGGCTATTTTATAGCAAGAGCTTATATACCTACTCAAGATTTACAAGCACAAGATGGAGTACTTAAAATAGCAATTATCGAAGGGAGCTATGGAGAGTTTAAACTAGAAAACAGTTCATTAGTCAAAGATTCTATCTTACAAGCCAAACTTGATGTTGCAAAAAACAAAGAAGCAATAGCTATAAAAGACTTACAAAGGGCATTGCTTTTAATCAATGATACTCCTGGGGTAAAAGTAAGTAGTACAAAAATTGCTGCTGGAAAAGAAGTGGGTACAAGTGACTTTATAATAGGAACACAAGCCACTGAACCATATAATGGTTATGTTATTGGGGATAATTATGGTTCAGATTATACAGGTAAACATAGAGTTATGGCAGGAGTTGATATCAACTCCCCTTTTAAAATAGGAGATAGAATCTCTTTATCTGCTTTGAGTTCTGAAAATATGGGTTTATTAAATGGAAGAGTAGGGTATGGATTTCCCATATATGAAAACGGATTGAGGGGAGAAGTAAGTTACTCTAAAACTACTTATGAATTGGGAGATAAATATGAAAACCTTGATGCTTTAGGAAGTGCTGATAGTTTTGTAGCTTTATTTACTTATCCGATTATTCGCTCAAACGGTGAGAATTTAAATACATACTTAAGAACATCATATAATAAAATGAATGATGAGATTAGAGCTACTTCATCAAATGTAAAAAAGAATACAGTAGTTTCTAAAGTTGGAGTTGACTATTTAAAAAACCATCTTATTTTTGGTAAATATTCACAAACAAAAATAGATACTTCTCTTAGTCTTGGTAGATTGAATTTTAATAATTCAGTTGATAAAGCAGATGATGAAGCAGGAGCAAATACAAATGGAGGATTCTCAAAAATAAATATTGAATTAGAAAACAATACTTTACTTAATGAGAAAATAAATTGGAAAAATAAACTTCAACTTCAATATGCTCTTGGAAATAAAAATCTAGATGGAAGTGAAGATTTGAGTTTAGGTGGTATCAATGGGGTAAAGGTATATCCTTCAGGAGAAGAGAGTGCTGAAAATGGATATATTTATAGCACTGAGTTAACTTATACTTTACCTTCATTTAATGACTTAAATTCAAAAATTGGAATGTTTTACGATGTGGGAAGAGTATATATGAGTAGAAACATCACAAATGATAAAAGTAGAACTTTGCAAGATATTGGACTAAGTTATAGTGCTTCTTATAAAAGTTTTTTTATGAATACTCACTTATCACATAAGCTTGGAGCTGCTAAAGTTACTAGCGAAAACGATTATAATACTAGATTTATGTTTCAACTTGGTATGAGTTTTTAATTTTTGTTTTGATATCTTGTTTATTAAAATTAAAACAATAGAAGGAAGAAAGCAGTTAACTCTTATTTAGAACACTCTATGAATTTATTTACTTGTTTAGTATAATCTTTTAACCAATATTTTATTATAGTTCCATCTAATTGTGTTGCATCACTTTTAACACCATAAATAAATACAGAAAAAGAGAAGTACTTTTTCTTGTATTTAAATAAAGTTTGTTCTGGTATAAGTTTCATCTCATAGCCATCTTCTATCCAGTCATTCCAAAAGCCTTCAAAATCATTATTAATCTCTTCGGCTATATTTATATAGTCGTATTTATATAAGTTTACAAAGGCAATACTTAACTCATCTATCTTGTTATTTTTTAATTTATATGAGAATAGTCCAGTTTTTTTTGGATAAATTTGCTCTTTATTTTTTATATACTCATTTAAATATAAATCTCCTATTTTCTCAAATCCTAATTCTTGTATCTTTTTTTTGTCATCTGAAAAAAGTTCTAGCTCTTTTAAGTTATTTTGGATAAGGTCTTGTAAATATGTGGGAGAGTTATAAAACTTTGAAGGATTGAAATAATCAGCACACCCATTTGCATATGAATATATATTTAATAAAATAAGTAATATTATGTATCTAATCATTTGCCATCTTTTTTAAGTAATATAGTAAAAATAGCGCCATTCTGACCATTTTCAAGTGTTAGTTTTCCATTCATTTTATCTTCAATTATTGCTTTTGAGATATATAGTCCAATACCTGTCCCTTTTGTCTCTTTTGTAGTGAAATATGGATTAAATATCTCTTCTTTTAAACAGCTAGCGACTCCTCCTGCATTGTCACTTACTTCTATTTTTATTTGTTCTTCTTTATTACAAATATTAATATTTATCTCGCCATCAAGTACTTTTTTATCATCAATTGCATCTTTTGCATTTATAATTAGATTCATCATCACTTGGGAAAACTCATTTTTATTTCCATTTATAATAACTTCTTTTTCACAATTTATATAGAGTTTGATATTGCTGTGTTCTAAAACTGCACCAATAATCTTTAATACATTTTCAATAGCATCTTTAACTCTAAATTTAGATTTTTCTACATCTTTTTTATAAAAATCTTTAAAGTTGTCAATTGTATTTGACATAAACTCTATTTGATAAAGTGAATTTTCCATTCCATCTTGAAACATCTTATCACTCATTTTGTTTTTACTTTTAAAAGCTTTTAGGTTCTGAAGGGTTAAGGATAATCTAGTTAATGGATGTCTCCATTGATGGGCAATATTTCCAATCATATCACCTAATTCAGCTAATTTACTCTGATTTTGTAACAATCTATCTTTTTTGGCAATTTCCAAAGTATTCATCATAACTTTTGTATCAAGACTTGTTGCTAACTCATGGAGTCTATTGGCTTGTAGAACAACCAACTCAAATATATTTTTTAATGCATTTGTAAATATTATTGTAAAAAATAAAGACATAATTATTGCAAAAAATAAAATAGTAAAAATCATCTTATTATTACTCTCTTTTACTTCTTGAATTGATTCTTCTTTTTCAAGCATTATCATTTTTATTATTTGATTATCTGAAATCAAAGGTTGAATAAAAATATTATCATGAAAAATAAAATTACCTTTTGTTGTATTTATACTTTGTATTAAGTCTAACTCAAAATCCTCTTTAATTGTTCTTTTTGTATCATAATTAGACCAATTATATTTACTATTTTTATGTCTAAAATAATAACCATCTTCATCTATTAAATAGATATCATATAAAGAAGATTTTGTAATAGCATCAAGTAACTCTTCCATAAAAATATTTATTATTAAAATCCCTTTGAATTTATTATTTATAATCATTGGAGTGGCAATTCTAACTACAGATTTAAAGGGTATTTCTATCTTTTGGTGTTCAATATTTAAATCTATTTTTGAAAACCAAGTATCCCCTTTTTTTAGTTTTGATACTTCTTTAAAGTAATATCTATTTGATTTATTTTGTAAAATTAAAGACTTATAAGGAATTTTTGAGTGCTTATCCCTATCAAATCTTAAAACTTCTAAACCATTTTCATCTATATAACGAATTTGCATATACTCTTTATTTGCTTCCATTATAGTAATTAGCAATAAATCAATATAATATTTATATTTACCCTTTTTTATATACTCTAGAAAATATTCGTTTTTTGCAATTGCTTGGATTTCATCTTCTCTTGAGTGAAAGAAGTTATAGAAAATATCTTTTTTTTCATTACTTTGTAGTTTTATTTCACGTTCAAATTTATTTGCAGCTAAGCCATCAGAAAAAAACATATGAATGGTTATGATTGAAGTAATTAAAATAATTGTAAAAACAATATATGAAATAAAAAGTTTTAGCCCAAAATTCTTATTTTTTTTTGATAATTCTTTAATTTCAATCATATTTTTCTATCTTATAACCTGAGTTTCTTATATTTATTATAAAATTTTCTTCAAGTTTTCCTCTTATTTTTTTTATTTTTGTTCTAAGTGTATTATCACATATGTCACTGCCGTCCCATACGTAGTATTTGATAATTTCTGGATTCATAATTGTTCCAATATTTTTTACTAAAATATATAATAACTCTTTTTCTTGTTGGCTCAAATCAACTGGATTGTTTTTAAAGAATAGTTGCATTGTATGAAGATTAAATTTATAGTTTTTTGTTAGTTTAATATCCTCTTCTCCCATAGTTTTATATAATATTTGATTTATTCTTAGCTCTAATTCTTCTAAAATAAAAGGCTTTCTAATATAGTCGTTACAACCAAGTGAATAAGCCTTTTGTACATGAGAAATATCATTTTGTGCAGTTATGTAAATTGCAGGTGTTTTAATACCATCTTCTCTAATATTTTTTAATGTTTCAAAACCATTTTTTTTAGGAGTGTTTATATCAAACAAAAAGATATCATAATTTTCTAAAATCGCATTTTCAAGTAGGGATTCTCCATCTAAATAATAATCAACTTTATTCCCATCTAACTCAAAATAATTTTTAATAGATTGACATATAAACTAATCATCTTCTAATAATAGTAGTTTCACTTTTATCCTTTTAGGTAAAAATCTTTTTATTGTTTCCAAATAATTATTATAATCTACTTTTATAAAAATCTTTTAATAAAGAATAAAATTTAATATTTAATAAAAAATTGTAGATTTTTAAATTAAGCACTTTACAAGCACTTTACTTAGTTAAGATTTTAAATAATTGAGTTAAATATTACTCAATAAATTTAAAAGGAGATATGATGAAAAGCTTAGTTCGTGTTCTTACTAAGACAGGATTGTTCATATGTTTCATTTCTTTCAATTCACTTTTTGCAGCTGAACATGCAAAAGGTATGGCGGAAATGGATGCTGTATCTGGCGGAGATTCTTGTATTAAATGTCATAAAGGCATTGAATCAATTAGAGATGAAAAATCAGATATGATGCAACAAATTGTAGCAATGGGGCAAAGTCTTGGAGATAGTGCTGGTTGTGTAGTTTGTCATGGTGGTAATCCAGAAAATGGGACTGTTAAAGGTGCCCATTCAGGTGCTCCAAAAGCTCATGCTGGTGGGTTAGCAGAGTTTGTAAGAGATCCAGGTTCTATTTGGATTGCAGATAGAACTTGTGGTGTTTGTCATGCTGATACAGTTGCAAATACTAAAAAAGCACTTATGGCAACTGAAGCTGGTAAGATTCAAGGTAATTTACACTCATGGGGTACTGAACCAACAAAAAAAGTTCAGTTTGCTAATTATGATGTAAAAGATGAAGATGGAAAAGAGCCTGTTTGGGGAACAAAAGTATATAAAGACTACATGGTTAAGATGATAGATAAATATCCTGACCAATTCCCAACAGAACTTAAACAGCTTCCATTACCTGCTTCTGGACCAGAAGATTTTGCAGGCAAATCTGAAGATGAAATAGCTTATATGGCTAGTATTACTTATCAAAGAGCAGATTGTCAAAGATGTCATATTGGTGTTAGAGGTAGAAAAGGTAGAGGTGACTGGAGAGGTATGGGATGTAGTGCCTGTCATATTCCTTATGCAAATGAAGGTATTTATGAAGGTAATGACCCAACAATAAATAAAAAAGAAAATGGTCATTTATTAGTACATATGATTCAAGGTACAAGAGAAGCTAAAGTTAAAACACCATCAGGTGCAGAATTTAGTGGTATTCATCCAGAAACTTGTAACTCTTGTCATAATAGAGGTAAAAGAATTGGTGTTTCTTATGTTGGTTTAATGGAACAACCATATGGTTCTCCTCTAACTGAGGGTGGAAAATCTCAAAGTAAAACACATGGTAAACGATATAAACACATAAAAGAAGACTTACACTTTGAAGCTGGAATGACTTGTCAAGATTGTCATACTTCAGTTGATATGCATGTTGATGGAACTCTATTTGGTACAACACTAGGTCAAGTTGAAATTGAGTGTTCAGATTGTCATGGTACAAATGATAAATATCCATGGGAATTAGAAATTGGTTATGGTGAAAAGTTTGATATTGCTACACCTGAAGGTAATAGAGGCTTATCAAATGAACTTCCTTTTTGGATGACAAGAGGTACTGTTTATGACAAAGAGGGTGGGTATTTATTATCTACACGTGGAAATCCACTTGGAAATGTTGTTAAAAAAGAGGGTGAAAATAAAGTTATCGCTCACTTAGCAAGTGGAAAAGATTTAGAAGTGCCTTTATTGAAATATAAAGCTGAAACAAAAACTTATAAATCTAAAGATGCACAAGTTGCAATGGGTGACGTAAAAGCACACATGGAAAACTTAGAGTGTTATTCTTGTCACTCAGATTGGGCTCCACAATGTTATGGATGTCATGTTAAAGTTGATTATACTCCTGGTAAATCATCTACTGACTGGATAGCATCAGGGTCAACAAACTTTTTAAATGGAGAGACAAGTGAGTCTGTCTTAGGAACAAAAGGTAAAAAACTATTTGGTAAACCTAGTGAAACTAGATCTTATCTAAGATGGGAAGACCCAATTTTAGGTATCAATGGTGAGGGACTTGTAACTCCTATCATTCCTGGTTGTCAAGTTACATATACTGTAATTGGACCTGATGGTAAAACCTTGATTCTTAATAAACAAGCAAGAGTTCCAGATGGACCAAATGGTTCAATGGTTTCAGGGACTGATATGTCACCTGTACAACCACATACTTCTGGAAGAAAAGCTAGAACTTGTGAATCTTGTCACTCAAATCCTAAAACATTAGGATATGGTATTCAAGATGGACAATTTATGCAAAAACAAGATAAAGATTTGTATATGGATTTACAAGATTTAAGAACAAAAGAGATTGTACCTAAAAGTAAAACTGTTCAAATGGAAGGTATTCCTGGTATGAATTATGACTGGTCTCAAGTAGTAACAAGAGATGGGAAACAATTACAGACAGTAGGAACACACTGGCCAGCATCAAGACCTCTTGATCAAGACCAAAGAGAGAGAATGGAAAAAACTGGACTTTGTATGGGATGTCACCAAAATATGTCTAATAAACAAATTTGGGATAAACTAAATACAGATAAAAAACTTAATGTAACAGAACACATTAATAAAATGCATGAAATAGCTAATAAAGCAGCAAAAGCTACTAAATAGTATTCATGGATAAGTAAGGAGAAGAGAGTTTATCTTTCTTCTCCCTGTAGTTAAACTTATATTAATTAAAGTACAATTAATATAAGTTTGATTAGAAAAAGGATTTAAATGAAAATAAGATTTTTAAATAAAGTTGTTATGAGTTCATTGTTTGCATCTGCTATTTTATTAACAGGTTGTAATGAAACAAGTACTGAGGCAGAAGTAGTAAAAGATACTAAAGATGTAGTTGTAAAAAAAGAAGAAACAAAAGTAACATATACAAAACATGATGAAGTTGTAAGTAGTACATTTAAGGATGTTGCAAAAATAGCTCCAGATGGAAAATATATGTTGATTATTTTTGGAACTAATACAGACCCTTATAGTGATAGATTAAAGGCTGATGTAAAAAGCTCTGATGAATTAACTAGTAAAATAAAAAATGATTTATCATCATATTATTTAAAAGCACATGAAAACTTAAGACATAAACTTTTTCATGAGGGTGAGTATATGGATGTTGATACAAAAACCATGATTTCTATTTATGGAGTTGATGTAACACCTACACTAATCTTTACAGATAAGCAAGCAAAAGCAATAATTGTAGTACCTGGATATATGCCTACAAAACAGTTTATTGAAACTATAAAATTTATAGAAAGTAAAAAGTGGGAAGGTAAAGATAGGAAAAATGGTGAAGTTTACCAAGCACTTAGAGACTTTTATATAGAAAATGGAATAGATGTTAAGAAAAAGGAAAACTAATGAAAAAACTTTTACTTATTGCATGTTTACTTTTAAGTTCTATTTTTGCAGAGGATATCTTAAAAACTGACAATAAATTAGTTGCAGAAGGCAAGGGTGTTATTTTTATATTTGAGAGTAATAGTTGTCCTTATTGTGAACTTTTAAAAAAAGATTTTAAAGAAAATACTCATATGCAAGAGTTGGCAAAAGAGTTTAATATCTATTTAATAAATAGAGAAAATGAAAAAGATTATATAGTAGGAAAAACACAAAGAAAAGAGACTACTACAACACTTAGAATGACATTTGCTGCAAAATCGACTCCCAATATAGTAATGTTTGATAAACATTGGAATAGAATATTTCAACTTCCAGGTTATGCACATCCTGCACAAATGATTACTTTTATGACTTTTATAAAAGGTTTACATAGTGGTAAATATAAAACAGATGAATGGCAAAAATATTTAAAAGATAACGGAGTTTCATAGGTGAAAAAAATAAGCCTACTACTTTTTCTTTTTATAAATAGTTTATTTGCAGAGATTGTATGGCTAGATGAAGCACATGTAAGACTAAACTGGGAAGAGGCTATGCAGTATTGTAAAAAACATAATGCAAAGCTACCTTCAAAAAAAGTTTTTACAGAACTTTGGATAAAAAACAACAGAGCTTCTGATATAGAAGGATTTAATCTCTCTGTTTCATACTGGACAAGTGATGAAGTAAAAGATAATAAATTGGCTGCATATCCTTTTTATTTTATGATAGGTAGAGATACTTGGTATTATAAAAATGATAGATATGGAGTAAGATGTATTCAGGAAAAATAGCTAAGAAAAAATACTAGAAGATTAAATAACTGTTTGATCTTCTAATATAATTTTATTTCTTCAACCATTTTTTGCTTCATATAAAAGGATATCTGCTTTTTGTAGTGCACTTTCATAAGTTTTATGGTAATTTCTAAGAACAACACCTGCTGAAAAAGTAACTTTTATTTTTTTATTTTTATAGTTAAAACTATTTTCATTTACAATTGCTTTGATTCTTTTTAGGTATTGTAAAACTTCTCTTCTAAGTTTATATTCAACTGTGGCTACAAACTCTTCACCACCATATCTAGCTAAGATATCATTTTCTCTAGTTTGACTTTTTAGTATTTTTGAGAAGGTTTTTAAAACAGTATCTCCACCATCATGTCCATAAGTATAATTAATATTTTTAAAATGGTCAAGGTCAAAGAAAACTATAGCGTATTGGATATTTTCTCTTTCAAAATTTTTGTCTATCATTTTGATTTCAGTATCATAAGCTCTTCTTGTAAGTAGTCCTGTCAAGTGGTCAATAACAGCCTCTTTTTTAGCTTCTATTAGTTGAGATTCTAAAACTTGTACTTTATTTTCTAATACTTTTACATGGTCTTCACCAGTAGACAGTTTTTTATTTACTTCATTCATCTCTGATTCAATATTTGTAGCTGCATTTATCAGTTTATTTTGTAGGGCCACTAACTCTGAAGCACTACTTTCTTTTAAATCTATTGATTCAAGTTCATCTTTGATATTTGTTACATTTGTTGAACTATTTTGGTTATTGTTAATTGCTTCTTTTAAATGCTTACCCATAAGAGTTACTAGTTTTGCAATATCAGCTGTTTTTTCTTTAAGGAGGTTTTGATCCGTTGCAAATCTATTTTCTAAAAGTTTTTGCATCTCTTTTTGAATATCTTCTTCAAAAATAAGTTCAGGAGAATCCCCAATTTTAATAGAGAAGTTTGTTAACTGTTCATCAAGGTGAATATTGATTGATGGTGATAAAGCTTGCTTGATAATAGAAGCTAAAGTTGAAACATTTTGTATATGAACTCTTTTTAAAAGTAGTCCAATTAACTCTTCAAAAGTTTCAACGTTGTTTGCTTTTAGCTCATCTTGTTCTGGGGGAGTTAATTTGCTAACTAACTCTTTAAATAAGTTACAATCGTCTATTTTTTCATTTTGACTTTTTGCTACATTGCAAAACTCTTTATTATATTCATTTGGAGTAGGTTGTACTTTTTTATCTTTTAGTACTTCTAATGTTTTTGCAGCAATCTTCTCAATATTTGTCATGAGTTTTCCTTATAATTTATGCTAAAAGCTTTTTTACCATTTCACTTATTCTTTTTCCATCAGCAACACCTGCAAACTTTTTACTTGCAGTTCCCATTACTTTTCCCATCTCTTTTATTGAAGTTGCTCCAACTTCTGATATAAGCTCTTTCATTCCAGCTTCTAACTCTGCATCACTTAATTGTTGTGGTAAATAAGCTTTGAAAATATCTATTTGCTCTTGCTCTACTGCAACTAGGTCATCTCTATTTGCATTCTTATATTGAATTGCTGCTTCTTCTCTTTGTTTTATACCTTTTTGAATAAGTTTAATAACATCTTCATCATTTAAATCTTTTCTTTCATCTACTTCAATTTGTTTGATCATTGTATTAATAGCTCTTATTGAATCTCTTTTTACAATCTCTTTTGATCTCATAGCATCTTTTAAATCTGACTTAAGTTGTTCTTTTAAACTCATATAACATTCCTTATAAAATTTATAATTTAAACTATTGTAGCAAACTAAGAGTTAAAACTCTCTATCATTTCTTCTAGTTCTAGGTACCTTTCCACTTTTTTCTCATAAATACTATTTGTCTCTTCTAACTCTTGAGAAATAGCGACAATACCTTTTTCTTCATAGCAAGAAGGAGTTGATAAGCATTTATTGATTTCTTCAATTTTTAGCTCTAACTCTTCAATCTCTTTTGGTAAGTTATCATAATCTCTTTGGTCTTTATAACTTAATTTTGTCTGTTTTTTAGGTGTAGAGTTTTTTGTTTGATTGTTTTCTACTTTAGTAAACTCTTTATCTAACTCACTTAAATCTTTTAGCTCTTTCTCTATTTCAAGGTATTCAGTATATGGCTGAAAAGATTCAAATATTTGTCCATCATGTCCTTTAAATACAAAAAGTTTTTTAGCAATTTTATCTACAAAATATATATCATGAGATACAAATATAAGTGCCCCTTGGAAGTTTTGTAAATACTCTTCTAGGATATTAATAGTTGGAATATCTAAGTCATTTGTAGGCTCATCTAGAACCATACAGTCTATATCTTTAGTGAAAAGTAGGGCAAGGGCAACTCTGTTTTTTTCTCCACCACTTAGTACTCCAACTTTTTTATCTAAGTACTCCCTTGGAAATAAAAAGTTTTTTAAGTATCCATAAACATGTAGATTTCTTCCATCTGCTAAAACAACTCTATCTCCACCATTTGGACAAAAAGTTTCCATAAGATTTCTATTATCATCTAACATCTCTCTTTGTTGGTCAAAGTAGCCTATTTTGAAATCACCCTTTTTAAAGCTTCCACTATCAACTTGAAGTTTATCCATAAAGATTTTTAGCATAGTAGACTTTCCTGTACCATTTGGTCCTACTATTGCTATGGTGTCTTTTTGTAAGATTCTTGCTGTAAAGTCTTTTATTAGTAGTTTATTTCCAAGTGTTTTTGATATGTCATCTAGTTCAAAAAGCATTTTTCTTTTATTTTGTATTTTTGCTTCTTCACTACTATTAAATGCTTTTTGTTCCCTTTGAAGTTCTACACTCATCTTTTTGATAAGGGATGGATTTGATTTAGCTTTTTTCTTTAAATCAAAGTACTCTGATTTTCTTCTTTCATTTCTTTTTCTTCTTGCGCTTATTCCATGTTGCATCCAATAGGCTTCTCTTTTAACCATTCGAATTAGGTTGTGGTGCTCTTTTTCCATGTTTTCTAGGAGTTGTTGTTTTTGTTCTAGATAGCTTGTATATCCACCTTTGAACTTTCTTATTTCACCATTTTCTACTTCAACTATCTCCGTTGCAATATTATCTATAAAATATCTATCATGTGAGATAAAGATAAGTGTGAAGTTATTTTTGATAAGTAACTCTTCAAGAAACTCTACCATATATACATCAAGGTGATTGGTAGGCTCATCTAGTAGTAAAACATCAGGTTTTCGTAAAAGTAGTCCTGCAAGACTTACTCTTCGCTGTTCTCCTCCGCTTAAAAGATTTACATCTTTATGTTCAAACTCTTTTAGCTGAAACTCAATCAAAACTCTCTCAATAAGATTGTCCAAGTCCCAAGCATTGTGAAACTCTAAAAAAGTAGCTAGTTCACTTTGTCTATGCAAGAGTGTTTCATTTTCATAATCAGTTACAAGTTTTTGTGATATATCTTCATACTCATCTTTAGCACTTTTTACTTCTACAAGTTGTTCTTCAATGGCATCTCTTACCATCAAATCAGCTTTGAATTTTGGCTGTTGGGCTAGCATCTCTATTTTAAGAGACTTATCTATAGCCTTCTCTCCACTATCAACTTCTACTTCACCAGTGATGATTTTAAGAAGGGTTGATTTTCCTTGACCATTTTGTCCAATGACAGCTATTCTTTGTCCTTGGTTTAGTGTAAAGTTTACATTTTTAAGTATTACTTTGATGTCGTATTGTTTTGAGATGTTTTGTAAGTCTATTAGTGCCATATGAGTTTTGAAATCCTATATATTGTTTATTATTTAAGGTAGATATAGTATCTAAAAATCTGTTATATACTGCTTTTAGTTTTTATTGAGATATTGGTTATAATATTATTATGTAGAAATAGGAAATAATATTAATGAATAAATTGGTCTTTGATTCAAATATAATAGATTATTGTTGTGAGTTAAGTTTGAGAAAAAGTTTTTTTGAAAAGTTAGATATTGAAATTTGGGTTCCAACCTATGTGAAAAATGAGATATTTAATTCTAAAAAAGAAAAGCTTATAAATAAACTATTAGAAATAGAATTTAAAAAAATTGGTTTTTTTGGTTTTGCTGATAATCCAAATGCAGTAGGTTTTGGACAAGGTACTTTTTATTCAAAAGAATATGATGAATTTATAAATTATAGTGAAGAAAAGCATATAAATGACATATTTATTGCTTTACTATCAAAAATAAATAATGCAATTTTTATAACAAGTGATAATAAAATATTTAAAGATGCTTGTATAAATAATGTAAGAGCTTTATTTATAACAAAAAACGAAAAATCTTATAATAAAGCAATACAATATAGCGAACATGTATATTTTAATTTAAATTGGACAAAACAAGAATTTAGAAAGTTAATAAATGAAGATTTGTTATTTAAGTAAATTTTTATAAACACCTAAAGGTCTTCGCATCTCTTACTTTGTGTGGACAAAGTAAGCAAAACCACCAACAGAGTTTCAAAGCCCTTTGGGTTCCCTCACTTATTATTTTTAATTTCTAGCTTGCGGAACTCACAAAAAAGAGTGAGTTTATCACTCTTTTTTATTTAAACAGTCCTCAGCTTTTTCCGAAATGAAAAATAAACGTTCGGCTTTTGCAAATGTTGGAATTAAAGGTGGGATAAGGACATTTGCATTTTTGATTTGATTAGTCTTTTTTCTTTTTCTTGTGTTACTTAGCTAATAATAGTTTGAACTTTTCTTCTTTCCAGACTTTGATGAAGCCGGAAGTTAGATGTTTATTTTCGGTTACGCCCGAAACTGTTTGAGCGTTAAGAAGAGTGCTAAATGCACTCTTTAGTGAGTTTTGCAGGGCAGGAAATAAATATATAACTGTAGGGGAGCTTCGCATTCATCAACTCGTCTGGTTGCTTTTTATCTTACTTTTTACAACTAAAAAGTAAGAAAGCGGAGACTGCTAAGTCTTCAAGAGGGGATTTCCTAATCAAACTTCTTAAAATCATCATCCTCACTACCATCTTTTTTTCTATGCTTATACTTCCACATAGTAATAAAGTATCTAACACTAACAAGACTTAAGAAAAAAGCTATTATAAACATAGCAAGATAGATTAATGCAAAAACTATTTCCATTTTTTATCCTTTCTATATCCTTTTTTCTTAGTATAACAAAAATTTTAAAAGATTGAAAATTATCCTTTTGTAGTGTGTATAAAGACTCCATTAAAATCTGTTGGAGGCTCTTCAATATAGTGTTCACATCTTTCTATATAAATATCATAAATATTTTTATTTGATTTATCTTCCCAGTTGTTCACATCTTTAAAAATCTCTAAAGCTTCTTTGAATTTTGCAGTTTTATAAAGCTCAATTGCTTTGTGATAAAGTTCAAGTTCGTCTTTAAGTCTTTGTTTTGATGTTTTGTAAAGCTTATGTTCACTTTCGTCCCTATCATAATCATGAATTTGCCATATTGCAATAGGTTCACTTTTCCCTTTTACAGTCACTAAATCTATAAATCGATATATATAACTACCTGTTAGTTGCTCTTTTGTAAAGCTTGAAATATTACATTTTGAGTTATAGTATTTACAAAGTGATTCAAGTCTTGCACCTAGGTTTACAGGGTCACCAATAACAGTATAATCACTTCTTTGGCTACTTCCCATCTCTCCTGCAACTGCAACACCAGTATTTAATCCTATACCAATCTCTATGGGGTCAACACCCATCTTATCACTCATTTTTACTGTGTTTTCAAATCTTGGGTCTTGTCTTACTTTTTTATTTAGTTCATCTATTAAATGAAGTTGATTTAGTGTTGCTACTACAGCTCTTTCTGCATGGTCAGGAACATTTCCAGGTGCATTCCAATATGCCATTATGGCATCCCCAATAAATTTATCAACTGTACCTTTTTCTTTTATGATTATATCAGTCATTGGGTCCATATATTCATTTAGAAACTCAATTAATACAGTTGCATTAGGCATAGACTCAGATATGTTTGTGAAGTTTCTTACATCACTAAAAAATAATGTAATCTCTTTTTGAGTAGCTGAAAATGTACTATTATCTGGGTCTAATAAAAGACTATCCATAACCTCTTTTGATACTTTAGAAGCAAATTTCTTTTTGATTGCTTCTTCTTGTTTAATCTCAAAAAAGTAATCAAGAAGTGTAGCAATAACAGCAGCTGCAACAATTGTAACCAATGGATAAAAGATATTAAAAACTAAGCCTTCAGTAAATAGAGCATAATAAACCCCATATAGTGTAGTTCCTAAAAATATCATAGTAATAACAGGATTGTACCAAAAAGGTGTAAAGGTGATAGCTAACATAACCACAATTGATAGGCCAAAAATAATTGCTAAGTTTGCACCATCAATCCATGATGCTTTATATATGAAGTCACCAGTTATGATATTGTCTATAACATTTGCGTGAACTTCAACCCCAGGATATACTGACTCAAAAGGAGTTGCTCTTAAGTCAAGTAGTCCAGCAGCAGAAGTTCCTACTAATCCAACTTTTCCTTCTATATATTCTTTGTTAAATTTATCATTATATATATCTAAAGCAGAAATATATTTAAAATTTTTCTCTTTTCCCCTAAAGTTTACTAATATCCTACCATGTCTATCTGTTGGAATAGTGATATTATTTAACTTTACATTTTTAACACCATATGGGTCATAATTAATATCAACTCTTTTTGTATCAGTGATAATTCTTAATACTTCTAAAGCTAAAGATGGATAGATAGCATCATCATATGAGATAATTAAAGGTACACTTCGTATAATCCCTGATTCATCTGGGATATTATTAAAAAAACCACTAGAGTATGCATTGTCTTGAACTATTGGGATATTTAAAATAGTACCTGTTGCAGTGATAAGATAGTTTTGTTCAGGGTTCTTATTTCTCTCTACAAATATAGCAGGAATAGAAGGAGCATTTTTACTTACGTGTTCATTATCTTTTTCTAGTTCAAACTGATAACCCAAGATTGTAGGTGTTGAGGCAACTGTTTTTGCAAATATTTCATCATAGTTTGGAATATTGTCCATTTTTACATTGTATTGATTAAAAATCTTATGGGGTGATGTTCTATCTTCTTCTGCGAAAACGACGTCAAATGCGATAAGTCCAATTTCTGCATTTGTAAGGTTTTCAAGTATTTTTGATATTTTATCCCTAGACCAAGGCCATTGACCTAAGGTTTGTAAAGATTTTTCATCAATATCAATTATAAAGACTGTTTCATTATTTGGTATTTCTCCTCTTATTTTAAAGAGTGTATCCCTTAAGTTACTATCAAAAGATTCAGGGAGTTGTGGAAAAAATATATAAGTAAAAGATAAAAATATTGAAAGTATTATAGATAGACCAGAGTATAAAAGTGTTTTTTTTATAAATTTATTTCTCATTATGTTTATTTACTTAATGTAAATCATGCTCCTCGTCATTTGACTCGAAGTCATCATAGGGATCCATATGAATATTGATTATCCAATTTTTCTCTTTGTCTATTTTCCTAATCTTATTCTCTATCTTATCTGAAATTTTATGAGCTTCCATTAATGTGATAAGACAATCAAAGACTAAATGCACTTCTACAAATATTCTATTTCCAACTTCTCTTGTTTTTAGTAGATGTAGATTATTTACTCTCTCTTCAGACATAAGTATTTTTTCTATTTGTTTTACTGTTGTTTGATCAACTGCTTTATCAAGTAAAACTAAAATACCATCTTGGATAAGTTCATAAGCAGAGTATATAATATATAATGAAATCCCTCCACCAATAATTACATCAATTATCTCATATCCTGTAAAGTTTACCAATAATAAAGAAGCCAATACGGCAACATTTGAGTATACATCTGTTTTATAGTGTAGGGCATCAGCTTTTATAACCATACTGTTTGTTTTTTTAGATACATAGTTTAGATATATTACTAAAGAAATAGTTATAACTAAAGAGATAATCATTACGGTCAATGACTCTTCAATATATCTTGAAACTTCTCCATTAATAGCTTTTTCAATTGCTTGATATAATAAAAAAAGTCCAGATAGGGTAATAATTGTACCTTCAATAACAGAAGCCAAGGCTTCAATTTTTCCTCTACCATAATTAAAATATTTATCAGCTGGTTTTTCTGCATTTGATATTGCAAAGTAGTTAAATACGGATACAAACATATCCAAAACTGAATCAACTGCAGAAGCTAAAACTGCAACTGACCCACTTGCAATTCCTACAACTAGTTTTATTAGTGTAAGAATTGCTGCAACGCTAGATGAGACAACCGTTGCTTTTTTTTGTAGAGTCATTTTTTAGTAGTTCTCGTTAACAAACTCTTCTATTCTAATAATACCTTTTAAAATAGAATCTAAATCTGTAGCAAAAGAGAATCTAAAATACCCTTCTGTACCAAATGCAAGACCTGGTACTACTGCTACACCTTTTTGAGATAATAAATCTGCACAGAATTTCATAGAATCAAATGTAAGGTCTTTTATATTTACAAAAAGATAAAAAGCACCATCTGGAACAACACAAGAGATCCCTTTGATAGCGTTAAATTTTTCAACTGCAATATCTCTTCTTTTTTCAAACTCTTTTCTCATAATTTCAATTGTATCATCTGCCTCACCTTCAAGTGCGCAAATAGCAGCGTATTGAGTGATTGAATTTACATTTGATGTAACTTGACCTTGAAGTTTAATCATAGCTTTTACTAAGTTTTTTTGAGGAGTTGCAAGATATCCAAATCTCCAACCTGTCATTGCTACTGCTTTACTTAGTCCATTGATAGTAACTGTTCTTTGGAACATATCTTCACTAACTTCAGCAGCTGCACAGAACTTTTTCCCATCGTACATAATTTTTTCATACATTTCATCAGAAAAAACTAAGATATCAGTTCCTTCTAATACTTTTCCAATAGCAGTTAATTCTTCTTTTGTATAAACTGCACCTGTTGGATTTGAAGGTGTATTTAAAAGTAAAACTTTTGTTCTATCAGTTATTGCTTCTTTCACTTGCTGTGCTGTCACTTTAAATGAAGTAGAATCATCTGTTTCAATAAAAACTGGAACACCATCTGAAAACTTTACTTGCTCAGGATATGTAACCCAATAAGGTGCTGGAATTATAACTTCATCACCTTCTTCAATTAGTACTTGAAAAAGATTAAATAAAGAGTGTTTTGCACCATTTGAAATTATAATTTCATCTAAATCATAATTTAGTCCATGATCCTTTTTTAGTTTATTAATAATTGCTTTTTTAGTTTCAGTGATACCTTCAACAGCGGTATACTTAGTATGTCCGTCTTGAATCGCTTTAATTGCCGCTTGCTTTACTATATCAGGCGTGTTAAAATCTGGTTCACCAGCACTAAAACTTAAAATGTCTTTACCTTGTGCTTTAAGTTCTCTTCCTAAAGCGGTAATAGCCATTGTAACCGACGGAGATAAGTTCTCCATTCTATTTGCAATTTTCATCATTTTCCTCAATGTAATTTTTATTATATTACAATATAATAGTATGCGGATTTTATCAAAAATATACTTAAGGATAATATTGAATTTTAAAGTTTTACTACATGAAAAAGAAGTAGATGCAAAATTAATAAACAAAAGAAATGTAAGACACTGCTATTTGAGAATAATTGAGAATAATTTTATTCAAATTACTGCAAATAAATATTTTTCTTTAGATGAGGCAAAAGATTTGATTTTCAGAAAAGAGGATTGGATATTAAAACATCTAAATAAAAAAAGTGCAACAATATCGCAAGATCAATTTTATTACTTAGGTGAGAAATTTGAAAAAAAAGATTTTGAGAATTTTGACTTGATAAAATTTTATAAAAATAAAGCTCCTTTAGTAATAAGTCCAATAGTTAATAATCAAGCAAAAATAATGCAACTTTTTCCAAAAGTAGTAAAATATAGAAACAACAAATCAAGGTGGGGTTCATGTTCCCATGACAACACAATAAATCTAAATCTAAATCTGCTTAAATTTCCAGCAAGTGTTATAGAGTATGTAGTTATTCATGAATTATCACATATAAAACACAAAAATCATTCTAAAAAGTTTTGGGATTTGGTTGAAATGTATTGTACAGACTATAAAGAGTGTGAGAAAAAGCTTAAGAGTTTTTAATTACTTTTCTAATTTCTTCAAATTTATTTCGTAGTTTTTCATCTTTGCAAAAGTTTTCAAAGATACCATGAGCACGCTCTGTATAGAAATCTTTTTCTTCATTAACTTCTTCTTTTTTCTCAATAACATTAGTTACGAAAAATTTTATATCATTTACATTTGCAATATTTGCTTTTTTTAAAAGTGATTTTATCAAACTCTTGTTATACTCAAACTCCATTTTATAAACAGGATGCGTTAATACGAAAAAAAGAGTTTGGTTTTTTATATAACCAAATTTTATACCTTTTTTTAGTTTAAGAGGTAAGGCATTAATTAGTCTTTCTATAGTAATATTGGTATTAATTTTTTTAAATTCAGGATAATATTTAAAATGAGTAAGAATTTCGTTAGCATTTTTCATGCAGTGATTATAACACTATTTATATTAAGTTTTTCAGGGTGTGGTTATAAAGCGCCACCTGTCTATGTTGATGATACAAAAGAGGTATCATCTAAGTGATTTACGATTATGTCATTATAGGCTCTGGAATTGCTGGATTAAATGCAGCAAGACTTATTCCTAAAGATAAAAAAGTACTTCTATTGGCTAAAAAATCCCCTTGGGAGTGTAATACTTTTTGGGCACAAGGTGGAGTTGCCTTTGCTGTTGATAAAGAAGATATCCCTGTACATATTGAAGATACTTTAAATGCAGGTGTTCACCACAACAATATAAATGCAGTAAAACTTTTAAGTGAAAAATCAAACGAAGCAGTAAAAGATATTATAAATGCAGGATTAAAGTTTGATTTAAATGCAAAGGGTGAAATAGCTCTTACAAAAGAAGCAGCTCACAGTAGAAGTAGAATTATACATGCTGATGGTGATGCAACAGGTAGAATGATACACATGTTCTTAATCGAACAATTCCCCCATGAACTCGTTACAAATGTTGTTGTAAGTGATTTACTTATCAAAGATGATGTTTGTTATGGTGTTCAATATTTTGTTAATGAAACAGAAGAGAAAGTCGTATATGCTCACAACACTATTATTGCAAGTGGAGGAGTTGGTTCTTTATATAAATATCATACAAACTCTACTTCAATCTCTGGCGAACTTCAAGGTATTTGCTTAGAAAAAGGAATATCTTTAAAAGATATGGAGATGCTTCAGTTTCATCCCACTGTTGTAAGAGGAACCCACTTTGCTAGAAAGCCACTTTTAAGTGAGGCTTTAAGAGGTGAGGGTGCTTTTATAGTTGATGATGATGATAGAAGATTTTTATTTGATTATCACGAAGATGGAGAGTTAGCCCCTAGAGATATTGTAAGTCGAGCAATATTTGATTATGCTACAAAAACTGGTAAGGGTGTCTTTTTATCATTTAAAAACTTTGAAAAAGAGTTTTTCAAAAAAAGATTTCCTAACATCTATGCAAACCTAAAAGACCTAGGATTTGAACTACCTTTTGAAAACGTACCTATTTCTCCAGCTTTTCACTACACCATGGGTGGAATACCTACAAACTTAGATGCACAAGTAGAAGGTATGAAAAATTTATATGCAATAGGTGAGTGTGCTTGTACTGGAGTCCATGGAGCAAATAGACTTGCTTCAAACTCTTTATTAGAAGGTATAGTATTTTCAAAAATTGCAGTTGAACATAGTCTGAAGAGTCATTTTGAGATAAATCAAAGCAATTATAACAAAGAGATATCTAAACATATAAGAAATAAAAACATTGATAAAGATATAAAAAATATATTAAGAAAACTTATGTGGGAAAATGCTTCAATAGTAAGAAACGAGTTGAATTTGCGTACAGCATTGACACAAATCGAAACATTTTTAAAAGAAGATGTTGGCAGATTATTGTTTTTAAGATTGCTTACGGCAAAATATATTTTGACTAGCGCTATTGAACGTAAAAGTTCACTAGGTGCTCATTTTATCAAGGAGAATTAATGCTAAAAAGTTTAGTATCATTACTTTTAGTTTCAGTTGCTGCTTTCGCATCAAGTGGAGGAGTAGAAGCTCACGCTAATCCTGACTTAACTATGACGTGGGTAGGAATTTCATGTTTATTAATATTTATTGTTGGTTATTATTTTGTTGCTGCAGAAGAAAAATATGCAATTGATAAGGCAAAACCTGCGTTATTGATTGGTACATTAATGTTTATGTTAGTTGCTGTATATTATGCAATGAATGGCTTAGATATGAACTCTGTTCATACGCAAGCACAACATCTTATTTTAGAAATTGCAGAAATCTTCTTCTTCTTATTTGTTGCTATGACTTATATTGAGTCATTGATTCATATGGGAGTATTTGATAGATTAAAATATAATCTAATTTCAAAAGGTTTTACTTATAGAAAACTTTTCTGGGTAACTGGATTTATCGCATTTTTCCTTTCACCTATAGCAGACAACTTAACAACTGCTCTAATTTTATCAACAGTATTAATCACTATTGAAAAGACAAGAAAAGACTTCTTAGTTCCAGGTGCAATCAATATTGTTGTTGCTGCAAATGCAGGTGGTGCATGGTCTCCATTTGGTGATATTACTACACTTATGGCATGGACAGCAGGAAAAGGTTCTTTTACAGACTTTATGTTCTTATTCCCATCTTCAATTCTTGGTTATTTAATAACTGCAATTTTATTAGCTAAGTTTGTTCCTGATGAAGTTCCAGCTTTTGATGCTTCAAAAGAGAAAAAACCAGAAATGGCGGCAGGTTCAAAAGTAGTTATGGGACTTGGTGTATTTACAATTTTTTGTGCTGTAATGTCTCACCAAATTTTACATTTACCTGCAATGTGGGGTATGATGTTTGGTCTTTCATTACTTAAAATCTACTCTTATGGTTTAAAGAAAAAATATGGTTCTGATCATTTCAATATTTTCCACTCAATGGCAAAAATTGAAAACAACACGTTAATGTTCTTCTTTGGTATTTTAGCAGCAGTTGGAGCTTTATACTTTATTGGATGGTTAGCATTAGCCGCAGTAGTTTATGATCCAAACGTTTTAGGACCAACTTGGTCAAATATTGGTGTTGGTTTCTTATCTGCAATCGTTGATAATGTTCCTGTAATGTCAGCAGTTCTTAAAGCCTCTCCTGAAATGGGACTTGACCAATGGATGCTTGTAACTTTAACAGCTGGTGTTGGTGGTTCTCTTATTTCATTTGGTTCGGCAGCTGGTGTTGGTGTTATGGGTAAACTTCACGGTATATATACGTTTGGTGCTCATATGAAATATTCTTGGACTATTTTAATAGGATATATCGTATCAGTTTCTGTTTGGTATTTACAATATGAAGTAATAGGTTTTTATCACGCTGGATAAAAATTTAGCATAAGTGATTAAATAAAAAAGGCTATTAAGATTTTACTTAATAGCCTTTTTTTATTCTATATTTGAGGAGTTATAGTGTTTTCTTGGATTTTTAAAACTTCTAAAAAAGATAAATTTAAAAGAGCTAGAACTTACGTATGTAAACATTGTAAACATACTTGTGAAGGTTGTGAAGCGATGTTTTGTTATTCATGTTATAGCAATCCTGGAAACCCCTGTCCCAAATGTGGAAAAACAAATCTTCAAGAAACAGAAGATGAAAAAACCACTTAACCAATTTTTTACAACTATTTAGATAAAATCCCTGATTAAAAATTGTAATATGCAAACACAAAAAAGTGTGAAATAAGAAGGAAAATAATAAATGAAACATGTACCCATTGTTGTATTAGATTTTGGTAGTCAATATACTCAAATCATTGCAAGAAAACTTAGAGAGTCTGGTGTTTATTCAGAAATTGTACCATATAGCGAAAGTATCGAAGATATAAAGGCTAGAACGCCAAAAGGTATAATCTTAAGTGGAGGGCCAGCTTCTGTTTATGCTAAAGACTCATATCATCCAGATGAGGCAATCTTTGAACTTGGATTACCGATTTTAGGTATTTGTTATGGTATGCAACTTATTTCTCAACACTTTGGTGGAAGTGTAATACCTGCTGATCATCATGAATATGGAAAAGCAAAATTAAGTTTTGCAAAACAAAGTGATATATTTAGAGATACAACAGATGGACAAACTGTATGGATGAGTCATGGTGATAGAGTTGAAAAAATCCCAGAAGGATTTGAAAAAATCGCGACAAGTGAAAACTCACCATATGCAGCTATCGCTGATTTGGATAGATTGGTTTATGCTTTTCAGTCTCATCCAGAAGTTTATCACTCACAAGAGGGTGCAAAACTACTTAAAAATTTTGCAAAATATATTTGTGGTTGTGAAAGTACATGGAACATGGGATCTTTTGCAAAAGAACAAATCAAAAAAATCCAAGACCAGGTTGGAGATAAAAAAGTTCTTTGTGGAGTATCAGGAGGAGTTGACTCTTCTGTAGTAGCAACACTTTTAGCAGAAGCAATTGGTACTCAAGTTATCCCTGTATTTGTTGATAATGGACTTTTAAGAGCAAACGAAAGAGAACAAGTGGAAGCTATGTTTGCAACTCGTGGTGTACCTTTAATCACAGTAGATGCAAGTGAGCAGTTCTTAAGTAAACTAGCAGGTGTAACAGACCCAGAAACAAAAAGAAAAATCATCGGTGAAACATTTATCCAAGTATTTGATGAAGAAGCAAAAAAACACGATGGAATAGAGTTCTTGGCACAAGGTACACTTTATACAGATGTTATTGAATCAGTATCAGTAAAAGGTCCTTCAAAAACTATCAAATCTCACCACAACGTAGGTGGACTTCCTGATTGGATGACATTTGATTTAATTGAGCCATTAAGAGAAATCTTTAAAGATGAAGTAAGACTTTTAGGACTTGAACTTGGACTTCCAAAAGATATGATTGGAAGACATCCATTCCCTGGACCTGGACTTGCTATTAGAGTTATGGGAGATGTAAATAAACCTGACTTAGAGATTCTTAGACGTGCAGATACTATTATGCTAGATGTTTTACATGCAACTGGATTATATGACAAAACATGGCAAGCATTTACAGTACTATTAAACGTAAAATCAGTAGGAGTTATGGGTGATAACAGAACTTATGACAACACTGTTTGTGTAAGAATAGTAGAAGCAACAGATGGTATGACTGCAACATTTGCACATATTCCTCATGATATTTTAGAGACGATAAGTAGAAGAATTATTAATGAGGTTGATGGAATCAACCGTGTAGTATATGACATCAGCTCAAAACCGCCAGCAACAATCGAGTGGGAATAATTTTTTTGCCGTAATTTCGGCGCATCTTTCCGCGAATATGAACTTCGATGTACGAGTAGTACACCTTCGTTCATCTTCGCAAAATCTACACCAAACTTCCGACAAAATTTTAAAATAATTTAATTTTAGTATAAAATATGATAAATCTTTATTTTTTAGGAGAATAGAAATGACTAATGATTTAGATAAATATTTGAATTTGCTGTCTGAGATTAAAGGCAGAACAATTGTTATAGGGAATTTAGATATTCAAGGTTCTAAAAGAGTTCATGATGTTCATATTGAGTTTGTATGTTTACAAATTAGAAAAATTCTTGAATTGATTGCCTTTGGGTCTCTAGTTTCAAATATCAAAATTTACTCAAAAGAATATGAAAAATTTTCAAAATTTTGGAATGCAGAACTTATGTTAAAAGATATGGGAAAAATAAACATAAATTTTTATCAAAAACCTCTAGTGCAAAAGAAAAGTGAAATAGAAGGAGTAGAAAATGATTTAAGTTCATTAAGTGAGGATAAATATTTAACAATTAATGAGTTTGTCAAAGTTTATAATAAATGTGGCGCTATTTTACATTCTGATAATCCGTATGGTTCTCAAATAGATTATATTTATTATAGAAGAAATATACCAATATGGTTAGAAAAAATAAGAATGTTATTAAATACTCATGAAATTCAATTAATAGATGATGATACTTTATATTTAATGCAAATGGGTTCGAGGAAGCAATCTCCATCATGTACACGATTTGAGAAGGTATAGTTTTAATTAATTTAGATTCTTCTGATAAGATATACCTTATTAATAAGTAATTCTAAAACTTTAAATAGAAAAAGTTCACCTAATCTCATAATAAAATAATAATGCAAATGAAAGCTAATATTAGCGATAGCAATTAAAACAGATTTTTTGGTTACTTATTTCATCGTTGGAAAAAGTAACAAAGCGTGACCCTGTAAGGGCACAAGAGAGATTATTTCTAATAGTTTTTTTGCTATAATAAACTCCTATCTTAAATAAAAATAAAAACCAACAAAATGTTGTTTTATTACTATTTTAAACAAATAAATATACATTATGTCGACTAGTTTTCTTAAGAATGATATTTTATCAAAACTACTTTAAGCTTAAAGCACAGATAAAAGAAATAAAAGACATAATAATAAATGTTAAAAAGATGAAATATAATTTAAAAATTGAAGAGTAACTCAAATAATTTACTAAGGAGAGAATGGATGAAAGGTTTTAAAAAATCAGCAGGTATAGTAGTATTTAGCTTGAGCATACTTTTCCCACTACATTTGTTTTCAGATACGTTAAAAATAGCTACAGATGAATGGTGTCCTTATGATTGTTTACCAGGACAAAATGATGGGAAAGTTGGTTATTTAGGTGATTTATTAGTTGAAACTATGAAAGCAAGAGGTCATAAAGTTGAGTTTGTAGAAGTTAATTATACCCGTGGTTTAGAATTGGTTCGAGAAGGAAAATTGGATGGTACTATGGCTTGTTTTAGAGAAGAAGCACCTGATTTTATTTTTCCAGATTTTCCACTTGGAAAAAGCAACAGCACCTTTTTTACCCTTAAATACTCTTCTTGGAAGTATTCAGGAACTCAGTCACTTAAACAAGCTAAGATGATCGGTGTGATTGATGGTTATGACTATGTTGATCCAACTGTGATGGAGTATCTTAATGCAAAACCAAATAATGTTTTAGCAATGAAGGGTGAAAAGCCATTGGAAAGATTGTTGGAGATGTTAATTAGTGGTCGGATAACTACTATTATTGAAGATAAAAGTGTTTTGGAATATAAAATCACTCAAATGGGTAAAGTAGATTTAGTAAAAGTCTCTGGAGTAACGGACTCAGTGATTGATGTTTTTGCTAGTTTCTCACCAAAAAAAAAGAACTCAAAAGAGTATGCTAAAATTCTCTCAGAAGAAACTATAAAAATGCGAAAAGATGGACGTCTGCAACTTCTTTTGGATAAGTATGGAATTAAAGACTGGCAGTCTAAGTAAAAGGTTTATTATTTAATGATTATCTCTCCATTCAAACGTTTTCGTCAAAGCATTGCTTTACACCTATTAACTACGATTTTTAGCGTTTATTTTTTAGTTGCAGTGGTGGTAACAGTTGTTCAACTTTATAAAGAGTATGAAGATACTAAAGCTAAATTTTATAAGGAAATTCAAACCTTGCCAGCTACTTTTAATCGAGGTATAGTTGACTCAGTTTGGACTTACAATAAAGAATTGTTGCAATCTATTTTATTAGGTATGCACAATTTACCAATAGTAGTGGGGATTAAAGTTGAATCGATTGATCATAAAATGGATTTACAAATTGGAGCAGTGCTTAACGAAAAAAATGAGATAACTTATTATGATTCTTCTGGAAAAGTAACCCAGCAAAAAGAGTTTGGTTTGGGTACTGATACATTATTTAAGCATGAATTTCCTATGGATTATCAAGGAGTAGCTTTTGATCATAAAGTACCTTTAGGCCAAGTTACATTATACTCCAATAATCAACTGGTATTTGATCGGGTTAAATATGGTTTTCTTCTTATTTTAATTAATTCCATCATCAAAACAATTGCACTTTGGTTTATTATCTATTATTTTATAAAAAAATATCTAGGACAACCTTTGTAGGAGTTTACGACTAAAATACGTAATCAAGATGTGCAGTCTCCTCAAGCGATTGATTTAAACCTTCCCTGGACAGATACAAATGAACTGGTAATATTGAAAGATAGTTATAACCAGATGATTCAGGGTTTAAATAAACACAAAATCCTTAGCATTACAGATAAGCTCACAGGACTTTTTAACAGACTAAAACTTGATGAAGCACTCAATGATGAATTTAACCGCAGTAATCGCTTCAATAGAACTTTCGGTATCATTATTTTAGATATTGATTATTTCAAAAGAGTCAATGATACCTACGGTCATCAAGTTGGTGATCAAGCACTTATTCAATTTGCCAAAATACTTAAAGAAAATATACGTAAAATTGATATTTTAGGGCGCTGGGGTGGTGAAGAGTTTATGATAATATGTTCAGAAGCTGATTTTCAGGGAACTATCAAACTAGCCCAATCACTTCGTGAAATAATTAGTAAATATGATTTTCCAACCATTGGGAATCTTAGTGCAAGCTTTGGAGTATCTATTTATGATGGTGATGAAAATATAGATAAAGTTATCGCACGTGCTGATAATGCTTTATATAAAGCAAAAGCAAACGGTAGAAATAGAGTTGAAAGTAAGTAATAGTTAAAAAATATGATGAAAAGGGGACAGTCCCCTTTTTTCCTTTTTTCTTTTTTCCAATTGACAAAATGAATATATTTGAATACAATAGTATTAATAAATATTCAAAAGGATATATTATGAAAACAGTAACTATGCGAGTAGATGATTCCATCTATGATATGATAAAACTTGCAGCTGATGGTCAAAAAAGAAATCTTTCAAACTTTATAGAATTTGCAACAATCCAATATTTAACATCATCACAATTTGTAGAAAATGATGAGATGGCTGAAATTATGGATGATAAAGAACTAGTTCAAAACCTTATGAACGGTTTAGATGACTTTAAAAATGGTGATTACACCATTGTCTAAGTATCAAATTGCTGAGACTAAAACTTTTGAAAAAGTTAAGAAAAAGATAGATAAAAAGCTCTATTCAAAAATTAAAAACTTTGTTTATCCTCAACTTAGAGAAAACCCTTTTTATGGAACAAATATCAAAAAGTTAAAAGATAATCTTGAAGGCTATTATAGATATAGGATTGGGAATTATAGACTTTTTTATCTTATCGAAGATGATAAGCTGATTATTGCTGTTGTTGATTTTAAACACAGACAAGAAGCTTATGCTTAACACATAACAAATATGAGCAATAAGGGTCATGTGATAACGATAACATTTGGAACTATTCCCAGAGGTTAAATCTCCACTTTAAATTTTGTTAGTTATCATATAAATAAAATATGTATTATAATACATCTATACATCACTATGTAAAGGAGTATTTATGCATAGACTAAATTTAACTATTGATGAAGAATTATATGAACAAGTAAGAGCAGTGAGTTTTATTGAAAAAAAATCGATTTCTCAGATGATTAGGGAGAGTCTTAGTGAATATATTGAAAAGAATGCTAAAACTAAACAACAAGCAAATTTAATCCTTGAAGCTGACGATGAAAAAGAGATTTTATCAATATTAGCAAATGAAGAATTTACTTCAAATGAAGATTTTAAAAGTAAATTTAACTTATGATACAATCCCACAAGTATGAGGACAAAATATCATATTCAAAAACTTTTGAAAAGAAGTTTTCAAAATATGACAGAAAACTTCAAGAAAAGATTTTCTAAACTTACCTGATGGAGATGTTAAAAGATTAACAGGTAATGACATACCTCCCATTTATAGAATAAGAGTATCAATGTATGGAATACTTTTTTATATGAATGAAGAAGAGATACAGATTTTAAAAGTTGATAGCAGAGGCGATATTTACAAGTAGAAACTACAAAACTAAAACTACACCAAAACTACTTTCCTGCGTTTGAATCTCCAATAAATAAATAAATAAGTTGGCACATATTTATTTAAATTAAACCTACAAAAGGACATCAATAATGTCAGAAAAACTAAAATCTATGGATAGAGGTGCTTTGTTTATGCTCATCAGTGCTTTGCTGGGAGCGCTTAATGGAGCAGTTGCTAAACTGCTTTCACAAAGCATAGACCCTCTTGAAATTGTATTTTATAGAAATTTATTGGGATTTATAATCATTCTTTTAACCCTTAAAAAGTTCTCAGTTACAATAGATACTTCAAAACTACATTTGCTTTTTTTAAGAGGATTTTTTGGAGCAGTTGCTATGGTGCTATTTTTTTATACTATTGCCACTATACCTTTAGGAGAAGCTGTTGTTTTAAATAAAACTTCGCCTTTTTTTGTAACGATACTCGCATACTATTTAATGAAAGAAACCATTAGCTTACGTACCTTTTTTGCACTTATTATTGGATTTTTAGGGGTGATATTTATCATGAAACCATTTGGTATAGAAATTTCTTTGGAGCATATTTTAGGAGTGTTAGGTGGGTTTTTCGCTGCAGCTGCTTATGCCACGATTAAAAGAATCAAAGACATATATGATGCCCGAGTTATCATGCTTTCTTTTATGGGAGTAGGTATGATTATACCACTTATACTTTCTATTTTTACACCTTTGGTAACTTTACAACTCTATACTAATCCAATGATTTGGTTACTGTTGGGTCTTATGGCAGTTATTTCTACGACTTCACAATGGTTTCTAACTCGAGCATATAGTATAAGTAAGGCAAGTATCATTGGAGTGGTGAGTTATGCCAATATTCCTTTTGCTATTGGATTTGGTGTGATGCTAGGGGACCTTATGCCAGATATGTATACTTTTATAGGAATTGTACTTATTGTTGTTGGTGGTATTTTAGTTAGTAGAAAATAGTCTAATATAGAAGATTACACAGGGGTTTAGGATTGGCTCTTAGAGTAAAGTCTCATTTTACTCTAAGTTTGAAGAATTAGATTTTTAAACAATAGATAAACTTTGCAAAGTATATAATAAATACAAAAATAAAAATAAAAGTGATAGTTATAATAGACGTCTTTTTATTCATTCCTTAGTGTAAATATCTTTTTTATATTGTATAATCAAATATGAATATAGAACTATTTTATGATAAAGAGTGTCCTTTTTGTAATGCCTATGCAAACTATATAAAAATAAAACAGAAGTGTAATCTAATCCTTATAAATGCCCGTGAGAACAAAGAGGCTATAAAAGAGTTTGAGAACTTAGGATTTAATATAAACGATGGTTTTATTATAAGAGTAGATGAAGATAAGATTTATCAAGGCTCTGATGCAATTATTTTTCTAAATGAAGTTTCAAAAAATAGAATATATTTTAAAAATAATAAATTTTTTAGAAACTTTGTATATCCTTTTGTTAAATATATAAGAAAAATAGTTCTTTTCTGTTTAGGAAAAAATAGCAATTTTTGATGTAAAATTATGCTGAGAGAATCAGACTTTGGAGTGAACCTCCACTTTATACTATTTTGAGTATTATATTAAATGAATAATTTAAAAATTCAATTTTTAGGCTTTATGAATACCCCTTCTTTATTTAAAGAACTCTATGGTCTAACTCAAATACAACTAGATATAGATGAAGTAAAAGAGTTTGATTTTACTCAACTAAATATCACTTCTAGACTTACTTTAGGAAGTAGGATAGAGCGTTTTTTTGAGTTCTATATAAAACAGTCAAAAAACTATGAACTGATAAAAAATAATATTCAAATTATACATAATAAACAAACCCTTGGTGAGATAGATTTTCTTATTTATGATAAAAAGGCAGAAGAATACTTACATGTTGAGCATGTATACAAGTTTTATTTATATGATGATTCTATTTCAAATGAGATTGATAGGTATATCGGTCCAAATAGAAATGATACCTTTGTAAAAAAGCTAGAAAAACTAAAAAACAAACAACTTCCTTTATTATATAAAAATGAAACTAGGGAGTATTTAGATGGCATGGATATAAACTCTTTCAAACAAAAGATTTGTTTAAAAGGAAATATCTATGTTCCAATGCATTTAGTTGGTTGTGATATACCTATACTAAATAACTCTTGTGTAAGAGGTTTTTATATTAATCGTGAAGAATTTATAAAAAAAAAGCATTTTAAAGAGTTTGAATACTTTTTACCTGCAAGGAATGATTGGGTTTGTGATTGTAATACAAATGAAACATGGAGAAGTTTTGATGAAGTAATAGATGAAATTGAACTATTACTAAATCAACAGAAATCACCACTTGTTTGGTTGAAAAATACAAAAGAAAATAAAACCCAAAGCTTTTTTATAACTTGGTGGTAATTAAAATTAAATCCAAGAATAGAGTTATCAATTTAATTTAAAATGATAAAATATTTAGATGTTCTCTTCTTTGATCTCTTCAATTTGGTTTAAAACTTCAGAGTTAAGTTCCAAAGTTAAATAATGATCTATCAAACTAGAATCTGCACCTGTTAGTGTTGGGTCTGCTCCAAGGATTTTAAGTACAGCATATGATGCATGTGGCGAGTCTTCTTTTTTGATTAAAAATTTTTCGATTAACAAATCCATCTCTAAAGTCTCTAAATGTTTTGCCATAGTACTATAAATATATGCAAAAACAATGATTCACATAAAGTTGGTTGTTGGATTAAATACTCTAGTATCATTAACAATGGTATGAAGTTTTATTTTCCCTAAAATCTCTAAAGCATCAGCATCTTTAGAAGCATTGACTTTATATCCTTTTTCTGTAATTTTTATATCACCTTCAGCTAAAGACGTGTCAAGTTTTACCTCTACTTCAACATTTATACCAAAGGTAACTTTATAACTATCTATAAAATCTTGCATATCTACTCCAGTTTGTTATTTATTTTATTATTTTGTTTATGCAATTATAATACCACAAACTTTTAGAGGTAGTGTAGCTTGTCATACTGAGTTTATTTTATAATAAAATAAAACATTTTTTTCTCTTAGTAGTAAGAACTAACTTCATATTTTACTTGACAAATAATATATAATTTTATAATATTATTGTGAATAAGTGCAAAATATCAAAAAGGAGTAACTTATGAAAAAGATAGAAAAAGAATTAGAAGTAGGTCTACACCAAGCATATGAAAATGATCCAATTAAAGCGGACATGGATGTTTTTGATAGAGAGGTAGACCCTAAATCAAGAAGAGGTTTTTTAAAGAAAAGTTCTCTGCTTGCCATGGCGGCAGTAGTTGGTTCAAATATTCCTTTTGCAAGTAAGATGCCAGGTGGTTTAATCCCCGCAGCTTTAGCAGATACGAATGAGCCTTTTAGTATTCCTGGAAAAGATGGTTTGGTTTATCTTAATGACCGACCAGTAAATGCGGAAACACCACCTCATTTACTTGATGATAAGTTTACTCCAGGTAAACACTTTTTTATTCGTAACAATGGTATTCCTCCAAAAATGAAAGATATTGATTTTGACACTTGGACTTTAGAAATAGCAGGTGAGAGTTGTCTTAATCCTCAAACTTTTACACTGCCTGAATTAAAAGCAAAGTTCAAACACTACACATATGCTATACAGCTAGAGTGTGGAGGTAATGGAAGAAGTGAATACAATCCTCCTGCAAAAGGTAATCAATGGACAACAGGTGCAGTAGGTTGTGGAAGATGGACAGGAATACGTTTACGTGATGTACTTCAAGCAGTAGGTATTAAAGATGATGCTGTATATATAGGATATTATGGGAAAGATACACATCTAAGTGGTGATCCAAGTAAAGATCCTATTTCAAGAGGTGTTCCTATGGATAAAGCTCTAAAAGATGAGACACTAATAGCATGGGAGTATGAAGGAGAAGATATACCTTACTACAATGGATATCCGCTTCGTTTAGTTGCAGGTGGTTGGCCTGGCTCAACAAGTGGTAAGTGGCTTTCAAAAATAGTCATAAGAAACAAAGTCCATGATGGTACTAAAATGGGAGGACAATCATATAGAGTTCCTTGTAATCCTGTAGCTCCAGGTACAAAGGTACCAGATGAAGATATGTGTATCATTGAATCAATGCCTGTCAAATCCTTAATCACATATCCAAAATCAGGAGTAACACATAAATTAGGTGAATCTTTTTCTTTTAGAGGAAAAGCATGGGCAGGTGAAGAAGAAGTAAAAGAGATGGATATCTCTATAGATTTTGGTGCCACATGGCAAAAAGCAAATCTAAAAAAACCAGTAAATCGTTTAGCATGGCAAGAGTGGGAAGCTAGTGTAAAATTTCCTAAAAAAGGTTATTATGAAGTTTGGGCAAGAGCAACTGATTCAAATGGTGAAGCACAACCTACAATTGTGCCCGGATGGAATCCTAGAGGTTATTTAAATAACTCTTGTCATCGTATAGCCATACAAGTCGTATAAGGGAGATACTATGAAAAGATTTCTTCTAACAATAGCACTCATGTTAAGTTTGGGTGCAAGTTACCTTGGTGCAGCAGAGAAAGAGATTGATTCTAAAACGGGATTAATAATAGCACCTGGATTTGAAGAAGTTAAGACAACTTGTACTGTTTGTCACTCTGCAAAGTTTATAACGGCACAAAGAGGAGATAGACAAACATGGCTTTCTATTATAAGATGGATGCAAGATACTCAAGGACTATGGGAGTTTTCACCAAAACTTGAAGATACTATTTTAGATTATCTTTCAAAGAATTATTCTCCAGAAGAAGAAACAGGACGGGCAAATCTCAATTCTTCTGATATGCCACCAAATCCTTATGAAAAATAAGTAGCCTAGCGGCGACTTATTTTTCAAGATAAACATTATATACTCAGATTTACAAAGAGTAAATATGAGTGAAAAAGTAAAAGCAATATTACACCCCTTCCAAATGAGTATTCAGATTTTAAGGACATAAAGAACAATGAAAATATCTTACCATCGTCGGCGTAAAATTAAAACTAGAAGAATAGCATTGCGAGATTTGATTTTGCGTGGTATTGAAGATCCCAAAGATTTGGCAAAAGAGTTAAAAGTTACTGTTCCTACTATAAAAAGAGATTTGGAAGCACTTGAAACTATGAGTGAGGAAGATTTTACTTTTGAGACTAGACAAACCTCTCAAGAGATACTTGATAAAAAAGATACTATATTAAGAATGCTAGATGATGAAGAGTATTATACTGACAGTGGCGATATAAATATATCAAAAATAACAGCAGAATTAAAGACGAGTAGGGCAACTGTTATGTCTGTTTTAAATGGAGAGTAATAAATAAAAATATTTTTAATGATTTTGTTGCTGTAAAATCTTTTTACGTAATAATTTCATTTTTACTTTTGCCACTTCTCTTAAATCAACTTCATGATCTAATTCATCTACTATTTCAACACCTAACAGTGTCTCAATCGCATCCTCTAAAGTCACCACACCTTTTGTCTGTTCATAGTTGTCTGTAACTATAAAAAGATGTTCATTTCGAGATAAAAAGAGATTTAGGAGTTTGGATATAGGAATATTTTCATTGATTTTATAAACAGGCTTTATAATATCTTCTTTATTTTCTAAGTTATTACTTATATACTCATAAAAATACTCTTTTGAAATAATTAGTCCAATAATATTGTCAATCTCCCCTTCATATATAGGAATACGAGAATAAGCCTTTATCTTTTCAAAATTTATAGTACTGTTTTTTTTATCAAATGAGTTTAATAGTTCCTCTTTACTCAAAGAAACCATAACACTTCTTGGGGTGTGTATCTCTTCTACTTTTATCTCATCTAAATTTAAGAGGTTTTCAATCATATCACTTTCTGAATCTTTAAGTGCACCATTTGCTTGTGCAATACTAGCAGCAGCTGCAACTTCTTCTCTAGAGATTGAGCCTTTATCATCTTTACTTATAAAAATGGTGATTTTATTCATAGTTACAACTAAAGGATAAGTTATAAAAACAAGCCAAGAAATAACATGAGTGGAAACTCCACTAAGACTTTTCCAATAATTTGCTCCCAAGGTTTTAGGAATAATTTCACTAAATACTAAAATCAAAATAGTCAAAACAGCAGAGATATAAAACATAAACTCTTCACCAAAGAGTTTTACAGCTTCGCTACCTACACCTGCTGCACCTAAAGTATGGGCAAAGGTATTTAAAGTAAGAATAGCACCAATTGAGATATTGATTTGCTCTTTTTGATTAAACATCAAGTTGCCAAGTTTTTCATTCTTACTTTTTACAACTTCAATATGTGAAGCTGTTATGCTTAAAAGCACCGCTTCTAATATGGAGCAGACAAAAGAAACACCCACTGCAATAGAAAAATAGATAAATATCAACATTATATTCCCTCTTAAAAACTTTATATTATTATATAGGAGTTTATTAAACTTTTTATTAAAAAGAAAAATTTAAAAAAGAAGATTTTCTATCCCACTTAATCAAATATACAGAAGAATGTGTTAAGATAGGTTATTGACACAGTATCAATAATTAGCATTTTTATGTGAAAAATATACCAAATATAAAAAAGAGGATAGCAAATGGCTAAAGTAAATTATAACTATGAAAAGCGAGCTCGAGAGCTAGAAAAACAGAAAAAGAAAGAAGAAAAACGTAAGAAAAAAGAAGCCTTAAAAAGTACAGAGACTAATGAAGAGACTTCTAGTTCAAGCGATGAATAAATCTAAAAAGAACCCTTCTTTGACTATTTAATTATATTTTCAATATAGAACTTAGATTAATAGTCATATTCTTTACTCAAAACCATCAATATCTAAATCCAAACAACAATAAAGCCTTTATATACTAAACTGCCATACAATATTAAGGGCATAATTATATGAATAAAGATTTATTGACTATCCAAGCTGATAGACCAGATATTATAACTTCAGAGATTGAAGCTATACATTTCTATCGTAAAATGGATACAAAAGCAACTGTAGAAGAGATGATTGCAGGGAAATATGTTCTTGTTGAAGAGTATTATAGCAATGGCTTAGAGGTTTTATCTGAACTAAAAAAGAAACTTTTACGAAAATATAAAGACAAAAGTTTTCAAGGTCAACGTGACTATCGAAGTGCATTTAGAGAAGCTTCACATAGATTATTATTAAAAGTAAAAGATAATAAACTTCTAGTTAAAAAAGCTCCAACAATTGGTTGGTTAGAGTTGTTATACACTGATGTTTCTGAGTTTTATGTAAGCTTTCCTGATGTTCAAGGGATGAATAGCTCATGGCAGTGGTATCAAAAAGGAATTGAAGTTAAAACTTTAGATATAAAGCTTCATCCTTTTTATGGGACATATTTTCCTACTAGATTTGACCATTTAAAACTTTTTGATAAATGGTTAAAAAAATATGAGGGTTCAAAACAGCAGGTTATAGAAATTGGAGTAGGAAGTGGTGTTTTATCATTTCAGTTAATCCAAAATGGTTTTGAAAATATCTTTGCAACAGATACAAATAAAAATGCAATCATTGGTGTTGCCCAAGAAAGTAAAAGATTAGGTTATGAAGAGAATATTAGACTTAATCATGGTGATTTATTTGAAAATTGTGATATCAAAGCTGATTTGATTGTTTTTAATCCTCCATGGTTACTTGCAAAACACAAATTAGAAGAGGGGATTGATAAAGCCATATATTTTGAAGAAGAACTTTTTCCAAGGTTTTTTGAAGAAGCATTAAAGCATCTTAATCCTGAGGGGAAAATAGTTTTGATATTTTCAAACTTAGCACAAGTAGTAGATGAAGAGAGTACTCATCCTATAATAGAAGAACTACGTAATAATAATCGTTTTAGAAAAGAGTTACATCTTAGACGGGATGTGAGAGCTTCATCTAAAAGAACAAAGCGTACTGATTCAAGAGAGAATGAAAAAGTTGAATTATGGGTTTTAGCACCTAAAAAATAGTTGCATACTTGAAGATTTATAAGCGGCAAAACCGCTTATAATATAAGGTTATTGTGCAGTAACGTTTTCTGCTTGAAGACCTTTTTCACCTTGAGTAACCTCGAAAGTAACTTTTTGACCATCTTCTAATGAAACTCTGCTGTATCCATTACTGTTAATGTTTCTATAGTGTACGAATACATCTTTTCCACCATTTTCTTGTTCGATAAATCCAAAACCTTTTTCACTGTTAAACCATTTAACTGATCCATTTACTAATTCTGCCATTGTAATTCCTTTTGTTGATACACAATATTATTGTGTTATATAAAATCTAATCATGAAGCTATCTTGTGGTGTGATTTTACTGTCAACTGTAGGTTATCAATATAAAGCATGCCATAGATGAAATTCGAAATCATCTTTCAATGGTTCAGTGTATCTAAAATAAAATTAAAAAGCTTAAAGTTCAAAATAAAGGAGAACTTTCATTCTATTTATAAAGCAGAATTTTCTTAAAATGCAAAGAAAAAAAGATAGTAAGAAGTTTTGAATTGCTAGTGAAAATAAAGGGTAAAATTTATGTCTCAAATCAAGTTGATAACTCATCCTGATTATCTTGTCCTTATTCCACCAACTAATTGTCGAGTATTAAGTTCAGCAGTGTTGAATGGTGGTTTGTGTGATGTAGGCTCTTTTTTGAATCTAAAGGTAGATAAAGAAATATCTATGCCATTGTTAGCACCTGAGGAGACTTTGAGTAATAAAGCTACTGAACTAGCCTTGCCTCAGCCAACTACCGCCATGATGACTGCAGCGTCAATGAAATCTTTAGGTCACAGCATAGAAAACTCTCAGGGACTAAGCGTAGAGTGTTGGGTTACAAGTGGGCTTAGTAATGTACGGCGAGTAGGTGATATAGCTGATGAAAAAAGCTCTCCAGGTACTATAAATATTTGGCTGTATGTCAACCAACCTTTGAGTGATGCTGCAATGGCTGAAGCTCTAATTATGCTCACAGAGAGTAAGGTTACAGCAGTACATGATGCAGGTATTCTTAGTCCTATTTCTAATTTACTAGCTAGTGGAACAGGCACTGATAGTCATGCTGTTTTTTCTCCTTATGGCAATAGGGCATTTGATTACTGTGGTAAACATACATTGTTGGGAGAATTAATTGGTCGTGTTGTGATAAAAGCATGTTCAAGCAGTCTTAATAAATCTATGAATGACAAATCCTATGTATTTGCAACTCCAAGTCTATCTAAATAGTAAAATTAGAGTAAAAAAGAAGTAAAATGTTTAATGCAAATGATTACTGGGAAGAAGAGTTCATAGAGTATGATGATAAAAAATTTGACTCTATTTATTTTGATAATTGTACTTTTACAAAATGTGATTTTTCTAAAAGCCATATGCAAGGATGTAAGTTTACAGAGTGTACTTTTATCTCTTGTGACTTGTCTTTAAGTACACTGAAAAATTGTGTTTTCAATGACGTAACTTTTGAAAACTCAAAACTTCTTGGTATATCTTGGAGCTCTTGCGAAGAGCCTTTTGATGTAGTGTTTGATTCTTGTAATATTTCCCAAAACTCTTTTCATCTTTTGGATTTGAGACAAATGAAATTTATAAACTCTTTGATAAAAGACGCAGGCTTTGAAGAGTGTAATCTTGAACGTGCACTTTTTGATAATTGCAATCTTGAACAAACAGTATTTTTAAGTAATAATCTAAAAAAATCAAATTTTGAAACTTCAAAGAACTATCTAATAGACCCAAAATATAACGATATAGAAAAAGCACAATTCTCTCTTCCTGAGGCATTAAGTTTTTTAAATTTACTTCCTATTAAGTTAAAATAAATAAAATAAAACAATCAAGAAAATATAAATAAGTTTAATCAATTCAAAATATAAATATGTAGTTTTAAATATCAATATTGATAAATAAAGGAGAAGATTATGGATTATTTTCTGCAATCTTGGTCACAAGCAGCCATGACAAGTCTTGGCTTTTTCTGGATGGCTCTTTGGGCTTTTGCTTTTGGGTATCTTATTTCCAGTTTAATTCAAGTATTAGTCACTGAAAAACGTATGCAAGAGAAGATGGGTAAGGAAGGATTCAAAAGTGTAGCCTTGGGTACATTTTTTGGATTTATTTCCAGTTCTTGTAGTTTTGCAGCACTCTCAACAACCCGCGCCATTTTTCAAAGGGGTGCAGGGTTTATTCCTTCTATTGCCTTTTTATTAGCTTCCACAAATCTTGTTATTGAATTAGGGATTGTTATTGGTATATTTCTAGGTTGGCAATTTATTGTAGGAGAGTATATCGGTGGTATTTTACTTATTGCTTTTGCTTGGCTTTTTGTGAAGCTAACCAATCCAAAAAAACTTATAGAAAATGCAAGAGAACATCTATCAAATGATGAAGAAGGTGATGCCCCAGAGACTTCAAACTGGAAGAAGAAAATCACTTCACAAGAAGGCTGGCAACAAATTGGCATGAAATATGTTATGGAATGGCAAATGGTTTGGAAAGATGTTCTTATTGGTTTTACAGTTGCTGGGATTATCTCTGCTTTTGTTCCAAAAGAATTTTTTGAAACACTTTTTATAGGTTCAGGAACAGCAAATGCAGGAGAGTTAAGTTTTTTTGAAGTTCTTTTTCAAACATTGATTGGACCAATTGCAGCATTTCTGACGTTTATAGGTTCAATGGGAAATATTCCTTTAGCTGCTCTTTTATTTGATCATGGTGTTAGTTTTGCTGGTGTTATGGCATTTATATTTTCTGATTTAGTGGTATTACCAATACTACGTATAAATGCACAATATTACGGTTGGAAAATGGCCTTGTATATTATGATACTTTTATTAAGTTGTTTGGTTGCTACTTCACTTGTATTGCATTATGGTTTTGCAGCTTTTGATATCTTGCCCAATTTTACTGGTGAAAATTCTATTATTAAACGTGATATGTTTAAGTTAGATTATGGATTTGTATTGAACATAATCTTTTTATTTGTAAGTGGGATTCTTGGTTTGCTATGGTGGAAAACCCGTACAATGAATCATGAAGGACATGAACACGGTAGTAATCAAGTTTCTAAAACAGAATGGTTATTGAGAATAATTTCTATTTTTGCAATTTTCTGGCTATTTGGTGGACTTATTCTTAAATTAATTGGTATAAATTAAGATTGAGGGCAATGTAGTATATGAGTTTTTTTTAGTCATTTAATTATAAAATAAGCTATAAATTTTTTCTAATGTATATTCACTAAATATTCAGATATTATAATTATAGCTTATGAATTTTCAAGGAGTGCAAGATGGTAATTAACAGGAAAATTACTGGTATAGTCTTATTGGTTTTAGGTATTGGACTTCTGATTTGGGGATATGAGTTATCTTCATCTATTCAATCAGAAATAACAGAAGTTGTAACTGGTGCAAATACAGATAGGGTTATGACTTTCTATATTGGTGGTGCCATTAGTTTTTTTGTTGGCATTTATCTTTTTATTAAAAATTAAAAGGAGATACTATGGATATAACAAGTTTAATTACAATGTTAGCTATTGGTGCGTTGGCTGGTTGGCTTGCAGGTAACATAATGAAGGGAAGAGGATTTGGACTTATAGGTAATATTATTGTAGGTATTGCTGGTTCGGTTTTAGGTGGTTTTGTCTTTAGCTTATTGAGTTTAACAACTGGAGGAATAATAGGTTTTATTATTACAGCTACCATTGGTGCAGTTATTTTGTTATTTTTTATTGGTTTGGTTAAAAAGGGATAAGTTAAGTATTGAAGAACTTCAAATTCTTGTTGTAATGAGAAATTTAAAGTAAAAGAAATTACACAATGAATTTTGGAAAGTAAAGATATTATTGTTTGTTATTGCTAAAATTAAGAAAATTTAGCATACTAACTTAAGTCTAATGATTAGTTCTTATGAATTAAGAAATTTTTTGCAGATTTTTTATAAGATAAAAATAGACACAAATTTTTCACTAGGAGGCTAAAAATGGCAAATGAAGGTTATCACGAACCCATAGATGAACTCAGTAATGAAACGAAAGATATGCATAGAGCTATAACTTCACTTATGGAAGAATTAGAGGCTGTTGATTGGTACAATCAAAGAGTGGATGCTTGTAAAGATGAGGAACTAAGAGCTATTTTAGCACATAATAGAGATGAAGAAAAAGAGCATGCTGCTATGGTATTAGAATGGATTCGCAGAAAAGATTCATCTTTTGATAAAGAGTTAAAAGATTATCTTTTTACAGAAAAGCCAATTGCACATAGTTGAAAGTATTTGCAATAAAAAAGTATAATTTGTAAATACTATAGGTATAAATATCTATAAAAAATAAAATCTTATCTAAGTATTAGAGGTATACTTCTCTACCTCTTTTACTGCTTTAACAGCTGCTGGAAGAAGGGATTCACTCATTGCTGGATGGATATAAAGCATCTTTTTTAGGTGTCTTATATCATTGTCTATTTGCATTACAGTTAAGACTTGATGTATCATTGTTGAACTCTCTGGTCCTATCATATGACAACCTAGTATTTCATAGTTTTTAGGATTGATTATAAACTTTGTAACTGGGTATTCTAGTCTTGTTGACATAGCTTTTGCACTTGCTAGCCAGTTTGTTGTAGTACTTACATATTCTATATTTTGTTTTTTTGCCTCTTGTTCTGTGATACCAACACTTGCAATTTCTGGTTCAGTATAAACTGCATGGGGCATATATTTGAAGTGTAAGGGTTCTTTACAATCTTCAAGTAAAATCTTACCTAAGTGATTTACTTCATAAGCAGCTGCATGTTGGAGCATATAAACTCCTGCTGCTTCACCTACTACATAAACACCTTTTGCTGTTGTTTCAAGAAATTCATCTCTTTTGATGTATCCTCTGTCATTAGTTTCTATAGAGGTATTTTCTAATTTTAGGCTTGGAGTATTTGATTCTCTTCCTATAGCATAAAGTAGGGCATCAGTTATGTGAGGTTTTTTTATGCCATCTTTATTTTCAAGTGTCATTAAAAACTGTTCATTTTTATAGTCTATATTTTCAGCTGTAGTTTCAAACTCTATATTTACTTTTTTGCTAAATTCACTTTTAAATATTTCTGAAATTTCATTATCTTCTTTTTTTAATATATCTTGACTTCTTGATAATAGTGTTGTTTTTATTCCTACAGCGCAAAAAAAGCTAGCTAATTCACAAGCAATAAAACCTGCACCTATTATAGTGATTGATTTTGGAATTTTACCCTTTAAAGGAAATATATCATCACTTGTCCATGCTTTTTCATGTCCTGGTTTTTTTGGTTTGGTGCCTGTTGCTATTACTATTTGAGGAGCTGTGAGTTTTTCATTATTTACTTCTATTACATTATTAGAAACAAAAGAACCTACGCCTTTAAATACTTGAACATTTTCATTAAATCTACTGTTATATTTTTCATCTACATTTGCAATATATTCATTTGTATCTTGAAATATTTTTTCTATATCTATTTTATTTATTGTTGAGTCTATAAAGTGTCTATTTGATTCTTTTATTACATTCGCCACGTGAGCATAACCAATAAGTAGTTTAGATGGTACACAGCCTCTATTTGGACAAGTTCCTCCAAGGGCTGACTTTTCTATAATGGCAACTTTTTTACCTGCTTTTCCAGCACTTACTGCTAGATTACTTGCTCTTCCTGCTCCAATTATTATTAAATCAAACTTTTTCATATCTTAGCCTTTACATTGTTATATTGTATGTAATATTTATTAATTCTTTGTTTAGTATATATAATTAAGTTCTAAAAGTAAATTAGTCAGCTTCGAATTTTTTGGATGTCACTAAATTGAAATTTTTATATAATAATCTTTGGTATGAAAAAACCAAATATAAAAGAGTTGATTACGCAATCGACTTATTCTACTATATATACTCCAATATTTAAAACCGGTACAAAAGATATTTTTGCTTATGAAGCTTTATCTAAATTTGTTTTACATGGTGAAGAGATTTCTTGTACAGAATTCTTTTCAAGACTACAATCCAATGAAAAACTATTTTTTCATCTAGAAAAAAAGAATAAACATCACCAAATAATTAATGCAGACAAATCAAAAAAACTAATTTTGTATTTTGATATAGCTGTTTTTAGTGAAAAAGAGTATAGGAAGTTTTGGAAGGAGTATTTAAGTGAATATAAACATAGAATTATTATTAATATTTTATATCAAGGTAGTTTGAGCGATGACAACTTAAAGATAAAAGAGAAGATGATTAAGTGGTTGATAAAACATGAGTTTGAATTTATTATTAATATCTTTGATGATTTTACATATGCAGTATCTTTCGATGAGATTGAAAAAGCTACTTATATAAGAATAAACAATTCAATATTGGAAAAAACTATAAGCAATAAATCTTATAAAAGTCTTCTAAGTTTTGTAATTAATTTTGCAAAAGATAATAATACTAAGTCAATTATAAAGCATATAAAAAGCAAAGAAGAGTTAATGCTTGCTGAAAACTTAACAGCAGAATATATGCAAGGTGATGTTTTTGATTAATTGTCTTTTAGGTTTTAAGAAAAGTAATTAAAAAATCTAGTTAGTTGAAAATAATAAACTTTTTCTTAATATGCTTGCTATATGATTTTCTTATAAAGACTATAGAAAGGATGTATTATGAAACATGAATTAATAAAACTACCTTATAGTTATGATGCTTTGGTTCCTTTTATGTCAAGGGAAACTTTAGAATACCATCATGATAAACATCATCAAACTTATGTCAATAAACTAAATGAGTTAGTTGTAGGAACTAAATATGAAAAAATGCATTTAGAAGATGTTATTTTACACTCAGATGGTGCAATTTTCAATAATGCTGCTCAAATATATAACCATGACTTATTTTTTAAAGGATTAAAAAAACAGTTTTCGCAGCCATCATCTAAATTAAATAATCTAATCATAGATACTTTTGGTTCTATTGATGCATTAAAAAAAGAGTTTATTTCTAAAGCAACAACACATTTTGGTTCAGGATGGGTTTGGCTGGTAATAGATGAAAATAAAGCCTTAAAAATTGTATCAACCTCAAATGCTTTAACTCCGTTGACAGAAGGGTTAAAACCTCTTATGGTTGTTGATGTTTGGGAACATGCTTATTATATTGATTATAGAAATGTCAGAGCTGAGTATTTAGAAAATTGGTGGAAGCTAATTGACTGGGATTTCGTATCTTCTAGATTATCAATAATTAATGAGTTAGGTGATCCGAATTCCATTAAAGATTGTAATGATAATAGTGATTTATGTAATTATGTTGAATCACTTATTGAAGAAGAGAGAGTTACTAGCTAAATATTATATAGACTTATTGCAGAATAATATTTAGAGATAGGTTTTCAATTGACTTTATATTTACTTATTTGAATAATATTTTTAAAAATTTCAAATATTTTTGGGTCATGTTTTATTCCATTTTCTTCTTCTAAAATTTTCATAATTTCAGCATGTAATCTTTTGTTATGATAAGGTCGTGGTGATGACATAGCATCATAGCTATCTGCAAGAGAAATTATTCTCGAATAAATAGGAATACTCTCACCTTTGAGTCTATCTGGATAACCATTACCATTATAATATTCATGATGATGTCGTACAGCCTTTGCTATAATATCACTATTTTCAAAGTCTAGAGTGTTTACTATCTTTTCACTATTTATAGCATGACTTTTCATTATTTCCCACTCTTCGTCATTAAAAGAGCTAGGTTTTAATAAAACATTATCAGGAATACCAATTTTTCCTATATCATGAAATGCTGCACTAATACGTAAAGTTTTTATTTGATTTATGTCTAATTTTAGAGCGATTCCTACTTCACTTGAAAGTTCTACTACTCGTTCAGAGTGTAATTGTGTATGTTCATCTTTTTGTCCTAATGCTAACAAAAGTGCTTTTGAACATTCACATACGACATTTTCTTCTTCTTTAAACATCTTCATAGAAAATCCTTTGATTTTTATTTTACTCTTTGTAATAGTTTATAATTTTTGTAGTAGTTGATTGTTTCCATTAAAAGTAGGGCAATTACACCCATAACCCAGTACATAAACCATTGTGAAATCATACCTATAAATCCATCTTCTGATATATAATCTACAATTTGAAAGATAAGAAAAAATAAAATAGTTGATTGTAAAGATGGTTTACTGTTTTGATTGAAATCTACTATTTCATAATCTTTTAGTTTAAATTTAAAATATAAAAATACAAAGCTAATAACAATAAGTCCTAAGATAAAAAGATATTCACTTTTTATTATTTCTATTGTTTTATTTTCTCCTAACACATATAAATAAACAGCAAAAATAGAAATAAGTGTTATGGCAAAAAGATTAAGTGGTTTATTCAAGATATTTCCTTATATTTTGTCAATTTTATCAAAAAATAGATATAAATTAACATAGGTTAATGAAAATAGATTTTTTTAGTAGTAGACTTACAAAATAATTATTAGGATATAAAGTGAATCTAAAAAGTGTAACATTAGCTTTATTAGTTGTTTTAATTTGGGGAGTTAATTTCTCAGTTATAAAGTTTGGACTTGAAGAGTTGCCTCCTATACTTTTTTCATCTTTGAGATTTTTTATAGTGGCTATTCCGGCTATATTTTTTATACCTTTTCCCAAAACATCTATTTGGAATGTATTAGGAGTAGGATTATTTTTAGGTGTTTTAAAATTCTCATTTTTATTTATTGCGATGAAAGCAGATGCAAGTGCTGGAATCTCCTCTTTACTATTACAAGCTCAAGTTATATTTACAATTATTCTTAGTGTAATCATTTTTAAAGAAAAGATTTCCACGTCACAGCTAATAGGTATGTTGATTGCCTTTACTGGTTTTGGATTTTTCTTTTTTAATGTAAATACTAATATTACGTTCTTAGGACTTATTTTAATACTTAGTGCTGCTATTTTTTGGTCTATTTCAAATATCATAATGAAGCAAATAAAAGGTGTGAATTTATTGCATTTTATGGTTTGGGTAAGTTTAATTCCTCCACTTCCTCTTTTTATACTTTCATATATATTTGAAACACATGAGCCTTTAACTCTATTATTTAACTCTAGCATTAAAACTTGGACTTCACTTGCATATACTGGGTATATTTCAACTTTAGTTGCTTTTGCTATTTGGGGATGGTTACTTAAAAACTATAACACTGCGCTTGTTACTCCCTTTGCATTGCTTATACCAGTTGTTGGAATTGTTAGTTCAAATATCTTACTTAATGAACAATTGACTAACATAGAGGCTATTGGTGGTATTTTAATATTGTCTGGATTATGTATTTCTATGTTGGGTAAAAAAATAGTTAATTTTTTAGAGAATAAAAAGAGTACATAATTGTCATATAAAACTAATAAAAGAAATTAATCTTTATTTATCTATAATATTTAAAACTATTTCATTGGAACAACATGATAAATAAGAGTTTAATCTTTTTGTTTATATTCTAATATCTTTTGATAACTCCTATAAAAGCGAAGATTGAACTAGATACTTCAAAGATAAAAAACTATTTTATTATAAAAGAGTTTTATTTAGAAGATAAGAATAGGTTTATGGCGATAAGGTCATATGAATACAATGCCAATAAATACTACTTAATCGTAAATTTAGATACTTTAAAAACTTCGATAGTAACAGAAAATAAAAAAAAGAGTTTTAAAAAAACTGCTGAAAAATCTCTTTTAAAAACTAACTATAATATTTTAAAAGAAAAAGCACTTAAGAACTCTAGACCTTTAGCAAATGCAGGAATAAATGATAGTTTTCATATAAATAAAAATGAGATATACCTTACAATTGATATGTGTCCATCTTCTAAGAAAGGTTATGAAAAAGAGCTTTTTGAGGAGTTTTTGAACTTAAATGAATCAAAGAAAAAAATACCAATAGCAATTGCTATTACTTATAGATGGGTAAAAGATCATAAAAAAGAGTTTTTCTCACTTATTCATAATCAAAATCTTGATATCACATGGATAAACCACTCAAAAAATCATTACTATAATCCAAAGGAAGAGTTATCAAAAAACTTTATGCTTAACAGTAAAACAAATTTAAATGAAGAAATTATAGAAGTGGAAAAAATGTTGATATTAAATAATCAAACTCCTTCTATGCTATTTAGACTACCAGGTTTAGTATCAAATAAAAAACTAATAAACTCTTTGGTTTATGATTTTTCACTTATACCACTTGGCACAAATAATTGGTTAGTAAAATCAAATAGAGAAATAAGCGATGGAGATATTATTTTAATACATGGAAATCTAAATGAAAAAGAGGGAGTTAAAAAATTGATTAATAAACAATACAATATAAAACGCTTTAAGTCTATATATAACTCTTTATTAACAGACAAATAAATATTAGAATTTTAAAATCTATTTTTAAGTGATAATAAATATAATAATAGAAAATAAAAAGGACCTTGATGAGTCAAAAGAATATAAAAGAAGAGTTTGCAAAAGTTATTTTAAAGGCTAAAGTAATTGCTGCACTGTTTTTTATTTTATTAGCACCTAGCATTGTAATTACTGTAAAAGGTTTAGATGAATTATTTGGATATAGCGAAGATGTTTGGTTTAATATCTCTGTTATTGGATTTGTTATTTATGGTATTTATTATTTATTTTTTTGGAAATGTCCAAAATGTGGAAATTTTCCAGGACGTGGTTGGTTTAGAAAGAATTGCGATAATTGCGCTGTTGAACTTAGTTAAAAACATATTAGTATTAAAAAAAATCCATAAAAGTTTCTAAAATTTAAATTTTTATTGTATAATTGTGTATATTTTTTAATGACTTTATACTAACAGTAAAATTTATGTTTTTAAGTATGTATAATAATCATTAGAATATACATATTTAAAGGAAAAGAAGAAATGCAAATTTATGTAGGTAACATGTCTTACGGTACAACAGAAGAGAGTTTAACTACTTTATTTTCTCAATATGGAGAAGTAAGTAGTGTAAAATTAATTACAGATAGAGATACAGGTAGAGCAAAAGGTTTTGGTTTTGTTTCTATGAATGATGATAGCGCAGCGTCAAAAGCTATTGAAGAACTAAATGGTAAAGAATTTGATGGTAGAACTTTAAGAATTAATGAAGCTAAACCAAAAGAAGAAAGACCAAGAAGAGAATTCAATAATAGTTATTAATCTAAAAACTTTTTAAAAGGGGTATTTACCCTTTTTAAATACAGACCTCTACTACAACTTCCTCCCCCAACTTTTTAAAATACAAAGGTAATTATGACTATTGATGAATTAAAAGAATTAATACTATTAAATTTAAAAGATGATTCAAAAGAGTTTAAAAGGGTTTTTCATGGTAGGGGAAACTATTATCAAAATTTCCATTATTTATGTGTTGATAGCTTAGATGATATATTGTTTGTAACTCTATTTGAAGCTGTGGATGAATCTTTAGAAAAAGATTTAAAAAGTATATTTGAGCAAATTTGTGAAAAAAAAGAGTTCCACTGCTTAGTTTTGCAAAAAAGATATCAAAAAGATAACTTTTGTGAAGTGTTAAAGGGAACTTTACCAAACAATTTACAAATAAAAGAAAATAACTTAAAATATAATATCAATTTTACAAATCAAAATATTGGCTTATTTCCAGATATGAAAGCAGGTAGAGAGTTTATATCTTAAATATCAAAAAATAAAAATATACTAAATCTTTTTTCCTATACTTGTGCTTTTTCAGTAGCAGCAATAGCATCAAATGCTTCACAAGTTGTAAATGTAGATATGTCAAAAGGTGCTTTGAGTGTAGGTAGAGAAAATCACAGAATTAATAATCTTGATACAAGTAAAGTAAAGTTCTTACCATATAATATTTTAAAATCATGGAGTAGAATTAAAAAATTTGCTCCCTATGATATTATAATTATAGATCCTCCCTCTTTTCAAAAGGGAAGTTTTGCTGCAAGTAAAGATTATGAAAAGATAATCAAAAGATTAAATGAGTTGGCAAGTCCAACTTGTACTGTTTTGTCATGCTTAAATGCTCCAGAACTGGATACAACTTTTATGAAAGATTTGTTTGCTAATTTGGCCCCTGAGTTTAAATATGAAAAAAGATTAGATAATTTAGAAACTTTTCCTACAAATAATGATGAGAAAACACTTAAAAATATGGTCTTTAAAAGGCAGATAATTTGACAAACCCAAAAATATGTCCTTTCTGTGGCGAAGATAACTTATGTGAAGCAAATATACCAAATAATAACTGCTGGTGCAATACTATTAAAGTGCCAATGGAACTTAGAGTCTTGATTCCTGAAGATAAAAGAATGAAATCTTGCATTTGTAAAAAGTGCATATTATCTTTTAAAGAAAATAGTAAACTATTTATTGAAAAGTATAATTTAACTAAATAGTTAAACTTAACTATAATTTTTTATTTTTAACTTATTTGCTTATAATAAAATTCAAAATCATATTAAAATTAGGAATTATAATGGCTGAAAAAAACCGTTGGCTTATGGCCTTATCTGCTGTAGGCGTTCATATTTGTATTGGTTCTGTATATGCCTGGAGTGTTTATGTAAAACCAATTCAAATGCAAATGTCTTGGAATCTTACTGATGTAACAATAGCTTTTAGTATAGCAATTTTCTTTTTGGGTTTATCTGCTGCACTTATGGGAAAATTTGTTGAAAAGAATGGTCCAAGGGTTTCAGCATTAATAGCCGCTGCTTTTTTTGGTATAGGAACGATGGGTTCAGGCCTTGCTATTATGATGGAGTCAAAACTTTTATTATATTTCTTTTATGGAGTTTTAGGTGGCTGTGGATTAGGAATAGGGTATATCTCACCTGTTTCAACTTTGGTTAAATGGTTTCCGGATAAAAGAGGTATGGCAACTGGACTTGCAATCATGGGCTTTGGTTTTGCTTCAGCTATTTGGGGTCCAACTATTAAAATCCTAATAGAAAAAGTTGGTATTTCAAATACCTTTTTTATACTTGGTTTTTTCTATTTTGTAATAATGTCTCTATCTGCTTTATATTTGCAAGCTCCTAATAAAGACTATATGCCTGAAAAGTTTAAGAAAAAACTACAAGAGGGTAAGAAAAAGATAAAAGAGGATTTAGCAAATTTAGGACTAAATGAAGCTGTTAAAACCCCTAGGTTTTATGGGCTTTGGTTGATGTTATTTATTAATGTTACTTGTGGAATAGCTATTATTGGTGTTGCATCTCCTTTATTACAAGAAGTTGTTGGTATATCAGCATTAGCTGCAGCTGCTGCTGTTGGGCTTATGGGTATATTCAATGGTGCAGGAAGAATTGTTTGGGCTTCCTTGTCTGATTATTTAACAAGACCAGTAGTTTATATAATTTTCTTCTTTACTCAAGCAATTGCTTTTTATATGTTACCTTCAATTACAGAGGTTATCATATTTCAATTTGTTTTATATTTTATTATGTCTTGTTATGGTGGTGGTTTTGCTTCAATTCCAGCATATATTGGAGATATCTTTGGAACAAAAGAATTGGGTGCTATTCATGGGTATATTTTAACTGCATGGGCGGCAGCTGGATTAGTAGGTCCTTTAATCATATCTATAGTAAAAGATATAACAGGTAGTTATTCTCAAACACTTTATGTTTTTGCAGGCTTTTTCTTGGTGGCGTTTGTTATATCCTTGGCAATGCTTTTAAATATAAATAAAATAAGAAAGAGTAAATATTAATAAATTATTTTTCATTTATAAAATAGAACTCTTTTGTTATAATAAAATTAAATAAAATAACAAGTGGTGTAGTGAGTCAATTTCTAATATCTGATGATGTAAAAAATTTAAATGTAACAAATATAAAAGATAATCTATTTAGCTATAAATATGATATAAAAAGATTAAGTGCATATTTTGAGAATCCTACTGAAGAGTTAGAGCACTTTTATAGTAGTTTTAAGGGTGAAGTTTATGAAAACATAATTTATGAACTTCTTTTAGAATATGCAAAAACTGCTTCTGAAATAAATAAGTTTATTTTAAAAGGTCCCCACCAAAAAAGAGATGTAAGTCAAAATAAGAGTGGACTTTTAATAGATAATAGTAATCAAATAGTTTATAAAGCCTCATACAAAGATATTAGTGAATTTGATGCACTCTTTTTTACAAAAAAAGAGATCTATTTTGTAGAGATGAGTACTTCTAAAAAGACTGCAAGTTTAAATAAAAGATTATTTAAAAAACAGGCTTTATTAAAAGTGCTTTTCCCTTATCTTGAAGTAAAAGCTTTGATTGTACTAACTAAAGGTTCAGTTGGATTAAACAACTTTCCTGATTATTGTACAATTTGGGTTACAAAAGATTTTGATGATGAGAATTTATTAAAAGAGTTAATCGCCAAAAAAAGAGAAAAAAAGATCACTTTTCCAAGTGAGAAAAAAGATGCAAAATATGTTGAAGCAAATACAATTCCCCACTCCAACTTTAAATACTTTCAAACACTAAAATGGATACTTTACACAGCAAGGTCAAATAAAAGATTTAGTGTAGACCTAGGCTTTTTTAATAGTAGGGATTTAAACTTATATTTTGATATATATACTAAGCTTTATGTAGGTTTTATCAAAATAGATGATTTTAGAAAACTTGTAGAAGATTATAATTTTGAAGTTAAAGATGACAAAGTAATAGTAAGTATTGAAAAAATTAATCAAAAGACTTATGGAGTAGTTTATTACCCTAAAAATAAAAATGGTCAATTAAAAAGAGTAAAGATAGATGAAAAGGGTATTAGTATAAAAGATAAAGAAGCAGAAGGCTTTACAAATGCAGAGATTAAATTCATGCTAAATGTTCTAGATGATAAGTTTATTCTTACTTTAAATGATATAAACCACATAAATAAAAACATATCTATTATAAAAACTCAATAACTCACTTATATCGAATACTTTTTTCTTTAGATTTTTTCATTTGAAATTCAACCATTTTATTAAATGGAGTTAAAAAATTATCAAGAGAGCTTTTATCTACATTTTCAATATTTTGTTTATTTAATAGTTTTAAAATAACTAACGTAGATTCAATAGTTGATAAACAATAATCAGAAGGCTGTTTTTTAAACTCATAGGCAGAACTACTTTCGTAATTAAAACTAATTTTGGGTAATGAGTTTAGATTTGTACTTGATTTTAGTATCTTTTTAGAACAAGCCCATGTAGAATCAATGAGAAAAATCACTTGTTGTTTTTTATTTTCAATATAATTATTATTTAAATTTATAGAATCTTTACCTGGATAAAGAATAAAACAATTTTTATTTGAATCATTAATGATAGAATTTATTTTATTATTTTGTGAAAAATCTATTCCTACAAAAATTTTACTATTTAAAAGTGATTGGTGGGTTATCTTTCCTGTATTATTTTTAGTTTTTTTATACTCTTTTGGATGCATCAAAAAAATAAACTCTGTTTTTGTATTAAAAGGCTTTATAAAACTACATACACAACTCTTTTTTGCTCTATTACATTCGTAACAATATTCTCTAATATTTTCCATTTCTTATTATATTGTAACTTTATTATAAAAGAATTAATAGAAATATAAGACTTTTATGATATACCACCATTATATTAAGCTAGTATTAAGAATTGTAAAGATAAGATTGTATTATTAAATAGTAATGGAGGTGTGTAATGAATAGTATTAACAGTGTTCAAATGAGCTCATTAGCAGCTTATAATTCTAATATTAATCAAAATATAGATAGTAATACTGATGCTAATATCAATAAAAACATACCAAAAGTTGAAAATAGTTCTGAAAATGATATAAATAATCAAGCAGTGAATGTATCCATTTCGATGCAAAGCATGCAGATTTATGTACAAGTTAGAAGCTTAGAGTTTGTGCAAACAAATACAGAAGCCCAAGACATGTTACATAGTATCTTTAACAACAAAGAGGTTTTCCATTTTTTAGATGGTAGAGAAGCTGCTAATGGCCTAAATTTAAAAGATATAGGTTATACAGGAAAACCAATTACACAATTAACTACAGATGAAGCTAAGGAATTAGTTTCAGATGAAGGTTTTTTTGGTGTAGAACAGACTTCAGAAAGAGTTTCAAATTTTGTGTTTGGTATTAGTAAAGATGATGTTGAGCTTTTAAAAGAATCAAGAAAAGGTCTTGTAAAAGGTTTTGAAGAAGCTGAAAAACTTTGGGGAGGAGAACTTCCTGAAATATCTTATTTGACACAAGAAAAAACTTTGGAAAAAGTAGATAAAAAAATCGCAGAACTATTAAATAAAGATAAAAAAGAAGAAGATGACTCTAGTGAGCTTGGCGATTCTCCAGCTGAAGCTTTAGAAGAAGAAGAGAAGAAAGAGAGCTAAATTAAATTAGCTCTTTTTTTTTCTCTCTCTTTTCTCTTGTTTTTCATTTTTGTAAGAGCAAGTTTTCTCATATCAGCAATTGTGTCTGACTCATCCATAATTTCTAATCCAAGTAGTGTTTCTATACAATCTTCAAGTGTAACTATACCTTCTGTTTGGTCATAATTATCAAGTACCACAAACATATGTTCTCTTTTTTTGATAAATGTATTTAAAACTTTTGAAACGGGAATATTCTCATTTAATGCAAATACAGGCGTCATAATAGTATCTATTGTAACTTCACTATCTTTAATGGCTTGTTTAAATAGCTTTTTAGTAAGAACTACTCCTACCATATTATCTATTGTACCATCATATATTGGAACTCTTGAAAATTTATAAGTTCTTTTGTCGTCTAAAATATCTTTGATTTTTGTATTTTTTTCAATTGCATACATAACTGACCGTGGTGTTAAAATTTCTTTAATTTTTATACTATGTATTGTAAGTGTATTTTCAATAATATCAGATTCTAAATCTCCAATAATACCTTCTTCTTCACTTAATAGTGTTGAGTGAATTAACTCTTCTCTTGAAATTGAATCACTTGAAAAACTACCATTTGAAATCTTTTTTGTTACAAATTGAGTAATCAATATAATTGGATAAGTTATAACAATAAAAAACCTAATAATAATTGCTGCAAGTGGCGCTAATTGTTTCCAATAAACTGCTCCAATCGTTTTAGGAATTATTTCTGCAACAAAAAGTATCATAAATGTTAGAAAAATTGAAACAACAATAATTAATGTTGAATCACCTTCAAATACTGACTCTGCCTGAACCCCAATAGCTGTTGCACCAAGTGTATTTGCAATAGTATTTAAGATTAAAATTGATGCTATTGATTTATCTATATCTTGTTTTAAGGTTTTTAAAAGTTTTCCAGCAGTTGGATTGTCTTTTTCTATGACAGAAATATAAGAAACATTTGTAGAAAGTAGAATTGACTCTAGAATCGAGCACAAAAACGAAACACCGATAACTATAACAAATAGAAATATTAGTAATTCCATATAATCCTACTCGTGTGTAAATTTAAGTTATTCCTCTGGGAAGTATCTTCCAAGATATTGCTCCTTTTTAATATAATTAACTTCGTATGATACCAAATTTTTTTTAAAAATAGTATATATTTGACAAAAATATCTAAAAAGATGTATAATAATGAATAAAGATATAAATCAATTTAAAAGGAGGTTATCATGGAATTTGGTCCTATACCACAATTGAATGAATTTCAGATGAATAGCGCTAGAGTGCGTGAAATTGTCAATGAAATCGATCCTAGCAAAAAAATTGATAATGATGCGAAACCTAAAGAGGTTTTAGAAGTACACAAAGAAAAAGTCAATGAACTTAAGCCTAAAGAAGAAGTTTCAAAAGGTGATTTTTCAACTTATAATGAAGTTACCTTAACTAATTTAAGTTTTGGTTACAACGCAGAATCAAAAGATTTTTTTGTTAAAGTGCAAAGGGGAGATTTTGAAGCTCAATATCCAACTGATGAGATGATGAGATTAAAAGCGCTAATGTTAAGTGCAAATGAAAATGAAGCTAGCTAGTTAAAGAGCTGTTTTTTAACTCTAATAATCTACTAGCTTCATAATATTTTTCATTACTATCTAATTTTTCTAAAAGATGATTATATTTTTTAAATACTTTCCAAACTTTTTCATAAGCTTCATGTCTATTCTTTCTAAAAAGAGCTAATGCTGTAGCTCCATTTATAAGTCCTTGAATAGCTTTAGCTTTACTTTTTTCTTCTATTTTTTTATAGTATCTCCACTCATCTTCTAAAAGTTCGTGTGCTTCTACAAATCTTTCCTCTTCAAGGGCTGATATAAACTCTTCTATACTCAAGAGTTAAGTTCTTTATCTAAATAATATCCAGTGTATGAACCTGATTTTTTATGATTTGATGCAATTTGTTCAGGAGTACCTATATCAACTATTTGTCCACCTTTACTTCCACCTTCTGGTCCCATATCTATAACCCAATCAGAATTTTTGATAATATCTAGATTGTGTTCGATTACAAGTACGGAGTTTCCTAAGTCAACAAGATGGTGTAATACTTTTGTCAATCTATCAACATCTGCAAAATGTAGCCCAGTTGTAGGTTCATCGAGTATATAAAGAGTATTTCCAGTATCTTTTTTACTTAACTCTTTACTTAGTTTTATTCTTTGTGCTTCTCCACCTGAAAGTGTAACTGCATTTTGTCCTAGAGTAATATATCCTAATCCTACATTTTGTAAGGTCTCTAGTTTTGCAAATATTTTAGGAACTTTTGCAAAAAATTGTATAGCTTCATCAACACTCATATTTAGTACATCAGAAATTGATTTTCCTTTATATAGAATTTCTAAGGTTTGAGCATTGTATCTTTTTCCATAACACTCATCACATTTAACCATAATATCTGGTAAGAAGTGCATTTCGATTTTTATTTCACCTTCACCTTGACACTTCTCACATCTTCCACCTTTTACATTAAAAGAGAATCTTCCTATTTGATAACCTCTAAGTTGTGCCTCTTTTGTTTTAGAAAATAGTGTTCTTATTTCATCCATTAGCCCTGTATAAGTTGCAGGATTACTTCTTGGGGTTCTTCCTATTGGAGATTGGTCAAGGTATATAACTTTATCAAGGTCTTCAAGCCCTTCAATAGTTACACCATCTACTTTATTTACTTTTCTTGCATGATTTAATAGCTCTTTTGCAACTGGAAGAAGAGTTTGTAAAATAAGTGAAGATTTACCACTTCCACTTACTCCTGTGATTTAACATAGGTTTTTTAGTGGGATTTGTACATCTAGGTTTTTTATATTATTTATTGTTACATTTTTTATCTCAATAAATTTCTCTTGGGGTCTATTATGTACATAATCAATTTTTTTCTTTCCAGTTATATATTGAGCTGTTAGGGTTTTTGCTTTCATCATCTGTTTTAATGTTCCTGCAAATACTATCTCTCCACCATATTTCCCTGCATTTGGACCAATATCAACTATATAGTCAGCTGCTTCTATTGTCTCTTTATCATGCTCAACTACTATTACAGTATTTCCTTTTTCTTGTAGGGCACGAAGTGTTTTAATTAGTTTATTTGTATCTCTTTCATGAAGTCCAATAGATGGCTCATCTAATACATACATAACTCCTGTAAGACCTGAACCTATTTGTGATGCAACTCTAATTCTTTGTGCTTCTCCCCCACTAATTGTTCTAGCATCTCTTCCTAAAGTTATATATCCTAGTCCCACATCATTTAAAAAGAAAATTCTCTCTTTTATCTCTTTTAATATAGGTGCTGAAATCATTTGTGATTGATTTGAAAAGTATTTGAAGTTTTTATCATCATGGAAAAATTTATATGCATCTTCTATTGGTAAAGTAATGATTTCTGAAATTGTTTTATTGGCAACTTTTACTGCTTGAGAAGAGGGTTTAAGTCTATTTCCACCACAATCACTACAAGACTTTTCAGTCATATATTCACCTAAATCTTTTTCATCTTTTATCATGTCATAGGCAATTTTAACTATACCTTCCCATTTTCTTGTAAGGGTATGTCTTTTCCAAGTAAATACAGCATCTTCAATACCACCATGAAGAATTGATTTTTTTTGATGTTCCTCTAAAGTATCAAAAGCAACTGAAGTATCAATACCTGCTGCTTCACAATGAGCTTTAAGCATCTTAAAATAATACCCTTTGTTAAATCCATAGATAACTCTAATAGCTCCTTCGTCAATACTAAGACTTTCATTGATTACTTTTTTCATATCTAAAGCATATCTAATACCTAAGCCATCACATGAAGTACAAGCACCTTTTGGAGAGTTAAAAGAAAAAGTTAAGGGTTCAAGTGGTTCAAAAGAGATTTTACAATCAAAACAAGCCATATGTTCAGAGTAGTGATTATGTTTTTCAACTCCTACTTCTTCATGATTCATAATCTCTATTTCAAGTTCTCCAAAACTCTCTTTTAAACCTTTCTCAACATCTTGGGCAATTCTATCTTTGTTTTCTTCTTTTACAACAACTCTATCAATTACTACTTTGATAGTATGCATTTTATTTTTTTCTAACTCTACTTCTTCATCAAGTCTAACCATAACTCCATCAATCATAGCTCTTACATAACCTTTACCTCTAAGACTCTCTAAAAGGTCAGCAAAAGAACCTTTTTTTCTATTTATCAAAGGTGCAAGTATTACTATCTTTGAATTTTCTGGCAAGTTTAAAACTTGTTCTATTACATCAGAAGCACTCATTTTAGAAATAGGTTTATTACATTTGTGACAGTGTTGTGTTCCAACTCTTGCATATAAAAGTCTAAAGTAATCATAAACTTCAGTAATAGTTCCAACCGTTGATCTTGGATTCTTAGAAGTTGTTTTTTGGTCAATTGCAATTGCAGGAGTTAATCCTTCAATTCTTTCAACATCAGGTTTTCCTACTTTATCTAAGAATTGTCTAGCATATGCAGAAAGAGACTCTATATATCTTCTTTGGCCTTCCGCATAAAGTGTATCAAAAGCTAATGTTGATTTACCACTTCCTGAAAGTCCCGTAAAAACTATAAGTTTGTTTTTTGGTATTTCTAAATTAATATTTTTTAAGTTGTTTTCTTTTGCATTATATATTTTTATCGAATCTGTCATTATTATTTATCCATTTTTGTAAATTAGTTATATTAAAAAGCTATTATAGTTGAAGCTTAATAATAAATTTTGAACCTGTGTATCTTTTTTTATTATATTCAAAGGTTACTTTTTCTACTTTAATATCACCTTCTAAGTGTTTTTGAACTATCTCTTGAACCATAAAAAGACCAATCCCTGTTCCATCACTTTTATATTTTGTTGTGAAGTATGGTTCGAAGATTCTATCTATAATTTCATCTTTAATACCTTTTGCATTATCTTTAATTTCTATATTTAAAAAATTATCTTTTTTATAACAATCTATAAAGATATATTTTTTATCAAACTCTTTTTCCTCAAAATTCTCATAAGCATCGATAGCATTATTTAAAATATTTAAAATAACATGAATAAGCTCATTTTCTAGTGATGTTATTTCTATATTATCTATATTTTTGATTAGTTTTATATTTTTACTTTTAAGTTGGGCTGATATTAACTTTAGTGCTTTTTCAAATGGATCTTTTATTTTAAAAACATTTTTTTCTTTTGTTTGCTTAAAAAAGTTTCTAAAATCATCAATAGTATTTGAAAGATGGTTTGATGTATCAACAATTACATCTATAAAATTTATTAGGTTTTCATCACTTAAAGTTCCAAACTCTTTTTGTACTTTAATTCCACTAGCTGACGTTGTTATTGCTGATAAGGGTTGTCTCCATTGATGCGCAATATTTTCAATCATTTCACCCATGGCTTCCATTTTTGACTTATGATACAAAAGTCTATCTTTCTCTTTTTTCTCTTCTTCAAGAGTTGTTATATCCGTAATATCAATTACAACACCAATAAGTCCTAAAACATCTCCCTTTATATCAAAATATGCAGACTTGTAAAATACAACATTGAATCTTTTATCTAAATCTTTATTATAAACTTCTGCTTGATATACTTGTGGGTTTTCTTCTAGATTAAATACTTTTTCATCTTGTTCATGGTAAAGTTTTGCAATATCAGATGGAGCAATATCAAAAACAGATTTGCCTATAATTGTATCCGCTTTTATACCAGTTAAATTTTCCCATGCTTTATTACAACCTAAATATTTACCTTTTTTGTCTTTATAAAAAATAGAAGTAGGGTTTTTATCAAGTAGAGTATTTAAAAATATTTTTTGATTTTCTAGCTTATGTATATTTAATTCTATCTCATTTTTTAGTTTTTGTTCTTTTTGAAGTTTCTCTGTAACATCTCTTGATATACAAATCATATAATCTATATCATCTTCACTATAGTGTTGTATATTTGATTCAAGGATAAACTTTTTTTTACTTTTTGAATAAAAGTTTGAATAAGTTGTTATCTTATCATGAATTAAAATTTCATTTAAACAATCTTTATCATCAATTGCTTCTCTTATATCATCTATAGCTAAAGTAGATAGCTCTTTCATTGTATATTCTAAAGTATCCAAAAATTTTTGATTTGCATATATAATATTTGATTCTTTCATATTATATATTGCAATTAAATCATTTGCATGATTTATAAGGTTAAAAAATAGTTTTGAACTAATCAATTGATTTTCTGTCAAAATCTTCTCTTTCTAAATGTATAGTTTGAGTAGGGAAAGCAAATGAACAAGAGTTTTTCTCTACTAATTGTGAAATTCTTACAATTACATCTTGTTTTGTCTCTAACCAGTCTTCCCAAACAGGGCTTCTACTAAAGCAATAAACTAAAATATTTATAGAACTATTTGCATATTCATCAATATAGACTAAAATATTGTTTTTAACACCTATTAAATCTTCTTTTTTTAATAAATATGGTTTTTTATCAATACTTGCTGATTTTGATGAGGCAATTGAGTCATGTTCTTGTAACATCTCTCTAATATCATTTACTAAGTTTTCAATATCACTCATTTTACTATTATATGTTATACCTATAGACATATTTATTCTTCTACCTATAATTCTTTTTGACCAGTTTAAAATAGGTATATTTGCCAATTGAGCATTTGGAATAGTAATCATTGCATTTGCAAAGGTTCTAATTCTAGTAGTTCTCATTCTAATATCAACTACAGTTCCTTCTACATTTCCAGCTTCTATCCAATCTCCTTGTGAAAATGAATTATCTGTAATAATATTTAATGAACCAAAAAAGTTAGATAGGGTATCTTTTGCTGCAAGTGCAACAGCTATACCACCAATACCAAGTGAAGCTATGATGGCTTTTATATCAAATCCTAATTGAACCAATAAAAATAGTGCTATAAATATTAGAATTATAATTTTTAAAATTCTTAGAATAAAGTCAACCATCTCTTTTCTCATATTTGGATAGTCACTAAATATTTTATCCGAAGATAGATTTATGTAGTTTGTTAAAATTCTATAAAACATATAAGAAGATAGTGCTAAATACACAGTGTTGAACCAGGGTATTAAGTGGTTAACTTTAGCGGCATCATCTAGGAGTAGAAAAAGTGATAATTGAAGTGAAAAAACATAAATAATTAAAGATAAATTAAATCTAAAACTAGAAGGAATAATCTCTATAATAGAGGTATTTAAAGCTTTTATATTTTTTGATAGTTTATGATTAAATAGTTCAGCTAAATATGGGAGTATCTTTCTATTAACAAGCATAAAAAGTACAAATATAGAAAGAAGAATTACTACTTTTCCTACAGAAATATGGAAATAGTAATTAAAAGTTTCAGAAATATTTTTAATATATTTATTTGAATCTATTGTTTTTATAATATATTTTAAACTTAGTTCATCAAGTATAAAATTACTTGGTCTAAAATCACTAATATTAGAGTTTAAATAGTTGTATACAAGTAGATCAGCATTTATTTGTGTTCGCAATGACTCAAAGGCATTATTAAACTCAAGAGTAAGAGGGTCTTTTTGTGTAGATATTTGATTATATGTTTTTTCAAAAAGTCTTAAATCTATTCTATTTAATTCTTCAATTTTACCTTCAAGTAGTGAGATAAAATACTTTTTATCTTTAAAAGAGTTTTTACCATCAATTATTGAGTTTATTGTTTTAGCAAACATCTTTTCGTTTTCTAAAAATGATATTTTTAAAAGGTCTCTTGAGACAGCTAAGTTATTGTCATATTTAGAGTTGACATTTATTTTGCTATTTAAAAATTTTATCTTTTTTTGATACGTCTTTTCATCAAAAGGGTAGGGCACTTCATTATTTATGTTATTAATGATTTTTCCCATTTCATCATCAATTATTTCAATTTGTTTATCTGCATCTATGTTTTTGTCTTTAATGAGTTTTATGATAAAACCTAAGTCATAGGCACTTATTTCTTCACTTCTTGTATTTAAGTCTGTTTCTTCAGTAACTTTATTTGCAGTATCACTATTATTAGTAGGTTGATTATTCTTATTTATTGAATTATTAACTACTAAGGCATTTCCAAAGAGATTTATTGATAGTAATAAAAGTATAAAAAATTTGAATAAAGTATTAGTAAAATTGTATCTTTTTCTATTGTTCATGAGATTCCCGTTTAAAAAAATAAAGTATATATTGTACCATAATTAAATATTAAAGAAGCATTTGGTATTTTACATATTAATAATTATAAGGTTAGTATAATGAATATTCAAAATAGTTTTGAAATAGAAAATGAAGTTTTTTATTATTATGATTTAGAAAAAGTTTTTTCATTATATGAAAGCTTAAGAGAACTCCCCCTTTGCTTAAAGATATTATTAGAAGAGAATTTAAGAAAAGCAAATAATGACGAAGAAATAGAGTATATCATTGATCTATTTTTAAATAGAAAAAATCTTAAAATAAATTTTTATCCCTCACGAATTGTCATGCAAAATTTTAGTGGAATTTCTTCACTTGTTGATTTAGCATCAATGAGAGATATAGTTGCTAGATATGAAGGTGATGTAAATAAAGTAAATCCTACAGTAATGATAGACATTATACTTGATGACTCTTTATGTGAGAATATTGAAACAAAAGAGAAGTATAAATTTATAAAATGGGCAAAAAGTAAATTTGAAAATGTTAGAGTAATCCCTCCTGGTTCACAACTTTGTCATCAAATAAATTTAGAGTACTTATCTACAATAATTCATCTAGAACAAAAGAATGGAAAAAATTATCTATTTCCTGAGACAATAGTAGGAACAAATAAAGATACTATAAGTATAAGTTCATTGGGTGTTTTAGCTTGTAAAATAGAAGGTGTTAAATCAGAGTCAACAATATTTGGTTTTCCCTTATCTTTTAATCTACCCAAAGTATTGGGAATAGAGATAAAAGGAAAAGTAAATAAGACTGTAACATCATCAGATTTAATTTCAAATTTAATAAATAGTTTAAAAGAGTATACACTATTTGAAAAAATTGTAGAGTTTTATGGGGAGGGTGTTTGTGAACTAACATTAGAAGATAGATTAACAATTTCAAATGTGGTTTATGAATATGGAGCAAAATCTTCTTTTTTCCCAATAGATAATAGAACCCTTCAGTATTATGATAACACTATGGATAATAGTGATTTTTCTAAACTCGTAAAAATATATTTAGAAAAACAGAGTCTATTTTCTAAAAGCGATGTTTTATCTTACGATGAGACTATTGAGATAAATTTAGATTTAATAGAAGCTAGCATATATGAATCTAAAAAATCAGATGATAAAATTAGTATCAATGAGTTAAAAAACTTTCCATTACAAAATAGTGGAATTAACCTAAATGATGGTGATATAGTATTATCAATAATATCTTCAAATTCAAATCCTTATTCTCTCATACATGTAGGACTTATAGCAAAAAAAGCTTATGAATTAGGTATAAGAGCCAATGAGAGTATTAAGAAACTATTATTTACAACTTCACCCTTAGAAAGAGTATATTTAGAAAAACTTGATTTATTGAAATATTTAGAAAAACTAGGTTTTAATATTGTTGAAAATGATTATAACTTTAATGATTTCAATAAAAATATAGAAGAAGATATAAAAAGCAATAACTTAAATGTAGTTTCGCTTTATTGTGCAGATGAAAGGTATGAAGAGAATATTCCCTCTTTTATTAAATCAAACTATTATATGTCAGCATCTTTGATAATAGTATATACTTTAGCTAAAACAATAAAATGTAATATTTTAGATGACTGTATTGACATAGTAGAAAATAAAGAAATAAAGCTTGATGATATCTGGCCAAGTAATGAATTAGTTGTTGAGTATTTAAATAAGTTAGACTATAGTTTATATAAAGAGATTTATAAAAATATTTTTCAAGGTAATAAATATTGGCAAGAACTAGAAGTACAAGACACACCCACTTATACTTGGGATAAAGACTCTACATATATACAGGCTTCAAACTTTTTTAATAATGAATATATAGAAAAAATAGAGATAAAAAATGCAGGAAGTTTAGTGATTTTAGGAAATAACATTAGTACAGATAAAATCTCACCTTCAGAACAAATAGCTCTATATTCAGTTGCATCAAACTACTTAGAAGAAATAGGAGTAAAGTCATATGATTATAACTCTTTTAAAAGTAGAGAGGGAAATAGTGAAATTATGCTTAGAAGTATTTTTGATAGTGCAAATTTAAAAAATGAAATGGTTTCAAAAGAGGGTGGATACACAAAAGATTTTGAAGAGGATGAAATTGTCTCAATTTATGAACTCTCTAAACGATTTAAACAAAGAAATAGACCTTTGGTAATATTTGCAGGAAAAGAATATGGAATTGGAGAGTCGAGGGATTGGGCTGTAAAAGGGATGAAACCTTTAGGGGTAAAGGCAATAGTTGCAAAGTCTTTTGACAAAGTTTATAGAGAAGATTTAATTGCCTTTGGAGTTTTGCCTTTGGAGTTTTTAGAAGATGAAGATTTTGAAGTGTTAAATTTAAGAGGTGATGAGGTTATTGATATAGTTTTAGATGAAAACATAGAAGTAAATGCTTTAGCTAACTTAACAATTACTTCAAATAGAGCAGTTATCGAGACTAAATTAAAAGTTAGATTAGATACTAATGAAGAAATAAAGTATTATAAAAATAGCGGTATCTTGTCTTATTTATTAAAAACTATGCTTTCATAGATAAATATAAGTCAAATAAAGCTAAATAATAATAAAGTACAAATAAATTATTAATAGGATTCTTATATATGTCATTTTCTAAATTAAATTTATCAGATAAGTTAAATATTTCACTTAAAGAGAATGAATATACCACTCCTACTGCTATTCAAGAAAAAGTTATTCCATTAGTCTTAGAACACAAAGATATTATGGCAAAAGCACAAACAGGAAGTGGTAAAACTGCAAGTTTTGTATTACATATTTTAAATCTTTGGGCAAATAAGAGATATGAAGGAAAAGCAAAAATTAGATGTTTAGTATTAACACCCACAAGAGAATTAGCCCTACAAGTATGTGAATCTTTTAATCTTTTTAGTAAATATTTACATAAAAAGCCCAAGCTTGTAAGTGTAATTGGTGGAGAGAGTATCGGTGAGCAACTTTTAGATATACAAAAAGGGTGTGATATTGTAGTTGCAACAACTGGAAGATTACTTGATATCTTAAAGAAAAAACAGATAAATTTATCAACTCTTGAATTTTTAGTTTTAGATGAAGCAGATAAGATGCTTGATTTTGGCTTTGAAGAGGAGTTAGAGCTTTTATTAGACTCTTTACCAAAACAGCGCCAAAATCTTCTTTTTTCTGCAACTTATCCTCCTAAGATTTTAACTATTGCTTCAAAAATCACGCAAAATGCTATTGAGGTTTCTATTGAAAGTGAACAAACTACAGTAGAGACAATTAATCAAAGAGTAATAGAAGTAAACAAAGAGAATAGAAGTGCTTTGCTTAGACATCTAATAAAAGAAGAGAACTTTGAACAAGTCCTAGTTTTTATGGCAAATAAACGTTCTTGTGATAATTTGGCTTTTAAGTTTAGAAAATATGGATTTGAAGCAGAATCTTTTCATGGTGATTTAATACAAGAAGAGAGAAATGAAACTTTAGCGGATTTTAAAAATAAAAAAATAAAAGTTTTATTTGCCACAGATATAGCCGCACGGGGACTTCATATAGATAATATCTCTTGTGTAGTGAATTTTGATTTACCAAGAGCTGTGGCCGATTATATACATAGAATTGGAAGAACAGGAAGAGCTGGGAAGAGTGGAATTGCAGTCTCTTTTATCTGTCATGAAGATAAAGAACATTTCTCTTTGATTGAAAAAAGAAGTGATATAAAGCTAACAAGGGAACAAATTGTAGGGTTTGAATTAACAGGAGAACCTATAGAGAAAATAAAAGGACAAGCACCAATAAAAGGAAAAAGAAAAAGTAAAAAAGATAAATTAAGAGAGCAAAACTCTAAATAGTTTTATATATCATGATTAAAAAAGTTACTATATATAAAAATAAAACATATTTTTTATAAGATTTCATATTTATTTTGTTTTTCACTTTAATTCCCAAATAAACACCAAGTAGTGATGCAAGACCTACGGTAAAGCCTTCGCTATAAAGCATATGCCCACTGTAACTTAAAGATATAAATCCTGCACTAGAAGAAAACATTACAAAAAATAGTCCTAAAGTAGTAGCTTTTTTTAGGTTGTAATTCATAAATCCAACTAAAATTGGGGTTATCATAATAGAACCACCAACACCAATACTCATGGCAATCATACCTACAATTGCACCTATTAATATAAGTAGAAGTTTTGAATGTTTTTTTTCTTCTTTATTATGCTCAGCTGGTGTTATAAATAGTTTAATAATAGAGGCAAGTAGTATTACAATAAATACATATTGTAAAGTCTTATTTGATAAGGCAGTTAATATAAAACCAGATGATAATCCTCCTAAAAAGCCACCAATACCTATTAGTAAACCATCAATAAGAAGACCTGATTGTTTTTTACTATTTAAAAAAGATCCAAAAACTGAGCTAAATACCATCTGCATAACAGATATGGCAATAGCTTCTTTCATAATAAATCCTGCCATTAGAAGTATTGGAACAAGGAGCATACCTCCACCAACACCAAAAAAACCAGATACAAATCCAGTAATTAGTCCAAATAACAGGAGTTCATATATCATTATTTAATAGAGTTCATTGCAGTAATAAATTTTTTATAGATTGATTCTAACTCATGGTCTTCATTACTTAAATAAATTCCATCATATTTTCTAACAGCATGTTCTAACACAGCAACTCTTTTTAGTAAATATTCAAACATCTCTTTGTTGATATCTGGTAAATCTCCATGGTTAAGTCTTCCATTTTTATCATCTTTTTTGATGATTTTTGCAGGAACTCCTACTGCTGTAGAGTTTTTAGGCACATCACAAATTACTACTGAGTTTGCTCCAATTTTACTATTTTTTCCTATAGTTATATTTCCTAAAATCTTTGCACCACTTCCTATAACTGAGTTAGCTTTTATAGTAGGGTGTCTTTTCCCTTTATTTAAACTAACTCCACCTAAAGTAACACCTTGATAAATAAGAACATCATCTTCTAGTATTGCTGTTTCCCCAATAACTACACCAATTCCGTGGTCAATAAATACTCTTCTTCCAATAGTAGCTGCTGGATGAATATCCATATTACAAAGAAATTGTGTTATTCCCATAATAATTCTTGCAGTGATTTTAAAATTCTTCTTATATAATTTATTTGCAATCCTATGATTAATTACAGCCCAAACACCTGGGTAGTTGAAAAATAGTTCAATACTTGAATTTAAAGCAGGGTCATTTACCTTTGGAACTGAAAAGTCTTCTTTTATCTGTTGCCAAAGTGATATTTTTTCTTCTATTTCTACTTTATTATTTAATTCTGTATTTGTCTGATTATTCATAATAACTCCATATTGTTTTTAAGTAAGTATTTTCATTTAGATACTTTTTTAGATCCTTGTAAATTTCAGGGGCTAAGTTTTTACTTAAAATATTTTCTATCTCATTTGTATCATAATCAATATCATCAAGTACATCAATAGTTTTTTGTGATTCTAATATCTTTTCTAATACAACTTCTCCATCTTTAAAGACAATATTAACTTCTGTTGGGTGTGAAAATAGGTTGTGTTTCATTCCTAAAGTATCTTGATATGCACCAACATTAAAAAATGCTAAGAAATAATCTTCTTGATTTAAATTTATATCATGTAAATAAAGTGGTTTTTTAGCATCAAATGGAATTTCTCCATCACTATCACAAGTTATATCCCATAGTGAAGCACTTCTTGTTGGTTTTTCATTTAGATGTGTTATTGGCATTACTGGAAACTCTTGGTCAATACCCCAATAATCTGGTAGTGATTGAAAAAGTGAGAAGTTTAATAGATACTTTTCTTGAATATTCTCATCAAGTCTTTTTAACTCTCCATAATCATCAATTTCTAAAAGTGATATAGCCTTTTTAACTATTTGATGTGTTAGTATCTCCGCATTTGATCTATCTTGTAAATCAATATAACCTAAATCAAATAGTGTTAAAAGTGATTCCATATGATCCATACTATCGTGCATGTACTCATATGCAGTTTTCTTTTTTATATCTCTGTGTAAATAGAATAATTCTTGAATAAGTGGAGGGTTATTCTCTTTTAATTTTAAATGATGAAGTTCATATTCAGACGAAAAAAGTTCTAAAACAGGAGTAATAAGTACTGTTGATGCAGCTGAAATAAATCTTCCTGATTCTGTGAAAATATTTGGTTCTTCAACACCTTTTTGTTTTGCTATATCTTTTATTGTAAATATAACATCATTTGCAAACTCACTTAAAGAGTAAAACCTTGTTCTTTCATAGGCATTATATTCAACTGCTAATCCACCACCAATATTTATTGATGATAATTTTCTTGCACCAAGGTTTTTTAGTTCAGCATAGATGTGCCCTGATTCTCTAAGTGCTTTTTTAAGTGGTTTTATAGAGTTCATAGCAGAACCTATATGAAAGTGAATCATTGTAAGATAATCAACAATATCAGTCTCCTCCATTAGTTCATAGGCCTCAAGGATTTCAGTAGATGTAAGACCAAATTTTGAGTTAATACCCCCACTTTTTGCCCATAATCCACTACCACCGCTATGTAGTCTTACTCTTAATCCAATATTTGGACACTCTAGTTTAGTCTCTTTTAAAACAGCAATAATCATCTCTAGTTCATTTAAACCCTCAATGATAAGTGTAATATTGTGTCCCATTTTTTTAGCAATAAATCCAAGATGAATCATCTCTTTATCTTTAAATCCATTTACAGTAATTGGAGAGCCAAGATTATTGTATGTCATTGCAATGACAAGTTCCGCTTTACTTCCAGCTTCTAATCCATAATTGAACTTTTTGCCTTCTTTTAAAAGAGGGTGTATAAAGTTTGGTAATTGATTCACTTTTAAAGGAAACACTGCATTAAATGTTCCTTTATAGTTGTACTCTTTAATACTTGCATTAAATACGTTATAGAGCGTATTAATCTGTTTTTTTGTTATATGTGGAAATCTTAAAAGCAAAGGACCTTTAAAGTCTTGCTTTCTAATATCTTTAACAATAGAGATTAACGATGGTTTACCATCAAAATTAACCTTAGCTAAGCCATCTTCAATTATAAAGTTATCATCACTCCAGATATCAATACCATAATCATTCACGATTAAAAATCCTCTAATTTTAAATTTTTTTCTTCTTGAGTATCTATGTTTTTAACATAAATTGTTCCATTTTTTAGTTCATCTTCACCAACTAGTGCAACAATATTTGCTCCATGTTTTTCTGCTATTTTAAAATGTTTACCAAAACTTCTTGAACTGTATTCCATAATAGTTTTTGTTGTTTTTCTTTTTTCAATGGCAATTTTTGATAATGTATTTAAAGCATCTTCACTCATTGCACCTAAGTAGATTGTATCACTTTTTGTCTCTTTTTGTTTTATTAATTCAAGTAATCTTTCTATTCCAATTGCAAATCCAATTCCAGGAGTTGCTCTTCCTCCTAAAAACTCTACAAGTCTGTCATATCTTCCACCACCAGCAATTGCACTTTGTGCACCAATTTCATTTGAAGTAAATTCAAAGGCAGTTTGAGAATAGTAATCTAAACCTCGAACCAAGTTTGAATCTATAACATAAGATATATTATTAAAATCTAAAATCTCTTTTAGTTTTTCAAAATCACTATCACACTTTTCACATAAATTATCTGTGATTTTTGGAGCATCTACTAAGAGTGATTGGCATTTCTCATTTTTACAATCTAATACTCTAATAGGATTTGTTTCTATTCTTCTATTACAGTCTTCACAAAGCTCAGTTCTTATATTGCTTAAAACTTTTACAAGGTTTTCTTTATATGTTGGCATACAAGTAGGGCAGCCAAGTGAATTTAACTGAAGAGTAAATCCAATTCCAAAGAAATCTAAAATCTCTTTTATCATCATAATTATATTTGCATCTTCATAAACTGAATCTATACCAAATACTTCACAACCAAATTGATGAAACTCTCTTAGTCTTCCTTTTTGTGGTCTTTCGTATCTGAACATAGGCCCGTAGTAGTACCATTTATATGTTCCACCAGCTCTATCAAACTTGTTTTGTACAAAACTTCTTACAACTCCAGCCGTTCCTTCAGGTCTTAGACATACGTCATTTTTACCTTTATCTTCAAACTGGTACATCTCTTTATTAACTATATCACTACTCTCTCCAACACTTCTTTTAAATAAAGCAGTCTCTTCTAAAATAGGAGTTTCTAAGTATGTAAACCCATAGTTTTTTGCTATTTTTGAAGCATTTTCTATAAAATATGTAAAAAGCTCACTATCTTTTCCTAAAATATCATTCATACCTCTTAGGCTTTGAATATTTTGTTTAGCCATTAATAAAATCCTCAATTTTCTTTGCAATCTCTTCTATACTTAAACTAGCATCTATAAAAATATAATTTAAATCCAACATTTCAATAGTTTTTTTCATTCTATTTTGAATATCAATTAAATAATCAATTCCCCTTGATTCTATGGAGTCATTTGATTTATTACCTAATCTATTTGTCAACTCTTCTTTACTTAATTCTAGTAAAATAGTATGAGTAGGCAGGGTGTTTTCTGTAGCTATTAAATTTAATGTTGTAACAATTTCAATAGGTAAATTTGAAGCATAAGCAATACCTGAAATAACAGACCTATCTGAAATAACCATTTTATCTTTATTGGGTTTTATTACCTCTTCAATATGCTCAGCTCTATCAGCCAAAAATAAAAACATCTCAGCAACTTTTGATTTTGCTTCACCATTGAGTGCCATTTCTCGCAGTTTTATACCTAGTTTTGTTGCACCGGGTTCTTTTGTAAAAATTGCATCAGAAAATTTTTGTGATAAAATATCAAGTTGTGTTGATTTTCCAGCTGTATCGATTCCTTCTATTACTACATACATTTTAAAACCTCTTTTGGAACTAAGTGCTCAAACTTACCTTTATATAATATGATTTCCCTAACAATTGTAGAACTTACAAAGGCATTTTCAAGTGTTGGCATAAGATATAAAGTCTCTATTTGTTTATTGATAGAAGCATTTGCATATCCCATTTGTAACTCATATTCAAAGTCACTAACGGCTCTTAAGCCTCTAATAATAGTTGTAATACTCAAGCTAGTAGCAAGGTCCACTAATAAAGTATCGAATCCAACAACCTTTACTCCTGTAATATCTTTTGTAGCTTCTTTAGCAAACTCAACCCTTTTGTCGTGGGAAAACATTGGTTTTTTTCTTTCACTTTTTGCAACAGCAATAATAACTTCATCAAAAATATTTGCTGCTCTTTTTATAATATCCATATGACCATTTGTAATAGGGTCAAAGGTCCCTGAATATATGGCACTTTTGTATGAAGATATTTGCTCTTTATTTTCTTTATTCATCATCTTTCCATCTTTTATATAAACTATTTTCTATTCCTAAACTGTCAAACCATTTTCCAATAATAAAGTTTTCCATTTCATCAATTGTACTGTTATTTGAGTAATAACCCAAAACTGGTGGTGAAATTGTAACACCCATTGATGATAACTTAGTCATATTTTCCAAAGCTATTAATGAAAAGGGCATTTCTCTTGGGGCTAATAAAACCTCTCTTTTTTCTTTTAAAGAGACTGAAAATGCACGGGTTATTAAATTGTCTGCAAAACCATAAGCACATTTTGCAAGTGTATTCATAGAACATGGAATAATTACCATTTTATCTATTTTAAATGAGCCAGATGCAATAGGCGCAGCAATGTCACTATTTTTAAAGATTGTAATATTTTTTTGATTATTTAAATTCTCTAATGCAGAAGAGTTTTCGTATTTTAAAGCAATCTTTGCACTCTTTGAGATAACAGCAAAAGCTTCTATATTTTCAGGTAATAGTTTTAAAAACTTTATTCCTAAGTTTACTCCACTAGCACCACTAATTGCAACAACTAATCTCACTATAGTTCCTTTTTTTGTTGTATAAAATAGTGATATTAGCTTAAAAAATCTTTATTTTCAAACAATGGCTCTTTATGTTTTTAAGTTTAATTTATAATAAAGCATAAGAATTGTAAAATTTAAGCTAATATTAATAAATGGAATGCTAACATTTTGTATTACTATAAATAAATATAAAGTTATCATTTTGTATAATAAATTTTATTTTAGTTATACTAATTGTCTAAAGGATAATCAATGTCAAAACTCTTCACATACTTAAGAATCAACAAAAATAATAGCTCATATACAAAGTTGCAAGAAGATGGAATAATTTCTTATGTCAAAGAACATAAGATGGAGATTTTTCACAATATTGAGGTTGAAATTAATGCTCCAGATGAAGAAAAAAATATTTTAGAACTTCTTAAATCTTGTCAAATGAACTCAACCCTATTGGTATATGATTTAAATGTTTTTGGTAGAACAGTAGAGAGAATTTTGGAGATGGTTAAGTTTTTACTAGATAGTAAAATACGAATACTTGTGATTAAACAAAACTTAGATTTAGTAAGTAATGATGATATGTTAACAAAAATGGTTCTTGGTATGATTTCTATGACAATATCTTTAGATAAAGATTTAATGAGTCTAAGAACAAAAGAGGCTTTAACTGCAAAAAAACTCAAAGGTGAAAGTTTAGGTAAACCAAAAGGAACTATCCAAAAATCAAAATTTGATAAGCAAAGAGATAAGATAGAAGAACTTTTAGGCGTAGGTTTATCTGTTAGAAAAATAGCAAAACTTTTAGGTTATAACAATCACATAGGCTTAAATAATTATGTTAAAAAAAGAAATATAAGAGAGCATAGTACTTCATTAGAAGAGTTAGCTAGTTAAACAATTCATTTACTTTTATTTATCTAATTTATTGACATTTAAATATAATTACCTTAAAATTAGATAAATAAAAGGATACGATATGATTTCGTCTGTTAGTTCAGGCATTGACTTTAATGCCATCTTAAGTGGTACTTCTGCAGTAGCAAGAAATTCACTCTCATATGAACAACAGCAAATTATTGATGATACTTTATTAAATTATGATTCAAATAGCTTATCTCAAAGGGATGCACAAGAAATTGTTGCTGCTTTTCAAGATGCAAATATTAGACCCTCTAAACAATTATCTGATGCTATGTCTTCATTAGGCTTTGATGCCAAAGAAGTAGGTGATTTAGCAGGTGTTGGTCCTGCTTCACAAAATGTAGCTGGGCATATTGGTAGAATGCCACCTCCACCACCTCCACAAAACTCAAGCGAAGATGAAGAAGAGGATGAAGAGTATTATAATACGGTTCAAACTTTAATGGACTCTTTATTTAATAATGAAAAAGATGAAACTACAAATTCACTTAATACTATATCTGATTACACAAGTAGAGTTTTAAATTTGAATGACGAATCAAAACAAGATCTTATAAATTTATTTGATAAATATAGCAGCAATGCTAGTGGATATTCACAAGATGAAGCTAACACTTTAGTGAAAAGCTATCTATCCGAGATGTTAAATTATTCAAAAAATTATAATCATTCCTCTTTTTATGCTTAAAAAGCCTTTCTTTTAATATAAAATATTTTTTATTTTATGCCTTTATATTGACTTCAAAAATATTATAGTAGAATACATGCTATTTAAGATATGGAGAATATATTATGAAAGTATTATTATTAAAAGATGTAAAAGGTACTGGTAAAGCTGGTGAAGTAAAAGAGGTTTCTGACGGATATGGAAAAAATTTTTTAATTGGAAAAGGTTTAGCACTACTTGCAACAAATGAAGTTTTAAATAAACATAAAGCTCAAATGAGAAGAGAAGCCCAAAAAGAAGCAGAAGAGATTGAAATAGCAAAAGAGACTGCAAAAAAACTAGATTCTCAAAAATTTACAATAAAACATAAAATCGGGGCAAATGGACACCTAATTGGTTCTGTTACTAATAAAGAGATTAGTGAAATACTGAAAGTACAAGCTGATATTGATTTAGATAAAAAGAATATTACTTTAAAATCAAAAGTTAAAACTGAAGGTATCTTTGAAGCAGATTGTAAATTGGGACATGGAATTCATGGAACAATTAAATTTGATGTAATAGCAGAATAAAAAATGTTTGATGCAACTACGATATTAGCTTATAGAGCAAAAGATAAAGCAGTAATTGGTGGTGATGGTCAAGTGACCTTTGGAAACACTGTTTTAAAAGGTAATGCTACAAAAATCAGAACACTATATAAAGATAAGATTTTAGCAGGATTTGCGGGAAGTACAGCTGATGCTTTTAATCTTTTTGATATGTTTGAAGTTCATTTAGAAAACACCAAAGGTGATTTATTAAAAGCTGTAATTGCTTTCTCTAAAGAGTGGAGAAAAGATAAAGTTTTAAGACGTCTAGAAGCTATGATGATAGTTTTAAATAAAGAGCATATTTTTATTTTATCAGGAACAGGCGATGTAGTTGAGCCAGAAGATGGAATGATAGCTTCAATAGGAAGTGGTGGTAATTTTGCTATTTCTGCTGCACGAGCTTTGGAAAAACACTCAAACTTAGACCCTGAAGAGTTAGTAAAAGAGTCACTAATGATTGCAGGGGAACTATGTATATATACAAATCAAAATATTAAATTATTAAAAATAGAGGATTAATACAAATGAATATGACTCCTAAAGAGATTGTAAAGTTTCTAGATGATTATGTTATTGGTCAAGATGATGCCAAAAAAACCATAGCATTAGCACTTAGAAATAGATATAGAAGAATGCAATTAGACCCAGAAATCCAAGAAGAAATTATGCCTAAAAATATTCTTATGATAGGTAATACTGGTGTTGGTAAAACTGAGATTGCAAGAAGATTAGCAAAAATGATGAGTCTTCCTTTTGTAAAAGTAGAAGCAAGTAAATATACTGAAGTTGGTTTTGTTGGACGGGATGTAGAGTCTATGATTAGAGATTTAGTTTTTGCTTCAATGGACTTAGTAACTAAAGAGTATGAAGAAAAAATACAAGATGGAATAGACCAAGAAGTAAATAAACAAATAATTGAAAAACTCGTACATCCTCTACCAGAGAGTGCAAGTGAAAGTTCAAAAGAATCTTTTATCAAAACATTTAATAAAATGGAAGAAAAGTTATTAAAAGGTGAACTTGAAGATAAAATAATCGAAATAGAGCTTCCTAAAAAAGCCCATGTGGAAGTGATTGATTCTTCTCTTCCTTTAGATATGACATCTATGCAAGAGAGTTTAAGCAATATGTTAGGCTCACTAAATAAAGATAAAGTTAAAAAAGAAGTAAAAATAAAAGATGCTAGAAAACTTTTAAGAAGTGGAGCGAGTGAAAAACTAATAGATCAAGAGTCTATTAAACATGAAGCTTTAAGAAGAGTTGAAAATGGTGGAATAATTTTTATTGATGAAATAGATAAAATAGCTTCTGGAAAAAATAATCAAAATCAAGACCCAAGTAAAGAGGGTGTACAAAGAGACCTGTTACCAATAGTTGAAGGAAGTAATGTACAAACAAAATATGGACAAGTTAAAACTGACCATATCTTATTTATTGCAGCTGGGGCCTTTCATGTTAGTAAGCCAAGTGATTTGTTACCTGAATTACAAGGACGATTTCCACTTAGAGTTGAATTGAATCCTTTAGATGAAGAGGCTTTATATAAAATATTAACAAATACTAAAAACTCTTTATTAAAACAGTACAAAGCCTTGCTAAATGTTGAAGGTGTAACTTTAGAGTTTGAAGATAGTGCAATTCGTGCATTTGCGCACCTTTCTGTTGGTGCAAATGAAAAAGCTGAAGATATAGGTGCAAGAAGACTGCATACTGTTATTGAAAAAGTTCTTGAAGATATTAGCTTTGATGCTGATGAAAAAAGTGGTGAAACTATTGTAATAACAAAACAATTAGTGGAAGAAAAACTATCAGATATCGTAAAAGATGAAGATACTACAAGATACATATTGTAGTTTTTATTTTTTTTTAGATAAAATAACTTGAGTTAAGAAATTAAAAAGGCAAAACCATGAAAATAGTAACTTTTTGCAATATTGATACAAAATTATTAGACCCATCTTTTACAGTTGAAAACTATGAAGAGACATCAGGAGATGCAGATATTGCGCTAATTGATATTAATTCTATATTTGATTTTGAAGAGAATAAATCAGCTTCATGTAAAGAGAAGTTTGTTTCTATTGCAATTTTAGATGATGAAGATGATTATGATGCATTTAAAAATTTTGGAATTGATGCATGGATTAAACATGAAGATATATCTAAAATAAATGAATTAATTGCTGTATTGAAAAAAAGGTTTTTATCATAATTATTGATACCCACTGTCACTTAGACACCGAACAATACTATGATGATGTTGATGAAGTAATACTTCGTGCACTAGAAAATGGGATTAAAGGTTTTTTAATTCCAGGTGCAGACTTTGCAGACTTACCCCAAGCAATCAAATTAGCCCAAAAGTATAAAGAAGTTTTTTTCTCTGTTGGAATTCATCCTTACGATGCCTCTTCTTATGATGAAAATGTTATGAAAGAGTATGTAAACCATCCAAAATGTATTGCAATAGGTGAGTGTGGACTAGATTATTTTAGGCTACCAGAGAATGAAGATGAAAAACTTCAAGAAAAACAGCTGCAAAAAGAGGTTTTTATTTCTCAAGTTGAATTTGCTAAAAAAGTAAAAAAACCTTTAATAGTCCATGTTCGAGAAGCTTCAAATGACTCTAAAGAGATTTTAGAAAAATATGGGGCAAAAGATGTTGGTGGTGTTTTACATTGTTATAATGCAAGTGAACATTTATTAAGTTTAAGTGAACATAATTTTTATTTTGGAATAGGTGGAGTTTTAACTTTTAAAAATGCAAAAAAGCTTGTGGAAGTTTTACCTAAAATTCCTTTAGAAAAATTGTTAATTGAAACAGATGCTCCATATTTGACTCCACACCCAAATAGAGGGAAAAGAAACGAACCTTTATACACAAAATTTGTATCCCAAAAGATATCTGAACTACTAAATATCTCTGATGAAGAGGTACAAAATCTCACTACAAATAATGCAAAAAAACTATTTAAAGAGTTTTCTAGCATAATTTAGATAAAATCTCTACTATTTACATAAATAGGATAGATAATTGTTTAAAATTTTATTATTAATCGCCACTGTTTTTATAAGTGCAAATGCATCGCTAATAGGTAGTAATTTTTCTCAGCGGGATTTACAAATCTTAAAAGAACTAGATATTGACCCAGCTTACATCACAGATTACAAATTACAAAAGACATATAATAGGTATCTACAAAATATTCAACTCAAATACGTAAATAGATTTAATAGAGCATCTTTATTTGTTCCAAAAGTTAAAGAGATATTAAGAGAAGAGGGTTTACCTGAGACTTTCTTATATCTAGCAATGGCAGAATCTAGCTTTACCCTAGATGCAAAGTCACATGCAAGAGCAACTGGGATGTGGCAATTCATGTATGGTACTGCAAAAAATCTTGGACTTAAAAATGATATATATGTTGATGAAAGAATGGATATTGTTAAATCAACTTATGCTGCAACAAAACATTTAAAATATTTACATGGACAGTTTGGAAAGTGGTATTTAGCTGCTGTTGCTTATAACTGTGGTCAAGGAAGAGTAATTGAAGCAATTACAAGAGCTACTATTGATATGTATGAAGATGAAAATGGTAAAAATAATGATAAATCTCAACAAATAAAAAAATATAGAAGAACTATTAGTCTTTACCAACAAAAAAGAGTTAAATTTAGAGAATTAAATAACATATATAAAGAAATTTTAACATGGGATGTAAAACCAGATATTTATGAGCTTTTAATGGAGCAAAAAAAGATTAGAAGACAATATTTACCAGAAGAGAGTAGAGGATATATAAGAAAAATAATCTCACTTGCTATGATGAACAATCAAAGTTTTGTAACTGAAAATGATTATTCTCATATTAGAAATATTGGTGTTACTTCGCCTATTGCCACTGTTAAAGTAAAGGGTGGTTTGCATTTAAAAAATATTGCAAGTGCTATTGGTATGGAGTATAGAGATTTAAAAATGCTAAATAAACATATCGTACGAAATGTAATACCTACATATAATGAGGATTATGAAATTTATATTCCATATAGTAGATTATCTATATTTAATCAAAATAAAATGAATATAGAACCAACAAAATATAAAGTTCATATTGTAAAAAGAGGGGATAATTTATTTGATATTGGTAAAAAATATGGAATCTCATACAAAGCAATAAAAAGTTTTAATAAACTAAAAAGTAATAGATTAGCTTTAAAACAAAAATTAGTAATACCTTTTGTAGAAGGTACAGGCTTAAAGACAAAAAATTACTATGTGAAAAATGGAGATACTCTTTTATCAATTGCAAAAATGCATAGAATTGAGTTAGATAAACTAATGAATGATAATAACTTAAAAACTAGCCTTATTAAAAAAGGAGACAAACTTGTTATTACATATAGATAAACTTTTAAAATTAAGTATTGCACTTATAATAACATTTTTGTTTACTGGGTGTTTTTCCACTTCAAGTTACAAGTATAGCAATTATAATATATTTAAAAAGGATAGAAGTAGCATTCATGTTCCTGAAGAAAAAATCAGAAATTCTAAAGCGATGCACAGGGCAACAATGAGACCCTATAAAGTTTTTGGAAAGTGGTATTATCCTACATTGGCAAAGGTTGGAGATACTCATGAAGGGATTTCATCATGGTATGGACCAAACTTTAATGCAAAACCTACTTCAAATGGTGAGATTTATAATATGTATAAAGCAACAGCTGCACATAAAACTCTACCAATGAATACTATGTTAAAAGTTGAAAACCTAGAAAATGGAAAATCAACTATTGTAAGAGTAAATGATAGGGGACCTTTTGTAGGTACTAGAATTATTGACTTGTCAAATAAAGCTGCTAGAGATATAGATATGGTAGCAAAAGGGACGGCAAAGGTAAGAATCACAGTTTTAGGATTCCATGCTAAAATTGCCCAAACAAAAGAAGAGAAAGAAGAAGTTGCAAGTGTTGGGAAATACTATTTACAAGTAGGGGCATTTAGTAGATATGCTGGTGCTCAAATTACTCAAAATAAATTTAAAATGATATTAGATAGTAGATATGATGTTATAATTAAAAAAGGTATTTTAAATAATAAAGAAATAAATAGGGTTTGGATTAGTGGCTTTAGGTCAGAAGAAGAGATTAGAGACTTCAAAGAGAAAAATTCTTTAGCTAGTGCTATGGTAATCGCAGAGTAATAGGAAAAAATATGGCTGAAATAAAAAGAAAAACAAAAGAGACAGATATAAGTTGTAAAATAGATATTAATGGGTCTGGAAAGTCAAATATAAATACAGGTGTTGGATTTTTTGATCATATGCTAGAAGCACTATCTAAGCACAGTGGTATTGATATTGAGTTAATTTGCAAGGGTGACTTACATATTGATGCACATCATACAGTAGAAGATTGTGGTATTGTTTTAGGAAAGGCTTTAAAAGAGGATATTTTCCCAATACAAGCAGTTGAGCGATATGGAAATGCAACAGTAGTTATGGATGAAGCTTCATCAACTTGTGCCTTAGATTTATCAAATAGACCTTTTTTAGTTTATGAAGTAAATGTAAGCGGAAAAGTAGGGGATTTTGATGTTGAACTTGCAGAAGAGTTTTTCCATGCTTTAGTTATGAATGCTGGACTTACAACACACATAATTGTTCAGAGAGGAAGAAACAAACACCATATCTTAGAAGCTAGCTTTAAAGCCTTTGCTGTAGCTCTAAGACGTGCTTTAGTAAAAAATGAGAGATTAGGAATTCCTAGTACTAAAGGTGTTTTATGATAAAGCTAATTGTTCTTGATGTTGATGGAACATTAACTGATGGGAAAATTACATATACTAACAATGGTGATGAAATAAAATCTTTTGATGTTGCAGATGGTTTGGCTATTGCAGTATGGACAAAAACCTTTGGCAAAAAAGCAGCTATCATTACAGGTAGAAAATCTTCTTTAGTAGAAAAAAGAGCAAAAGAGTTAAATATAGAACACCTTTACCAAGGTGTTCACAATAAAGACGAAGTTTTAGAAGAGATTTTAAAAAAAGAAGCAATCTCTTGGCATGAAGTAGCTGCTATTGGTGATGATTTAAATGATTATAAGATGTTAAAAAAAGCAGGATTATCATTTACTCCACAAAATGGTTCAAAATATATAAAACAAATAGTAAATGTAGTTTGTGAACATAAAGGTGGAGAAGGTGCGGTAAGAGAGATGATGGAATACATCTTTAGAGAAGATGGTTTAGAAGAGGAATTTCTCAAACTATGGCAATAAATTATTTTACTTATGCAATATTAATTATATCTTTTATATCAGCAATAGTAGGAATAACTCCTAAAGAAAAAGATAAAAACAATGAAGAACAGCCTCAAATAGTATTTGAAGACTCTACTTTATATACTTTCAATGTGGATAACCTTGAAAGAATTGTAAATTCTAAAAGAGCTATGAAGTATAAAACAAAAGATATTATGTATGACGGAAAAATTATATTAAGACGAGCTGATAATGGAACAGATTATATTGAATCTGATATTATTATTAAAAGACTAGAACAGTATAAATTTTTAAACAATGTAAAATATAATAGAGAGAATAATATACTTTTAAATACTGATGAGCTTTTTTATGATGGGATTAAAAAAATTGCAACAAATACAATAGAGTTTGATGGTATCTATAATAATAGTACAATAAAAGGAAAAGCCCTGTATCTTGATACAAATAAGGCAGTTTTTAAGTCAAAAGATACACATTTTGAAGTTTTAATGAATAACAATAACAAAGGTAATAAATGAGATTTTTTTTAATAGTTAGTATATTTTGTAGTTTTTTATTTGCAGAAAAGCTAATAATAGATGCAAATAACTTTGAAGCTTATGATGAAAAAGGCTTATCAATTTTTACAGGTAATGTAAAAATGATAAAAGCAAAAGATGAATTAGAATCTGATAGACTAGATGTATACCTAAGTGAAAAAAAGCCAAATACTAAAAGAGAACCTTTAAAATATATAGCAACTGGAAATGTGAAATTTAAAGTAAAAACTGCTGATAAGTTATATGAAGGTAAAGGTGACAAAGTAGTCTATGAGCCTAAAAAGATGCAGTATGTTATTACTGGAAATGGATTTTTAAAAGAGGTAAGTGAAGATAAAAGACTTTTTGGGAATAAAATTGTAATTAACCAAGTAAGTGGTGAAGCAAAGGTTAGTGGAAGCGAAGATAAGCCAGTTAGATTTATAATTGATTTAGCCAATAGTAACACTACGAAAAAAGAAGTTAAACCTTCAAAAAATACGCAAAAAGTTGAGAGTAAATAATGAGAATAGTAGAAGCATCTTTTATGCAATCAGCTCAAAGTATAGCTGACTCTCCTGGTCCTGATGTAGCTGAGATAGCATTTTTAGGACGTAGTAACGTTGGTAAGAGTTCACTGCTTAATACACTTACAAATAGAAAAGGCTTGGCAAAATCATCTTCAACACCAGGGAAAACACAACTTATAAATTATTTTAATATTAAGTTTAAAACAGATGAAGATAATGACATGCCACCTGATTTATTTGCTAGATTTGTAGATTTACCAGGTTTTGGTTATGCAAGAGTTTCTAAAAGTATAAAAGCAGAGTGGAATAGAAATCTAACTGGTTATTTAGAAAAAAGAGCAAACCTACAGATGTTTATACATTTAATTGATGCTAGACATCCAGATTTAGAGATTGATAAAAACGTTGATGAATTTTTGCTAAAAATAAAAAGAGGTGACCAACTTATTGTTCATGCTTTTACAAAAACTGATAAGTTAAAACAAAATGACTTAGCAAAGTTAAAAAGAGAGTACCCAGATGGTATTTTTATCTCAAATCTTAAAAAAAGAGGTATATCAGACCTCCAAAATAAAATAACAGGATACTTATTTGGAAATTAGATTTTATAAACCAACTACAAAAGATATTCTTGCTATGCAGAGCCTTGTTAAAGGTGAAGTAGAAAAGGGTACTATTCTTCTTCGAACAGAAGATGAGATGGCTAATACCATACGTTCTTATACTGTAGTTGAAGTTGATGGAAAACTTGCTGGCTTTGCTGCTACGCATATCCATTCTATAAGACTTGCGGAAGTGAGAAGTTTAATAGTATCAAAAGATTTTAGAGGATTAAAACTAGGTAAACAATTAGTTGATGCCTGCATAAAAGAGGCAAAGTTTTATGGACTAGAACAGATTCTATCTTTAACTTATGAGCAAGGTTTTTTTGAAAGTTGTGGTTTTAGAGTTATAGAAAAAGACCAAATTCCAGAACACAAAATCTGGGCTGACTGTATACGATGTAAACATTTCCCAGTTTGTGATGAAGTGGCGATGGTGGTTGATCTTTAGCCACTACAACTTGTTATGGTGGAGGTCGAGTACCTTCTATAGCTTTAAATAAACCACTTCCTTTTATTACACCATCTTCAAAGTCAAATTTTCCACCTATAGCTTTTATAGAACCTTCTCCATAAAATGAACCATTTACATTTCCAGTTATACTGTTAGAATTATGAGTTAAATCAGATGAAGAGAAACCTGATGAATTTACTACTCCATTATTTCCAATATCTATGCCATAAGTAATAGTTTGTTGAGAATTATTAGTATATATTAAGTTCATACTTCCTGTAAAAGAGCCACTTCCTCCACCAAAATCAAATGCAAAATCTACTTCACTTGAATTAAGTATTGAGTACTTATGTGTGCCATCATATATATTTCCATGTATAACGTTACCATAAAAATTTACTGTATCATTTAACCCATTAATTACGCTATCTACAATACTTTTTGCAGTTTTTGTTCCTGCAATCCATCCTCCACTATTTCCATTCTTTGACCATTCTCCCCATACTAAATAATTACTATCAGTAAGCTGATCATAAAAATAATCTTCATTACTTAGTGTTGCATTAGTAATATCATTATCAAAAATCTTCATTTTTAAAGAACTACTCGTTATAGAAGTTGAAGAGCTATCAAAATCATTCATTCCGATCTCACCATTTTTAAATGATTCAAAATCTTCATTACTATCGTAAATTATTGTATTTACATATCCTAGAGTACTAAAATTAGATAAAGTAGAATGCTCTTTTTTAATAGGAGAAGTAGTAGGAATATCTGGTTTTGGAGGATTACTAGGTGGAGCATCATCTATAACCTTCGGCGCTTCAGGAGGAGTATTGTCATTATTTCCTCCACCATCTTGTTGTTCTATATTATCTAAAGTATCTTGTTTTAAAGGTTCAGGAGGAGTTGTAGCTTCTCCTTGTGGAGTTCTAGTAAGCTCTTGTTTTTCAACGTTTACCGTAACTCCATTAGCAGTAACACTAATAGCTCCATCAGTACAAGCAATAATTCTTTGATTACCAATAATAGTAGTTCCCCTAATACCAATAGAAGCAGATTTTGTTTTCAGTTTAAATCTCTCTTTATTTATCTTTCCAATTTTCCCAGTAATAGATTTAAATGAACCTTTCATAAAACCTATGTCTGCTTTAGAATCATTTGGTTTAGTTTCATCATAGGCATAATCAAAGATATTTAAAGTTGAATTTTGTCCAATAGTAATAATAGTGTTATCATCAAGTGTAACTTGAGCTTTAGAAGCTTTAGCAGAGTTTATTACATCATTTTTTTCTAGCTTTTCTCCAAGCTTTGCTAAGATAGTATTAGAATCTCTAGAGATTTTAACATCACCAACTAAGGCTGTTATTTGTCCTACACTAGCAAATAAGAAATTTGTTAGAATAAAAAGTAATAATAGTATTTTTTTCATGTTAAATCCTTAGAATGTATAAATCAATGAAGATTTTATAACATGTTTTTTATAGTCAAAAGGCGCTTGATTTGATATATTGTTTGTAGCTGTTCCCTTTAGTGCAAATATTAAGTTTTTTCTTAATGGTCTTGTAATACCTAAAGCAAAAGTGTTTATCTTGTCAACTCTTCTTGATAAGAAGTTAACATCTGTGTCTGTATAAATTACTTTTTTACTACCAAGTGTTGTAGTTAGATTAAGTTTATATGGAAGAGCTAAACTATTTTCTAAGCTTAGTTCATATGTTTCTTTACTTACATCTGTTCTTTGTTCATATATTTCTAACTCTTTAATATATGAAGTATTTAAAGTAAAAAGTCCATAATTTTCTGTTTTATATTTTAAAGCATCAATAAAATTAAATGCATAGGCATTTTTTTCTTTATCTGTTACTTGGTCAAAAAGTTTTTTACTTATTTTAAGAGTAATATCATTTAAAGTTGTTTGAGTAAAGATATGAGAATTTGAAAGGATTAGATTATAGCTTTTTAAATAAGCTTTGTCATTATATCTTACATAATCCATTCCTATTCCAGTACTATATTTATTTGCTCCCTTATAAAAAGTTGGAGTAGAAGAGAAAGATATAACATCAATATTACTATCTTTTTTTGTATCGTAATCTTGAGTATAAATGACAAGGTTATTATTTAAAGAGAACTCTTCATCATATTTGTAAACGTGGTTTATAATAGCAATCGCATCATAAGTATAATCAGACTCTTCTTTTGCACTATTTGATAAAGTCACTGTTCCTAATTGTGGTGTAAAGACTGAATAATCACCTGGTGTTGCAGAGTTATTTGCATTTGAATCATAGCTCAAATCAAATACTAAAGCCCCGTTTATAAAGTGTTTTTGCATAGTTCGTTTTATGTAAGCTAGTCTTGCTTCAATACTCTTTCTTACATCTGCTGGAGTATTTGCATTTACTAAAACAGTGTTAAAGTCTTTTATAGCTTGTGCATAGTTTTTTAGCATAAGATTACTTTGTGCTACTTCAACTTTAACTCGTGAATTATTTGGTTCAACAAAAAGAATTCTTTCATAATAACTGATAGCTAAATCATATTCACCTTGTTCATAAGCACTTCTTCCAAGATAAAAATTTAGAGTTTGATTTCCTAAATCACTCTTTGAAAGAGAATGAAATATCTCATAGGCATCTTTATAGTTCTTCTCTTTGAATAATTTAATTGCTTGATCATAAGAGGTAAATGTTTCATTTGCCAATAAAAGGCTTGTAATAATTGATGTTGAAAGTAATATTTTTTTAATCATTTAGTCCTCATTAGTTAGTAAAAGTGACTTATTATAGTTAATATTAGCTTTACTTATATTTATGATTTTTATCATAAATAATTAAAAAATAATTAAAATAATTAATTAGAACTTTTATGTAGTTAAATAATAGTAAAAATGATTTTTTCAAGATAAAATTAAGTATAATTAAGAAACTATTCAATTTATCAGGAATTAATATGGATTCACCCCAAAAGAAAACACCTACTGCAATGGATAAATTACTTTTATTAAAGAGTCGTATACCTTTTTTCTCAGGCTTAAGTAATCAAAATATTGTAGAGTTTATTGAAAATGTTAGGATAGTACAGTTTAAGCCAAATGAAATAATATTTGAAGAGGGTGGCATTTTAAATAAAGATATATATTACTTACTTTCGGGTAGTTTAGATATTTTAAAAAAAGATGAACATACTAATAGAGAAAAAAAAATAACAACTATTGAAAGACAAACTCTTTTTGGTGAGATGAGAGCAGTTACCAATAAACCAAGAAGTACTACAGTAAAAACATCAAATGATGGTGCTTTGGTTATTATCTTTAATCTAAAAGTAACTCAAGATTCAGGTAAAGCATTATTTTATAAAAATATAATAGATGAACTATCTAAAAAAATTGTTGCAATGAATGAGATGAGTTAAAACCCTATAAAATATCTTTTATAGAGTTCTTAATTATTACTGGTACAAAAAACATAGATACCACATAAGATATAAGTGTTCCCCCAATAAGTGCCACACCAAGTCCTCCAAAAACAGCATCAGTAGCTAAAAGTGAAGATGCAAAGACCATTGTTAGAACTGTTAAAATAATAGGTTTTGATCTAGTAGCTGTTGCTTGTGCTATGGCTTTATTTATTTCCATCTTCTCTTCAACTATTAATTGCTTTGAAAAATCTATGATAAGTGTTGAGTTTCTTGAGTTTATTCCTATAAGTCCAATAAATCCAATAAGTGAAGTTGCTGTTAAATAAAAGGTATCACTTGTAAATATATCCATAATAAAGTGTGCAAAAATAACTCCTATAATAGATATAAAACTTGATAATACTATTCCACCTGATAGAGAAAAACTTTTATAATAAATAACCATTAAGAAAAATATCAAAACAAGTGCAATGATAAATGCTCCACCTAAGTCTATAAAAGTATCAATAGTAACTTTTAATTCACCTTCCCATATAAGTTTAAATGTCTCATTTGTTTTTTTATCTTTAAACTCTAGATTTAGCATATTTGTTTTTGTAATTATATACTCATTGGCCAATGTCTCTATCATCTCATTTCTAGCATCAAGTAGAGGGTAGATTTGACTCTCTTTATTTGTCTCTGCAATTACATTAATCATTTTTTCTAAATTTTTTGAGGTAATTATTGGTTCTTGTAAGGTTTTTTCAATTTTTACAAACTCTGATATAGATACTAAATCACCTCTTTGATTTATTACTTTTAGTGTTGATAGTTTACTTTTTAGTTCATCTTTTGAACTTTTTTCTAAAAGCCTACTATCATCAAGTCTTAAAAATATAGGTATTTGGTTTTCTGCTTTAGCTTCATTTACATATCCTATTTCCATACCTTCAAAGGCAAGATAGAGTATGTTTTTCACTTGTGATAGACTAACACCACTTTTTATAACTTTTGTGGAGTCAAGAACTAAAGAGTATTTATAAAATGGTTTTGTAGCTAAGGTATCTATATCTACTAAAGTTTTTTGATTTTTTAATATTTTTTCAATTTTAAGTGCAAATTCACGTCTTGCATCAAAACTACTTCCCCCATAAATCTCTGCAACTATTGAAGCTAACACAGGAGGTCCTGCTGGAAGTTCTATGAATTTGATATTTGCATTATAAACAGAACACTGTTTTTGAATACCATCTCGTAAATTACTTACCAAATTATAAGAGTGAATATCTCTAAAAGAAGCTTTTTTAATATTTACCATTATTTCCGCTTGATTTTCTTGGTTTTTTAAGGCACTTCCTTTTACCATTCCTGCAAAATCAAGGGGCTGACCCTCTCCTAAAAATACAGATATTGAGGTTATTAGGTCTATATTTTTTAGTTCATTTATTATGCATGTTGTTACTTCTTTAGTTTGTGATTTTGAAGAGCCATCTTTTAAATCAACATATATAGAAAAAGTATCTGAATCTTTTCCTGGAAGCATTTTTGCTTTTACAATTTCAGTAGGAAAAGTAGCAATACTTATTAGAAATAAGATTAAAGTTATGAGATAAACTAATCGTGACTTTTTCTTATCTTCTAAGATATTATAAATAAATTCTTCTAAGTTAAATTTTTTCATCTACTATCCTACAAAAATTTCTTAACTAAATATGGTGTGAAAATATATGCTATAAACAAAGACATAAATAGTGATATTGGCACAAATACCGGAAGAGGGTGCATAAATTGACCCATCATACCACCTACGAAAAACATAGGTATAAAAGTCATGATAATGGCTATTGTTGCTATGTTTGTAGGATTTCCTATCTCATTTGTAGCTTCAATTGCTACTTGTTCCAAGGATTTGTTTTTGTTTTTTTGCATGCTTCTGTGTCTATGGATATTTTCTATTACAATTATGGCAGCATCAACTAACATACCTAGGGATACTAAAAGAGCAAATAGTGTTATACGATTGATAGTTTCATTTAAGATATAGCCTACAAAAAGTGTAAGAGCCAGAATCATAGGAACCATAATAGATACTATTATTGCTTCTTTTAGTCCTAGTGAAAACACAAGTAGGAAAAATATAATAACTATAGAAATAACTAAGTTCATAATAAGTGAATTTACAGCATTATTTGCTGTAAATCCATCATCTCTTGTAATAACATAGCCTATATGCTCTTTTTCTAGCTGATTTTTTATGTTATCTAAGTAGCTAAAAATATTTTCATTTATAGTAACTGAATTTGCACCTTTAAGTTTAGAAACAGATAAGGTTATTTGCTCTTTTAGCTCTAGATCTTTTGTATATATAAATGCCTCTTTTGTATTTTGAATATCATAGCTTCTTTTTATATTTGCAATACTACTTAAATAAATAGGTGAGCCATATTTAGAAGTAATAATTATATTTTTTAAATTATCAACATCTTCTATGGCACTTTTAATTCCAAATATTAAAAGCTTTCCTGAAGTTGTTCTTCCTTTGATGTCTGGTGTTTCATAGGATAGACCCTTAATAGCCTCTGTAACTTGCCCTAGAGATAAGCCATATGCACTTAATCTATTTGCATCAATTAGGATATTGTATTGCTCTTTTTTCTCACCTTTTAAGTCAACAAGCGCTACATTTTCTAAACTATTTATCTCTTTTGCTAGTTTATTTATTTTAGAAAAAAGTTCTGTTTGAGAGATGTTTTTATCTTTTGCATAAAAGGCAATAGTAGCTATTGGAATATCTGTATCTATATCCATAGTCTTTATAATAGGTTGCATAGCACCTTTTGGCATCAAATCCATATTTCTCATTACTTGGTCATAAAGTTTTAAGTTAGATTCCTCTTTATCTTCTCCTATTAAATATCTAACTTGTACAATTCCCACAGAATCTTTTGCATATGAATAGATATCTTCTACACCTTTTATCTCTTTTATTTTTTTTTCAAGTGGATCTATAATGACTTGTTGTATTTCATCTGCTTTGGCACCAGGCATAGCAACAATTACTGCTCCCCCTGATACTTTTATTTGAGGATTTTCTTCCCTTGGTGTAAACACTAAAGCAAAATACCCCAAAAGCAAAATAGCAATGCCTATAATCATCGTAAGAGGATGATTTATAAATGTTCTTGCTAAATTGCCAGCAATATTAGGCTTATCTAATTTAAACTCTTCATTCATAGTTGCTCTTTAATTGAAACTAAAACATTAGCATACATACCAGGAAGAATTTTTTCATTACTTTCAAATGAGATTTTAAGAGTAAAACTATGTGTCATAGGATTAGCACTTGGTATTATTGATATTATTTTTCCTTTTGTTTTATAATCCAAAGAGTCAATAAATACATCAACTTCATCATTTAGATTTATATATTTTAAATCTGCTTCATTTATCTGTGTAACTATTTTAAGATTTGACAAATCAGAGATAATAATTGCTGGTATCCCTGGCATTGCCATCTCACCCACTTTAATTGACTTTTTGATTATTAGTCCATCATTTGGAGCTTTTACTTTTAAGTATTTATATTGATTTTTTAGCTCTTTTAATTTTGAATTTGCTATTTTTAAAGAGTTTGAAATAGTGTTATATTTTAGTTCTAATTGCTCTAAATCAAACTTTGAAACTAAAGCCTTTTCATAGAGTCTTTTATATCTTTCATAATTTAGTTTGACATTGTCGTATTGATTTTTATGAATATCAATATTCAATAAGGCTTGTTCTTTTTTATTATCAATTTCAATAGAATCTATCTCATAAAGTAGGGCACCTTTTTTTACTTTATCCCCTTCGTTTACTTTTATACTTTTTATGTACCCCATATTTCTGCTTGATATTATCTTTTCATTGTCAGAAATAACAGAGGCACTTAAGTTTAACTCTCTAGCTTGAATTGATGTGATTATAAATATTGTTAAAAAAAGTACAAATTTGTTCATATTATTCCTTTAATGATTTACCTATTGATAGTTTTAATTTTGCTTTTGTAAATGTAAGTTCAAACTTAGACATAATAGTTTCTGCTCTTGCTTTTTGTAGTGAGGCTTGCTGTATTAAAAGGTCCGTCATTTTGATTAGTTTATTTTTATACATCTCTTCTGATTTTAGTAAAATATCTTCAGCTAAAGTTTGTGCTTTGATTTTTTCACTTAAAATCTCTTTTTGCGATAAGTAGTTTAAATAGTTCTCTTTTACTTCTAGTTTTATAGCATCTTTAAATTGCTCTTTTTGAAGCATAAGTTTGTTGTACTTGATTCTACTTTGTTCTATTTTAGCTTCCCTTGTCATATCAAATATTTTCATATTTAATCCAACAGTTGCCATATAAAAATCTTGTGTGTTGTTGAAGTCTTTAAGTTTATCATTGCTATATCCATACTCAATATGTGCACCAATTTTTGGAAAATAGTCTGACTGTTTTATTTTGATATCTTTTTTTAATGATTGAGAGTTTAAATCTATATATTTAAAATCTTCTCTTTTGTTTATTGCTTCTTCTTGTATGAGTTCTAAGTTTATTTCACTAACGTTAACATCTTCGAAATTTTTGACTTCATTAATTTCAACACCAATTAAAAAACTTAAATATGAGTGTGAAAGTAGAACTCTATTTTCTGCCTCTTTTAGTTTTGAGTTAGTATTCAAATCTTCAACTTGTGCCTGATTTAAATCTATTTTAGTAACTAAGCCCTCTTTATACATCTCATTTGCAAAGTTTACAAAAGATGCTGTTGCTTTTTTTGTTTTTTTTACTGCATTTACATACTCTTTTGAAGCTACACAGGCATTATATGCTCTTAAAAGTTCAAGTGTTAATAGTTTTTCATCATATTCATATTTAACTTTGTTTGCTTGGATTTGTAAGTTTGCTATATCTTTTGCATTTGATAACTCAAAACCAGAGAATAGGGGGATGTCATATGTAAGTTTTGTCTCATAGTTTTCTATTGATTTTGGATAGTTTAAATCATGGGGTGCAGTATTTAAAGAAGAAGCACCTGAGTATGAACCCAATCCAAAATCAGCAAAGGTAGCTTTTCTAGAAGCAAGTTTTGAACTAAAAACATACCCTGCATGATTTGTGTTCATATAAGTCTCTTTGAAATTTAATGCTCCATAATTATTTGCAGATATTTCATCTAATATGGCATGGGATTGTTTTATGTCTAGTTTTTTTGATTTTAATTCTTTATTATTTTTAAGTAGTAAATCTAATGCCTCATCAAAACTAATCTCTTTTGAAAAAGTACAAATAGAAGTGATAAGTAAAAGTATTAATATATTTTGCATTTACAACCTTATTTTAAAAGCTTATTATATAGGGATAATAATTAAAATAATGTAAAATTGTTTTATTAGTTTTTCTTATATCAATATGTGGGGTAAATATACCTTTAAAGACTTTGATATAGTGCTTTATAAAGAAAAACTAATAACTATAATTTTGTAAAAAATGGAATTATTATAATTCCATTTTATAATTAAAAATTTATTTAAAGGATTGTGCGAGATTTCCGATGATTAATTGCCAACCATCGATGATAATAAAGAAGATAACTTTGATAGGTAAGGATATCATTACAGGAGGTAACATCATCATACCTAAACTCATAAGAATAGAGGCTACAATAATATCAATAACTAAAAAAGGTAAAAATATTAAAAAGCCTATTTCAAAGGCAGTTCTTAGCTCACTCACAATAAAAGCTGGCATTAGAAGAGTAAGAGAAACATCATCTATATTTTTAGGATTTTCCTCTTTTTTAATACGGTAAAAAAGTGCGATATCTGACTCTCTTGTATTTTTTATCATAAACTCTTTAAAAGGTTTTATACTTTTTTGAAAGCCCTCTTCATATCCGATTTTTTCTTCCATATAAGGTTTAACACCCTCGTTATAAGCGACCCTTGCATATGGTTCCATAATAAAAATTGTTAAAATCAATGCTAGAGAAATAACTATCTGGTTTGGTGGGGCTTGTTGTAAACCCATTGCTTGTCTTAATAGTGATAATACTATTATAAGTCTTGTGAAGCTAGTTACCATAAGAAGTAGTGTAGGAGCAAGGGCTAATATAATAAGTATAATGGCTATATTAATTGTTTTTACAAATTGTGCAGGTTGATCAATAGCTGCAATGGAGAGGTTTATTACTGGTAAGTCATCAGCTGCAAAAAGTGAAATAGAAAATATAATAAGCGCTAATATGATTCTCAAATAGTATCCTTAAAAATTGTAAAAAAGAATGATAACTAAAAAAAGTTTAAACTCTAAAGATAATTTAGCAAAAGTATATTATAATCTATTAAATTATTTTAAAGATATTCTGTTTTTAATCACAATTAAAAGGAATGATTCATGCATAGTTATATAATGAAGTTTATTATTATTTTTTTATTATTTACACAATTTTTATTTTCAAAAAGTTTAGAAAAAATTATTCTTTATGAATATATTCGAGTTGGTGTAAAATTTGAATATAAACCTTTTGCTTTTATTAATGAAGAGGGAAAAATTGATGGTTTTGAAATAGACTTAATAAAAAGTATGATGGATAGACTTAATATAAGAGTAAAGTTTATTGAAGTTAGCTCTAAAAATAAAGAGAAAATGTTATTAGATGACAAAATTGATATTTTGTTGGCTGGTATGATTCCTCAAGAGAATCAAAATAGTGGTATGTCTTTTTCTAAACCATATTTTTTTGACGAACAAATTGTTTTAGTCAATAATAAAGAAAAGATAAACAGTTTTTCCGATTTAAAAGGTAAATATGTAGGAGCCATAAAAGGATCAACTCATTTGGAGAATTTTTTAAAAATTCAGCCAGATGTTACAAGTATATCATTTACTCAGTATCCTCAGTTAATTAGTGCCTTAACACACAATAATATTGATGCAGTAACTGCTGATTCTTCTTGGGCAAAAGCACAGATGAAATTGCATGATGGGAAGTTCAAGATTTTAGATGATGTAATTAGTACTAATAAGTATGCAATTGCTTTGAAATCTGATAATGTAGATTTAAAAAAGACAATTAATTCTTTATTTGAAAAGATATCAAATGATAAAACCTATGAAAATATATATAAAAAATGGTTTTAATAATAAAATAATTAATTTTTTAAGAAAAAAATGTATTTTATTTAGATAAGATTTAGTAAACACAAACTTAAGTAACTATTATAATAAAAGATATTTTTTTTTACCTAAGAATCCATACTAAATAAGGAGCTTGTATTGTCAGAAGAGGTGAAATTATCAGCAGATACAATGATTGTATCAGAGACTGATGCTAAAGGAATCATACAATATGCAAATTCAGATTTTTGTAAAATTGCTGGCTATTCAAAAGAGGAGTTGATAGGTAAACCTCATAATTATGTAAGACATCCAGATATGCCAAAGGCTGCATTTGAAGATCTATGGAAAACAATCCAATCAGGGAATATCTGGAATGGAATAGTAAAAAACAAGACAAAAGATGGTGGATATTATTGGGTAAATGCTACAGCATATCCTTCTAAAAATAGTAATGGTGTATTACGATATATTTCAGTAAGAGTAAAACCTACAGATAAAGAGATAGAAAATGCTATTTCTTTATATAAAACTTTAGATTAGAAGAGGATAGATAATATGTTTTTTAGTGACCCAAGTGAAAATAGAATAATAGAGACCCTTGATAATATCGAAAAGTTTATAGATGGTGACATAAATTCTCTTCCAAAGATAGATTTTAAAGGAAAAGGTTTTAATCAAAAAATAGTAGAAAAAATATCTTCAATAAATGATAAGCTAAGTACGAAAAATCAAGATGAGCTTATAATTTATGGTGAATTAATGTTGATTGCTGAAAAGTTATCTGATGGGTTTATTGAAGATAAAATTTATTGTACAAATACATCAAATAAAAAGTTAAACTATATTGCAAAAACAGTTAATAATCTTGTTGATAATTTAAATTCTATTATGGGCTCAGATACTCATAAAATTGTTCATGTACTTGATAAATATGCAAAATTAGATTTTAGAGATAAAATAGAGGGAGAAGATGCAAAATTAACAAATGCATTAAATAATGTTACTGATTTGATTTCTAATATACTTTTTGAAAATAAAACAAATGGTTTAACTTTAGATTATACTTCTGACCAATTACTTGAATATGTTGAAAAACTAAATCAAAGTTCAAATAGTGCTGCTGCAAGTTTAGAAGAGACTGCTGCTGCAATTGAAGAGATTACAGGTAATATCAGAAATAACACAGAAACAATTGCTAAAATGGCACAATTCTCTGCCAATGTTACAGATTCTGTTAAAGATGGAGAAAACTTAGCTAATCAAACAACAATTGCAATGGATGATATAAATACACAAGTTACTTCGATAAATGAAGCAATTACTGTAATTGACCAAATAGCATTTCAAACAAACATTTTATCACTTAATGCAGCAGTTGAAGCTGCTACTGCAGGAGAAGCTGGTAAAGGTTTTGCAGTTGTTGCTCAAGAAGTTAGAAATTTAGCTAACAGAAGTGCAGATGCGGCAAAAGAGATTAAAAACTTAGTTGAAAGTGCTACTGCAAAAGCAAACCATGGAAAAAATATTGCAGATGAGATGATAGAGGGATATAAGAAGCTAAATGAAAACGTTAATTATACTATAGAGTTTATTGGTGATATTGATTCTGCATCAAAAGAGCAACTTTTAGGGATTGAACAAATTAATGATGCCGTAAATGCTTTAGATAAACAAACTCAAGAAAATGCAAATATTGCATCTCAAACCCAAGATGCAGCAACACTAACTGATAAAATTTCTAAACAAGTTGTTGTAAATGCAAACCAAAAAGAGTTCATAGGTAAAAATGAAGCAAAAATAAGAATAGATTAAAATTAGGTTATTTAATATAACCTAACTCTATTAACTTATTATATATTTTTGTAACAGCTGGTCCTGCTGTACTTCCACCATGTCCACCATGCTCCACTAAAATAGTAACAGAGTATTGTGGATCTTCATATGGTCCATAAGTTGTTAACCAAGCATGTGATCTTTTTAAATACTCTAGTTCACTCTCCAATGCTCTTTTCTTAACATCTTGTTCTATTCTTACAACTTGTGCAGTACCTGTCTTAGCTGCAATTTTAATTCTTGAATCAATACCTCTTAAATGCCAATATGCAGTACCATTTTTATGGTTTGCAACATCATACATACCTCTTTGGATTAATTTTAAATTCTCATCATCTATATCTACTTCTTCAGGCTCTTTATATGCATCTTTATAAAAATGAGGAGTAGGAAGTTTTTTAGTTGCTAAAAATGCTGTATATCTAGCTATTTGAATTGGAGTTACTAAAACAGACCCTTGTCCTATAGATGAAATTAATGTTTCTCCTGTAAACCAAGGTCTATTATATCTTCTTCTTTTCCAAGCTTCATTCGGATTTATACCTATGAATTCATACATTTGGTCTATTCCAGTTTTTTGACCTAAGCCAAACTTTTTCATTGTTTCACTAATTTTATTTATACCAATTTTTTGACTTGCCTTATAAAAAAAATCATCACAACTCTCTCTTATAGCTTTTCTAAAGTCAACAGTACCATGACCATCTTCTTTCCAGCATCTAAATTTTCTATTTGCAAATTCATGGCTTCCTGTACAATTTACTTTGAAGTTTTTGTTTATACCATTTTCTAGAAATGCTAAGGCAACTCCCATTTTCCATACACTTCCTGGAGGATACATCCCATTTGTTATTTTATTTGTAAAAGGTTTATCAATATTATTTTGTAAATCATCCCACTCTTTATATGAGATACCATTTACAAAAACATTATTATCAAACTCAGGAAAAGAAGCAGCTGCTAATATTTCACCGTTTTTTACATCCATAACAACAATAGCACCTGCTTTTTCATTAAAAATATCATGAATATATTTTTCTAGTTCTATATCAATAGTTATTTTTATATTATTATTGATTTTAACTTCTTTTTCTTTTAGTACTTCAAGCTCTTTATTTAAGGCATTTACTTTTACTTCTTTATAGCCAAGCTCCCCTTGTAGGATATCGTTGTAATATTTTTCTAGACCATTTTTTCCAATGATTCCACTATATTTAGAGATATGATTATTTTCAATATCTCTTCTTGAAGCTTTTCCTACATATCCAAGTATATGTGCAGCTACTTTTTTATATGGATAGTTTCTTTTTACAGCTGATTCTACTTTTAAATTATCTAAAGAGTTAAATACAGTATATTTATCAAAAAACTTTTCATAAGGTATATACTCAATAATCTTTACAAAGTCATGTTTATATGGGGAGTCTAGCTTATTATATTTTTTAATCAATTTCTCTTTTTCAAAATCTGGAAAATGTAAGATTATAGTATTGATTAACTCATCTAAAATATGTCTATTTTTATATGATCTTAAATGTGGTTTTATACTTAAAGAAAAACCTAAATCATTAATTGCAAGGGCAATATCATTTCTATCTTTTATAATCCCCCTTGAAGGAGCTTGATAAACTTTTTTGATATAGTTTTGTTTTGAAAGTTCTTCATAGTAAGTATTAGATTTTATACTTAAGTAGTAGAGCCTATATACTAAAAGTAAACAAACAACACCAATAAGAATAAGAATTAAATTAAGCCGTTTTTTCATAAGAATAGTCCATAAATTAAGAAATCAATCACAATATTTAATATAATATATCTTATTAAACTAAAATTTAAATCATTTGAAAACACCCATATTAAAATAACACCAATATAAAAAGTCAGTATATAAATATAATTGTTTAAATTGTGTAATGATATAACTCTATTTAAGTTTGGTAAGATAAAAGTATAAATAAATAGTGATAAAAAAGTAAAAGTAAAAGGTAAAAAGCCACTATTGTACTCAATGAATAAAAATATTATTATCAAATAGACCATAGAGTAGTAATATTTGTATTTAATAGACTTTAAAAAGGCTAAAAAAATAACTCCTGCAATTAATATCGGGAAAAAATGTACAGAAGAGATGATATTTACAAATATTGTAAATACTCCCAAAAAGAATATAAAATAAGGGTTGTGTAGTAGTATATTTTTCATTAAGTTAGTAGTCTTATTATTTTTTTGCAGATTATATTATAAATAGTCTTATACTCGTATATCATTGTTTTGGATTATTTTTTGATAAGTCATAAATAAAGGCAAAAACTTGGGCAACAGCTTTATACATATTATTAGGAATTTGTTGGTTTATATCCAATTTTGTTAAGAGCTCAACTAAATCTTCATCTTTTTTTATAGGTATGTTGTTCTCTTTTGCTATTTTAATTATATTTGAAGCTAGTTCCCCACTACCTTTTGCCACCATTGTTGGAGCATTATCTTCATTCATTTTATATTTTAGTGCTGCTGCTTTTAATATTTTTTTATCATTATCCATGTTAAACCTTGATATTTACACCAAAATCAAAATTATCATTTTGAGTATAAATATTTTCTTTACTATCCTCTTTTAATGTATATACATTTAGTCCAATTACGCTTATAGCAGTACCATTTAATTCACGTTTTAAAGCAGTGGCCTTTTGTCTAATAAGTTGTTTTGTATCATCTTTTTCTACAAAAATAGAGATATCTAACTTATCATCTTCATATAAATAAAGATGCAGATTTATTTTTCCTAAATCTTTAAGGGTTAAATCAATCAAACAATAAAACTTCTCTTCATCAATTTTTTTTATATCAATAGAACCATCTTCAAGTAAGTCCCATAAAAAAGGGATATAAACATTATTTGATGAATTTGCTATTGAATATAGTTGATGATAATCTATTTGTGTTAAAAGTTTATCAACTTGTTTTAATGTCTCAGCTGGATCACTCTCTTTAGAGCTTAATGCTTTGAGTTCTTCTTGTGCTTGGCTACCAATTTGGGTTTTGATTTGAGTTTGTACTTTTGATAAAAGAGTTTTAATATCATTAAATATAGGAGAATCACTTCTTATTGCTTGCATATTTGGTTGAATTGCTGTTTTAACATCTTGAGTAACAGGAGCTTTTAGCGAGGACTCTTTTGCTTTTGAAGTATCAAGATTTTTAAGTTGGCTTAATAGTTTATCTATTTGTTTTAATGTTTCATTATTATTTATAGTCTCTTTTGTGAGAGTTTGTGTTTGATTTTCTGTTTTAAGGTCTACTCTCATTTGTAAAAGTTGAGATGTAGATTGTGTTTGAACTCTTTCTTGTGTAACTTGAGCATTATTTTGTGCCACTTCTGCTTTTTGTGGAGTTTGTGTTTGATTTGCTACTTGGTTTTGTAATTGAGCTTGAACTTTAGATAAAAGTGTTTTGATGTCATTGATTAAAGGTGAATCAGGCTTTATAGTTTGAGCAGGTGTTGCTTGCTGTGTTGGCTTTGCTTCACTATTTATATTTGGTTTTGTAACTTGTTCTTTAATGTTTGAAGTATCAAGACTTTTTAATTGAGTTAATAATTTATCTATTTGTTTTAAAGTCTCAGTTGTATTGATATTCTCTTTACTTACATTTTGTGTAACTTGAGCATTATTTTGTGCCACTTCTGCTTTTTGTGGAGTTGGATTTTTACTTTGATTACTTATGATTGTTTCTAGTTGTGCTTTTGTCTTAAGTAAAACAGCCTTCATATCATTTAATAGGCTATTTTGATTTTTACTATCGGGATTATTTACTTGATTTAGAAGTTTTGATTCTAAAAATATCCCACTTTTTTGTATTTGACCTTCTACATTTTTGGGTGTGGCTTGATCAGGAGTGATTGAAAATTTTTGTAAAAATGTTTTTAATTCTTGTGTACTTTTATCATCTGGTAGGGCTTTTACTAATGATTGCAAATTTGAAGTAAATGAACCTAAATCTTTACTTAGATTTGAATTCTTTAATAAATTAAGCACAGTTTCATTTGATTTTGTACTGTTTTGAACGTTATTAAAAAGGGTTTTTAGTAGTGTTGAGACATTGAAGTCTTTATTTTGACTTGTTAGAGTTTTTACATCAGCCTCTTTTAAAACCTCTTTTACAGCATTACTTGTTTTATTTGCTACTAAGATATTAAGTTGTGTATTTGTTGATACTAACATAGTAGTAAGTATAGCATAAAATTAAATCATAAATCTTTTTTGGTATAATAAGAAAAAAATTGGAATAGAGGAAAACTATGCAAGATATAACTATTTGGCACAATCCTAGATGTTCAAAATCAAGAGATGCGTTAAATTACTTAGAAGAGAAGAAAATAGCTTTAAGTATTATTAAATACATGGACGCAAAATTAACAAAAGAAGATATAAAAGAAGTTCTTCAAATGTTAGGTATGGGTGCTAGAAGTCTTATGCGAACAAAAGAAGATATCTATAAAGAGTTAAACTTAAAAGATGAAAATGATGAAGAAAAGCTAATTCAAGCTTTAGCTGATAATCCAAAACTAATTGAGCGTCCAATAGTTATAAAAGATGGAAGCGCAGTTATTGCAAGACCATTAGAAAAAATAGATGAACTTTTTTAATGATACACGAAAAACAGCTTAGGATTAGATATATAAGAGTTTTAGAGAAGTTTTTTACAAGAACAGTATCTCTTTTAAAGCTAGAAGATTTTGATTTTGAAATTTTTAAACAAAGAACATTAAAAAACTTTGAAGATACAAAAAGAGTAAAAAAAGTTGAATTGACTTCTGCTTATTTATTAAGTTTAAAAAAGTTTATTGATTTGACCCTTTTGTATTTAGAAAATCATACAGATGACTTTGAAGAAGAGAGAACTAGACTTCTAAAAGAGGCAAATTTACTTCAAAAAGATAGAAACCAAGCTAATTATAAAAAAGATAAACATAAACACAAAAAATTTGATGATGGATATTAATGGAAGATGAAAACAAAAGTTTTAAACTCTCAGGAACTTTAAAAAAAGTACTCTTTTCCAATAAAGACACAGGGTTTTGTATAGCTGTGTTAGATAATGATCAGAAGATATGTGGAACATATTTTGATACAGATATTGAAAAGATAGTTGGTGAAAATATAATATTGATGGGTAACTGGGTAACTCATAAAAAATATGGAATCCAATTTGCTTTTGATACATTAGAGTTAAAAGAGCAAGAGTTATATTTCTTTTTAACAAAAATAGTTAAAGGAATAGGGCGAAAAGTTGCTTTAGAACTTTTAGAAAAATACACAGAAGAAGAGCTTGTAGAAGTTTTAAACAATAAGCCAGAAGAACTTCTAAGTTTTAAAGGTATAAGAGAAAAAAAACTCTCAACTATAAAAGCCTCTTGGCAAAAATTTAAACACTTGCGTGAATTAGGTTCTTTTTTATCAAAGTTTGGTGTTACATCAAATCTTATTACAAAAATTTATTCAGAGTTTAGTGAAGTAGAAAACTTAATTGAAGTTATTCAAAAAAATCCTTATGTATTAATTAGAATCAAAGGTATTGGTTTTAAAAGAGCAGATGAGATTGCAAAAGCTTTAGGTATTGATGAAAAATCAGACTTCAGAATAATGGCTTGTATGAACTATACTTTAAGAGAGTATTGTGATAATAATGGAAACTCTTCAATTGATAAATATCATCTTTTTAGATTACTTGATGAAGCACTAAGGTTTCAAAATGAAGAGATGCTTTATGAAAATGCCTTGACAAAAATGGAACTTGAAGAGGATATTTATAAAACAAAAGAGAATAGATATGCTCCGTCAATGTTATATTTTGCAGAAAAAAGAGTCCTAGAGTTTTTTAGAGCTAGAGAAAATGATATGTATTTGAAAAAAATAGTTTCAAATATAGATGAATACTTAGATAAAAGAGAGAAAAGCTTAGGTTTTACATTAAGTAGTGAGCAAAGAAAAGCAGTAGAACTAATAAACGAAGGTCATAAAACACTATTTCTTATAGGTTATGCCGGAACTGGTAAATCAACTTCAAGTAGGGCAATTCTAGAACTTCTTCAAGAGATAAACTCTTATGATGATATTATTGCGATAGCATTAAGTGGTATTGCAGCTCAAAGAATAGCTGATACTACAGGATATAATAGTTCTACAATACAATCACTTTTTGTAAAGCATAAAGAGAATGAATATTTCCCCTATAAAGTAATATTATTAGATGAAGCTTCGATGGTAAATTCTGTTATGTTTTATCAAATCATATCAAAAATTGGTCAAGATACAATTTTTATAATAGTAGGAGATGATGGGCAGTTGCCGGCTATTGGTGCTGGAAATATATTAAGTGATTCTATAAATCATGAACTAGCTCCAATTTGTAAACTTACAAAAATATATAGACAAAATGAAAATCAAGCCATAGCAGTAATTGCAAATGAGATTAGGCAAGGGAATGTCCCTGAATATAATGGAAATTATGAAGATTTTAAATTTTTAGATGTCTCTATATCTAACTACTATGCTTCAAAAAACTCATTAGGTCAAAATGATTTTTCAAATTTAAGAGGTCAAAACTCTGAACAAATATTAAGTATGATATTAAATATATCAAGTGCATATATCAAGGAGTTCTATACTTTAATAAAAGATAAAAACATCTCAAAAGCACTTATTCTTTTTCAAATAATAACTCCCATGAAAGGTGGAATGTTAGGGGTTGAGAACCTAAATAATCAACTTCAAAAAATATTTAATAGTTCAAGGGAAGAGTCAAAACAAACAAAACTTTATGAATATAAACTAAGTGATAAAGTAATTCATATAAAAAATGAGAATATGCAATCCCAAACAATGCAAATGTATAGAACTGGTTCTAGTGAATATTTAGAACGCCGTGTATTTAATGGACAGTTGGGACTTATTATTAAGCTAGATTTTGAAGAAAGCAAGTGTATTGTACTTTATCCAAATGATGATATGGTAGTTTTCTATAACTTCGATGATTTGGACTCTTTATTATCACTTGCATATTGTTTAACCATACACAAAACTCAAGGTATGGAGTATGATAATGCACTTATTCCTATGAGCTTTTCCCACTATATTATGCATAATACAAAATTATTATATACAGCAATTACTAGGGCTAAAAGTATGTGTTATATAGTAGGAGAAGAGGATGCTTTCAAAGGTGCTTGTAAGAGAATAGAGACCACAAAAAGGGAATCTGTTATAAATGATTTACTAAGCTAAGCAGTTTAACATTTCCAAAAGCTATATGTGAGTAATATATCTAAAATTTTATTGAGGATTTTATTAGTATGATAACTTGGATGCAAAGACACAAAAGATGGTTAGTAATTACAATTTGGATAAGTACAATAGCGTTCGTGGGTGCTGGTTTCGTTGGATGGGGAAGTTATGAGTATGGAAACTCTTCAGGATCAGTAGCTGTTGTAGGTGATAGAAAAGTAAGTGTTGAAGAGTATCAAAGAGAATATTCATCACTTTATGGACAATATTCTAGAATGTATGGAAATCAATTTAACCAAGAGATGGCTAAAAAAATTGGACTTCCAGAAGCAGCTATAAATTTAGCAATCCAAAAAAATCTTATTTTATCTTATGCTGATGATTTAGGTTTAAATGTTACAAATGAAGATATTGCAAAAGAGTTAGTTCAAATGCCTGCTTTTATAAAAGATGGAAAGTTTGATAAAGAACTTTACATAAGAGTATTAAGTCAAAATGCTACAACTGCAGTACAATACGAAAAATCTTTAAAAAGAGATTTACTTTTACAAAAAGTTGAATCTTTATTTAATCTAAATCCTTCTGCAATTGAAGTTACAAACTTATCAAAGTTACTTTTTGCACAAGATGAAGTATCAATAAAAGTATTAGACCCTAAATCTATAGCCATTGAAATAAATGACACTATTTTAAGAAATTATTGGAAAACAAACAAAATAAAATACATGTCAACAAATATTTATAGATTAGCTATTTCTAAAGTACCATTAGAGATGATTATTCCAACAGAAGATGAGTTGCAAGAGCATTATTCAAAGTTTAAAACTGATTATAAAAAAGAAGATGGAAAAATAAAGACTATTGAAGAAGCAAAAGATGATATGATAAAAGTATTAAGTTTAAAATCTACAAAAAGAGATGCTTTAAAAAAATACTTAGCACTTAAAAAAGATGAAGAAAAATTTGATGCAACTACAACAATCTTTGAGAATGAATTACCTTTTTCACCTGAAAACATAGAAGAAGTTAAAAATTCTACTGTAGGAGTTGTTTTAAAACCTTTTGAAGCAACTGATGGTTTTACAATTGTAAAACTAATAGAAAAACAAGCGCCAAAGCCTTTATCTTTTGATATGGCAAAAGATATGGTAAAAGCAGATTATTTAGATATTAAAAGAAGTGAAAAAATAAATTCTTTAGCTAAAGAAGCAATGGAAAACTTTGAGGGTGAAAATCTTGGCTTTATTACTAGAACTTCAGTAAATAAAATCAAAGGTTTAGATACAAACGAAGCTTATGCTTTTTTAAATAAACTTTTTGTCTCAAAAGAAAAACAGGGAAAAATAGAAGTAGCAGGAAAAGTAGTACTTTATAAAATCACTGCAAGTAAATTAGCAACAGACACTACAAAAGAAGAAGAATCTGTAAAAGATATATTATTAAAGCTACAAAAAGCTGAGCTTATGTCAAACTTAGTAAAGAATCTTGAAAACAGATATGAAGTTACTTCATCTTTAGATCACAAGGAGTAAAAATTGGGTAATACTCTTCTAGCAATAGATATTGGTTCTACTGACGTTACAGCAATTATTGCAAAAAATGATTTAGACTATAAAATTAATATCTTAGGTACAGGTATTGAAACAAGTGATGGAATTAATAAAGGGCTTATAACAAATATTGAATTAGCTTCTAAATCTATACAAAATGCTGTCCTAAAAGCAAGAAGAAGTACTTCTGAACCAATTGAATCAACAGTTGTTGCCATATCTGGTTCTTATACTAAGGGTATAAGAAGTATGGGAAGTGTAAATGTTCCAAATGGAATAATCACAGAACATGAGATAAATCAAGTTATGCAAATGGCTTTATACAATGCTACAATTGTTCCTGAGTATGATATTGTTCATGTTATTCCTATATTCTTTAAAGTTGATGATTCAGCAGATGTTGATAATCCTTTAAATATGAATGGTGCAAGACTTGAAGTATCTGTTTATATTGTAACTGCAAAAAAAACAGCATTGACAAACCTAAGATCTGCTTTTAAAGAATCAAATATTGAGATAACTAACTTTGTTTTAAATAGTTATGCAACTGCAATTGCAGTTTTAGATGAACAACAAAATAAATTTGGAAGCTTAGTAATAAATATTGGTAGTACAACTACAGAGTTTGCATGTTATAAAGGTGGTTCTTTGTTATATACTGATTTTATACCAGTTGGTTCAAATCATATCACAAATGATTTATCAGTAATGCTTCACACACCTCATAATGCAGCAGAACTAATAAAAATAAAATATGGAAGCCTACTTTCAAATAATAGTGAAGATGATCAACTAACTATTAAAAAAATAAAAATCCCAAGAATTGGTGATGAACAAGTAACTGAAGAGATTTCTTTGGTAGATATAAGAAATATCATTCATGCAAGAGTTGAAGAGACTTTATTATTAGTAAAACAGAAGTTAAATAGAAGTGGAATAGCTGATAATTTGGATGCGGGTATTGTTATAACTGGTGGAATGAGTAGATTAAAAGGGATTAAAGAGTTGGCTACTTTAGTTTTTGAAAATCAGCCTATAAAAGTTGCAAATCCAAGAAATATCAAAAATGGATATATGAATTTTGATGATCCAACTATGTCAACAATCTCAGGACTTCTTTTTTACTCTTTAGATAAAAATAGAAATTTCGAGTTAGATTCAAATAAAAAACTAAGAAGAAAAGTAATAAAACAAAAGATTATTCAAAAAGAAGAATTAAAAGAGGCTCAACGTAATATAAGGCAAGCTGAACAAAAAGCAAATATGGATATAAAACTTAAACCTGAAGATACTACACAGTTACCTAAAATATCAAAGACTGATAAAGGTAAAGGTATGGCTAAATTTTGGAATAAAGTTTCGGAGTGGTTTTAATGGATAATGGATTATTTAGAGTGGACGATATCACAGTAGAAATGCCAAATAAAACTTTGTCAGATAATGTAGCAAAAATTACTGTAGTTGGTGTTGGTGGAGGTGGTTGTAACATGGTCAACCACATGATTCAAGAGGGTACTCGAAGAATTGATTTGATTGCTGCAAATACAGATTTACAGGTTTTAAATATCTCAAGAGCACCTAAAAAAATACAGTTGGGTGTAAAGCTAACCAAAGGTCTTGGTGCGGGGATGAAGCCAGAAGTTGGTAGAGATTCTGCAATAGAGAGTTATGAAGAGATTAAAAACACTTTAGAAGGAGCAGATATTGTTTTTATAGCTGCTGGACTTGGTGGAGGTACAGGAACGGGAGCTGCTGCAATTATTGCAAAAGCTGCTAAGGAAATAGGTGCTTTAACAGTTTCTGTTGTAACTAAACCATTTACTTGGGAAGGTAAAAAAAGAGCAGGATTAGCAAATCTAGGTCTTGAAGAGATAAAAAAAGTAAGTGATTCTATTATTGTTGTTCCAAATGATAAGTTACTAGATATTGTTGATAAAGATATTGGTATGAAAGATGCCTTTAAAATTATCGATAATATTTTATATCAAGCTGTAAATGGGATGAGTGAAGTTATTCTAAATCCTGGAAATAGTGATATTAATACTGACTTTGCTGATGTAAAGACTATCATGCAGCATAAAGGTATGGCACTTATGGGAATAGGGCGAGCTAAAGGTGAAGATGCTGCTATTAAAGCATTGGATGTTGCTACAAACTCTCCTTTACTTGATAAGATGTCTCTAAGTGGGGCAAAAGGTATTTTGATTCATTTTAATATTCACCCACAAATTTCTATGTTTGCTATTAATAATGTTATGGAAAAAATACATGATACTATTGATTCAAATGCAGAGATTATATTTGGTACAACTTCTGATGACTCTTTACAAAAAGATGAAGTAAAGATTACAATCGTAGCTACTGGGTTTGAATCTAAACCTGAACCTAGAAAAAATGATCAAGAGTCAACTGATGATGGTGTAAAACAAACAATAGTTACAGATAAAGATAACTATTTAGATGTTCCTCCATTAATGAGAGATTACGTAGTACAATATCATTTATAAGAGTAGAAAGCTTATCTACTATTCAAAAATCACTATATCATAAGAGCTTTTTTTAATTACTAAAGCTTTTGATGAGGGTACAACTCCAAATTTATCAATCTCTCTTAATCTTGTTTTATACTTTTCAACATCTTCTTCTAAGGTATTTATTTTTTTATTTAATTGAAGTATTAAATCAACTCCAGCTAGGTTTATTCCTAACTCTCTTGTAAGTCTTAGTACATATTTTATATGGTCAATATCTTTTTGAGAGTATAAACGGATTTTGCCATTTGTTCTTGAGGGGGTAATTAAACCCTCTCTCTCATATTGTCTTAGTGTTTGTGGATGTATTTCAAGAATTTGTGCAACTACTGAAATCAAATAAACGGGTTCTGAGTATGAGTTTGTATCCATAATGTCCTCTTTTATATAGTTTCTGGTAATTTCTCTTTTAATAAATTAACAACTTCTTCATCTAAATCTGCAACTTTAGGTAATACAATATTTGCTTTTAAATATAAATCACCCTTTGTTCCAACTTTTCTATTTAAGATTCCTAGCTCTTTTACTCTAAATCTTTGGTATTGTTTCGTATTTTCTGGTACTTTTAGCGTTATTGTTTTATGAATAGTTTTAATCTCTATTTTGCCACCAAAAAGAGCTGTTTTTAAAGGTATATCAAAATATTTAGTTAAAGTATCTCCATCTAATGTATATTCAGGACTAGGAGCAACATTTATTTTTATAATTAAATCACCTCTTTTGCCATTGTATGATTTACCTTTACCTTTTGCTCTGATTTTTTGTCCATCTCTAATACCTTCAGGGATTTTAATATCAAAAGAGTCATTGTTGAATGAGACTTGTTGTTTTCCACCAAGTATAGAAATATCAAAGGCAATAGTAATTTGTGCGCTCATGTCTAAATCTGGCTCACTATAACCACCAAAACCTTGTCCTCCAAAGCCTTGGTTTCCAAAACCATTTCCACCAAAGCCTCCAGAACCTCCAAACATCTGTCTTAAGATTTCATCTAAATCTACATTTCCACCTTGACCTCTTGCAAAGTCATGAAAGTTTTGTCCACCAAACATAGAATCACCATACTGGTCATATTGCTGTTTTTTCTCTTTATCTGATAATACTTCATATGCTGCATTTATCTCTTTAAATTTCTCTTCTGCATCTTTATCTTTATTTACATCAGGATGATATTTTCTTGCTAATTTTCTGTATGCTTTTTTTATTTCATCAGTTGAGGCACCATCACTCACCTCTAATGTTTCGTATAAACTTTTTGCAATAAAAACTCCATATAAGTTATAATATTTATATTATTATAGCACAAACTTGAGTCGTAGTCAATCAAGGTTTTATAAAAAATAGCGAAAAATAAGATTAATTGCTAAAAAAGTAAATATATACTAAAATCATCAAATTAATGAAAAAATATTTGAAAAAGATGAATGGACTCAAGAGGAGTACCTAAATTATAAAGATGAACTTGAAAAACAGGGCATTGATGTTCTATTAGTAGATACGGTATTAAAACCTATTGATACTGATAACTGTATAAAATACAACCCTTATGAAATGGCACTGTTTCCTAAAGATAAAACAGTATTTGTATTTTATTGTGACACTGGAAAAACCACAAAAGAGAGACTTGAATTTTACCGAAGTAAATTACCTGGATATAGATGCGTTAGTTTATACGGCGGAAAAGGGTATTGGAGACCAAATTTTAGGTTATTAAAAAAATCATGAAAAAAACAAAAGATTATGACTATGTAGTTATTGGAGCTGGAATTGCTGGTTCTTGTGTATCACACTTTCTAAAAGAGGATAAAGTACTTTTAATAGACAGGTTTGAAGATGTGGCACAATTTGCTTCTGGTGTTGCAGGAGGTTTTTTATCTCCACTTCTTGGAAAACCAAACAAATTTAAAGAGCTAGTGACTAAGTCTTTAAGTTTCGCAGTGGATTTTTATAAGAGTTTAGATGAAAGTCTTATTGTGCAAAAAGGTGTTTTAAGAGTTCCCAAAGACGAAGATGATAGGTTAAAGTTTGATGTTTATAAAAAACATTTTGACTTTGAATGGGAAGAGAAAGAAGGGGGATTTTTCTTTAAAATAGGCTCTCAAGTTTTTTCTTATGAACTATGTAAAAAGCTCACTCTTAATGTAGATAAAATATTTAATTATGAAGTGAAACATATAAAATATAAAGAAGGAACTTGGATTATAAATGATGAAATAAAGACAAAAAATATTATTTTAACCACTGGCTCTGATATTAAACTAATTGATGAAGAATATATAAACATAAGAGCTGTATGGAGACAAAGAATTGATATTTCTACAACAACTTGTATAGATTTTAACTATCATAAAGAGTGTTCTATCTCTACTTCATATAATAAAGTTACAAATGATTTATATAAAGTTTCAATAGGGGCTACACATCATAGGTTTGAGAGTAAATTAGAAAAAGATTTTAAAGCTTTTGAAAATCAAAGTTTAAGTAATTTATCTAATATTGGTTATACAAATGAATTATACAAAAAGGATACATTAGAGCTTTTAGAAAAGGCTAACAATATAAAAACATTAAATGATGTAAAAGTATTAAAAACTTACTTTGGAGCAAGGGCTAGTAGCTTTGATTATTTTCCAATAGTAGGAAGTTTAGTTGATTCAAAAGAGACTCTAAATATGTTTCCATACTTAAAAAATGGTACACATGTTAAAAGTGATAGATTTATAAGACATGATAATCTTTTTATACTAAATGGTGTAGGAGGAAGAGGGTTTGTTTTGTCTCCTTATTTAGCAAAAAAACTTGTTGACTTTATAAAGAAAAAAGATACTTTAGATGATGAAATTACTGTTGATAGATTATTTAAAAAATGGGTTAGAAGAAATAAGTGATAATGTTTATTAATATTGTATTTATATTAAAAAGTTAAACTCCTACAATTTTATTAAAAGGATAAAAATTGTTAAAAAATATTTTAAAATTAGTATTTTTAGGTATTGTTGGTTTTGGACTACTTGTTTACCTAACAGCCGAAAAACCAAAAGATGTAAAAAATGATGTTAATAGAAGTACTGAATTAAGTTTAAGTGGAGTTCCTGCATCTTTGGAGCTTGTAGGAAAAGAAAATCCTGTATCTTCAAGTGAGGTATTTAAAACTGGTCAAAAGACTTTAGTGGTTGTAGGTAATCATGATTCTTTAATAATCGTAAAAGACTTAAAAAAATATTTTGAAATAGAGTTACCATATGTTTTGGTTGCAAATATTTCAAAAGCACCTTGGTTTATCAAAAAATGGGTAGTTTCTGGGAAACTTGAAGAGTTGAATGATGACCCAACTATTCCTATGATTTTTGATGTTGATGGTTCTATGGTTGATTCTTTAAATTTAGATGATACTACAAAAACAAGTTATTTTGCGTACATTATTGATGAAAATGGTAGTATTACAAATATTTATAATGGAAAAGTAAAAGAAGAAGCAATGGATGGTTCTATGAATGAAGAAGAGAAAAAAGCTTCTTTAAAGCCACTAGTTGACTTATTAAATTAATATAGAGGGTCACTTGACCCTTTATTTTTTACAATTCTTAAATAAGACTAATTCACTCTTAAATAAAAAACTAATTTAATCTTATTATTGTTTTTTAATTCTATAGCAGTATCATTTTAATATTAATATTTTTTAAAGGATTTAAAATGAAACACGAATTAATGAAACTACCTTACGAAATGGATGCATTACAACCTCTAATGTCAAAAGAGACTTTAGAATTCCACTATGGAAAACACCATCAAACATATGTAAATAACTTAAATAATTTGATAGAAGGAACAAAGTTTGAAGATGCTTCTTTAGAAGAAATTGTAAAAGGTTCTGAAGGTGGGCTTTTTAATAACTCTGCACAAGTATTTAATCATGACTTTTTCTGGAATGGTTTAACTCCAGGTGGTTCTACTATCTCTAGTGATGTAGAAGCTGCTTTAGTTGAAGCATTTGGATCAGTTGAAGAGTTTAAAACTCAATTTACAAATAAAGCAGTAACTCATTTTGGTTCAGGATGGGCTTGGCTAGTAAAAGATTCAAGTGGTAAATTATCAATTATAAGCACTGCAAATGCAGGAACTCCATTAACTGATGGTTTAACACCACTTCTTACCTGTGATGTGTGGGAACACGCATATTACATTGATACTAGAAACGCAAGACCAAAATACTTAGAAAACTTTTGGAAACTAGTTAATTGGGATTTTGTAGCTCAAAATCTTAAATAGTAAGAATCTTAATCAATCTATTTAAAGGGTCATATTTTTTATGACCCTTTTTTAATATCTATCAAAAATCAAATAGGCAAAAAATGAACAATATAACAAAACAAGACTCAATAAGAGGTGCTTTTTTTGCATCTATTGTTGCTGATGCTTTATGTTTAGGTAGTCATTATGAATATGATGCAAAAAAAATATATAATGCATATGGGCAAAAACCCATAGAAAAATTTATGAGTCCCGGTGAAATGATGGGTGGAATGACCCATGGAATAGGGTGGGGTGAACAAAATTATCATCCAGGAAAAAAAGCTGGTGGAACTACTGATTATGGGGATTATAATATTCTTATATTAGAGCACTTAGCAAAAACTGCAAATCCCCCACAAGATTTTAATGTACAAGCTATTATTCCACATTGGATGAACAGACTAGAACATAGTTGGGGTTCTTGGATTTGTACTATGAGTAGAGAAACTTATGCCCAAGCTAAAAGAGGTGTAAAAGCTGAAGACCTAGGTGGATATTCAAATGCAACAGCCATAAGACATGTTGCAGCTCATGCATATTATGAAGATGAAGAAGTGTTAGTTGATGTGGCAAAAAAAGCTATGTTTACTCACAAAGAAGCTCATGCCCTAGGTGGAGCAGAGTTTTTTGCAAGAGTTACAAACAAAGTTATCAATGGAACTAAACCAAGAGTTGCCATCGAAGAAGTTGGAAAACTTATGGGTGGTTTTTATCAAGATAAAGTTAATCAAGCAATTGCAAAATATGAAGAGGAATCAAATCCTGAATCTGATTTATCAAAAGAACAGTTTAGCGATGACTTAGCACTTACTTCTATGGCAAGACTTTGGGATGTGGGAAGAAGTGAACCTATAAAAGTAGGAAAAGCTAGTCCAACTGAAGGAACTATGCCTGGAAGTATTTACTTTATCTTAAAATATGCCAATAAAGAAGATGGTCTTAAGAAGGCACTTCAAGCAAATGCTATGGTTGGTGGAGATAATGCATCTAGAGGTATTATGATTGGTATGGTACTTGGTGCTTATTTTGGTATAAATGCTATTCCAAAAGAGTGGAAAGAGAGCTTGGAACAATGGGACTATTGTGAAGAGTTGTTAAATAAACTACCACTTCTACAGTAAAATACAGAGAATAATATTTCTCTGTATCTTATATATTTAGCCACTCAAAGGCTTCTATTTCATTTTCAAAGTTTTTAACTTCTCCTTGAATAAACCAAGATGCTATTTTAGAACCTACTTTTATCCAAGTTTTACTATTGATTATGGCAATTTTTTCAAACTCATTCCCATGTTTAAGTCCAAGTTTCAAATCATCCCAAGCAGCTTCAAGTTCCCAACCATCAAGCTCAGTACAATCAACAATAGCTATAATTTTAGGATTTGTAATACCTTCAATAGCAGAATCAATCATAGGTGTTATTGTCTCATAATCTTCATGGGTAAGAGTACCTACTGCTTTTATAGTAAGTAAAAAACTACTATCAACTTTTTGTATACCAACGGTAAGTTCGTGTTTTTGAGTTTTCATGGTGTATTCCTTTTATAAAAGTTCTACTTTTACAAGTTTACTCCAATTTTTGTAATAGGTGAAGTTTTTGCCCTTTTTAATCTTATTTAATTTCTGATAAACCTACAGCTTTTGAAAATTCAATTCCCAAGTCAGTTTGTGCAATGTATCCTTTTTTGTATGTGATATTTAAGTGAGAATCTATATTAGATGCAACAATTTCTTTGTATATTGGTAGTGATTCAATCCATATATATGATTTTAAGTCTACTAAATGTTGAGAATAACTTATTTTAATTAAACCCAATCTAATAAAGTTTTCTATTGATGCTGGTATTTTCTTTATGTCTTTTTCTGTTCCTTTAACATTTGTTATATGGTTTTTAATAATTTGTTCACTATTATTCTTTGTATTACGTTCTATTATTTGACATATTGGTAAATATACTGAATAGTTTAAAATTAATTTTAATAAATTTGCCTCACTAGAAGTTAATTGTTTTATAATTTCTACATAAGCTGGGTGGGCATTATCAGCTTCTTTTTTATTCATAGCTGTTGTTAATAATGATAAGTACATTTCTTTTAGATTATTTTCTTCATGAGAAAAAGCAAGTCCTTGTAGTGTAGGACCAGCAATTGAAGCTTTTGGTTCAACTAAATCTTCTTCTAAAATTTTTGATGCTTTTTTTTCCATGTCTTTTTCAAATTTTTCGGAAAAGTATTTTTTAGCTTTATCAAAAGAGTAATTTATTGCAGCTAAAGGTAATAATGCATTATTAATTGTTTTTGTTATTGTTAATGCAGCTTGACCTAGGTTTTTACCTGATTCTTTGATTTCTGGAGTATCTCCTGCATGTTTAATAAGTTCACCTACTACTTCAGTAATTTTCTTTGTTGAATCAATTCCTTCATCAATTTCATTCATTTTAATTCCTTCTATTTTAAAGATTATATAATAAAATATATTAGTAATATAAAAACTGAAAGAGTTTGTTAGATTTTTGAAGATATCAAGGAAGTCAAAAATTTCTAACCGGAGTTTACTAAGGGTAAATGAGGATTAGAAATTTTTTACTGACGTAGAGAGGTTTTAAAAGATAATGAACTACTCAGTTTTTGAAGTAGCTACATTAAACTTACCAACAGCACAACTCACAAAACTTTTTGCTGTCGTAGTAGCTTTTTCAAAGCCACTGAGCTCATCTGTTACTAGTGGATAACCCAATCCTCTAAGTTTTACTTTTAAAGCCTCTTCTTGGCTTTCATCGATGTCTAAAGTGATTTTTCGTGGAATTACTTCTAAGTCAACTTCTACTTTTCCATAATCTTTTTCTAGGGCAGTGATTAGTGTATTTGCACATCCACCGCATTTTACGTTGTTTACTTCATATGTTTTTGTCATAAGTTACTCCTTATTCAAAAAAATTGTTTTTATTTAGTGTATCAACTAATTCCTTAACAGAAGATACAGACTTTTTAAATAGTTTTTTTTGTTCAGCTGTTAATTTGAGCTCTATAATTTTTTCAACCCCTGAACTTCCTAGCATAATTGGAACTCCTGAAACTATATTTTCGTATCCATATTCACCTTCTAATAAAACAGCACAGGGATAAACCTCTTTTTTATCATATAAAATTGCTTCTACCATAAGGGAAGTAGAGTGAGCAGGAGCATAGTATGCTGAACCAGTTTCTAGGTATTTTACTATTTGAGCTCCACCATTTTTTGTTTTTTCTACAATATCTTTTATATCTTCTTTACTTAAAACAGCATCAAGGGGAACACCTGCAACTGTTGAGAAGTTTGGCAGGGGAACCATATCATCACCATGACCACCCATAACAGAAGCATCTATTTGTCCAGCACCATAACCTAACTTTTCTAAAATAAAGTGGCTCATTCTTGCACTATCTAAAATACCTGCCATTCCTACTATTTGATTTTTTGGGAAGTTTGAGACTTTGAGTGCTGTGTAAACCATTACATCTAAGGGGTTTGATACCACTACTATAATTGCATTTGGAGCTTGTTCTTCTATCTCTTTTACTACTATTTTCATAATTTTTGCATTTGTAAGAAGTAAATCATCTCTACTCATACCATGTTTTCTTGGTAATCCAGCAGTTATAACAATAACATCACAACCTTTTAAGTCCTTTGCATCTTTTGCTGCAAATACTAAAGTGTCAGAGCTAGCTGCATTTGCAGCTTGCGAAATATCTAAAGCCATTGCTTTTACGACATTTTCTCTTATATCCTTTAAAACTATCTTTTAACAAATTCCTTTAGACGCTAGAGTATAAGCAAGTGTTGAACCCACATTACCAACTCCTATGATTCCAACTTTTTTGTTTTTCATATCTTTCCTTTAAAATTCGTAAATAAAAAAAGGTAGGTTTTTACACCTACCTTTAAAATAATAGCTATTAAAAGTTACCCAATAATTGCATTTAATGTAGCACTTGGTCTTAATGCTTCATTTGCTTTTTCTTCATTTGGTAAATAATATCCACCAATATCAGAAGCTTTTCCATGAGCTTCAACTAATTCAGCCATGATTTTATCTTCATTTTCAGTCATTGATTTTGCTATTGGAGCAAATTCAGCTGCAAGTTCTGCATCTTCAGTTTGCGCTGCTAATTCTTGAGCCCAATACATAGCAAGATAGAAGTGAGAACCTCTATTATCAACACCACCTAATTTTCTTGATGGAGATTTGTCTTCTAAAAGGAAAGTTCCTGTTGCTTTATCTAAAGTATCAGCAAGAACTTTTGCTTTTGCATTATTTTGAGTATTACCTAAATGCTCAAAAGAAGCTGCTAAAGCCATAAACTCACCTAATGAATCCCATCTTAAGTAAGACTCTTCAGTGAATTGTTGTACATGTTTAGGAGCAGAACCACCAGCACCAGTTTCAAACAGTCCACCACCTTGCATTAATGGTACGATTGATAACATTTTAGCAGATGTTCCAAGCTCTAAGATTGGGAAAAGGTCAGTATTATAATCTCTTAATACATTTCCAGTTACAGAAATAGTATCTTTACCTTCTCTCATTCTTTTTAAAGAAACTTTTGTAGCTTCAAGTGGAGCCATAATAGAGATATCTAATCCACTTGTATCATGGTCTGGTAAATATTTATTAACTTTTTTAATCATCTCTGCATCATGACCTCTATTTTCATCTAACCAGAAAATTGCAGGAGTATTTGATAATCTAGCTCTAGAAACTGCTAATTTAATCCAATCTTGAATTGGAGCATCTTTAGCTTGACACATTCTGAAAATATCACCTTCTTCAACATCAAAAGTAAATACTGCATTTCCATCTTTATCAAGAACTTTCATTTGTCCATTTGCAGGAGCTTGGAATGTTTTATCATGAGAACCATACTCTTCTGCTTTTTGTGCCATAAGACCAACATTTGGTACAGTTCCAATAGTTGTTACATCTAATTTTCCATTTTCTTTACAATCATCAATAACTGCTTTAAAAGCTTGCGCATAACATCTATCTGGAATCATAGCAATAGTATCTTCTTCTTTATCATCAGCATTCCACATTTTACCACCACCTTTAAGCATAGCAGGCATAGATGCATCAATAATAACATCAGATGGTACATGTAAGTTAGTAATCCCTTTTGCAGAGTTTACCATTGCAAGTCTTGGTTGAGCTGCATAAACTTTAGCAATATCAGCTTCAATTTCTGCTTTTTTATCTGCATCTACTTTGTCTAACTTAGAGTATAAATCTCCTAATCCATTGTTGAAGTTTACACCTAATGAGTCAAATAACTCACCATGTTTAGCAATTAAATCTTTGAAGAATACTTTAACTGCAAATCCAAACATAATTGGATCAGAAACTTTCATCATTGTCGCTTTTAGGTGTAAAGATAATAATACATCTTTCTCTTTAGCTTCTGCGATTGCTTTTGCATAAAACTCTTGTAAAGCTTTTGCACTCATAACAGTTGCATCAATGATTTCACCAGCAAGTACAGCAGTTGAAGCTTTTAATACTGTCTCAGCACCATTTTTATCAAAGAAAGAGATTTTTAAATCATTTGCTTCATCAAAAGTTTTAGAAACTTCAGAACCATAAAAGTCTCCATTATCCATGTGAGCAACATCAGTTTTTGAATCTTTTGTCCATTCCCCCATTCTATGAGGGTTGTTTTTTGCATAGTTTTTAACAGCACTTGGTGCTCTTCTATCTGAATTACCTTCTCTAAGTACTGGGTTAACAGCAGATCCTAAGATTTTAGAATATCTAGCAGTTATTTCAGCTGATTCATCATAATTAGGTACATTGTAACCTTTTGATTGTAATTCAGCAATTGCAGCTTTTAACTGAGGAATAGATGCAGAGATGTTTGGTAGTTTAACAATATTTGCATTTGGATCTTGAGTTAATTCACCAAGTTCAGCTAAGTGATCACCAATTTTTTGGTCAGCAGTTAAGTTCTCAGGAAAGTTTGCAAGAATTCTTCCAGCTAATGAGATATCTTTTGTTACCATTTCTATACCAGAGCTTTTTGTAAAAGCCTTGATGATTGGTAAAAATGAGTAAGTAGCTAAAGCAGGAGCTTCATCAACTTTTGTGTAAATGATTTTTGACATTTTTGTTCCTTGGTTAGTTAAAGTTTTCGTGTAGGACATATTAGCATGATTTTATTCATAATATTTCAAATAAGTATCAATAAAGAAACAGTTTAATTTTGCTGTTTCAATACTTCACAATTACTTAACAGCTTTCCAGAGTGATTTCACGTCTTTGGTTGTTTTAGTATCACTTTTTTTAGGGAAAACTTTTGTCTCTTTGGGTTTACTAGTAGTTCTTTTTCTATTTATATTGTTAATATGCTCTTTATAGGTCTTTGTAAAAGAGTGTTTACCTGTTGCTTTATTTCTAAAAAAATAAAGATACTCTGTTTTTGCTGGAAATATTGCTGCTTTAATGGCATCTAAACTAACTGCACAAACTGGATTTTTAGGTAACTCTGAATACTTATAAGTATTATATGAAGTGATATCTTCTCTTATCATTTTAGGTGTTACTTTTGTATGTGAATAGACTCCATAGTTTAGAGTACCATCCATTTGAAGTGGCATTTTTCTTTTAAGTCTATTTTGAATTACACTTGAAACTATTGGCATCTCTTCTGTGTCAGCAGCTTCTTTTTGAATAATTGAAGCCATAGTTACATAGGTGTACCAACTCTTTTTTATATAATGCCCAAATATTTTATTTGAAAACTCTTCATATCTTTTATTTGTATAAGAGATTAGATAAAAAATAATATGATCTTCATCCATACCCATTGGCAGATTATATGTCTCTGCTAATATATTACCATCAAGTCTATAGGCATATTTATTATAAGAGTTTTGAAGTTTTGTAAATGAGAGATTAAATTTTTCAGAAATATCTTTTAAAAAGAAGTAAGCAGTCTCTCCTGGGATTAAAGTAACACTTTTAAGTGCAGCTTTTGAAGTAAGAAGTTTGTTGATAAAGTCTGCTTTTGTCATCTTTGTTGTTTTTAAATCGATCCAACCACTTTGAGGATAGCCTTTAATTTTAATTATTACTTTATCAATTATATTTAAGTAATAACCTGATTTATTTAGGTATGTTATAATATAATTTGTACTCCCTTTAGGTATAAAAATTACTTTTGATGATGACAAAGGGATAGTTATATAAAAAAGTATAATAATACTTAAAACGAGGATTACTTCAATAATGTTACTAAAAAAAATCATTGCATTTATTTTATTCTTTTTATCGCTAGTAGCTTTTTTAGTTTTTTTCTTAATTAATGGCATCAAATTGGATTCATTCTCTCTTGGTGATTTTTCAGTTTCGAAATTCTATTTAAAAATTGATAAAAAGCTTATTTTACAAATAGATGAAATTGTAATAAAAGATAAAAAAACCAAAGTTAATAACTCTTTTGAAGATATAAAATCTCTTTTAAACAAAGCCCCTATGGTTTTGAGTTTTTTCCAAAATATTGATATTGAGACTATGGAAATCGCAGATAATAAATTTAAAATACAACTAGAAGATGATTATATTTATATAGATAACAAGTATGTGAATATTGCCTCAGAGTACTCAGAAGAGGGGGATTCTTTAAAGTTAGATATTTATTCGATTTATTTAAAAGATATAAATCTTTTGCTTTTAGGAAATATGAATATTGATTTGCATAAAAATATTTTAGTTTTTTTAGGAAGATACTTTTATAAAAATTTAGCTAGTGGTGAGTTAAATATACAATCAAATAAAGAAGAGTTGGATTTTTTTATAAATTCAGGAGAATTAGAAAATATAAAGTTTTTAAAAAACTATATTTCTTTAGACAAAATTGCAGAGTCTTGGATGTATGACAATATCCAAGGCAAGCTTTATTTAGACTATTTGTATGGAAAAGTTGATTTAAATAGTCTTACTCCTATTTTAAACAGTATTAGTGGTTATGCTAGGGTTCTTGATGCAACAGTAAAATTTAATAAAGACTTAGATGTGGTAAACACGCCACTTATAAACCTAGAGTATAAAAATGATAATTTACTTATAAAACTAAAAGAGCCAATCTACAAAGGTATAAGTATAGATGGAAGTTTTGTTGATATAAAAGATATGACAAGTTTAAAGTATGGACACGTTGATGTAACACTTAAGGCTAATCATCTTTTAGATGATAATGTTTTAGAGATATTAAAAGCCTATAAGATAAATCTTCCTTTAAAACAGATATCTGGCAAAACTCAGGCTGATGTACATCTTTATATACCTTATGATTCTCCTATGAAAACCTTTGGTGTGTTTAAAGCTAAAGATTCTACTTTTAAGATAAATGATTTTGAATTTTACTCTAAAGATGGAGATGTAGAATTGATTAATACTGATGTAATTATCAAAAATACAGACTTTGTCCATAAGGATATGATAAATGCAAAGGTAAATCTAAAAATAGATACTAAAACTTTAGATTCTAAGGGAAATGCTTTATTAAATAAATTTTTAATCAAAAGTGATAATCAAGAGATTGTTAAGATTGAAGACAAAAAGATTGATTTTACAATAGACTTTAAAGATAATGCTAAATTAAATATTGACGAACTAGAAACCCAAATCTTATTTCAAAAAGATAGTACAGATATAAATATTGCAAATTTAGAAAAACTGTACCCTTATTCAAAACTTTTAAGTGATATTAATATTAAAAAAGGTGATTTGAGTATTAAATTATTGGATGATAATGAGATTAGCTTTATGGCAAACTTATTTGAACTAGATTTACCTTTAAAAAAAGATGATAAAGATGTTGATACCTTAAAGCTTTTTGGATTGATAAATAAAGATAAAACATCTATAAATACAGCTTCAAATGACCTTGTAATAGATATTATCAAAGATAAAATAAAAATAATTATAAACTCCTATGATATAGATATGACAAAGAGTGAAAATAAAAATAGTCTAATCCAAGATTTAAGTGTTAGATTGATTGATTCAAATATATTACTAAAAGATAATAGTTTTTACTCAATTGATTCAAATATTGATATTGTAAAAGATGACATCTTTTTTGATGGGACTTTTGGTAAACTGGATATTCCTATAAAAGAGGGTGATAAAAAGCTAGATAAATTAGATATTAAAGGCTATTTGAAAAAAGATTTGGTAAAAGTTGTATCAAAAGATAAAAAATTAGACTTAAGCCTGAAAAATAGTGATGAAATATATTTAGAACTAAATGAATTAGATTTAATTTATAATACAAATAACGATGATGTAAACAAATACAAAAAAATAAAGATTAAAGGGAAAAATTCTAATCTTATTATCAATGACAAGTATAAAGTTTTATCTGATGATTATATTATCTCATCAAATGATAAAAATACTATATTTGATTTAGTATATCTTGATGGAAAAATAAAGTATATAAAAGACTCACATAAAAATATAAATTTGAGAGCAACAGATATAAATGAACTTTTTGTAAATACCTTTTTTGATAAAGAGATAATAAAAGGTGGTACTTTTTCACTTGAAGCTAGTGGTAAAGGTGATTTAATAAGTGGTAAAATGCTTTTTAATAAAAATAGACTTCTAAATTTAACTATTCTAAATAATCTTATTACTTTAGTAAATACCTCTCCTGCTTTGATTAATCCACTACTAGCTATTCCTGCAGTTTTTGGAATGGTTACAAATGGAGGCTTTAACTTAAATGGTTATGCTGTAAATGAAGGCTATATTGACTTTACTTATGATTTTGAAAATAGAATTCTAAACTTAATTAAAATCCATATGATTGGTAATTCAGTTGATTTTGAGGGTTATGCAACTTTAAATTTAAAAGAGTCATATGTAAATGCTAATGTTGATTTAATATTTATGAAAGATTATACAAAGATAGTTAATTTTATACCAGGATTGAACTATCTGTTTTTAGGGGATGAGAAAAGAGTCTCTACCAAAGTTAAAATAACAGGGGATTTAAATAATCCTAAAATAGAGACACAATTAGCAAAAGACTCAATATCTGCTCCTGTCAATTTCTTCAAAAGAGTGATAACTTCACCATTAAAGCTATTTGAGAAATAAGATATTATTCGTTTCTTAGTACATCAATAACATCTATTTTAGTAGCTTTTGCTGCAGGGTAATAAGATGATAATAATACAATCATAATAGAACCAATTAAAATTGATATGAAATCAATCATATCTAGTTCAAGAGGAAGTTTACTTGTACCATAAACATCAGCTGGAAGAGAGATTATATTAAAGTTATCAAGTAAAAACATTCCAAAAAAACCTAGAAAAATACCAAGTGCTATACCTGAAAAACCAATTACTATACCAAGTTTTAAAAATATCTTTTTAATCTCTTTTTTTGTTGCACCCATTGATAAAAGTAGGGCAATTTCTTTTCTTCTACTCATTACTGTCATAAGCAAAGATGAGATAATATTAAGTGATGCTACTAAAATAATTAACATAAGTACTATAAAAAGAGCTTTCTTTTCTAATGCCATGGCAGAGAAGAAATTACCATTTTGTTGCCACCAACCAACAATGCCAATATTTGGATAATCACTAAGTTCTTTTTGAATCAAATTTATATCATTGAAAGCATCATCTGAATAAATATGAATACCATCATAATAATCATCACTTTTTCTTAAAATAGTTCGTAATGCTTCAACTGAGGTATACATATATGAGTTATCATAAGCGTTAAGTCCTGACCTAAAAGAGCCACTGTAGTTAAATCTTTTCATTTTGGGCATCATGGTAAAACCACTTGGGTTTAAGGCTGTGAAGTACATAGTTACCTTGCTATTATCATATAAAAATAGTTTATCAGAAATTCCCATACCTGTTATGAGGTCATATTTGTTTAGAACTTTATCTTTTACAGCTTTTTTATAAATAGAGTTTATTTCAGCTTCTCTTTTAAAATCAACGCCAAATAAAAGTCCACCTGACATTTTTTCATCATGTTGAATAATTGCTTGAGAAGAGATATATGGAGAAAACTTTAGCTTTGGAAACTTTTTCTCAAGTTCTTCAAGTAAACTGTGATTTATGCCATTATCAAACTTTGAATAAATAGATAGGGGATAGTTCATAGTAAAGAGTTTATTTTCAAACTCTTTTGCAGTACCATTCATAATTGCCATGGTGATGATAAGAACCATAACTCCAACTGCAACACCAATAAATGCTAAAATAGCACTTATTGAGATAAATGGATTTTTTTTGTCAAATTTTAAATATTTTTTTACAATAAAGTTAATAAGTTGATTATTCAAATTATTTGCCTGCTACGAATCCTCTTTTAGGACCACTTACTCCACAACATTGTTTGTATTTTTTACCACTTCCACAAGGACATGGATCATTTCTTGCTATTCTTTTTTCTGCTTTAGGTTCATCTTCAAAATTAGTTGAGATATTTTCTGAAGCTTCTGCCATCTTTGCTCTCATAGCTTCAATTGCCTCTTTCTCTTTCTCTTCTTCTTGTGAATCTCTTAATTGAACTGTAAATAATATTTTAATTATTTCATTTTTAATATTTGCAATAAGTTCTAAGAACATATTATAAGACTCTTTTTTGTACTCAACTAATGGATCTTTTTGATTATAACCACGTAGTCCTATACCAGTTTTAAGTGTATCCATAGAGTATAAGTGCTCTCTCCAAGCATTATCAAGGATTTGTAGGTAAAGTATTCGCTCTATCTCTGCTTTTTGCTCAGGTGCAGCCATACTCATTTTATTTTCATATACTTCTTTTATGATTTTAAGTACTTTCTCTTCTAACTCTTCATATGATTCTGACTGAATATTTTCTAAAGTAATCTCTAAATTTAGTTCTTCTTTTACTTTATTTATAATGAAGTCATAATCAAAGTCTTCAGCAGGCATACCATTTATAATATTTGCATGCATTAGTAGATTTGATACATATTCAGCTCTATTTTCATCAAGCTTTTCATCTATTTTAAAACTTGGGTCTAATAAATTATTTCTAAAACCATAGATTACTTTTCTTTGTTTATTTGCAACATCATCATACTCTAATAGGTGTTTTCTACTCTCAAAGTGCATTGTTTCAACTTTTTTCTGAGCATTTTCTACTGCACGTGTTACCATTTTTGATTCAATATGTTCACCTTCTTCAATACCCAATCTTTCCATAATACCTTTTATCTTATCACTTCCAAATATTCTTAAAAGGTTATCTTCTAATGATAAATAAAATTGAGAAACACCCATATCTCCTTGACGTCCAGCTCTACCTCTTAGCTGATTATCAATTCTTCTACTCTCATGTCTTTCTGTACCAATAATTGCTAAACCACCAAGGTCAAGTATTTCTTTAGTTAATTTAATATCAACTCCCCGTCCTGCCATATTAGTAGCAATAGTTACTGCACCTTTTTGTCCAGCATCAGCAATAATTTTTCCCTCTTTTTCATGTTGTTTTGCATTTAAAACTGTGTGAGGTATCTTTTTTTGTTTTAATATTTCATGTAGTTTTTCTGATTTTTCAATAGAGGCAGTACCTACAAGTACTGGTTGACCTTTTTTATGTAGTTCGGCAATTTTGTCACAAACTGCATTGAATTTTTCTCTTTCACTTTTATAGATAAGGTCATTTTTATCAATTCTTTGTACTGGCACATTTGTAGGAATAGATACAACATCAAGGTTATAAATCTCTGCAAACTCTGTTGCTTCTGTTTGAGCAGTTCCTGTCATACCAGCAAGTTTATCGTACATTCTAAAGTAATTTTGGAATGTAATATCTGCTAAGGTTTGTGATTCATCTTGAATAGACACCTTCTCTTTAGCTTCTAAAGCTTGGTGTAAACCCTCAGAAAATCTTCTACCTTCACTTAATCTTCCTGTAAACTCATCTACAATGATTACTTCATTATCTTTTACTACATAGTCAACATCAATTTCAAATACATAGTGAGCTTTAAGTGCTTGGTCTAAAGTATGTGATAATGTAGCATTTTCAAGTAAATAAAGGTTTTCTACTTCAAATAACTCTTCAGCTTTTTTTACACCTTGTTCAGTCATAAGAACAGATTTGCTTTTTTCATCAACAATAAAATCGCCAGTTGTAATAGCTTGCTCATCAGCTTTTTTAGGTTCTATTTTTTCACCACGTTCAAGTTTTTGAGCAATCTCATTAGCTTTGGCATAGTCAGAACTTTTTCTATTTGAAGGACCAGATATGATAAGTGGAGTTCTTGCTTCATCAATTAGAATTGAATCCACTTCATCTACGATTACAAAGTGATGTTGTCTTTGAACACACTCTTCTAAATCATAGTTCATATTATCTCTTAGGTAGTCAAATCCAAATTCATTGTTTGTACCATAGGTAATATCACAAGCATATTGAGCTTTTCTCTCTTCTTCATCTCTAATACCACCTAAAATAGCACCAACACTAAATCCAAGGAAATTATATAAAGGAGCTAGTTCAGAAGCATCTCTGCTAGCCAGATAGTCATTTACTGTAACTACATGTACACCTTTTCCAGTCATGGCATTTAATACAACAGGAAGAGTGGCAACTAAAGTTTTACCTTCACCCGTTTTCATCTCGGCTATTCTTCCATCATGTAAAACCATACCACCCACAAGTTGAACATCATAGTGTCTCATGTTTAGAGTTCTTTTACTAACTTCTCTTGTTATTGCAAAAATATCATTTAAAATATCATTTAGTTTTACTGATTCGTTTTGAACATCATTTTTAAAAGCTTCAAATGCTGCTTTTAATTCATCATCACTCATTGCTTCATATTTTTCCTCAAGCAAAGTTATCTCATCAGCTCTTTTTTTATATCTTTTTACTTCTTTATCATTTTTAGTACCAAAAATTTTTGAAAAAATATTTAACATGAAATATAGTCCTTTTCCGTTATAATCCGATGATTATATAAAAAAGAAGGTTAAATTATGTTTTATAAATTGGTTTTTATTGGAATGTTTGTTTTATCTGCATTTTCTCAAGCTTCAATGTTGAATAATATTAAGTCATTTGATGCAAATTTTGAACAAAAAATCATAAACCCATCACAAAAAGAGATTTTATATAAAGGTCACTTAGTGTTAAAAGAGCCACATTACATTTTATGGCAGTATAAAGAACCAATTTTAAAAAATGTTTATATAATAAATAACTTTGCAATAATTGATGAACCTGAGTTAGAACAAGCAATATTGACTCAACTACAAAATGAAATAGATATATTAAGTCTAATAAAAAATGCTAAAAAAATATCAAAAAATGAATATCTTACAAATATATATGATGTAGAATATAATCTTTTTACAAAAGATAATAAAATTCAAAGAATTGAGTATAAAGATGCCTTGGAAAATAGGGTTATAATAACTTTTTTTGATACAAAACAAAATATAGAAGTGGATGAGGAAATATTTAAATTTTTGCCACCAGATTATTACGACATAATAAGAAAGTAATTATTTTTTAGTTAGAATTCGACTCTTAAAGGTACAACAGACAATAGCTTGAAGTAATTCAAGAGGAAAGTCCGGGCTGCAGTGAAGTAGGGTTCCATCTAAAGGATGGCTAGGGAAACCTAAGGGATAGTGCAACAGAAAGTAAACCGCCATTTATGGTAAGGGTGAAACGGTAAGGTAAGAGCTTACCAGTGTTTTGAGTAATCTTAACAGCTATGTAAACCCAACCCGCAGCAAGAAGAGACGGTATTTACTTCACAGTTTTTCTCTTCGCAGGATTGTTTAAGTAATTTAACAACTAGATAAATTATTGTCAAATACAAAACGCGGCTTATAGTTGTGCCTTTAAGTATAAAACCCTTAACAAAGGGATTTATACTTACTTATATTTTAAGTTGTGTCTTTAACGTGACCAAAATTTATATTATTTTTTCATCTCTTCACAGATATCTAATTTCATACCTTCATGGTAACTGCAGTTTTTACCACATTTATAAGTACCATTTTTTTCTAAGTCTTTTTCTTTTAAAACACCCAATGAAACTTCTCTACATATCTCCAATGTAGGAAATTTAGCTGGAGAAATAAGACTTCTTTTTGTGTTTGCTTTATCTGGGTAAATATATGAAGTCCACTCTGCTTTATCAGCATCACCGAAAATACAACCTGTAAAGAGAGTAAGTGTAAGTGTTGCTAGGAAAATATTTTTAATCATTAATTATCTTTCTTTTTTTCTTTGGATTTTATTATAATCAATCTAAAATCTTCTTTAGTGTAGATTTCATAACATCAAAATCTTTTAAAAACTCTTTTAAACGTAGATTTTCGAGGTACATATTTATAGCTTTTAGAAGTTGTTCTGAAACTTTTCCCAATGAGGCTGCTTTATTTATGGTATCAGGTTTGTAGCCAATCTCTTTTGCTAGAGCTTTATATGTGATATTTAAATCCTTACATACATGTTTTATAATATTTGGATTTAATTGTTCATATAAGTGTTTATATGTAATATCAAATAAGTTACATACATCAATAATTACATCTTTTTTAGTAATTAAATTAGCTCTATGATCAAAATTCGCTGAACTTGGATTATACATATCAAACTTCTCTTCTTTTAAGGATATAAATAGTTCTTCTCCATCACAACCAATTATTTCATCAAAGGTTTTTGCTAAATCAACTTCATTTCTATTTTGAAACTCTTCAATAAACATCAAAGAGTTAACTTTATTAGCTTTAGTTTTTGAGTCTTTTAATTCTTCATATGTAATATCAAAAATTGGATGTTTAAAATCGGGATGGATTGAATTTTTTGGCATTGAACCATCATTGAATAATACATGTAAATTTGTAGACGAATCTCTGTTATTTGAAAAGACACTATATAAATCTGCTGTGGTCATCATATAGTTTGAAAGAAACTCATCAACAACCTCTTCAATCTCATGAATTGATTTGTATTCACACTCTAAATCTCTAACATAGTATTGGACTTTTTGAAAAAGTTTTCCTACTTGAATCATATTTGGGCCTTTTTTGAAACATTATCTAAAAGTTGTATTATATACAATATAAACTTTAATTTTTATATATTAAATAATGACAAATTATGAAAATATATAAATTTAATCTTATGTTAAGAAAGCTAAAATGCTATTGTTTTACTATTATTCCACAATATTTATTGTATGATAAATTAAAAATATCAAGAGAATAAATTATGAAAAAATTGTTAAGTATATGTATCCTTTTAGTTTTTATGGTACCTCTTTTTGCTGTTGATTTTTCTGAAATGTCAACTCAAGAATTGATAGAAATTATTGGTTTTGTTAAAAAAGAAAACAGAGCTAAATTTGAAAAAGAGCTAAAATCTAGAGTCTCTACCATGAGTCAAAAAGAGAGAAATCAATACCATAAAAATATGCAAAAATCAAAAGAAAAAAGATAAATATGAAGAGAAAAATTTTACTTTTAGAAGATGATATTACATTAAATGAAACAGTAGTTGAATATTTACAAGAGAGTGATTTTGAAGTTGTATCTTTATATGATGGAGAAGATGCATATGCAAAAATCTATGAAGAAAAATTTGATTTATTGTTATTGGATGTAAATGTTCCTTCTCTAAATGGTTTTGAACTTTTAGAAAATCTAAGAATTGATAATATAAATACTCCTGTGATATTTATCACTTCTCTAAACTCTATGGACTCTTTTGAAAAAGGTTTTAATTTAGGTTGTGATGATTATATAAGAAAACCTTTTGAACTAAAAGAGTTGCTTATTAGAATAGAATCTATACTAAAAAGAGGGTATTTTCATAGTGTTGATACAAAAGTAAATATAGTAGATGATATTTATTTTGATGCAAGTACTAATTTACTTTTTAAAAATGATGAACAAATAAAAATAAACAACAAAGAGACAAAACTATTAAAACTCTTTTTACAAAACCAAGACCAAATCTTATCCCATGAGCAAATTTATGAGTATGTTTGGGATTATGATGAAGAGAGTAGTGATTTTTCACTAAGAACTTATATAAAGAATATGAGAAAAATATTTGGGAAAGAGAGAATCATAAGTGTTAAAAAGCTTGGATATAGATTTACCACAGAGTGAAAAAAAGACTCTTTGGGGCTTTTTAACGCTATATAGTGTACTTTGTATTGTAATTTTATTATTTATTTCATTTTTATATTATAACTTCAAAAAAGATTTAATGCTTCAAAATAAAAGATTAATACTACAAGAGTATTCAAATGATTTAATAATAAGATTAAAAGATTTGCATATTAACTTTGATAAATATAAATATTATCCACGGGATGAAAGATTTAATTCGGCAATTTATGATAGCAATAGAAATCTTATATTTTCAACACTAGCACCTGCTAAAGTAAAACTTGATGAGATAACTTATACTACAAATAGCTACATACACTATATAAAAGAGCCTGAATCATACTATTTGGGTGCAAAATATGTACTTCTTGAGATACCAGAAGATAAAGCTTGGATAAATGAAGTTGTAAATAAAATTACTATCTTTTTAGTTTTTGGTTTTTCTTTTATGTTTATTTTGGGATATTTTTTATTGAAACTGTTTTTAAAGCCAATGCGTGATTCTCTTCATCTATTAGATAGATTTATAAAAGATACAACCCATGAACTAAATACGCCAATTAGCGCAATTATTACAAATATTGAGATGATTGATATAGAGAAATTAGAAGATGAAAAATTGCAAAAAAAGTTAAAACGAATTGATACAGGAGCTAAAACAGTATCAAATATTTATCAAGATTTGACATATTTGGCACTAAATAATAAAATCATTTCACAAAATGAAGATTTAGATTTATCAAAAATTGTTTTAAATAGAATTGAGTACTTTAAAACTTTAGCCGATGTAAAAAAGATAACTTTTATAAAAAGTATAAATTCTGGCGTAAGAATTTTTAGTGATGAAAAAAAGATAAGCAAAGTAATAGATAATCTTTTATCAAATGCAATAAAATATAATAAAATAGCTGGAACCATTGAAATCACCCTTGAAAATAAAAAATTAATCATAAAAGATAGTGGAAAAGGTATACCTAAAGATAAAATACCATCTATGTTTGAAAGATATGCACGATTTGATAAGAGTGTTGGTGGTTTTGGAATAGGGCTAAATATAGTTTATATTATAAGTAAAGAGTACAATATAGACATAAAAATAAAATCAGAAATAGGAGTTGGAACTCAAATGGAGCTTACATGGTAAAAAAACTACTTTTTTTTGTTTTAATTTTTGTTTCATTTTCTTGGGCAAGTGTTTATAAAAGCAATTGTGTTTCTTGTCATAATAGACTACCCGTTTCCATTGACAAATACTTTTATAGATACTTATTAAAATATAGCTCGCAAAAAGCTGTAAATGAAGCTATGACAAACTATCTTAAAAATCCTAACAAAGATACAACAATCATGCCAGATGCTTTTATAAGCAGATTTGGAGTAAAAAAAGCAACTACATTAAGTGACAAAGATTTACAAAAAGCTTTAGATGAATATTGGGAAATATATAAAGTATTTGGTAAATTAAAATAATCTTCTAAAATTCACAATCCTTCCACTTTTATTTTTTATACTTCTTTTATCAAAACATTAAAATGAGTTAAAATGCAAACTTTAACAAAAATCTTAGTAGTAAGTTCAATCTTAGGTTTAACAACACTTATGGCAAGTGAAGGAGAAACTCTTTATAAAGCTTGTGCTTCATGTCATGGACAAAATGGGGAAAAAGCAGCTCTTGGGAAATCACAGATAATTAAAGGCTGGGATAAAGAGAAGATAGTAACATCTTTAAAAGGTTATAAAGATGGATCATATGGTGGTGCTATGAAAGGTGTTATGAAAGGTCAAGTTTCAAGATTAGATGATCAAAAAATAGATGCTTTGGCAACTTATATAGCAACATTTAAATAGTAGTAGCTTAAAAAAGCTATTACTTAATAAGGAGGCAGTTATGAAAAAGCCAATTAAACTATTATTTTTAGGATTAATAATATTATCAACCTCTCTTTTAGCTCAAGGTGATAGATTTTCTGAACTTGTAAAAGTAGACTATTCAAAACCAATTTATGAAACAGTAGAAGAGATTATTCCACATAGACATACAAACAATTGTTATGAAGAGTATACTGTTAGAACACCCAAAAACAGAACATCTTCATATAGAAATGAAAATATAGTTGGAGTAGATACTATTATTGGTGCAACAACTGGTGTGATTATTGGAAATCAAATAGGACGAGGCAATGGGAAAGTAGCTGCTAAAGTTATAGGTGGACTTTTAGGTGCAACAGTTGCAAATAGCATGAGAAATTATGAAAGAGTTCAAGATAATACAAATGAATATTATTATGAAACAAAAAGAAAGAATGTATGTGACAATTATAATAAAAAAGTAGTAAGAAAAAATATTTTAAAAGGATATGATAACTATTTTACTTACAACGGAAAAGAGTATAGGAAGTTTACAAATTATAAAGAGAACTACGTAAGAGTCGAAACAAAAATAAATTTCTAAAAAAAAAGGTAGGCTAATTTAGCCTACCTTTTTTTTAGTTAAAAGTAATAATTTATAAAATTATTTTGCAGCAACAGCTTCTTTTAAAGCTTTACCAACTTTAAATTTAGCTACAGTAGTAGCTGGAACGTTAACAGTTTTATCTGTACCTGGAACTTTTGCAGTTCTTGCAGCTCTAGCTGCTGTAGAAAATGTACCAAACCCGATGAAACTAACAGTTTCTTTTTTTACTAAAGTCTCAGTAATAGTTTCTAATACAGAATCAACTGCACATTTTGCGTCTTTTTTAGATAATCCTGCTTTTGCAGCTACTGCGTCGATAAATTCAGCTTTGTTCATTGAAGAACTCCTTGTTTAAGATTTAAAGTTACCAAAACTTTATACTATTTAAACTTTAAAATAGCTAAAAGTATTAGCTTTTTTCCCACAAATAGAGGTTTATTTGCAAAAAAATGATTTTTTAGTCTCTAAAACTTGATTTTATGCTTAATAATCTACAGCTATTCTCAATAATTGCTACTTTTTTTACAAGCTCATTTATGTCTCTATCGTATACATATACTCCAATTCCTTTTATTACCATGACATGAGTATTAGTCTCTTTTAGATATTTTGTAATCTCTAGTGCATTTCTATCATACCAAGTAGAAAAATTTCCTGGGTCAATTACTTTTATCTTACCAAAGGTTGTTTTACCAAAATAATCATCAAAAACAATTTCATCATGGTCAAAGGTATATGCTGTTGTATATATAGGAACTCCAAAGGCAATATATTTGGCTTCATGGATATTATTATATATGGTTGCATGGATATGTGCTTCTATACTTGCTATTTTCCATCTATAATCTCTATTTGTCATACTCAATTCACAAAAAGACTTTTCACTCATTTCATCAAAAATTGCATCTGAGGTATTGATCATAAAACTATTATGGTCAAGTTTTGAAGATATTGCTCCATGGTAGATACCAAAAAAGTTTTTTCTAAATAGTGTCAAAGATAGCTTACCTAGTTGCTCTATGTGATTTTGATCAATCATTTTAAATACCTTAAATATTGTTTTGGATATTATATATAAAAAATTATAAGGACCCTTTTAATGAATATCCCACATATACCTGTATTATACAAAGAGACACTAGAAGTCTTCGAAAATATCAACAATGGGTATATACTAGATTGTACTTTAGGTTATGCAGGTCACTCAGAAGGGCTATTAAAACAAAATTCAAATGTAAAGTTAATATGTAATGACCAAGATAGTGAAGCTTTAGAGTTTTCTAAAAAGAGATTAGAACCTTTTTTAAATAGGGTTACTTTCAATAAAGGAAACTTTGAAACAGTTTTAAAGAGTTTCAAAGAGTTTGATATTCAAGGGATATTAGCAGATATTGGAGTCTCTTCTTTGCAACTAGACAAACAAGAGAGAGGTTTTGGTTTTGATAGTGATTCTTTAGATATGAGAATGAATCAAGAACAAACATTGGATGCAGCATTTGTAGTAAATAACTATTCTCAAAGTGAATTAGAGCGAGTCTTTAAGGAGTGTGGAGAGGTAAAAGAGTATAAAAAAGTTGCTTCATTAGTAGTGAATAATAGACCATTTTCTAGTGCAAAAGAGTTATCTACTTTTATATCTAAAAATATGCATAAAGGAAAACTTCATCCTGCTACGCTACCTTTTCAAGGTATTAGAATAGAAGTTAATGATGAGTTAGGTGTATTAGAAAGACTTTTTGATTCAATTGAACAAAACAGACCTACAAATTGTTTGGTAGCAATTATCTCTTTTCACTCCCTAGAAGATAGAATTGTGAAAAACTATTTTAAAAAATGGAGTAAAAACTGTATTTGTCCAAGTGATGTTATGAGATGTACTTGTGGTAATGACAATGCTTTAGGGAAAATTATTACGAAAAAGCCTATAATTCCAACAAATGAAGAGATAAAAACTAATCCACGAAGTAGAAGTTCAAAATTGAGGGTTTTTAAATTTGATTAGATTAAATGCAAAAAATTCAATTGTAATTGTTTTATCAACACTTACTATATCATTAGTACTGTTTTTCCCAAAAATATATTTAGCTAATAATATCTATTATATTAGTAAAGATATCAATAAATTGTATGCCAACTATATCTCACTAAAAGAAGAGAATAGGTTCTTACAGCAACAACTTGAAGATATGAAGTTTAAAAACCAAATTATAGATTCTCTTTTGATAAATAGCTTGGAAAATAAATGATTAAGTATATAATAGAGTTTGGACTTAGAAAACCAATTTTAAATCATCTTCTTTTACTTTTTTTATTAATTCTAGCAGTATTTGCATATAACAAAATTCCAAAAGAGATATTTCCTCCTGCTGTTTTGGATTCTGTTGTAATAAATGGCTCTTATGTTGGAGCTAGTTCGGATTTACTTGATAAAATGGCAGTTGAAGATTTAGAAGATGAATTAACATCTTTAGATGAAGCTTCTGATATTACTTCTGTAATAAAAAATGGATATTTTACTATAAATATAAAGCTAAAAAGAGGTTTTAAAGCAGAAGATATTATTGATGATGTAAAAGATATAATTACAAAAACAAAAACAAATTTTCCCTCAGATATGGATGAACCAACAGTAAAAGAGCTTGTTCATGCAATACCACTTATTACAGTTGTAGTTTATGGGGAAGATAAACCAAAAACTCAACTACTTGACGTGGCAAATGAATTAAAAGCATCACTTTCTAAAATGGGAGACTTAAGCAATATCTCTATTTGGGGAGATAGTGACAAAGAGTTACTTATAAAATTTGATGAAAGAAAAATCTTAGCCTATGGACTTAATTTACAAGAAGTAATTACCACTGTAGAAGGCTTAAGTTCGATTTTTCCTGCAGGTATTATAAAAGATAGTACAAGGCACTATTATCTAAGTACTTTTAATGGTGAAAAAGAGATTAAAAATATCCAAAATACAATTTTAAAGCTCTCAAACCAGAAAATTTATCTAAAAGATATTGCAAATATTACTTATAAATTAGCTGATGTAAATAGTATCTCACATTTTAATGGAAATAAAGATGTTTCTGTTGGAGTAAATAAAAGTGAAACGGGCGATGCTATTGAATTAGTTAAAAATATAAAAACCATGCTAAAAGAGTATGAAAAAAAATATCCTGATTTAAATTTTGCAACCCATACAGACACTTCTGTTTGGATAAAGAATAGATTAAATACTGTTGTATCAAATATACTTTTTGGACTTTGTTTACTTTTTATAGCACTATTTTTCTTTATTAATGTAAGAATTGCTGCTGTAATTGCAATAGGAATTCCTACTTCCTTTATGATAGGACTTATTAGTGCGCAGGCTATGGGATATAGTTTAAATATGCTTTCCTTACTAGGTGCACTGATTGCTTTAGGAATGCTTGTTGATGAAGCTATTGTTGTAGGTGAAAATATATATAGACATATGGAGATGGGTAAAGATAGATTAACTGCAGCTATTGATGGGGCAGTTGAAGTCTATCCAGCTGTTTTAACAGCAACTGCTACAACAATATTTGCTTTTTTACCTATTTTACTTATGACAGGAGAAGTAGGGAAGTTTATGAAAGTGCTTCCTATTATGATTACTATTTTACTTATTTCATCTTTGGTTGAAGCTTTTTTCTTTTTACCCTTACATTCAAAACAGCTTTTTAATGTTCATGATAAAAAAAAGAAAGCAGATAAAATTTGGGATTGGAATAAAAAGTTTTATAAAAAGATTTTATCTTTTCTATTAGAAAAGAGATACATCTCATTATTTGCAATGGTTATTTCAATCATTATGTTAACAGTTTTTATTGCCATGGGCTCAAGATTTCAATTCTTGCCTGAGTTTGATACTACACAGGTATATATAAATGGTTCTGTTGGTGTTGGTAAAAAAATAGAACAAACCGAAGAGTTAGTTTCAAAAATAGAACAAAAGATTTTAAAAGAGTATGACTTTGAAAAAGATGTTGACTCTATATCTTCTGTTATTGGATTAAAACTAGATGGTAAAAATCAGCCTCAAAATGAGGAGTTCTATTTTCAAATCTTTGTTAATCTTCATGAAAAAGCACCACAAAATCTCTTTGATAAATATATAAACCCATATTTATCACCAAAATATGATGATACAAATATGATAAGAACAAAACCTGCCCAAAAAGTTGAGAATGAACTTAGAGAACTTATAAAACCATTTATAAGTTCTGGTGAGTTTGAAGAGTTAAAAGTTTTTGTTCCAAAAGCTGGGATTGTTAAAAACGATTTAGAGTTATCAATTAGTGGAAGTAACGTTAGTGTAAAAGATGCTGTTGATAATATAAAAGTAGCACTTAAAGATATAAAAGGGGTATCTAATGTAGCTGATGATTATATTATGGGGAATATTGAACTTAAATTTAAAGTAAATTCTTATGGAGAAAATTTAGGATTTACAGAAAACTACATACTCTCTTCTATTAGACCTTTTTATTTTAAAGGGTCATATTCAAAGATGTTTGATAATACTGGAATTGTTGATATAGTTTTCCAAAGTAAAAATAAAGATTTATTAAGTAGTTTGGATAACTTTGAACTAATAGTTCCAAATACAAATGAAAAGGTTTTACTAAAAGAAGTAGTTGATATTGTAAGAAAAAATGCTTATTCTCAGATATTTAAAGAAAATGGTGAAAGAATAGTATCTATCACAGGTTCAATTGGTGGAGGAGCTACATCAGCTGAAGTTTTTGAGATGTTAAATCCTACTATTGAAAAATATAGACAAAAAGTTACAATTGATATAAAAGGTGAGCAACAAGAGAATGAAAAAGTTCAAAAAGAGATGGGAGAAGCAGCATTAATAGCTGTTGTTCTAATCTTTATTGCTTTAGTGTGGATGTTTGATTCTTTGGTAAAATCTTTAATTATTTTATCAACAATACCTTTATCAGTTTTAGGTGTTTTTGTAGGTCACTTTGTTTTAGGACTTAATATTACAATGCCAAGTTTAATAGGAATAGTTGGTCTTGCAGGGGTTATTGTAAATGATGGAATTATTATGATGGACTTTATTAAAAAAGCAAAATCTTTAGATGAACTTGTAAGTTTTGCACTTTTGAGACTAAGACCTATATTACTAACTTCAGTTACGACTATTCTAGGTTTATTTACTTTAATGTTTTTCGCTTCTGGTCAAGCTCTTATTTTACAGCCAATGGCTGTTTCTTTGGGGTTTGGGATATTATGGGCAACTGTTTTAAATCTATATTATGTACCTATGTTATATAGGCTTATTTATTTAAGAAAAGTATAAAATGTTACTCTTTTTTTTGAGTAACATTTATAATTCCAAGCAATCTTGAGGCTAAACTTCTTTTATCATCAAAGCCCTCTACCTCTTCACCCATATTTAGGGTTGTAATTACAGCTTTCCCTACGATTTTTCTACCATCATTTCCAAAAAAGTCTTTTGTTTTTACTCCCCAAACATTATGAAAAAATAGTGGTTCATTGTTTTTTTGACCAATATAAATCATAATATGTCCCTTCATATAGGCTAGGGTTAAAAAAGGAATGGCATTTTCTAAAATAAACTCTTTTTTCTTTTTATTTGTTAAACTACTTATATCAAGATATCTATAATCTAAAGTTTGACCATAAGAGTTTCTTTTTAGATTTATGCCAAATGGTGCAAAGTAATCTTTTGTCAATGCAGAACAATCCCTATGACTTAAAGCTTCTCCCCACCCATAAGGCTCTTTTAGTAACTCATTTATTATATTTGATACATTATTCTCACTAAGCTCTATAGGTTTTTTTGATATATAAAGGCTTGGAATTTCTACAACTCTTATATATCCATGGTTGTTTGCATATCTTCCCACTGTAATTGCTTTATTGTTTTTAACAGGAAATATGGTTCCTAGTTTTATATATTCTAAAAATATACCTTTTTTATATATTGGGAAATTGTCTTTTATGGCAACATAATAGTTTTGATTTTCAAAAAAGTTTATAATTTTATTATCAACATAAGCTAAGTCATTTACCTCTATCCAGCCTTTTGCAAAAGATGAAAGCACATATGCCCAAGCTCTATCTTTAGAGAAGTGTGAGATCAAAATAGGGGAGTTTATTTTTATACCAGTGTTTTGATTATAATCAAAAGGGAAACCTTCTCCTGCAACACTTGGATTATAAAAAATCTTACTATTTGTTGGAAAAACCCGTAAATTTGAGTTTTTAACTGTTATTGCTTTTCTTAAGAAGGTATTATACTTTTCAAAATTTGAGTTATTTATTTGTTCTTCAAACCACTTTTTTGAAATAACTCTATTATTATCTCCGTAAACTTTGTCATTTTTATATTTAAATTGCCAAGTTACATCTTTTATACTAGCTTTAAATTTTTCTTTATGCCAAGGTTTGAAATATCTCTCATCAAACTCTTTATTTAGTTTCTCTTGTATGTTTTTATTGAAAGTTGGCATTGTAGAGGTGTACTCTTTTGCATCTTGTTTATAGATTTTTAAATCATTTACTTCTGTATCTAATTGCTTTGATGCACAGCCAAAAAATAAAAAAGTGCTAAAAAGAATAGTAAATATAAAATATACTTTTTTCATAAAAATCCTATAAAATCTTAAATTTATTGATTCTAACATAATGCATTTTAAATAGATGTTTATGTCTTTGTAAATTGTTATACTATATTATGTTAAAAACTGTTTTAAAGGTTAAACTTAAGTGACAATTACAATTTCTATTGGAAAAGAGATTTTTGAAGATATCTTAAACATGAAACAAAGAGTTTTATCAAAGGATATTAATAAATACTGGAGAAGTGAACTTTTAGATATAAAAATTGTAGAGGATAAAATAAGATATGATATAAAAAAAGTTGACAGTCTTATTTTAACTAATGGCTTAGGAGAAGAAAAACCCTCTATAAAAATAGAGTGCAAAGATATAGATTACAATGCAAAGCTAAATAAGTTCGAATTTAAGTTAGGAAAAATCTTAGAGCAAAAAAATATTAACAGTATAGAAAACTTTAAAGACAATCTAATTGAAGAGCTTTTAAAAGAGAAAGAGCTTTTAAAAGATATGATGAATAAAGATCCCTTAACATCTTTATACAATAGAAGAAAAATGGAAGAGGATTTAGAGATTTTTACAAAGCAAAAACATTCAAGTATGCTTTGTGCAGTCTTTATTGATGCGGATAGATTTAAAGGAATCAACGATAATTTTGGACATGATGTGGGAGATAAGGTTTTAAAATTTTTGGCAAGTAAGATACAATCACATGTTTATAATCTAAATGGCGAAGCTTATCGATATGGAGGAGAAGAGTTTATAATTCTTTGTTTTGAGAAAAAAGATGAGTTAATTAAAAAACTTAATATTTTAAGAGAAGAGATAAAATCACAAAAGATTTTTCATCCTTTAAAAGAGATATCTATTACTGTATCTATGGGAGTCTCTTTTTATGATAAAACACAGTCAGTAGAACATTTTATAAAAATGGCAGATGATAAAGTTTATGAAGCAAAAATAAAAGGAAGAGATAGACTAGAAGTAGTTTAAATCTTTTTTCCCTTCTTCTATATTTTCATTTACTGTTAATTCAAACTCAGGTTTTCCTATATAGTACCCTTGTGAATAACTTATATTCATAGCTTTAATAAATTCAAATATCTCTTTATTTTCTACATACTCTGCAATTGTTCTTATTTTTAAACTATCACATAAGAATTTTAAAGTACCTACAAGAAGCTGTGTTTTTTTATTTGTATCAATATCAGTAATTAATGTTCCATCAATTTTAAGGTAGTCTATGTAATCAGAAAGCTTAATAATATAATCATAATTTGAATAACCACTTCCAAAATCATCAATTGCAATTTTACAATTAAGTCTTTTAATCTCTTTTATAAAGTTTGTAAAAGCATCATAGTTATTTATAGCTTCTGTTTCAACAAGCTCAATTACGAGTTTATTTTGAACATTATGATTAACAATCTCATCAAAAAGATATTTTCTAATCTCATCATCAAGAATATCTTCCATGCTTAAGTTTATTGAAAATTCAAAATCCTTATCAGCAAAAAATTCAAAAGATTTTTTGATAATAACTTTTGTTAAAGCTTTATATTTTTTTATTTTTTTAGCAATTTGTAAAAACTCATCTGGATAGAATATTTTATCTCCATACTTTAACCTTACAAGAACCTCATACTTTTCAACTTTTCCTTGAAAGTTATTATATATAGGTTGAAATGCAATAAGTACATTATCATTATTTAAAATAGAATCTTTTATTACTTTTATTTTATCTAGGTTTGATTTGTGTTTTTCAAGATTTTCAATATGAGAACTATTGTAAATAGAAATATCATGATTTAAGTCTAATGCTTCATCTAGGGCTATTTCTGCTTCTTTTAACTCATTTATATCATTATTTAGCCTATCTATTCCACTAACTCCAATTGCTGTATCAATATTTATCTCATATTTATCAAGAATAAGAAACTCTTTTTTTTCTAATAAGTTTTGAAGTTTGTTTAATGATTTATTTAATACATTTTTATCTTTATATAGATATTTAAAGGCAAAGACATTATGTTTTATTTTATAGACTTTTAAAAATCTAGTATCTTTTTTTATAAATTCAGTAAAAAAGTGTGCACACTCTTTTAGTAGTTCTTTTGAGACATTAAATCCATATATATTTTGGATATTTTTATCATTTGTTATATTTAATAGAACAATTAGAGAGTCTTTAAACTCTTTTTCTTTTAAATCATTTAAAAGATGTTCCAAGTTAGGCAGCTTTGTTAAACCATCTGTAATAAATTGTTTAATTATTTTTTCTTCAAGTTTTTCAGGAGTACTTGCAAAGTGTACAACAAGAGGTAAAGCTAAAACTGAAATAAATATAAGAATATACATCAATTGCAATTTTTTATTTTCTGCATTTTCTTCGATTTTAGTAAATTTTGATTGAAATAGTAAAGTTAAATTTTCTTGCGAGTTGAAAGTGTCGAGTTTTTTTGCATATTTTGTCTCACTAGTATACTCTTCTTTAGATAAAATAAGTTTTGCAGTTATTTTTCCAACTCTATCTTCTAATAAATGAGTATTAAACTTATCTGAGTAAATAGCCAGTTCTTTAGAATCATCAATAATAAATTGCCCTTTGTTATTGACTAAAAAGATGTTGAATAGTTCACTCTCTCTTAACTTATTTAGGAAGTTGTCTAAAAAGATATTTATAACAATAAAGCCTTTTTTATTGTTGTTTTTATCAAAAATGGCTTTAGCAACCCTAATTGTTGCCATTTTAGGTTCTGTGATTTTTCCATTTTCTATATTTAAATCTATGTTAGAGACTCCATATTCTCCATTTTTCAACTCTATAAATGTTTTAAAATAGTCACGATATGCTTTATTTTCTAATTTATTTTCTGGGGTTATTATTGAAGGTGTATCTTTTGAAAAAAGATTTTTATTAATCTTTATTTTTTCATTACCATTTAAATCAAGATATCTTATTTGAAAAGTTGATGGCAAAGTGTTTAGTACAGCGAGGAATAGTTGAGTACTATTCTCCTCATCATGTTTGTTGTTTATATAGTCTGTAAATAGTCTATTTCTTGAAAGTACATCTAATGAGTTTTTGTAATTATTTATATAGTCAAGTATATATTTATTTTTATTTTGAAAAATTATTTCATGGGTTTCATTTGTGATATTATGGATATTTGATTCATTTGTATAGTTGTTAAAAATATAGATAAAACTTACTAGAATAGTGATAGATAATAAATGGAAAAATAAAAATTTAGATTTGTAGCTTAATTTCAAAATAGATACCCTTTTAGGAATATTTTCTTGTTAATATATTACAAGAAAAACCTTTAAAAAGGTATCAACTTTATTTAAAAGAGAGACTATTTCCCTACTTTTTCTGCGATAGCATTAATGTCAGCGTCACTTAATCCTGTAACTTGACCTTTCATAAGACCTTTCATTGGTCCACCATAAGTTCCATCTTGATAACCTTTTAAAGAAGATACGATATCCGCTTTACTCATATCACTAAGTACTTTAGATTTACCCATAGCAGCTTTTTCCCCATTTGCCCCATGACATGCAACACATTTATCATATGGAGCTGCAAATGCAGCACATGCTAGAATTGAAGTTAAAAGTATAATTTTTTTCATTGTTTGCCTTTAATGTTAATTGAACATTAAAATATTATAATACTTTAACTTTTAAGTTTATTATTTAATTTAAGAATTTATTCAATAGAGCTAAAATGAGGAGAAGGGTAACATTATTAAAATAAGAAGATATTCTTCTTATTTTAATTATTTACCTATTTGTTCTGCAATAGCATTAATGTCAGCATCACTTAAAGTAATCACTTGACCTTTCATAAGACCTTTCATTGGACCACCATAAGTTCCATCTTTATAACCTTTTAGTGAAGCAACAATATCAGCTTTTGACATATCTTTTATTATTTTTGATTTACCTAACGCCGCTTTTTCACCATTTGCACCATGGCAACCAGCACATTTTGTATATGGACTAGCAAATGATACACATGCTAAGATTGTTGTAAGAAGTAAGATTTTTTTCATAAAATTCCTTTTTTTAAAATTGTATAAGAATTTTAATCTAAAAATATAATTTATGCTTTGATTTATGTAAAAAGTGAGATATCTAATATAGCAATTGCTATATTAGATAGTTTCTAAAATCTCTTTTTTTAGTTCTTGTTTGTTGAATTTATTTTTATCACTAGGAATTAGTGGTAAAGATTTCTTATATACAATTTTAGATGGAATCATATATGAAGCTAGATGTTTTTTTAGTTCAAAAGTTATCTCTTTTGCAGATAATTCACTTCTTGCACTATATACTAAAACAATCTCTTCTTCAATATCTGGATTATCTATTGAAAATACTGCACACTGTTCTATTTGAGGTATATTATTTATAACAACTGATTCAACTTCAAAAGGACTTACTCTAAATCCTCTTGTTTTAATCATATCATCGTGTCTTGATACAAAATAGATATATCCCTCTTCATCTTTATAAACATAATCTCCAGTTTTTACAACAACTTCATCCCTTAGCTGTCCTTCAAGATTGATTACATTTTTTAATATATCAATTGATTTGAATCTTTGTTCTGTTTCTAAAGGAGCATTCCAAAAGCCTTTATAAATATATCCACCTCTGTGAATTAGTTCACCTACAACTCTTGGTTCACACTCTTTTCCTTCTTCATCTATAACATATAGTTCAACATCAGGAATTGATTTTCCAATTGAAGTTGGTCTTATGTTTATTTGGCTTGGGTCTAAGTAAGTTGATCTAAATGCTTCTGTTAAGCCATGCATTGAGAAAAACTTAGCACTTGTAAAATATTTTTGTACGTCAGTTAACATTTTAGGAGTCACATTACCACCTGATGAAGTGATAATTCTAACATTAGCTAGTAATTCAGCACTTGGAAGTCTGTGTGAGTCTTCATCAAACATTTGAGTGATATTTATAGGCATAAGAGGAATAACAGTAACATTATCATTAATTAAGTGATTGAAAAAGTCACTTGCAAGTATAAATCTATGTAGTGCTAAAGTTGCTCTTTTATATAAAGAACAAAAAATTTGATTTAAACCATAATCTAAGTTAAATAATAAAATTCCAGATATTACATCATCCTCTTCTAAACTTAAATAGTGAGATACAACTCTTGCACTGTCTATTAAGTTTCTATGTGAGATAACTATACCTTTTGGGGTTCCTGTTATTCCAAATGAGTAAGTAATAACTGCATTATCATGACCATTTATTTGACATGTATATGGTTTATTATAGTATTTGAAAATCTCTTCAAATGATGGTATATCTTTATGCGTTGTTTCATAAGAGATAATATGACCATCAAATTTAATCTCTTCTATTGATTCAAGTTTTAATTTATCTGTAATAATACACTTAATATCACAATCTTTAATTATATATTCCACTTGTTCTGGTTTAAGTAACTTTGTAAGAGTAACAAGTACATAATCTGTAGATAAAATAGAAAGTATGGCAATTACTTGCTCAATACCTTTATTTGAATAGATACCAATTCTACTTCCTTTTGGTAAATCTAACTCATTTAGATAAAAAGCTACTTGATTTACTTTTGTAAGTAAATCACTATATGTAAGGCTTTTTTCATTTAGGACTAAAGCATTTTTATTTGGATGTGAGATTGCAGCATCTTCAATTAATCTTCTAATACAATTTATAGACATCTTTTATCCTTTAATATTGAGTTAAACCAAGAGTCCAAATGTCGTAATTTGTATCCATTACAACACTTGGATTATGGTTTGAGTTTAGAATTTTTTTATAAAAAAATGAGATGATATCTTCAATCTCTTCTTGTGATAAAACTTTTGTTATACCACCTGTTAAAACTAAACTATTAAGTGATAATAGCTTTAAGTTTACATAGGCTTTTCTATAGTGTGATACTTTACATAAAACTAAGAATATCGCAAGTTGCATTAATATTCTCAAAGCTTTTTCACTTTGTTCATCAAAGATATTTTCTGTAACTTTTAAGTGTGATAGTAGTTCATAAACAAACTCATTGTTTTTGGCACTAAATATTAATGATTCTTTTGATTTAAAAACACCAAGTTTTTTAAATACAAGTCTATCATATTCATTTGTTGTAACTAAATTATCATCAACTAAATCTTTAGAGTAGTGAATATCAGTTGTAGCTCCTCCAATATCTATAAGAATATAAGGGTCCACAACTGAAAATTTTGTATCAATATATGGTAAAGTTTTATTAACTATATATGGAGTAGAGTATATTTGATTTGATGTTATCTCATAAAGGTGTTTGATATCTTCTTTACCCATAATATCAGCTTGATAAAGGTTTGTTAAATACTCTTTTAAATGCTCTTCTACAATATGAAGTTTATCATCAATTACATTTGGTAAAACAACTAGATTTTCTATATGTTTTTGAAGATTATCACTATCTTTTGAACTTCCCACATATACAATATTTGAATACTTGATTTTTTCTAAATAATCAAATAACTCTTTTCCAAAGATGTTTGAAACAGAATCTATTCCACCAACTACAATAACAACATCTATTAAATCACTTGGAATTGAAGAGGTCTCTATATCTTGGTATAAAACAGTATCAATAATATTAATTCCAGAGTTAAAGGCAATATTTGTAGCATATTTAAGTGAAAAAGAGTTTGTAACACCAATAATAAGAGTACTTAAACCTCCATTTGCAGATGAACAAATATAAACATTATCTTTTTCATAAGTTTTAATTGTATCACCACATTTGTAAGTTAAATCATCATAAATATCTTTATTAAAATCTCTAAAGTGCTGTTCAACACCTTGGGCAGAACTAACTTTAAAATAAGTACTTCCTACATCAATTAGTAGTTTGTTATTTAATTGGCTCATTGCATAATTCCTATATCGTGGATAATATCATTTACTATAGATGTAGTGTCTTTTTTAAGGTCACATTTTGATTTTTCATATTCAAAACATTTGTCAGGAATTGGAACACTTCCTCTTTTTATGATTCTGATATTTTTATTTGCATCTCTTATTGTAATCATTTCATTATGGTTTATAATGTGAGGAGAAAAAGGTACATCTATTATTCCATTTTTGATACTATTAAATACTTTTCTCCATAAAGTGTCAGCACTATCATTAAACACAGCTTCCATGATAGCTTTAACTTCTGCTGTTAAATTCTCTTCTTCTTCTGTATCAACCACATTTGGAAGACCATTTAGAATTCTAAGAAGATATTGTGTGTTTGCAACTGTTTCAGCATTTGCTTCTTTTGTAGTAATTCCTGAAGCCTCTTGTTTTGTTTTAGTGATAATCTTATCAGCTCCAACCATAGCTGCAATGGCAGTTGACATAGAGATAAGTTGTGATGCAAAGTTTTGATCCATAGGAAAAGCACCCATCCATTGGTGATATACTAAATGAACCTCAGCATCTCCACAATTAATTTCTTTTGCATAATATTTAGCAAGTTTTCTTATAACTGCACCAGTTACGATATCTTGATTCATACTTCCACTTTGTGAAAAAGACACAGAGAATGATTTAACCCCTTCTTCAAGTGATAAAAGCATCTCAAGAAGTTGAATTACAATAGTAATACATGGAGGAACTAGTGTTGCAGTTAGTGGTCCAAATGATTCTCTATTTATTGGTTCATTTAATGTTGAGTATTTAGCACAAACTCTTTCAACATATTTCCAATATAAAAAAGCTTTATCTAATGGAAAGTTTTTAGAGTAGGGTAAAAGATAAGTAATAGGACCACCTTCTATCTCAAAAATACCTGAAGCAATTGCTGTTTCAATTAATAGTCTAGCATCAGGAGTTCCATGTCTAAGTGATACTGGTTTGTTAAAATGAGTAATCATCTTTCTAGTAGTTCTATATCCATGGTTAACTAGTGGATAACCATTTAGCATATCAACTTCACTCTCTTCAGAGAGTCTTAGCATCTTCTTAGCTGTTGCATAGTCATTTAATCTTGTATTTGAATCAATAGTACAAGGTAATACATCAACATTTGCATCTACAAAAAACTCATACAGTGCATACATTTTGTTATATGTTGGAAAACCACCACGTGGTTGTACTAGCATTTTGTTTTTTGTTCTAAAGTTATGTGAAATAAATAGGTCTTTTGAGGCATTTTTAACAAACTCTTCAACCTCAGCAAAGTCAAAATGCTCTACATATTCATTACTTAAAATTATCTCTCGTTCTTCTTGTAATAAACTCATGATTCTCTCGTTTTTAAATATTTTTCTAATTCATCTAAACCAGTATTTAAATCCACTTGATGAAATACCAAATCAAAACCATAGTTTTTAAATTTTGGCACAATAGTTGAAGCATCACCAGTTCCAACTACTAAGTTTCCACCAATCATAAAAACTACATTATCTAAGTTTTTATATTTTGATTTAAGTATCTTTACTTCTCTACACCAGCCTTCTGCTTCGCCATTTAGAGAAGAGATTAATAGTACATCTGCATTGGTTTCTACTACAGCATCAAAGAACTCTTCAAGATAAGTATTAACCCCAAGGTTAAACACTTCAAATCCTCTTGCTTGTAATGAAAGATCAATTAGTCTATTTGCTACAACGTGTATATCGTTTCCTACAACGCCTGTTACTACTTTCATTTAATTGCCTATTTGTTCATTTTATAAAGGGCATAAGGATATCTAAAAGTATGTAAAACTTTTATTAGATAGAATAGGGTAAAAAGATGAAGTGATTTAATGAAAACAAAAATATATTTAATACCAGGTTTTATGAATAATGAAAAATTGTGGAGTAGGTTAATACCTCTTTTTGATGATAGTTATGAGTTTATTCATCTTGAAATTCCTTTAGAAGATAGTTTTGATAAGATTGTTGAAGTTATAGATAAAAGAATCGATGACCAAGTGATTAATCTATTGGGTTTTTCCTTAGGTGGTTATATTGCTTGTTATTTTGGATTGAAGTATCCAAATAGAGTCAATAAAATACTTGCTGTTGCTTGTACTCCAGCAAACTTAAGTGCAAAAGAGTCCCAAAAAAGAAGAGAAGCTATTGAGTTTACAAAAAAATTTGGCTTCAAGGGACTTAGTAGAAAAAAAGCCATAAGTTTAGTTGAACCACATAATCAAAATGATGATGAGTTGATTGATTTACTCTTACAGATGTATGTTGATATAGGTGAAGAGGCTTTTTATTCTCAATTTATGGCAACAATAATAAGAGAAGACTTATGTGATAAACTAATAAATAGTAATTTAAAACTATCATTTTTTTATGCTTGGGAAGATAGGATGGTAAGTAGAGAGTTTATGGAAGAGTTTTCTAAAAAAGCAAAGAATATTGACTTTACGCAAATTGAGGCAAAAACACATATGCTACCACTTGAAAGACAAAAAGAGTTATCAATTAAGATTAAAGATTGGTTTTAATTGTATATGGATAAGTATAATTTAATACTGTTTTGAGATAATATTAAACTTAATAAAAAAAGGAAAACTAAATGGATTTTTTTACAGCAGACTTATGTGACCAACACCCTGACAAAACTTATTTACTAGATAATGAATTTAAAAACTATGGTGGAAAAGAAAAAGTTTATGGTGAAGTTGTTACTGTTAAGCTTGATAGAAATAATAGTGAACTTATTAAACTACTCAGGGATGAGTCTGGAAAAGGTAAAATTGTTGTAGTTGATGTATCAGATGAATATTTTGCAGTTGTCGGTGAAAATCTTATGAAGTTTGCTGCTAATAACAATTATGAGGGAATTATAGTTAATGGGTATGTAAGAGATACCTTTCAGATAAAAGATATACCAGTTGCCCTATATGCAAGAGGAACTTGCAGTAGAAAGTATATTCCTGAAACTCAAGGAGAAAGAGGTATCGATATATCTTTTGGTGGAGTAAATTTTTGTGAGGGTGATATTGTATATGCAGATAGGGATGGAATAATATTATCAAAAGAGAGTTTATTTTAGGTTGACATCAATATTAGTTAGTAGTATAATCAGTTAATAAGCTACTAGTTAGTATTAAAAAGGTGGAAATTATGAATATTCAAGATAGAGCACAAGGTGCAATAGTAGGGGCATTTATAGGTGACGCAATTGCGTTAGGCCCACATTGGTATTATGATTTAGATGAACAACATAAAGATTATGGTGAGTGGATTACAACATATACAGACCCTAAAAAGGGAAGATACCACGAACATGAAAAAAAAGGGAATCAATCTCAAGCTGGATATATATTAAAGCTTATGATTAAATCTCTTGTTGAAAATGGGGAATACAATCAAGAAGATTTTTGTAAAAAACTTGATGAAGATTTATTTACAAAAATGGATGGAACAGCACACAATGGACCAGGGGGTTATACTTCTCAATCTATTAGGAAAGTATATACCCAAAGAGTAGAGGAAAAACTTCCATGGGATAAAGTTGGAAGTCATGCAGATACAACTGAAGCAATAGAGAGAACACTTGCCCTTGCAGTTAGATATGCCCTCAATCAAAAAAAACTATCAAAAAGTATTTCCCATAATACATTTATTACTCAAGTTGATGATATAGTTGGGTCTATGAGTGTTGCCTATGGTGCCGTTTTATCACAGTTGATTCAAGGGGAAAAGTTAGATGAGAATATATCTACTAAATTAATGAAATTAGTTAAAAAAGGTGAATTACCTTTTTATGCAGTTACTACAGATGATTTTAAACCACCAAAAAATGGAGTAAAAGACCCTTCAACTATAGGATTATTTGCTTCCCCTGATGCTCTTTTATCTCCTTCATTTATGGCAAAAGCAGCAAATGATAAAGATATAAAAATAGAACCTGCCTGGAAAGTATCATTAGTATATGGAATGCCATGTGCTATATATCATATATTGCCAGCAAGTTATTATTTAGCAGCAAGATTTAATGATGATTTTGAGAGTGCAATATTACACTCTTTAAATGGTGGTGGACAAAATCAAGCTAGATCAATATTGACAGGTGCACTAGTTGGAGCACAGGTTGGATTAAAAAATATTCCACAAAGATTTATAGATGGATTGAATGAAAAAGATGAGATTTTAGAATTAGCTAAAAAACTTTCAGATATTATAGAAGCGTAATTTTTTAAAAGATGAAATGACTTTTAATATATACAAACATATATTAAATACAAATAGAATAACAAGATATAAATATAGAGGTAATTATGAATTATAACTGGAAGACTATAGATTTAAATAACGGAACAGTAGAAGAAAAAAGAGAAGAGATAAAACAATATTTTTTACAAACATATGAATTAGATGAAAAGCTCTTTGATTTATTAGAAGATAAAAAGCATATATTAGAGCAACCAAATAGGTTAAGACATCCCCTAATATTTTATTTTGGACATACAGCTACTTTTTTTATGAATAAACTAAATGTATCAAATATTACAAGTAAAAGAGTTAATAAAACTTATGAAGCCTTATTTGCAATAGGTGTTGATGAGATGAGTTGGGATGATTTAAATGATGAGAATTATCAATGGCCAACATATGAAGAGACAAAAGCATATAGGGATGAGGTGAAAGCACTAGTATTAGAGCTTATTGATACTATTGAGTTTGCTATTCCTATTAATTGGAATTCTCCTATGTGGGTTATACTTATGGGAATAGAACATGAGAATATACATATAGAGACTTCATCTGTACTACTTAGAGAACTAGATATAAAATACTTTAAAGATGATGAACTATTTACTTATAATAATGAAGGAAGTCAAACATATCCTCAAAATGAATTAGTAGCAGTAGAGAGTGGAGAAGTATTACTTGAAAAAGAACACAATAAACCAGAGTATTATGGATGGGATAATGAGTTTGCTTTCCATAAGGCAGATATTAAAGAGTTTAAAGCTAGTAAGTATTTAGTATCAAATGGTGAGTTCTTAGAGTTTGTAAAAGAGGGTGGTTATAACAAACTACATTACTTTAGTAAAGATGGATTGAAGTGGTTAGACTTTACACAAAGTAAGATGCCAGTATTTTGGATAAAAAAAGAAGATAAATACTATTTAAGAGAGATAAATAGAGTAGTAGAGTTACCTTTAAATTATCCTGTTGATATAAACGTATATGAAGCAGAAGCTTTTTGTAAGTATAAGAGTGAAGAATTAGGTTATGAAGTTAGACTTCCAAGTGAAGATGAGTTTTATAGATTAAATGATTATGTAAAAGCACAAGAGTGTGAGGCAAACATAGGATTAAAGTATTTTAATCAAACACCAGTGGATAAATATCCTATGGGTGAGTTTTATGATGTTATTGGAAATGTATGGCAGTGGAGTATAACTCCTATGTATCCGCTTGATGGATTTGAAACACATCCTGTATATGATGACTTTACAACTCCTACTTTTGATGATAGACATGCTTTAATGAAAGGTGGATCATTTATTAGTTTAGGAAATGAGACATTAAGAAGTGCAAGATATGCCTTTAGAAAGCATTTTTTCCAACATGCTGGATTTAGATATGTTAAAAGTGAAAATGAGTACAGAACTAGGTTAAACGATAATGTATATGAAACAGATGAACAGATTTCTCAGTATTGTGAGTTTCATTATGGAGAAGAGAGTTTTTGTGTTAAGAACTTCACAAAAACTTCTGTTGAAGTGTTAAAACCTTATTTAGAAAATATCAAAAAAGATAAAGCACTTGATTTAGGTTGTAGTGTGGGAAGAAGTTCTTTTGAGCTTGGAAAAATATTTGATGAGGTATTAGGAATAGACTTTAGTGCTAACTTTATTAGTGTAGGAATAAAACTTAAAAAATATGATAGTCTAACTTTCAAAGTAGCAACAGAAGGTGAGTTATATGAAGAGAAAACAGTAGCCCTAAAAGATTTTGATTTGGAAGAAATCAAAGAGAGAGTTACCTTTATGCAAGGTGATGCTTGTAATTTAAAAGATATCTATACAGCATATGATTTGATTTTTTGTTCAAACTTGATTGATAGGTTATATTATCCTCAAAAATTCTTAGATGATATACCAAATAGAGTAAATAAAGATGGTCTTTTAGTACTATTAAGTCCATATACTTGGCTTGAAGCCTATACTCCAAAACAAAACTGGTTAGGTGGATATGTTAGAGATAATAAAGAGGTAAAAACTTTAGATACATTAAAAGAAAACCTTAGTGATAGATTCGAACTTCTTGATACTATTGATGTTCCTTTTGTGATAAAAGAGACAGCAAGAAAACATCAACATACAATATCTCAAATGAGTATTTGGAAAAAAATTAAATAGAAACATATTCTACTAAATAATTTAAAACATTATTTAGTAGAATAAATAATGCAAAAATTAAATTTTATAAATGACAAAAAAGAGTTACTTTTCTTTAGTATTATTTTAATACTCATTCTTTTTATTTCACTACTTTTTCAATATAACAACTATAAAATTTTTACTGCAAATTCCATATATAAACTTCAAGCCCAAGTTTTTAATAAATACGAAAAAGAAGATTTTGATATCTATAAATTCCAAGGTGAGAATTTTACTTTCTTTTCATCCACTTCTAAAGCCTTAAATTTAGAGAAACTAGATTTTGTAGATATCTCAATACTTACATCAAAAGTCTCTTTTATAGAGTATCTAAAAGGTTTTTACACTAAAAGTTTTAATATTTTTAAAGTATATAAAAGTAGTATCAAAAAAGATTTAAGTTATAAAATTAAGTCTCAACATATAGATAAAGATATTAGTGAAATATATGAAGCGATATTTTTAGCAATCCCTACAAATGATAGATTAAGAGATGTTTTTGCTACTTATTCCATATCTCACTTAATAGCTATTTCAGGCTTCCATCTTGGTGTTTTGTCCTTTATAATTTATTCAATACTATATTTCCCATATAACTATTTTCATAATAGATATTTTCCCTATAGAAACAAAAAATTTGATATTTTGATTATTACTTTAAGTATCTTGTTTTTATATTTAATCTTTACAAACTTAGTTCCCTCTCTTTTAAGAGCCTTTGTTATGATGTTTTTAGGAGTATTTATACTTAGAGCTAATATAAAGCTTGTCTCTTTTGAGACTCTATTATTTACTTTTGTATTTATAATTGTACTTTTTCCATCGTATATATTTTCTATCTCTTTTGGGTTCTCAATAATTGGAGTATTTTATATATTCTTATTTATAAAATACTTTCAAAATCTTAATAAGATATTTTTATTTCTATTTTTCAATATCTGGATTTTTGCTAGCTTTAACCCAATAGTGCATTATTTTTTTGGAACAACATCTTTTGTACAATTGTTTTCTCCACTTATCACAATATTTTTTACTATCTTTTATCCTATTGAACTGTTTTTACATCTAATTGGATATGGAGGTATGTTAGATAGTTTTTTAAATTATGCTATTGGTCTAAAATTTGAAATTTTTGAAGTTATAACACCACTTTGGTTTTTTGTAAGTTATATTGTAGTTTCTTTACTTGCAATTGTACGAAAAGAGGCATTTATAGTTTTAAATGTTCTACTTCTTAGTTTTAATTACTATCTTTTTGTATAACAATTCTTTAAAATAGATAAAAACACAATAATATGCATTAAACTTCCATAAAATTATTATTAAATAACATAAAAATTATTATAAAATATTAAATATATAATAAAAAGGAGAGATTATGCAAGTAGAAGCAAGTAATAATGTTAACTCTACAAATAAAACTCAAACTAGTAATAGTAATGTTGAAAATAGTAGTGAGTCTTTATTTAGTAGTCTATTAGCAAAAGATGTATCACCTAAAGATATAAGTTATGATGAATATAAAAACTTAACAGCTGAAGATATTAATAGACTCTATCCTAAAGAAGATATGCCAAATGAAAATGCTAAAGCATTGTCCTTATTTACTAAAGCAAATACTTCTGAAGATGAAATACTAAATCAAGTTTTATTTGATTTTGAGTTAAAACATAATGATGAACAGATAGATTATAATTCAAAATCTATTGATGAAAAAGCAGAATGGCATGTGAGTAGTTTTTTTGATTTTACTGTAAAGTCGTGGGATAATATAAAAGATATTCGGCTGGTTGATCCTGAAACAGGAGAACTTTTAGGTGAATCTGAACCTAAACCTTGGGCTTATGAAAAAAAAATAACAGCTGAATATCTTTTTTCTACTTATAATACAGGAAGGGAATATTTTAATGATAAAAGAGAATATTTTGAAGAGTCTTTAGATAAAGAAAGATTTCTTGTTATGGAAAAAAGATTTGTTATACAAGATAGTATCCAAAGAGAATATGAAAAAAGAGTATCAGAAAGAGATGGCATTTTAAATAGCTATACTTCAAACAATAAAGCTAATCCCTTAAATAATATAAAAAGTGACGAAAATACAGACTATAAATCAAAATCTGTTGATGAAAAAGTTGAAAAAACAGAGTACAAATCAAAAACAGTTGATGAAAAAGTGGAAAGAGATGTGAGTGTTTCTAATGATTCTGCTTCAAAAATAAGGGATTTGTTAAGAGAATATTATGGTAATAAGTTAGATAAAGAAACATTTTTTATAAGTGAGCAAAAATATAATATACAGGATATTATTCAAAGAGAATATGAAAAAAGTAGCAGAAAAGAATAAATTTTTAGATAGTGATACTTTAAATAATAAATCTAATTCATTGAAAAAGGATATAAAAAGTGCATAGTATAGTAGCTAAATAGTTCTATAAATTTATATAAAACCTATTTTATTAAATACTACCAAATTGCCACTTTTAAATTTTTATACTTTTAAAAATTAAAAGGGAAACTTATGAACTATTCTAAAAAAGATATCTTACTTATCTTCTTCTTACCATTTTTATAATGGTAACACCATTTGTAAAGATAGATGGAAATCATCTTTTACTACTATCTTTTTTTTAAATTTACTATTAATAATCTTTAATATTTATCTATATATAGTTTAAGTTTTATTTTAAGTATAAAAAATGCTATAATAAAATTATTATTTTTAAAATAAAGGATTTAGTTATGTCTCAGCCTTTAGAATGTACATTTGATAAAAATTATTTATCAAAAGCAACTATTTTATATATAGAAGCAGATGACAATATTAGAGAAAACGCTTCTTCAATATTTGCAGGTTTTTTTAAAAAAGTGTTGGTTTGTCAAAATATTGATGAAGCTCAAAAAGTATTTGCAAATAATAAAGTAGAAATTGATATTGTTTTATTAGATGTAGATATGCCAGATTTAGGTGGTATTAAAATCTTATCTAAAATAAGAGAATTAGATTGGAACCTTCCCATTTTAATTACTACAAGCTTTAGTGAGATAAATCTTTTATTAAAAGCGATAAAATTTAATCTTACAAATTATATTGCAAAGCCTATGCAATTGAATACTACATTAAAAATAATGTCAGATACAATCAAAAAAATTGAAGATGAAAAAGAGCTTGCAATCAAAAACAATGAGCTAAGACAGTTTATGTCTATATTGGATTCAAATAATATTATTTGTGAGTTAGATTTAAACTTTAAAATAGAATCAGCAAATGATCTGTTTTTGATAAATTCTGGTTTTGGATTAGATGAAATAATTGGAAAAGATTTCAATGATAAAGTAATCTTTCATCATAGCGATATTTCCGATTTTGAAATAAAAGAACTACTTACTAAAGGTAAAACTTGGGTTGGTCTTTGTAAAAAGATGACAAAAGATGGAGAGTTTTACAACACCTATTCTACAATACTTCCTATTTTCCACAATAACGGTAAAGTTAAAAAATATATTGAGTTTTCTACTTTAACAACAAGATATGAAAAAGAGATACTATCACTTAAAAAACATATTATGTCATTAAAAAGTGAAAACTTTAAGACAAACTCTGAGTTAAGAAAAGAGAAAGAACATTATGCTTCACTTTCAGCCAAGCTACAAAAACAAGTTGATGATAGTGTAAATAGTGCACAAGGGATTGTTTTTGAGTTATATGAAGCTAAAAAGAGAAATAATAAATTACTTGAAAAACTAAAAATTCAAGAACAAAGATTTGATGAGTTCCAAGCATCGGTTTTATGCGGGTAAATATTTTTAATCGATGATTATTTAATTTACCACCAAATTGACACTTTTAATTTTTATACTTTTAAAAATTAAAAGGAACAATTATGAGTTATTCTAAAAAAAGATATCTTACCTATCTTATACTTACTATTTTTATAATGGTAACGCCTTTCATTAAAATAGATGGTAATCATATGCTACTGTTATCATTTGTAAGTTATGACTTTCATTTTCTTGGAAATGTATACAATATGAACGAACTATTTATCATGCCATTTTTATTGATGTTTTTATTTATTGGTATATTTGCAATGACTTCAATGTTTGGAAGAGTTTGGTGTGGTTGGGCATGTCCTCAGACTATATTTAGAGTAGTTTACAGAGACTTAATAGAAACTTTTTTATTAAAATTGCGAAGAATCAAAAATAAGCAAAAAGATATTGATTATAGTAAAACATCTAATAAAATTAAAAAATATATTGGCTTGATTTTATGGATAATTTTATCTTTTATAATAGCTATTAATTTTATGTTTTATTTTGTACCTCCTGAAGACTTTTTTGAATACATGAAAAGACCACAAGAACACCTTATATTAGTAATGTTTATATTTAGTATTGTGACCTTTTTAGTATATGACATTGTGTTTATGAAAGAGCATTTTTGTACATATGTATGTCCATACTCAAGAATCCAATCAGTTCTATATGATAACAATACAAAACAAGTTGTTTATAATCACAATAGAGGTGGAATGATTTACCCAAACAATGAAAAAAGTATTTTTAATGTAAAACAGTGGTCTGGAAATGAAGAGTGTACTACTTGTGAAGCTTGTGTGAAAGTTTGTCCTACGCATATAGATATAAGAAAAGGTTTACAAGTTGAATGTATAAACTGCCTAGAGTGTTCAGATGCTTGTAGTTCTGTTATGGGAAAACTTGGCAAAAAGTCTTTGATTTATTGGGGAAGTACAAACAGTGTTTTATTATAAAAAATAGAAAAGTTTTTAAATCCTAAAAATCTTGTATATATAGTTTCACTTGTTATTTGTGTACTTTTTACAGCTTATTTCATGTCAGAAAAAGAGCCCTTTTTAGTAAATATAAATAAAAATACAGAATTATATAAAATAGATGATGAAGGAAGGGTTGTAAATAACTATTTATTGACTATTCATAATAGTGCTGATAAAAAATATACCTTTGATATGGAAGTTTTAAATAAAGATATAACAATTAAAAGATTTAAACCATTTAGTTTAAATCCAAAAGAAAAAAGAAAAACTGTAATGATTTTGGCAACAAAGAACAAACTAGTAAATCCAAAAGTTACTCTTTTATTTTATGCTAAAGAGAATAAAAACATACAAGTAAAAAGAGAAATACGTTTCTTTTATCCCAAAAAATAGTTTAGATTGTTTTTTCAATTTTGATGTAAAAAGTAGTTCCTTCTTGGCTACTTTCTACGTCAATACTCCCTTGGAAACTCTTCTCAATAATCATTTTAGATAGATATAACCCAAGTCCTGTTCCATCAGCTTTTGTTGAAAAGTATGGTTCAAAAATTTTATTTAAGATTTTAGGTTTTATTCCATTTGCATTATCTTTTATTGATAAGGTTACATCTGCATTATTGGAGTCAATTTCAATAATTATTTTAGGATTTTCAATATCTTTTATTGCATCAAGTGCATTTGAAATAATTGCTACTATGACTTGAGCTAATTCATTTTTTATGCCATGAACTCTAACTTGTTCATTTGTGTTAAAAGTTGATTTTAAATCTACTTCTGTTTTTTTTATATCTGCATGCAAGATAGTAAGTGAATTTTCAATTACTTCTTTTATCTCAAAATCCTCTTTATCTTTGTTATTTTTGTAAAAATTCCTAAAGTTTTCAATAGTATTTGATAAAAACTCTATTTGCTCATTTGCTTGGGAAGTCTTTTTATCAAAGTATTCTTTTTCTAAAAGATTATTTTCATATTTCTTTTTTATATTGATTAATATATAAGATAGATTATTTAAAGGTTGTCTAAACTGGTGGGTTATATTTGCAATCATCTCTCCACTTTGGGCAAGTTTTGATTGCTGTAGAAGCATTGATTCTATCTCTACATTCTCTTTTTTTAAAAGATTATATTTATATGCTACAGAAATAGTAAACAAAATAGCTTCTATTGCAAAAGCAATTAAAACTAAGTCTAGATTTGTATGTGTTTTAAAATAAGTTTTAAAGTCTAGAATATATAAAATAAGACAAATCAAAGACCACCCAATAACATAGATAGAAGAGGCTTTAAACCCTTGTTTTAAATTAAATATGATTGATATAAAAAGTATTGCATATATGATGGTATAAGGTAGATATTCAAATAAAATATAGTGATAAAAGGCTGTTAGTATTATAAAAATAAGTAGTAAGGTATTTATAATTAGTTCTGTATTATTTGTAATTTCAGGAAGAAATTTGCCCTCATAAAATCTTATAGCAAAAACAATAGCAAATATTGTGGCAAGAAAGAGTGATAAATCTTGTAAAAAAACTGTTTTATAAAAAAGTTCACTATATAAAACTATATATAGCAATGAAAAAAATTGCATAAAAAAATAGCTTAGATAAAAAAGCTCTTTTGAATAAATATATCGTATAAAAGTATATACTACTGTCATAATTAAAATTCCAAATGTTATTCCATATGATAATGCAGCAGTTAAATCATACATTTATTTTATATCCAACACCATTTTGATTTGAGATAATATCTTTTGAGATTTTTTGTTTTAAATATTTAATTAAAGTTTTTAAAGCATCTTTTGTCATAGGGAAATCTTTCCAAACATAGTTTTCTATCTCTTCATATGTCACAAATCTATCTTTGTTGTTCAAAAGTAGAGTCAATAAGTCAGTCTCTTTTGTTCTTAATTTTATAAGTTCATTATTTACAAAAAGAGTGTGATTGTATTTATCAAAAAAAGAGTTCTCATTTAGCTGTATTACATTTGTTTTATTATATTCTAAATTATTTATGCAAAGTTCAAGGGCAGCTTTTAGTTCATACTCTTTGATTGGTTTCATTAGATATTTTATTAGTTGAAGTTCGATAGCTTTTAATAAATACTCTTTATGGGAGTATGCTGTTAAAACAATAATTTGCACTTCTTTATTTTTTTGACGAACTCTTTTTATAAACTCTAGGCCATCAATTTTTGGCATTTGTATATCTGTAATAATAATATCAGGATTGATTTGTTCAAACTTCTTTAGAGCATCTAGACCATCTTTTGATTCATAAATATGTTCAAAATAGTTTTCTAGATACTCAATTCCATTTTCCCTAGTTATCTCATCATCCTCTACATAGAGGATTTTGATATGTTTGTTAGTAGTCATTTACTTTTGATGTTAATTTTTCTAGTGTATATTTTAGATTTTCATCCATGTCCATGTTTTTCATCATCCACATAATATAACTAGGATCTTCTTTTACAACATCAGTCGTATCTCTTCCTTTATATTTCCCAAATTTAAATGTTTGTATGAAAACAGGAGTTTTTGTAAGCTCAACTAACTTTTCCATAGGATTATAATCAGGATAAACAGTTCTACATTTTGCAACTAGTTGTGATAAAAATAGTTTCATAACCAAAACATCTCCAATGGCATCATGGGCTTTGATAGTTATATTGTGTTTTGCTGCTTCTTCCTCTTCATCCATATAGATATCAAGTGCATATCTTAGGTATTGTAGTCTATGGTATGGAAGTTCAGGAAATAAGTGTTGTGAACATCTTAAGGTATCTAATAACTGATATTGTGATTCAAAACCCTCTTTTTTTATCATACTTAAATCAAAGTTTATATTATGTGCTATTAAATAGTTTGATGAATTATTATACTCTTGTAATTTTTGGTAAAACTTTGTTTGTGTTGCTTCTGGCTTACCTATAATCATATCAGGTGTTATATTATGAACTTCCATTGCTTCAAGTTTTATCTCAACATCAGAAAAACATAACTCATCATAAACTTCAATTGGAGCTTTAGCATCTACAATCATAGCTCCTACTTGTATGATTCTATCTTCTTCTTGGTTTCCTGTTGTTTCTGTGTCAAATAGTACGTATTTTGGCATTTTTATCTCCTTTAAATTTGTCCCAATTTTAAGGGACCTTTTTCTTTTATATTATTAGCATTCCATCACCATAAGAGAAAAATCTATATTTCTCTTTTACAGCAGTTTCATATATCTCTAAAGTCTTCTCTAAACCAACAAAAGATGCTATAAGCATGATAAGAGTTGATTTTGGTAAGTGAAAGTTTGTAAGTAGATGGTCTACTTTTATTGGCTTATTTGCTGGATTTAAAAACAAATCACATTCACCTTGAATCTTATTTGTTCTAGCAAAGTACTCTATTGTTCTAGTAACTGTTGTTCCAACTGCTAGTATTTTTTTATCTTGTTTTAAATCTTCTAAGCTTTCCCTTGAAATTTCAAAGTATTCACTATGCATTGGATGTTCTAAAATATCTTCTGCATCTACTGGTTTAAAAGTACCAGCTCCCACATGAAGTGTTAAGTAGTTAATATTGTAACTATTATCTAGCTCTTCTAAAAGTTCATCTGTAAAGTGCAGTGATGCTGTTGGTGCTGCAACCGCACCATAATTTTTAGCAAAGAGAGTTTGATAATCTTTTTCATCCTCTTTTTCATCTTCTCTGTTCATATAGTGAGGAAGTGGTAAATGCCCAATTTTATTTAATATCTCAATTAATGCTTCAAACTCTAGTTGTTTTTCATCTTGAAAGAATTTTACAACTCTCGTACCATCTTCATTTAACTCTAAAACTTCAGCTATTAAATTATCATCAAAGAAGAGTTTACTCCCCTTTTGAACTTTGCCTTTTATCATGACTTGATATCTATTCATAAAGAGTGGTTTATTAAATAGTAGTTCTGTTTTCCCACCACTATCTTTTTGTCCGTAGATTCTTGCTTTAATTACTTTTGTATCATTTAAAAATATATTTAAATCTTCTGGCAAAAAATCAAGAAGATGTTTATATGTAGTATGAGTTATGGTATTGCTATTTCTATCATAGACTAAAAGACGGGCACTATCAGCAGGGTACAAAGGTTTACTAGCTATGAGTTCTTTAGGTAAAAAGTAATCATAGCTAGATGTTTTGAGGGGGTCCAAATTATTCTTCATCATCTAATGATGTATCCGCAGGGTTAAATACTTTTGCAATATAAATAGAAACAATATAAAGAAATATAAGTGGACCAGCCATTAAAAATTGTGTTAAAACATCAGGTGGCGTTAAAAGTGATGCAAGTATAAAAATTAATACAATTGCATATTTAAAAAAGTCTTTTAACATTCTATCATCAACTAATCCAATTTTTGCTAGGAAAAAAGTGATAACAGGTAACTCAAATGCCACACCAAAACCAAATAATAGTTTTGTAAAAAATCCAACATATTTACCAATACTTGGAAATACAGTAACTACAGTCGAACCAAAATTAATCAAAAAATCAAATCCGTAAGGAACAACTATATAGTAAGCAAAACTTGAACCAATAAGGAACATTAATGTAGCAAAAAATACAAATGGAAAAACAAGTTTTTTCTCATGTTCATATAGTCCAGGAGCTAAGAATAACCATAGTTGCCAAAATATAACAGGTAAGGAGACTATAAATCCAGAAAAAAATGCAACTTTTAAAGCTGTGAAAAATGTCTCTTGAATTTCAATTGCAACCATTGATGAACCAGCAGGAAGAATAGCTTTTGCTGGTAACATCATACATTCTAAAATAGGTTCATAAAAGAAAAAACAAGCAAAAAATGCTACTACTAAAGCAGCTATTGAAACCATAAGCCTTTTTCTAAGGTCTGCAATATGAGGTTTTAAATCTTCTAACATTAGGCATTATCCTCTTTAGACTCTTTTTTAACTTTAAACTTATCGCTAGCATTAGAAGTTGCCTGGGCTACTTCTTCTTTAACTTCTTTAACTTCTTCTGTTTTTTCTTTTGGTTCTTTTTTTGTTTTGAATGACACTTTTTCTGCTTTCTTTTTATCATCTTTTTTATCATCATTTAAAATATCATTAACACCTAGGTTAAATTCATCAAATCCAGTAACTGATGATTTTGCATCTTCTATTTGATTTTTAAATTTATTTGCTTCTGCTTTCATATCAGAGATATTTAGTTCATTGTCTAAAGTAGATTTTGCATCTTCAAGACCACTTTTAAATTTTTTAAAAAATCGTGCAACTGATACCATTGCATCAGGTAACTTTTCAGGTCCTAGCGCAATAATTGCGATTATCGCAATAAGCATGATTTCCATAAATCCCATTCCAAACATATAATGTCTCCATTTGTTTATTAAAGGAAAGATTTTACCTTATTTTTGATAAAATCTATCTAATTATTTAAAAAGGTGTTAAATGAAATTATTAGTTTTACTTTTTATTGGTGTAGTTTTATATTTTATAGCAAGAGGTTATAAAACAGAAAAATTTGAAAATATTAAACTTAATATAAAAGAGAATTTCCAAGGCGATTTACTTCATCATGAAGCAGGGCTTTTGGTTGCACTTATGGCAAAAGTTGCAAAAGCTGATGGGGCAGTTTGTGAATTAGAAGCAGAGATGCTAAAACATACCTTTAATGATATATCAAGTCACTTTGAAAATAGTGAAGAGATAAGAGAGAAGTTAAAAAGTATATATACAAACGAGAAAAAAAGTTTTGATAATACCTTAGAGCTTTCACAAAAGCTTCTTAAACTTACAAAAAGAGAGTACCACAAAAGAGTAAAAATATTAGAATATCTTCTAAATTTAGCATTTATTGACAAAAGTTTTAGTGAAGCTGAGCAAATGATTTGTGAAGATATAGCAAATGCCTTAGAGATAAAGACTAATGACTTTAATCAAATGGTTAATGCTTTTAAAAACTTTTATGCTTCTCAAGCTCAAAATCATGAGACAACACTTGAACAAGCATATGAGATTTTAGAATCAAATAAAGATGATGATGATAAAACTATTAAAAATAATTATAGAAAACTAGTTAAAAAACATCATCCAGATATTATCTCAGGGCAGGGTGCTACACAAAATATCATTGATGAAGCAACAAAAAAACTACAAGAGATAAACGAAGCATATGAATTGATAAAAAAGAGTAGGAAAATATAATTGTTAGAAAGTTTTGATAAAGATTATGAAGTTTGTAATTGTTTAAAAATTACAGTAAATGATATAGAAAATGCTGTATTAAATTATGGTGTAAAAAGTCTAGGAGATTTACAAGATAAAACTCATGCTGGAACTGAATGTAGACATTGCTTGATGGTGGAGGGTGATTTTGGGAAAGTTAAAAAAAAAATTTATTGTAAAGATGTTTTAGGAGAAATAGTTAATGGCTAAAAAGTTTCATCATTCCCATGAAGTTTGTTCGTGTAAGAAAGTTACTTTAGGGGAAATTTTGTATGCAATAAAAGAAAATGGCGCAAAAAATCTAAAAGATATTGGCGAGAAAACAGATGCAGGTACATGTTGTGGTTGTTGTGTAAGTAGTGAAAAAGATTTTGGGGAAGAGAAAACAGAGTTATATTTAACTACCATATTAGATAAATTAGTGAAAGAGAATTGATGGAAGAAAAAGATTATATAATTAATGAAATAAAAAGTTTAATCTCAAGCACGGGTGAACAAACTGAGATAAATCCAAAGTTCTTAGATTATTTTGATTTAGAAGAGTTATACGATATAAAAGAGAATTTACTTAGAAAAAAAGAGCTTGTACGAGAGAATAATAAAGAATTTCTTGAAGAAATTTATGAAAAAACAAAAATAAATGAGATATAATTTATTAAAGGATAAAAATTATGCAATGGAATAATATAAAAGAACAATTAATAACATTTTTAAAAACTGAAGTAAGCAACGCTGGTTTGCAAAGAGTAACTGTTGGTTTATCCGGTGGTTTAGACTCTGCAATTGTTGCAATACTTTGTAAAGAAGCTTTTGCAGATAAGATGAGTTGTGTTTTAATGCCATCTCATTATTCAAGCGAAGGAAGCGTTAAACATGCCCTAGAAGTGTGTGAAAAGTTTAATATCGCTTATGAAATAGTAGAGATTGCTCCTATGGTTGAAGCCCATGAAAAATTTATGAATAATGATAAACTAAGGATTGGTAACTTTAGTGCTAGAATGAGAATGTCAGTTTTATATGATGTAAGTGCACGAGATAACTCTTTAGTTGTAGGTACATCAAATAAAAGTGAGATACTTTTAGGATATGGAACTATTTTTGGAGATGTGGCTTGTGCTATTAATCCAATAGGTGAAATGTACAAAAGTGATGAATATGAGTTTGGTAAATTCCTTGGAGTTCCTGATTCTATTTTAGAAAAACGACCAAGTGCAGATTTATGGGAAGGTCAAAGTGATGAAGATGAACTTGGATACTCTTATAAACAGATGGATTCAGTACTTAAAAAGTTAGTTGATGAAGGGGTTCCAAAAGAAGAGTTAATAAGTAATGGTGTTGATGAAAAACTTATAGATATGTTAGTTTATAGAATGAAAGCTAATGCTTTTAAAGGTAAACTTCCAACAATTGCAAAAATCAAATGGAGTTAATATGAAAGAAATAGCTTTTTATAAGTCTTCGGTAGGTGAAGAAGAATTAAGTCAGTTAAAAACAGTTTTAGAATTAAAAAAAGATAATTCTAAAGTTATTGAATTTGAAGAGAATATGTCAAAATTCATAGGGGCAAAATATGCTATATCCACATGTAATGGTACAGCTGCTTTACATTTAGCTCTTAGTGCAATTAAACTAAAAAGAGGGGACAAAATATTAATGTCTGTAAACTCTTTTGTAAATGTACCAGAGGTTGTAAGACATTTTGATGCTGAGCCTATTTTTATTGATATAAATATTGATGATATGAATATTGATTTAAATAAGTTTGAAAAAGCATTAGAAGCTAACAGTTCTAAAAAACTTAGAGGTGCTATTATCTCTTTTGTTGGTGGTCAGACACCTGATTTGGATAAGTTATATGCTATTTGTAAAAAGTATGAAATTATTCTAATAGAAGATTGTACTTCTGCCCTTGGAGTTACATATAACGATGAAACAGTTGGTTCTTTAAATGCTGATATGACAGTATTTTCAACAAATCCATCAAATGGTAAAACAGATGTAAGTAACTGTGGTGTAATTGTTACAAATAATGAAGAACTAGCTTCTAGAGCAAAACTATTAAGAACTCATGCTGTTACAACTACATTTGATGATTATGGAAACCTTGATTATATTTATGATGTTGTTGATATTGGTCATAAATATGATTTAAGTGAACTTGATGCAGCTTTTTCTCTTGCACAACTTAAAAAAACAAATAGTTTTATAAAAAGAAGAAAAGAGATAGCAAAAACCTATAAAGAAAGATTAACTGGCGTAAAACATATTGAAATTCCTAAGCAAAAAGACGAGCATATTTTTACACACTATATTATTAAAATCTCTAGAAATAGAGATGCTTTTGCAAGAGAGTTAAAAGAAAGAGGTATTAGTACAGGGTTAAATTATATTCCTTTACATCTTTTACATTATTATAAAAGCAAATATAGTATAAAAATTACAGAGTTTGGTGGAGCTTTAACTTCATATCAACAAATTCTATCAATCCCTATTTATCCAGGACTTACAACTGAAGAGGTAAATTATATCTGTGATCAAATTATTGATATAGCCTCTGAGTGGGTATAATTGTTGCTAAAACAAAAACTTAATATTTGGATAGAAGAATATCTCTTCTTTCCAACTCCTTTTCAAAAATTTATCTCTTTTTTATTTATTCCTTTTACTTTAATTTATATGATAATCATTTCTTTTAAAAGAATCTCTTCAAAAAAACAAGACTTTGGAATACCTATTATTTCTGTAGGAAATTTAATCGTTGGAGGAAGTGGTAAAACTCCTATTACAATAGCTTTAGCAAAAGATAAAAAAGATGTAGCAGTTATATTAAGGGGGTATGGTAGAGAGTCCGAAGGACTTTATGTCATAAGCCAAAATGGAAAGATTTTAGAAGATATTCAAACTAGTGGAGATGAAGCTATGCTTTTATCTAAATCTCTACCTAAAGCTACTGTAATAGTTAGTGAAGATAGAGTAAAAGCTATCATAAAAGCAAAAGAGCTTGGCTGTAAATTAGTCTTTTTAGATGATGGATTTTCAAAATATCAAATAAATAAGTTTGATATACTACTACGACCTAAAAAAGAACCTGATAATATCTTTTGTCTACCAAGTGGTGGATATAGAGAGCCTAAAATGATGTATGCAACTGCAAATATGGTTTTAAAAGAAGGTGTTGATTTTAATAGAGTTGTAAAGTTTAAAAAAGATGGAAAGGTTATAGAAGAGTTACCTTCTAATATAGTAATATTAACCGCAATTTCAAAGGCAAAAAGACTTTTGGATTTTGTTCCAAAACCATGTGAACTTATCTCTTTTCCTGACCATTATAGTTTTACTAAATTAGATATAGAGGTAGTTGAAAAATCATATAAAGGGTTTACTATATTAACTACATCAAAAGATTTTGTAAAATTAGAAAAATTTAATATCAAGAATCTTGTTTTGATGGACTTAGATATAGAACTTAATAAAGATGTTGATTTTTCTAATTTAGAAAAGCATATTAAAATGTATGATATAACTCATGACTAACATATATTATCCAAGTGAAGAGAGTTTAGGACACCTTGATGGTACGAGAACTATCAATTCACTTCTTTGGAAATTTTTATACAAAAGAGTACAAAAGAGATTAGATAATTCTATTATAAATATAGAAAATATGAGAAAAATTGTTTTTAATAAAAAACTCTTACTTCAATGCAAAATAGATAGCAACTTGCCTTTTGTAATATTAAGACGAGAACCAAGTTGGTATTATGCTGATGATTCGCAGGAGTATTTCATTCCTTTTAGTATCTGTTTTATGGATGGAAAAAGAAAATATGATATTGTTTTAGTTGATGGTAAAATTGATTTAAGAGATGATAGTAAAAGAGGTGAAAATTTAGATAATAAACTTTCACATACACCTGTTTTATTGGTAAAAGTTTTTAAAAATATAGAAAAAAGTTTTGAAGTTTTATTGGATTATATGAAAAAAGAAGATGAAAGTTTTTTAGCCAAATAAACAAGAGACTTTCTTGTTTATTTGATAATATGTCCTACAAATTTTGACATATTGTTTAATATCTTTCCACCTTTTCTAAATCCTAAAGCACAAGCTTCATAAGCATAAAATACTCCAGCTTGGTAAGAATCTCCTTTTTCATCAGTTGGAAGCTCTACATACTCTTGATAGATAGCTTTAAAGCCTTCATAATCACCATCAGTTTTCATATCTAATGAGTTATCACTATTTATAATAGCAACATTTGCACCTTCTCTTCCAAAACATCTTTTTTCAACTTGTTTTTTACCAACAAGAGGTTCAAAAGAAGTTTCAAGTAAAAGTGGATGATTTGGGTATAAATCCCAAAGTACTTTCATAAAACCTTTTGATTGGAACATTAATGTATATGCAGGATTGAAAATAATAGCTTTTTTATTTAAGATTATATCTTCTAGTATCAAAGCTAATTCACTCTCATCTATAGCAATATTTTCCCAAGGAATAAGTTTAAACCAAAACTCAAAATTTATATCATCTTTATAGATACCTTCATCATTGAATTGAACCTTATCTATAAATTCAAAATCAGTATTAAAGCCAGCTTCACTTGCAATATGCTGTAAAAGTTTTGTTGTATTTATATCTTCGCCACTTGAGGCAATAGATGAAAAAAGTATCTTCCATCCTAAATCTTTATAATACTCTTCAAACTTTTCTATGTCGTCTTCCATAGTGATGATTCTTTTAAAGTTATCTTTTAGAGCATCATATAAGTTGTTAAATTGACTAGCTTCATCTAGATTATTTGCTTTTAACATAGCCCATTGAATAATTGCTGTTTCAAAAACTGCAGTTGGGGTATCTGCATTAAATTCAATTAGTTTAATAGGTTTACCATCAACACCACCTGCTAAATCAAATCTTGAATAAAGATGCCAATGTACATCATTTTCCCAAGATTCTTTTATAAGGTTTACTAAGTTAAATGGAATATTTATCTCATGAAATAGATTATTATCTATAACATAATCACCAGCCTCACAAAACATATCATACAATTCATTTGTTGCTTCATAATAGGCATTTGCCTCATCTTCACTTACTTGAACTATCTCATCTGCTATGTATGAAGTTTCATCTTCATCTGTATGCCACACAAATCCTATAGATTCTAAGTACTCTTTTGTAAGAGGTTCTAATTTTTGTAATTTCATTAATCAGCCACCAAAGAAACCAGATGATCTAGACCCAAAAGATGAACTAGATTTTGAAGAACTGCTTCCTCCAAAAAAGCCACTTTTTTTACTTGAAGTAGAAGTTTTACTTGAGCTAGCTGCTTTTGTAAATGAACTTTGACTTTTAGAGTATGTTTGAGGAGATTTATATTGTGTTCTTCTTTGTGATTGGAAATTCTGGTTGTTGAATAGTTTATTTCCTATCCATGAACCTATCATTGCACCAGCAATTGATGATAATAAAACTCCACCAAGTCCCATTCCACCACTTGACATTTCAGGGTTTGTTAATGGTGATGTTCCTGCTTCTATTTTTGCATTTTCTACTTTTACAAGTTTATCTATCTCTTCTTGTGTTAATATTCGCTCACTTCCATCTGGTTTTCTTAAAACGACAGTAGTTTTAGTAGCAGGGAATTCATCTGCTATGGCATATTGACCATTGGCACTCTCTTCAATGATTACAAAGGCACCTTGCTTTTGACTAGCATTCGTAAAAGCATCGTTTTGACCTTGTCTGTTATTTGAGCTATCTCCACAACCAACAAGTCCTGTAATTAAAATTGCACCTAATCCACCAACAATGGCATAGTCTGATATTTTTTTAATATGTTTCATCTATTTCCTTTGTATTTTTTAAAATAAATATAAGTGTATCTATCTTATCAAAGTTCTATTAATTAAAAATGAATAGAACTCTATAAATATAAGCCTCTTATATCTCTTCTTCTTTATTCATAAAATTTTTGATTTTTTTATCAGTATTATATTGACTCAATGAATATACTGACCATAAAGCAGCAGGAAGCCAACCTATGATTGTAATTTGTAAAATTAAACAAATTATTCCAGCAATTGGCTTACCTATAGTAAAAAAGTTGAGCCATGGGATTAGAATAGCTAAAATTAATCTCATAAAACTCTCTTACTTTTGTTCTTCATCATCAATTATATCTTCAGATGGATCTTTTTTTAAAGCTTCTCTCATCACTCTAATTAAGCTTTCATCGGCTTTTGTGTCTGTAAAGAGTTCAAATGCAAGAACACCTTGGTATAAAAGCATATCTTCACCATCTTTTGCTTTTAAGCCTTCTGCTAGTGCTAGTTTTAAAAATGGAGTCTCTTTTCCATATATACAATCAAAAGCGTATTTTGCATTTAAAAAGATACTTTCAAGTGTAGTTTTTTTGATAGGGTAGTCATCATTATTTAGTCCTGCAGTTGTAGAGTTTACAATTAAATCATAATGATTCATTTGAAAATTACCCCAAGTATAAGTCTTAAAGCCTTGTTCTTTAAAAAAAACTAGCTTTTCAGCACTTCTATTTAGTATTATTACTTCAACATTTTCTTCTTTTAAAGCCATAGCTATAGCTTTTGCAGTACCACCAGCACCTAAAATAAGTACTGATTTGATTTTTCCAAAATCACTTATAGCTTTCAAAAATCCTGGTGCATCTGTATTGTAAGCAAAAATCTTATCATCTTTTTTTACATAAGTGTTTACAGCTTCAATTTCATTTGCTATTCCTACAACTTCATCAGCTAACTTAAAAGCATCCTCTTTATGAGGAACTGTTATATTAGCACCTTTAATATTTTCTGAATTAAAAATCTCTTTAATCTTCTTACCATCTGTTAATAAATACTTATCATAAAATGAGTTTAAATTTAGATGTTCAAAAGCACTGTTATGCATTTGAGGAGATTTTGAGTGTTCTATGGGATTACCAAATATAAAAAATTTTTCTTTTTCTTGCGACATTGATTTCCTTAAAATAAAATCTGATTCTACCCAAAGATTAATAAGAGGATATTAAAAAAATTATGATAAATTAATATAAAAAGAATTTGGGAAAAATATGGACACTATTAAAAAGATAATAACAACTAAAGATGATGGCAATGTAGCCTATCATGTAGATGATTTGAAAAATAGTGTAGATAAAAATAGATTGAAACTCTCTCAAAAATATAATTTTGATATATCAAAATTGAGATATATGAACCAAGTTCATGGGGAAAATATAAAAATTGTTGATTTTAATTCACCTTTATTGATAGATAACTGTGATGCTTTGATTACTAAAGAGAAGAATCTACCTATAATGGTAATGGTAGCTGATTGTATACCTATATTATTAAGTGATAATAAAAAAGGTGTAATTGCAGTAGTTCATGCAGGAAGAAACTCTACTTTTTTAAATATAGTTCAAAAATCAGCACTTATGATGATAAAAGAACTAGAATGTAAGGTAGAAGATATAAATGCTTATTTTGGTCCATCTATACAAAAATGTTGTTATGAAGTTTCCCCTGAACTGGAAAATATTGCTATAAAATCTTTTGGAAAAGAGTTTTGTAAAAATAGATATCTTGATTTACAAGGAATAAATGTAAAACAACTCAATGATATTGGGGTGATGAATATAGAAGTATCAAATATTTGTACAAAATGTTCCAATGAGCCATATTTTTCATATAGAAATAATAAAGATTGTGGAAGATTTTCAATAATAGGAGTTATTGAATAAATAAAAATGTATAAAAAATGTCAAAGTTATGTAAAAATAATGTAAAAAATACTTAAAAATAAATAAAACTAGCTAAAATTACTATAAAATATAACTTTTAAGTTTCGATTGGTTACAATTTTACAAAAATAAATAAAGGGGTTATTTATGAGTAAACCAGTAAGTAAAGAAGAAGCTTTAGATTATCACCAGTTTCCAAAACCGGGTAAATTGGAAATTGGAACTACAACAAAACTTGGAACACAAAGAGATTTAGCCTTGGCATATACACCAGGAGTTGCATTTCCTTGTTTAGAAATTGAAAAAGATCCAGATAATGCATTTAAATATACAGCTAAGAAAAATCTTGTTGCTGTTATATCAAATGGTACAGCTGTACTTGGTCTTGGTAATATTGGTGCAGTTGCATCAAAACCAGTTATGGAAGGTAAAGCTGTATTATTTAAAAAATTTGCTGCTGTTGATTCATTTGATATTGAAGTGGATGAAACAGATGTTGATAAGTTTGTATCTATATGTAAGGCAATTTCACCAACATTTGGTGGTATTAACCTTGAAGATATTAAATCACCTGAGTGTTTTGAAATAGAGAGAAGATTAATAGAAGAGGTTGATATTCCAGTAATGCATGATGATCAACATGGAACAGCAATTATTACAACTGCTGGATTAATAAATGCTTGTGAAATCATAGGAAAAAAGCTTGAAGATTTAAAAGTTATTGTTGTAGGAGCAGGGGCTGCTGCTATTTCATGTGCTAGAATGTATAAAGCTGTTGGAGTAGAAAATATTATTATGTGTGATTCTAAGGGTGTTATTCATGATGGTAGAGATGATTTAAATAAATATAAAAAAGAGTTTTCTATAAAAGATTCTTTGACAAAACTAGAAGCTTTTAGAGAGGCTGATGTAGTTTTAGGATTATCAAGACCTGGAACTTTTACTGAAGAACATATTGCTGTAATGGCTGATGAACCAATTGTATTTGCTTTAGCAAATCCAACTCCTGAACTTTTTCCAGATGATATATTTAAAATAAGAGATAAAGCAATAGTTGGAACTGGAAGAAGTGATTTTAATAATCAAGTAAATAATGTACTTGGTTTTCCATTTATTTTTAGAGGAGCATTAGATGTTCAAGCTAAAAAAATAAATATGCAAATGAAAAAAGCAGCTGCTTATGCAATTGCAGACTTAGCTAAAAAACCAGTTACTGCTGAAGTAAAAGCAATATTTGGAGATCATTTGACATTTTCAAAAGATTATATTATTCCTAAACCATTTGATAAAAGACTTATTGTAGAAATCTCAAGTGCAGTTGCAAATGCAGCAGTAGAATCTGGTGTTTCAAGAGTAAAAGATTTTGATTTAGTAGCGTATAAAGAAGAGTTAGCACAAATGATTTAATAAAAATAATGGTATTATTCCAATCTTAAAACGGGAATAATACTATTATATGGGAATAAAATGAAAGAGTACATACTTCTAATAAACACTTCTGATTCAAAAGGTTTAGTATACAACGTATCTAAAGTTCTTTTTGCAAATAATTTAAATATTGAACAAAATGCTGAATATGTTGATGCTGAAACAAAAAAATTCTTTATGAGAACAGTAATAACCGGTGATGTAAATTCAAAAATTCTTTTAAAAGAGTTAACAGAAGTTCTACCTAAAGAGTCACAAGTTAAACTAAGAGAAAAAGCAAAAAAAGATATTGTAATCCTTGCTACAAAAGAGTCACATGTTCTAGGTGATTTACTTATTAGATATCTTGATGGAGAGTTAGAAGCAAATATCAAAGCAGTAATTGCAAATCATGACTATCTTAAAGACTTAGTAGAGAAGTTTGACATTCCATTTCATTGTATAAGTGCAGAAGGCCTAGAGCGAGAAGCACATGAAGATTTAGTAATAGAAAAAATAAAAGAGTATAACCCAGAACTTATAGTTTTAGCTAAATATATGAGAATCTTAACTCCAAAATTTGTACAAGAGTTTCCTCAACAAGTTTTAAATATCCATCACTCATTTTTACCTGCATTTATTGGAGCAAACCCTTATAAACAGGCACATCATAGAGGTGTTAAAATTATAGGTGCTACAGCTCATTATGTTACTGATGATTTGGATGAAGGTCCAATTATTGCCCAAGATGTTGTTAGAGTTGATCATACATTTTCTTGGCAAGATATGAGAATCGCAGGGAAAAATGTAGAAAAAGTTGTATTATCAAATGCTTTACAACTCTTACTTGAAGACAAAGTTTTTGTTTATGGCAACAAAACGGTAATTTTATAGTGTTTAATATTGTTTTATTAGAGCCTAGGATTCCAGGGAATGTGGGAACTATTGGGCGACTTGCTTTTGCTTTAAATTGTAGACTACACTTAATAAAGCCATATGGCTTTGGTGAAATAACAGAAAAAGAAGTAAGACGAGCTGGACTTGATTATTGGTATGATTTAGATATTACTGAATATGAAAATATTGAAGAGTTTTGGTCTAAAAATCCACTTAATGATAGACATTTTTTTGCTACGACAAAAACACAGCAAGTATATTTTGAAGCTAATTATGAAGTAGGGGACTACTTTTATTTTGGTAGAGAAGATGCAGGTTTACCTGAAGATTTATTAGCAAAAAATGAAAAAGGATGTATTACAATTCCTATGACAAATGATGCAAGAAGTCTAAATATGGCAAACTCCGTATCTATTATTGCATATGAAGCTCTAAGACAAAACTTTAAAGAGTTTAAATAAACTCTTTTTTTGCTTTTTTTATAAGTTTTTTTATAGCTTTTCTTTTCTCTTCTAGTTTTTTCTCATCATTTTTCTTTTCACACTCTTTTAGCTTATCTTCTATGCTTTGTTTTTTATTATAGAGTTCTTTAATCATTCTATTAATTTCTACTGTATTCTCTTTTACCTCTTTTTTATCCCACGAAAAGTATGTTTTAAAAATTTTTACAAGTTTAGACATTTTCATTATTTTCTCCTAAAGTTCTTAATTTTGCATCATTTACAAATAGTATATTTGCTATTCTAAATAAATTTTTACTCATGTTTATTACACTTCCCGTATCATTTATTAGTGAAGTTCCCATTTTAGGTGTAATCTTATCATTTCTTATTAATTCATCTATTTTTTTATTGAATTGTATCTCTAGTTCTTCTAAGTTATCTTTATAAACTTGAATTTGAGTTGATGTTTCTACATCATCTATATCTTTATTTCTTAATTGATTAGTCCGTAGAATATTTAGTGCTAACTCTTTTTTTAATGAGATGTATTCTGCTCTTATATATTCATTTTTACTATATAAATATATATTTATATTACGTTGAATATCTCTTGTATCTTTTAATATTTTTACAATTATATTTGAAGATAGTCTTAACTGTCCAATATAAAAAAGCTGATGTTCATTCATATTACTTTGTGATCTTAATAGATAATCAATAATCTCACTATATAAAGATTTTAAATCATTTTGATAAATTTCATCTAAATTAGTATCTATTTTAGCCGGATTTTTAATTGCATTGTCAATATCTTTTTCCTCATTTAAATTAGAAGTATGAATAGATAGGGCATGAAGTATAGCTTTTTGTGCATTTTCATATAGGTGAAGAACTTCTTTTTGCACAGATACCATTGCATTGTAGGGTATCTTGATATTTGATTCATCTAAATATATAGGTTTTGATGCTTTTTTGATTTTGTCTTTTATTAATTTTTTTGAAAGAGTAACAATAAAGGCAATAAATGGAAATAATATAACTATTCCTAAAAGATTAAATATAGTATGAAATAGTGCTAGTTTCATAGTGTAGTTTTCACTATCAATTCCAAAATATGGGGCTATTAAATCAACAAAATCTTTTAATGTATAAATAAGAGCAACAGCAACAGCTGCAGTTATAATATTGAACACAAAATGTCCAAAAGCTAATCTTTTACCATTTTCATTTGAAGTTAAAGAGCCAATTATTGCTGTAACTGTTGTACCAATATTTGCTCCAATAGCTAAGGCAATAGCATCGATATAAATTATATTTGCTCCGGAGAGAGCTGTAATAATAATAGCCATAGTTGCACTACTAGATTGTATAACTACAGTTGCAATTGCACCAATTATTATATATATAAAAATACCAGTAAATCCTCCAACAGAGTATGAAGCTAAATTAATGGCATCTTTTAAGGTTTCAAATCCATCTTTCATATATGAAATACCTAAAAATATAAATCCAAGTCCAAGTAAAATATTTCCAAGTCCTATATATTTTTGACTTTTTGAAAATCTAAAAATAACACCAAAAATAATCAATGGCATTGCATATAAAGATATCTTTATCTTAAGTCCAAATGAAGAGACAATCCATGCTGTAGTAGTACTACCTAGGTTTGACCCAAAAACTATTGCCATACCTTGAGTTAGGGTAATTAGTTCTACTGTTAAAAATGAGATAACAATTACAGAGATTAAAGAAGAACTTTGAACTATCGAAGTAGTAACAAAACCTGTTAATACTGCTTTAATATTTGTAGAAGTAAACTTCTCTAAAACCTTTTCTAAAGTACCACCTGAAAAGAGCTTAAAGCCATTTTCCATAAAGTGCATACCAATCATAAATATTGCAATACCAGTAGCTATTATTTTTATATTTTCACTTGAAATTATAAAATAAGCTAAAAGAAGTAAAATTAGGGGTAGGGTTAATTTTTTAATCATAAGTAATTATATATAAATATTTCAGAAATTCAACTATTTTATAAGTTTTAGTGTAGAATTTTGTAAAAATATTGTAAAAAGATTAAAAATGAGAATATTATTATTAGAAGATGATGAACTATTTGCTCAAACTATAGAAGATTTTTTAGATGATGAGGGATTTATAGTTGATATTGCAAATGATGGAGAAAAAGCATTAGAATTAAATTATAAAAAAAACTATGATTTATATTTACTTGATATAAATGTACCAAAAATAAATGGATTAGAACTATTAAAAGACTTAAGAGAGTCTGGTGATAATACTCCAACTATATTTTTAACTTCTTACAAAGATAAAGAGACTTTAGAACAGGGCTTTTTAAATGGAGCTGATGATTATTTAAAAAAGCCAATTGATTTGGATGAATTGATTTTAAGAATAAAATCTCTTTTAAAAAGAGCAGGGAAACAGACTGAAACAATAGTATTGGGAGAAAATTTAGTTTTTAATCCAAGTGATAAGAGAGTTTATAAAGATGAAGTAGATATGAAACTACCTACAAAAGTTGTTGACTTATTAGAACTATTTTTAGAAAACAAAGATAAAATAGTCACAAAAGATATGATAGTAGACAAATTATGGTCTACGCAAGAGGATTATAGTGAAGGTTCAATAAGAGTATATATTAATCACGTAAAAAAAATATTTGTAAATGAAAAAATTATAAATATAAAAGGTATAGGATATAAACTTGAACAATAAAAGAAAGAACTTTTTAATTTCAAACTCTATTTTAATTGCATTTATAGTGATTATGGTTTTAGTTGCAAATTACTATTTAGTTTCAACCTTTGGCTTTAATCACGAGACTTTTATAGCTATAACCTTAGTATTGATTATTTTTGCAATAATATTAAACTTTTTTTTAAGTAAGCCACTATATGAGCCACTTTTTAGAAGTGATGAGAACTTGCAAAGAACTATAAAAGAGACACTCCATGAGCTTAATATTCCAGCCTCTACGATACAAGCAAATGCACAAATGCTAGAAAAAAATATAAAAGATGAGAAAAATATAAAAAGATTAAATAGAATTAAGCTAGCTACAAATGAACTTTTAAAACTATATAATCAAATGGAATATGAAATAAAAAAAGAGATAGATAGAATCGATAAACAAGAGTTTTCTCTTGATGAAATAATAAACAACTCAATAGATAAATTTCAAGATATTAAAGGAAGTATATCTATTGAAAATAGTGTAAAAAATAGAATAATCAATAGCGATAAAAATGGATTTCAAAAAATTATTGATAATCTTTTATCAAATGCTATAAAATATAACCATGAAAATGGAGTGGTTAAAATAAGTTTTGAAGACAATACTTTATCTATATTTAACACAGGAAAAACAATAGATACAAAAAACCTTTTTATTGTATTTGAACAATATTTCCAAGAAGACTCTAAAAATAGTGGTTTTGGCTTAGGTTTAAATATTGTAAAAGATTTTTGTGATAAAAATCAAATAGAAATCAAAATCGAACCAACTAAGAAGGGAACTTTAATTCGCTTAAATCTTTCAAAAGGTATATCTTAAATTTATCTTATAAATAAAAATTAACACTAAATTAACACTTTTAATTTATTATTCTTAAAAATTATTAAGGATAAGAATGAAATTAGTATATTCTCTAATAGCACTTGGGACAATTTTTGCTACTTGTCATGCAGAGACAATTGTCTTAGACAAACTATCAGTTACTGCAACTAAAATTGAAAGAGCAACAAAAGATGTTACACAAAGTATTGATGTTGTGGATGAAAAAGATATTGAAGATAAAAATATTATTTTTGCATCAGAGGCAATTAATAGTATACCTGGTGTAATTGCAGAAAATACAAGTAACTCTTCAAGTCCAAGATTAATAATTAGAGGTGCTGGTCTTAAATCTAGGTATGGAGTTAGAGAAATAATGGTGATAAAAGATGGGGTACCTATGACTGACCCTGACTCATTTACACGATTTGATTATATAGATATGCAAGATGTTAAAGCAGTTGAAGTTCAAAAAGGTCCAGGTTCTATTGCTGCTGCAAATGCAACTGGTGGTGTTGTTCAGTTAATTACAAAATCTGTTTTTGAAGAAAATCAGAATCGAATTAAATTAGGTTTTGGAACTGAACACTCTTCTCAATCTAATATAAAATTTGCTAAAGCTTTAGATGAGAATAATTTTATGTCATTTAATTTTAGTACTACAAAAAATGATAATGATTGGCGTAAAAATAACAAAGTTGACTCTTTACAATTTGGTATAAAATATGGTCATATTTTTGATGATGAATCAATTTTAGAGAGTGAATTAGCATATACAGAATCAAATGTAGATTTGCCTGCATCGATGACTGAATCAGAATTTAATATTTTTAAATCAACTGGTAAACAAGGTGATACAAGTTCTGCTTGGCAACATAGTTCAAGGGATTCTAAAATACTTTTTTTTAATTCAAAGTTGGAAAAAGAGTTTGGAAATTTAATTATGAAACCACGTTTTTATATTAATAGTTGGGAACATTTTCATCCCGTAACTGCAATGATTAATGATAGTGATGATAATGTAGTTCTTGGTGCAGATTTAGAAAACAATTACAGTCATAAACTTTTCGAGGAAGATGCAACTTTAGTTTTTGGTGTGACTGCAAAACAAGACAGAACAAGAGAATCTAAAAAATATACCTATAAAGATTATAGTGTAACAGGACCTACAGTTGGTGCATTTGCAACTAGAGACTACACAATATCTAGTACATTATCTAATGAAAAGGGTGATTTAGCAAATGTTGAAGATTCTACTTCAACTTTGTATGGTGCTTATATTCAAGATAGTTTCAAACCTACAACAAATACTTTAGTTGATGTATCTTTACGAGTAGACAGGGTATCTTTTGATGTTGATGGAAATGAGATATTAAAATACAACTGGGGAGGAAGTGCATTTACATCTGCTAATACATATTATACAGGGGGTGGTTTATACTCTATCAATGAATCTTATACTTTAGTATCTCCTAAAATAGGAATTAGTTATGCATTAAGTGATACACACAGTATTTATTCATCTGTTGCCAGTGCAAATCAAGCACCCACAGACAATGAACTCAAAGCCAATAAAACAAACAACAAAGGTACATTAGATAAAACTACAAGTGTTAATTATGAAATTGGACTAAAAGCACGAGATGTAAAATACTCTTATGATATAGCTTTATATCAAAATGATATTAGTGATGAAGTAACTGCAACAAAAGATGGATTTCTCACTTATTATCAAAATGCAGGAAAAACTCAAAAGAGAGGTTTAGAATTTACAGGAAGTTATAATTTAACAAGTTAATTATCTCTTGGTGCTTCATATGCATACTCTTATTATAAGTTTATATCTTTTATGGAAGAGGGTACAAATGATAGAGCTAATAATTATTTGCCATATATCCCTCAACATAGGTATTCTTTATTTGCAACTCTAAATTTAAATAATGGTTTTAAAGCACGTATAGAGACAAAGAGTAGTGGGTCATACTACATGGATAATGCTAATACTGAAAAGTATAGTGGTTATGACTTTGTAACAGATATCATGATGGGATATAGTAAAAAGAACCATACTATTCAACTAAATATAAATAATTTATTTGATAAACACTAAGCAGCAGAAGTGCAAAAAGATACATCAGGTGTTAAAACATACAAAGCTGCAGCTCCAATATCTGCAATGATTACTTATAATTATAAGTTTTAGGAGAAAATTATGGTAAATCATATTAAACGAGATAACAATGATATCTATGCTTTTCCTATTATTGGGTTTATGTTTAAAAATAAAAAGTTTATATTTTTATTAAAAATTCTAATTTCATCTATTGTTATTTATGCAATTACTTTTGGATTTATTAATCCACACAAAGATAATATTTTTACAACTGGATTGTTTTGGGGGCTTTTTTGGCCATTTTTTATGGTTATAACATTAGCTTTTTTTGGACGATTTTTTTGTGGAATTTGCCCCCATGGATTTATGGGCAAATATTTAACAAAGATAGGTTTAAATAAAAAACTTCCAAAGGTATTTTCAAATTATTTTATAGGTCTATCTATTTTGTTTATTGGGTGGTGGCTTATTTATTATATGTACCCTTCTTTATTTAAAACACCTTATGCTACGGCTATGATGTTTGTAGGTTTAACTTTTATAGCTGCTATTTTCTTTTTTGTATATGAAAAGATGTCTTATTGCAAATATATTTGTCCCATAGGTTTGGTATCTAAAGCATTTAGTAAGGTATCTTTTACAAAACTTGCAACTTATAGTGAGTCATGTAAATCATGTAAAACTTTCGAATGTGCTAAAGCTTGTACTTATGATTTAAAACCTTTTACTTTTAATAAACAAAATACAATGTCAGATTGTACTTTATGTATGGATTGTAGTGATTCTTGTGAAGCTGTTAGTTTTAAAATAACAAAGCCATCTGAAAGTATGTTTAAAAAGTTTAAAGTCTCAAAAGCTGAAGTTTGGGCGTATCTGCTTATAACTGCTGCAATTTCTATTACTATGAGTTTTCATCATGCATTAGGAAGAAGTGCTATTGTAGAAGATTTTTTTTGGACAAAAACAGCACGATATTTTGAATCTATTTTTAATTTTGGAACAGTTGATGTGGTAGGTTTGTTTGCTTTTTTATATGCTGTTGCTATAGTAGTTATCTTAAATATTATAGGCATGGTTATTGCTTCAAAGATTTTAAAAGTAAGTTATGAAAAAACCTTTTATACTCTAGGATATGCTTTTGCTCCATTGTTTATTATTGGTGGTTTGTCACATATGGGAGAGTTTTTTTTCTATTCATATGCATCAGATATTACAAATGCATTTATTCAAGCTTTTCATTTAGATATAGCATATATAGAGCCTTTGGCAACAAGAAGAGACAAATGGGTACATATCTTTTCATTATTTAAATATATTGCAATTATTTGGGCCTTTATTATTATGATTGGTCGATTAAAACTTTTAGAGAGTACAAAGTTGAGAAAAATAATAGCAATGCCCTTTGCCTCATTTTTAATTATTTTATATTTAGGATTAAATTTTTACACAGGCTATGTATTTAAAACTTATGGAGCTCAAAAGGGTGGACACAATCATTCCACCATGATGAAAAAAGAGGTTAAATAAAATGAATATTGAATTACTTAAGCATCTTGTTGATTATGGTGTAATAGCTCTTTTAGTTTTTATGAGTTTTTTATCTGTTTGGTTTTTTATTGAGAGAATCTTTTTTTATAAAAAAATAGAAGTAACTTCATACAAGTCTAAAAAGTCCTTAGAAATAGTTATTACAAAACATCTTTCTATTATAGGAACAATTGCATCAAATGCACCATATATAGGACTACTAGGAACAGTATTGGCTATTATGCTGACATTTATGACTATGAGTTCTGGAGATATAGAAGCCACAAAAATTATGGCTTCCTTAGCTTTAGCCCTAAAAGCTACGGCTGTTGGCTTAGTGGTTGCGATAATCTCACAAATGTTTTATAACATTTTAGCTCGATATGCAGAAGTGATTGAAAGTAAGTATGATGAAATTGCAGAAGTTTAACTCCATAAATGTAATACCATTTATTGATGTTTTATTAGTATTACTTGCAATTGTATTATTAACAACAACATTTATTGCAAAAGGTGATATAAAAGTAGCTCTTGCTCAGGCAAATAGTGCAACTAGTTTGAGTGTTAAACAAGAAACTGTAGTTAGTATAAAAGAGAATAATTCCATATTTTTGAATAATTTACATATCTCTTTAGAAGCTTTAAAAGTTAAAATTAATGAACTAGATAAATCATCACATATTTATATTAGATGTGATAAAAAAGCAGATTTTGAGGCTTTTGTTTTGGTATTAGACCTTTTAAAATCAAATAAATTTGAGAATATTTCTATAGTAACAAAGAAATAAAATGGGAACAAAAAAACGATATACATACTCATTTTTTTTAACTATATGTATTTATATCTTAATATTTTTTGTATTGTTTTTCAGTTTTAGAGAAATTAATCAGCCAAAAACTTTTAAAAAAGAGAAAGTTATCTCTATGAATCATATCTCTTTAATTGAACAAGAAAAACGAGAGATAAAAAAAGAAGAAAAAAAAGAAGAAAAAGTTATACCAAAACCCATAAAGAAAAAAGAAAAAATTAAACCTCTAAAAAAACGATTAGAAAAAAAGGTAACAGAGAAAAAAGAAGTAGTAAAAAAGCCAAAAGAAGAGAAAAAAGAAAAAGAGCTTAAAGAAGACAATAAAGAGCAAGAACTTATTAAAAAGAGTTCTAAAAGTTATGAAGAAGAGTTTTTAGATGAGCATTTACAAAAAATAGTACAACTTATCCAAAAAAATGTTATTTATCCCAAAAGAGCAAAAAGGCTTAATATTCAAGGTAAGGTATTTGTTTTATTTAAAATTTCAATAAATGGTGAAATTACTGAGTTAAAAGGAATCTCAGGACATCGATTATTAATCAAATCTGCCCTTAAAGCTATAGAAAAAGCATCAAGAACATTTCCAAAAGTTAAAAAAGAAATAACAATAAAGGTGCCGATACAATACAAACTTACCTAAGTTTATTAATAAAAATGATGTTATTATTCCTTTATGAAAAATAGTTATAAAAGAATTGATGCACATCTTTCTAGTTTGGGTTATTGTACAAGAAGTGATGCTAAAAAATTTTTAAAAATAAATGAACTTACAGTAAATAAAGAGAGGATATTTAATCCATCAATTAAAGCATACCATGATGAGATTAGAATTGATGATAAAATTCTTGACCCAGAAAGTATTACAATTCTTTTAAATAAGCCTTCTGGTGTGATTTGTTCTCATAATGATGCAGGAGTTTTGATTTATTCACTACTTCCTCAAAGATGGAACCAAAGAAAACCAAAGATGGCAACGGTAGGAAGACTTGATGTGGATACTACAGGAGCTATACTTATAACTGATGATGGCGTTTTAAATCATAGGTTAACAAACCCTAAAAAAGATATTGCAAAAGTTTATGAAGTAGATTTAAAAGTGCCTTTAAAAGGGGAAGAAGAAAAGATATTTGGAAGTGGAGAACTTATCTTAAATGGAGAAAAAAAACCTCTTTTACCAGCAAAAATGGAAATTTTATCACCCACAAAAGTAAGACTAGAAATTATTGAAGGTAAATATCACCAAGTAAAAAGAATGTTTGCCGCTGTTGGAAATAGGGTAATAAAGCTTCACAGAGTTAGCTTTGATGGCTATACCGTTGAAGATTTAAAAGAGGGTTATTATAGAATCATAATGGTTAATTAAATTTTTTATATATTTTATCTTCCAACTCTTTTATTGTCTCTATTGCATTTTCTTCATGATTTGAAAACCCCCAGTTTACTAAAATAGAATCAATTCCTGCACTATTTGCTGCTTGAATATCTTTATGGCTATCTCCTACTAAAAGAGATTTTTCTTTTGTGGTATTTATCTCTTCAAGTATTTTATAAACCATTTCTGGATGTGGTTTTGGTTTTAGAACATCGTTATATCCAACTATTGTTTTAAAATAACTCCCAAGTTCTAGGTGGTTTAGCATTCTATTTGCAAATTCACTATTAGCATTTGTAGCAACTGTAAATATATAGTCACTTTTTAAATCTTCAAGTAACTCTTTTATCCCATCATAAATTTCCAAGTCAGTTAAACAATGTTTATAATAATAGGTTTCAAAAAGTTTACCTTGTTCTTCAGTAAAATGTTTTGTTCCATAAAAAAATTCAGATGAGCTGATATTTGGGTCATTTACTTTTTCTAGGATAAAACTCTTTTCTAAAAGTTCAAACCCTAGGTTTTCTCTAACATAGTTTATTGTATTTGCAATCATGCTTCCGCTGTTGATTAAGGTTCCATCCATATCAAACATTATAAGTTTCATAAATTCTCCAAATTAAATTTTTTAATTAACAATCGATTAACACACAATTGCTACAATCTCATTACAGATTTTGTATTACTCCTACTTTTTTATACAAAAGAATAAAATAATAACACCGACAAAAGTCTTGCTTCAAACACCAGAAGTAGGACTTTTTTTATGCCCTAACATCTTTCATAATCTCTCTCCAATTTCTTGAAAAGTGTTTTTTAATATAGGGCTCTTTATGTGGAACTAAACATCCTGCACAATTTTGATGAATATAATCATCACCTTTATATTGTGCACCATCTTTACTATCTATATTGCAGTATGAGTACAAAGTTTTATCTTCAACTTTTTTAAATCCCTTATCATCAAATCTAAAATTAGGACAGGCACATAAGTAGCAGTTCAACTCTTCATAGTCATGACATTTTTTATTATCTTTATATAGTGGGCAAAAGTCAGGTTCATTTTTAACCATATTATCAAATCTAAAATATTTTATAACTTCTTCATCACTTAAGTCTTTTAGTTTTTCCATGATATTTTGATGTCTAGTGGCATGTTTTTCAAACCATTCATTATAAGTCAAAGTATCTCCTTTAAAGTGCCGTATTGTATTTAAATAGCTTTAATCTACCTTGAAATAAAACATTTATATTTTTTTGAATATAATACGCGAATTAAAATCTAAAGAAAGGAGAGTTAATGATTAGTAAAAGTAAAAAATACTTTACACTTTTTGGAATGTTAGCTGCAACAGTTGATAGAAAAACATCATCTATTAATAGTTTAATTGAAACATTATTGTCTACACAAGTACCAAAAATAGTAAATATACTCATATCAAGACAGTTAAAACCTGCAAAACTAAATTCAACAAATAAAATAAAATTAGGATAAATAAAAATGAACAAAAAAATAACTACAAGCTTTGTTGCAAGCTTTCTATTAGCAACATCAAACCTTTATTCACAACCCTTATCAGAAATCACAGTCGTAAGTGCTACAAAGTCAGAACAATCAATTAAAGATGTTACTTCTAATGTTGAAGTTATTACAAAAGAAGAGATTGAAGAGAGACATTATGTAAATGTAAGTGATGCATTAAAAACAATATCTGGTCTTAGTATTGTAAGTAATGGAGGAGTAGGACAAAGTGACTCTTTATTTATAAGAGGTGTAAGTGCAAAAAGGGTTTTAATTTTAATTGATGGGATAAGATATAACGAACCAGCTGGTTTAAGTGGTGCGCCATTAGCACAATTAAACATTGAGAATGTAGAGCAAATTGAAGTAGTAAAAGGTGCTCAGTCAGGTATTTGGGGTGCAGATGCGAGTGGTGGTGTTATAAATATTATTACAAGTAAACCTAAGTCTGGAATACATGGAAATGCTGGTGTAGAGTATGGAAGTTATAACAGTAAAAAACTTTTTGGTTCTATATCTAATAGAAATGAAAAGGGTTATATAAAATTTGACGCAAATAGAATTAATAGTGATGGAATCAGTGCTTATGAACCAAATGGCTCTAATTGGAATGATTTAGGATTAGAGAGTGATTTTTATACAAATAACACTTATACCATTGGTACAGGATTATATTTAAACAATGAAGATGAACTAGGAATATCTTTTAAAAAGATTGATGCAAGATATGCTTATGATAGTGGTTCTTCTGACAATATAACAAATAAAGGTAAACTTCAACACTATTTTAAATCTGTATATTTTACACATAAACTAGATTCCTTTCAATTAAAATTAAATGCACAACAATCAAAATTTGATAGAACACAAGGTACATTTAATGCAAAAAGTTTAGTAAATGAATTTTCTGCACAAGCTGATTATAATTATATAAAAGATGCTACTTTAATATTTGGTTTAGATAAACAAAATTTTGAAGATATTAGTAACAAAAATAAATATGACACTAAAGCTGTTTATATCTCTAATACCAATAAATTTGGTAAATTTAGTATAAATGAAACCTTGAGATATGATGATAATAGTAAGTTTGATGAAAAGGCTACTGGTAAACTTGGAATCAAATATAATATTAATAATGACATAGTAGTATCTTCAAATTACGGAACAGCATATAATGCACCTTCACTTTCTAATCTAAGTTATACTCCAAGTTTAGTACCTGAGACAACTAAGTCATTTGACTTAAATTTTGGATATAAAGATTTAAAACTTACTTATTTTGAAAGTAAAATAAAGAATATGATTCAATATATTTCAGGTTCATTCCCAAATTCACAATATGAAAATCTTTCTGGAGAATCAAAATTTAAAGGTTATGAGCTTAGTTATAAAAAAGATATTTTAGAAGATATGTTGTTATCTCTAAACTATACACACTTAAATGCAAAAGATAATAATGGAGCTTATTTACCAAGAAGAGCAAATGATGAGCTAAATGTTTCGATGGATTATTATGGAATCGAAAAAGCACACATAAATATTAATAGTTCATATACAGGTACAAGATATAATGATACTGCAAAAACAGAAAAAACAGGAAACTATACTATTTGGAATGCTGTAATTAATTATAAAATTAAAAGAAATATTTAAACTTATGTAAAATTTGATAATATCTTTAATAAATATTATCAAACGATTTATAATTATGCAACACCAGGTAGAAGTGCATACGTTGGTTTAAAGGTAAGTTTCTAATATGAAAAAGTTTTTAATAATACTTTTTTTAATAGTGAATTTAGAAGCGAGTGAGAGAATAGTAACTCTTACTCCTTCTATAAATGAAATAGTTTATGCTTTAGGTGTTGGTAAAAATGTAGTTGCTAATACTAGATATTGTGATTTTCCTGAAGATTCTAAAAAAGTAGAAAAAGTAGGTGGATATGCTTCGATTTCTTTAGAAAAAATTCTACTAGCAAATCCTAGTGTTGTAATTGCCCAAAATTATGATGAGAAACTACTTTCAAATCTAAAAAATCTCAATATAAAAACTTTGACTTTTAAGACAAATAGAATAGAAGATATAAACTATACTATAGATACTTTGGGAAGTTATTTTAGTAAAGAAGAAAAAGCCAAAGAACTCATTTCAAATATAAATAACTCTTTATCTTCTCTAAATGGTATAGAAAAAGACAAAAAGATTTTAGTGGTAATAAGCCCTAAAAAGACTCTTTCAAATCAAATCTATGTATCAGGTAACTATTTATATTTTGAAGATATTATAAAAGCTAGTGGAAATATAAATGCTTTTCAATCATCAAGTAAAGCACAACCCGTAGTAAACACAGAAAAGATAATTAAAATGAATCCTGATATTATAGTTTTACTTGCACCATTTTTTGATGGTAAACCAAAAGAGATAGAAGAGATAAAAAAACTTTGGCTAGATTTACCAATAACAGCAGCACAAAATAAAAATATATATGCAGTAGATAAACTATACGCAGGAATTCCTAGCCAAAGGGTTGTTTATTTTATCAATGATTTTAAAAAGATATTAGAAAATGTTAGAGATAAATAATTATACAAGTTCTATTTTAAAAGATATTAGTTTTCATCTAAAAGAGGATGAAAACCTAATAATTCTTGGACATAATGGAGCAGGAAAATCAACCCTTGCAAAAGTTTTATCAAATCTAATAGAAAATGATAGTGTAAAAATATACAATCAAAATATTGTAGATATAACTGACAATAATAGAGCTACATTTATAAACTATATTCCTCCTAAATTTGAGATGTTTGATGAGTATATCACCTTAAGAGAGTTTTTAGAACTCTCTTGTATAAATAATATTGATAATGAAAAAATTGATAATGTAATAAAGCTATTAAATTTAAAAAAGTTAGAAAACAAATACTGCATAACTTTTAGTTCAGGAGAAAAACAACTCTTATTATTAGGTTCTAGTATTATGCATAACGCAAAGATTACAATCTTTGATGAACTAACGGCAAACTTGGATATTAGTAGGATAAAAGAGGTATTTGATATCTTTAAATCAGACTTTTTAAAACAAAAAATTATCATAACCCACAATCTTGATTTAGCTTATGCCTTAAAATATAAAATTTTGTATATGGACTCTGGCAAGATTGAATTTTTTGGAGAAAATGAAAAGTTTTTCTCAAGTGAAAATCTAAAAAGATTTTATAATGATTCTATTATAAAAGTAAATGAACATTTGGTAGTAAACCTATGAAAAAACTACTCTATATAATAGCAACAACTATACTAATTATATCCCCATTTTTAGGTGAAATAACTCTAAATATAAATGATATTTTTAATGCTAACACAATGACTTATCAAGTTTTTTGGGATCTTAGAGTTTCAAGGGTATTATTGGCATTTTTTGTTGGTGGAATTTTGGCTTTAGGTGGACTTATTTTTCAAATAATATTTAAAAACTCACTTATCACACCATATACTCTAGGAATAGCAAGTGGAACGACACTTTTTACAGCTATTTCGATAGTATTTTTCCCAGCAGTTATTATGTCTATATCTTCTGCTTTGGGTTCACTTTTAACCATAACGATTCTCTATTTTATCTCTAAAAAGATAAATAAAGATAGCATTGCCGTTTCTACAAACTCTATTTTACTTATAGGTATTGCTTTATCTTATTTTTATTCATCGGCTTTGATGTTGGTTTTTTATATGAGTAATTTAGAACAAAACTATTCAATAGTAAGGTTTACTCTAGGAAGCCTAGATACGGTTGGTTTTTCAAGTGTTACAACTTTGTTACTTGTTAGTGTAGTTTTATATGGTATTATTTATTGGAAAAAATCGGATATTAAACTTTTACTTATTTCAAATGATACTGCATTTTTAAAAGGTTTAAATGTAAATAAGTTAAATCTTCTTTTACTAATAGTCATATCTTTAGCTGTAGGTATAAGTATAAGTTTTGTTGGACCAATTGGTTTTGTGGGTTTAGTTATTCCTCATATAATAAAACTTATTTATAAAAAAAGTGCAGATAAACTTATTTTTCCAGTATTTTTTTATGGAGGAATTTTTTTAGTAGCGTCTGATTTGATTGCAAGAAATTTAAATACTGCTTCAACTCTACCAATAGGGGTAGTTACTGCTTTCATTGGAGCTCCATTTTTTGTATATCTATTGATTAAAAGAAATAAAAGGTGATAATATGAAAGCCTTATGTATAAGTGCAAGTGCCTCAAATCAAGGTAAGACAGTTTTAACAACTGCCTTATTATATCACTTCAAAGACTCTGTCCGACCTTTTAAAATGGGACCTGATTTTATAGATCCTCAATTTCATAAAATAGTTTGTCAAACTCCTAGTATAAACCTTGATAGATATATGATGAATAAAAAAGAGTTACAATGGCTTTTTTATAACTATAGTAATAAAAAAATCTCCATTTGTGAAGGTGTTATGGGCTTTTATGATGGACATGATAAAAAAAGTAGTGCTTATGATATCTCAAAACTATTAGATATACCTACAATTATTTTACTTGATGGAAGTGGCAGTTATATAACCGTAAGTGCAGTTTTACAGGGTCTAAAAAACTATAAGAAAAACAACACTATAAAAGCAGTTGTTTTAAATAAGATTGCAACTGCAGCCCATTATGAATTGATAAAAAATATTATAGAAAAAGATTTTAAAGATATTGTAGTTTTAGGTTGGATAAAAAGTGGTCTTGAATCACTTGGTGAAACACACTTAGGACTTGATTTAAAAGACTTAGAAAAAATTGAAAAGATAAGCCAAGATGTTTTAGAACATATTGATATGAAAAAACTTGAGGAAATATCAAAAATTCATAAAAAAGTTAAAATCAATTATCCCTTTGAAAAAATACCAAAACAGAATAAGAAATTAGCAATTGTACATGATATAAATTTCTCATTTTTATATCATGATAATTTAGTTTTTCTAAAAGAGATTTTTAATGAAGTAATAATCGTTGATTCTACAAAAGATGAACCAATCCCAGATGATGCAGATATTGTATATATTTGTGGTGGTTATATTGAAACAAATGAAGCGTACAAAAGAGTAGAAAACTCACATAACTTTAAATCATCACTTATAAAACATGCCCAAGAAAAACCAATATACGCAGAGTGTGCTGGACTGTTATATTTAGGTCTTAGTGTCGATGATAAGCCTATGAGCTCTATTTTGGATATTAGCTTTTCAAAAGAGAAAAGATTTCAAAGAATGGGTTACTATTTCAATGAAGATGGCATAAAAGGTCATGCTTTTCACTATACAAAACCAAGTGAAGAAAATAGTGGTTTTGATAGATTATCTAAGTCAAAAGAGTTGCTTGGAAAATATGGTTCATGGGAAAAAGGAAAAGTCTTTGGAACATATTTACACACTATGTTTAGAGGAAATATTAAGCTAATAAAAAAAAGATTATTGCCATAAGTAAAAGTAGTGAATCAAGTTTTGATTTAAAGTTAAGTGCTTTTAAAATATCTTCTTTTAATATCTCTTCTCTTCCCTCTGCAAAATATGCTTTATCTTTTACTTTGCCAAAATATGAAGTTGGACCTCCTAGTTTAACTCCTAAGGCTAATGCCATAGCTGAAATAGGGTGCCCTGCATTTGGACTCTCATGTTTTTCTCCATATGAGTAGAAGTTTTTTAAAGCTTTAAAAGAATTAAAAAACAAAGCTATCAAAATAGCTGTTATTCTAGAGGGTATATAATTTACAACATCATCAAGTTTTGCAGAAAATTTACCAAAGTTTTCATATTTTTCATTTCTATAACCTACCATAGAATCAAGAGTATTTATTGCTTTATAAATAAATGCTCCAACAACTCCAAAAAACAAAATATAAAACATAGGAGCAATTACTCCATCATTTAGATTTTCTGCATAGGTTTCAATTGCAGCTTTGTTTATGTCACTATTGCTCATATTTTCTGTATCTCTACTTACCAACATAGATATAGCTAGTTTTGCATCACTTGAATGAACAACTTCTTTTACACTATCATAAAGCATTTTAGAAGATATTGCAAATGAACATAAAAAGCCCTGTACTAAAATATTATCAAATAGACTAAGAAAATATGTGATTATAAAAACTATACCAAGTAGAGAAATAGTTAGTGTAAAACCCCTTGAAACTGAGTCCTGATAAAAACTTTTCTCAAACCATTTTATATAATCACCCATAAAAACGATAGGATGCTTGAAAAACTTTACTTTTTCAAACTCTCCAAAAATATAATCAATAAGATATGCAACTAAAACAGTTGTGAAATACATTATTTAAACTATTTTTTCAAAGCTTCAATAAAACTTTTCATGGCTTTTTTATCTTTTATGGCAACTCTTACAAAACTATCATTTAGAAAATCAAAGTTTGAACAATCTCTTATCATGATTTTATAAGGGATTAGTTTTTTTTGAAATGTTTTTGCTTTATAATCTTTGAGTTCTAGTAATAAGTAGTTTGCTTCACTTTTATATATTTTTTTTATAAAGTCAAACTTCTCTAAGTGCTTGATTGTATAGTTTTTATTTTTATTTGTTATTTTGATTGTTTTATTTATAAAATTTTTGTCTTTTATTGCATTTTCTAAATATATAGAATCAAAATGAGAGATTTTCCATAAAGGCTCTTTCTCTTTTAGTTTTTTTATATTTTTAGAGTTTGAAATAATTGTACCAACCCTTATACTTGCGCTACTATATATCTTTGTCATGGATTTCAATATATAGAGTTTTTTATAGTTTTTTAATTTACCTATCATTGATTTCTTATCTGTGAAGTCCAAAAAACTCTCATCTATAAAAATAGTGCAGTTTTTTTCAATCCATGAATTAAATAGCTTATCTAACTCATAATAGTCTCCATCAGGAGTTGAAGGGTTTACAAAAACTACTAAGGAGTCTTTTTCTACCTCTTTTTTTATATCATAAAATCTATTTATTAAATCAACTTTGAAACCAAATGTCTGTGCTGCTTTTTTGTACTCTAAATATGCTGGAGAGTAGATTGTGCAATGTTTCAAATTAAGATATCTAAAAAAAGAAAAAATAGCACTGCTTCCACCATTGAAAAGTTCTATTCCATCAGCTTTTACACTATATTTTTTTGCTATTATTCTAGATAGTTTTTCATATGTTGGATAGTTTGAAATATCTAGTTTATTTAGGTCTATTTTGATTTTTGGTTTTAGAAAATTGATATTTGAAGATAGGTCTATAATCTCTTTTTGTTTTGAGCCAATTTTTTTGCTAAAAGCTAAAGTATCTCCACCATGACTAAATTGATTATTTGATTTCAAAAGTTCTCTTTTTTATGCAATGGTACTATAAAATTTATATATAACAAATAAGAGGAAAAAGTTTAATGAAAGAGTTTTCATCCGATGATATTACATGTTTAGAAAATATTATTGAAGCTAGACGTGATGTAAGAGGAAATAAGTTTTTAGATAAAAAAATTGATGATGAAATCTTAGATAAATTATTAAAAGCTGCTTCAAATGCCCCCTCTGTAGGTTTTTCTCAACCTTGGAAATTTGTAATAGTAAAAGATGCCAAAAAAAGAGATGAGATATATCAAGACTTCGTAAAAGAAAATGAAAAAGCAAAAAAGATTTTTAAAGATAAAGAACTTTATAGTAAATTAAAACTTGAAGGTATAAAAGAGTCTTACCTAAATATCGCAGTACTATATGAAAAAAGTGATAAAAAAATATTAGGACAGACAAGTCAAAAAAAGATGTGTGAGTATAGTGTAGTTTGTGCTATACAAAACTTTTGGCTTATGGCTAGGGCTCATAATATTGTGGTTGGATGTGTGAGTATCTTAAAACCAAAAAGAGTAAAAAAGATTTTAAACATAGAAAAAAACCATAAACTTATAGCTTATTTAACAGTTGGATATGTAAGTGAATTTTTAGATGAACCAGAGCTTTTAACCCTAGAGTGGGAAAAAAGAAAAACTCTTCAAGATATCAAGGTAATCTAGTGGGAGTTAAAACAAAACTTCTGTATGAAGATATAAAACCTTTTTTTGACATAAAAACTTTAGAAGAGACAAAAAGTGGACAAAGTCATACTGTTTATATTTTAGATGATGAGTATATTTTAAAAATATATGAAGATGAAACTACGCCATTTAATGTTGATGCTGAAATTGAACTTCTAAGTTATGTGAGCACTCTTACTGTTCCAAAAATTATAAAAGATGATGTTTTTATAAAAGGAAAAAGAGGTGTTGTCTTTTCTAAGGCAAAAGGTGAAAGTATAGTTGATTTTGTTAAATCAACACATTTGCAACAAATAGGGGAGTTTTTAAACTCTTTTCATAAAATAACAAAAAATAAAACACACAATAACTTATCCACTTTTGGGAAAAATGAATTAAAAACTCTGATAGAAAAAACCCAAAATAAAGAGTTTCAAGATGAATTTTATTCTTTAAAAATAGAACTTAAAAATCATGGTATTATTCACGGTGATCTGTTTTTAGATAATGCAACTTTTTGTGAAGACAAATTAACTTGTGTTTTTGATTTTAGCGATGCCTGTGAGGGTGATTTTATCTTTGATTTAGCAGTTGTTGCTCTATCTTGGTGCCGTAATAAAGATGAAATAATAACTCTTCTAAATTCATACGATAGAACAATAACATTAGATGAATTTATCCCTTATTTGAGATATGCTTCACTTTATTATTGTGTTAAAAGGCATTTGACTAATAGAGATTATGATAACATTATTTTTAAAAATAAATTTATAGATTTGATATAGGAAAGAACTTGATAAAAAATATTATAGGTAAGATTGATTTTGCAGAATTTTTAAGGGGTAAAAAGGCTACTTTTATGTTAAGCCTTAGCAATACTCAAACAGTAAATATAAGTGGAATAACACAAGCTGGAATCCCAGGGAAAATACACTTAACTCCCACGCTTGATAGTGAGTTTGTTTGTTCTGGACAACTAAGAAGCTTAGGTGAGATAGCCACAACACCAAGTGGGGTACCAACTCCTGCGCTTATCACAAGAGCTGTGCATCTTCTAAATCCATATTCAAATATTGAACTTCTTGATTTAGGACTTGAAGTATCACCTCAAGTTGATTACTTTAAGACTCACTCTTTTGAAATTCGACCATCAAAATCAATTGCTCTTGATGCAAAAATAGATGCCCTTGATATCTTTCAAAAAGGTTTAGCTTTTGGGCAAACTTATGAGTGTAGTGATGATTATATAATCCTAGCAGAGAGTGTTCCAAGTGGAACTACAACAGCAAGGGCTACTTGTCAAGCATTGGGTTATGATTGTGAGGAGTTTTTTTCAAGTTCATTTAAAAATGCACCTACAACTATAAGAGATGAAACGGTTAAAAATGCCTTAGAACACATAAGAAGTGATGATGATATTTTCGCAAAACTAGGAAGAGTATCTGATAATATGCAGATATTCAATGCTGGATTTATACTTTGACTAAACAATAAGATAAAAGTAGTCTTAGCAGGTGGGACTCAAATGGCTTCAGTCCTTCTAATAGTAAACTCTATTTTAAAAACTATGGGTGGAGAATTTGACACTTCAAATTTATCATTATGTACTACAAAATGGGTATATGAAGATAAAAATAGTGATATAAAAGCACTTTTAGAACTTCTTGATTTTAAAATAGATGCCTTTTATGCTGATTTTGATTTTTCATTATCAAATCATCCAGCTTTAAAGTTATATGATGAAGGTGAAGCAAAAGAGGGTGTTGGTGCAGGTGGAGCTCTTATGTATGGGCTTTTAAATGGTCTGTCAAAAGCTGATATTACCAAACAAGTTGAAAGTTTCTTAGGATAAGTTATGGATATTTTTATAGCAACATTTTTAAAAATGTTTTTTATCATGACACCATTTTTTGTATTGTCAGTTTTTTTAACAGTAACCCATGATGCAACAGCAAAAGAGAAAAAAGCCTTAGCTATAAAAGTTACAATATCTGTTGTGATTATGAGTTTAGTTTTGCTTTTTTTTGGTAAACATATATTTGCAGTTTTTGGTATAACTCTTGATGCTTTTAGAATAGGTGCTGGAGCATTACTGTTTTTATCAGCAGTTGAGTTAATAAAAGGAAATAAAGATACTGGAAAAGTTGGAGATAAGGATATCTCACAACTAGCAGTTGTACCTTTAGCAATTCCTGTTACAATAGGACCAGGAACAATTGGTATCTTACTAGTCATGGGTGCGACGTTTGATAGTACATCATCCATGATTATGGGATGTTTAGCATTGATAAGTGCTGTATTAGTAATAGGTATTATGCTTTATTCTTCAAGTATTATTGAGAGTATTATTGGTAAACAAGGACTTCTTGTAATCTCAAAAATTACAGGTCTATTCCTATCAGCACTTGCAGCACAGATTGTATTTACTGGTATCAAAAACTTTTTAGGGCTATGATGAAGATATTATACTACGGTGGACAAAAATCAGGTAAAAGTAGACTTGCAGAAGCAAAAACAATAGAACTATCAAATAATAAAAAGCCATACTATATAGCTACATATGACAATAGCTATGGCGATGAAGAGATGCAAAAAAGAGTTTTACAACATCAAAACCAAAGAAGTGAAAAATTTGAAACTATCGAAGAAAAATTTGGGTTATCAAAAGTTATCAAAGATGGAAATACATATTTGATAGATTGTATCTCTATGTGGCTTTTAAATGGGCTTGAAAAAAGTGAAGATGAACTCTTATTTGAGATAGAAAAACTATCAAAAAAAGATGCAAATATAGTTTTTGTACTAAATGATGTAAGTAGTGGAGTTATACCTTTTGAAAAAGTTAGTCGTAAGTATGTGGATATGAGCGGAATCATTGGACAAAAGTTAGCAAGTATTTGTGATGAAGTATATGAAGTAAAACTTGGGTTAGCCCAAAGGATTAAGTAGATGAAATTTTTTTTAAGTTTTATAATGGAGTATATTCACATATCATTATTCTATTTAAAATATTTACCTAGTAAAATAGATAAATTTGAGATTAAAATTTATTTTAGAATAATATTTATTTTTATTGGTATATCATATATATTATTATTGAATCGTTTAGTTTTATATGGAATACCATTAGAATTAATAGAAATAAAAAATATTATTATTTCTTCAGAAAGTTTTTTCTTTAGAGAAGTAATTGGTTTTTTATTGTTAGTTTTTTTGATTCTTTATGCTTTATTTACAACAATCAATGGACTCATTATAAAAAAGAATATATTTTCAATGTATGGAATTTATTTTTTATTTTTTATTATTATAATTCCTTTTCAAGGTTTATTTAGTTTAGAATTGTCTGATAATATATTTGATATTCTTATTTTCATTTCATGTTTAATTTTTATTGTGCATATGCTTTTAAATTTTGAAAAAAATAAAATTTATATTAAATATGCATTAATAGGTGTCACTACTATTTTATTTTTTTCTATTACTATGGAAAGTATTTATCAAATAAGGTATAAAACTTCAAATTCAAATAAACATTTTCATAATAATAACATTTTCTCAGAGATTTTAGATTCTTATATACTAGAGTATAAAAAACCTTATATTGAAGAAGTGCATATTGATAAAAAAAGTAAAAATGAAATAGTTTTTGTATTAGGAAATGTTAATGGATATATATATTATTATCCAAGAGAACAAATTATTGATATTTTAAATTCTGAAATATCACATGAAATAAAAGAGAAAATTTGCGTAGAGAAAGATAAAACACAAATTGATGAAAATATTTATTATCCTAGAAGAACAATTAGTTTATTAAAAACTTCTTCTTTAAGAAGCAGAAAATTTGAAAGAAAGAAAGAAGATAGAATTAAATTAATTACAGAGTTTGTAAATTTCAGAGATAGCTTTTGTGAAAACTTAACAGTTGATGAATAGATTATTTAAGGAAAAATATGAATAATATCTCTATCTTCGGAACTTCAAGCGATGCTGGAAAATCTACTATTACCTTTGTAATAGCTAAGATTTTACAAGATTTAGGAGTAAATGTTGCTCCTTTTAAAGCTCAAAATGTATCAAACAATGCTTATGTTTGTGATGATGGAAGTGAGATTGCTGTTGCTCAGTATTTTCAAGCTCAGGTTTTGGGCGTGCCTACTTCTTATCATCTAAATCCTGTGTTATTAAAATCAGGTCGGGGAAGTAATGCTTCTGTAATAGTTGAGGGGCAAGTATTAGCTAGCAAAGATGTGCTTACTTATTATAAAGATTTGGACCTACTAAAACCTGCTGTTGATAGATGTTTTTCTTATCTTGATGAAAGGTATGATTGTCTTGTTTGTGAGGGAGCTGGAAGTCCTGTGGAACTTAATCTTATGGATAAAGACTTATCAAATATTTACATTGCCACCAAATACAATACAAAAATCATACTTGTAGCAGACATAGAGAAGGGCGGAGTTTTTGCTTCTATTTATGGAGTTTATAATCTTCTTCCAAAAGAGTTACAAAAAAACGTTATTGGTGTGATTGTAAATAAGTTTCGTGGGGATTTGAGTCTTTTTGATGAGGGTATAAAAATCATAGAAAATGATTTTAAGATACCAGTTCTTGGAGTACTTCCTTATATACCTTTTAATCTAGGATTTGAAGATTCTCAAAGTTTGAAAAACTATGCCCAAAACTCAAAAGATAGCGTTATAAGAGTAGGGGTTATTTCATATCCTTATATGAGTAATTACAACGATTTTGAGCCTTTGATTGCTGATAGTAATATAAACTTAGAGTTTATAGAAAACAATATCTCACTTGATAAGTTTGACCTGATAATCTTGCCTGGTTCCAAACTAGTGATAAAAGACCTGCAGTGGCTTAAATCAAATGGTTTGTTCAAAAGAGTAAAAGAGTATGAAAAAACTATTTTAGGGCTTTGTGGTGGTTATGAGATGATGTTTAATTCACTTGATGACAAATTTGCCTTAGAAAATAGTATAGCATGTGTGGAAGAGGGATTTGGTTTTATAGATGAGACAATAGTTTTTGAAAAAGATAAAGTTCTTAAAAAAGCTACTTATAATATCTTTGAATGTGAGATTGAAGGATTTGAGATACATCATGGAGTTTCTAAAAAACATCAAATATCATATGAAACAGAGAATATTAAAGGTACTTTCATCCATGCTATTTTTGATAATGACAATATCAGAACAAAACTATTTAAAGCAATAAATAGTGAGTACAAAGAGTTTGATTTTAAAGCATACAAAAAAAAGACAATAGATAGCTTTATTTCTAATATGAAAGAAAGACTGGATGTAAATAAAATATTGGAAAATATAAATGAATAATTTTATTTTAGGGTTTAAATTTGCTCTTAGCTACTTTACAATACTTCCCGTAAGATTTAAAGAAAAAGATGACTTATCGAAAAAAGAGATTCTATCTTTTATGCTTTTTTCACTTCCTTTACTTGGTTTGATACTTGGGGTTATTACTCTTAGTTTATATTATTTTTTAGATGATCTATCTTGGTTTGGGGCGCTTATTTGTGCTGTATTTTATATGATTCTTTATGGTTTTATCCATACAGAAGCTATCATAGACGTAGTTGATGCGATATATGCAAAACATAGTGGGAAAGATGCCTATGAAGTGATAAAAGAGCCGACAATTGGGGCTATGGGTGTTTTATATGCTTTTGCTTTTTTTACTCTTAAAATAGCAGCTATTGTATATCTATTTTTAAATGATTATCTTTTAGAGTTTATTTCAATTATTATCATAAGTAGATTGATGCTTCTGTTTGTGATTAAAAACTTTGAATTTAAATCAACTTTTGTAAACCAATTAAAAGAATCACTTAGTACAAATATCTTTTTTAGTGCGCTTATTATTTTTACTTTATTAAATATTTTTCTTATTGGCTTAAAAGCTATTACTCTTGTGATATTTGCTTTTATTTTTTCATATTTTATTGCACTATTTATAAAGAAAAATGTTGGCTTTTTAAATGGTGATGCACTAGGTACAGTTCTTGAATCATTAGAGATTTTGTTGGTAATTTTAATTCTTGTGATATAAGTAAATCTTATGTTTCTTTTTATGATGTTTTAATAAATCAAAGATTATAATTAATTTAGTTATTTGGTTTGACTAAAGATTTGATAGCTTTTGGTAGATGAGCAAAGGGTAGGGTTTTATTTTGTGTGAATTTCTCCTTCTCAAAACAAGATAATTCCACATTCATATTAGCTTTATTTAAAAATAGTACTTTATATTTTATTCCCTCAAGAGTATAAGTTATATTTTTATTTCTAAAATCTACTATCTCTTTTTTCTTTGCCATTTATAATCCTTTTACAAAAGAAGAGTATCAAAAAATGGGTAATGAAAGAATAAAGTCAGTTCCAAATAGGTTGAAGTTTTTTCCTGTGATGATGTTTGCTATTGTTATGGGCTTAGCAGGACTTAGTTTAGTTTATGGAAAAGCTCATGAAGTATTAGGAATATATGAAATATTTTATGAAGTACTTTCATATTTTACTATTATTATTTTTTTTATAATTTTAATTACCTACTTTAGAAAAATGATGAAATACCATGACGAAGTAAAAGAAGAGTTTTCTCACCCCATAAGAATAAACTTTTTTGCAGCTATATCTATATCTTTTATTCTTGTTTCTATGCTATTTAAACCTATAAATATTCAAGTTTCACTTAGCTTATTTACAATAGGAACAGTATTACATCTATTTTTTACATTTTATACTCTTAGTTTTTGGATAAATAAGCCTTTAAACATACAACACTCCAACCCCGCTTGGTTTATTCCAATTGTAGGAAATCTTATAATTCCAGTTGGTGGAATTGATTTTTTAAGTAATAATGTACTTATCTATTTTTTCTCTATTGGAATCTTTTTTTGGATAATTATGTTTTCAATTATATTAAATAGAATTATCTTTCATGATCAATTTGCACAAAAGTTTATACCAACACTTTTTATACTTATAGCTCCTCCTACTGTGGGACTTTTGGCTTATTATAAGTTGACTACTAATTTTGATATCTTTGCCATTATTTTATATAATCTAGGGTTGTTTTTTATCTTCCTGCTCTTTTTTATGTATAAAAATTTCTTAAAAATAAAATTTTTTATATCATGGTGGGCATTTACATTTCCTTTGGCTTCTATGGCTTTAGCTACACTATTAGTTTACTCTATAACTAAAGAGCTTATTTATTTTTATTTGTCATATTTTTTTATTATTTGTGTGACTGTTGTAGTAGGTCTAGTTGCATATAATACCTTGAAACATATTGTAAAAAAAGAGATATGTATAATGGAATAGTAATTCTAATGGTAATATAATAAACCTATAAATATTAAAAGGTATTACTATGAATTATAAATATATAGGAAAAACAGGACTAAGAGTAACTGATATTTGTTTGGGAACTATGACTTTTGGGACAACTACTTCAAAAGAAGAAGCTTTCAAAATCATGGATAAAGCTTATGAAAGAGGTATTAACTTCTATGATACAGCAGAGATTTATCCCGTACCCCCAACTGCAAACTTAGGTGGACTAACAGAAGAGATAGTAGGAGAGTGGCTAAAAACAAAACCAAGAGAGTCAATAATTCTTGCTACTAAAGTTGCAGGTGCAGCTTCTGGATGGTTTGTCCCTCCCACCCGTCATGGCTTGACAGCAATTGATTCTTTTCATATTAAAAGAGCAGTTGAGGGGAGTTTAAAAAGACTTCAAACTGATTATATCGACCTTTATCAAATGCATTGGCCAGATACTATAGTACCTATTGAAGAGAGTTTAAAAGCCTTTGATGAGTTAGTTAAAGAAGGAAAAGTAAGATACATAGGAACTTCAAATGATAGTGCTTATGGTTTATCAAAAGCAAATGAAGTTTCAAAATATAATAAACTAGCTAGATTTGAATCTATCCAAAATAATTTTTCACTTCTAAATCCAAGGTTTTTAGATGAACTTAGTATTGTTTGTAAAAATGAAGAAATCTCACTATTGCCATACTCTCCCATAGCAGGTGGAGTTTTAAGTGGAAAATATAATGCTGGATTTTACCCAGAAGATGCTAGATTTAGTTCTTATATACAAAACAAAAGTAAAAGAGTTCAAGCTATGGCTAATAGGTTTGTCAATGACAAAACAATGGAAGCTACAGCTAGATATATGAAGTTAGCTAAAAAGTATGATATGAGCCCAGTTACACTTGCTGTTGCTTGGTCAAAACAGCATGACTTTGTCGCTTCTACTATTATTGGTGCTAGAATTTTGACTCAGTTAGATGCTTCTTTAGATGCAATAGATATAAGATTAAGTAATGAAATCTTGGAAGAAATCAAACAAATTCAAAAGGATATTTTATATCCAATGGGATAATATTATAAGTTATATTTATTCTTAAGAAGGTATAATAATCCAAAATATATTCTTAGAGGTAAATAAGTATGAGTAATTTTACGATTTCAAAAAAGTTTTCTATTATGATAATAGCATTGACAGTTATTATGCTAGCTATTAGTTTTTTTATTTTAAATAATAAGAAAAATAGTATTGTCAATGAAGTTGTGAGTAAAACAAAAGAAGAACTACAACAAACTTCTGAAACAAAAATCAATGGAAAACTTGATGTTGGTATTTCAAATGCAATATCTATTGCAAATGATTCAATGATTCAAAACTCTCTTTTAGATAATAATAGAGATATGGCTATTAATGCTTTATCAACATTATCTAAAAAAATGAAAGAATCAACGCCTTTTAAAAATATAAAGATTCATTTACATACAAAAGATAACAAATCATTTGTAAGGTCTTGGAAACTGGATAAACATGGTGATGATTTGTCTTCATTTAGGAATAGTGTTGTTCAAGTAAATAAAGAACAAAAAGTTGTAAATACTTTTGAAGTAGGAAGGGCTGGACTAAGTATTCGTTCAGTTGTACCAGTATTTGCTAATAACGAGCATGTAGGTTCTTTAGAGTTTATGCAAGGTATTAATTCAGTAGCAAAAGAGTTTGATAAAAATGGTGATGCTTTTATTTTATTGATGGATCCTAAAGTAGCTATTGCAGATACTTCAAAACTAGAAAAACTAAATGGCTATGTTGTCTCTCAAAAGTTTTTAAATAAAGACTTTTTTGAAGATGCTAAAAATATAGATCTTAAAAAACTTGTATCTGAGGGTCATATTCAAACTGCAAAGTACTTTTATACAACAACTGCTATAAAAGATTTTGAAAATAAAACTTTAGGTTTTGGATTAGTAGGTAGAAAATATGAAGTTGTAAATGTTTCTATTCATGAAGCTTCGGATATTATTTGGCAAGCTTTAGTATTATTATTGATTTCTTTATTACTAACAATGTTAGGAAGTCTATTTAACTTAAAACATACAGTTCTTTCTCCAATAAAAAATCTAAAAAACTCAATTGACAACTTAGTTAATAACAACTCAACAGAATCAACAAAGATTGAAGTAAATTCAAATGATGAAATTGGCGATGTTGTAAATAGTTTTAATAGTTATTTAGCAGAGTTAGATAAAGGTAACAAACAAGATATAGAAGTAATTGAAGAGACAAAATTAATAATAGAAAAAGTTAATAAGGGCTTATTAAACGATAGAGTAACTAAAAAAGGTCACTCTGAGTCTGTAAATCAACTTGTAAATGAAGTAAATTCTATGATTGGTGTTTTTCAGACAAACTTATTAATGCTTTCAGATGTTTTAATTAGTCTTTCAAATGCTAAATATGATACAAAGCTTCCTGATATAAAAGTTACTGGTATTGTTGCATCTATTTTTAGTGGAATAAAAGTTACTCAATCAACAATCAATGAAGTTCTGTGCTTAATAGACAATGCAAATAATAAGTTAACTACAAGTGCATTTGAACTAGCAGGTGCATCAAAAAAACTAAGTAGTTCTTCAAATACACAGGCTGCATCACTTGAAGAGACAGCGGCTGCTATACAAGAGATATCATCAACTATTCAAAGTAGTAGTGAAACAGCAACAAAGATGTCTTCTTATGCAAAAAATGTAAGTGAATCAAATGAGAATGGTAAACAACTTGCCTTTAAAACAGCTGGTGCAATGGAAGAGTTAAGTTCAAAAGTAAGTGCTATTAATGAATCTATTTCAATTATTGACCAAATAGCTTTCCAAACAAATATTCTTTCACTTAATGCAGCAGTTGAAGCTGCGACAGCTGGAGAAGCAGGAAAAGGCTTTGCCGTAGTTGCTCAAGAGGTTAGAAACTTAGCTTCAAGATCTGCAGAAGCAGCTAAAGAGATAAAAGCTTTAGTAGAAGATGCAACACAAAAAGCAGGGGAGAGTAAAGAGATATCAAATCAAATGATTACAGGATATAATCAGCTAAATGAAAATATCACTGCAACAATTGGACTTATTGAAGATGTTAATAGTGCATCAAAAGAACAAGAACAAGCTATGATTCAAATAAGTGATACGGTAAACTCTTTAGACCAAGCTACTCAACAAAATGCATCTTTAGCTTCATCTATCAATGAAATGTAATCACTTACATCAAACCTTGCTTCTCAATTACAAAATGCAGTAAACAGAACAAGTTTTGATAAGAGTGCAAGTAATAGAATATGTGATGAAAATTTAATATTTGATGTAAATAAATTAAAGTCAGACCATTTAACCTTTAAAAATACAAATTTTTGTGAGTGTAAAAAAGGTCATAACTTTACAGTTAAAACGCACCATGAGTGTAATTTAGGTAAATGGATTGATGAGAATGAAGATTCAGATATGTCAAGAACAAATGAATGGAGCCATTTAAAAGAAGCACACAAAGAGGTTCATGGTTTAGTTCAACAAACAGTTGATTTATATGCTTCAAGTGCCTCAAATGAAGAAATCTTTGAAGTTACAGAGGCAATAGAAAAAAATATTGATATCGTTTTTGAAGCTCTTAATATAATAAGAGTAGAAAAGTGTAAAAATAGCTAAATTCTTGACTAAAGTTATTGATTTCTCCTTTTTTTTCTATTAAAATATAATCAGACTAAAAAAGGAGTTCTCCATGCTTGATGAAAAAATATTACTTTTACTCGACTGCAACATTTATAAATATAATTATACAAAGCATTGTTTCCAAATAAGAAATTATTTTGATGTAAATAATGACTCTCTACTAGAAGAACTAAAAGAAATTTTAAAAATATTAGAAAAAAATGAAATTAATTATATAATAGAAAAAGATAACACTATCACGATAGCTAAATAGAAGACCAAACTTGAATAAAGAAAAATTAGTTTTAAAAGAAGCATATAAACTAAGATATGAATACTATAATTTTTATGAAAATAAAGAAACAAAATGGCATGATAAATACAAAAATCATAAACTATATAATGCAGTAGTGGAGAGTTTAGAGTACAAATTTCATGAGATAGCGAATATTATGCCCGAACTTATAAAAAAGTTGAATTTAAATTAATCTCCAAAATTAGCAAAAGCGCTTTCAACACTTGGAATGTTTTTGTAAGAAGTTTTTGATAGTCTTACTTTTTTTGTTTTTAAATCACATACAGCAATTTTAAAACTAGAACCCATATGTGGCTCTACAACACAAATAATTTTATCTTCAATTTGGCGTGTTGTATAGATGGTACCTTGTAAAGATCTGAAAAAATACTTTGGATAACTCAATGGTGTTATCTCAACTATATCTATACCTTCTTGATTCTCAAGGGTTTGCATTATGTCCATGGCGTCTTCATACTCTTCGAATTGAATACACCAATCATCAAAATTTTTATTAAAATGTTCTAAATCTTCATCTAGAAAACCACCAGCTAAAGATTGTAAAGCAAAAATTGACACATAAACACCTTGAAATATATATAGTTTTAAATATTTATTTTAACATACTTAGGTTTTAATTATATAAATAGAAAAAATCAAGATGAACAACTAACATGGGAAACTCCTGCTATATCAAAAAGCTCTAATGGTTTTTTTCTGTAGTATTTTTTTTCTATATCACTAGATTGTTCATCATATGGGTTTATCATTATATTTTGTAACTCATGTATCAAAGTATAATCACCATTTTTAGCTTGTTCATAAGCTGGTACTAAAAACCACTCTCTTAAAGTATATTTGGGATTTATAGCCTTCATTTCTTTTGAAGTTGCATTAACCTTTAAATTCCAAGACTTAAGCCACTGTGTCCATTTTTTCTTGATGTTTTCATCTTTTAATTCCTTATAAAAACTTTTTTCTAGTTTGGAAATATCTTCTGGAATAGATGATAGTTCTCGGAAAAACATCGTATAGTCTACTGTTGTTTCAATCATAAGTGACATAAGAGAGTTGAATAAGTTTTCATCAAATTTACTCAATCCAAGTTTAGAAGCCCACATATCTTGTATCTTTTCTTCCACAACTTTTGCAAAATCATTTCTAATGGTAGCCAACTCTTCTAAAGCATTTGGGTGTGACTCAAGTAATGGCATTAAAGCACTACAAAACATATTGAAGTTTTTTCGGGCTGCCTCAGGTTGATTAAAAAATGAGAAGTGTCTTCCTCCACCAGTCCATGGTTGATAAGAGGGATCAAATAAATCAATAAACCCAAATGGACCATAATCTAAAGTAAATCCTCCAACAGCAGTATTATCACTATTGAAATTACCTTGACAATATCCTACTCTTATCCAGTTTGCTACCAAAGAAGTTAGACGTTCACGAAACAAGCTTGCAAATAAAAGAATTTTTTCTTCAAGATGTAAGTTATTGTCTATTTGTTCTTTGTATTCTCTATTTATGGCATGCAGTACAATTTGTTCTAGCTCATCTTTTGCTTTTGAATGTTCATCTATTCTAGCACGTCTAGCAAAAAGCTCTAACTGACCAACTCTAATAAATGATGGCGCAACTCTAGTAGATATAGCAACAGCTTCTTCTATCATAACTTCTGGGTCTTTAGAGTAAGAACCTTGTGTAAACCAGGGACGAGTTACTGTTTCACTCTCTGAAGTATATAAACTCAAAGAACGAGATGTTGGTATACCTAGTGCATACATATGTTCTTGGGCTAAAAACTCTCTAATACTAGATCTTAAAACTGCACGACCATCTGCACCACGACAATATGGCGTTTTTCCACCACCTTTTAGTTGCATTTCCCAACGCTTGCCATTTATTACAGCTTCAAGTATAGATATAGCTCGACCATCACCATAGCCATTTCCCGTTTGAAATGGACATTGTTGGTAATATTCTGTGCCATAAATTGAAAGAGCATATCCACATGCCCACCCAATACTATGTAATGGTTTTGGAACACTAGAGGTATCTCCACTAAACATCTTCATAAAATCATCAGATTGTGCTAAAGAATCATCTAGTCCCAGTTCTTCAAAAAAAGTTTTACTATGGGTAATATATTTGGGATTTTCTATAGGAGTAGGAATCACAGGTACATAATGTCCGTTGTAAACCTCTCTGGGATGAAAATTTTGTCCATCTTTATTTGCCATAGGGTCGCAAACAAGAGTATTGGTAAAAGAGTAATCAGCTAGTTTTCCAAGCTCTTCAAGGGTATTGATTTTTTTATTTTTAATATTATTTGTATTTTTCATATTTCTTCTTATTCATTTTTTTCAATAGTATCATAAGCAGTTAAAAAAAATATCAAATATCGATACTAAATTAAAATTTAATTTTAGCTAATAAATAACATTAACCAGTCCTTTAAAATAGTAACAGTAACCTTGAAAGTATATGCAAAATTTATAAAAGAAGATGAAGAAATTAGACATAGAAAAATAGACAAAGTTGGAAAAATATTCAATTTGTGATATAATTCACAATAAATTAAAAGGTTTATAAATGGCGTTAGCAATAAAAAACAACAAAGTTATTACTATTGTTCCTCCTAAAAAGCTTTCTGTAGAAGATAGAAAGAAATTAATTAGTACTCCTATTAATGAAAAACTTATTCAAAAAGCTACATCACGAAAATATAACATAGTATAGAATTAATTTGGTTAAGATAAAAAAACACCATAATCAAGACTATCCTTATCTATTATCTCAAAAAATAATTTCATCAATAGAACTTTCAGATTCATTTGAACAAAAGAATAGGGAAAAACTCTTTATTGAGGACATTTGTAAAAGAGTTGAAAAATCTAAATCTGTTTTATACGTACTGTGTATTGATGATAAAGAAATAGGACTAGTTTCTTTGTCTGTAACAGCTATTGAAGAGTTTCCCTCACTTCAAATTGACTTTTTACTTGTCGATAAAAATTATCGTGGTAGAGTTATTGAAGAATTAGACGATGTTAAAGCATCAGAATATTTAATTGAATTATCAATTTCAATTGCTAAAGAGATTCAAGAAAAGGTAGGATTAAAGTATATTGTACTTTTACCTGATAATGATGATTTAAGAGAAATTTATCAAGAATTAAACTTTAGTAAACTTAATAAAAATGGTTGGATGTTCATCTCAATTTAGTCATGTTTTTGGAGAATCTAACATTTTAAAAAATCTATAAATACCAAAATAAGGGATATTATCTTGAGAATCAGAGTATATTATGAAGATACAGATTGTGGTGGAGTTGTTTATCACTCCAATTATTTAAACTTTTGTGAAAGAGCTAGAAGCGAGTTGTTTTTTCAAAAGGGATTATCTCCACATAAAACTGATGAGTTTTTTGTAGTAAAATCACTTGAAGCAGACTATATAAGTCCAGCTGTTTTTGGAGATGAACTTTTTATAGAAACTACACTTATTGAAAAAAAATCAGCATCATTAGTTTTAAAACAAGATATATTAAAAGGTGAAAAAGTACTTTTTTCTATGAAAGTAAAAGTGGCTTTTTTAAAAAATGGTAAGCCATCAAAAATACCAAATGATATGTTTGAGGTCTTTAAAAATGATTAAGATTTTATTAGTCTTTTTACTCTTTTTTAGCTCTGTATATCCTAGTAGTGAAATTTATTTTTTACCAAAAGAGGCAAAGAAATCAAGGGATAAAATCATATCTTTAATAGATAATGCAAACAGTTCTATAGACCTTGCCATGTATAATTTATCATATAAAAAGCTTATAAAAAGCTTAACTAAAGCATCAAAAAGAGGTGTAATTATAAACTTATATCTAGATAAAGCTAAAGTTAAGAAAAGTGATAAAATCAATAAACTTTTTAAGAAAAGTGGTATTGAATACAAGATTTTAGACAAAAAAAACCATTTAAAGCTTGCATTGTTTGATAAGAAGCTTGCAGTTTTTGGAACAGCGAACTGGACAAAAGAGTATTTTAGTGATAACTATGAACTTATTTTTATGACCTCAGAAAAAAATGAAATTGAAAAAATAAAAGATATATTTTTGAGCTTGGAAAAAAATTATTAATTACTATAAAATTTTTACTACTATGCAAGTTTCAAAAAGATAAAATATCTAAAATTTAAAAGGATATTTAGTGTTAGAACTTTTTGTTATTGCATATTGTTTTTATTTTGTAGTAAATATTTATACCTCTTTTATGCAAGTTGGTTTTGTCCAAAATGCAAAAAAATTATCTCCTGTAATTCTTTCAAATGATAAATATGAAATAGCAGCCCAGTATGCTATTGAAAAAGAGAGAATCTCAATTGTTTCAACTTTATACGATTTTGTTATCTTCTTTTTATGGATTAAATTTGGATTAGGATTTTTGGATTCAATTATAGTGGTTGAAGAATCATGGCTAAAAGCTATACTTTTCATAGATGCATTTATAATCATAAATTGGATTTTAGGTTTACCTTTTGATCTGTACTCAACTTTCAAGTTAAATAAAAAGTATGGTTTTTCTAATATGACAGCAAAACTATATATTATGGATACTATTAAAACAGCAATTATATTTTTAGTTGCTGGTTCTTTAGTTATTGCAGGTATTTCATTTATAATTGAAGCTTTTCCTATGTGGTGGATTTGGGGCTTTGTTTTTATCTTTGCTGTGATTATTTTGATAAATATGCTTTATCCAGTTATTAGAGATAAAATGTTTGATAAGTTTGAACCTTTAAAGGATAAAGAACTAGAAGGAAAAATCAACAATCTTCTAAATGAAGTAGGATTTAAAAGTTCTGGTGTATTTTCTGTGGATGCCAGTAAAAGAGATAATAGACTTAATGCTTACTTTGGCGGACTTGGAAGTACTAAAAGAGTAGTTTTATTTGATACTTTAGTGGAAAAACTATCTCACAACGAACTTTTAGCAGTTTTAGGACATGAACTAGGTCATTTTAAAAATGGTGATATTCTAAAAAATATAGGAATCATGGGACTTGTTATGTTTGTATTTTTTGCTATCTTTGGAAACTTAGGTGATGAAATCTTTTTAGGACTAAATATTTCAAATGAACCATATGGAATTATTGTTGTATTTTTGATGTTTTCACCAATACTTTCATTTTTCCTTATGCCTTTGATATCTTTAATTTCAAGACATAATGAGTATGCAGCTGATGAGTTTGGCTCAAACCTTCAATCAAAAGAGGATTTGGTAAGTGCTTTATTAAAACTTGCAAATGAAAATAAATCATTTCCCTTATCTCATCCTTTGTATGTCTTTTTTTACTATTCTCACCCGCCACTAGTGGAGAGATTTAAAGAACTTGGTTTCGATGTACATGCTAAAAAGGAAGATGCTATGAGAGATGAGTTTAACTTAGATGTATGACCAAATAATAATCTTTGCTATTATAGTTTTAATTTCTATACTAATCACATATTTTTTAGTCAGATTAGTATATGAAAAGAAACTATCAACTCTAAATTCTGAAAAAGAATCTATTCAAAAAGAGATAATACAAAGATTAGAGTTTGAAAAAATTAGACATGAAGAGTCTAAAAAGTCAATGAATAGTGAGTTTAAACTAAGAATAGAGTCTTATGATGAAAAACTTCAGCTTTTAGAAGATTCTAAAAAGCAGATGAAGTTAGAATTTGAATCATTGGCAAATAGGTTATTTGAAGAGAACTCTAAAAAGTCATCCCTAAACCTAAATCAAGTTTTAACTCCTTTTAAAGAGCAATTAAATAGTTTTGGTAAAAGAGTTAATGATATCTACAATGATGAGACTAAACAAAGAGTAACTCTTCTTACAGAGATAAAGAACTTAAAAGATTTAAACAATCAAATCTCACAAGATGCAATAAATCTAACAAAAGCTTTAAAAGGTGAAAATAAGACCCAAGGTGATTGGGGTGAGATGATTTTATCTAGAATTTTAGAGCAAACAGGTTTACGTGAAGGAATAGAGTATTCAACCCAAGGAAGCTTTACAAATGAGGATGGTAAAAGGTTACGACCAGATGTTATTGTACACCTTCCTCAAGAAAAAGATGTCATAATTGACTCTAAGGTATCACTTCTTGCATATACAAATTATATAGAGAGTGAAAATGAGATAGATAAAGAAAGATATGCCAAAGAGTTAGCAAAATCTATTTATGCTCATATAAAAGGACTTAGTTCTAAAAATTATGATGAAATAAGTGGTTTGAAGACATTAGATTTTGTATTACTTTTTATACCTATTGAGGGAGCTTTTATGCTTGCAGCCTCAAAAGATAGCAATCTTTTTAAAGTAGCTTTTGAAAGTAATATTATGCTTGTATCTCCATCAACTCTGTTTGTAACACTAAGAACCATAGAAAATATATGGAGATATGAACATCAAAATGAAAACTCTTTAATAATCTCAAAGAAAGCTGCAGATTTATATGATAAGTTTGCATCATTTTTAGAAGATATTGAAAAAATAGGTACGCATATAGATAGAACTAAAAAGTCATATGATGATGCTATCAACAAACTAAGTGTTGGAAGAGGAAATCTTCTACGACGTGCTCAAGAATTTGAAGAGTTGGGTGTAAAAGCCAAAAAGACAATTGACCAAAGTAAATTACTAGGCGAATAAATGGAACTGATATTAGAATTTGTACTTAACTTTTTAAAACTTTTAGATGCTATGAGTATCTATGTAATGCTTGGCCTTTTCATAGCAGGTATTTTAAAACAATTGATTCCTGATGATTTCATATCTTCTCACTTAGGTACAAATTCTACGACATCAGTAATAAAGGCAACTATTTTTGGAATACCTTTACCTGTTTGTTCCTGCTCTGTTATTCCTTTAGCTCAAGGGTTAAAAAAAGAGGGTGCTAGTAAGGGCTCTGTTCAGAGTTTCCTAATCTCTACTCCTATTACGGGTGTAGATTCTATCTTGGCTACTTTTTCTTTTTTTGGACTTATTTTTACTGTTTTTAGAGTTATTAGTTCAGTAATTATTGCTATAGTTGTAGGTTTAATACAAAACTTTATAGAAAAAGATGAAAAAAAAGTTGAAGCAAAACCTTCATTTCAAGCTTTTGCTCCAAAGACTAACTTTTCAGCAAATACAAACTTTAGTCCACAAGTTAATCAAACAAGTGAAAATAAAGAGTCATGTTGTAGTTCTAGTTCTTGTTGTGATAGTATAGTAAAAGAGAAAAAGTCTTTTTCTTTAAAAAGTGCATTAAGTTATGGATATGGTACACTTTTTGCTGATATGGCAAAGTCTTTATTGATAGGGCTTATATTAGGAGCTGTATTTACAACTTTTATGCCTCAAGAGTATGCAAAACTTCTTTTTGATAATCAAATACTAACGTATTTTGTGATTTTGATTGTAGCTATTCCTTTATATACTTGTGCAACTGCATCCCTGCCAATAGCAGCAGCTTTAATGCTTCAAGGAATGAGTGCAGGGGCTGCATTTATCTTTTTAACAGCAGGACCTGCAACAAGTGCTGTAACTATGAGTGTTGTATATAAGATGCTAGGTAGAACTTCACTTATAATATATGTGTCAGTTATTTCTATCATGGCACTTATCTTTGGTTTTATTTTTGATTTATCTTTTCAAAATCTTGAAATCTTATCTATCTCACATGATATGGATGAGTCAAATATATTTAAATCTCTTGCTTCATTGGCTATGTTGATACTTATTATTTATCATCTGTATAGAATGAAGTTTCCTAAAAAAGGTGCAACATGTTGTTCGAACTGAGAAGATATGATTTTAGATAAAAATTTAGATATAAATACACGATTTTCACAAAATATTAGAATATACACCCAAAAAGTAAATAATAAAAGTGATAAAGATACCATAATAATATCGGTATCTATTATAGAAGAGATTTTAGATGAACTTTTAAAACATAGATTAGCACAAGTATCTCAAGTAGCAGAACTACCAGTTATGTCTTATCAGTCAAAAGTTGATTTATGCTTTAAAATGGAACTTATTAAAAGTGGACTAAGAAGAACACTTCATATCTTTGGTAATCTAGTAGAAAATTTTACTAGCCCAGATAATAATAACGGTTACGGAAATCTAATAGTTCAGGCAAATATTTTGGAACTATGTAAAATAAATGAAAATGATATATTTAATTTAATACTAAATCTAGTAAATTCAGCCCCTACTATTGAAGAAAACTATGAAAAAGTAGATGATTTGATAGAAGATATTGGTTGGAGTGGTACGATGAAGTTTATAACTTCAATAATTAGTGCTTCTTTAGTAGAAGCACTAGTTGAGTTAAAATAGATTTACTTATTTGTCATCCCAAAATATTTTTGATAAATAAAAACTTTATTACTATTTTCTAAAAATCCCCACTGTTTGTAGTTTTTTTCATCAGTTGTTTTAAATGTAACTAAATTATTTTTATTAAATATTTGGTTTATGTTTTTTCCACAAATATTTTGATTATCTACTAAAACAGCATTGCTTTGTTCTTTTATAGTATTTAAAAGCTTCTTATCTTCTCTTGAGACTTCAAAGATTGCACAAGAGTAATATTCCCCTTTTATATTTAAAAATGAGGTATAACTACTTGTGATTTGTACATTTTTATTAAACTCTATACCTGAATAGTTTTTTAGATTATTGATATAATAACTATCCCTTGGAAAAAAGATTTCATAAAATATCACAACATATGATATCCATATAAGTGAAAGTGCATATTTCATATAAGGTTTATAGTTCCAATACTTAATTGTTGACATTATAGGAAGTACTATTAAAAATAGTATTCCCATAAGTACTATAATAATACTTTCAAACATTATAAATCATTTAGTAATAGTATATCAACTAGTTCACCAGCTTTTATATCAGCACTATCTTTCTTTTGTATAAGTAGAGCAGGGCTACCAAGCATATTTGTTAATATGGCACTGGTTCCTTTTCTTTTTCCTTCAAAGTCTATTTTATATTCTGCATTTTCATACCTTACATTACAAGCTGTGAATACAGTTTTTGGCATTTTCATTGGAAAATCTTCATTTATTCTAGCTTTTACAATAGGAAGCTTTTTATTTGAGCCTTCTAGTTTATAAATCATTGGTAAAAGATATAATATGGCACATACTGTTGAGCTATAAGCAAAGCCTGGCAAGGAAATAATAAGTTTATTTTCCTTTTTAGCAACTAATATAGGATTACCAGGTTTTATACTAACTCCATGAAATAAAACTTCAGCACCAAGCTCTTTTTTAACTACATCCTGTACAAAATCATAATCACCTTTAGAAACACCACCAGTTGTAACAACAATATCTGAGTTTTCTAAGGCTATTTTCATCATTTGTGTAATTGAATCCATATCATCTTTGATAACACCCATTTGAATTGTCTTTGCTCCAGCTTTTTTTGCTAAAGCTTCAACAGTGAGATGATTTGAACTTCTAATTTGTGCTTTATTAGTTTGTGTCTCTCCAATATCCAGAATTTCACTTCCTGTACTTGCAATACTTACAACTACTTTTGAATAAACAGTTGCTTGGGCAATATTAAGTGATGCCATAACACCTATTTCTGCAAATCCTATTGTTGTACCTTTTTTTATTAGAACTTCATTTTCTTTATAGTTTTCTCCCACATCCCTTACTGCAAAGCCCTGTGGTACTTCTTGTGTAATCTTTATTGAATCACCAATAACTTCTACATTCTCTATAGGAATAAGTGTATCTGAACCTTCAGGCATCAAAGATCCTGTAAATGTTTTTATACAAACACCCTTTTCAACTTTTGATTCAACAACACTTCCTGCAGGATTTTTATCTATGATTTTTAAAGTACCTAATTTTTGATCTTCAAACTTAATAGCATATCCATCCATTCCAGAAGTAACAAAAGCAGGTGAGTTTTCACTTGCAATTACATCATTTGCAAGAGTTCTACCAATTGCATTAGTTAAAAAAATCTTTTCCTTTATTTTTCCTTTTAAAATAAAATTATTTAATATGTTTAAAGAATCTTCATAATTTATAAAATTTCTCATTTTTTCCTCCATAAAATTAAAATAAATATTAACATAATCAATAAAAAAAGTAACTTTATAAGGTCAAAAATTAATGTTTTGTTCCCCTTAAATAGCATTAACATAGCATATTACATTTTTTTATAAAAATAGCAAAAAATAATTGACTTAGGTCAAAAATATGGCAATAATATCCTAACGATTATATAATTTATAGTTATATAATGGCTGTTTATAATATCTATAAGTATAAGTAATTTTAAAAATAATTTCTAGTTATTTTATAATTTTTATTTATACTTGTTCAATTATCATGAGGAGGATAAATGACAAGTAAGACTAACAGTTTGAAAGAAAACGAAACTTCTACTCAAGAAGAAAAACTTAGTAGAAGAAGTTTTTTCAAAAAAACTGCTATCTATTCTGCTGGTGCAATAGCCGCAGCAAATGTTTTGGCACCTGTTAAAGTTAAAGCTGATGATCCAGCAATTATGAATGATGCGCCATGGGGACAAAAATTAGGGGATCCTGTAGATAAAAATTTATATGGATTACCTTCACCATATGAACATAATAATATAAGAAGAACACATTCATTGTTTTCATCAGGGGATTATTATGCATCTGTTTCAATGTGTCCAATTCATGAATCAGAGGGAATCATAACACCAAATGGTCTGTTTTTTGTAAGAGATCATGGAGGTACAGCTCATGTTGATCCAAAAGAGTGGAGATTAATGATTCATGGTAAAGTTAAAAAAGAAATTGTTTTAACTTTAGAGGATTTAAAAAGATATCCTAGTGAAACAAGAACTTATTTTATTGAGTGTCCTGCAAATGGTGCTCCTGAATGGAGAGGTCCACAATTTAACTCGTTACAATTTATGAAGGGTCTTATGAGTGCTGCTCAATGGACGGGAGTAATGTTAAAAACAATTCTTGATGATATTGGTTTAGAAAAAGACGCAGTATGGATGCTAGCAGAAGGTAGTGATAATGCATCAAACCCTAGATCAATTCCTGTTGAGAAAGCATTAGATGATATTATGGTTGTTTGGGGACAAAACGGTGAAGCTTTAAGAGCAGAGCAAGGTTATCCTGTAAGATTAGTTGTGCCAGGATGGGAAGGTAACTTAAATACTAAATGGTTAAAAAGATTAGAATTCTCAGATACGCCATTGCATTCAAAAGAAGAAACATCTAAATATACTATGGTTCAACCTGGTGGAAAAGCAATTAGATTTTTCTGGGTAAATGAAGTTAACTCAGTAATTACTAGTCCATGTCCTGAAAAGCCTTGGACTCACTTAAAAAAAGGTGATATGGTAGAAATTGAAGGTCTTGCTTGGTCTGGACATGGAACTATAACTGGTGTTGATGTTTCACTTGATGGTGGTGATAATTGGGTTGAAGCTAGCCTAAAAGGTTTAGTTCTTCCAAAATCATGGACAAGATTTTCTTATGTAATTAAATGGGATGGCAAGCCACTTCTATTAGCTAGTAGATCAAGAGATGACTTTGGAAATATTCAACCAACAATTGATGAAGAGACAAGTGCTGTTGGTGTTGAATCAATTTATCATAGAAATGCAATTGTAACTTGGGAAATTAATAGTAAAGGAGAGTGTAATAATGTTCAAATTAGAAAACACAACAAAAAAGCTTAAAACAACTCTTCTTACCTTGGGAGTTACTTCATTATTTGCCTCTTCTTTATTAGCAAATGGTGTATCAGTTGATGGTGCTGTAAAATATCCAACTAAAGATGGTAAATATGGTCCTTATCATGTAAACACACAAGATGTTAAATATAACAATGGTAGAGAAGCTACTAAAAATGAAATTAATATTTGGAATATAGATGTAAAGCCAGATTTAAAAGATCTTCCAAAATATGATACAAAACATGGTAAACCAGTTATGGAAGATGGAAAACCAAAAATTGCAAAAGGTTCTGCTGAGTGGGGTGAAGAACTTTATGACAAAAACTGTGGTATGTGTCATGGTGAATTTGGTGCTGGTGGAAAAGGTTATCCTACACTTTCAGGTGGTAAAACAGCTGATTTAGTTATTCAAAGACTTAATCCTGCAGATAAATCACCAAATGCAAGTGTTGCATTAAAAACTGTTGGCTCTTACTGGCCATATGCTAGTACACTTTTTTGGTATATTCAAGACTCTATGCCATTTACTGCACCTAAAACTTTAACAAACAGTGAAGTTTATGCTATTACAGCTTTTTTACTTTCTGTTAATGAAATTGAAGTAGATGGAGAAGTTATAGATGAAGATTTTGTTTTAAGTAAAGAAAACTTTAATAAAATTGTTATGCCAAATGTGGATGGATTTTACCCTGAGGTTAATACTAAAGACCCTCAACAAGGTGTAAAAAACATGACAGAACTTTTATCTAACCCTAAAATTTACGGTACTGGTACAAGATGTATGAATGATTGTATTAAAGGTGATGTTAAGGAACTTTTGATGAGAATAAAGGTTGACTTAGCACCAAATGCCAATCAACCAATTACAGCTGAAAGAAGTTGGAAAGAACCTGCAAGTGAAAACTCTGGTGAAGACCCAGTTGTTTCAGGAAATTATGATACGTATTGTTCAGCATGTCACTCAAACAAAGCCATTGGTGCTCCTGTGATTGGAGATAAAGGTGCTTGGACAGAAGTTATGAGTAAGGGGATAGACACAGTTTATGAAAACGCTATCAATGGAATAAATGCTATGCCTCCAAAGGGTGGTACTGTTTTATCTGATGAAGAGTTTAAACAAATTGTAGACTATATGATTAACTCAAGCAAATAAAAGGAGAATAGATGAAATTGATTAGAAATTTATTAATGGCATCGGCAGTTACTGGTGTACTTGCTTCAAGTGCATTAGCTAATGCTGATTTAGTAGCCCAAGGTGAAAAGATTTTTAACACTAAGAACTTAGGAAACTGTTTAGCATGTCATGCTGTTAATGGCAAAGAAATTAATGGACCAGGAAGTATGGGCCCAAAACTATCAGGTCTTACTTATTGGGATGAACAAACACTTTATGATACGGTTTTTGATATTTATAGTGCAAGAGGTATTACAAATACTTCAATGCCATCATTTGGTAAGTCAGGATGGTTAAGTGATAGTCAAATAAAAGCAGTAGTTGCTTATTTAAAAACAGTTAAGTAATATTTTTAAAAAGGAAATAAAATGAATAGAAGAAATTTTTTAAGTTTAGGTTTAGGTGCAGTTGCAGCAGCTTCACTAGCACCAACAGCATTGAGTGCAATTGATTTTAGAGAAACAAAACCAAAAGCATGGACTGCAACAAAAGTTGATGAAGCAATGACAGAACTTTTTGGTACAGCAACAACTAGTGAATCAAAAGTAAAAATAAAAGCACCAGATATTGCAGAAAATGGTGCCGTTATTCCAATAACTGTATCTTCTAAGTTAGCTGGTTCTAAAGTAGCAATATTTCAAGATGCAAATCCAGAAGCTACAGTAGCTGTATTTACTGTTCCAAAAGGTGGAATTATTGATTATTCTTTCAGAATTAAACTAGCAAAAACAGGAAAAGTTACAGCAGTAGTTGAAGCTGATGGTAAATTATATTCTGCTTCTAAAGAAGTAAAAGTTACTATTGGTGGATGTGGTGGTTGATTTAATTCCAACTACACAAACAATATTAAAATATAAAAAAATATAGAGAAAATATAAAGGAATTAAAATGGCTAAAACAAGAATTAAAGCAAAAGAAAAAAAAGGTATAGTTACAGTTAAGGCTATGGCTAAACATGCAATGTTAAGTTACCAAGAAGCAAAAAGAGCTAAAAAAGAGGTTAACTTTATTACTAATATTAAAGTGACATCAAATGGTGAAGTTGTATATGAAGTATCAACTAGTCAATTTTTATCTAAAAATCCATATGTTAAATTTAAATTTAAAGGAAAATCAGGAGATGATTTAACTTTTACTTGGGTTGATTTAAAAGGTAAAACGCAATCTGACACGGTTACGATTAAATAATTAATTACTAAATTTAGTAATTAAATAAAATGACAAGGAGATATAAATGTTATTGAAAATTGCAAAAACTACAGCTTTACTTGCTTTAACTGTTGGCGCTTTAAATAGTACTTTAAACGCTACAGACTATGCAGCAACTGCTGAGAAAGATAGAGTAGAATTAGTAAAATATTTTGAAGCTAAATTCGAAGATCCTTTAAAAAACAGAGGTACTTTTTTCCCATATTCAACTGATGAAGAGCTGGAAAATAGTATTGCAAAGGGTCTTAAATTTGAAGATTTTTCAAAAGGTAACTATGCTTATAATATTGATGGTAGAGGACAATATGAAGATATTAAAGAGATGCCTCCATATGAAGATAGTATAGATGCTGGTGAAGCATTATGGAATACTACATTTACAAATGGTAAATCATTTGCTACATGTTTTGAAACGCCAGAAGCAGCTGCTAACTATCCTTACTTTGACAAAGCTAGAAACGAAGTTGTATCTTTAACACAAGCTGTTAATGAGTGTTTAACATCAAATGGTGAAAAAGCATGGAATACAAAAAAAGGTGATATGGCTAAACTTCAAGGATATATGGCATTTTCAGCACAAGAAGCAGAAAAAGTTGTAGATGTAAAAATTGATTCACAAGCAGCAGCTGATGCATATGAAAGAGGGAAAGAGTATTACTATACACAAAGAGGTTATTTAAAGCTTAATTGTGCAGAATGTCATGTTTATGGTGCAGGTTTAAGAGTTAGAAATGAAAAACTATCTAAACTTCTTGGTCAAACAACTCACTTTCCTGTTTTCAGATTGAAATGGAAAGGTTTAGGAACTTTAGAGAGAAGAATGTCTGGATGTATTAAAGATGAAGGACAAGTTCCTCCAAAAGATACAAGTAATGAGATGAAAGAGTTACTATTCTTCATGGCCTATATGTCTAATGGTATGAAAATAGATGGTCCAGATATTAGAAAGTAGAGGGTAATAACTATGAAAAAATTAACAACATTAATCGCAACTATAGGTTTAGCGGCAATTATAAGTGGATGTACATCTGAACCAAGTATTGCAAGTGCTACAAAATTGGATTTAAATACAGTTTGTAGTGTTGAAAAAAGTGGAATTAAAAGTGTAATTGAAACTGCTAAAACATACAATACAGTTGCACAAGCAAAAGGTTTAGAATTTAGAAGATTAGGTGTTAACAATAGTGATTTAATTGCATCAGTTGAAGAAGCAATTAAAACAGGAGCTAAAGAAGTTAATCCAAATGACTTTAAAGGTAAAACTTCAAAAACTAAATTAGATACTAATTTTGCAGCAGTGAGAGCTTGTAGATTTGCAGTAGTTGCTTTAATACAAGCTGACGAAGCAAAATCATCTTGGAGAGATGCTGTTCCAGGTGATGGTTTAAAATATTAATTAACAAAAACTAAAGTCAAGGTTAGCCTTGGCTTTTTTTACGCATTATTTCATCCAAAAATAAAAAACAATGACAAGAAAACTAAAAGGGGTATAGTATGACAATGTTAAAAAAAATAGCAATAGCTGCGCTGATTTCAGGAATTTGTGCAAGTTCAAGTTTAGCTGAGGGGACTACTAAATTTGTTCCAATTTCTAAAGGTGTAAAATCTATTGAGATGAATCTAAATGGTGAAAAATTTACTTTAATGAGAAATCAAACTGCAGGAAATAAAATTTCACCACTTTATGAAACAACAAATAGAGGGGTTTCTCAACCTATGATAATAGCTGAAGGTGTTGAAACTGTTGGTGAGTTAGAGTTTATAGAGTTAATGAAAAAAGCTCAAACTGATGACACAATTGCAGTTATAGATTCAAGAAAGCCAGGATGGTATGCAAAATTGAGAATTCCAGGGGCTATAAATGTTCCTTTTACAAACTTTAATGAAAAAGCAACAGCTATTGAAATGATGGAAGATGAGATGGGAGTTGTTCAAAAAGAAGATGGAACTTTAGATTTTTCTGAAGCAAAAACATTAGCTTTATACTGTAATGGATATTGGTGTGGACAAACTCCTGGTATGGTTAAAAATGCAAAATTTGCATTATTAAAAATGGGTTACCCAACAGAAAAAATTAAATACTATAGAGGTGGAATGCAAGCATGGACATCTTTAGGATTTACTGTAGTTGGTTCGGGTAAATAATAAATATTTTAAAGGTTATTTAAAATGAGTAAACTTAGTAGAAGAGAATTCGTATATATGATGGCAGTACTTGGTGCTGCGCCAGTTTTTGCTAATTCACATACAAGAATGACAAATACTAATAAGTTGGAAGATTACTATAAACTAAAACCTTTTGGTAATGCAAGACTTATGCATATGACGGATTGTCACGCACAGCTATTACCTGTATATTTCAGAGAGCCAAGTGTAAATTTAGGTTTCTTTGGAAATTATTGTAAACCACCACATATCGTGGGTGAAAACTTTTTAGAGTATTATGGGTTAAAAGGCAATCCAAGACTTGAGTATGCATATACATGTGTTAATTTTGAGAAACATGCAAAAGCTATGGGTAGAACTGGTGGTTTTGCTCAAATTAAAACTGTTGTTGACTTTTTAAAAAATAGTTTTGGTGCAGAAAAAACACTTTTATTAGATGGTGGTGATACGTGGCAAGGATCTTGGACAGCACTTCAAACAAGAGGTAAAGATATGGTTGGTGCCATGAATTTACTTGGAGTTGATGTTGCTGTTGGACATTGGGAGTTTACTTATAGAGCCGAAGAAGTTTTAGAAAATGTAAAACTATTAAATGCTGAATTCCTTGCTCAAAATGTAAAAGTTAAAGAAGCTTCATTATTTGAAGGTAATGTAGAAGCTTATGATGAGGATACAGGGCATGCTTTTAAACCATATACTATAAAAGAAGTAAATGGTTCAAGAATCGCAATTATCGGTCAAGCTTTTCCTTATACAACAATTGCAAACCCTCAAAGATTTATTCCTGATTGGAGTTTTTCAATTAATGATGACGGAATGCAAGATTTAGTTGATGAAATAAGAGAGAGTGAAAAACCTGATGCTGTTGTTGTATTATCTCACAATGGTTTTGACACAGATAAAAAGATGGCAGAGGTTTGTACAGGTATAGACTTCATAATGGGTGGACATACTCATGATGGTGTTCCAGAAGCTGTTCCTATTAAAAATGAAGAGGGTGTTACTTATGTTTGTAATGCAGGAAGTAATGGTAAGTTTTTAAATGTACTTGATTTAGATATTCAAAATGGAAAAATAAAAGATTTCAAATTTACTTTATTGCCAATTTTTTCTGATCTAATTCCAGAAGATAAAGAGATGAAAAAATATATCGAAGATGTAAGAGCACCATTTAAAAAAGAGTTAACAAGAGAGATAGCAACTACTGATGAAACTCTATTTAGAAGAGGAAACTTTAATGGTTCTTGGGATCAAATTATTTGTGATGCTTTAGTTGATGTAAAAGATGCAGAGATTTCTTTATCTCCAGGATTTAGATGGGGAACATCTGTTATGCCTGGTCAAGCTATTACATTTGATGATTTAACAACACAAACAGCTATGACTTATCCTGAAACTTATAGAAGAGGTATTACAGGAGAAGGAATTAAAGCTATTTTAGAAGATGTTGCCGACAACTTGTTTAATCCAGATCCATTTTATCAACAAGGTGGAGATATGGTAAGAACTGGTGGAATTTCTTATAGAATTAATCCTACTGCTAAAATAGGTGATAGAATTTCAGATATAACACTTACTAGAAATTGAGAAAAACTTCATGCAAGTAAAGAGTATCAAGTTGCAGGTTGGTCTACTGTTGGTTCAAAATCACCAGGGGAGCCAGTTTGGGAGACTGTTGAGACATATCTAAAAAGTATTAAACATGTTAAAAACTTAAAAGTTGATACTCCAGATATTGTTGGAATAAAAGGTAATCCAGGGATTGTCTAATCTTCAAAATTGAAAAAGTACAGTTACCTGTACTTTTCTCAATTTAAAATGTAGTTAATGAACTCTATTTTAAATTAAGAAACAAGGAAGATTGATGCTATTTAGGTTTATGATACTTTTTGTATTTATATTTACTTCAAGTTTATTAGCAGATTATGAAGAGGGTAAAAAGATATTTGATGAGAAATGTTCTTCTTGCCATGGAAGTTATATCTCTATTTCAAGTTTAAAAACAAATTTTTTTGAAAAGAAGAATATGTTATATAACTTGGATACTCCTACTGAAAATATGTTAGCTTATGCAATAATGGATAGCTCTAAAAAGATAGGTGACCCCGAAGATCCTGAGATGAGAGTTATAGAAATAGAAGAGTTTCTAAAAAGTTATTTAGCTAATCCTGACTTAAACAATAGTGTTTGTGACCCCATGATAACAAAGTATTATAAGAAAAAAGAGCCTATGAAAATAAGTGACGAAGAGGCTAATAATTTAGCACACTATTTTATGGAATATAAAAAACAATGGGAACTAGAACATCCAAAAGCTATAAAAGTTTTAGAAGATGGTTATGAAGAAGATAAGATCTTAAAAGAGGCAAAAGAACTAGATAAAACAGTTATTGTATATGCTACTTCAAAAACATGTTATTTTTGTAAAAAGATGAAAAAAGAAGTTTTAGATTTAGAAGATATACAAACTATGATTGATAAAAACTTTATTTTTTTGGAAGTTGATGTAGATAGTGTTGAATTGCCTTTTAATTTAAAAAAGAGCTTTTATGGAATGACACCTACTTTTTTCTTTGTATCCAATAAAAACGAACTTTTAAACACATATCCAGGAGCTTGGGTAAAAGATGATTTTATTCAAATTTTAAAGGAAAATATTAATAAATGAGATTCATAGGAAAAGTTTTAGATACATTTAGTGCAAAAAAAGACTCACAAAGCTCTATGCCAAGACCTAAAACAGATTTTTTAAATCTAATTGAAGGTTATGGTATTCAAAATGATAAATTTGCACAAAAAGACTTGGATAAAACAGTTATGATTTTAGGACTTAATAGTTATGAAAAATCTAAGCAAAGTGGTATATCTTTGGAGTTTGGTAGTTTAGGAGAAAATATTATATTTGATTTTAACCCACATGATTTTGACATAGGAACTACCTTTGTGATTGGGGAAAGTGAAATAAAAATAACTGAAAAATGCACCATATGTAATCATTTATCTATTTTTGATAAACAATTACCAAAAATAGTAAAAGATTGTAGAGGATTGTATTGTAAGATATTAAAAAATGGTACAATTAAAAAAGATTTTGAGGTTTATATAAAGGAATAATATGAAGAGTTTTATTTTAGTTATTTTATTAACAGTTATGGGATTTTCTAGTTCAGAGTTTAGTGATCCAAAGCCTACTTTTGATAATCCAAGAAGAGTTGTATTTCAATTATATGATTCAGAGGTAGCTAAGGTAAATCATAATTTAAGTTCAATTTATAATATCTTAAAAGAGTATCCTGCTGAAACATTAAAAGTTGTAGTAGTAACCTATGGAAATGGAATGAGAGCTTTAAAAAAAGATTATGATAAAGCTACTTTAAAAAGAATAGTTTCTTTGATGGAGTATGATGTAGAGTTTATAGGTTGTAGAAACACTATGGAAACAATGAAATGGACAGAAGATGATTTTATTGATGATGTCTCATATGTTCAAGCGGGTATAGTAGATTTAATCGAACGAAAATTTGCAGGATATGTAGGCGTTATAGCTTATTAATTTAAAGGAGTTTAAACATGAAAAGATTATTTTTAATAATTACAATATTGGTTTTAGTGTCATTGAATGTACAAGCAGAAAAAATTAATCATGAAGATTGTTTAGAAAAAGGTGAGAACTTTTTATTTGCAGGTGGAGAGTGTATTCAATATTTTACTAGTAAAGGTGATAGGGAAGGGTATTTAAATATTTTAGTTCATGGTACTTGGCCAGATGGAACAAATACTTTAGGTAGATACTCTCCTTTTGCTGAAATACTATCTTTTAATACGGATATTACAACAGTTGCAGTAGCACTTCCTGGATATTCTAATTCATCAACTAATAATTTTACAGCTTTAGCACATGAAGGTGTAAAAAATTTAGCAGCAAAAGAAGAATATATACATTTTTTATCAGACTTAGTAAAAGAGTTAAAGTATAGATTTGAAGCCCAAACAGTAACCTATATAGGACACAGTGCTGGTGCTATGATGGGTGGAACCCTGACAGGTTTTGAACCAAATTTAATTAATAATGCCGTTTTAGTTGGCGGTAGATATAATATCCATGAAGAGGATAAAGCTACAGGTCTAGTATCAATTGTGGATGTAATTGACGAGGTAAGTAAAGATACAAAATTTTTATTAATATATGGAGAAAAAGATAAAATATCTCCTGCTAAAGTTACTAAAAACTTTTATGAATTAGCATCTAAAAAAGGTTTAGATGTAAAAATAGTAGAAGTTAAAAATGGTGTTCACTTAGATTTAGATATGACTGATACTTCAGTAGAAGCTATAATTAATCTTTTAGAAGAATAGAATTTATGGACAAGAAAAAAGAGCTTAGTTTTAATTTAAATAATTTCTTACTGGCTTTATCTTTACCTATTGATTATCTTAGAAAAGACAAATGCTCTACTTCTATAAACTACTCAAAAAGAGTTGCTTACCTAAGCCTAAACATAGGTAGGCAACTAAACTTAACTCCTCAGGAGATGAGTGATTTATGCTCTTATAGTTTGTTGCATTCTATAGGTTTATTCAACTGTTCTAATCTATCAAAAGAGTATTGTGAATCATCAAATGATATTTCTAAGAGTTTCCCTTTTTTATTAGAAAATAAAAATATCTTAAAATATCAAAGTGAGTATTTTGATGGTAGCGGATTATATGGTTTAAAAGGGGATAAGACGCCACTTTTTTCTCAAATTTTATCTTTTGCAATTGCCCTTGAAAATAGATTTAATTTGTCAAGTATTAACACAAAAGAAAGAACTGAGCTTATAAATTTTGTAAAAAGTAGTGAGAATGAACTTTTTTCTAAAAAAATAACAGATATTTTTTTAGAAATATCACAGAAGTGTAGTTTCTGGCTTGATTTACAAAATGAAAATGAGATATTATATTTTATATTTGGTAATCTATATGATTTTACTCTCACTTTAAAATTTGAAGAGGTTTTAAAAATCTGTTCAGATTTATATTTTATTAATAACAGTGACTCTCATCTCTTATCTTACGTTGAACAGATGTCTGATTTTTATAAGTTTGAGCATAAAGATAAATTTACATTATTAATTGCTGCATCTCTTTGTAAAATAGGAAAGATATGTATCTCTTCTTCAATTATTGATAAAAATTCTGCTTTAGATGAATTTGAGTACGAAGAGATTAAAGCATATCCTTATTATACAAATAAAGTATTAAGTAATATTATAGGATTTAGTGATATTAATTCATGGGCAATTAAAGTACAAGAAAGAGTTGATAAAAGTGGATATCCCTATAGTTTAGCAGCTAAAGATCTAAGCTTGAAAGATAGGTTATTAGCTATTTTAGTTATTTATGACTCATTAAGGATAAATAAGGTTTATAGAAAAGCTTATTCACATCAAGAAAGTCTTGATATACTAAAAGATTTGGCAAAGCAGGGTAAAATTGATATCTCAATAGTAGAAGATATTAGTGTGGCAATTACCCCTAATAAATAAAAGTATAATTAGGGGAGTTTTAAATCAACTATTTTAGTTTTTTTTCATCATAGTTATTTGTTCAAAAAGCATATTTGAAAAGCCTTCTGGTAAATCAGGATTTTCCTTTTCAACATGTTTAATTAAATCTTTTATCTCTTCATCTTTCATATTCTCTGCCATTGGCATTATAGTTTCTCTAATTTTGTCTTTAAACTGTTGAATTTCTTCGTTTGTCATTATTTTCTCTTTATTTTTTATTGAAATTATATTTATATAATCTAAAATAGAACTAAAATAGTTGAGTATTATGATTATAATTTCAATCTTGTTTAAATTTCATTTTTTCAATCATTTATGATATAATCGCGAAAAAAGTTTAGGATAAGAAAAATTGGTTGAATTAAGTAAAAAAATTTCTAGTGTAGTTGGAAGAACAAATGCAGAGTATGGTTTAATAAAAGAGGGTGATAGAGTACTTGTTGGCTTTTCAGGGGGGAAAGACTCTACAACACTTATACATGCATTAAATCACCTAAAAAGAGTTACTCCTTTTAATTTTGAGTTTAAAGCAGTAACTGTTACTTATGGAATGGGTGAACAAGTTGAGTTTTTAGCAAAACATTGTGAAAAACATGGAATAGAGCATGAAATTATTGATACAGAAATATTTGAACTATCAAAAGAAAAAATAAGAAAGAACTCATCTTTTTGTTCATTTTTTTCTAGAATGAGAAGAGGGTACTTATACTCAACAGCACAAGAACAAGGTTATAATAAATTAGCCCTTGGGCATCATTTAGATGATGCAATGGAATCATTCTTTATGAACTTCTTATATAATGGTGCACTTCGTTCTATGCCACCACGTTATAAAGCAGAAAATGGATTAGAAGTAATTAGACCTCTTATTTTTTGTAGAGAGAGACAATTAAGAGCTTTTGCCCAAACAAATGAGATAAGTGTAATTGGTGATGAAGCTTGTCCTGCAATGAGATTTGATATAAAAATGCCTCATGCAAGAGCATCAACTAAAGAGTTATTAGAAAAAATGGAAGAGGAAAACCCTCAAATGTTTGTTTCAATGAAAGCAGCATTTAAAAATATTCAAACTTCTACATTTTTTGATAAAGAGTTATTAGACTAAATATACTTATTAATTAGTATTCCAAGCTTTGTTGGGTCTAAAGCCCCGGATACTCTCTCTAGCTCAACTCCTGCTTTGTATACAACTAAAGTAGGGATTGATTTTATTTGATACTTACTTCCTAAGTTTTGTTCAACTTCAGTATTTACTTTTGCAAATTTCACTTTTAATGGATATCTTGAACTAGCTTCATTAAATATGGGTGCAAACATTTTACAAGGCCCACACCAAGGTGCCCAAAAATCTACAAGTACAGGTATGTCAGAATTCACAATTTGAATATCAAAATTTGAATCATCTAAATCAAGAGGTTTAGTATTTAGTAATGATTCTTTACAGCTACCACAGTTGGCAACTTTATAAGAGTCTTTTTTAGGAATAGAGTTTACACTATTACAAGATGAGCAAACAACTTTTATTTTATCCATAAAATTAAGCTTTTATATTTAAAAGTGATGCAAAAACTTCATCTTGTACTTTAATACTAGTTCCATTTGCTTCATAAGCAATTGGAATAGGTATTTGTGCTGTAATTGCTTCTATAAGGTCAGGTGTTACTTCTTGCGATTTTGAATCTGAATTATTTACATAATTTTTAGGATTTGCAATATCTTTAGCTGAGTCATTTAACTTAACTTCTTGCAATCTCATTGCATTTAGATTACTATTTATTTCCATTTCAAGTCCTTTCGAACGTTATTTTATATTTTACTAGTTTTTATAATAAAAAGCAAATAAAATTTTTCACTAGATTTAATCATAATTTTAATATAATAATCACAATGAAAAAACGTATTTTTGATTCAGTTAGTTTTAAATTAGTATTATTGTTAGTCACTATAATTATGATGCTTATTACAGCTAGTTTTATATTTAATTCTCAAATTGAGAATTTAAAAAAGCACATAGATAAAATATACTTTGGAAATTTTGTTCCAGTTACAAACCTGCAAAGCATATCTTCAAACTACAAAGATATGATAATTTGTCTACAAAATAAAGAAAAACTTTGTTCAATTAAAAAAAGTCAGAAAAATATAGAAAAAGATTGGAATGACTATTTTAAGTCATATAAGACTTATGAAGAGAGAAAAGTTGTTAATTCTATAAATGAAGATATAGAAGTCTCTTTTATGGATAAAAATACCATGAAATACACTATTATGATACAAAAAATAAATTTTTTAATAGAGTATGAAGTTAATAATGCAAAAAATCAAAGAATTGATTTTTTAAATAGATATGAACAAATGAAAAAATTACTTTTTTATAATATAGTTGCCTTGGTAATTTTCTCTTTTGCAATAATTATTTATTTGACATACAGTATTATTAAAAAAGATAATCATTTGACGGTATTAAATAAAAAATATAAATTAGAATCTATAACTGACTCTATGACACTATTATATAATAGAGGATATTTTGATACAATATTTGATAGTATTCCATCTGTATCAAATGCCAACAAATGGGAAACAGCCTTTGTAATGTTTGATATAGACTTTTTCAAGCAATATAATGACACCTATGGGCATGATATGGGTGATAAGACATTAAAAGCTGTGGCAACTGAACTAAAGAAATATTTCAATAAAGAGTATGAATATGTATTTAGACTTGGAGGAGAAGAGTTTGGGGCAATACTGTTTGATGTTGACCAAGAGATTTTAGAAAATTGTTTAAAGGCAATTATAAAATTAGTTGAATACTTGAAAATTGAACATAAAACAAGTAAAGCAAATGAATTTGTAACAATATCAATTGGTGCAATTATTTATGAACCAGGTTCAAATACCTCTCCAAATAGATTATATAAATTGGCAGATGAAAATTTATATAAATCAAAACAAAATGGTAGAAACCAATATACAATTTAAAGGAAAAAATTGAGTTTTTTATTTGATAAACACAATCATTTTAATCTAGCAAATTTAGCTACATTTATGAATATAAGTGCTGGTATATTAGCTATTTATTTTATAACCCACGACCAATTTTTTGGTGCTGCACTTTTTGCTTGGATTGCAGGAGCATTTGATATTGTTGATGGAAAAATTGCAAGAAAATATAATCTATCTACAGAGTTTGGAATTCAATTAGATTCTTATGCTGATTTTTTATCTTTTGTAGTAGTTCCTAGTATGTTTATATATTTTGCCATAATTGATGGTAAAGAGTTGGAGTTAAATACTATAGTAGTGGCTTTTACTTTTATATACTACGTAATCTCTGGACTTAGAAGATTGATAAAGTTTAATATCAATGCACAAGAGGGTGAGGTAGAAAAGTACTTTACGGGTATACCAACACCTTTAGGTGCAATTTTACTTTTTGTTGTTTATCTTGTATGGTTGACAGGAGTTTTACCTGAAACATTTGTTTTAATTTTTATGATTATCATAGGTTTTTTACTTAACTCAAAAATCCAAATTCCTCACCCTTAATGAAAAATATAGTATCAGTAGATTTAGGTTCTAACTCTTTTAGAACCTTACTTTATGATGGTTTAAATCATAAAATTATAGATGAATATCAAGAAGTTGTTGGTATGGCTGATGGACTTATTGATACAAATAAAATATCAAATGAAGCTCAAGATAGGGTAATTGATGCAGTAAAAAGATCTATTGCAAAACTAAAGTATAATCCAGAAGATGCCATTTGTGTAACAACTGCAGCAATGAGAATGGCCAAAAATTCATCTGAAGTTTTAAAAAGATTTAAAGATGAATGCAAACTTGATTTTAAAATAATTGATGGCGAAGAAGAGGCTAGATTAACTCTTTTGGCTATTAAGTATGCATTAAAAAGAGAGAAAAAAGAGTCTGAACATTTTATTTTAATAGATATTGGCGGTGGTTCTACTGAGTTAATTATAAATAGTGGAGATAGCCATTTTGCAAAAAGTTTTGATATAGGTATTGTAACCCTTGCTCAAAAACATAAAAATAGTGAAACTATAATCTCTGAACTTGAAAAAAGAAAAAGTGAAATAGCCAAATTTATAACTGCTTTGAATATAGATTTAAAAAATTTTAACTTCGTAGCAACTGCTGGAACTCCCACAACCATTGCCGCAGTAAAACTCGGACTTACTTTTGCAACTTATAATAGGGACTTGATAAATGGAACTGAGTTATATTTAGAAGAAATCGAATCTTTTTTAAATAAATTCAGGTCTTTGTCTCAAGAAGAAATTTTTAATCTAGTGGGTCCTGGTAGAACTGATTTTATAGAATCAGGAGTATTTATTTATAAGCTATTTTATGAAATTTTAAATAAAGACAAATCAATAGTTTTTGATGATGGTCTACGTGAGGGCGTAGCTATTGATTATGCTTTAAAATCAAACAAGTAATTTACTTGTTTGTTCTTGGATAATATGTGCTTGAGAAGCAGCTAGATTACCTAACTGTGTTGTAATATTAGTTTTTGAAAAATCACTAAAATCAGAACCAAAATTCATATCTTTTAAACTTGTGTTATCTTTCAATAAATTTATTTGTTCGTTTAGTGTTCCCCTTGCAACTTGTTTCATTTCATTATTCATTTGTGAGAAATCTTCTGAAAAAGTTCGACTCTTTTTTAGTGCTTCATCTACATTTCCTAATGCACTAGTTACATCTTCGCTTGAAGATAGACTATTAGATTGTAAACTAGTAACCAAATCTTGTGATATTGCTTTTGTATTTACACCATTTATTTGGTAATTTTTTGATTGAGTTACTACATTAATTATTTCATCACCATATTGGTCATCTAAAAGTAATTTTTTATTATATCTAGCGTTATCAGCTTCTTTATTATATTAATTTAATTGATCTGAAATCTCTTGTGCTGTTTCAAATCTTTTATTTTCATAATCACCACTATTTTCTAGTTTAATTAAAGCACTTCCAATATGGTTTAGGTTTTCTTGCTGTTTCCCTAGTGCATTTACAGATATTTGTGTAGCTGCAATACCTTCGTTTAGGTTTCTTAAGGAGTGTGATAGTTCATCTCTTTTTTTATTATAAATTTCATTAATTGAGACTTTTAAAGCATCATTGTTTTCGTCAATTATTCCAACTGAACCATCAAATTTTGATTTATCTACATACTGTTTTGGTACATTATTTACACTAACATTACTTACACTATTAAGATTATTTACTTCCACATTAGACTCCTAAGATTATGCTTGATTATAATAGAAAAATTATAAATAAGATATTAAGTGAGTAAGTTATTTTTAGACCCAATTAAAGATGGATTAACCAAACTTTTTGTAAAATAATTAGCTATTTTATAACGGAGAAAAGTATAATGAAAATGACAGGCGCAAAGATGGTAACAGAATCATTAAAAAATGAAGGGGTAGATGTAGTATTTGGATACCCTGGTGTCGCTATTATGAATGTCTACGATGAAATTTATAAACAAACACATTTTGAACATATATTGACTAGACATGAACAAGCGGCTATTCATGCTGCTGAAGGATATGCAAAAGCTACTGGCAAAGTTGGGGTTGCTATAGTTACATCTGGACCTGGATTTACAAATGCAGTTACAGGATTGGCAGATGCTTATATGGATTCTATTCCTTTAGTTGTAATTACAGGACAAGTGCCAACAACAATCATTGGGACTGATGGATTTCAAGAAATTGATGCTGTTGGTATTTCAAGACCTTGTACAAAACATAATTATTTAGTTAACAAGATTGAAGATTTACCAAGAATTATTAAAGAAGCATTTCATATAGCAAGTACTGGTAGACCAGGACCTGTACATGTTGATGTTCCAAAAGATATAACAGCTGAAGTTGCAGATTATATTTACCCAGCAGATGTAAATATTCCAACATATAAGCCAACGGTAAATTACAATAAAAAGCAGTTAAAAAGAGCTATGCAAGCAATTGCAAAGTCAAAAAAACCATTGCTTTACGTTGGTGGTGGAGCTATTTTATCAAATTGTGCATATCAAATAAGAGAGTTAGCAGAGAAGTTAAATATTCCAGTTGTTGAAACGCTTATGGCAAGAGGAGTAATGGGACATGATAATCCATTGCTATTAGGTATGCTAGGTATGCATGGTGAATATGCTGCAAATATGGCAGCACATGAAGCTGATTTATTGATTTCATTGGGTGCTAGATTTGATGATAGGGTAACTGGAAGACTTGACGAGTTTGCTAAAAAAGCAAAAGTTATTCATGTAGATATCGACCCAGCTTCTATTGCAAAACTTGTACATACAAACTTCCCAATTGTTGGGGACTTAAAAGTAACTGTTCAAGGAATGATTGACTCAGTAGGTGAATTTGAGTTTAATGATTACTCTAATTGGGTGACATTGTTAAGAGATTACAGAGCACAGCATCCTTTAGCTTTTATTGATTCAGATACAAAAATTAAACCACAATGGCCAATTGTAAGAGTTGGGGAACTAGTTGGAGAAAATGCAATTATTTCTACTGATGTTGGACAACATCAAATGTGGACAGCACAATTTTATCCTTTCTCATATCCAAGACAATGGAATACTTCTGGTGGATTAGGTACTATGGGATTTGGACTTCCAGGTGCTATGGGTGTTGCTAAAGCTATGCCAGATAAGGTTTCTATAAACTTCACAGGAGATGGCTCTATTTTGATGAATATTCAAGAGCTTATGACTTGTGTTGAGCAAAAACTTCCAGTTATTAATATTATATTAAATAATAACTATCTTGGAATGGTTAGACAATGGCAAACAATGTTTTATGAAAATAGATTATCTGAAACTGATTTAAGTGCACAACCTGATTTTGTAAAACTTGTTGAAGCTTTTGGTGGAATAGGGTATAGAGTTACTACTAAAAAAGAGTTTGATGCGGCATTAAAAGATGCAATGGAGAAAAAAGTAGTTGCAATGATAGAAGTTATTGTTGATAGAAATGAAGAGGTTTTACCAATGGTTCCAAATGGACATGCACTAAATGAAATGATGCTATTAGGAGATAACAATGAATAATTTTAATCACTACTATGATACTGATAATGCAAGAAAAGTTATCTCTGTTATTGTTTTAAATGAAAATAATGTTTTATCTAGAATAGTAGGACTGTTTTCAGCACGTGGGTATAATATAGACTCTTTAACAGTCGCTCCAATTAGTGATTCTGAGTACTCTAGAATGACTATTGTTACAACAGGTGATAGAAGAGTGATAGACCAAATTGTTAAACAATTAAATAAATTAATTCCAGTTTTAAGAGTAAATGAGCATTTTGACGTTGTTGAAAAAGAGACTGTACTTATAAAAATTCCTGTGGATCAAAACTTAAGTGATGTGGATGTGTTAGCACGAGCTTATAATGGTTCTATACAAAACGTTACTCAAGATTGTATTGTTGTATCTGCAACTGATGCACCAAGTAGAATTGCAAATTTTGTAAAAGTTATCAAAAACTATAACCCTATAGAAATAGTTAAAAGTGGTGTAGTTGCAATGGAACGATAAGTATTTTTACTTGTCGTTTGAATTAAAGGATAATTATTGAAATTAAAAGATATTGCACATGAATTAGATATAAAATGTGATAGTGATGTTGAAATAAGTGGATTGAGTACTTTACTTGATTCTACATCAAATGAATTAACATTTTTAGAAAATAAAAAATATGTAAATGATTTAGAAAAAACTACTGCAGCAGCTGTTTTAGTAAAAGAAGAATTTATATCTAAAGTGCCAGAAAATACTATTGCTTTAGTTTGTGATGAGCCTTATATAAAACTAGCACTTGCTTCAAAACTATTTGCACCAAAAGTTGTAGAAACAGATGGCTTAGATTGTGTAGTAGGTGAAAACTGTACAATTATGCCAAATGCTTATTTAGGTAAAAACTCTAAAATAGGCAATAACTGTACAATAATGAGTGGTGCTTATATTGGTGATAATGTAAAAATTGGAAATAATACTATCATTTATGCAAATGTTACCGTTTACAGAGATTGTAATATAGGTAATGATTGTATAATCCACTCTGGAACAGTAATTGGAAGTGATGGCTTTGGTTTTGCACAAAATAGAGGAAAATACATAAAGATTTATCAAAATGGTAATGTAGAAGTTGGCAATGATGTAGAAATTGGAGCAAACTGTACAATAGATAGAGCTGCTTTTAAATCTACAATTATAGGTGATGGGGTAAGGCTTGATAATCTAGTTCATATTGCCCATAACTGTAAACTTGGAACAGGATGTATATTAACAGGACAAGTTGGACTATCAGGCTCTACAACACTTAATGAATATGTTATTATGTGTGGACAAAGTGGAACTGCAGGACATTTAGAGATTGCACCATTTACTACAATTGCAGCTCGTGGTGGAGTAACTAAAAGTATTACAGAGCCTAAGAAACAGTGGGCTGGTTTTCCTTTAATGGAACATAAGATATGGTTAAAACTACAAATTAGAATTTCAAAATTATTAAAATAAAGGGTCTCAAATAGTTAAAAAAATATTATCCTTAATATCACTATTTATAATAGTATATTTTGAGTATGCAACAATTGTATCAGATAAGGCAACAGTTGGGCAAATAGGCTCTATTTTTGCAGTGTATTCACATACTTATTTTGGGTATTTATCATATGTTTATCTTTTTTTATTAGTATATCCGTTATATAAAATAAACTTTATACAAGAAGAGAGTAGAGAGTATCTAAAATATTTTGGTGTATTTACATTTCTTTTGTCAGCTTTGATTTTACAATCATTAATTTTTACAAAAAAAGATATATATTCAGGAGTTATTGGAAATAGTATAGTTGACACACTATACCCTTTTGTTGGATTTGCAGGATTATGGTTATTAGTTCTAATAGGATTTTTAATAGTATTTTTAATATTTATTGATGGAAAAGAGATAAAAAAGCTAGATGTGCAAAAAATAGCTTCAAATATTAAAAAAGATGTGGTTTTATTTCAACCAAAACCTTCAGAATCTAAAAGAGAAAAAAGAAGAGAAGAGAGACTTACTGTAAAAGAAGTAGGTGACACTGCAGAAATATTAATCATGGAAACTTCTTCTGATGAGAAAAAGAGTAAAAAAGAGAAGCCAGTTGAAGAAAAAATTACTGAAAACAGTGAAGAAAAACACTCTATAATCGTAGATGAATTAGAGGAAAATAAAAAGCTACAAGATGAAATTGAAGTTGGAGAGTCTGAAAAACCAAAAGACTTTAAACTTCCTAGTAGCAACTTTTTTCAAACTCCTGCAAAAGTCTCTACTTCAAAAATAAATGAAGATATTATTGATAAAAAGATTGCTGATTTATTAGAAAAATTATTAATGTTTAAAATAGAAGGTGATGTTGTAAGAACTTATACAGGACCTGTTGTTACAACATTTGAGTTTAAACCAGCACCCCATGTAAAAGTATCAAAAGTATTAAACTTACAAGATGATTTAGCAATGGCTCTTAAAGCTGAAACAATTAGAATTCAAGCTCCAATTCCAGGAAAAGATGTAATAGGTATTGAAGTTCCAAATGAAAATATGCATGTAATTTATATAAAAGAGTTACTTGATAGTGAAATATTTAATAAAGCCGCATCTCCACTTACTATGATTTTAGGTAAAGATATTGTTGGGAAGCCTTTTATTACAGACCTTAAGAAACTTCCTCATTTACTTATTGCAGGAACAACTGGTTCTGGAAAGTCAGTTGGTTTAAATGCAATGATTCTTTCACTTTTATATAGAAATTCACCTGATAATTTAAAACTTATTATGATAGATCCAAAGATGCTAGAGTTTTCAATTTATAATGATATTCCACATCTTTTAACTCCAGTTATTACAAAACCAAAAGAGGCTATTTTAGCCCTATCAAATATGGTTTTAGAGATGGAAAGACGTTATACTCTTATGTCTCAAACTAAAACAAAAAACATAGAAAACTATAACGAAAAATCTAAAAAAGAGGCATTTGATCCTTTACCTTATATTGTTGTTATTATTGATGAGTTAGCAGACCTTATGATGACAAGTGGAAAAGATGTAGAGCTATCTATTGCTAGACTTGCACAAATGGCAAGAGCAAGTGGTATTCACTTAATAGTCGCAACTCAAAGACCATCTGTAGATGTTGTTACAGGATTGATTAAAGCAAACTTACCAAGTAGAATTTCATACAAAGTAGGGCAAAAAGTAGATTCTAAAATTATTTTAGATGCAATGGGTGCTGAATCACTACTTGGACGAGGAGATATGTTGTTTACACCTCCTGGAAGTTCAGGGCTTGTAAGACTTCATGCTCCATGGTCAAAAGAGGATGAAATAGAAAAAGTTGTAGACTTCTTAAAATCACAACGAGAAGTTGAATATGACATGAATTTTGTAAAAGATAAAGAAGGAACAGGTACTGCTATTTCTAGTGGTGATATGTCAGCGTTAGATGAACTTTATGAAGATGCAAAAGAGGTTGTATTAAATGACAAAAAAACTTCTATATCATATATACAAAGAAAACTAAGAATTGGTTATAACAGAGCTGCTACAATAGTCGAACAATTGGAGATGACAGGCGTTTTATCTGAGGTAAATGCAAAATGTAATAGGGATATCTTACTTTAGGGCTATAATTAATAAATAATACGTAAATTTTATTATTATTTTAATAATGATTGTGTTATTATATTAATTATATTAAGAGTAAGAAGGAGTATGTTATGAATACAAGTATTGTAGGAAGACACATAGAATTAACAGATGCGATAAAAGACTATGTAAATAGTTCAGTAGAAATTTTTAAAAAGTATAACTTAGATATTATTTCAGTTAATTCTATTATTGATAAAGAAGAGAGAAACAGTAAGCCTGTATTCGTTTTTGAATTTACATTAAATGTAGCACATTTAGATACAATTGTTGTAAAACAAAAAGATAAAGATTTATACACAGCAGTTGATATTGCAGTTGATAGAGTTTCAAAAGTTTTAAGAAGACATCATGATAAAGTAAGTGCTCACAAAGCTACAAAGCTTACAGAGGTTGTTTCAACAGAAATTGAAGATGCAATTGCAGCTGAATTAGATAAATTTGAAAGTGAAATTATTCCAGTAAGATTAGCTTCATATAAGCCAGTAGATATTGAAGAGGCATTAACTGAACTTAAAGGTTCTAGTGCTGTATTTAAAGTTTTCTATGACAAAGATGATAATATGAGAGTATTATATAGAACAAGTGAAGAAGGAAAATTTGGTTTATACTAAAATTTTTTAGAGAATTATTAAAAAAGGGTGTTAGTCTTGTGGCTAACGCCCTTTTTTTTGTTATAATACGAAATTGAAAAAATTAGGACATAGATGCAAGCAGTTAATAGTAAAGATGAATTAAAGAAAATAGCTTTAGTTGGACAGCCAAATGTTGGTAAAAGTTCACTTTTTAATAGAATAGCAAAACAAAGAATAGCCATAGTATCAGAACAAGCAGGTACTACAAGAGATGTAAGAAAACATGAAGTAGACATATTTGATAAAAAAGCATTGATGTTAGATACCGGTGGTATAGATGAAACAAATGATGCAATCTTTTCAACAGTAAAAAGAAAAGCTGTAGAGACTGCAAAAGAGGCTGATATAATACTTTTTATGGTAGATGGTAAAAAGCTTCCAGATGATAAAGATAAAGAATTATTTTATGAGCTTCAAGCCTTAGGAAAAAAATTAGCATTAGTCGTAAATAAAATTGATAATGATAAAGAAAAAGAGAGACTTTGGGATTTCTTTGAATTTGGTATTAAAGATGAAAATCTTTTTGGAATATCAGTTTCTCATAATAGAGGTACAAAAGATTTATTTGATTGGATTTATAATGTCTTACCAGAATTACCAGAGAGTGAAATCATAAAAAACAGAGAAATTTTAGGTGATGATGAAGAGTATGCAGAAGGCGAATATCCTTTAGAAGATGAAAAGATTGTTGAAGAAGTTGATGATAATAATATTAAAGTAGCCATTATAGGTAGAGTTAATGTTGGTAAATCATCTATTCTTAATGCTTTAATAGGAGAAGAGAGATCTGTTGTCTCACCAATAGCAGGGACAACAATAGATCCTGTTGATGAGTCCTTTGAGTATAAAGATAAAAATATCACTTTTGTTGATACTGCTGGATTAAGAAGAAGAGGAAGTATTGAAGGAATTGAAAAATTTGCTTTAATGAGAACAAAAGAGATGCTTAAAAAAGCAAATCTTGCTTTAGTGGTATTGGATGCTTCTTCTGAACTTGTTGATTTAGATGAAAAAATTGCTGGGCTAGTTGATGAATATGGATTAGGTACAATTATTGTTTTAAACAAATGGGATGAGAATATGGATACCTTCCAAAAAATACAAGAGACAGTTCGAAGCAAATTTAAATTTCTATATTATGCTCCAATAATTGCTGTATCTGCAAAGACTGGTAGAAGTATAGATAAACTAAAAGATAAATTAATTGAGATTCATGATAATTATAGTCAAAGAGTCTCTACTTCTGATTTAAATAGAATTATTGAACATGCACTAGTAAGGCATGCTCTACCAAGTCCAAATGGGGCATACTTAAGAATATACTATACAACGCAATTTGAGACAAAACCTCCAAGAATTGCACTTATTATGAATAAGCCAAATTTATTACATTTCTCATATAAAAGATATTTAATTAATATTTTAAGAGAACAATTGAATTTTGAAGGAACACCTATTCATATTTTAACTCGTAAAAAAGGGCAAAGAGAAGAGGAAGAAGATACAGCTCAATAAACAAAAGGAGTTTTTTTGTTTAAAAATATTAAAAATGATGTTTTAGGTGGTATAACTGCTGCAGTTGTCGCTTTACCATTAGCTTTGGCTTTTGGAGTTGCAAGTGGCGCAGGTGCACAAGCTGGGATTTATGGGGCAATAATACTTGGTTTTTTTGCTGCACTATTTGGGGGAACTGCAACTCAAATATCAGGTCCTACTGGTCCTATGACTGTAATAATTGCTGCTGCAATTGTATCTTTCCAAAATGATTTAGCATCTGTAATGACAGTAATATTTTTAGCTGGATTAATTCAAATATCATTTGGGTTTTCAGGTATTGGTAAGTGGATTAAATTTATTCCTTACCCTGTTATTTCTGGTTTTATGTCAGGAATTGGGGTTATTATTATAATCTTACAAATCAACCCTTTTTTAGGAGTTGATGGTTTTGGTTCAGTTATTCAAACCCTAGTTGAGATTCCAAACACTTTACATTTAGCCAATGATGACTCTTTAGTAATTGCATATATTACTTTAATCATAATGTTTTTAACACCTAAAGTAATAACAAAAATTATACCTTCTGCTTTAATTGCACTTATTGTCATGACAATTTTTACAATCTATTATGGCTTTGAGGTAAAAGTTATAGGGGAAATACCAACTTCTTTACCAGAGTTTGTTCTTCCTTTTAATTTTGATGTTCTTAAATTAAGTGATATATTGATGTATGCAGTTACCTTGGCACTTCTAGGAACTATTGATACCCTTTTAACTTCATTAGTTGCTGATTCCATGACAAAAACTAAGCATAGACCAAACAAAGAGTTAATAGGGCAGGGTATTGGAAATACACTTTGTTCATTTGTTGGTGGAATACCAGGTGCAGGTGCAACCATGAGAACTGTTATAAATATAAAAAGTGGTGGTAAAACAAATATTTCAGGAATGACTCACTCAATTATGCTTTTGATAACAGTAGTATTTTTTGCAAAATATGCTGCACAAGTACCTTTAGCTGTATTATCTGGGATTTTGATAAAAGTTGGTGTTGATATTATTGATTATAGATTTTTTAGAATTATGAAAGTTTTACATAAAAATGATTTACTAATCATGATTACAGTATTACTTTTAACTGTATTTGTAGATTTGATTATGGCTGTTGGTGCAGGTATTACATTTGCTGCAATATCGGCTGTTTACAAAATATCTAAACAGACAAGAATACAAACAATAAAATCTTTTAAAGATAGTCCTTTTGATATAGATATTGACAATTATGATATAAGAATATTAAAAATTGATGGAGCATTTTTCTTTGGAAGTGCTATGTTACTAGAGCGAAGAATAAAAAAAGTTTTAAGAGCTAAACATATTATTATTGATTGTAAAAATATACCTTTTTTAGATATCTCAGCAATTATTACTATAGAAGAGACGATAAACTTACTAAATGAGTATGGTATAAAGGTTTCACTTGTAGTAAAAGAGAGAGATAGAAGAAGACTTGTTAAAATTGAAGATAGTGAACTATTCAAAAGTATCAAAATATATAAAGATATAGATTTAGCAATAAATGAGATACAAAAAGAGAAGTTGCATATAAATGAATAATATTATTTTATTATCAAATGTAAAATATGATGGTGTTACTAGTCTGCCTGTCTTCGATATTGAGTATTTAGATATAAAAATTGACTTAGAAAAATATGATTCATTGATATTTACTTCCAAAAATGCTATTTATGCCCTTGATAAATTAAATATGCCCTGGGAAAAATTAGATTCATATGCAATTGCAGAAAAAACTTCAAATATTTTAAAAAAATATAACTCAAAAGTAGTCTTTACTGGTACTCATTCACATGGTGATGAGTTTGCTTATGAGTTGATTCCTTTATTAAAAAATAAAAAAGTTTTATATGTAAAGGGTGAAAAGAGTGTTTCAAAATTATTTAATATCTTAAAAGATAACAAAATAAACATAGATGAACTTACGGTATATAAAACAATATGCAGTAAAAAAGAGTTTAAAGCCCCTTCTTTACACTCAATTATTATATTTACTTCTCCTTCATGTATAAAATGTTTTTTTGATAAAATAGCTTGGAATGAGACATATAAAGCTATAGTCATAGGAAAAACAACGGCAAAATATATGCCAAAAAATATAGAATATAAAATATCTCCTATTCAATCAATTGACTCTTGTATTGAACTAGCAAAAAAATTTCAATAAAATTAATCTTTAATTCAATCATAATTAGGTAAAATAATATTATCTAAGTAGTTCGGGATTTCCATTGTTGAGGGTCCGATACTGTTTTTTTGTGCGTAATGTAATTATTTGGTGTGAAGCGTTTACTTTTAGTATTTCTGCTCCTAAAATATAATTCTTATGTGCTAGTGTTGGCTTTTAGGGCCGGTTTGATGGTTAACGGCTACTTGGAAACTTACAACTTTAAGGAAAATCATAGTGAATATTTTAATACTTGGTAGTGGAGGTAGAGAATACTCTATTGGATTAGCTATATATAAAGAGAATAAACACAATATATATTTTATGCCAGGAAATGGCGCAACTGATAATTTAGGTACTAATATAAATATAAAAGATTATAACGAATTAGCTTTATGGGCAAAAGAAAACAGTATTGATTTAACAATTGTAGGACCAGAAGCTCCTTTAGTAGATGGAGTTGTAGATATTTTTAAAGAGAATGATTTAACTATATTTGGACCAAGTGCAGCAGCTGCTAGACTTGAAGGTTCAAAAGTTTATATGAAAAATATATTAAAAAAATATAATATTCCAACAGCAGCATTTATAGAAACAAGTAATGAAAATGAAGCTCATAGCTTCATTGATGATATGAACAAAACACCAATAGTAGTAAAAGCAGATGGTTTGTGTGCAGGAAAAGGTGTAATTATAGCTCAATCAAAAGATGAAGCTAAGCAAGCTGTTTCAGATATGCTTAGTGGTGAATCTTTTGGAGATGCAGGAACATCAGTTGTTGTTGAAGAGTTTTTAGATGGATATGAGTTATCTATTTTTGCCATTTGTGATGGTGAAAATTATAAAGTATTACCAGCTGCACAAGATCATAAGAGAATAGGGGATGGGGATACTGGGCCAAATACAGGTGGAATGGGCGCATATGCACCAACCCCTTTAGTAAATGATGATATTTATAAAAAAGTTGAAGAGAGAGTTATTAAACCAACTCTAGAAGGTATGAAAAATGAGGGTGCTCCTTTTGAGGGTGTTCTTTTTATTGGTGTAATGGTTGTAGATGGTGAACCAATTATTTTAGAATATAATGTAAGATTTGGTGATCCAGAGTGTGAAATAATAATGCCGTTACTTGAAACTCCTGTTTCTGAACTTTTTTATAAGGGTGCAACAAAAGATTTAAAATCTTTAGATATCAAGATTAAAAATGAATTTGGTGTTGGTGTTGTTATGGCTAGTAAAAACTATCCATATAGTTCAAGTGAAGCAGCAGAAATTATTGTTGATGATATAGTTGATGGAGATATTTTAAATAATACACATATCTCATATGCCGGTGTTGAAAAAGAAGATGACAAGCTTTTTGCAACAGGTGGAAGAGTTTTAGTATGTGTTGGCTTTGGTAAAAGCATAAAACAAGCAAGAGATAGAGCATATGCGTTATGTGGGCAGGTTCATTTTGCTGGCAAAAAATGTAGAACAGATATCGCATATCAAGCACTAAAGTAGTTTTATGACTCAAAAGAATGATATGAATAACTTGCAACTAGCTACAATTAATTCAAGAATTAAAGCATTTATAATTGATGATGTGTTAATCACGTTGATTGTATTGATTATTTTTTGGGATACAATTTCTAAAAATGATAGTGATTTAACTACGGTTTTAGTTTTAATGAATGAGTTTGTTTTACAGGTATTAGTGTTGAAGTTTATCTATCAAACATTTTTTGTATGGTATTATGGTGCAACTGTTGGTAAAATAATAGCAAAAGTAAGGGTTGTTGACTTTGATGACCTTTCTAGAGTTAATTTAATCCAATCAGCTTTAAGATCTTTTGGTAGAATCTTAAGTGAAATGTTTTTTTATATAGGGTTTATATTCTCATTTTTTAATGATGGTAGACAAACATTTCATGACAAAATTTCAAAAACATTGGTTATAGATGCGTAAATTATTTTTAATTTTGCCAATACTTATTGGTACACTCTTTTCAAAAGAGTTAAAAAACGAAAGACTTCAAATATTATCAAATGATTTAAATAGTAAAGAGAATATAGTTATTGCAAAAGGTGATGTTGTTATATTTTCTCCTAAGTATTATATATCTGCTCAAAAAGTAATTTATGACAAAGAAAAGGGGACATTAGAACTTTTTGATGATGTTGTAATTTTAAAAGACAATCTTGTTCAAACACAAAGTGACTATGCATTTATGGATTTAAATGAAGAAAGCTTAACTCAAAATCCGATTCTTTTGTTGGATAAAAAATCTGAAGTATGGATTACTTCAAATAATGCAAATAAGCAAGAAAACTTTTATCATTTTAAGAATTCTATTATGTCAAGTTGTGATTGTATTGATCCTGCTTGGAATATAAGAGTTACAAGTGCAGATTATGATACCCAAGATCAATGGCTGGATGTTTATAATGCTAGGCTTTATATAAAAGATGTACCAGTTTTTTATACCCCTTACTTTGGTTTTTCAACAGATACTACAAGAAGAACAGGTCTTTTACGACCTACCGTAGGATACTCATCTTCTGAAGGGTTTTTATACTCTCAACCAATCTTTATAGCTCCTGCTGATGATTATGATATAGAGCTTGTTCCTCAAGTTAGACTAAATAGAGGATATGGATTATCAGCATATTATAGATATGTTGATTCAGAGTATTCTAGTCTTGAAATTGGAGCAGGGTTTTTTAAAGAGAATAGTGAATATGTATCAAAAAATTCTTTAGAGAATGAAAAACATTATGGATGGAGTTTAGACTATACAAGAAGTAAACTTCTAAGTGGTAAAGAGAGTGAAGATGGATTATTTGCAAAAATAAAGTGGATTAATGATATTGAATATTATAATGTTGAAGACTCTACTCATAAAAGTTCAACAATAGAGAAAAAAATAGAATCAAAGATTAATTATTATTATAAAAACAATGATTATTACCTTGGAACCTATTTACGTCATTATTTAGATACAGACCTTTCATCAAATGATACAACTTTACAGCAACTACCACAAGTTCAATTGCATTCTTTTGCTGATAACTTCTATTTAGATAAACTTTTGTATTCAGCAGATTTACAAGTGACTAATTATACAAGGCAAAATGGCTTAGAAGCTGTTAAGACAGATCTCACTGCACCACTATCTTATAGTTTTTCTTTTTTTGATGATTATATAAAGTTAATTTTACAAGAAGAAATTTCTGTATCAAAAATAGAGTATGATAATGGAACAACAAATTATGAGAATGCAACATTTATTGAAAATAGACATAAAATTTCTGTAAATAGTAATCTAATTAAAAAATATGAAACAGGAATACATACTATTAATTTTAATACAGATTTTGTAATTCCAAATGTTGTAAAATCAAAAGGTGATATTTATCCTTTATCTAATACATCAAGTGAATTATCTCCTTTCCCCCTATCACAAACAACAAAAACTATAACTTTTGCAATAAATCAATCTTGGACTGATATTGAAGATTTAAAAGAGATAATTAATCATAAAATCAGTCAATCAATTATTTATGATGATTTTAATAATACAAAATTAGGTGATTTAGAAAATGAAATTAGATATAACTATTTTCTTGGAAGTATAGCAAATAGAATTATTTACAGTAATTTAGATAATAAAGTAACTGAATCATCAACAAGTTTTTCTTTAAATTATGAAAACTATTTTTTTAGGGCAAGTCATTATTTATCAAAAAATACAGCAAACTCAGGAAAAGAGGAATTAGAATCATATGCTGTAGATACTGGATTTACTTTTTATAAGGATTATAGTTTATCATATAACGAAAACTATAATATTAAAGATAAAATTAGAAATAAACAAGCTTTTGTTTTTGGTATTAATGATAAGTGTTGGAGTTTAGATTTATCTTTTGAGAAGTCAATTACACCAACTGCTTCAACAACTGCAAACTCTATTAAGCAAGATATAGTTTACTTAGAGTTAACATTAAAACCTTTAGGTGGCTTAAAACAAGCATATATGGTTAAAGAGGAAAAATAATTGGATTTTGAACTTAAATGTAGTGGTAGTAAAATATATTTCAAAGATAGAGAAGATGCTGCAAATAGACTAATAGAGGTTTTACCAATTGAAAAGATGAAACTAGAAGATTGGATAGTTGTTGCTTCTTCTTATGGTGGTTATTCAATTGCTAAAACCATTGCAAAAAAATTAGATGCACAATATAAAATACTCTTTACAGAAAAAGTTGTAGCGCCACATAATGAAGAGTGTGAAATTGCAATTGTAACAGAGAGTGAAGAGGTTGTAATTCATGAAGAATTAGCAAGATCTTTTGATTTAAGTTTAGATTTTATTTTTTCAAAGTCAAAATATGTTTATGATAGTATGATTTTAAATAAGTTAAGTAAATTTAGATCAGGAGAAAGAATAAAAGATATAAAAGATAAGAATATTCTTCTTGTTGATGAGGGGTTAAATACAGGTCTTACAATGATGGCTTGTATTAAAACAGCAATAAATTTAGGTGCTAAGTCAGTTTCAGTTGCAATTCCAATACTGCCAAATGCCAGTATACAAACTATTGAATCTATTGCTGATGATTTGTATTATGTGAAAAGTTTAGATCATTTTATCTCTATTGATTATTATTATAACAACTTAGAAGAGATAACGTTTGAAGATATTAAAAATATAAAGGATAAATAATTATGTCAACTGTATGTGAGTTCGAATTAAATGGAAAAGAGGAAATATTTGAGTTTAATAAAGTTGCAAAACAAGCAAATGGCTCTGTTTTAGCAAAATGTGGTAAAGCAGTTGTTTTAGCAACAATTGTTAGTGAGTTTGATAATCCTGTTTCTGAAGATTTTACTCCATTGACTGTTCAATATATAGAAAAAACATATGCTGCTGCAAAGATGCCAGGTGGTTTTTTCAAAAGAGAGAGTAAACCAAGTGAATTAGAGACTTTAACTTCAAGAATTATAGATAGAAGTTTAAGACCACTATTTCCAAAAGGTTATGTTTATCCTACTACAATTACAGTTATGGTTTTAAGTGCTGATAAAGATGTTGATTTACAAGCATTAGCTTTAAATGCTGCTAGTGCTGCATTTTATACTTCTGATTTACCAGTTAAAAAATCAGTTGCAGGAGTTAGAGTTGCTAGAATTGAAGGTGAATATGTTATTAATCCAAACAGTTCAGATATGGAAAACTCAACTTTAGACTTATATGTTGCAGGTTCAAAAGATGAACTTCTAATGATAGAGATGAAAGCAATTTCATCTGAAGAAATGATTGAAGTTGACATTGAAGCATTTACAAAAGTACACAAAACAAATGAAATGAGTGAAGATGAGTTAGTTGAAGCAATAGGTGTTGCTCAAAAAGCACTTTATGAAGTTAATAGTACATATGAAAGTGGATTTGAAAATGTATGTAAAGAGATGAAAGAGATTGAATTAGTTGAATTTTCTATCTCAAAAGATTTAATTTCACATGTTCAAGAAAAATATTTAAATGATGTAAAAGATGCTGTAAAAAAATTAGCTAAAAGTGAAAGAGCAACAGAATTAAAAGATTTAGCAAAAAAGATTGCAGAAGATGAGTATTGTATATCAAACGAGCTTCCTTATTCAGATATTTATGAAGCTGTATCTATTGTAAAAAAAGATGTTGTTAGATCAATGATTGTAAATGAAAATGTAAGAGCAGATGGAAGAGGTTTACGAACTGTTAGACCTATATCAATTGAGACAAATATTTTACCTTCAGCTCACTCTTCTTGTCTTTTTACTAGAGGTGAAACTCAAGCATTAGTTGTGGGAACTTTAGCAGGTGCTAAAGATGGACAGATGTATGAAGTTTTAAATGAAAAATCAACTTCTATGGAAAATTTCATGGTTCATTATAATTTTCCAGGCTTTTCAGTTGGTGAAGCAAAACCTATGTTTGGAGTTGGTCGAAGAGAGTTAGGACATGGAAACTTAGGTAAAAGAGCACTAGAAGCAACTATTGACAGAGATTTTGGAGAAACAATAAGATTGGTATCAGAAATACTAGAATCTAATGGTTCGTCATCTATGGCAACTGTATGTGGTGGTTCATTGGCTTTAAAAGCAGCAGGTGTTCCAATCTCAGGTTTAGTTGCTGGAGTTGCTATTGGTATGGTTGTGGAAGGCAATAAACATTGTGTATTAACTGATATTATGGGATTAGAAGATCATGATGGTGATATGGACTTTAAAGTTGCTGGTCCAAAGTCAGGTATTACAGCTTTACAGATGGATATTAAACTTGGTGGAATAGAGTTAGATGTTTTAAAAGAGGCTCTTTTACAAGCAAAAGAGGGTAGAGAACATATTTTAGAACTTATGGAAGCAGCGGCTGTTGATATCGTACCAAGCTTAGCACTGCCATTAATGGAACAATTTGCAATAGACCCAAGTAAAATCATGGTAGTTATTGGAAAAGCAGGTTCTACTATAAAAGAGATTATTGAAAAATTCTCTGTGTCAATTGATTTAGATAGAGATAGTGGTAATGTTAAAGTAGCAGGTGAATGTAAACAGAATGTTTTAGATGCTTGTGAACATATTAAAACTATATCAAATAATGCACCAGCAAGAAGACAAAGCGAAAAAATTATTTTTGATACTATATACAAAGAAGAAGAAGTTTTAGAAGGTATAGTGGAAAGAATTGTTGATTTTGGAGCATTTATGAAGCTTCCAAAAGGTGGTGAAGGTCTATTACATATCTCTAAAATATCAAAAGAGCGAGTTAAAAATGTAACAGATGTTTTAAGTGTTGGTGATAAAGTTGAACTAAAAGTGTTAAAAGTAAATAGAGATAGAATTGAATTAGCATCGGCTAATATTTAATTTTTATACTAAATTAATAGTTCTTTAGTTATTATTTATAAAATATTATTTTTTCGTATTAAGGAAATACTATGGCAAAACTTTTAATAGTGGATGATTCGACTATGTTAAGAGATATGTTAACATACGCTCTCAAGGAGGGTGGATATAGTGACGTTATTGCAGCAGTAGATGGTGTAGACGGTTTAGAGAAAGCAAAAGGTCACGAATTTGATTTGGTTATTACTGATGTAAATATGCCAAATATGGATGGATTAACATTAATTGGTGAATTAAGAAAAGTAGATAAATATAAAACAAAACCTATTTTAGTATTGACAACTGAAAGAAGTGATGATATGAAAGCAAAAGGAAAAGCAGCAGGTGCAACTGGTTGGATTGTAAAACAATTTGTTCCAGATCAATTACTAAAAGCTGTTAACATAGTTTTAAATAGATAGAAAGGTATTATAATATGGCTGGTTTTGATATATCAAAATATCGAGAGATGTTTTTAGAAGAAGCTGTGGAACTTTTCGAGTCTGCAGATAATGTTTTATTGGAAGCTGAAAATAATGGCTCACTTACAGATGACGAGATGGGACAACTTTTTAGGGATGTACATACCCTTAAGGGTAGTGGTGCTTCTGTAGAACTTCCATTATTTGCAGAGTTTACTCATGATGTAGAAAACATGATGGATAAATTAAGAAATCATCAAATAGTTTTTATCCCTGAAATGGCGGGTACGTTAATTGATGCAATGGATATAATGAAAGAGATTTTAGAGCTAGAAGTTGCAGAAGATATAACTAGAGAAACTTTTGAAGAAATGACATCTGAAATGCTAGTACAAATTAGAGCATATATTAATGGCGAGAATGTTTCAGCACAAGAAGAAGTTGTAGCAGTAGAATCTGAACCTATTCAAGAAGAGTCATCAGCAGAAGAAACTTCAAGTGATTTTGGAAATGAGGGTGTTTCTAGCTCATCATCAAATTCATATGGGATTTTTGAAGATGACTTCAATGAAGAAGAGAGTTTAGAAAATGACTCTTTTGGTTTCTTTAGTGAAGATATGAAAATTTCTAATTCTAAAGAGTATGACTATGATAATGAAAACTTTGGTTTCTTTGATGATGCAGAAGATATAACACCTGCTTCAACAATAAAAGTAAAAGTAGAAGAAGTTGAAGAAAAACCTACTCAAAAAGCTCAACAACCTGCAGCAAGTGCACCTGCTACAAAAGCAGTAGCACCAGCAAAAGCAGCAACGCCAGCAGCTAGTAGACCTGCTTCAAGAAATAGAGAAGAGAAAAAACCTGCTGTAACAAATAATATTAGAGTTAATCTTGATAAAATTGATTTATTAATGAATAATGTTGGTGATTTAGTAATTACTAATGCTATGCTTAAACAGTTTACTTCAACAATTGAAGATAATAAAGTACAAAACTCAGTATATGAAAGATTAGAACAACTAGAAAGACATATTAGAGATATGCAAGATTCTATAATGAGTATTAGAATGGTACCTATGGAATCTATTTATTCTAAATTCCCTAAAGTTGTTAGAGATATCTCTAAAAAATTAAATAAAAAAGTTGATTTCAAACATTTTGGTGATAATGTTGAAATTGATAAAGCAATGATTGAAGGATTAACAGATCCTTTAATGCATATTATTAGAAACTCTTTAGACCATGGAATAGAGACTCCTGAAGCTAGATCTGCCTCAGGTAAAAATGAAATGGGAGAGATTATCATCTCTGCTGAACAAGCAAATGGACAAATGATTATTACAATTGAAGATGATGGTAAAGGTATTGATGGAGATAGAGTTGCTCAAAAAGCTCTAGACAATGGACTAATTGACGAAAATCAATTCTCAAAAATGACTGACAATGAAAAAGCAATGTTAGTATTTGGAGCTGGAGTTTCAACTGCTGATCAAGTTACAGATATTTCTGGTCGTGGTGTTGGAATGGACGTTGTAAAAACAAATATTCATAAGCTTGGTGGTGCAATTAATTTAGATACAACAATGGGTGCTGGTACTACTATTACTATTATGCTTCCATTAACACTTGCAATTCTTGATGGACTAGATATTGCTGTTGGTGAACAAAGATATATATTACCTCTTAATTCTATTGTAGAATCTCTACAACCAACACATGAAATGATTAAAAAAATAGGTGATGGTGCACAAGACTTATTGATGCTAAGAGAAGAGTTTATCCCTATCGTAAAACTTCATAGTCTTTTTGGAGTAGAGCCTGCTTATCATAAACTTGAAGATGGAATGTTAATTGTTGTAAAACAAGGTAATACAAAAATTGCAATAGCAATTGATGAGTTCTTAAATCAATATCAAGTTGTGGTTAAACCTTTAGATAAAAACTTTAGACCTGTTCAAGGAATAGGTGCCGCGACTGTAAGAGGTGATGGTAGTATAGGATTAATTTTAGATGTATTAGGTATTATTAATGCACAAATTAAAAAAGAAAAAGAAATAGGGATTGTAAAAGCCTCTTAAATATGGACAATACTCTTCATTTACATGAAATAGTAAAAGAGTTGTTATACTCTTTTACAGGAATAACGCTTACTGAAAATAAAGATATTATGATTTCAAATAGACTTCATAAACTAAAGAGAAATGCCTTGTTTAATGGAACCTTGGATGAACTCTTGGATGCAATTAGAGAGGGTAATTATAAAACAGAGTTTATAAATGCTTTTACAACAAATAAGACTCATTTTTTTAGAGAAGAGTTTCATTTTGCAGATTTAAAAAATAGAGTTTTGCCAGAGTTATGTAAAAATAATCAAGAAATAAAATTGTATTGTTCTGCTTCTTCAACGGGAGAAGAACCTTATTCAATGGCAATGACTATTTTAGAAGCACAAGAAGAACTAGGTAAAAAAATAAATACATCAATTATTGCAACAGATATTGATACAAATGTTCTTCAATATGCTGCAAATGGTATATATCGATATTCAAAAAGTTCAAAAGAGTTCCCTTCTTGGTTAAAACCTCAAAAATATTTTAGAAAACGAGTTGAAAAGAACTTAGTTTCTGAAGAAATTTTAATAAAAGTAAAAGAAGAACTTCAAAGAATGATTAAGTTTCAAGTTATGAACTTAAATGATGAAAACTACCCTTTTGCTAAAAATCAGTTTGATGTAGTGTTTTGTAGAAATGTTTTAATATATTTTTCTTCAGAAGATCAAGAAAAAATTCTTTTTAAACTATTTAGGCATCTAAAAATGGGTGGAACACTTTATATTGGACATTCTGAAAGTCCTGGAAAACTTGAAGCATATGTAAAAAGAATAGGGCAAAACATTTTTATTAAAGAGAAGGAAATATCTTGGTAATATTAGGTCATAAAGATGGAAGTATAGAAAAAATTGCCAATAATCTATCAACTCAGACAATAAAAGGGTATAAAGCACACACTGTAATAGGTGGAGAGTTTGCCGTTAGTTCTGATAATTATGATATTGCTTTTAAAACTCTGCTTGGTTCTTGTGTTGCTATTATGTTTTATGATACAGTTAAAAAAATAAAAGCTATGAACCATTTTTTGTTGCCAACAACGAATAATTCAAATGAAGATATGAAATATGGACTTTATTCAGTTGAAGCGATGTTAAATGAAATGTACAAATTGGGTTGCTCGAAAAAAGATTTAAAAGCAAAAATTTCTGGTGGTGCTGATATTATGCAGCTAATGGCTACGAATAATAACTCAATAGGGCATAGAAACGTAGAGTTTGCAAAAGATTTTTGCAGATCTGAAGGATTTGAAATACTTTCAGAGCATACAAGAGGGGATCACGCAAGATTAATTTTGATGACTAATGAATTTGAAACATTTATAAAAGTTACTAGTAAAAATGAAACAGACTCTAAGGTTATTCAAGAGGAAAAATCTTTACAAGTGGAAATTACAAAAGCACCAGTTCTCAAAGAGTATGTTGGTGGTGTGGACTTATTTGGAAATGATCCAGAACCGGCTCCTGAGATGGATATAGAATTATTTTAAAAGGTATTTTATTATGTATACAGTAATTGTAATTGATGATTCATTATCGATGAGAAAAATTTTAAGAGATATAATTAATTCTATCGATGAATTTGAAGTTATTGATGAAGCTGTAGATGCTTTTGATGCCAGAGAGAAAATAAAAAAATATGAGCCAGATTTAGTAACTATTGATATTAATATGCCAAAAATGGATGGTGTAACATTCTTAAGGAACCTTATGAGGTTACACCCAATGCCTGCTGTTGTTATTTCAGGTGAGGGTGCAAGGGGAAATGATATCTTTGATGATGGGGCAGTGGGTTATATTGAAAAGCCAGCAAATGGTGAATCTATGGTAGCTTTTCAAGAAAGAGTAAAAGATAACTTACTAAATCTTACCTTTTTATTAAAAAGATATACATTAAAAAAACCAAAAGCAGAAGTTGAAACAAAAAAGAAAAGTAGTTTTGAAACAAGTGAGAAAATTCATCCAGATGCTTTACTTCCTTCTAATCCTGCAAGACTATCAGGTTCTAGAGTTATTGCTATAGGCTCTTCTACAGGTGGAGTAGAATCTCTTCTAAGAGTTTTTAAGTCTTTACCAAATAATTTACCTCCAATAGTAATTACTCAGCATATACCATATGGATTTTCAAGATCTTTTGCTCAAAGATTAAATAATGAATCGACACTTGATGTTTACGAGGCTGAAGATGGAATGAAACTTGAAAAAGGTAAAGCCTTTTTAGCACCAGGTAATATGCACTTAAGTATTGAAAAAAGAGGTAGTGATTATTATACAAAACTAATAGATGGTACAAGAGTTTCACATCATAAACCAAGTGTCAATATAATGTTTAGATCAGTAAATAATGTTATTGGCTCATCAGCAATGGCTATTATGATGACAGGAATGGGTGATGATGGAATGATTGCTATTAAAGAACTATTTGATAATGGTGCATATACAATTGCTCAAAGCGAAGAGAGTTGTGTTGTTTTTGGTATGCCTAAAAAAGCAATTGAAGCTGGAGCAGTAAAAGATATTGTACATTTAGAAGATATAGCGCAATATATGGTAGACTTTTCAACTAATAAAAAAAGATGATAAGTTTATTTTGATATAATATTTAGTATTGAAAACTATAATTTTCAAACTAAGCTATTGTGGTGTTCGATATTATCGATATTTTTGTTACTGTCAAGTTCCATTTACAATGCTTTCTTAGCTAGTATTAAGAAAAATTATTATTTCTTTTATGAAAGGTTTAGATTATATAAATGTTTAACTTTAAACGGGGTTAATCATGTCTAAATTTAAACTTCACTATTCCCCAAACTGTCCTATTGATATTTTCAATCATGCAAAACTTAACAACAATGAAAAGATGATATTTATTGTTATTCATAATATCATAGGCTAAAAAGAAAAGAAATGTATCTTAACAAACGAAGATATTGCAAGTGCTAGTCATACATCTTATAAAACAGTTGTACGAGCTATAAACAAATTAAGCCAAGAAGAGCTTATTTGGATAGATGTTGATAGAAAAAGAGCAGCAAACGATAAGAATGAAGCAGTAAGACACATCTATACTAACTATAAATATTACCTAGACAGAAACAAACAAAAGCCCCCTATTTTACGAATACCTAAGTTTAATTCAATACATCATTTTAGAAATTGGTGTAAACAGTTTGCCGTAGGTTTTGAGTGTACAGTTACCAAAGCAGATGGAGCAAAAACCCCTATTCTCATAAATGATAAAGGGCATATCGTAAATACTACTCTTAACAGAGAATATAACCCTACTAAAGAAAAAGAAACTATTTATTATATATGGGAAAAATTATATAAAAATCACGAAACAGTAACAAACTATGTTAAATCAAAACAAGAGGAGAAAAAAGATGTTAGATGATGAATTTATTGAGGAAAAAGTTATCCCGAATATAAAAAGAAGATTAACTACTGGTGTATGTTGGGAAGATGAAAAGAACCTAATCAATTTAAGAATTGAACTTGAAGAATTAGTCCACTACTTAGACAAGATAGGTATAAAAGTTGAAAATCAAAACAAGGAGAAAAAATGAGTAAAAATAATAGTTGGCTAGATTGGTTAGATAGTGGTTTAGATGTTGCAAAGGTTGTTGCTGGTGCAACGCCTATTGGTGCAGTTTTAAGCGTAGTTGATGCAGTAGTGGAAAAAGCGAATGACGGTATCTCAAACGATAGTGTTGTGGATATGCTTACAACTATGAGTAAAAGCACATGGAACTCTTTAGACCCTGAAAAGGTAGAGAGAATAAAAGCAATTTTAGAGGAGTAGAATATGCCTAAATGTATATCATGCAATGAAGAAAAAGAAGAGTTAAACGCAAACAATGTTTGCCCTGATTGTGAAGAAGAGATAGAGGAAGTAATCCAAAATGTTGAGAATACTAACACTAATAATTCTAATGATGATAAGAGTGTGGATAATAGTTCTACTCCTGACCTTCAAACACAAGTTAAAGAGCGTAATAAGTTGGCTGAAACTGCAAAGCAAGAATTAACACCCCCACCTCTTGAAGAGGAAGAAAAAAAAGAAAGTTCTATTTTTAAAAAATTTGGTTTTACAATTGGTATTGGTTGTATTTGTTTAGCTTGTCTAGGTATCTATCACACTAGAAAAGAGCCAAAACAAGAGCAAAACCCCCAAATTTCGTAATATGAGGTAATGAGAAATGAAAGAGAATGAGCAAGAGCAAGAGCAAAAGGGAACAGAAAATGAGTTCCCATTTGAGCAAGAGGAAGTAAAAACAAGTGATAAGCCTACAAGAGCAGAACTAGAACTTTTAACAAATAAAGAGTTAGCGAAGTTAGCAGAGCCTAAACAAGATAGATACTCTTTTAACAGCTTAAAAGGTAGAAGTAAACCTTTTCTTATAGATATTATCTTAGGTGTAAATGATGATGTTCCTGATGTGAACAAATCAAAAGCAAAAGCCCCTCACTCTTCTAGTGAAAGTGAGAATATGTTAAATGTTGGTTTAAATCTTTTACAATCTTTTAAGATGCAAAGAGAGGGACAAGAGGCAATACTAAACCCAATAGCTACTGAAATGTTCAAAAATTCAGCAGTTGCAAAAGTAGATGAAGCTAGAGCAGATGGAGTTCTAAAAACTGATAAATTCAATAATGTGATTTTAGGTATTAGTGCAACAGCTCTTGTAGTTGATGGCTTAATTGGTTTTAATAATGTTCCTACCCTATTCCAAAAAGTAAGAGCAAAATTTAGTAAAAAGGCTTAATATGTCAAAAGATGAAAAGTACGAAAGGTTTATAAAATTCATAGGTCATAAGAACAATGAAGTTTTAGCTAGATTCTTTAGAACATCACAAAGTAGTATTAAACGATATAAGAGTGGGGAAACTGTTATCCCTGATAGTGTTATATTGATTATAGATTTAAATGCAGAAATAGAGAACAAACAAAAAATGATTGATTCTCTAAATTTTGAATTGTCCGGATTGAACCAAAGAATTTATGATTTTAAGACAGCTCAGAAAAGGTTGTTTGATGTGTAAAGTTCATTTTGGTCTTCCTGGAGAAGTAGATCTTAACTGCAGCAAGTCCAAAACGGACTTATTTTGTCAGCTCGAGAAGTTACTAGGAGGCTCACTTTGCTTAAATCAGAATTTATAAGAGAAGTAAAAATAGATAGATTTAAAAGAAATTTAAATGATTTTTTATTTACAATTGATGATGATAGCATTGTGAATATCAATTTTGATATTACTAGTGCTAACGGTTTAGCTTTTATATATACTGCTTTAATTATTTATAAAGAAGATACAAAATGATACAAAATGAAATAAAAGGAATTATTGGAAAAAAAGGTTATGGAAAAACTAAGCTTACAGAAAAAGAAATGATTTTTACTGATAAGCCTACTATTATCCTTGACCCAAGATTCCAATATGAAGAAAACACTAGAAGAATAGTTTTTATGAGTGTATCTTCTTTTATTGCATGGATAACAAAAAGAGATAATTATAAAATCTTTATGCAGTATAAGTTGGAGTTAGTTGTAAGAGCTATTGATATAGAAGATGCAGAGCTATTAGCTCAAACAGTCTATAAGATGAAAAAGATATGTTTTGTGATAGATGAAATAGATATGTTCTTTGATACAAGAACAAACAAAAAAAGCTTTTTTAATCAACTGGTGCAATATGGTAGACATAACGAGATAGATATTATTTATACTTGTAGAAGACCTGCAAATATATCAAGAAACTTAACAGCTCTTACAGATATATTCTATTTTTCAAGATTAACAGAGCCTACGGATAAAAAGTATGTTAGCGATACTGTATCAAAAGATGCAGAGGATATAGTTGTAAATTTAGAAAAGTTTAGTTTTTATAGAATTGAAGATGAAAAAAAGGAGATAATCAAAACAACAGCTAAAGACTTAGCCATTTTATCGGCATAAAAAAAGGCTTTTAAGTGCAATTCCCCAAGCACACTTAAAAACCGTCTAAATAACCCTGACCAACATCACTCAATCAAGACTTACATTATAAAGGCTTAAGCCTTAAAAAACAATTTAAAGGAGGAGTTCATGACAATGAATTCTATAACAAAAGGTATGATGATAGGTTTAGCAGTAGTGCTAATTAGTGATGTAGCTGGGAAATATATCCCACAAGTGCAAGGAGTATAATATGCCAAAGTTTACTAAAACAGATTTAGGATTAGCAATCGGTGCTTTAGCTGGAATTATCATAGCTAAAAAGTATGTTAGACCAGTTATTCAAGGAGCATTATAATGGCAAATATTTTCCTTAAACCTGAAAAGAAAGTTCCATATAATGCAGGAACTCAAGAAAGTGTTGCATTATCAAGAAACTTTTTTGTACAAAACTTACTTTGTAAATTAAAAGTTACACATACTAACTCAAGTGCAGTTTTTAAAGATGAAGCACTTTACAGCTTAATCAACAATGTTGAAGTAGTTGCAAATGGTAGTTTAACTATTAAACAAATGCCTTCAAGTAAATTTCATATTACAAATTTGAAATCAACTGGTAAAAAAGGTAATCAATCAATTATCACAGCAGATGGAGCTGATAAAGAGTCTTATGTTTGGTTTATGATTCCTTTTTCTATGCCTAGAACTGTAAGAGCCCATGACACTATTTTAAATACTAAGTTATTCACAAACTTAGATTTAATTGTAAACTGGGGAAGTGATGCAACTATTGGAACTGGTATAACTGTAACAGATGCAGAAATTGAAGTTTATTCAAATGCTCTTGTTAATTTTACTGGAAATGATGCAAATACAACTGAAACACTTTTCAGAGAAACATCTGCTTCAAAAGAAGTTACTTCTTCAACAAATGAGATGACATTTGAATTACCAGTTGGAAAGCTATATAAAGCCTTAGATATTGTTGCAACAGTTGATGGAATTAGAAGTAATTCAGTAATCAATAACATTAAGATTCATTCAGGTACTACAACATTTGTAGATTTACCAGCCGAAGCAATAAGAGCTGGAAATGTTTTTGAAACTGGTTTAACAGTTCCAAGCGATTTAAATGGAATTCATTTAATTGATTTTATGCCTAGAGGTAGAGTTACTGATGCATTAAATACAAGTGGCGTTTACAATACTCTTACTGTTACTCTTTATGTTACTAAACAATCAGGGCTTAACAAAATTTTATTATTAAGTGAGACTTTGCAAAGCGTTCCTAAACCTGCGAAATAAGGAGTTATCATGGCTGGTAATTTCTTAGATGAATTTTGGCAATCAGTTTCAAAAGATGAAGATGGTAACAATAACCTGTTAGGAGAGTTTGGAAGTGATGGGAAGTATCATTCTACATACAATGCAATAGAAGATATTGTAAAAAATAAAATTAGAACAGTAGATGAAACAACACCAGAGCAACAAAATTTTGAAGCGTTGCAACAACAGCCTACTAGCTCAACAACGCCAACCATAAAAAAAGAATATCTTATTTATGGTGGCATTGCCTTAGTAGGTTTATATATTATGGGTGGTGCATAATGGGTATGTTTGGTGGTAGCTCAATGAGTACATCTTCTATTGTTTCAGCTATTGACTTTAGCCCAGTAATGAATATTGGAGATAGTAATAGTGCAGACTTTGAAAAAAGGTCCGAACAAAGTGCAACAGTTGCACCCAAACTTGATGAGAGCATGACAGCTTCAGCTTCAGTTGGTGTTGGTGTTGGTGGAGATGGAAGTGGTGGAACTGCTTCAACTTCAAGACTTCAAAATGAAAATATTCCAACAGCTGGAACAAGTGGGAATGTTTTTAAAGATAATCCAAACTTAATATATATAGTTGCTGGATTAGCTGGTGTTGGAGTTGTTAGCATGATGCTAGTTAAGAAGAAAAAGAAAAAGTAATGTTTTTACTTTCTAATTATGATTTTTTAGAAGAACTTGTCAAAGATGGACAAGCAATTCAAGAGCCATTTTTTAAAGATGGTTTTTGTATTGCTGATAAAAAAGTAAACCCAAATAGTGCCTATGTATTCATTTTTAAAGATGGTGTAATATGGGCTAAATATGGGTGGACTAAACATAAAAACAAAGCCTTTCTAAAATTTCATAAAGAAGTTGAAAACCTTATATTTTCTTTTGGTGTTCCTATTTTAAGAATAGGTAAAAATGATGATTTTAAAAATCACACAAAATACGTTGGAATACTTGATAATCAAAAAGTGTTCCAATTTAAAAGGAGTTACTAATGGGTGGAGGTGGAGGAAGTCAAAGCACTTACACATACACTACTTTAGATATTAAACCCGTAACCAATGTTGATATTGATACAAAAGTAATAGCAGATGCCATTGAAAATGGTAATGATATTGAACGAGTTAAATTAGCACTTGTAAAAGCTGGGTTAGAGCAAGAGCAACAAAAGCAACAGCTAGAAACTGCGAACTTTTTGCAAAAAACAAAAGCTCATGAACAACTAATGTTAGTTGGATTAATAATCGGTGGCTCTTACATATATAAACATTTAAAGAAAGGATAATCATGAGATATAACATGGTTCCATTATCCATTAATAATGGATTGGATAACAAAAAAATCGCTGGAAGTTTTGATTATATTATCTTAATGAAAGCACCAGCAAACGCAAATGTAAGAATTAGATTAAATGATAACACAGCATCTGAAATTCCATTAAATGTAAATTTTGCAATAAGTGCAAAAGATGTTACAGAAATTTTTGTAAGTGCTGATGTAGTTGAAGATGGAGCTATTTTAATAGGTCAAAGTGATACTATCGAAAATTTTCAAATCTTAACTTCTCCAGTAGTAAGCCAAATTGATACTATTGGAAGCGTTGCAGAGGTAACTGGTTTTAGTTCTGCACTTTTAACTGCTTTAGACAAAATTTCTAATCCATACGATTTTAAAGAGATCATAAAAGGTAATTATAATTTAAGTCCTTTTTCAACTTTATTAGATACCACTTTAGACTGTGATAGGGTTGATATTATCCTATCATCTTCTAATCTTGGGCATTCAACGGTAGCCTATACCTCTATTTATTGCGAAATTGATGGTGCTGTCGTTGCCAAAGAACTTATTAGTAATATATACAGTATTAATGACGTAGTAATCTCTTTGCCAAATGTCAGAGGAATGAATATAAAAGTAAAAGGTAATAGCTCCAACACTTACGGAGTAATTCATTATACTTTAATCAAATATGATTTAAAGGCTTAATTATGGCTAATTTAATAGCAAATATATTAAAAAATGAAATTGGAAAAGATAAGTATAATAATCCTTTATTTGAGTATAAATTTGTAGATTTAGCAGGACAACTTTTTACAAATTTTAAATTAGTTTCTATTTCAGAAGATGAAAAAACGGCAATTTTAGAAGATTTAAGCCCACAAAGTGAAGCTTAAAAGGTGTTAATATGAACAAAAATACAAAATTAGCCCTACTTGGGGCTAGTCTATTAGGAGGAATTTATATCATGAATTCAACAGAGTATAAAAACTATGGTTTAATAGGTGGAAATGTACAAATACAAGCTTATATTTATATGGCGTGTAAGGTTATATCTCCTACAACCGTAGAAAATGCAAAATTACTACTTGCAGAAACTATTGCAGTAGAATCAAAAAACGGACAAGTAGCAGACAATAGTCTTACTTATGGCGAGGGTTTAACTCAATTTGATAAACCTACTTTTATAGATGTTAAAAAAACATTTTCAGACATCAAACACGTAGAGCTCTTGAAAAGAATTAAAACTTTTTTAAATGTTGATATTCTAACTGCTGAATATGAAGATTTAAGAAAAAGCCCGATGTTATCAATCGTAATGGCAAGATTATTATATTTAAGAGTTCCCGAATCTATCCCTGATACAGATTTTGGAAGATGGGCATATTATAAAAGATGGTTTAATAGTTCACTAGGTGCAACAACTGAAAGCAAATACATGAACGCCAAAAAATTTTCAGTTTATAAAGTGTAAATCATGTTTGGTGCATGGACTACAATTAACGGAAGTAATATTGAAGTATTAGAGCCAAAAGGTGTTGATATGTCTTATGACAAAATGCAGACCATAGAAGAAACCACTGGATATAAATTTGATACACTAGAAAAAGCAACAGCTCTTGGAACTGATTTAAAAAAAGAAGTTGCAACAACTGGAACTACAATAAATGATACTTTGTCAGATATTGGAGCAGGTGTAAAAAGTGGAGCTAAATTATTAAGATATCTTCCTATTTTAGCTCTTGTAGGTGGTGGGTATTATTTCTACTCAAAGGCTCACGCATGAATGAATTAGATTTAATGCAATTTATCCAAGAAAATTGGCAAGTAGGATTTTTGTACGGACTTAAATATTTAAAAGATATGTCAAGAAGTCATACAAATTTAGAAAAAATAGTCGCAGTTCATGAAGCAGAAATTGAAATGCTAAAGAAAAACAAAGGGTAAACAATGTTTGATAAACTAGAACTTGAAAACGTAGCAACAGCTCACGCACTAGAACTAAACAAAAGTATTGATAAAATAGCTCAAAATGTTTTGATTGGTTTAGCTCTTATTGCTTTAGCTACTGCATTTAGAAAAAGGTAAAGATATAATCTTTGCCTTTTATCTCAAAATGAGCCACCTGTTAACTTCTCGAGCTGACAAAATAAGTCCGTTTTGGACTTACTCCAGTTAGATATCTCTTCTCCAGGAATACCAAAATGAACTTTACTTATGTAAATCACACATATTTTATGTAAATCACGTTTTAAAAACGTTAATCACGTAAATAGTTTGAAAATTTACAATTTCAATACTAAAAAATGAGCCCGCGGGTGGCCCTATTTTATAATCAAACTTTTCTTTTCTTTTTTTAAAAATTCTCTCTTCTTTCTCAAATGGTTAGAAAGTAACTTTAAAACATATCATAATCAAACGCAATGACACTAAATAATCAAAAACTTCTTTAAAACATATCAACACTAACCTATACAAATAAAACTTCATAAACTGAAGATATAACGTTTCGTTATATCTTCTCTAGAAGATACTATTAAAAAAAGTTTTGCTTGTCAAAACTCATTATTGGGCTTTAGCCCTCATTAAATTCTTTATTTTGCGACGCATGGAGCATAAATATCCTTTTTGCCATCTTGTGAGCCCACGGGGCGAACTCATATTTGAGCCCTTGGGGCGAAAACCTTATCATGCATGAAGCCCACCGGGCGAAATGCTACTGTCTGATATCCTTAATTAAGTTATAGTAAGACTAAGACATATAGTTACTTCTTAAGACCTTTACTTATTAATATAGAAGATAAGGTCATTTTGACCCTATGGGTAAGGTCATTTTGACCCTATTAAGATAAGGTCATTTTGACCCTATGGTATAATGAGTAAAATAATGTTAAAGTTACACAAAAATTTCACTATAAATTTGTAAGATATATGCTTATTAAGTATAAATAAAGAAATAAGGCTATAAAATGGCTACTAGAAAAATAGAAGACAAAAAAAAGCTTGAAGAGCTACAAAAAAAGACCGCTGAAAGACTAAAGTCAAGTAAACTTACTGCTGAAATAAATTTCAATATGAGGTTTAAAAAGTACGAGATTGCTATAATAAAACGTAAGACCAAGAGCTTAAGAATTAAGTACGATGGACTAACTAGGGCTGAAGTTTTAAGGAAAGTTTTGCTAAATTTAGATGACGAAGAATTGATTTGCTTTCTTAATTTATTACCAAGTGATAGATTAAAAAAATAAACTCAAAGATGATAAGAAAAAGTTGGCGCTTTTTCTTATCTGATAAACAACCTATACCGGAGGTCATTTAATGTTTAAAACATTAATAATTTTATTATTTCTCTCTTTAATCCTAGCTGAAATTGGCAACTATAATTTTCAAACTTTAATATAAAGGTACTCTTATGAGATATGATTTAGACTTTTGTGATACTTTTGACAAAACACTTCTCTTTTGGATTGAAAGATTTATAAGAAATAAATTAACATCACTTAGCAACTCAAATGTAAATGATAAAGATAAATTAGCCATGATAATTAAAGATTTGGTTAAAGGTACAAAGAATTTAGATGAATTAACAATATTAGTAAAAAGTGCTAGAAATATAGGTTTATCAGGAATCAATACATATTATAATCCAATAGCAAAATTATATAAGTTTTTGACAGATTTAGGTTTGGCTTCTATGAAAGAGATTGATGAAGAGCTTTTGAGTGATTTTTTAGCCACAAGTACAAGTGGACTATCCGATGCCTCTAAAAAAAACCATAGGATTGCCCTACTTGCTCTTTTTTCATATATTGACAAACAAAATGAAACTAAAGACAATAATTCATACATGTTTAAAATAGAACTAAAAAATTGGGGTGGGTTAAGTGGTAAATCTGGTACTAAACTACCCTCTTACATGAATAAAGATGAGATTACAAGGTTTTTAGATGCTATTGAAAGTTTTGAGTTTTCAGAAGATGTTATGTATCGAAATAGATTAATTCTAAAAATTATAATTTATACAGGAATTCGTGTCTCTGAGATGCTAAATCTAAAATTAAAAGATATATATAAAGAAGATGATGTATTTATAATACAAGTAAGAGGAAAAGGAAATAAACCAAGAGTTGTTATGATAAAAGCAAAAATAATTCAAAATGAGTTGAACTATTGGCTAAATCAAAGGGTTTGTGAAGATGATTTTTTAGTTTGTAATAAAAAAGGAAATAGATTGACTCAAGCCTATATAAGTAGAATAGTTGAAAAGCTATTAATAAGTTGTGGAATAAGAAAAGAAAAAAACGGTGCCCATATGCTAAGACATAGCTTTGCAACACTTTTATATCAAAAACACCATGATCTTATTCTTGTACAAGAAGCTTTAGGGCATGCTGATATAAATACTTCACGTATTTACACCCATTTTGACAAAGAAAGATTGAAAGCAACTACTAATTTAATGGACTAGCTACCATAAACTAGATGTTTCAAAATCTTCTTTTTCATCATTTATTTCTAAGTATATTTCATCTTCATAGTCTAAATATATGGCAAAGTCTCCTATATTTAGGCTATTTTGTATGTTTCTTTTATTTAGATATATATTTTCAATACCATTTGATAAATCTGACAAATAGTATTCAACCATTGATGGAGCCATGTTATTTATAGCTCCATCTAAAGAGTCAAAATCATCCACTCCAAATGTTGAATATAGAGATATTTTATTTAAAAGTAATATCATACTAAACTATTACTACTTATTATTAAATCCATTGAGTAAAGAAGCCATCCTATTTAGGTCAATTTTTTCATCTGATTTTTTTTCTAGTTGAATATCATCAACTTTTACAGCTTCTGCTTTTGGTTTTGCAAAAGTATCACTAGATACAACTGGTGTAGTTAAGAACTCTTCCTCTTCTTCAATATTTAAAGAGGTCTCCTTTGAATAAGAAGATTCTGCTACTTCATTTTGGTTAGTTTCTTTTTTTCTATCACCTACATTTAATATAGTTTCTATCTTACTCAACATAGAGTTTATGTTACTTCCCTGCTTTTCATTTGTAGAGTTTATATCATTTAATTTACTATTTAAATCACCATTTAAGGCATCTAAATCTTCTATATCATTTTTTAATTTTTGGTTCTCTTTTTCTAACTCTTCTTTTTCTTTTTGTAAAGTTTCATATGCATTTATTAAATTTGAAAGAGCATCGCTCAATTTAGAAATTGTATCACTATTATTACTCATTAACTATCCTTATCTGATATTATATCAAGTGCTATTGTGCCAAAAATTAGCTAATAATTCCATCAATTTTTAATAAAGAATCAACACTTGGTTCTCTTTGTGCAAATTCATAAAAAAGTTCATTCATATCAGATGAACCACCTTTTTCTAAAATTGTTTCTTTATACTTTAAAGCCAGCTCTTTATTGAAGGTATTTTCTGATTCTATAAACATATAATATGCATCTGCACTTAATACTTCTGCCCATTTATAAGAGTAATAACCAGCTGCATATCCTCCTCCAAATATGTGTGAAAAACTATTTTGAAATTTATTATATTTTGGTGGTTTTATTAGTGAAATTTCATCTCTAATCTCATTTAATAATTTTTGAACTTCATCCTCACTTTTGTATAATTTTTGATGGAGTTTAAAATCAAAAAGTGCAAATTCTACCTGTCTTATCATGTTTAAAGATGACTGAAAGTTTCTTGCTTTTATGATTTTATCAATAGCCTCATCTGATAAAGTTTCACCTGTTTTATAATGTTTTGCAAACTGTTTTAAAACTGTTTTATCATAAGAAAAATATTCTAAAAACTGTGAAGGAAATTCTACCGTATCCCAAGCAACACCAGCGATTCCACTAATAAATGGTTCGGAAACTTTACTTAAAAGATGATGTAAGGCATGACCCATTTCATGAAAAAGAGTAACTACATCTGAGTGTCTTAAGAGTGATTTTGTTTGATTACTAGATTGAGGAAAGTTACATACTATATAAGCTGTTGGCAAATGTAAATTATTATGTTTATCAACATAATATGAGTTCCAGTTATTCATCCATGCACCTCCTCTTTTATCTTTTCTTGATTCTAAATCAATATAAATTCTAGAAGATAATTTTCCTTTTTCATAGATATCATATGCAGTTGCTTTATCATCCCAAGTAGCTGTATTTGCTTCTTTAAACTCTATGTTAAATATAGAATTTAAAAACTCAAAGAATCCTTTTAAAACAGATTCTTTTTCAAAGTATGGTCTATAAAACTCTTCATCTAAATCATATTTTTCTTTTTTTAATTTTTCTGAATAGTAAGAGATATCAAAAGATTTTAGTTCTTCTATTCCATCTTTTTTTGCAAACTCTTTAATCTCTTCTATCTCTTTTTTACCGCCATCTTTACCTTTTTTGGCTAATTCATACAGAAAATTTATAACATCATCTTCTGTTTTGGCCATTTTAGTACTTAATGAGTACTGTGCATAAGAAGAAAAGCCCAGTATTTTTGACTTTTCATCCTTTAATGCTAGTATCTCTTCTATGATTTTCCCATTTTCTGGTGCTCTAGTACAATATGCTTTATAAATCTCTTCTCTTTTTTCTCTATTTGTACCATAGGTAATATAAGCTACATATGAAGGCATTTGTAGGGTGAATTTGTATTTTGTTTTACCCTCTTCTTCAAAACTTGCCAATTGTAAGTCTGATTCTGGGATTTCTCTTACATCCTCATAATCTTCAATTATCATTTCATAAGAATTTGTTGCATTTAATAGGTTGTGTGAAAACTTATGAGATAACTCACTTTGTCTTAAATTTATATCTTTTAGTCTAGCTTTTAAATTATTATTTAAATGGCAACCAGATAATTCAAAGTCTCTTATTTCATTTTCAAGCACTTTATTTTGTATAGTACTTAATGTATCTTTATAGTTATCTTGTATATCTTTTAAAGATGTATAAATATTTACATTTTGACTTAGCTCAGTTTCGTAGTTGGAGATTAAAGGAAGGCATTCTTCATACACTTTTGTTGTTATTTTTGAGTTCTTAACAGAATCGATATGAAAAATAGGTGTTAAGAATATATTTATGCTCTCCCCTATTTCCTGATATGGTTTTACAAAATTATCAAAACTCTTATTATCTATTTCTAAAAGCTTATCTATTTGCTCTTTTGATTCTTTTAGTTTTACTTCTAATAACTCTTTTTTACTCTCTAAATCATTTATATTGAATTCTTCAAACATATTATTCCTTTTATTAATTATTAAACTCTATTAAAAATCCCCTATCAAAATCACTATAGTCTTTATAAAACTATAGTGATTTGACATTGAATTTTTTCATATAATTTTTTATTGATTCTTTTTGATCATATCCATACTCACAATATAGATATTTTATTTTTTTAGATATAACTTCTTGGATTAAATCCTTTAGTAGTTCATCACCAATTGTTCCTCCAAACAAAGCATTAGTAGGCTCAAATTTAACATTATGTGGTAAAACATAATTATCTGATATATAAGGAGGATTTGATATACACATATCAAAATCTTCGTCTACTTCTTTTAATAAATCAGATTTTATAAAAGAAATTTGACTCTCTACATTATGTTTTATTGCATTTTCTTTTGCTAAATCTAATGCATCATTATTTATATCTACTGCTACAACTTTTAGTTCTGGCAGAAGTTTTGATAGCATTACAGAAATTATTCCACTCCCAGTTCCGACTTCTACAATTTTAGGATTTTTTATTTGCTTTAATGTTTCAAATGCTTTCTCAACTAATATCTCAGTCTCTGGTCTTGGAATTAGTACATTCTCTTTGATAAGAAAATTTTCTCCATAAAAAGAGACTCTTTTTGTTAGATACTCCAAGGGGTAATGAGTAGCTCTTTTTTTCACTAAATTTTTTAGTTCTTTTTCTTTTGTAAAGTCTTCATTTCCATTTAAATGCATCCAAATAACATTTTTTTCTAATAAAAACATAATCAATATTTCTATCTCTTTTGCTGGTATATGGGTTACATTTTTAAGTTCTTGTGAATATTTTTTTATGCACTCTTTTATTGTCAACTAAACTCCTTTAAAAAACGTATTATACTAATAGTGTATAAATTACTCTTTAATAGAATCTAATCTAATACAAATAAAGATATCTCATCTGCGAGTAAAAAATTGTAATTATAAACTTTATTATCTATTTTGTATATCTTTTTTTCATCTATTAATATTTTAATTTTTTTTAATTCATTTTCATTAAAAACAGTTAACTTTACTCCTACATTAGACCTCAGTCCTAATAATACCTTTTCTGTTTTTATATCAACATCCTCCATATACTCTTTTTCATAAGCAAGGGGGTTTTCTATGTATTCTTCAATGTTTTTATTGGGATAGTATCTAAAATTATCTATAAATCCAACAGCACCTGTTCCAATGCCTAAGTAGTTTGTATACTTCCAATAACCAAAATTGTGTTTAGATTGAGTATCTTGAGACTTTGCGAAGTTTGAAATTTCATATTGCTCATAACCTAACTCTTTTAAGTAATCAAATAGTTTATAAGATAACTCTTCGTCATCTATTTTTACATGAGATTTATTAAAGAACTTTGTTCCCTCTTCTAAGGTTAAAGAATATGCACTTATATGATCAATATTTTGTTTATTTATCATATTAAAATCATACTTTAATTTTTCAAAGCTATCACCTTGAACTCCATAAATAATGTCACAGTTAATACTATTAAAACCTATACACTTTGCATTTTGTATAGCACTTATAGCACTATTACTATTATGTGCACGATTTAAGTATTTTAGTTTTTTATCATTAAAACTTTGTACTCCAAAGCTGATTCTATTTACACCTAAGTTTTTCATACCTTGAAGCCATTCTTTTGTTGCAGAATTTGGGTTAGCTTCACTAGTTATTTCACAGTTTTCAATTAAATGTGGTGATATGATTTTAAAAATATTTTCATACTCTTTAAAATCTACACAACTAGGAGTCCCTCCTCCTATAAATACTGTTTCTATCTTTTCATCTTTTAAATAGTGTTCAATGTCGTAAATTAGTTGTTTTTCAATAGCTTTCATATAAGTTTGTTTCAAGTGAAACCTATCTACATATGAGTTAAATGCGCAATAAAAGCATTTACTATCACAAAATGGAATATGTATGTATAAAAGCAATTTTTAATCCTAAGTTTATTATAATATTTCCCTTATTATAAGGGAAAAGATATTTATGATTGATAAAAGTGAGAAAATACCTACAAGTGTAAATGGTAAAAATTACAGACCTAATGTAGCAGCAATTGTTTTATCAGCAAAGTATCCTCAAAAGTGTGAGCTTTTCATAGCTTCAAGAACTGACGTTGAAAATGCCTGGCAGTTTCCTCAAGGGGGAATTGATGAAGGAGAAAGTGCAAAAGAAGCTCTGTTTAGAGAATTAAAAGAAGAGATTGGTACAGATGATATAAAAATTATCGCAGAGTATCCAGAATGGGTAAGTTACGACTTTCCTCCTGCAATTGCTGAAAAAATGAAGCCATATGATGGCCAAATACAGAAGTACTATTTAGTTAAGTTAAATGTAGGTGCAAAAATAGATATTTATACTCATCATACTCCTGAGTTTAGTGAATATAAATTTGTTCCAACAAAAAATATTTATGATTATATAACTTTTTTTAAAAGAACTGTATATAAACAAGTATTGAAGTATTTTAAAAACGAGGGTTATATTTAAAAAGGATTATGAGTTAAATGTTAAAAGTATTAAAATTTGGTGGTACTAGTGTAGGTACTCTAGATAGAATTCAAAATGTTGCAACTATTATAAAAAAAATCAAAGATGAAGGTCATGATGTTATTGCTGTAGTTTCTGCTATGAGTGGAGAGACTAACAAGTTAATCGAATATGCTGAGAGTTATTCTAAAAAACCTACTCCTTGTGAAATTGATATGTTGTTAAGCTCAGGTGAGCGAGTCACTTCAGCCCTACTTTCAATTGCTTTAAATGAAGCTGGATATAGTGCTGTTTCAATGAGTGGTGGAGAAGCAGGTATTGTAACCGATGAAAAGCATACAAAGGCTAGAATTGAACATATAGATACAACAAATATGAAAAATGCAATAGCTGATGGTAAAATAATTGTTGTTGCGGGTTTTCAAGGTGTTACTCAAAAAGGTAAAGTTACAACTTTAGGACGAGGTGGTTCTGATTTAACTGCAGTTGCCATCGCAGGAGCAATTGAAGCAGACTTTTGTGAAATATACACAGATGTAGATGGTATTTATACAACAGATCCTAGAATTGAACCAAAAGCTAAAAAACTAGAAAAAATATCTTATGATGAGATGTTAGAGCTAGCTAGTTTAGGAGCTAAGGTATTACAAAATAGATCAGTTGAAATGGCAAAAAAATTAAATGTAAATTTAGTATCAAGAAGTAGCTTTACTCCTGAAGTTGAAGGTACTTTAATAACAAAGGAAGAGAATATTATGGAACAACCAATAGTAAGTGGAATTGCTTTGGATAAAAATCAAGTTAGAGTTGGAATGTATGGGGTTATTGATAGACCAGGTATTGCTTCATCAATTTTTACTGCCCTTGCTGATGCAAATATCAATGTTGATATGATTGTTCAAACAGTTGCAGTAGATGGTAAAACAGCTTTAGATTTTACAATTCCAACAAGTGATTGGGAAATTTGTAAAAATGTAATGGTAAATTTTAAAGATGAAGTTGAAAATGTCGATTATAATGAGAAGATTTGTAAAGTCTCTATTGTTGGTGTTGGAATGAAATCTCATACTGGTGTTGCCTCAAAAGCATTTACAGCCCTTGCAAATGAAAATATTAATATAAGAATTATCTCTACAAGTGAAATAAAAATATCAATGATTGTTGAAGAAAAATATGCAGAGTTAGCAGTTCGTGCTTTACATGATGCTTATGATTTGGATAAATAGACGTGCAAGAGTTTTTAAACTGGACGGTTGATACAATAAGAGATGATAAGCTATTATCTCCTTGGTTGGAAGAAAAAAATATGAATGGACTCCTTTAGTTTCAAAATCTATAAGTAGTATTTTAGATAAAGGATGTTCAGTTATTGTTATAAGTGATGATGAAAGAAATTGGTTCTTAGAGTATATCCTCACAAATATCAATAAAAAAAGTTTAAATAGACCTTATCTGCCTTTCTATGACTTTAAATCTTTTTACAAACTCTTAGATAATGTGCAAAGTGAAGATGATGTTAGTTACTTAAAAGATATGTTAAATATCTATTTTCCAAATGGTTATTGTTTTTGGTACATAGGAAGAAGCCAGGATTCAAGAGCTTTTATTCCAAAAGTTTCTAAATCCTCTTTTCTTTGGCTATTGGATGAAGAAAAGCAAGATGCTTTTAACTTAAAAAGCAGTGATATAGCACTTGATATGAAGCTTTTACAAATGTTTAGATTATATAATAAAACATTAAGTGCAGCACTTTTTGCAGAGATAAATGTTGAGAGTTAATCTTGATTGAGAATAATAATTCAACAATACTTATTGTTAATAATATAGATGAAACTTTAAAAGACTTAATTCAAACCTTACCCTTACATAGTTATAGGGTTGTGAGAAATGAAGAAAAAGATGATTTTTTAACTGCACAAGCTCAACAAACCATAAAAGAAGCATATATTTCATCAAATGAAACAAAATATATAATTCTTTGTGGAAGTAGTTTTCGAACAGAAGCTCAGAACTCTTTATTAAAAGTTTTAGAAGAACCACCTAAAAATATTGTATTTATAATTGTTACAACCTCAAAATCAAATATTTTACCAACTATTCTTTCTCGTATGCCGCATAAATATTTAAAAAAGAGAATTGAGAGAGTTGAAGTAGATTTTGACTTTTTTAGAATGGATTTAAAAAGTCTGTATCAATTTTTGAAAGATAATCAAAAAATTGGGAAAAAAGAATCAAAAGCAATCATAGAGTCAATTTTATTTAAAATAAACTCTCAAAAAATAAAACTTACAAAAAAAGAGTTAGATGCATTTTCAAATGCTATAAAACTACTTGAGTTAAACTCTAGACCAATTCATATTTTAACTACTCTACTTTTAACAGTAATTCATAGAAAGCATAGATAAAAAACTTTATGAAAAAAAATAAAACAAAAATAATGGGCATTATAAATGCCAATGAAGATTCATTTTTTAAAAATAGTAGATTTTATGGTTCAAATGCAGTTTTAAAAATAGAACAAATGATTATTGATGGTGCAGATATTATAGATTTAGGTGGTGTTTCAAGTCGTCCTGGAAGTGTTGCTGTATCATGGGAGGAAGAACTTAGTAGAGTTAAACCAATAATTGATTTAATCTATGAAGAGAAACTATATGAAAAAGTAAAATTTTCTTTAGATTCTTATGCTCCAAAAGTTTTAGATTATGCTTTAAGTAGAGGTTTTAGCATAGTTAATGATATTACAGGATTAGAAAATGATGAAGTGTGTAAAATAGCTTCATCGTATAATGCCCAAGTTATCATCATGCACATGCAAAACAATCCACAAGATATGCAAAAAAGTCCTAAGTATGAAAATGTAGTTTTTGATATTGATAAATTTTTTAAACAAAGAGTTGAAAAAGCAAAAAAATTTGGAATAAATGACATCATATTAGATGTAGGCATTGGTTTTGGAAAAAATTTAGAGCATAATTTAACACTGATTAAAAACCTAGAGTATTTTACTCATTTTGGCTTTGAATTATTAATGGCAGCAAGTAGAAAGTCTATGATAAATAGTATTGTGGAATCTTCACCCCAAGAGAGACTTCCTGGAACTTTGGCTATTCATTTAGCATCAATAAAAAATGGAGCTTCTATTGTAAGGTGTCATGATGTAAAAGAACATTTTCAGGCTATTAAAGTACAAGAAGCTATAAATGATGTTGAGATACTTTAAAGTATCTCATGTAGGCTATTTGCTTTTTTCATCCATTTATTTAGTTCTTCATAATCTTCATTTTCAACCATTTGTCTAACTTTTTTCATATGAACTTCAAATAAATCAATTGAGTCTAAAAGATTTTCTCTATTTTGTTTAAAAATATCTATCCACATATTAGGGCTTGATTTTGCTATTCTACTCATATCTTTAAATCCCCCTGCAGCTAAGGCAATAATGGATCTTGGGTCTTCATGATTCATTACAGTATTTGCTAAAGAGTATGAAATTGCATGGGGTAAATGAGACATATAACAAGCATGAATATCATGGTCACTTGCTTTCATAAAAACTAGTCTCATCCCTATATCTTGAAATATTTTTATTGCTCTATTTTTATGAAGTTCATCATTTTCTTCCAGGTCACATAAAACAACAGTTTTTCCTTCATAGAGTCCATCCATTGCTGATTTTGGACCAAACTTTTCAGTTCCTGTCATAGGATGAGCTGCTATAAAGTTTTTTCTAATTTCTTTTGGTATATTTTTAACTATAAACTCTTTTGTTGAGCCTAAGTCCATAATAGTGGTATTTTGTGGAACATCTTTTAAATCATCAAACATTGAAATTATTGAGTCAACTGGAATAGCTAAAATGATTACATCTGAATTCTTTTTTAGTTCCTCTAAACTCATAAGTTTATCAACTAAATTTAACTCTTTTATCTCTTTTGCTGTTTGTTCATTTCTTGCATATCCATACACATTTTTTGCAATTGCATATTTTTTGACAGCTTTGGCAATAGAACCACCCATAAGCCCTAGTCCTACAATTCCTATATTCACTATTTTACCCTTTATTAAATTATATAAAAAAAGATTATATCTTAACCATCCTATAAACTTTATTTAGTTATATTAACTACTTTAATAAGAATAGCTATAAGGATTAACGTGAAAAAATCTGCTTTATATACCTCTTTAGTACTTGCTACATTTTTACATGCACAAGAGATACAGTCTATAAAATATGTAAATTTATCAAAAATTTCTCAGGATATTGCTGATGATACAATTGAACTTAGAGTTGGTGATGAAATTAATAATAAATCAATAAATAGTGCAATTAAAAAGTTTTATAAATTTGGATATTTTGATGATATCTCTGTTAATAATAATGATGGAAATTTAGAATTTATATTTAAAGAAAAACCTTCAATTGCAAATATAGAAATAAACAACTATAAAAGTAGAGATGAAGATAAAGAGGCCTTGTACTCAATGATGGGTATAAAAAAAGGGAATATGTATACAACTTCAAGAATTAAACAAGCAAAAGAAATTTTACTAAAAAATTTAGAGCGTGAAGGTTATGTTAATTCTGTTGTTGAAGTAGAAATAGAAAACTTAGGACAAGATGCTGTTGCTGTTACATTTAATGTAAATGTTGGTGATGAAATTATAATTAAAAAAGTAAACTATTATGGTTCAGACAGTTTAGATGTGGGTGATTTTGAAGAAGTTACAGTAAATAATGAAGAAGATTTTGTATCATGGTGGTTTGGACAAAACAGTGGAGAGGTTAATTTAGAACAATTAGAAATTGATGGCCCAAGAATAAGGGATCAATACTTTAAAAATGGTTATTTAGATTCTGTTGTAAAAGATCCATTTTTAAAGATTAATTTTGCTTCCAATGACGCTGTGTTAGACTTTTTTATATCAGAGGGGCAACAATATAAAACAAATGATATTAAAATTTATGTTGATGCTTCAATCATAGATCCAGAGAGTTTATATAGTGAATTAAAACTTTCAAAAGGTGATGTATTTAATATTGAAAAGCTTAGAAAAGATCAAAAATTCTTAAAAACAAAAGTTGCAGACTTAGGATATGCTTTTACTCAAGTTGTATATGATATAAAAAAAGATGAGAAAAAAGCAACTGCAGATATTGTTTTTAATATTATTCCAGGTAAAAAAGTCTATATTAATGATGTAATTATCTCTGGTAATCATAGAACACTAGATAGAGTTATTAGAAGAGATGTATATTTAGCACACGGGGATCTGTTTAGTCTTACTGATTTTGAAGATTCAAGAAGTAAGTTAAAACGAACAGGTTATTTTGATGATGTAACAATTGAGCAAAAAAGAGTTTCAGAAGAGACTATGGATTTAATTGTAAAAGTTAAAGAAGCTCCAACAGGTACTATTACCTTAGGTGGAGGATATGGCTCTTATGATGGATTAATGATAAATGCAGGAATTAATGAGAAAAATATATTTGGTTCAGGTTTAGCAGTTAATGTAAATGTGGACTTCTCTGAAAAAACTCAGAATTATTCTCTATCGTTGACAAATCCAGCAATTTATGACAGTAAATACAATGGAACAGTTGAAATTCATAATAGAGAAGATGAAATTGATTACTCTGGAACAGTAGATGGAGCTTATGAACTATCTAAAGTATCAAATGGTTTTTCAGTTTCTGCTGGACGTGAAATTGTAAGAAATTTATATGCTGGTGCAAAATATAGATTTGATATGGTTGAAGAGACATATACAGATACAAATACAAGTGATGGTAAAGTCTTACCTTCAGGAGTTAATCAAGATTATATTACAAGTTCAATTACTCCTTATCTTAATTTTAATAATACTGATGATTATATGTTACCAAGAAGTGGTATAAATGCAGGAACGTCTTTAGAGTATGCTGGTATTGGTGGAGATTCAAGGTATATGAAAAGTTTAACAAATTTTAAATATTTTCATTCCTTGGAAGATTATATCGATAGTGATTGGATTTTTAGATACAGAGCAAATTTAAATTTCTTAGTTGATAATGGAAAACTTACTCGTGGAGATTCACTTTATATGGGTGGACCAAAATCCTTAAGAGGATATGAATCTTATGCCTTTGGTCCTGACGATGCCTTAATTAATAAAACAGTATATAAACAAATGTTTACTAATAGTATTGAGTTATCATTTCCATTAGTAACAAAATCTAAAATGAGATGGGGAGTTTTTTATGACTATGGTATGATAGGGAAGAACTCTATGTCAGAGATATCAAGAAGTGGAACAGGAGCACTATTTGAATGGGTTTCTCCATTTGGACCACTTCAATTTATATTCTCTCAAGCATTAGATGATGAAGCGGGTGATAAAACATCATCATTTGAATTCGCTTTAGGTTCATCTTTTTAAAAATAAAAGAGTAAAGAATGGTTAAAAAAATGAGTATAATAAATCGACTTACTAAAAAAGAGGCATTGGATTTAATTGAAAATGCCTATTTAGTTGAGTTAGGTGAAATGGCTACAAAAAGAAAAGCTGAACTTCACCCTGAAAAAATAACATCTTTTGTAGTGGATAGAAATATTAACTATACAAATGTTTGTTGTGTAGATTGTAAATTTTGTGCTTTTTATAGACATGGACGAGATGGTGATTCATATGTATTATCATATGAAGAAATAGACAAAAAAATAGAAGAACTTCTTGAAATTGGTGGAACACAAATTCTTATGCAAGGTGGAGTTCATCCAAAACTAAAAATTGATTATTATGAAGATTTAGTTGAGCATATTCATACAAAATTTCCTCAAATTACCTTGCACTCTTTTTCTGCTATTGAAATAGTATATATTGCAAAAGTATCAAAAATCACAATACTTGAAGTTTTAAAAAGATTACAAGCTAAAGGTTTGAGTTCTATTCCAGGAGCTGGAGCTGAAATATTAAGTGATAGAGTAAGAGATATCATTGCACCTAAAAAAATTGATGCTAGCCAATGGTTAGAAGTACATAGACTTGCCCACTCAATTGGTATGAAAACAACTGCAACTATGATGTTTGGTACTGTTGAAACCAATGAAGAGATTATTGAACATTGGGATTTAATTAGACAGTTACAAGATGAAACAGGTGGATTTAGAGCCTTTATTATGTGGTCTTTTCAAAGTGGAAATACAAAACTAATAGAAGAGTTACCTGACATAAAACCACAATCTTCTAATAGATACTTAAGACTTCTAGCAGTTTCTAGACTTTTCTTAGATAATTTTAAAAATATTCAAAGCTCATGGGTAACCCAAGGAAGTTATATAGGACAAATGGCACTTAAGTTTGGTGCAAATGACCTTGGAAGTACAATGATGGAAGAAAATGTTGTAGCAGCTGCAGGTGCTACAAACTGTATGAATCAAGATGAAATGATTCAATTAATACGTGATGTTGGAGAAAAACCAGCAAAAAGAAATACTGCATACGAGATATTAGAAAGATTTTAGTTCTAATATGAAAAATATAATACTAATCATAATTTTAATACAAGGATTTTTAATGGGTGCCCAAATTGAGCATATTAAAATAAAAAATATAAATATACCAGTAGTTATTGAAGAACAACACTCATTACCGACATTTAATTTACAACTAGTTTTTAAAAATAGTGGCTCAATAAAAGATAAAGATAAAAATGGATTAGCAACTTTAGCTTCTAGACTTTTAAATGAAGGTACACTAAAAGACGGAAGTACAAAATTTGCTCAAAAATTAGAAAATTTAGCAATTTCTTTAAATGTTTCTCATGGTTTTGAGACCTTTGTTATTGAATTATCATCAATAAAGGATGTTTACACTGATTCTTTAGATCTATTAAATCAATTACTAAAATCGCCCAACTATAAAGATGAAATATTAGAAAAAATAAAAACAATATTAAATGGATCTTTAAAAAGAAAAGAGAATGATTATGATTACGTATCTAGAAATGAATTACATAAAATACTTTTTAAAGATACAGCTTTAGAAAACCCAACAAATGGTACAATTGAATCTATTTCAAAAATCTCATTAGATGATATTAAAGAGTTTATTGATTCAACTTTAGTTTTAGAGAACTTAATAGTTGTAGTTGGTGGTGATATAAATCTAGAAGATATGAAGAGTAAACTAGAACCTCTTTTGACAATTTTACCAAAAGGAAAAGAGTCAAAAATAATCAATATTCAAGCTTCAAATGAAAAAACAGTAAAAAAGTTGATTAAAGATACCCAACAAGCATATATCTATTTTGGAAGCCCTTTTAATACAAAAGTTAATGATGAAAATAATTATATTGCAAAGGTTGCATCTTTTGTACTTGGTGGTAGTGGTTTTGGTTCTAGACTTATGGAAGAGATTCGTGTAAAAAGAGGTTTAGCATATAGTGCATATGGGCAAATTTCAATTAACAAGTCTCACTCTTACTTTACAGGCTATTTACAAACTAAAAATGAATCAGCTGATGGGGCTAAAGATTTAGTTGTTAAAATAGTTAATGATTTTGTAAAAAATGGTATTACAAAAGATGAATTAAAAGCAGCAAAAAACTTTTTAACAGGAAGCGAACCTTTAAGAGTTGAAACATTAAGTCAAAGATTAAATCGTGCTTTTACCTTATTTTATAGAGGTTTAGAACAAGATTATTCAAATAAAGAGCTAGAAAAAATAGAAAAACTGACTTTAAAAGAGATTAATGAGTATATTAAATCTCATACTGAAATAAAAAATTTATCATTTTCAATAGTAAGGAAATAGATTGTTAAGATTTGCACTAAGTCCAACAAAAGATATGAATATAGAAGATATGAAGCTTGCTTTATTTAATTATATTGTTTCAAAGCAATTAAATGAAGAACTTTTAATAAGAATAGATGATACAAATAAAGATAAAAATATTGAAGGAAAAGATAAGGAGATATTAGAACTCTTAACTCTTTTTTCAATTGAATATAAAGCAGTTGTATATCAAAGTGAGAACTTAAAGTACCATCAAAAAATGGCTATGCAACTTATGAGTCAAAAAAAAGCATTTTCATGTTTTTGTTCTGAAGAAAAATTAGAAGAAATTAAAGCAAAAGCAAAAAAAGATGACAAACCATATGTGTATGATGGATTTTGTGAAACTCTATCTGATGAGACTGTTATAAACTGCAATGCGCCCTTTACTGTTAGAATAAAGAAGCCAGAAGAGGCTATAAAGTTTAAAGATTTATTAAAGGGTGTTTCTTCATACGAACCAGATGAAGTAGACTCTTTTTTTATATTAAAACATGACAAAACAGCTACAGCTAATTATGCTAGTGCTGTAGATGATATGCTTTATGATATATCAACAGTGATTTGTACTGAAGAGGACATTTTAGATGCTCCTAAACAAATTCATGTAAGAAATACACTTAATTATACTAAGAATATAGACTATATACATCTTCCAGTAATTTTAAATGAATTAACGGAAGAAAAAAATAGCCTGAAATGGCTTATTGATGAAGGTTTTTTACCAAGTGCCATTGCCAATTATTTAGTATTACTAGGAAATGAAACTCCTATTGAAATCTTTACTATTGAAGAGGCAATTGAGTGGTTTAATATTACAAAAATATCAAACTCTGCTACAAAATTTGATATAGATAAATTAAGATTTATAAATAGAAAACATCTAGAAGATATTGATGAAATGAGATTATCTAAAATATTAGGTTTTGCTGATAATGACATTGGAAAGCTAGGAAAACTTTATTTAGATGAAGCAAACACAATAAAAGAGTTAAAAACAAAAATAGATATGATTTTTAGTTCAAAAAGTTCTCCTAAGGGCTTTGAAGAAGAGTATAAAAAGATAAGAGACTCTTTATTGGCTGCACCTTTTATTGAAGATTTTGATGAGTTTAAGAGTTATATTACTAATGCTACAGATTTAAAAGATGAAGCTTTATCTAAACCTTTAAGATATATTTTAACTGGTGAGGATAAAGGACCTGATTTATCAGATATTTATCCACTTATTAAAAACTATTTAGGAGAAATTGTAAAATGACAGATGCATTAATAGGCTCAATAGCCACAGTTGTTATGAGTGTTATATTTTTATATAAATGGGTTGTAATTATTTCTGCACTTATTTCTTGGGTTAGACCTGATCCCTATAATCATATTGTTCAAATGTTATATAGACTAACTGAACCAGCTTATGCTCTTATAAGAAGATATATACCTACTGTATTTGGTGGTATGGACTTAGCTCCTATGATTTTGATTTTAGTACTTATTTTCCTAGAAACATTTTTAGGAAGACTATTTATGGGTATGTAAGTAGTCTAGGATGAGATTAAAGTTTTTACTACTTTCTTTTCTTTTTACTACTAGTTTACTTTCTGATGAGAACTTATTAAAAAAAGATTTTGACTATTTTATTAAATTAGAAAATAGTCAAAAATCATATGAAAATACTATCACTACACTAGAAAACATTTCTAATGTAAATAAAATTATTTTTGATGAGTATGCAAAAAAAATTGACTATGATGAAACCTTAGCTGTTTCACAATGTATGAACGCAAGTGCAAAGAGTTTAGTATCTACAAATAGTGATTGTATTGCTGTAGGGCTTGATTTAAAAAAAGCATTGACACTATCTCACTTGGAACTTAACTCAACTGTATTAAAGATTGAAGATAGCTATCCAGTTTTAGCAAAAGAGCTGAAAATCATAAACTCCCCTATTCCTTTTACAAAACTTGTTTCATCATCAAAAGAGATAATTTATGATTTGTATTTAAATGCAACAAATAGTTTTTTATATGATAAATTAAACTACAGATTACCTACAAAAACTATGCAAAAAATAAAAGATGACAAAAGATTTGAAAAGCTTCTATCTTTAGTTATTTCTAATCCAAAACTTAATTTTTTACAATCAAGTTTTTTAGATTTTGATGATTCTGAGTCCAATTACAATATTTCATTTATATTGGCTTTAAATAGAGTTTTAAACAAAAAACTTGATGAACAAACAACAAAATATTTTCAAAATGCACTATCAAAGGCACTTACACAGTATGAAAAAGACAAAGTTAACTTTTGGCTTTATTTATTAAATAAAGATACTACAAGTTTGAACTCTTTAAAAGAATCAGATGATTTAAATATTTATACTTTATATATAAAAGAAACTACTCAAATAGATAATAGTTTTAAGACCTTAAAATACGACTTTTTAAAAGGGTGTACAAAAGAGCAAACAATACTCATCAACTCATATGCCAAAACTTTAAGTTCTTTTGATGAAAATAAAATCTCTTCAGAGTTTGATTTAGGTTTAATGCAAATAAATCTAAGAAAAGCTGATCTAATATCTTTATTTAATAATCTTGATGCAAAAAGAGATGAATTATTAATTCCGAAGATAAATATACTTTATTATTCTTATATTTTAAATGAATTAAAAGTAGAGTTTTCTCATCCTTTAATGCAATTTTATGCCTATATTTATGATGTAGAGTATCTAAATGATAGATTGAATTTTGATTTGTTTAAGATTAAAAGTAACTACAAGCCTTACCTTAGTTTAGAGCTTTTTGGGAATGAAAGTGCAAAAGAGTTTATTTATAATTATATAATCTATACAAAAATAATTGGTAAAAAAGATTTAAGTCTAGAAGAGTTTTTTAAAAACTTATTTCAGCCTTTAGAGTTTGATTAAGTCTATATCTTAATAAGAAGTTTTCTAAATCATTATTCTTATCAAATTTGATTAAATAATATTTTGCCCATGGATTTTTAAGAGGAATTGATTCTATTAGTTTTGACTCTTTTTCTAGTTCTTTTATCTCTACATAATTTTTTTCATAGTTTTTCTCATCTTCTAATTCTTCTTGCGTATAACTTTGTTTATCTATAGTTATATTTGGTGTTTCACTTTTTTTATTATTTGCAACATAAACAGAAACTATAAAGTTTTCATAATTATCATCATACTTCTCTTCAACTTTATTTAAATAAGTTGCCGTAAATAGCGCAACTACTTCTTCATCTTTTATGATATCAGTTTTTTTTGTGTATTGTAAAGAGTTTAAATAAAAATCGTCTTTATCAAAATATTTAGTTATAGAGTAAGAGCTACATCCACTTAAAAAAAGTAAAAAAGTAAATAAAATAATTGATAAAAATTTGTTCATAGAATCTCCATATTTGTATAATAATTTGGTGATTTTACACTAAAGATACTTTAACCATCATTTAGATAAAATCCCCAAATGAAATTAAATACAAAAAAATATTTAGCTGTTGCATTCACAGGACCTTCAAATAGTGGAAAAACTACCCTAGTGGTAAAAGTATCTAGTATTTTACAAGATATGGGATATAAGGTTTGTATTGTAAAGCATGACCCTAAGGATAAAGCAAGCTTTGATAGGGAAGGAAAAGATTCTTATAAATTTTTTCAAACAGGAGCAGATGTAGCTGTTGTTGGACCTACAAGAACAACTATGTTTAAACAAGAAACTTCTTCTATTGAGGAAATAATTGATATGTTTGGAGAGTTTGACTATCTTTTAGTAGAAGGACTTAAAACCTTACCTCTACCTAGAATTGCAGTGTTTAGAGACAGAATTGAAGAATCATATTTTGAACTAACTGATGTTATTGCAACAGATGAAAGTATAAGTGATGTTCCCCAAGGAATGAAAAGATTAGACTTAAATAATCCAGAAGAGATAATCAAATGGATTGAACAAAATGCGAAAAGAGTAAAATGATGAATGAAATATTTGATGCCATAAAAGAATCAGCTATAAAGATTAAATACTTAATAGAAACTGGTGATACTGGAAAAAGTGAACAAGAAAACTCAACTGGGGATACTCAACTAAAACTAGATATTCAAAGTGATGTTATTATTGAAGAGATATTTGCAAAAATAAAATCAATAAACTCAATAGTTAGTGAAGAACAAGAGAGTATTGTAAATCTTCATGATGATGGAAAGTATTTAATTGCTTATGATCCTTTGGATGGTTCGTCACTTGTTGATGTGAATTTATCAGTGGGTTCTATTTTTGGTATTTATGAAAATGAATTCAATGCTGCAAATATAATAGCTTCTGTTTATGTAGTATTTGGACCTAGAGTTGAGATGGTAATTACAACAGATGATGTAAAAATGTATAGATTACTAAATAATGAATTTAAATTTATTCAAGATATCAAATTAAATGAAAAAGGTAAATTAAATGCTCCTGGTTCTACTCAGAACTGTTGGGCTCCTTTTCATAAACAACTTATAGATGATATCTTCAATGATGGATATAGATTAAGATATAGCGGTGGAATGGTTCCTGATCTTCATCAAATACTTCTTAAAGGTGGAGGACTTTTTTCATATCCAGGAACAACTGATAGACCAAAAGGAAAATTAAGACAACTTTTTGAAGTATTTCCTTTCGCACTTACTTATGAAAAAGCTGGTGGTGGAGCAGTTGATGGATTTAAAAGAGTTTTAGATGTAGAGACTACTCATATCCATGATACAACTCCTTGTTTCTTTGGTTCAAATGATGAGATAAATAGAGTTTTAAAAGTTTATAGTGAAAATGGAAAATAGTCAAAACAAAAACCAATGGGATGATGCTTTAGAAAATCAAATTATTGGTTTAAAGGAGTGTCAAAAATCTTACAACTTGGATTCTTGTACTCCTTGTGAGAAATTTTTTGATTGTGAAATAAGAAAAAAATATGTAATTGCTGTGTATGAATCTATGAACAAAGGTTCTACAGGTGGATTTGAATTTTAATTAAAGGTAAAAAATGAATTGTCATAAAAATGTTTATATTACTACTCCAATATATTATGTAAATGATGTTGCACATATAGGACACGCCTATACTACAATTATTGCTGATATGTTGGCTAGATACTCAAGGTTAACTGGTAAAAAAACTTTTCTTCTTACTGGTACTGATGAACATGGACAAAAAATCGAAGAGAGTGCAAAACTTAGAGGTAAAACTTCTAAAGAGTATGCAGATGAAGTTTCTGGTAAGTTTAAAGCCTTGTGGGATGATTTTGATATTACATATGACAAATTTATAAGAACAACTGATGAAGAACATAAAACTGGTGTTCAGTTTGCATTTGAAAAGATGTTTAACAAAGGTGATATCTATAAAGGTGAGTATGAAGGATATTATTGTGTATCATGTGAGACATTTTTTACTGAAAAACAACTAATTGAAAATGAGTTTTGTCCCGACTGTGGAAAACCTACAAATATAGTAAAAGAAGAGAGCTATTTCTTTAAACTATCTGCCTATGAAGATAAACTTTTAAAATGGTATGAAGATAATCCTGACTGTATTTTACCTCGTTCTAAAAAAAATGAGATTATCAATTTTGTAAAAAGTGGATTAAGAGATCTATCTATTTCAAGAACATCTTTTGATTGGGGAGTTAAGTTACCTGAATCACTAAATGAACCGAAACATGTTATGTACGTATGGTTAGATGCATTGATGAACTATATTACTGCACTTGGATATGGAACAGATGATAAAAACATGGAGTTTTGGCCAGCAAATGTACATTTAGTTGGAAAAGATATTTTAAGATTTCATGCTATTTATTGGCCAGCATTTTTGATGTCTTTAGATTTACCACTTCCTAAACATATAGCAGCTCATGGTTGGTGGACTAGAGATGGAGATAAAATGTCTAAGTCAAAAGGTAATGTAGTAAACCCTAAAGAAGTAGCGGATGCTTATGGACTTGATGCTTTTAGATACTTTATGCTCAGAGAAGTTCCTTTTGGTCAAGATGGAGACTTTTCTCAAAAAGCCTTAATGGATAGAATTAATTCTGATTTAGGAAATGACCTAGGAAACTTACTTAATAGAATCATAGGAATGAGTGGAAAATATTTTGAATATAAAGTAACTTCAAATGACTTAATAAAATTCCATAAAAAAGAGTTAGATGAAGTAAACGAAATACTAGACGGAATTGAAACTTATGTTTACAATATGCAATTAAATAGATATCTTGAAGAGATCTGGAAAGTTTTAACTATAGCAAATAAAGCAATTGGTGATTATGAACCATGGACTAAAATGAAAGAAGGAAAAGTAGAAGAAGCTATGGCACTAGTAGCATTAATTACTAATATCATGGCAAGAGTTGCCCTACTTTTAGATTCAGTAATGCCAGAAAAAATTTCAAAAATAGCTCAATCTATAGGATTAGAGATAAACAGTGATAATTTTACAAAAATAGTTCTAAACAAAGAGTTACTTCCTGATGTAGTTATAACAAAAGTAGAACAACTGTTTCCTAGAATTGAAGAGATTTTATTAGAGCAAGCTTCACCTGCAGTTGTTACTACTCAACCTGCTAAAAAAGAAGTAGAAAAAACTGAAGAAATAGTTGAAGAAGATAATCTTATTACAATTGATAAATTTTTTGAAACAACTTTAAAAATTGGTACAATTGTAGAGGCCGAAGAAGTTCCCAAATCAAAAAAACTCCTAAAACTACAAGTTGATTTAGGTGAAGGAAGAAATAGACAGATTTTAGCAGGAATAAAAGAGTCATATTCAGCTGAAGAACTTGTTGGAACACAAGCTTGTGTTGTAGCAAACCTAAAACCAGCAAAACTAATGGGAATGTTAAGTGAAGGTATGCTTTTAGCTGCTCGTGATGAAAATGGTTTAAATCTTGTTCGTCCTGAAAAACCAAAAGTTTCTGGAACGAAAATCTCTTAAGAAATATTGTGAATATTTCTTCTGTCATTGATATTATAGATGGGAAGTTACAAAACTCTCCATCTGTCTCCTTTATATACAATATTAAAACTGATGCAAAAAAAGTTATGGAAGGTGATCTTTTTTTAGCTAAAAATATAAAAGATACTCAACTTGCCATAAAAAATGGAGCATTTGCGGTAGTTCATGACTTTGAAATAGAGATTTTAGATAATGAAATAGCATGGATAAGAGTCAACTCTCTTGAAGAAACTCTTATCAAATTATTTAGATTTAAGTTTTCAACTTTTAATTTAGAGGTTTATTATTGTGATAAAGTCACTTTTGATTTAATAAATATATATAAGGCTTCTAATAAAAAAATAAGAATTATTTTTTCTAAATTAGAAACTTGTGTAAAAATTATTGAAAATATAAATGAAGATGAGATATTTATTTGTTCAAATGAAGAGCTTATTAAGAGTATATACCCAAACTATAAACCTTTTTCTAAACAAACGTACAAAATAAACAACCTTATAGAACATTCTTTATTTGAAACTTCATTTTCATATAAAGAAATATTTTTTCATAAATTAAAGTTGTCATCTTTATATATAAATCAATTTTTAGATGTTTATAACTTTTTTAATTTAGAATTAGATTTACAAAAACTTATGAAGCTTAACCATTTTAAGCCAATATTTGTAGATAAGTATTTAAATATTATTGATTTTGGAAGAAGTAATAAAGTTATAATCTGCCAAAAAAACTTAGAATTAATATTAGAGGAAATAAAATATTTAGAAGAGAAATATAAATATGGTAAAACTATATTTATAACTCCTTTATTTATAGAAAACTTCAATCAACAACAAATTGTATTAGAAGATATTGGGAACTTAAAAAAGGTCCTAAAAAACGAATATTTCAATGCACTTTATATTATAGGTTATGATAAATTAAAAATTGAAGAAACACTAAAACTATCATCAAATGAAACTTCAGAACTCTTTTAAAATACCATTCCAAAAGAGCCTACAACTTTTCCCAAGACTTCAAGTTCATCACTAGCCATAACTTGTACGGGATAATCTTTGTTATCTGAAATAATATCAAGTTTTCCATCAACTCTTTTTTGCATTCTTTTTACAAAAAGTCCATGATTTGTAGTAAAGGCATATATCCCATCTCTAAATCCACTTTTTATTGATTTATCTACAAAAATTATATTATTTGAGTTTAGTGTTGGTTCCATTGAGTCCCCTATTACATTAATAGCTTCAATATTTTTTAGATTTTGCTCACCACCAAGCATATTTATAAAATAAGGTGGAACTTCTAGCTTTTCATAATTCTCATCACTATCATAAGCACCCCCACCTGCACTAACAGAAATCTCAGGAAAATATTTAATCCAATACTTATCAGTTGAGTCAACCAGCGAACCAGGATTTTGGTTATATAAAAGCCAATTTATAGAGATTTTTTTAATAGCACAAAAATCAAGTATATTTGAAAAAGGTATTTTGCTTCTATTTTTCATAGTTGCAAAGTTTGCTTGTGTAAGATTTAAAGCATCAGCAACATCTTTATCAAAAATCTTACCTTTAATTCCATCCGTACTTAAAACATCTTTTAGTCTTTCAATTATCTCATTTACTAATAACATTTTATCTCCTTTTTGAAATTATATTACAAAATGAAATATTTTTCAATACTTTTTAAAAAAAATACTAAAATTTGAAATATTATTTAGGAGAAGAACATGCAAACAATAATTATAGACACAAAATCATCAATCTCAAAAGCTATCAAAAGAATAGACTATTTATTATACAAATATGGTAATAAAATATTGTAAATATGTACAAAAAATGTAAATTTCAAAATTTAAGAAAAAATATTAGTAAAATTAATTTTAACAAAGGAAAATTACTATAAAATTGAGTTTGAATTCGGTGTTTTGACGGAGAAATATATGGAAACAAACTTAGTCATGGAAGCATTTAAATTTATGATTTTGGGTATGGGAATAGTTTTTTCTTTCCTTATTATCATGGTTTTTGCTTTAAAAGCTCAAGCAGCGCTTATTGGGAAATTTTTTCCTGAAAAAGACAATATAAAGACTGCTAAAAAAGTTCAACCTAGTGTTGCAACATCTGATACTGCTAAAAAGATTGCTGCTATTTCTGCAGTTATTCAACATCACAATAATCAAAAAGGTTAATTTTAATGTCAAAAAAATATATTGATATAATGGATACCACTTTTAGGGATGGTTTCCAATCAGTTTTTGGTGGACGTGTTTTAATGAATGACTTTTTTCCAGCTGTTGAAGCTGCAAAAGAGGCAGGAATAAAACATTATGAGTTTGGTGGAGGAGCAAGATTTCAATCTTTATTCTTCTATTTACAAGAGAATGCATTTGATATGATGGACAAGTTTAGAGAAATTGTTGGTCCCGATGCAAACTTACAAACTCTAGCACGTGGTATTAATACAGTTATGTTAGATACAGGTTCAAGAGACCTTATTGATTTACATGCAAAAATGTTTGCAAAACATGGGACTACTACTATTAGAAACTTTGATGCTTTAAATGATGTTCAAAATCTTGAATATTCTGCTGAATGTATCAAGAAATATGGTTTAAATCATGAAGTAGTTGTTACTCTTATGGACTTACCTCCTGGATGTACAGGAGCACATGATGTACCCTTTTATGAAAAAACATTAAGACAAATATTGGATAGTGGAGTTCCTTATGATTCAATCTGTTTTAAAGATGCTTCAGGAACTTCTTCTCCTCAAAAAATATTTGATACTATTAAAATGGCAAGAAAACTTGTAGGAGATGATACTCATATAAGACTTCATACTCATGAAACAGCAGGAGTAAGTGTTGCTTGTTACTTAGCAGCACTTGATGCTGGTGCTGATGGTATTGACTTAGCTGCTAACCCAGTATCTGGTGGTACTAGCCAACCAGATATTTTAACTATGATGCATACTGTTAAGGGAATGAACTATGACCTTGGTGGTTTAGAAATAGATAAAATTTTAAAATACGAAGAAGTTTTAAATGACTGTTTAAAAGATTATTTCATGCCACCTGAAGCTACACAAGTTTCGCCATTAATTCCTTTCTCACCAATGCCAGGTGGGGCATTGACTGCAAATACTCAAATGATGAGAGATAATGGTACTTTACATAAGTTTCCAGAAGTTATAAAAGCTATGAGAGAAGTTGTTGAAAAAGGTGGATATGGAACATCTGTAACTCCTGTTTCTCAATTTTATTGGCAACAAGCATATGCAAATGTTATGTTTGGACCATGGAAACAAATTGCTCCTGGATACGGTAAAATGGTACTTGGATACTTCGGTAAAACTCCTGTTGAACCAGATGCCGAGATCGTTGCTCTTGCTGCTGAAAAGTTAAAATTAGAACCAACGAAAGAGAATCCTTTAGATATTTCAGATAGAGATGAAAAGAAAACTATGAAATACTGGGAAAACAGATTAAATGAAGAAGGCGTTGAAATAAGTGATGAAAATATTTTCATAGCAGCTGCTTGTGATGAAAAAGGTATTTCATTTTTAAAAGGAAATAGTCCTTTAAGTGTTAGAAAAACTAATACAGATATTTGTGAAGACGATAAAGATTGTAAATTAGGAGAAGATAAAGTTATGAGTAATGCAACTGGAAACTATACAGTAGTGGTAGATGGGCAAAAATTTAATGTAACAGTAGCTGAAGGAAATGCAGATATTCAAGTAACACCTGTACAAGCATCAGCAGAGCCTTCAACACCTGTAAGTGGTGAAGGTGTTGAAATTGGGGCAACTGTTAGTGGTAATGTTTGGAAAATAACTAAAAATGTTGGTGATAAAGTTGCAAAAGGTGAAGTTATTGCTATTTTAGAAGCTATGAAAATGGAAATTGATGTTGAATCACCAGTTGATGGTACAATCAAATCTTTCTTAGTTAAACAAAGTGAAGCAGTTGAAGAAGGGCAAGTTATTGCCGTAATTGGTTAATACTTAAATTGGAGAAATTTATGAATAAAAAATTAATCGCTTCTTTGCTAATTTCATTTTTATGTATGTTTAGCATTAATGCATTTGCTTCTAGTACTACGCATGAAAATGTAAAAGTTGAAGAAGTAAAACATGAATATAAAGCAAAATCTTTAAATGAGTTAATTGAATCATTTTATAAAACAACAGGTATTCACTCATTTGTAAATCCAAGTGATGATGTTATGACTTCAGAAGCTCATGCTGAAGATGCTAGACCTATGACAACTTTTGAGCAGACATTTGGTAGATTAATTATGTTTACTGTTTGTTTTGTTCTATTTTATCTAGCAATAGCAAAAGGTTTTGAACCATTACTTCTACTTCCTATTGCATTTGGTGGTTTATTAGCAAATATCCCACTAGCAGGTATTGGTGGGGAAAATGGAATGCTGGGTATTATTTATAACATGGGAATTGCAAATGGATTCTTTCCTTTGCTTATTTTTATGGGTGTAGGTGCAATGACAGACTTTACACCTTTATTAGCTAATCCAAAATCAGCTCTTCTTGGTGGAGCTGCACAATTTGGGATTTTTGGTTCACTTGTTGGTGCTGTAGCAATAGGTTTTGATTTACAAAGTGCATCTGCTATTTCTATTATTGGTGGTGCGGATGGACCAACATCAATCTTTATTGCAAATAGACTTGCGCCTGAACTTCTAGGAGCAATTGCTGTTGCAGCTTATTCTTATATGGCACTTGTACCGGTAATTCAGCCTCCTATTATGAAAGCTTTAACATCTGAAGCTGAGAGAAGAATCAAAATGCCAAAATTAAGAAAAGTACATAAGTTAGAAAAACTTTTCTTACCAATACTTATTTTAATGATGGCTATTATATTATTGCCAGAGTCAACTCCACTTATTGGAGCTTTCGCATTTGGAAATTTCTTAAAACAATCAGGAGTTGTTGAGAGACTTTCTGATACAATGCAAAATTCTTTAATCAATATTGTAACTATCTTCTTAGGTTTAGGAGTTGGTTCAAAATTAGCAGCAGATAAGTTTCTTGTTGTAGATACTTTAGGGATTATGATTATTGGATTATTAGCATTTTCTGCAGGTACTGCAGCTGGTGTTATTATGGCTAAAATTATGAATAAATTTAGTTCAGAAGATAATCAAATTAACCCATTAATTGGGGCTGCAGGGGTAAGTGCTGTACCAATGGCAGCTAGAGTTGTTAGTAAAGTTGGTCAGGAATACGATAAATCAAATGTATTATTAATGCATGCGATGGGTCCAAATGTTGCCGGTGTTATTGGGTCCGCAGTGGCCGCCGGTGTACTATTATCAATATTTTAATTTATTAGGAAAAAAAGAATAATGTCTGATATTAAGAGCCAATTAGGTTTAGAAAACGTTCAAACTGTATACAGAAATAGTGATGTAGATTTATTAATTGATCATGCAGTAAAAAATGAAGGTGCAAAAATATCTTCAACTGGTGCTTTAATGATAGATACTGGTATTTTTACTGGTAGAAGTCCAAAAGATAAATTTTTTGTAAATCAAGATCCTTCAAACAAATACATAGCTTGGGGTGATATAAATAGAGCCGTAACAAGAGATGTTTATGATGATCTATTAAAAACAGCTAAAAAACAGTTAAGTAACAAAGATTTATTTGTTACTTATGTATATTGTGGAGCATCTATTGACTCACGAAGATCAGCAAGATTTATTACAGAGATTGCATGGCAGGCAAACTTTATACAAAATATGTTTATCATGCCTGAAGAGTCAGAGTTAAATGAATTTACTCCTCAATTTACTGTATATAATGCTTGTAAAACAATAGATAAGTCTTATGTAAGTCATGATCTTCATTCTGAAGTTTTCGTGGTATTTAATGTAGAAGAAAATATTGCTATCATTGGTGGTACTTGGTATGCAGGTGAGATGAAAAAAGGTCTTTTCTCTATGATGAACTACTGGCTTCCATTAGAGAAAAAACTTCCAATGCATTGTTCTGCAAATATTGGAAAAGATGGGGATACAGCATTATTCTTTGGTCTTTCTGGAACTGGTAAAACAACTTTATCAACTGATCCACAAAGAGCCTTAATAGGTGATGATGAACATGGTTGGGATGACAGTGGTGTTTTCAACTTCGAAGGTGGTTGTTATGCAAAAGTTATTAACTTATCAGCAGAACATGAACCATAAATTTATGGAGCTATTAAAAAAGGTGCAATATTAGAAAATGTTGTATATGATGATAATGGTGTAGTAGATTTTGAAGATGGAAGTAAAACTGAGAATACAAGAGTTTCTTATCCTTTAAGTCATATTGAAAATCATACACCTGACATGAAAGGTGGACATCAAAAAAATATCATCTTTTTATGTGCAGATGCTTTTGGTGTTTTACCTCCAGTTGCAAAACTTACTAAACAACAAGCGATGTACTACTTCTTAAGTGGCTATACTGCAAAAGTTGCAGGAACTGAAAGAGGTATCACAGAGCCTGTTGCTACTTTTAGTTCATGTTTTGGAGAAGCATTTCTTCCTTTAAATCCAACTATTTATGCAGCACTATTAGGTGAAAAAATTGATGAACATAATGTAAATGTATATTTAGTAAATACTGGATGGACTGGTGGTCCTTATGGTGTTGGTACAAGAATGAGTATCAGAAATACTAGAGCTTGTATTAATGGTATTTTAGATGGTTAAATCAATAATAGTGAATTTGAAACTCTTCCTATATTTAATCTATCTATTCCAAAAACACTTGATGGTGTAGAAACAAAAGTATTAAATCCAAGAAATACATGGGAAGATACTGAAGCTTACGATGAAACAACAAAAAAACTTGCTTCAATGTATGTTAAAAACTTTAAAAAATATTTGACATTAGAGAGTGACTATGACTTTACAGGTGCAGGTCCTCAACTTTACTAATTAATGCTTAGTATTATAAAAAAGGGGTGAATTTATTCACCCCTTTTTTTATTTAAGGAAAATCATGGAAATAAAAGAGTTTTTAAAAAATATTGAGAACAGTTGTTCAAAAATAGCATATTTTTGTGTTATTCATATGTTTGAAAAAGAATTTGATATTGAAAAAGATACTCTAGATGAGGGAAAAATAAAAGAGTTTCTTATAAACTATAACAATTACGATAAGTTTTTGAATGATTATGCTGGAGTTATTTATAAAAAATTTGAATCATCAAATGATGAAGTTTATAATGAAATTTGCGAATTTTTAAGTGAAAATCCTGATAATGAATACCTTTTTGCACATAGATTAAAAAGAATATCAAATCAAAACCCAATGAAATACTTAAATATAGAAGATGAAGATCTTCGTGAAGCTGCAATTAGTAGGCTTGAAGATAAAGTAAATACTATAGAGTCATCTTTATATTATAAAGAAAATAAAAAGTTAGCTTTTAAAGAGATTGATAAAATCAAAAAATCAATTGAGGTAGTTAAAACAGCAATAGGAGTAAGATAACTTTACTCCCCTACTTTTATCCCTCTATTTGAATCTCTTCAATTATCTCAAGTCCAAAACCTGTTAATCCTACAAAAGAGTGCGTTCCTCCACTTGTTAAAAGTTTTATTTTCTTTATATCAAATAGGTTTAGTATCTGCGCTCCAATACCATAATCTTTTCTTGATTCTAAATGTTTCATATTTTCATCAAGAAAAATCAAAATACCATTTTTTGCTTGTAAAAAATTAATTGTTTTTAACATTGAATTTATTTTATTATCATTTAGAAACAATTTTATATCAGGGATTACTGTATGAAATTTTACGTGAGTAGTCTCTTCAAAGTTACCAAAAATAATAGCTGTATGAATATTGTCCAAATGATCTTTAAACTCTTTTTTTATAACACTCTTCCCAAAGAATTCTATATTTGATGAAGAGACTTCTTCTACTAATATTTCATGTGATAACCTATATTCAACTAAATCAGAGATATAGATTTGTTTCATATCATGCTTTTGTGCAAAAATGTCTAAATCATCACGTCTAGCCATTGTTCCATCTTCTTTCATTATTTCACAAATAACTGCTTCACCATTAAATCCTGCTAATTTGCATAAGTCAATAGAACCTTCTGTATGACCTGTTCTAACTAGTACTCCACCATCTTTTGCAATAAGAGGGAAAATATGGCCAGGTTTAACTAACTCTTTTGTATTACTTACTGGGTTTGCTAAGATTCTAATAGTATCATCTCTTTCTGATGCACTAATTCCAGTACTTGCACTTGCTGCATCAACTGAAATTGTAAATGCAGTCTCATATGATGATGTATTTGAAGCAACCATAGGATTCAATTCTAATCTATTTGCAGTATTTTTTGTAACTGATACACAAATTAGTCCCTTGGCATGTGTTGCCATAAAATTAACTTTTTGGGGAGTTGACAAGGCTGCTGCATAAACTAAATCACCCTCATTTTCTCTATCTTCGTCATCCAACATGATTACCATGTTACCTTTTCTTATCTCTTCTATAGCTTCTTGTACTCTTTTAATTGCTGACATTATAAATCTCTTTTAATTGTTTTAATATTTAGATTTATTATATCAAAATATACAAAATTAAATATAAAGTATCTTGACAGAAATTAATTTTTTTACTATAATTCGACGACTAAACATTGGGGTATCGCCAAGCGGTAAGGCCTCGGCTTTTGGTGCCGATATTCGCAGGTTCGAATCCTGCTACCCCATCCATCTAATAGCCGCGGAATAGAGCAGTCCGGTAGCTCGTCGGGCTCATAACCCGAAGGTCGTAGGTTCAAATCCTGCTTCCGCAACCAATCAACTATTTAATTTTTATAAGTGTCAAGGTAGCTCAGCTGGCTAGAGCGCTGGTCTCATAAGCCGGAGGTCGGGAGTTCAAGTCTCCCTCTTGACACCATTACATTAACTCTTTATTAATTATTTTATATTATCATTTTATAAAATATAAAAGGGTTCCTTCTTATGAAAGATATTAAAAAAATTATTACTTCCCTAAATCTTGTTTATTTTGACTATGACTATGAAAAGAATTTATTTATTAATGATGTGGATTATACTAATGAAAATATAAAAAAAGAATTTTTTAAAATAACCTACATTCTCTCCAAAAACAATATATTGTTTGATGTACTTGAAAATAATACTTTAATTGCTATAAATAAAAGATTTTCATTTTTTGATAAGTTATTTAAAAGAGTACAAAATAAAATTGATAACTATAATAATTCAAAAGCAAATATTTATTTATTAAACAATCAAAAAAAAAGATGGGCTAAAAATATTCCACTATTTAAAATTGACTATTTAAAAAAAGAAATCGATTTGACTAAATATGATAGTTTAGTTTTTACATCGCAAAATGCGGCAACTGCTGTTAATAATATAAATAAATCTTGGAAAGAGATTCCTTCATATGTTATAGGTAAAGAGACTGCAAAAAAGGTGAAAGAGCTAGGTGGCAATCTAAAATTAATTGCTCAAAAAAGTAATAATTATGATTTTACCAATGAGTTGGTATCTACACTTAAAAATAAAAAAGTTTTATATATTAGAGGTAATAAAGTTACATCAAATATTTGCAGTGAGTTAATAGCGAATAATATCTCTTGTGAGGAAATAATACTTTATGAAAATAATTACGTAGAGCCCTTGAAAAAAGAGACTTTACCAAAAAACTCAAAGATTATTTTTTCTTCACCCTCAACTGTTGAGTACTTCTTCAAGACTTTTAATTGGGATTATAGCTTTAAAGCAATATCTATTGGAAAAACAACATTGAAATACTTTCCTTCTAATATCAAGCCTATATTATCTGAAAAAACTTCTTTAAATGCTTGTATTAAAAAAGCTATAATGCTTTAAAACTTATAAAATTGGATAATGATATGAAAAAGATATATATTGCAGGTTATGATGTATTTAAAAAAGATTCAATACAAATAGGTAAATACTATTGTTAACTTTGTGATAAGTATGGCTTTAAGGGGTTATATCCTTTAGATAATGTTGTAGATTTCAATCAAAATAAAAATAAAATTGCTCAAGATATTTATAAAGCAAATGTTAAATTAATAAATCAATCAGATATTGTTATAGCTAATTTAAATGCATTTCGTGGCAAAGAGGCAGATTCAGGTACTATTTGGGAGTGTGGCTATGCAAAAGCCTTAGGAAAAGAAGTTTATGGATATATGCAAGATAATCAAACTTACCTAGATACTTTCAAAAGTAATGAAAAGCAACTTGTTGATGGTACATATTTTGACATGGACAATATGGTAATAGAAGATTTTGATTATTCTATTAATCTTATGATTGCCTGTAGTGTAAATAAAATGATCTTTGGTACTTTTGAAGATTCTTTAAAAGCTCTTCAAAAATAATAAAAATACATATTTTATTCATTTAATTACTTTTTAGTTTCATAAAAGCATATTTTAATCTAATTTTTATAATAATATAATATTCTAATTTAAGGAGAAAAAATGAGAGTTATTGTGTTATTGGCATTGTTTTGTATTGGTTTATTTGCCGTAGATATGAATAAGGCTACACTAAACGAACTAAAAGAACTTAATGGTATAGGTGCTAAAAAAGCTGAGATGATTATTAGATATAGATCCGAGCATAAGTGTTTCAAGAATAAAGAAGATCTTTTAAATGTAAAAGGTATTGGTCAAGGTTTTTTACAAAAAAATGAAGGTCAACTTACATTTTCTGCTTGTAAATAAAAATATAGAGTGAAATTTCACTCTATATTACTAAAAAAACTCACACTTTCTTAAAAAAAGATTAGTTTGTTAATCATTTGTTAACTTTTAAATAATAAAATAATAAAGTAACAAATTTAAATAAAGTATTAACATGAAAAATATAGAAACACAAATTGATTCACTCAACTTATCATACTACGTTTTTGACAATGAAAATAAAGTTTTTAAATTTGATTATGATAATGAATATGAATCAGCAAAAAAAGAATTGATAAAAATAACTTATACCCTAAGTAAAAATAACATTAAGTTTGATTTTTTACCTAATAAATACATTGTTTTATATAAACAATATACTCTTGTTCAAAAGATGTTGTAAAATATTATGTTTAAAATAAATAACAACTACAAGATACACTTAACATACTTCTAGAAATACACAGAAGAACAAAGTAAAAAATTTACTTTGTTGCGTCGTGAATAGCCTCTTTTGTTGCATCATAGGCTTCTGATGAATCTTTTTTTACACCATCCCATGTTGCACATCCACTTAATATGGCAAAAAAAGCAATCATTGTAATTAAGGTTAATATCTTTTTCATTACTCTTCCTTATATTGTAATTTCTTTAATATCTGCAATGTTTCTAAAAGCTTGATAAACAAGTCCTATTAGATTTTTTCTATTTGTTTTTATATTTTCATCTTCATGATTTACAAAAACATTATCAAAAAATTTATCTAATTTTGGCTTTAAAGAAAATAATGCATCTAATTCTTCTTCATAGTCATTATATTCTTTATTTGTTAGTTGTGTATAAGTTTCATATAAATCTTTCTCTTCATCTTGTTCAAATAAAGATGAGTCAACACTTAAAGAACTATCTACATATATATCTTTGATAATATTTGCTACCCTTTTAAAAGTTGTAGATGCTTCTTTAAAATCTTCACTTAACACAATAGGATTTAAAGCACATATTTTTTGAGATATTTTATATATATCCCCTTCTTTACTTCCAAGTACTGCTTTAATAACTGATGGATTTACATCAAATATTTTAAATAATCTTTCATTGAAAAACTCTATTAGTTTACTTTTATCTAAGCCTTTATATGTAGGTAACAGATTATCAATAATATTTGAAAAATTTACTTCAACTTTATGCTCCATTGCTATTTTTACAATACCTGCTGCTGCACGTCTTAGTCCAAAAGGATCTTTTGAACCAGTTGGAAATTTACCAACACTAAATAGTCCCATAAGATTATCAAGTTTGTATGATAAAGCTACAATTGCTGAGAATTTGTTTGATGGTAAATCTGAATCTTCTCCATCAGGTAAGTATTGTTCTTTAAGTGCTGTAAAAACAAGTTCATCTTCACCAGCAGCTTTTGCATAGTAATAACCCATGAGCCCTTGAAGTTCTGTAAACTCATAAACCATTTCAGACATTAAGTCAGCTTTTGAGAGCATAACAGCTTTACTTAGAAGTTCTTTTTCTTTTACATCAAACAAATCAGCTAAATATAAAGCTATTTTAACTTCTCTTTCACTCTTTTCATACATAGATCCTAGTCCATCAACAAAAACTAAATTTTTAAGACCTTCATTTGATAATCCATTATTTAAATCATTTTTGTAAAAGAACATAGCATCAGCTAATCTTGGTCTTAATACTTTTTCATTTCCAGCAACTATAAAAGAAAAATTCTCTGTTTTAGAGTTTGATACTACTACAAAATTATTTGTTAATTTTCCATCTTTATAAACTGCAAAGTATCTTTGGTGCTCTTTCATTGAAGTTACAATAACTTCTTCTGGTAACTCTAAAAACTCTTCATCAAAACTACCTAATAGCGCTGTAGGAAACTCTGTTATAGCAACAATCTCATTTAGTAAGTCAGTATCTATATCTATTGTTAGATTGTTTTGTGATTCTATTTTTTTCATTTGTTCTAAAATGGTTTTTTTTCTATCTTCTGGATATAAAATCACTCCATTTTTATCTAATTTACAAAAATAATCTCCTGCAAAATCAATAGTAAATGGCTCATATGATACCATTCTGTGGGCAAATGATTTATTTGAGCTTTTTACACCATAAAGTTCACCTTGAACTACTTCTTCACCTAACATAGCAATTAAACTTCTAATTGGTCTAATAAAACTATCTGTTCTACTAGCCCATCTCATTGATTTACCAAAATCTAAAGCATTTATAAACTCGTTTATCATTTCATTTAGTAAATCTTTTGATGCTTTACCTTTTTCTTCTTTTTTGAAATATAAAACATCACCTTTGCCATTATCAATTGTTTGCAAATCTTCTACTTCAATACCACACTTTTTAGCAAAACCAATTGCAGCACCTGTTGGTTTTCCATCTTTATAAGCAATAGTAACTGGTGCTCCATATTGTTCAACTGTTATATCTTCTTGAGATAAGTTAAATTCTCTATGCCAAAGCACTAATCTTCTTGGAGTATAAAAAAAGTCAAAATCTGTGGATAGTTTAAATTTTTCTAAAATGTCACTCCATTTTTTTTCAATATTTGGTAATTCTTTTAAAAATGGTATTGCTGGTAATTCTTCAACACCTATTTCAATTAATAATGGTTTATTCATCTTTTTCTTTTTCCCTTTTCTCAATTTCTTCTAATTTTTTAGTATGTTTATCAATTTGTTGTTTATTAAACCCTCTAATAAATCCAAAAACTATTATCACAAAAGCAATAATAACGATTATATCTAGTATATCTTTCATGATTTTCCTAACAGGTCTTTATAAATAACCCCATCAATTTTATTCATAGCTACAGATTCTATTTGCTCACTGCTATCAATTATTGATAAAACTTTTGAATCAAACATATAGTTTTCTGCAATATCTTTAATCTTTTTATCTAAAGTGTTAGAGCATATTATATATCTTGCCTGCAAAGAGTTCGCATAAATTGACTCTTTTAAAGAGTTTGTAACAACCCCAAATAATAAGCAGTTTTCAAAGCAATATTTTAAAATATTTTCATCATACTCAAATAAAAGTGTAGAGTTTGGTTTTGTATTTGAGATCTCATCAATAGAGCTTATGTAAAAAGTCTCTTCATAAGGGATAAGTGTATCACCTATAATTATCATTTTAGACACTCCTTTGAACAAAAATATTTTCCGTTACTTAAAATTGCTTCATTTTTAGAAATATAAGTTTTACAAGTTGGACACTCTTCCATAATATCTGATATTTTCTCTTCTTTTTTTGTTTTCTTACTTGAGACTTCACTCTCTCTACTTTTTTTGAAAAATATTAGATAAATAAAAAATAAAACAGCAATAATTGCTAAAACTTTAAACACCATTATTTTGCTCCTTTATTTATATATAAATAGTTTCTTTTTTCATCTTTTTTAATTATTTTATAATTATATATTTTAGCTTCTTCAAGCTCAGACTCAAGCATGCTTCCTTTGTAAAATAAATAAGAAGTATTTTCATCTGAGATATTTTTAGTCAAATTTAATAAAAGTGCAGTATTTGTAACAGCCCGAGAAGTAATAAGTTCAACTTTTATATCTTTTACATACTCTACTCTATTACATAAAATTTCTACGTTTTCAAGTTTTAGAGAGTTTTTTACAAAATTTAAAAAGGCTACTCTTTTGGCTCTTGGCTCAATCAAATAAAACTTTATGTTTGGTCTTGCCATTGCTAAGATAAGTCCAGGATAACCAGCTCCTGTACCAATATCTGCAACACTGGTATAGCTTTTGATAAATTTTAAAACATAAATAGAGTCATATATATTATTTTCTATTTTAATATCTTCTAATTCAGCAGAAAGATTATGTATCTTACCCCAATGTTGTAAGATTTTTTTAAACTCTTCACACTTTTTTAAAAACTCTTTATCTATGTTTAACTCTTCTATATTATCTAAAATCACTACAGCAAATGCCCCATTTCATCTTTTTTAACTTTTAAATAAGCTTGATTATTCTCATTTTCACCCACAACAACAGGGATTCTTTCAATAATCTCAATATTAGCTAAACTCTCTATTTTATGAGGATTATTTGTTATTAAATTGATCTTTTTTATATTAAATTTATTTAAAATATACTCAACAATCTCGTAAGTTCGCTCATCTGCTGCAAAACCTAATTGATGGTTTGCCTCAATTGTATTAAAACCTTTATCTTGCAAAGCGTATGCATTTACTTTATTAAGTAGACCTATATTTCGTCCCTCTTGTCTTAAATATATAACCATACCATTATTTTTATTTATATAATCTAATGAAAAGTTAAGTTGTGCTTGACAGTCACATTTTAAAGAGCCTACTGCATCACCCGTTAGGCATTCAGAGTGTACTCTTACATTTACAACATCACCTAAATTCTTTGAAAAAATTACTAAATGTTCTTTGTGATGTTCTTTAAAAGATTGTATTTCAAAATCACCATGTATAGTAGGCAACTTTGCAATATTTGATTCTTCTATATTCATATCTTTTTAAACCTTAAACTGTTAAAATGGTGCAGATTATATCTAAAAGAGGTAAATAATATGTTTAAAAGACTGAGAAGATTGAGAATTAATGAAAATTTAAGAGCCCTAGTGCAAGAAACAAACCTAAGCCCAAGTGATTTTATATATCCATTATTTGTAAAAGAAGGTGAAGGTATCAAAACAGAAGTTGCCTCTATGCCAGGTGTTTTTCAAATGAGTTTAGATGAGATATTAAAAGAGTGTGAATATATACAATCTATAGGGTTAAAATCTATTATTTTGTTTGCAGTTCCTGATGTAAAAGATTCTGTAGGAAGTGAATGTTTATGTGATGAAAGTATTATTTCTAGAACTATAAAAGCTATCAAAGAAAAATTTCCAACTATGTTTGTAGTTACTGATTTATGTTTTTGTGAATATACAGATCATGGTCATTGTGGAATACTTGATCCAAAAACTGAGACAGTTGATAATGATAAAACTTTAGAAATCTCTGCTTTACAAGCAATAGTTCATGCAAAAGCTGGAGCTGATATGATTGCTCCAAGTGGTATGATGGATGGAATTATTGAAACATTGAGAGAAACTCTTGACGAAAATGGATTTGAAAATCTTCCAATTATGGCATATTCAACTAAATTTGCTAGTGCTTATTATTGACCTTTTAGAGATGTTGCTGAATCAACTCCTTCTTTTGGAGATAGAAGATCTTATCAAATGAACCCAGCAAATAGAAGAGAAGCTATTGAAGAGTCACTTGAAGATGAAAGACAAGGTGCAGATATACTTATGGTAAAACCAGCCCTTGCTTATTTAGATGTAGTTAGAGAGATAAGAAATGCTTCAAACTTGCCATTGGCTGTTTATAATGTAAGTGGAGAGTATGCAATGCTTAAACATGCTGGAAGTGCTGGCCTGATTGATTATGAAAGAATAATGATTGAGACTTTAATTTCATTTAAAAGAGCTGGTGCTGATATTATTATTACATACCATGCAAAAGAGGCTTGTGAACTTCTAAATAGTAAATAATATGAGTCAAACTTATCAAGAGGCAATTGAAAATTCAAATATAGTATCAAAAACTGATATTAATGGAATAATAACTTTTGTAAATGATGAGTTTTGTAAAATTTCAGGCTATACTCATAATGAATTAATTGGTGAAAATCACAATATTGTAAGACACCCTGATATCCCAAAGAGTAACTTCACCCTACTTTGGGATACTATTTTAAATAAAAAACCCTACAAAGCAACAGTTAAAAATCTTACAAAAGATGGGAAAACTGTATATTTAAATACTACAATTACTCCTATTTTAGATGAAAATGATGAGATAAAAGAGTTTATTGCTATTAGATATGATGTAACAGAAGAAGTTGAGTTAAAAAAAAGACTAGAAAAAAAAGAGATAGAGTTAGAAGAGTTAAATAAGGATTTAGAAAATAGAGTATCCTTACAAACTAAAAAGCTACAAGAATTAAATAAAACTTTAGAACAAAGGGTTAATGAAGAGATTGAAAAAAATGAAGAGAAACAAAAACTTCTATTTTGGCAATCAAGAATGGCTAGTTTAGGTCAAATGCTAGCAAATATTGCACACCAATGGAGACAGCCCTTAACAGAGCTTAACCTCACACTATTTAATATGAATAAATCTTTTAAAAATAATAACAAAGAAAAAACAGATGAACTCTATCTTGAAAGTAAAATCCTAATAAAAACAATGTCATCTACTATAGAAGATTTTACAAACTTTTTTAATCCACAAAAAGATAAAAAAAGCTTTGAGATAAAAGAAGCTGTTCAAGAGGCTTTAATAATCTTAAAAAAAGTACTAAATGATATAGAAGTAGAAGTTAATGTAGCAAATAACTTTAAAGTAGTAGGAGTATTAAACGAGTTATCTCAAGTAATAATAAATCTAATACAAAACTCTAAAGATGCTTATCTTTTTAATAATATTGAAAAGAAAATAATTACAATAAATCTTAGTGAAGAAAAAATCTCAAATAAATTATACGCAAAACTGCAGATAAAAGATAACGCAGGAGGCATCAATAAAGAAAACTTAGATAAAATATTTGATCCCTATTTCACAACAAAATATAAAAGTCAAGGTACTGGATTGGGATTATTTATGTCAAAAATGATTATTGAAAAGAGTTTAGAAGGTGAACTTAGCCACAAAAATTTTGAAGATGGTTCACTATTTATTATATTAATTCCTTTGAATAATTTAGGATAAAGATGCAAAATAACTTATTAACACAGTTAAAAATACTTATAGTTGAAGATGAGAAGAGATTATCTCAATTGCTAAAAGATGCTATATCTGAGTATTTTTTCTCTGTAATTATTGCAAAAGATGGAAAAGAAGGTTTAAAAAAGTTTAAATCATTTAAACCAGATATTGTAATAACTGATATTATGATGCCTTTTTGTGATGGGCTAGAGATGACTCAAAAGATCAAAGAGCTAGATGAGTCTGTTCCTATTATTGTATTAAGTGCCCACTCAGATAAAGAAAAACTATTAAAAGCTATCGATTTAGGTATCAATAAATATTTTATAAAACCCTTCGACCCAGATGAATTAATAGAGCATATAAGAAAAATAGCTCCAAAATTAAATAAACAAAAAAAAGTATTTCTAAAAGAAAACTTCGTTTTTGATAACAATACAATGAGTTTATATAAAGACGGAAAGATTATCAATATTACAAAAAGAGAAAAAGAGTTTTTATTTTTATTAATTAAATATCAAAATACCATTGTAAGTACTGAAGATATAAAAGCAAAACTTTGGACTGAAGAAGTAAGTGATGAGCGTTTGAGAACTTTTATAAAAAGATTGAGAATTAAAACGTCAAAGGATATTATAGAAAATATACTGGGACAATGATATTTAATTTCTCCATTGGATACTTAGTTTTTTATTATTTATTTTTTCTTTATTTATATCTCTATGTTTAGAAATATTTCCTATATTTGTTTCTGTCTGTATAAAGTTTTGTAAATAATAAGTATTTTTATAGTCTAAATTGCTAATCGTATTTATCATCGAATTTATGTCATCTTCATCTAAAAGTGATGAATTAATAGTACTTCTTAATTCAAAATCAAAGTCTGTATTTATTAGATATTTTATTGTTTTTATAAAATCATCATACTTATTTACACCTGCAATATTTTTATATTTATATTTTGGTGATTTGAAATCTATTGCCATATAATCAATTAGTTTATTTGTTATTAGTTTTTTTATTAGTTTAAGATTTGTTCCATTAGTATCTAGTTTTATTTTAAATCCAAACTCTTTTATTTTTTTACATATAGCAGTTAAATCATAAAGAGTAGCCTCCCCACCTGATAAAACAACAGCATCAAGCATTCCTATTCTAGATTCTAAAAAGACTAAAATCTCATTTATTGAATAATTGCCCTCTTTACAAAATACAATATCATCATTATAACAGTATTGACATCTAAAATTACAACCTTTAAACCAAATTACACAAGAGAGATGTCTTATGTAATCTGTTGTTGTAAACTTTGTAAAATCATAAACAATTTTTTGATTCAATAAATTTAATTCGCTGTTTATGCTCACCTTTTTTCCCTATGTTAAAACTTTCTACTGGTCTATGATAACCCATAACTCTCGTATATACGATACACTTTGTTCTTTTGTCTATATTTTTTTCAAGCAATTCTTGATTGTTCATTTGTTAACTCCTTTTTTAAAATTTCTTCATCACATTTTGGACAAAACTCATGTTCTCCATTTAAATATCCATGCTTTTCACAAATTGAAAAGAGTGGTGTTACTGTTATATATGGCAATCTAAAATTTGTAATTACATTTTTTACAAATTTTCTACAAGACTCAACAGATGAGATTTTTTCATTCATATATAAATGAAGTACAGTTCCACCTGTGTATTTGCACTGTAATTCATCTTGTAAATCTAATGCTTCAAATGGATCATCTGTATAGTCAACAGGAAGTTGTGAAGAGTTTGTATAATAGATATTTTTATCAAATCCTGCTTGAATTATATCTTTAAACCTTTTTTTATCTTCTTTTGCAAATCTATATGTTGTTCCTTCTGCTGGAGTTGCTTCAAGATTGTATAAGTTGCCCGTTTCTTCTTGATATTGAATCATTTTTTCTCTCATAAAATCCAATATTTCAATACAAAAATCATTTCCTATAGAAGATGAAAGATCAGTTTTTTCAGAAAAATAGTTTTTTAACATCTCATTCATTCCATTAACACCAATTGTTGAAAAGTGATTATTAAAACCTTTTAGATACCTTTTTGTATATGGGAAAAGACCTCTTTCATACATATCTTGGATAAATACTCTTTTTTTCTCTAAGGTTGACTTTGCTGTGTCCATTAGTTCTTCAAGTTTTGCAAGTAAACTATTGATATCACCTTTATATAAATATCCAAGTCTTGCCATATTTATAGTAACTACACCAATACTTCCAGTCATCTCTGCACTTCCAAAAAGGCCTCCACCTCTTTTTAGTAATTCTCTTAAATCAAGCTGTAAACGGCAGCACATACTTCGAACATGTCCTGGTTTATAGGCTTTATCGTTTGCGATAAGATTACCATCATCATCACTGACATATTGACTACCAATAAAATTTTGGAAATATGAACTTCCGATTTTTGCTGTATTTTCAAATAACAGATCTGTATTTTCTCCATACCAATCGAAATCTTCTGTAATATTAACTGTAGGTATGGGAAAAGTAAATGGCTGACCTGTTTTATCCCCTTCTGTCATAATCTCATAATAAGCTCTATTTATAAGGTTCATCTCTTTTTGAAAATCTTTATAGGTCAAATCTTCAAAAGAGCTATAACCTTTTTCTTTAATTTTCTTAAGAAGTTTTGCATTTTTAAAATCTTTAAAAAGATGTTTTTGATTTCTTGTAGGAATTTGATCTTTTAAATCACTTGGAACAGTCCAATCAATAGTTACATTGGTAAAAGGACTTTGTCCCCAACGAGCAGGTACATTTAAATTATAGATAAAACTTCTAATAGCTTTTTTTATCTCTTTGTATGATAGATTATCTTTAAATACATATGGTGCTAAATAAGTATCAAAACTACTAAAAGCTTGTGCTCCTGCCCACTCACTTTGAAGTATCCCTAGAAAGTTTGCCATTTGTCCTAATGCTTCTCTAAAATGGTTGGGAGCACTACTTTCAACTCTACCTCGAACTTGATTGAATCCTTCATCAAGTAAAATTCTTAAACTCCAGCCCGCACAATAACCACTCAAGCAATCCAAATCATGAATATGATAATCAGCATTTCTATGGGCATATCCTTCTTTACTAGAGTATATTTTATCCAGCCAATAATTTGCAATAATTTTTCCTGCACTATTATTTATGAGTCCTGCATGGGAATAGCCTGTGTTAGAGTTTGCATTAACTCTCCAGTCACTTTTTAGTATGTACTCCTCAACAGTTTGTGTTGAGTTTATAAATGTTGTATCATCATTTAAACCTAATACGTGCTCCCTTTGTAGTTTATGAGTATGTCTATATATCATAAATGATTTCATTACTTCAAAATATTTAAAATTGTATAACTCTTTTTCAATAATATCTTGTATATCTTCAACAAATAATTCATCAATTAGTTCTATTTTATTTGTTACATTAAAAAATATTCTACTATCATAATTTTCTTGGACACTTTTAAAAGCTTTTTTTATTGCATCTTCTATTTTATAAGATAGATATTCCTCTTTTTTATCATCCCGTTTAAATATATATTTTTTCATTTTTTTCCTTTTAATGAATAACAGAAGTTTAAGTGAAATTATCTTAATTTATAATTACTCAAAATGTCACAGAAGTGTCATTTTATGGCCTATTTTGAAGAAAAAATATTTTTATTTTTTTGAATAATCTATTAGTATTAAGTTAAAAATAAAGCCAATTCTAATATAATATTTGCTTTTATAAATACAAGGAATTAGTATGAGACATTTCTTAACAATTGCAGACTTTAGTAAAGAAGAATTATTAGAGATTTTAGAATTAGCAAAACAAATTAAAGCAGAAACAAAACAAAGAAATTTTAAAGAATATTTACCTAAGCAAGTATTAGGAATGATTTTTGAGAAGAGTTCAACTAGAACAAGAGTTTCCTTTGAAACAGGTATCTATCAACTAGGTGGCGTAGGACTTTTTTTATCATCAAATGATATACAACTAGGACGAGGTGAGCCTATGAGTGACACTTCAAGAGTTATTTCTAGAATGGTTGATATGGTTATGATAAGAACTTTCGAACACTCTAAACTTGAAGAGTTCGCCCAATATTCAAAAGTACCTGTAATCAATGGATTAACTGATGATTTTCATCCAGTACAACTTTTGGCTGATTATTTAACAGTTATTGAAGAGGGAAAAGATAAAAACTTAGTTGCAGCATATGTTGGAGATGGGAATAATTTAGCACATTCGTGGCTTATGTTAGCTTCAAAACTTGGGTTTGAACTTAGAATCGCAACTCCAAAAGGTTATGAAGTAAATCAAGAAATATTAAATAGAGCATTAGAGTTTGCAAAGACATCAGGTGCAAAAATAGTAATTGGAAACGACCCAATCGAAGCTATAAAAGGTGCAACAGTAGTTACAACTGATACATGGGTTTCAATGGGACAAGAAGATGAAAAAGAGAAAAGAGTAAAAGACTTTGCAGGATATATAGTAGACACAAAACTTATGTCTTATGCAACAGCTGATGCAATTTTCTTGCACTGTTTACCTGCATATAGAGAGTATGAAGTTTCTGAAGAGGTATTTGAAGGACCTCAAAGCAGAGTTTTTGAAGAAGCGGAAAATAGACTACATGCACAAAAAGGTATTATGGTTTGGTTAGATGGAAAAAGAAATGATTGATTTTAAAAAATTTGAAAAATATTCAAAACCAGGGCCTAGATATACTTCATATCCAACAGCTCCAGAGTTCACAGAAGAGTTTTCACAAGATGATTTAATAGAGATTTTTTCAAAACAAGACTCTTCAAGAAATCTATCACTATATCTTCATCTTCCATTTTGTAGAAGTGCCTGTTATTTCTGTGGATGTAATGTGATTTTTACATCTAAAGAGGATAAAAAAGTAAGATACTTAGAGTACTTGCAAAAAGAGCTAAAACTACTTGAAAAGAATTTAGATACTTCAAGACTAGTAACTCAAATGCATTTTGGTGGAGGAACACCAACCTACTTCTCTCCAGAGCAATTAGATGAAGTTTTTACTATGATAAAAAGAAGTTTTCCAAACTTTAGTAGTGATGCTGAAATCTCATGTGAAGTTGACCCTAGATATTTTACAAAAGAGCATATGGATGTTCTTAAAAAAGGTGGCTGTAACAGGTTAAGTTTTGGGGTTCAAGATTTAGATGAAGAGGTTCAAAAGACAATTCATAGAATCCAACCATACGAAACAACTCAAAATGTTATGAATATAGCTAGAGAAGCTGGAATCAAATCAATTAACATTGATCTAATTTATGGACTTCCACATCAAAATAGAGAGACCTTTAACCAAACGCTTTATAAAATACTAAAGCTTGATGCGGATAGATTTGCAGTATTTAATTATGCTCATGTTCCATGGCTTATGAAGACCATGAGAAAGTTTGATGAAACAACATTTGCACCTCCAAGTGAAAAACTACTTATTTTAAAAGATACTATTGACTTTTTTACTAACAATGGATATAAAATGGTAGGTATGGATCACTTTGCAAAAGAGAATGATGAACTTTTTAAAGCAATTGAAAAAGGTGAACTACATAGAAACTTCCAAGGCTACACAACTAAAGGTGGAGCTGATTTAATAGGTATTGGTGTTACATCAATAGGTGATGGTGTTAATTATTATGCACAAAACTATAAAGATTTAAAACAGTATGAAAGTGCTTTAGATGAGGGTAAACTACCTACATTTAAAGGATATAAGTTAAGTGCAGATGATCAATTAAGACAATTTGTTATAATGGAACTTATGAGTAACTTCTCTTTAAATATAAAAAGAGTAGAAAATAAGTTTAATATTGATTTCTTTGAATACTTTAAAGAAGATGTAGAGGCTTTAAATGAGTTTATTGAAGCAGAATCAATGACATTAGATAAAGAATTTATAAAAGTAAATCAAACAGGTGCAATGCTAATACGTAATATTTGCATGCCTTTTGATGCTTATTTGAAAAAAGTTCCTGAAAATAAAAGAAGGTTTAGTAAAACTATATAATGAATACAATTAATAAATTTGACTATACAAGCATTAGCGATGATTGCGTTAAATGTGGTAAATGTAAACCCGTATGTACAATATTTAATATAAATCAAGATGAAGCGACTTCTCCAAGAGGTTTTATTGATTTATTAGGTGCATACGAGAGAGGTGAATTAGAATTAGATAAAAATGCAAAAGATATATTTGAAAGCTGTTTTTTATGTACAAATTGTGTTGAAGTCTGTCCAAATGATTTACCAACAGATATGATTATTGAACAAGTTCGTTCTGATATTGCAAAAAAGTTTGGAATAGCTTGGTATAAAAGACTATTTTTCTTTCTACTGCGACATAGAAAAATCATGGACTTAATGTCTAAACTTGGATGGATGTTCCAAACCTGTGCATTAAAAATAGAAGAGAAAAATAGCTCAGCAGTTCCTAGATTTTCTTTGCCAATAGTAAAAAAAGATAGAGCCCTACCCTTTGCAGATAAACGAAGTTTTTTAAATAAATATCCAGAAAATATACCCGCAAAGGTAGAAAATAAAGATAGTAATAAGAAAAATAAAGTTGCTATTTTTATTGGATGTATGAGTAATTATACCTATACAAATACAGGTGATAGTTTAGTAAAAATATTAAAAAAGCTAGACCTTGATATAATGATTCCTAAAAAACAATTATGCTGTGGGGCACCTGCTTATTTTACAGGTGATTTTGATACTGTAGATTATTTAGTTAAGAAGAACATAGAGTATTTTGAAACATGGATTGATGATGTTGATGCAATAATTATCCCTGAAGCAACCTGTAGTGCGATGATAAATCAAGATTGGGAACACTATTTACATGACCAACCAGAGTGGAAACAAAGAGCTATAAAAATATCTAAAAAAGTATTTATGGCTACTAAATGGCTTGAAAATAGTACTAAGTTAAAAGAGTTACTAGCAAATTCAGGTAAACAAATAGATGATTTAGTAACATATCATGATCCTTGTCATGCTAAAAAGATGCAAAATGTATGGCAAGAGCCAAGAAATCTATTAAAACAAAACTATGTCTTAACAGAAATGAGTGATTCAAATAGATGCTGTGGTTTTGGTGGAGTTACTATGCAAACAGAAAAGTATGATTTTGCAAAAGCAGCAGGTGCTCCAAAAGATGCAATGATAAGAGATACAAAAGCAAAAATAGTAAGTGCAGAGTGTAGTGCATGTAGAATGCAAATAACAAACTCTTTATATCAAGCTGATGTTGATGTTGTATTTAAAAATCCAATTGAACTTATTGCTGAAGCGCTAAATTAATGGATTTTTGGCAAAATATTTATTCTCAATTTGATCCAATAGCTTTTAGTATAGGTTCAGTTTCTGTTCATTGGTATGGGATTATGTATGCCTTTGCACTATTGAGTGCAATTTATGTTGCTAAATGGTTTATAAACTATGATAATATAGATATTAAACAAGAGATTTTTGACTCATATGTTTGGTGGGCAGAGATTGGCGTAATTTTAGGTGCAAGAATAGGATACATATTATTTTATGATCCCCACACAATGTACTATTTAACTCATCCTTGGCAAATATTTAACCCTTTTATTGATGGTACTTATGTTGGGATTTCAGGAATGAGTTATCATGGGGCATTTATAGGTTTTTTAATTGCCTCACTTCTTTTTTGTAAGAAAAACAAAGTCTCTTTTTGGTTTATAACAGATATCGCAGTACTTGGAATAAGTTTTGGTTATATATTTGGTAGATTTGGAAACTTCTTTAATCAAGAGCTTATAGGAAGAGTTACTGATGTACCTTGGGCAATATATGTAGATGGAGTTTTAAGACACCCCTCTCAGCTTTATGAAGCAATCCTTGAAGGATTAGTTATATTCTTAATATTAATATATTTTAGAAATAGAAAAAAATTTGATGGACAACTAGCAATAATATATGCATTGGCATATTCTATTGCTAGAATAGTAGCAGAGCTATTTAGACAGCCTGATAGTCAACTTGGATTTTTATATGGTGGATGGCTTACAATGGGGATGTTAATATCATTTTGCGTTATGCTAGTAACAATTATTATTTTAATAGTTATGAAAAAAAGAATTTCTTAGTACTTATACGACTTAGACTGACTCAACTCTTTTTCATAGCTTGTAATTACATCTTCTAGGTCAGCTATTTTTTTTCTATAATCATCAATATAACCTTGTAAGATAGTTATTGATGTTTGTGATTTTTCTAATTTTTCAGATGTTGATTTACTTTTTTTAAGTAAATCTTCAAATCTTTTAGCCAAAGTTTGAATTGTGCTATTCATACCTGTAATTTTACCTTGATAGGCTATTTGCATATTATCAAATCTAGTCATTGTTTCTTGGAGCTTTTTTTCAGAAGTTACAACTCTAGAGTTATTATCTATATTTTTATTTCTTAACCTTTTAATTTCTCCATCTAAATCATTTACTAGTTGGATAAGCTTTTTATTTTGAGCCTCTTTCTCTCCTGAACTAGATGCCATCATTTTTTTTACTTCATCTTCAACTCTTTTTTGAATAGAATTTTCAACTTTTAGTTTTTCACCTTTTTGTTGAAGAATTAGCCTTTTTAGATTTTGTTTTTCCTCTTCTTCTGCTGTAATTAACATACCAGTTGATAGAAATTTAATGATTTCTTCATCTTCATTAAAAATAGGAATTATTGTTGTTTTAGTATAAAAGGTACTACCATCTTTTGCTAGGTTTCTAACCTTACCTTGCCATTTATTACCATTATTAATTGTAGTCCATAAATTCTCTATAAAATCTTTTGATGTATCTGGATGTTTTAATATGTTGTTGTGTTGTCCTAATAATTCACTCTCTTCATATCCTGAAGCTTTACAAATTAAAGAGTTAACATGAATAATATTACCATCCAAATTGGTTTCTATTATAAAGTTTTCATCTTCTAAAACAGATTTTAAATCTTCTAATTCTTTTAGATTTTTTTTAATTAATAGTTCATTATTACAGTTAGTTAGTATCTTATTACAAACTTTAAGTGTTGTAATCATTTGAATAGGTTTGATTATATAATCATTTACACCTAATCTTATAGCTTTTATTATAATCTCTGCATCGTTAAATGCAGTACATACTAAAACTGGAATAGTTGAATTGATTTCTCTAATTTTAGAAATCAATTCTATACCATTCATTTTTGGCATATTTATGTCAGTTATTACAATATCTATTTCATCAATATTTTTTTTATAAATTTCAAATGCCTCTTCGCCATTTGAAGCAATAAAAACTTTTTGAAAAAAGCCATCAAGTAAACTTGAAATTTCTTCTCTTAAAATCTCTTCATCTTCGACATATAAAATAGTTGATTTATTGATGATAGAATTTTTAAGGTCTACTTGGCTAGCTTGTAAATCCATGCTCGACTGCTAGTTCATCAATTTTATTCTTGAGTAAATCTAATCGCCAGCCATGCCTATCAGCAAAGTTTTCAATTTCGGCTTCTCTTTGTTCAAAGTCACAAAACACAAAAATTCTTTTAAGAAATGGTTTTGGAACTTGTATTGCTATAAGTTGAAAATAGTTTTCCTTACAACTTCTAGAGCAAAATGCTTTACTCATAGCAATCTTTTTTTTACAGAACGGACAGTGTGACATTAGTAACCTTTCGGGATTATTTTATAATACTTTGCATTTGTAATATCTTGTAGATATTTTGGATCAACTTCATGTAAAGCAATAATCTCCACAACTTTACCTTCCATCATCCATCCTTTATTGGTATCCTCAAGCTTATGATTTTCAAACATCTCAACCAACTCATCTTTGGTCAAAATTAATTCTTCCATTTAGACACCTTTATTTAGAATCTCTTCATACCTGTTTCATCAATAACATAACCTTTGTTTGAGTGGTTTTTTATTATCTCATAATAAGTTTTTTGCCTGATTTTATTTACAATATTTCTCATTGTATAAATAGACATGTTCTTACCTTTCCAAACTACTTCTTTAATTGTATCATAATCAGTAATTTCACCTCTTCTTGCAATTAGAAGTTTTAAGAAGCCTTTTTCAAGTCTTGTAAAATCAATTGCAGCACCACCTGGTTTAAAGAATTGGTCTCTATATTCATCAAAATATATCCCACCTTGGAACTCTACTTTGTCCCCTCTTTTTGTCTGATTTAAGCACATTATAATTGCTAATTTTAAATCTTGTAATCTTAAAGGTTTAGAAATAAAAGTATATGCATTACAGTTAACAGCAGTAACAATATCATCACTATCATCTTCTGCTGAAATAATGATCTTAGGCAGGGTTTGTGCCACTTCTACTAACTCAAAACAAAAATCTTTAAATGACAAACCTTCACACAAAGTGTCAATAATTACTAGGTCATAATTGTTTTGATTAGCTAGGATTAATGCATCTTTATTGTTAGATACAAAACTAACTTCCCTAAAATAATTATCTAAATCTTCTTCTAAAGATTTTTTAACCTCTAAATCACTACTTACTACTAGTAATTTGGCATTATCCAATTTTCTGATATTTTTCAATGTCTTAATCATCAGCTACTCTTTATTTATTTTCTACGATTATACCTAAAATTATAACTCTTGTCAAAAAAAATTATTTTTAAATAAAATTAATCTTTATTTTACTTCAAATCACCCCAGCTATTACCTATGGCAAGTGAAACTTTTAGGGGTATATCTAAGGTAAAAATATTTTCCATTATTTTTTTCAAATCATTCGTTATTTCATCTAGCTTTTCTTCTTTTACTTCAAAAATAAGTTCATCATGTATTTGCAAAATCATTTTTAAATCATCATTGTTTTTATATTTATTGAAGATTTTTATCATATAGAGTTTTATCAAATCAGCGGCACTTCCCTGAAACTTTGTATTTACGGCTTCTCTTAGGTAAGCAATTCTTTGCATTGTATTAGCAGCATTAAAATCAAATACTCTTCTTCTTTTAATCAACGTTTCTACATATCCATTTTCCAAAGCATAATCTTCAATAGACTTCATATACTCTTTTACATTTGTAAAGGCCTCAAAGTATGATTCTATATAAACCTTTGCCTCTTTTGGAGTTATTTTAAGTGTATCTGCAAGTTTTTTACTACCCATTCCATAAAGTAATCCAAAATTTATTGTTTTAGCAATATTTCTTTTTTCACTTGCTTTTTCTTCACCAAATATTTTTATTGCTGTTTGGCTATGAATATCCAAATCATTATTAAAGGCATCCACTAGAGCTTTATCTTTACTAAAATGAGACAATAGTCTTAATTCTATTTGTGAGTAATCAATACCAACTAACTTATATCCATCTCTTGCAATAAATGCTTTTCTTATCTCTCGCCCTGCACTACTTTTTACTGGGATATTTTGAAGGTTTGGATTTTTTGAACTAAGTCTTCCTGTTGCTGTTCCTGTTTGTAAAAATGATGTGTAAATTTTATTTTCATTATCATTTGAAGCTAACTCTAAAAGTGGCTCTATGTATGTTGATTGCAGTTTATAAGCTTCTCTATACTCTAAAAGTGCTGGAATAATTTCATGGGAATCTATTAGTTTATTTAACACAACTTCGTTTGTACTATAGCCAGTTTTACCCTTTTTTGAAGCTTGTAATCCTAATGTTTCAAAAAGTATTACTCCTAATTGTTTTGGAGAGTTTATATTAAATTTACTTCCTGCTAATTCATGAATTTTTTTAGTTAATTCTTGAATATGTTCTTGATTTTTAGTTTTAAGGTTTTCTAATATTTGAGTATCTATTTTTACTCCATTATTTTGCATATTAATTAAAACATCAATAAATTTAAACTCATATTCATCTGCTATTTCTAAAAGATGTTCACAGTTTTGTTTTTTAAACTCTTCTAGTAGTTTGAAATATATTTTGTAAGTCATTAAAGCATCTTCTGCTGCATAATTACAAGCATTAGCAATATCCACTGTAGAAAAATCATCACCTTTTTTAACTACATCTTTAAAAGCAATCATTGTATGGTCAAAATAGCTCTTTGATAAAGCATCAAGACCAACCCTTGAACTACTATCTAAAAGCCATGCTAAAATGATAGTGTCTGCGTATAGATTTAATTGGATATCAAAATTAAATTTTATAATGTCAAAGTCATACTTAAAATTTTGAACAATTAGTTTAAACTCATTTAGTCTTATTATTGCATCTTTTGCATCTTTCATTGAAACTTGGTCCGATACACCTAAATAAGAGTGTCCTATTGGAACATAGTAGGCACTATTTTCATCAAAAGAGAATGAAAAACCAACTATCTTTGCTATTTTTGTATCTAAACTTGTAGTTTCTGTGTCAAAGGCAACTATAGAGTCTTTAGAAATAGAGTTTATAACTTTTTCTAACTTCTCTTTGGTATCTAATAAGACAAAATCATAATTTACTTTCTCTTTTACTTTAGGAAGTTCAGTTTTATAATTAAGTCCATTTTGATGAACTCTTTCAACTATTTTATTTAAATCATATTTTAATAAAGTTTCTTGAATTTTTAATATTGGATTCTCTTTTGGCAATACAAACTCATCTAAAAAATCTATACAATGACAATCGGTTTTTAAAGTTACTAACTCTTTTGAGATAAAAGCCATCTCTTTATTCTCTAAAAGAAGTGTTTTCCATCTAGGTTTTGGTACATTTTCTATATTTTCATATATATTTTCTAAAGTTCCAAACTCTTTTATCAAGGCTTCTGCTGTTTTAGCCCCAACACCTTTTACTCCAGGTACATTATCAGCACTATCACCTAAAAGCGACTGATAATCTGTAAATTGTTTTGGATGAATTCCATATTTTTCATAACACTTTTCTTCATTAATTACTACTTTTTTAATTGGGTCAAATAAGTAAATAGTATCATCATCAATTAATTGATATAAATCTTTATCATGACTTACAATTCTAACTTCTAAGTTTTTTTGCCTTGCATCATGTGCAATTGAAGCAATAATATCATCAGCTTCAAAGCCACTTTTGATTGCTGTTTTAAAACCCATTTGTTCAATCCATGAAATTGCAACTGGAAGCTGTTTTAATAAATCCTCTGGAACATCTGGTCTATGAGATTTATATTCAGTGTAGATTTCATTTCTAAACGTATCACCCTTTGAATCAAGTGCAAATACTATATAGTCTGTTTGAAAATCTTTACCAACATTTGAAATAAAATTCATAAAGCCTGTAAGTAGTCCAGTAGGAAAACCCTCTTTTGATTTTAAAGGAGGAAGTGCGTAAAAACTTCTAAATAAAAATCCAAATGTATCTATTACAGTTATGGTTTTTTTAGCACTTAAATCATCATTATCCATAAAATATTCCCTAGTTTTAAAGTTTTTATATTATAATGAAAAGATATAAAAATAAGTTTATTTAGGTTTTTGATGGGTTCAGATTTAGAAAAATTAAAAAGTACAAACCATGAGTTGAAAGAGATTATAAATAACTCTTGGGATGGTATTGGGATAATAGACTTCAAAAGTAAATTTTTGTATGTCAATGATGCATTAAGTCCAATATTGGGTTATTCAAATATTGAACTTTTATCAAGAAATTTTGTAGACTTTGTTAATTATGAATACAAAATATCTTTTTTACAACTTCTACGCGACAATATGAGAAACTCATATGATACTGACATAAATGTTCTTTGTACAAGAAAAGATAAAAAACCAATTTATTTAAAAGTAACTATTTCTCTTATGCTAAATAAAAAATTCTTTGTTTTAAATGCAAAAGATATTACAAAACAAATTTCAGATGACCAAATACTAAATAATTATGTTATTTCAAGTCATACTGATAAATATGGATTTATTACAAAAGTTTCCGATGCCTTTTGTAAACTAACAGGTTATGCTAAGAGTGAACTACTAGGAAGATCCCATGCCGTAATTCAGCATGAAGATACCCCTTCTGAACTCTTCAAGGATATGTGGGATACAATTCTTAAAGGTAAAGACTGGACAGGAAAAATAAAAAATGTAAAGAAAAATAATGACATTTTTTGGGTAGATATAAAAATAAAACCTATGAACAACAAGTACGGAGATATTACTGGCTTTACAGCATTGATGTTTGATATAACTCATGAATTAGAACTTGATGAAAAGGTTATAGCACAAGACACTAAACTAAATATCATGAGTGAAACAATTAAAACAATTTCACATGAATGGCGACAACCCCTTAACACTATTTCAATTTTGGCACAAAAACTATCATTAGAAGTTGAAGAGAATGAAACCTTTACAGATGCTCTAAAGATAATAACTGAAAATGTAAGAAATCTTTCAAATACAATTGAGGAGTTTAAGTCACTTATTGAAGTTGAAGCACAAAAAGAAGTTGTAGAACTAAAGAAGTTAATTGAAACTTTAATAAAACCATATAAAAGAATTACTGAGTTTGAAATTGAGTGTGATAATAAAATAATAATTGAGACTTACGAAAGTGTACTAGTAAGTGTATTTAATAATATTGTTAAAAACTCTATTGAAGCAATGCAGAGAAATATGATAGTAGACAATAAAAAAATTATAGTTCAAGTTAAGAGGAAAAAAGATTTTATAGAGCTTTTTATAAAAGATAATGCAGGTGGAATTGAACCAGAACATTTAACAAAAATTTTTGAGCCATACTTCTCCACCAAACAAGAAAAACACGGTGTAGGTTTAGGTTTATACATAGCAAAAAATGTGATAGAATTACACTTAAAAGGTAGTATTTCAATTACAAGTAGTGCTAATGCTACAATTACAAAAATTACTTTACCAGTAATAAATTAAAGGAATTAATAAATGATAATTATACCTGCAAGATTAAACTCTAGTAGATTTCAAAATAAAATTTTAGCTGATATACTAGGACTTCCTATGGTTATAAGAACTGCAAAACAAGTAAGTAGTTTAGATGAAGTAACTATTGCTACTGATTCACAAGATGTAATAAGCTTAGCAAAAGAACATGGAATAAATGCTATTATGACTTCATCAGCTCATCAAAGTGGAACAGATAGGATAAATGAAGCAGCTAAGAAGTTAAATTTAAAAGATGATGATATTGTAATTAATGTTCAAGCTGATGAACCATTTATTGAAACAGAGGTAATAGAAGCTGTAATAAATAGAGTTAAAAAAGTAAAAGAATACAATGAAGATATTATGATTGTATCGTGTCATAAGAAAATATCTTCAGAATTAGCTGATGATCCAAATCATGTAAAAGTATTATTAAATGGTAAAGGAAATGCTACATACTTCTCAAGAAGTAAAATACCTTACCATAGAGACCATTACGAAGAGTCTACATATCATGGGCACCTAGGTATCTATGGGTTTACAGCAAAAAGCTTAGATGAATTTTGTAAACTACCTAGTGCTATGACTGAACATATAGAAAAATTGGAACAATTAAGAGCAATCTATCATGAAAAGAAGATTGCAATGGTAGAGGTAGAATCTAAATCTTTTGGAATTGATACAGAAGAAGATTTAAGAAATGCATTGAAAATATTTACTAAGTAGGTTACTTTAAAATTAGAGGTATTCATGAACAAAAATTTTTTAACTCAACTAACTATACTTTATGTTGAAGACCAAGATGAAATTAGAAATTTTACTTCTAATATTTTAAGTAGTTTTGTAAAAAAGCTAGTGATATGTAGTGATGGTCAAGAAGGACTTGATGCCTTTAAAAACAATCCTGAAATAGATTTAATAATCACTGATATTAATATGCCTAAAATGAATGGCTTAGAGATGGTTAAAAATATTAACCAAATCAATCCAAGTATTCCAACAATAACAACAACTGCCCATACTGATTCTAATTTTTACAAAAAGTCAATAGAACTAGGAATAACATCATATTGTTTAAAGCCTTTAGATTTATATGAATTGATGAAAAATATTACAAAGTCTTTGGAACATAAATTTTTAAATAAAGAGCTAAAAAAAGAGTCAACAGATTTAAGTAAGACTGATGAGATAGTTGAAGTTTTAAACAATCAAGATAGTTTTGTAGCAATTTTGCATGAAGGAAAAGAAGTTTTTGCAAATGAATCTTTTTTGAAAAGCTTTAAAGAGTTTACCATTAATCTTGAAGACTCAATGATTGATAAAGAGCAGTACTCTTTCAGCAATGATATACCTTGGTATGAATTTATTAGTAATTTAGACAAACAAAATGTATTAGTAAAATTAAAAATTGAAGATAGTGAAAAAATCTTTAAATTAAACGTATCAAAAATAGAAAAAGAGAAAAACTATTTTTTAGTATCTTTATATGATATTACAAACCTAAATGAAAAATCAAACCTATTTGAATACAAATATAACCATGATTTAATAACTGGTTTATATAATCTAAATAAATTTCATAAAATATTTTCACTTGAATCTAAAAGAGTTAGAAGATATAGAAAAAGTTTATCTCTAATAAAACTTGAGATTCAAAACATAGATGAAAATATTGTATCTTATGAAGATTTATTGATTAACATATCAGAACTAATTACTAAAAATGTTAGGGAACATGATATAAATTTTAAAGCTGAACAATCAGCATTTTTGATTCTACTACCTGAAACAGATTTAGATGGAGCATTAAATGTTGCTTATAAATTAGAAGAGTTGTTAAATATTATGCTTGAAGAGAAAAACTTTTCTAAAAAGTCTTGTTTTGGGATAGTTGAACTAAATAATGATGATAATGAAGAACTTATTATGAAAAGAGTATCTTTAGCATTAAATAAATCTTTAGACAATCAAGAAGAGAGAGTTTCTTACTTCTAAAAAGTAAAACTTTCTCCTAAATAGTGTTCTCTTACACTTCCATCATTTCTTATCTCATCACTATTTCCAGATGCTAATAATGCACCACTTTTCATAACATATGCTCTATCACAAATTTCAAGAGTCTCTCTTACATTATGGTCAGTAATTAGTACACCAATTCCTCTAATTGTTAGCTGATGAATAATCTCTTGAATATCTTTTACCGCTATGGGATCAACACCTGCAAATGGCTCATCAAGAAGTAAGAAGTCTGGTCTTGAAACAAGTGCTCTTGCTATTTCAGTTCTTCTTCTTTCACCCCCAGATAAAGATACACCTTTTCTTTGTCTAATTGGTTCAATATTAAAAACTTCAAGTAACTCTTCTACTCTTTTAAATTGTTCCTCTTTATCCTGTGTAACAATTTCAGCTGCAAGCATTAAATTATCTTCTACACTTAAATCTTTGAATATAGATGATTCTTGGGGTAAATACCCAATACCTTTCAGTGCTCTTTTATGTAAAGGCAATCCTGTAATATTTTCATCATCTAAGAATATTTCACCTGATGTTGGTTTTATTAATCCGCAAACAGTATAAAATGTAGTAGTTTTTCCTGCCCCATTTGGTCCTAATAAACCTACTATTTCACCAGATTTAACTTCCAGTGAGATTCCATGTAATATTTGAGTTTTTTTAATACTTTTAGTTATGTTTTCTATTCTTAATTTATGCATTAATTATATATCGCCTTTTATTCTCTAATTTCTCAATATCAACTTTAATTGTGTGAAATCCATATGAATTAAGTAATTCATCAAGTCTATCATCGCCCCACTCTACAAAATGAGTCCCCTCTTTTTCAAACTCTTCTAATAAACCCAAAGATATAAACTCTTCTAAACTTTTATTATAAACATCATAATGAAAAATATTCTCACCATAAATCGTTTGAATAGAGAATGTTGGAGATGTTACTAAATCATCTATTTTTAATGACTTAACATAATTCTTAACTAATGTGGTTTTACCACTTGCTAAATCACCACGTAACAATACAATAGATGTATCTTCATTAAGCAAATTCTCTAGTTTATCAATAATTTTTGATAATTGGTTCTCTTCTAAAATTAATTCTATCTTTTCCAAAATAATCCTATTATATACTTTTTGAAAAACTAATTATTTGTTCTAATTTTTCTTTAGCTTTTCCTGAAATAATAGCTTCTCTTGCTATTTCAATTCCCTCTTTTATATCTTTTGCTCTATTATCAACAAAAAGGGCTGCACCTGCATTTATAAGAACAATATCAAGCTTTGCACCTACTACTTTTCCCTCTAGGATATCTCTTGTGATTTGAGCATTTTCTTTTGCATTACCACCAATAATTTCATCTTTTGGATATAAACCTAAGCCATACTCTTTAGGATCTATTATAAAATCACTTGTTCTTTGGTCTATCAATGTAGTTGCATAAGTTACATCACTAATAGATATCTCATCCATACCATCTTTTGAACTAACAACCATAGCTCTTTTTGCATCTAAAAGACTTAGTGCGGTAATCATTCTATGAATATATTCATCACTAAATACCCCAATTAATTGCTTTGAAACAGTTGCTGGGTTACTTAGAGGTCCTAAAATATTAAAAATAGTTCTATGTGGAATTGATTTTCGAATAGGCATAATATTTTTCATTGAAGGATGATGATTTTGAGCAAACATAAAAGTAAAACCTGTCACTTCAAGCATCTTAACTTGGTCTTCAATACTTAGATTTAAATTTATTCCAAGCTCTTCCAGCATATCAGCACTTCCTGACTTACTTGTAATACTTCTATTTCCATGTTTAGCAACTTTACTTCCACAAGCAACTAAAAGCAATGAAACTGTTGTAGAGATATTAAAACTGTTTGATTTATCTCCACCTGTCCCACAATTATCTATTAATTCATCTTTTAATGAGTAATGAATAGGAAGTGGAATAAGATGGTCCCTCATGGCATCAGCAGCTGCTGCTATTTGTTCTGCAGTTTCTCCATCTTCGTATAATTTGATTAAAAAATCTCTAACTTCTTCTTGGGGAAGCCTGTTTTCAAAAATATCATCAAATTTTAGTTTATCCATACTAAACATCATCTTTTCCTTTTAGTTTTTCTATATATTCATCTTGTTTTGATTTTGGAGTTGATTTAGTTTGTGGGATTTGTAGTACTTTGTACTCTTCTGTGTACTCCAAATATCTTATTTGTATCATGTCCCCTACTTTAACTTCTTTTGCTTTTTTTACGGACATTCCATTTATATGTACAACTTTATGCTCAAGCATATCTTCAGCAACGGCTCTTCTTTTTGTAATATTAACTGCGTTTAAAAATTTATCTATTCTCATAAACAAGATTATAGCTAAGATTAGATAAAATAACTCCTTAAAATTACTATGATGTAGGATATAAAAATGAGTAAAAAAGAAGTAAAAAAAGTAGTATTAGCCTATAGTGGTGGACTTGATACATCTACAATATTAAAATGGCTTCAAGATGAATATAATGCAGAAGTTATAACATTTACAGCAGATTTAGGTCAAGGTGAAGAGGTTGAACCTGCAAGAACTAAAGCATTAGCTTGTGGAATTAAACCTGAAAATATTTTTATATTAGATATCAAAGAAGAGTTTGTAAAAGATTATGTTTTCCCTATGTTTAGAGCAAATGCAATTTATGAGGGAGAGTATTTATTAGGTACTTCTATTGCAAGACCTCTTATTGCTAAAAAGCAAATTGAGATTGCTCATAAAATGGGTGCAGATGCTGTATCTCATGGAGCAACAGGAAAAGGAAATGACCAAGTAAGATTTGAGTTAGGTTATTTAGGATTAGATTCTGAAATTACTGTTATTGCTCCTTGGAGAGAGTGGGATTTAAATTCTAGAGAAAAACTTCTTGCATATGCAAAAGAGAATGGGATAGAAATCGATAAAAAGCACATCGATGCAGATGGTAATCCATCTGTTAGTCCATACTCTATGGATGCAAACCTTTTACATATTTCATATGAAGGTTTACATTTAGAAAATCCAAATAATGAGCCTGAAGAGTCTATGTGGTTATGGTCAAACTCTCCTGAAAAAGCTCCTGATGTTGCAGAATATATCACAATTGGATATAAAAATGGTGACCCTATATCAATAAATGGTGAAGAGTTATCTCCTGCAACACTTCTTAAAAAACTAAATGATTATGGAAATAAACATGGTATTGGAAGAATTGATATAGTAGAAAATAGATATGTTGGGATGAAAGCTCGTGGATGTTATGAAACTCCAGGTGGAACTATTATGCTAAAAGCTCATAGAGCTATTGAATCTATTTGTTTAGATAGAGAAGCTACTCACTTAAAAGATGAACTTATGCCAAGATATGCAAAACTTATCTATCAAGGGTATTGGTTCTCACCTGAGCGAGAAATGCTTCAAGCATCAATCGATGCTACTCAAAAATATGTAGAAGGAACTGTTAAACTAAAACTTTACAAAGGTAATGTTATGGTTGTAGGAAGAGAATCTGTAAACTCTTTATACTCAGAGGCTCACTCAACTTTTGAAGAAGATGAAGTTTATAATCAAAAAGATGCAGAAGGATTTATTAGACTTAATGCATTGAGATTTATTATTGCTGGGCAAAAACGTAATAAATAAATATATTAAGGTTGGTTAGAAAATAACCACCTTAATTATTCTAAAATTGTTATTTTATGGTAATGTAGAGTAAGACAATTTACTATAATTAATTTTGTAACTTAAATGCTACTTTCTTATAGTAAACTATTCTACAAAATAAAAATGGAATAACATGAACTACCTAACTGACCTAATGGCCATTATGAGTATAAACTCATATACAAAAAATAAAATCGGCGTTGATAATGTTGGCAAATTTATGTCAACATGGCTGGAAGATTTAAACTTTCAAAAGAAAATATACACTCGTGAATTAATCGGTGATCATTTACTTTTTTCATCAAAGAAAAAAGATGGAACTAAAATTCTACTTTTAGGTCACAATGATACCGTATTTCCTGCAAATAGCTTTGAAGATGTAAGCGAAGATGAAGAGTGGATTTATGGTCCAGGTGCTTGTGATATGAAAGGTGGAAATATTGTTGCCTTACAAGCTCTTAGAAATATATATACTAGCAATAAAGAGATTTTTAATATAGATTTTTTACTCGTTTCGGATGAAGAATCAGGTAGTGATGACTCTAAATTAGTTACTTCTTCTATAGCAAAAAATTATGATTTATGTTTTGTATTTGAAGCTGCTGGAGAGAATATGGAAGTTGTTACTCAAAGAAAAGGAGTAGGAACTTTTACTATACATATTGAAGGAAAAGCTTCACATGCAGGAAATCATTATGATAAAGGAATTGATGCAAACTTAGAAGCTAGTTTTAAACTACAAGATTTAGTAAAACTAACAAATCTAGATTTGCAAACAACTGTAAATGTTGGTAAGATAAATGGAGGAATTGGTGCAAATACGATATCTCCAAAATGTGAATTAACCTTAGAGATTAGATACACGTCTAATGACGAGAAACAAAGAGTTCTTAATGCTATTGATACAATAGTCAATAAATCATATGTCAAAGGAACTCTCTCTACGCTTACTGGGTCAATTCAAAGAGATGTTATGCAAGAAAATTCTAAACAATTAGAATTAATCAGTCAAATAGAGATGATTACAAATAGTAAGCTATTAACTGAAAAAAGAGGTGGTGTAAGTGATGCTAATATAGTTGCATCTTGTGGTGTTACAACTTTAGATGGTTTTGGCCCTTATGGGGATGGAGATCATACCATAAAAGAAAGAGCATTAAAAGATAGTTTTCCAAAAAGAATTGATTTAATGACTAAAATTTTAGCTCATTTTCAAAATAACAACTAAGAAAGGAATAACATGGCAAAAAGAGAAATAGGTATGTGGCTTTACCAAAATAGTGGTGGAGAAGAGATACAAAAAAAGATTATAAGCAAGCTAAATGAAAGGGATATTGTTACTCATCCTAATTTAAATTTACGAAATGCAATTGCTAAAAACTCTCATATAATGTACGATAAAATTAAGTTAGAAAAACTTGACTTATTTTTCTCATATAATGCAGGAGAGCAAACTCAGTATCAAATGTATTTATATAAAGCCCTAAATAGAGTTATTCCAATGATTAATAATTATGAAGCATTTGAACTTACCGAAGATAAATTCCACACATCATTTTTATTAAGAGCAAATGGTGTAAAAACTGCAGATTATAAGTTATGCCATAGGGATGATACACATCATCTTAATACAATAATGAAAAAGTGGTCTAAAATGGTGTATAAACCAACTGATGGTTGGGGTGGAGTTGGACTTACAAAAATAGAGAATGAAGAGACTCTAAATATGCTTATTCCTTTTTTAAATCAAATGGATTTAAGATTTTTTTACGTTGAAAAATTTATCGATTATGATAATACTGACTATAGAGTTGATATTGTTGATGGTCAATTTGTAGGATGTTATGGAAGAAAAGCAAATGGTGCTGATTGGCGTACAAATGTAACTAGTGGAGGAAGCGTGTTTTTAAGAGAGCCAAATGAAGATGTAATCAATTTGGCACTAAAAGCAACTAAAATCACTGGGCTTGATATTGCAGGTGTTGATATAATATATGATAGAAAGAAAGAGGAATATATTGTATTAGAAGTAAATGGTATACCTGCCTTTGCAACACCAGAACAAGAGAAAATGGGCTTAAACTTCAATGATAAAAAAATTGATTTGATTGTTGATTTAATAGATAGAAAAACAAAAAAAGAGGATAAAAAATGAAAAAACTGCCAAAGATAGGATTCTTATATTTAGATTATGTAATGAGATTTTTTGATAAGTCAAACTTTAAAGGCTGGCCAGATAAAATAGAAACTGTTACATACCATTGGAAAAATGACAAAGCTAGGTTCATAAAAGAGATTAAAAGAAAAAAGATTGAAGTACTAATTGGGAATATTCCGGCAACTGCATATGAGACATTTGTTGAGATATCACAAGAGCTTCCAAATGTAAGATTTGTACCCTCAATTGAAACACAGTTTTCAAATAAATCAAAAGAGAATGTAACTCTATTTTGTAAGAAATTTAATATTTCAATTCCTAAAACAAAAATCTATTATGATAAAGATAAGGGGTATGATTATCTAAAAAATAAAGCTACTTACCCACAAATCATAAAAAGAAGTTACGGAGCATCTAATTATGGTGGATATTTTGTTCATAAAGCTGATAGTTACAAAGAAGCAAAAAAACTTCTAGATGAAAAAAAATATAACCCTATTTACACTCAAAATGCGATTGATTTAAAAGATTCAGGGGACATTAGAGTAATGCTTATAGGACACAAACCTATTTGTGCTTTTTGGAGATATTCAGGTACTGGAGAATGGATAACAAATACATCACAAGGTTGTTCGATGTCTTATGAAAATATTCCTATGAATGCTCTTGAACTAGCTGTAAAAGCAAGTAAAGCGGCAAAAGCTGAATATTGGGCTTGTGATATTGCTATTTGTGCTAAAACAGGAAAAGCATATATTTTAGAGTGTGCAACTGCCTTTGCTGCTTTCCCTTACATAAGAGACTGGATTTGTCAATACTTGATGTGGGACTTTTCTATGGGAAGATTTAAAAAACCTCATGTTCCAATGTTCTCTTGGGAAGAGTTAGGGAAAATAGACTCTTCATTACTTAGAACAATGAGACATATAGGGTTTAGTAAATATAAACCTAGTTTTGATGGAGAGTATTTTTTAAATTATACAAAAGGCTTTGATATGTCTTTAACAGAAATAAGTAATGAAAATGATGTTCCAGATTCTATTGCACCAAAAGATTTAGAAAAAACCTATGCAAAACAAGCAAGCACTGTTGTTGAGTTTGAAAAGAAAAAAATCAATTTAAACGAAGCTACTTTGACAGATTTAATGTCTTTATACGGTATGGAAGAAGATTTAGCTTTTGAAATCAAAGAATATTTAGATGAAAACATAATAACAGATAGTTCTGATTTACTTGAAATAGAATCAATAGATAAACAAATGCTAAAATCATGGGACCAAACAATTGGTGATATGAGAGTTGACATAAATAGTGCATCAAAAGAGATTTTAAAGAAAATAAAAGGGATAGGACCAAAGCTTGCAAAAGTTATCCTTGATTACAAAGAAAAGGTAACTTCAATTAAAGATATTGAAGAGTTAAAAGAGATAGATGGTATAGGAAAAAATAAGTTTAATCAGCTAAAATCCAGATTAAAAGTAGGAGAATAAATTTTTGAAAATACTATACAGATCATACGATGCTTCAACAACAATTTTTAAAGAACTAGAAGCAGAATATCCAAAATATTTTAAAATAGAATCGATTGGTCAAACTTGGGAAAAAAGAGATATAAATTTAATCACAATTTCAAAAAATATAAAAACTGCAAATAGTAAACCAGCACTATTTTATACTGGAACTATTCATGCAAGAGAATGGATAGGACATGAATTAGCAATTGAATTTGCTTCTTATGTTCTAAGAAACTTAGAAACCGACCCAACACTACAAACTTACTTAAGCGAAAGTACTATATACATGGTACCTTGTGCAAATCCAGATGGATATGAATATTCAAGAAACCATTTCTCTTTTTGGAGAAAAAATAGAAGACAAAATATGGATGGGACTTATGGAGTAGATTTAAATAGAAACTTTCCCATAGGATTTGTAAAATCTACAAATACCTCTTCAAATGTATATGGAGGACCTGAACCTTTTTCTGAACCAGAAACTCAAAGTCTAAGGGATTTTGTTTTAGCTCATCCAAATATTACAATTGCATTAGATTATCATAGTCAAGGAAATGTTTTCTTTCCTGCTCATGATTTTAGACATGAAGATACTATTGATACAATTGATATGAATACATTATGTGCAAATATGGCAGAAGAGATTAGAAAAATATCAGGACGAGAGTATGGTATACACCAAGGTAAACCACCAGCAAAACTAATCTCTGGAAGTGGAAGAGAGTTTTACTATTCACAAGGTATATTATCATCTGTGGTAGAAGTTGGAACTAGGAATATTAGTGATTATATGGAAGATATGAATGAAAATATTAGAGAACATATTCCAGCTTTAATTTATGCCTTAAAAGAAGTTGATAACTATAGTAAAAACTCTCCTATGTCGAGAGTAAACTCTTTTGATGTAACTGAAATTGGTTCTAATCATGTAAATTTAAAATGGGATTTTACAATAGACAAAGATGTATATTTCGAAATATTTAGAAGTCGTAGCGATAAACACTTTTGTAACGCATCTAATTTGATTACAAAAACACAAAGCTTAGAGTTTAGTGATATTAATTTAGCATCAAATAAAGATTACTTTTATAATATCAGAGCTGTAAATAAAAAAACAAATCAAAAATAACCTTTTTATCCACAAATTAGAGTTAGAACATCAGTAGAGTATGATGAATATAGTAGAACTTATTACGCAAATGCAAAAGGTACAGGTTACGTTGCTGAAAATTTAAATAATAATCCTAAACATTTTGGTATAAATTCTTTATTTGTTGGAGTTGATGAAAATAAAGGTATTTCTTATGCTGTTATATCTATAAATATGAAATCTCTTCCTCAAAATGCCCTTATAAAAGTAGCTTCTTTTAATCTATATCCTATTAACAGAGTTTCGACAACAATTGAAAAATATGGTGAATGGAATGTTGGACTTGTTAATCAAGAAACTATGGGTGATATTACAAATTTTGAAGATGTAGATAATATGGAAATAATCAGATACATTGGCCGACCAACTGAATCACATCAGCTTACACAAGGGATTTGGAGAACTTGGAGTTTATCAGGCTCAGAGTGTGTGGATTTAAAAAAATCAATTCTCAATGATACTATCGTATTAAGAGTTGAAGGGCCCAAAGAGTTAAGAGTTGGACGAACTAAACAGATGATGCAATGGGATATTGGATATGGGAAGTATGGTTTTGGTTTATCATATAGACCACGACTTGAATTAACATATACTATTGAACCTACAGTTGCAACTTTATATCCAAAATCTATTCATACAGTAAGTAAAACAGAAGTAACAGATGATGTAATAACTGCTGGTTTTGATGAAAAAGGAAATAAGATATATTCTACTTTCAAGTTTAACTTATCGTCTCTTCCTCCTTATAATGACACAATGATTACTAAAGCTTATTTTGAATTAAACTCTACAAAAATCTATATAAAAGATGATATTAGATTCCATTTAGAGTTTGTAGATGAAAATATTGATAAAAGTTATAGAGATATTACAAATAGAGAAGTAATTCAAAATGTTGGTTATGACGTTAGTGCAAATGAACTAAAAAACAATCAAACCCAATACTTTATGTTTGATTCCTTTTCTGAAATTATTTTAAATGAAAAGCTAAAAAATAAATCAGATATTGCCTTTGTATTAAAGCCTACATCGGCTACTAAAATAATAAAAGATAAAACTGTTTCTTGGGAAGCAAATAATACTGCCCTTTGCCCAAAATTAATTATTGAACATATTCCTAAAAGAAGACTTCCTGTTGAACAAGTTACAAATGCCCAGTTAGTTATGGAAAATGGTAAAATAAAAGTCACTTGGAATAACCCAAAAGATCCAGATTTTACAGGTGCAAAAATAATTAAAAATGCTTATAGAAAACCTCTATCTGCACAAGATGGTCAAAAACTTTATGCAGGTGTAGATGAATATACACTAGATGACTTTGGAGCTACTGATATAGATAAGTATTATGCAATATTTACTTATGATGATGTTCCAAACTATTCTGAACCTATTATTTTAGAATATAAAGCTAAATAATTTTTATTTAGCTTTTAATTAGAGTAGCTATAATATTCTAAAATAATTTTAGGATATTAAAATGATATTGAAATTTAAAGAATTTTACCCACAAATAGACCCAAGTGCTTGGATAGCTCCAAGCGCTGATTTAATTGGAAACATAACTATAGTCGAAGATTCATCTGTTTGGTTTGGCTGTGTTATTCGTTCTGATGTTAATGAAGTAAAAATAGGCAAAAATAGTAATATCCAAGACTTATCATGTATTCACACTGATACAAATACAAAAACAATAATCGGAGATAATGTAACAATAGGCCATAAAGTTATGCTTCATGGCTGTACTATTGAAGATAATTGTCTAATTGGCATGAGTGCAACAATTTTGGATGATGCAGTAATTGGAGAAGGAAGTATAGTTGGAGCAAATTCACTTGTAACTTCAGGAAAAGTGTTTCCACCAAGAAGTTTAATCATGGGAAGCCCTGCTAAAGTAGTGAAAGAGTTAAATCAAGAAGATGTTGATAAATTAATTAAACACGCTGCCCACTATGTTGAATACAAAAATGACTATAGATAAGTAAATGGTATAAATAGGGATACATATTGGAAAATATTAATGAATTTATAAAAAAGTTAAAAGTTTTATATGTAGAAAATGATGATGAATAGAGAAAAGTTTTTGAAGACTTTTTAAATAAAAAATTTGAAACTACTACTTCGTGCAGTAATGCATTTGATGGCTATGATGCTTACAAAAAAGCCATAGAAGAAAACTTACCTTATGATTTAATCATAAGTAATATCAATATGCCAAAAATGAGTGGAATCGAACTTCTTGAAAAAATTAGAGAAGAAAATAAAGATGTGCCATATATTTTCACAACAGGTATATTAGAGTCTGAACAAATGATAAAAGCAATAAACCTAAATGTTAATTCATATTTTCTAAAACCTCTAGATTTTACAATACTTGATAAAAATCTTGAAACTGTATGTGAAGATATATATTATAAGAAAAACTATATCCTACAAAAAAAAGAGACTGAGTCATATTTATCTTTGTTAAATAAAGAAGCAATAGTTTCTAAAACTGATTTTGAAGGAAATATAACTTTTGTAAATGATGCATTTTTAGAAGTTTCAGGGTACAAAGAAGATGAAGTAATAGGGAAAAATCACAATATTGTAAGACACCCAGATACTCCTAAAAGCCTATTTAAAGAGTTATGGGAGACAATTAAAAGTGGAAAAACCTGGGAAGGAACTCTTAGAAATCTATCTAAAAATAATGAAACATATTACATAAATACAAAAATTATTCCTGTATTTGATGATTTGGGTAAAGATATTGTTGAGTTTATTAGTATTAGATTTTTAGTTACTGATGAAGAGAATCAAAGAAGAGCACAAAACAAAAGATATTTAGAACAAGTTACTACTTATAAAAAAGAGATATCTAATCTAAAAAAAGAAAAAGAGATAATTTTATCAAAAATAAGTGGCTTCAATGATAATAGTGAGCTTCTAAGAAATAAAGTTATTACATATGAAAATAGAATAAAAAGCCTACTTTCACAACTTGAAATATATGAAAAACAAAATATTGAATACTCAAAGCTTGATTTAATGATGAAGCAAGATAAAAAGAAACAATTTGATTTAATAGCTAAACAACTACTTCAAATAAAAACTCAAAATAAATCCCTAGTAATAGAGTTAGAAGATCTAAAAAAAGCTATTTTCAATAAAGATAAACAAATAGATACTTTAGAAAAAAAACAAGAAGAGCACGAAAAAAGAATATCAAATCTACTTGATTTAGTTAATAATCTTCAAAAAGAGATGAAAGAATTAAAAGGTGAAAAAAGTGAGTAAATATCAAATGAATATAGAAAAACAATTTGATATTTTATACCCTATTTTAAATGATATCTCCCCTATTTCTAAGGAAAATTGGAATATGGTAAAACCTTTTTTTAATACTAAAACATTAAATAAAGGCGAGCATCTTTTTTCTATTGATGATAAAGTTGAAGATTTTTATTTTTTAATTTCTGGCTTAGCTAGATACTACTATCTAACAGTTGAGGGGAAAGAGTTTAATAAATCTTTTGCAGAAAAACAAGGACATTTATTAAGCAGTATCTCTTCTGTATCCCATGGAACACCCTGCCCTTTTAGTGTAGAAGTGCTTAGTGACTTTACTTGTTTACATATATCTTATAAAAAGCTTTTAGAACTTGGCAGTGAGCATAAACAGTGGAATGACTTACTTTTACGAGTTTATGAAAATCTTATAATCAAAAAAGAAAAAAGAGAAGCTGATTTTCTACTTTTAAATGCAAGAGAGCGTTATGAAAAGTTTTTAGATGATTATTCTATGATTGAAGATGCTGTAACAAACTATCATATTGCTTCATATTTAGGTATTACTGATGTTGCACTATCTAGAATTAGAAAAGAGATGAAAAATTAACATAGGTTAATGACAATATTTTTTTTTGATTGTATACTTACATCATCAATTTTATGGAGACAAAAATGCAATTAAAAATCGCAGAAATAAAAGATATAGAGAATATATTAAAACTACATGCTAAATACCAACTAGCAACTATTGCTGAAGTTGATAAAAAAGATGGGTTTGTAACAACAGGCTTTTCAAAAGAAGAACTAACAGCCCTTATTGAACAAGAACAAGGCTTATTTATAGCAGTTGAAGATGATGTTGTATTAGGATATGTTATGTCAGCTTCGTGGCAGTTTTGGTCAAAATGGCCTATGTTTGTGCATATGATAAAAGATTTACCAAAACTAAGATATTTGGGACAAACATTAACAGTAGATAACTCTTATCAATATGGACCAGTTTGTATAGATAAAAGTGTAAGAGGAAGTGGACTGTTAGAAAAACTTTTTGATTTTGCCTTAGAGTCTATGTCTAAACGATACCCTATTTTAGTAACTTTTGTAAATAAAATCAATGAGCGTTCTTATTCTGCACATAAAAGAAAACTTGGGCTTGATGTTATTCAAGAGTTTGAATTTAATAATAATACTTACTACGAAATGGTTTTTGATACCACTAAAAGAGTTTTAGAAAAATAAGTTATAAAAACTGTACAAGTCCCATATAAAAAAGAGTTCCCACAATTATAGAGACTAAATAGTTGTTAAATCTTATGTGTAAAAAAGCTGTTACTAATATAGACAAGAGCTCTTTTGCACCATAAGGAACAATTTTAAAATCGATACTTGTTAAAGTATAAAATATTAAAATAGTCATTATAATTGGTGGAAAATTTTTTTCGATGAAAACAACCCAAGCTGGTGGCTCATATTTTACAAAAAATAAAAATGGAAAAACTCTAGTAATAAAGTTTGCTATAGCCATCACTAAAACAGCTAAATATATTTCATTACTTAGCATTTTCTAAACTACTTTTAAAAATAAACATCCCAATCAAAGAACAAACAATAGCAAAAATAAGCATACTATCTATAGGAACTAACAAAATTGCTATTATTGAAGTTATTGCACCAATAAAAAATGGTACAAAATTTTTATTAGCTTTATATTGTTCAATTGCTAGTATTACAAACAGAGCGGTTAAAGAGAACTCTAATCCATTTGTATTGAAAGATATATTTGTACCAAATATTGCACCTATAAGGCTTCCAGTAACCCAATAAAATTGGTTGAGAGCACTTAGATAAAAATAGTAATACTTCTTATTTAATTGTTCATCCTCTTTTATACTTGTTAAAAGTGCATAAGTTTCATCTGTAAGTGCAAATATCAAATAGGGTTTGAGTTTTCCAGATTTTTTAAACTTTTTTAACATAGATAAGCCATAAAAGGATTGTCTAATATTCACAAAAATAGATGCAATAAAAATATCCAGAAGTCCAAGTTTTGAACTAAAAAATCCAATAGCCAAAAACTGCAGTGCTCCTGCATAAATAAATACAGACATAATAAAAGCTAAATACCAAGGATAATTTAAACTGGTAATCAATAATCCAAAAGCAAAACCAAGTACACAATAACCCATCATAACAGGAATTGAGACTTTTAGTGCGCTTTTAAATTCTCTTGATTTTATCATTTGAGGGAGGTTTTGTAAAGAGAAAAAATCTCTTTACAGTTTTGAATAAGCTTCAGTGAGTTTTGTATATAAAAGGTTAAAATCAATACTTTCATACTCTTCTAGTATTGAGACCATAACTACATTATCTTCATCTCCATTCCAAACTTTTGTATAAGTTCCTTCTTTATATCCATTGTCTTGTCTAAACTTATTTAAACAGTTTTTACCAATATATAGCTTTTGAAGCCAAGGAAAAGATAATCCTGAGATTTTACAACATCTAAAGTATTGGTCAATAAATCTCTCTATTCCTGAAAATGATGGCATGTTTCCAGTTTGGATAGCTAATGAGATATAAGAAAGTTTTTCAGACTCTTTTACCATAAGATTCACATCTACTTCACTATTTGCTTCATAAATACAATGTGTATTTACTAAAGATACAGCTTTTGGAATATTTGTCTCTTGTAAAATATATGACATCAAAAAGTGCCAAATATCTACTAACTCAACATGAATATTATTCATATCAGGTTCTGAATTGATATTCTTCCAATGTTTCCAAGGAGTTGATTCAATAAGTTCAGAAACTTCCATATGAATACATCTTAACCAATTTATTTCTTTGCCATACTTATTAGTTCCCAATTCCCAGTTTTTACCATTTGTAGAGTCATTTAACTCTTTTTGTAATAAAAACATCTCTTCTAATTTATGAGGAAAGCTAGAAGCCTCTTCTAATAAAGTTGCAAGTGGTAAACACTCTTCAACTAAACTCTCTAAAGTTGAACTTTCAGGTAAGTTCTCTTCACCTCTTAGTAAATGTACAATTAAAGAGACAGTATAAGGAACACTATCTTTTTGTTCCCATTTCAAAATTTCAGATGGTGTTACACCAATATATTTTGCAAAATCTTCTATAGTAAAAAAACCTAAAGATTTTGTAGCAATTTTCAAATCCTCATATAACAATATTAACTCCTATTCTACTGGTAATTCTATTTTAAATAATGCACCATTTGAACTATTTTCTATACTTAGTTTACCTAAGCTATGTTCTTCAATGATAGTTTTGCTCATATACAAGCCAAGACCGGTGCCCTTGTCCTTGTGTTTAGTTGTAAAGTACGAATCAAAAACTTTATTTAAATTTTCTGCAGGTATTCCACCCGCGTTATCTTCGATTTCTATTATTACATAATTTTCGTTAAAATCACATCTAATAATTATCAATTTTGATTCTATTTGTCTTTCTAAAAGAACATCTATTGCATTTTTTATGATATTTATCATAACTTGTATAAGATTATTTTCAATAATACTAATTTCTCTATCATTGATAATCTCTAGTTTAAAGTCAATATTATTTATAGTTAAAATATAATGCAAAAACTTAATAGCTTTATCTATTATTTTACTTGGTTTTGTAATTGTTTTTTGACTTTCAGGTTTAAAAAAATTTCTAAAGTCATCTATTGTTTTTGACATATAATCTAACTGTAAATCAATATCTGTAACAGATTTTTGTAGGATATCATTATCAACATAACCATCTAGTTTTTTTCTCAATACAAGCTTTTGTGCCAATATTGAAACTGTTTGAAGTGGCTGTCTCCATTGATGTGCAATCATAGATATTAGCTCTCCCATTGCTGCCATTTTGGATTGTTCTAGAAATACTTTTTTCTGATTTTCTAAACTCTTTCTATAGCTAATATCTTTGAAAATTATAATAATATCTTTTTCTCTTTTTTCAACATTTATTTCAACCCAAAATGCTGATTTGTCACACTTTATTACCTCTAAGGAATCAATATTAAAATTATCTTCATTATTTATCTTTTCTATAAAAGTTGTAGCTTCACTTTTATGTACTATTAAATCTTCAATCTTTTTAAATTTGATTTTTTTATTATTTGCTAAAAATAGTTTTCTAAAAAAAGCACTTGAATTTTCAATTTTTCCATCTAAATCTAGATATAAAATAGCTAAATTCTCATCTAAAGTATTAAGTAGATGATTAATTTCATCTTCATCTTTTACTATTTTAATAGTTTGACTTTTTTTAAATAAGTATAGATAAAAGATATCAAAAACTTCATCAACTCTTCTTGTAAAATCATAATCACTTAATTTACTACTATTTTTAGCATCTAAAAATATAGAGTTCTTAAATGTTCTAAGAATTAAGAATAGCTCATCTTTTTGTAAAGTATTTTTCAATAAAAACTTTAATTTAATATCTTTCTCATTTTGTAAAAACTTTATAAATGTATTAAATAGTGGTACGAGAATTGTTTCTAAAAACTCTTTATAACTAATCTGCTTATCTTCAAGTAAAGAACTTATTTGTTCATTATTTATCATATGTGTGAAGATTTTAATTTGATCCTTTTGAATTTTTAGTATATTCTCTTGCAAATAGATAAGTCCTATTTTGTATTTGGTTTTTTATAATAAAGTTTACAATCCATTTTACTTGAACTTTTTACAACAACACTTGGTATTGTTGGCGATTTAAAGCCATATGCTTTACATCCATGTGATCTACCATTTTGCCAAGTTACATAATAATGAATGCACTTTTGACATATAATTCTTTCTTCCATTTTAAATTATCACTTTACTTTGTATTGCTTTTGCTAATGACAATATGTCAACATTTTCTAAACTAACTCCTGTAGGAACACCTTGTGCTATTTTCGTAAAGTTTATATTAAACTCTTTTAATCTATCTTCAATAAACAAAATAAAAGCATCATTTGATAAAGATGGAGATATTGCAAAAAGCACATCTTTTACTCTGTTTGTTTTAACAAATAAAATTAATTTATCTAAAACCATCTCATCCAATTGAGATATAACAAAATATTTACCATTAAACTGTTTTGATTCTTCTATTGTGAAAATATCTTTTGCAGACTGAACTACGCATACAAAGCTAGATTCTCTATCATCATCTAAACAAATCTCACAAATCTCATGTTCACTCATACATCCACATTGTGAACATTTTCTTATTGATTTTAATGCACTTTCAATACTATGAGCAATTTTGATACCACAATAGTTATCACTCATTACTATATGATAAGCAAGTCTTTGTGCTGATTTTTTTCCAATAGTGGGAAGAGATTCAAAGGCCTCTACTAAGTCATAAAATTTATTTAATCCAAGTTTCATGTGGCGATTATATCAAAGATTTATCATAAATTAGATAAAATCGCGAAGTTTTTTAAATAATAAAAGGAGCAATACTTTGTTAGACATAGATTATTATGAATTATTAGAAGTTACAAAAAGTGCTGATAAAAGTACATTAAAAAAAGCTTACCGACAAATGGCAATGAAATATCATCCTGATAAAAACCCAGATGATAATGAAGCAGAAGAAAAATTTAAAGCAATTAATGAAGCTTATCAAGTTTTAAGTGATGATGAAAAAAGAGCTTTATATGATAGATATGGAAAAGCAGGATTAGAAGGACATGGACAAGGTAGAGGTGGATTTAGCTCTGGTGGATTTGAGGATTTAAGTTCAATTTTTGAAGAGATGTTTGGACAATCTGGATTTGGTGGATTTGGTGGACAACAAAGACGACAGAAAAAAACATATAGTTATAATTTAGATATTGGAGTTGAATTAAAAGTAGAGTTCAATGAAGCTGTATTTGGTGCAAACAAGGATGTTATTTATAAATATAAAACTGCTTGTAAACCTTGTAAAGGTACTGGTGCAAAAGATGGTAAACTATCTACTTGTAAAACTTGTGCGGGACAAGGTCAAGTTCATGCAAGACAAGGTTTTATGACATTTGCACAAACTTGTCCTACATGTAATGGTAGCGGTGAATCTGTAGCTAATCAATGTAAAAAATGTTCAGGTACTGGATATGAAGAAAAAGAAGAAAAATTTAATGTAGATATTCCAGAAGGTGTAAATGATGGAAATAGAATTAGAGTATCAAATAAAGGGAATATTGCCCAAGATGGCTCAAGAGGTGATTTATATCTACAAATCAATGTAAATGAAGATCCTCACTATATAAGACATGATGATGATATCTATATAGAGGTTCCGCTATTCTTTACTCAAGTAGCTCTTGGTGATACAATCACTATACCAGGTCTTAGAGGGGAATTATCATTAGAAATTCCTATGGGAACTAAAGACAAAGAGCAATTTAAGTTTAAAAATGAAGGTGTTAAATCTGTACAAGGACATGGAAAAGGTAGTTTAATTGTTCAAATAAAAATAAAATATCCTAAAAATATAAATGATGAACAAAAAGAGTTATTAGAAAAACTACAAAAAAGCTTTGGAATAGAGAGCAAACCACATGAAAAAAACTTTGAAAATATGTTTGACAAAGTAAAAAGCTGGTTTAAATAAACTATATTTAACTAAAATTTATCACAGTATTTTTATTACTGTGATAAAACCAAAAATAACTACTTATTTCATAATCAATTAAAAACTTATTCTATATAATATTTTTAAATATACTATTTAAGGATTTATATAATGACACATCTAGAATCATACCCTGATGAAAAAGGTTATTTTGGAAAATTTGGAGGTTCATTTATACCTCCTCAACTTGAACTTCCTTTTCAAGAGATTACTAAAGCATACAATGAAATAAAAAATTCAAAAGCATTTTTAGATGAACTTCAATATGTAAGAAAACACTATCAAGGAAGACCTACTCCAATTTCATATGCAAAAAGCTTAACACAGTTTTGTGGTGGCGCGAAAATATATTTAAAAAGAGAAGACTTAAATCATACAGGAGCACATAAACTAAATCACTGTATGGCTGAAGTTATTTTAGCTAAGCATTTAGGTAAGAAAAAAGTAATTGCAGAAACAGGTGCAGGACAACACGGGGTTGCACTAGCAACAGCAGCTGCATATTTTGGATTAGAGTGTGAAATACATATGGGAGAAGTTGATATAAAAAAAGAGTACCCAAATGTAGTTAGAATGAAAATTCTAGGTGCTAAAATAGTACCAGCAACTCATGGACTCAAAACTTTAAAAGAGGCTGTTGACTCTGCATTTGAAGCATATTTAGGTGATACTGATAACTCTATTTATTGTATTGGTTCAGTAGTAGGCCCTCATCCTTTTCCTATGATGGTAAGAGACTTTCAAAGTGTAATTGGATTAGAGTCTAAAGAGCAATTTTTAGAGCATGAAAATAGACTTCCTGATAACGTTGTAGCTTGTGTTGGTGGAGGTTCAAATGCTATGGGTATATTTTCTGGATTTATTGATGATAAAGAAGTAGATTTATATGGAGTTGAACCTTTGGGTAAAGGGGAAAGTTTAGGTGAACATGCAGCAAGCTTAACTTATGGAAGTGAGGGAGTTATGCATGGTTTTAATTCAATCATGCTAAAAGACGAGAAAGGTGATCCTGCGCCTGTATATTCAATAGGTAGTGGCATTGATTATCCATCAGTTGGTCCAGAACATGCTTTTTTAATGGATAAAGGTAGAACAAAAGTTGGTCTATGCAATGATGAAGAAGCTGTAGATGCATTTTATAAATTATCACAACTAGAAGGGATAATTCCAGCTCTTGAATCAGCTCATGCAGTTGCATATGCTATGAAATTAGCAGCAACTCTATCTAAAGATAAAACTATATTAGTAAATTTAAGTGGTCGAGGGGATAAAGATATTGATTTTGTTATTGAGAACTACCCTATTGCTAATTTAAAATAAATCTATTAACTTACAAATAAAGAGTACCAAAATATATCAAACATAGTTAAAATCTCATATAAAGGTTTTAACTATGAAAAATATTTGGATAATAGGTTCTAGTAGCGGTATTGGATTAGATCTTTTAAAAATATATTTAAAATTAAACTATAAAATAATAGCATCTTCAAGAACCATAGAATCATCAGAAGAGATACTTACTTTACAAAAAAAGTACCCCCAAAAGCTTACACTACTTAATATAGATGTTTCAAACACAACAAGTGTAGAAAAATCAGTACAAAAACTCTTTAGCATATTTGATAAAATTGATATTACAATCTTTAATGCAGCTGTTTATGAAGTAATGAGAGTGGAAAAGTGGGATATAAAGCACTTTGAAGAGATGACAAATATTAATTACCTTGGTGCGCTTAGAGTTACAACGTCACTTATACCTTTTTATGAAAAACAAGGCTTTGGACGATTAGTTTTTAATGCTAGTTTATCAAGTTATTTTGGGCTACCTTATGGTGGTGGATATAGTGCTAGTAAAGCTGCCCTTGTAAATTTTGCACAATCAATTCAAGCAGAACTTATCGTAAAAAATATTGAAATTCAAATTATAAATCATGGCTTCGTACAAACAAGACTTACTCAAAAAAATAATTTTGAGATGCCAGACTTAATTACAAGTGAAGAGGCAGCTAAAAACATATATGAAGGTGTAAATAGAAAGTACTCATTTGAAATAAGGTTTCCTTTTAAAATATCTCTGTTTTTAAGACTTATGGCAATACTACCTTATAAAATATCTCTTATAATTAATAAAAAGTTACTAAAATGAATTATGAACAATATGCTCAAAACTATGCTTTGTTTTTTGAGAACTTAAATATTAATGTAACTTTAGAAGAGTACAAAGAAATATTTATAGAAGATGTCTATTTTGAAGACCCCTTTCAAAAGACTAATGATATAGATTCATTGATAAATATCTTTTCTCATATGTATAAAACCTTGGAAGAGCCAAGTTTTAAAATCACAGAAGCCATAACAAAAGGAAACATTTCTTATCTTAGATGGACTTTTAGATACAAAACTTCAAAAAACAGCAAAGATTTTCAATCTTTTATTGGAGTATCTAGAGTTGAATTTACATCAAAGGGGAAAGTTTCTTCCCATATTGATTATTGGGATAGTGGAGTAAATATTTATGAAAAAATTCCACTATTAAAACATATAATAAAACTCATAAAAAATAAGATAAAAGCATGAATAAAAATATAGCAAAAATTGCTTATGGAACTCTTGCCATACCAATAGCTTTTTTAGGTCTTCCTATATACATTTATTTACCAAATTTTTATGTAAATGAGATAGGACTTAATGTTGCACTCGTTGGTATTGCTCTTTTTTTATCAAGATTACTTGATATGATAAGTGACCCTTTTATTGGGCTTATTAGTGATAAATATATAAAAAAGAGTTATCTAATTGTCTTGGGTAGCATAACTTTGCTTTTCAGTTTTTATTTTCTAATTCATCCTTCAAGTTCAAATTCATTTTTATGGTTATTTATTTTCTCTGCTTTAACTTATATATCCTGGAGCTTTATAAATATACCTTACCTTGCTTTAAATGCTGAACTTGGTAAAAATTACCAAGATAATACAAACCTCTCTTTTTCAAGGGAGGTTTTTACAATCATAGGTGTGGTAATAGCACTTCTCTTACCATATATTTATAACATATCTCAAAATCCAAAAGAGAGTTTAAATTTACTTTTAAAAACTTCACTTATAGTTTTTCCTATAGTGATTTTTATTTTCGTTTTTTTTATAAAAGAAAATAAGAGTTCAATGGAAACTTTGCCTTTTTTTGACTCCTTAAAAAGGTTTAAAAAAGATTTTGCAAAAGCTAATAATATTTTTATCGCTTTTATACTTAACAATCTTGCAAATGCCATACCAGCAACACTATTTTTGTTTTATGTTCAATTAGTTCTTAAAACACCAGAATATACAGGTGCCCTACTTTTAGTATATTTTATATCTGCTGTCATTGCTTTGCCTTTTTGGATATATTTATCTAAGAAAATAGATAAGCAAAAAGTTTGGATAAGCTCAATAGCTCTAGCTGTAGTCTCTTTTTCATTTGTACCATTTTTAGGTGAAGAGGATTATATTTTATTTGGTCTTATATCTTTTTGTACAGGAGTAAGTTTAAGTGCAGATATGGCAATACCAGCATCAATACAGTCAGATATTGCCCAAAAATCAAAAACTCTAGGAAATCAAATTTCTGGTGTATTGTTTGGTTTTTGGAATATGCTTACAAAACTATCTTTGGCTTTGGCAGTATTTATCACTTTTATAATATTAGAAATAGTTGGTTTTGACGTAAATAATCTTTCCAATCTAGCTTTAAATACGCTTATTATACTCTACTCAATTTTACCTATTCTACTTAAACTCGTAGCAGTTTTCTTTATAAATAGATATCAGTTTTAATTTATGAATTGACAAAAACTAACTATTAAATCATTTCACCTGCCTATATAATTGTAATAATAAAACTTTAGGAGTAAATATGCGTATGCTAATTGTGTTGCTGATTTTTTTCTTATCATTAAATGCAAAGATGCCACAAAGTATTAACTTTGTAGATCCTAAACTTTTTAGTGGTACTTGGTTTGAAATAGCACGTACCTATAATTATTTTGAAAGAGATTGTCTATCACCTAGTGTTGAATACAAACTTGTTGATATTGATAAATTTGAAGTATTTAACAGATGTTATGACAAGAACGACACTCAACGCATTATTGCGTATGAAGGAAAAGCAGTTTCTAAAGAAAAGAACTCTATGGCAAGTATAGATATGACATATTTTTATATTTTTACTAGTGAGTACAGAATCATATATTTAAATGATTATAAAACTGCTGTTATGGCAAGTACAGACTTGAAAAATATTTGGATTATGAGTAAATCTAAAGATATAGAAAAAGATGAGTTAAATAAGATATTAAATTTTTTAGATGACTATATAGACATATCTAAGCTTATTTACTCAAGTCATTCATAAGGATTAAAGATGAAAATAGCAGTATTGGGTGCAGGGATTAGTGGACTGGGCAGTGCTTACTTATTAAGTGCTAAACATGAAGTTGATTTATATGAAATAAGCGATAGGTTTGGTGGACATGCGAGGACAACTCAAGTTCGTGAAGGTGAAAATGAGTTTGGAGTTGATACTGGCTTTTTAGTATTTAATCATGAAACTTACCCTCTTCTTACAAAACTATTTAAAGAACTTGACGTAAAAATAGAGAATTCAGATATGAGTTTTGGTTTTTGGGATACAAAGTCAAATCTTGCATATAATGGTGAGTCATTAGCTGGAATGTTTTTTCAAAAAAAGAATCTTTTTTCTCCAACACATTATAAAATGATTATTGATATATTAAATTTTAATAAAAAAGCAAATAATGATTTAGAGATAAATTCTCCTGATTTAAATAAAACATTAGGTGAATATATCTCCACTTATAGTAAAGCTTTTAAAGAAAGATACCTTATACCAATGGGTTCATCAATTTGGTCAACACCAAGTAATAAAATGCATGAATTTCCTGCTCGCACTTTTATAAACTTCTTTAAAAACCATGGACTACTTGGAGTTGACACTCATCATCAATGGTTAACAGTATCAAATGGAAGTATTAACTATGTAAATAAGATTATTAAAAAGATATCTGGAAAAACAATTTTAAACTCAGATGTTATTTCAGTAAGAAGAGAAGAAAAAAGAGTAATACTAATGCATAAAAATGGCAATGAATCAATTTATGATAAAGTAATATTTGCTATGCATGCTCCTGATGCACTTGGTTTACTTGAAAATGCTAGCCAAAAAGAGACAGAGATACTAGAAGCTTTTGAATACAAAAAAAATAATGCCCTACTCCATACTGACAATAAAGCTTTATATCCAGACAAAAAGATTTATGCTGCATGGAATTATAAAAGCAGTGAAAACAGTGAAAATGCAATACTTTCTTATTGGATTAACACTCTTCAAAACCTAAAAACTAAAAAATACTATTTTGTTACTTTAAATGAAAGTGATAATGTAGATGATATTATTGAAAGAATTGAGTATGAACACCCTCAATTTGATACAAAAGCAATAAATATGCAAAAAAGAAGAGAAGAGATAAATGGAGTAAATAATACCTATTTTGCAGGTGCATACTGGAGATATGGTTTTCATGAAGATGGACTATGGAGTGCTAATACAATAGCACAAGAGCTAGGATGTGGATTATGAGCCATAAATTTTTTGATGGAATAATATATCATAAAAGGTTTTTACCAGTTGAGCATAGCTTTAAATACAAATTCTTTATGCTTGATATTGATTTAGATAATATAAAGACCTTAAAAAATGGCCTATTTTCAATCAATAGATTCAACTTATTCTCTTTCTTATCAAAAGATCATTTTGGTAAAAAAGAGACTTTTCTTGAGAATGTAGAATATCTATTAAAAGCTCACAATATAGATAAGTCATCAAAGATTCACTTTATAACACTTCCTCGAATCATGAATTTCGTTTTTAATCCAATTAGCCTTTTAATAATAAAAAACAAAGATAATAGACCAACTAAACTTCTTGCAGAAGTGCATAATTACAATGGTGGAAGAGTTATTTATGATGTAGATTTAGAAGAGATAAAAGCTAATAAATATAAAGGAAAAATAAAAAAAGATATGTATGTATCTCCTTTTTTTAATAGAGTTGGCGATTATGAGTTTACTTTTAAATATACAAAAGACGCAATGCTAATAAAAATTGATTTATTTGAAAATAAAAATAGAATGTTAAGCGCATATTTTAATGGAAACTAAATGGAGTTTTCATCAAAAAATGTTTTAAAACTATTTTTTAAACATACATTTTTAACATTTTTTGTAGTTACAAGAACAATATGGCAATCAATAAAATTAAAAAACTTGGGACTATCTTGGGTAAAAGTTACAAAAGAAGATCAAGTAAGGAGATACTAATGAAAAAATTATGGCATAAATTTGGAGAAAATTTACTATCAAAAATACAAATAGGAAATTTAAAAGTAAGCTATCCAAATAATCAAACAAAAACTTATGGGAATATTTTAGATGAAGAAATATCTTTAAAAATCCATAACTATGACTTCTTTAAAAATCTTCTATATTATGGAGATATAGGTTTTGCTGAAAGTTATATGAATAAAGAATTTTCTACAAATAACTTAACAGGACTTATAAAACTAGCACTTTTAAATTCAAAACATATAGGAATCAAAAGTGAAGATAATGGAAAGAACTTTTTAATAAACTTATTACCTCACTTCAATAAGATAAAACATTTACTAAGAAAAAATTCAAAAACGAATTCAAGAAAAAACATTTCAGAGCATTATGATTTATCAAATGATTTTTATAAACTTTTTTTAGATGAAACTATGATGTATTCAGCAGCTATTTTTAAAAGCAAAGATGAAGATTTGTATACAGCTCAAAAAAGAAAAATAGAACACTTAGCAAATAAACTAAAACTAAAAAAAGGTGATAATGTACTAGAAATCGGCTCAGGCTGGGGTTCCATGGCTTTACATCTAGCAAAAGAAAAAGAGTGTAAAGTGACAACTGTAACACTAAGTACTGAACAAAAAAGACTTTGCGAAGAGAAGTTTAAAGAGCATAAGGTTGAAGAGAGTATTGATATTTTCTTAAAAGACTATAGGGACTTAGAGGGTAAATTTGATGCAATTATAGCCGTAGAGATGTTTGAAGCTGTTGGAAAAGAGTATTTTGATATATTCTTTAAAAAATGTGAAGCTTTATTAAAGCCTAGTGGAGTTATTGTTTTACAAATAATTACAATGCCAGATCAAAGATACAAACACTATAGTAATAGTACAGACTTTATTCAAAAGTATATATTCCCAGGTGGTCATTTACCTAGTGTTTCAAAGATATTAGAAACAACTACAAAACATACAAATCTAAACCTACAACATATGGAAGAATTTACAGAAGATTATGCAAAAACTTTAAACATCTGGCACAAAAACTTTTTAGATAAAAAAGAAGAGATAAAAAACCTAGGATTTGATGAATACTTTTTAAGAATGTGGGAAATGTACTTTAACTATTGTGAAGCTGCCTTTTTAACTAGAAATGTAAACTTAGTACAAGTTACATTAACAAGGGATCAAAATATAAATTTAAACAAAGGATTAGTAGCATGAAACTTATAAAATATTCTTTACTTATCGTTTTAACAATTTTAATTACAGGATGTACTTCTATGAAAATGAGTGACTTTAAAGATACAAAACCAGTGTTTATTCCAAAAGATTATTTTAATGGAGATTTAATAGCTTATGGAATAGTAAAAGATATGGGTGGAAAAATCATAAAAAGCTTCAAAGCTGATATGCATGGCTCTTGGGATAATCATGGAGTTGGAACTTTAGATGAAAAGTTTGTTTATAGTGATGGTACTAAGCAAACAAGAGTTTGGACTTTAACTCCTCAAAAAGATGGTACTTACATTGGAACTGCTTCTGATATAGTTGGTGATGCTGTTTTAAGAAGTGAAGGGAATACTGTAATGATGAATTACACTATGAGAGTTCCTTATGGAAAGAGTACAATAGATATTAATGTAAAAGATTGGCTACATTTACAAGAAGATGGTATAATTATAAATCATTCAAAAATGAAAAAGTTTGGCTTTACAGTTGGAGAATTAGTTATTACTATTATAAAATTATAAAGAAATATTATGAAAGACTTATCTAGGTTAAGACAAGAGTACACAACAAAGGGTTTAAGAAGAGAAGACTTGTTAGACTCTCCAATTAAACAGTTTGAATTATGGTTTGAACAAGCTTTATATGCTCAAGTTTTAGAGCCCAATGCCATGAGTTTAGCAACTGTTGGCAAAGATATGAAACCATCAATTAGAACTGTTTTACTAAAATCTTATGATGAAAAAGGATTTGTATTTTTTTCAAACTATAAGAGTAAAAAAGCTTGGCAAATAGAAGAAAATCCAAATGCTGCAATACAATTTGCTTGGCTACAGCTAGAAAGACAAGTTAAAATAGAAGGAATAATTGAAAAGATAAGTACAACAGACTCTTTAAAGTACTTTCTTTCACGTCCAAAAGGTAGTCAAATAGGAGCATGGGTTTCACACCAAAGTGAAGTTATTACTTCTAGAAGTCTACTTGAAGCAAAATTTGATGAAATAAAAAATAAATTTGTAAAAGGTGAAATACCTTTTCCATCTTTTTGGGGTGGATATATTATAAAACCAAAAGTTATTGAGTTTTGGCAAGGTGGCAAAGATAGACTTCATGATAGATTTGAGTATAATCTAAATGAAAAAAACAATTGGGAAATAAATAGATTAGCACCATAAAGGAATAGATATGATTGAATGTTCATGTAAAGAAGAGTTTAATATTTGCGGAAGTGAATCTACAATTCATTTTATTACAAATATTCCAGAAATGATACAAAAAGTTTCAAAACTACTTAAGAACTTGCATCTAAAATCAAAAATTTATGAAAATATTTGTTCTGTAGTTTTGTTAAATCCAAATAGGTTTTTTCATGAAAATATCAATTTCTTATCTGAAAGTTTTTCAGAGTTTGAACAAAAAGAAATACGCGTATTTATAGAAAACCATAAACATCCACTTACAATAAATAATATTCTTAAAGCTAAATCACTATTTTTGTATTTAAATTTCATCAATGATATTTCATTTTTTGAGATTTTATATAGTAAAAGCTTTACCTCTCACTTTCAACCAATTATTGATATGGAAAACAACTCTATCTTTGGACATGAAGCACTAATAAGAGGTGTTTATCCAGATGGTACACTTATGTATCCAGATGAAATTTTTAAAAAATCAGGAAGAAATAATACAAACTTTAAACTTGATCAAATATGTAGAGAAACAGCTTTAAAAACAGCTGCAACAAAAAGAATAAATAAAAAGATATTTATTAACTTTTTACCAACTTCAATATATGACCCTGAATTCTGCCTTCAATCAACAGTTAAATGGGCAAAACAGTTAGAATATGATCCAAAAAACATAGTTTTTGAAGTTGTTGAAACTGAAAAGGTAAAAGATAAAGAGCATCTAAAAACTATTCTCAATTTTTATAGAGAAAAAGGGTTTCTAATTGCCCTAGATGATGTGGGAGAAGGTTATTCATCTTTAAACATGATTATTGATATAAAGCCAGACATTATTAAGATAGATAGAAATATTATAGATAATATTCAAAAAGATACAATGAAACAATCAATATACAAAGCTTTAAAACAAATATCAGATGATAACAATATAAAACTTTTAGCTTAAGGAGTAGAGACTGTAGAAGAGCTAAATAAAGTAAGAGAACTAGGTGTAGATTATGTGCAGGGTTATTACTATTCAAAACCCTTAGCCGAACCAATTAGGAAACTCAAAACAAAATTAATCTAAATCAGAAAAAACCTTTTTTTGATTTAGGATCACTTTTATTTACAAGCATTTCATTTAAATCATTTATTCTACGGTTTTTATTTCTAACATCTTCTTCTAAGTTTTTATTTCTTTCTTTAAAATGTTCTACTAACTCTAAGAGTTCATCGTATTTAAATGCCAGCTTATCATTTTTTTGTTTTTCTGTATTTAAACTTTTGATATAAGAGTCTATCTCCTCTTTTTTAGTGTTCATAAACTTTTCATATTTTTGAGATAGATTATCTCCTTGAAGTTCATAATGTTTTAGTTGTCTTACATTTGAAGCATTCTTTTCTTTTAAAGATTTTATTGTCATTTCAGACTCTTCATATAAATCTCTTAATGTACCTATTTTTTCTTGTAATATACTGTTTTTCTTTTTTAATTCAAACTCTTTTTTGTTTGATTCTTGGAACTTCATTATTACTTTTCTTTGAAAATCTCTTTTTTCTAAATTCTCTTTTGTAGTTAAAAAGGCTATTGTTATATAATCATTATTATTTGTTTTAAAAATAGTATTATTTAAATAGAAGGTTTCCCCTTCTTTTGTTATAAACTTAGTATTTCCTTTCCATAATTTTCCATTATTTAAATCTTCCCATGTATTATCAATGTATTTTTTGGGTATTTCAGGATGAATAACATCATTAAAGTTTAAATTAGTTACATCTTCTTTGTCATATCCAGAAATATCAAGCATAGCTGTATTCATATATGAAATATCACCTTTTTCATCCATTCTAAAAATTAGAGCCGCAACATCAACAGCTTCAATTAAGTACTCTATCTCTCTTCTTTTATTCTCAAGTCGTGTTTCAAGATATTTATTTTCACAAAGATAATCTATTTTTTGTAATAATGTTCTAATATCAACTGGCTTTGTAATATATAAATTAACATTGAGGTTTATGGCTTCAATCATAGTTTCTGCTTCTATTTTTCCAGTAGTAACTATAAAAGGTATATTCATATCGGAACTTCTAACAAGTTTTAAAAAATTTATTCCTGAAACTTTTGGCATATTTAAATCTGAGATTATGATATCAATGTTTTTATCATTTTTATAAATTTCATATGCCTCTTCACCATCAGAAGCTTCTAAAACTGTAGGGAAATACTTTTTTAATACATCAACTAATATCTTTCTATCTGTATTTGAATCTTCTACAACTAATATTGTTATCTTATTTAAAAAACTATTATCCACTTAAATTCCTTTTATTCTGTATATAATATCTCATAAAAAATTAAACTGTACTAAGCTTAATTCAGGATATTATTATTTTATAATAAAAAAGTAATTATTCCATACTAATAATCTTTCTTTATAATTTAAACTTAAGATATAATTACATATAGTTTAAATATTATATTAAAAATAGGATACATTAAATGCTTGAGTTAAAGTTAGTTGTGGTTGAAGATGATGAAGTATTATTAAAAAGAATTACTAGAATATTAAAAAGAGAAATTGCCGAGGTTTACTCCTTCAGTAACCCAGATGAAGCATTAGCAAAAATACTTGAAATCAAACCTGATATTATTGTATCTGATATTCACATGCCAGGTATGAGTGGCTTAGAAATGTATAAAAAAATCAAAGATAAAAACTTAGATGTTCCTATTATCATGGCATCTGCATTTAGTGAACCAAAGTATTTTATAGAAGCTATTAAATTAAAAGTTAAAAACTTTATAGTCAAGCCAATTGATGTTGATAATTTATTAAATGAAATAAGACAGTTCAATAAAGAAATAGAAGAGAAAAAAGAACTAAGTAAAAAAGAAAAAGTATTAAGAATACAATCAAAAATGGCTTCAATGGGCGAGATGCTAGGAAATATTGCTCATCAATGGAGACAACCTTTAAATACAATTTCACTTAGTGCAAGTACAATTCAAGTGGGCAAAGAGATGAAAACTATTGATTATGAAGAAGACTTGGATGAATACTTAGATAATATTATGAACTCTGTAGAATACATGAATACGACAATGAATTATTTTCAAAACTATTTAAAACCAAATAAACTTGAAAGTTGTTTCTATTTAGAGGATACGATAAAAAAAGTAGAAAACCTAATCATTGCACAATGTAAAGCTTATGACATACAACTTATAAAAAATATTAAAAATACGCATTTATGTAATTATCAAAATGAACTTCTACAAGTTATTTTAAATATTATAAAAAATGCAAATGATGAGTTAATAAAAATTGATACAGAAAGATATATTTTTATTGATATAACAGAAGAGAATAATGAAACAGTAATTAAAATAAAAGATAATGCTGGTGGAATACAACAAGAGAATATAGATTCAATATTTGAAGCTTATATAACTGGAAAAGATGAGACAGAAGGTACTGGTATTGGACTTTATATGTCTAAACAGATAGTAGAAAATAGTTTAGAGGGTAAAATCAGTGCCCAAAATACTACTTTTACTTATGATGAAAAAGAGTATAAAGGAGCTGAATTTACTATTAGGCTAAGCTCTTTAATAAATAAGTTAACTGATACTTGACAAGTTGATAATAAATGAACTTCCTTTGTATTTTTTACCTTCAATAATAAGTTCTGAATCATTATAAGATATAGTTCCTTTTAGTGATTTTTCCATCACCATCTTTGAAATATAAAGACCTAATCCTGTACCCATCTCTTTTGTTGTAAAATATGGTTCAAAAATTCTATCCTTAGATTCAGGGTCTATTCCTCCTGCATAATCAGTAATTATAATATCAAAGGTACTATCATCTTTTTTAAGTACTGAAATATCTATTTTATGATTTATATTATCCGAATCTTCCAAAGCAATAATTGCATCCTTTGCATTATTTATACAATTAATTATCAATTGCTTAAGCTCTGAAACTCTACTATTGAGATTATAATCATTAAAATCTGAATCTTCCAATTCTTTAATATTAACTTTTTTATTATCTTTATAAATATATATATCCATATAAATAGCATTTTCTTTTAATTGAGCCCATGAAAACGATATTATTTCATTAAGTGAGTCTATTATATTAAACTCAACAATTTTATTTGATTTTGTAAAAAAGTTTCTAAACTCATCTATAGTTTTTGACATATACCTTAATTGTTCCATAATCTCATCACGGGACTCAGTAAGATACTCCTCATCTATTTCATTGTGTTTATATGCAGGTATTAGGTCTTGAATTGCTAATCCAATAGAGTTTAAAGGCTGTCTCCATTGATGTGCAATTGCAGCAACCATCTCTCCCATTGAGACTAGTTTTGATTGTTGCATTAAAAGATGTTCTTGATTTTTTTCTTTTTCTTGTAGTTCTTTTATGATTGTGATATCTTGACATGTACCAAATATATTGATTGCTTCGTCATTTAAATATGTTGTACTACCTTTTAGATGAACAGTTTTTACTTTATTTCCAACAATTATTTTATATTCCATATTTAAAGGTATTTTATTGTCAATTGCATATTGAATACCATTTTTAACACTCTTCTTATCTTCTGGATGAACAAAATTCATAAAAGAATCATAACTAGGAACAAAATCAGAATCTTCAATTTCAAAAATCTTTAAAATCATATCTGACCAAGAAAAACTATTATCTTTTATATTCCAATCCCAGTGTCCCAATAGAGATATCTTTTCGGCTTCTAATAGTTTTTCAGTAACTGCTTTTTTCTCAGTGATATTTTCAATTATAGATATAAAGTATTCTATTTTTTCTTTTTTCTCATCTAAAAAAACAGGTGTCACTGATAAGTTTACCCATACAACAGTTCCATTTTTATGAATATATCTCTTTTCCATAGAATACTTATCAATTTCTTTTCTTAAAAGCTGTTTTACATGAGAAATATCCTTTTCTAAATCATCTTCATGGGTTATATCTTTAAAGGTAAGTTTTACTGCTTCTTTATTTGTATAACCTATAATTGAAGCAAATTTACTGTTTAGCCTCCAAAAAGTTCCATCTAGTAAAACTAAAGCGATACCTAAGGGCGATTCATTAAAAACATTTTCAAATAACTTTTTATTTTCTCTCTCTTTTTCTATATCTCTAATTGAACCAATAAAAAAAGTTTTAGCATCAATATTTACTTTTGTTATAGATAAACTAATTGGAATCAATTTTTTATTTTTAGTTATACCAAATAGTTCTCTTTGTGTTGTTAGAACTTTTGTCATCATAGTTCTATCATGGCTAGCTAAATATTCATCATGTCTTGAATGATGTGGTTCAGGTATTAAAATATTTACATTTTTTCCTATCAATTCATTTTCTGTATAACCAAAAGTTAATAAAGTAGTATTATTTACTGTTTGTATTATTCCTCTTTCATTTATCATTACAATAGAGTCTAAAGAGTTGTCTAAAATCTTTTTTGTCTTAAACTCACTCTCTTTTAATCTATTTAAATACTCATAAACTATTTTAAAAAAAGGTAAGATTAAAATTAAAATAGCAAAAATAATTGATATGCCTATTATTTTTGATTGATTTATAAATAGGTTTGTATCATTTAAATCTTTAAAACTATAAACTATATAAAAAAGTTCATTGTTCCAAAGCCTTAAGTCTTTAACTATAAAATCATCATCATACGTATTTGTATATATTGAGGAGTCTAACTCTGAGATACTTACATTAAATTTATCTTTGATAGTAAATTTATTATCTTGATATTTTGACCAATTATTTTTATTATCTGAATTTATAATAAAATATCCATCTTTGTCTACTAAGTTTACATTTAAAAATGTTGAAGTGATATGTTCTCTTAACCAATCATTCATTTGATAATTTATTATTACGATACCATCTTTATCTTCTCCTTTGAAAACAGGCATTGCAATTCTTAGCGTTGCACGAAAAGGTATATCTACTTTACCATTTTCTATATTTAAGTCTAAAGGAGAAATACCCATTTCATTTTTTTCTAATTTAATAAAATGCTTAAAATAATCTCTTTGAGATTTATTTTGTAATTCATTTTTAGACATAACCTTAATATCACCATCTTTATTATCTAATTTAATTAACTCATCCCCATCTAAAGAGAGTATTCTTATTTGCATAATTAAATCAAGCTTTTTCATTTGATCTTTAAAAAGACCTATAACTTCTTTTTCATTATTTGTATTTAACTCTCTTAAGTACTCAACAAGCATTATATGGTTTGCTAAAATAGATAGATATGCTTTTCTATCATTTTGAAATAATCTTATACTATTTACTAAATATTTGTATTCAGTTTCAATTTTATCTTTACTTGAATTTTTGATTAAATCTGTGCTATATTTAAAGGTAAAAATAAATATAGAAAAAGATATTATTATACATACTGCTAAAATAAGCCAATGTGTTGAGGTTTTAATTTTTTTCATCTTATTCACTTTTATTTTGAAGTTTTATTAAAATAAATAGTAGCATAAGTAGTATAAATGTTATTAAATTTATATCTAAAAACATTCCTGTTTATTTGATAGTCTTTTTAATTCTTCACAAGAAAATCCAGCTTTTTTTCTTGCTTCAAAATTCATATCTGTTTTTTTGCCTTGTGTACTACCAGGATAGTACTTTTCAAGAAGTTCTAAGTATTTATTCTCCACATTTAGATTCTCTTTTTCACATGCATATCTAAACCATCTATCACCTTTGTAAACATGGTCAACTTCTTCTTCTAAAATAATATTAAGAGCTTTTAGTATTTCACTATTTATTGGATCTGGATTTGATTCAAGTTTTTTCATTATCTTTGGATTTTGGTCAAGTCCATTAGCTTCGAGATATCTTGGAACTATTGCCATTCTATCCACTAAGTGGGTTGTTTTTTTCATAGCTTCAAAAAGGTTTGTATGCACTTCAAAATCACCATACTTATAGCCTATCTTTTCCATAATCTTTTCAATCATTAAAAAGTGTCTTATTTCATCACTGGCAACTTCTAACCAATCTTTATAATAATCACTTGGCATATTTTTAAATCTAAGTGCAGCATCAAGGGCTAAATCAATAGCACTATACTCTATATGTGCAATTGTGTGAAGTAAGCTTCCTTTACCCTCATTTGTATCAAAATACTTTCTAATTTTTACATTTCTAGGCAAAACTATTTTCATGAAACTTTTGTATGATGGTTCATTTTGTGGTTTTGGCTCAAAACTTAAGTCATAATTTACTTTATTAGCTAAGAAATTTTCATAAAAGCTCTCAAATTTTTCAAATTTTTCTTTTGGACTACTTGTTAATAAAATATCTTCTAAGTTTTCAAAATAATTCACTTATTACCTCTAAATTGATATAATCTAATAAAAATAGATTCTATCTAATAAGGTTTGAAATGGATATAAAAATAAAGCCAATGGGCGAATATCAAACAAATTGTTATATTGTAAGTGTTAATGATAAAGATTTTATAATAGACCCAGGTGTTGGTGCAATGCCATGGATAAAAGAAAACGCAAAAAACCCTGTTGTGATTTTAAACACACATGGACATTTTGACCATGTATGGTCAAACAATGAAGTAAGCCGTGAATTTGGTCTAAAAATATATTGTCCTAAAGATGATGCTTTTATGCTAGAAAAATACCCATATGGCTTTGGAATGACTCCAAGTGTTGCAGATGTATTAGTTGAAGGAGACCAAGAGTTTAAAATAGAAGGTATAACTGTAAAGTATCATTTTTTTCCAGGTCATACACCCGGATGTTCTGCTATTGAGATAGATGGCAATCTTTTTACAGGTGATTTTATATTTAAAGGTACAATTGGTAGAGTTGATTTTCCTTTTTCAAGTCCCCAAAATATGAAAAAAAGCATAAAAAAAGTTTTATCGTGGGAAAAAGATATTGATATCTTTCCTGGGCATGGAGAGAGTACAACACTAAAAAGTGAAGTAGCAGCACTAAATAGTTGGTTGAATTACCTATAAAAACTATTTAACATATAGGTTTTATGCTAGTTTTAAATAAAAAGAATTATAATTAAGTAAATTTACATAAAGAAGAGAGAGTATGTTAAAAAACTCAATATTAAGCTTGATAAAATCATCAAGTCACAATGAAAAAGATTTTAAGTCATTAGAAAAGATTTATGAATTATATGAACAACTTCAATACTCATCAAATATAAAACAAGTGGCTGAAGATATTTATGAGTGGCTTAATAGAAACTATAACGTAGATAATGTAACCTTCTCTTTATTTGATATGAAAAATAATAAAAAAGAAAATATATATGTAAAAGGACAAGAGTTTTATTTAGATGATGATAAGTCTTTTTTCTTTATTATAAATACACATACCTCTCAAAATGCAATTGTATCTTTTTCTGCAACTTCAAAAACACACTATACTGTCTTAGAAGCTGAGTACAACGCTATTGAATCAGCATTTTTTCAGATATCTCCTATCATTCAAAGTGGTATTTTAAAGAAAAACTATATTCAAGCTAATTCTATTGATTCGGTTACAAACGTTTATAATAGACAATACTTAACAGAACATGTAAATAAACTAATAAATTTATCACATAAAGATAAAAATGAAGTTTTCTTTTTAATGGTTGGAATTGACAGGTTTAAAGCTGTAATTGATGAATTTGATTATGATATTGGAGATAAGGTTTTAATTGAACTTGCAAGGGTTATTCACTCAAATATCTCTGAGTTTGATTTAGTAGCAAGACTTTCAGGAGATGAGTTCTTAGTCTCTATTTTAAGTACAGCACAAGAAGATGAAGTAAAAGCTATTTGTGAAAAACTAATTCAAGACTTTGCCCAAGTAGAAATACAAATAAATGAGGAAGCAACTCTTAAAAAAACTATTTGTATAGGTTATGATAAATTTGAAGCATCAACAAATACTATGGATCAAATTATCAAAAACTCAGATACAGCCCTTTATGAAGCTAAAAACAAAGGAAGAAGTTCATTTTTAGCTTTTAAAGACATAAAAGAAGAAGATAATATAGATTTATTTTAGTTCTTCTTTTTTGCTTTAATATAGACTCTTTTGGGTGCAGGATACCCTTCTACAGTTTTAGTTTTATCATTTGGGTCCAAAAAGTCTTCTAAACTTTGGTCAAAAGACCATTGAGTTTTTCTTTGTTCTTCACTTGAAGTGGTAGTAACAGCAAGAACTTCAATATAACAAAACCCTGCTCTAATTAGCCAGTTTTTAAGTGCTGGTATTGTTGGTATAAAATAGATATTGGGAATCTTAGAATACCTTACATTTGGAGTAAGAGCAACTTCTTCTTCACCATCTATCATAAAAGTATCAATTAAGACTTCACCATCTTTGCTTAAAGAGTTTCTTAACAGTTTTAATGTTCCAACTGGATCTGGTCTATGATATAAAACACCTAACATAAAAATAAAATCAAAACTATGATTATATATCTCCAAGTGCTCAACTCCAAGTTTTTCATAAACTATATCGCTTTTAACAAAGTGATTTATAAACTCAAACTGAAGCATAGTTAGAGGACTTGGATCAAAACCAATAAGTTTTTTAGGTTTATCCTCAAGCATTCTAAACATGTAATAGCCATTGTTACAGCCAATATCAGCTACTACTTTATCTTTTAGATTAAAATAAGGTCGTATTAGATTATACTTTATATTACTTTGCCATTCACTATCTATTTCTAAACCAAAAAGATTAAAAGGACCTTTTCTCCAAGGAATTAGAGTTTTAGCAGTTTGTAAAACAGTTTCTCTTTCATCTTGGGTTAAATCCTCTTCTTTACCAACAGTAAGCCAATCCTCAAGTTTAATTTCACATGATTCTTTTACTATTTTTTGTGCTTTTAATAGTTGTTCATGCCAAGGTTTAATGTTTTTCCAGGAGAGACATTCTACTCTCTTTTTTTGTAGTTCTTTTAATTGTTCATTCATAGTGCAATTATAATCATTATTTCTTAAATATCTTTTGATATAATTGCAAAACTTTAATATAGTTAACATAGTTAATATTTTATTAATAAAGCCTGATTATAATAAAACAAAAAAAAAGATACAAAAGGACTTATATTTTGACTAAAATATTGGATATATTATTCTCATTTAAAACTACTCTGATTTTATTGGCAATACTCGCAATTGGAGCAGGAGTAGCTACATTTATGGAAAATGACTACGGAACATCCACAGCAAGAGTACTTGTATATAACCACTGGTGGTATGAATCTATCTTGGTTCTTACAACTGTAAATTTAATGGGTATAATTTATAGAAGAAAGATGTGGAAACAAAAAGCAAAATTTTTGTTTCACTCTTCATTTGTATTGATTTTAATAGGAGCTGCGGTTACAAGATATGCAGGTTATGAAGGAATTATGCAAATAAGAGAGGGGCAAACTCAAAACCTAATGTACTCTTTAGAGCCTTTTTTACAAGTTAACATCAAAGAAAAAGATGGAAGCTCATATTATGCTGAATATCCAATAGAACTATCTGCTTTAGGTGGCAACTACTTCAGCCATGATATTAATTTCAATGGCAAAACTCTAAATGTAAAGTTCAACAAACATATGTATGCAAAAAAAGGTAAAAATGATATGAGTATTCTTACTATTGATGCTACATTAAATGGACAAACAAAAGCTATAAAACTTCCAGGGAAAAGAGGTATTAAAGGAGTTGCAAAAATAGAAGACTTTGGCGATACAATTTTAAGTGTTGAATATGGGTCAAAACTACTAAAACTACCTTTTTCAATAAAATTAAACGACTTCCAACTTGATAGGTACCCAGGAAGTATGTCTCCATCTTCATATGCTTCTGAAGTAACTGTACTACAAGAAAATGGAGAATCTTATGATTATAGAATATTTATGAATAGAACACTTCATCAAGGAAACTTCTTGTTTTTTCAAAGTTCTTATGACCAAGATGAAAAAGGAACAGTTTTGTCTGTAAATAATGACCCAGGTAAATGGCCAACATATTTAGGATACTTTTTCCTTACCTTAGGTCTTGTATTAAACCTATTTAGTAAACAATCAAGATTTTGGATACTTGCAAATAAAATGAAAAATAAAAATATTCTTTCACTGGTACTTGCCCTTGGATTAGCATTTACTGCTTCAAATCTACAAGCAGCAGAACAACAAACTCAAACGCAACAAACCCAAGCTACACAACAGGTACAACAACCTACTGTAAAAGAGTATGATACAGTTGAAGAGTATATTGAAATGCTTAAAAAGGACTCTTTAGACTTAGCTACTAAATTTGGTACGCTTACTGTTCAAAGTCCTATGGGAAGAATGAAACCAGTTGACTCTTTAAATCAAGAAATTCTTTTAAAACTAACAGGTAAAAAATCTATGTTTGGTCTAAATGCTGATCAAATTATACTTGGTATGATTTCTCGTCCAGAGATTTGGAGAAGTGTGAAAATGATAAAAATCACAACTCCAAGATTAAAAAACTATTTAGGGATTGATAAAGATAGAAAGTATATTGCTTTTGCAGAGGTTTTTAAAGATGGAAAATATATTTTAGCTGATGAGATAAATAAAGCAGCAGCTACAAAACCTGCACAAAGAGGAACATACGAAAAAGATATTATAAGAGTAGATGAAAGATTAAATGTTGCATTTATGACGTTTAATGCCAACTTATTTAATATCTTCCCTACTCCACATGATTTTGACTCAACAAAATGGTTTAATCCAGTTGATGCAATGCAAAACTTCCAAGGTCAAGCACAAAAAGCTTTAGAGACAATGATTAGAGGATTTGTAAATACAATTATTCTTGAAGATTGGGAAAATGCTAGTAAATACTTAGACTTTATTTATGCTTATCAAAGAAAAGTTGGGGAGAAAATAATACCAAGTGAACAAGAGATTTCAAATGAAATTATGTTTAATAAACTTGATATTTTCCCAAAACTTACTTTAGCTTACTTACTTGTTGGTTTTATTATGTTGATTACTGCATTTGTTGTAGTATTTAATCCAAAAATCAAACCTAAGAAAACTACTTTAGTAGCCTTTACTGTTTTATCAATACTTTTTGCAGCACATACCTTTGGTATGGGATTCAGATGGGTAGTTGCAGGACATGCTCCTTGGTCAAATACTTATGAATCTCTACTTTATATTTCATGGTCTGGTGTTTTCGCAGGTGTATTTTTCTTTAGAAAATCACTATTTGCCCTTAGTGCTGCTGTAATTGTTGCTGCAATATTTATGTTTACAGCACATCTAACAAGTATTGATCCACAAATAACAAACCTAGTTCCTGTTCTTAAATCATATTGGCTTACAATTCATGTTTCAATTTTAACAGCTTCTTATGGTTTCTTTGGACTAAGTGCTATTATTGGATTTATGACACTTATTTTATTTATCTTTAGAAAAAATAGACCTCACTTAGATGACACTATTAAACAAATAACATATATAAATGAGATGTCTTTAATCATTGGACTAAGTGCTATTACAATAGGAAACTTCCTTGGTGGTGTTTGGGCAAATGAATCATGGGGAAGATATTGGGGATGGGATCCAAAAGAGACTTGGGCATATGTTTCAATTGTAGCTTATGCAATAGTTCTTCACTTAAGATTTGTTAAATCACTAAATAATCCATTTGTACTAACAACTGCTTCTGTTTTGACATTTAGTACAATACTTATGACATATTTTGGTGTAAACTTCTACTTATCAGGAATGCACTCATATGCAACAGGAGACCCTGTACCTGTACCAACTTGGGTTTATGTTGTAACAACCCTTGTATTCTTTACAATTGTAGCCGCATTTAAAAATAGAGATCTAAAAGCCTAAGTTAAATACTTAGGCTTTTTTAATTTAATTTTGAGATACTAACTAGCTCTTCAAAACACTCTTCAAAAGCATCAACAATTTTAGGCTCAAAAAATGTTCCTTTTCCCTCTATAATAATTTCTTTAGATTTCTTTTCATCAAAAGCATCTTTATAACATCTCTTAGACATCAAGGCATCAAAAACATCTACAATAGAGACAATTCTAGCAAATAGTGGTATCTGCTCACCTATTAAACCTTTTGGATAACCTGTGCCATCCCACTTTTCATGATGATATAAAGATATATCTCTTCCAGCTAACATAATTTCAGAGGTTGGATTATCTAATATCGCCGCACCAATTGCTGGATGAGTTTCTATTATTATTCTCTCTTCTTTATCTAGTTTTCCAGGTTTTAATAATATTTTATCTGGAATACCAAGTTTTCCAATATCATGCATTGCACTAGCATATTTTAATATATAAATATCTTCTTCACATAAAGGAAGTTTTTTTGCAATAGCTTCTGAATACAAACCTATTCTATTAATATGTTCAGCGGTATCATTATCTTTATATTCTGCTGCAACTGCTAGTCTAAATAGTGTATCCAAATAAGATTCTTTCAGATTTATTTTCATTTTATTAAAAGAAGTAATAAGTTCATTTATCTCTTTGATAGGGTTTGGATTGACACTAGAGTGGTCTAAATTTAATAACTCTATTTTCTCAGTCATATCTCTTAGTTTTGATATAGGACTAGAGATATATCTTGACATTTTAATACTAATAACTAAAGATATTAAACCCACAAATATAATTAAAAAGATATTTAATCTATTATTCTTTTTTAATAAACCTAAAAAATCATCTTCTAAAACATACATACCAACTGTCCACTCTAAATCACCTATTTTAAAAGGTAAAAACATAGCTTGATAATTTTTTTCATCTTTTGAAAAAGTTAGAAGAATCTTTTCTTTTATTGTTTGTTTATTATTTACTTTAATAAGCTCATTATATGCACTTTTTATTATGTTATCATCATTTAATGTATCTATACTTTTTAAAACATTTTTATGACTAGGTAAAGAGATTACTTTTAAAGATTTGTTTATTAGGAAAACTTTTCCATTATCGCCTAATTTTAAGTTATTTATAAATGAGGCAAGTCTATCTATTTCTATATCTATTCCAATTACACCTCTTAATTTATTATTCTTGTCATATATTGGTGTTGATACTGTTATTCCAGGCTTTTTTGATGTATAAAAAATATATGGTTCAGTCCAAGTAAATTTATTATTTTTAATTGCATTTAAATACCAAGGTCTAATCTTTGGGTTATAGATATCATTTTTTAAAATTCTTTCATTTATTTTATTCATGAATTTATCATTTTGAAAAACTTTTACTGTTTTTTTACCTTCATTATCATATATAATACTTTTTTGTAAAAAGCCAATACTATTCTTTAGAAGCATGGTAAAAGAACCATCAACCGATGCATAATAAAGCCCTGAAAAATACTGATTTATATTCATTTGCTCATAAAAATAGTTAATAAGTTCATTTTGATTTTCAGTACTTATGACATCTCTTCTTTGTAAATTTCTTGTAAAATTTGATGCATCAGTTGCAACATTCATATAGGTTTTTGATTTATCAACTGCAAACTCAGATATATTTTCCATTATTTTATATGATTGTTCAGATAGTGAATTTTTTGTTGTGTAATAAGTTGTAAATAGTATAATACTCATAGAAATAACAATAACTAGAGAAAAAGAGAGTATAAGTAAGCTTTTTAGTGAGAGTTTCATAATTTCCACCTAAAAATTCATTTTTAATTATTTATTATATCTTAAATATAAAAAAGTCACAATTTTATATTTTAATAGTTGTTTTAAATACAAACTCTTTTTGATATAATCACATAAAAATTTAAAGGTTTAACTTGAGTTTAGTTTTAGAAATATTTAAAGAGATAACATCAATACCAAGATGTAGTGGTACTCACAATGAGTTTATAGATTATGTAAAAAATTATGCATCAAAATATGATTATGAATGTTTAGTTGATGATGTAAATAATATATTATGTAAAAAGAAAAATTCAAACTCAAAAATATGTTTACAATCACACTATGATATTGTCTGTCTAATTGATAACACTATTCCTAAAATAGTTGAAAAAGATGGTTATTTTATGGCAGAAAACTCAACACTTGGTGCGGACAATGGAATTGGTTGTTCTTATATGTTAGCACTAATGGCTCAAAACAAAGACTTAGAATACCTTTTTACAGCAGATGAAGAGATAGGATTAATAGGAGCCAATGATATAAACTTAGAAATAAAGTCTCATTTTATGTTAAATTTAGACTCCGAAGAAGAAGGAGAAATATGTATAGGTTGTGCGGGTGGTGTTGATATACTTGCAAAACATACAAGTCATAAACTAGTTGCAAATACACAAAACCTAAAACTATATGAAATAACAATTGCAAAACTAAGAGGTGGGCACAGTGGTGTAAATATCCATGAAAATATACCAAATGCCCTTAAACTAATTGCTAAATCAATTAAAGAGTGTGATGGGAAACTATTGGATTTAAATGGTGGAGAGAGAATAAACTCAATTCCAGCAAATGCAAAAGCAATCATAGCTTCAAAAAAAGCTCCTATTAGTACACATGAAAATATGAGTATCAAAGAAGTAGCAGAGATTCCTCAGCATTTTAATTTATATAGTGATGAAATTATAGATTTTTTATATGATTTTGAAAATGGGGTAATAGAGTTCAATAATGAATTAGATGTAGTAGAAACCTCAATTAACTTAGCAATTGTAAAAACAAATATCAATGAAATAGAGATAAAACTAAGTGCAAGATCTATGGATAATGACAAACTAAACAGTATCAAAGAATCCACTTGCAATCAGCTAAAAAAACAGAACTTTGAAGTCCAAACAAAAGGTAAATATCCAGCTTGGAAACCAGATAAAAATGAGTTTACTCAAAGAGTTTTTGAAATATATAAAAAACATAACCCAAATGCAGAACTTAGAGCTATACATGCAGGACTAGAGTGCGCAATTTTTAAAGAGAAATTCCCTCACCTCAAAGTAGCCTCTATTGGACCAAATATTTATAATCCCCACTCTTATAATGAAAGAGTTAGTATAAAATCTGTTGAAAATTTATTTGAAATTGTAAAAGAGATAATCTCATAAAAGAGGCTAAATAGACTCTTTTATAATTTTTAAAATAGTTTCTTGTGCACTTTGTGCTATATCTATCATATCAGGATTTATATCATCTACAAGTTGTACCAATGAATTTGTAGCAACTGTAGTCTCTTTGCCTTCTTTATAAACAGAAATTTTACAAGGCATTATTGAACTTAGACTCATATCCTCACTTAAAAACACTTCTGCAACCTTTGGATTACAAATATCTAATATCTGACACTCATTTTTAAAGTCAATCCCTTTTGAGTTTAATGTCTCTTTTACATTATGAATATGTAAAACACCAAACTTAAAATCTGAAATAATCTCTTGTATTTTATCTACTACTTCTTGCACACTTTTTTTACTTTTTTCAATATAAACCATTTTCTATCCTAATTTTATAATCTTGAATTAAAGTATAACTAAAAGCTATAAAAATTACTTTTAATTATTCACAATTATTCTGCATCCCAGAGTTGGTATTGATTCTATTACTTTATACTCTAATTTACTTCTTAATCTATAGATTAATGTTCTCAATGTACTATCAGAAATTGCATTGTTTTTCCAAATCCTTGATTCTAATTCTTCAAAAGATACAAACTCCCCTTTATATTCAATTAGAATTTTTATAAGAGAGACCTCTTTACTTCCAAGTTTTACAGCTAAATCATTATAAAATAACTTTTCATTTTTATTATCAAAGTAATAATTATTACCTAAGCTTTGATACTCGTTGTTTATATTACTTTTATCTATTGCTTTATTTTTATACAGACCTAACATTATGTTAGATTTTAACTCTTCTCTTTTAAAAGGTTTTAATAAATAACTTACAGGATTTGTTTTAATAGCCCTATTAATTGTATTTTCATCTGAAAAAGCTGTTATATATATGATAGGAATATTCTCAAAAGTTTGAATTTCCTCAACAACTTCAATACCATCTTTGCTTTTCCCAAGATTAATATCCATTAAAATTATATCTGGTCTATCAAATTTAACACTACTTATAGCATCATCATAATTTGTTACACAATTACTAACATTATAATTAAATTTTTGTAAAGTCTTTTTCATATCAAGTGCAACAATACTCTCATCTTCTACGATTAATATTTTAGTTTTATTCATTTTTTATTCTCTTTAGTTATTTTTAATTACATTAAAATGATAACATTTTATTGTCACATATTTTGTCACAAAATCATTAAATTTGTTACAATCCTAGAAAAACTTTTTTAAAAAACTTTGAAGCTAAATTTGGGTTATAAGAAATTATAAGACATGGTGTATCAAAACTTCCATAAGTACTTAACTCTTCATAAATCTCAACACCTCCAAGTTTCTCAAATAATTTATAATGCTCTTTTTTTATGCCCGACAATGCAATATCAATATTATTATTAATAAAAATATTATAAATGCCACACATCAAATATTTAAACTCCTGATTTAATCCACTGCCTCTAGTTTTTACAATATTCCTTGAAATTTCACCAATACATGCATACTTTTCTCTCATATTATCAAATGAACATTTTTCTTCAGATGGTAACTTATTGCTAGAATCAAAAATTAATCTTATGGTTGCCGTCACTTCTTTATTGTTTTTATAATATATTATTGCTGATGTCTTATCATATATATCAAAATTTAAACCTTCTATTGTATCTGGAAACTCATTTTGATAATTTATCTCTCTAAATACATCACTTCTTAATTTAAACACTTGAACTAACTCCTCTGCTGTACTTATTAGACTAAGATTTTTATTCTCTACATTCCAAGATAATTTTTTATTAAATGTTATGCTTTCATCAATGATACTTTCTAAAAATATTCTTTTTTGAAAAGTTTCTAATGCATATTTTTGTTCTTTATAAAAACCTTTAGGTAAATAATCCACTCTTTCTTGGATATTTTGTTTAACAAATTCTTGAAGTAAATTTAGGGAGATATTTTTGTTTAGGTTAATCATAGCTTGTCCTTTTTAGGACAAACTTTAATCAGTATGCGTCACATTTAGCGTCACAAACTATTAAGTAGAAGTTACTTTACAACCAATTGAGGAAATTGTTTCAATAATTTTATACTCTAATTTAGACCGTAATCTATAAATTAAAGTTCTTAATGTACTATTAGATACAGGTGCATCTGGCCAAAGTAAATATTCAATTTCACTAAAAGATACAATATTACAATTTGCTTCAACTAAAAGTGTTAATAATTTTTTCTCTTTTAGTCCTAATTTTATTGGCAATTGATTATAAAAAAGTATTTCATTTTTTAAGTCATAATAAAAGTTAAAGCCCAAACTTTTATTAATATTTACACTTTTTTTAATATCTGAGTTGTTAATTTTATATATACAAAGCATGATTGTAGATTTTAACTCTTCCCTTTTAAACGGCTTAATTAAATACCCAATAGGATTAGTTTGAATTGCTTTAAATATAGTATCTTCATCTGAATATGCAGTAAGATATATGATTGGTATATTTTCTATTTTTTGAATATCAATTACAGTATCGATTCCATTTTTACTATTTTTTAAATTGATATCCATTAATATTATTGAAGGTTTATAAATTTGTACGCTACTAATAGCAGAATCATAATTTGATACACATTCTACATTCTTATATCCAAAACTATTTAATGTGCGTTTTATATCAAGAGAAACTATACTTTCATCTTCTACTATTAGTATTTTTATATTATTCATTATCTTCCCAAATAATAGTGATAGTTACACCATCATTTGATTGTATTTTTATATTTGCTCCCAATTGATTTTCACATAAAGTATTTACTAAAGTTAAACCTAAAGATTGTTTTTTATTTTTTTCATCAAATCCTATTCCATCATCTTTTATTATTAGTTGTACATTTTGTTCAATCTTTTTCAAACTAATTGTTATATTCCCTTCTTTTGCTGGGAAAGCGTATTTTAAAGAGTTTGTAACCAATTCATTAATGATAAGTCCACAATATATAGCTTGTTCTATTTTTAATCTAGTTTGAATATCAAAATTTATTTCAATATCACTTTCATAGCTATCTTTTATCTCTTCTATAAGTAAATCAAAATATTCATAGGCATTGATATCTGTTATATCATTTTGATTATATAAAAGCTCATGTAGATGACCCATTGCATTAATTCTATTTTGGATAGTTATTAGTATATCTTGCAACTTCTTATCTTCTATTTCATCATTTTGAAGTCTTATTAAAGAGACTATAGTTTGCATATTATTTTTTACTCTATGATTTAATTCTTTTAAAAGCAGCTCTTTTTCATCTAGTGCATATTTTAAGTCTTTTGTTTTCTCTTCAACACTTTTTTCAAGTCTTTTTGTTTCATTTTGTTGTTGAATTATTAATTTCTGATTTACTTCATTTTTCTCTTTTTGCAAACTATTAATTCTATTTGCTAATGCTACAGAGAAAATCACTGCTTCTAGTAGAAAAGAAATCTCTATTAAATACTTTGAATAGCCATAAATATCAAATATTCCAGCACTTGATAAAAACATTAATATTCCAGAAGATAAAAATATAAACCAACCAAAAAGTATAAAATACGCTTGTTTGTTTCTTTTTATTGTGGCATAAATTGTTATATACATCAAAAATATCAAGAATATCATTGTAATACTATTTCTATATTTATCATACCCTTGTGTTAATAGAAAAACTCCAATAGAAATAGGTATCAAAATTAAAAATAGATTTAATATCTTATTATGAATAGGGTATTGACTTGTTTGTAAAAAACTTTTAGTAAAAAGTCCTAGCCCATATACAGGAAGAGCTACAAAAAAAGATGCCATAGAAATAATAATTGTCATATTTTCACTAGTTAGAAAATAGGCATTTGCTATACCAACGTATAATAGATGATGGATAATAAGTCCAATCATATATACAACATAATATAAATAACTAATATCCCTAGTAAAAAAGAAAATAAATAGATTATATAAGGCAAGTATTAACATCGCTCCAAAAAATAGTGCAAGAATAAGTTGGTGTTTTATCTCTTTATTATAGAAGCTATCACTATTCCATAAATTAAGCTTTACAATTAATGTAGTAATAAAAGATGATGCTTTTACATAGTATGTTGAACTTTCTTTGGGTTTTAGTTCTATTATAAAAATAGGATTGATAATTGTTTCATGTAAATTTTTTAAAGAGAGTCCATCTTCTTCTTTTTTATAATTTTTATTTGGATTATAAAACTCTATATTTGTAGTAAGTGGATTATCATATTCCAAAATTTTAGAAATGACTTTATCTGTGTTGTTTTTTAAAGTAAATTTAATCCAAACGTCAAAATCTGGTGAATACCCAAACCCTAAAAGCTTTTTATCATTTTTTTTAAATAGTTGACTAGAATTATCTATCTCGTCTATAGTCATATTTCTACTTCTATCTAAAAAAATTTCACTATGAGGTAATAAGTTAATAAATTTTGTTTGATTATCCACAGTAACTGGATTTGCGTAAATAAAAGTTGTAATAAATAAGAAAAATATTATTTTTAAATGTTTCATATGTATAAGCCTAATTTTAATGCTTTATTATACATGATAAAAATTATTATTCATATAAATACCGATTAAACTTTATCGCACTTTTACTATTAAGTCATAAACTTCAAGTTTTTTTGGACAATCTTTCCACTAGTAAAAACTTCTCTAAAAGAAAGATAATAGTCAGAACTTTGTGTCCTACTTCTTGTTGGCAGGATATATGCCTCTCAAATTTTAAAAATAGTTTTAATGCTTTTTGTTAAATTTTGATTATATTAAAAAAATAAGCTTTAATTCTTTTAGATAATAATGACTCCAGGGAACAAATCCCTAGAATCATTTAATTCATATCTGGTTTTGGAGTTTTTTCAGTAATTACGGGAAGTTGTGGATATGAAATATCTGGTTTATCACCTGTTAAAGCATTTAAAAAAGTTACAATCTTATCAGTATCTTTATCAGAGATTTTCATATCAAGTTGAATATCACCCATTAATTTTACTGCTTGTTTTAAAGACCATACATTTCCATTGTGAAAATATGGAGCAGTTTCTTCAATATTTCTTAGTGTTGGAGTTTTAACCATGCCATCTTTTGTACCAGTAAATCCACCTACATTTAGATTATATTTTTTAGCATCAAAGGGCATCATAGTTCCACCAAGACCAATATCATTGTGACAAGAAGCACATCCTTTGTCAATAAATACAGTCATACCTTCTTTTTCACTTGGAGTTAAAGCATTCATGTTCCCATTTAAAAATGCATCATATCTTGAAGGAGTAATTAATTTTCTTTCAAATACTGCAATTGTGTCAGTAATTAGTGCAAAATCAATTTTTATATTATCTCCATAAGCTTTTTTGAACTCTTGTACATATGCAGGCATAGAAAGAACTCTTTTTTCAACTAAACCTTTTGGCGCAGCCATTTCTGGACCTGCTTGAATAGGTCCTTGTGCTTGAGCTTCTAAGTGAGGATCTCTTCCGTCCCAAAATTGTACTTTATTTAATACTGAGTTATAAACTGTTGGTGAGTTTAAGTGTGCTGGATTTGGAGTCCATTTATGACCTACTGCTGCACCTACACCATCAACTCCACCCATTCCTAAGTTATGACATGTATTACATGAAATAATTCCACTTTTTGAAAGTATTGGATCAAAATAAAGCTTTTTACCGAGCTCAACTTTTGCATCTGTAATTGGATTTTTTGGATTATCCACAAGTTTTAATATTTCTAATTGACTAGTTGGGATTGCTTTAAGACCAGCATCACCAGCTTTTTTTAAAAGTTCTGAATCCGACATTGCAAAAGCACTTACTCCTGCAAATAAAACTGTTACTAAAACCATAGCTTTTTTTTTCATTTTTCTCTCCTTAAAATGTTTTATTAAGAAGTATAAGAAAAAAAAATGTGGAAATTATGAGAAAATAAAATTTTTCTAAGAATTAAAATTTACTTTTTAAATGTAATAATAAATGAAGCCCCAGCTTTAATATTTTGAACTTCTAACCTAGCATCACTCTTTTCAACAATAATCTTTGACATATAAAGCCCAATACCTAATCCTTTATCTTTTGTAGTAAAATATGGTTCAAATATCTTTTCAAGTAGTTCATTTTTTATGCCACCAGCATTGTCGCTTATTTCTATTTTTATGGTGTCTTTTTTTGTATAAGTTTTTATTATTAGTTTTGCATTTATTAATTCTTTTTTTATAAATTCATCTTTTGCATTATTAAGAATATTAAAAAGCACTTGTAAAAATTCACCTCTATACGCTTTTATAGAGATATTATCATCTAAATTATACTCAATATTTATATTATGAGATTTAAAACTATCTTTTAAAAGATTTGTCACCTCTTTTATAGAAACACTTAAATTAAAAGATTCTTTTTGATTTGTATTTTTGAAAAAGTCTCTAAAATCATCAATTGTATCTGAGAGATATTTTATTTGAGAGTTTGCTAGTTTTGATTTTTTTTCAAAGTACTCCGGTGTTAACTTATCTTTTTCATATGCTGTTTTTATATTCATTAATATATATGAAATATGTGTTAGTGGTTGTCTCCATTGGTGTGCAATATTACCTATCATTTCTCCCATTGATGCAAGTTTACTTTGATATGTAAGGTTTTGTAATTGTTTTTGTGATAGCTGTAGTTTTCTATAAAATAGTGTAAAAAGTATTAAGAATATTGTTACCAGTACATATAATATATTTAAACTTATATAGACACTATGTTGTGCTTTTTTTCTTTGTTCAAATAGCAAGTTCTTAGTTTCTTTTAGGAGTTTATCTATACTATGGTTTATAGCAATATCTTGATATTTTAATTGAAAGTTAATGCTTTTTTGCAGTGTTTTAACCTTATTTAAAAAATTTATTAAAAAACTATTGTCTAATTCTAGATCATAATGCTTAACAACATCAATATTGTAAAAACTATTTTGTTCAATTTTTTCTAATATATCTATTCTTATATTATTGAGTTTATTTTTTGTCTGAATATCAAAGTTTAAAAGCTCATTATGTGATCTATCTAAAATAATGGAGATTGTTTGTTTATTTGTTGCTCTTCTGGCTTTGAATCTTTCTAACCAGATGATTTTTTTATTAAATTTAGTATATAAATCATCTAATGCTTTTATATAAGAGTTTTGAAATTTATTTAGTATTGCATCATTTTTTAATTTTTCAATAGATTCTAAACTTCTATCTATATCTTTATTTAAGAGATCAAAATTATTGACAGCACTATTACCTAAAATATAACTATTAAGTTTATTGTTTAGAGCTATAATTGTATTTATTTGATCATTGTGTTCAAAAAAGAGTTGCGTATATTTTTTATGTACAACAATTGTATAAATCATTAGGAAAAAAAGTATAAGTAAAGTTATCAAAACTATATAGATATTGTTTTTTATTAAATATTCTTTCATTCTATTATTGTTACTTTGCCACTTAAAGATTTTAAAAACTCTTCAATTAAAAAAGTTTCTTCTTTTGTTAGATCTAGACCCAATTGAGCTTTTGCAATTGAACTTATAGCTTCATTTAAAGTTTTTATCCGACCATTGTGTAAATATGGATATGTTAGAGCTACATTTCTTAATGTTGGTACTTTAAAATAGAATTTATCAAAATCGTTTTTTGTTATATTATAAAGACCTAAGTCTGGATTATATCCATTCTTAAAGGAATTATTATCTGTATTTTCATTTATCAAATTTTTTGCAATAGCTTCATTTGTTAAACCAAATTGGGCATACAGACCACCGCCTATATTTATACCATTATGGCAAGAAACACACCCTTTTTTATTAAAAAGTTCAAATCCTTTTTTCTGATTTTCAGTAATAGCATTTTTATTGCCTCTTAGATAATCATCAAATGCACTTGGAGTTATAAGTGTTTTTTGAAACTCTTCTAACGCATCACCAATATTTTCTTTTGTAATTCCATTTGAATAAAGAGCATTAAATGTCTTATTATAATAAGATTTTTTTCTCAATATTTTAATAAGGTTTTCAAAACTATTCCCCATTTCTATTGGATTGGTTATAGGAAATTGTACTTGATGGGTTAATGTTTTTGTTCTTCCATCCCACATTTGTCTAAAGTTGAATATTGAATTTAACACAGTAGGAGTATTTATGATTCCTTTTTGCCCTTTTATTCCATAAGAGAATTGAAGATTATCTACTCCAGCTAGGTCAAGGTTATGACAGCTTGCACAGGATATTGTATTATCCCTTGATAAAAGTGGGTCAAAATAGAGTTTTTTACCAAGAAGTGCTTTTTCTCTATCATATTTGATTGTTTCGGGCAGTGGTTGTATAGGTTCATTTGAATAAAGTGTTAAAAAAAACATTAATAACATCAATAAATATCTATACATTTTTTAGCCTATTAAATTAATTTGGTATCCAATACCAGATATATTTTTTATACTCTGTTTTGAAATTTTTTTTCTAAGTTCTCGCACAATAGCACGTAAAGAATCTTCAGTCATATAGCCATCCCAAACGTAGTTACTAAACTCATCATATTTTACTGCACGTTTAGAGTTTTTTATTAATAGTTCTAAAAAGTGTAATTCTTTCTTTGTAAGTGCTATTTGTTCTTTATTTAAAAAAAGTGTTTGGTTTAATATGTCAAATTTATATCCACCATAAATATTAAATATAGAAGACTTTTGGATAATATCATCTGTACAACTTTCAAGTACAGGTAATAAAGCATCTTCCATTATAGGTTTTACAAGATATTTTATAAGTCCAAGTTCTATTGCTTCAAGTAAATAAGAAGTTTCTAAAAATGCGGTAGCAATGACAATTTTAGTATTTTTATCACTTTTTCGTATCTCTTTTATCATCTCAATACCATTTAATTTTGGCATTTTTATATCTGTTATAATAATATCAGGCTTTAGCTCTTTATACTTCTCCAATCCATCTAATCCGTCATTTGCCTCATATACATTATCACAGTAAAAACTAAGATATTCAACAGCATCTTCTCTAATAAATTGTTCATCATCTATATATAATATTTTTATGTTTTTTAAATTTTTCATATAAATGCCCTTTTGAATAAAAGTAAAAATATAGTTCTATAATAATGGAATAAAGATTCTAAATCTTATTATATCTTATAGAATACAGAAAATGCTTATTCAATTATATATTCTTAATTTATTAGACTTAAAGTAAATTGATTATAGATAAAGCACATATTTAAGAGTACTTAATAGTAATTTAGATGGTGTTCGATACTGGATTTGAACCAGTGACCCCTACGATGTCAACGTAGTGCTCTACCCCTGAGCTAATCAAACATAGATTTTAATAATTGAGATATTAACTAAATATTATTTTGATTTAGCTTTTTGTATGTCATATGAATATTTATAAACCATAAAGTCATACATTGTAGTATTTTTATTTTTTGTAAAAAAAAGAAACATTTCTAAAAGTCTTAGTGTCATTCTAAAAAATGCAGTAAAGGGAACTAAATAAGAGATTATAATCTCTATTTTTCTATTAGGATAGTATTTATCAAACTCAAATTTTAACTCTTCTAAAAATCTAGTTTGCTCTTCTATCTCATCAACATTATTTGCTCTTATCACCCTAACAGCAAGCAGTAAGTTTGTAACAAACATTAAAGCATTTAAGTTCCAACCTAATATACAAATATCTAAATAACTCATTTTTTCTCCAAAGTCTATTATTATATCAAAAAAAATATTAGTTTAAAATGATATAATTTTGCATGAAATTAATAGATACAAATATAACTCAAGAATTAAACGAAGACTACTTAATTGAAACTCTAAACTTAAACAATAAAATCATTCTAGAATTGGGCTGTGGAGCTGCTTCAAAAACAATTGATATTGCAAGTAATGGTTTTGATAGGAAAGTTATTGCTTGTGAAGTAGATGAAATACAACACAAAAAGAATATTCAAAAAACTTATGAAAATATAGAGTTCAAACTTTGTGGGGCTGAAAATATTGATATGGAAGATGAAAGCGTTGATATGATTTTTATGTTTAAATCTTTTCATCATATACCTATAAATCTTATGCCAAAAGCATTAAGTGAAATAAAAAGAGTACTAAAACCAAATGGCTTGGTTTATATATCTGAGCCCCTATTTACTGGTGATTTAAGTGATATTATTGCTCTTTTTCATAATGAAGAACAAGTAAGAGTAGAAGCTTTTAATGCCATAAAAAGTTCAGTTGAGAAGGAAGAGTTTAAACTTTTTCAAGAGATATTTTTTTATTCACCTGTTACCTATAATGATTTTGAAGAGTTTCAATCAAAAATTATGAATGTAACATTTAACGATAACAAAATTTCAAAAGAGCTAGAAAAAGAAGTAGAAAAAAAGTTTAATAAATATATACAAAACAATAACCCAGTAACATTTAAAAAACCTTTTAGGGTTGATATTTTACAAAAAATTTAAGAAGAGAATAATGACACAAAACCAATACAATGAAAAAATAAATATATTAATATCTTGGGCAATAGCCTATTATGTAGAAGACAACCCTCAAGCAAGTGATGAAGAGTATGATAAGCTCTCACGTGAATGTTTAGCTTTTGAGCAAGAAAACCCTACTCTATCCCATCCAAACTCGCCAAATAAAAGAGTGGGTGGTTTTGTTTTAGAAGGCTTTGAAAAAGCTTCTCATCTGTCTCGTATGTGGTCTCAAGAAGATGTTTTTAATACGAATGAATTGGAAGATTGGATAAAAAGAGCCCATAAGGTTAATACAAATCTAGAATTTTATTGTGAACCTAAATTTGATGGGGCAAGCTTGAATCTCATCTATGAAAATGGAGTATTAAAACAAGCTATCACAAGAGGTGATGGAAGTATCGGAGAAGATGTAAGCAATAATGTTAAAACAATACACTCAATTCCTCTTCAAATAAAAGAACAATCTCTTATAGAAATAAGAGGTGAAATCGTTATCAAAAAAGCTGACTTTGAAAAGATAAATCAAGAGAGAGCAAAAAATGGCGAACAACTATTTGCAAACCCTAGAAATGCAGCAGCAGGAAGTTTAAGACAACTAGACCCTAATATTACAGCTAAGAGAAAACTATTTTTTAATGTTTGGGGAGTGGGACAAAACTCTTTAGATTTTGACAAGTACTCAGATATGATGGAATATATCTATTCACTAGGCTTTGTTCATCCTCCAATGACTACAAAAACTACAACAGTAGAAGGAATTGAAGAGTTATATCATAAAATAATAGCTTCAAGAAATAGCATAGAGATGATGCTTGATGGTATGGTAATAAAAATCAATGATATAGAAACCCAAGATGAGTTAGCTTATACAGTAAAGTTTCCACGATGGTCTTGTGCTTATAAATTCCCTGCAGTTGAGAAAACAACTACTATAAAAAATATAATCCAACAAGTAGGACGAACAGGAGTAATAACTCCTGTTGCAATTGTAGAACCAACTTTAATAGATGGTTCAACAGTTGAGAGAGCTAGTTTACACAATTATGATGAAATAGCAAGACTTGACTTAAGAATAAATGACCAAGTTATTATTATAAAAAGTGGAGATATTATTCCTAAGATTACTAAAGTCTTTACAGATAGAAGAGATGGAAGCCAAATAGAAATTCCTCGCCCAACAACATGCCCTAAATGTCAAAGTGAACTTTTAGATGAAGGTACACTAATAAAGTGTCAAAACCTTGACTGTCCTTCAATAATTGTAAACTCTATAATATATTTTGCAAGTAAAAATTGTATGAACATAGATGGATTAGGAAATAAAATTGTTGAAATATTAGTTAGAGAAAAGAAGATATATGACATACTTGATTTATACTCACTTAAATATGAAGATTTAGAAAACCTTGAAGGATTCAAAGAAAAAAAGATAAATAATCTTTTAAATGCCATTGAAAATACTAAAAATAGTTCATTGCATAGAGTTATAAATGCCCTTGGTATTGAACATATTGGAGAAGTCGCTTCTAAGCAAATATGCTTAGAGTTTGGATTAGGTGTGGTAACTGTTGATTTTGATTCTCTTGTAGCACTTGATGGTATAGGTGAACAAATGGCAAACTCATTTGTAGAGTTTATGAGAGTAAATAAAGAACTTGTTGGAAAATTAATTCAAACTATAAATCCAACAGTTGAAGAAAAAATAGAAGTAAGTGAAAATGCTTTTAAAGGTAAAACTGTTGTTATAACAGGAACTATGAGTGTAAGCCGTGGAGAGATAAAAAAACAACTTGAAGCTTTAGGTGCAAAGGTAAGTTCAAGTGTATCTAAGAAGACTGATTATGTAATATATGGCGAAGATGCTGGAAGTAAATATGATAAAGCTGTTGATTTAAATGTAAAAACCATAAATGAAGAAGAAATGAATAATATGATTTAGGTGTTACTTTTTAATAAAATTTTAATTTTACATCATCTCAAAATAAGTTTTTATTATATATTTATATATTTTTAGTCTATAATTAAGAGATATTTTACAAAAGGTTTTATATGAGTAATACAGTAAAAGGTGAGAAATCTCTTACAATGACAATGTTAATGACTCCTGATAAAGCGAACTTTAGTGGGCAAAATGTACATGGTGGAGAAATTCTAAAAATGCTAGACCATGTTGCATATGCATGTTCTGCTAGATATTCAGGTGGATATGCTGTTACCCTATCAGTTGATATGGTTTTATTTAAAGATCCAATAAAAATTGGTTCTCTTGTTACTTTTCATGCATCAGTTAACTATGTGGGAAGAACATCAATGGAGATTGGGATTAAAGTAATTTCTGAAGATATCAAAGACCACACAATCAAAAATACAAATGTTTGTTATTTTACTATGGTTGCAGTTGATGAAGATTGGAAACCAATATCTGTTCCAAAGTTAGAGCCAAAAACAGAAGATGAAAAAAGAAGATATAACGATGCAATCAAAAGAAGAGAGCAAAGAATGTCTTCAAAACACGCTACAAAAATATAATAAATACTCTTACAAAAGAAGCTTATGCTTCTTTTGAATCGATATACTCTTCGTAAGTACCTTTAAAGTCAACTATAGAACCATCATTTTGAATCGCAATAATTCTATTTGCATAAGCATCAAGTAATTCCCTATCGTGTGATACACAAATTACAGAACCTGGGTACTCTAAAAGTCCTTCACCCAATGCAATAATTGCTTCTAAATCCAAGTGGTTTGTTGGCTCATCTAGTATCATAAAGTTTGGTTGTTCTAACATAATCTTAGAAAGCCACATTCTATGTTTTTCCCCACCACTACAAGCACTTACTTTTTTCTCTTGTTCTTGACCATTAAATAGCATTCTTCCAAGACAGTTTCTTATCTCCGAAATATCTGCATCTCTATCGAAATCTCTTAGCCAATCATATAGTGTCATTTCACCTTTGATTATATCAGTTGCATTTTGAGGAAAATAACCATTTTGAATAGTTGCACCCTAAAAAACTTCACCACTATCAGGTTTTATATTTTCCATCATTATTTCACATAAAGTTGTTTTACCAATACCATTTGGTCCTATAAGTGCAATCTTATCACCCTTTTCAACTGTAAGTGAGATATCATTTAAAACTTGCTCTCCATCATATGACTTAGAGATATTTCTAACAGTAAGTAACTCTTTACCTACTTCTCTTTTTTGTCTAAAGATAATTGAAGGGTCTCTTCTACTTGAAACTTGAATAGCTCCAACATCTAACTTATCAAGTTGTTTTTGTCTAGATGTTGCTTGTTTTGCTTTTGATGCATTTGCACTAAATCTAGCAATAAATTTCTCTAACTCTTCTTTCTCTTTTAACTTTTTACTTACATCTGTTTGTTGCTGTTTTGCAATTAAAGTAGAAGCGATATACCAGTCATCATATGTACCACTGAACTCTCTAATTTGTTTGTAATCAACATCTAAGATGTGCGTACAAACTGCGTTTAAGAAGTGTCTATCATGTGAGATAACTACCATAGTTCCATCATGGTGTTGTAATTGATTTTCTAGCCATCCAATTGTTTCAATATCAAGGTTATTTGTAGGCTCATCTAAGAATAGTACATCAGGTTTTGGATATAAAACTTGTGCTAATAATACTTTGAATTTATTTCCACCAGTTAGTGTTGACATAAGTTCTTGATGTTCAGCAGCTGGAAAACCTAAATCTTCTAAGATTTTAGTAATTTTAACATCATATTCATAAGTTGGATCTTCTTCGCAACAAATTATTTCTAACTCACCTAATCTTTCACCTATTTCATCTGTATACTCTTCCATATAAAGTTTTTCTTTTTCTTTAATAGCATCGTATAATCTTTTGTTTCCAAGTAAAACTGTATCAAATAAACTATATGTTTCATAAGCAAATTGATTTTGACTTAAAGTTCCAACTTTTTTCCCACTTTGAACTTGTACTTCACCCTCTGTTGCTTCTTCTTCTCCAGATAAAATTTTTAAAAATGTAGTTTTACCAGCACCATTAGCACCAATTAAACCATATCTTTTCCCAGCATCTAGTTTTAGGTTTATTTCTTGAAATAAAACCCTTGCACCAAATGATTTTTTTAAATTGACTGTTTGAACCATATATTTTTCCTAATTGTTGTTTTAGTAATTCGCGATTTTAACTAAAGTAAACTAAACCGAAAGTAAAACGATTTAAACCTCTTCATCAAAAGCCAATTTTATAAGCTCTTTCTCTGTTAGTTCTTTTTTCTTATCATCATCACTAGGGTTTTTTATACAAAGTACTTTCTCTTTTAAATCGTTTAAATTGTATTTTGTTAAGTTTTTAAGCAAGGTATCTGTTACCATCTCTTGTTTTAAAGAATTATTATTTAGTAGTTTCGTGATACCATTATGCAGTTTTTTTCTTGTTGTTTCAAATAATTTTTCTTCATCAGTTAAAGTTACATATATTCTATCCAAGTATTCACAAACTAAATCACCTGCATATTTATATGTTGTAATTTTATTATAGACAAACTTTTGAGACTTGATATCAGGAAGTGATACATTTGTAAAAATTGAACCTTGAACTAAATTTAATCCCTCTAAACTATCTATTGGATTGTGTGAACAAATAAAATCATCTTTTACAATAGTAGGAGCATACTTTAAATTTGAAATATTATTTTTAAGAATAATATAGTTTCCTTGTACCTCTTTTGGTCCACCTTTTAATGAGTAAATTTCATTTTTAAAAGCTAAGAAATCACCCTTTACAACACTTGGACAACCTTCAAGGGAGGTAAGCTCATTGTCACTTATATCAAAATCCCCAGTTATTTCATTGAATTTTAAAGGTAGTCTTGAAAGGTTTGCCAATCTATCAGATAACTTTACTCTTCCTGTAACATCAACAGAGTTATCTTCTAAAATCTTATAGTTTGTAATATCATATTTATGTAACCACTTTTCAATATCTTCTCTGTTTTGTAAAGAGACAATAGGTTTATAAACATGTTCAACTACATCTTTACCTTTATATCTCCAAGTAGTTGTTTGCTCATCAAAACTATGAACTAAGTGATTCAATCTAACATCAGTAATTAAATCCCAACCTATTTCATCCGAGATACCATCTAAATCTTGTATCTCATTTCCATGACAAAGATAATCTTCACCAACAGTAATTGGTCCACCTTTTAATTCTCTCAAAATATTATGAGAACAATCAAAATATAAAGTTACGTATTTAGGACCACCCTTTAATGAGTGTATTTTATTTTCTGAACAATTAAAGTATCCCCTTACAGTTCTAGGACTTCCTTTGATTGTGGTAAGTTCATTGTTTGAACAATCTAAATAGCCCACTATCTCTTTTGGACAATAAGATAAATTGGCTAATTTATTAAATGAACAATTAAAATCATATACAGATATAGGAGATCCAATTAGAGATTCAATCATATTATGAGAACAATTAAAATCCCCAGTAACTTTTTCAGGACACCCTTCAAGTGATTTTAAAGAGTTATTACTAATATCAAAATAACCATCAACAACGTCAAAGGTCACAGGTAGCTTATCCCCAGTTAATTTTCCATTTAAATTAACATTTCCATGAACTGTTACTTTTAAATCTTTTGAAATAAAAAAATTACCAATGGAGTGTCTATCAAGCCATTTCTCAACATCAACTGAGTTTGTCATACTATACCTTATTTTGAAAGTTATTCTTTCTATTTGTATTTTATTATTTTTATTGTAAAAAAGCAATAAAAATAGATTAAATTAACTGTTTTATAAAGAACCTTAAAATATTATTTTTCTGGTCTATATACTTTTATATTGTTAAAATTTTTTGCATCTTTTAAATATTGAGCATGCAATTGACTCAAAATTCCCTTTTCACAATAAAATAAATACTCTTTATCTTGTGGAAGCTTTTCAAACTCTGATTTCAACTTATAAAAAGGGATTTTTATAGTCTCACAAGATGTCTCTATACACTCTGCATTTTGCCTAATATCTATTACAACATAATTACCACTTGAAATATCACTTACCGTTTCCATTTGACCTATATCTTTTATATCTTCATTTATCTCATCCACATTTATTTGAATAGCATTTTCTACTGCTTTATCCAAAATAGAATAATCAAATTTACTAGCCTCTTTTTCCATTCTTTCATAAGAGCCATGGGTAGTTGGGTTTTTAGAAATTACCCCACAATACTCAGGCATAGTTTCTGCAAATCTTTTTGTGCCAATCTCATTGGCTATATTTATAATATCTGGTTTATTCATAGTAGCAAGGGGTCTTAAAACAAGTTTATTTGTTGATTGGTCAATCAATGCCAAGTTTCGTAAAGTCTGACTAGAAACTTGTGCCACACTCTCACCTGTTAGAAGCGCATCTATTTTTAACTCATTGGCTATTTTTTCAGAGGCTTTTAACATAAGTCTTTTTAGTGTTACTCCCATATAGGTTTCATGTGTTGATCTAAATATTTCAGTAACTACATCATCAAAAGGAATAGATGTAAAAGTCACCCTATGTGAAGAGCCAAACTTACTCCACAAATAAAGAGCAACTTGTTTTACACCTATTTCATGTGCCACCCCGCCAAGATTGAAAAATACAAAGTGTGTTTTAATTCCTCTTTTCATAGTAAGGTATGAAGCTACAGTAGAGTCAAACCCTCCTGACATAAGTGACAAAATCTCACCTTGAGAGCCTAGTGGAAATCCTCCAAGACCCTTGTGTCTTAGTGTTATGATATTTAGTTGATTGTTTATTAGTTCAAGATTTATAGTAACTTCAGCATTTCGTAAATCTACGCCTTTGCTCAAACCTTTATTTTCATGAAGCATATATCCACCAACAGTCTGCTCAATCTGTGTAGATTTAAACTCATGTGTTCCTGAACGTTTTACTCTTACAACAAAACTTTTATCAATTATTTCTTTTGCCATATGTTCATTAACAATCTCTTTTATCTCATCAATTGTTGTGATTTTATCAAATTGTAATGCTTCTAAAACTAACTCAATTCCTGGAGTGTCTAGTAGTTTAATCCTAACTTCTGTAACAACATCAATAGGACAAACTACTTCTATCTTGTCAAAAAATTTTTTAGTTGTAATATCTGGTGAAATTCTTGTTAAGAGTTTTTGTAGGTTTCCATGAAGTCTTGCAACCATTTGTCTTTTAGCAGATGTCCCTTTTATCATTATTTCTGGGAATAGTTTTATTATAAATTTTTGTGTTTTTATTGGAGAAATATCCATTCGTCTATGAACCTTATTTTTAATTAAGCGCAATTATATCATAAGAATAATAATTGAAAATTAATATTTGATGGTAACATAATTCTTACATAATAATTAGATAGCATTATAAGAACAACTCAAGGTAAACAATGACTATTTTTTTAACTTTATTAGGAAAAATTCTTCCCTTATATTTTAGTATTATTTTGGGTTTTTTAAGTACTGCTATTTTAAAGTGCAGTAAAGATACTGTTGCCAAAATTCTACTTTTTATTTTAGCTCCACTAATTGTATTTAATGCAACTATAAATGTAAAACTTATCCCATCGGTTCTTTTTATGCCTATTTTCTTTTTTCTTCTAAGTTCAATTCTTGCTTTTGTTTTATTGATAGTTTTTAAAAAAGTATGGAGTGATAATACTTCAAATCTTTTAGCTTTTAGCACAGCTACTGGTAATACTGGAAATATTGGTATTCCACTTGCAATTTTATTTTTAGAGCCTAGATTAGTAGATGTATTTATCTTTACTGTTCTAGCTTCTATCTTATATCAAAACTCTGTGGGATATTATATAACAGCAAAGGGTTCTTTTAGTGCAAAAGATAGTTTAATAAAAGTATTAAAACTACCTGTAATATATGCTTTTATTTTGGGAATTATCTTCAACTTACTAGATATAAAAATGCCTACTATGTTCATGGACTATAGCAACTATTTAAAAGGTGCATATGCAATTTTGGGAATGATGCTTGTAGGTATGGGAATGGAAAATATCAAAACAGAGAACTCATTTGATAAAAAGTTTATCTCTTATGCATTGGGTATTAAGTTTATACTTTGGCCAGCACTTATTTTGATATTTATTTTTATAGATAAAAACTTTATACACTTTTTAAATGATGGTTTTTATATGGTGATGTTTTTGTTCTCTATCGTACCACTTGCTGGAAATACTGTAACAATAGCAACCTTACTAAATGTTAAACCCCTGAAGATGTCTTTAGCAGTTTTTATATCTACATTGGTATCTTTGTTTTATATACCACTTATGATATTTTTATATACAAATTAAATAAAGAGTAAAACTCTTTATTTAATAAACTCTACTATATCTTCAAATTTTTCTCTTAGTTGTGTTGATTGTTCATTAATTCTATATCCAAAAGGAAGTACACAAGTTAATTGGAATTTTGAAGTATCAAGACCTAATACTTTTTCTACACCATCTTTATCAAAACCTTCAATAGGACAAGAATCTATTCCTTTAACAGCACCTGCTGTCATCATATTTCCTAAAGCAATAAATGTTTGTATTGCAGTCCATGCATAAATATTTTTATCACTGCTTAAAGTCTCTTTTAGATGTTCAGCATAAAGATTTAGGTAAAAATCATATTTTTCTTTTGGCATATCTCGTCTTGCAAATCTTTTTGCAGGGATTCCACTTTCAGGTTTTACTCCTTCAATCCCAGCTAAAACAATTACCAAATGAGAACAAGTTGTAACTTGAGGTTGATCCCAACAAAAAGGTCTTAGTTTTGCTTTTAACTCTTCATTTGTGATAACTAAAAACTTCCAAGCTTCCATACCAAAAGAAGATGGTGATTTTCTTCCAGCTTCAAGGATAAACTTCATATCCTCATCACTTATCTTTTTACTCTCATCAAAAATCTTACACGCATGTCTAAATTCCATAGCTTCCATAAAACTTTTTTCCATAATTATTCCTTTATATTGATTTTTCTAATATTTTTTCTACAACTGTTTTATCAATTGTTTCTCTATCACCAAATTGTGTAAATCCATGTTTTTCTAAAAGTGTTGTAACTTTTTTTGTAATCTCTTTATCCTCAGTATATGAAGAGATTTTTAAATCTATATTTAGTGATGAATATAAAGCTCTAATTTTTTCCACTACAACTAATGGGTCACTTGTATTTATCTTAAATACATTTTCTCCCATTTGTAAAAGCTTGTCTTTTTTTTCATCAGCTAGAATTGTAAGTAGATTTGGTTGAATAATAGCTAAAGTTCGTGCATGGTCTATGCCATATAAGCCACTTAATTCATGACCTATAAAATGTGTTGCCCAATCCTGAGGAACACCAAGTCCAATTAGTCCATTTAATGCTTGATTTGCAAGCCACATAAGGTTTGCATGCCAAAGGTCATCCCTTGATTCAAATGTCTTTGCAAGTTCAACTAAACCTCTTAAAAGTCCTTCACTATAATAGTCTTGTGCCAAAGCTCCATGGGGTTGGGTTAAATACTGTTCACATGTATGTACAAAAGCATCAACTACTCCATTTACTAGTTGTCTATCATCTAAACTTTTTAAAACATCTGGGTCTAAAATTGCAAATTGTGGGTATGAAAAAGGAGAATGAAAAAATCTTTTTTCATTTGTCTGTTTTTTTGTAATAACAGAACCTGTATTTGATTCACTTCCTGTTGCAGCTAAAGTTAAAACTGCACCTATTTTTAAAGCTTTTGTAGCTATAAATTTCCCATCTAATAAATCCCATCCATCACCATCATGATAATAAGCATTTGCAAGATATTTCGCACCATCAATAACAGAACCACCACCAACTGCTAATACAAAATCAACTCTGTTTTCTCTTGCATATAAAATAGCCTTATCTAAAGTCTCTTTTTTAGGGTTTGGTTCAATTCCTCCAAACTCAAACCAAGTATGATTTGATAAGGCATCTTTAACTTGAGTATAAACACCATTTTTCTTTATACTTCCACCACCATATAAAAATAAAACTCTATCTTCTTTTGATATTAGTTGTGATATTTTTTCTATTTTTCCTTGACCAAACTCTATTTGAGTTGGATTTATATATGAAAACTGCATATTATTCCTTTATAAATTATCTGTTTTTTCTAATGCTTTTAATCTCATTTTTTCAATTCTACTTTTTTTGTTAAATAATACAACGGCAACAAATGATAACAAGCAACCAAGTATAGTAGATAAAGCAATTTTTTCATCATAAAAAAAATAGCTTGATACAACTGCTCCAATAGGAACAATAAACATAAATACACCAGTATTATGGGCCCCTATTCTACTGGCACTTGCAAAAAACATTGCCATTGAAAATGTTCCTGATAGAAGTCCTACAAAAAGAATATTCCACCAAAATATTGAGTCATATAGAGCTATATCAAAAGGATGATAAGGTAAGGCAAATAACATATTTGTAAAAGATGTTACTCCTAAAAGAACCAAGGTATAAAACATTGGATCAACTCTATGGGATACTTTTTGAGTTATAATTGTTACAAAAGACCAAACAATTGCACACAATAAAAAATATATACTATTTATATTTAAAAAAGATAATCCTTCCATAGGAATACGAAGTAGTACAATAGCACCAAAAACACCAATTCCCAATGCTACAACTTGTTTTGAAGAGACTTTTGTACTAAATATTATCATAGATAAAAAATATGTAAGCAAAGGAACTAGTGACGTAACCATTGTGCCTCCATATCCCGCTTCTCCATGGGAAAGTCCTGCAAAAAAAAGATAAGAAAACAAGGCACTCAACAATCCACCTAAAACCATATAGATATATCCTACAAAGTCACTTTTTAGAGATCTTTTCATATAAAAAATAACAGGAATCATTCCAATAAAAGATATAAAATATCTCCAAAAAGATGAGACTTGGATATTTGAGTGTTCAACAGCTGCTTTTCCAGATGTCCAAGCAATACCCCAAAGTACCATGGCAATAAACATACCAACAAAATATTTAGTTTTATTCTCTTCTTGTGGCATTAAAAGGCTCTTTGATATGAGGAATCTATAAACTCTTTTTTACTAAACTCATTAGCAGCAATAAAAGTAAAATTTGGTGAACGCAACAGTTCTCTTCCATAAGCAACAAAATCACAATACAATTCTTCTAAAAGCTTTTCACACTCTTGTGCTGTTGTGATTAATCCCACAGCAATCACTGGGATATTTACCTCTTTTTTTATCGCTTTTGCAAAATTTGCTTGGTACATAGGTTTTAATTCTATTGCTTTATTTGGTTTTTCTTGATTTCCTCCAGAGGAAACATGGATAGAATCAACCCCAATTTTTTCTAACTCTTTTGAAAGATAAATTGAATCAGTTATATTCCAACCTTCACTCATCCACTCATCTGCACTTATTCTTACAATTAAAGGTAAATCAACTTTTTGCTTTAACTCTTTTGCTATTTCTAAAAGTAATCTACATCTGTTTTCTAAACTGCCTCCATAAATATCATTTCTGTGATTACTCAAAGGAGATAAAAACTCACATAAAAAATACCCATGAGCTCCATGAAGTTCTATGGCATCATAATTAGCACTTTTAGCTCTAAGAGCTGCTTTTATAAACAGTTCTTTTATCTCATTTATATCTTCAAGTGTCGCAGCAATTGGCTTTTTGAAAGGTTTGTTTTCACTAAAAGCTATTGAACTTGGTGCAAGAGGAGTTTCATCTTCAACTGTACATTTTCTACCAGCATGTGCTAATTGAATAGCAGTTTTTGCTCCAAAAGAGTGCATTTGTTCATTTAATATTTTGTGTGATTCTATTAAAGAATCATTCCAAAGACCTAAATCATTTGCAGAGATTCTTCCTCTTGGCTCAATAGCTGTTGCTTCAATAATAATAAAACCAACTCCACCAATAGCTCTACTTAAATAATGCCCCTTGTGAAAAGTCTTTAATTCACCACTATTATCACTTTTATACATACACATAGGAGGCATAACAATTCTATTTTTTAGCTTCAAATCTCCTATTTGTCCCTCTTGGAATAATAAATTCATAAAAACTCCTTTAGATATCTACTTTTTCTAACTTATTAATTGTCAAGAGTTCAATTTTATCTTTGATAGTAGCTACAAAAGAGAGAAAATGTTCTTTTTTTTCATGTGCTGATAATAATTCTTGGTTCTCCCAAGTCTCTACAAATGTAAAGCTATTTTCATCATCTAAATCTTTATGTAAATCATATTGAATACATCCTACATCAAATTTATGAGTAGCTTTATACAAGTTTTTAAGTTCATTAAAAACTACATCTTTAAAACCATCTTTTACTTTTATTGTCGCTACAATTACTATGTTTTTCATAATGTTTCCTTTTGATTTTCAAATTTAAATCTTGTTTTGTATAGTTTTTTAAATTATATTTTACAAAAAGTTTTTAGTCAATATTTTCTCAAATATACCTAATTGAGAATTTAAATCCAAGTCACCTTTAAAAATATCATGCACTGAATATGTTTCTAACTGTTTTGCTCCACAAAATTGAAATGTCTTATGTACGGCATAATTTGCTTCATCTAAAGATAAACCTTCAAAAAAACCATCTTTATTATCAAATTCACTTATTGGACAGTTATATGTAAGACTTAGCATATATTTTTTGTCGTTCATTAATCCACCACTTCCATATTTTTTACTAGCATCTTCTCTACTTCTTCCATCACCAGCATATGTTACTTTCCCTGCCCCAGTTGAAAAAATTTCATCAACATATTTTTTTGCTTTCCAAGGTAAGCTCATCCAATAAACAGGATATTGAAAAATTATATAATCTGCCCAAGCAAACTTTTCTACTTCTTCGTTGATATCATACTCTTTATCTACTGTACTATGTTTTATAGTAAAGCCATTTTTTGATAAAAACTCATCTGCTTTATTTATATAACTTCTAGTTAGATTTCCTTCTGCTATATCTTTATAATATTGATGTCCATTTATTATTAATACATTTTTCATTTTTTCTCCTAAAAACTTATTTAAAAATTATATAGCTTGTAAACTTAATTTACCCTTACTTTACTTTAGGTAAGTAATACACTTTTATTTAGTTTATGATATAATTATTCCAAGAAAAGGATTTATGATGTATTATATAAATGATAAAGAATATAAGTGTTCAGTTGCTGTTACACTTGACATATTTAATGATAGATGGAAGTTAGGCATTATTTGGCATCTATTAGATTCGGATATGAGATTTAAAGACTTACATGAAACCGTAAGTGAAATCACACAAAAAACATTAACTATTAAACTAAAAGAATTGGAAGAAAAAAATATTATTCATAGAGAAGTTTATGCTGAAGTTCCACCAAAAGTAGTATATAGTCTTACTGACTGTGGAAAAAAACTAAAACCTGTATTAGAAGAGATGTACAAGTGGGGAATCGCTTATGTTGGAGAGTGTGGAAAAATCACAGATGAAAATCCATGTGAAACAACACTTTGTAAGCAAAATTAATGAATACCACACAATTTTATAAAGAATTAGAAGAGATAAAAGATTTTTCTCAAATTATGGATGATAGTAACTATTCTAAGATACCTGAAAATTGGTATGTTTTGGTTTCTGATATAAAAGGCTCTACAAAAGCTATAGAAAAAGGTATGTACAAAAAAGTAAACTTTGTAGCTGCTCTTGCAATAATAGGTGTTTTAAATATTGATAAAAATTCAGAATTTCCATATATATTTGGTGGTGATGGAGCTAGTTTAATTATACCTCCACATTTACTAGATAGAGCAAAAGTTGTACTCTTAGAAACTGCAAAAAAAGCAAAAGACGTATTTGAGTTAGACTTAAGAGTGGGAGTTGTGAGTGTAAAAGAGATAAAAGAAAAAGGCTCTTTTATTGAAATCACTAAATTTAGAGCCACAAAAGATTACACTCAAGCAATAGTAAGAGGCAATGGACTTGAACTTGCTGAAGATCTTTTAAAAAAAGAGTATAAAACTTTTAAAATAGATGAAAACTTTACATATGACTATCTTCCTGATTTTGATGGATTAGAGTGTCGTTGGGAAGATATTAAAAGTCCTAAAGAGGAAACAATTGCCTTATTGATAAAAAGTACAAACCTCGAAAAATCAAATGTTATTTATCAAAATGTTTTAAATAAAATAGACGAAATAGCAGGTTCTCAAACCCAAAGAAATCCTATAAAAGAGATAAATCAACTTAATGTTTCATTTAATCCAAAAGTTTTAAATACAGAGGCTTCACTCTCTTCTTTAAATATTTTTTCTAAATTTTTTGCGATAATAGGGATTATTATTGAAAATTTACTTGGAGTTTTTCTTATGAAGTTTTCTATTGGTAAATGGGGTGATTATAAAAATAGAATCATGAGAACTACAGACACAGAAAAGTTTGATGATATGCTAAGAATGGTAATTTCAACAGATAAAATACAAACAAAAGAGCTTGAGGATTATTTAGAAAAAGAGTATCAAGATGACTATTTAGTCTATGGTATACACAAATCAGACTCAGCATTGATGACTTGTCTTATTTTTGAGCGACATGGTAAACATATTCACTTTGTAGATAGTTCAAATGGTGGATATGCTCTTGCATCAAAAGCATTAAAAGCAAGATTAAAAGCAAAAGAATGAAAAATGCATTGTAGTTAATTATACGATAAAATAAGGATATCTATGAGTAAAAAAAGTAAACTTCCATTTGATCCAAATGCCTTTGATTCAATAACTACAATTGGTAATATAATTGAGGATTTTCCAAAGTTACATTCTATGGATTTTTCAAAAGTTAGTCTCAATGATGAGCTTACAAGACTAAATTATGAGATAACATCACCAGAATATAAAGATTTTGAGTATAGTGATATAAAAGATTGTTATGAATATGAAGTGGATAAAATAGTTTAATACTATTTTATCCCAAATGTTTTTCTAAAGCCTCTTTAAAAGGCGCTCCCAATACTTCACAAGATATAGTTTCTTGTATAAAATCAAGATTTTCTTTTGGGTTTGCTTTTGCATTGTTTAATTTTTCAATTGTTAGATTTGGAAATAATCTTTCAACAAGTTCTACACTATTCGTTTGTTTTACAACACCCTCTTCTATAACTTTTGCATACCATCCTGTATATCCATATTTGATTACAGTTTTTAGCATCTCTTTTGTTTTTGTATTTATATTTAATACATTACAAGGTTCTCTTGGCTGTGTTACTTGAACAACAGCATCTCCTAGCTTCAGAATATCTCCTACACAAATATCTTCTTCAGTAATTTCTGATACAAGTAAGTTTTCACCTAAAGGTGATATATCTTTATAGTCTAAATTTATATTTAGTACTTCATTTAATTTTTCATAAGTTAAAGAAGAGTAAAAAAGTACCGCTTTATTAGGTCCACCATGATATTTTTTATTAACTTGGTCATCACCTTTAAAACCTATTTTTGTAAGATATGACTCTTCTACAATTTTTTTATTTATAGCTGACTGTATTACCTTTTCTTTATTCTTTAACTCTTTTGCTTTTCCAACTTTAAGTGAAATTATTTTTGCTATTGTTTTCATATAAACCCAAGAATTTAATTTTTTAATAAATATACCACAAAAAAGATAAAGTGACATTATGTTAGAGTTCTGCAAAATTGTTTTATCGGATATTATAAATGTTTAAATTAATTATATTAGGAATTATTGCTGGTGCATTTTTTAGTACTACATTTGTTTTAAATGAACTTATGAGTATATCAGGTGGACATTGGCTTTGGTCTGCAACACTTAGATACTTTTTTATGATAATATTTTTAGCTCTTGTTTTGATATTCCAAGGTGGAATTCAAAGAGTTATTGATGTATGTAAACTATACCTTAGTAATTATATTTTCTGGACAATAAGCGGAACAGTAGGATTTGGATTTTTTTATGCCTTGATTTGTTTTAGTGCTGATTTTTCTCCTGGTTGGGTAATAGCTGCCACTTGGCAATTTACAGTTGTAGCTACTCTTTTTGTGTTGATGTTTTTTGGTAAAAAATTTCCTAAAAAGATTTGGTTTTTTTCAATTATAATATTCGTTGGAGTTTGTTTAGTAAATCTAGCTCATATGGAAACATTTGATTTAAAAGCTCTATTGTTAGGTGGATTTCCTATTCTTATTGCCTCTTTTTGTTATCCAATAGGAAATCAACTTGTATGGGAAGCAAAGAATGGTGAACATAAAAATGTACCACAAATTAAATCAAAGCTCTTAAACAATGCTTTTAATAAAGTATTTTTACTCTCTCTTGGCTCTTTACCATTGTGGTTTGTTTTAATAGCTATTATTCAACCAAGTGCACCAAGTGACTCTCAAATAATGAATACAGCCTTTGTAGCTCTATTCTCAGGTGTATTTGCAACTTCAATATTTTTATATACTAGAAATATCGCTAAAAATTCAAACGAACTTGCAGCAGTTGATGCTACACAAGCTACAGAGGTAGTTTTTGCATTGATTGGTGGAATGATATTTTTAGGAACAGGCTCTTTAAATCTAATCGCTATGGTAGGACTTGTACTTATAATGGCAGGACTATTTTTATTTACAAAATATCAAGCATATTGATATTTTGTAAGGTTTTTATTTTATAGAGATATAAATCTCTATCTCATCTTCTTTAACATATTTTTCAAAATCTATACTATATTTTCTTTCATATTCACTATTGTTTTCAAAGTATTCCCAAATCTCAGCCCAAGTTTGTAAAACCATATCAGGAAGCTCACCTTTGTTTGAAAATACTAAATATCTTTCATCTTTAATAACAATAGCATTTTTAGGTTTTGTAACTTCAACACCCACAGTTACTGTATAGTCACCATTTACATCACTTGTATAGTCAGTATAAACACCATACATATATTTACTATTTGCTTTATTAAAAGTACTTCCATAAACATTTTTCTCAATATAATCTTCCCACAACTGAGGAATTTTACCATCTTCTGATTCTAATTCGAACTTGTTATTTGTAGTTGTACTAAGACCTGAAATCATTAGGTCTTTTACTTTTGTTACTTTCATTAAAACTCCAATTTTATTTATTATCTAATTGCATAGAAAAATTAATCAACTCTTCATCGCACCTTTTTACATGGTTCATTTTTACTTGCTTAAATCCAAATTTTTCAAAAAATGGCTTAGCAGTAATACTTACATCAACTTTTATTTTAGATATATTATTATTTTTTGCTATTGATAAAACATGTTCCATTAAACTTTTTCCTACACCCATACCTTGATACTGATGATGAATATAAAAACAGTCAATATAATCTTCATAAAACTCTACAAAGCCTACTAACTTGTTTTGAATAATAGCTAAATATGGTTTCGTTTTAGCTACTTTTTTTTCCCAAATTTCAAAATCTATATTTGGATTTGCCCATGCATCAAGTTGGGCTTGGGTGTAATCTTTATTGCAAGTTTTATGAATAGTGTTTGTAAAAAGAATAGGAATATCTTTTTTAAAGTGGTGGTCATACTCTATTATTTCTATCTTCATTGTTTATTGCTCATTACAAATTTCAATACCCATTTTTAAAAATCCTGTAAAAGCAGCATTGTCAAAGGATAGTGGTCCTGAAACTTTTGATTTAATAGTATCTAATACTTTTGAATACTCTTTATAAAACTCATAAGATGGTCTTGGTTTATATATCAAGTCTGGTATCTCCAAATACTTTATGATATTTTTTGTAGTTGTGGGTTTAATAAAATACTCTGTTTGCCTATTTATACTATAAGGTACAAGAGTAACCAAAGTCCACTTTGCCATACCAAACTCAGCTAAAAACTCCACAAGCCCTTCAAAACCATTTTTCTTATTTCCATGCAACAGTTCATAAAGTTCGATACTCAGCATATCTTTTTCATATGAAGTCAAAGCCTTAATCACATCACGAAGTTTAACCTTATCAAAAAGTGATACCATAACTGATTTTTGGATAGTTTTAAAATATGCCTCTGCTATAAAATGAGGGTCTGAAAAATTCTCTTTTTGAAAAGCATCTTTTGCATAGGCTTCTAGCTTTTCAGGGTTGAACTTTTTTATAAGTTTAATTAACTTCTCATCCTCAAAGCCCTTTGGATAGGCATCAAAAAATTCAGACTCTACATCTTTTAGTTTTTCTGTGTTCATTTTTACAAAAACCTTTTAATTATAAATATAACTTCTACTTACTAAACCGCAATTTTAAATTGGTTCTTCACTATAAACTTATAAAATCCATATTTCTTTATATTAGGTTTATCCTTAACATAACCTGCTAATATCTTTTTATTTTCTTCTGTTTTTTGAGTTAAACACTTCTTAGATAATCTAGCAAAATCTAAAAGCCTTTCATAATGTTCTTCCAATAAATCTATTCTACAACTACTCATTTTCTCATTATTATCACAATTACCTATTCCATAAAATTCTATTGTTTTTTCTGCTTTTGCTTTTTTATATTCATCTAAATCTTTTCTTGGATTAAGAATTAAAATTGACTTACCCTTTGTAGTATTAATAAACTGCAATTCAAAAAGTTCGTAAATATCATCATGTAAAGGATTAGCAATAAGTGGCTTTTCATTTGTCAACTCAGACTTATTTTTAGCCCGTATTCTATTTTGACCATATAATGGAAAATCAGTTTTCTTATAGGTACTATTACAAACAGGGCACATTAACATGTAATTTTGATAACAACACTCCAAAAATGGGTATAAAGTTTTATCTTTTGGTCGATAATGGTCAATATGAGAATATTCATCTATTAATTTTTCACAAATAGGACATTTAGAATTAGTAAATTCTAAAAAAGCTTTTTTAAAAACTTTCCATTTACATTCACTCACTCCAGTGCAATCTCCATCAAGTTCCTTATGGTTAAACTCTGTTAGAGCTTCTTGGAAAAGTTTATCTACATAAATCTCTCTCATATCTATCATAAAGATTCCTCAAAATCCTTTAATAAATCATCTATTTCATCTTCACTCATCTCATCTAATTTTTCAAATTCTATATCTTTATGTTCTTTTATAAATTTTAAGAACTGAAAGTATCCTCTATTGTAAATAAAGTTTGTTGCAACTGTTTCACTTAATTTATCTTCTAAACTTTTTAGTTCATCCTCTTGTTCATCTGTTAATTCATCTAAAAGCTTTATCTTAGTAAATTTTGATAGGTTTTTTTGCATCTCTTCACCTACTAAAGAATTTACTCCAAAATATTTTAAAAGTACCATTCCAACATCAATATTTTTAGTACCTGAACCTTTTTGAGCTTCTAGCTTTCCATCTATTTCTTTAATAATAGTTATTTCATCTTCGTTTCTATCTAATATTGACATAGGATTATGGGTAGTTAAAATAAATTGAATTTTCGGAAAAGTATCTAGTAGTTTAGATACAATATTTGATTGCCATTTTGGATGAAGATGTCTATCAAACTCATCTATTAAGATAACACCTTCTATTGTTTCAGGAGTTTTTCCTATCCCTAAAATTCTTACTAAAATATCTGTTATAAGTAAGATATTATTTCTATATCCTTCACTTAAGTTTTCTAATTTAAAAATATTTTTATTATTGTGTTTAAAAAAATACTTTCCTTTATCATATACTAGCTCATATTCATCTTGTAAATTATTTATAGTATTTATAAATATTTTTTTTACCTCTTTTGCTCTTCGTGTATCAATTCTTTCAAGTTCATTTAAAATACTTTTTGGATTATGAAACTCATCTACATAATCTTTAAAAATAGAGTTTGTAAAATTATTTGTAATCTTTTTTTCTAAAATATCTGAAACCAAATCATTTACTTCAAGCTTGTATTTTGTAAAGATATTTGAACCATATGATAAAACAAAAGGAGAAAGTATAATATTATCTATTGTTCTTTCTTGAGATGTTATTTTAACACTCTTTTTATATTCATCTATCGTTAAATCAATATTAGCACTATCTTTACTTTTTGTTATGTAGTTTGGATACTTTTCATTTGATTCTCCACTATAATTCTCTTCTAAAAGTCCTAAAGTAAGTGCTTGTAATAAAGATGTTTTTCCTGAAGAATTTTCCCCTATTATAATATTTATATTTGGTGAAAACTCTATTTCAAAATCTTTTAAAAGTTTGAAGTTTTCAATTTTTGCTTTTTTAACAAAAGGTGCAATACTAAAGCTTGAATCAATAAAGAATTTTTTATACGAAATAGACTTTAAATTATTATAAAAAAGTTTTGTACTTTTATTTATATTAGAAATCCTATTCCCTAGTTTCAAAGAAATTCTTAGTGCTTTTTCAAAGTACTCTCTTTCTTTTACTAACTCATTTACCCTATAATAATAAAAACCTAAATTATTGTAAGACTCTGCAGTATCAGCATGATTTTCTCCTAATACTTCCAATCTTATCTTTAATGCTTTATCATAGTACTCTTTTGATTTCTCAAAATCATTTATCCTATCATAATAATCTCCTAAGCTATTATAAGACTCTGCAGTATCTGCATGATTCTCTCCTAATACTTCCAATCTTATTTTTTGTGCTTTATCATAGTACTCTTTTGATTTCTCAAAATCATTTATCCTATCATAATAAACGCCTAAGCAATTATAAGAGTCTGCCGTATCTGCGTGATTTTCTCCTAATACTTCCAATCTTATCTTTAATGCTTTATCTAAGTACTCTTTTGATTTCTCAAAATCATTTATATTATCATAATAATCTCCTAAGCTATTATAAGACTCTGCCGTATCAGCATGATTCTCTCCTAATACTTCCAATCTTATCTTTAATGCTTTATCTAAGTACTCTTTTGATTTTTCAAAATCTTTTATATTATCATAATAATCTCCTAAGCTATTATAAGACTCTGCCGTATCAGCATGATTCTCTCCTAATACTTCCAATCTTATTTTTAGTGCTTTTTCGTCGTACTCTTTTGATTTTTCAAAATCATTTATCCTATCATAATAAATACCTAAATTATGGTAAGAGTCTGCCGTATCTGCATGATTCTCTCCTAATACTTCCAATCTTATTTTTAGTGCTTTTTCGTAGTACTCTTTTGATTTTTCTAAATCATTATAAAAATAGAGTATTAAATTAGAGTAATTATAATATAAATGAGAGGCTTCTTTTGTACTAAAGTCTAAATCTTTTCTTTCCAATGTTTTTTTAGCTATATCCAAATATTTTTTCTTCGAAAGATAATCTCTTTTTTGTTTATCAATTTTTAAAATATTAGACAACTCTAAAATAATATCATCACTTTTTAGATTTTCTAAATAAAAATCTTCTATTTTAGAATTAAGAGAGCTATCAATATCAAAAACTAATTCTAAATAATCATAAAAAGACTCTTTATCTTTTTTACTTCGTGATTCTTCCAGTTTTTGTTTTATTTTTGTTGTAAATTTATCTTGTAATAAATCAAAATTGTCCCATATTATTTGTCTTAGATTATCTTCCATACTTTCTTCCTTTTTATTTCTAAAAGTTCTTTATCAAGTCTTCATAAACAGCAGTTAATCCCTCTACTTCTTTTACTGTAGTTCTCTCACCAATACTATGAATAGTGTCGTTTATAACACCAAACTCTATGGCTTCTATACCAAATGCACCAAAATATCTGGCATCACTTGTTCCTCCATGGGTTGATTGTTTTGTAGGTACTCCTAAAACTTTTTGGATAGAGTTTTCCATTGCTTTCACCACTTTTGATTCTTTATTTGTCACAAAGGGAAAAGAGCCTTGTGTTGTTTTAAAGTCGTAGCTTAAGCCTTTTAACTTTTCATGGATAAACTCTTCTACACTTTCTCTTGTCGTATTTGTTGAGTTTCTTACATTGAACATAAGTTTTAGTTCATTTGGTGTTACGTTTGTAACTTCTGTACCACCTCTTATATCTGTAATTACCATCTTAGATGGAGCAAAGTATTCATCTCCATTATCTAAATTATACCCTGCAATTTTTGGTAATATCTCTGCAAAATTATGTACGGGATTGATACACTTTTCAGGGTATGCAGCATGTCCTTGCTTACCTTTTATAGTGATATATCCATTTATACTTCCACGTCGGCCTACTTTTATGGCATCACCAAAAACTTCTTCACAAGTAGGTTCTGCAACTACTGCGTATTGAGGTATAAAGTCTATCTCTTTTAAGTGTTCAAGCATTTTGATAGTTCCATAAGTTCCTTCACCCTCTTCATCACTTGTCATAAGAATAGAGAGTGTTCCATCAAAGTTTTGAGCGTGTTTACAAGCATATAAGAAAGCAGCATCACCACTTTTCATATCTTGTGCACCACGTGCACTTATAACTCCATTTACTATTTCAGCAGCAAAAGGGTCTACTTCCCAACCTTGCCCCACAGGTACTACATCTATATGTCCAGCAAAGCACAGATGCTGTTTTTTGTCATTAAACTTTTTATAAAAAAATCTGTTTTTTGTGCCTTCCATATCAACTTTTATGCAACGCCACTCTTTTCCTAAATACTCTTCTATAAAATCAAAAGCTCCATCATCATCAGGTGTTATTGATTTAAATCTTAATAATTTTTGAAATAATTCTATAATAGTCATCTAATTCCTTTAAAGTAGATATTGTATCAAATTTGTGATTTATTTTTCTATATCAAAACAAACAATAGAAGTCTGAGAATAATAATAAAAGGGACACTTGATTAATACCCTAGTCTCATTATGCAATTTATCAAACTTCTGTTATAATAAATTAACTTAAAATAGGAGTCTCCTATGAAAAATAATCTATTTATTAAGATTTCACTTTCTCTATTTATAATTTACTCGTTATTAGGTTTCTTTTTGATTCCTTATATTGCAAAAGACCAAATAATTAAAAATCTTGACAATTTACTTGTTTTTAAAAGTGATTTAAAGAAAGTTTCTTTTAATCCATATACATTAAGTGTACAACTTGAAGAGTTCTCTATTTCAAACAAAGATGAGAAGCTAATAGGCTTTGATGAACTTGAAATTGATTTTGCTCTTTTAAAATCTATACATGAGTCACATATAAGCTTTAAAACCCTAAATATAGTAAAACCATATGTAAATATAATTCAAGATGAAAATGGAAGTATAAATTTAGCCTCTATTTTAAAACCTCAAGAAAAAGAGGTAGAAAAAAGCTATAGTGAAAAAACAGATATACCAGCATTTAAAATATCAAAGACTCAAATCATAGATGCAAATTTTATTTTTACACAAATTTTTGACTCTAAAAAAACTACAACTGATATAAATAATTTCAACTATACATTTTATGATATAGGGACATTTAAAAACTTCCTTGCCTCTCATAGCCTAGTTACAAATGTAAATAAAGATACAAAACTCTATTTAGATGGTGGATTTAGACTAACTCCTTTTAAGATGTATGGAAAAGTAAAACTTGAAAACCTAAAATCAAAAGAATATCTAGGTTATACAAAAGATTTACTAAACTTTCAAATTGGAGAGCCAACCTTATCTTTATCTTTTGGATATAGAGTTGACACAACTAAAGAACTAGAAGTATATATTGATAATGCAAAGATTAATTTAAATAACTTAAAACTAATAAAAGACAATAAAGAACTTGCAAGTTTGAATAGCTTTAAAGTTAGTGATTTAAACCTAGACTTAGCAAGACAAAAAATATCTGTAAATGATATCTCATTTAACTCTTTATTTGCGAAAATTGTATCAAATAAAAATGAGAAGTTAAATATAGATAATCTAGTAAATATTAAAAATGATACAGCAAGTAAAAAAGAAGTCGATACAAAAGATGAAAAGCCTTGGATTGTTGATTTAAAATCATTTACTATAAACAACTCAAACTTTACATATGATGATTTAAAAAATAGAACTAACATGAAAGCAAATGATATAAATGTACTGCTTGATAGTCTTTCTATTTTAGGTGCTAAAATAAAAGTTGAGAAATCTACAATTGGAACCAAGAGCTTTGAATTAAAAGATAATAAAAATAAAACAGATATTACAGCTCAAAATATAAAATTAAATCTACATAATCTACTAAAAGATAACAAAGGGCTAAAACTATCTAGTGTAGATATGACAAATCCAATTGCCACAATAATATTAGAAGAAAAAGAAGCCAAAAAAGAGACAAAAGCAAAAGAAGTTAAAAAATCATCTACTTCTCAAAACTCTAGTATGATATTAGACATAGGTCCAGTAAAAATAAACAATGCCCAATTGACCTTTCAAGACAAAAATTTAAAAGTTCCTTTTAAAACAAATATTACCAAACTAAATGGTAGTTTTTCTGAACTAAATAGTAAAAGTTCAAAACCAACAAAACTAAAACTTGAGGGTAAAATTGATAGATATGGATATACAAGAATTACAGGCTTTGTTGACCATAAACATATAAAAAATCTTACAGATGTAACTCTTATATTTAAAAATATAGCAATTAAAAACTTTACACCCTATTCAGCAAAATTTGCAGGTAGAGAACTTGAAAAAGGTAAATTAAATCTAAATCTAAAATATAATATCTCCAAATCAAATCTTAATGCAAAAAATAGCATTATTATCACAGATATTAAACTAGGAAAAGTTGTAGAAAGTCCTGATGCTGCAAGCTTACCCCTTGAACTTGGAATTGCTTTGTTGGAAGACTCAAAAGGTATAATAGATATTGACTTACCTATTACAGGAAATCTTGATAATCCAGAATTCTCAATTGCTCCAACAGTATGGAAAGTATTTACAAACCTTATTATAAAAGCAGTAAGCTCTCCATTTTCATTTTTAGCATCGCTTTTAGGTATTAGTGCAGACGAAATTAAAAGTGTGGAATTTATTTATGGGGAAAGTATACTTATAGATTCAGAAAAAGAAACACTAGATTACATTGCAAAAGCCTTTGCAAAAAGACCAAACCTTGCTTTAAAAATCGAACCATCATATGATATAAATAAAGATAAAAGTGCTCTTCAAGGCTTAAAACTTGAAGATTTACTAATCCTTGATATGAAAAAATTAAAAGATGGAGATAAGTATTTATTAGCATTGGAGAATAGATATAAAGCTAGCAATGAAGAAGTTAGCTTAAAAGAGCTAAAAAAAGAGTTTACAAGTGAAGTAAAAGGTAAAGATTACTTTGATAAAGATTCATACATTGCCAAAATCAAAAATATACTAAAATCAAAAATAGAAGTTACAATACAAGAGATGGAAGCTTTAGCTTTAAAAAGAATAGACTCTATAAAAGCCTATCTACTTAAAAAAGAAGCAATAGGTGAAAAAAGATTATTTATCAATGACAAAATAAAAGTCTTAGATGAAAAAAATGCTAAATATGCTGAGTTTGATTTAGCCATAGATATAAAAAAGAAGTAGTTATCTAACTACTTCTTAATGTTGTATGTAGGGAAAGGAATATTTATATTGTTTTGTTTTAAAGCTTTGTAAATACCAAGATTTACTTTATATTGAGTATCAAAGAATAGTTTTGTATGAGCCCAATATCTCACTTCAATATTAATAGAAAAGTCACCAAACTCTTTTATACCAACTTGAGCTTTAGGCTCTTTTGAAATGATTTCTGCATCAAAGTCATTTACTACTTTAGATATCACAAGAATTGCTTCTTCTGGATTTGATTCATAGTCAATTCCAACTACAGACTCTACAATCCTATATTCAAAAGAGTTAATTAATATCTCACCAATAATGTGTTTATTTGGAATAGTAATTTGCTCACCATCTTCAGTTGATAAAATAGTATGCGCTAATCTTATCTCTTCTACTACACCAAAAACACCATCTACACTGATAGTATTACCTACAATAAAAGGACGACCTATGATTATAGAAAGCCCTGCCCCATAGTTTGAAAGTGTTCCTTGTAATGCTAAACCAGCACCAAGTGAAGCCGCACCAATACCTGCAATAAAAGGAGTTAATGTAATACCAAGTTTTCCAACTGCAACTATTGACACACCAATAATAATTGAAAACTTAATAATATTTACAATAAACTTTGTCAAAGTAACATCAAGCTCATTTTTTTCACAAATACGTCTTACAAACGCAGATACTTTATTTGCGACAAACCAACCTAAAAGAAAAATTATAATCGCACCAATTAATTGGAAACTATAATTAACAAAAAACTCAATTATCACATCATAAAACTTTTGTATGTTTTCTAGCTCTTTATCCATGATTGCTGCCTTTTCTATAATTTTACTACCTTCGCACCAAAGCCACCTTGACTAGGATGAGCATCAGTAAATGACTTAACACTTGGATGCTTTATTAAAAAATCTTTTACTATTTTTGATAATTTTCCAGTACCAATACCGTGATATACTAAAACTTCATCAAAACCAGATATTAAACAATCAGAAATAAACTTATCAAGTTTTTCAACTGCTTCATCACCTCTTAATCCATGCAAGTCAATATTTACATGTCCACCTTGAGGTTTTTCAATTGTTACAGTTGTTTTTTTCTTAACCTTTGGTTTAACTTCATTTCCTGATGGTCTTAACTCATCAACAGTTACATGGAGTCTCATTCCTGCATCTGTTAAGATTAAAGCCTTTTTACCTCTTATTGAGATAATCTCACCCTTTGAGCTTTTATATTTTACCCTATCTTTCTCTTTGAAGTTGTAATTCTCTTCTACTTTTTCTACTTTTATATCTTTTGCTTTTTTATGTGCAATATTAAGATGTTGATGTGACTCTTGGTAGATTTTTGCTTTTATAGCTTTTTTTGCTTCTTCTCTTGCATCACTATACTCTTTATGAAGCTTTGATTTTTCTATATTTATATGGTCATCAAGGTCTTGTTTTGCTTCTTTGAGATTTTTATTTAGTTTTTGATGTGTTTCAATCTCATTATCAAGTTTAGCAATTTTTTGTTTATATTCCATTTCCAAGGCACTACTTCGTTCGATTAGTTCATTTAGCCTATCTTGATCATCACCATAAACATCTTTTGCTTTTTTTACTACATTTACAGGTATACCATATCGTTGTGCCGTTTCAAAAGCATAAGAACGTCCAATAGTACCTTGTAAGAAGTCATAAGTTGGTTTCTGGTTTGCTTCATCATAAATAGCTGCTATTAACTCCACTTTATCATTTGCAGCCATAAGTGCAGCTAATCTTTTGTGGTGAGTTGTAATGATGATTTTAATATTTTTATCAATAAGCTCTTCAATTATTACTTTAAACAAACTAGCAGCTTCATCGGAATCAGTTCCAAGTTCTATCTCATCAACACCAACTATTACATCTTTTTGGGTAAATAGTTTAGAGAACTCTACCATACGACCTGCAAAAGTAGAGATATCATTTTTAACACTTTGAGGGTCATCTAAAACAGCTAAGGCATTTTTAAAGTATCCTATTGAAGACTTTTCATTGGCTTTATATGGGATTAAGTATTTTGATAAAACAACTGCTGAAAGTATAGATTTTAACATCATTGTTTTACCACCAGCATTTACACCTGTTATCATAATAACAGATTTTGAAAAATCTACAGATATAGGTTTTCCACCATGAAGTGCTGGATGAACAAACTCTTTTAAAATATTTTTACCACTTTTTGAAGGAATTATAAAGTTTTTATCTCCATCTTTAGCAAAAAACAATCTTGCTAAATAGTGGTCAATCCTATCAAACTCTTTATTTAAGAACTTTATAAAAAGTAAGTTTTTTTCAAAAGTAGAAGAGATAGATTTACACACCTTTAATAAAACTTCTTCTTGTTTGTTTTTTAAATCAGACTCTTTTTGTTTGAGTTCTGAAATTGAGTGAGGTAAGATATAAAAGAATCCTGAGCTTGATCTATGTATAACAGTAGCTTTTATAATATTATTAAAGCCTCCACGCACAAGTAGCGTCTCTTCTGAGTTTACATAATGAACTTGTGAATCAATTAAATAAGGTCTTAATTTACTATTATTTATAGATTTGTACAAGGCTTGTTTGATTGACTCTTTATTTCTATAAAGGGCAGATTTTATAAGATCTAAGTCTTCATCAATTCCCTCTTTTAGATTTCCTTTTGAATCGAAGAAATCAACTACTCTTTCCATATCAGCTGGTATTATTACTTTTTCTATCCACTCAGCTAATTTACCCTCAAAAGTAAATCTTTTTAAATAAAGAAAATATTTTATAATCTTTATAAACTCATAAACTTCTTCAACTCTTAATATACCTTGCTTTTGAATATGTACTATTTTACCATCAAGGTTTTCAACCTTTTGGGGCTCTTTTAGTTCATATTTTGACAACTCATTTATAAATCTATGATGTAAGTTTATATCACCTTCTAAAACAACTGGTTTTTCTCTTGCAAATAGTTTAGAAAATGATGTTAAATAATCCTCTAAGTCTAACTTTTTAAATATCTCTTGCATATATTATTTAACTTCTACTCCATATCTTTGTAAAACATTAACCCAAGATAGAGCTTTTCCATCTATGTCAAACAATGCAGGAGTTCCCCTTACACCTAACTCTTCACCTAATTTCATATTTGCTTCAATAATCTTATTTAAAGAAGCTTTTCGTTTATCACTATATTTTTTATTTTTAAACTCTTTGCTATCAACAGTAACATTCATCATTGCTTCTACTTTAGCATCATTTGTTTTATTATCTAAAATATATTGTGTTAAAGCTATGGCATTTTTATGAAAACTTAAAGGGAAGAAAAATATTTTAAGTTGTACATCTTTTTTTATATCTTCAAAATATGATTCAAACTTTTTACAATATGGACACTCAGGGTCTGTAAACAAATAATATACATCTTTACCCGTACCATATGTTAAAGCCTCTTTTCCATCTAAAATAGATACATCATTTGGAATACTAAGCTCTTCACCCGATGCAGTATTATAAATTTTACCAGCGATTAAAAAATTTTTATCAGCTGTTAAAACTAACTCTTGAACATTTTCTTGAATATTCACTCTTAATAAATAAAACTGTTCATCTTTATATGCTTTCATAATGTGCATACCAGAACCTGTAAAAATAGGTAACTTCTCTATTTCACTCATCTCTTTTTTATTTAATTCTCCAGATGCAACTGCATTCAGTGAAAATAAAATACCAATCATTAATACTATTTTAAATATCTTTTTCATTTCTTTCTCCTAATTGCTAAATATTAGCAAGTTATTGTTTAGTTTGTATAAATTATAAATAAAACTGCCAATAAAGTATAGCAGTAGTTGTAACTAGAACTATACCTAAAATATTAAACACTAATCCATATTTAGCCATATCTTTTACTTTTACCACACCACTACTCATAGCTATTGCATTTGGTGGGGTTGCTATTGGCAACATAAAAGCATAAGAGGCACAAATTGTTGCAACAAATAAAATCAATGCTACATCTATATTTCCGACATTACCAAGGGAGTAAATAATAGGTAAAACTACTGAAATAAGTGCAGTATTGGAAGTTATTTCTGTAGTAAAAGTAACCAAAGATGCAACTAGTATTATTAGCAATATTATTGGCAAGTCTGTTACTGACAATAGTTGATTTGCAATTACATCAGCTAGTCCTGTTTTTGAAAATGCCATTGCAATGGAAAAACCAGCACCAAATAAAAACATAATCTCATAAGGAATCTTTTTTGTGTCTTCCCAAGTTAAAAAACCAATTTTTGGCATAAACATAAGCAAACCATAACCTAATAATATACCCTTTTCATTTAGTCCAAGTCCCATATAATAAGGTTCTATTTTAGAATTAACGAATAATAAAACTATTAAAGATCCCAAAATATAAAGTAATCTTTTTTGATCCCAATTTAAAGGTTTCAACTCTTTTAAACTTGCATCTATCTCAAAGTTTTTCACCCCTAAAGATAAAATAAAAGGAATAATAATAAGCATTGCAATTGCCAAAGGAGAAGTTAAAGCTATCCATTTTATAAAAGGTATTGCTTCTAAATGATGCTGTTCCATAAACCCTAAAAGAATAAGATTGGGAGGTGTTCCTATTGGAGTTACAATTCCACCTATACTTGCCCCATATGCAATTGCAAGTACAAATCTAAGTCTTATTTTTATATCATCACTTAAATATATGGCAATTGGTATCAATAAAAGAGCTGTTGTTGTATTTGATATAAGTGAACTCAAAAATGCAGAAGTAATAGCCAATGAAAATATTATTCCTCTTGCAGTATTTGGGAAAAGTGTTAATAGCTTATTTGAAATATATTTATGCAACTCAATTTTTTGTGTCGCAATTGCTATCATAAATCCACCTAAAAACAAAAAGATTATTGATTTTGAATAATTAGATACGGTTTCATTTGTACTAATAATATCAAAACTTGGAAAAAGTAAAATTGGTAACAAGGAAACAACCCCTAAAGGTAAGGCCTCATTTGACCACAATACAACAAGAAAAAATATTATTGAAAGTAAAGTAGCATGTTGAGTACTAAAAAAAGAATTCAATAGAAAAAAAAGAATTACTGATAAAATTAAGGTTAATGTGATTTGTTTCAAGATTACTCCTACTTTTATTTCTTTTTTGGTCTAAAAGGTTTTATAACCTCTTCATTACACTCTAAAAAAGGTCCTTCCATCAAGTCAATACAATATGGAATTGCAGGAAAAACTGCATCTAAACACTCCCTTATAGATTTTGGTTTTCCAGGAAGATTTACTATAAGAGAACTTCCTCTAAGTCCTGCTGTTTGTCTTGATAAGATAGCTGTTGGCACAAACTTTAAAGACTCTGCCCTCATAAGTTCACCAAATCCTGGCATCATTCTATCACACACATTTTCAGTAGCTTCTGGAGTAACATCTCTTGCAGCTGGACCAGTTCCCCCTGTAGTAACAACTAAACAACACTTTTCATTATCAATTAAATCTTTTAGTGTATTTTCAATTGTCTCTTGGCTATCTTCAATACATTTGTAAACAGGTTCCCATTTGCTTGTTAGATACTCATTTAATGTATCAATAATTGCTTGTCCAGATAAATCTTCATAAACACCCTTACTTGCTCTATCACTTGCTGTTAGTATTCCAATTCTTATTTTCATAAAATTCCTTTCTTATCAATTCCATATATCGCTTGTGATTTATCTCGCAGAAGCAAAGCGACGAGTACAACTTTTGCTATCATTATTATCCTTTTAAAATATGTCCATAATTTTTCATAAAATATACTGTTGAAAAATCTTTAAAAAACTCACAAGCTTTTGGTGAATCTATAATTTTATCAACACCACCTAAATAGACTTCAATTTTAGTTCCTCTATTTAAAAGAGTATTTAACTTCTCTTCATCCCACTTATATGTAAGTAGAGTTTGAAGCTCTTCAGAAGTTCCCTCTTTAAAGTATGTTGAAACTTCAAAAGAAGAGGGAGAGGATATATTTTTTAAAAAATTCTCATAATAGTTCTTTGAATCTTTTTTAAAAAACATCAATTGCATTCTTACAAATTTTTTATTTTGAGTTTGAAAGAAAGCTGGTGAAAAAAGTTGAAGTAAATCAACTCTCTTTTGAGTATTTAAAGCCTCTTCAAAAGCTTTTATTGCACCATATGAAAAGCCAGAAATAGTAAAATCATTTTCTATTATATACTCACTAAAAAGCTCTTTTTCATTTTCTAGTGAAAATCCTGAAAAATATCTAGAGTTCATTTTTCTCTATTACTTCTTTTTCAATCATAATTTTTGTTAATTTATTTATTTCATCATAGTTTTCATCAAGTTGAGTTTTTAATTCAACTTTTGTTTGCTCTATTAACTCTTTATAATCTTTTGCCATAGCATATTTTTCAACCATATCTTTTGCTAAGTCATCTGCTTTTTTTAAATCCTCTTCAAAAATAGCATACTGTTCATCTTTTAAAACTTCAATACCAATACTACCAGAAAGATATTTTTTAAGCTCTTTTTTTAACTCATTTTTTGAAGGAAATATAGTTTTTAGATTTGTACTATTTTCATCAAATAAAGAGACTCTTTCTTTTGTAATAAAAGCCTTTGAAGCTTGATAGATAGATAATATCTCTTTTTCATTATCTGATAAAACAAAATTCTCTTTTTTTCCAAATTCTAATTTATTTTTAGCAATCTCTATATGTTTATCTTCTAGAACACTATCATTTGACTTTATCATATAAAGCATAGCTTCATTTATAAGAGTTGATATAGAAGCAGATGAAAAACCAGAAAGATTTGTTGAGAGTTTTTTGATATCAAGTGTATGTTTGATTGCTTTTAAATATAGCTCTAAAATCAACTCTCTGTCCTTGATATTAGGAAGTGTTAACCTTACTCTTCTATCAAATCTTCCCGCTCTTAAAAGTGCATCATCAAGAACTTCTATTTTATTTGTTGCGGCAATTACTATTACACCATTTTCACCTTCAAAACCATCCATTTGTGTTAGAAGTTCATTAAGTGTTGATTCTCTTTCATCATTTTATTTGCCGCTTCTTGTTTTTCCAATAGCATCAATTTCATCTATAAATATTATTGAAGGAGCATTTGCTTTAGCTTTTGCAAAAAGTTCACGAACTCTTTTTGCTCCCATTCCCACATATATTTGAACAAAACTTGCACCACTTTGATAAAAAAATGGAACATTTGCTTCTCCAGCAACTGCACGTGCTATCAAAGTTTTACCCACACCTGGAGGTCCATAAAGTAAAACACCCTTTGGTAGTTTTATTCCATATTTATGGTATTTTTTAGGATTATCTAAAAACTCTACTATCTCTTCAAGTTCTTCTTTAACACTTGCTATTCCTGCAATATCTTTAAAAGTTGTATTGGGTTTTATAACTTCTATATGAGAGTTATCTTCTGCTTCTACTTCTTCCTTACTTACTTTTGTTTTTTGAAGCTCTTGTTCAAAAACAGAATCTTTAATTTTGTTTTTATTAATAAACTCTTGAATTTTATCTTTTTTAAGTCTTGCAATAACAGCAAATACCAAAAGGAAAATTATAAAAACTAAACCAAAACTATAAGTACTACTTTGAATATAAGAAGAGCTTTTGTAAATAGTATAAAAGAAAAGCACAATAAGTGCAATTCCAGATAAAAGCATAAGCTTTAAATTCTTATCTTTATTTTTTTTATAATCATCAGAATTTTGCAACATTACCATTTTCCTTTGCTTCATAATTCTTTAAGAAAACCCAATCTCCAACCAAATCAGCACTACTTTCTACCTCTATTTGATTGAAATATTGGTCTAGTCCTATATATTTTCCATTTTTCTCTTGCTCAATTAGCACTTCTAAAGTATTTTTATTGTTTTTTCTAAAATTATAATTTTTCTCATCTATTATTGAAATAAGTTCATTATATCTTATTTTAGCAATGTCACCTTTTACTTGAGGTTTCATAGTAACACTTGGAGTTCCATCTCTTTTTGAATAAGTAAAAGCATGAACATGAGTAAGGGGAAATCTATGTAAGTTCTCAACAGCCTCTTTCCATAACTCATCAGTCTCACCTGGATGTCCTACTATAAAGTCAGTTCCAAGGGCATAACCATTGTCTCTTAAAAACTCAAAAAGCTCTAAGTCTTTTAAGACTTTATTTCTTCTGTTCATTATTTCTAACATTTTTTTAGAAGTGTGTTGAAGAGCTATATGAAGATGTTTTGCCATAAAAGGTTCATTGATGATTTCTCTAAACTCATCATCTATTTGAATAGGTTCAACAGAACCAAGTCTTACTCTTCTAACGCCTTTTATTAAGGATATTTTCTTTAAAAGTTTTGCTAATGAGGTGTGTTGTTTTTTACCGTAAGAGCCAACATTTGTCCCTGTTAAAATAAACTCCCCAAATCCATTTGATGCCAGAGTTGATATTTGTTCTAATATTTTATCTTCACTATAACTTCTAGCATCTCCTCTTACATAAGGAATAATACAATATTAACATCTAAAGTCACAACCCTCTTGGATTTTAATAAATGCCCTACTCTTACCAACAAACTCTTCTACAATAGTCTCATCAATATGTTCCAAATCACCAGCTGTAAAAAATCTCTCATCATTTTTAAGAAGTTCATTGATGTTCTCTTTTTCACTATGTCCAAATAAAGAATCTACCTTCTCTTCTTTAAAGAGGTTTTCACCTTTTGTCCAAACTCCACAACCAGTAAAAATAACTCTTGGTTTTTTAGGAAGTTTATTTAAAGAGTTTATATAACCACGAGCTGTACTATCTGCACTATTTGTAACAGTACAAGAGTTTATAACAACAACATTTGCATCTTTTTCATTTTGTGTAATTTCAAAATCTTTTAGATTGCTCATCATAACTTGAGTATCAAAAACATTTGTTCTACAACCAAAGGTTTTAAAATATACTTTTGGTTTTGTATCTAGAAAATTCATACTTTATGGAACCTCAGGCAAGTCTGCAGGTGGAACTCTGTCAGGCTGATTTGATGTAAAATTAATTTGTTGCGTAGGGTAAGCAATCGTAATATCATCCTCAGCCATAAATGCCTGTAATATCTCTGGAGACATAGTACTTCGTAAAACCAATGCCGCATAAGAGTTTGTAAGATACCAAGAAGAGATAACAATACCATAAGGCTCAACAAAAGTATAAACTCTAGGTTCAACTCCCGTTGCTCTTAGGGCATACTTATTTCTCATTTTAGATAACTGTTTTCTTGTAATATCAGTGTAGCCTTTTGAGTAGTGCTTTAATATCTCTTTTGCTATATGTTGTGCTTTTTTGTAGTTTGAATCAAAGGTAATAGTAATATCAATACCATCCCAAACAGTTCGAAGCCCTGAGTGAGTATAGTTTGCAATCATTTCAGAAAAAACATAGTTATTTGGTATAAAAAAGATTCTTCCTGTTCTTCTATTAACTTTGTATGATGTATAAGTAATATCTTCTCTGATAGTTATTTTAAATAATGAGATATCAAGAACATCACCAACTGCTTCAAGACCACCTCTTGTTACTTTTATTCTATCTCCCACTTGAATAGAACCAGATGTTACAATTACCATCCAACCAAAAATAGACATAAACCAATCTTTTAAAGCAATAGCAATACCAGCTGATGCAAACCCTAAGATTGTAATAACATATGAGACATTGTCAATGTATGAAAAAAGAACTATCATTACAATCAAAAACACTAGGACAAAATTGATAACTTTATTTGCCATATAGAAGTTTTCATTTTGAGAAAAGTATTTTTTAAGAGTTAGTTTTACTAAAAATGAAAATATAAATACAACTGCAATAATTAAGAAGATAATTGAAGTTTTTGAAATCTGATCTGCTATTTGATTATCTGTTTCTAATATCACTTGCTCGATTTTTCTATTATAGACTTCACTAGTAGTTGTTAGAATTTCTAACACCATGTTAAAATCTTTTTTCTCACTATCTAAAAAGTTGATCTTTTTTTCATATTCATCTTTTGGATCTAGATTATATAAATCTAAATATAGTAAGATTTTCTTATCTAAAAGCCCAATCAATCTTGTAACATCTTTTATAATATTTGTAAACTCTTTTTTATGATCTTTCATTTTCTTTTTATATGAAAGAGCATTTATAATACCAAAAGGGTTTGTTATAGCTTCATATTTTTCTATTTCAGGAGGATTTATAAGTTTTCCAATTGGTGAATCTTTATATTCAGAAATTAGTTCTAACTCATTGTTTTTAATTCGAATTTTATTTTCTACTTTATAAAGTAAATCTCTATTTTTTTTGTTTACATCAGCTAATTCATTTTTTAATTCATGAAGTTCTTTAGAGATGCTTCTATATGCAATATAATTTGAATATCTTTTTAACAATATATTATCTTCAAGTTGTTCATCTATATTTTCTATTTCTAAAATAAAACTATCAATTTTTTCTTTTATTTCAGGTGTTGGATCTAAAAGAACAACTTTAGGTTCTTCACTCACTTCTGTTTTTTCAACAAAAGATTTTAAATCTTTAGAGTCTTCTATTTGAGCAGCTGTTAAATTCAAAGTTATGAAAACAGTAAAAACTAGAAAAAATATTTTTTTCAATTAAAATCCTTTTAAAACGTCAATAACATCAGTTTTAGATACTTCATCAGTAATTTTACAATCACCAATACCAACAGGCAAGATAAATTTAATTTTATCATCAAGACTTTTTTTGTCTAAAAAGAAGTGCTCATAAAAATCTTCCACATCATTTATTTTGTATGATGTTGGAATATTATATTTCTCTAAAACATTTTTTACTCTTAAAGCATCTTCACTACTCATAAGTCCAATTTTTTTAGAAACTTCATTGGCCATAATCATACCAATACCAACTGCTTCACCATGAAGATATTTTGAATATTTTGTTTCATTTTCTACAACATGTCCAAAAGTATGTCCATAATTTAAAGCTGCTCTTATTCCATTTTCTTTTTCATCTTGAGATACAACCCAAGCTTTTGTTTCAACAGATTTTTTTATGGCAACTTTTATATTCTCTTCATCATATAAATCATGACTCTCAATCCATTCAAAAAACTCTTTGTTAAAAGTTACTGCCATCTTAACAATTTCAGCAATCCCTGCACCAAATTCTCTTTTAGGTAAAGTGCTTAAAAAGTATGGGTCAATATATACAGCTCTTGGTTGATGAAAGGCTCCAATTAAGTTTTTACCAAACTTATTATTAACACCAGTTTTTCCTCCAACACTTGCATCTACTTGAGATAATAGAGTTGTAGGAACTTGTATAAAATCAATACCTCTTTGGTAAATAGATGCACAAAATCCAGTCATATCACCAATTACACCCCCACCAAATGCAACTAGCAATGATTTACGATTTAACCTATTTTCAAAGCAATGTTCAAGAATCATATCAACAGTTTCCATATTTTTATACTCTTCACCATCTGGTATTGTAACAATACTAAGGTTGTTTGATTTGATTTTATTTTTAAAATATTCTAAGTGAAATCCACTAACAGTTGGGTTTGTTACTACTACAACTTTTCTATCAAAAGTTAACTCTTTTAATGTATCAATTGTTATATCATATGAAATATTATTTGGCAGTTTTATATTTACAATCATTTATTAATTTCCAGCTCTATAAAGTATGTAGATTATATCTAAAATAATTTAAGAAAAGATAATAATTTATTATCAAAATTCAAACTGTTCTTTTAACTTTTCATGATTTAATATTTTTATATGACCCTTATCATTTTCTATGATTTTATCTTTTTTCAGTTTTGATATTTTTCTTGATAATGTCTCAGGAGTTATATTTAAAATTGAAGCAATTTTCACTTGTTTTAGACTTGATAATATCTCTTCATTTTCATATATAAATTGTGTTATTTTTATATTTGCATCTGCTGTTATGTTATAGTTTATAAAGTTTTCTAATGCCTTTATCTTTTTTGTAAGTGATTTAATTAGCATCATTGATATCTCTGGTTTAAATAAAAATCTTTTTTTAAATTCATTATATTCTATAACATAAACTTCTGAATCAGTTTCAAATGAACAGTTTGCAGGATAAGGTACCTCTTCATAGTTTGCAATTTCAGCTATAAATGTAGGTGCAGTTAAATTATGTATAATGATTTCATTATCTTTATAATCATGTTTATAAACCTTTACAATGCCACTTACTAAAAGATATAGATATTTTGCTTCATCACCTTTATAAAAAAGTATTTCATCTTTTTTATAATTTTTCTTTCTGCTTATTTTTTCTAACTCTTTTTTCTCTTTTTCATCTAAAGAATCAAAAAAATAGTACTCATGTATATTCATCATTTCACTTTCTATTGATTGGCATCAATTTAATTTATCTGATTTTATGCAAAAATTACAAAATTTAAAATAAAACAGGGGTATAAAATGACTATTAAAGAATATATGTCAAACAATCATAAAGAGTGTGATGAACTACTTGCACTATTAGAAAGTGCAGTTGAAAAGGGAAATTGGGACAATGCAGTTGAGCTAAATGAAAAGTTTAAAAATGAGACTTTAAAACACTTTGAGATGGAAGAGAACTATCTATTTCCAATGTTTGATGAAAAAGCCTCTACTGGTGGTTGTGGTCCAACACAAGTTATGAAAATGGAACATGAACAAGCAAGAACAGTTTTTCCTAAAATTGAAGAATCACTTAAAGAAAAAGATAGTGATAGATTTTTTGGACTAAGTGAATCTATAATGATACTAATCCAACAACATAATTCTAAAGAAGAACAAATGTTATATACAATGATACAAAATCTATTAAATAATGAAAATGATACTATTGTAGATGGTTTAAAAAGCTATGAGCAAAAATAAAACTATTATTTTAGATGTAAGCGAGCTTGAAGCTCCTTACCCTCTTATGCAAGGATTAGAAGCAGTACATAATCTAAAAGAAGATGAAATACTTATTTTTAAACATAGAATGAGTCCTTGCAAGCTTTTTGAAACAATTGAAAAAAATAGTTTAAGATATGAAATTATAAAAGATGAAGAAAACTATTTTGAGATGAAAATACACAAATAAAGGCTTAAAATATGCAAATGCAAGGTTTATCTTTAGATCAAGCACCACCTTATAAAATCCCTATGTTTTATTACATAATTGCTTCTATTTACTTAGTTACTTTTTCTATTTGTATGTTTATTTATGCAAATGGTATTGAAGGTAGATATTACTATGAAGCTATAGCTCTTACACATGTTTTAACCCTTGGTTTTTTCACTCATGTGATGTTTGGTTCACTATTTCAGATGATTCCTGTCATTATTGGAGTTGCATATAAAAAAGTAAATATTCAAGCTAAAATCATACTCTTTTTGCTAAATACTGGAACAATATGTTTTACAACAGGTTTTTTATTAACAAGTAAAATTCTTATGCATATTGCTAGCTTATGTTTACTTCTTGCTATTGTTTATTTTGTAGTAATTACTTTTTTTACTATTTTAAAAACTGAAGATAAAAATCCAACAGTTAAGACATTTTTAACAGCCCTTGGATTTTTAATTTTAGGTTTAGCATTTGGAATACTCTCTTTAATAAATCATAATAGTGGTTTTACATCAAGAAACTTTGCTGATGCACATATTAGTTATATCTTCTTTGGATGGCTTATCATGCTTATTTCAGGAGTTTCATATAAGGTTATTCCTATGTTTTATGTGACTAAAGAGTATCCATTATTTATAAAAAATCATTTTTATTGGATAGTAACTATAATAATACTTTTATTGTCCCTATTTATAATTACTAATTCAGAGTTAGTACCACTATTTAAAACTCTATTGGCTTTATCTTCTCTTATATTTTCACTTACAACAATCTATTTACTAAAAAATAGAAAAAGACCAAGAAGAGACACTACAATTAATCTTTGGTATTTTGCGATGATAAACTTATCAGTTGCTTCTGTTATTTGGATTGTATCAATTTGGGTTAATTTAGATATTAATTTTTTACTTGCAGTCACTTTTGGTCTTGGGTTTGCATACTCTATTATAAATGGAATGTTATATAAAATAGTTCCATTTCTTACCTGGTTTCATCTTAGTTCAAAAATGATTTTTGATGCGGAGATGTCACAAGTAATAAAAAGTAAATATATGAAACTACAATACAACATATATATTGTTTCTTATATTACTTTTTTATTAGCGGTGTTTTTTAAAGCTCTGATTTATCTAGCTAGTTTATTATTTCTTGTTTCAGCTTTAATATTATGTTACAACATTATAAGTGCATTTAGCTATTACAAAAAGTTAAGCCAGCCTATTTAGTATAAAAAGAGATTCCTTCATCTAGTAATCTCTTTACAACTTTTTGACTTAGTTGTGATTTTAATTCCATGATTTGGTGATATGGAGCCACATACCAAATACGAAGAACAAAAAAAGGCTCTTTTGTATCAGGGATAAGGTGAATCCTTGGTCGAAATTCACGTGAACGCATATCATAACGCTTTCTCATACTTTGAAACTGTTTTGAAGCTACTTCCATATATTTTTCTGTCATTTCATATGCCACTTCTGCAGCTATTGTTTCAGCTTTTTGTGTATCTGTAGAAAAAGGAATACATAGCTCTATCATGTCATAAATAGTTTTCATTTTATCATGGGTATAGTTAAATACATAGTTATTTACAAATAGACTATTTGCTATAAAAACAATACGTCCTGCAATCTTTGTTTGAGCAGAAGTAGTATTGTTTATACTTTCATATAGGGTTGTTTTAAATAAAGATATTGCAATAACTTCTCCAATAACTGGATTATTATTTATATTAATTAAGATTCTGTCACCTATTTGTATTTGACCACCAATTACCAACTGAAACCAAGCTGCCATACTTTGTAAATACTCTTTCATAGAGATAGTCATAGCAGCTGCAATAACACCTATTAAGGTAGCAGCATAAATTATGTTACCTATGTTGAAAAAAATCACCACAACAAGTATAATCACAAAAAAAGTGATGTTTAAAGCCTTTCTTATTTTAAAAAGCTTCTCTTCATTGTCAATTTTTTTAGTGATAAAATACTTTGATACATAAAAAAGTATAAAAAGTAAGATAATAATTGATAGATTTAAGATATGCATACGTAGTTGCGTTTGTTCATACTCTTTTAAAGCATTAATATACAAATCTTTTGTACGTTTCAATACCTCTTCTTTACCTTCTATTAGGCCTTTTGCATTGTCAAAATATGTTATTATTTTTTTTAGTTGCTCTTCTTTTTTAAGATTTTTATTTTCTTGTTCAGAAGTTATTTTAAGCTCATTTTCCAAGTACTCAACTGCTTCATCATACTGTTTTCTTAAAAAATTTAATTTCTGAGTTTCAACTGCAAATTTTGTTTTTTGATTTGAAAAGAGATAATCTATTAAATTTATCTCTTTTATATTTGTTCCAATAATTACTTTTTCTAACATATCATCAAATGATTTTGGTAATTCATCAAGAATTTTCTTTTTACTCTCTTGTAGACTTAAAAGTTGTCTCAGTTCTGTTCTTTTTTGTCCACTAGCATTTTTAATATCTTTTTCTAATGCTTTTATTTCATCATCAATAGCTTGAGTTTTTATTAGGTTATTATAAACCTGAATCCAACTATTATTCTCTTTTTCTAAATAGTTTAACTCTTCAGCATTTGATATACCAACAAATAAAAATAAAATAAATACAAAATTTAATAATCTTTTAACAATATCTCCATAAAATTAAAAATCATATTTTAACATATTTATACTCTAAATTTTTCAAACAACTCTTTTTTATCCATTTGAATTTCTATATTATTACTATAGATTCTTTTTTTAAATTTTTTATATAATTTTATTTGAAGAATAATTCCAAACACACCTATAATAGATAAAAATATCAATAAGCCAGTCAAATCTTTATTAAAATAATCATATATCATTGCACTAATACTTCCTGCAACTATTGCCCCAGAAATCATAAAGGACCTAATCATTAAATAATCTTTTAACTCTACTTTTTCATCTTGCATGAAATCAACAGTATGTATTCTTGCTATTTCAAAAGTAATACCTTGAATTGTGAATATTGTTAATATTACATAAGTAAATATTAAAATTGATTGTGAAAACATCATATAAGAAAATATCTGTACAATATCCAAAATAATAGCAAACAAGTAGATATTATAAATCTTTATATGTTTAAAAAGGGGTTGAATAAACCCATCCAAAGCACCAATTAGCATATAAAAACTTATCATAAAAACAGGAAGATAAGTTCCTTCAAGTTTTGTAACAAAAGGAATCAATGTCCAATCAATATATGTTATTAAAAACAGTGTTAGAGATTGTATTTTTAAGAAGTTACTACTTCTTATTTCTTTAAATATAGGGGCATAGTTTCTAAATGCCATGGGTTCGCCTTTGAAAAAAGCGAATTATACTACAGATTTTTGATTTTGAAGCAAAATAAAATATTTATTTTTTATTTATATCTTACCACTTTGATGCCCACAGTTTTTGCTCATCTTTTGTAAGGAATGTCCAGATAACTATTCTACTAACTTTTTGCCCATGTTGCATCTCAATAGTGTCATATTCTGTGGGTTTAACATACTCAATAGTGTCATAGATAAATTGAAGATTGTCTTTTTTTGATACGATAGTACTAAACCAAAAACAGTTTTTTGCATACTTTTTACTCTGTTTAATCATGGCTTTTACAAAGGCTACTTCTCCACCTTTGCACCACAGTTCATTGCTTTTACCACCAAAGTTTAAGCTAGCTTTTTCAACTACTTTTTTAGTAAGATTTTGTACCTTTCTATTACTCCCCGCTTGGGCTTGGGCTTGTGATTTATGAAAAGGAGGATTACATAAGGTAAAATCAAACCTATCATCTTCTTTTATAATGCCTGTAAAAATACTATCAGGATTTAACTGCAACCTACACTCAATATTTCCTATTAAAGAGTCATTTTCTTTTATAATATTCTCAGAGGACTCAAGAGACTCTTTTTCAATATCACTACCTACAAAAGACCAGCCATAAACGCTGTTTCCTATTATTGGATAAATACAGTTTGCCCCAATACCAATATCAAGTCCTTTTATCTTTGCTCCTGTTGGGACTTTACCCCCATGAAACTCTGCAAGTAAATCAGCAATATAATGCAAATAATCAGCCCGTCCAGGAATAGGAGGACATAAATAATCTTCTGGAATATACCAGTTCTTTATATTGTAAAAGTGAGCAAGAAGTGCTTTGTTTAAAGTTAATACAGCTTTTGCATCTGCAAAATCAATAGATAGTTCATCATATTTATTTTTAAAAACGAAATCTGCTAGTTTTGGTAAACTTTTTATGAGTTGTGGAAAATCATATCTTTTATTGTGAGGATTTCTTGGATGTAATCCTTTTTTGTGTTCTTTATGTGCCATTATATTTATCTTATTCTTTTATTTATAGGTATTGTACTATAGTTTATCTATATCTATCTTGCTAGATATCTTTACTATAAGAGAGTGTAGATATTATTAAAAGAGTTTTTAGAGTTTGTAATTGTAAAAAACTCTAAAAACTCTACTTAGCATTAATTTAAGGGCGTCTACCTTTCATTGCATTTGCAACTGCTGACACAATAAGAAGTACTAAGAATACGAAAAATAGCAATTGAGCAATATTTGCTGCTGCACCTGCAATACCTGAAAATCCCAAAACTCCTGCAATTATTGCAAGAACTAAAAAAGTTAATGACCATGATAACATTGTCTCTTCCTCCTAACTTTATTTAATAATTACTTTTAAAACTTAGCTAATAGTTTCACCAAAAAAGGTTTTACATAATTCTGGGATATAAAGGTAGCTATTAACTCTTCTTTTATTCCTGAATTAAAACTTTTTAACGTATCACCTATATCATACCCAGGATCAATTGCTCTTAGTTTTAACTTAGCAATTTTAAGAGAACTGGGTTTTTTAGTAAATATAGAGTCATCTCCCTCTAATTTAGATACTAAATTATTAAGTTTTTCTATCTTTTTTGTTCTATTTTCCATGAGGCGACCTTAGACACTATTAATGCTAATATTAAAACTATCAAAGCTGTTATAAAATAGGCAAAAACCTCACCTAAATAACTTTCAATCCAAACTTTTATTCCCAAAAAGAAAAAAATAGATGCCAAAACAAGTAAAGAAAGTGAAAAAAGTTTTATCATTAAACCCTTTGCACTACTTACAAAAGAAGATTCTACCTCTTTTATTTGAGCTTCTATTAATTCTATAACAGAAATAATAAATTCTGAAATTGTAACTTTTGACATTTTATTTTTTTACTAGCCAAGCTGCTAAAAAACCTAACCCAAATGTTACTGCAACACTTTTGAAAGGATCATTTTTAATTTTAGATTCAACTTCACCAACTTCATCTAAACCTTTACTTTTTAACTCATATAGTTTTGCTTTTAATTCATCAATTGATAAATCTTCAAAAATATCAAGTTTACTTTTACTTTTGTTAACTTTTTCGGCTGTAGCTTCCTTTAAACTAGAAGATAACTCTTTTATATCTGTTTTTAAAAGCTCGATATCTTCTTTTAATTTTGTAACCTCTTGAGTAGTTGCCATTTCTTCTCCTTTAATATTTTTTAATACGACTTCTTGACTTCTTAAATCTATCATAATGAATATTAATCACAAATAAAAATTATTATTTAGCAGTATTATATAAAAAAACAATATATTTATTTTATAAAAGAATTTATTAACAACTATATTACTTGCTTGTAACTATTATTTAAATTTAAGATTACAACAATAAAAAATACAATTAATTAAAAAAATGACCTTTTGTCATAAATTTATCTATATTATTTAAGGAATATTTTATTAGCTTTTGTTATAGTTTAGTATAAATAAGGAGGATTATTATGAAATACAAATCAATAAAACTGCCTTTTACCTATGATACTTTGAAATCTATAGTATCTACAAATGTATTTTATTCTAGAGAATAATTAAAATAAATATCGTAGATATTTAATTAGAACACTAGAAATAAATAAAACGTAAATAATTTTAAAGGAGAAAGTCATGAGTATGAAAAAAGAATATGAAGTAAAATTACAAGCACAGTTAGATGAATGGAGTGCAGAGATAGATAGACTTAAAGCAAAAGCTGAGGCTGAAAAAGCAGATAAAAAAATCAAATATTATGAAGAAATTGATAAACTAAAATCTATGAAAAAAAATGCTGATGAGAAACTCACAGAGCTTAAAAATGCAAGTGATGATGCATGGGAGGACTTAAAGGCAGGAATTGACAGTGCTTGGATTTCTTTTGGTGATGCATTGAAGTCAGCTGGTTCGAGATTTAAGTAAATATCATACTTATTGCAAATATAATTTAGGAGATTACACATGAAACTACATATACATATATTAATGATAATCGGTTTACTTGGTCTTGCAACCTCATTGTCTTATGCTCAAAGTGAAGATACAGATACCTCAATTAAAGAAGTAAAAAAAGAGACCCAAGAGTTATTTAAAACTATTGGAAACTATACTGTAGATAAAAAAGATGAAACACTAAAAAAAGCAAAAGAGAGTTTAGATAAGCTAGATGAACGTGTTGATACTTTAGAGTCAAAGGTTGATAAACAATGGGATAAAATGAACAAAGCTGTTCGTATGGAAACCCGAGAAAATCTTAGAACTCTTCGTAAACAACGTAATCAAGTTGCCCAATGGTATGGTGGTATGAAAAATAGTACTGCTGAGGCATGGGAATACACGAAAAAAGGCTTTTCAGATGCGTATAAAGATTTAGAAAAAGCTTGGGAAAAATCTGAAAAAGAATTTAGCTCAACAAAATAAACTACTTTAGCATACTACAAATAAAGAGTCTGGCACTTATATTATAAAAAGTGTCAGACCAGTTTTATGTTTATTGAAATTAACAAATTAATTTAATTTGGAGGAAAAAATGCCATACAAAAGTATTAATGAGTTACCAAAACAAGCAAAAAACAACCTACCAAAACATGCACAAGAGATTTATAAAGAAGCATATAATAGTGCATGGGAAGAGTACAAAGACCCAAAAGATAGAAAAGATGACAGTTCAAGAGAAGAAGTTGCTCATAAAGTTGCTTGGGCTGCTGTAAAAAATGTATATGAAAAAAATAATAAAGAAAATTGGGTTAAAAAATAAAAATGATACCTTATCAATTTTTATAGAATTTAATTAGAAAATTGGTATAGTTTTCTTTAACTAACAGTTATATAATATCTAAGGAGCTTAATAATGAAAGGAAAAAGACCCAATAAATTTCAACAAGCTTTTATATTAATATTGCTGTTTACAGTACTAATGGGTTTTATTGGAATGATTCAAGAGTTTCTAATAGCTCTAGTGCTTGCTGCAATCTTTGCAGGCTTACTTTATCCTTTCTATCATAAAATTCTTTTATACTTAAAAAACAAATCTGCTTTGGCAGCCTCTATTGTATTGATTATATCAATTTTAGCTGTAGGGTTTCCCTTGGCAGCACTTACTGGTATGGTGACAAATGAAGCAATACAATTCAGCCAAAAAACAACTCCTATAGTAAAAGAGATTTTAAATGATGAATTCTCAATAAGTAAACAACTACCTAGTTGGTTGCCACTGCAAGAGAAGTTTGATTCTATAAATGAAACTCTTCTCAAAAAAGCCTCTGATGCAACAAGTGCAATAGGAAGTTGGTTAGTTTCAAGTTTGTCTAGTGCGACTAAAGGAACTGCTGGATTTCTTATGAGTTTATTTATTATGCTTTATGCTATGTTTTACTTTTTAATAAATGGACAACAGTTACTAGCTTCTCTAGCCTCTTTACTTCCTCTTTCAAAAAAAGATTATAATGAGCTGATGAACCGTGGGCTTATGGTAACTAAAGCATCACTTAAAGGTATAGTTATAATTGGATTTATTCAAGGGCTATTGGTAGGATTATCATTTTGGGCTGTAGGACTTAATGGACCAGTATTTTGGGGAAGTGTTGTTTTTCTTCTTTCTGCTATTCCAGGCTTAGGAGCACCTGTAGTTTGGGTGCCAGCAGTGATATACCTCATACTTACAGGCAGTATTGCATGGGGAATAGCGCTTAGTGTATGGGGAATAATAGTAGTAGGGTTAGTTGATAATCTACTACGCCCATGGATTGTAGGAAATGATGCAAAACTACCTGATCTTGTTATTCTAATATCAATCCTTGGAGGAATAATATCTTTTGGTCCAGTAGGTATTATTATAGGTCCTGTAATTGCAGCTCTTTTAGATACAGTTTTAAATATTTATAAAAAGAGCTTTAAATAACTTTGGGGAAGAACTTCTTAGCTAAAATTATCTTTTTACTTCAACTTTTGCCAACCTTTCATAGTACCTGATTAGTCCACAATGATCTAAATTATCTTCACCTTGAGCTTTCATCGCTTGCATAATTTCCATTATAGCTGCGGTAAGGTGAACAGGAGCACCTATTTCGTGCGCTGTATCTAGTGCATTTTGTAAATCTTTAATATGTAGATTGATTTTAAATCCTGGGTCAAATTTTCTATCCATAACTAAAGGAGCTTTTGCATCTAAGACAGCACTTCCAGCCAGCCCTCCCCTAATCGCTTGATAAACTAACTCAGGTTCAACACCAGCTTTTGTAGCTAAAACTAAAGCTTCACACATGCCAGCAATATTGAGTGCAACAATAATTTGATTTGCCAATTTTGTCGTATTTCCCGCTCCAACTTTTCCAGTATAAACAACAGAACTAGCCATTGACATCATCAGTTCATAAAACTTATCAAATACCTCTTTTTTTCCACCAACCATAACAGATAGTGTTCCCTCTATTGCTTTTGGTTCTCCACCACTTACTGGTGCATCAAGTAATTCAACACCTTTTTTAGCAAGTTGAGCTGAAATCTCTTGTGAAGCTAATGGTGCAATTGAACTCATATCAATAATTACCCCACCCTCTTTAATTCCATCAATAACCCCATCTTCTCCAAGGATAACTTCTTTTACTTGAGGAGAGTTTGGTAACATTGTTATGACAACATCAACTTGTTGGGCAAGCTCTTTAGCACTATTTGCACCTATTGCACAAGCATTTACTAATTCATCAACTGAAGTTTTACTTCTATTTGTAACAACTAATTCGTAACCGGCTTTTAATAAATTTTTTGCCATAGGTTTTCCCATGATTCCAAGTCCTATAAATCCAACTTTCATTTTATCTCCTCATGTATAAATTATAGGAGTCAGCTGATAATCATAACTCTATCAACTATTTCTCCTAATTATCTTATTAACTTCTGGCTGTGATATTCAAATTATTTTAGCAATTACATACTGTGAATAGCCTTGTTCATATGTCTTTAATATATAGTTATTTTTTGTATGTTCATAAATATATAACCTACAAGTATAAATAATATATTAACACTTAGATGGGAATACATTGATTTTGATAATATGCTATATACTTTACCAAACACTAAAAATGGTAAAAAACAAACATTTATACTACCAGAATCAATTGCCCTACTTTTATTAGCAATGCAAACAAATAAAAAAGATTATGTTTTTGAATCTCCAACTAACAATAAAATATACATACAAAACATTCAAGCTCAAACAAGAAAGTTGAAAAAAGCATTAAATAACCCAAATTTTGGGATTCACTATTTGAGAAATGTTGTTGTATCAGCTATGGCAGAACAAGGGATTAATGCAACTTATTTATCAGGAGCATTAGGTCATTCTGATTTAAATACTATTAAAAAATATTTATCTATACCTTATAAAAAAGGTTCTGAAGTTGCAAATAAAACTATTGAAAATATTACAAGAGAAAATAATATATAAGAATACATGCATTATTTTATTTCATTATTGCATCAGAGTGGTAATGAATACAATTAAATAGACATTCTTTATAAACTTAAATTGAATTTTACCATGCAAATAATCTTTGCAATTAATTTGCGATAAATTTTATATACAATATTAAATAATTTATAATATAGGAAAACTATATGAACAAAAAAATTAATAAAAAAATTAATTTGATTAATGATTTAGATAAAGAAATATTAAAACTTATTAATAAAAGAATATCACTAGTAAAAGATGACGAATATTTAAATTCTTTTGATGTAAACAAGACCCTAATAGAAAAATTGAAAGATATAAATTATGAACACATTACATATAATGATATACAGATATTTTATAATGAAATATTTAATTTAGGAAGAAACCTTATTTCTATTGAAAAAGTTGCATATTTAGGTCCAGAAGGTAGTTATACTCAAGAAGCTGCAGAAAGTAAATTTGGCAAAAACTCTAGCTATTTTTCAGTTAATTCTATTAAAAATATTTTTCTTGAAGTTTCAGAAAATAGAGCAAAATATGGAATTGTTCCAATTGAAAATAGTTCTAATGGAATGGTAGGGGATACAATTAACTCTTTTAATATATTTAATCTAAATATTGTAGGAGAAATTGTTCTTGATATTCATCATACGCTAGTAAGTACATGTAAAAATATTAATGAGATAAATACTATATATTCTAAAGATATTGCATTTGATCAATGTTCTATTTTTCTAGAAAATTATCATTTAAATGAAGCTAAATATATTTATGTAGAATCAACTACTAAAGCTGCAAAGTTGGCATCAAAAACTCCAAACTCTGCAGCTATATGCTCTGAAAATGCTGCAAAAAATAATCACATACCTATTTTATTTAAAAATATTGAAGATAATAAAAATAATAGAACGCGTTTTTTTGTAATCTCTAGTGATGAATCATCTAAAACTAAAAGTGACAAAACAACTATTATTGTTCAATTACCAAATAAGTATGGGAGTTTAATTACATTTCTTAATAGTTTTAAAAAAGCAAAAATCAGTCTGAGTAAAATAAAATCCCATATAGTAAATGGTGTATCAACATTTTTTATAGAATTTGTAGGACATAAAAATGATGATAATATTCAGAAGATTTTAACTAAACACTCAAAATATATAAAAATTTTAGGTTCTTATCCAAAAGAAGTAGAAGACATATAAAAATACACAATAATAAAATCTGCGATAATTTTGCGATTGATTTCATATAAACTTCTTCTTAATAATTTAGATTTGATTTTTTCAAATCTAAAATATATAACTACAAAGGAATAAAATGAAAAGATTTACAAAATTAAGTCTAGCTACAATTGCTACATTATCTACATTTGCAACTATTGCAAATGCAAGTGATAGCATTGCAGCAGCATTCGCAGATTCAAAAGTTAAAGGTGAACTAAAATCAGTTTACGCAAAATCAAACTTTGACCCAGGTACACAAGCTTTACCTGCAACAAAAGATGATAGTATCCTTGCTGTTGGCGGGAGTTTAGGTATCATTACTGATAGTTTTTATGGTATTAAATTAGGAGCAACTTTTCAAGCTTCATCAATTTTATCAGATACTAACAAGAATGCTATATTTGCAAATGATCTGAATGTATCTGGTGCCGTATTATCAGAATCATATGTAGATTATACTATTGCTAATACCAATCTAAAAGCAGGTAGACAATTCATTACAACACCTCTTCTTAGTAGTTCATTAGATGGCAAATCATCAGAATCTCTAATTAAAGATTCATTTGAAGCATATGTATTAACAAATACAGATATTCCAGATACAACATTAGTTGCTGGATATGTAAGTAAATACCAAGGTAAAACTAATGGTACACAAGATGTATCAAAGTTCAATAAGTTTCAAGATGGAGCTTATACAATTTATGCAAAAAATACATCTGTGGAAAATTTAACATTACAAGCTCAATACTTAGATGAAAATGGTGTTACATCTGCTACAGATAAAAATGCTTTATATTTTCAAGCTGACTATGCAATGGGAGCACACATCTTGTCTGCACAATATGTAAGTTCTGAAGATAAAACACAAGCTGCAAATGCCCAAGAGGGGACATTGTATTGATTAAGAGCAATGGGACCAATAGGAATTGATAAACTTGGGTACATTGTTGCATATAATTCAAGTACTGATAGAAATGCTCCTGTATACACAGGTGCTGGTACAGGTACAACGGATACAGCCTTTACCGCTATGCCTGTTAATGGTGGTGGCGTTCCAACAAGAGCAGATACTGATACATTAGTTGGAGGAATAATTGTTCCAATAGCAAATACAACATCAATTCTTTATGCAGGAAAATCAACTTCATCAACTCATGTACTTGGTGATGTTACAGCAATGGGTGCAATATTTATTTATCCAGTAGTTAAAAACTTTACAATTAAAGCAAATTTTGAGCATGTTAAAATTGAAAAACTTGCAACAGAAGATGCTGGTACAGCAAGAGTTTACTTATCATATAAATTTTAATAAAAATAAATATAGATTTATAACTATTAATGGGTGTAGTTATATTTCTTATTTATTTTATGCTTAAATACTATTAAGATGCGCGCCAAATAGTATTGTATATTTTGAATGTAACTTCTATTTTACAGTTACATTCAAGTATTTATTCTCTAAAATAAGTACTTTTTTGATAGATTGTTCTCCTACATCAAAATAGTACTTATTTAAAATTCTTTATAAATATAAACACTTCGACATAAAAAATATGATAAAAATAGAAATCAAGATAAAAATTGGAATATTCATTTTATACTCTTATGCGTATAAAAATAAAAAATAAAATACGATTGGAATAACTATCAAACTAAAAAGATTTCCTACTGCAACAACAGAAGAGACTACACTTGCATCATGTCCATATTTTTCAGCCATAATAGAGTTAATAACTGCGGGAGGGAGTGCTCCAAAAAGTATTATTAAGTTTATTTGTAAAGTTGTATAGTCAAAAAACAAAATAGCAATTAAAGCCATTATAACACCAGACAAAGGACACAAGATAGCACCTATTAAACCTATTCTCCAGTGAGAAAATTCAATAGAAGCTAATCTTACACCCAAAGCAAATAAAATTAGAGGTATGGTAATTTGTGAAAGCATTTTAATTGGTATCAAAAATAATTCTGGTAAATGAAAATTATAATAATTAAATAGAAGTCCCAAAACTGTTGAGATAATTACAGGATTTTTAAGTATGTTAATTACCTTTGCCTCTCCTCCATACATTACTACTGCAATTGTAAACTGTCCAATAACTTGAACTAGTGACAAAGCAATAGCCATTGCCATTGCTTCTTCACCAAATGCAAATAAAGCTAAGGGAAGTCCTAAATTAATTGAGTTATTAAACATCATAGAAGGTAAAAATGTTCGTGGACTTATTCTTAATATTTTTGCTACTGGATATGAAATAAGCCCAGAGCCTAATACCACAATAACAGCCCCAACAGAAAAAGTTCCAAGTAGTGTAATAGAGGGTAATTTTTCACTAATAGCATAAAATACCAAAATTGGAATAAATATATCAAGGTTTATTTTATTAGGGATATCCATACTGATTTTTTCTTTTTTATAATATAAATATCCCATAAAAGAAATCATCAAAACGGGAAATATAATCTGAAAGATTTTAAGTATCATGAATTAATATTTTTTATTATAAGTAAAGTCTAAAAGAGTAGAAATAGTTCTTGTATATGGTGCATCAAGGTTTTGTTCTTCACAATTTCTAATTACTACATTACAAATCTGATCTAGTTCTATTTCTCTATTATTTTCTAAATCTACAAGCATTGAAGGTTTTATTGAGTCAAAATCTGTGATTAATTTAAACATTTCATCTACTTCTACTTTAGAAATATTTATACCTTTATTTGAAGCAGCTATCGAGGTTTCAGTCATCAATCCATAAACAATCTTTGACAACTTTTTATTATGCATTATTACACCTGTCTTTTTTTTAAGTAAAGCACATATAGCATTAACACCATTATTTATAATTAATTTTTTCCATAACTCTAAATTAATATTTTCTGATATTTCAGTAGGAATATTTGCATTTTTAAAAACTTCTTTTAAGTTGATTAAAAAGATTTTATTCTTATTGGTTTTTTCAATTGCACCTAAAATTGTTTCTGCACATCCTGTAGCTTTAACTACAGCAGGACTTACAATGTGAGCACCAATTTTTCTTGTAAGTCCTGCAATAATATATTTTTTATTTATATAAGATGAAAGGACCTCTTCATTTTCTACACCATTTTGTAGGGAAATTATAAATGGTATATTTTTATCATCAGCAAACCACTCTTTTAAATGATTTGCTAAATTTAGGGTTGAAGTTGATTTAGTGGTAATTAATACAGCATCAAACAAGGAGAAGTCAAACTTTTTTATTTCACAAATTTGGGAGGAGGGAATCTGTTTATGAAATGAAAATTCTGGGTGCTGCAACTTCAAACCATTTTGCTGTAAGGCTAATAGGTGCTCACCTCTTGCTACAAAGGTTACTTGATTTCCTGCATCTAGTAATCTTGCACCAAAATAAGAGCCTATACCACCAGCCCCCAGAATCAAAAAATTCATTTATTTTTCCGAAAAAAAGTTTAATAATAAATCATTAAATATTTGATTATGTTCAATTTGAGTCCAATGTCCACATTCACCAAAAATATGAAGTTGTGATTTTTGTATTAATTGATTTAATCTAATTGAATTTTGTACTGGAATTACTTTATCTTCTCTTCCATGTATAATTAAAACATCTTTTTCTATTTTTTTTATGTCATTTTCATCACTTTCCATTGAATCAACACCGTTTTGTCTAGGTGCAGGGAACATTGAAGAAAATGATTCTTGAAAACCAGGTCTTATACTAGCTTCATATCTCATCTTTGCTAAATCATCAGTTACAATACTTCTATCATAAGCAAATATATCTAATAATTCTTTCATATTTTCAATACTTGGAGTATATCCCCAGGCTTTGTCTAATCCATATGTTAAATCAAAATAAACTCCTACTGCACCCATTAGTACAATTTTATTAAATCTTTCTGGATATTTAATAGTGAGTGCTAATGCTAATGCTCCACCAAAGGAATTTCCAACAAGATTTGTTTTTTCTATTCCTAAAGCATCCATTAAATCTATTGTTTGCTTAACCCATGTATCCATATCATATGATATATCTTTAGGTCTATCAGAATAGCCAAATCCCACCATATCAGGTGCAATTACTCTAAACTTTTCTGATATAACTGGCATACACAATCGCCAATTTGCAAATGCTGAAACGCCTGGACCAGAGCCATGAATAAACATTATGGGATCCCCTTTTCCTAAATCATGGTAGTTTGTATTAAAACTTCCAGTTTTTATACTATTTGCTATTTCTGGATTTTGTGACATTTATTCTCCTTTTTACTTTTTTAAATCAAATTCTTTTGCCAATAATTCATAAGATCTTTTTCTATCTTCAAATGAATAAGTAACGTTAACAACAACAATTTCATCAACATCATACTCTTGTGCTAATTTTTCTATTTTTTCTTTACACTCTTTTGGTGTTCCTAAAATCATAGAGTCTAATGTTTCATGATAATAAACTTTATCTTCTAAACTTAATTCTTCATATAACTCTTCAACTCTTTTTGGACTTTGCAAAGGATCTCTTTGAATATGTCTAAAAGCTTGAACTTTCCAATATGTATGTGTGCTTGCAATTTTTTCTGCTTCTACTTTAGAACCAGCACATATACATGCAACAGCTAACATAGCTTTTGGCTTTTTAAAATTTAAAGAAGGTCTAAAGTTTTTCTTATAGTCTTCAATAATTTTAGTTGGTCTATCATGAGTACCTATAAATAATGCTAAACAAAATCCTGCACCTAGCTTTCCAGCTAAAGAACTACTACCCTCACTTGAACCCAATAGATAAACTGGCGTTGAATCAACACCTTTCGGAGATAAACTAACCCCATGTAAATAACCATTTTCTGGTATCTTATTATCCAAATAGTTTATAAGCTCATATGCTTTTTGAACGTAATCATCACCTTGAGAATTATGCAAAGCACGTGCAGCCAAAAAATTAGCTCCACTTGCTCTTCCAATTCCTAAATCTATTCTATTATGATGTAAGGCACTTAAACTGTTAAAAGTCTCTGCAACTTTAAATGAACTATAGTGATTTAGCATAACTCCGCCACTTCCAATTCTAATACTAGAAGTTGCATTTGCAACTTGACTTACCATTATTTCAGGACACGAACTTGCATACCCTGGCGTATCATGATGTTCAGAACACCAATATCTATAATAACCCAAGTTTTCGCAATGCTTTGCTAATTCTATTGTGTCAAATAGTCCACTTTTAGGTTCTTTATCTTCATGAATAGGAGACTGGTCTAAAACACTAAGTTTAATTCTTTGCATTTATTTGCCTAGTTTTTTAGCACTTTTTCCTGCAATACCATAATGCTGTTTTGGCATTTCATTTATTATTACTCTTACTGTTTCAATAGGAGCACCTAGCGATTCATGAATTGCTAGAGTTACCTTTTCAATAAGAGCCTCTTTTTTTGCGTCATCTCGACCTTCAATAATATTTATTGTAGCAATTGGCATGTTACCTCCTTAAATAAATTTAAATGAAACAGAACCTAAATCCTGAAACTTCACATTTACATTATCACCTTTTTTTACAGAAACTGCAGCAGTAATTGCACCGGATAAAATGTATTCACCTTTTTTGAGTGTTTCTCCACGTTCTGCCATCATATTTGCAAGCATTGCAATTGAAGTTGCAGGATGTCCAAGAACAGCTGCACCAGCTCCTAGTTGAACAACTTCTCCATTTATTTCCATAACTACACCTAAAGTTTTAAGATCTAAATCTTTTATATCTCTAGCTTGTCCACCTGTCACATATCTAGAAGATGAAGAATTATCTGCAATAACTGATTTTAAATCAAATTTAAAATCTTTATATCTCGAATCAATCACTTCAACAGCAGGCATTACAAAATCAGTTGCAGCTAAAACATCACCAATATGACAACCGGGTCCTGTTAAATCCTCTTTTAAAACAAAAGCAATCTCGGCTTCAACCTTTGGATGGATAAGTTCATCAATTTTGATTTCAGCTCCATCACCAAAAGCAAAATAATCAGCAAGATAGCCATAACAAGGGTTTTCAACACCCATTTGTTTCATTTTTGCTTGAGATGTAAGCCCCATTTTCATACCAACTATTTTTGTCCCTCTTGCTTCTTTATTTTTTCTTGCTGTCCATTGAATATCAAAGGCATCTTCATAGGTCATTTCAGGATAATCATCTGTAATCTTAGTAATTTCTACTGCATTTAGTTCAGCATCCTCACAATGCTTTGCTAACTTCTCTATTGTTGCTTTATCTAATGCCATTATATAAGTCCTTTTTCTTTTGCCATATCTAATGCTAAATCTTCAATCATATCTTCTTGACCACCAACAGTACCTCTTTTTCCTAATTCAATAAGAATAGCTCTTGCATCAACACCATATTTTACTTCTGCACGTCTTGCAAATAATAGAAAAGAAGAATAAACACCTGCATAACCTAATGTTAAAGAATCTCTAGAAATTCTTGTAGGTTTTCCCATAATTGGCAATGCAATATCTTCTGCAGCATCTTCAATTTTATTTAGGTCAATTCCTGTTTCAACACCCATTCTATTTAATACTGCAACTAAAACTTCAGTTGCAGTATTTCCAGAACCAGCTCCAAAACCTGCAAGTGATGCATCTATTCTTGTAGCACCGGCTTCAATTGCAGCCAAAGAATTTGCAACACCCATAGACATATTATTATGTCCATGAAATCCAATTTCTATTTCATTTCCAAACTCTTTCTTAAGAGCCCCTATTCTTGCACTTATATCATCAGGAAGCATAAATCCTGCAGAATCAGTAGCATAAATGCAATTTGCACCATATGAAACCATTTTTCTTGCTTCTTCAACTAATCTTTTTGGTTCAACCATATGTGCCATCATTAAAAAACCAACAGTATCTAATCCCATACCAACTGCTGCTTTTATATGTTGAGCTGAGACATCAGCTTCTGTACAATGAGTTGCAACCCTTACAGTAGAAATACCTTTTTCAAGTGCTTTTTCTAAATCTTTAACAATTCCAATTCCAGGAAGTAAAAGAGCTGAAATTTTTGCATTTTTCATATTTGGAACAACAGCATCTAGCCACTCTTCATCACTATGAAGACCAAATCCATAATTTAATGATGAACCACCAAGTCCATCTCCATGAGTTACTTCAATCAATGGAACACCAGCCTCATCCATAGCAATAGACATAGCTTTCATCTGTTCTAAAGTAAATTGATGTCTTACAGAGTGCATACCATCTCTTAAAGACATATCATGTATTTTAATTTTTTTACCTCTTAAATCCATTTTATGCTCCTGCTTTTATTTTTTCTGCCATTTGTTCTGCAATATTTGTTGCAGCTGCAGTTATAATGTCAAGATTTCCAGCATATTTAGGTAAATAGTCTCCTAAACCCTCTACCTCTAAAAATATTGAAACTTTTTTACCATCAAAAACAGGACCATTTTTTAATTTATATCCAGGTACAAATTTTTGAATCTCTTTTACCATTTCTTTTACAGATTTTGTTATAGCTTCAATATTTGGCTCATCTTTAGTTAAACAATGAACAGTATCTCTCATCATAAGAGGTGGTTCAGCTGGATTCAAAATAATTATTGCTTTTCCAATTTTTGCTTTTCCAACTTTCTCAATACCTAACTTAGTAGTTTCTGTAAATTCGTCAATATTTGCTCTTGTTCCTGGACCTGCAGATTTTGAGGCAACTGTTGCAATAATTTCTGCATAATCAACCTCTTGTACATTTGATACAGCTGCAACCATTGGGATTGTTGCTTGTCCACCACAAGTAACCATATTTACATTTTGAGTATTTTGAGATAATAATTCTTTCATATTTACTGAAGGTACACAGAATGGCCCTATTGCAGCAGGTGTCAAGTCTATAACCATAACACCTAGCTCTGCAAGTTTTCTATTATTTTCTCCATGTACATATGCTGATGTTGCATCAAATGCAATTTTTACACCATCTTCTTTAATAAAGGGTAATAGCCCATCTACACCTTCATGAGTTATTTTCATTCCAGCTTCTTTTGCTTTTTTTAATCCATCAGAATCTGGATCTATTCCTACCATCCATAAATGATTTAATATTTCACTTCTTTGAAGTTTGTACATTAAATCTGTACCAATATTACCAGATCCAATTAATGCGCAATTTATTTTCATTCTATTTCCTTAAAAATAGTCCCTATTTTGAAAGGACCTTTTATTTTATAACTTCTCTTATCAGTAAAAATGAATTTTACTTTAAGAGGCAAATTTTAAAGAGAGTAAAGAGTTACTCTCTATATAAATCTGCATGTTGCAGAGCCAATTCCACCAATGTTAATTGTAATATTATCACCAGGCTCAATAGTTACCATAGCACACAAGGCACCTGACAAAATAACTTCACCAGCTTTTAAACCAACACCAAACTCACCTAAAGTATTTGCAAGCCATGCTACTGCATTGACTGGACTCCCAAGTGCTGCTGCTCCTGCTCCTGTATGTAGGAGCTCTCCATTTCTTTCTAATGTAATTCCACAAGTAGTTAAATCTATATCTCTTGGATCAACACTTTTACCACCAAAAACTATATATCCACAAGAGGCATTATCTGCAACTGTATCTTGGATTTTAATTTTCCAATCTTTAATTCTAGAATCAACAATTTCAAAGCAAGGCATAACAAATTTTGTTGCTCTTAGTACATCAGCTGTTGTAACACCTGGTCCCATTAAATCTTCTTTTAAAACAAAAGCTATTTCACCTTCAGCTTTAGGTTGAATCATTTTATTAGTTACATAAATTTCATCACCATCAGAATAAATCATATCAGATAATAAATATCCAAAATCAGGTTGATTTACACCTAGCATATCCATAACAACTTTTGAGGTTACACCAATTTTTTTACCAATAATTTTTGAACCATCTTCTTTAATTCTCTTTTTAATTAATACATCTTGAATTGCATATGCATCTTCAATTGTAATATCAGTTTCTCTTGATGTAAGTGGTTCAATAACATTACAAGACTTTAAAGAGTCATATAATTCATTTCCATATTTTACAATTTTTGACTGTTCCATTTTTCTCAACCTTACATTTTTATACATACATTTTTAAGTTCTGTATAGAATTCTAATGAGTGATGTCCACCTTCTCTTCCAATACCAGAACCTTTCATTCCACCAAATGGTGTTCTTAAGTCTCTTAAAAACCATGAGTTAATCCATACAATCCCAGTATCTAATTGAGAAGCAACTCTATGAGCTTTATCTAAATTCTCAGTGAAAATTGTTGATGCTAATCCATATGGAGAATTATTCGCCATTTTTATAGCTTCTTCTTCTGTATAAAAAGGTTGAACATGACAACAAGGTCCAAAGACTTCTTCTTGAACAACAGTTGCTTCTTCACTTAAACCTGTCCAGATTGTTGGTTCAACCCAATATCCATCTTTCATTTTTCCAGGCATTACTGGTGCTTTACCACCTAAGACAACATTAGCACCCTCTGCAACTGCTTTTTCATAATAATCTAATACTTTATCTCTATGAGAAGAACTTACTAATGGACCAATATCAGTTGACTCATCATGTTGAATTCCAAGCTTTAATTTAGAAGCAGATTCTTTTAATCTAGAAACAAACTCATCAAAAATGGTTCTTTGTACATAAACTCTTTCTGTTCCTAAACATACTTGACCAGAATTAGCAAAACATGATCTTGTAGTTTCAGTAATTGCTTTATCCATATCACAATCTGCAAATACTACAGCAGGGTTTTTACCACCTAATTCAAGAGATACATCCCTAACCCCAACAGAACAAGCTTTCATAATCATCTCGCCAGTTACTGTTTCACCTGTAAAAGTAATAGCATCTAAGTCTTTATGTGCTGTTAAAAGATTTCCAGTAATTGAACCCTTTCCTTGAACAACATTATAAGCCCCTGCTGGAACTCCAACTTTAGACATAACTTCACCTAAAAGTGATGTAGTAGTTGGCGTTACTTGAGATGGTTTAACAACAACTGTATTACCACAAGCCATAGCAGGGCCTACTTTCCAAGTCATAAGAAGAAGAGGAAGGTTCCATGGAGAGATAACTCCAATAACACCTTTTGGTTTTCTCATAGAATAATTCATTGCCATTTTTCCATCAGGAGTGTCCATTCTATATGCTTCATCAGCAACTGATTTCATAGTGTCAGCAAATACTTTAAAGTTTGCCGCACCTCTAGGAATATCAATATGTCTCGCTATTGAATATGGTTTACCTGTATCCAAAGTTTCAGCTTCTAAAAAATCATCAAATCTTCTATCAATTTCATTAGCAATTTCATACATTAAAGCTATTCTGTCATTTAGCTTCATTTGACCCCACTCACCAGTTAGTGCAGCTCTTGCTGCTGCAACTGCTGCATTTACTTCAGATTCTCTTCCTAAAGCAACTTTTGCTATTAATTCATTTGTTGATGGGTTAAAGTTATCAAAAAACTCACCACATTGTGAGTCCATAAATTTTCCGTTAATATAGTGTTGTACTTTTTTCATTATTCTAATCCTATTTTTTCAATTGCATATTTTGCACATATAATATCTTCTTCTTCTGTTCCACCTGAAACACCAATTGCTCCAACCTTAATACCCTTTTCAAAAATCGGCATCCCTCCTCCAAAAGGAATTAATCGTTCCCTATTTGAAAACCCATGTTCCAAATGAGGCATACTTTTGAAAATTGTAGTCCACTGCTCTGTAGGGAAACCAAAACTTGCACTTGTATATGCTTTATCTTTTGCAATACCAATAGAATGGATAAATGAATCCTCCATTCTTAAAAATGCCATTTCTAAACCTTTGTTATCTACTACAGATACATTTATTTTGATTCCTATTTCTTCAGCTTTTTGAACTGAGAAAAGACAAGCTTCCATTGAAGCTTGTCTTGAAATAGTTATTTCTTTTTTAGTAATATTCATTTTATTACCAATTATTTATATGCCGATAATGTATAGGCTGTTGTAAATGCACCATTTTCTATACCCGTATGGTAGAAAATTCCTCTCCATAACTCATCTTCTGTCCAAGTTACAGTTGGCATATCTGGTTGCATTAAGTAGCCAAGTCCTGCAAAAGTTTCTAATCTATGCCCTGATGGATCAAAGAAATAAATTGTTTCACCTCTTGTAATACCATGTCTTTGTGGGGTTACATCAATTTTTACATCATGCATTGCCATAACATCTGCTGCTCTTAAAATATCATTCCAACCATCTAAGAAAAATGCAAAGTGGTGCATACCTGTTTCAGGACCGGCAACAAATGCCAAATCATGTGGTGTTGATGTTCTTGAAAGCCAAGTTGCAGCTTGTAAAGAACCTTCTGGTCCCACACATACTTGCTCTGCTAAATTAAACTCTAATACTTCTTGGAAAAACTTTGTCGATGCCATAACATTTTCAGGCCCCTCACACATCAATAAAATATGATCTATCCAATGGGCTTTTATACCTCTTCCTTCAAATGGCCAAGGTCTTGGGTTTGTATCACCAACTACTTTTCCTACAAATGTTTTTTCAGCATATAAGTTAAATTCATGTCCACTTGGAGCATTAAATTTTAATACTCTTCCACACTCTACAACAGTTCCTGCAGGCAAAATTTCTGTTGAAATACCATAAGCTTCAATTTTAGATTTTAAATCATCAATGTCAGAGTCTTTTTCAACTTTATATCCAACTCTATTATAAGTAGCCTCATCACTAGGTCTTAAAACTAAACTATATTTGTCCCATTCATCCCAGCACTTTAAATATAAAGTTCCATCTTCATCTTCTCTAGTTACATCCATACCCATAATATTTACATAGTACTCTCTTGATAAATCAACATCTAAAACATTTATGTCAACATGACCTATTCTCATAATTCCACTCATTTTATCTCCTTGTTATTTGCCAAATACAAATGCATCTTTTTCTACATTTGTTTTAGTTCTTGGTATAAATTCTATTTCCATGTCACTTTTAGGAAAAACTCTACAGGCTAAGACTGTATTTTCATTTTCCTCAACTTCGCTTATGTGTTTACGATTCATTTTTAATTTTTCATAATCTCCATTATGAATAATTACTTTACAAACACCACAACAGCCATTATGGCAACCCTTAGGGGCTAAATCAGATTGTTTGGATAAAGAATCCATTAAATTCTTATTTTCAAAACATTCTCGATTTTTATTCTTATCTCTAACTAAGATATTATGTTTCAAAAATATCCTTTTTTAAAAATTCTAATACCAAAAATTTCTTTTAAATATTAGCTTTAAGTAAAAGTTACCTTTTAACTATTTGTACTATACTTTAAATAATTCGCATAAAAATCGCAATTTAAAATATAGATAAAAAAATTAATTATTTGAGTTTAAAGTCTCTATTAAGTTTCTTACTGTCGCTACAGAGTTCATAAAATCGAATTTTTGAGACTCGTCTAAATTTAATTCAATAATTCCTTCAACACCATTTTTACCTAAAATAACAGGTACTCCAGCTACAATATCATTAAATCCATATTCACCACTTAGCATAACTGCACAAGGATGAATCTCTTTTTTGTCATTTAATATTGCATCAATGATTATTGCTGTTGAACTAGCTGGTGCAAAATAAGCTGAACCTGTTCCTAACAATTCAACAATTTGTGCTCCTGCATGTTTTGTCTTATTTACTATCTCATCAATATCTTTATCATTTAAGACTTCTTGTAAGTTTTTATCTTTTACTTTAGATAAAGAGGTTAATGGAACCATGTCATTACCATGACCTCCCATTACCTGAGCATCAATCTCCCCTATTCCATAAGACAATTTTTCTTCTATAAAATGACTCATTCTTGCACTATCTAGTATCCCTGCCATTCCTATAACTCTATTATTAGACAAATTAGAGACTTTTAAAGCTTGATAAACCATTACATCTAAATGATTAGAAACAATTATTAATATTGCAGTGGGATTATGTTGTATAATATCTTCAACAACATTTTTCATAATCTTTGCATTTGTAAATAATAAGTCATCCCTACTCATTCCAGGCTTTCTTGCAATTCCTGCAGTTATTACAACAATATCACAATCATGGAAATCTTTATTATCCTTAATCGCTATTATTTTTGTTGCTAACTTTAAAGCATGAGTGGCTTGTGAGATATCCAACGCCATTGCTTGTGATAAATCATCTCTAATATCTTTTAATAAAATTGTTGAACAAATATTTTTTATTGCTAAAGTAAAAGCTAAAGTTGCTCCTACATTTCCAGTACCAATAATCCCAATTTTTCTATTCTTCACAGGCTTCCTTTATCTTAATTTTTTGAATTATATTTAAAGGCAATCGCTTTTTAATCGCATCAGTTTTTTATAAAATTTATTTATGATATACTTTTTAAAAACATAAAGTTGGATTATGATTAACTACTTAAAAAGACAAAATATTGTGGATAATGGTATTGCAAAAAAGTTCTCTATTATATTTATATTAATTGGAGTATTAGGTTTAATTTTTTTAAATAAGTTAATAAGTATATTTTTTATAAATAATGATATTTCAAAAGAAGGACCTTTAACTTTTGGCATATTATTTGTGATATCCACAGGAGTTATTCTTTATTTTATGATAAATCATATGGAAAGAGTTATACAAAGAATAGACAAATCTTACAATGATTTAAAAAGAAAAGACCAAATAAGAATAGCACCATATGAGTTCTCTTTAGATAAGTCTGTTGATTCAATACATTGGCTTAGTCTAGATGGAAAATTTTTATATGTAAATGAATCAACTTGTAAAATGGAAGGTTATACAAAAGAAGAGTTTAAATCCATGTATATAGAAGATATTGACCCATCTTTTAATAGAGAGACTGCAAAAGAATGTATGTTAGAGATTAAAAATACTGAAAATTGGAGGTTAGAAACTAGACATAAAAGAAAAGATGGAACAATATATCCAGTTGAAGTATCAGGACATGCTTTTATTTTTGATAATAAAGAGTATATATGTGCATTTGCAAGAGATATATCACAAAGACTAGAAGATAAAGAAAGTATTACCAAAATCAATCAGCAATTACAAAAATCACTAGATGAAAAAGAGATATTATTAAAAGAAATTCATCATAGAGTAAAAAATAATATGGAGATAATTTCATCTTTACTAAATATGCAAGCAAGAAGAAGTGAGGATGAAAAGTTCAAAGATGCAATGAAACAAAGTAGAAGTAGGATTCATACAATGGCATTGGTTCATGAGTTTTTATATTTAGGTGAAAATTTAGCTTCAATCAACGTACATGATTACATAAAGAAACTAGTACAAGATATAAAAGAGTTGTACATTTCTCAAAATACTAAACTTGATGTAGACTTAGATGTAGATAATCTCATTTTTTCTGCAAATAGATGTATTCAAGTAGGTATGATTTTACACGAACTATGTGTCAATTCATTAAAATATGCTTTTGAAGAAAATAGAAAAAACTTACTTTGTATACATATAAACAAAATAGATTCATCTATTAATATAAGAATAAGAGATAATGGTGATAAAGATATTGATGTGAATTCTTTAGAAAGAAGAGATTCAATAGGACTACAACTGATACATTCAATTGTAGATTTTCAATTACATGGAGAAATTGACTTTAAAATTAATAAAGGACTAGAATGTAATATTACATTCCCACAAAAGGAAGAGCTGTGAAAAAATATAAAATATTAATTGTTGAAGATGAACCAATAATTGCATTAAATTTACAAGAAATTCTTTTTGAATTAGGTTATGAACCTTGTGGAATAGCAAATAATAGATGTAAAACCCTTGCCATATTAGCAAAAAATATAAAACCTGATTTAATACTTATGGATATCTACTTACAAGGTCCTACAACAGGTATTGAACTAGCTAAAGAATTAAAAAAGACTTTACCAAATGTTCCTGTAATCTTTTTAACTGCTAATTCAGAGTTAGCAACGATAAGAGAAGCTTCTGAAACTTTTGCGTATGGATATTTAGTTAAACCATATAAAAAAAATACTCTATTTGCAACAATTGAATTAGCATTAAAAAAAGCAAGTGAAGATTTGCAAAAAAATTTAGATTTTGAATCTGTACAAAATATAAATAAAACCTTAGAACACAAATTCTCACTAGAAGTAGAGGCAAAATCTAGAACTATTAAATTAAAGTATGGATATTTATTTGATAAAGAAAAAGATGTATTATATTATGGTAATGAAGTTGTAAAACTTACAAATAAAGAAACAGAGATAATAAAAGCTCTATGTAAAACACCAGGGCAAAAAATATCACAAGAACAATTGGAATATGCAATATGGCAGGATGAACCTGCTGGTTATGCTGCATTTAGGTCCGTCTTATTTAGATTAAGAAATAAAATACATAAAGACTTAATTACTAACCAAAATAACACTGGATATAGAATAGAATTACTTTAATTCTATTCTATACATCTAAAAATACACTAAAATATCAATTAGACACACTCCACACATACAAAAATTCATTTAAAATAAATAAATCAAAACTTAATTACGTTGCGATAAAAAAGCGATTGCATTTCGGAATAATCTTCCTGTGAATAATAAAATATCAAAAAAGAAAGGAAGAGTCATGAATAAAACAGATTTTAAAATTAATCGACGTGAAGCTTTAAAAAAAATAAGTGGAGCTGCATTGAGTGGAATTGCAATGTTAAATACAACTACTGTATTTGCTACTGGAAATACAAAGTTAGGTAAACCTTTTAAAATTGGTTATGTTAGCCCTCAAACAGGTCCTTTAGCAATTTTTGCAGAGCCAGATACGTTTACTCTAGCACAAGTAAAAGAGGCTGTAAAAGACGGTATTACAATAAATGGTATAACACATCCTGTAGAAATTATCTATAAAGATAGTCAATCTAACTCAAACATAGCTTCTGAAGTTGCTTCACAGTTAATTTTAAAAGATGAAGTTGATCTTCTAATTGCAGCAAGTACACCTGCAACAACAAATCCAGTTGCAGATCAATGTGAATTAAATGGTGTACCTTGTTTAACAACTGATACACCATGGCAACCACATTTCTTTGGTAGAGGTGGAGACCCTAAAAATGGTTTTGAGTGGACATATCACTTTTTCTGGGGATTAGAAGATATTATTGGATCATATACAAACCTATGGGAACAAATTCCAACAAACAAAGTAGTAGGTGTTCTTTTTCCAAATGATTCAGATGGTAATGCTTGGGGTGATGCACAAAGAGGCTTCCCACCAGTATTAAAAGAAAAAGGTTTCAAAGTTGTTGATTTAGGAAGATATCAATCACCTTCTAGTGATTTTTCATCTTATATTTATGAGTTCAAAAAACAAGGTGTTGAAATCGTAGTTGGAGTTATTCCACCTCCAGATTTTGCAAATTTTTGGAATCAAGCAGGACAACAAGGATTTAATCCAAAAATTGTAACTGTTGCAAAAGCTAGTGAATTTCCTATGGCAATTGCTCCTTTTGGAGAAAGAGCAAATAATCTAAGTGTTGAAGTATGGTGGTCTCCCACACATCCTTATACATCAGGATTAACAGGACAGTCTTCACAACAATTAGCTGATGCATATACAAAAGTAAGTGGCAAACAATGGACAATGCCATTAGGGTTTAAACATGCATTATTTGAAGTTGCAATTGATGTATTAAAAAGATCAGAAGGTCCAGGAAATGCTGAATCAATCAGAGATGCAATTGCATCAACAGATTATTCATCTATTGTAGGTCCTGTAAACTTTAAAACTGGTCCTGTTCCAAATATTAGTAAAACTCCTTTAGTGTCAGGCCAATGGAGAAAAAATGATAAAAAATTAGATCTTGTTATTGTAGAAAATTCTCAAGCAATGGGAATTAAAACACAAGATAAATTAAGACCTATTAAATAAGACAATTTTATAGAACTATACAAAAGTTCGCAATATAAATTTATATATTGTGGACTTTAAATTTACAAATTAATAGGAGTTTTTTTGAGTTTATTATCCGTAAAAAATATTTCCAAAAATTTTGGAGCCTTAAAAGTTACAAATGACTTATCCTTTAACTTAAAAGAGGGAGAAGCAATTGGTGTACTAGGACCAAATGGAGCAGGAAAAACAACACTTTTTAACCTTATTTCAGGGGATTTAAAACCAGATAGTGGAGACATTTTATTAAATGGAAACAGTATATTATCTTTAGGTGCCGCTGATAGATGTCTAGAAGGTTTTGGAAGAACATATCAAGTTCCACATCCATTTGAAGGTATGAGTGTATTTGAAAATGTATTTGTGGGTGCTGTTTATGGCAATAACCATTCAGAAAAAGAAGCAGAAGAACTAGCACTTAATGTTCTAGAACAAACAGGACTAATAAATAAAGCAGAAGCCTTAGCAGGAAGTTTATCCCTACTAGAGAGAAAAAGATTAGAGCTTGCAAAAGCATTGTCAACACAACCAAAAATTTTACTTCTAGATGAAATTGCAGGGGGATTAACAGAACATGAAGTCCATGACTTAATAGAACTTATCCAAAATATTAGAAAAAATGGTGTTTCTATTATCTGGATTGAACATATTGTTCATGCATTACTATCTGTTGTTGACCGAATTATTGCAATCAATTTTGGGGAAATGCTTATTCAAGGTGATCCTCAAATTGTTATGAATAGTCCTGAAGTAAAAGAAGTATATATGGGGATAGAAATAGAATGAGTATTTTAAAATGTAACAACCTTGTAGCAAGATATGGTGATTTTCAAGCACTATTTGGTATTGATTTTCGTCTAGAAGAAGGAGAAACTGTTGCAATCATTGGTTCAAATGGTGCAGGAAAATCTACTTTTTTAAAATCAATAACAGGACTTATTAGTGTAGAGAATAATTCTATTGAGTTATATAATAATAATATTGGTGGATTAGAAGCAGATGCTATAAATAAACTGGGTATTGCTCTAGTTCCAGAAGGAAGAAAACTTTTTCCTAGTTTAACTGTTGAAGAAAATCTTCTAATTGGTAAAGAATCGAAGCGTGAAGGAGAATGGAATCTAGAAAAGATTTATGAGCTTTTTCCTATTTTAAAAGAGCGTCGATTATCTCCAGGAACTGCACTATCTGGTGGACAACAACAAATGGTAGCAATTGGAAGAGGCCTAATGTCAAATCCGAAAGTATTACTTTGTGATGAGATATCTTTAGGACTAGCACCCGTTATTGTAAAAGATATTTATGCAATATTTCCACAGATAAAAAAACAAGGTATATCTATTGTTATTGTTGAACAAGATATAAATCAAGCGTTAAAAGTTTCAGATCGTGTTTATTGTTTTCAAGAGGGACGTGTCTCTTTACAAGGAAACCCTAATGAACTATCACATGATGAAATATCGCAAGCTTATTTTGGAGTGTAAAGATGATTGAATGGATTAACGTAATTGTTCAAGGGGTATTGCTTGGTGGGCTGTATGCACTTTTTGCTACAGGACTCTCTTTATCTTTTGGCGTAATGCGACTTATTAATATGGCTCATGGAGATTTTATCATTTTATCAGCATATTTAGCATTTGCTGTTGTTCAACCCTTGGATATAAATCCTTTATATATGATACTCCTTATTGTTCCACTAATGGCTGTTTTTGGATATGTATTACAAAGATTAGTACTCAATAAAACTTTAGGAAATGATATTTTAGCACCCTTATTAGTTACTTTTGGTATGTCTATTATTGTACAAAACTTACTACTAGAGATATTCTCTGCAGACTTTAGAGGTCTTAATGCAGGAGCTGTTGAAATTGCAAGCATCTCCTTGAGTAATAATATTGCCATTGGTGTATTTCCTTTGATTACAATTATTACAGCTATTGCGGTTATTGTTGTATTGCAATATATATTCTATCGTACAAAGTTAGGTATGTGTTTTCGTGCAACATCTGATGACCATATAACTTCTCAACTCATGGGTATAAAAACAAAACATATCTATGGTATGGCTATGGGATTAGCACTTGGGGTTACAGCTATTGCTGGTGTTTTATTAGCTATTCGTACAAACTTTGACCCTGCAGCTGGTCCTTTACAACTATTATATGCTTTTGAAGTTGTAATTATTGGAGGCCTTGGCTCATTTTGGGGAACTTTAGTTGGTGGAATTATATTAGGTGTTGCACAAACAATTGGTTCTAATATAGATCCTGGTTGGGGTATTTTAACTGGACATATTGTCTTTATAATAATTTTAATGTTTAAACCTAATGGTTTATTTCCAAAGACAAAAGGAAAATAATGGAATCTTTATTAAATAAATATGAGATAACAAGAGGTAATAAGCTAACTAAAGGTTTCTCAATCTTTACTGTATTTTTTATAATATTTTTGATAAGTACGCCTTGGTGGTTAGGTAGAGCTGATATACGAAAAATCACTGAGTTTTTATATATACTCTCTATAGCACAAATGTGGAACTTATTAGCTGGATATGGGGGACTACTATCGGTTGGACAACAACTTTTTGTAGGAATTGGTGCTTATTGTTTAGTTATTTTTGCTTATAAACTTGGGATGGATCCATTTATGGTTATACCACTTGCTGGCCTAGTTTCACTTATGGTTGCATTTTTAGTATCAAAAGTTGCATTTAGACTAAAAGGTGCTTACTTTGCAGTAGGTACTTGGGTTTTAGCAGAAACTTTTAGACTACTTTTTTCAAATATGACATGGTTAGGTGGAGGTTCTGGATTATCAATTACTAATACAATGAGAGGTATTCCTACTTGGTGGAGAGAGTCTTTAACTTTATGGATTGCTATTGCACTTGGAATTGGCTCAGTTTTACTTGTCACTTATATTCTTCGTTCAAAATATGGTACTGCACTAACTGCGGTAAGAGATAGTGAAGTAGCATCTGAGAGTTTAGGTATCAATGTTTATAAAGTTAAACTAAGAGTATATCTAATTGCAGCCTTTGTTACGGGAATGGCTGGAGCATTGATTTTTATCACAAAATTAAGGGTATCACCAGAGGCAGCATTTTCTATTGAATGGACAGCAATGATGTTTTTTATTGTTGTAATTGGTGGAATTGGTACTATTGAAGGTCCTATTATTGGAACATTGATTTACATTACTATGAGAGAGACGATGAGTGGACTAGGTACTTGGTATTTAGTTATCTTAGGGGTATTTACAATTATTATTATGATAAAAGCTCCTAAAGGTTTATGGGGATTGATTAAAGAACGCTTTAATATACATCTATTTGCAGTCAAACGTCACGCAAAAAAGAAAGAATAACATTTTAAGAGCCATGAATAGATATTATTCATGGCTTTTTTAATAATAGCTCTTAAAGTAAAGAATAAATCATTCGAATACTTAAAACAAAAGGTATAACAGAAAACAACTTTTTCATAATATCTACATTAATTTTATGTACCAACATAACTCCAATTGGTGCAGTTGAAAAACTAGCAATTGCCACACAAGAAAATGCAATAATATTTACATATCCAAGAGTAAGTGTATCCCATGACGTATTACTCCAACCATTTACAATATAACCTAAAGTTCCAGATACAGCAATAGGAAAACCAATAGCAGATGATGTTGCAATTGCTTTTTTTATATTTATATTTTGTGCAACTAAATATGGAACACTTAAAATTCCTCCACCAATAGATACCAGTGACGATAGACCACCTATAATTCCACCTGCTGTAAAATGTGTTTTATTTGAAAAAGCCTTTGATTCTGCTTTTGGTTTTTTACCTATGAACATATGAATTGAAGTAAAGAACATAAAAATACTAAAAATTATTGAAAGATAGAAAGAGTCTAATTTTGAAGCAATAAAAGTAACTAAAAAAGTCCCAACCAATATTCCTGGTGCCATTAGCTTAACAATATTCCACTCAATTGCTCTCTTTTTTTGTTGAGCTATAATACTTGATACTGATGTAACTATAATAATTGCCATAGATGTACCTAATGCCATATGAACAACAATTTTGTCATCTAACCCATGTGAAAGAAAAATAGTAGTTAAAATTGGCACAATGATTCCACCTCCTCCTATCCCAAAAAGTCCAGAAATAACACCTACAAATGAGCCTAATAACACAAAATAAATTATTGTTTCAATATCTAACATTTATTTTACCTTTTCTATTTTTCAAATATTATGCAATCCATTGCTTGATTGCCGTACATAAAAACATTATTCAACGCTTTTCCTTTTTTATTTATTGATGCCCCTAGTGTAATAAAAAGAGGCAATAAATGTTCCAATGTTGGATGATTATTAGTTAACCTAGGGGCTAATAATAAAAATTCACAAAGTGATTCAATATCAGCACATTCAAGTTTAGACACTATCCAATCTCTAAATTCTTGTGCATAATCTTTTATATCAGCATTTATATCCCAATTTGAATCTCTTAAATTATGAGTTAATGTTCCACTGCCAATTATCAATGCCTCATTTCTAAAACTTTGTAAAATCTCACCAATTCCAATAAGTTCAGTTGCACTATAATAAATAGGCAATGATATTTGAATAACAGGGATATCTGCTTTTGGGTACATTAAAGATAATGGTGCCCAAACACCGTGATCATAACCTTCATGATTGTCATCTCTTGATATACTGATATTTTTTTCATTAAATTTTTGTATTATTTCATCAACTTTTATAAGATGGTTTTTTATAGGGTATTTTTTTTCATATAACTCTTTAGGAAATCCATAGAAATCATAAATTATATTCGGTGTTGGATTTGACAAAATTTTTATATTTTTTGTTATCCAATGGGCTGAAATTATTATTATATATTTTGGTTTTTTAAATGAAGAGGGTAATTTTTTTAAAAATTTAGCTGATTGATACTGAGTAATACATAGTTGTGGTGAGCCATGTGATATAAATATAGAAGGAAACATTTTCATCCTTTTTATGAAAAGATGAAAATCTATTTTATAAGATTTTCATCATTATTTATTATGGTTGCCAATTGTTATATGGTAAATCAATTTTATCCATTATCTTTTGAAACTTTCCACTTGCTTTTAATTTTGCAGTAGCATTTGTTATCATTAAATCAGCTGCTTTACCTTTTTCATTTTTTGCAAGAATTATTTTTGAATAAAATCTTTTATATAATTCTCTTTTTATATTTTTATACCCTTCTTTTTTTACAAAAGGATCAGTTGCAAAATCAGCAAAAATAAATGCATCTATTTCTCTATTTTCAACTTTTTTTAAACTTCTTTCAATTTAATTTGATGGAATGGTTTTAAATGGAAAATATTCTACATGTGCTCTGTCTGTTTCAATATTATATTTTGACAAATTACTTAAGTCTAGATTTGTATCTTTTTTTGAATAAATCACAAAGTTAACATGAAACTGTGTCTCTTTTGAATAATAAAAAGGTAATTTATTCTCATCAACCAAATCATTTTTAATAAGTGGTAAATGAAAATCTCTCATCTGTTTTTTAACCAAATATACAGAACTTGCAAATGGCAATACTTTTATATTAAATTTATCACCAGTCTCTTCTGCCATTGCATTAACTAAATCAATAAGCACACCTTCTTTTTCTGAAACTGCATATACAGGCATTTGCCCCAACGATATATTATATTCTTCAGAAAACATAATTACAGGACTTAATACTAATAATACTAGCAATAGTATTTTTTGACTAAATTTATTCATTTTTTTCCTTTTGGTTTTATACTCTAGAAATTATTCCTACTTTCTATCGCAAAATTATCGCAAAACAACTAGACTCTAAAATTTATATAGATTTAAATAGAGGACTCTTTACCTCATTACTATATAAATCAGCCTTTGAAAAAAACTTTTCAGTATGAATATCTTTTTCAAATAACCTACCCTGCATTAGAGCTGTTATACAAGCATCACTCATCATTGGTGGACCACAAAGATAGGCTTTATTTCCTGAAAATAAATTGTCATACATTTTTTTAGCCACATCATTTGTAAAACCAACTTCGCCTGTCCAATTATCATTGGTATTATCTGATAATACAGGTACATATTTAAAGTTTTCATATCTTGTTTCTAAGTCTCTAAATAATTGCGCATAATACAATTCTTCTTCATTTCTTGCACAATGAAATAAAGTAATTGGCAAAATACACCCATTTTCTAATTCATCTAAAATCATTGATTTTGGTGATGATAAACCTGAACCACCTGCAAAAAATATCATTGGTTTTTGGGCACTTCTTTTTACGAAAAATCTCCCAAATGGTCCAGTAATCTTTCTTCTATCACCAATTTTCACATTATTATGTATCCAAGGCGTTGCTTCACCATCTGGAATAATACCTATATTTAATTCTATTATTTTTCCAGTGCTTGGTTGATTTGCAAGAGAAAATGCACGTGGTTCATCAAAACCTGGAACATGATAGTTTATATACTGCCCTGCTTGAAAATCTAACTCCTCATCAAGTTCTATCCAAAGACCTAAAATTCTAGGAGTTAGTAATTCTCTTTTTATAACTGTTCCCATAACATCTTTTACAGGGATAGATCTTGCATCAATATCAATATCAATATCTGCTTCTACTACTACATCATCAACAACAGTAGCAGTACAAGCTAAGCAATACCCATCATCTCTTTCACTTTCCATTAAAGCAAATGGTGAAGCGTCACCCAAATCAACTTCACCTTCTAAAACTTCAACTTTACATGTTCCACAGAGTCCATGGTTACAAGCATGTGGTAAATAGACACCTTGCCGTAATGCAGCATCAAGAAGGGTTTGCCCTTCTTGAACATCTACAATATCCCCTGTTGGTTCTATTTCTAATTTACAAGCCATTTATGCACCTACTTTACCTGTTAAAGATGGCGTAATAAATGTAATAAATGATTTATGTCCAACACCATTCTCTTTTAAACTTTTTGAAAAATCTGGAGTTACAATATTTCCATCAATTTCCCAAATAACTTCTGTTTTTGCGAAATCTAAATTTTCAAAATCAGGTTCAATTTTGTAAGTCAAAGGAATAATATCTGATATTAATGCTTCAAAAGGCATTTCAGGTGGTAAGGGAAATGCTCTAGGAGAGCAAACTACCCTATGTCCATGCCAGTAAATAAACACTAATTGATTCCCATGAAATTTTTCTAAACTATCTTTCATTATGATTGGATATTTTCCAATTGATTGAGTTGCCATTTTTTTTCCTTATTATTTATTTTTTAATTTGTTCCACATAACTTCATCAGGTGAGCCAACATAATCCATATTATCAACACCTTGTTCTATTTTGTACCACTTTAAAACCTCAGGAATAGTTGCCCCTCCACAGTTTCCTTGGAAAATTTGATGTGGTGGTAACCAAGCTTGAATATATTTTTCAGGTTGTTCATCAAATATATGTTTACAAGCATCTGAACACGTATGAAATTTTTCTCCATTATACTCAGATGTTTTGTGTGAATAAACATGAGGATTACCATCTTCAATATCTGTAAATCCTAATGGAATTTGACAAGTTTGACATACTAATGGTAGAACTTCTGAATAAAATCTTTCACCTTTTTTCTCTAATTGTGTATATCTTTCAAACATCGGTCTATAATATTTATCAAAAGTATCTGGATATTTTTCACTTAGCCAATTCATTTTTTTCTCATCAGGCATCCATGTATGAAATGCTGCTGCATTGGAATGGTTATAAAAAATATTCCACACTTGATGAGATAAATGTCCTTTTTCTGCAACAATTGTATTAACTAGTTTTTCTGGAACTTTAATTCCATATTTTTCTAAATCTTTATAAAGAGCCATACAATTTTGCTCAATGTATAATTCAACTGCTTCTCCCCATGATGTAGGAGAATTAGGTAACATGTAGTCCATCATCATTGCTACAAGACCAAGCATCCTATAACCTCTCCATAACCATTTATCCATCCACTTTTGAACTATTGCTACATTACCAGCATCTTGTTCTAACATAAATTTGATTGCAGAAAGTCCAAGTGTCATGTGTCTTGACTCATCACTTTGTGCAGAAAAACCAAATGTCACGGTAGCCATGTCACCATTATAAGCAGCTCCACTCATAAATGGAACAAATAATAAACTTGTCAATACAAACTCAAAAGAAAATGATATTGCTGTTAAATATTCAAAAGGTCCAGCTGTGCTTGCATCATCACCAAAAGATTTAGGAACAGAAAGATACCAAACCCTATCATGCATAGTGCTATAATCATGAAAACCATCAAAATACTTATTATAATGACTCATTGTATGAACTTGAGTTTGAAAATGTCTTAATTCATCAATCGCTTGCATTTGACAAGCTATTGAAGCACCTTCTCCTTTAAAAGCTCTAGCTGCATGAGAAAATCCCTGTACAACTTTATATTCTAAAGGTGTAACCCCTGTTAGAAATAGTTTCAAGGCATTTACATATCGTGCATCACTAATATTCTTTTGTGCATTATTTTGAGCAAAAGCATCAATGATTTAATAAAGTTTTTTATCTTTTTCCGCTTGTAGTTTCCAATAAGAATCCATAGTCATTCTAAATGGATCTTCCCAAGCCTCCCAATCATGGATTTTTATACCTTCCATTTTTAAATATGGAAATACATCTTCTTCTTTTTGATAAGTTGTATCCCAACCAAGTCTTGTCATATATTTGTATGCATCTTTTTTATTTAATCTTTTTTTTCTAGGTTCTACACTCATAATATCTCCTTTATTTTTATATTAGTTATTCCAGTAAACAATAAATTCGTCATCTGTTTCATCAACTTGACCACCCAACGAAATAAGTACCAACTGCAACTCTTCTGGTTCCCAAGTTCGTCCTAAAGATTCAGATACTGTTTCTGCTTTTACTGTGATTCTTCCTTCTCTTTCAATTTGAATCATTGCAGGTTTATTTGTAATAACAACACCTTCATTATCTGTTCTAATTGCTTCTGCAATTGCTCTTCCGTCTTCTGTAGCTTGAAGACATAATAACGCTATACTTCCAGACATATAATCTACCTTTATTTTAATTTTTAAGTTTTATAAACTTAATCCACATTTATTTAGTCTTTCAACTAATTCATCTTTTACCCCAGCAATTAATCCACTTGAATTATCTGAAAAGACTACCAATGATGACATACTATTTTCCATTATTTGAATATCTTCTAAAACCCATGATGTTAATAATTCTTTATTTTCAGTAGACTCATTAGCCATAGTTTTTACAACACTTTCAATCCATTTCATAGTCTCTTCATACCAAGAAACAACAAATTCTGTCAACATAGGAATAGTCATTTCTTCATTTTCTGAAAGTTCTTTTGAAAACTCTTTAATCATCAAAGGAATAACAAATCCATCAAAAACTACATTTTGTTTTATAAAAAGTCTTATTGGATCTTTTTCTATGAAAGAATCCTCTATTGCCTTTCTTAATCCTTGCCATTTTTTATCATTTATCCAAGCATCTTTTCCTGCATCTAATTTTGATACATCGTTATTACCAAGAAGTAAGATTGTTTTTGTAATGTGTTGAGCCATACCTATTCTATCTTCAGCATGAAATAAACATGATGACATCATTGCAGTACCATAAACTCTATCAACTATAGAAAGATTATTCATATTTGCACCATATTCATAATGTCTTAAAGGTGTAAGAAAATCAAAAACTTTTTTTAAGTTTTCTTTTTTAATAAAATCACCTAAACTTCTTTTCTCAAAGAAATCAAAACTTTGTTCGTTTGCACTATTTTGAGAAGCACGAGTAGAAACATATGTCATATAATGAAATTTTCTAGGATCTAGTAAATCATACCAATCATTCATTTTGATTTTTGTTCTTGCTTTATCATAAATCTCAAATTCTGGTTCCCATTGTGGTCTATAATGAAAATTTTCTGTTGCTTGTGCATCATACACTGCTTCTTCATATCTAGAAGCTGGCCTGTCTTCCCCAAATCTTTCAATGATATGCCCAAAAGTATGTCTTTTAGGTTCTATCTCAACACTTGCTATATTTAATTCCATATTTTCTCCTTTGTTTTATTAAACATCAAATTTATTTAGTTCCGTATTTCCATAACAAATTATCTTCACTCACCAAATGTTCTTGTTCTTCTGTAAAAAAAGAAACTTTATTATTTTGGCAAAATTCAATAAACTCTTTAAATGGTAACCTTAACTCTACATTTGTTGTAGCATCACTAATTGCAAAATAAAAGTCTACAAACCCACTACAATCTATATTTATAATTTGTATGAATTTTTTTTCATTTGGCATTAATTCGTTCATGATACCTCCCTTATAAATTTGTTATTTTATTTTATAACACAGGAATGCTATGTGAAAAAAATCGCATTTTATTCGCATAAAAAACTTTAGTTCAAAAAATTTGATAAAATACAACTACAATAAAGGAAAAACATGAGTTCAATGAAAAAACATTTTTTTAATAATAAATCTATTCCTACAAAGTTTTCTATATTTTATTTGATAGTGAGTGTATTAGCCATAGTCTTTATTAATAAGGGGATTGATATATTTTTCACATATAATCCATCTAATGATCAAGAACAATTAACATTTAATTTTATTTTTCTTTTTTTTAGTGTAATAATTTTATATCTTATATTAAATCATATGCAAAAGGTAATTAATAGAATCGATAGCTCTTATCAAGACTTTAAGAATAAAGATAGAGAAAGACTTATCCCCTATGAATTTGCCTTAAATAATTAAGTAGATGCCATTTATTGGTTTACTCTAGATGCAAAGTTTGTTTATGTAAATGATGCAACATGCAGTATGTTAGGATATGAAAAAGAAGAATTAATAGGTAAATATTTAGAAATAATGGATCCTAATTTTACAAGAGAAACGGCAAAGGAATGTATGCTAGATATAAAAACAACAAAAAACTGGCGACTAGAAACAACTCAAGTAAAAAAGTCTGGAGAAATATTTCCAGTAGAAGTTTCAGGCCATGGCTTTATACATGGAGGACAAGAATATATATGTGCATTTGGAAGAGATATAACCCAAAATATACAATATAAAAATAAGATTATAAATATAAATTATCAACTAAAAAAATCACTGGATGAGAAAGAGATACTACTTAAAGAGATACATCATAGAGTTAAGAATAATATGGAAATTATCTCATCTTTACTTGCCATGCAATTTAGAAGAGCAAAGGATGAAGAAGTAAAATACATTTTAAAACAAAGTAGGAGTAGAATAAACACAATGGCCTTGGTGCATGAGTTTTTATATCTAGGTGAAAACTTAGCATATATAAATGTACAAGATTATATAAAGAAGCTAGTAGAAGATATAAAAGAGTTGTATATTTCTAATAATACAAAGCTTAATGTAGAATTACATATTGATAAACTAATATTTTCAACAAATAGGTGTATTCAAATTGGTATGGTTTTACATGAATTGTGTGTAAATTCATTAAAATATGCATTTAAAGAAGATAGAGAAAACCTTCTATGTATCCATATGAATAAAATTGGTGATAAAATTCATGTTAAAATTAGAGATAACGGTGAGGGTATTGAAGATATAACCCATTTATATAAAAGTGAATCAATAGGTATGCAGCTTATACATACTATAGTTGAGGATCAACTTGATGCAACAATAGAATTTAAAAATAATTCAGGATTAGAATGCAATATTAAATTTCCAAATAAGGAAGAGGAATAATGGATAAAATAAAAATATTAATAGTTGAAGATGAATCAATCATTGCTTTAAACTTAAAAGAAACATTGATTGAACTTGGTTATGAACCTTGTGGAGTTTCTCCAAATAAATGTAAGGCATTAAAGATTTTAGACAAGATTACGCCTGATTTAATTTTAATGGATATTTATTTAAAAGGTCCAACTACTGGGATTGAATTTGCGAATGAACTTAAAATAACTTTGCCAGATGTTCCAGTAATATTTTTAACAGCAAATTCTGAACTTTCAACTATAAAAAAAGCTTCTGAAACATTTGCATATGGATATATACTAAAACCTTATAAAAAATCTAATCTTCATGCAACAATAGAAGTTGCATTAAGTAAAGCACAAGATGATAATACAAAAAATAAAAAATTAAATGCAATTGAAAATGTCAACAAAACACTTATGCACAAAATGAATTTGACAACGGAAGGAAAGTCAAGAACTGTCCAATTAAAATATGGGTATTTATTTGATAAAGAAAATGAAATCTTATATTATGGTGATGAACCTGTAAAATTAACTTCTAAAGAGATTAAAATTATAAAATTATTATGTAGTAGTCCAGGTTATAATATTTCACAAGAACAACTAGAATATGCAATTTGGCAAGATGAACCAGCTGGATATGGTGCATTTAGATCTGTATTGTTTAGACTTAGAAATAAAATTCATAAAGACTTAATCACTAACCAAAATAATACAGGCTATAAAATAGAATTATTTTAAAATGGATAAATTTTTTATTCATTTTAATATAAAAATCAACTCTTTCGATCAACTTTATAATAATATATCTTCAATTATTTTATTTGCTTTATATTCAAAGTTTTGCAAGTTTTAAAATGCGATTTTAATACGATTTATTTTCACTAATATAAATAATAAAAATATTAGAGGTTATAAAATGGATTTAAAAATAAAGAATAAAACTGCATTAATTACAGGCTCAACGCAAGGGATAGGTTTTGCTACAGCACTAAAACTTTGTGAAGAAGATGTAAATGTTATTATTAATGGAAAAGATCATAAAAAATTAAGTACAGCTCTTCAATTATTAAGAGATAAATTCCCTAGTCTTACTATTGAAGGATACGTAGCTGATTTAAAGGATAATGAAGGCTGTAATTATTTAATATCTCAAATACCCCATTTAGACATATTAATAAATAATCTTGGAATATTTGAGCCAAAAAATTTTGAAGATATTTCTGAAAAAGAATGGCTTCATATGTTTAATGTAAATGTAATGAGTGGAGTAAGATTATCTCAACATTATTTATCAAATATGATTGAACAAAATTGGGGAAGAATAATATTTATATCAAGTGAATCTGCTATTCAAATACCAAAAGAAATGATTCATTATGGCATGACAAAAACTGCACAGATTTCAGTTTCTAGAGGAATTGCAGAATTAACCAAAGGAACAAATGTTACATCTAATTCAATAATTGTAGGTCCCTCAAAATCTGAAGGAGTTATGAAGTTTATGGGTGAATTAGGAAAACAAACAAATCAGTCAGCAGGCGAAATAGAAAAAGAGTTTTTTAAAAATGTCCGACCGTCATCATTAATTAAAAGATTTGCAGAAGTTGAAGAAAGTGCAAATATGATTGTCTACACAGCAAGTAGCCTGTCTAGTGCAACAAATGGTGCACTATTAAGAGTTGATGGTGGCGTTGTTCAATCAGCATTTTAATAAAGTAAAGGTAAATAATGAAGACATATAATATTTCAGTAATAAAAGGTGACGGAATTGGACCAGAAATAGTTGATGAAGCTATAAAAGTATTGGATGCAGTATCTTATAA
>PKUK01000004.1 GCA_002869535.1 Arcobacter sp.
GAAACGTAAGTCGTCGCCAACTCTTGAGTATTTTTAAGCCTTTATCCAACTACTAGTTTCTAGTATTTAGATAGAGGCTTTTTTTTAGCCCTTTTTTTATGTCTATATAATACTTCAAACAAATCTTCACAATTGTTAAAAATGAATGCAAAGCCATCAATTTTGTCTAAAATTGTTACTAATAAAGATGCTTATAAAAGTGTTTAATAAATAAAGTTTATACAATAAGATTGATTTTTTTGATTTGTTGTAATATAATTTTAGTATTAATAAAAGGGGTATATTATGTTTTTAGATAAAATTGCAATTATAGTGGGAATTGGGTTAGTTATATTTATGGTTTTGAGTTTTATAGTAAAACAGTTTATTCGGAATAAAGAGTAAAATTACTCTTCTATTCTTGAATTTTTTTCATCAATTCCAGACATTCCAAATCTTCTAGCAAGTTCTTGTTTAATTCTATCAGGAGATATGTTTTTACTAGCAAGAGCAACCATACAATGGTAAACTAAGTCTGCACCCTCATAAACTATCTCTTCTGTATCATTGTCTTTAACAGCAAAGGTAAATTCACCTGCTTCTTCAACAATCTTTTTAAGCATAGAGTTCTCTTTCCCGTTTAAAAGCTTTGATGTATAAGATTTTTTTGGGTCATCATTTTTTCTGTCTTGGATAGTGTGATATAGATTATCTAATACTGAATATGAATTTGTTGTATTAACTTCAACATCACTAACAATATCATTTGTTTCTAAGTTAGTAAAAAAGCATGATTTTCTACCTGTATGACAAGCTACACCTTCTTGAATTACTTTTATCAATATAGTGTCATTGTCGCAGTCTAATAAAATCTCAACAATTTTTTGTGTGTGACCTGATTCTTCACCTTTTTTCCAAATTCTTTGTTTGCTTCTTGAAAAGTAATGGGCATATTTAGTAGAGATTGTTAAATTTAAAGCTTCTTTATTCATATATGCAAGCATTAAAACTTCATTAGTAGTTGAATCTTGAGTGATTACTGGAATTAAACCATCCATCTTTTCCCATGCAATATTTTCTAATTTATTCATATTATTACCTTAAAAATTTTTACCTAAATTTATTTTAACATTTTCTATTTCTTTTCTATCTTTATTGAAATCTACTGTACCATCAAAATCTACATCATTTTTATTTTTTGATTTTAAATATTCTTCTTTTTTTAAAGGTTCATTCAATAAGTTATCTTTCTTTTTATAATCTGCTTTTGTCTTTTGTTTTGATTCTAGTTCTAAATTTAGTGATTTGATATTACTTATATCAATATCTTTTACCTTATTTTTGGCACTAAGAATAGTGGTATAACTTAACAAAATGATGATGAATATAAATAGGTTATTTAACATGTTGATTAAATATATAAAGAGTAGAAAACTACTCTTTATAAAATTATTTATTTATTGAAGAATCTCTAGATTTGTCTTTAGTATCTACCCAAATATTTGGAGTAGAACCACCAGGTGTTAAGAATATTTTTGCATCTTTATTTTCTCTAAGTGCATCATTAAACTTACCTTGAACTTCAATTTGTTGCATATGTAAAAGGTTTGTAGTTAAAGATTTTGCAATTGCCATATTAGCTGCTGCTTGCGCTTTTGCTTCAATAGTTACAGCATCTGCTCTACCTTTTGCTTCAATTCTATTTGCTTCTGCATCACCAGTAGCTTTTGCAGCTCTTTTTTCAGCTTCTTGTTTAGTTCTTAAAACTTCGTATCTAACTCTTTCAGATTCTTGATTTGCAATTTGAACTCTTTCAATTTGCTCTTTAATCTTAGTAGGTAATACGATTTCTCTTAACTGAACTGATTGTAATATAACAGGCTGTCCTTCAAGTGAAACAACCTCTTTTTGAATTCCATCTTGAATTTTAACAGCAATTTCATTTCTTTTTGTTGGTAATTCTTCTGCTGTATATACACCTACAACATTTCTTACAATATCTCTAACAACAGGATTTATGATTTTATCTTCCCATGAAAGTCCCCAGTTAGCTATTGTAGTTGGAGCACCATCTGCTGTTAATCTATATTGAACAGTTAATTCTATAGATACAGGTAATCCTCTAGCATCTAAAATATTAATTGCAGGATTTGCTCTTATACCTTCATCAAATCCACCACCCATTGTTTCAACTGAAGCATAGTTCATTAGTCTTACTTTCGTATCAACTAAGATAACCTTTTGGAATACTGGAATATAGAAGTGAAAACCTGGTCTTAATGGCTCTTCTGTATATTTACCTGTAGTAACTTTAATCCCTACTTGTCCAGACTCTACAATTACAAATGGTTTAAAAACAAATATCATAACAACTACTATAATAGCTGCATAAATGAAACCTGCTTTTTTACCAAAGTTTTTGAAAAATTCAGGTGGCTCAAAAGGTGGTTGATAACCACCACCCCCATTTGAACCTCCACCATTGCTTTTGTTTTGTTGTCTATTTTTAAAATAATCATTATCTATTGGCATTAATATCCTTAAATATCTTTAAATTTTTGTGTTCCATTTTGTTGAAACACAAAAGATAAAATAATCTATTTTATCTTTTCTATTTCAACTAAGTAGGAAAATCTACTTAGTTAATATATGTTAAATGCTTAGCATATTTTTCATTTCTACCTTGAACAATATCAAAATAGCCACTTTGAAGTTTCTCTGTTATAGGACCTCTCTCGCCTGCACCAATAACTCTACAATCAACTTCTCTGATTGGAGTTACTTCAACAGCAGTTCCTGTAAAGAAAGCTTCATCAGCAATATATATCTCTTCTCTTGTAATTCTTCTTCTTTCTACAATATAACCTAAGTCTTTTGCTAAGTCAATAACTGTTGCTTGAGTAATAGATTCTAGTGAGTTATCATTTGGAGGAGTTACAATCACGCCATCTCTAACGATGAAAAAACAAGCTCCAGATGCTTCTGCAATATAACCTTGATCATCTCTTAAAAGTGCTTCATCATAGCCAGCTTCTACTGCTTCAAACTTTGCCATTTGAGAGTTTAGGTAGTTTGCAACTGCTTTTGCTTTTCCCATACCTGAGGTATTTGGTGTTCTTGTCATTGATGCAATTTTTACTCTTACACCTTTTTTCATACCCTCTTCACCTAGATATGCTCCCCATTCCCAAGCAGAAATTGAAACATTTACTGGTGCTTCTTTATGGTATAGCCCCATAACGCCATAACCTAAATAAACAAGAGGTCTAATATATGCACCCTCATTAAGCTCATTTTTTTGTAATAATTCTACTTGAGCATCGCATAATTCTTTTTCTGTAAAAGGCACTTCTATAAGTGTCATTTTAGAAGAGTTTATTAATCTTTTTGTATGTTCTTTTAACTTGAAAATAGCACATCTTCCATCATGAGTTTTGTATGCTTTTGTACCTTCAATTGCACCATTTCCATAATGTAAAGTATGGCTTAATACATGAACTTTAGCATCATGCCAATCAACAAATTTACCATCCATCCAGATGAGTTTTGCTTCTGTCATCCTATTTTTCCTATTATAAATTTTTGATAAATAGTCTATCGAAGTTTTGATTAAAGAAAAGTGAATTGTTTATTATAAAAATTATCTATAATATTAAATAAGTTTAATTATGTTTAAATATGGTTTTTAAAATAAATTTTACTAAGAGAAAATAATGAATCAACAAGAATTCTGGAATAAAAAATTTTCAAGAGATGGATATCTATATGGAACTAAACCAAATCAATTTATAAAAAATAGCTACGATAACTTTAAAAAAAATGAAAAGGTGTTGTGCCTAGGAGAAGGGGAAGGGCGAAATGCAATTTTTCTTGCAAAAGAAGGCTTTGATGTTGAAGCTATAGATGCCTCTGATGTGGGACTAAATAAGCTTTTTGAACAAAGTATATTGGAAAATGTTAAAGTAAAAACGAACTGTATCGATATAAATAACTGGCAAGCTGACAAAAAATATGGAGCTATTCTTTTTACTTTTATGCACTTACAAATTGAAGAGTTAAAAAGTTTATTAGAAAAAATAGAGACTGCTTTAAAAGATAAAGGATTTTTGATTGTAGAGGTTTTTGCTAAAAGTCAGATTGAAAAAAACAGTGGAGGGCCCAAAGACTTAGAGTTATTATATAGTATGAATGACTTTAGAGATAATATAAAAAGCCTAAAAATACATAAACTAGAAGAAGTAACTGTGGAACTTGATGAAGGTAAAGGTCATCAAGGAGAGGCTAGTGTTATAAGGCTAATAGCTCAGAAAGTTTAAGCTTTAACGCACTTTTAACCACTTTTTTAGTAGACTCAGACTCAAAATATATAGAAATTAATTAAGAGATTATAAATATAATGAAAAACAAAATAGATGAAATAATAAAAAACAAAGTATTGATAATAGATGGTGCAATGGGTACTCAGTTGCAAAATGCAGATATAAAAGCTGAATCTTGGATATATGAAGAGCAAGATTTAGAAGGTTGTAATGAACTTCTAAATGAAACAGCACCAGAGATTTTAGAACATATTCATGATGCCTATGCAAAAGCTGGAGCTAATTTAATTTCAACAAATACTTTTGGAACAACGCCTTGGGTTTTAGATGAGTATGGAATCTCTTCTAAAGCTTATGAGTTATCAAAATTAGGTGCTCAACTTGTAAAAAAATCTTGTGAAAAATATGAAACAGCCGATGAACCTAGATTTTGTTTAGGTTCTATTGGACCAGGAACTAAACTTCCATCACTAGGTCATATTAGATATGATGAGATGTATGAAGGGTATAAAGAAGTTGCAAATGGACTTGCTGATGGTGGGTGTGATATATATTTACTTGAAACTTGTCAAGATCCACTTCAAATAAAAGCAGCACTACATGCTTTAACAGATACTCATCCAGAAATTCCTGTGATGGTATCTGTAACTATTGAGTTATCTGGAACTATGTTAATTGGAACAGATGCTATGACAATAGCTGCTATTATGAGTCCTTTTAATATTTTATCTTTAGGATTTAACTGTGGTACTGGACCAAAACAAGTTCATAAACATGTAAAAACGTTAAGTGAAGTTTGTAAATTCCCAATTTATGTTCATGCAAATGCAGGACTTCCTCAAAATAAAGGTGGAGTTTCATTTTATCCAATGGGACCAGATGAATTTACCCAACTACAAAATAGCTTTTTAGATATAAATGGAGTAGCATTTTTAGGTGGTTGTTGTGGAACAACACCTGAGCATATTGAAGCTTTAGCTAATAAAGTACGAGATACAAAACCAAAAGCACCAAGTGGCTTTTTAAAGGCTTCTTTAGCCTCACTATTTAATACAGTTCCTCTTAAACAGGACCCAGCACCCTTATTAATAGGGGAGAGAAGTAATGCAACTGGTTCAAAAGCTTTTAGGGAATTATTAAAAGATAATAATTATGAAGGAACACTCTCTGTTGGACAACAACAAGTGCGAGCAGGGGCACATATTATTGATGTAAGTGTTGGATTTGCAGGGCGAGATGAGACAGGAGATATGGATAAAGTTGTTGAACTTTATTCTCAAAAAGTTTCACTTCCTTTGATGCCAGATTCAACTCAAATAAAAGCCCTAGAAGCAGCACTTAAGCAAATCGGTGGAAGATGTATCATCAACTCTGTAAACCTTGAAGATGGGGAAGAGAAGTTTGATGCTGTGTGTAAACTTGCTAAGAAATTTGGGGCAGCACTTGTTTGTTTGGTTATTGATGAAGTTGGAATGGCTAAAACAAAAGAAGACAAAATAAGAATTGCTGAACGTATTTATGATTTATGTGTAAATAGACATGGATTTAATCCAGAAGATTTAGTATTTGATATGCTTACCTTTACTATTGGTTCTGGAGATGATGAATATAGAACTGCAGGAATTGAGACTATGGAAGCAATTAGAGAGTTTCAAATACTTCACCCCGAAGTAGGAACTACTTTAGGGCTTTCAAATATCTCATTTGGACTTGACATAAAAGCTAGAGTTTATCTGAATTCTATCTATCTAGACCATTGTGTAAAAGCTGGACTTACTAGTGCCATTGTAAATGTAAAACATATCTTACCACTAAATAAAATCACAGAAGAAGACAGAAAAGCTTGTGATGATTTGATATTTAATAATCAAGAAGATGGTGACCCTTTATTTAAATTTATTGATCACTTTTCAAATGTTGAAGCTCAAGAAGATCAAAGTGATGAAGAGTATTTAAAAATGGAGCCAATAGATAAAGTTAAAAAGCTTTTATTAGATGGTGACAAAGATAGACTTATTCCTTTGGTTGATGAATTAAGACATAATATAAAACCTGAAACCATAGTAAATGAATGGCTAATTGATGTAATGAAAATCATCGGTGAACTTTTTGGTTCTGGTCAGATGCAGTTACCTTTCGTACTTCAAAGTGCGGAAACTATGAAAGCAACTGTTGATGCTCTTAATCCATATTTACCAAAAGAAGAAAAAGCTAGTGAAACAGTCCTAGTAATAGGAACAGTTAAAGGTGATGTTCATGATGTTGGTAAAAACTTGGTTGATATTATTTTAAGTAATAATGGATTTAAAGTAATAAACATAGGTATCAAAGCAGATATCAATGACTTTATTATTGCAGTACAAAAACATAAAGCCCAAGCAATAGGTATGAGTGGATTACTTGTAAAATCAACTGCTGTGATGAAAGAAAATCTAGAAGAACTTAAAAGACAAGGTATAGATGTACCAGTACTTTTAGGAGGGGCAGCACTTACAAAATCTTTTGTAAATGAGTATTGTAGACCTTTATATGAAGGTCCTATTTTTTACTGTAGAGATGCCTTTGATGGAGTAATATCTATGCAAAGAATAGAATCAGGCGACTCTTTCAATACAAAACTTGCAGCCGATTTGATAAAAGATGAAGATGATATTAAAAAAGAGAAAAAAGAGGTAATTATTCCTGCTTATGAAGAGATTGAATTACCTCCAAAAGCTGAATTTACTTTTCCACCACTTTGGGGGAGAGTTACTCAAAATAAAACTTTATTAAATAAAGACTTGATTTTTTCTTGGATAAATCATAGGGTACTATTTAGACAAAGATGGGGATATAAAAAAGGTGCTATGAAAGCTGATGAGTTTTTAGCCCATGAGGAAGATGTAGTAAAACCACTTTATGAGAAATATAAAGAAGAGTTTTTTGAAAAAGACATCTTTGACCCAATAGCTATTTATGGATATTACCCTTGTATTTCCCATGATAATAAACTTTATATCTTTGATAAAGAGTATACTTTCAATAGTTTAAAAGAGGCACAAAATGTTCCATCACTAGAAAAAGCAATAAAAGTCTTTGAATTTCCAAGACAAACAAAAGCACCTCACAGATGTATAGCTGACTTTTTTGCAAATGATAGATTAGATGTGGTTGCTTTTACACTTGCTAGTTCAGGATTAAAAATAACTTCTTATGAGAGTGAATTATATCAAAATAGTGAGTTCTCAAAATATCATCAAATTCATGGATTAGGTGTTGAACTTGCAGAAGCTTTAGCTGAGGTAATTCACAAACAAATTAGACTAGACTTAGATATAGTACCAAAAGAGGGGCATACTTTATTTGATGTTCAAATGAAACAGTATGTTGGGTGTAGATACTCTCCTGGATATGCTGCGTGTCCTGATTTGGAGCAAAGTAGAGATATCTTTGATTTATTAAATCCTGAAGAGTTTGGAATAACACTAAGTGAGACTTTCCAAATAGATCCAGAGCAATCTACATGTGCCATAGTGGTGCCACACAATAAAGCATCATATTATAATATTTAACTTTAAGTAGGAATAGCCACTTTTGGCTGATTTCTGCGTTGGAGCTGTAAATTTATAAACTCACTTACTTCTAGTAAGCTCCTTTATAAATTTACAACTCCGCCTTGAACTAAACCAAAATTTACTATTCTGTAAATTCAATCAAAAAAAGGTTTAATTAAAAAAAAATAAATAGTGTATATACCAACAGATATTCCAATAGCATATAAGAAGAATAAATGTAGCATAGATTCCTTTTTTTCTTTTATTGGAAGGATAAAAGTAAATATTATTAATAATAAATAAAAGGAAATAAGAGTTAATAAAAAGCTTATTATTAAATTGAAATATATTGTAAAAAAATTAATAAAGATTAAGAGAAGTAATAATTGAATTTCAAAGCTATAAATAAAAATAGTTAGTGGTATAAAATATAAAATTAAACTGAGTTCCCTTTTACAGCTTAAACACGATAAATCACCAGAAAATATTGTACTAAATCTTATTTTTGCTTCTTTTTCTCTACAAAAAGGGCATTTTCTTTTAAACAAAATATATCCTATTTTTAAAGTCAATATTAGTATATAATATTTAGACTTGTATTTTTAATTATTTATTATAATTTCAAAGCCTCTTTAACAGTTTTAATAATAATCGCTGCTACATCATATGGATTTGCATTTGAAGCCGGTCTTCTATCTTCTAATCTACCTTTCCAACCATTTTGAACTGTTGCAATAGGGATTCTAATAGAGGCACCTCTATCTGATACTCCATATGAAAAAGAGTTTATATCTTGAGTTTCATGTTTTCCTGTAAGTCTATCTTCATTGTGGTCACCATAAACTGCTATATGTTCTTTGTGTGTATGTTTGAAGCCTTCACATATTTTATCTATTATATTTTTGTCTCCAGATTCTCTTAATACACCATTTGAAAAGTTTGCATGCATTCCTGCGCCATTCCAATCCCCTTTGACTGGTTTTGGACCCAACTCAACTTTTACATTATATTGTTCGGTAATTCTTTCTAAAAAGTATCTTGATGCCCAAATTTGGTCACATGCTTCTGTGGCATTTTTTGAGAATATTTGGTATTCCCATTGTCCCATCATAACTTCTGAGTTTATTCCTTCTATATTTAATCCCGCTTCAATACATGTATCTAAGTGCTCTTCAATTATTTGTCGGCCAATTGCATTTGTTGCTCCAACTGAACAATAGTATTGACCTTGAGGTGCTGGGTAGCCATTTACTGGAAATCCTATTGGTCTATTTGTTTCTAAATCTATTAAGGTATATTCTTGTTCAAAGCCAAACCAAAAATCATTATCTTCATCTATAGTTGCTCTTTTATTTGAAGGATGTATTGTTTCATCGGAATTTAGAACTTCACATAAGACAATGTAAGCATCTATTCTACCTGGGTCTGGATAAAGAGCAATTGGCTTTAAAAGACAGTCAGAGTTATTTCCAATAGCTTGCTTAGTAGAAGAACCATCAAAGCTCCAAACTCCACAATCTTCTAGTTTGCCACTAAAATTGTTTACAATCATAGTTTTACTTCTAAGACCTTGTGTTGGTTCATATCCGTCTAGCCAAATATATTCTAATTTAGTTTTATTCATCAAATTCTCCTGCATAGATTTTATTAAGTACAATAGTCTAATGATTTATTGTTACGGTGAGATTACATTTAGTATGTAAAATATTATATCACTTTAAATGTGCATTAACAAACTTTTGATAAAATCTTCAAACTATGAAAAAAACATTTACTAAACTATTTAAAGATAAGAAACTTCCATATTTGCTACTTAGGTACTCCAATTCAAATAAGCATTATAAAAAACACTTTCATGATACTTTTTCCCTTGGTATAAATGAACAAGTAGTTAGTATTTATACTAACAATGATAAATCTTATACTTTAGATAAAAATATGCTTAGTGTTGTAAATCCACTTGCAGTACATTCGTGTAATTCATGTACAGATGTATTAAATATATATTATATGCTTTATTTAGATACTTCTTGGTGTAGAGATATACAAAAAAGTATTGATGATAGTATCGTAGAGTTTGTAAATATTCCTGTTGATATTTTAGAAGATAAAAATCTTTATGATGAATATTTAGATTTATGTAAATTTCTTTTTTCTGATAATTATATTTTAGATAAAGAGGATATGATAATCGATTTTTTTGTAAAGTTTTTTTCCCTTTATTTAGATAAAAGTGAAGTTCCAACTGTAAGTAAAGAGTTTGATGAGATAGTCTCTTATTTAAAAGATAATTACAAAGAAAATATTTCTATAGAAGAGTTATCAAAACTTTTTAATCTAAATATTTTTTATATAATCAGGCTTTTTAAATCAAAGATAAATCTAACACCACATGCCTATATGTTAAATCTAAAAATAAATAAAGCAAAAGAGCTATTGCAAAATGGTTACTCAATAGTTGATACTGCTTTGGAGTGTGGATTTTTTGACCAAAGTCATTTCCATAAGAACTTCACAAAAATAGTTGCTACAACTCCCAAAGAGTACAGACTCAATTTTGTACAATAAATTATTTTAAAAAACATATATACTTTTTCTAAATTTAATTTAGGAAAATATATGAGTTTTACAATTTTTTTGACAATGTTCTCTTTTGCTTTAGTGATGTCTATCTCTCCAGGTCCTGTAAATATGATGATAATAACTTCAAGTATAAACAATGGATTTGCAAAAACTTTTAGTTTTATATCAGGGGCTACAATTGGATTTATACTTTTATTACTGTGTATTGGGCTTGGATTATCTAAAATCATAAATCTTTATCCAGATATTTTATTGTATGTAGAAATCTTTGGATTTTCATTTATTATATATTTGGGGATAAAGATTCTAAGTTCAAAGGCAAGTTTGTCAATAAATACAAAAGATAAAGTAAATCTAAAATTTTATGAGGGTTTTTTGCTTCAGTGGTTAAATCCAAAGGCATGGATAGCTTGTATTTCTGTTATTTCTATGTATTCATCAGCAGAGTTATTTACTATATTTGTAATTATATATTTTATTGTTTGTTATATGTCCCTATCTTTTTGGGGAATTTTAGGAAGTAAAGTAACAAAATTTTTTGATACAGATTTAAAGTTGCAGGTATTTAATATGACTATGGGATTGGTACTTATTTTTTGTGCTATAGCAATGATTCTTGTAAATCTTTTTTAATAAGTGAGCAATTTAAATATGTATTAGTAAATTTTAGATAAAATCAACAGCAAATATAATCATTAGGAAAGAACTTGTTAGAAAAAATTTTAAATTTTTGTTTTAGTACTTCAAAACAACCGGTTTTATTAAAAGATTTATTAGTAGCAAATGTTCAACACAATGAAAAAATGCATGTAGATGCAGCAAAATTGGGATTTAGATTAAGTATTGGAAAGGCTTATATTGTATATATTATGCTTGTTTCTGTTTTTGTAATCCCTTTAGCTCTAGTGGCTCATGCACTTTTTGCAAAAATTGATGCACATGCTTCTATTGTAGTTTCTATTATCTTCACGGCAATAATTTTTATCTGGTTTAATTTTTTTAGAATTTGGATAAAAGATAAAATGGCAAATAGAGTTATCCGAAAAGCATGGATGATACATTTTCCATATTTTCCCTATGAAGAGTATAGATATAAGATCGAAGAGATTTTTCATAAAGCAATGAAAGAAGAAATCCCTAAAAAAGATTTGGAAAGATATATCCTAGATAATTTAGTTAAAAACTAAATTATTTAGTACTTTTTTTAAAGTTTACAATTTTTCTATCTTCATATAAGATATGGCCGATTAGCCATATATCAATATATTCTATTAGTTTTCTTTCAAAATCAACAACTGCTAGTTTTGGTAACTCTTTTAAGAATAGATGCAAGCCTTTTATTATTCCTTGATGTATTTCTTTGTGCTCAGTAAGTTCTGGGTAAGCAATTTTTTCCATAAACTCTTCTTCATGTGTAAAATGCGTTTTCATATATTCGTATAGTTCTTTAATAGTTATTTTAATGTGAGAGTTAATATCTGTGTTGTTGTAATCTAAGGCTTTCAATGCAATATCAAAAAGTACTTTGTGCTCTTCATCAATAGCATTTTCATGTAGTTTATAATCAGAGTGCCATTTAAAACTTGCCTTTAACTCTTCTCTATTTTTTATTTTGTGATGAAATTTTTTATCTTCAATTAAAATATGTTGAACAATACTTTTATTAATAAGTGTATAGAGTTTAGCGATTATCTCTTCGATACTTAGCTTAGTCATCTCTTTTATAGTGTTATTTAGTGTTTTTACAATATCTTTATGGAGACTTTGGTGGTAATCAAAGTCATCATATCCAATAGATTTCATAAATTTCTCTTCGTTGTTAAAGTGAAATTGTGTATATTCAGCAAGCTCTTTTATTATTTCAATAATTTTTCTTGAATCATTTTTATATTTTAAAAGTTTTGCTCCTATTTCAAAAAGCTTTTTGTGTTCAGCATCAATCTTTTCATGTCCAATTGTGTATGATTTTTCCCATTTTATTGCAATCATTTCCAAAATAGTTCCTAGTAAATAAGTAATTTATTTGATTATAATTAAAAGATATTAAATAATCAACGTTTTTGTGTGAAATAAGCCTATTTCTCTAAATTGATGTCATAATGAGTCATCATAAACTCAATGATAGATTTTACAAGGTCTTTTGCAAACTTTTTTCTGTTTTCTTCTGTATCTCTAAATCCTACTCTTGGAAGTTCTATTTGAACACCATTAATATTGCCACCATAGTATGAACCATATCTTTTTGTATTGTAGGCTCCTTTAAAATATTTGTCATCTAAGGCATAAGGGATATTTTTACTAGGGATTGTTTTATATCCTTTTTTTGACATGATTCCTGATAGGCTATTTTTACCTTTTAACTGCTCTATAAATGACTCTTTAGAAATATTTGATAAGTTTTTAATACTTGATACATCTTGATACTTTTTTATTTCACTATTGGGAAGTTTTAAAATATCATTGCTTAAGAGGTAACCAAATTCAATATAATTATTTGGATGGGAGTGACCATGTAGGTCGATATACAAACCTTGTTTGAATTTTTGATTAACTTCTTCAATAGAGTTTTGAATAGTAGAATGAAAGGTATTATAAATTTTTATTGCTTCTTGATTTTCTTGTGCTGCTTCTTTTATTTCTCTATTTGCATCAAGTTTTTTTCTTGCTAGCTCTAAAATTATGATGTATGGGTATTTACCTGTTTGTTTATGAAACTCTAAGGCAATATCTTGTGCTAAAAGATTGGTATTTCTATCTCTTCCTTTTTTCCCATATGTTCTATTGGGAATATTATCAGGTTGGATTGTCCCACCATGTGGTGCTGAAATAATAATTGGTAAAGTTCCTTGTAAATATTTTACATAGTTAGAATTTGTATACTCAAGACTTGCACTTAAAATAAAAGGAATAATAAGCAATAATAGTTTAATCATAAAATGCTTGTGCCTCTTTATTTCGAGATTTTTTAAGTTCCATGTAAATATATTTTGCATCTATTGTTTTTTGACTTTTCAAAGCTATTGTTTGTTTTCTATTTCCACTTTGATTTATTTCATATATAAAAAAACCAGCTTCATACATAGAGAGTCTTACATTTGTAGAGATAGAATAGGTAGTCATAAGAGCATCACTTTTACAAAGTTTATAAATATCTTTAAAATATTCTACGCTCCAAAGTTCTTTGTTAACATCGCTTGAAAAAGCATCTTGATATACAATGTCTATATTGCTTAGTGTTTTTATATATTCTCTTGCATCACCTATAAAAACTTTTATTTTTATTTTTTCATCTTCATAAGAGAGTTTTTTTGCAATAGAATCAATTATATGTTTTATTTTTTCAAACTCTTTTGGGAATTTAAACTCACCTAAACTTCTTACTAACTATTCATCTAACTCCGGGGAATAAATCTCTACAGAGATATCTAAATTATTTTCTAAAATATAATAAATAGTAGAAAAAGTGTTATACCCTATACCAAAACAGATATCTAAAATCCTCAATACTTTTGCATCTTTTTTTAATGTTATTGCAGGAATAACATGTTTATTTAAAGACTCTTTAATAGCACCTGTTTTTAAATCATGAAAATGTTGATTATATTTATTTGAAAATAGAGTGTTTGATCCATCTATTGTTTGAATGGGATTATTCATAGGAGTTTTAAGAGATATGAAAATATCTCTTAAATTTACTTTTTTAGTTTCCTAAAGATGCTAGTTTATCATCAGATAAATAAAGCTCTTCATTTGACATTACACCGATTTTATGTGATAAAATATCTTTTGCAATAGCTTTTGCTTCTTCTAGGGAATGCATACTACATGTACCACATTGGAAAATATTTAATTCTGGAATATCTTCTTGTTTTTCAACTTTTAAAACATCTTCCATAGCAGCTTTCCATGCAGAAGCAACTGTCTCTTCTTTTGGGCTTCCAAGAAGACTCATATAAAAACCAGTTCTACAACCCATAGGTGATACATCAATAATTTCCACTGTGTCTGAATTTAAATGTTCTCTAATAAATCCTGCAAACAGGTGCTCTAAAGTATGAATTCCTTTTTCACTCATCATATCTTCATTTGGAACATAAAATCTTAAATCAAATACAGAAATAATATCACCAGATGGTGACTTCATTGTTTTTGCAACTCTAACTGCTGGTGCTGGCATAATTGTATGGTCAACTTTAAAACTATCTAATAATGGCATATAATATCCTTCAATTTTGTAATAAAAAAGATTTTAGCTTAAAGTTAATAAATTGATGATTATAGATAAAAATTAATAAATATTTTCTCTAACCATTTTTTTATAAGCTTTCATATGGACTTTAAGCATGTTTGGTATGATATCCTCTTTACAAGCATGAACAATATTTGCGAACTCTGGTTTAGAGTATATTGTTGTTCTATCCCGTGCAAGAAGAATTAATCTATTCATATCATCATCTAAAATAATATCTTCTCTATCTGTTATGGCATCATACACATAAAAGAACATCATTCTCTCTTCACTTGACATTTGACATGAATCATCTAGCATCTTAAGTGCTAACTTTCCTGCATATTCTATCTCTATTGGTGTAAACTCATATGTATATGCCCAATCATAGGCTTTTTTAAGTATATCCATTTTATCTCCTTAATCCATATATGGAATGTCTAAATTTGCATCCCTATCATTTGCACTAAAATCAAAACTATCATCTACGATTAGTTTTGATAGGTTTTTTTCTATTACTTTTATTTTTAGTTTATGGTAGTTGTTATTTTCTATATTTCTTTCAATCTCATTTTTATAAAAGTTTAAAATTATAGGGTGTAGTTTGGTTTGATTATTCAGTAAATTGCTTAAAAATTTATTTAACAAAGAGATATCAAACTCATCTATTTTTTCTAGTTTTCTAACTAAGTTTCTTACAAACTGTTTTTGGTGGTAACCTTCACTTAGTTCCAAAAGTTTTGAAGCAGCAAAGATATCAGCTTCTTGGGCTGAATAATTATATAAATATCTAAAATGATCACAAACTATTTCAATATACTTAGGATAATACTTTAAAACAAAAACCAACTCTTTTAAATCTCCATCAATAAGAACTTGAAAAAGTGTTGCTGTTCTTTTTTCTATCTTATCCCAATGTGAGCCATGCTCTTTAAACTCACCTAAAAAATGTTCATAATTTTCTATTTTATAATTTTCTTCCATGGGTTTTATATGCAAGATTTATACCGTTATAATATTATATTTTTGGGAATAATTTAAATGTAATCATATAATTTCTTTTTTATATAAAATTTAAATATAATACATACTAGCTAGTATTAGCAAAGGAATAATTAGTTGTTATGGAAGATTATAATTTTAAAATAAATAAAGCAGATAATAATACTATTGAACTTTTATTAATAAATAGTTGGAAAAAAGAGACTCTTTTAAAAGATATACAAGCACTACAAAAAGCCAATATACCTAAAGACCAAGAGCTTATTGTAAACTTTGAAAGCTTAAAAGAGTGTGATTCTTGTTCTATTATTTATTTAATCTCATTTTTTAAAACTTTTAAAAATATAAATATAAAAAATCTAAACTCCTATGAAAAGATTTATAATTTTTACGAAAAACATTATCAAGACAATACCTTTAAATATGAAGAAAAAAATCAAACAATTAAAAATATTGGGAAAAAAGCTTATGAAATTTATCTATCTAGTATAAAGTTCACAGAGTTTGTGGGAAAAGTAGTTTATTTTTTTATCTACTCTTTAATGAACCCACGAAAAATGAGATTAAAGGCTATGTTTAAATACATAGATACCTCTGCTGTAAATGCTTTGTTTATAGTGGGAATCACCTCTTTTCTAATAGGAGTAGTTATTGCCTATCAAGGAGCTGTTCAGCTAGAAAAGTTTGGTGCAAATATTTTTATTGTGGAGATGATTTCTATAACTATGCTTAGGGAAATAGCTCCACTTGTAACAGCAATCGTAATTGCAGGAAGAAGTGCTAGTTCATATACAGCAGAAATAGGTGCCATGAAAATAACCGAAGAGATAGATGCCATGCATACTATGAATTTTGAGCCTACACTATTTTTAACTCTTCCTCGTATTTTTGCTCTTGTAATATCTTTGCCTCTTTTGGTATTTTTTGCAGATATTATAGGAATATTTGGTGGAATGGTTATTTCATATATTGATTTAAATATCTCTTTTTGGGAGTTTATTAATAGACTTGGACAAGAAATACCCTTAAAACATTTCTTAATAGGGATTTTTAAATCAATATTTTTTGGAATAGCCATTGCTCTTATTGGCTGTTATAGAGGTTTTCAAGTTCAAAATAACACTACAAGTATAGGTAGATTTACTACTATTAGTGTTGTAAATGCTATATTTGTAGTGATTGCATTAAATGCTGTATTTTCAGTGATATTTACAGAGATTGGAATATAATGGAAATAATTAAAGTAGATAACTTATCAACACAGTTTGGAGATAATGTTGTTCATGACAATATTTCTTTTAAAGTAAATGAAAAAGAGATATTTGGAATAATAGGTGGAAGTGGTGCTGGAAAATCTGTACTTGTAAAACAAATAGTGATGCTAAATAGGATTCAAAAGGGAAGTATCAAGGTTCTTGGCAAAGAGATATCAAACATAAGTTTAGATGAGAGTCAGATGATTAAACAGCAGTTTGCTTATCTTTTTCAATTTGGAGCTTTGTACTCTTTTTTAAATGTGATTGAAAATATTAGTGTGATGTTAAATGAGTATACAGATTTACCTAAAGATTTAATTGAAAAGATTGCTTATACAAACTTAGAAATAGTAGGACTTCCAAAGAGTAGTGCCTTATTGTATCCTTCAGAACTTAGTGGTGGGATGAAAAAAAGAGTTGCCTTAGCAAGAGCTATTGCTATGCAACCTAAGATTTTATTTTTAGATGAACCAACAAGTGGTTTGGATCCATCAAGTACAGAAAAAATAAATGAGTTAATAAGATATTTAAAAGATATTTTAGACATGACAATTATAATAATAACACACGATTTAGGAACTATAAAAAGAGTTTTAGATAGATTTATAATACTTAAAAAAGAGATTATATTTGATGGAAACATAGAAGAAGCATTTAAGTCAAATAATGAATTTACAAAAGAATTTTTAAGAAGGAAAGGTGACTAATGGATACCAAAATTAATTTTTTTAAAATAGGGCTTTTTATTGTAGTTTCAACTGCACTTCTTTTAGGCGTAGTCTTTTGGCTAGGGAAATATGGTTTTGAAGATAAAAAGTTTGATAAATATGCAATATATTTTAAAGAGTCTATTTCTGGATTAAATGTTGGCTCAACTGTTAAGTATAGGGGTTTTGAAGTTGGAAGTGTAGAAGAGATAAAAATAAATCCTAACAATTCAGAAGAGATACAACTTGATATTATAATTAAAAAAGAAGTACCAATAAAAGCTGATATTTATGCAGTATTGGGAAACCTTGGAATTACAGGATTAAAATATATTGAGTTAAAAGGTGGAAGTAATAGCTCAGAACTTTTAAAACCAAATGAATCAGGTCTAAGAGTTATCCCTTCCAAAACTTCAATGTTAGCCTCACTAGAGGAGTCAACTGCAGGTATTACAAGTGAATTGTTACTGGTTTTAGTACAAATTAAAAAAGCACTAAATGATGAAAATATAAATAACTTCTATCAAACTATGGGAAATATAGAACAAATCTCTTCACATCTAAATGACAATCAAAAGATTTTTGATGAACTGTTTATAAATATGAATAAGTTTGTAAAAACAGGTAGTGAATCTTTTGAAACAATGAGTAGTTCAGCAACTACAGTAAAAGCATCGGCAGCTCAATTCCAAGAGTTATCGAAAAAACTTATGGATAATCTTGAAGATGGTTCTTTTGATATAAAACAGTTATCCCAAGAGAGTTTTGAAAAGTTAAATATTGTTTTGGATAGTTTGGAAAATACTATGGAAAAGAGTCAAAGATTAATTGATAATTTAAATCAAAGTCCAAGTGATATTATTTTTAAACAAAAAGATATTAAATATGGACCAGGAGAATCAAATGAGAAGTAACATAAACTTTCTTTTTTTTATACTTATAGGAGTGTTATTTACAGCTTGTAGTTTTAAACAAAATAGTTTAGAGATAAACCGTTATGCTATTGATTTTAAATCAACTGTGAATACTTTTGAAAATAGTTCAAAATCAATATATATCGAAACTCCTGATATGAATAAAAGTTTTAATACAAATTCGATACTTTATACTCTAAAGCCTCATTTATTTGAAGAGTATGCAAAAAATAGATGGATAAATTTGCCAAGTAATATGATTCATAACTATTTAGTTGAAGCTGTGGAAAGTAGCAATATTTATAAAGTTGTTTTACAAAAAAGGTCAAACATTGCATATGACTATACCTTGAAAACAAATGTCCTTAATCTTTATCATGATGTTGAAGATGTTAATTCATATGCAGTTTTAAAAATAAGATTTGATTTAGTATCAAATAAAGAACTTCTAAAAACTTACAGTTATGATAAAAGAGTTAAATGTGAAACTACCAATGCCTATGGTTTTGTAATGGCTATAAATAAAGCTTTGGATGAGGTTAGTTCTGATTTGTTAGTTCAACTTAATAAAGAGGTAAAATAAACTTCTTTTAGATTAACTTATTGGCAAGTTTTTCTAAACCTTTTTTTTGCAAAATATGTAAACTTGAATTTTGTGTCCACTTGTAGGTTTGTTCTTTGTAGTAGTTTAGAATTATCTCATCTATCTCTACTTTTATCTTTATAGTATTTTCCAATAACTCTTTAATCTCACTACTATCAAGTTCTTCAAAGTTGACAAGTTTTATATATAAGGCACTTAGAAGTTCTTCATCTAAAAACTCTTTTGCTTTTTGTATGAATTTTGTCACTTCTTTTTCACTAGCAATCATATCATTCCATTTTCTTCCATTTTTTAGCTGATCTATTGCCACAGGTAAATATACTGGAACTAAATCCAAGACTTTATTTAACTCTACAAAATCATCATCAACTAAACTTCTAAAAAGCATCCTTGCTCTATTTCTTATTTTAACTCTTAGGTTCTCATTTTCTATAACATCAATATGCAAAAGTTGAAATCTTTTTAGTGCAGAAAGTTTTGAGTGATTAAAGGCCATAATAGATACTAAAGGATTCTTATCTGCAATTTGTTCAGCCCTTGAACCATTTGGTCTACAAAATGCCCAGTAAAGCCTAGCTTCCATATCTTCATGGTTTAGATATTTTTCATCACCTAAGCTTTCAAAGTCAGGTTCATCTTTTAGTATTTCTACTTCATCTTTATAGGTTAAATTGAATAACTCTTCCATATCTCTCAAACTTCTTTATATTTTTTTTATCACTAATTATAAACATAGTATTACTAACTAAAGACTCACTTATATCAAACTCCCCATCGCTTAGTACCATAAGTAAATTATCACTTCTTATTTCACTTGATTTTTTAAGATATCTTAACACTTCATCAAAATCAGTACCTCCATCACTTTTAGGAATAAATAGTTCCTCTTGATTTAGTGGATTAAAACTATCAAACTTTATGATGTGTTCTTCTTTTACTTTTAAATCAAAGGGCAAGACGCTTACCTTGTATTCATAAAAACCATCACATACCTCTTTTACTACACCCAAAAACTTTTTATACTCATCTAAACTTACACTTGAAGAGCTATCAAGGGCTATATATACTTCTATGAGTTCATCACTTTTTTTATTTCCAGGAAGATATAAACCACTATGGATAAATCGTCTATTTGGTCTATTGTAAGTGCTGGTTTTTTCAAAAAGTGAAGCTATAAGATACTCTTTTAGGCTATCTTGCAGGGAAATCTCTGGTTTTATTAAGGTATCAATCTCAACTTGTAAACCAACATACTCTTTTGAAGTTTTTTTAGCGATAGACAAAGCCTGGATAATAATACCATCAAGTTTTTCCCTATCCCCTTGATTGGTTTTGTCATCATTTACCTCTTCAATATCTAATTTTGAGTCATCATAAATGTATGATTTAAGCTTACCTTTTTCATCTGGTTTTGTTTTTATCTCTTCATCTTCTTTTTTCTCTTGGTTGGAAGACTCACTATCTTTTTCTTGTTCTTCGTATAAAATCTCATAAACCTCTTCCACACACTTATTTTCTAAATCAAGGTCAAGAATCTCATTTTTTGGCATCTCTCCTACATTTGAAAACTTTGACATAACTAGATTGATAACTAAATCACAAGCTTGATTCCAAAGTCTTTTTTCTCTAGTTTTTTGGCGGTAAGGGTGTTTAAGAACTATATGTAAAAGGGTATGAGTATAAAGATAAGTAATCTCTTCATCACTATAAATTGAGAGTTTTTCAAGGTCCACTCCTATTTTCATACCATTTGTTTGAAAGGCACTAAACTCATTTTGAGTATAGTTTGTAGGAATAGAAAGGGCTAAGACTGATAAAAAAGGGTGATTAAATAAAAAATTTATTCGTATTTTTTGAAAAGTCTCATCATATAATGTATTGTCCATATTTCTCCATCCATGAATCAAAGGCTTCAAGTTCAGCTATATCTTCATCTTTGATGATTAAATCTTTTATTAGCATAACATTAAATTCAACTGGCAATTTACTACAATAAGTAAAAAGATTTGTAGCTTGAGCTGTCTCTTTGTATTTTTCAATGATAGCTGCACATAGGGCATATAAAGCACTTGGTTCTTCTGGCACAACATCAGATTCTCCTGCTAAAATCGCATCAATATCAGGCAAGGTTTTATAAACTTTTACAAAAGAGATAAACTCAATGCCAGCACCATAACCAACACTTCCGTAAATGATTGGATTGATTGTTTTAATATCTTTACTTTTTTTTATGATATTTGATAACATATCCCACGCTCTTGGAGTACAAAAAGCAGGATTGGTTTCAGTTGAATCTGGCACTTCACTGCTAAGTAAATCTGGCCTAAATCCTAAAAAACCAATAATAAAAGGGTGGACTTCATTTTTAATAGCCCAAATTTTAAAATCCTCATATTTTGCTTCAAGTACGATATGTACCATTCTATTTATCAAAGGACTTGGAAGTTTAAAAACGATACCTTTATCATCTATTTTATTACCAGCACAAACTATCCTCCAGCCTTTTGGCATGCTATATTCACCTATTTTTCTATCAAGAACAAGTTGATAAATAGCAGCTTGGACAGATAGTGGAGCAGAGTTTAACTCATCTAAAAAGAGTATTCCTTTAGAGTTCTCATCAGAAGGTAAAAATACAGGTGGCATCCACTTTGTTTGCTCATTTGAAATAGTTGGAATCCCTCTTAAATCTATGGCATCAAGTTGTGATAATCGTACATCAATAATCTCCAAATCATTTTGTTTTGCTATATCATTTACAATATATGATTTTCCAATACCTGGACTTCCATGGATAAATACAGGAATATCAGTATCAATCAAAGTTTGTAGTTGCTTGTATAATTCTTGGGTACCAATTGCAGGGGTTATCATTTTTATTCCTATGAGAGTTTTATATCTTTAATCAGTGTGTTTAAATCAGAGTTTAATGAAGATATCTTTTCTAAGATTTGTTGTTTTTGCTGGGCATTTAACTTAAACTTATTATCAATAGTTTCATACATCTTTAGACTATCTGCAAAAATATTTTGCATGATTTCTTGTTTTATCGCATCTTCAAAAAGTCCCATTATATTATCCTTGTCTATTTTATAGAGTTATTTAGGTGATAGACTAAATCACTATCCATACTTGTCAAATGCAAATCAAACCATTCTGGTAGCTTCTCAACATAATAAGCCTTTAACATTTTTTTTCCAAAGAGGGAGTGTGCATTTTTAATAAAATACTCCATTTCAGCAAGTACTTTATAGTGCTCATCTTTATGTTCTCTTATTGTGGGATAGTTATACTTTTCCATTAAAGTCTCTTCTTCAAAAAAATGTTTTCTACTATGTTCAAGTAGCTCTTTTGACTTTGCAAGGATACTCTCCCCTGAGTTTGTATCTACACTATTATAAATATCTAAAAACTCTTTGTGTAAAGTGTCCATTTGAACAAAATTAAGTAAATGTTTTTCATCATCGAATACCAGAGTTTTTTGCATGAATTCTTCTTTATTAAATATTATTATGACTATGCAAAATCTATACCCCGTAATTTTAGTAAAAATTTTTTTACCAAAAAGGCAAAATGCCATACTAATGACAGATATAAATCCTAAAATTAGACTCTTTAAAAGGAGACGATATGTCAAGAATATTTTTTTTATTAGTAGCTATTTTTAGCTTGGACTCATTTGCAACTGTTATAAGTGATGAAAATCAAGATCTTATTTACAATATTTTACATTATGGTAAAACAGGTTCATTAGGATTGGGATATATTTTTACGAAACTTCAATCTGAGTATTTTTCTAATTTATTTTTAGCAATTGTTGTTGCTGTGCCACTTGCTTTTTTTATTCATTATAAAATCATTGGACCAAAAATCTTTTCCCATGATAAGAAAAAACTCTATTTGTTTACTATTTTTAATAGAACTATTCATGCTATAGCTGCATTTTCATTTTTATTAATAATCCCAACTGGTCTTGTAATGATATTTGGGTCATTTTTTCATGGAGGAGCATTTGTTAGAATTTGTCAAGATATTCATGTGATTGTAACACCTCTGTTTCTTATAAGTGTTATACCTATGTTTTTAATGTGGGCAAAAGATATGCTTTTTACAAATGATGATATCAAATGGATGAAGATATTAGGTGGTTACCTCTCAAAGGAGAAAAAACCTATTCCAGCAGGAAAGTTTAACGCAGGACAAAAAATGTGGTTTTGGGTTTGTACTTTAGGTGGAATACTTATGATTATAACTGGAGCATTTTTATATTTTCAAGATGTACCAGTAGGATTGTTAGCTACTTTAGGGCTTACTAAAATAGCATTTTTAAGAATTTGCATAATAATGCACAATGTTTTAGGGATGATGGTGACAGCTCTTTTTATTACCCATGTTTATATGTCTATGTTTGCAATTAAAGGTGCCGTTCATAGTATTATAACTGGATATAAAGAAGAGGAAGAGCTTGAGATTTTACATAGTTCATTTTATAAAGAATTAAAAGATAATAAAAAAATCTAAATAAATAGTTTTAATCTTACTTCTGTATAATAATTTATAGCCAATAAATTTAGGAAGTAAGATGAAATTCCCAGACTTAATACGTGGAAAACTAATAAAAAGATACAAAAGATTTTTAGCTGATATTATTTTAGAAAATGGTGAAGAGATAACTGCCCATGTGCCAAATAGTGGAGCGATGACCTCTTGTATAGAAGAGAACTGCCCTGTGTGGGTTAGTTTTCATGATAACCCAAAAAGAAAACTAAAATATACTTTGGAATTAACCCAAATGGCTGACATCTTGATTTGTACAAATACAGGGGTGGCAAATAAAATAGCAATAGAAGCTATAGAAAATGCAACTATAAAAGAGCTTCAAGGTTACACTTCTTTAAAGCCTGAACAAAAGTATGGAGTAAATTCACGAATAGATATTTTATTAGAAAATGAAAATGAAAAATGTTATGTGGAAGTAAAAAGTGTAAGTTTAAAAATAGATGACACTTTGGCTTTTCCAGATGCGGTTACCACTAGAGGTAAAAAACACTTAGACGAACTAGTATCTATGGTGGAAGAAGGACATAGGGCAGTTATGCTGTATGTTATTCAAAGAAGTGATAATTTGCCATTTAGAATTGCAAAGGAGATAGATAAAATGTATGATGAAACATTAAAAGAGTCTATGAAAAAAGGTGTTGAAGTAATAGTATATCAATCAGATATATCCCATGAAGAGATAAGCATAAAAAACAAAGTGGAGTTTTAGACAAAAAAGAGGCTAAGTTGCCTCTTTTTTAGAATATTAAATAATAATTAGAACTCTGCGCTTGCAACCCAGTCAGCTGGCTCTTCTAAGAAAGTAACTATCTCTTCTAAAACCTTCTTATGTTTTACTTCTTCTGCTGCAATTTGTAAAAAGATTGACTTTTCAGTTACACTTTCTAGTTCTTCTGCTTTTTGTGCATAAAAGTTTTTAGAGTTCTCTTCTCTTGTTATCGCATCTTTATAGAATTGAACTTGTTCTTTGTCTAAATCAATATTGTCTTTTTCTTGAGTTAGTGTTTGAAAAATTGTTTTAGTATCAGTTATCAAATCTAATTTTTCTAAATCAATATCCTCTTTTTTCATCATATTTTTAAATATATTGTAATGTTTTACCTCTTCATCTGCCAACATAGTAAAAATTCTTTTTAAACCTGGATTTTGAGCTTTTGATACCATCTCTCGATAATAAGCTTCACCTTCTTTTTCAACCTTCATCGCATATTCATACACATTCATACTCGCCCCTTATAAATAAATATATCTTAAATAGTAACATAAGCATTTATAATTTGTTCTTATATTGAATTTGCATTTGACTTTTTAATTAAATGACTAATTATTTTGTTAAGAGTAAGGGTTATTTTGAGTTTTTATCTGATTTTTAATAGAGCAAAAAAAAAGAGGCTTCGCGGGCCTCTTTTTTAGGAGAACAAATGAAGACGTTCGTATTCGTCTTATAAGAAAATTATAACAGCTGATGATAAATGAATAAACAACCAAAGGTTAACAAAAAGACAACCCGATAAGAAATTGATAAATTTATATAAAATGAGAGATTTTTAGGCAAAAAAAAAGAGGCTTCGCGGACCTCTTTCTTTTTAGGAGTAAATGAAAAAAAAGACGTTCGTATTCGCCTTGTAAAGAAAGTATAACAAGTGATGATAAATGGATAAATAATCAATTGTTAATGGATGGATAACTGGTATATGAATCTTGCTCTTGAACACCTAAAGGTTTCCGCTCTTTACTTTCTTTTGTTGAAAAGAAAGTAACAAAGAAAGCAACTGCCGAGTTGATGAAGGCGAAGCTTCCCTCGCTTATTGATTTACTCTTTTCTGCCCTGTAAAACTCGCTAAAGAGTGCATTTAGCACTCTTCTTACGCTCAGACAGTTTCGGGCTTGTTTCGAAAAGAGTAAATCAAACGCTCGGCTTCATCAAAGGGAGAAGCAAAGTCTATAATATATATTATAATTTAGTGACACAAATATGTCTATAATTATTAGTTTTAAATTATTTTAATGTAATATATAAAATAAAAGATTAAGGTGTTTAAATGATAATCACATCAATAAAAATTCAAAATTATAGAGGAATAAATGATGAACAAATTATTCCTTTATCAAGTTTCTCTTCTATTATTGGGAAAAATGACTCTGGAAAATCTATTGTATTAAATGCAATAGCTAGTTTTTTAGATATTAAATCTTTTCAAATAACAAATTCTGATTTTTATGACGAGTCAAAATCTATAAAATTTGAAATTGAATTTACAGATGATGACTTATATAGGAAGATAGAATCTAAAGTAAAAAAAAAGATTAAAAAAAATGATGGATTAGACTATTTTCTTAATGATATTATTCAAGATAATAAAATATGTATAAAAAAAGAAATAAAAAATGTTGGAAAGACATTTTCTAGTATAGAATTATTAGTGAATGATTATGAAGGAGATTTTTCTTTTTTATATGAAAAAATGGATGAAGAACTAAATCAAATTATTTCAAAACATTCAATTGAAATTCCAGTAGATGGCAAAGGTAGAAATTCAAAATTAGAAAAAATTGAATACATTAAGAAGTACTGTGAAAGTAATAACATTAAAAGAAAGTTAATTTATATTGAGGATATTTATAAAATTGATTCTCTTTTACCTGCAGTTGAATTGTTCGTATCAGATTATGGATTAGAAGCTGATACTAAATTTAAAACTAATTCTGTATCTGAAATAGAAGATTTTTTTGCTATTGAAACTGCAAGCAATGAAAGTAGATTGAAAAAAATAGAATTAGATATTCAAACAGAAATGAACAAAGAAGCTGAATCAATTAAAAGTTATATGTCTGATTATACTTCTAGTTTGAATAAAGTCCAAATTCAGCCTACTATTAGTTGGAAAGATTCTATTAAAAGTGTTGATGTTAGTTTTCAATTTGATGGAGATTCGAAACCAATTCCAATGTCTCACAAAGGAACGGGATATAGAAGACTTTTTATGGTTGCAAGGTTTAGATATTTAGCTGAAAAAAACAAAGGGCATGATGTAATTTATTTAATTGAAGAGCCAGAAACATTTTTACACCCGTCTGCTCAAGAAGATTTACTTTTATCTTTGTTAAATTTATCATTAGAAAATCAAATAATAATAACTACACATTCTCCTGTCTTTGTAGGCCATACAGATGTTAGTTCTGTAATTTTATGTCAAAAAAATGACACTTCAACTTATTCCAGTTCTAATGTTTTTAAATCAAAAGAAGAAGAGTTTATAGTTAAGATTATAGAAGATATTGGTATTAAACCTTACTATAATCTTGTTGATAAATTTGAAAAAATTGTTTTTGTAGAAGGTCCAGGAGATGCAAATTTTATTGATTCTTTATCTAGGGGACTATTTGGAAAAAAGTTAAAAGATAATGAAAAAATATTAATCTTACCTGGTGGTGGTACAAGTATTGAAAATTTTATAAATATAGATTACTTTAAAAAATCTAATAGGGAATTATATTTAATTTTAGATAGTGATAAGCAAAACTCAAAAGCAAAAGAAGAAGAACAAAATGAAATAATAGAAAAATTTAAAGGTAGTGATAAGTGTTTTGCATATCTTTTGAATAAAAGATGTATTGAAAATTATTATCATCCACGAACTATAGAAAGAATTTATGAAATAGAATCAGGAATTTTAGATTTTTTCGGTGAGGGAGATGATGTAAAAAAGATAATTAATGACTTTAAAATATCATATAAAGAAAGTACTGGAAGACAATTACAATTTCCTACAAAAAATAATATGGATATTTTTAATAATATGAGAGAAGATGAGTGGAATGAGGTTATAGAAAATGATTTAGTTGATTTTATAAAGAAATTACATAACTTTAATTAGAGGTTTTAGATTAAATAAGAAAAGCTAAAGTTTTGTTTTTAGGCAAGGCGAAGAGTGATTTTAAATTCAAGGAGCATAGTAAACTATGTGACTGATTTAAAATCGCTATTCAACGCAGTATAAAAGCAAAAATTTTGCTTTTATACTCTGGCTTCTTCTCTTTTTTGTAGGTATAGCCATTTTTCGTCTACTCTTTTTTGCCATTCTTCTATGATATGCTCATTTTCTGGTTTAAACAAGTGTTTAAATCTTGGTTGGAAACCTAAGTAATCTCTTACAGGCACTATATTTTTTGGTCTATATGTGATATTTAACTCTGTTCCATCTATGATTTCATATAGTGGGAAAACTAGTGAATCAACTGCTAAATCAGATGCTTCGATAGTTTCATGTGGTTGGAACTTCCACTCTGTTGTACATGCAGACATTGCATTGATAAATACTGGTCCTTTTGTTGCAAATCCTGTTTGGATTTTTTTAACCATATCTTTCCATTTGTTTGGTGCCACTTGTGCTACATATGGAGAACCATGCGCTGCCATGATTGAAAGCATATCTTTTTTGTTTCTTTTTTCACCATATGAATCACTTCCTGCTGGTGCTGTTGTTGTAGATGAACCAATAGGAGTTGAAGATGATCTTTGACCTCCTGTATTTGCATAAACTTCGTTGTCTAAACAAACATACATCATGTCATGACCTCTTTCAAAACATCCAGAAATCCATTGAAAACCAATATCATAAGTTGCACCATCTCCACCAAATGCTACAAATTTTGGTTCAGGAGTTGATGGGTCGATTCTTCCTTTTTTTCTTAACACTTTGTTCATAGTCTCAGCACCTGCGATTGCAGTTGAGGCATTTTCAAAGCCAATATGAATCCAAGAACAGTCCCATGACGTATGTGGATAAATAGCAGTACAAACTTCTAAACATCCTGTTGCTGCTGATACAACTAAGTTGTCATTTGTTGCATTTAATACTTCTCTTACAATAATTGAGTGTGCACAACCTGGACATAAAACGTGAGAACCCTCAAATCTTTCAGCCGCAGTTGAAAACGTTTTTAAGTTTTTGATTACTTTTTGATTACTCATATTTTTTCCTTAGTGTTCATAAAAACTTAATTCAGGACCTCTAACACCATGAAGTGTTTGAATTTTCCCATTAAGTTTTCCATTTTTTGCTTCTTCATTTAAAGAAACGAAGATATCTTTTAATTCATTTACAATAATATCTCTTCCACCTAAACCATAAACTAAGTTTTTAAGAACTGGTCTTGCTGGTGTATTAAACAAGGCTCCCGCAACTTCGTTGTATAAAGTTCCAACAGTTCCACCAGGTGCACTTCTATCCATACATGCTATAGCTTTTACATTTTGTAATTTTGAAGCTAATTGAGTAAGTGGAAATGGTCTAAATAGTCTTGGTGCAATAACACCAGCTTTTATACCAGTCTCTTCTCTAATTGCATCAACTGCAATCATAGCTGTCTCATAAGTTGTACCTAAACATACAATCACAACATCAGCATCGTCTACTTTATATGTTTCAACGATATTATATTTTCTACCACTTACTTTTTCAAACTCTGCAAAAACCTCTTCAACAACTGGAAGTGAACCCATAAGTGCTGCGTGTTGTTTTGCTTTATGTTCAAAGTGCCAGTCATGTTCAGTTTGTACACCATGAGTAACTGGTTTTGTAAAATCAAGCATGGCATTTACTTGTACATAATCACCAACAAAATCATAAGCAACTTTATCTGATAAAGGTCTTACTGTTTGAGCTGTATGAGAAGTCAAAAATCCATCTTGGTTAGAGATAACTGGAAGTCTTACTTCTTTATGTTCTCCTATTCTAAAGGCACATAATGTTAAGTCATAAGCTTCTTGAGCATTAAATGAGTCTAACTGTATCCATCCACAGTCTCTTGTTAGATACATATCAGAGTGGTCACCATTTACATTTAGTGGTGCTGCTAAGGCTCTATTTACTAAACATAAAACAGCAGGAATTCTCATACCTGAACATTGGTATAAAACTTCAACCATAAGTGCACAACCTTGAGATGAAGTAGCAGTTGCAACTCTTCCTCCTGCAGCACCTGCACCTACACATCCTGACATAGCAGCATGTTCTGATTCAACCATAATGATTTCACCATCAACATAACCATTTGAATGTAAGGCAGCATAGTTTTCAACAGTATTAGTTGAAGGTGTAATAGGATATGCAGCAACTACATCAACAGCAGCTTGTCTAAATGCTTGTGCGTTACATGTATTTCCATCCCAAACTTCTACTTTGTTTAGTTCCATTTGTTTGCTATTCATTATTTCTCACCTTTTTCTTTTTTCTCTGGCCACTTTGTGAGTGCGATTTCATTTTTTTCTGTTTCATTAAACATAAGCAATGACTTTGGATTTGTTGGACATACTTCAACACAAATCCCACAACCTTTACAGTGGTCATAATCAACACCCTTCATCTCTTTATCTCGTGAGATAATAGCAGTATCAGGACAATACAACCAACAGTTTTGACAGTCAATACATAGTTCTGTATTCCATACAGGCTTGATCACTCTCCAGTCACCTACATAAGCATTTTTAGAGTTTGTCTCTGCATATGTTCTATCTTCTGGTTGTACTTCAGCAATCATTCCATCAACTGTTTGGTCAAATGAAAATAGTGCCGCCCCAGGTACTAATTCATCCCATCCCATATCTTTAATTGATTTACTCATTCTTTGCTCCTTAATGTACTTCGTTATATGCTCTCTCAATAGCAATCATATTTGCATCGACTACTTTTTGAGGAAGTTTTTTTAGTACTGATTTCATTGCATTTTGAAAATAGTCTAATTCAAACATACCACTTATTTTCATAAATGCACCAAGCATTGGAGTATTTGGAATAGGTCTTCCAATAGTCTCTTGAGAAATTTGTAAACAGTCTAATATAAATGTTCGCTCTTCTCTACCATGTAAAGCTGGAACTGATTCTATTAGTTCATCTTTATTTAGGTGTGTTGTAATTATGTATTTAGTATCTTCAGTTTCATTAGCTGTAAAGTCATCAGTAAATACTAATGCTGGGTCTAAAATAAATACAAAATTAGGTCTCATAAATTTTTCGTGATTTATGATTTGTTGATCATCAATTCTGTTATATGCTGTCATTGATGCACCTCTTTTTGCAGATCCATAAAATGCAAAAGCTTGTACTTCTTTTCCTGTTTCAGCTACAACAGAACCTAAACCTTTTGCCCCGGTTACTGCCCCTTGTCCCGCTCGGCTGTGCCATCTAATTTCTAGCATGTTTTAGCTCCTAATTATTAACTATACTTATATTTCATAAATGATATTTTTTCAATATCATTAAAATCACGAACATTCTAGCTGTATAAATCTTAGGTGAATTTTAAAGTAAAAATAGTAATCTTATAACTTTATTTTATATTAAGAATAGTATGGTTTAAGCTATGATTTTGTAGCTTTTCAAAAGGAGCAAATGACCATTAAGTGATAAATAAGATTATATTAATGTAAAAAACATAGCAAATCTGAATAAACATTTTAGCAAATCCCCTAAAAATCGTCTTTTTTTATAATAAAAAGTTGATTATTTACAAATTTTGAAAAAAAATTGATTTGAAAATAAAATTAAGCTTAAATTGACTCGATTTTTATAATATGCTATGTTTATGCTATGATAATTTAAAGAAATTAGCACCTTCAGACTACTTTAAATGTGATTTTTGTAAGAATTTCCTATAATTTTTTGATAAAAATGAAGAATAAATGAGTTATGTTTAGTAAATAAAGAAGATATAAAATTTAAGTTTTTGATAAGTTATATTAGTGGGAAATCCCACTAATATTTATACTAATTCATCTGAATAATCAGCTGCTGCGAATCTTGTTAATTGTCTATATCTATATTGTGCATCAGATTTATTTTTAGCTAATAATTCATCTGCAAATTTAGGGTTTAATTTCTTTAACGAGATATATCTATTCTCTTGCATTAAGAATTGCTCATATTTTTCCCAGTCTGGTTTTTTACCAGAAATTTTGATTGGGTTTTTACCTTCATCAATTTTTCTAGGGTCAAATGTATAGATTGGCCAGTAACCACAATCAGTAGCTAATTGTCCTTGGTCAACTGATTTCATCAATCCACCTTTAATACCATGTGCAATACAAGGAGAGTAGGCAATCACTAAAGAAGGACCATTATACTCTTCAGCCTCTTTCATAGCTTGTGCTGTCTGTTTTTGACTAGCTCTTGAGTTGATTTGTGCAACATAGATATTTCCATATGTCATAGAGATATATCCTAAATCTTTTTTAGCACTTGGTTTTCCATCATTTGTAAAGTCTGCAATAGAACCAGCACGAGCTGATTTTGAAGATTGTCCACCAGTATTTGAGTAAACTTCTGTATCAACTACAAGTACGTTTACATTTTCACCAGTTGCAAGTACATGGTCAAGTCCACCATATCCAATATCATATGCCCAACCATCTCCACCGATGATCCATTGTGATTTTCTTACAATATATTTTTTAAGAGATAATAAGTCAGCAACACCAGGAGCGTCAGGATTTTGTTCTAATTGAGGAACTAGTTTGTCTCTTATCTCTTGAGTTTTTTTACCATCATTTCTATTTTCAATCCACTCTTTATATAGAACTTTCAATGGATTAGAAACTTCTTCCATAGTATCTTCCATAATTCTTTGCATTCTATTTCTAATAGCTTCATTTGCATGGTGCATACCATATCCAAACTCAGCAGTATCTTCAAAAAGTGAGTTTGCCCATGCTGGACCTTCACCTTTTTCATTTTTAGTATATGGAGTTGATGGAGCAGAAGCAGAATAGATTGATGTACATCCTGTAGCATTTGCAATCATCATTCTATCCCCAAACATTTGAGTAGCTAGTTTGATATATGGAGTCTCACCACATCCTGGACATGCTGAATGGAACTCAAATAGAGGTTTAGCAAACTGCGAACCTTTTAATGAATCTTTAGATACTAAATAATCTTTGTATGTAACATCATTAAATAAATAATCTGCATTTTCTTGTTCTCCATCATCTGCTTCTTGATTAAATGGAACCATTTTAAGAGATTTTTCTGCAGTTGGACAAATATCAACACAAACATTACATCCTGTACAATCTAGAATAGATACTTGGATTTTGTATTTTAAGTCTTGGTCTTTTAAACCTTTACCTGTCGCATCAATTGAGTATTTTTTAACACCTTCAGGAGCATTTTCAAACTCATTTTCATCCATTAAGAATGGACGAATAACAGCATGTGGACACTCAAATGCACATTGGTTACACTGGATACAGGTCTCTTCGTTCCACTCAGGAACCATTGTAGCAATTCCTCTTTTTTCGTATTTAGTAGAACCATTTTCAAAAGTACCATCTTCTCTATTTGTGAAGATTGAAACAGGGAGAGTATCACCTTTTGCTGCATTTACAACTTTTGCAAAGTTTTCAACAAAATCTGAACCTTTATAATTAGAGTTAAGAACAAGTGGTCCTGCTTCAATAGATGACCAAGATGGATCAACAACAACTTCTTCAATTCCACCTTCTCCTGCGTCAATTGCTGCATAGTTCATCTTAACGATTTCTTCACCTTTGTTTCCATAGGCTTTTTCAGCATACTCTTTCATATACTCTTTTGCAGTTTCATAATCAATAACTTTTGCAAGTTTAAAGAATGCAGCTTGCATAATTGTATTTGTTCTATTTCCTAGTCCAATATCTCTTGCTAATTTAGTAGCATTGATTACATAGAATTTAACTTTTTTATCAGCTAATATTTTTTTAACTCTATCAGGTATTTTAGCAACTATATCTTTTGCACTATTGATTGAGTTAAGTAAGAATATTCCACCTTCTCTAATGTTGTCAATTACTTCATACTGCTCTAAATAAACCTCTTTTGAACAGGCAATAAATCCAGGTGTTGTTACAAGATATGTAGATCTAATAGGAGTTTTGCTAAATCTTAAATGTGATCTTGTGTATCCACCAGATTTTTTTGAATCATAGGCAAAATATGCTTGTGCATATAAATCAGTTTTATCACCAATAATTTTCACAGAGTTTTTATTTGCCCCAACTGTACCATCTGCACCTAATCCATAGAATAGACACTCATTTACATCTTCAACTACAGCAACATTTTTACCTACTTCAATAGATGTAAAAGTAACATCGTCATTAATCCCAACAGTGAAGTTATCTTTAGGATTTTGTGATGCCAAGTTATCATACAGTGCAATAATTTGTGCAGGATGAACATCTTTAGAAGATAATCCATATCTTCCACCAATAATTTTTGGTTGTTTTTTCTCATTATAGAATACTGATTTAATATCTAAAAACAGTGGCTCACCTAAACTTCCTGGCTCTTTTGTTCTATCAATAACACAAATTCTTTCAACTGATTTTGGTAACACATTCATAAAATATTTAGTTGAGAATGGTCTATATAAATGAACTGTTAATAAACCAACTTTTCTTCCTTGTGTTGTTAAGTAATCAATAGTCTCTTTAATAGTCTCTGTAACAGAACCCATTGCAATAATAATATCAGTAGCATCATTAGCACCATAGTAAGTAAATGGAGCATAATCTCTTCCAGTAACTTTTGAGATTTCTTGCATATATTCATTTACAATATCTGGAACTTCATTGTAAAATTTATTTGATGCTTCTCTTCCTTGGAAGTAGATATCATCATTTTGTGCAGTACCTCTTGTAATTGGAGATTCTGGATTTAAAGAAGTGTCTCTAAATCTTTGAACTGCTTTTTTATCTAAAAGTTTGTCAAATACACTATAATCCATAACTTCAACTTTGTTGATTTCATGTGATGTTCTAAATCCATCAAAAAAGTGTAAAAATGGAACTCTTCCTTTAATTGCAGCTAAATGAGCAACTCCCCCTATATCCATAACTTCTTGAACTGAACCAGTTGCTAGCATAGCAAAACCAGTTGCTCTTGCACTCATAACATCTTGATGATCTCCAAATATTGAAAGCGCATGCGCTGCTAATGCTCTAGCACTTACATGAATAACACCTGGTAATAGTTGACCAGCAACTTTATACATATTTGGAATTTTTAATAATAAACCTTGTGATGCAGTATATGTAGTTGTTAATGCACCTGCTTGTAATGAACCATGAAATGTACCCGCTGCCCCCGCTTCACTTTGCATTTCAATTACTTTTGGAATTCCCCCAAATAAGTTCTTTTTACCTTGAGTCGCCCACTTCTCAGTATTATCCCCCATTTGAGAAGAAGGTGTAATTGGATAAACTCCAGCTACTTCAGTAAAAGCATATGATACATATGCTGCTGCTTCATTCCCATCCATCGTAGAAAATTTTTTTGACATTCAAACCCCTTAGTCTTTTTTATCATATTATCAATCTAAATTTAGATAATTATAAGCATAATTAATAATTATAACTAATTTATAGATATTAATTTATTTTAAGATTAAAGAATTTAAAACTATATTAATTGTGAAAGTTGTTTGCAGATACTTCTTCAATTAATTTTACTGCTTCTAGTGAGTTTTTTGATATAAAACTAGTAAGTTCTTTCAGGTCTTCTTCTTTGCCATAACCGCAGAGAACGGCCACAGAGTTGACACCTGCACTATTTGCACATAAGATATCTAAGTGAGTGTCACCTATCATCCAAATATTTGAGGTTTTACTTAAATTCATCTGCTCCAAAGTTTTTAAAATTGGTTCTGGGTGTGGTTTGGGATTTTCCACATGTTCTCGTCCTGTAACAATTTAAAAGTATTTAAGTATGCCAAAGTGTTCTAATAAAGGAATAGTATATTTACCAGTTTTTGTAGTAACAATAGATAATCTTGCAAATTTACTTGCAACTTCTAAAGCCTCTATTGCATTTTCTAATAATAAAGTTTTTGTTGTAGATATTGTTTTATATCTTTGCTTATAAGTATCAACAAAATCCCAAGCAAGTTCTTGTTCAACACCTAGTTCCATAAACATGATTTCTAAGGGATATCCAATAAGTGATTTTATATCCTCATCATTTCCTTGAAAATCAAAATTCATTTTTTCAAATGAGTGATGAAAAGTTGATACAATTGCATCTGTTGAGTCTATAAGTGTACCATCCAAATCAAATAGTATTATGTTCTCCAATATTTTTCCTTTTTAATCATCTTCTTTTATCCAATCATTTTGATTATGCATAATACCCAAAAATGATGGTTCTATATTTTGTATTTTTTTACTAACTGATGTAATTGAGTTAGGAATATATAAAAATAGATATGGAGTATCATTTGCTATGATATTAAATATTTTTCTATATATTTTACCCAATTCTTCTTTGTCAACTGTTGTTGAACCTTTAACAATAAGTTCATCAACTTCTTTATTTGAATAGCCTACTAAATTAAAAGCACCAGTTTTTCTAGAGTCGCTGTGCCATAGAGGATAAGCATCTGGCATAACTGCTAAATTCCAACCTAAAACAATGGCTTCAAAGTTTCTTGGATGAACAACAGTATTTAAAAAAGCTTGCCACTCCATAACTCGTATTTTCATTTTTACACCAATTTTTGCAAGCTGATATTGAATGATTTGAGTAGCATTTAGTCTAGTTTCATTTCCTGTATTTGTTATAACTTCAAAACTTAAAGGATTGTTCTCATCATATCCTGCAAGTTTGAGTAGACGTTTTGCCTGCTTTAAATCTTGTTTTATAACTTTTATATCTTTATCATAAGCAAAAGTTCCTGGTAAGAATGGACCATTACAAACTTGCCCATGTCCAAAGAATAAGATATCAACAATCTCTTTTCTGTTTATGGCTAAAGAGAGAGCTTTTCTTACATTTAAATCTTTAAACTTTTTATTGTTTAAATTAAATCCAAGATATGCATAAGCAAAAGCAGGGCGTTCTATTAATTGGAAGTCATCTAAGAACTCTTTATCTATTTGTCTATCAACTTGCAGGGGAGTTAATCCTCCCACATCAAGTCTGTTTTGTTTTAAAAACAAAAATGAAGTCGTGGGGTCTGGCAAAAACTTATAATTTATCTCATCAATTTTAGGTCTGCCTTCAAAGTACTTGTCAAAAGCAAATAGCCTAATATCACTTCCAACTTTAAAACTATCTAGTTTATATGCACCAGTTCCAATTGGCTGCTTATTAAAATCACTTTTCATCAAATCTTCTTCATCTTTTAATAGATGTTTTGGCAATATTCCTGTCATCCATATCTCTAATGCTTTAAAGTATGGTTTTTTATAAATAATTTCTAAAGTAAAATCATTAATTTTTGAGATACTTTCTACCTCTTTATAATTGGATTTAATAGCAGTGAAAACTTTTGGGTCATGGATTTTGTTATATGTAAAAATAACATCATCTGCACTGAATTTTTCTCCATCATGCCATAATACATCATCTCTTAGATTTATGATTAGATGAGTTTTTGAAATAAACTTATATGAAGAGGCTAGTTCAGGGACTATATTTCCATTTTTATCATATTTGAAAAGTCCATTAAAAAGCCATTGAGTTATCTCACTACTTGCACTATCACTTGCTAAAATTGGATTTATTCTACTTGGACTTGATGAAATTGATAAGTTTAGTGTACTTGCATTTAAACAAGTGAATAATGAACAGTGAATAATGAATAATAGAAGAAATTTTTTCATTGAGTATTGTAATATTTTTTTATAAAAAAGTGCATAAAAAAAGGAGCAACAAAAGTCGCTCCTTTGAATATAGTAAAAATACCAATTATCTTTTCGAGAATTGAGTAGATTTTCTTGCTTTTTTCTTTCCGTATTTTTTTCTCTCTACAGATCTTGCATCTCTAGTTAGTAATCCATAAGGTTTTAAAACAGCTCTGAATTGCTCATCAAAAGCAACTAAAGCTCTTGAAATACCATGTTTTGCAGCGTCAGCTTGTGCAGAGTAACCTCCACCTAAAGTTTTAACGATAACATTTACAGAAGTTTCTTGTTTTGATACTTCTAAAGGTCTCATTACTCTTTTTTTAATAGCTTCGTGTCCACCTAACCATGCATCTAAAGATTGACCATTAATAATAAGTTGCCCGTTACCAGCTTCTAACCATACTTTTGCGATAGAAGATTTTCTTCTTCCAGTTGCGTATACTTTTGCCATTAGTCTTATCCTTTAATTTGCGCAGTGTGAGGGTGTTCGCTACCTGCGTATACTTTTAATTTTTTTAACATTGATTTACCAAGTTTTGTTTTTGGTAACATACCTCTTGTAGCCAATTTGTATAGCTTCTCAGGGTTTTGTTCAAACATATCAGACATTTTGTGAGTTTTTGTACTACCAAAATAACCTGAGTGTGTATAGTAATTTTTAGTTTCTAGTTTAGTACCAGAAAATTTTGCTTTTGTTGCATTTATGATAATTACGTTATCTCCACAGTCAACATGAGGAGTATAATTAGTATTATTTTTACCTCTTAAGATTGTAGCAACTTCAGTAATGATTCTACCAAATACTTTATCAGTTGCATCTATAATAACCCAATCTCTTTCGATTTCATTGGCTTTTGCCATTTGAGTGAATTTCATCTACGTTCTCCGATTTAATTAATGAGCTGGAATAATAGTGTAGTAATACTTATGTATAGCTTAAATTAAGTATTTTTTAATATTTAATGATAAATTCAGAACCTTTACCATAAATAGAGCTTATTTGAAGTTTGAAATTATGAAGATTTAGAATAGAGTTTACTATAAATAATCCTAGTCCCAATGAATTGTTCCAGCCATTTTGTGATACTCTATAAAACTTTCTTGTGATTTTTAAAAGGTCAGTCTCACTTATACCAATACCTGTATCTATAACTTTTAAGTATTCCTGTGAAATTTCAACTCTTACTACACCTTCTGAGTATTTTAAAGCATTTTCAATTAGATTTGATATTGCCATACTTATTAAAGTATCATCCCCTTGAATACTCTTATTCTCTCCACTTATTTCTATGGTTCTATTTGGATATTTATCTTTTAAATCTATTGCTATAATTTCACATAAACTTTTTAAATCCAACTCTCTTTTTTCAATATTTTCTCTACCCTCTTCAAGCTTTAGTGCAAGTCTTAGTTTATCAATTATTTGAGTCATCTTGTTTGCATTTGAATCAATTTTTGTAAGAAATTTATCTCTCATTTGTATTGGTAAATCTTTATCATTTTGTAAAGTTTGTACATATCCTGTAATAATAGCAATAGGGTTTTTAAATTCATGGGAAATGGCACTTATAATTTCATCTTTTTGTTTATTTGCAAGCTTTAGTTTTGCAGTATGTTTAGCTTTTGATTTCTCTTTCTTTTGAAGTTTTATTGCTACTTTATTTAGTAGTTTATTTATTGTAAAAAACTCTTGGGTATAAAATGACGACATATTTGTAGGTTCTTTTTTCTTTGTTAAATTAATTAAAAAGTTCAATATATTATCAGTCTCATGACGAATTTTATCAGAGATATAATATGAAACAATAAATGCTAAAAGTAAAAATATAGAAAATATCCCTATAAGTTGTAGGGTTAATTTTATAAAATACTCTTTTATTGTAGTTATTTCACTTGACATTCTAATATAGTAGACTTTATCATCAATAGTAACTTCTTTTGCAATATATAAAAGGTCTTTATTTAAGGTATCTGAGTGTCTAGCTATCTCTCCATAGGTTTTATATTTTGCTGCAATAATCTCTTCTCTATTTCCATGGTTTTCCATTAAACTTTTATCTTCATCACTCTCTGCAACAACTACACCATCTGTATCTATTATGGTAACCCTTAGATTAGTAGCTCTTTTTATCTCTAATACTTTTTGGTCTATATTTTTTAAATTTGGTAGGGAAATGGAAAGAGTATCTATGTTTGATAAAATATTTTTTTCAATTTGATCAAGATATATTGATTTTGACCAAAAATAGACTACTATAGAGATAAGTAAAAGTATTGATAAAAAGATAAATATAAAACTTCGAAGAAAAAGCTGATGGATTTTTAACAAAACATGTAACCTTCACCACGTACAGATTTTATATATTTTTTATCTCCTTTAGAGTCTATTTTACTCTTTAATCTTTTCACTGCAACATTAACAGTTTTTAATTTTTTTTCAAAAGAGTCTTCCCATACAGTGTTTAGTAGATGTTCTCTACTTAAAAGGATATCTTTATTTTTGAAAAACTCTAAAAGTAAATCGTGTTCTAAAGTTGTAAGTTCAATTTTGCAATCTTCTATATAAAAACTTTTACTAGATCTTTTATATGTAATATCTTTTATTTTTTCTACTTCTACATCTTTTTTAGTTCTTTTTATAACTGCTTTTACCCTTGCGGTTAACTCTTTTAGATTAAAGGGTTTAGTTATATAATCATCTGCATGTTTATCAAAGCCTTCTAAGATATCTTCATCTTTATCTTTTGCACTAACATAAATCACAGGTATAGTGTAACCTTTTGATTTTATATCATTGATAAAAGTTGTACCTTCCATTCCTGGCAAGTTTCTATCCATAAGTATTAAATCTATCTCTTCTTCATCTAAAACTTCATAGGCTTTTTTTGATACAGTTAAAAAGCCAATAGTCTCAAATCCCTCTTTTTGTAAGGTATATTCTAAAAGTTCTAGAATATCAACTTCATCTTCAATTATTAGTAGGGTATGATTATTCACTTGAATTATTACCTTTGTCTTTTAATTTACTACTTCCTGGAGAGTATTTTATTGACATTATCCTAAAAATAAAAAATACAAATATAACAATTAGTAAAAATGATATGTCAAAATAGTCTATATTTTTGTGTGAAGCTTGAATAATAACATCTCGAATAAGAAATATAATAAAGATATCAATAACAAATCGAAGTCTTAACTTCTCTTTTTTTATAAAGTCAGAAATCATTTTTACAACTTCCATAATAACTATAAACTCAAGCATGTAGATTATGGCTTTGAAGAATTCTAAACCTGAAATAATAATAGCAATGAATAGAACCATTGCTATTAGAACCTCATAATTGTATTCGAAGTATTTTCGTATTTTAAGTAGGGCTTTTCTCATAAGTTAAATTATATCATAAAGAGTTATTTTCTCTCTAATTCTCCGCCTTTATCTGCAAAAAGTAGTAAATGTGCAATAGCAACTGATCTATCTGATATTTTTTCTAATTTTCTCAATGAAGTTAAAATATTAAAATACTCTTTTGATAAGTCTAAGTTTTTAGAGATAAGTTTTAAAATATTTTTTTCAATCATTGCATATAAATCATCAGTTTTACTCTCTTCTACTACAACTCTTTGGTATTTCTCTTCAACATGCTGTGAATTATCATCTTTTATTATAGATATTGCAGTTTGAAGAGAAAGAATAGTTGATTTTAATAAAGGAATTGCAAATTCTAATATTGTTTTTGTATTTAAATCATCAGTATATGAAGTTCTAAAAATTTTAATAAAATCCTTTGTATTTCCCCCAGCTCTTACTAACTCATTTGTAATTTTTAAATAAGATACCAATTCTCTTAAGTCTTTTGCTTCTGGCTGATATAAAGCAAGGGCAGTTACAATAGAGTTATCAATATCATTTGACTTACTTGTAAGTTTTTTTAGTGATAAATCTGCATCTTTAAGTGATTTAATATCATCATCTTTTAACGCTTTTAAAGAAGCATTTAATGATTCAACTACAACATCTCCTATTTCTAATAATTCATTTTGAATTAATTCTCTTTTTGTATCGTATACTTTTAACATTAACCAAACCTTCCTGTAATATAATCTTCTGTTTTTTTGTTACCTGGATTTACAAATATGATATCTGTTTTATCATATTCTATTAGCTTTCCAAGGTGAAAGAATGCCGTATAGTCAGCAACTCTTGCTGCTTGTTGCATATTGTGTGTTACTGTTACAATTGTATAATCATTTTTAAGTTCTAGCATTAAAGCTTCGATTTTTTCTGTACTAATAGGATCAAGGGCACTTGTTGGCTCATCCATTAAAATAACTTCAGGTTTAATAGCGATGGTTCTTGCAATACATAATCTTTGTTGTTGTCCCCCTGAAAGTGATGTCCCTGGCTGTCCCAATTTATCTTTTACTTCATCCCATAGACCAGCTTTAATTAGTGAAGACTCTACTAACTCATTACACTCTTTACCTTTTTTTGTTATACCATGTTTTAGTGGGGCATAAGCAACATTATCATAAATAGTTTTTGGAAAAGGGTTTGGTTGTTGAAATACCATTCCTACTCTTTTTCTAACACTCACTTCATCAACATCTTTGTCATAAATATTTTTATTATCAATAATTATTTCACCGTCAATTCTTACAGAGTTAATTAGGTCATTCATTCTATTTACACATCTTAAAAATGTAGATTTTCCACAACCAGAAGGTCCTATTAGGGCTGTAATTTTATTTTCAAATAAATCAACACTTATATTATGTAAGGCATGATTGTCCCCATACAAAAGGTTAAGGTCTTCAACTTTTACTTTTGTTTTATTTTCTGTATTACTCATAATTTTCCTTGTTACTATTTAACTTCGAATTTTTTTCTTAAATAAATTGCTATAGCATTTAGTGAAATAAGTACTGAAAGTAGTACCATAATACCAGCAGCAGTCTTTTCAATATACATTCTCTCTGGCATTCCAGCCCATGTAAAAAGTTGTGCAGGCATAACTGTTGCTGCATCTGTTACCATAGATGGTGCATCTGGAATAAATGCAATCATCCCTATAATAATTAAAGGTGCTGTTTCCCCCATAGCTTGTGCTAGTCCAATAATAGAACCTGTTAAAACACCTGGGAATGCCAATGGTAAAACGTGGTCTTTTGTTACTTCAATTTTATTTAAACCCAAACCATATGCCGCTTGTCTAATTGTATCTGGTACTGCTCTTAATGCTGCTCTTGAACTAACAATAATAATTGGCAAGGTCATAAGTGCTAAAGTTAAACCACCAACTAGGGGTGAAGAACGAGGAAGTCCAAAAAGATTAATAAATATAGATAGACCTAAAAGCCCAAATAGGATTGAAGGAATAGCTGCAAGGTTGTTAATATTTACTTCAATAAATCTTGTAAATTTGTTATCATCTGCAAACTCTTCAAGATAAATTGCTGTCATAACACCAATTGGAAATGCTACAAGCATAGTAACAATTAGAGTTAAAATTGAACCAATTATTGCTGAATAAATACCTGCATACTCTGGGATTTTTGAGTCACCATTTGTAAAAAATATTGTATTAAATTTCATCTCTATTTTATTTTGTGCGATTAATTCATCTACTAAATGTCTATCTTTTCTTTTTAACTTATAGTGATGTTCTTTCATATACTGATCAACTTGATCATCTGCTAAAACCCATTGAGTTTGTGTTGTATTCATAAGTGCAGGATTTTCTCTAACTAGATTTGGGATATCTCTTAACCATGCTCTTGATACAATTCCTTTATACTCTCTTGGAACAGCTTTTCTAGAATCCCTAATTGTTTGTTCATTATATACTACTTCTGTTTGTACATAAGCAACTTTAAATGCTGGAAGTCCTTTTAAAGTAATATCAACTAAAAAGAATGCCAAAAATGCAATTGAAAATATCAAAGATGTTAGTGTAAATCTTTTAAATCTTCTTGAACTTGCATGTCTTTTAGTAAGTGTTGGATCATAAAAAGGATTGTGTTTTTTTTCTTTTTTTCTTTTTCTCATAATCATAATGTATTCACTTTATATTTTTCTTTGAATTTTCTAATTAAACTTAATGAAATCATATTTAAAATCAATGTGATAACAAAAAGAACTAAACCTAAGGCAAATGCAGAAAGTGTTTCCGGAGAGTTAAACTCAAAATCACCTACTAAAGAGTTTACGATGGTAACTGTAACAGTTGTCATATCTTCTAGTGGATTCCATGATAAGTTTGGACGAAGCCCTGCAGCCATAACAACAATCATTGTCTCTCCCAAAGCTTTTGAAAGTCCCAAAAGAGATGCTGAAATGATACCTGGCAGGGCAGATGGTAAAACAATATTTTTAATAATCTCACCATGAGTCATACCAAGTCCAAATGCAGCTTTTCTTTGAGAATCAGGAACTGCTCGAATAACATCATCTGAAAGTGATGAAATTACAGGAATAATCATTATCCCCATAACAACACCTGAAGCAAGAGCTGAGTTAAAAGTAGCTTCTAAGCCAACAGCATCTGCCATCTTTACAATAAGTGGAGCTACTGTAATTGCAGCAAAGAAACCATAAACAACAGTTGGAATACCTGCAAGTATTTCTAACATAGGTTTTAGATAATCTCTTAATTTTGGACTGGCATACTCACTCATATAAACAGCACTACCTAATCCAATAGGAATAGCTACTGCTAGTGCTATAAGCGTGATAACAAAAGTCCCTGAGAAAATTGGTAAAGCACCAAATTTACTTCCAATTACACCAGGTGACCATACTGTTCCTGTTAAAAAATACCAAAAACTTCTTAGCTTGAAAAATTCTATTGATTCAAATAGTATTGAAAATAGGATTCCAAATGTTGTAAGAATAGAAATTGTTGCAGCTAAAATCAATAAAAATTTAATTAATTTTTCTATTAATAAAGCTTTTTTACTTTTAGATTCAAATGTATTCAAATTTAACCTTCCTATTTTTTATTGGGAATTATATGTAAGAAAAATTACAAGATGATTACATAATTTAAAAAGAGGCACAAATGGGTACTTCTAAATCTTTAGAGTATTTTTTCATGATGTTTAGAGTGTGGTCAAAATTAGATTTTTTTGAGTTTGAAGATATCTCAATAATTGCACAAGAGCATGAGAGTAATTTAAATACTCTTTCTTCTCCAAATCTATCTTTTCCTTCAATATAACCATTTTGTTTATCTTCTTCTTTGTAAAGATTTTTTGCAGACTCTTTAAATTCACATAAGGCTTCATTTGTTATGTCATAAACTTTTTCAATATAACTATTTTTTATTCCAATAAAAAAGTCATCTCCTCCAATATGTGCTACAAAAGAGTCATTTGGATATTTTTTTTGTAATAATTCAGAGAAAAGCAGTATTGCTCTATCCCCCTGTCTAAAGCCATAGTGATCATTAAATGGTTTAAAGTTATCAAAATCAAAATATAAAATATGAGAGGTATATTTCTCTCTGTTTTTAAGACTTTTATAAATAAACAGTTCAATTTGTTTATTTCCTGGAAGTCTTGTAAGTGGGTTTTGATTCTCTGCAATCTCCAAATTTCTTTTGTGAGAGAGTTGTAAAAGTGAACGAAGGTCAATAAAACCGGCATATTTATTCGCTTTTGTAATAAAAATACCTGATGAGTTGGGATCATGATTAAATATTTCTAAGGCTTTATCAATACCCCAAGATGATTCTACTGAAATAACTGGTTTTACGTATTTGCTTATTTTTGAGTTGTATGATTTATTTTGTGCTAAAGATAATCCATATTGTGAATATGAAATTTGTTTGATATCAACTTCATAAATTACACCCATAAAATTATCATAATCATCAACAATTGGGACAAAGTTATTATGTCTGTAATCTTTAAAATATAAAAATAAAGAGTGAAGTGAAGACTTAATATTTAAAGGAATAATATCTTGAATAAATTCTTGTTCTATTGGAGTTGCATCATCAGCTCTTTTTTCATTGATAAGGTTTTTAACAATATCTTTATAAATATGTTTAAGTTCTTGTACCTTTATTGTAGGTTTTTGAACAAAATAACCTTGTATAAAATCTGCACCAATATTTTTGCAAGTATAAAACTCATTTAAGGTTTCAACTCCTTCTGCTACTACTTTCATCCCCATTATATGAGCCATGTTTATAATTGAAGAACAAAAAAGTCTTTTTTTAGAGTCGCTATCTATACTATCTATAAAAAATCTATCTATTTTAATTATATTTGCTTGTGAAAAATATAAAAGTTTTAGTCCTGAAACTCCTACCCCAAAATCATCAATGGCAATACAGTAATCACTGTTCTTATAAGTTTTAATCATTTCAACTAAGGCATTTTGTTCAATTAGAGTGCCTCTTTCACTCAATTCATAACAAATAACATTTTTATCAAAATTATATTTACTTAAGATTTTTTTTGTATTACCTTTTGAGTAATTTTTTGTATGAATTATTCTGTTATCTAAGTTATAAAAAAGCTGAAGATTTTCAATATCTATTTGGGCAAATTTTTCAATTGCTTTATCTCGTAAAAGCAAGTCTAGTTGATATAGATAATCTTCTTTATATGCTAAATCAAATAAATCATGAATTTGTTCTAGATTAGGTATTTTTTCTACATTTCTTATTAGTGCTTCAACTGCAAAAATCTTACCTGAATGTGAGTGTATAATAGGCTGAAAAGCGTAATCGAGTTTTTCAACTATAGAGAGCCATTTTATTTTCATATTTAATCCTATTTATAGCCCTTTATCTCTTCGTTCGCGTACAACAGATAAAGAGCTATAACTAGAATCAAAAAGAGGAATAACCTCTTTTTAATTTAGTGTTTTTTACTTAATTCTGCTAAAGTGATTTTAGTTCTTTTAGCAACACTTGATCTGATTGCATTTCTATCAGCATCTGGAAGTGGAATTAATCCAATTTCACCTAATATACTATCTTTACCAATCATTTTTTCACTCATGAATAATTCAACATATTTACTTATAGCTGGAACTTCTTTTGAATGAGAGTTTTTGATATAGAAGAATAATGATCTAGATACTGGATATTTCCCTGAAGAAATTGTATCTGGAGTTGGTTCAACTTTGTTGATTGTAGCACCTTGGATTACATCATCATTTTCAACTAAGAAAGAGAATCCAAATACACCAAATGCATCTGTATTTTTAGTTAATTTTTGAACGATTAAGTTATCATTTTCACCTGATTCTACATAAACACCATCTGTTCTAATTACAGAATATTTTTTATATTTTTTGTTAGCTTTTTTGTCAGCTTTGTAAAGATTTGTATATAGATCCATTTTTTTGAAAGTAGATTGCATAACTAATTCTTCAAAAGCATCTCTTGTACCTGAAGATTTTGGTGGTCCGTAAACAATGATTTCTCTATTTGGTAAAGATGCATCAATGTCTGACCATTTTTTATATGGGTTAGCAATTAGTGATTTACCATCTTTTGAAGGAACTTCTTTAGCAACTGCTAAAGCTAAGTGTTCTTTTGAAATATCAAATTTAGCGTTTGATTTTGCTTGTGCAAATGCAATACCATCATAACCAATTACAGCTTCAGTGATATCAGTAACACCATTTTTTTCACATAGTTTAAACTCTTTAGTTTTCATTCTTCTTGAAGCATTTGTGATATCTGGAGTATTCATATCATTTCCAGCACAGAATAATTTCATTCCACCACCTGAACCAGTTGATTCAACAACAGGAGTTGGGAATTTAGTTGTAGCTCCTAATTCTTCAGCAACAGAAGATGAGAAAGGATAAACAGTAGAAGAACCAACTATTTTGATTTGGTCTCTAGCACTTAGTGTAACAGTTAAAGCAGCAGATGCTAATAACGCGATTGCAGTTTTTTTCATATTTTTTTCTCCAATATTTTTTTTGACGAAGAAATTATAATTGCAAACGATTACATTTTGGTTACTAATGTGAGTTAATGTAGAGTAAAGCTAATGGATTATAATCCATTAGCCTCAATTGCTTTTGATTGAGCATCAGCGATTAATGGGTCAATGATTTCATCAAAAACACCATCATTCATTACTGCTTCAAGTCTGTATAATGTAAGGTTAATTCTATGGTCACTTATTCGACCTTGTGGATAATTATATGTTCTAATTCTTCCACTTCGATCTCCAGTTCCAACTTGTTCTTTTCTGCTGGCACCTTCTGAGTCCATTTTTTCTTGCATCTGAATGTCATAAAGTCTAGCTTTTAAAACTTTCATTGCTTTATCTTTATTTTTATGTTGAGACTTTTGGTCTTGGTTTGTTACAACAAGCCCTGAAGGAATATGTGTAATCCTAACTGCAGAGTCAGTAGTATTTACTGATTGTCCACCATTTCCACTAGCTCTCATAACATCAATTTTTAAATCACCCGGATCGATTTCAACTTCTACATCATCAACTTCTGGCATAACTGCAACAGTAATAGCTGATGTATGAACTCTCCCTTGTGATTCAGTCGCTGGAACTCTTTGAACCCTGTGTGTTCCGCTTTCATATTTTAGTCTTGAATAAACCTGTTCACCTTTAAATAAAGCAACGATCTCTTTGTATCCGCCTGCTTCATTCTCATTTTGGTTCATTATCTCAACTTTCCACCCTTTTTGTTCCGCATATCTTAAATATGCCCTAAATAGGTTTCCTACAAATATTCCTGCTTCATCACCACCTGCACCAGCTCTTAGTTCTATAAATATATTTTTATCATCATTAGGATCTTTAGGAATCATAAGAACTTTTATCTCTTCTTCAATAGCAGGTTTTCTAACCTCTAAATCTTTAAGTTCATCTTTTGCCAGTTCACCTAAATCTGGATCGTCAAGTAACATTTTGTTATCTTGAATATCATTTAATACACTTATATATTCTTTAGCTTTATTTACGATTGGTTCAATCGATGACTGCTCTTTTGAAAGTGTAGTCATTCTTTTTATGTCTGAAGAGATATCTGGAGAAGCTAATAATCCATTAATCTCCTCATATCTATCAATAAATAGTTGTAATTTATCTTGTAACATATTTTGTAGTATTTATAAGCAAATAAATAAAATTAACTACCATATTATTGATATGATAGTAAATTTTAATTATAGAGCGTTAACTTTTACTTGTAGTCTACTAACTTTTCTAGCTGCAGTTCCTTTTTTAAGGATACCTTTTGCAATACAGTGGTGCACGTATTTATTTGCAGTTTTCATTGCAGCAGCTGCTTTTTCTTTATCATTAGCTTCAACTGCTGATAATACATCTTTCGTTACGTTCTTAATTCTTGTTTTGTAAAATCTGTTTCTCTCAGTTTTTACTATCGTTTGTTTAGCTCTTTTAGCCGAAGATTTATGGTTTGCCATTTTTAACCTCTTTATAATTTTTTTAAGGCTAGAATACTAGCCAATTAACTTTAAAGTAAGTTTAAATTAAGTTTAATTTTAGGATTTTTCAATGAAACTATTTGGTACAGATGGTGTAAGAGGTCAAGCTGGCTCATTTTTAGACGCTATGACGGTGATGAAGCTAGCAATGGCTGCAGGAATTTATTTTAGAAAACATTCATATACAAACAAGATTTTAGTAGGAAAAGATACTAGAAGAAGTGGATATATGATTGAAAATGCATTAGTTTCAGGATTGACTGCTGTTGGATATGATGTTATTCAAATAGGTCCAATGCCAACTCCTGCTATTGCATTTTTAACTGAATCAATGAGATGTGATGCTGGAATTATGATATCAGCTTCTCATAATCCTTTTGAAGATAATGGAATAAAATTCTTTGATCAACATGGAAATAAATTGGGAAGTGATTGTGAAAAAGCAATAGAAGAACTCTTTTTTGATGAAGAGGCTAGAACAAATGGACAAAAAACTGGCAAAGAGATAGGTTCATCAAAAAGAATAGATGATGTTATTGGAAGATATATTGTATCAATCAAGAGCTCTTTTCCAAAAGAATTAACACTAAATGGGCTTAGGATTGTACTTGATTGTGCAAATGGTGCTGCTTATAAAGTTGCTCCAACAATCCTTGAAGAACTTGGTGCTGAAGTATTTACAATAAATGCAAAACCAAATGGATTTAATATCAATGAAAACAGTGGAGCAATGCATCCTGAAAATGTTGCTAAAGTAGTAAGAGAAGTAAGAGCAGATATTGGACTAGCTCTTGATGGAGATGCTGATAGACTTGTAGTAATAGATGAAAATGGTGATACTGTAGATGGAGATAAACTTTTAGGTGCCTTATGCGTATACTTAAGTGAGAAGGGCATATTAAAAGGTGAGGCTTGTGTTGCTACAGTTATGAGTAATAAAGCCTTAGAGGACTATCTAGACTCTTTTGATTTAAAGTTAAATCGAACTGATGTTGGTGATAAGCATGTTTTAGAAAATATGAAGAGTAACAATATAAACTTTGGAGGAGAACAAAGTGGACATGTTATCTTCTCTGATGTTTCAAAAACAGGAGATGGACTTGCAACTGCCTTACAAGTCTTATCTTATTTAATAGAGAGTGGTAAAAAAGCAAGTAAAGCTTTAAATGGTTTTGAACTCTATCCACAAGTTTTAAAAAATATAAAAGTAAGTGAAAAAATTCCACTTGATGAAATTGAAGGATTAAAAGAGCTTCAAGAAGAGATTAAATCTAAAGGTATGAGAGATTTAATTAGATATTCTGGAACAGAAAATAAGCTAAGAGTATTGATTGAAGGTCGTGATAAAAAATTAGTAAATGAGTACATGGACAGATTAGTAGAGTTTTTAACAAAAACACTATGAACCAAAAATTAACTATTTCAGTAGTACTATTTTTATTGCTAGTTATTATTGACCAGTATATAAAATATGGTTTTGTATTTTTAAAGTATGGTTTTGAAAGTGACTGTATTTCTTTAGTTCTTGCATATAATTATGGTGTTGCCTTTTCTATGTTAGAATTTTTAAAAGAGTATTTAAAGTTTATACAATTAGCATTAATAGTAGCTATTTTTGTATATTTATATTTTAATAAAGAGGTCTTTTTAAAATATTATATCCCAATTTCTATGCTTCTAGCAGGTGGATTGTCTAATATTTTGGATAGATTTACTTATGGGGCAGTCGTTGATTATGTCTATTGGCATTGTGGATTTGATTTTGCTATATTCAATTTTGCGGATGTAATTATTGATATATCAATTGTACTAATTCTTTATATGCAATATAAACAATATAAAGAGGATAAAAAAAGAGTCTAGACTCTTTTTGAAAGCTAAACAGATTTTAGCTATAATCGGGCAAATTAAAAAAGATAAGTTAAATAAAGAGAGAAAATATGGGTCAAACTATTACAGAAAAAATTTTTAGTGAACATGTAGGAAGAGAAGTTTACGCAGGTGAGATTGTAAGAAGTCCAATAGATATGGTTATTGGAAATGATATTACAACTCCTATTTCAATTAGAGCATTTGAAGAGGGTGGTTTTGAAAAACTTGCAAATCCTGAAGGTTTTGCAATTGTACTTGATCACTTTATTCCTGCAAAAGATATTGCATCTGCTAACCAAGCAAAAATCTCAAGAGATTTTGCAGCAAAACATGACTTAAAATACTTTTTTGATGAAAAAGATATGGGAATTGAGCATGCACTTTTACCAGAAAAAGGTTTAGTATTACCAGGTGATGTTATTATAGGTGCAGATTCACATACCTGTACTCATGGCTGATTAGGTGCATTTTCTACTGGTATGGGTTCAACAGATATCTCATTTGGTATGATTACTGGTGGAAACTGGTTTAAAGTTCCTGAAGCTATTAAAGTTGTATTCAAAGGTAAACCAGCATATCAAATCACTGGTAAAGATTTAATTCTTGAAATCATTAGAATTTTAGGTGTTGATGGTGCTTTATATAAAACTTTAGAGTTTACTGGTGAAGCAATTCAATACTTATCTATGGATGATAGATTCTCTTTATGTAATATGGCTATTGAAGCGGGTGCTAAAAATGGTATTGTTGCTTATGATGATGTTACAAAAGAGTTCTTAGAGCAAACAGCAGAATTAAATGGTGGATTAAGAGCAGAACCAAAAATTCATTATTCAGATGATGATGCTGTTTATACTCAAGTAATTGAAATTGATACAGATAAATTAGAGCCTGTAATTGCATATCCTTTTTTACCATCAAATGGTCATAGTGTTTCTCAAGCAGTTGAAGATAATATAAAAGTTGACCAAATATTTATTGGTTCTTGTACAAATGGAAGATTATCTGATTTTAAAGTAGCTGCTGAAATTTTAGAAGGTAAAAAAGTTGCACGTCATGCAAGACTTATTTTAACTCCTGGAACACAAAAAATATTAAGAGATGCTACAAAAGCAGGATATATTGATATCTTAGTTGATGCAGGTGCAGTTGTTTCAAATCCAACTTGTGGAGCATGTCTAGGTGGATATATGGGGATTTTAGGTGATGGAGAGGTTTGTATCTCTACAACTAATAGAAACTTTGTAGGACGAATGGGTTCAAGAAGCTCGAAAATTTATTTAGCTAATAGTGCAGTAGCAGCTGCTAGTGCAATTAGTGGATATATTACGGATCCAAGAAGCCTGTAAATGCTCAAGCCACAATTTGATATACCTTGTGTAATCCTTTGTGGTGGCAAAAGCTCACGAATGGGAGAAGATAAAGCTCTTCTTCCATTTTCTAACTATAACTCCCTTGCACAATACCAATATGAAAGATTGAAACCTTACTTTAAAGAAATCTATTTATCTTCAAAAACAAACAAATTTGATTTTCTCAAAGAGAGTGAGAATCAAAAGAATGCAAATATTATTTATGACAATATTAATGATGAAAGCTCACCTTTAATTGCGTTAAAAAGTATCCTTGAATCTATTAACTTAAATAAAGCTTTTATTATAACAGTAGATACTCCTTTTGTAAAAATACCCACTATTGAGAAATTAATAATAAACTCAAATATAAGTAATATTACTATTGCAACTACAGCAAGAGAACATAATTTGTGTGGAGTATATGATAAGTCTTGCTTATCTTTAATAGATAAAATGATATCAGATAATAACCATAAAATAGGATTTTTAATTAATAATATGACTTCTAATAAAATCAAATTTTATGATGAAAATGAATTTTTAAATTTGAACAAAATTGAAGATTATAAAAAAGCACTTTCTATTATAAGTTAAACTAATATTTATTATAAAATAATTTAAGTTATATTTAAGTTTTATATTACTTCAACTTTGATATTCTTCATGAAAGAAAATTTGAAAAGGTAATTTTATGAATGAAGAATTAAAAAATTCTCTTGAAGTTTTAGATAGAGAATTAAAGAAACAAGGTCTTTCAAGAAGAGATGCACTTAAATTAGCAGGTCTAAGTTCTGCTGCATTTTTAATGAATCCAAGTGAAGCTGATGCTGCAACAACTGTGAATGCAAGTGAAGCAAAGGGTAAAATTGTAATAGTGGGTGGAGGATTAGCAGGTATGTCAACTGCTGCAAGACTTACTAACTCTTTATCAAATCCTGATATTACAGTAATCGAACCTAACTCTGTTTCAGTTTCATATCAACCAGGACAAACTTTAGTTGCGTCTGGTATTTGGGAAAAAGAAGATATTGTTTACAATACAGAAGATTTTTTACCAAAAGGTGTAAAATTAATCAATGATAAGGTAGTTGAATTTGACCCTGATAATAATAAAGTAGTAACTAAAGGTGGAGAAACTATTTCTTATGATTTCTTAGTTATTGCAGCTGGACTTGCTCTTAATTATGGTGCAATAAAAGGATTAGAGGGAGTAGGGTATTCATCAGAGGCTAATTCTGAAGTATCAAATAAAATTGGTAAAAATGGTACTCACTCTATATATTATGCTGATGGTGCAGTTAATACTTGGAAAGGTATGCAAGAGCTAATTTCAGAAGCTAAAAGTGGTAAAAAGTTAAAGGCTTTGTTTACACATCCGAACACTTCTATTAAATGTGGTGGAGCTCCTAAAAAAATCATGTATCTTACTAATGCTAGATTAAAAGAAGCAGGAGTTAGAGATAATGTTGAGATGACTTTCTATCCAAATGGTGGAGCTATGTTTGGAGTTAAAGAGTACCATGATGCAATTGTTAAGCAGTTTGAAGCTAGAGATATGAAATGGGAATACCGTAATAATCTAGTTGAAATTGATGTAGATGCAAAAAAAGCTACATTTGAAAATTCATGGGAAGAAAAAGGTCCTTGGGATGCTGATTTAGAAGAGTATTCAGTTGTTAAAAAAAGTAAAATGATAGAAAGAGATTATGATTTTATTCATATCACTCCTCCTATGAAAGCACCTGATGAAATTGGAAATTCTGCTGTTGGGTCTGAAAAAGGTTGGGTTCCAGTTAATAAAGAGACTTTACAACATGTAAAATATGCAAACATTTTCTCTTTGGGTGATATTGCTGCTGTTCCTATGGGAAAAACAGGTGGAAGTGCAAGAAAACAATATAAAGTAGTAGTTGATAATATAATTGCTGCAATGGAAGGTAAAGAACTAACTTCTAAATATGCAGGGTATACTGTTTGTCCTTTGATTACTGATATTGGAAAAGTAATGCTTGCAGAATTTAACTGGAGTAAAAAGCCAACACCATCATTTCCTTTAGATCCAACACAAGAGAGATATGTATGGTGGTTACTTAAAGTATATCTACTTAAACCTATGACAATGTATGGAATGCTATCTGGAAAAGCATAATTTAAAATCTAAGCACTTAGCTTAGATTTTTTAGGAAAAGAAATGAAAAAAGAACTAATCATATTTTTATTTATACTAATAATACTTTCATTATTTTCACATTTTGATAAATTTATTACTCATCCAATTTCACATATTCAATCCTTACCTCAAAGTACTGCATATGGTCTTGGTTTTTTACACCCCATACTTATAACTTTGGTAGTATATTTACTGCTTTATCTTCCAAGATTTATTATAAAATTTATAAAAAACAAATCATAATAACTTATATACATACTAAGTAATATATTATTATTTTATAATATTTATTCATTGAATATTATAGTTAATTGTTATATACTTTAAATAAGAGATAGACTATTAAAGGAGACTCTTATGTATGATGATATGATAAATGAGATGGAAAAAGAGCTAAAAAAAAGCGGAATATCTAGAAGGGATGCTTTAAAACTTTTAGGTGTTGGGGGAGCGTTTTTTTTAACAAAAGATGAGTTAAATGCTGCTAGTAAATTACAAGCTAGTGATGTTAAAGCAAAGATTGTGATTGTCGGGGGTGGACTAGCAGGAATCTCTACTGCTGCAAGACTTACAAGTAGCTTGTCAAGTCCAGACATTACTATAATAGAACCAAATTCAAAATCTGTAACTTATCAACCAGGTAATACTTTTATTGGTGCTGGTATTTACTCTAAAGAGGATGTTATATATGAAACTAAGAATTTTATTCCTAGTGGGGTAAATTTTATAGCTGACAAAGCAGTAGATTTTGATCCAATAAATAACAACTTAACTATATCAAGTGGCGAAAAAATATCTTATGATTATTTGATTGTAACTGCAGGTGTTGTTTTAGACTTTGCAAAAATAAAGGGCTTGGAAGAAATAGGGGATATTTATACAGCTAAAGATAGTGCAAAGTTAAATCAAATATTTAAAAATAGTGGAGCAAGTTCAATTTATAATGTCGATGGGGCAGTTATTACTTGGGAAAATATGCAAAAAACAATGGAAAATGCAAAAAATGGCCAAAAACAAAATGCAATATTCTCTCATCCAGATACTGCTATAAAATGTGGAGGAGCTCCAAAAAAAATTATGTATTTAATGAATGCAAGATTAAATGAAGTTTCAAAAAAAGCTAGAGAAAATGTAGATATGACATTTTATGCAAACAGTTCAAAAATGTTTTCTGTTAAAGAGTATGAAGAGGCAATTATAAAACAATATAAAGAAAGAAATATGAATTATAATTTAAATCATAATCTAATAGAAGTAAATTTGAAAGAAAAAACTGCTACTTTTGATAAATTTTGGGATGTAAAAGGTGAGTATGACCCTGATATCGAAGAGTATACTATGATAAAAAAACATAAATTTGTAGAAGTTCCTTATGATTTTTTACATATATCTCCTCCTATGAAAGCGGCACCTGAAATTGGAGATTCAGAAATTGGATCAGCAAGGGGTTGGGTTCCTGTAAATAAAGAGACTCTGCAACATGTTAAATATCCAAATATCTTCTCTCTTGGAGATATTGCAGCTGTTCCTCTTGGCAAAACAGGCGGAAGTGTAAGAAAACAGTATAAAGTTGTTGTAGAAAATATTATTTCACTTATGGAAGGAAAAGAGTTAGAGGCAAAATATGGGGGATATACAGTTTGTCCAATAATTACAGATATAGGAAAAGTAATGTTGGCAGAGTTTGATTACACAATGAAACCAACGCCATCTTTTCCATTAGATCCTACACAAGAGAGATATATTTGGTGGCTTTTAAAATACTATATTTTAAAACCAATGACCCAGTACGGTATGTTGTCTGGTAAAGCTTAATAAAAAAGGAAAAAAAATGAATAAAAAAACTTTAATCTCAATTATAATTACAGGTTCAATGCTATTTAGTGTTAATTCATATGCCCAAGAAAACTTAACGAAACCAAGTGCAAAAGTTCAATCAATGATTGATAAGTATAAGTTGGAAATAGTTGATTATAACTATGCAAAATCAAAAGTAGCAAAAGGGACTAGAAATGGTGCAAAAGCACTCTTTATTGATGCAAGACCAAACAAAAAATATAAAGCAGGAACTATTCCTTCTTCATTAAATATTCCAGATACAGAGTATTCACAATATATTGGACAATTAAAAGATGTAGCAAAAGATAAAGAGATAATTGTATTTTGTGGTGGATGGAAATGTGGAAAATCTCCAAAAGTTGCAAATATGCTTAAAAAAGATGGTTTTACAAATGTAAAACTTTATCAAGCAGGTGAGCCTGAGTGGACAAAGTATAACTATAGTGAAGTTGATATTGCAGTTGTAAAAGGTGCACAAGCTAAAAATGCAGCATTTATCATAGATGCACGACCATATAAAATGTATTTAAAAGAGACTATTCCTGGAGCCATTTCAATTCCTGATACGCAAATGAGTGAATTAAAAGGTAGGTTTCCAGTACATCAAGGTGAAAAAATCATCACTTTTTGTGGGGGGTATAAATGTGGAAAATCACATAAACTTGCAAAAAAACTTGTAGCTTTAGGATATAGAAATGTTTCTGTATTTGCAGCTGGTATGCCAGAATGGGTTGATGCAGGATTAGCAACAACAAAAAGTGCTTCAAAAGTTATTGTTCCTGTAGCAAAAAAACAAACTATGAGTAAAAATGGTGCTAAATTAGGAAGTGATGAAGGTAGTATTGATGGTGAGTGGTTAAATGCCTTTATTAAAAAAGATAATGTACCTTCATTTATCCAAATTGTTGATGTAACAGCTCCAGATGAGTATAAATTAGGACACATTAAAGGTGCTATAAATATTGAAGCTGAAAAATTAAGTGCAAAAGAGTTATATTCAAAACTACCAAAAGATAAAACAGTAGTATTTAATTGTACTGCAGGAGGAAGATCTATTGAAGCGTGGGCAAAATTAAAAGATGCAGGTATAGATATATCTGAAATATTCTATTTTGATGCAAATGTAGATTGTAAAGGGACTGATTGTAAAATAGAGGTTAATGAGCCTATTGAGTAGGATATTATAATAAGTTCATAAAAAAAGGGGTTTGAAATTAATCAAACCCCTTTTTTATTTGCAAATTTAAAATTACTTTGCTAATGCTGCTTTAGCTGCTGTTACAACTGAAGTAAATGCTGCTGCATCATTCATTGCCATATCAGCTAATATTTTTCTATCTAGTTCAATTCCAGCTAATTTTACACCGTTCATGAATCTTGAATAGTTGATATCATTTAATCTACAAGCTGCATTAATTCTGATAATCCATAGCTTTATAATATCTCTTTTTTTCTGTCTTCTATCTCTGTATGCGTATACTAAAGATCTTTCTAATTGTTCTTTTGCTTTTCTAAAGTGTTTGCTTCTACCTGCGAAGAAACCTCTAGCGGCTTTTAAGACCTTTTTATGTCTTCTTCTTCTAACTATACCAGTTTTAACTCTAGGCATTTTATTCCTTTCTTAACCATATATTTGTTTAAATATTGGTGTCGGCTATTGCCGAACTTGTCCACATATTTGTGGAGGGACTTGTAATTAAATTTCTTTAATTACGCTTTACACAACATTCTTTTAACTCTTGTAGCATCAGTGCTATCAACAGTTTGAGGTCCTCTTAATGCCACTTTTCTTTTTCTTGACATTTTTGTTAAGATGTGACTTCTAAATGCAGAACCACATTTAATTGAACCATTCTTTTTCACTTTAAATCTCTTTAAAGCTCCACTTACTGATTTCATTTTAGGCATGGATTTCTCCTTTCTTAAATTTGCATTCTTCTTCGATATTAGAAAAAGTCTGTGATTATATTTAAAAAAAGCTTTGAATAAGTTTAAGTTGTTTTAAAGTAAAAGAGAATAACTCTTTTACTTAAGTGTAGTGTAGGTTAGTCTTTTTTAGGAAGAACCATCATGTTTACAAATCTTCCTTCTAGTTTAGGTTCAGCATCTCTTTCTCCATACTCTTCAAGCATTGGCCAAACTCTTTCTAAAACAGCAGCTCCAGCTTCTGGATGTGCCATTTCTCTACCTTTTAGGAAAACTCTACATTTAACATGATAACCTTTTTCAAGGAATTCAATTGCATGTTTTACTTTATAGTTAATATCATTATCAGCAATTTTAACAGAAAATTTAACTTCTTTTAGAACAATCACTTTTTGATTTTTTCTAGCTTCTTTTTTCTTTTTTTCTTGTTGATACTTGAATTTACTATAATCCATGATTTTTGCAACAGGTGGTTTACCATCTGGCGCAATAAGAACTAAGTCTAAACCTTGTTCATCTGCAGTTTTTAAAGCATCTGCTGTTGAGATGATACCATAGTTAGTACCATCATCACCCATACATCTAACTTCTCTAGCTGTGATGTCTTCATTCATTATTACGTCGTCTTTTTTATTACCTCGACTCAAATTTCACTTCCTTTTTTGATTTCGTTTAACATTTGGATAAATTCATCTTTACCCATATTTGATTGTTCTCTATTTCTTCTATCTCTTAATGCTACAGTTTTATTTGCAACTTCTTCATCTCCAATTACTACAATCATTGGAACTCTTTGTTTCTCTGCCATTCTAATTCTTTTATTTAAACTCTCGTTCATATTAAAAATTTTAGAATCCATTTCATTTTGTAAAAGTTCTTTTTGTAACTCTTTTGCATACTCATTGTGAGTATCTGCAATAGGTACTAAAATAACTTGTGTTGGTGCAATTGCAAATGGAAACTCACCAGCACAGTGTTCTGTTAATATACCAATAAATCTCTCAAATGAACCTAAAATAGCTCTATGAATCATAACTGGCTGTTCTTTTTCACCTTTTTCATTGATAAATTCTGCATTAAATCTAGAAGGTAAGTTCATATCAACTTGTACAGTTCCACATTGCCATTTTCTTCCAATAGCATCTAGAATTTTAATATCAATTTTTGGACCATAAAAAGCTCCACCACCTTCATCAATACCATAAGAGATATTGTTTTCATCAAGTGCATCCATGATACCTTTTGTTGTTTTTTCCCAAAACTCATCATCCCCAATTGCTTTTTCTGGTTTTGTAGAAACTTCGATTTCATATTTAAAATCAAATAGTTTTAATAGAGCTTCAACAAATTCTAAAACCTCAAAGATCACTTCTTTTATTTGATTTTGTGTACAGAAAATATGTGCATCATCTTGAGTAAACTCTCTAACTCTAAACAAGCCATGCATAGCTCCACTCATTTCATGTCTATGAACAACACCATATTCAAAAAGTTTTTTTGGTAAATCTTTGTATGAAACCATTGAACTTTTAAATATTTGAATATGTCCAACACAGTTCATAGGTTTGATACCATACTCTTGTTCATCAATTGTTGTAAAGTACATATTCTCTTTATAGTTAGCATAATGACCAGAAATTTTCCACATTTCAGATTTTAAGATTTCTGGACCACGAACTGGCTCATAACCTCTTATTCTATGTGCTTTGTATAAAATATGCTCTAATTTTGATCTAAGTCTTGCTCCATTTGGAAGCCACATAGGAAGTCCTGCTCCTAAATCATCACTAAAAGTAAATAGTTCTAATTCAGTTCCAAGTTTTCTGTGATCTCTTTTTTTAGCCTCTTCAATCATTCTAACATAGTCAAAAAGTTCTTGTTTATCAAAAAATGCGATACCATAAATTCTAGTAATCATCTCATTTTTTTCATCCCCACCAAGATAAGCTCCTGCCACACGTGTGAGTTTATAACTTCTGATCATTCTAGTGTTTGGTAAGTGAGGACCTCTACATAAATCTTCAAAATCACCTTGTTTGTAGATAGTTAAAGTATCATCTGTAATTCTTGATAAAACGGCTTGTTTTAACTCATCATCTTTAAATTTATTTAGAATCTCTTCTCTTGAGGTTTCATATCTTTCAATAGGAAGTTTAGCATTAGCTAACTCTTTCATTTTCTTTTCAATTTTAGGTAAGTCTTCATCTGTAATTTTTGATTCAACTTTGAAGTCATAATAAAAACCTTCACTTACTACAGGTCCTACAAAAAATTTAGCTTCTGGATATAACTCTTTGATAGCTTGTGCCATAAGATGTGCACATGAGTGTCGTAAAATCTCTAAAGATTCTTTAGAGTTATCGGCTTTTATCACCTCTCCTTGAATATTTAAAGCTTCTGCAGTTTGAAGGTCGAAAATCTGACCGTCCATAAATACACCAATTGGTTCCAATAATTTCCTTTTTCTGGGTTTTTTATAAAAATTTGTATATTTTAACTTAATTAGACTTAAAAAACTTTAGAGTTATGCTTATTTAGAATTGTTTGGATAAAATTAGTCATGATTATAAACCTATCTAAAATAAATACTGAAGCCTTATTACTTTTATGTAAAGATCTTATTTCATCATATGAAAATAGTGAAGATATAGATTTTTCAATAGATAAAAATATAAAAGATTATATAGATGAAATCTCAAAAGATATTTTAAAAGAGTTAAAAAAAGTAACAAGAGATAATGACTTTTATATAAAAAATAAAAGCTCTTCTAGGATTAAGTCAATACTTAAGGCATACAATTTTATAAATAAAGAGTTGTCTCTTGAGTTTCAAGATAGTGTAGAGTTTAATCCTTCTATGCTTTATATCTCACTACTTGCTATGTGGTTTAAAGAGTTAGAAAAAGAGTCCAAATCAAAAGAGTATATTTATTTTTTGATTTACCCTTACTCAAATGTTTATGATAAATTACTTCTCAATATTAAAGATGAAAAGTTTAGAAATTTGAATATTAAGATGATAGATATAGCTGAAAGAGTAATTTTAAAATATGATAAATATTTATTAAAATAAAAAGAGGAGTTTTTCCTCTTTTTATTTAGAATCTATATCTTATATTTGCTGTTATATTTTGAGCTTGGGTTACATATGGAGTTACTGAACCTAAATTAGGGTTCCCATCATATCCAAAGAAACCATTACTTCCATAATAATCATAATTGATTTTTGTATATCTCAAAGACCAACTCAATGCATTATTAATTTTAGAATTTCTATAAACTTCCCAAGCAGTACCACGTGTTGCTATTTTAGAGCCAACCATAGTATCTTCTCCATAGGTCATAGATCTCCAATATTTACTACCTTTATTCCACTCGATTCCAATTCTTGAATCTTCTGTATCAATAGGACATGGAGCATTAACTCCTAACCAAATAGAACTACCAGTTTTAGATTCAGTTGAACCTAACATTCCTAAAGAGTTTGGATGTGTTTTAGATGCTGCAAAAGAAGCAAAGGCTATAGTATTATCAAGATAGTCAGAAATCTCTTCTCCAATACCATCTGCTTTAAACATGATTGTTGCAAGTTCTAAATCACCAAAATCTTTAAAGGTATTATTTGAATTATTTCCATCAAACATATCAGTTTGCGTAAATCCAATCATATTCCATGCTTTTGCATAGTTTGTGTGAATTGAGTATTGTCCATTATCATATGGAACAAAAATAAATCCTGCCATATCTATGTTTGGATTTTTTGTATCATCATTTGCATAATCAAGTCCATCTGAACTAAATCTTGGTTTTGCATTAGTTAGACCACGACCTGCACAAAATTTCCACCACATACCTTGAACACCTGTGATTTTATCTAAATCAAATTTTGCAGAAAGACCATCAAACTCTACATTAACAGTATGAGAAAGTGCAGATTTTCTTGCTTGGTCAACTCTTAGGTTTATACCTAAACCATCAGTTGATGGACGACGTCCTACTGAAACTGCCCATGGTAAATCTTTATTACCCATAAATGAGTCGTCTTTATATAACCAGTACGCTTCTTTTACTTTTAAAGTATTATCATTTGCATTTTCATTTGTAACCCAGTCAAAGTTTGCATATCCAGGACTTGTATTAGCTTGAGAGTGATTTGCAGAATCTCCATATGCTTTGTTGTAAGCTAGTGTACCTTTAAATATAGTATTGTCATTTGGCATATAAGCCATACCTAGCCACAACCTATTTGTCATAAGTGCACTATTTTTAGCTTTTGTACCATTTGATAATTTATAGTTGATATTATCAACTTGTGTTCTAAAGTCAATATCCCATTTGATATTGTCATTAGCATCATGAGTTTTAACATCATTGATTTTTGTATAGTTTTTTGCTACTTTTTTCTCAACTGTTGATAATCTTTTTTCTGTATCAGCAGGGAGTTTTAACTCTGTAGTTTTTTTTGTAGCTTCATTTACTTTTGCTTCAAGTAAAGAAAGTTGTGCTTTTAAAGCTTCAATTTGTGCTTGAAGTTCATCATTAGTTAGTTTTGCCCCAAATGATGATGTACTTAAAGCTACTACTAAAGATAAAGCAATACTTGTTTTCTTCATTAAGTTCTCCTTATAATTATTGTCTCCACAATTGGATGAAGTTTACACTTTAAAGGGTTAATAGATACTTAATGTAATATAATTTTTTCTTATGATTAGTTGGGCTAAAAGTAATATATAAAGGGAGTAGTAAAGAGGAAGGCTCTCCTCTTTACTTAAAAATTAACAAGATGGAACATTTCCTGAATCACTTGCATATTCATGAGAGAAATCATAAATATGTTCTATCCAAGAATCTTTTATTTTACTAAGATCTGCATTTGGACAGATTTTTCCAATCTCTTCTTTAAACATTCCATTTCCATTTATTTTTGCCCACTCATCTTGAGTATGTTTTTTAGCAAACTCTGCACCATTAAAACCACAATCATTTTTTAACTTTTTAATAAAAAGTTTTTGCCCTTTTACTGGGTCTGCAGATACGCTTGTTGACGCAACACCTAACACTAAAGCAGAAGCTAAAGCAATTTTTAGTAATTTATTCATTATATGTCTCCTTAAATTTAATACAATTATAACTTATAAAATTAAAAACTTTATTAAAATAGTAATAGATTGTATGATGAAAATAGAAAATATAGTATAAAAAAAACTTATAATTGGAAAAAGATGAAATATTATGCAATAAAAAATATTGTTAACTATCTAAATGAAAATTGTCATACCATTAGAAATATAAAAAGAGTAGAAAATAATACGATATTTATGGAGTTTAATGAAAGAAATGTTATCTATTTTGATATGTCAAAAAGTAATAGCCTTATTTATAAAAAAGAGGAGAAAGCTTCTTTAAAAAAAGATTTTATTGCACCCTTTGACACCATATTACAAAAAAGATTTAATAATTCAAAAATAAAAAATATAACAATGCACAATGACGATAAGATTATAAGATTTTATGTTAATTCTAAATCTTCATATAAAGAATTAACCACAATTTTGCAATTAGAGTTTACAGGAAAGCATACAAATATCATAATCTTGGATGAAAAAGAGATAATTTTAGAAGCATTAAGACATGTGGATGAATTTAGTTCCTCTAGAGTTGTAAAGGTTGGTGAAAAATTAGATGAAATTCCAAAACAGACTTTTATTCCCAAAATGGAAGAGATATCTGACACAGAAATTTTCTTATTGAACAACTATCTTCAAAAAGAAGAGAGCCTATTAGCAAGCATAAAAAAACAAAAAATCTCACAAATAGAAAAAAATCGTAATAAATTAATAAAGGTATTAAAAAGCTTACCACAAAAAGATGACTTAGAAAAAGAGTCAATTATTTTATATGAAAAAGCAAATTTGATTTTAAGTAATTTACATCTAATCAAGCCATATGATAAAAGTGCAAAATTAACAAACTATGACGGAACAGTTATTGATATAGATTTAAGCGAGTGTAGCAGTCCCTCTATTTATGCCAATGAACTTTTTAAAAAAGCAAAAAAACTTAAACAAAAAAGTCTATATATCTCAATTGAAAAAGATAATTTAGAAAAAAAGTCAGAATTTTTAAATAGAATGGTATCAAACATAAAGCTTTGTAACTCTATAGATGAAGTTGAGTTTTTACTTCCTAAAAAACAAAAAAACCAAACAAAAACAAAAAAACAAGAGCCCTATGAAAGCTTCTTTTTTGATGGCTATAGAATATTACTTGGAACTGATGAACGCTCAAATATATATCTACTTCAAAACTCAAAAGCCAGTGATTTTTGGTTTCATATGCAAAGTACTAACTCTTCACATGTAATAGTGCAAAATACAAAAAAGAGTCTGCCAATTGATGTAATATATAAAGCAGCAGAATTGTGTGTGAAGTTTTCAACAGATTTTGCTGGCAAATATCTAGTTGATTTTACCCAAAGAAGAAATGTAAAAGTTCAAAATGGTGCAAATGTTTTGTATAATCCATATGATACAATTGATGTACATATCTAAGGAGATATTTTGAAAACTCTATTTTTATCTATTTTTATAATATTTATGCTCTCTTCATGTAGTTCAAAAAATATTTCAAAAGTTGAAATTACTAATGAAATAGTGGTAAGTAAAAGTGAAAATAAAACAATTTCAATATTGTATAACAATATTACAGATAAAGAAATCCAAATTTATGAAAAACTTAGTGTCGAGTTAAAAAAACATGGTTATACCGTAGTTTCAAATGAGTATGCAAGAGAATATTCTTTGGATATAAATACTATTTTTGCCAATGAAATAGGTAAAAAAAGTACAACTAAAGATATTTTGAGTAATACAAATTTAAATATTACCATAGGACAAGTTTTTGGCAATGTAGGAGTTAGTGGAACTATTGGCTCAAAAATCGGTTCTATCTTAGGAGATAGTTTAGATACAAAATCTTATCAAATAATTATGGATATAACAATCAGAGAATTTAAAGATAATATTATAACAAATGAGACTATTACTCAAGTAGTTGCAGAGTCTACAATTATCGATGAATCTAGTGAAATAACGATAGATATTTTAGAAAATAAAATAGCAGAAAAAGTAGCAAGAATATTCCCCTAAAACTCTATTTACAAAATAGAAAGAAAACTTAAGATAAAATATCAAAAAATCAAAGGTTATTTATGAATGAGTTACTCACCTCAAGTTCAACAAGAATAAAAACAGCACTTGCCTTATTTGCACTATTTATAGTAGTTAGTTATATTGATACATTATTTGTAACTTGGATATTTCTTGGTGTTTTTATGATTGTAGGTGTTCATGAAGCAATGAATTTATTTAAAGTAGAGGATTCAAGAGTATACCAATATGCACTAATTTCCTGGATTATTGCATACTTTTATCCAAATCCAGAAGTATTAGTTTTAGTAGCACTTGTAATTTTTGCTGGAAATTTAGCTTATAAAAGAGATATGGACAAAAAAATATTTTTACCACTTCTTTATCCCTTAGTTTCATTTTTGACTCTTTTAGCTTTATACACAGAGTATGGAATAGAAGTTTTTTGGTGGATGTTATTTGTTGTAGCATCTGCGGATGTTGGGGCTTATTATGTAGGTCGAGCCTTTGGTAAAACTAAATTTTGTGAAACAAGTCCAAATAAGACTTTAGAAGGTGTTGCGGGTGGTATTGTATTAGCTGCAATTTTAGGACCTATTTTTGCTATTGATGGGATAACATATTGGGGTACTTTAGTTATCTCTATAATTGTTGCAATTGCCTCTATTTTTGGTGATTTGTTTGAAAGTTATCTTAAAAGAGAAGCTGATGTAAAAGATAGTGGAGATATTTTGCCAGGACATGGTGGAGTATTGGATAGAACTGATGGATTTTTATTCGCATCAATTATAATGCTAGTTTTATTAAGAGCTATAATTTGATAATTTTAGGAAGTACGGGCTCTATTGGGGTTAATACTCTTAATATTGCAAAAAAATTTAATCTAAATATTGATGTTTTAGTTGCTGGAAGAAGTATAGAATTACTTAATTCTCAAATAAAACAGTTCAATCCTAAAAAAGTAGTAATAGCTTTAAAAGAGGATGTCTCAAAAGTAAATCATACTAATGTATCTTATGGTGAAGAGGCAATTTTAAAAGCAATTGAAGAATCAGATGCTAAAACTGTAGTGAATTCTCTTGTAGGATTTTTAGGACTAAAACCAACACTAAAAGCCATAGAGTGTGGCAAAAAAGTAGCTTTAGCAAATAAGGAGTCCTTGGTTGTTGCAGGGGCTTTTATAGATCAAAAGAATCTTATGCCAATAGATAGTGAACACTTTGGACTTTGGTATTTACTCCAAGATAAAAAAATAGACTCTATGACAATAACTGCTAGTGGTGGTTCTTTTAGAGATTATCCTTTGGAAAAACTAAAAAATGTATCTATAAAAGAGGCACTTAATCACCCTAATTGGTCAATGGGAAATAAAATCACAATAGATAGTGCAACCATGACAAATAAACTTTTTGAACTTTTAGAAGCAAAATGGCTTTTTGATACAACAAAACTTGATGCCATAATTGAGACAAAATCACTAATTCATGCACTTGTTAATTTTACTGATGGAAGTACAACAGCTCATATAGCAAGTGCAAATATGCAGTTGCCAATTTCCTATGCAGTTTTAGGAAAAGTTGATGAAAACATACTTAAACATATAGATTTAGTAGAAGTTGGAAGTTTAGAGTTTAAGAAAATAGAAGAAGAGAGATATCCTATTTGGAAAATAAAAGATGAAATTTTAAAAAACCCAAATTTAGGAGTTGTTGTAAATGCTGCAAATGAAGTTGCCGTTGCAAAGTTTTTAAATGAAAAAATAGGATTTTTAGATATCTCAAAAATAACACTTGATGCAGTAAATCATTTCCATAATGTAAATCCGAGTTCACTAGAAGAGATTTTTGCTTGGGATAAAGAAGTAAGGGCTTATTGTGAGTCTTGATTTACTTATTCCTTTTGGAATATTGCTTGTTTTAGTAATATATCTAATAGCAAGTAGAACTAACTTTGAAAAGCAAACAGTAAAAGAGTTTGAAGAGAAGTTTGAAAATTGGAAAGTTCATGCAAAGCCAGAAGAAAAAGAAGTTAAAGAAACAAAAAAAGAGTTAGTTGGACTTGTGTTTAAAAAAAATGGTAAAATATATATAGAACTTTTTGATGAGTTTAGTAGTGACAGAATTCAAAAAGGAAAATTTAATTCAAAGATAAGACAATGAGATATTTAATACTAATTATATCGTTAGTCGCAATTTTAAATGCCGCCTCTTTTCAAAGAGATAATCAATTACAAATCGTAATTGACACTGAACATTCTCTTGTTTGGATGGATAGTGAAGCTAATATAAAACTATATTTTACCCATGAAGAAGCTGATAAGTATTGTGAAGATTTACTTCATGGAACATATAGCAATTGGCGTTTGCCAGAGATTGAAGAATTAGAATTAATAGTAGATAAAGATAATCCCCCACGAAATATATATAGAGTTTTTAGATATAGCTTAAATGAAGGATATTGGGCTAGTACAGCTCATTGGAGAACATTATGGTTTTATGCTGATTATATGCATTTTGTAAGTGGGACACCTTATTTTGATAGTAGACATAAGAAAAAATTAGTTAGATGTGTAAGAACAGGAAAGTAAAAGTGAATAAAAGAGTTTTAATATTACATGGTTTAGGTGGAAGTGATTTTCCTCATTGGCAAGCTCATTTGGCAAGGGATTTGATAAAAGAGAACTATATTGTCTCTTTTCCAGCTTTTCCAAAAAGAGAAAATCCTGATTTAAATGAGTGGAAAGAGTTTTTAAAAAAAGAGTTAAAACACTTCAATCCTGATATTGTAGTTTGTCACTCTTTAGCAAATATTCTTTGGTTTCATACTTGTGATGAACTTGATATCAAGCTTGATAAACTGATGTTAGTAGCACCAGTTAGTAGAAATAGAGTTGTAAAAGAGGCTCAAAGCTTTTATCCATATCCAATTGCAAAAGATTTAAAAGCAAAAGAGATAATAATGGCAGCTTCAACCAATGACCCATATATGGAAATCGAGGAAGCAATTGAACTTCAATCAAAACTTAATGTGGGAATGAAAATCATGGAAGATGCAGGGCATATAAATGCAGCCTCTGGATTTGGAAAACTTGATTGTGCCTTGGATTGGATAAAAAGAGAAGAAGAGTGTGAGGAAAATGCTAAATGATACTTAGTATCGAATCTTCTTGTGATGATAGTTCTATTGCCATTACTAAAATTGATACAAACGAATTAGTTTATCACAAAAAAATATCCCAAGAACTTCAACATAGTGTTTATGGTGGAGTGGTTCCAGAACTTGCTGCAAGACTTCATGTGGAAGCTTTACCTAAAATACTTGAAGAGTGTAAAGAGTATTTCCCACAACTAAAAGCAATAGCAGTTACAAATGCACCCGGACTTTCTGTTACACTAATGGAAGGTGTCACTATGGCAAAAGCTTTATCTCTGTCATTAGGTATTCCACTTATTGCTGTAAATCATTTAAAAGGGCATATTTACTCTTTATTTATAGAATCAGAGGCAATCTTACCTTTAACAGTTCTTTTGGTTTCTGGTGGACATACGCAAATAATAGAAGTAAACTCTTTAAGTGATATGAAAATAATAGCAAGTACTATGGATGATAGTTTTGGTGAGAGTTTTGATAAAGTTGCAAAGATGTTGGAACTTGGTTATCCAGGGGGTCCTATTATTCAAGAACTATCTTCAAAAGGGGATAATGAAAAGTTTGATTTTCCAGTGCCACTTAGACAAAGTCCTAAAATAGAGTTTTCATATTCAGGCTTAAAAAATGCAGTTAGGCTTGAAATAGAAAAGCAAGAGACTCTAAGTGAGAGAACAAAAGCAGATATTTGTGCCTCATTTCAAAAAACAGCAGTTGAACATATCATGCAAAAATTAAAAAAATTGTTTAAACAGCATGCTCCTAAAAACTTCGCAATAGTAGGAGGAGCAAGTGCAAATACTTGCTTAAGAGGTGAGATTGAAAATCTTTGTGAAAAGTATGGAACAGCTTTAATGCTAAGTGAACTTAAATATTGTAGTGACAATGCAGCTATGATAGGAAGAGTTGCAGTTGAGCAGTATAAAGTGAGTGATTTTATAGACATAGATGAACTTGATGTTCAAACAAGAGTGAAGGTATTTTAAAAGGTGAGACAATGATATTTGAAATGGGTGCAAAATTAGATGGCGATAGTTTTGATACAAAAAAAGATGATAAGAAAAAAAAGCCATCAAATAAAATAGAGCCAAAAAACTCACATCAGCTAGTATTTACCTATGAGAAAAGAAAAGGTAAGCCAGTTACTTTAGTGGGTAGATTTAATGTAAGTGATGATGAAAAAAAAGAGGTATTAAAACTTCTAAAGAAAAAGCTTGCCTGTGGTGGAGCTATCAAAGAAGAGTGGATAGAGTTACAAGGTGATGTAAAACAAAAAATAATAGAAATCTTATCAAAAGATGGATGGAAATTTAAAAACAAATAAAGAAGTATGCCATGAAAAAAGTATTTGATGAAGTTGGAACTTTAGATAGAAGATGTTATGAAGAGTTTGCCTTAAGTGAAGATATACTTATGGAGCATGCTGCATCAAGCATGGCAAAATTTTGTGAAGATAAGTTTGAAGAAAAAAGTGTAGTTCTTATTGTTTGTGGTTTGGGAAACAATGGAGCTGATGGTATAGCATTAGCTAGACTTTTATATAAAAAGTTTGATGTGAAACTCTATATTCCTTTTGGAGTAAAGTCGCAAATGGCACAACTTCAACTAAAAAGAGTAAAACTTTTAGGAATAGAAGAGATAAACTTTGTTTGTAGTTGTGATGTTGTTGTAGATTGTCTTTTTGGAAGTGGTTTAAATAAAGATTTAGATGAAAGTTCAATAGAGCTTTTAAAAAGAGTGAATTATTTAGATGCTTATAAAATAGCTTGTGATATTCCAAGTGGAATTAATATCTTAGGACAAATTCATAGTGTGGCGTTTAAAGCCCATACAACTATTACAATGGGAGCATATAAGAACTCTTTATTTAGTGATAGTGCTAAAAACTATGTAGGTGAAATAATAGTTGCAGACCTAGGAGTTCAAAGAGATGTTTATGAAAGTAGTAGTAATACTTTTCTTTTAGAAAAGTCTGATATGAACCTTCCTTTTAGAAAAGATAAGAATTCACACAAAGGAACTTTTGGTCATGTGAGTATTATTATGGGAGAGAAGTGTGGAGCAGGTAGGATTGCCTGTGATGCAGCTTTTAAATTTGGAGCTGGTTTGGTAACAGCTGTTTGTCATAAGGAATTAAATTTACCATATCATATTATGCAAAGCCATTTTATACCAGATAATTGTACCTCTATTGCTATTGGAATGGGACTTGGCAATTATGAGATTGAAGAGATTAAGAATATCTTAGCTCTTAAAATACCAAAGGTAATAGATGCTGATCTGTTTTATGAAGAGTTAATATTGGAGACTTTAAATAAAGAGTTTGTATTAACTCCTCATCCAAAAGAGTTTTGTTAACTTTTAAAGCTTTGCGATATTGCAGATATTAATGTGCAGACTTTACAAAATGATAGGTTTAAGTATCTTGAGATGTTTACAAATAAATATCCAAATGTAACTTTGCTTTTAAAAGGTGCAAATACAATTATTGCAAAGGCAGAAAAAAGATATATAAATAATCATGGCACACCAAATTTAAGTAAAGGTGGAAGTGGGGATGTTTTATCTGGGCTTATAGCTTCTCTTTTAGCACAAGGATATAACTCTTTAGATGCAACTATTACAGCCTCCCTAGCACATAGTTTTGCAGCAGCTAATTTTAGTAAAAACTCTTATTCCCTATCTCCACAAGATATTATTGATGAGGTAACAAAATTATGAAACTAGTTATTGTCCAAACCACATGTGAAGATATAAATGAAGCTAAAAAAATAGCAAATATTTTACTTGATGAAAAACTTGCAGCTTGTATACAAATTTCAGATGTGCAGTCTTTGTATATATGGAAAGACAAACTTTGTAATGATAATGAAAAGCTTCTCTCAATCAAAACTAAAAAGAAAAACTTTAAAAAAATACAAAGGAAAATCAAAGAAAATCATAGCTATGATTTGCCTGAAATTATATTAATAGATATTGAAGATGCTAGTAAAGAATATAAAAAATTTATAGGAGAAAATGCAAAATGAGTGATATTTTAAAAGTTGGTAATTATGAGTTTAATAGTAGATTAATAGTAGGAAGTGGTAAATATAAAGATTTTCAAACTACAAAAGAAGCAACACTAGTAAGTGGAAGTGAGCTTATAACAGTTGCAATTAGAAGAGTAAATATTACAAACCCAAATGAAGAGAATTTATTAGATTATTTTAAAGATACAAATGTAAAACTTCTTCCAAATAGTGCAGGGTGTTTCACAGCAGAAGAAGCAATTACAACATTTAGACTAATGAGAGAAGCTACAGGAATAGATTTGATTAAACTTGAAGTTATTGGTGATGCTCATAAAACTTTATATCCAGATGTAATAGAGACAATTAAAGCTTGTGAAATTCTAAAAAAAGATGGTTTTACAATTATGGCATATACAAATGATGACCCAATCATTGCAAAAAGATTAGAAGATGCTGGTGCAGATGCTATAATGCCACTAGCTGCACCAATAGGAAGTGGTCTAGGAATTCAAAACAGATATAACGTAGCTTTTATTAAAGATGCAGTAAAAGTTCCTGTAATCGTTGATGCAGGTGTTGGGTGTGCTAGTGATGCAGCTATTGCAATGGAACTTGGAGCAGAAGCTGTTTTAACAAATACTGCAATTGCACAAGCTCAAGATCCAATAGCAATGGCAGAGGCTATGAAGTATGCAGTAATAGCTGGAAGAATGGGTTATAAAGCTGGAAGAATTCCTAAAAAACCCTATGCAACAGCTAGTTCACCAATTGATGGATTAATTCAGTTTTAGGAGAGTAAACTAAAATTTAGCTAAAATTGGAGAATTTATATATCTTTTCCAATTTTACCCTTGACAAATAGTAAAAAACTTAATATAATTCCGTCCACTTTTCGTAAGATTAGTATGTTTCGGGGCGTAGCGCAGTCTGGTTAGCGCACCTGGTTTGGGACCAGGGGGCCGGAGGTTCGAATCCTCTCGCCCCGACCATTTTTTTAAAGTATAAAAAAATATGATGGTAGGATTAGCTCAGTCGGTTAGAGCGTCTGGTTGTGGTTCAGAAGGTCGTGGGTTCGATTCCCATATCTTACCCCATTTTTATTTTTAAGTGCTTCCTTAGCTCAGCTGGATAGAGCAACGCCCTTCTAAGGCGTAGGTCAATGGTTCGAATCCATTAGGGAGTACCACTTTTTTGTCTTATTTTAAGACTCGTATACGCGGATGTGGTGAAATTGGTATACACGCCAGACTTAGGATCTGGTGCCGCAAGGTGTGAAGGTTCAAGTCCTTTCATCCACACCATCTACATTATTATAAAATCGGTATTTATAACCTTTTTGTTCTCTTTAATTGTCCCTTTGGATATTCAAGTTTACTTCAATTTTATTCTTATTTAATTTGTAGATAATAAAAACTCAGAACGCGGAATAGAGCAGTACGGTAGCTCGTCGGGCTCATAACCCGAAGGTCACAGGTTCAAATCCTGTTTCCGCAACCAATTACTACAATATGAATTTATTTACTCCTCAATTTAAATGATTATCCTAGGTAGAAAAAAAGAAAGGATATATATGTCAATTACAAATATTAAATTAACAGATAAAGTTGAAGTATTTATTAGATTAATTCAAAATAATGAAAATCTAAAAGATGCTTGTAGCAAAGCTGGAATAAAAATATCTACAAAATCAATTTGTACTGCTAAACAATAGCAATAGTTAGAAGTCTCTTCTAATTATGGCATCTTAACTCAAATATAAGTCCATAAGAATCAATTTAAAACTTTATTAATCTTTTTAAAAGTATACTTGCGACTTACTAATACATAGACAGGTGTCTGAGAGGTCGAAGGTACTTCGTTGGAAGCGAAGTGTAGGTCAAACTACCGTGGGTTCGAATCCCATCCTGTCTGCCAGATTAACTCCTTATTTTATGGTCTTGTATAACTTTTATATAAATAATAATTAAACTCTAAAATTCTTTACTTAACACCTCAAAATGCATGCTAACTTGTAATTGAAATTATGTAGTTGAAATGCTATACTTTAATTGTATAATTTTTTTATATTAAAATTAAAGAGAAAATAATGATAAAGAATTTCCTATTTGATAAAAATCATCAATCAAAATTTATTCTATTTTTATACTCAATCGTTATTATTGCTACTTTTATATTTATTGATAGAATATTCTTTAGTATAAATATGAAAAATGCAATATTGAATAGGGGTCTTGAACAAATAACAGAAAGAGAAAAAGTATTAAAAAGCTTTATTAAAAAAGCTGAGCTTACATTGGAAAGTATTAGAGATAATGAAGTATTTAATAAGTATGTAAATAATCCTAATCAAAAAGATTTATTATATTTAGAAAAACAACTTCTGCTTATCTCTCAAATCAATACAGACTTTATGCAACTAAGATATCTTGATAAAAATGGTATGGAATTAGTTAGAATTGATAGGGATAAAGAGTTCGAAAAACCTTATATAGTAAATAAATTACAAAATAAAAGCAATAGATATTATTTCAATGATTCAATAAATAAAGAAGCTAATAAAGTTTGGTTTTCACCACTAGATTTAAATATAGAAAATGGAAAAGTTCAAAAGCCATATAATCCAACAATAAGAGCTATATTACCTATAAATAAGAATGATAAGTTTGATGGTATCCTTATAATCAACTACTTTATGAATGATTTTTTAAATAAGTTTATTGATATAACATTGTATAAAATGATATTGGTAGATATTGATGGAAATACATTACTTCATTATGACAATGATAAAAGTTTGGGATTATTTAAAAAAGAAAAATATAATATACTAAATGAATACACTGATTCTAAAAATATTTTTAAAACAGATATTTTTAAAACAGACAATTTTATTTCAAAAAAACTTGATATTCCCATTGCAAATAAACCAATTATAATCTTAGAACCAAAAGATGATTATTTAGAAAAAGAGATTAAAAGTCATTATATCCAATATGGATATGTTGTTTTTATAATACTTATTTTAACTTTTGTAGCAAGTTATTTTGTATCAAAAATATTGGGTAATACATTAAGAGAATTAGATACTACTAAAAAACTCAATAAAAAATTAGAAAGTTTACAAAATAGACTTTCTTCAATACTTAATACAACGCATGACATTATTATTGTATTGAATAATAAAAAAGAAATAGAGTTTGTAAATCATGAAGGAGTTCAAACAACTCTTTATAAAGAAGATGAACTTTTAAATAAAAGTATAGATTTACTTATAAAAGGCAATAAAGAGTTTATAGAAATATTTGAACAAGTCTTAAACAACAATGAAAAGAGTATATTTGAAATTAGCTGTTTTAATAAAGATGGCAAAAAGATTGCCCTTTTAATTTCATTAATAAAAATAAAAGATAAAGATAATGTTTTATTTATTGGAAGAAATATAACTGAACTAAAGAAAAAAGAAATAGAGTTACTAGAAAAAGATGAAATACTTTTACAACAAAGCAAAATTGCTACGATGGGGGAGATGCTAGAAAATATAGCTCATCAATGGAGACAACCATTATCTATTATCTCTACTTCAGCAAGTGGATTACAATTAAATTTAGAAATGAAGAATTTTGATGAAAAAATTTTAGATGAAGGATTAGATAATATTATTCATACAACTAACTATTTATCTCAAACAATAGAAGATTTTAGAAATTTCTTTAGTAATAAAAAACTTGTTGAATTGTTTGATGTATCTTCAGTAATTGATAAAACTTTATATTTAATGACTTCAAGGTTTACAAGTAGTGAAATTAATATTCAAATCAATAAAGAAAAGAGTTCAAATGTTAAAGGCGTAAAAAATGAATTGATTCAGTGTTTAATGAATGTTTTTTCTAACACAAGAGATGAGTTTGAGAAAAAAGTATCAATAAACCATATAAAACTACTTGTGATAAATATATATAATGATAAGGATAATGTAATCATAGAAATTCTTGATAATGCAGGAGGAATTCCTGATAATATTATCTCAAAAGTATTTGATGCTTACTTTACAACAAAAGAAAAAAGTGGAACAGGAATAGGACTTTTTATGACTAAAAAGATTATTGAAAAAAGTTTCAATGGAAAAATTGAAGTAAAAAATAAAGAGTTTGATTATGCTAATAAAACATATATAGGAGCAAGCTTTAGAATTATGATACCTATGGGAGAATAGTCAAGGTTACTCAATAAGAGGTTTATACACAGTATCACAAGTATTTAGTACTATTAAGATTATTATCTTACTTCAAATCCATTATTGTGTAAAGAGCCTAAAGAAGACTGTTTTATATCACTTACTTTACTAGTTGGACTACCACTTTTTAATATAGTAATAAAATCATTTAATCTTTTTTCATGACAGGTTACTACTGCTTCTACTTTACCATCTGGCAAATTTTTAATATATCCACTAAGTTTTGCTCTATTTGCATTGTCGGCTATGCTTTTTCTATAGCTAACACCTTGTACTTTTCCACTAATTATAAATTTATAGCTTTTCATTATTAATATTCACTTTATGTAAGGTTAAGATTTATCTTTTATATTATTCTACCATATCCATAAGCATTTTAGTGATTTTATGCTTATTTAATAAATCTTTTCTCTATATCTTCATTAGTTAATTCTATATTTTCTTCATTTATAAAACCATAATAGTAAGTATCATCTTTATCAGATACCTCAATTACTAGAATATTTTCATCAGAGTGATTTTTTACAAACTTATCTACTGCTTCTAGTGCTGAATCTTTCCAATACTTTTCAATTTCATCATTATTTCCTGCGTCAAAAAAAAGACAATCTTCACACAATGAAAACAGGTAGTTTCCTGCACCTTCATATATTTCAAAAGAGTTATTATCATTATCAAGTTTTTCATTTGTAAAAGGGCAATATAGACTAAACTTTTTCATCTCTTTAGGTTTTAAGGTAACTTTGTTCATTAGAAATCCTATTTTATTAATTTTTCAAATTATACAATTTGATTCTTAGAAATAAAATAATTAAATATAAAATGGATACTTTAATTCTATATTGTTTATTTTCAAATAACTTAAAGTGTGATGAGAAGCATGTATTAGATATGACTTTCTTGCATTGATAATATCTAAGAGTTTTGTTGCCTCTTCATAGTTTAGGTGATTTCCATTATTTAAATTTGGTGCAAGTCCAGCATCTATATAACACTCATCAATCTCTTTTGATAATAAAAAGTCCATTGATTCTTTTGATATACCCCCACAATCAGTCAAATAAGCAATAGTTTTATCTCTACTCTCTATTAGGTAACCAGAAGTATTTTTTGAGTGTTTAAGGGGTATGGGAGTGAAACTAAGCTCATTTACTTTTATTGGTGCAAATAGAGTGTTTTCAATATATCTTATTGCTTTTGTATGTTTAAAAAGATCAGCAAAACCTTTCTCATCTTTTGGATGATAACAGTCAATATTATCAGCGCTATATCTAAGGCGTAAAAGTCCTAGAGTATGATCTGGATGAAAATGTGTTAGAAATATAGCTTTGATTTTTCTCTTATCAAATATTGTTGCAATATTTTCGATTCCTGCATCAAGTAAAATGATTTCACCATTTTCACACTCAATGTAGGCACTTGTAGAAAGATTAACTTTATTTTTACTTCGATACTCTTGACAAATAATACACTTGCAATTATGTGTTGGAATTCCTCCACTATCTGCTGTTCCTAAGAAGTTAATTTTCATCTAAAACTACCTTTGTCTTTTGGATTAAAATATATAATAATATGAGTGAGATAAATGATATTACTATTAGCATGAATACAGCACTTTTAGCACCAATGCTATCCATAACTAATGCAAAACCAAATGGTACAGTTGCAACAATTGTATTTCTAAATAAGTTAATATCTCCTGTAATTTTACCATAACCAGTTCTGCCAAATAAATATAAAGGTATAGAACCTCTAATTATGGCTAAAAGTCCTTGTCCTGTACCATATAAGATTATAAAAAGAAGTGCAAAATAATAGCTATATCCACTAAAAATAAGAAATATCAAACCAATACAAACCACTAAAATAGAGTAAAAACCTGATTGTAATGGGGTAATCTTTTTTGCAATAATTATCTCAAATATTCTTGCGACAACTTGTGCAGGACCAATGATTGCGCCTAAGATTACCGCACTTGCAATCTCAAATCCAAATTCAGCTAGTAAGCCCATAAAATGTGTTTGCATAACAGTTACTGGAATTGCAATTAATGAAAAAACAAGAATCAAAAAGATTTTAGCTTCTTTTTGATTTTTCCCTTTTATATTTAAAGTATCTGGTAAATGCTTTATTGATTTATCTTTACTTGCATTATCTATTAATAAATTGGGTTTTAGAACAAAATAGTGTATTGGCATAGCAATAAAAATATGAAATAGTCCAAGAGTAACATATACCTCTCTCCAGTTCATAGTGGTAAGAAGATAACTAATTAGTGGCCAAAAAATAGTTGAGGCAAATCCTGCAATAAGTGTGATTTGAGTTATGGGCGTTCTTGCTTTATCTCCTGCTAACTGGGAAAAAGCTACAAATGCAGATTCATATAAAACAAGAGTTGATACAACTTCTAAAAATAGTATTGATATTATATAGTGCCACTCATTTTGAATAAAAGAGATAGAGTATAATCCTAAAAAACATAAAAAAGAGCCTATTGTCATAATAATTCGTGCACCATGGTGATCAAGTAGTTTTCCTACAGTTGGAGCTAGAAAACCTCCAAGTAAAATCCCTAAAGAGAATATTCCAAATATAAAAGATTTACTCCATTCAAATTCATTTTGAATTTGCGTAGACATTATAGTAAAAGAGTAAAAAAGTGTTCCATATCCAATAGTTGTAGTAATACCCAAACCAAGAACAGATTTAATTGTTCCTGCTACAAAAAAGTTACTACTTATTTCTTTCATTTATCCAGCTAAAACTATTTTCTAAGCAGTAATGATCACTTAAATTTTTAATACTTATTTTTGATTCTACCTCTAGGTTAAAATTACTTTTATAAAAAATATAATCAAGTACTAAGTCCTCTTCATATGTGGCTAATTCATTTACAGAGCTATATCCACATCTCTTAATCTTTTTTATCTCTTTTGAGTTGGCATTTGAATTCATATCTCCACAGATTATTGTCATATCACTATTATAGTTTTCAAGTTTATATCTAATAATCTCTATTTGATTCATTCTTCCTTGGTGACTCAAATTTGTTAGATGAGTATTTATAATGAGTAGTTTTTTGTTATTGATTTCAATTTGAATAAATTGAGCTCCTCTCTCATCTTCTTCACCTTTATTAAAGTAGATATCTTCAAGGTGAGATAGTTTATATTTGGACAAAATTGTAAGATTTGAACTTGATTTTTTTCCATTTCTTTTTTTTGCACGTAAAGGTAAAGTGATTTTATAAAATCCTAATGATTCATTTATATTAGCACTACTTGAGAAGTTTGTATCTTCATAATCTTCTTGTAAACAAATACAATCAAGGTTTTCTAGTTTTCGTCCAATATCATGGATTCTTTTTGGAAATTTCCCACAGTTCTTCCAGAGGTTATAAGTTGCTATATTAAAAAACTGTTTCATTTTTAATTCTTTTTAATAAAGTGATAAAATTAGCACAAGAGAGTTCTATTGAATTTGAATTATCAAATTGTATGATATTTGTAGCTTCGATTTTTTCATATACTCTAGCTAGTCTTTTTTGTATCTCTTCTTCATTTTCTCTAGCTCTATTTTTTAATCTTTTATATAAAACATCTTTTGGAATAGTTATCTCTATAGTGATTACATTTTCAAACTTCTCTTCAAAATCTTTTATTGCACCTCTTGAAATAGAGATTATATTAAGCCCCTCAATAATCTGGTTTTTAGCTATACCATATTTATTTGTATGAGCTTCCCATGTAGAGATGAAAAAACCATCTTTTTGTAATCTTTGGAAGGCTTCTGTATCAATATAATAGTTCTCTTCATTACTATCAGGTTTTCTTGTAATGTATCTTTTTACAAAGTTAACTTCTACTTTATTTTGAATACTTCTTAAAAGTGTATCTTTGCCAACTCCACTTGCCCCAACAATCAAAATTATCTGTTTCATTTTTTATACTTTTCTATAAATAGTTCAATGCTTTTAAAATCATCAATACTATTTTTAATTTTTTCATAATCCCAATCCCACCATGCAATAGTTTTTAAAGCTTCGATTGTCTTTTCATCAAATCTATATCTAATAATGCGAGCTGGATTACCAACAACTATTGCAAATGGTGGTATATCTTTTGTCACAACAGAACTACTTCCAATACCAGCACCGTCTCCAACTGTGACATCACCCATGATTACAACATTATGTCCTATCCAGACATCATTTCCTACTTCAACTCTTCGCTCTTTTCTCCAATCAAAAAAACTCTCATCATCAATCCCAAATCCAAACATCTCTTTTCGGTATTGCATATGATGTTGACTTGCCCATGACATAGGATGTTGACTTGGATTTAGTCTTACATAAGAAGCTATATTAACAAACTTTTTGATTGTACTATGAATGATTTGGCAGTGTTCACTTGTATATGAGTAGTCATCAATTACTGTATCTTGAATATTATTGTTAGAGGCAATTTCTATATACTCTCCAAAACTACAATCTTTTATTGTAGATGTTGAATCAATATTTGGCTCTTTTGTTAATACCTTTTTTTCTTTTATATTAAGGGACTCTATTTTATACATTATATTTTGAAACCTCTAATTCCATTGTAAACAATTTCTCCATTTTTTAGTGTAAGTACCACTTTAGGAAAATGAGATTCATCGATTACTACAATATCTGCAATTTTTCCCTCTTGTATCTCCCCTCTATCATTTAGGTTAGCTAATCTTGCAGGAGTTGAACTAATCATTGCAAAACCTTTTTCAAGCTCTAAATCAACATCTTCTTTTAGTCTGTAAGGGCTTAACAGCAGTGATGCAGGATGATAGTCACTGCAAAGGTAATCACATACACCTTTTTTGATTAATTCACGAGCAGCGATATTGCCACTTTGGCTTCCACCTCTTACTACATTTGGTGCACCCATTCCTGTACTAATACCTAACTCTTTTGCTTTTTGTGCAACTTCAACACTTAAAGGAAATTCAGAAAAAGTAACACCTAAAGCCTTCAAAGTATTTAACTTATCTTCACAATCATCATCATGACTAAGCACTGCAATATTGTTATCTAAGCCAAACTTTACTAAATCTTCTACAATTCCAACTTTGTCTTTTGCTAATTTTTTTTCAATATACTCTTCAACATCTTCATCATCAATTGTATATGCACTTAAGTGATACTTTTTCCATGATTCTAAGGTTTTAAATTGTCCTTGTCCAGGGCTGTGATCCATAATAGATAACATATCAACTTTTTTGCTAGAGATTAGATTTTTTATAGTTTCAAGGGAACTTTCACTTGTGATTTCAAATCTTGCGTGTATTAAATTATCAACACCAAGATGAGCCTTATTTGCTTCATAAATATCTTCAATAAGTTCTTTAGAACGTTCTGTTCCTCTTCCTTTACTTAGCTCTTCATCATTAAAACCAATAGCATGGTACATAGAAGTAACACCTGCCATTGAGAGTTTCTTATCTAGTTCTATTACTGCCATTTTTGTAGGAAATCTTGCCCCTGGTCTTGGTTCTAATTCTTTTTCAATAGCATCACCGTGTAAATCCACAAACCCTGGTACAATTCTTCTCTCACCTAAATCAATAGCAATATCTACACTTTTGTAAGGACAAACAGCTGTTATTTTATCTACTTGAATTACAACATCAGCCCCTTGAAATTTGCCATCAATTAGTACATTTGTACTTCTAATGATTGTTTGCATATCTTTTTTCCTTCATATCAAAAATCTTATCACTAATTCTTTTCATGCAATCCATATCATGGAAAATCCCAATCATGGTTACCCCTTCTTTTTTTATTTCCAATAACTTGTCAATAACTTTATTGGTATTATTTTTATCTAAAGAGGCTGTTGGTTCATCAAGTAAAAGTACCGATTTTGGTGCGATGATTCCTTTTGCAATATTTACACGCTGTTGTTCTCCACCACTAAAAGTCAAAGGTGAGATGTCAAAAAGTTCTTCTTTAATATTTAAAAAACTCAACATCTCTTTTGCTTTATTTTTTGCTTTATCTTCACTTTCACCTTTTTCAATCAAGGGTTGTGCCACAATATCTACTGCACTGATTCTTGGTAGTACTTGTAAAAACTGAGAGACATAACCTAAGTGTTCTTTTCGTAAATTTAATATTTCACTTTCACACGCTTTTGCAATATCTAACGAGCTTCCATCATCATAATTAAATAAAATCTCACCACTCGTTGTTGTATAGGTTCTATATAAGGCTTTTAAAACAGAAGATTTTCCTAATCCACTTGGTCCATATAGTGATAAAAACTCACCTTTATTTAGTTCAAAAGTTATATCATAGTAACCATTGATTTTAAGTCCACCTCTTGTATGTACTGTAAACTCTTTATGTAAATTTCTTATTTTTAATTTTTGCATTTTTAAACCTTACAATATACTAGATACAAGAAGTTGAGTATATGGATGTTGTGGGTCTTCTAAGATTTGATCTGTAAGACCTTTTTCAACGATTTGTCCATTTTTCATTACAACTGTTATATCTGTGAGATGTTTTATAACACCCAAATCATGAGATACGATTACCATAGAAAAGCCAATCTCTTTTTGAAGTACCTTTATCAAATCTAAAATCTTAGCTTGAACTGATAAATCAAGTCCAGTGGTTGGCTCATCCAAAAGCAGAAGTTTTGGATTACTTGATAGGGCTTTTGATATTTGGATTCTTTGCTGTTGACCTCCACTAAATCTATCTGGATAATCATCTATTCTACTTACTGGTATCTCTGTTTTATCTAAAAAGTATTTAGCGATATTTCTTATCTCATCATACTTTTTATTTCCACCCATGATAACCTTTTCAGCAATATTCCCACCAGCACTAAATCTATAGTTTAGTCCTAATCTTGGGTTTTGATAAATCATTGACATTAAAGTATTTCTTAGATAATTCATGTCATTTAAACTAGCTTTATTGATATCTTTTTTATTACCATTTTTATCTGTGAAGTTTTCTATAAAAACTTCACCCCTTGAGGCTTTTTGGTCTTGATAAATAAGTTGTAAAAGGGTAGATTTTCCACTTCCACTCTCTCCCACTATTCCTAAAACCTCACCTTTTTTTAACTCTAGGTTTACGTTGTTTACTCCAACAACTGCATTACAATGTGGACAAATAGATGAGTTAGTTTGAGCTCCTGTATCTTCTAAACACTTAGGACAAGAAACTCCAAATATTTTTGATAAATCTTTTATTTGTAGTACCATTATTTGCCTTTTTTCTCTAATGTTTTATCACAATATGAAGTGTCACTACAGTAGTAGTTTACTTTTCCCTCTTTATCATATACTTGGTCTAAAAAGACTCCACTATTTCCACATCTTTTACAAGACTTATCCTCAAAAGTTTCTACTTTAAACTCTCTATCTTCGAACTTTAATGGTTGGACATCACTATATGGAGGAATAGCATATATTTTTTTCTCTCGTCCTGCTCCAAAAAGTTGTAGTGCTTTTGAGTTACCTAATTTTGTTGTGTCATATTTAGGAATTGGACTTGGATCCATAGCATATCTATTTTCTACAATTACTGGATATCTATTTGAAATACGACTATCTCCAAAAAGTGAAGTATCTTCATATAAAAGTACCCACAGTTTTGAATAATCAGCATTTGCATGCATTACTCTTGCTTTATAAGTATCTGGTTCAACTGTCTCTAAAATATCAGGCATAGGCACTTGAAATACTAGTATTTGTCCTTCACTTAAAGGCTCTTCTGGAATTCTGTGTCTTGTTTGAATCAGCGTTGCTTTTAATGTATCTGTTGTGGTCTCATTATGTGTAACAGAAGTCACAAAGTTTCTAATGTTTACTGCATTTACACTACCATCACAACCTTGGTCAATAACTTTTAAAGTATCATCTTCTTTTATAAGTGAAAGAGTTAGTTGAATCCCACCTGTTCCCCATCCTCTTGCTATTGGCATCTCTCTACTTGCAAAAGATACAATATATCCAGGAATGGCTACTGCTTTTAGAGTTGCACGTCTTATCTCTTTTTTTGCATCTTCATCTAAAAAGGCATATCTCATTTTTTATCCTTTGCAAAATCAGCAGCATTTGAAAATACTTGTAAATCTGATTGAAATGTAACATAATGTGGAAGTTTGAAGTGGTTTGTAAATCCCATGGAGTCAACTCCATCAATGTGATGAATAATCATCTCCACATCACTTGCAAACTCTTTTTCTCCAACACTAAATTTGGCACTATAAATACTTAAATCTAAAATACTCATGCTGATTGCTTTTGTTTCATTAAAACCAAAACAAAAACCAAAGCCAGTAGTAAGTTTAACTTCACCATTTTCTTGTTTTTCAAATGTTCCTGCACTCTCACAAGCTGTAACATCTAAAGTGGCTACCTTTACCTCTTTTTTTGTAAAAGGGTGTGTAAATTTAACGGTACTTGTCCCTGTTCTAATATCTCCAATAGTTGGATGAACGTCCCCATAACCTCGAATAGATGTATACGCAAAACCTAACATCGAACCAGCTTCTCCCCTAGCCATCGTCTGCATAACTGCACTTCTTGGATATGGAGGTTCTGGAAAAACTCTTGTAATATCAGAAGTTTCTTCATCAGTTTTTAATTTTTTAACTAAATTTTTTGCTCTTAGTGGCTCTAGGGCACTTTTTATAATATTGTCTTCACTACTATAGTGTTCCCATTTTTTTGTTTGGTGAATATTGTTTAGGATAAGTTTTACTTCATAGTCATTTGAAGCCCCTAAAATCTGTCCACCTTGGATATCTTTAAAAGCTGATGATATTCTTCTTTGAATATGCATCTCATTTACATCTATAGTTTTTGCTATTCCTATTCTTTGGCAAGAACTTCTGTGAGCTCTTAGGAAAAATGCAGCATTAAGTAAATCACCAGCACTTTTTTTGATGGCAACTGAAGCTAGCTTTTTACTATAAAGTGAGCCTTCACTCATAACCTTATCAACTGCAAATCTCAAACCTGTAGTTACATCTTCTGTTTGAATCTTATTTGAGTTTTGAAGAGTCTCTTCATAAAAATTCAAAGAGTTTTCAATGGCCTCTTCTCCGCCTTTAATGGCAACATATCCCATTATGCAATCTCCAGTTTTGTTGTTCTACATAAAGACTTGATTTGTCCATTGTTTTTATTTAAAAATACTATTTCATTTCCTAATGGATAAGAGATATTGTTATTATTAAACTCTTCTATAAACTTTTTATTTACAGGATAGTTTGTATCTTTTTGTACATCTATTCCAGGACCTTTTAAAGTAATTGTCTCTCCATCAAAAGAGTCGCAAATATAAATAATGGTACACGAATAATCAGGGTTTAAATGGGTACCTTTTTTAACTACATTTAAAATATCTGTCAAACTATCACAAAAGAGATAATCTGTATTTTTTATAGTGTCTACTTTTGAGTTTGTTATTGCATCAATAACTGAAAAATCCTCTTTTGTATTATTTAAATAAGATACTTCTGAATATAAAAGTACACTTGCAATTGCTAAAGTGTAAGAGTCAAAGAGTTTGTTTATAGTTTTTACTGTTCCTGGCATTGAAAAGGTATCTAGTAAATATCTAAAATTTTCTCTATTATTTTGTTCTATGTCTGTTGTATTCATCTCTTATCCTTCCATCAAATCAAAGCTAACTTTTGTTGAATTAACCTTTTTATTTAACATACTTTTTTGTTCTTCTATATATTTGTTTGTATCTGTACATAGGGTAATAATCTCATTTTTAAAAATCTCTTCTTCAAAAACAGCATCAAAAGTTGCAATATAAAGGGATAACTGTTCATTTTCATCTTGAACCATCGACCAACCTTTGTTTTTATTTATCTCTACAATAGTACTGGTTACAAGAACTTCTCCCGCATAAAACTCTCCACCACTAATAGGGTCTTTTACTGGTACAAGTAGGGTTTGGCTTGAAGGTTGGCTCAATACCGTAACTCCTAGTTTTGCATCAATCTTTTTATAAAGTTCTTCTAACTTTTTAAGTGGTGCTTGCTGTAAGATATAATTTAAATCTTCTCTTTGAAATTCCATTAAATAAACCTTTTTCTAATCATAGCACTTAATTTGTCAAGTCCCCAAACTGTTACAATAATAAAGATGAGGATAGTACAAACATCCCCATTTTCAAAACCTCTTAATTTGTCAAATAGGTAATACCCAATACCACCAGCCCCAACAAACCCTAAGATAGAAGCACTTCTTACATCACTTTCAAATCGATATAAAACCATTGATACAAAGTGAGGCATAGTTTGTGGAATAACTGCATAAGTTAAGATCTTGATAAATCCTGCACCACTGCTTGCTAAGGCTTCAACGGGACCTGGGTCAATGGATTCATTTCCTTCACTTAAGAGTTTACTCAATACTCCTGCTGTATTAATACCAAGTGCCAAAATACCTGCCATTGGTCCAAGACCTACAGCACTTACAAATATCAAGGCCCATACTAATTCATTTACAGAACGGCAAACATTGGCAATAAATGTACCTATTGCATAAAGACTTTTTCTTAAAAGTTCATGCCACCAAGTCTTTCCAGGTATTAAAATTAAAAGTATATTTCTAGATGTAATATATGATAAAGGAATAGCTAAAATAATAGAAATAATGAGTGCAATAATTGCCATTTGTACAGTTTCTAGCATGGCCCAAAAATAGACAATCAAATCTTCACTATATGTGTTTGGTGGAAAGTATGAGCTTCCTTCTATCTCTGGATTTCCTTGCATATATGAGAGCATGTATCCCCATCCATCAACAAGTCCCATAAAGCTCATCTCAGTATCAACCCAGCTTTGAGCTACTATAAACATAAATATGAAGAGTAAAACTACATTAAACAGCTTAAAAGGGTTTGACTCTTTTTTTAATTGGTCAATTGACATTATATTTCCTTATAAAATTAAATTTAAAAAAGGCAATACAAGGGTATTGCATTTTTTAAATTAATGGTTTGATATGAAAATCAGCTGAGTTATTCAGCTGATTTTGTTCTATTTTTGTGTGCTTATTTTTTCTTTTTTAGTTCTTTTTTAAGTTTGATTAATTCTCTTACAGAATCATAATCACTGTCTTTAGCAGGTGCAAAACCTTTAAGTTTTAATTTTTTAAGACCTTCTTTATCGTTATATGATAAAAACGCACCCATTACTGCCATTTTAAATGACTCTGGTAAATCTGATCTAACTGTCATAGGAGAACCTGGAATAATGTCTGATTTCCAAATAACATTAAAATCATCTGCTGTCCAGTTTCTTCCAAGACCTCTGTTATAATCAAGATTGTTTGTAGATGCAGCATCAATTTTTCCTGCTTTTATAGAAAGAATAGAAGCTTCATGTCCACCTGAGTATAATACTTTTGAAAAATATTCTTGTGGATTGATTCCTTTTTTAGAGAACATTACAGTTGGAACTAATGTACCACTTGTAGAGTGTGAAGATGTAAATGCCCATGTTTTACCTTTAATATCTTCTAAAGATTTAAGACCACTTCCTTTTTTTGTAAGAATCATTCCATAATAACCTGGTAATCCAGTCTCTTCACCAACCTCCACTGCAACGGCTTGTGCTTTTGCTCTTTTTTGAGCCTCTACATAAGATTTTGGTCCAAAGTAAGCTATCTGTACGTGATTGTGTTGCATAGCAGTAATAACACCTGCATAATCACCAGCAGTTTGTAGATTTACTTTAATACCTAGCTTTTTTTCTAAATATGTTGACAATCCACCAAATGTATCTTTCATAGAAGTTGCACCTGCAACAGGAATAACACCAAAGTTAACCTCTTTTGGCCAATTTTCTGGGTTTGCACTTAAAGTAGATGCACTTAATGTTAATGCTAATGAAGCAAGTCCAAGTTTTTTTAAGAAGTCTCTTCTCATAGTTTATACCTTTTAAATTTGAAATTAGGTACACTACAAATTCTATTTTGTAGTGTAATTGTTCAATTATTTTGCAATAATTCACCAAAGTAGCTGTGCGATTAGCTCTTGCTTCATGATTCGCCAAAATTCTCAAGTAAGAGCTATTAAATAAATCAGTCTGTGTCGTTTTCTTCTGCTTCACCTTCATAGATTTTTTCTAAAATTTTTTCATTTAATTCATTTGCTTTTCCATCAAAAATTACTCTACCACTATTTATTCCGATAATTCTTGTACAATATTTTTCTGCAACCTCAAGGTGATGTAAGTTTGCTATGATGGTTACTTTTATTTCTTTATTGATTTTTTCTAATATTTCCATGACTTTTTTTGCACTTTTTTGGTCAAGTGCTGAAATAGGTTCATCTGCAAGTATTATTTTAGGTTCACTTGCAAGGGCCCGTGCTATAGCTACCCTTTGTCGCTGACCTCCGCTAAGTTCATCACATCTTCTTGAAGAGTGTTTTTGGATATCCACTATTTCGAGGAGTTTTTGTACTTTTGTTAACTCTTTTTCTTTATAATATTTAATAACAGCTCTTGCCATTGGAATATCTTTTAACATTCAACTAATTACATTATCAAGTACGCTTAATCTATCCACTAAGTTATATCCTTGAAAGATGATTCCTATTTGTTCTCTTAATTTCACCAAATCTTTTTTCTTGATATTGTCCATGTTATAGTTTAATACTTCAAACTCACCATTAAATACTTTTATACCACCAACAACAGACATAAGAAGAGTTGACTTTCCTGCTCCACTAGGTCCTATAATCCCAACAAATTCACCCTCTTTTATTTTTAGGTTTAACTTGTCTAATATTTTCTCTTTTTTATAACCTAAGGTTAGGTTCTTCATTTTAATCATTTAATTTGTCCTTATAATCAACTACAATTTTTGCCATGTCACTTCTAAAATAAGAGTAACAATAATCAATAGTTTGATTTGTTTTTTTATCAGTAGTTTTTGTAGAAATTTTAATTATCGGTAAATCATTTTGTACATTAAAAATCTGTTTTGATATATAGTTTGTAGAAGTTATATCAATATCTGAACTCTCTCTTTGAGGATTTAGTTTATAAATATCTTTATATAGTTTTGAAATTGACTTTGTTGTAGGAATAATGCTTTCTATATCTTTTAATAGTGATTTATTCATATAATATTCTGCAAATAAAAATGGTACATCATCAACGAATCTCATATTTTTTATATATAAAACTTCTTCTGCTTCTCTAATGTTTAATTTTTTTGCAACTTCTTCATCTGCTTTAATTGTTTTCATTTCTAAAAGTTTGATAGAGGGAACTTTTTTTAGTTTTAATATCTCATTTGTAAAGGTTGTATTTGAAGAGATTGTGTAAGTTATTTTTTTAGGATTTACAAAGTTTCCACTACCTCTTTTTGAATATAAGTAGCCTTCATTTTTAAGTTTATTAATCCCTTGTCTTACAGTTAATCTAGATAGAGAAAATTTTTCACATAAAGTGTTTTCAGAAGGTATTTTATTATGTTCTTCTAGTTCGTTATTTATCAAATTTAATAAATAGTTATAAACTAATTCATAATCAAATATTTTTGACATCTTCACTATCCTTTCTCAAGTTTTGTAGTGAAAGTATAGGTCTGAAAAGTTACAGGGAAATTACAACTTGTATATACAAGTTGTAATTTCTTTGTAATATAATATGATTAATATTTCATAAATAAAGGATTAAAAATGAAGTACAATCAACTTGGAACAACAGGGTTAAAAGTCTCTAATATAAGTTTAGGGACAATGACTTTTGGAGCTGAAGCAGATAAAAAAGAATCAATAAAGATGTTTAATATTTGTAAAGATAGTGGAATCAATCTTTTTGATTGTGCAAATAAGTATGCCAATGGAGAGTCTGAGATAATATTAGGAGAGTGCATTAGCAGTTGTCGAGATGAAGTTATAATAACAACAAAAGCTGGAAGTAGAGTTACAGATGAAATAAATAGTTTAGGAACTTCAAGAAAACATCTAATGCTTGAACTTGAAAAGAGTCTAAAGAGATTAAACACAGACTATATAGATATATATTTTTTACACTATTTTGACTCGTATACTTCCATTGAAGATAGTATGAGGTTTTTAGATGAAGCAATAAAACAAGGGAAAATTTTATATAGCGGAGTTAGTAATTGGGCTGCATGGCAAATAATGAAAAGTATTCATATCTCTAAAAGTAACTTACTTAACAAAATTGATTGTATTCAGCCAATGTATAGCCTTATAAAAAGGCAAGCCGAAGTAGAAATTTTCCCTTTAGCCCAAGACCAACAACTAGGTGTTATGACATATAGTCCTATTGGTTCAGGCTTATTAACTGGAAAGTATGAAGAGATTGATAAAAATAGTAGTGCAAGATTATATGACAAAAAATATTATAATCAGAGATACTCTAGTGAAACTTATTATGATACTGCAAGAAAATTTTGTAAATTTGCAAAAGAAAATGATTATGAGCCATCTGCATTGGCAATAAGTTGGGCAGCAAGTAATGAAGCTGTTAGTTCATCAATTATTGGAGCAAGAAATTGCGCTCAACTTAGCCCTAATCTTGAAAGTATAAAAATAGATATGACAAAAGAGTTAAGAGATGAGATATCAAGTTTATCAATAGAACCTACTCCTGCAAATGATAGATTAGAAGAGATTGTTGATGAAAAAAATAAATTAAGATTTTAATGCTTTTTTGTTACAATCTCTTAAATTTATAAAACGAGATAATCAATGAAACAAAAACTTATAAAAAAGTGTCTTTTCCCCGCAGCAGGTTACGGGACAAGATTTTTACCTGCTACAAAAGCAACACCTAAAGAGATGTTACCAATTTTAACTAAACCACTTATTCAATATGGTGTAGAAGAGGCAATTGCTGCTGGAATGAGTACCATGGCTATAGTAACAGGACGAGGGAAAAGAGCTATTGAGGACCATTTTGATATATCTTATGAACTAGAACATCAAATAAAAGGTACAAGTAAAGAGCACTATTTAACTGAAATTAGAAGTGTAATAGAAAAATGTACTTTTTCTTATACTAGACAAGTGGAGATGAAAGGTTTAGGCCATGCTATTTTAACTGGCGGTGAAACTCTAATAGGAGATGAGCCCTTTGCTGTGATACTTGCAGATGATTTGTGTGACCATGAAGGAAGTGGAGTTTTATCTCAAATGGTAGAGCTATATGAAAAGTATAAGTGTTCAATCGTAGCTATTGAAGAAGTACCTAAAGATGAAACATATAAGTATGGAGTAATAGAAGGTAAAGAGATAGAAGAGGGTATTTATATGATAAGTAATATGGTTGAAAAACCAGACCCAAAAGATGCTCCCTCAAATCTTGCAATTATTGGAAGATACATTTTAACACCTGATATTTATGAGATAATAAAAAACACAAAGCCAGGTAAAAATGGTGAGCTTCAAATCACTGATTCACTTATGATACAAGCAAAAGAGAATATGGTAATAGGATATAAATTTAAGGGTAAAAGGTTTGATTGTGGAAGCATAGATGGGTTTGTTGAAGCTACAAACCACTTTTATAATAAAGTAAAAGCAAATGAAATATAATAAGAATTTTTATCAAATCAAATCAAATCAAGAGATATTTGAAAGAATAAAAAAAGAGAAAAGCTACATAGGTTATTATAACCTTCCTTATCAAGATACAAGTGAGATAAAAGAGTTTGCTAAAACTGTAACTCAAAAAGATATAGTAGTAGTTGGTATTGGTGGAAGTTCTTTAGGAACTTTTGCTATTCATAAGTTCTTACAACACAAAGAAAATGAAAAAAAACTTCACTTCTTAGAATCTACTGACCCTTTAGACTTACAAAGAAGAATTAGTAAAATAAATCTAAATGATGCACTATTTATAATCATAAGTAAATCAGGAACTACAGTTGAGACGGTTAGTATCCTAAAATATTTACACACTATCACAACTATTGATTCATCAAACACCATATGCATAACAGAAAATGATAGTAAACTAAATAGTTTTGCAAAAGTAAGAGATATAAAAACTTTTGACATACCTAAAGATGTTGGTGGTAGATTTTCTGTATTTTCTGCAGTTGGATTAGTGCCACTAGCTATTATGGGTTTGGATATAGATGAGTTATTAAGAGGTTGTAAAGAGGTAAGTAATAGCTTTTTCTCACAAGATGAATATTATGCTTTACTTATGGAAAAGGCTAGATTTTTAGTTGAAAACAAAAATAGATTTAATATAAATGTTGTATTTTCATATTCACTTTTACTTGAAGGTTTTAATAAGTGGTATGTTCAACTTTGGGGAGAGAGTCTTGGTAAAATAAACATAAATGGCACAAAGCAAGCCCTTACTCCTATTGGCTTGGTAGGACCAATTTACCAACACTCTTTTTTACAACTAATAGTTGAGGGTAAAAGAGATAAGACGGTTACCTTTATAAAAATAGAAGACTTCCAAGATGAGATGACCATTCCTGATTTATCCCTAGAAGGTTTAGAAGAGTTGGATTATTTAAATGATATTAAATTTAAAGATTTGATAAATAAACAGGCAGATGCGACTATTGAAGCAATAGAGGGCTTAGATGATATACCATGTGATGTGATAACTATCCAAGCTCAAGATGAATACAACATAGGTAAACTAATGTTTTCGTATGAGTTATTAACTTCTATTGTAGGAAAATTTGTACAGATAAATACCTATGACCAACCAGGTGTTGAAACGGGTAAAATCATCTTAAAAGAAAAACTAAAATAAAGTGAACTCTCTTATTACAAATGGGTCCAATAGTAATTTTTATACCCATTTAACAAAACTTTTAAGAGAATGTAAAAGCTACTATTTTTCTGTAGCTTTTATAAACTTCTCAGGAGTTCAACTTTTACTTGATAGTCTAGAATTTTGCCAAGAGAATGGAATAAAGGGTAAAATACTTACATCTACATATTTAAACTTCACCCAACCAAAAGCCTTAGAAAAACTACTTGAATATGAAAATATTGAGCTAAAAATTTATGATACAAATCACTTCCAAAAAGGCTTTCATACAAAAGCATATATCTTTGAGTTTGAAGATGATTATAAGATACTTCTTGGTTCTTCAAATATAACTGCAAGTGCTTTTAAAAGCAGTGTGGAATGGAATATAAAAACAGTCTCAAAAAAAGATGATATTTTTGCAAATGAGATATTAAGGGAATTTGATATTTTATTTAAACAAAGTTTTGAAGTTGATAGTGGATTTCTAAATGAGTATGAAAACTTTTATCATAAAAACAAAATAGAAGAGTTTTCATATAAAAGTAGTTTTACCCTAAATAGTATGCAAGGAGAAGCTTTAAATAACTTGCAACATCTAAGAGATAAAAAACAGACTAAAGCCTTAGTTCTTGCAGCAACAGGTACAGGAAAAACATATCTTGCAGCCTTTGATGTGAAAGCCTTTGAGCCTAAAAGAATTCTGTTTATAGTTCATAGGGAAAATATCTTAATAAAAGCAAAAAATAGTTTTGAGAAGATTATTTTAAATAAAACTATGGGTTTATATACAGGAAATAAAAAAGAGATTGATAAAGAGTATCTATTTACTACTATTCAAACTATAAGTTCAAATTATGAAAACTTTTTAAAAGAGGAGTTTGATTATATAATAGTGGATGAAGCTCACCATATTACAAGTCCTAGTTATGAAAAAGTTTGTGATTATTTTAAAGCTAAATTTTTACTAGGACTTACTGCCACTCCAAATAGAAGTGATGAAGGGAATATTTATGAAGTATTTGATGAAAATATTGCTTGCGATATAAGACTTAATGATGCCTTGGAGCATAGTTTAATCTCACCTTTTCATTATTATGGAATATGCGATATTGAATCAATTGATTATGAAAATATTGATATTTTAAATATATCACAGCTATCCAAAGCTTTGATGGTTAATAAAAGGGTTGATTATATTATTGAAAAGATGGATTTTTATTCCTTTGATGGTAAAAAAAGAAAAGCCTTAGCCTTTTGTGCTTCAAAAGAACATGCAAACTTTATGGCAAAAGAGTTTAGTAAGAAAGGTATAAAATCTCTTGCTTTAACAAGTGGTGACTCCATAGAAAAAAGAGAAGAGTATATTAAAAACCTAGAAGATGATAATCATGATTTGGAAGTGATTTGTAGTGTTGATATTTTTAATGAAGGAATTGATATTCCTTCAATTAATAGTGTACTTTTTTTAAGACCAACAAACTCTTCAATAGTTTTTGTGCAACAATTGGGTAGGGGGTTGAGAAAACATAAAAACAAAGAGTTTGTCACTATTTTAGATTTTATTGGTAATCATAACAGAGCTTATATGGTGGCCTTTGGATTATTGGGTGATAAGATTATAGATAAAGAGAGTTTGAAAATTGCACTTTCAAATAATTTTGCAAATATTGCTCATGCTTTTATTAGCATGGATGAGATATCTAAAAAAAGAGTATTAGAACAAATAGAAAAAGAGAATTTTCATTCGATGAGGTATTTAAAACAAAAATACTATGAATTTAAATCTTTACTTTCAAATAAAATTCCTATGCTAGAAGATTATATTGCTTTTAGTGAGCACATTAGTCCTCTTGATTTTATCTCTGAGTCAAAATCATATATTGAGTTTTTACAAAAAGTTGAAGATAGAAGTTAAATTAAAACTTTATGCCAAGATGAAAACTTTATAAAAGCAATAAGATTTTGTGAGTTTTTATTACCTATAAAAAGAGTTTATGAGTTTGTTATATTAAAATATTTATTGACTCATAGTTCTTGTACGCAAAAACAGATTTTTGATTTACTAAATAAAGAGTTAGATTTTGTCTGTAAAGATACTATAAAGCACTCTTTTCGTTACCTAAATCAAGAGTTCTTTGATAAGTTACAAGTGCAAAGATATCTAAAACTTGTGGATTTAAAAGAAAACAAACTATTTATTACAAAAGAGTTTGAAAAAGTATTGGAAAAAGATGAAGCAAAAATTTTTATGGAACATAGTTTAAATTATGGAATCATAACTTATAAACAAACTTTTAAAGAAGAAGATTATGGCTTACCATTTTTAAAACTTTATGAAAACTACAATATGCTAAATATCGCCTTAGTATGCAATCTTGATAAAATACATACTTCCTTTAGGGGAAGTGGTTTTCTAAAGCATAGGGATGATTTTTTCTTATTTATAACCCTACAAAAAGACAAGATATCTAAGTCATCAAAATATAAAAACAATTTCTTAGATAAAAACTTAATTACCTATGTTAGTAAACCAAATATGAGTAGTGATAAAAGTGATGGATTAAGACTCTGTGAAAATATCAAATACAAAACAAGACTGCATCTATTTGTAAGAAAGATTTCCCATGAAGATAAAAAGGTTCAGCCTTTTATTTATCTTGGACTTTGTAATAGTAAATCTTATGAGGGAAATAAACCTATAAATATCATACTAGAACTTGAAAATGAAGTTTGGGATGAGCTTTATGAAGAGTTCACAAAGCTTCCCTAAAAAGATTACTCTTTAATTAAATGTTCATACTTTTTATCAGTAAGAAGTTTCATAAAAGCCACAAGTGCTTCAACTTTTCTATCTGTTAATTTTTTGGCTTTTAACTCTTCTTTTGAAATTGTATCTTCAATCTCAGGTTCTGCCCATTTTTTACCAGTTTCTGGGTTTATTGAACGTTGCGTGTTATTATATTTATCATAAAACTCAACAACAGTTTTTAAATCACTAAAAACACCATTATGCATATATGGACCTGTGACTGCTACATTTCTAAGTGTTGGAACTTTATATTTTCCTCTTTGTGTTTTATCTGTAACAGCAGGATTTGCTAATAGACCATCATCAAGTCTCTTTGCACCATTTTTTGTTCGTAAATCTTTATTTACAGGTGTTCCTATATTATGATATTGGTAATTTGTAAATGTCTCACCCTCTTTATCTTCACCTTTTAAAACGTGACAAGATGAACAAGAGTTATTATTGTTTGAGAAAAATAGTGCTTTACCTAAGTCTTCTAATGCTGTTAAGTCATATTCATCTCTTAAAAATCTATCGTATTTAGAATCAAAAGGTGATACTTCATCACTTCTTTCAAAACTTGCAATAGATTTTGTCAGGGCTTCAAAGGCTTTTTCAGGATTATTAAATATCTCATTTCCATATAGTTTTTTGAAACTGCTTACATAATATAGGTTTTCTAATAATCTATTTACAACTTCTTTTTTTCCCATCATTCCCATTTCATCTGGGTTTAAAGGAGGTCCTCCTGCTTGGTCTTCTAGTGTACTAGCTCTTCCATCCCAAAACTGTCCACCCACATAGGCTTTTTCTTTTTTGTCATAATGAAATAGAGGCGAAAACTTTGCATAAGATGCAGTTGGTGCACTTCTATCTCCAATGGAAGTACCATTATCTCCCATAGAGGCCATTTTTGCTACGCCATTATCTCTATCATCGATAAATCCACTATCAGGATTGTGGCAAGTTGCACAGGCCTGTGTTCTATTTTGAGATAAGTTTTTATCAAAAAATAGAGTTTTCCCTAGAATCTGTTCTTGTGTTAACTGGTTTGCATAGATGTTTACAAAAAGTAAACTAGCTATCATAATTATTTTTGTCATATTGTCTCCTATTAAATATTTTTTTGAAAGGAAAAATTAAAAGAGATAAAATAGTCTTATACTCTTTCATTTGTTCCTCTCTTAGTCCAAACTTTAAAACTTTTACATCCTTTGAAAGTTTTAAACTTCCAAAAAGATAATCCCATACTGCTAAGTAACCACCATAGTTTTTATCGAAATGTTTTTTGCTATGATGTATTTGATGCTGTTTTGGTGAAATAAATATTTTTTCTAGATACTTTCCATATGAAAATGGAATATTGCTATGTCTCAGGTTTGATCCAAATATAGAAAAAACTACTATAAAAATATTTGCACCAAAGACCATATATATATCAATCATTGCACCAAAAAAGTACAAAAATATTCCCGTAATAAAACCAATACTTAGACTATATCTTAGACCAAATAGTATGTTTTCAACTGGGTGAACCCTATAAAAAGTGAGTGGATTTAAAACTTTTGCACTGTGGTGAACCTTATGAAACTCCCATAAAAAAGGTACTTCATGTAAAATTCTATGTAAAATATATCTTGTAAAATCACTAAAAATAAAAAGTGATAAAGTATATAAAAACAAAATTTCTTTATATGAAAATATACTATTTTCAATCATTCCAAAATGTAAATACAAAAACTTAGTGATGCTATAAGCTATAGTTTTTGCACTAATTATTAATGGTATTAGTAAAAATGCATTTATCATATATCCTAAAAAAAAGTAAGAGTAATCAAGCTTTGCACTAGGGTGTAACCAGAGCTTTGAAGAAAATATAACCCTATGACTTTTTTTAGTATATAAAAAATATAAAAATGCTAAAAATATAGATGAAATAATATAAATACAAAAGACTCTTTTGTTTGGATTTATAAAATATTCAAATACCATTAAATCGTTCAAATTAATCTCCGTCAGCGTCTAATATTTTTGCTGTGATACTTAATTGCTCAATTAAAGATAAGAAATAAGAAACATGAAGCTTATTTACAGCTTTATATAAATCTTTTGGGTTGTTTTTTAAAGATTCAATTGCATTATTTAATAAAGTTTGTGCTTGCACAGTCTCTTTTTTTGCACCACTTTTTTTAGCCATATTTGCAAAGTTATAATAACTTTGATTTCCAATTATCTCTTTGTTTGCTTCCAAAATAGCCTCAATTGCAAAATAGGTATTATCACTTAAAATATACTCTTGCTCTTTTTTAGCTACTTTTATTCTCAACTCTTTTAATTTATAAGTACTAGAAATAAGAGCATTCATGATTAAGCCATTTTCCCATTGCTCATCTTTTTTATCACGACTTAAATACTCTTCGTAAGCACTTTTTATATCTTCTAAATTAGAGATAATAGTATTTGTAATTACATTTGCTAACTCTTTTTCTCTTTTTGTGATTGTGTTATCATTGAATAAAACATATTCTAAGGCATTTACTGTTTTAAATGAGTGTTTAAAAAGTGCAATTTGAGGCTCATCTTTAGAGTCTATAACCCGTTGCATCTGTTCATTTAAATTCTCTTTTAAGTTGTGAAAAACATCGATATATCTTGGTGTATCAAGATAGTTTTCATCTATATCTCCTGCAAAATAAAATGCTTCAACTTTTTTCCATGAGATAATGAAGTTTTTGAAATTTTTTGCATTGTAATTTTTTTGTAAAATCTGAGCATTTTTAATTGTGTCATTTACATTTACAATTGAAACATTTTTTAGTATAGAATCTAAAAGAGTCTCTTTTGCAAATAGTGTCATAACACTTAAGCTAACTAGTAAGATGATTTTTTTCATTATAATCCTTTTAAAAACTCTATTAGAAGTTTTTTATCTTTTTTATTTAAAGCTATATAATTCTCTTTTGCACGGTTAGCTTCTCCACCATGCCACAAAATTGCTTCTTCAAAAGTTTTAGCTCTACCATCATGTAGAAGTCTATACTCTTTTTTTTCTGTTTTAAATCCCCACAATGGTGCTGTTCTAAATTCATTTCTTTGCGCTTGAAACTCAACTCTTCCATCACTTAAACCTTTTCCCATATCGTGCAATAAAAGATCTGAGAAAGTATAAATATTTTTGCCTTTTTTACTTTTTAGTGAAGGTACATGACAAGAAGTACAAGCAGTCTGTGAAAAGATTTTAATTCCCTTATCAAAAGATTTACTTTTTGTAGGCTCATAGCTTGGAAGATTTTTTAAATAATATGTAATAGCATCAAGTCTTTAATCAGTAATATCAATCTCATCTCTAGCCTTTGGTGCTTCATTACACTCTATTTGAAACTCTGTACAGTTTTCACCTTGGTTTAAAGAAGTTGATAAACCCATATCGTTAAATGCTGCATTTGCAACTTGCTCTTTTAAAAAGGCAACACTAGCTTTATATGTATATCTCCCTAACTCTTTTTTTTGAGTTATTTTAGAGTAAACAAAATTTGCTTTTCCACTTATTCCATCATTATTTGAGTCATTTTCATCTACATTTTCAAGTATAGAATTTTCATCTATTTCATCAATTAAGCCCATGCCATAAAGTGTTGGAGCAAGTCTATATGTGATATTTGTAGTTTTATGAAGGCTTCCATAGTTTAGATTAGTTAAAGTATATTTTGGTTTATAAATAAAGTGTTCTTCATCATCAAAATAGAGTTTGATTTTTTCAAAATCAATATTAACTTTTGCCTCATATGGAACATCATTAATACTACTTATTGCAATTTGTTCTCCATAGATTGGTTCTGGGATTAAACCTTGATTTTCTAAAATACTTTGATGTAAATTTGTATTGTTTGAGTCAATAGAGAGTTTTGGGATTAGTGATTTTGAAGCACGGTTTGATTTGCTGTATAGAGTTCCTCTAGCATTATTAGGGTGACAGCCAATACAGGTATTTGCATTAAATAGTGGTCCAAGACCATCCCTTGCAGTTGTGGCACTAGGTGCCTCAACCCAAGGAATTGTAAAGAAACTTCTACCTAACATAAATTTATCATATTCTTCATTATTCATCTTTTGTGATGAATATAGATTTATTGCAAAGAATAGAATTAAAATTAAGAAATTAAAGTTTTGTTTCATCTGCGTCAGTAACATCCTCTGTTGTTAAATTTATTCCATTTGAAACAGCAACAGGAACCATCATATCTCCAAGTTTTCTCATCTCATTTTTAAGCTTGACAATAACTTTTGACATAGGACTTGTTGGTCTTATTTGATAATCAAAATGTTCTTTTGTTTTTGCAGTTGTATCTATTAAAGCAATTTTTTCTTCAATAGAAGTCATAAGTTTTTCTATTTTTGCTTTAGATGTTGCATCAACTTTGTCTAATAAAGAAGGACCATATTTTTTTCCATCATAAGTTGAAGTTAAAATATTTTTGAACCCTTGATAGTTTGTTGCAATATCTCTATGTGTATTATCCGAGAAACAAGAGTGCTCATCTTCTTCTGATGGTGTTAAAACAGCAACTGCGATTCTTTCATTTGCAAGTTCTGATTTTATAAATACACCAAGACCAGAAATGATTTGTTTAAGAGCTTCATCTTTTCCTATATTTTTTGATGCATTATCACCTGATAATTTACCTAATAGTGCAGCATTATAAAGACCTGCTGTTCCTTTTACCTCTTTTTGCCAAGCTAATGTTACAGTTTCTAAATCATTTACGATTTTTTCTGCTGCTGCTTTTAAATAAGCAAATCTTCTTGGAGCATTTACTTCACTTGTAAAATCACTTAATGGTCTTTGACCTGCAGTCATAGGTCCATTTGTAATTGAATCTTTTAGGAAGTTAGAATAATCCTGATCTTGCCCCCATAATAAAAACTCAATTGCATGGTATCCACTAGCAACATTGGCATCTCCACCGTTTTCATTTAAATCTGAGATTGCTTCAGGAGTGATTTTAGTTACATCAACAACTTTTGGATCTTCTCCACCTGGATTAAATTTTCCAACTGTATCAATGATATTTCCAGATGTTTTAGCACCATTTGCATCAATTGTATAGTCAATCATATTTTCATCTAATGGCCAAGCATTAATTTGTCCTTCTAATGCTCCATAAGTTTCAGAAACCCAACCTTCTTCTGCATCAATTGGACCATTTGATAATCTAAATGCTTCTGTTTGTCCATAAGATTCTCTTGAAACTCGCCAAGCGTCTTTTGCTTTTTCTAAAGTACTTTCAGTAGGATTAGCTGCAAATTTTTCAATTGCTTTAGTTAAATCATTTGCATCATTTAGTGCAGTAGAATAACTATCAAGTGCAATATTTGAATATGCTTCTAATATAGTTTTTGATTGAGCAACTTCTTGTTTTGTTGCAGTGTTTGATTCCATAACACAACCAGTTAATGCAATTGCAGTAACAACAGAAAGTGAGATTAGTAGTTTTTTAGTATTTTTCATTGTAGTCCTTTATTAAAATGCGTAAGTAACACTAGCAAATAGTTTGTCATAATCATTAGCAGTAGCAGTATCATCATAATCAACATAAGTAATGTTTGCAGATAATTCA
>PKUK01000012.1 GCA_002869535.1 Arcobacter sp.
CGTTCATAATTCCGTGTCAATCGGGTAAAATTATATTTACTCAAGGAATGACACATGAAAATAGAAATAGATGTAGAGCAATTTGCTCGTGATATAAAAGCTGGTAAAAGTATTGGCGGTTCTGATGGAGCTTTAGGCTCCCTCATCAAACAGCTCACCGAAGCTGCTCTTGCAGCAGAGATAGATTCTTACCTCGCACAAGACCTCTCAAGAAATCGTAAAAATGGCTACAACTCAAAGACTATGAAAAGTGATCATGGCTCCTTTGAGCTTGATGTTCCACGAGACCGCAATGGCAGTTTTGAGCCTGAAATTGTGAAGAAGAACCAAACAAGTATGACAGGCGAAATAGAAGATAAAATACTTTCCCTTTTTGCACTTGGCAATAGTTACTCTCAGATAGCTAAGCACATTGAAGATTTCTACTGTGTAGGCTTCTCTAAAGCTACCATAAGTGCAGTAACTGACAAGATCATCCCAATGCTTCAAGAGTGGAAAGCTCGTCCTCTGGAGGCTGTATATCCCTTTGTTTTTCTTGACGCTATTCACTACAAAGTCAAAGAGGATGGTCGTTACATCTCAAAAGCTTTTTATACAGTGCTTGGAGTCAGAGTTGATGGGAAGAAAGAGGTACTTGGACTCTATTTGAATGAGAGTGAAGGGGCTAAGTTCTGGTTGCAGGTTTTAACTGATTTGCAAAACCGTGGAGTAAAAGATATCCTCATAGCTTCAGTTGATGGACTCAAGGGATTTCCTGAAGCTATAAACTCAGTTTTTCCTGATACAGAAGTGCAACTCTGTATCGTACACCAGATACGCAACAGCCTCAAATATGTGAGCTCCGCTTATCAAAAACAATTTGCCCATGAGCTCAAAGCTGTTTACCAAGCTTTCACTAAAGAAGAAGCGGAGTTTGAACTGAGTAAGCTGGAAGAAAAATGGGGTAAAAAATATCCTATCGTCTTTCAATCTTGGAGAAATAAGTGGGACAATCTATCTGTGTATTTTAAATATCCTGAAGATATCCGCAGAGTCATATACACCACCAATATCATTGAATCAGTACATCGCCAATTCCGCACGCTCACCAAAACCAAAGGTGCTTTTCCAAACGATGAGAGCCTGCTAAAACTGCTTTATATGGGGATTCAAAACGCTCAAAAGAAATGGACTATGCCGATACGAAACTGGAGTCTTACAATATCTCAACTTGCCATCCATTTCGATGGACGGCTTGATGATGCTTTAGATTTGTGATACAATTTTAGGAATTATCCGATGCTGACACGGAATCTTGAACACTACCCCTAGGGCATGTATTTAATGACGCTCCTGGTGGAGGACAGAGATTTTGTATCAATGCAGCGGTGTTAGAGTTTGTTCCAAGAAATCAAATTCAGTAAAATAGCAGACACAAGACTTTACTCATACGCTCTTGCGTCTATGCAGTTTGCTTGTATCTGCCTCTTGGCATTTACAAACCAATCGCCATTTCGCACCAAAAAATATGTTTTGTTTTACTTGGATACCTTAACGATGATATTGTATTTGATAAAAATACTAAAAATGGAATTACCAAAATCTAGCCTGTTCCAACCCTAAGAACACTTTTTGCTTATACCTTTCTAAATGTTCAGAAAGGTTAAAAATGCACAATATACTCCTTAGTATATTCAAAGAAGAGATATCAGAACAAGCAAGGAAACAAAGTAGGTCTTACGGTCTACCTGTGATGATGTACTTATCCGTTATTGCTCTTTTAATGGGGGCTAAAAATCCTATAGAGATATGCCAATGGATGAAAATTCACACAAAGCGCATCTATGCTACTTTTAGTAACACTTTTTAGCATTATAGGTTGGAATAAAAAAGATTTAAAACCGGTCTTGACAAATGGGGATGTTTTAATTATACTTTATATTTAATTTTAAAGTGAGGAGTTTATTATTAATAAAATTTTAAGTTTAGGTGTTAGAGCACCTTTAGCATTATTACTCTCAAATGTGACACTGAGAGATCAAATAAGACACTTGGAGGTTTGTGAAAAATGAACAAGTTAAATTCAACGCGTCGTGATTTTTTGAAAACTATGGGTCAAGTATCCCTTGTGATGCTTGCAAGTGGATCCATAGTGACGAGCACGCTGGCGCAAACCAAGGATCCAATGATCCAGCATGAATATACGGGATGGGAAGATTTCCATCGTGAGCAGTGGTCCTGGGACAAAAAAACCCGCGGAACACACTTGGTCAACTGTACAGGTTCTTGCCCGCATTTCGTCTACACCAAGAATGGTGTGGTGATGCGTGAAGAGCAATCAAAGGATATGCCAAAGCTAAACGGGGTTCCTGAGTACAATCCGCGTGGTTGTAATAAGGGCGAGTGTGCTACTGACTATATATATAGCTCCCACCGCATCAAGTATCCGCTAATCCGTGTAGGGGAACGGGGCGAAGGTAAGTGGCGTCGAGTTTCTTGGGATGAGGCGCTTGAGTATGTCGCAAATGGAATTGTCGATACGCTTAAAAATGACGCTTCCGACTGCATCAGCGTATACACTCCAGTACCGGCAGTTTCCCCAGTCTCTTTCGCAGCTGGGCATCGTTTTGCCTCATTTATCGGGGGGCATACGCACACCTTTTTTGACTGGTACGCCGACCATCCTACCGGTCAGACACAGACTCAGGGTTTTCAAGGAGATACATGCGAAACCGCTGATTGGTATAACGGCCGAACAATCCTGATGTGGGGTGCTAACAGTGCTCAGACCCGTATTCCAGATGCACACTTTCTCCAAGAAGCAGTATTGAATGGCAGTAAGATGTATGTCATCTCCCCCGATTTCAATTCCACTGCCACCAAAGCAGACGTGTTTGTTCCAATAAAGCCGGGAACTGATGCTGCCTTGGCTTTGGGCATGGTAAATGTTATTGTCAAAGAAAAACTCTACGAAGAGCATCATCTGAAAGAACAGACAGATCTGCCGTTCCTGATTCGTACTGACACCAAGATGTATCTGCGTGAGGCCGATATGGTGAAAGGTGGATCAAAGGAGAAGTTCTATACCTGGGACACCAAGACTAAGAAGCCGGTATTGATGAAAGGTAGCTGGGGTGAAGAGCCGGAGATGAAAGCCAAAATCCAACCGCCTTTCATGGGTCGAAATACGCTTACTTTCCCAGATGGCTATCTTGAGCTGGGTGATCTAGATCCTGCCCTTGAAGGTACATTCAAGGTTAAGCTTGCAGATGGTGAGAAGATTAAAGTTCAGCCGGTATTTGAGGCTTACAAGCCCAAGCTAAATGAGTACACTCCGGAAAAAGTTTCGAAGATCACTGGTGTGGCGCCTAGCGTTATCATACAAATGGCGCGTGATTTTGCCATGAACAAGCCATCAATGATCATCATGGGCGCTGGTACAAACCACTGGTATTGGAGTGACACTACTATGCGCACATTCCTCTTGTTGTGTGCAATGACCGGCAACGAAGGTTACAACGGAACAGGTGTCAATCACTATGTTGGTCAGTGGAAGCCTACTCCCTTGCCGGGCGTTGGTAAGCTCTCCTTCCCTCTCGGTGCTAATAAGCATCGCTTCTGTCAAACTACCATCTGGACCTACTACCATGGTAATGTCTATGATGCGATGGAGAATGAAAACATTGATACCGCGAAATATCTCCGTGAATCATTGAAAAGCGGACAGATGCCACTTTTCCCGGAGAATGGGCGTGACCCCAAGGTCTTTATCTGCTATCGAAGCAATTGGTTGAATAATGCCAAGGGTCTTGATTATGTATTACGCAACTTGTGGCCAAAACTGAATTTGACGGTGAACTTGAATATCCGTATGGATAGCACGGCACTATATTCAGATGTGGTATTGCCAAGTGCACATTGGTATGAAAAGACCGACCTCAGTATGAACGAGGAGCACACCTTTATACACATGACAGAGCCAGCTATAGCACCTCTGTGGGAATCAAAAACGGACTGGGAGATTTTTGCCCTGCTATCCAAGAAAATGGGTGAAGTTGCCAAGAAAAAAGGATATACAAAGTATTTTGATGAGAAGTTCAATATAGAACGAGACCTCACTAAGCTCTATGACCAACAGATTGATGGTGGAAAGTTGGCGACTGATGAACAGGCTTGTCAGTTCGTTCTAGACAATGCACCTCAGACACATGGCATAACCTTGGAGATGATTCGCAAGGAAGGACCACAGCGCTTCAAGAGCAACTGGAGTTCACCTATGAAAGAAGGTGTTCCATACACGCCATTTCAACACTTCATCCAGAAGAAGAAGCCGTGGCCGACGCTGACTGGACGCGAACAGTTTTACATAGATCACCCGACATTTTTCGATTTGGGTGTTGAATTTCCTGTATACAAGACTCCTGTTAATGCGGATCAGTATCCATTACGCTTCAGCACGCCACACAATCGTCACAGTGTTCAATCCAATTGGAAGGACAATATTTTGACGTTGCGTCTGCAGCGAGGAGGTCCTATGTGCGAGATTTCACCGGTGGACGCAAAGGCTCGTGGAATTAAGGACAACGACTGGATAGAGGTCTGGAATGATCATGGCAAGACGATGGTGCGGTGCAAGATTCGCAATGGGATGCAGGCAGGCATGGTAAGTATGCATCACGAACCTGAACTCTACATGGGTAAATTCGGAGGGGAAAATACACAGAACCCATTGCCTATACGCATAAATCCGACATCCCTAGTCGGCAACTATGCACACCTTAAGTTCAGGGCTAATTACTACGGACCGGGTGGTGTTCAGCGCGATACGCGCGTCGAGATACGTCGCTATACAGGTTCTGTTACCGCTGGGTTAACAGCAGCAGCTACCCAAAATGAGAAGGATATAAGTCATGTCTAAGAAGATGATAACAACCCCAAAGCGTCAGTTGACTTTCATTGTTGATCTCAACAAATGTATCGGCTGTCAAACTTGTACCGTGGCCTGCAAGAAATTGTGGTCCACAGCCCCAGGTCAGGATTTCATGTACTGGCGTAATGTAGAAACCACCCCAGGCTTGGGCTATCCAAAAAACTGGCAGAGTAAGGGCGGTGGATACAAAAACGGCATGCTTCAGACGGACGGTCATTATCCAACCTTGGATGAATACGGCGTACCGTTTAAGTACGACTTTGCAGCTCGCCTGTTTGAGGGCAAAAAAGGTTCTGTAAAGCCAAGCCCTGAACCACGCTGGGCGCCGAACTGGGATGAGGATCAAGGTGTCGGTGAATACCCGAACAATATATTCGCATATTTGCCACGCATGTGTAATCACTGCACGAATCCAGCGTGTGTGGAGGCTTGTCCAACTGACTCCATTTATGTGCGTGCTGAGGATGGATTGAAGGTTATCAATCTAGAAAAATGTGTGGGTGTGAAGGAGTGCGTCAAGGCCTGTCCGTACGGCAAGATCTACTTCAATGAAACTGACCATCAGTCGAATAAATGCATTGGCTGCTTCCCTAGAATCGAAAAAGGGGTCGCTCCAGCCTGTGTTGCACAGTGCGTAGGTCGTGCAATGCATGTTGGCTTCATTGATGATGTCAATAGTTCCGTATACAAGCTTGCCAAAACTTGGAAAGTGGCTATGCCACTGCATCCGGAATTCGGAACCGAGCCTAATGTGCTCTACATTCCACCTTTCGTGGGGCCGACTATGCAAGATGAAAACGGCAATATGATGGAGACGCAGAAAATGCCAATAGGTGTACTGCAAGGTTTATTCGGGTCTAAGGTCGGTGGCGTGCTTGCGGTGCTGAAGGCTGAGCGTGCAAAGAAGATTGCCGGCAAAAATTCCGAGCTTATGGACATCATGATTGGTGAGTTTAGTGATTCAATGATGATTTCCCCAATGACTTAGTGGATGATTACGGGGTGGGGTCGTTGTTGGCCTCACCTCAATTTCCACGGCATCAATACGCAAAAGCGAATAATTAGGAGCAAGAACGATGAACGATTCATTTAGTGAACAACAGGAAGGGCGCGCAAGTTTGTATGGAATGTTGGCGCTCGGATTTACATATCCAGATACAACATTGTATGAATTCTGGAATGATGGGAGTTTTGTCAGGGAGCTTGGGGTGGCAATAGACAAGGCAGCGCCTGAGATTATGGAGGCCTTTGAGATGACGCTTGCCCCAGAACTCAAGATGACGGTGAATTACGAGGAGTTCGAAGCACTTTATTTGACTGCGTTTGAAACTAATTTTCCGAAGCGTAGTGTCTCACTTTATGAGGGGGATTATGTAAAAAAAGGTGGCAAACCGGACCTGTTACTGGAACTCAAAGACTTCTATGGAAATTTTGGTTTGGAGGTCAAAAAAGAGATTCATGAGTTAGAAGACCGGATTACAGCCGAGCTGGAATTCATGCAATTCCTAGCATTGAAGCAATCCCAGGATGGGATTGATAAAACCCCGTACATTATGGCACAACGCGATTTTTTAGAGCGTCATCTGGCACCTTTGATACCGCATCTACAGCAAGAGGTGCGCAAGCGCGAGATAAGTACCTTTTACATAGGTTTAACAGATTTGTTGGCCAGGTTTATCGAGGCTGATTTGGAGTATCTTGGGAAGATTGGTCCAGTTAAAGAGAAAAGTTGAAATAAAACTACTAGGTTCGATTAGGAAAATTGGTAACGCCTAAGCAAACCCCATCTAAGCTTTCCAAACAAATTTCAGCTAAGAAGCTATAGCCATGCAAGCTCTTAAGTAACTGCATGATTTAGGCAAGGGGTTACCTATAGATTTGACCAAAAATTGGGTTTTGGTAGGTGCTCTTAAGTAACTCCCTCTTTTCACGGAGGAGCCATCTGTAGATTGATATAGATTAAGCGCAAAGTTTGCTTTTGGGTAGGTGCTCCTCAGAAAGTGTCACATTCCAAGGAAGCAGATCATTAATATCTTGTGGATGCTCACGCTATCGGAGACCGAGAAAAGAGTGCACTCATTGGTGCCGGGGCATTGTTATTATTGTCAAGTATGGTTCAAAACATGGGTGTACTTTTTGGCGGAGGTCAAGCAGTGCATCAGCAGCCAGTTCGCCACCACCGCAAACCTGTAGTGGTAGAAAGAGAGCGAGTTATCATCATCAAAGATAGCCGTTATGACACAGGAAGATACAACCGAGACGGGATAGATATGATAGAGAAAAACGAGACCGTAGAGATTGTTATGATCTGGGTCAGCAAGTCATAATCATCCAAAGATAGATTTCTTACAACATTTTAAAACCATCCTATAAAGAATAGCTTAAACGAGTAGCTATTTTTTATAGACATTAAAAATGTGTTTCATTATTTGAGTATTTGTAACTTACAAATACTCAGATGATCAAATACTAAGGTATAAGCACTAAGTAAAAAGCTTATATTGTTTGGTCGTGTTCCTTAAAAACTCATTGTTTTCACAAGTGTTAAAACTAACCATTTCAATATCATTTAGAGACTAGAACTCTTTTTGAATTATAAGGTGTGTTGTATTTAAAAATTGAGTACATAATTGTTGCAATCTTTTTAGAAATTATTATAAGCGCTTCTTTTTTACTTTTGCCAGATGATACTTTATCTCGAAATATTTTTCTAAGTTCATCGTTATGAAGCACAGAAGATACAGCAGCCATGTAAAGAGTATGCTTAGCTATTGGAATACCTCGCTTCGCAAGCCTGCCAACGGATAAAGAGTTTCCTGATTGATACTGAGTAGGATAAAGACCTAAACAGCCAATCAAAGCTTTAGCAGATAGGAATCTTCTTAAATCTCCACACTCTCCAAGTATAGCAGCAATAGTTTTATCAGCTACACCAGGGATAGATTTTAGGTTTTCAATAGGAGCATCCAACTCTTTGGATATTCCAGATTTAATTAAAGCATTTATCTTAGCTTCAATTTCAAGTTTTTCTTGACTTAAAAGCTCTAATATCTTAATATTAGTTTGAATCATTAAAGCTCTTGTATCATTAGCACGACCACCATAGATGGAAGATTTGGCAAGCTCTATTAAATACTTAGCCTTTTCATCGTTAAAGTTGTTACCTTGAATATGTCGAAATAAACGAGTCAACTTTTTTGGCGTTGCTTTTGATAAATCCACTGCTGTGGGATAAACTTTAATCAATCGAGGGTCTAATTCCCCGACCCTTGGGTCGCAAAAAATGCTAAAATAAAGTATGAAGAGCGAGCATATACATAAAAGCCATAATAAAACATTGTTGTTATATCGCTTGGTATTTCCAGCGAAATATTGAAGAAAAGTTTTCAACAAAGAGATAGATGTAACATTGAAAGAAACTTGCTTAGAAATAAGCCAAAGATACGAAATAGGATTCGTAGAAATAGGGAATGATGAAGATCATGTGCATTTTTTAGTTCAAAGTGCGCCAACACTAGCAGTAAACCGAATAGTAACAATAATAAAAAGTATAACAGCAAGAGAGATCTTTAAAACACACAAAGAAGTAAAAAAGATCTTATGAGGAGGCTCACTATGGAGTAGTGGGTACTATGCAAATATAGTTGGTCAATACGCTAATGAAGAGATGATAATAAAATATGTAAAGAATCAAGGTCGTGAGTACGAAAAAATACATCAAGGAAAATTGGACTTCGACCTAGCCTGAGGATACCTCGTGCCCTTGCGTCGGGGAGGCTTAATTTATCAAAAACGAGGATAGAAAAATGATGAAAATAATTATGTTGGCAATCTTGCCCTTATCAATTTTTGCGGGTTCTTTTAATGCTCCCATGCAAGCCTATATTGATGGTCTAAAGATGGAAGCAAAAAAAGCAGATAGTAGTTTTGTGGATTTTGACATAGTTCGTGGCGAAAAAATTTTTACAAGCTCACATGGTGGCAAAAGAGGTGAAAAGATTTCCTGCACAAGTTGCCATATGGTAAACTTAAGATTGAAAGGAAAACATATATACACTAACAAAATAATAGAGCCATTGGCGCCATCTGTAAACTCTGCGACACTCACAGTCATAAAAGATGTCAAAAAATGGTTAAGAAGAAATTTCAATGATGTATATGTACGAGAAGGAACTGCGCTTGAGCAAGGTGATGTTCTTTATTACATTAACTCAAAGTAAAAGAGGACGCGATGAAAAAAATAGTACCATTTTCAATGCTTATGGCGACTCTAGTTTTTGGTGAGGTTGTGAAGCCTGTTGATAATACATTATATTTAAAAGAGTGTGGCAGTTGTCATTTTGCTTTTTCACCCGGTCTTTTACCAAAGCGATTTTGGGTGAAGATGATGGCAAAACTTGACAATCATTTTGGTACGGACGCAAGTTTAGACAGCAAAGATACGCAAACATTGCTCTCATATATGGTGAAAAATTCTGGTGATAAGGTATTAATAACTAAAATACATTCACAAAGACTCATAATATATGCTGAATAATTCTAGCGATAATGCCATGAATTATAAGAGAAGTAAAAAGATGACAAACTCTATAAAGCTATTTGACACTCCCCTGAAGATAAGCGAAGTTCCCTACTTTGAGAGTAAGCATAGAAGAGTTAGTGCTGCTATGATTGCTCAAAAAGAAGTTGGCTCTATCAGCAACTGTCTTGCCTGCCATAGCAATGCGTTACTTGGGGATTTTCATGGTACGTATGTGCCAAACTATGGAAAAATAGATGACTAAAAGTTATATCTGGCCACTTGCAAATCGTGTATCACATGTACTATTGATACTCTTTTTTGCAGCAGCTTATATCTTAGGTGATTTTGATGAACTTCTTAGTTATCATGTTGCCTTTGGCCTAGCACTTGGAGTCGTGTTTTTGTTTAGAGGTGTTTGGGGTTTTATAGGACCGCAACACTCAAAATTTAAAGATTTTAACTTTAACCTCTTAGATTTAAAAGAGTACCTTTTATCACCATTTTCAAAAACAAAAGAATATGCAGGACATAATCCTGCATCAAGTTGGGCAATGGTTGCTATGCTCGTAGTGGCTTTTTTGGCTATACTCACGGGCGTGTTAACGTATGGGATTGAAGAAAATCATGGAGTTTTATCTTTTTTACATTCGTCCTATTTTAAAGAAATGGAGATTTTTAAAGATATTCATGAATTTTTTTCCAATCTTTTTTTAGCGATAGTGGGTGTTCATATAGCGGGAGTTCTTATCAATAGGTTTATCAAGAAAAGTGATGCTATTGATTCTATGGTGAGCGGGTATAAAAAGTTAGCAGATAAAGTAGATGTTAAAACCAATATAGCGCAAAAAATCTTTGGGATTATTTGGATAGTGGCTTCCCTTTTTAGCCTGTACTATCTGATTTTTACCAAAGACAATATTTTCATAGCCAATGCTAATGTAAAACAAAACTATGCACTTTTGCATAAGGATTTTAACAATGAATGTGGGAGTTGTCATATAACCTACCCACCTTTTTTGCTTCCTAAGGAGTCGTGGACACTGATGATGGGTGACTTAGAAAATCATTTTGGAGATGATGCGTCTATCGATGCCGTGACCAACCTTTCTATTTTGGCATTTTTAAGGCAAAATAGTGCTCAAAACTCAACACATCAAGCGGCACTCAAGATATTGAAAAGTTTAAAAGATACTAATAGTACACTAGCAATAACAAAAACCCTTTTTTGGAAACATAAGCATAAAGAGATAGAAGATAGGGTATTTGCTAGCAAGGAGATAAAAAGCAGGGCAAATTGTAAGGCGTGTCATAAAGATATAGAAAGGGGATTGATCGAAAACGATTTGATACAAATTCCTAAAATAAAAGTATAAGCATTGAAGTTACTTCTCATGCTATTTATATTTTTTCTCTCCTATTTGGAAGTGATAAAGAGCATTATTATAGTAAAGATTTAACCTATTTAAAACTCGACCATGAACAACAAGATAAAATAACCCAAATAATTCCATACTCCAACTCAAACTTCCTCAACCACTAAAAAACTAATTTTTTTAAAGTCAAGAAGCACCTAAGAGGCTATAAATTTAGTGATTAGACTTAATCTAAAGAGGGTTTAATTCCCCGACCCTTGGGTCGAAAAAGATGTGTTATAATCAGTTTATGAGCGATGAACATATATATAAGAGCCACAACAAG
>PKUK01000011.1 GCA_002869535.1 Arcobacter sp.
CTTGTTGTGGCTCTTATATATATGTTCATCGCTCATAAACTGATTATAACACATCTTTTTCGACCCAAGGGTCGGGGAATTAAACCCTCTTTAGATTAATGGGTGGTGGGGTACTAGCACCCCTCTGTTTTAGCGGTAGGGAGTATGTCAATTTTAAATTCTAACATTGTCTCGAATGTAGTGCGCTACCCGTAAAGCATTGGCGTAAATCGTCCATGTGTAAGGGACACTGCCTCCTGTAGGCATAAAACTACCATCGGTGACAAAGAGATTGGGGTGGTCGTAACTTTTGCAATAGCGATTTAGCACATGTTTTTTAGGGTCATTTCCAAAACGGCATTCTCCTGCTTGAAGGTTTTGCGAAGGCAGGGGCGAGATATTATAGGCGATATTTTTTGCTCCCATTCTTTCCGGCACTTGCAGGGCTTTTTGTGCTAAAAACTCTCTCACTTTGACATCTTGAGGATGGGCCCCGATACGGATATTGGCAACAGGAATGCCGTACTTATCTTTGTAATTTTCATCAACGCTTACAAAACAGTTATCATTGGGCATCCAGTCGGTAAAAACTTCAAAGTTAAGTGTTCTTGTGATGGTGAAAGTTTGGAAGATTTTGTCTTGAAGTGCTTTTCCAAAAAGGAGTTTACCCTCTTCTCTTTTAAGGCTATTGGCTCTTCGTATAGGATTGGCGTGTTCAAATAAAAAGTCAACAACACCGCCTTTAAACTCTTTGGTGAAGTACCAATCCTTTGAGGCACGATTGACGAAAAGTGATCTGGCTACACTTATTAGGACACAGAAATGATAGAATTTCTATTAATAAAAAGAGGGAGATCAGATGTCTCGCAGAGGTCAGAAATATACACAAGAGTTTAAAGATTCAACGATACAGTTGGCGTTGAACAGTGAAAAATCAGCCATGAAGATTGCTGAGGAGCCAGGGATGAGCAATAAAACGCTATATGCATGGCTCCGTGAATATCGTAAAAAGCATAACATCGAAGGTGTTTCTACGCAAAGTCATCAAGGAAAATTATCGAAAGAGAGCCTCGAAGAGGAGAACCGTCGTCTTCGCAAAGGGCTTGACAGGGTAAAACAAGAACGGGAAATATTAAAAAAGGCGACGGCGTAGTGCGTAGCCTCCTTTAGGGCTTCGCAAGAGAAGCTCAATAAAGTACGCCTGGATAAAAGAGCATCGCAATGAATTCAACATTGCCTTGATGTGCCGACTGTTGGGCGTTTCGCGAAGCTGCTATTATTGGCTGCGGGTTGAACGGCAAGATGATGAAGTGTTAAATCAGCTGATCCACGATACTTTTATCGGTTCACGCCAGACATATGGGACACGCCGCATCAAAAAGCAGCTGGAGCGGTTATACGGATTGATAACATCGCGTAGACATATCAAAAGTAGGATCATGAAGAAGTTTGGGCTTAATACACGCAACAAACGCCGCTTTAGGGTACTGACGATTGATTCGAATCACAACTATGCCATCGCACCGAATCGATTGTGTCAAGATTTTTATGCGTCACAGCCCGATCAAGTCTATGTCGGTGATATCACCTATGTACCGACGACTGAAGGATGGTTATACTTGGCGACGGTCATCGATCTCTATTCACCATGGGTCATCGGTTGGTCAATGGATGCACACATGACAACGACACTTGTCAATGATGCCTTGTTTATGGCCCTAAAAAAACGTAATCCGGGTCATGGCCTGGTCTGGCATACCGATAGAGGAAGTCAATATGCTTCCGATTCTCATAAAGCACTGCTCAAAGAACATGGCATTGTGCAGAGCATGAGCCGCAGAGGAAATTGCTATGACAATGCGGTGGCTGAGAGTTTCTTTCACTCTTTGAAAACTGAACTCACACACCATCATAAATTTGAAACAAGGAGTCAGGCCAACCAAGCGATATTCGAATATATCGAAGTGTTTTACAATAGACAGAGGTTGCACTCAAACAACGGCTACATGTCACTGGTTGATTTTGAAAATCAGCTGTTACTAAACGAAATGAGTGCTTAGACAGATATTGTTCTATGTCCTATAAAGTGTTGACAGATCAGATATCAAGGAGGCAAGAGCCGGGATAGATGAATATATCAAAATATACAATAGTGAAAGATTACATTCAACACTGGATTATCAAACACCAGATGAAGTGTACTATCAAAGCGCAAACAATAGATGCTATGATGCTAAAAAAGCGTTACTGGAAGTAGCATAGATGGTTGGAATAAAAAAAGATTTAGAATTGGTCTTTACAAATGGGGGCACTATAGGCTATTATCTAATGGTGAACATAAAGAAAATTACAAATACTCTAAAACAAGAGTGAGGGTCGAGCATGTATTTGGAATTCTTACTTCTCAAATGAATAATGCACTCAATCTTACATCTATAGGGATTGAAAGGATAAAATCCACAATAGGACTTATGAATCTAACCTATAATTTAGTCAGATATGAACAGATGGCTAGATTAAATAATGTGAAAAAGCTTTTTTATAAAGAATTGCTTAAAAAGCAAGGAATCTAAAAAATAGACATTCGGGACTGTAAATAATTCTGTGTCAATTTGATAAAATTGGACACACAGAAAAAAATACAGAGTGAGGAGGATAAATGAAATTGTTTTGAGGCAGTACAAAGTTGGTTTAAAATTAAACCTAAAATATTTTAAGATTTTACCCGATGATTTCCAACGAAATATTTTTTGGAAGATGTTACAATGTGGTAAAACTTTATAATTACACGAAAAATAACTATTTATATTAAAATTACTAAAAGGAATAAAGATGAGATTATTTAGTACAGCCAAATTGGTTGCAGGGCTATTGGTTGCTTCTGTGTTTATAACAGGGGCTATGGCAGCAGATAATATGAAGATAGATCACAACAAGATTGTGGCTCTTAGTGAAGCAGGGGTATTTGGTCAGTTCAATACCTACAAGATCAATTCGAACTACTATAAATTGAGCCAGGCTGAGCGTGACGAAGCAGTTAAAGAAGTAGAAGCTTTAGTCAAAAAGCACAGCGACTCTGTCCGTGTTGATGCCTACCTTACGCGTGGTTTAGAGAGTGAATCAGACTTCCTTTTCCGTGTGAATGGTTATGATCCATCTCTCGTGCAGAAATTCCTATATTGTTTCAAAGCCACGACTATAGGTCGATACTCAGATATAACCTTCGCTATCAATGGTATCACTAAAGGTCTAAATCATGCAACCAAGGAAAAGGCACCAGCGCTTCTGGATGCACTGAAATCCACAAAATACTCGGAAAAACCGCCTAAGTACGCATTTGTGCTTCCTATTACAAAGAACGCTGTGTGGTGGAATAAGACCGAAAATGAAAAACTAGCGTTAATGAAAGATCACACAATCCCAACGCTACCGTTCTTGGTTAATATCAACCGTAAGCTCTACCATTCCACTGGGATTGATGACGCTGACTGGATTACCTACTTCGAGACCAATGATTTGAAAGCTTTCAATGATCTTAACATCAAGTTGTTTTCTGTATCAGAGAATCTCGACAATGTTCGTTATGGGAAACCTACCATTATGGGACAGATTATGCCTGTTGCGGATGTCTTTCAAAAGCTTTCCAAATAGTGAGTTAAAGGAAAATTAGCCCCCCAGATTACCTATTTCATGAGGGTAGGGGGGGCTTCCAATGATTTAATTTAGGAAAATGACTTTGAAAGTATATACTTTTGTAATATACTTTGAATGTATTGCAAAAGTATATATGGGCAATTGAAATGAGTTAGGTAACTCAGCTTTCGCACCTAAATCCTAACAATTCTTGAGTTACACTTCGTAGTGTAGCGATGATACTCATGAAATCTTCATTTCTATTGACTATCGTATCAATTTGAGCTATTTTATCCATAATCTCTATAAAAGCTTGCA